>NZ_CP151970.1:0-3758626 GCF_038593175.1 Bacillus sp. FSL K6-1006
ATGGAAAATATTTTGGATCTGTGGAATAAAGCACTTCAAAAAATAGAGACAAAATTGAGCAAACCCAGTTTTGAGACATGGATGAAATCGACAAAAGCCCATTCTCTTCAGGGAGATACGCTTACAATTACGGCACCTAATGAATTTGCTAGAGATTGGCTTGAGTCAAGATATCTTCACTTAATTGCTGATACCATCTATGAACTAACAGGTGAAGAGCTCAGCATTAAATTTATTATTCCTCAAAATCAGGACGAAGAGGAAGCCATGCCAAAGTCTCCTATCAAAAAAATGTCTAAAGAAGAGCCCGTTGACATTCCACAAAATATGCTGAATCCAAAATATACATTTGATACTTTTGTTATTGGTTCAGGCAACCGTTTTGCTCATGCCGCTTCACTTGCAGTCGCGGAAGCACCAGCAAAAGCATATAACCCGCTTTTTATTTATGGGGGCGTTGGTTTAGGAAAGACTCACTTGATGCATGCGATTGGTCATTACGTGATCGACCATAATCCATCGGCCAAAGTGGTCTATCTATCATCTGAAAAATTTACTAATGAATTTATCAACTCAATTCGAGATAACAAAGCTGTCGACTTCCGTAACCGCTATCGGAATGTAGATGTGCTTTTGATAGATGATATTCAATTTCTAGCAGGAAAAGAACAAACACAAGAAGAGTTTTTCCATACATTCAACACACTTCACGAAGAAAGTAAGCAAATCGTCATTTCTAGTGACCGGCCTCCGAAGGAAATTCCGACACTTGAAGACAGATTACGCTCTCGATTTGAATGGGGCTTAATTACAGACATTACCCCGCCAGATCTAGAAACGCGCATCGCAATTCTGCGCAAAAAAGCAAAGGCAGAAGGCTTGGACATTCCAAATGAAGTCATGCTGTACATTGCCAATCAAATCGACAGCAACATTCGTGAGCTGGAGGGTGCTTTGATTCGTGTTGTTGCTTATTCATCTTTAATTAATAAAGACATTAATGCAGATCTAGCAGCTGAGGCGCTAAAGGACATCATTCCTTCATCAAAGCCTAAGGTCATTACAATTAAAGATATTCAAAGAATTGTAGGGCAGCAATTTAATATTCGATTAGAGGATTTCAAAGCAAAGAAACGTACGAAGTCAGTTGCTTATCCAAGACAAATTGCCATGTACCTCTCTAGAGAAATGACCGATTCCTCTCTGCCTAAAATCGGAGAAGAATTTGGCGGTCGTGATCATACGACTGTCATTCATGCTCATGAGAAGATTTCGAAATTAATTGTTGAAGATGAACAGCTTCAGCAGCATGTCAAAGAGATCAAAGAACAATTAAAATAACCAAGCTGATATAATGAGTACGGGAAAATGTGAATAACTAGAGCATAGTCATACACAGTCTGTCCACATGTGGATAGGCTGTCTTTCCTTTCTTTTTCATGACTTATCCACATATTCACAAGCCCTACTATTACTTCTACGATTTTTATTAATAAAATATATATACATGTCATTAAGAAAATTTAGGAGGACCACTATGAAATTCACGATTCAAAAAGATCGTCTTGTCCAAAGTGTCCAAGATGTATTAAAGGCTGTATCCTCTAGAACAACGATTCCTATTTTGACAGGGATTAAAATTGTTGCGTCTGATGAAGGGGTTTCTCTAACAGGAAGCGATTCTGATATCTCAATTGAATCTTTCATTCCTCAAAGAGATGGAGATTTAGAGGTTATCACCATTGATCGTCCGGGAAGTATTGTGCTTCAAGCCCGCTTCTTTAGTGAAATTGTAAAGAAACTGCCTATGTCTACTGTCGAAATTGAAGTAGAACAAAATCACCTGACGATCATCCGCTCTGGTTCAGCGGAATTTAACCTAAACGGCTTAGATGCTGAAGAATATCCGCATCTTCCACAAATTGAAGAGCATCATGCATTTCAAATTCCGACAGATCTGCTTAAAAACTTAATTCGTCAAACTGTTTTTGCAGTGTCCACCTCAGAAACACGACCTATCTTGACAGGTGTAAACTGGAAGGTAGAAAAAGGTGAATTAATATGCACGGCGACGGATAGCCACCGTCTTGCTTTAAGAAAAGCGAAGCTAGATATTAACGAGGAAAGTTCGTATAATGTCGTGATTCCAGGGAAGAGTTTAACAGAGCTAAGTAAAATTCTTGATGATGGACAAGATCTTGTGAGCATCGTCATTACAGAAACCCAAGTTCTTTTTAAAGCACAAAATGTGCTGTTCTTCTCAAGGTTGCTGGATGGAAATTATCCAGATACAGCTCGTCTGATCCCGCAAGAAAGTAAAACGGATGTCGTGGTCAACACGAAAGAGTTCCTTCAAGCCATTGATCGGGCATCACTTTTGGCAAGAGAAGGACGTAATAATGTCGTGAAACTGTCAGCTGATCCTGAACAAAGCCTTGAAATCTCTTCTAATTCACCTGAGATCGGTAAAGTGGTGGAGACGGTTCAAGCAGATGACATTAAAGGGGAAGATCTTAAAATCTCCTTCAGTCCAAAATATATGCTGGATGCGTTAAAAGTATTAGAGGGAACAGATATTCATGTAAGCTTCACTGGTGCAATGAGACCGTTCCTGCTGCGTACGCCGAATGATGATTCTATCTTGCAATTGATTCTTCCGGTAAGAACGTATTAATTCAAACTAAAATGGCTGCTGTGTGAGTGCACAGCAGCTTTTCTTCTCGTTTTCCATGCTTTCTTTCATCCCAGTTGGCTTTCCCCCTTTCCTTCTTGTCTTGTTTTTTAGTACAATTAGATATTAGTGATATTGAAAGAGGTCGATACAATGCCTAATCTTATAACCATTGAAACAGAAATGATTACATTAGGGCAGTTTTTGAAATTAGCCGAAGTCATCCAATCTGGCGGAATGGCGAAATGGTTTTTAAGTGAACATGAGGTGCTCATTAATCAAGAGCCAGATAATAGACGGGGACGCAAACTATACCCAGGAGATGTTGTCGAGATTGAAGGTTACGGCACATTTCAAGTTGTGAATTAGAAACGGGTGACAATACATGTACATTCAAAGTCTGGCGTTAACTTCATACCGAAACTATGAACACACCGAGCTTCAATTCGACAATAAGGTGAATGTTATGATCGGTGAGAATGCCCAAGGTAAAACGAACTTGATGGAAGCGATCTATGTATTGTCGATGGCAAAGTCTCATCGTACGTCAAATGATAAAGAACTTATCCGATGGGACCAAGACTATGCTAAAATAGAAGGTAGAGTCATTAAAAAAAATGGTCCACTCCCAATGCAGCTCGTGATCTCAAAAAAAGGGAAAAAGGGCAAGGTCAATCACATTGAACAACAGAAGCTCAGTCATTATGTTGGTGCATTAAACACCATCATGTTTGCGCCAGAGGACTTAAGTCTTGTGAAGGGCAGCCCGCAAATCCGCAGAAGATTCCTCGACATGGAGATTGGACAAGTTTCTGCTGTCTACTTGCATGATTTATCGCTCTATCAAAAAATCCTTTCTCAGCGGAATCATTACTTGAAACAATTGCAGACAAGAAAGCAATCGGATCAAGCGATGCTGGAGATTTTAACAGAGCAGTTGATTGATGCGGCAGCGAAAGTGATCAAAAGACGACTGACTTTTACGAAACAGCTCGAAAAATGGGCGCAGCCGCTGCATTTTGGGATTTCTAGAGAGCTAGAAACACTCACGCTCCAATACCAGACGGCAATAGAGGTATCAGAAGCGTCAGACTTGTCGAAAATAAAGAATAGCTATGAAGAATCGTTTCAGAAACTAAGAGAGAGAGAAATAGACCGAGGGGTGACACTGTGGGGGCCTCACAGAGATGACCTGCTTTTCTTTGTGAATGGCCGGGATGTTCAGACATATGGCTCTCAAGGGCAGCAAAGAACAACAGCTCTTTCATTAAAGCTGGCAGAAATTGATCTGATACATGAAGAAATCGGAGAATATCCTATTCTTCTACTTGATGATGTGTTATCTGAACTTGATGATTACAGACAGTCTCATTTGCTCCATACCATTCAGGGGCGAGTACAGACCTTCGTCACCACAACAAGTGTTGAAGGTATCGATCACGCCACCCTGAAAGAAGCGGAAATTTTCAGAGTAGCCAGTGGAAAAGTAATTGACTGATAAATGAGGTGTGAGTCTTGTATATTCATTTAGGTGATGATTGTGTTGTTTCTACACGAGAGATTGTCGCAATTGTTGATTACAAAATGAGGTCGTCTTCTGTTGTAGAAGAATTTCTACAAAAACAGGAGAAACATATCATTTCGTTATCACAAGGGACACCCAAATCCATTGTCGTCACAACTGAGTCTGTTTATTACTCTCCTCTTTCCTCAAGCACGCTCAAAAAACGTGCTTCGTTTGTGATTGAAATTGAAGTCTAAAAGCTCAATTCATATAAATATATCGTTTAAGAAAAGTGTAGGTGAATGTACGTGGCAATGGAACAGCAACATAATAGTTATGATGAAAATCAGATACAGGTGCTTGAAGGACTAGAAGCTGTTAGAAAACGTCCAGGAATGTACATTGGGTCAACCAATGCAAAAGGACTTCACCATCTTGTATGGGAAATTGTCGACAACAGTATTGATGAGGCATTAGCTGGTTATTGTACAGACATTACAGTGCAAATTGAAAAGGATAACAGCATTACAGTAAAAGATAATGGCCGCGGGATTCCTGTTGGAATTCATGAGAAAATGGGGCGTCCTGCCGTAGAGGTCATTATGACTGTTCTTCACGCTGGCGGTAAATTTGACGGCAGCGGTTATAAAGTATCTGGCGGTCTGCATGGTGTAGGGGCATCTGTTGTAAATGCATTATCTACTACCTTAGACGTGACCGTATACCGTGACGGAAAAATTCATTATCAGCAGTTCAAACGCGGTGTTCCAGTGGGAGATTTAGAGGTTATTGGTGAAACAGATGTAACCGGGACAACAACCCACTTTGTGCCAGATCCAGAAATTTTCACGGAAACCATTGAATTTGATTACGATACACTTGCTAACCGTGTTCGTGAGTTAGCTTTCTTAACAAAAGGTGTAAACATCATCATAGAAGACTTGCGTGAAGGCAAAGAGCGGAGAAATGAATACTGCTACGAAGGCGGTATTAAGAGCTATGTAGAACATTTAAACCGCTCAAAAGAAGTCGTTCATGAAGAACCTGTGTACATCGAAGGTGAGAAAGACGGAATCACAGTTGAAGTAGCATTACAATATAACGATTCCTATACAAGCAATATCTATTCCTTCGCCAACAATATCAACACGTATGAAGGCGGAACACATGAAGCTGGCTTTAAAACCGGTCTAACGCGTGTCATCAATGACTATGCTCGTAAAAATGGCGTATTCAAAGATGGGGATGCGAATTTAAGTGGTGAAGATGTGCGAGAAGGCTTAACAGCCATTATCTCCATCAAACATCCAGACCCTCAATTCGAAGGACAAACGAAGACAAAGCTTGGGAACTCAGAAGCGAGAACCATCACAGACTCCCTTTTCTCAGAAGCACTTGAGAAATTCTTGCTTGAAAATCCTGATTCTGCGAAAAAAATTGTGGAAAAAGGACTGATGGCAGCTCGTGCAAGAATGGCTGCCAAAAAGGCTCGTGAGCTGACAAGACGTAAAAGTGCGCTGGAAGTCTCCAGCTTACCTGGGAAACTGGCGGACTGTTCTTCTAAAGATCCTTCCATCTCTGAGCTCTATATTGTAGAGGGAGATTCTGCGGGCGGATCTGCTAAGCAAGGCCGTGATCGTCACTTCCAAGCGATCTTACCGTTAAGAGGGAAGATCCTAAACGTAGAAAAAGCTCGTTTAGATAAAATTTTATCGAACAACGAGGTTCGTGCAATGATTACAGCGTTAGGAACTGGAATTGGAGAAGACTTCACTTTAGAGAAAGCACGCTATCACAAAGTTGTGATCATGACAGATGCCGATGTAGATGGAGCGCATATCCGAACGCTTCTCTTAACATTCTTTTATCGTTACATGCGTCAAATCATTGAAAACGGTTATGTGTATATTGCGCAGCCGCCTTTATATAAAGTGCAGCAAGGAAAACGTGTGGAGTACGTGTATAACGATAAACAGCTGGATGAGCTGTTAAAATCACTACCTCAAACACCAAAGCCTGGACTTCAGCGTTATAAAGGTCTTGGAGAGATGAATGCTACTCAGCTTTGGGAAACAACAATGGACCCTGATGCGAGAACACTTCTTCAAGTCACACTTGAGGATGCGATCGATGCTGATGAGACATTTGAAATGCTGATGGGAGATAAAGTAGAGCCGAGACGGAACTTTATCGAAGAAAATGCACAATACGTGAAAAACCTTGATATTTAGATGAATCCCTCCTGAGAACAACCTTATTTCTTGTTTGGAATAAGGTTGTTTTTCAAGAAACAGGGGTGTGAAACGAATGTCCTGGTTTTCCGTGTTTTCGTTGATTTTCTAGTAAATTAATGTGTATAAAGCCGAGATTATTGATATAATGAAGAATAGTCTTGTGAAGATAAATACATATTTTACTCCCACATAATTTATTTCATGTGATACGTAAAGGGAGGTTCTTATAGTGAGTGAACAACATACACCAAATGTACGCGAAGTGAATATTAGTCAAGAAATGCGTACGTCCTTTTTAGATTATGCAATGAGTGTTATTGTTTCGCGTGCATTACCAGATGTGCGAGATGGATTGAAGCCCGTGCATCGAAGAATTTTGTATGCGATGAATGACCTAGGTATGACAAGTGATAAACCATTTAAGAAATCTGCACGTATCGTTGGAGAAGTTATCGGTAAGTACCACCCTCACGGTGACAGCGCTGTATACGAAGCGATGGTTCGTATGGCGCAAGACTTCAACTATCGAAATATGCTGGTTGAAGGACACGGAAACTTTGGTTCTGTCGATGGAGACAGTGCAGCAGCAATGCGTTATACTGAGGCGCGTCTATCTAAAATTTCAATGGAAATCCTTCGTGATATCACCAAGGATACGATTGATTATCAAGATAACTACGATGGCAGTGAAAGAGAACCAATCGTCATGCCTGCTCGTTTCCCGAACTTATTAGTCAACGGGGCAACAGGTATCGCTGTAGGGATGGCAACCAACATTCCGCCTCACCAGCTAGGTGAAGTGATTGATGGTGTACTGGCAATTAGTCAAAGTCCAGAAATGACAACACAGGAACTAATGGAGATCATTCCAGGACCAGACTTCCCAACTGCGGGACAAATCATTGGCCGAAGCGGAATCCGTAAGGCATATGAAACAGGCCGGGGCTCTATTACATTACGTGCAAAGTCTATCATCGAAGAAACATCCAGCGGTAAGCAGCGGATTGTCATCAATGAAATTCCATATCAGGTCAACAAAGCCCGTTTGATCGAAAAAATCGCTGATCTTGTGCGCGATAAAAAGATCGATGGCATTACAGATCTGCGTGACGAGTCTGATCGTAATGGAATGCGGATTGTGATTGAACTGCGAAGAGATGCGAACGCCCACGTTCTATTAAACAATCTTTATAAACAAACGACACTCCAAACGTCATTTGGGATCAACTTATTGGCACTAGTTGATGGACAGCCGAAAGTCTTGTCCCTCAAACAATGTCTTGAATATTATTTAGAGCATCAAAAAGTGATTATTCGCAGAAGAACAGCATATGAACTTCGTAAAGCCGAAGCAAGAGCTCATATTCTAGAAGGTTTAAGAATTGCCCTTGACCACTTAGATGAAGTCATTGCATTAATTAGAAGCTCTCAAACTGCTGAAATCGCGAGAAATGGCTTAATGGAGAACTATAGCTTGTCCGAAAAACAAGCACAGGCCATTCTTGATATGCGTCTTCAGCGCTTAACTGGTTTGGAAAGAGAAAAGATAGAAGAAGAATACAAAGGGCTTGTTGATTTGATTGCTGAGTTGAAAGCCATTTTAGCAGACAATGAAAAAGTTCTTGAAATCATTAGAGAAGAATTAACAGAAATCAAAGAACGTTTCAATGATACGCGCCGTACTGAAATTGTGACAGCAGGTATTGAAACAATTGAAGACGAAGATTTGATTCCTGTTGAGAACATCGTGATTACGCTGACTCATAATGGTTATATCAAGCGTCTGCCTGCATCAACATACCGCAGTCAAAAAAGAGGCGGTAAAGGTGTTCAGGGAATGGGAACCAATGAGGATGATTTCGTAGAACAGCTGATTTCAACATCTACCCATGATACGATCCTCTTCTTCTCTAATAAAGGGAAGGTCTATCGTGCGAAGGGATATGAGATTCCTGAATTCGGACGGACAGCGAAAGGGATTCCGATTATTAACCTGCTTGAAGTAGAAAAGGGAGAGTGGATTAATGCCATTATTCCAGTAAGCGAATTTGATGAAGATTCGTATCTCTTCTTTACAACAAGACATGGTGTATCAAAACGAACTTCATTGTCTCAGTTTGCCAACATTCGAAACAATGGACTTATCGCATTAAGTCTTCGTGACGAAGATGAACTGATGGCTGTCCGTTTAACCAATGGAGAAAAACAAATCATCATTGGTACGAAAAAAGGTATGCTGATTCGTTTCGACGAGACAGATGTTCGTGAAATGGGGCGTACGGCAGCTGGCGTGAAAGGAATTACGCTTTCTGAAGATGACATCGTCGTTGGGATGGAAATCCTTGAGCCAGATGCAAACGTATTGATCGTCACCGAAAAAGGGTATGGTAAGTTAACACCTGAAAAAGAATACCGTGTTCAAAGTCGGGGCGGTAAAGGTCTTAAAACATGTAAAATCACTGACAACAACGGTCCGCTTGTTGCGGTGAAGGCGACGAATGCTGAAGCTGAAGAGGACTTGATGATTATTACAGGAAGCGGCGTGATCATTCGTATGGCCGTTTCAGATATTTCAACAACAGGTCGAGTCACTCAAGGTGTCCGCCTGATTCGTCTAGGTGATGATGAACATGTCGCTACAGTGGCATTAGTTGAACAATCACAAGAAGATGATGAAGAGAATTCTGAAGAAAACGTAGAAACTATAGAGTCAGATCAAGAGCAATCTGAGTAAAAATAAAGCCGGTTTTTCACCGGCTTTATTTTTTTCTAAAAAAACATGAGTTTTTTTGAAATTTATAATGCTTTTTTCATAGATATGTGTTAATCTTTCAAAGGAGCAAAAAGAGGCTCTATTTTTTATCTCTGTTACAGTGGAAACTTCTTAAAAAAATAAAATGTTTTTCAAGAAAAATGTTGACTGTTGATAGAGATATATGATATATTTAAGTGGTCGCTTTAAGAGAGTGACAAACAAGTTCTTTGAAAACTAAACAAGACAAAACGTACCTGTTAATTCGAGTTTTTATAAAAAAATCCTATGAAATTTCATAGGTAGTCAGTCAAACTGGCGAAAAGCAAAACTTCGGTTTTGTACTTTTTCGGAGAGTTTGATCCTGGCTCAGGACGAACGCTGGCGGCGTGCCTAATACATGCAAGTCGAGCGGACAGAAGGGAGCTTGCTCCCGGATGTTAGCGGCGGACGGGTGAGTAACACGTGGGTAACCTGCCTGTAAGACTGGGATAACTCCGGGAAACCGGAGCTAATACCGGATAGTTCCTTGAACCGCATGGTTCAAGGATGAAAGACGGTTTCGGCTGTCACTTACAGATGGACCCGCGGCGCATTAGCTAGTTGGTGGGGTAATGGCTCACCAAGGCGACGATGCGTAGCCGACCTGAGAGGGTGATCGGCCACACTGGGACTGAGACACGGCCCAGACTCCTACGGGAGGCAGCAGTAGGGAATCTTCCGCAATGGACGAAAGTCTGACGGAGCAACGCCGCGTGAGTGATGAAGGTTTTCGGATCGTAAAGCTCTGTTGTTAGGGAAGAACAAGTGCGAGAGTAACTGCTCGCACCTTGACGGTACCTAACCAGAAAGCCACGGCTAACTACGTGCCAGCAGCCGCGGTAATACGTAGGTGGCAAGCGTTGTCCGGAATTATTGGGCGTAAAGGGCTCGCAGGCGGTTTCTTAAGTCTGATGTGAAAGCCCCCGGCTCAACCGGGGAGGGTCATTGGAAACTGGGAAACTTGAGTGCAGAAGAGGAGAGTGGAATTCCACGTGTAGCGGTGAAATGCGTAGAGATGTGGAGGAACACCAGTGGCGAAGGCGACTCTCTGGTCTGTAACTGACGCTGAGGAGCGAAAGCGTGGGGAGCGAACAGGATTAGATACCCTGGTAGTCCACGCCGTAAACGATGAGTGCTAAGTGTTAGGGGGTTTCCGCCCCTTAGTGCTGCAGCTAACGCATTAAGCACTCCGCCTGGGGAGTACGGTCGCAAGACTGAAACTCAAAGGAATTGACGGGGGCCCGCACAAGCGGTGGAGCATGTGGTTTAATTCGAAGCAACGCGAAGAACCTTACCAGGTCTTGACATCCTCTGACAACCCTAGAGATAGGGCTTTCCCTTCGGGGACAGAGTGACAGGTGGTGCATGGTTGTCGTCAGCTCGTGTCGTGAGATGTTGGGTTAAGTCCCGCAACGAGCGCAACCCTTGATCTTAGTTGCCAGCATTCAGTTGGGCACTCTAAGGTGACTGCCGGTGACAAACCGGAGGAAGGTGGGGATGACGTCAAATCATCATGCCCCTTATGACCTGGGCTACACACGTGCTACAATGGACAGAACAAAGGGCTGCAAGACCGCAAGGTTTAGCCAATCCCATAAATCTGTTCTCAGTTCGGATCGCAGTCTGCAACTCGACTGCGTGAAGCTGGAATCGCTAGTAATCGCGGATCAGCATGCCGCGGTGAATACGTTCCCGGGCCTTGTACACACCGCCCGTCACACCACGAGAGTTTGCAACACCCGAAGTCGGTGAGGTAACCTTTATGGAGCCAGCCGCCGAAGGTGGGGCAGATGATTGGGGTGAAGTCGTAACAAGGTAGCCGTATCGGAAGGTGCGGCTGGATCACCTCCTTTCTAAGGATATATGGAGCAGCGTACGTTTTCGTCTTGTTTAGTTTTGAAGGAACTTGCAAAAGATCCTACAACATCATATCTTCGATATGAAAGATGGGCCTGTAGCTCAGCTGGTTAGAGCGCACGCCTGATAAGCGTGAGGTCGGTGGTTCGAGTCCACTCAGGCCCACCATCTTCTATTAAATCGGGGCCTTAGCTCAGCTGGGAGAGCGCCTGCCTTGCACGCAGGAGGTCAGCGGTTCGATCCCGCTAGGCTCCACCAACGTGTTCTTTGAAAACTAGATAACAATAAGTAATACATTCACATTGAATGCAATGCAAAGTTCATCACACATAGTGATTCTTTCTAAAGTAAGAAATGGTTAAGTTAGAAAGGGCGCACGGTGGATGCCTTGGCACTAGGAGCCGATGAAGGACGGGACGAACACCGATATGCTTCGGGGAGCTGTAAGCAAGCTTTGATCCGGAGATTTCCGAATGGGGAAACCCACTGCTCGTAATGGAGTAGTATCCATACTTGAATACATAGAGTATGAGAAGGCATACCCGGGGAACTGAAACATCTAAGTACCCGGAGGAAGAGAAAGCAAATGCGATTCCCTGAGTAGCGGCGAGCGAAACGGGAACAGCCCAAACCAAGAGGCTTGCCTCTTGGGGTTGTAGGACACTCTATACGGAGTTACAAAGGAATGATATAAGCGAAGAGGTCTGGAAAGGCCCGCCAAAGAAGGTAACAGCCCTGTAACTGAAATGTCGTTCTCTCCAGAGTGGATCCTGAGTACGGCGGAACACGTGAAATTCCGTCGGAATCCGGGAGGACCATCTCCCAAGGCTAAATACTCCCTAGTGACCGATAGTGAACCAGTACCGTGAGGGAAAGGTGAAAAGCACCCCGGAAGGGGAGTGAAATAGATCCTGAAACCGTGTGCCTACAAGTAGTCAGAGCCCGTTAACGGGTGATGGCGTGCCTTTTGTAGAATGAACCGGCGAGTTACGATCCCGTGCAAGGTTAAGCAGAAGATGCGGAGCCGCAGCGAAAGCGAGTCTGAATAGGGCGCATGAGTACGTGGTCGTAGACCCGAAACCAGGTGATCTACCCATGTCCAGGGTGAAGTTCAGGTAACACTGAATGGAGGCCCGAACCCACGCACGTTGAAAAGTGCGGGGATGAGGTGTGGGTAGGGGTGAAATGCCAATCGAACCTGGAGATAGCTGGTTCTCTCCGAAATAGCTTTAGGGCTAGCCTCAAGGTAAGAGTCTCGGAGGTAGAGCACTGATTGGACTAGGGGCCCCTACCGGGTTACCGAATTCAGTCAAACTCCGAATGCCGATGACTTATCCTTGGGAGTCAGACTGCGAGTGATAAGATCCGTAGTCGAAAGGGAAACAGCCCAGACCGCCAGCTAAGGTCCCAAAGTATACGTTAAGTGGAAAAGGATGTGGAGTTGCTTAGACAACCAGGATGTTGGCTTAGAAGCAGCCACCATTTAAAGAGTGCGTAATAGCTCACTGGTCGAGTGACTCTGCGCCGAAAATGTACCGGGGCTAAACGTATCACCGAAGCTGCGGACTGTTCTTACGAACAGTGGTAGGAGAGCGTTCTAAGGGCTGTGAAGCCAGACCGGAAGGACTGGTGGAGCGCTTAGAAGTGAGAATGCCGGTATGAGTAGCGAAAGACGGGTGAGAATCCCGTCCACCGAATGCCTAAGGTTTCCTGAGGAAGGCTCGTCCGCTCAGGGTTAGTCGGGACCTAAGCCGAGGCCGAAAGGCGTAGGCGATGGACAACAGGTTGATATTCCTGTACCACCTCCTCACCATTTGAGCAATGGGGGGACGCAGGAGGATAGGGTAAGCGCGGTATTGGATATCCGCGTCCAAGCAGTTAGGCTGGGAAATAGGCAAATCCGTTTCCCGTAAAGGCTGAGCTGTGATGGCGAGCGAAATTTAGTAGCGAAGTTCCTGATTCCACACTGCCAAGAAAAGCCTCTAGCGAGGTGAGAGGTGCCCGTACCGCAAACCGACACAGGTAGGCGAGGAGAGAATCCTAAGGTGATCGAGAGAACTCTCGTTAAGGAACTCGGCAAAATGACCCCGTAACTTCGGGAGAAGGGGTGCTTCTTAGGGTGTTAAAGCCCCGAGAAGCCGCAGTGAATAGGCCCAGGCGACTGTTTAGCAAAAACACAGGTCTCTGCGAAGCCGTAAGGCGAAGTATAGGGGCTGACGCCTGCCCGGTGCTGGAAGGTTAAGAGGAGCGCTTAGCGTAAGCGAAGGTGCGAATTGAAGCCCCAGTAAACGGCGGCCGTAACTATAACGGTCCTAAGGTAGCGAAATTCCTTGTCGGGTAAGTTCCGACCCGCACGAAAGGCGCAACGATCTGGGCACTGTCTCAACGAGAGACTCGGTGAAATTATAGTACCTGTGAAGATGCAGGTTACCCGCGACAGGACGGAAAGACCCCGTGGAGCTTTACTGCAGCCTGATATTGAATGTTGGTACAGCTTGTACAGGATAGGTAGGAGCCTTGGAAACCGGAGCGCTAGCTTCGGTGGAGGCATCGGTGGGATACTACCCTGGCTGTATTGACCTTCTAACCCGCTGCCCTTATCGGGCAGGGAGACAGTGTCAGGTGGGCAGTTTGACTGGGGCGGTCGCCTCCTAAAATGTAACGGAGGCGCCCAAAGGTTCCCTCAGAATGGTTGGAAATCATTCGCAGAGTGTAAAGGCACAAGGGAGCTTGACTGCGAGACCTACAAGTCGAGCAGGGACGAAAGTCGGGCTTAGTGATCCGGTGGTTCCGCATGGAAGGGCCATCGCTCAACGGATAAAAGCTACCCCGGGGATAACAGGCTTATCTCCCCCAAGAGTCCACATCGACGGGGAGGTTTGGCACCTCGATGTCGGCTCATCGCATCCTGGGGCTGTAGTCGGTCCCAAGGGTTGGGCTGTTCGCCCATTAAAGCGGTACGCGAGCTGGGTTCAGAACGTCGTGAGACAGTTCGGTCCCTATCCGTCGCGGGCGCAGGAAATTTGAGAGGAGCTGTCCTTAGTACGAGAGGACCGGGATGGACGCACCGCTGGTGTACCAGTTGTTCTGCCAAGGGCATCGCTGGGTAGCTATGTGCGGACGGGATAAGTGCTGAAAGCATCTAAGCATGAAGCCCCCCTCAAGATGAGATTTCCCATTCCGCAAGGAAGTAAGATCCCTGAAAGATGATCAGGTTGATAGGTCTGAGGTGGAAGCGTGGTGACACGTGGAGCTGACAGATACTAATAGATCGAGGACTTAACCTATATTCTAATGTGAAGCATGAACATTGTTATCTAGTTTTGAGAGAACATTCTCTCCATCAGGTTTGGTGGCGATAGCGAAGAGGTCACACCCGTTCCCATACCGAACACGGAAGTTAAGCTCTTCAGCGCCGATGGTAGTTGGGGGTTTCCCCCTGTGAGAGTAGGACGCCGCCAAGCTTCATTAGGATCAGTTCCAGTCGGAACTGGTCTTTTTTGTTTTTTCTTCTAACAGCATCATGATGTATGCTGGGAACTTCTCTTCTGCAATCTCCATGTAGCGTTCAATCATGACGTAATCATCGCTAATGTATTGAGACAGCAGCTCGTACCACCATTCTGTTTCGTAGCGGGCAATCATACTAAGGTTATACATCAATAAGTAATGGCTGATGATTTCAGGAATCCCTAGAAAAGCATCTCGTGTTGACGGTATAAACCATTGATCCATTTCTAAATCATAATGAAGATGAGTAGCAAGAGCTGGGTTTTCTTCAAGAAATACATCAAACGTTAGTTTTTTAGCCTCTCTCTGTTTAAGTTTCCAGCTTGTATGGAACTCAAAGTATTCAATAAAGCGTTCAGCAGACATGTTATAAAGTAATGGAATATGATCTTGAATCATCATTCCATTAGCCTTTTCTACTTTAACTAATGTCGAGGGCTGCTTTTGAAACTCAAGAATATGACTCATTTCAGGTATTTTAGACAGGAGATGGATCATCGTAAATCGTTCATCTTCAAGACCATTTAATTGAAATAGATGCTTTAACACATGCATACATAGCCCATTTCTTTGGATTTTCACCTCATCTTCACTAAAACGGTAATGCTGTTTCTTTCTCTTTCTCGAAGTTACGCCATGAGCTAAAACAGAGGTTTGAGAAGGATAATGGGGATCAACTGTCAGCAAACATGCTTTAAGCAGCTGTGCCATTCCATAAAACAATAAAATGGGTTTAAGTTCTAGAGGCGCGATCGCTGCCTGTTCATAGAACGTATGGCCATGTTTTAGAAAGTAAATAAATCGTTCACAGTTTTTATAGGCTTGCTGGTTTGCATCTTGAATGTTCCGTTTCTCATATTGTTGAAATAGAAACTTTTGGGAGGTTTCGAGCGAGTAAAAACGTTTTAAATCCTTCCATCCTGAACTTTTCATCTTCTTCCTCAACTCTCTTTATATTTTCTAAAAATTGCAACTGTTTGTTGCTTCCTTGACATGCTGTTTGCTAGTTGATAATCTACATATAATATTTTGCCGAAAAGAGGGGGATTTACTAATGTGGGAAAGTAAATTTTCAAAAGAAGGTTTGACGTTTGACGATGTTTTGCTTGTTCCAGCAAAGTCTGAAGTACTTCCGCGTGATGTCGATTTATCAGTGGAGCTAACAAGCACATTAAAGCTAAACATTCCAATTATCAGTGCGGGAATGGACACAGTGACGGAATCACAAATGGCGATTGCAATGGCACGTCAAGGTGGTCTTGGTATTATTCATAAGAACATGTCCATTGAACAGCAAGCAGAACAGGTGGATAAAGTAAAACGTTCAGAGCGCGGCGTTATTACAAATCCATTCTTCTTAACACCAGAGCATCAAGTATTTGATGCAGAGCATTTGATGGGTAAATACCGTATTTCAGGTGTGCCGATTGTCAACAATGAACAAGACCAAAAGCTTGTTGGTATTATTACGAACCGTGACCTTCGTTTTATTTCGGATTATTCAATGAAGATTAGCGACGTGATGACAAAAGAGGAACTTGTGACAGCTTCTGTTGGTACAACATTAGAAGAAGCTGAAAAAATCCTACAGCAGTACAAGATTGAAAAATTACCTCTTTTAGATGACGAAGGAACGTTAAAAGGTCTTATCACAATCAAAGATATTGAAAAAGTGATTGAATTCCCTAACTCCTCTAAAGATGCACATGGCCGTTTAATTGTTGGTGCCGCTGTTGGTGTCACTGGCGATACAATGACACGTGTGAAAAAATTAGTCGAAGCCAATGTAGATGTCATTGTCATTGATACAGCACACGGTCATTCTCAAGGTGTTCTAAACACTGTATCGAAAATCCGTGAAACGTATCCTTCTCTTAACATCATTGCTGGTAATGTTGCAACAGCTGAAGCAACAAAAGCATTGTTTGAAGCAGGAGCAGATATTGTGAAAGTCGGTATCGGACCAGGATCTATTTGTACAACACGTGTTGTTGCAGGTGTCGGTGTACCACAAATCACAGCGATCTATGACTGTGCAACAGAAGCAAGAAAACATGGTAAAGCTATTATTGCAGATGGTGGAATTAAATATTCAGGTGATATCGTGAAAGCATTAGCATCTGGCGGACATGCTGTTATGCTGGGAAGCCTTCTAGCTGGTACATCTGAAAGCCCAGGAGAAACAGAAATTTTCCAAGGTAGACGTTTCAAAGTTTATCGTGGTATGGGTTCTGTCGCTGCAATGGAAAAAGGAAGTAAAGATCGTTACTTCCAAGAAGATAATAAAAAATTCGTTCCTGAAGGTATCGAAGGCCGTACACCATACAAAGGGCCAGTCGTTGATACAGTGTATCAACTAGTTGGCGGTATTCGTTCTGGTATGGGCTATTGTGGAACACAAGATTTACGCACTCTTAGAGAAGAAGCACAATTCATTCGTATGACGGGTGCAGGACTTCGTGAGAGTCATCCACATGATGTACAAATTACAAAAGAATCACCAAACTACACAATTTCTTGATAAATTGTGACAATCAAATTACATTTGACAGGGTCTATGACTCTGTCTATTTTTTTTGTCTTTATTGTGATAAAATTTATACTGTTGTGTTGAGATAAGCCCTTGTGGATTACATATATATGAAAAACGTCGAAAAAAGATGAATACGGAGGTATGACGATTGAACAGCAAGATGATGAAACAGCTTATGGTCTCTATCCTTGCATTGGCATTGATTGTTACAGCATTTACACCAATGTCCAAAGCAAAAGCTGCTGAAGATCCATTCAGTGTGAATGCGAAAGCAGCGATCCTTATTGAAGCTTCTACAGGTAAAATTCTTTATAGTAAAAACGCAGATCAAAGACTGCCTATTGCAAGTATGGCAAAAATGATGACAGAGTATCTATTACTAGAGGCAATTGCTGAAGGAAAAGTGAAATGGGATCAAAAGTATACGCCAGATGATTATGTATACGAAATTTCTCAGGACCGCAGCTTATCCAACGTTCCTTTGAGAAAAGATGGCTCGTATACAGTAAAAGAACTTTATCAAGCAACGGCTATTTATTCGGCAAATGCAGCAGCGATTGGTTTAGCAGAAGTGATCGCTGGATCAGAATCGAAGTTTGTTGAAAAAATGAACGCAAAAGCAAAAGAACTTGGTTTAACAAACTACAAATTCGTGAATGCAACTGGTCTGGAAAATAAAGACTTACATGGCCAACAGCCAAAAGGTACAGGTCCTGATGAAGAAAGTGAAGTATCTGCAAAAGATATGGCTTTGCTTGCACAGCATCTCATCAAAGACCATCCAGAAATTCTTGAAACAGCAAGTATTGCGAAAACAAAGTTCAGAGAAGGCACTGACGATGAAATGGACATGCCTAACTGGAACTTCATGCTTAAAGGACTTGTGAAGGAATATAAAGGTGTTGACGGTCTGAAAACAGGATCTACAGATTCAGCCGGTTCTAGCTTCACAGGTACAGCAAAACAAGGTGACATGCGTGTCATCGCAGTTATCTTGAATGCAAAAGGTAATCTTCATACAGCACGTTTCGACGTGGCAAAAAAACTATTCGACTATGCGTTTAAAAACTTCACGATGAAAGAAATGTACAAAAAAGGTCAACAAATTAAAGGACATGAAAACATCGAAGTGGATAAAGGCAAAGATAAAGAAGTACCTGTTGTGACGAAAGAAGCATTTTCTGTGCCAGTAAAAAATGGTGACGAAAAGAGCTATAAAGCAAAAGTAAATATCGAGAAAAAGAAACTAGAAGCTCCTATTAAAAAAGGAACGAAGGTTGGCATGCTGACGACTTCTTATTCTGGTGATGAGAAGGACTACGGTTATTTAAATAAAGACCAATCAGGTGTTGAGCTTGTGACGAAAACAAGCGATGAAAAAGCAAACTGGTTCATCCTTGCAATGCGTGGTGTAGGTGGATTCTTCGCTGGCATTTGGGGCGGAATCGTTGACACAGTAAAAGGCTGGTTCTAATAAAAAACTGCTCTCTATACACGAGAGCAGTTTTTTTATCGTTAAAAGAAGAGCGATTGCTTCTGATTTTGAGGAGTGGACAAGGCTTGCTGAAAAATACCACATAACTTTTCCACGCCCTCGGCCAGTGCTTTTTCATTCACATAAGAAAAGCTGAGGCGGATATAATTCTGTTTCGGCTCTCCAGGATAGCAGACAGAGCCAGGTAGAAAAGTAATTTGCTGCTTACGGGCCTCATGTAACAGTGCTCGTGTATCGACCCAGGAAGGAAAGCTGAGCCATAAATTGAGACCGCCCTGTGGAATTTGCCACGTTACATCTTTCGGTGCGTGCTTCGTTAACACATCCATCATCAAATCGCGTCTCACCTTCAAGGCGGTTCTTAGCTTCTTCGTATGATCAATCATTTTCTTCGATGTCAGAAACGGCAATATAGCCTTTTGTGTGAGGAGAGGGCTGCCTAAGTCATTATTGGCCTTTGCAGCTAATAAGCGGTTAAATATCGAGCCTGATGCGGTGATAATCCCTATTCTGCATCCTGGAGCCAGTGTTTTACTTAATCCTCGTAAGTAAATGACGTGTCCATCATGGTCCAAGCTTTTAATAGGTGCTGGCGGCTTCTTTTCAAAATAAAGCTCACGATAAGGGTCATCTTCTACAATGAGACAATCAATGCTTTGAGCCAGTAAGAGAAGCTGTTTTCTACGTTTCATCGACATACTGGCCCCTGTTGGACTGTGGAAAGTAGGAATCGTATAGATCAGCTTCGGTTTATATTTATCACAAATGCTTTGAAGCTGCTTCATGTTCATTCCTTCATGATCGACAGGGACGGTAATGATTCTTGCTCCTCTGCCCATAAAGACATCAATGGCCCCAGGATAGGTCGGTGCTTCCATGACAACCACATCATCCGGACCAATAAACGTACGTGCCACTAAATCAAGCCCTTGCTGAGAACCACTTGTTACAAGGATATTTTCAGGTGTAGACGGCACATCCAACTTTTCTAAAAAGGACTGAATGACTTGTCGCAGCAGAAGATCACCTTGTATTTCTCCATACTTCGACATGATTTGAGGATGTCTGGCTAGTACATGCTGCATTTCTTTTTCTAAATACCGGTTTGGCAAAAGCCCTGGATCGATCATAGAGGAAGAAAGGTTAATGGCTTCTTCGACATAGTGATACTGAGCGAATTGAGACCGTGGTAAATAATCTGGAATCGACAACTGCCAATCGAAAGAGGTAGATGATGGAACCGGGGTCTCTGCCTGCTCTTGCTGCTCATTCACAAAAGTTCCTTTACCTTGCACCGTCGTTAAGTATCCGTCGTCTTTTAATCGGGTGTATGCCTTAGCTGCCGTGACAAGACTCACATTGAGCTGCTTAGCTAAATCACGGACAGTTGGCAGCTTTTCTCCTTGCTGAAGCAAACCCGATTGAATGTGATCGATGATTGAAAAGTAAATTTGATTTGAAAGAGATGTATCAGAGTGTCGATGGATATCAATATGCATGAAACCCCTCCATTGAATGCAAAATTGTTATACATGATTTTTAATTGTTATAGTTGCATTATAGCATGTAAATCTCACTTGATAGAGAAAATGACATGTTTTTAGATGAAAACCCTTTATATACAAGGATTTATTCTTTTTTATCGGCTGCTTGAATTGTTATACTATTCTCTTTATTGTTATACTTCCTCGCTTGTATGATAAAGATGTTGAATGAATCGAATAGACAAATGGGAGGAAACTATTGTGAGCAATAAGGGAACTGAACGAGTGAAACGTGGAATGGCAGAAATGCAAAAGGGCGGCGTCATTATGGATGTCGTCAATGCGGAGCAGGCAAAAATTGCAGAAGAAGCAGGTGCAGTGGCAGTCATGGCACTAGAACGAGTACCAGCTGATATCCGTGCTGCAGGCGGTGTTGCCCGTATGGCAGACCCAAGAATCGTAGAGGAAGTACAAAATGCAGTAACGATTCCAGTCATGGCAAAAGCACGTATCGGCCACATCGTCGAGGCTCGTGTTCTTGAAGCACTTGGTGTTGATTATATCGATGAGAGTGAAGTGCTGACGCCCGCAGATGAGGAATTCCATTTAAATAAAAATGAATACACAGTACCTTTTGTCTGTGGATGCCGCGATTTAGGTGAGGCAACCCGCCGTATCGCAGAAGGCGCTTCTATGCTTCGCACAAAAGGAGAACCTGGGACAGGCAACATCGTAGAAGCTGTTCGTCATATGAGAAAGGTCAATGCTCAGATTCGTAAAGTATCGGCTATGAGTGAAGATGAACTGATGACAGAAGCCAAGAATCTTGGCGCGCCTTATGAATTATTGCTGCAAATCAAAAGAGACGGCAAGCTGCCAGTTGTGAACTTTGCAGCAGGAGGCGTTGCGACACCAGCAGATGCTGCATTAATGATGCAGCTTGGAGCAGACGGTGTATTTGTCGGATCTGGTATTTTCAAATCAGACAATCCAGCTAAATTTGCAAAAGCAATTGTTGAAGCAACGACTCATTACACTGATTACCGTCTTATTGCAGAACTTTCAAAAGAGCTTGGAACAGCTATGAAAGGAATTGAAATTTCAAATCTACTGCCAGAAGAACGTATGCAAGAGCGTGGCTGGTAATTAAGGGAGCGCAAACGAACATGCTGACAATTGGTGTACTAGGGCTTCAAGGAGCGGTGAGAGAGCATATTCAATCGATTGAAGCCTGCGGCGCAGAAGGAAAGATCATCAAACGTGTAGAAGAGCTAAAATCCGTTGACGGTTTGATTATCCCTGGTGGAGAAAGTACGACGATGAGAAGACTCATGGATACGTACCAATTCATTGACCCGATCAAAGCGTTCGCTGCTCAAGGGAAACCGATTTTCGGGACATGTGCCGGTTTGATTATGCTGGCAAAGCATATCGAAGATCGAGAAGATGCTCATCTTGGACTGTTAAATGTATCTGTTGCACGGAATTCTTTTGGCAGACAGGTAGACAGCTTTGAAGCAGATTTAGAAGTAAAAGGACTGGATGCGCCGTTTACAGGGGTATTCATCCGTGCGCCTCATATCATCAGCGCAAATGATGACGTAGAAATCATGGCTGAATATGATGGCAGGATTGTGATGGCGAAAGAAAACAATATCTTAGGCTGCTCCTTTCATCCAGAGCTGACAGACGATCACCGGTTAACACAGCTGTTTGTAGACATGGTGAAGTCCTACAAAACGAAGCTTGCTGTATAAAACGGTTGAAAAGAGATAAAACTTATAGTACATTAAAATCACAATCAAAGATCGAAAAAGCGTTGACGGGAAATAGTAAGAAGCCCCTCTTTCTCAGAGAGCCGATGGTTGGTGAGAATCGGTGAAAGATGCATTCTGAATCCATCCTTGAGCGAAATGCTGAAACTAGAGAAGTAAGCATTTACGGTGATACCGTTACAGAGGAAAGAGGAAAGCATGCCTTTGCATGTTTTCAATCAGGGTGGCAACGCGAGAGCTCTCGTCCCTTTCATGGGATGAGGGCTCTTTTTATTTTTCGATAAAAAAAGGAGTGTTACACATGCTGGATATTAAACAACTGCGCACGGACTTTGATCAAATCAAAGAAAAATTAGCACACCGAGGCGAAGATTTAGCGGATTTTGATAAGTTTGGTGAGCTAGATCAAAAAAGAAGAGAATTAATCGGGAAAACAGAAGAATTAAAGAGCCGAAGAAATGAAGTATCACAGCAAGTGGCCGTTCTAAAAAGAGAAAAGAAAGACGCCGATCACATTATTCAAGAAATGCGTGAGGTAGGAGATGAGATCAAGAAGCTGGATGATGAGCTAAGAACAGTAGAAGAAAGCCTGCAGCACATCCTGTTCTCAATTCCAAATATCCCCCATGACTCTGTACCAGTTGGTGAAACAGAAGACGACAACGTGGAAGTGAGAAAATGGGGCGAACAGCCAGCCTTCTCATTTGAACCAAAACCACATTGGGACGTAGCTGATGAGCTAAAAATCCTTGATTTTGAACGTGCAGGAAAAGTGACAGGAAGCCGTTTCGTTTTTTATAAAGGGTTTGGCGCCCGCTTAGAGCGCGCATTGTATAACTTTATGCTTGATTTACATGTGGATGAGTTTGGTTTTACTGAAGTGCTTCCACCTTATATGGTCAACAGAGCGAGCATGACAGGAACTGGTCAGCTTCCAAAGTTCGAAGAGGATGCCTTTAAAATACGTGAAGAAGATTACTTCCTCATTCCAACAGCTGAAGTGCCAATTACGAACATGCA
Organism: Bacillus sp. FSL K6-1006; assembly: GCF_038593175.1. Taxonomy (NCBI): domain Bacteria; kingdom Bacillati; phylum Bacillota; class Bacilli; order Caryophanales; family Bacillaceae; genus Bacillus; species Bacillus sp. FSL K6-1006. The sequence continues at coordinate 22,878 of NZ_CP151970.1, forward strand.
TCGTGACGAAATTCTCGAAGGTGAACAGCTGCCAATCAACTATGCAGCATTCAGTGCTTGCTTTAGATCAGAAGCAGGATCTGCCGGAAGAGATACACGCGGACTCATCCGTCAGCATCAATTTAACAAGGTAGAGCTTGTTAAATTTGTCAGACCAGAAGATTCTTATGAAGAATTAGAGAAACTAACAAATCAAGCAGAAAAAGTTCTTCAGCTATTGAACCTGCCATACCGTGTCATGAGCATGTGTACGGGAGATTTAGGATTCACAGCTGCGAAGAAATACGATATCGAAGTGTGGATTCCGAGCCAGAATACGTACCGTGAAATTTCTTCTTGCAGTAACTTCGAAGCATTCCAAGCAAGACGTGCAAACATTCGTTTCCGTCCAGAACCTAAAGCGAAGCCAGAACATGTCCACACATTAAATGGATCTGGATTAGCGGTAGGAAGAACCGTAGCGGCTATTTTAGAAAACTATCAACAAGAGGACGGCACAGTAATCATTCCTGAAGTACTGCGTCCTTATATGGGAAATAAAGAAGTGATGAAATAAGATGCCGTCAAGGCATCTTTTTCTTTTTACCAAAAGTCCTACAGTTTTCCTGAATTTAGCCGATAAAAAAATTAAAAGCTTCTAGGAAAGAAGGAATAACCGTGAATAGGCTTGACTATTATGTTGAAATGGCTCATTTACTTAGAAAGGTACTAGATGAAAGTATTCTTTTCGGCATCACAGATACAGAGAAGATACTTTGTTATTACCCGTCTAACACAATAGATTTTGGTATGAAAGTTGGAGACCCATTGAACCCAGAAGACCAAAATGTGGCGACGACATTAAGAGGACAAGAATATGACGGTCATTTACCAGAGCATTTATATGGTTATGAAATTGCTGTAAAAGGTTACCCGATTTTTGATGAAGATAGAAAAGTAATCGGCTCTTTTTTAGTGGCATTTTCACATCATCGCGAAAAGAAATTAAGCGGTTATATGGAGCAAATCAATAAAGTAGCGAAAGAACTCCAAGGTGGAATTGAGCAAATTGCTGCACATTCACAAGAACTGGCTGCCACAAGTTTAGAAATAAGCGAACAGGCAGGAAGAGCGGAAGAGAAATCTGCGAATATTGAAGAAGTCGTCAAAACCATTGGCGGAATTGCTAGACAAACAAATCTGCTTGGTTTAAATGCTGCAATTGAAGCCGCAAGAGCAGGTGAGAACGGAAAAGGGTTTGCTGTCGTTGCTGATGAAGTTCGCAAATTATCAGATGGCTCGAAGGAAGCGGCTGAAACCATTAATACATTTTTAAAAGAAATCCAAGACAGCATTGGCACTTTGTCTGAAAACATCTCACAAATCAGCAGCTCAACAAATGAACAAGCCAAACAAGTGACAGACTTTACGAAGATTATCGAGTCATTAAATGAGTTTAAAGTAGAGATGAATCAGTTTATTGAAGAAATTAGACAGGATACGAAATAGATCAAGAGCAGCCGTCAATGGCTGCTTTTTTATAGGCAATCATCATGCCGAAATCACATATTGAAATTTTTTTACGAAAAGGTGTTGACTTCAAATAAAATGATATGGTATATTAATTCTTGTCGATACGGAGGAATACCCAAGTCCGGCTGAAGGGATCGGTCTTGAAAACCGACAGGGGTGTCAAAGCCCGCGGGGGTTCGAATCCCTCTTCCTCCGCCATATTGATTTTTTACCTTAGTTGAATTGAACGCAAGCATAAAAATTGGAAATTGTCAAACCGCTGCATTTCGCGAATGCAGCGGTTTTTTTTATTTTGTTTTATTGCGATTTTTTTGAATAACAGAAGCTATTTCATGAAGAATGGGATCAAGTGAGCTTTCATCATGAAGTAAGTCGTAATCTTCAATATTAATTTTAATCACTGGGCATAAATCAAATTGTTCGATCCATTCCGTGTATCGAGTGTACATTTCTTCCCAATAAGCCCGGTCAGTTTGAGTTTCCATCTCTCTGCCGCGTTCCTCAATACGATGTAAAATATGATCTAAATCCCCGTGTAGATAGATGAGGACATCAGGGTGAGGGAAGTAAGGTGTCATCACCATCGCCTCAAATAGGCTTGTATACGTTTCATAATCGACCTCAGACATCGTACCTTTGTCCGCATGCATTTTTGCAAAAATGCCAGTGTCCTCATAAATGGAACGATCTTGTACATATCCTCCGCCAGATTCAAAAATCCGCTTTTGCTCCTTAAAACGCTCAGCTAGGAAATAGACCTGTAAGTGGAAGCTCCATCTTTGGAAATCTGAATAAAAAGGCTCTAAATATGGGTTATCATCTACTTTTTCAAGAGAGGTTTGAAACCCTAGCTTGTCCGCTATTGTTTTGGTCATAGTTGATTTGCCGACACCAACAGTCCCGGCAATTGTGATGACTGCGTCCTTTGGTATTTTGATATTGTTCATAGCACTTGCTCCTTTATGTTCTGTACAATTTGCTGGTAATCTTGCTGTGAGGAAACGAAGTCTGTATGATCTCCTTCAATTGTAATGATGGGAAGCCCTGGCTCAGTCTGTTTTAAATGTTCAATGGCCAGCTCGTAATCTTCAATGAGTGTTTTTAAATAAGCTGGGTCAATGTCTTCTTCAAAAGAGCGTCCTCTCATCTGTATTCTTTCAAGTAAGGTGGGAAGGCTGGCTTTTATATAGATCATGGCATTTGGTTTAGGAAGATCATCTGTTAGCAGGTGATAGATCTTTCTGTATTTATCCATGTGCTTTTTTGATAATGTTCTTTCTGCAAATATCATATTTTTATAGACGTGATAATCAGTGACAACCGGCTGCTGTTTATTTACATAGTTTTCTTCAATTGATTCTAACTGTTTGAACCGATTGCATAAAAAGAACATCTCAAGCTGAAAGCTCCATTGTTCCATATCTTCATAAAATTTATCTAAGAATGGATTTTCTTCTACAATCTCTTTTACTAAAGGAAATTGAAATTCCTTCGCAAGCATTGTAGCCAAAGTTGTTTTTCCGGCTCCAATTGGGCCTTCCACTGCAATAAAAGGGGCAGGATACATAGGCGTTCTCCTCTATCTATAAAGTTAAAGTTGTCAAACCAATGTATATTGTACCATACCCCTTCTAATTGATAGAGTGAATGGATTACGATGTCGTTCTTTTTTCAATATTAAATTGATCTGATAATAAGAGCCAATTTTGTGGGAAGGATAGACCTAATTTCCAATAAGCAATGCCGTTCAATTTTAGCTCTTTGATGAGATTGAATTTTGCTTGAATCGATCTAGCGTCTTCGAACCAGACCTCATGCTCTTTGTTGTTGGCATCTGTATAACGAAAATGGGGTGCTTGTGCTGTTTCGTCGTATAAGATAGAGACATTGTGCTCTCTAGCAAGTGCAATTGCTTGTTGAGGACTGACGGCTTTTGCGATGGGGCCGCCCTGGACGAAAGGAAGTGTCCAATCATAGCCGTATAAATTCTGCCCCATTACAATTTTATTGGCCGGTATGACAGTTAGTGCATATTCAATGACTTGGCGGACAGGCCCAATTGGAGAGACAGCTTGTGGAGGGCCACCGCTGTACCCCCATTCATAGGTCATCAGCACAACATGATCGACGATCTTACCGATCGCTTCATAGTCATGGGCTTCATACCATTTGCCCTTTTGCTGACTACTTGTTTTTGGTGCAAGTGCAACAGATATTGTCCATCTTTCTTGATGGAAACGGGCTGTTGCTTCTCTTAAAAATTGAATATAAGCATCTTTATCAGCAGGGCGTAAATATTCAAAATCAAAATGGATTTCCTTGAATTGATACTTTTTGGCAACACGAACAATTTCATCTAAAAATGCCGTTTTGACAGATTGGTTAGTTAAAAGAATATGCCCAAGTTCATCACTGAATTTTTCATTCTCTAGATTTGTCACCACCATGGTTAATACAGTTCTGTTCTGAGCGGCAATCTGGGGTAGTTGGTCTAACGGTGGTTCTCGCAGTGTCCCATCTCTTTGTGCTTGAAAACTAAAGATGTCTAAATGGGTTAAGTATGGGGAGGCCTCTCTAGCTGCCTGCTTTAAGTTTTCACTGACTTGATTTCCCCGTGGTTCAATATAAGCATTGGAATTAATGTTCCTTTTCGGTCTTTGTGGAATATAGAGCAAGAAACGAACAGGCAGTATCGCTTCAGGCCGAATTCTGTTCACGCGTGCCAATTCTTCTACTGAGATTTGAAACCGTCTACCAATTTGATATAGTGTGTCATTTTGTTTGACCTCATAAAATTGACCTCTAATTGGAATGACAATTGTTTGTCCAATGACGAGTTGATTTGGTGTTTCGATTTCGTTAGTACGGATGATTTCATTGACTGTCGTTTTAAAACGCATAGCAATGTCGTTTAAAGTATCTCCTCTTTTGACAACATAAATTTGAATAGTCAACGCCCCCTTTGTTATTGCTAACAATTTATGAGGGTTATGGCTAAATCATGTTTGATTTTCATTCGTGATTTCCTTAGCGGTAGTGATTTTGGCTAGAAGAACGTTCTCCATCATTGTTAAAGCGTAGTCGTTATCTCTGTCGTCGTTTGAAGCGATACAATCTTTAGGTACAATTAGATTGTATTCTCGCATGTATGCGTCATTTGCAGTGAACAAAACGCAAATGTTTCCGGCAATTCCAGTTAGAATAATGTCCTCAACACCTAATTCATTTAAGAGTGTCTCTAGTGCAGTACCGTAGAAGGCAGAATGCTTAGGTTTAATTAAGAAGTAATTATCTTTAGATGGTGTCATTTTCTCTAAAATAGGAGCGCTTCTTTCATTTTTGCATGTTTCCAGAACAGCTTGGATATCAGCCTTCCAAAGTCCGTAGTGATCGTTGATATAAATGATTGGCCAATTTTCCTTGAAAGCATGTTGTTTAAGAGCTAAAATTTTATTGGTCATTTGCTCTGTTTTTTCTGCAAGCACATGTCCCATTTCAAAATCAAAATCATTAATCATGTCGATAATAAGCAGCGCCTTTTGGTGCTTTGACAAAATAAGACCCCCTTTAAAAGATTGTGATAATATGTTAACCTCAATTTCCTTTTAAAAAACATGAAAAGAGAGCCGTGCTATGACGAAAGATGAACAGTTTATGCAAGAAGCCATTTCTGAAGCCTTAAAAGCAGAACAAATAGGGGAAGTGCCGATTGGTGCGATCATTGTTGTTGATGATCAAATTGTGAGCCGGGCTCATAATTTAAGGGAAAGTGAGCAGCGTTCGATTGCACATGCAGAATTACTTGCTATTGATGAAGCATGTAAAGCGACAGGGAGCTGGCGTTTAGAAGATGCTGTGCTTTACGTTACGCTTGAGCCATGCCCAATGTGTGCGGGTGCTATTGTTCTCTCTAGAGTGAAAAAGGTCGTTTTTGGTGCATACGATCCAAAAGGTGGATGCGCAGGTACTTTAATGAATTTACTGGATGATGAACGGTTCAATCATCAGTCTGAGGTCATCGGTGGTGTACTTGAAAATGAGTGTGGTGAGCTGTTAAGTCAGTTCTTCCGAAATCTCCGTCAGCGAAAGAAACAAGCCAAAAGTAAATGAATGGATGCCGTTTGCAATTTGAGCTATAAGAAGGTATACTTATGTCTGCGTCACTAACAATTTAATATTCATTTTGCCGTGCTAAGCGGGGAGGTAGCGGTGCCCTGTACTCGCAATCCGCTCTAGCGAGGCCGAATCCCTTCTCGAGGTTCGTTTACTTCAAGGTCTGCCTTAAATAAGTGGTGTTGACGTCTGGGTCCTGCGCAATGGGAATTCATGAACCATGTCAGGTCCGGAAGGAAGCAGCATTAAGTGAAACCTCTCATGTGCCGCAGGGTTGCCTGGGCCGAGCTAACTGTTTAAGTAACGCTTGGGGTAGCGAATCGACAGAAGGTGCACGGTAAATCAATATTAAATGTAACTCATCTAGTTTAACTAGGTGAGTTTTTTGTTGCTGTTCAAAGAATAGCTGAATTGCTTTGGTTATACAAATAGATAAAAAGTCTTTTTGGTTCCATTTTTTTGTTTCACTAATCGCAACAAGAACTGGTGTTCTGTTTGGGGTTTCGGGTCTTTTTACAAAGCTAGAAAATACGTTTTTAATGCATGGAAAGTAGAAAATCTATAGTTGAAATCATTTTTTTGGCATATTAGAAAATAAAGGTGTGCTTTTGAATTGATCGGTGCATCATGTATAATGAAAAAGATGATAAATGGAGGAGGGCGTATTTGTGAGTTATCAAGCTTTATATCGAGTGTTCAGACCTCAAGTTTTTGAGGATGTTGTTGGACAAGAACACATCACAAAAACGTTGCAAAATGCCCTTTTGCAGAAAAAGTTTTCTCATGCTTACTTATTTTCAGGTCCTAGAGGAACAGGTAAAACAAGTGCTGCCAAAATCTTTGCTAAGGCAGTGAACTGTGAAAAGTCACCTGTTAGTGAGCCGTGTAATGCATGTGATGCCTGTAAAGGGATTACAAACGGTTCAATTTCAGATGTGATTGAAATAGATGCTGCCTCGAATAACGGGGTAGATGAAATCCGTGATATACGTGATAAAGTGAAATTTGCTCCTTCGGCGGTTACGTATAAGGTTTATATTATAGATGAAGTACATATGCTCTCTATCGGTGCATTTAATGCCCTCCTTAAAACGCTGGAAGAACCGCCTGCTCATTGTATCTTTATTTTGGCTACCACAGAGCCCCATAAGATTCCTCTTACCATCATATCTCGTTGTCAGCGATTTGATTTCAAACGAATCACGACTAAAGATATTGTTGGAAGAATGGAGAAAATTGTAGATGCAGAAGGCCTTAACGTACAGGAGGGTTCGCTCGAGATTATTGCTAGTGCAGCTGATGGCGGTATGCGTGATGCACTAAGTCTCTTGGATCAAGCGATTTCATTTAGTGGTGAACAATTGACAATTGATGATGCGTTGCTCATTACAGGTGCTGTATCTCAGCATTTCATTAGTCAGCTTGCTGAAGCAATTTTTGATCAAAATATTGCGACAGCGTTAGATACATTAAATGAGTTGCTCCAGCAGGGGAAAGATGCTGCTAAATTAATAGAGGATATGATTTTTTACTTTAGAGATATGCTGCTTTATAAAACGGCACCAGATCTCGAGGGGGTCCTTGAAAAGGTAAAGGTCGACGAAAGTTTCGTGGCGCTGTCAGATCGTGTGACACCTCAATTTCTGTATGAAACAATTGAAGTCCTGAATAAAAGCCACCAAGAAATGAAATGGACAAATCATCCAAGGATTTTCTTTGAGGTAGCTGTTGTAAAGCTGTGTCAGTCAACAGCAGGATTGACACAAGGTCATGCTGACGCTGATTTAACGGCGCTAACAGATAAAATAAACAGGCTGGAACAGGAACTATCAAGGCTAAGAGCCGAAGGTGTACCAATGTCTCCATCTCATAGCCCTCAAGAAAAGAAGGAAGCGCCTCGACCACAAACAAGTAACAAAAATGGCTATCGTGCTCCTGTCGGCCGAATTCATGAGATTCTAAAAGAAGCGAAACGGCCTGAGTTAGAAAAAATTAAAGGCAAATGGGGAGAGCTCCTTGCCCAGTTGAAACAGCAGAATAAGGTGTCTCACGCTGCGTTATTAACGGACAGTGAGCCAGTTGCGGCTGCTTCGCATGCCTTTGTTTTAAAATTCAAATTTGAAATACATTGTAAAATGGTTGCTGAAGATAAAAGCGGTGTTCGGACCAATCTTGAACAACTGCTAGAGTCTATGTTAGGAAAAAGAGTGGAATTAGTTGGCGTTCCTGACGCTCAATGGGGTAAAATAAGAGAAGAATTTTTAAGAGATCATCAGCCGGATGAACAAGCAGATGGTCAGGGAACTTCTTCTGAAGAGGATCCATTGATTGCGGAAGCAAAGAAATTAGTAGGAACCGATTTAATTGAAATTAAAGATTAATAAAAATGAAAGAGAGTGGTGTTCATATGCGCGGTGGAATGGGAAATATGCAAAAAATGATGAAACAAATGCAAAAAATGCAAAAGGATATGGCGAAGGCTCAAGAAGAGCTTGCAGAAAAAGTCCTTGAAGGTACAGCTGGTGGCGGTATGGTCACTGTAAAAGTAAATGGACAAAAAGAAGTCGTTGATGTAGCAATTAATGAAGAAGTTGTTGATCCAGAAGATATCGATATGCTTCAAGATCTTGTACTTGCTGCGACAAACGATGCATTGAAAAAAGTCGATGAGCTAACGAATGAAACGATGGGTCAATTCACAAAAGGAATGAACATGCCAGGTTTATTCTAGGAGGAATAACTGAAGATGCAATATCCTGAACCAATATCAAAGCTGATTGACAGCTTTATGAAATTGCCAGGAATCGGACCGAAAACTGCGGTCCGTCTGGCTTTTTTTGTTCTTAGTATGCAAGAAGATGTCGTACTAGATTTTGCGAAGGCGCTTGTAAATGCAAAGCGTAATTTAACTTATTGTTCGGTATGCGGTCATATCACAGATCAAGATCCTTGCTATATTTGTGAAGATACAAGAAGAGATCAATCTGTTGTCTGTGTAGTGCAGGATCCAAAAGATGTAATCGCAATGGAAAAAATGAAAGAATACAACGGCTTATATCATGTGCTTCATGGTGCCATTTCGCCAATGGACGGAATTGGCCCAGAGGATATTAAAATTCCTGACCTATTAAAAAGATTGCAAGACGATCAAGTGACAGAGGTGATCCTTGCAACCAATCCAAACATTGAAGGAGAAGCAACAGCCATGTATATCTCCAGATTGTTAAAACCATCAGGAATTAAACTCTCTCGCATTGCTCACGGACTTCCAGTAGGCGGGGATTTAGAGTATGCGGATGAAGTTACACTGTCTAAGGCTCTAGAAGGCAGACGTGAGATGTAGGAAGGAGAAGTACGGTACATGGGTTTTCTTCGCAGAAAATCAATTCGAAAAGAATTCGATGAGAAATTAATTCAACAGCTTTTTAAGCAAAAGGAAGAATGGAACAGACAAAAAAAGCTTGTCGCAAATAGCGTTGAGCCTTCACCGGACATTCTATTCGAATTAAAGCTTGCTCAAGCGAAGTACTTTTTCTATCTGAGAGAAGCGAAAAAGAGGAATTTACGTTTAAACAACTGGAAATAGCAGGTCTATTATACATAGTCCTCTCATATGCTTGTACTATTCATATGAAGAGGAGATGAGAGGATTATGGAACCTGTTATTGTGATCGGGTCAATTTTGCTAGCTGTGCTATTGTTGTTTATGTCAGGTGTGCAGGCGAATCCATTCAAATGGTTAGGGCTTATCGGAGTGAAGTTTGTAGCAGGCGCTCTTTTTTTATTTTGCCTCAACCTATTTGGCGAGAGTCTAGGATTACATGTCTCTATTAACCCTGTAACGAGTGGAATTAGTGGTTTATTGGGTATTCCGGGCGTAGCAGCTTTAATCGTCATTGAAAAGTTTATTATTTAATGAAAAATATTGTTGACTTTGATTAGATAGGGTGGTAAATTAATATACGTCGCTGATGACGAAGAAACGAAAAAACATAATAACAAAAAAGTTGTTGACACTAACAACTTGGATGTGATAAGATGTTCTAGTCGCTTCTGAAGCGGTAAACAAGTTCTTTGAAAACTAAACAAGACAAAACGTACCTGTTAATTCGAGTTTTTATAAAAAAATCCTATGAAATTTCATAGGTAGTCAGTCAAACTGGCGAAAAGCAAAACTTCGGTTTTGTACTTTTTCGGAGAGTTTGATCCTGGCTCAGGACGAACGCTGGCGGCGTGCCTAATACATGCAAGTCGAGCGGACAGAAGGGAGCTTGCTCCCGGATGTTAGCGGCGGACGGGTGAGTAACACGTGGGTAACCTGCCTGTAAGACTGGGATAACTCCGGGAAACCGGAGCTAATACCGGATAGTTCCTTGAACCGCATGGTTCAAGGATGAAAGACGGTTTCGGCTGTCACTTACAGATGGACCCGCGGCGCATTAGCTAGTTGGTGGGGTAATGGCTCACCAAGGCGACGATGCGTAGCCGACCTGAGAGGGTGATCGGCCACACTGGGACTGAGACACGGCCCAGACTCCTACGGGAGGCAGCAGTAGGGAATCTTCCGCAATGGACGAAAGTCTGACGGAGCAACGCCGCGTGAGTGATGAAGGTTTTCGGATCGTAAAGCTCTGTTGTTAGGGAAGAACAAGTGCGAGAGTAACTGCTCGCACCTTGACGGTACCTAACCAGAAAGCCACGGCTAACTACGTGCCAGCAGCCGCGGTAATACGTAGGTGGCAAGCGTTGTCCGGAATTATTGGGCGTAAAGGGCTCGCAGGCGGTTTCTTAAGTCTGATGTGAAAGCCCCCGGCTCAACCGGGGAGGGTCATTGGAAACTGGGAAACTTGAGTGCAGAAGAGGAGAGTGGAATTCCACGTGTAGCGGTGAAATGCGTAGAGATGTGGAGGAACACCAGTGGCGAAGGCGACTCTCTGGTCTGTAACTGACGCTGAGGAGCGAAAGCGTGGGGAGCGAACAGGATTAGATACCCTGGTAGTCCACGCCGTAAACGATGAGTGCTAAGTGTTAGGGGGTTTCCGCCCCTTAGTGCTGCAGCTAACGCATTAAGCACTCCGCCTGGGGAGTACGGTCGCAAGACTGAAACTCAAAGGAATTGACGGGGGCCCGCACAAGCGGTGGAGCATGTGGTTTAATTCGAAGCAACGCGAAGAACCTTACCAGGTCTTGACATCCTCTGACAACCCTAGAGATAGGGCTTTCCCTTCGGGGACAGAGTGACAGGTGGTGCATGGTTGTCGTCAGCTCGTGTCGTGAGATGTTGGGTTAAGTCCCGCAACGAGCGCAACCCTTGATCTTAGTTGCCAGCATTCAGTTGGGCACTCTAAGGTGACTGCCGGTGACAAACCGGAGGAAGGTGGGGATGACGTCAAATCATCATGCCCCTTATGACCTGGGCTACACACGTGCTACAATGGACAGAACAAAGGGCTGCAAGACCGCAAGGTTTAGCCAATCCCATAAATCTGTTCTCAGTTCGGATCGCAGTCTGCAACTCGACTGCGTGAAGCTGGAATCGCTAGTAATCGCGGATCAGCATGCCGCGGTGAATACGTTCCCGGGCCTTGTACACACCGCCCGTCACACCACGAGAGTTTGCAACACCCGAAGTCGGTGAGGTAACCTTTATGGAGCCAGCCGCCGAAGGTGGGGCAGATGATTGGGGTGAAGTCGTAACAAGGTAGCCGTATCGGAAGGTGCGGCTGGATCACCTCCTTTCTAAGGATATATGGAGCAGCGTACGTTTTCGTCTTGTTTAGTTTTGAAGGAACTTGCAAAAGATCCTACAACATCATATCTTCGATATGAAAGATGGGCCTGTAGCTCAGCTGGTTAGAGCGCACGCCTGATAAGCGTGAGGTCGGTGGTTCGAGTCCACTCAGGCCCACCATCTTCTATTAAATCGGGGCCTTAGCTCAGCTGGGAGAGCGCCTGCCTTGCACGCAGGAGGTCAGCGGTTCGATCCCGCTAGGCTCCACCAACGTGTTCTTTGAAAACTAGATAACAATAAGTAATACATTCACATTGAATGCAATGCAAAGTTCATCACACATAGTGATTCTTTCTAAAGTAAGAAATGGTTAAGTTAGAAAGGGCGCACGGTGGATGCCTTGGCACTAGGAGCCGATGAAGGACGGGACGAACACCGATATGCTTCGGGGAGCTGTAAGCAAGCTTTGATCCGGAGATTTCCGAATGGGGAAACCCACTGCTCGTAATGGAGTAGTATCCATACTTGAATACATAGAGTATGAGAAGGCATACCCGGGGAACTGAAACATCTAAGTACCCGGAGGAAGAGAAAGCAAATGCGATTCCCTGAGTAGCGGCGAGCGAAACGGGAACAGCCCAAACCAAGAGGCTTGCCTCTTGGGGTTGTAGGACACTCTATACGGAGTTACAAAGGAATGATATAAGCGAAGAGGTCTGGAAAGGCCCGCCAAAGAAGGTAACAGCCCTGTAACTGAAATGTCGTTCTCTCCAGAGTGGATCCTGAGTACGGCGGAACACGTGAAATTCCGTCGGAATCCGGGAGGACCATCTCCCAAGGCTAAATACTCCCTAGTGACCGATAGTGAACCAGTACCGTGAGGGAAAGGTGAAAAGCACCCCGGAAGGGGAGTGAAATAGATCCTGAAACCGTGTGCCTACAAGTAGTCAGAGCCCGTTAACGGGTGATGGCGTGCCTTTTGTAGAATGAACCGGCGAGTTACGATCCCGTGCAAGGTTAAGCAGAAGATGCGGAGCCGCAGCGAAAGCGAGTCTGAATAGGGCGCATGAGTACGTGGTCGTAGACCCGAAACCAGGTGATCTACCCATGTCCAGGGTGAAGTTCAGGTAACACTGAATGGAGGCCCGAACCCACGCACGTTGAAAAGTGCGGGGATGAGGTGTGGGTAGGGGTGAAATGCCAATCGAACCTGGAGATAGCTGGTTCTCTCCGAAATAGCTTTAGGGCTAGCCTCAAGGTAAGAGTCTCGGAGGTAGAGCACTGATTGGACTAGGGGCCCCTACCGGGTTACCGAATTCAGTCAAACTCCGAATGCCGATGACTTATCCTTGGGAGTCAGACTGCGAGTGATAAGATCCGTAGTCGAAAGGGAAACAGCCCAGACCGCCAGCTAAGGTCCCAAAGTATACGTTAAGTGGAAAAGGATGTGGAGTTGCTTAGACAACCAGGATGTTGGCTTAGAAGCAGCCACCATTTAAAGAGTGCGTAATAGCTCACTGGTCGAGTGACTCTGCGCCGAAAATGTACCGGGGCTAAACGTATCACCGAAGCTGCGGACTGTTCTTACGAACAGTGGTAGGAGAGCGTTCTAAGGGCTGTGAAGCCAGACCGGAAGGACTGGTGGAGCGCTTAGAAGTGAGAATGCCGGTATGAGTAGCGAAAGACGGGTGAGAATCCCGTCCACCGAATGCCTAAGGTTTCCTGAGGAAGGCTCGTCCGCTCAGGGTTAGTCGGGACCTAAGCCGAGGCCGAAAGGCGTAGGCGATGGACAACAGGTTGATATTCCTGTACCACCTCCTCACCATTTGAGCAATGGGGGGACGCAGGAGGATAGGGTAAGCGCGGTATTGGATATCCGCGTCCAAGCAGTTAGGCTGGGAAATAGGCAAATCCGTTTCCCGTAAAGGCTGAGCTGTGATGGCGAGCGAAATTTAGTAGCGAAGTTCCTGATTCCACACTGCCAAGAAAAGCCTCTAGCGAGGTGAGAGGTGCCCGTACCGCAAACCGACACAGGTAGGCGAGGAGAGAATCCTAAGGTGATCGAGAGAACTCTCGTTAAGGAACTCGGCAAAATGACCCCGTAACTTCGGGAGAAGGGGTGCTTCTTAGGGTGTTAAAGCCCCGAGAAGCCGCAGTGAATAGGCCCAGGCGACTGTTTAGCAAAAACACAGGTCTCTGCGAAGCCGTAAGGCGAAGTATAGGGGCTGACGCCTGCCCGGTGCTGGAAGGTTAAGAGGAGCGCTTAGCGTAAGCGAAGGTGCGAATTGAAGCCCCAGTAAACGGCGGCCGTAACTATAACGGTCCTAAGGTAGCGAAATTCCTTGTCGGGTAAGTTCCGACCCGCACGAAAGGCGCAACGATCTGGGCACTGTCTCAACGAGAGACTCGGTGAAATTATAGTACCTGTGAAGATGCAGGTTACCCGCGACAGGACGGAAAGACCCCGTGGAGCTTTACTGCAGCCTGATATTGAATGTTGGTACAGCTTGTACAGGATAGGTAGGAGCCTTGGAAACCGGAGCGCTAGCTTCGGTGGAGGCATCGGTGGGATACTACCCTGGCTGTATTGACCTTCTAACCCGCTGCCCTTATCGGGCAGGGAGACAGTGTCAGGTGGGCAGTTTGACTGGGGCGGTCGCCTCCTAAAATGTAACGGAGGCGCCCAAAGGTTCCCTCAGAATGGTTGGAAATCATTCGCAGAGTGTAAAGGCACAAGGGAGCTTGACTGCGAGACCTACAAGTCGAGCAGGGACGAAAGTCGGGCTTAGTGATCCGGTGGTTCCGCATGGAAGGGCCATCGCTCAACGGATAAAAGCTACCCCGGGGATAACAGGCTTATCTCCCCCAAGAGTCCACATCGACGGGGAGGTTTGGCACCTCGATGTCGGCTCATCGCATCCTGGGGCTGTAGTCGGTCCCAAGGGTTGGGCTGTTCGCCCATTAAAGCGGTACGCGAGCTGGGTTCAGAACGTCGTGAGACAGTTCGGTCCCTATCCGTCGCGGGCGCAGGAAATTTGAGAGGAGCTGTCCTTAGTACGAGAGGACCGGGATGGACGCACCGCTGGTGTACCAGTTGTTCTGCCAAGGGCATCGCTGGGTAGCTATGTGCGGACGGGATAAGTGCTGAAAGCATCTAAGCATGAAGCCCCCCTCAAGATGAGATTTCCCATTCCGCAAGGAAGTAAGATCCCTGAAAGATGATCAGGTTGATAGGTCTGAGGTGGAAGCGTGGTGACACGTGGAGCTGACAGATACTAATAGATCGAGGACTTAACCTATATTCTAATGTGAAGCATGAACATTGTTATCTAGTTTTGAGAGAACATTCTCTCCATCAGGTTTGGTGGCGATAGCGAAGAGGTCACACCCGTTCCCATACCGAACACGGAAGTTAAGCTCTTCAGCGCCGATGGTAGTTGGGGGTTTCCCCCTGTGAGAGTAGGACGCCGCCAAGCTTCTATTAGGATCAGTTCCAGTCGGAACTGGTCTTTTTTATTTTTAAAGAAAAGGAACAAACACTCGATCTGACATGGATACATATACTAAACTACCATCTAAAACATTCTTAATTTTGTATACAATTGAAGGCGCTAGGGCATACTGAAGCTATAAGTGGAGGTGTCACAATGAGCAAAAAAGAGCGAGAAGCGATTTGTTTGATTTGTGAAGAGAAAAAAACAAAGGGAATTTATTTATATCATCAGTTTTTGTGCCGAGAATGTGAGAGAAAGTTAATTTCTACATCGACCTCGGATCCTAGCTATGCCGATTATGTTAGAAAGCTTAAAAATCTTCATACGCCGCCTTTGTATTCATAGACCATTAGATGGTCTTTTTTTATGAGCTATGGAGGATTGGGCCTGTTTTTTGGAACTTAGTTTGGACATCATCCGTAATTAATAATAAGATAAACAGAGAGCCTGATTATTCATAGGAGTCGATGAACATGAAATCAATCTTTTATACATTTATATGGGCCATCCTCTCTACTTTTTTTTCGCTTGTGATTTTAACCGTCAGTATTGGGGTTTTCCATCATCATGTTGGACTATCGATACTGTATGCGATGATGGGGTGGGGCGTAATGTTTGCAGGGAGCAGATGGGTTGCTTTCCAGTTGTTTTTAAAGAAACACGGACTGTCTCGTAGTGATTATGTATATATCAAACAGCATTTAAAAGAAGCAGGACAAAAGCTCGTACGTTTAAAGAAGGCTTTATTTGCTGTGAAGAACGTACAGACGATCAAACATAATTATGAAATTCTCCGACTTGCACGACGAATCTATACGATTACAAAAAAAGAGCCGACCCGATTTTATGATGTACAGCGTTTTTATTTTGAAAGCTTGGATTCTGTCGTTGAACTAACTGAAAAATATGCACTATTGTATAACCAGCCTGATCGCAGTCATGAGTTGGAAATGACACTAAGCCAAACTCGAGTGACGCTGACAGAGCTGCAAAAGCAATTGACGAATGATTTGCAGCAAGTATTAGGAAGAGACATAGAAGCCCTTCATATTGAGCTTGAAGTGGCAGATAAAATGATAAAGAAATAATGAAAGGAGTCAAACGCAATGAAACCAGAAGATCACATCCCAACATCATCTGCTGCCACTACAGATCTTCAGTTTCAAGTGTTTGATACCTTATCTGATGAGGAGAAACAAGAAGCCTTGCAGCGTGCTGAGCAAATCCCTGACAATCCGCAAAAGCTGCTTTTCTATGGTACACGTGTTCAGGAACGATTATTGGAACAATCACAACAAATGATGAAATATGTTGAGAAAAAAGATATCGATCAAATAGGAGACGTGCTTGAGGCCTTTTTGCACCAGCTCCAAGTAGTAGAACCGGAGGACTTACTGCCAAAGAAGCAGGGCTTTTTTTCGAAGTTATTTCGGCGGGAGAAGCGTTCTACTCAGGAAATCATATCGCGTTTTCAACATGCAAAATCACAGATCGAGAGATTATCAGCAAGGCTTCGTTACGCAAAAGGCGGATTAATTTCCGATCACATGTTATTAGAGCGTTTATTTGAAGAAAATCAAACCTTTTTCCAAGAGATGACGCTGCAGGTTGCAGCAGTTGAAGCGAAAATAACAACTTTAGAGAAGCAGATCATATCAGAAACGGAGCAGACTGGTAATCGGACTATAGAGGATCATTTGATGAGTCAGGAAGTCAATGCAGAAGAATATATGGAGAGGTTGAAAGAACGGAAATATGATTTGCTGCTAAGCCGGCAAATTGCGTTGCAATGTAATGCCCAAATTCGAATGATCCAGCATACGAATCATACATTGGCCAATCACATTCAATCAACTGTTTCTGCATCTATTCCTCTATGGATCAACCAAATGTCGATTGCGTTAACCCATATTCAGCAGCGTGCCAATTCAGCTCTTGAGAATCGAATCAAAAAAACATATGAAAAGGTATCAAAGCAGCAGGGGGAGCTTCTTGAAGAGGCAGCTTTTGCACCTATAGATACGTTGAAAAAGGTTCAACGCCAATTAGCTGAAACCTTACAGGAAACGTTACAGGTGAAAGAGCATGGAAGCCAAGAGCGAGCCCAATTGAAAAACAGAATGTATGAGGCAGAACAGCAGCTGACGAATCACCAGCCAATTAAGGAATGAGAATCCATCTTTCGGTTCCCTTGTATGAACGTTATAATAGACATAAGATATCGTTAAAGTGAAAAGGGTCGATTTGTTTGAAAACACCTTTATATACAGCATTAGCACAACATGCGGAAAAGAAACCTTATTCTTTCCACGTTCCAGGACATCACAATGGAGATGTCTTTTTTGATGAGGCACGGACTTATTATGACTCAATTCTTCAGCTGGATGTAACAGAGCTTGAAGGGTTAGATGATCTCCATCATCCAACTGGTGTGATACAAGAGGCTGAACATTTATTGGCAAAGCTATATGGATCAGATCAAAGCTTTTTCCTTGTGAATGGGACAACTGTCGGAAATTTAGCGATGGTGATGGCAGCCTGTCGTGCGGGAGATGAGATTTTCGTCCAGCGAAATTGTCATAAGTCTGTTTACCATGCGATTGAACTTGCAGGAGCCACGCCTATTATGGTAGAAGCTGAGGTAGATCCACACCTGCATGTACCAACACATGTGACGGATGAAACAGTCAAAAAAGCCATATCCAAACACCCTAATTGCCGGGCGATCGTTTTGACTTATCCGAACTACTACGGACATGCGGCTGATTTATCAAAGCTGATTGACATGTGCCACGAAGCAGGCATGATCGTTTTGGTTGATGAGGCACATGGTGCACATTTTGTATTAGGCGGCGCTTTTCCCCCATCTGCTCTTTCCTATGGAGCTGACGTGGTGGTACAATCAGCACATAAAACCCTTCCGGCCATGACGATGGGATCCTACCTTCATCTTCAGGGGGGGCGAATGGATGCAAAACGTTTGAAAACATTCCTCACGATGCTTCAAAGCAGTTCTCCATCCTATCCAATTATGGCCTCATTAGATGTGGCAAGAGCTTATGTCGAGGAGATCAAGAAAAAAGGGATCTCGGATGGAATGATGAAAGGACTGGCAGAGCTGAAAAATGAGTTCAACCGTATACCCCAGCTTGAAGTGGTAGAGTCTGAATTGCTTTCTAACGATCCATTAAAATGTGTGATTCGATCAACAAAAGGGCTGACTGGTTATGAACTAAAACGAGTACTTGAATCAGTGGAGGTTCACCCAGAGCTTGCCGACGAACATCAGGTTTTACTTATCTTTGGTTTAGAACAGAAGAAGGATATTCCTTTTAAACAGATAGAGCAGGCCCTTAATCAAAGCGATTCATTGCTCAAAGGAAAAGATCATTTCCAAAGAGAGGCGCCGGCTGATGACAACGAGGAGCATAGACAGGATATAGAAGCCGTCCCATTTGAACATGCAGCAGGACGGGTTAGTGCAGAATCGGTTATTCCATATCCACCGGGTATTCCTTTGATCGTTAAGGGAGAGCGTATTGAAATCGATCAGATTGCGGCTTTAAGCCGTTTGCTTGGACATCAGGTTCATGTTCAAGCCAGTCAGGTGATTCATCAGAGAAAATTATATGTTTATATAGAAGAGGAGACACTATGAGCGGTATGTTTATTACGTTTGAAGGGCCAGAGGGTGCTGGAAAAACGACAGTGATTCGAAAAGTGTATGAAGAAATGGAACGCCAAGGATATGCAGTGATGGCGACACGTGAGCCTGGCGGCATTGACATTGCAGAGCAGATTCGTGAAGTCATTTTAAATGAAAAAAACACAAAAATGGATGCGAAAACAGAAGCTTTGCTGTATGCAGCCGCAAGAAGGCAGCATTTGGCTGAGAAGGTAGAACCGGCATTACAGCGCGGGCAGACGGTTTTATGTGATCGTTTTGTTGATAGCTCCCTTGCTTATCAAGGCTATGCGAGAGGGCTTGGGATTGAAGAAGTAAAGTCAATTAACGACTTTGCTATCAATGGCACGATGCCGCAAATGACCATTTATTTTTCTATTACACCTGAGGAAGGGTTAAAGCGAATTGATTCCAACCAGGGAAGAGAAAAGAATCGATTAGACATGGAGACGCTGAATTTCCACCAGCTGGTCAGAGAAGGCTATGAACTGCTTATTGCACAATCGCCAGAACGATTCCGTGTAGTGGATGCGTCTCAGCCGATGCAGGCTGTCTATGAAGAAGTCCTTCAATTGATTCAGGACACATTAAAGCAAAATCAAATATGACCTAATTCCCAATCGTTGTTATAATATAGAGGAAGACATCGGCATGTCATCTGTGCCTAAAATAAAGGAGGCCAATCAAATGAAATTAATTGTTGCCGTTGTACAGGACCAAGATAGCAGCAAGTTGTTGAAAATATTGACTGAACATCATTTCGGCGTGACAAAATTAGCTTCAACTGGTGGGTTTTTAAAGTCTGGGAATACGACTTTTATTATTGGTTGTGATGATGTCCGGGTGGATAAAGCATTACAGCTTATAAAAGAAAATTGCCGTAAACGTGATCAAATGATCGCGCCTGTCTCCCCAATGGGCGGAAATGCAGATTCATACGTACCATACCCTGTTGAGGTTGAAGTTGGCGGAGCTACAGTTTTTATTCTGCCAGTTGAACAATTTCATCAATTTTAAGGATGGGTTGCTGTGAAAATTAATCAAGATATGCGGCTGCGTTTAGAAAAGCGTGAACTCCAAGCGATGAAAGGAAGCCAGACATCTGCCTCCTTTAAAGCTTCGATGGAGACGCAAAGCGGCAAACTGCGCTTAGAACAGCTGACAGTCATGCTGAGTGATATCGAAGTGTTCGGAAAAAAGCTCGCAAAGTCACGAAACTTAAAGGATTTGGCTAGGTTTAAAGGACTGGTGAAGCGCTTTGTGAAAGAGACAGTCGATAATGGACTAAATATAGAAACATCAAGGAGCTTTGACATTTATGGCAACACACGTACACTTGCTTTGGTCAAAGCCTTAGATGAAAAGCTGATTGAATTAACCGAGGAAATGATGGATCAAGAAAAACCATCTATTGATTTGCTTGAACGTATTGGAGAAATAAAAGGTTTATTGATTAACCTTTACACATAGAGAGTGATAACATGGCAATTAGCTGGGATGACATGAATGATTTGCAGCCGCGCGTCATGCGGCTGATTTTTAATAGTATTGATAAAGACCGACTTGCGCACGCCTACTTATTTGAAGGAAAAAAAGGAACCGGAAAACTGGATGCAGCGATGCTTTTGGCTAAAAGCTTTTTTTGCTTGGAATCAGGAGTGAAACCATGTGAATCCTGTCAAAACTGCAAAAGGATTGCATCAGGAAACCATCCCGATTTACATCTTGTGCAGCCTGATGGCCAATCAATTAAGAAGGCGCAAGTGCAGGCACTGCAAGAGGAATTTACAAAAGCCGGTGTAGAATCTCACCGGAAAATGTATATTATTCTTCATGCGGACAAAATGACGGTCAATGCCGCGAACAGTTTATTGAAGTTCCTAGAGGAGCCTAATCGGGAAACGATGGCGGTTTTAATCACTGAGCAATCGCATAAAATGCTGGATACGATTATTTCAAGATGTCAGATGCTCAGCTTTCAGCCGCTGCAGCCACAATCCTTGGAGCAGCAGCTTTTACAAGAAGGCGTATCTCAGCATCTCGCAAGGCTTTTGTCGAATTTAACCAATAATTTAGCAGAAGCACTCGAATTAAGTCGAAATGATCAGTTTGCAGAGTCTAGAGCGAAAGTGATAAAATTGTATGAAGTCTTACACCAGCGAAAAGAACATGCATTTTTTTATATACAGGATCAATGGATGCCTTTTTTCAAAGAGAAAGACCTTCAAGAAACAGGTCTGGATATGCTTTTATTTATATATCGTGATGTATTGTCGATTCAAATAGGAAATGAAGATAAAGTCATTTATCAAGACTTATTCCAGACAATGAAGCAGCATGCGCTGCATTCCACACAGCAGATGGTGACCAGCCAGATCCTTGCTGTATTAGAAGCGAAAAAGAGACTTCAATCCAACGTGAATGCCCAAGGGCTGATGGAGCAATTGGTGTTGATGTTGCAGGAG
Source organism: Bacillus sp. FSL K6-1006 (assembly GCF_038593175.1). Taxonomy (NCBI): domain Bacteria; kingdom Bacillati; phylum Bacillota; class Bacilli; order Caryophanales; family Bacillaceae; genus Bacillus; species Bacillus sp. FSL K6-1006. The sequence goes on from NZ_CP151970.1 coordinate 43,878, forward strand.
GGATAAGCTTGTACAACGTAATTGGTGTTCGCTTTAAAAAAGCGGGCAAAATCTATTATTTCGATCCTAATGGATTTCATATAGAAAATGATAGTTGTGTCATTGTAGAAACGGTCAGAGGGGTTGAGTACGGACAAGTGGTCATCGCTAACAAAAAAGTAGATGAACACGATGTGGTTCTCCCTCTGCGTAAAGTCATTCGTGTAGCAGACGAACGAGACCGGCTCATCGTTGAGGAAAACAAAGAAGCAGCGATGACAGCCTTTGATACATGTCTTCAGAAGGTAAGTGAACATGGGCTGGAAATGAAATTGGTTGATGTTGAATTTACATTTGACCGAAACAAGGTCATCTTCTACTTCACAGCAGATGGCAGAGTTGATTTCCGTGAGCTAGTGAAGGATCTTGCATCAATTTTCAAAACGAGAATTGAACTTCGCCAGATTGGCGTAAGAGACGAGGCAAAAATGCTTGGCGGCATTGGTCCTTGCGGGCGAATGCTTTGCTGTTCGACATTCTTAGGAGACTTTGAACCAGTGTCGATTAAGATGGCAAAGGATCAAAACCTGTCGTTAAATCCGACAAAAATTTCCGGACTATGCGGCCGTTTGATGTGCTGCTTGAAATATGAGAATGATGAGTATGAAACAGCGAAGGAACAATTACCGGATATCGGCGAAACGATTCAAACGTCTAATGGCTCTGCAAAGGTAGTAGGGCTCAATATTTTAGAACGAATTTTGCAAGTTGAATTAACCGGGCAAGAAAAAGTGATAGAATATACATGGGAAGAATTATTACAAGAAGGCGTTGTATCTGCACAAACAACTGAGTAACGAGGTGTGCCACCTTGGATAAAAAGGAACTATTTGATACGGTGATTAATTTAGAAGAACAAATCGGTTCTCTTTATCGCCAGTTAGGTGATTTGAAAAATCATATCGGTGAAGTGATTGAAGAAAATCATCAGCTGCAGATGGAGAATCAGCACTTGCGTGAACGTCTGGATCATTCCGATCGAGACAAATCGTCTGAGGCAGAGAATGATTCTGCCCAGAAGCCAAGTCATTCTGATATAGGAGAAGGTCATGATAACCTGGCCCGGTTATATCAGGAGGGCTTCCATATTTGTAATGTACATTATGGAAGCATTCGTAAAGAGGGAGACTGTTTGTTCTGTCTGTCATTTTTAAATAAAAAATGAGAAAAGGCTTCCGCTGAATCGGGAGCCTTTTTCACAGGAAAAGAAAGGATACATCATGGTTTCGTTAAGAGAAGATGAACGTTTAGATTACCTGCTCGCCGAAGATATGAAGATTATACAAAGTAAAACTGTGTTTGCCTTTTCATTGGACGCAGTGTTATTAGCTAAATTTGCGTATGTACCGATCCAAAAAGGGGAGATCATTGATCTTTGTACCGGAAACGGTATCGTGCCATTGCTGCTATCGACTCGTTCTAAGGCCTCGATTACGGGGGTTGAAATTCAAGAACGGCTGTTTGATATGGCAAAAAGAAGTGTGGAGTATAATCAACTTGAGCACCAGATCGAATTGATTCGTGGTGACTTGAATGATATGCCGGAACGCTATGGCAACCATAAAGTTGATGTGATTACATGTAACCCGCCATATTTTAAAACACCTTCTAAGGATGAAATCAATGAAAATGGATATTTGGCGATTGCACGGCACGAAATTCATTGTACATTAGAAGATGTTATTCGTGTTTCTTCCACGCTGCTAAAGCAAGGGGGAAAACTGGCGATGGTTCATCGACCAGGACGGCTGCTTGAGATAGTGGAATTAATGAAGAAATACCGAATTGAGCCAAAACGAATTCAATTTGTTTATCCCAAACAAGGGAAAGAAGCCAATACCATCTTGGTAGAGGGCATAAAAGATGGAAAACCAGATCTGAAAATTCTCCCGCCTCTTTTTGTTTATGGGGAAGATCAGGAGTATACAGATGAAATCAGGACGATACTGTATGGAGAAGCATAATCATTACTTCTATGTATTAAAATGTGCAGATGGCAGCCTGTATGCGGGTTATACAAATGATTTACAAAAGAGATTGATGACCCACAATAGTGGAAAGGGAGCAAAGTATACAAGAGCGAGACGGCCGGTTGAGCTTTTTTATCATGAATGTTTTGCAACCAAAAGAGAAGCCATGCAGCAAGAATATCGTTTCAAAACGTGGACGCGGAAAAAGAAAGACATTTATATAGAAGAAATGCGAATAGAAAAGGAGACGGCACATGAAAAAGACACAGAAAAGCTTTGATGGTCAATCTGGTATGGGGATTCTTTATCTTGTCCCAACCCCGATCGGAAATCTAGAAGATATGACGTTCCGAGCGATACAAACATTAAAAGATGTAGACTATATTGCCGCAGAAGATACAAGGCAAACGAAAAAGCTTTGTCATGTATACGAAATTGATACACCCTTAACCAGCTATCATGAGCATAACAAAGACAGCAGCGGCCACAAGTTAATCGAATGGCTAAAAGAAGGGAAAAATATCGCACTCGTGAGTGATGCCGGTTTACCGACGATTTCAGATCCAGGGGCCGAAGTGGTTCGAGATTTTACTAGCATTGGGGGCTATGTCATTCCGTTACCTGGCGCTAATGCTGCACTAACGGCACTCATTGCATCAGGAATCGCGCCTCAGCCATTTTTCTTTTACGGTTTTCTCGACCGTCAAAAAAAAGAAAAGAAAAAGCAGCTTGAAGCCTTGAAGAAACGCCAAGAAACGATCATTTTCTATGAAGCACCCCATCGATTAAAAGAAACGCTGACTTTGATGAAGGAAGTGTGGGGGAATCGGAACATCGCAATTACGAGAGAACTGACGAAAAAATTCGAAGAGTTTATTCGTGGAGATTTAGAGTCTGTGCTGACATGGGCTGCGGAGAATCAAATCCGAGGTGAATTCTGTCTTGTGGTACAAGGAAATGATCAAGCTGAAGAAGAGCTGAATGAAGAAGCTTGGTGGACGTCCTTATCTGAAAAAGAACATGTGATCCATTACATAGAGGAAGGATTAACGTCGAAGGAAGCCATTAAACGTACAGCTGTCGAACGTGGTGTGCCAAAGCGCACGATATACGATGCCTATCATATTGAACAATAAAGAAAGGTTCTTGCAAACGGTGCAAGAACCTTTTTTATATGAACCTTATTTTTGTGATTGAAGTTGGTTTTGAATTTCGTTAATGATTTGCTCTGCACCTTCACGGCTAAGAACTAATTTACCATTAGCAAGCTTAAGGTTATCGTCTGATACTTCACCTGTTACTTGGCAAGTCATGTTTGGTTTATATTTTTTTAGGATAATTTTTTCATCATCAACATAAATTTCCAAAGCGTCTTTTTCAGCGATTCCTAGCGTACGGCGAAGTTCGATTGGAATCACCACGCGTCCTAATTCGTCAACTTTACGTACAATACCTGTAGATTTCATCTTCATTCTCCTCCCAAAAAGAACTTATTCTTAATATAATATTATCTTCGTCATTATTCGACAAATTCCTTACATTCCTAGCATAACAAGGTTTCCATAAATCGTCAATCATTTTGTTTACTATTGTTTGTAAAATATGACTCTTAAAGTCAAAAGACCTTGAAACTACTGGTGTATAAGGATTTTGTAGGCTTTTTCTATGAAAATATAAGAAATGACGAGATCAGATTAACAAGACTTTCGCCCTAATTTAGCCAATTGTAAATCTGGAAATAGATTTCATACGACAATATTCGACAAAATGTCGACGGGTTTGTCGTTTTTTTCGAAAAACTCATCTTTTTCGATCATTTCATCTTGTTCTATGTATATATGCTTGATCTTAAAGGCTAAGATGGTATCATAGAGAAAGCACAAGTGCAAAATTGAATGAATTGATCTGACACATTTTCATGTAATGATGATAACCGCTCTCGTCCATTGGGCGGGAGTTTTTGACATTTACACACACGCAGGAGGTTCCGACATGCCAGAAAAGAAAAAAACGTTTTATCTGACAACACCTATTTACTATCCGAGCGGAAAATTACATATTGGACATGCTTATACGACAGTAGCAGGAGATGCTATGGCTCGTTATAAACGTCTTCAAGGCTATGATGTGATGTATTTAACGGGTACAGATGAGCACGGACAAAAAATTCAGCAAAAAGCTGAAGAACAAAATATCACACCGATCGAGTATTTAGATCCAGTCGTAGAAGACATTCAATCATTATGGAAGAAACTCGACATTTCTAATGATGACTTCATCCGTACAACGGAAAAAAGACATACGAAAATCATTGAGCAAGTCTTTCAAAAATTGCTTGATCAAGGAGATATTTATTTAGATCAATATGAGGGCTGGTACAGTATTCCTGATGAGACATTCTATACAGAAACACAGCTTGTTGATGTTGAGCGTAATGAGAAAGGGGAAGTCATTGGCGGGAAAAGCCCTGACAGCGGCCACCCTGTTGAATTAATTAAAGAAGAATCATATTTCTTCCGCATGAGTAAGTATGCGGATCGTTTGCTCGATTATTACGAAAAAAATCCATCGTTTATTCAGCCTGAATCAAGAAAGAATGAAATGATTAATAACTTCATTAAACCAGGTTTAGAGGATCTAGCAGTATCAAGAACAACCTTTGATTGGGGAATTAAAGTTCCTAACAATCCAAAACACGTCATTTATGTATGGATTGATGCGTTATTCAACTATTTAACTGCGATTGGCTATGGAACAGATCAAGATGAAAAATATAAAAAATATTGGCCTGCCAACGTTCATCTCGTAGGAAAAGAAATTGTACGCTTCCATACGATTTATTGGCCGATTATGCTGATGGCATTAGATCTGCCTCTGCCGAAACAAATTTTTGCACACGGCTGGCTGCTCATGAAAGATGGCAAAATGTCTAAATCAAAAGGGAATGTGGTAGATCCGGTCACATTAATTGATCGCTATGGCCTCGATGCCCTTCGTTATTATCTGCTTCGCGAAGTACCATTTGGTGCGGATGGTGTGTTTACACCAGAAGGATTCGTGGAACGTGTAAACTATGACCTTGCCAATGATTTAGGTAACTTGCTTAATCGTACAGTTGCGATGGTGCAAAAATATTTTGACGGCACTTTAAGCAGCTATAAGGGTCCTGTTAATGAGTTTGATGAGGAGCTGAAAGCAGTAGCTGAACAAACAGTCAAAGCCTATGAAGAAGCGATGGAAAATCTTGAATTCTCTGTGGCTCTTTCAAATGTTTGGACATTAATCAGCAGAACCAATAAATATATTGATCAAACAGCTCCATGGGTGCTGGCAAAGGATGAAACAAAACGAAAAGAACTGCATTCTGTTATGTATCATTTAGCAGAATCACTTCGAATCACTGCAGTACTCTTAACGCCATTCCTAACGAAAACACCTGAGAAAATCTTCTTCCAGCTTGGGATTGAAGAAGAGAAGCTCAAAAGCTGGGATAGTATCCTATCATTTGGTGCGATTCAACAAGCGACGGTACAAAAAGGAGAGCCTTTGTTCCCGCGTTTAGAGGTTGAAGAAGAAGTAGCCTACATTAAAGAAAAAATGCAGGGAAGTGCACCTAAGGTAGAAGAAGAAAAAGTGGAAATCGAAGAAACGGAATTACCTGAGCTGGGAGCAGAAATTGCATTTGATGATTTCTCAAAAGTTGATCTTCGAGTTGCACAGGTATTGGAAGCAGCCCCAGTGAAAAAAGCGGATCGTCTCTTAAAGCTTCAGCTTGATTTTGGATTTGAAAAAAGACAAATAGTCTCTGGGATTGCCAAGCACTATCAACCAGAGGAATTAGTAGGGAAGAAGCTTGTTTGCGTAGCGAATCTTACACCAGTTAAACTCCGAGGGGAAATTTCCCAGGGAATGATTTTAACTGGAGAAACTGGCGGGAAATTGCAGGTTCTTGAAGTAGATCAATCTCTAGCAAATGGAACAAAAATTTTATAAATTAACAAAGGTGTTCCACGTGTAACATTTCGTCGAACACCTTTTGTTTTTTAGGAGAATTGTCGAAAGGAGCAATCAACCATGTTATTTGATACACATGCCCACTTAAATGCAGAACAATACAATGAAGACTTAGAGCAGGTGATCGAAAGAGCGAAAAGCGAAAAAGTTGAGAAAATCGTGGTGGTAGGGTTTGACCGCCCGACAATTACGAGAGCGATGGAATTAATTGAAGAGTATGATTTCATATATGCAGCTATCGGCTGGCATCCAGTCGATGCTATTGATATGACAGATGAGGATTTGGCTTGGATCAAAGATTTATCTCAACACGAAAAAGTGGTTGCAATTGGAGAAATGGGTCTGGATTACTATTGGGACAAGTCGCCAAAAGATGTGCAAAAGGAAGTCTTTAGACGCCAAATTGCTCTTGCGAAGGAAGTGAAGCTTCCAATCGTTATTCATAATCGTGACGCAACGGAAGATGTCGTGACGATTTTAAAGGAAGAGGGAGCAGCTGAGGTTGGAGGTATTATGCACTGCTTTACTGGCAGTCTGGAAACTGCAAAAGCGTGTATGGAGATGAACTTTTATATTTCATTCGGTGGACCCGTGACATTTAAAAATGCCAAAAAGCCAAAGGAAGTTGTAAAGGAGATACCAAGTGACAAGCTTTTGATTGAAACAGACTGCCCATACTTAACGCCAGTGCCATTTAGAGGGAAACGTAATGAGCCAAGTTATGTCAAATATATCGCAGAACAGATTGCGGAGCTGAGAGAAATCAGCTTTGAAGAGCTTGCTGAATTGACAACAAAAAATGCAAAAAAAGTTTTCCGTATAAACTGACAGTATATGATGTCAATCCTTGTTTAAGCTTGTCCAATTGTGAAACATAACGAAAAAGTTCTACACGTTTGCGCCTCCTCATAGGATAAGTTGTCGATAAGTCTTTCTTCCCTTCCTTCCACAAATCTCCCATAATAGGTTTACAATCGAGCATTTTTGTACAGTGGGTGGAAGGGTTGACAGGTTTTGAGATACTCTATATAATCTCTCCGAGGAGAAGGAGGCGTTTTTCATCGTACAAAAAATGAAAAATCTGTTTTCTGTGAAGCTAGGAAAAGGCAAGGTTTTATTACTAGTTGTTTGCTTGCTTTTAGCTGGAACTGGAACGGCTTACGGTGCGCATGAGCTCACTAAGCAGTCTATTACCATTTCAATCAATGGTAAAGAGAAGACAATTCGTACACATGAAGAGACAGTAGCACAGCTGCTTTCAGACCTTGGCATAAGGACCAAGGCGGAGGATCATATCTCTCCAAGTCTAAATACAAAGATTCAAGACAATATGAACATTGTGTATGATGCGGCTATACCGGTTCATCTGACCCTAGATGGGAAAGAGAAAACGATATGGACTACAGATCAGACGGTTGGAGCATTATTGAAGAATGAGAAGATAGATATAGGGAAGCACGATCAAGTAACTCCAGGAAAGAATGACAAGTTAAAAAAGGATATGAATCTTGTGGTTCAGCAGGCCTTCCAGGTCAGCTTAAATGATGGAGGAAAAGATAAAAAAGTGTGGACCACTTCGACTACGGTCGCTGACTTTTTAAAGCAACAAGAGCTGAAGCTCAAGAAGCACGATAAGATCAAGCCTGCGTTACATAGTAACCTTTCTAAAAAGAGCGCAGATATTAAGATCACTCGGGTGGAAAAAGTCACCGATGTAGTGGAAGAGAAAATTGCTTTTGATACCAAACATAAAAAGGATCATTCTCTTGAAAAAGGGAAAGAGAAGGTACTTAAAAAAGGTGAAGAAGGTAAATTGAAGAAGCACTATGCCGTTGTGAAAGAAAACGGCAAAGTGGTGTCTAAAGAATTGATTAAAGAAGTGACCGAAAAAGATAGTAAGGACCGTTTAGTGGCCATTGGTACACAAGTGGCCAAAAAGGAGCCTACAGCGTCCCCTGCGGTTTCACGAGGCAATGAATCGTCAGGAAAAGAATTTTATGTAGCATCAACAGCCTATACAGCGGGCTGTGCTGGATGTACGGGCAGAACGTCTACAGGCTTTGATTTAAAAGCGAATCCGGGTGCAAAGGTCATAGCAGTTGATCCGAGTGTCATTCCGCTGGGCTCAAAAGTGTATGTGGAAGGCTATGGATATGCCGTTGCATCAGACACTGGATCTGCTATAAAAGGGAATAAAATTGATGTGTTCGTCCCAAGTAAGTCGGCAGCTTATCAATGGGGAAATAAACGAGTGAAAATTAGAGTACTCAAATAAACACATCAAATCATTTATATGAACAGAGGGCTTTGCGCACCCTCTGTTTTTTTGGTTATAATAGAAGCACTGTTTTCTAATTAATTAGACGCAAAAGCAGCATGAAAGGTTTCGTTTTTTTAACCAAAAAATGTAGATTGTTTTTGCAAGCGGAGGAATACATGAAAATCAAAGAAATCATTGTGGTGGAGGGTCGTGATGACACTGCCAGAGTGAAGATGGCAGTGGATGCAGATACGATTGAAACAAACGGATCTGCCATTGGCGATACAGTCATTCAACAAGTGCGTCTTGCTCAGGAGACGAGAGGGGTCATTATTTTAACAGATCCTGATTTTCCTGGTGAGAAGATCCGTAAAACCATCGCAGAGGCAGTTCCTGGCTGTAAGCACGCTTTTTTGCCAAAACATCTTGCGAAGGCGAAGCGGGATAAAGGAATTGGTGTCGAGCATGCTTCCTTGGACAGTATTCGGGAATGTCTTGCCCATGTCCATGAAGAAATGGAAGTAACGGAAAGTGACATTACATTAGACGACTTATTTGACGCAGGCCTTATCGGTGGCGAAGCATCGAAACGCCGCCGCGAACGACTAGGAGTGCTTTTAAATATAGGATATACCAATGCGAAGCAGCTGCAAAAGCGCCTTCACATGTTCCAAATAACCAAACATGATTTTATTGCGGCCTTAAAGACCGTCATGCAGGAGGAAGCCGATGAATAAAGATATTGCGACACCCGTCAGAACGAAGGAAATACTGAAGAAGTACGGTTTCTCTTTTAAAAAGAGCTTGGGGCAGAACTTCTTAATTGATACAAATATTTTAGATCGCATTGTCGATCACGCGGAGGTTACAAATGAGACCGGCGTCATTGAAATTGGACCTGGTATCGGCGCATTGACAGAGCAGCTGGCTAAACGTGCAAAGAAAGTTACCGCTTTTGAAATCGATCAGCGTTTATTGCCTATTTTAAACGATACGCTTTCTCCATATGATAATGTCACGATCATTCATCAAGATGTATTAAAAGCCGATGTGAGAAAGGTCATCGAGGAAAATTTTGCTGACTGTAAGGAAGTGATGGTCGTAGCCAACCTTCCATATTATGTGACAACACCGATTATTATGAAATTGCTTGAAGAAAACCTTCCATTGAAAGGGATTGTGGTCATGCTGCAAAAAGAAGTAGCAGATCGTATGGCAGCTGCCCCTTCATCAAAGGAATATAATTCACTGTCTATCGCAGTTCAATTTTATACGGAAGCAAAAACGGTGATGGTTGTGCCTAAAACGGTTTTTGTTCCTCAGCCCAATGTTGATTCGGCTGTGATTAAGCTGACTGTTCGTGAAACGCCTGCTGTCTCAGTAGAAAATGATGCGTTTTTCTTTCAATTGATCCGAGCAAGCTTTGGCCAGCGCCGGAAAACATTGATGAATAATTTGATGAACAATCTCCCTGATGGAAAAAAACATAAAGCCATCATCGAAGAAGCACTTCAAACAGCAGATATTGATGGAAAGCGCCGCGGAGAATCATTATCCATTGAGGAATTTGCCCGTTTGTCGAATGTTTTACAAAAAGCCCTATCGTAAGGGCTTTTTTCTTTTGTTTTTCACCACTTCAACTGTTCGGGCATAGGCTAGAAAGAACAGCATATATGAAAGACGATACCAACAGGATATGAGCCTGATTGTGGAGTGAACAGCATGCAATTTCAAATAGGAGATATGGTGACGAGGGCATCCTATCAAATGGATATTATGTTTCGAATCATTCGAATTGATGAGACAGATCAGCACGAAGCCACTGCCATATTGCATGGGAATGAAGTGAGGCTGATTGCTGATGCTAAGATGTCGGATCTCGTCTTGATTCAAAAAGAGGAGCAGCTGACAAGGGAAAAGGACGACGAACGGAAAATTAACGAATCGCTCGACTTACTAAGACAGGATTATCAGCTGCTGCGTGAAAAACAAGAGTATTATACTTCTGGACAATATCAGCATCAGGAGCAGTATTTTCACATGCCTGGAAAGGTCCTTCATTTAGATGGAGATGCTTCATACTTAAAGAAATGTTTAGATGTATATGAACGAATTGGTGTACCTGTGTACGGAGTGCATTGTCATGAGAAGAAAATGCCAAGCGTGATCGATTCGTTACTTGATCAATATCGGCCTGATATTTTGGTCATTACAGGGCATGATGCGTATTCCAAGCAAAAGGGCGGCGTAAATGATATCGGTGCCTATCGCCATTCTCGTCATTTCGTTGAGACGGTTCAAAAAGCAAGAAAGAAAATTCCTCATTTAGATCAGCTTGTGATCTTTGCAGGCGCCTGTCAATCTCATTTCGAATCATTGATCCAAGCAGGTGCCAATTTTGCAAGCTCACCTTCACGTGTGAACATCCATGCGCTCGATCCCGTCTATATCGTTGCGAAGATCAGCTTCACTCCATTTGTAGATCGAATCAATGTGTGGGATGTGCTTCGTAATACATTAACAAGAGAAAAAGGTCTCGGAGGCATCGAGACGAAGGGTGTTTTAAGGGTAGGTATGCCATATAAAAAAGACCATGAATCGACATAACCCGACTGATTTCAGTCTGGTTTTTTTTATGTGTAAAAAGAAATTTCAAACGGATACATAATTCACCGGAATTTGAGAAAAATAGGGAGGAGAAAAGGTAGAAGTTTGTCAAAATTATTTTGTTGACAATGGCTCGTGTTGGTTGATATAATTTAATTTTTATTTGACAAAAATGGGCCGTTGTTGTATAATTATCTCAGTGAGGTGGATGCAATGGCGAAGACTTTGTCCGACATCAAAAGATCGCTTGATGGTAACTTAGGTAAACGTTTGACGTTAAAGGCTAACGGAGGCCGCCGTAAAACAATTGAGCGTTCGGGCATTTTAGCTGAAACGTACCCTTCTGTATTTGTGATTCAATTAGATCAAGATGAGAATTCGTTTGAAAGAGTTTCTTACAGTTATGCAGATATACTGACTGAGACGGTCGAATTAACGTTCGATGATACCGCTAGCTCAGTCGCCTATTAATGGGCAGTGAACTTCTTGTTTACTGCTTTTTGTTTTGCCTTTTTTTCTGAATGGGAGTCTGTCCATTTTTTGAAAGGGGTAAAAGAAAGGATTCGATACAAAATAAGAAAGCCACAAAAGCAGTGGCACTGATTCGAATTCTCGACTAAAGGGGCTGTTTCGTTTGGGTAGACGCCGAGGCATTATGTCAGATGAGTTCAAATACGAGCTGGCGAAGGATCTTGGATTTTATGATACCGTCAAAAATGGAGGCTGGGGAGAAATTCGTGCGCGTGACGCAGGTAATATGGTCAAACGTGCCATCGAATTAGCTCAGCAGCACATGGCTCAGGATGAGAATCAACGATAGAAAAATGGTCAGGGATACCTCAGGTGTCTCTGGCTTTTTTTGCTGAAAAAGTCAGTGTGCTGGGCGTAAAAGCCAATATTCATCAGATCCATCAAATGTGATACAATATTGATACTTATGTTTAGATGGAGAAGTAGGTGAAATGTTTGCGTATTTTAGAAAAAGCACCGGCAAAAATTAATCTCTCACTTGATGTTCATGGAAAAAGACCGGATGGATATCACGAAGTGGAGATGGTGATGACAACAATAGACCTTGCAGATCGACTTGAGCTGACGGAGCTGGACAAAGACGAAATCCGTGTATCATCTCATAATCGATTTGTGCCAGATGATCAGCGTAACTTGGCTTATCAAGCGGCTAAATTACTGAAAACAAGGTTCGGTATTCAAAAAGGGGTATCGATTGTCATCACAAAAGCAATTCCTGTTGCAGCAGGTTTAGCTGGAGGCAGCAGTGATGCTGCAGCAGCGCTTCGCGGTTTAAACCGTTTGTGGAAGTTGAATCTCACGTTAGATGAACTCGCTGAGCTTGGAGCGGAGATTGGCTCAGATGTGTCTTTTTGTGTACACGGAGGCACAGCACTAGCGACAGGACGTGGAGAGAAACTGAAGCATATCGCCACACCGCCGCATTGCTGGGTGATTTTAGCGAAGCCGGTGATTGGGGTATCTACAGCTGAAGTTTATAGACAATATGACGCAAGCAAAGTAGAACACCCAAATGTACAGCGTATGATTGAAGCCATTGAAGCGAAAGATTATAAAGAGATGTGCGGCTCACTCGGTAACGTTCTGGAGTCTGTGACATTAAAGATGTATCCGGAAGTAGATATGATCAAAAGACAGATGAAGCGTTTCGGTGCTGATGCTGTATTAATGAGTGGAAGCGGCCCAACTGTATTTGGCTTGATTCAATATGAATCGAAGGTACAAAGAATATATAACGGACTGAGAGGATTTTGTGATCAAGTATACGCTGTCCGCATGATCGGCGAACAAAATGCCCTTGATTAAATCCGTATATTAAGTTATATTATTCATAAATTATTCGGGTTCTGGGGGTAAGTTCATGAAGTTTCGTCGAAGCGGCAGATTGGTGGACTTAACAAATTATTTGTTAGCCCACCCGCACGTACTAGTACCTTTAACTTTTTTTGCAGAACGTTATCAATCTGCAAAGTCCTCCATTAGTGAAGACTTAACGATTATCAAACAGACCTTCGAACAGCAGGGAATAGGCACATTGCTTACTGTACCTGGCGCTGCTGGCGGAGTGAAATATATTCCTAAAATTCACCTAAAAGAAGCAGATGACGTAGTAAACGATATCGGAGAGGCATTATCAACTCCTGAACGTGTACTTCCTGGCGGTTATTTATATTTAACCGATGTTTTAGGCAATCCATCGATTCTTGCGAAAATCGGTAAGCTGTTTGCGACCATCTTTGCGGACCGTGCGATTGATGTCGTCATGACCGTTGCGACAAAGGGTATTCCAATTGCCTATTCTGTTGCGGGTTATTTAAATGTGCCTGTTGTGATCGTTAGAAAAGATAATAAGGTAACCGAAGGATCAACAGTCAGTATTAATTATGCGTCAGGTTCGTCTAACCGAATTCAAACCATGTCCCTTGCAAAGCGCAGCTTAGATAAAGGCTCCAATGTGCTGATCATTGATGACTTTATGAAAGCGGGCGGAACCATTAACGGCATGATGAATTTGCTTGAGGAATTTAATGCAAATGTTGCAGGGATCGGTGTTCTTTTAGAAGATGAGGGCGTAGATGAACGTCTTGTCGATGAATATGTCTCATTGTTAAAGCTTTCAACCATTGATATGAAGCAAAAAATCATTGAGATCAATGAAGGCAATTTCCACGAGTTTTTTCATCCGAAAGCGTAAGCTTTGATTAAACATGTATTTGAATGGGAGAGATTGATATGACAAAAGTTGTTCAAACCAAACATGCACCAGCAGCCATTGGACCTTACTCTCAAGGAATTATTGTCAATAACATGTTTTACAGCTCAGGGCAAATTCCATTAACCCCAGCTGGAGATTTTGTCAATGGAGATATTAAAGAACAAACACATCAAGTGTTCCGTAATCTTGAGGCTGTACTTGAAGCAGCAGGTGCTTCCTTTGAAACAGTCGTGAAAGCAACTGTTTTCATCAAGGATATGGAACAATTCGCTGAAGTGAATGAAGTGTACGGTGAGTATTTCCATACACATAAGCCAGCTCGTTCATGTGTGGAAGTGGCAAGACTTCCAAAGGATGCGCTTGTAGAAATAGAAGTAGTTGCATTAGTGAAATAAACAGGCACTCTCAATGAAAGCCGTTTGGTTTCATCATATGCAGGGAAAGACATCATCATGATGTCTTTTTTTATGCTGAGAATGTAAGCGTCGTCACGAATATGACAAATAATGTATAAATATCCCGATATTTCAAAAAAAGTTTAAAAAAAGAGCAGGAGAATCACCACGATCGTTGAATACCTAAGTAATGCTTTTATATTGGGAAAAGGTGGTGAACTACTGTGGAAGTTACTGACGTAAGATTACGCCGCGTGAATACCGATGGTCGCATGAGGGCGATTGCATCCATCACGCTGGACCACGAATTTGTTGTTCATGATATTCGTGTGATTGATGGAAATAATGGGTTGTTTGTTGCAATGCCTAGCAAACGCACGCCCGATGGAGAGTTTCGCGACATTGCACATCCAATTAATTCAAGCACTCGGGGTAAAATCCAAGATGCTGTATTAAATGAATATCATCGCTTAGGCGAAGAGGAAGAAACAATTGAATATGAAGAAGCTGGAGCTTCTTAATCATACGTGAACCTAAAAAGACAGCTTTAAGAGAAAATGAATGTTTTCTTTTAAATGCTGTCTTTTTTGCGTTCTTTCTCTTGTTTCTTAAGTCTTTCACCTGTTAGAAAATTATTGTACTTCCTTATGTATCCTTGAAATCAGTCTTTATTTAGGATATATTTTTCTATGGATAATAGGGATATTGGAGGCCAATCAATGGATAAGCGGTTCGCAGTGATTTTAGCAGCGGGAAAAGGAACGAGAATGAAGTCAAAGCTATATAAAGTACTTCATCCAGTTTGCGGAAAGCCAATGGTCGAGCATGTGGCAGATGAAGCGTTAAAGCTTTCTTTAGCCAAGCTGGTGACGATTGTCGGTCATGGTGCAGAGGACGTGAAAGAGCAGCTTGGAGACAGAAGTGAGTATGCACTTCAAGCAGAACAGCTGGGAACAGCCCATGCCGTTAAACAAGCAAAGTCGTTCCTCGCGCAGGAAAAGGGAACAACCATTGTCATTTGTGGTGATACGCCATTATTGACAGCGGAAACAATGGAAGCCATGTTAAGCGAGCATCAAAAACATCAAGCGAAAGTCACTATTTTAACAGCACATGCGGATGATCCAACAGGCTATGGCCGTATTATTCGTGACGAAACAGGTGCTGTCGTGAAAATTGTGGAGCATAAAGATGCGAACGATGCAGAGCGTCAAGTGAATGAAATTAATACAGGGACTTATTGCTTTTCAAATGAAGATCTCTTCCGTGTGATTGAGCAAGTGTCGAATGAAAATGCACAGTGTGAATACTACTTGCCAGACGTTATTGAAATTCTAAAAAATGAAGGGCAAACAGTTGCAGCTTATCAAACACCGCATTTTGAAGAAACACTTGGAGTTAATGACCGTATCGCTCTATCACAAGCAGAGCAATTCATGAAGCGACGTATTAATCATCAGCATATGAAGAATGGTGTGACCTTGATTGATCCTGAGAACACGTATATTTCGCCAGATGCTGCCATCGGTGAAGATACAGTAATTTATCCTGGGACGGTCATCAAAGGGAATGTAAAAATCGGTGCAGACGCCACTATTGGGCCAAACACTGAAATTGTTGACAGCATCATCGGAGATCGAACAGTTATTAAGCAATCTGTCGTCTGCGATAGTGAGGTTGGAGTTGATGTGACAATTGGACCGTTTGCTCATATTCGCCCATTGTCGAAAATTGGCGATGAAGTAAAAATCGGGAATTTTGTCGAAATCAAGAAAACAGTTTTTGGAGACCGCAGCAAAGCATCTCATCTAAGCTACATTGGAGACGCAGAGGTCGGAACTGATGTAAATCTTGGCTGTGGTTCCATTACAGTCAATTATGATGGGAAAAACAAATTCTTAACGAAGATTGAAGACGGCGCATTTATTGGCTGTAATTCAAATCTCGTTGCACCAGTCACTGTCGGAAAAGGGGCATATGTTGCAGCCGGTTCAACGGTTACAGAAGATGTACCGCAGGATGCATTGTCTATTGCTAGAGCAAGACAAGTCAATAAAGAAGATTATGTGAAAAATATTCATAAAAAATAATCCAAATACCCGGAGGTTTACCATGTCTAATCGTTATGCTGATGCGAATTTAAAGATATTCTCTTTGAATTCAAACCCTGAACTTGCCAAAGAAATTGCCGATCGTATCGGAGTTGATGTAGGAAAGAGCTCTGTTAAACGCTTTAGTGACGGTGAAGTCCAAATCAATATTGAAGAAAGTATCCGCGGCTGTGATTGTTATGTTATTCAATCAACAAGTGCGCCAGTCAATGAGCATATTATGGAACTGCTCATTATGGTGGATGCACTAAAACGCGCTTCTGCGAAAACTGTCAATATTGTGATCCCTTATTACGGATATGCACGTCAAGATCGTAAAGCAAAACCTCGTGAGCCAATCACTGCGAAGCTTTTTGCAAACTTGCTTGAAACAGCAGGTGCTACACGTGTGATTGCGCTTGATCTTCATGCGCCGCAAATCCAAGGTTTCTTCGATATTCCAATCGATAACTTAATGGCTGTGCCAATCTTAACAAACTATTTCGAACAGAAGAACTTGAATGATGTCGTTGTTGTGTCTCCTGACCACGGTGGTGTGACACGTGCGCGTAAAATGGCAGACCGCCTGAAAGCGCCAATCGCAATTATCGACAAACGCCGTCCAAAGCCAAACGTTGCTGAAGTCATGAACATTATTGGTAACATTGAAGGCAAAACGGCCATTCTAATCGATGATATCATTGATACAGCTGGTACTATTACACTTGCTGCAAATGCGCTAGTCGAAAATGGAGCAGCTGAAGTATATGCTTGCTGTACGCACCCAGTCTTGTCTGGACCAGCAGTAGAACGCATCACAAACTCTAAAATTAAAGAATTAGTTGTAACAAACAGTATTCAATTAACTGATGACAAGAAAGCTGGAAAATTCATTCCGCTTTCAGTTGGGCCTTTGCTTGCAGAAGCCATCATCCGTGTACATGAAGAAGAATCTGTGAGCTATCTTTTTAGCTGATTTTCTGATTAAAAAAGGCCCTAGGCATCAAGCTTAGGGTCTTTTTGCTATCATCATTCACGGCAAATAGGTTTAAAATGATTCGGTTATGGGTAATTATGAGAGTAGTGACAAAAAAGAAATAGGATGGTGCTGAATATGGCAACTTTAAAAGCAAATAAAAGAACTGATTTCAAACGTTCCACACTGCAAAAAATCCGTCATTCAGGACACGTTCCTGGTGTCATATACGGAAAAAATACAGACAATCTGGCTGTTTCATTAGACAGCATCGATTTATTAAAAACCTTACGTGATGAAGGGAAGAATACAATCATCACCTTAGATGTGGGTGGTGAAACGAAATCTGTGATGGTGACAGAATTACAAACAGATCCGCTGAAAAACGAACTTGTTCATGCTGATTTCCAAGTCGTTGACTTACAGCGTGAAATTGAGGCAGATGTACCAATACAGCTGATTGGCGAGTCTAAAGGGGTAAAAGATGGCGGTGTGCTTCAGCAGCCACTATTTGAACTATCTGTTACAGCGAAACCAAAAGATATTCCGCAGAATATTGAAGCTGATATTACAAACTTAGAAGTCAATGATGTCTTAACAGTTGCTGATCTGCCTGTTCAGTCATCTTATCAAATCAATAACGATCCAGAAGAAGTCGTTGCCTCCATTCTGCCGCCTCAGCAATCAGAGGTTCCTGAGCCAGATAGCGAAGAAGAGCCGCAAGAGCCTGAGGCCATTAAAGAAAAGGATGACGATGGAGAATAACTGGTCATTTAGAGACGTAACCCTCCCGCGGTTGCGTCTTTTGTGCTAGAATGAAAAGAATTCATACGTTTTTACATGAGGCAATCTGATTGGCTCATTTTTTAGGCGTGTGCTGTGTGACAAAGGAGGTTATTGGTTTCATGATTGCATTCGTTGGATTAGGCAATCCAGGAAAAGAATATGAAAAAACAAGACATAATGTCGGGTTTATGACAATAGATGAATTATCAAAAAAATGGGACATTCCTTTAAATCAATCAAAATTCCATGGACAATTTGGAACTGGGTTTGTTTCGGGGCAAAAGGTTCTACTTGTAAAGCCGCTTACATATATGAACTTATCAGGAGAATGTGTGCGTCCGCTAATGGACTATTACGATATTCCCCTTGAACATTTGAAAGTGATCTATGATGATCTTGATTTGCCAACTGGCCGGATTCGCTTACGTACAAAAGGAAGTGCAGGCGGGCATAATGGAATCAAATCATTAATTCAGCATTTAGGTTCACCTGAATTTGACCGGTTCCGTATCGGCATTGGACGTCCTCAAAACGGCATGAAGGTCGTTGATTACGTACTAGGACGTTTCTCAGAAGAAGAACAGCCTGACATCGCATCAGCCATTCAATCGTCTGTCGAGGCTTGTGAAGCGGCTTTAAAAAAGCCATTTTTAGAAGTGATGAATGATTTTAACAAGAAGGTATAAGAATGATAAGCGAAGCACATACTGATCATAAAATCTCAGCATGGGAGGATCACGTATGGCTTTGCATTATTACTGCCGCCACTGTGGTGTAAAGGTTGGCAGTCTAGATGAATCTGCTGTCCAAAGTGAAGCACTTGGATTTCATCACTTAACAAATGAGGAAAGAAACGATATGATTTCTTATAGGGAAAATGGTGATTTACATGTACAAACCATTTGTGAGGATTGCCAAGAGGCGCTTGAAAGAAATCCTGATTACCATCAGTATCATACTTTTATTCAATAAAAAAGCTTTGGTGTAGATATTAGACCAAAGCGTTTTT
The DNA here is from genome assembly GCF_038593175.1 of Bacillus sp. FSL K6-1006. Taxonomy (NCBI): domain Bacteria; kingdom Bacillati; phylum Bacillota; class Bacilli; order Caryophanales; family Bacillaceae; genus Bacillus; species Bacillus sp. FSL K6-1006. Next base: position 62,770 of record NZ_CP151970.1, read on the forward strand.
CTGTTTTAAACAAACAGGGAGGAGGAGCCAAATGAAAAACATACAATCATTTATCAAACAAAGTGATGATTTTCAGTCCATTTTTAATGGGCTAAAGGAAGGGTTAAAAGAACAGCTGCTTGCCGGACTATCAGGCTCCGTCAGATCTTTATTTACAGCCGCGATATCAGACGAACTGAAGCGGCCAATGTTTATTGTGACTCACAATTTATATCAGGCGCAGAAGGTAACAGATGATCTAGCAAGTGTGATGCCGGATCGCTCGGTTCTTCTCTATCCTGTCAATGAACTCATCGCTTCAGAAATTGCAGTGGCCAGTCCTGAGCTGAGAGCACAGCGTTTGGATGTCTTGAATCGACTTGCGAATGGAGAAAACCCCATTATCGTCACTCCCGCTGCTGCGGTTCGCAGGATGCTTCCGCCAGTTGAGCTCTGGAAGGAGAGTCAGATCCATTTAAAGATCGGTGAAGAAATTGATTTGGAGGCGTTTTCAAAACAGCTCGTACAAATTGGTTATGACCGGACGTCGATGGTTGCAGCGCCCGGAGATTTTAGTGTGCGCGGAGGAATCATCGACATCTATGCGTTAACGGAAGATCATCCAATCCGTATTGAACTGTTTGATACAGAAGTAGACTCGATTCGAACGTTTCATTCGGATACACAGCGTTCATTAGAAACCCTTCAAGAAATCAAAATAGGTCCTGCAAAAGAGTTAATTGTGAGAGGTCCTGAACGAGTGAGAGCCATTGAACAGCTTGATCAAGGGCTGGCGAAGAGCTTAAAGAAATTCAACTCAGATCAGCAAAAAGAACTGCTTCATCAAAATATTTCTGCTGATCGCGAGAAGCTGCTTGAAGGCATCGTGACACAGGAAATGACGAAGTACCTGTCCTATTTCTATGAAAAGCCTGCTAGTTTGCTAGATTACACATCGCAGGATACGATTATTATTTTAGATGAAATCAGCAGAATTCAGGAGATGGAAGAACAGCTTGAACAGGAAGAAGCCGATTGGACAATTAGTCTGCTTGAAGAAGGCAATATTCTCCATGATTTATCTCTATCTTTCCCGTTCCAAGAACTGATCAATCAGCAATCGAGATCCATTCTGTACTACTCTTTGTTCCTGAGACATGTCCAGCAGACAAATCCGCAAAATATCGTCAATGTATCTAGTAAGCAAATGCAGAATTTCCACGGGCAGATGAATGTGCTGGCGAGTGAAATTGAACGCTATAAAAAACAGCAATACACGGTTGTCTTCTTAGGTGCTGATGAAGAGCGGACAGAAAAGCTGTCGTCTGTTCTGCATGATTATGACATTGAAGCCGCTCTTGCTAAACCGGACGCTGAGCTTGTAAGCGGACAGGTGTATATTTTACAAGGTGAGCTGCAAACGGGCTTTGAATTGCCGTTATCAAAAATTGCTGTAATCACAGAAGGTGAACTCTTCAAGAAACGTGTGAAAAAGCAGGCACGTAAGCAAAAGCTGACCAATGCAGAGCGGATCAAGAGCTATTCAGAGCTTCAAGTCGGCGATTATGTGGTGCACATTAACCACGGGATCGGTAAATATTTAGGAATTGAAACGCTTGAAATCGGCGGCATTCATAAAGATTATTTAAATATTCATTATCAAGGAAGCGACAAGCTTTATGTACCGGTTGAACAAATTGATCAGGTGCAGAAATATGTAGGATCAGAAGGTAAAGAACCAAAGCTGTACAAACTAGGCGGCAGCGATTGGAAACGTGTGAAGAAAAAAGTGGAAACATCTGTACAGGACATCGCAGATGATCTGATTAAACTGTACGCAGAACGCGAGGCAAGCAAAGGATATGCTTTCTCGCCTGATCATGAGATGCAGCGCCAGTTTGAATCCGCGTTCCCTTACCAGGAAACAGATGATCAAATCCGTTCGATTCACGAAATTAAACAGGATATGGAGCGGGAACGTCCAATGGACCGTCTGCTTTGTGGAGATGTGGGTTACGGAAAAACGGAGGTGGCTATTCGTGCGGCCTTCAAAGCGATTGCTGACGGGAAGCAGGTAGCCCTGCTAGTTCCGACAACCATCTTAGCGCAGCAGCATTTTGACACAATCATGGACCGATTCCAAGACTACCCTGTCAAAATTGCGCAGCTGAGCCGTTTCCGTACAAGAAAAGAAACAACTGAAACGTTAAAAGGGCTGAAAAACGGAACGATCGATATGGTTATCGGCACACACCGTCTTCTTTCAAAAGACATCGTCTACAAGGATTTAGGACTGTTGATCATTGATGAGGAACAGCGTTTTGGTGTGACGCATAAAGAGAAAATTAAACAGATGAAAGCCAATATCGACGTACTGACATTAACGGCTACGCCAATTCCGCGTACGCTTCATATGTCCATGCTAGGCGTGCGGGATTTATCAGTGATTGAAACACCGCCTGAAAATCGATTCCCTGTTCAAACCTATGTGGTCGAGTACAATGGCGCTCTAGTCAGAGAAGCGATTGAGCGAGAATTAGCACGCGGCGGTCAAGTGTACTTCCTTTATAACCGTGTTGAGGATATTGAACGAAAAGCAGACGAAATCTCCATGCTGGTCCCAGACGCAAAAGTCAGTTATGCGCACGGGAAAATGAGTGAGAACGAGCTGGAATCAGTGATGATCAATTTCCTTGAAGGTGAATCAGATGTATTGGTCAGTACCACCATCATTGAAACGGGAGTCGATATTCCAAATGTGAACACGCTCATCGTCCACGATGCCGATAAAATGGGGCTCTCTCAGCTGTACCAGCTAAGAGGACGAGTCGGGCGTTCGAACCGTGTCGCTTATGCTTATTTCACGTATCGAAAAGATAAAGTTCTTTCTGAAGTTGCGGAGAAAAGACTTCAAGCCATTAAAGAATTCACAGAGCTCGGATCTGGGTTTAAAATTGCGATGCGTGATTTAACGATTCGAGGAGCAGGGAATTTACTTGGTGCTCAGCAGCATGGCTTCATTGATTCGGTTGGATTCGATCTCTATTCTCAAATGCTGAAAGAAGCCATTGAGGAAAGAAGAGGCGATACAACGGCTCAAGATAAATTCGAGCCAGAAATTGATCTGCAAATTGATGCTTACATCCCAGACACTTATATTTCGGATGGCAAGCAAAAGATTGAAATGTATAAACAGTTCAGAGCAATTGGATCGATTGAAGAGAGAAAAGAGCTTCAGGATGAAATGATCGACCGATTTGGTGAATATCCGCAAGAAGTGGCTGACTTGTTTACGATTGCGACAATGAAGGTGTACGCTGTCCAGGAACGTGTCGAGCTGATCAAGATGGAGAAAGGCATTGTCAGAATGACCCTTGATGAGAAAGCAAGCGGTGAAATCGACGGTCAAAAATTATTTGAGCTCGGCAGTAAATATGGACGTGAAATCGGATTGGGAATGGAAGGCAGCAAGCTGATTATTTCTGTCCAAACGAAAGGCAAGAAGACAGAGGAATGGCTTGAGGTTGTTCTTAACATGCTTCGAGGCCTTCAAGATGTGAAAAAAGAAACCATTCCATCTTCATAAAATTTTGTTTGTCTCTCGTGTATATTACGTTTGATGTGACGGATACTAAACTCAGGGTCAAGTGGTGAATGTTGCATAAAGTGGACGCTTTTGTTCCATTCACCCAACACATCATCAAACGAAAGAGAGGCAGCAGTGAATGAAAGCAACTGGAATTGTACGCCGCATCGATGATCTAGGTAGAGTGGTTATTCCGAAGGAGATTCGCAGAACATTGCGCATTCGGGAAGGAGATCCGCTTGAGATTTTCGTCGACCGCGATGGAGAAGTGATTTTGAAGAAGTATTCGCCGATTAGTGAGCTAGGAGACTTTGCGAAGGAATATGCTGATGCATTATTCGACAGTTTGGGTCATTCCATCCTGATCTGTGATCGAGATACGTATATTGCTGTATCCGGCAGTTCGAAAAAAGAGTACTTAAACAAATCCATCAGTGATTTACTTGAACGAACAATGGATCAGCGTAATTCTGTGTTAGAAGAAAGCAAAAAAGAAATTCAACTTGTCGATGGTATTGATGATGACGTATCTTCTTATACCATTGCACCTATTGTTGCAAACGGAGATCCGATTGGCGCCGTCGTCTTATTTTCTAAAGAGCGTTCAATGGGAGAAGTGGAGCATAAAGCGGCAGAGACAGCAGCTGGCTTCTTAGCCCGTCAAATGGAACATTAGGTCTAATAACTCTATATCATTTTGATAAAACGAAAGAATGCCGATGAAATCATTTGATTTTGTCGGTTTTTTATATGGAATGAAACAAAACGAGACATGTGCCGTCTACTCCTTAGAAAGGAACGTCTTTTTCACGTATGATATAATGAGTGCGTTTAACTGTAGATCTATTTTAAAGGAGTCATCCATGAAAAATGCTGTGAATCAGCCGCACTGGCTTTTCCAGGGTGCGGTGATTTTGACCATCGCAGGCTTGTTATCAAAGGTACTAAGTGCCGTTTACCGTGTCCCGTTTCAAAACATCGTAGGGGACACAGGGTTTTATATTTATCAGCAGGTATATCCTTTCCTTGGCATTGCCATCATGCTTGGTACAACAGGTTTTCCTGTCATGGTGTCCAAGCTTTTGAGTGAGCATGGGGAAGAGAATCGACGGATCATTACAAGGGTATCCTTGATCTATATCACTTTACTGAGCCTGGTCTTATTTCTTTGTCTTTACATAGGAGCAGGCACAATTGCGGGTCTTATGGCAGACAGTCAATTAATTCTGCTCATCCAGATGAGTGCTTTTGTGTTTCTATTTCTGCCGCTCACTGTGATGCTGAGGGGAGTTTTTCAGAGTGACGGTCTGATGCTTCCAACGGCTGTTTCTCAGTTGGTTGAGCAGCTCATCAGGGTAGGTGTCCTGCTTGTTTTATCCTTCTATTTCGTGAGGCATGGCTATTCGCTTTATGAAACAGGGGCGGGTGCAGTGTTCTCTTCTATCGCGGGAAGTGCGGCCTCGCTCATTTTGCTTCTTTTCCTTTGGCTGACCTATCGAAAGCAGTCTGCTGCAAGTATGTCAGGCAAACAGACACTTCGAAAAAAAGATGTTATGAAGAGTTTGGTGCTGTATACATTGACGATTTGTGTCAGCGGTTTGCTCATTTTATGGATGCAAATGATTGATGCTTTTCATCTGTATGCGCTGCTGCGCAGCGAGGGTCTCAGTGAAGCGGCGGCAAAGGCGGCGAAAGGTGTATATGACCGAGGCCAGCCTTTCTTACAGCTCGGAACGGTGTTTGCCATCAGCATCGGAACCTCACTTGTGCCATTTTTATCGGCAGCTATGAGGAATGGAGAGCGTGAAACGATACGGCAAAAAGTTCGGTCATCGGTTAAGACCACGTCGGTATTAGGGATAGGGTCAGCGGTTGGATTGATTTGTATTTTAGCACCAGTAAATACAATGCTTTTTCGTAATGATTTAGGCACCGATGTCTTGCAAATATTCTGTATATCGATCGCCTTTACATCGATTGCCATTACGCAGACGGCTTTACTGCAAGGGCTCGGGCATACTGTGTACCCTGCTGTTGTGGTGGTCCTCAGCGTGCTGGTGAAATGGATTCTAACGATTGCGCTTGTACCGTTATTTGGCATCCAAGGTGCCGCATGGTCAACTGTATGTGGTTTTCTCACAGCAGCCGTGCTCAATGCCGTTTATTTGAAGCATAAAGGATGGATTTCATTGAGAGAGCTGTTCCCGGTGAAAATTCTTTTATCAGCCGCCTTCATGGCTGTGGTCTTAATAGGATATCAGGCTCTGTTTTCATGGGTCATCCCCTTTGAAAACCGTCCGTTTTCCGTTTTAGAGTGCCTGACATCAGTTTTTATTGGTGGTTTCGCCTTTTTATATAGTATTCTTAAGCTAGAAGTATTTACGGACGATGAATGGAGACTCATTCCATTAGGAGAAAAGATTTTATATTTTAAACAGATGAGAGGGAATCAAAATGGCAGGTAAGATTACCGTCGTCGGTCTCGGGGCAGGCGACATGGATCAGCTGACGCTCGGTGTATATAAGCAGCTGAAGCAGGCGAAAGAAGTATTTATGAGAACGCAGGATCATCCGCTTACCGCAGAGTTGATGCAGGAGGTCCCAGCTCTCACCTTTTTTGATGAAATTTATGAAAAGCACGATCAGTTTGATCAGGTGTATCATGAAATTACCGAAATATTATTTTCAGAGGCAGCGGAAAAAGACATTGTGTACGCAGTACCTGGTCATCCATTTGTGGCAGAAAAGACCGTACAGCTGCTCGTTTCCGGGCAGAAAGAGCGCGGGATTGAGGTGTCTGTCGCTGGTGGACAAAGCTTTCTAGATGCGACATTCAACTCCTTGCAGATTGATCCCATCGAGGGATTACAATTCGTTGATGCAGGGGATATGAGAGCGGATGATCTGAAATTAACCCAGCACGTCCTGATTTGTCAGGTATATGATCAGATGACAGCTTCGAATGTGAAACTCACACTGATGGAAAAGCTTCCCGACGATTATGAAGTTTATATTGTGACTGCAGCTGGAAGCAGTCAGGAACAGATTACTGCCGTTCCTTTATTTGAACTTGATCGAGATGTGTCGATAAATAACTTAACGAGTGTTTATGTTCCTCCAATTCAAGATGAACAGCTGCTTTATCAACAATTTGACACCTTCCGTGACGTCATACGTACATTAAGAGGTCCGGGCGGCTGTCCATGGGATCAAAAACAAACAAATGAATCACTCAAACCATATTTAATTGAAGAATGCTATGAACTGCTTGAAGCGATAGATGAAGATGACACAGATCATATGGTGGAAGAGCTTGGCGATGTGCTGCTGCAGGTGCTGCTTCACGCTCAAATTGGCGAAGATGACGGTTATTTCTCAATCGATGACGTCATTCAGCATGTCACAGAAAAAATGATTCGGCGGCACCCCCATGTGTTTGGTGACACGAATGTTTCTGAGGCAGCAGATGTGGTTGCCAACTGGGAAAAAATCAAGCAGCAGGAGAAGCCAGAGCGGACCGGTTCTATTTTGCAATCGATTCCGGCGACACTTCCAGCACTAACAAAGGCATATAAGCTCCAAAAGAAAGCTGCCAAGGTAGGCTTTGATTGGACAGATGTTCAAGATATTTGGAACAAATACGAAGAAGAAAAGCAGGAATTTCTCGATGAAGTGGCAGAGAAGACGGACGAAGGTGCAACGAAGCAGATGAAAGATGAATTTGGAGATCTTTTGTTTGTTCTCGTCAATATTGGCCGGTTCTATCACTTAGAGCCTGAAACGGCACTCGCTTCTGCCAACACAAAATTTATACGGCGCTTTCAGCATATCGAACAAAAAGCAAAGGACATAGGCCGTTCATTAGATGACTTAACGCTAGAGGAAATGGACGATCTATGGAACGATGCGAAACGCATAGAAAGAGGTGAAGACACATGAGACTAGATAAATTTTTAAAAGTGTCCCGTTTAATTAAAAGAAGAACATTGGCAAAAGAAGTAGCTGATCAAGGCAGGATTTCTATTAACGGAACACAGGCGAAAGCAAGCTCTGACGTGAAAGAAGGAGATGAGCTGCAAATCCGCTTTGGTCAAAAACTAGTGACTGTTCAAGTCAACGAGTTAAAGGACACGACGAAAAAAGAAGAAGCGGCTGGCATGTATACTGTGCTAAAAGAAGAAAAAACAGCAGAATAGGGCTTGTTCTAAATGACCCTCTTATCACATACAATGCAGTAACATGCAAGTATGAGATATGGGGGATGTATAGATGAATCAATATTATAATCAACCTCAAGGCACGAAGCTGTCATCAGACGCAGAGCATAATGTCACAATGCGAAACAGAAAGCATTTAGATATTACTGGTGTCAAACAAGTGGAAAGCTTTGATAGTGAGGAATTTCTGCTGGAGACGGTCATGGGGATTCTCGCCATCCGCGGAGAAAATCTGCAAATGAAAAACCTAGACGTCGAAAAGGGCGTTGTGTCGATTAAAGGGCGTGTTTTTGATTTAATCTATGTGGATGAGCAGCACGGGGAGAAAGCTAAAGGATTTTTTAGCAAGCTGTTTAAATGACGCTGACAGTCCAGTTTTATACGATGCTTTCCATGGCGGCGATGGGCATCTGGCTGGGCGCATCGCTTGATACGTACAAGCTGTTTGTGAATCGGGAAAAAACAGCAAAATGGCTTTTGGTTATCCACGATCTCCTTTTTTGGATGGTACAGGGTCTCTTATTCTTTTACGTCCTGCTGCTGACAAATGAGGGAGAATTCAGGCTTTATATTTTTCTAGCCGTTGCTCTAGGTTTCTCGATGTATCAGGCATTGATGAAACATCTGTATCTTAAGATTCTCAAGTTTATCATGATGTGTGTATATCAGACCGTTCTCTTCCTGAAAAGGCTGGTCATGTCGATTGTCTTCCAGCCGATCCGCTGGATGATCACATTGGTCATAAGTGCTATACTGTTCTTGCTCCACTCGCTCTTACGTCTAGTTCGTTTTACGTTTCGGCTCGTGTGGAAGGTGCTGTCGATTGTTTGTTATCCGCTCATCTGGTTACTCAATGTGACCATTATTCATCGGATTCCCGAAAAATGGCGAACATCAATGAGATTGTTTTTCTCAAAAGGAGCAGGAATTTTACAAGGGGCCAAGAAATTATCTGGTACCATCAAAACGAAATGGAAACAATTCTGGACAAAGTGAGAGAGGAGGCCTTCAATCTTGAACAAGAGAAAAAGAAATATCGCACAAATTCAAAATGATTACCAAAAACAAATGGAACAGCAAGCGCAGCGCTTAAAACGCAAACGTCGCGGACTCCTTAGAAGGCTTACCGTGTTTGGTGTAATCGTGCTCATGTTTGCTGTCTTGGTGACAAGTGCCCTCTGGTCGCAATCGTCTTCACTAAAGGAAAAAGAAGAGAAGAAGGTTGCGCTCGAAAAAGAGTTGAAGCAATTACAAACAAAGCAGGAAGATATTTCTGATGAAATTAAGAAGCTGAAAAGCAAGGAATACGTACTCGAACTGGCACGACGGGACTATTATATGTCCAAAAAAGGCGAAAAAATCTTTGATGTGGGCAATAAGAGCGATTAGCCTTGTTGACACTTAAAATTCAGTTTATGTATAATTGAACAAATGAGATTTTTTTATAAGTCTAAGGAGGAGCACTTTTTTTATGTCGATTGAAGTTGGCAGCAAGTTACAAGGGAAAGTTACGGGCATTACAAATTTTGGAGCTTTTGTGGAGTTGCCAGGCGGTTCAACTGGTCTCGTTCATATCAGTGAGGTAGCCGATAACTATGTAAAAGATATTAATGAGCATTTAAAAGTCGGTGAACAAGTTGAAGTGAAAGTGATTAACGTTGAAAAAGACGGTAAAATCGGCTTGTCCATTAAAAAAGCAAAAGATCGTCCTCAACAACAATCAAGACCAAGCAGAAATGATTTCCGTCCGAAGGAATCGTTTGAACAAAAAATGAACAAATTCTTAAAAGATAGCGAAGATCGCTTAACATCTTTAAAACGTAACACGGAATCAAAACGTGGGGGGCGCGGAGCAAGAAGAGGTTAACTTGTTGCTGCTTTCTATATATTTTCACAACAAAGCATCTGCTGTTCAGCAGGTGCTTTTTTTCATGATCCATCCGATATTTTTTGAGATTTCGTCATTTAATTTAAAACTTTCTATTGACGGACAAGCGAATCCTTTGTATTATAGTTCTTGTGCTTCTTAGCGCATTTTCATTATGGCGGTGTAGCTCAGCTGGCTAGAGCGTACGGTTCATACCCGTGAGGTCGGGGGTTCGATCCCCTCCGCCGCTATCCTTTTAACTAGAACATAAAGCAAGGCCCGTTGGTCAAGCGGTTAAGACACCGCCCTTTCACGGCGGTAACACGGGTTCGAATCCCGTACGGGTCATCTTCGAAACAGCTTTCTATAGGAAAGCTGTTTTTTTGTGCCTTCGTAAAATTCTGATGAAAGACATCGACTTTCATGAAAGTATGCCTCTTTGACGAATAAAGCGTCGAACGTTTTATGGAAACGACAACTTCTTTTGACAAAATTTCTTTTTTACCTTCGCTATAATGACAAGCAACGAATATCAGGTGGGGGATGAGAAGATGGAAAAACTAGAAAGAAGAACTGATTTAACAGGAGCGGGGTTTGAAAGAATCAGTGCGGGATTAAAAAAGATGAAAAACCTGTTTCTTCATCACACGCATTCTCTTTTTTTCTATAAAGGGTTTATTTATGTTGTTCTAGGCTTTTTATTAGGACGAGCCTTTATATTATCTGAAATTATGCCGTTTGCTCTGCCTTTCTTTGGCTCCATGCTGCTTATTAAAAGAGATAAGGCGATGCTTGCTTGTCTAGCTTTACTCGCAGGGGCGATGACGATATCACCTCAAAATGCATTGTTTGTGTTTGCGTCGCTGCTCATGTTTCTCCTTATGTCAAAGGTGGTTTCTTTCATCATCAAAGACCCAGTGAAAACATTACCGGTTGTCATTGTTCTCTCAATGCTGATCACCCGAGGAGCGTTTGTTTACCTAGAGCAAGGTGCTGTGCAAAGCTATGATTACGTCATGGCGGGTGTCGAAGCAGGACTTGCCTTCATTTTGACTCTGATTTTTCTTCAAAGCCTGCCGATTTTTACAGTCAGGAAAATTAAACACTCTTTAAAGGTCGAAGAAATTATTTGTTTTATGATTTTAATTGCCTCAGTTTTAACTGGCCTTGCTGGGATCACATTTCAAGGAATGCAGGCAGAGCATATTTTGTCACGTTATGTAGTGCTGACGTTTGCCTTTATTGGCGGAGCCAGTATTGGTTGTACGGTCGGTGTTGTGACAGGATTAATTCTCGGTCTCGCTAACATCGGAAACCTTTATCAGATGAGTCTTCTTGCCTTTTCAGGCTTATTAGGCGGATTGCTGAAAGAAGGGAAAAAAGCAGGGGCAGCCATCGGCTTAATAGTGGGTTCCTTACTCATTTCACTGTACGGGGAAGGATCAGCAGGTCTCATGACCACACTGTATGAATCACTTATAGCGGTTGTGCTCTTTTTGCTTACGCCGCAATCAGTCACCTCCAAGGTAGCGAAATACATTCCTGGTACGGTAGAGCATGTACAAGAGCAGCAGCAATATGCTCGCAAGGTACGAGACGTGACAGCAAAAAAGGTAGATCAATTCTCTCATGTATTTCATGCGCTGTCTGAGAGTTTTGCGACATTTTACGAATCCATTCCTGAAGAGAAGAAGCAGGAAGAGGATGTAGATCTTTTTTTAAGTACGATCACAGAACGATCCTGTCAAACGTGCTATAAGAAAAATAAATGCTGGGTGCAGAACTTTGATACAACCTATGAACTAATGAAACAAGTTATGCATGAATCTGATGAAAAAACGTATGAGCATAACCGAAAATTGAAAAAGAAATTTAGTCAGCACTGCTCAAAATCAAAACATGTCGAGGAATTGATCGAAGAGGAGATCGCTTACTATAAAGCCAATCAGACATTGAAGAAAAAAGTCCAAGACAGCAGACGTCTTGTGGCTGAACAGCTGATGGGGGTCTCGCAAGTAATGGAGGATTTTTCCCGGGAAATAAAACGAGAAAGAGAACAGCATTTTATTCAGGAAGAGCAGATGATAGAAGCGCTTCAGCACTTTGGCATTGAAATCCAGCAAGTAGAAATCTATAGCTTGGAGCAGGGAAATGTGGATATTGAAATGAGAATCCCATATTGCCAAGGGCATGGGGAATGTGAAAAAATCATTGCTCCAATGCTTTCAGATATTTTAGAAGAACAGATTTTAGTCAAAGCAGAGCAGTGTGCAGAGCACCCAACAGGCTATTGCCACGTTGTATTTGGCTCTGCTAAATCATACCGAGTGGCTACAGGCGTGGCACATGCAGCAAAAGGCGGAGGACTGGTATCTGGAGACAGCTACAGCATGATGGAGCTTGGTGCGGGCAAGTATGCTGCAGCTATTAGTGATGGAATGGGCAACGGAGCACGGGCTCATTTTGAAAGCAATGAAACGATTAAGCTGTTAGAAAAAATATTGGCGTCAGGTATCAATGAAAAAGTGGCGATTAAAACCATTAATAGTATTTTATCTTTAAGAACGACGGACGAGATCTATTCAACATTGGATTTATCGATCATTGATTTACAGGATGCGAGCTGTAAGTTCCTCAAAATTGGTTCAACACCCAGCTTTATTAAACGGGGTGATCAGGTGATGAAGGTACAAGCAAGCAACTTGCCAATCGGTATTATTGATGAATTCGAAGTCGAGGTTGTGAGTGAACAGATGAAGGCAGGAGATCTATTGATTATGATGAGTGACGGCATTTTTGAAGGGCCAAAGCATATTGAAAATCATGATCTGTGGGTGAAACGGAAAATGAAAAGCTTTAAAACAGAAGATCCCCAAGAAATTGCTGATTTATTAATGGAAGAGGTCATTCGAACAAGAGCAGGCCAAATTGATGACGATATGACAGTTGTTGTCATCAGGCTCGACCACAACACACCAAAATGGGCTTCCATTCCGACCGGTACATTCTATCTTGAGAAACAAGAGATTTCTTAAAATATCGTATAATATGAATTTCTTCTGGCGATGATGGGGATATAAGCATTCAGTTACAATCCCAGGAGGAATGAAGATGCGAAAAGGTCACGTCAACCAAATCTTATTGATTACAGATGGCTGCTCAAATCACGGGGAAGATCCGCTTGCGATTGCCTCATTGGCAAAGGAACAAGGGATTACAGTCAATGTCATTGGCATTATGGAAGAAAACAGACACGATCATGAAGCGATGAAGGAAGTAGAGGGGATTGCTCTCGCAGGCGGAGGCATCCATCAAGTTGTCTACGTCCAGCAGTTATCTCAAACAGTACAAATGGTCACAAAAAAAGCGATGACACAAACCCTGCAAGGTGTTGTGAATAAAGAATTGCAGCAAATTCTCGGCAAAGATGCTGAAATTGAAGAACTTCCACCTGATAAGCGCGGGGAAGTAATGGAGGTTGTAGATGAGTTAGGAGAGACGGTTCACCTTCAAGTACTCGTGCTTGTTGATACAAGTGCAAGTATGAAACCGAAGCTGCCGACCGTAAAAGAAGCACTCATCGACCTTTCCATCAGTTTAAATTCAAGAATTGGAGAAAATCAGTTTGGGATGTGTGTATTTCCCGGGAAAAACTCAGATGCTGAAATTGTGTTGAATTGGACGCCTCGATTCGATTCATTATCATCTATTTTCCCAAAACTGACCACTGGAGGAATCACCCCAACGGGACCAGCGCTTCGGGAAGCACTTCAGCATTTCAAATCAGTTCGTTCACGCAAAGGGCTGCTTGAAGCAAAGGAAGAGCATGATGATGAATTCGGCTTCTAACATCCCGTTAGGCACGGTGATTCAAGGGAAATGGCACCACCATCATTACCGTATTGTAAAAGAGCTTGGAAAAGGGGCGAACGGTGTTGTCTATCTGGCCGAATCGCCACATGGGCAAGCGGCCCTTAAAGTGAGTGATGACAGTATGCTCATTGCATCTGAAGTCAATGTTTTAAAATCCTTTTCAAAGGCTCCTGTGAAAACCATGGGGCCTTCTTTTTATGATATGGATGATGCGATTTATCCTGGTATGCCTCAAAAACGCTCTTTTTATGTGATGGAATATGTCAGAGGCCCATTACTGCTTGAATTTGTGAAACAAAAGGGTGATGAGTGGATTGTGGTTTTAATGATTCAGCTTTTATCTAGCTTGGCTCATTTACATCAGGAAGGCTGGATTTTTGGTGATTTAAAGCCGGATAATCTCATTGTTTCTGGGCCCCCGGCCACGATCCGGTGCATTGATGTGGGAGGAACGACGAAAGCGGGCAGGGCAATTAAGGAGTATACCGAGTTTTTTGATCGAGGCTATTGGGGATTCGGTACACGAAAAGCTGATCCAACTTATGATTTATTTGCTCTGACGATGGTGATGGTGAACTGTGCGTATAAGAAAGAATTCAAAAAAGGAGCAGAACCAGAAAAGCAGCTTTATCGAGCTATTGAAGGACATCCTTTATTAAAGCGATATGAAAGGGTGTTAAAGGCTGCTCTACAAGGTAAATATCAATCAGCAGCAGACATGAAAAGTGCGATGCTGAAAGAAGGACAGCTGATTGCATCAAGGAAATCGCGCCAGAAGAAGCAGCAAAAAAACGCGCCAAAACCTGCTGTTAATCAAAATCAACAAGTGACCTCACGATCGCGGGCTGCAGCAGCAAAAAGAACGTCAGTGCGTAAAAAATCAGGCGGACTTTTTGAAACCATTCTTATCGTGTGCAGTGTACTCGCTCTTTACTGTGCATATGTGGTTTTGTTCCTGTTGTAGAGCCGGAAAAAAGCAGGCTTCTTCTTTGCTTGGAGCTACTGAAAGTGATAGGATATGTATATCTTTAAATTACCTGCTCTTTTGTGAGGAGGAAGTTGTGAGTAGAATTGAATCTTTTTTGAAAAAACATGATGTTTACCTTGAAAATACGACAGTCATTGTCGGGGTTTCCGGCGGACCGGATTCCATGCTCTTACTGCATGAACTTAACAAGCGCCGCAAAGGTTCCTATCAGCTGATTGCAGCCCATGTAGATCACATGTTCAGAGGAGAAGAGTCCTTCGCTGATTTGGCATTTGTTGAGGCTTACTGTAAGGAGCACGAGATCCCTTTTGAATCGTCCCGCATACAGGTCACCCAATATGCAAAAGAAAACCGCTTAAACAAACAGGCAGCTGCAAGGGAGTGCAGATATACTTTCTTTCGTCAATTGATGGAGAAATACAACGCTCAATTTATAGCGCTTGCACATCATGGAGACGACCAAGTAGAAACAATGATGATGAGACTTGTGAGAGGGACTGTTGGTATTGGACTCGCGGGTATCCAAGCAAAACGTCCTTTTCAAGGCGGATGGCTGATTCGTCCGCTCATTGGATACTCTAAAGACGACGTGCTAAAAGCTTGTGAAAAAGAACATGTCCCCTATGTCATTGATCAAAGCAATCATACGGATGACTACTTGAGAAACCGGGTAAGAAGACATATTCTTCCCGTATTAAAAGAAGAGGCACCTCATGTACATGAAAGCTTTCAGTTTGTAAGTGACATGCTGACTGAGGATGAGCAATACTTGCAGGCTTTAACAAAGGAACAAATGAACCAAGTGATAACGAGTCAATCGCCTAAGCAAATTGAGATCAAAACGAAGCCTTTGCTTGACCTGCCTTTGCCTTTACAAAGAAGAGGCATTCAACTAATATTAAACTATCTTTATGAAAACACTCAATCAGCGTTTTCAAACCAGCATATTCTAGGGACTTTAGACTGGTTATCTCATACAGATCAACCGTCTGGATCATTAGATTTGCCAAAAGGTTTACAAGCTGTCAAGTCTTATGATCACTGTATGTTTACCTTTGAACGATCGCATGTATTAGACCAGTCTTATGCTCTTCACTTAAAGGCTGAGCTCGGAGAAGAGCTTTTTCTCCCAAATGGACAGTCTATCGTCGTATCAAATCATGTTCCGAAGGATGCACGGAACGGAAACCATTTTTTCTTGCTTCAAAAAGATCATGTTCGTCTCCCTTTGATCATTCGCTCACGAAAAAATGGTGATCGAATCAAACTTAAAGGGATGAATGGATCAAAAAAGGTGAAGGATATATTTATTGATAAAAAAGTGCCTCTTGCAGAAAGAGACAGCTGGCCGATCGTCACTGACTCGGATCATCAAATCATCTGGATCCCAGGTCTGAAAAAATCCGTTTTTGAAGAAATTGATATGACAAACAGCGATCTCATTGTATTACAATATAGACAGCACGAAAATTTGTAGGGGGCAAGCAAAAGCATGAAACAAGATATTGAAAAGATTTTGATCTCAGAAGAAGAGATCCAGCAAAAAGTGAAGGAACTGGGTGCAACATTAACCAGCGATTATGATGGTAAATTTCCCCTGGCTATTGGTGTTTTGAAAGGGGCTCTTCCATTCATGGCAGACCTGATCAAACACATTGATACATATTTAGAACTTGATTTTATGGATGTATCTAGCTACGGAAAGTCTACCGTATCTTCTGGAGAAGTAAAGATCATTAAGGATCTAGATACTTCTGTTGAAGGAAGAGATATTTTGATTATGGAAGATATCATCGACAGTGGGTTAACTTTGAGCTATCTGGTAGAGCTTTTCCGATACCGTAAAGCAAATTCCATTAAAATTGTGACATTGCTTGATAAACCAAGCGGCCGCAAAGCAGACATCAAAGCAGATTATGTTGGATTTGAAGTGCCAGATGCATTTGTTGTCGGCTATGGATTGGATTTCGCTGAACGTTACCGAAACCTCCCGTATATTGGAGTGTTAAAACCATCTGTTTACGAAGGCTGATCAGCATACGTATACATGAGGTTATTGGTTGTGTTGGAATGATTTTCTATGATACTATTGAACATAGTTGTGCTTACTGTGGGAGGAGGTAAGGAATGAATCGGGTTTTTCGTAATACGATTTTTTATATACTTATTTTATTACTTGTGATAGGGGTCGTCAGTTGGTTAGGATCCCCAAATCAAAAGCCTGAGAACATGTCTTACAGCAAATTTTCGCAAAATCTAAGTGCGGGAAAAGTGGAGAGTATCTCCATTCAGCCTGTAAGAGGGGTTTATGAAATTCGTGGTCAATTAGATGGCGCGAAGAAAGATCAATACTTCATTACCCATGTTCCAGATGGTCAAGGTGTTGACCAAATTTACAGTGCACTGAAGAATACAGATGTAAAAGTAGAACCAGCACCTGAAACAAATGGATGGCTGCAAGTTCTGACAACCATCATTCCGTTTATCATCATCTTTATCCTGTTCTTCTTCTTATTGAACCAAGCTCAGGGCGGCGGAAGCCGAGTCATGAACTTTGGTAAGAGTAAGGCGAAGCTTTACACAGAAGAGAAGAAACGTGTGAAATTTAAAGATGTTGCCGGTGCAGATGAAGAGAAGCAAGAGCTTGTAGAAGTGGTTGAATTCCTGAAGGATCCACGTAAATTTGCGGAGCTTGGCGCAAGAATCCCTAAAGGGGTTTTACTAGTAGGACCTCCAGGTACAGGTAAAACATTGCTTGCGAGAGCATCTGCAGGAGAAGCAGGCGTTCCTTTCTTCAGCATCAGTGGTTCTGACTTCGTCGAGATGTTCGTCGGTGTCGGTGCATCACGTGTACGTGATTTATTCGAAAATGCGAAAAAGAATGCACCTTGCTTAATCTTTATTGATGAGATTGATGCAGTGGGTCGTCAGCGTGGAGCCGGTCTTGGCGGTGGTCATGATGAGCGTGAACAAACGCTTAACCAGCTTCTTGTTGAAATGGATGGTTTTAGTGCCAACGAAGGTATTATTATCATTGCTGCGACGAACCGTGCAGATATTCTAGACCCTGCATTGCTGCGTCCGGGACGTTTTGACCGTCAAATTACGGTTGACCGCCCAGATGTTATTGGCCGTGAAGAAGTACTGAAAGTTCATGCGAAAAACAAACCGCTTGACGAGTCAGTCAACTTAAAAGCCATTGCAAGCAGAACACCAGGGTTCTCTGGAGCAGATCTTGAGAACTTACTAAACGAAGCAGCACTTGTTGCTGCCCGTCAAAACAAAAAGAAAATCGATATGCGTGATATCGATGAAGCGACTGACCGTGTCATCGCTGGGCCGGCGAAGAAAAGCCGCGTCATTTCGAAGAAAGAACGTAATATCGTGGCTTACCATGAAGCAGGTCATACCGTCATTGGTCTTATCCTAGACGAAGCGGATATGGTGCATAAAGTAACGATCGTTCCTCGAGGTCAGGCAGGCGGATATGCGGTCATGCTTCCAAGGGAAGACCGTTATTTCCAAACGAAACCAGAGCTTCTTGATAAAATTGTCGGCTTGCTCGGCGGTCGTGTTGCAGAGGAAATTACGTTTGGCGAAGTAAGTACAGGCGCTCACAACGACTTCCAGCGTGCAACAGGCATTGCAAGAAGAATGGTTACAGAGTTCGGTATGTCTGATAAACTTGGTCCGCTTCAATTCGGTCAATCACAAGGAGGTCAAGTATTCCTTGGCCGTGATTTCAACAATGAGCCGAATTACAGTGAAGCGATCGCTTACGAAATTGACCAAGAAGTTCAGCGTTTCATTAAGGAGAGCTACGAACGTGCGAAGCAAATTCTCACTGAGAATAAAGATAAGCTAGAAATCATCGCACAGGCCCTTCTAGAAGTTGAAACATTAGATGCTGAGCAAATTAAATCTCTTTACGAAACTGGAAAGCTTCCAGAGCGTGTATACGCAGATGACGAAGAGAAAAACGATGATGTGAAAGTAAACATCAAGAAAAAAGAAGATGAGGAGATCTAATCTCCTTCTGTGAAAGCTGCCGGGATCACCGGCAGCTTTTTTATTTCGATTCATGAATGGATCGGTTTCGAATTGTTTACAAATGGAACTCAATTCGTGTATGGTATGATAGAAAGTCGAAAAATGCTCTTTTTGAGAAACTATTCAAAGTGGTGATGAAGTTGTTACTCGTGATAGATGTAGGAAACACAAATACCGTTTTAGGTGTTTATCATAATGGCGATCTAAACTACCATTGGCGAATTGAAACAAGCCGTCATAAAACAGAAGATGAATTTGGTATGTCCATAAGGGCTTTATTCGATTATGTGGGGCTGATGTTTGACCAAATAGAAGGGATTATCATCTCGTCTGTTGTCCCGCCTATGATGTTCGCACTTGAAAGAATGTGCGAAAAGTATTTTCACATAACACCCCAAATTGTAGGGCCTGGAATGAAGACTGGTTTAAACATTATGTGTGACAATCCAAAGGAAGTCGGGGCAGATCGAATTGTCAATGCAGTAGCAGCCATTCACCTATATGGGGCGCCTCTTATTGTGGTAGACTTTGGAACAGCAACAACCTACTGTTATATCAATGAACAAAAACAATACATGGGTGGAGCGATTGCACCGGGTATTACCATTTCAACTGAGGCTTTATATACAAGAGCGGCGAAGCTGCCGAGAATTGAAATTGTCCGTCCAGATCACATTGTTGGAAAAAACACCATCAGTGCGATGCAATCCGGCATCCTTTATGGATATGTTGGCCAAGTCGAGGGAATAGTGAAACGGATGAAGCAGCAAGCCAAACAAACACCGAAAGTCATTGCAACAGGCGGTTTGTCTACATTGATTGGAAATGAATCAGACTGTATTGATATTGTCGATCCGTTCCTCACATTAAAAGGACTGCAGCTCATTTATGAACGTAATCGTGTCGGTGTATTATAGGAGGTTTAAATCAAATGGATTACTTAGTTAAAGCGTTAGCATATGACGGAAAAGTCCGCGCATATGCTGCAAACACAACAGATACAATCAACGAAGCACAAAGAAGACATCATACGTGGCCGACCGCATCAGCAGCCATCGGCAGAACGATGACAGCAACAGTCATGATGGGTGCTATGCTGAAAGGTGAGAATAAGCTAACTGTCAAAATAGAAGGCGGTGGACCAATCGGCGCCATTATTGCTGATGGAAATGCAAAAGGCCAGGTACGAGGATATGTCTCAAACCCACAAGTTCACTTTGACTTAAATGAACATGGCAAGCTGGATGTGAGGCGTGCAGTCGGAACATCTGGAACGTTAAGTGTTGTCAAAGATATCGGGCTGAAGGACCACTTTACAGGACAAACGGAAATCGTCTCAGGTGAAATTGGAGATGACTTCACTTATTATCTTGTTTCTTCTGAGCAAGTGCCTTCTTCTGTAGGCGTAGGTGTCCTTGTCAATCCAGATAATTCGATCCTCGCAGCAGGCGGTTTCATCATTCAATTGCTGCCTGGTACAGACGATGCTGTCATTGAAAGACTAGAAAAGCGCCTGTCAACCATTGAACCAATCTCTAAACTCATTGAAAAAGGGATGACACCAGAACAAATATTAGAAGAAGTACTCGGTGAAAAGCCTCAAATTTTAGAAACTGTACCCGTCGAATTTTCTTGTAACTGCTCAAAAGAACGGTTTGCAAATGGCATTATCAGCCTAGGAAAAGCCGAAATTGATGATATGATTGAACAAGACGGACAAGCAGAAGCTCAATGCCATTTTTGTAACGAAACGTATGTATTTACAAAAGAAGAGCTGGAAGAGCTACGTGAAGAATTAACCCGCTAAGCTCTAAGCAGCGGGTTTTCTTTTTAGAATGGAAAGGAGCCGAAAGATGAGACTAAAAGCAAGAGTGGTATGGACATTTATCCTCGTGTTGCTCATGATTAATGCCGTTGTCATTGCATATGTATTAACAAAGTCACAAATGTCACAGGCCTCTTCTAACGGGAAGAGCGGTGAAGAAATTGCGTCGATTGGAAAAGAGAAGGTGACGCGTCAAGAATGGCTAAAGAAAATGGAAGACCGCTACGGAAAGGCGACACTTGAGCAAATGATCAATCAAAAGGTGGTCAATCAGCTTGCCAAGCAAAACAAGCTGGAGGTGTCTTCAAAAGAGATCAATCGTGAATTGCTTATGCTCAAAGCGGTGTCTAATAATTTCTATGAAGATGGACATACAAGTGAGAAGGAATGGAAAGAACAGATTCGTTATCAAATTTTATTAGAGCAGCTTTTAACAAGAGATGCCGTCGTTTCTGAAAAAGAAGCGAAATCGTTTTATGAAAAAAACAAGGACTTATATCAATATGATGATTCATACCGCATTCGCCATATCGTCGTGAAGACAAAGAGCGAGGCTAAAAATGTATTGAAAGATTTAAAAGGTGGATCTAGCTTCGAAGCCGTAGCAGCTGAACGTTCAATCGACCGTTACACCTCACCATACGGCGGAGATCTTGGATTTGTGACAGAAGAGCAGGAAAGTATCCCGGCCCTATACATACAAGAAGCTCAAAAGCTTCAGCCAGATGAATGGACGAAAGAACCGATTCAGACCAAAAACGGGTATGCCATTATTCAGTTAAAAGAAAAATTAAATGGCCGCTCTTTCTCCTACGAAGAAGTCAAAGATCAGATTAAAAGGCAGATCGCTATGGAAGATCTAGGTGAAAAGGCGAATGTCAAAACCCTGTGGAAAGAAGCAAAAGTCACATGGTTTTACGATGGAGAGCAGGACTAAAAGCATTGACAAAATTTTTTGAAATTGATAATTTAATATTAATACAATAAAATTACTCGGAGATAGAGGTGTTAGTGATGGCTCGTATTGCAAATTCAGTTTTTGAACTAATAGGAAATACACCAGTCGTTAAATTAAACCGTTTAGTAGATGAAGACAGTGCGGATGTCTACTTGAAACTTGAATATATGAACCCGGGCAGCAGTGTCAAAGATCGTATTGCTTTAGCGATGATCGAAGATGCTGAAGCAAAAGGAACATTAAAAGCCGGCGATACGCTTATTGAACCAACAAGCGGAAACACAGGAATCGGCCTTGCAATGGTAGCGGCTGCTAAAGGAATTAACGCGATTTTGGTTATGCCGGACACAATGAGTCAGGAGCGCCGCAACCTTTTACGCGCTTATGGTGCGGAGCTTGTCTTAACACCAGGTGCAGAAGGAATGAAAGGTGCCATCAAAAAAGCAGAAGAATTGGCAGAGGAGCATGGTTACTTCATGCCTCAGCAATTTAGCAACGAAGCCAATGCGGAGATTCACCGTCGTACAACTGGGAAAGAAATCCTTGAACAATTTGACGGCGAGCTTGATGCATTTATTGCAGGTGTTGGTACGGGCGGTACGATTACAGGTGCTGGTGAAGTCCTAAAAGAAGCCATCCCATCCATCCAGCTTTATGCAGTAGAGCCGACAGATTCCCCTGTATTGTCAGGCGGGAAGCCGGGTCCGCATAAAATTCAAGGAATTGGAGCAGGTTTTGTTCCTTCAATCTTGAACACAGAAATATATGACGGCATCATCCAAGTGAAAAACGAAGATGCATTTGAGCTTGCAAGAAAAGCAGCGAAAGAAGAAGGAATTCTTGGCGGTATTTCTTCAGGAGCAGCTATTTACGCAGCGCTTCAAACAGCGAAGAAGCTTGGTAAAGGGAAAAAGGTTCTCGCCATCATCCCAAGTAATGGAGAGCGTTACCTCAGTACACCTCTTTATCAATTCGATTAAACCAATCACCCCAGCATTTGCTGGGGTTTTTTCATGATTTCTGAAGATGGAAAGCAAATACTATTTTCTAAATAAATTGGATTGCATTACAATAAGATTAATGAAAATGAAAAAGGATGATAACATGACACAACGCAGGCCGATGGGCATCAAAATTCCTTTTACGAAAGATGCATTCTTGAAAAGATACGAACAATTAACTGCTCGTGAAACACATCATGTGCTTCTTGAAAGTGCACGCGGCGGTTCATATAGCATCGCTGGTATTCACCCGATCGCTAAAGCGAAGGGGAAAGATGGGATGACGACCATCCATTATCAAGATGAGGTGCTGTTCAAAGAAGGTGATCCATTCAGAGCATTTACAGATTGGTTTCAAACCCTTCAAACCGAAACGAACGATGAATACCCCGACTTTCAAGGCGGAGCGATTGGGTTTTTAAGCTACGATTATGCTAGATACATCGAGCATTTTAAGATGCTGGCAATTGATGATCTACAAACACCAGACCTTTATTTCCTCGTGTTTAATGATGTTGCAGTTTTTGATCATGAAGAAAACGCGCTGTGGCTGATTACGCACATAGAGGAAGCGGAATCAGGGAGTGAAGCGAACCAAAGGCTTGAAGAATGGAAGCAAAAATGGACAAGCTCTTCAGAAGAATCAGCACAATCACCTGTCAATGAATCTTCCACAGAATTTGTACCAGCAGCACCTTTCACTGAAGAAACCTTTGGGGAAGCAGTAGAGAAAATTAAGCAATATATCGCAAACGGTGATGTGTTCCAAGTGAACTTATCCATCAGACAAGATGAACAGCTTCACACTCACCCGTATAATTTATACAAAACGTTACGTCAAGTCAATCCATCTCCTTATATGTCTTACCTGCATACGCCTGACTTCCAGATTGTTTGTGGATCTCCAGAGCTGCTTATTAAGAAAAAAGGAACTCAGCTAGAAACAAGACCAATTGCCGGAACAAGATCACGAGGCAAAGACGACGCTGAGGATCAGGCGCTGGCAAAAGAGCTCATTGAAAATGAAAAAGAACGCGCAGAGCATGTGATGCTCGTTGATCTTGAGCGGAATGATCTTGGACGCGTATCCACTTATGGATCCGTAAAAGTGAACGAATTTATGGCGATTGAGAAATATTCGCACGTGATGCATATTGTATCCAATGTACAAGGAGAGCTGCGTGATGAATGTGACGCGGTAGATGTCATGAGAGCTGTATTCCCAGGTGGAACGATTACAGGTGCTCCAAAAGTGAGGACGATGGAAATCATAGAAGAACTTGAGCCAACAAGACGTGGGCTTTATACTGGATCTATAGGCTGGTTTGGATTCAATCAAGATATGCACTTTAATATCGTCATTCGTACTGCGTATTGTACAGAAGGAAAAGCCTTTATGCAGTCAGGTGCGGGGATCGTCATAGATTCTGTCCCTAAACACGAATATAAAGAATCGATTAAAAAAGCCTATGCAGTGAAAAAAGCATTACAGCTGAGCAAAGAAGAGACTATTTTGAGTTAGAGGTGAGCAGAGTATGATTTTAATGATTGATAATTATGATTCATTTACGTACAACCTGGTCCAGTATTTAGGTGAGCTTGGAGAAGAATTGATCGTGAAACGGAATGATCAAGTAACCATTCAAGAAATTGAAGAGCTCAAGCCGGATTTTCTCATGATTTCTCCAGGACCATGCAGTCCTGATGAAGCGGGAATTAGTATGGAGGCGATCAAGCACTTTGCAGGAAGCATTCCAATCTTCGGTGTGTGTCTAGGTCACCAATCCATCGCGCAAGTCTTTGGCGGGGATGTCGTTCGAGCAGAGCGCCTAATGCACGGTAAAACGTCAGAGATTAAACATGATGGAAAAGGTGTTTTCACAGGACTTCAAAATCCGCTCGTCGCAACGAGATATCATTCATTAATTGTCAAAAACGAGACGCTGCCAGAGTGCTTTGACGCAACAGCCAGCACAAAGGAAGGCGAGCTCATGGCGATTCGTCATAAAGAACTGCCGATTGAAAGTGTGCAATTCCATCCTGAATCGATTATGACGTCCTTCGGAAAAGAAATGCTGAAAAATTTCATTGAAACCTATCGTAAAAAGGGGCATGAAGTAAACGCATGATCATTTATCTGAACGGTCAGTATATAGAGGAGAAAGACGCGACTCTTTCTCCTTTTGATCATGGTTTTCTATATGGCATCGGTGTATTCGAAACATTTACCAGCCTGGCAGGACAAGTCTTCCTGTTAGATTGGCATCTTGAAAGGCTCAATCAATCATTACGTGACCTTTGCATCGAATCCACAATAGAGAAACCATTTGTACTCGACATCATTCATACTTTACTAAATAAAAACCAAATAGCCGGCGGCCATGCGAGAATTCGCTTGAATGTTTCTGCGGGCAGAGGCAATGGGTTTTCTGCAGACCCTTATGAAGAGCCTGTCGTTTTTGTCATGATCTCTCCATTCCGTCCAGAATCTATTTTGGATGAGAAAAAGGGATTCGTTCTTCAAACAAGAAGGAACACACCGGAAGGACCAAGGCGCCTCAAGTCTCATCACTATATGAACAACCTGCTCGCGAAAAGAGAAGTGGGGAACGACCCGGCGTTAGAAGGCATCTTTTTAACAAAAGAAGATGATGTGGCAGAAGGCATTACCTCGAATGTATTTTGGCGAAAAGATGATGTGGTCTATACACCGTCACTTGATACAGGCATTTTAAATGGGGTCACTCGTCGATACTGTATGGAAACGCTCCACGCGATGGGGGTCTCGCTAAAGGAAGGACGATACCCAGTCTCACATTTGCTCTCAGCTGATGAGGCATGGATGACCAATTCTGTTCAGGGAGTTGTACCTTTCGGGTGTATAGGAGACATCCACTTGCTCAAAAACAGCCGGACCATCTCAACAAAGTTAAGAATGCAATACACAAAAGAACGTCAAAGACCATAAAGAGTAGGTGGACACAATGACACAACAATTGATAAAACAGCCTAAAATCATTCAGGCCAAGCATCACACCCTTAGCTATGAAGAAAAGACATTGGTCATGGGCATTTTAAATGTCACGCCTGACTCTTTTTCAGATGGAGGAAAGTTTAATCAAGTAGATAAAGCGCTGGCTCATGCAGCGCAGCTGATAGAAGACGGGGCGCATATTATTGATATTGGCGGAGAATCGACTCGCCCGGGAGCGGCACTTGTCTCAGAACAAGAGGAGCTTTCAAGGGTTATTCCTGTCATTGAGAAAATCACAAAAGAATTAGATGTACCTATCTCTATTGATACGTATAAAGCCCGTGTTGCAGATGAAGCGGTAAAAGCTGGAGCCTCCATCATTAATGATGTATGGGGAGCGAAGGCAGATCCCCAAATGGCACATGTGGCGGCGAAGCACAATGTCCCAATCATTTTAATGCACAATCGGCCAGAACGAAACTACACACATCTGATTTCAGATATGATCGCCGATTTGAAAGAAAGTGTCCAAATTGCCCAGCAAGCGGGTGTCCGTGATGACATGATCATATTAGATCCAGGTGTAGGATTTGCGAAAAATAAAGAGGACAACCTGAAGGTCATGAATGAACTCGAACATTTTTGTCACCTTGGGTATCCACTGCTGCTGGCTACATCTCGAAAACGATTCATTGGTGCTGTCTTAGACCTGCCGCCTGAAGAACGTACTGAAGGAACAGGTGCGACGGTCTGCCTTGGGATTCAAAAGGGCAGTGCGATGGTCCGTGTACATGATGTAAAAGAAATAGCAAGAATGGCAAAAATGATGGATGCCATGCTGAATAAGGGAGGCGCTTATCATCGATAAAGTATATGTAAAAGGAATGGAATTTTACGGGTACCACGGTGTATTTGCAGAAGAAAATAAATTAGGGCAGCGATTCCGCGTGGACTTAACAGCTTCACTTGATTTAAGTAAAGCCGGACAAACTGATGACCTCAATGAGACCATCAACTATGCAGAGCTTTACCAAATCTGCAAAAGCATTGTAGAAGGCGAGCCGGTCAATCTTGTTGAAACACTGACAGAAAGAATTGCAAACCAAGTGTTAAAGGACTTTCCGACAGTTCAGGAATGTACAGTGAAGGTGATCAAACCAGATCCGCCAATTCCAGGACATTATCAGTCCGTTGCAATTGAAATGACGAGATCGCGCACATGAACAATACAGCATACATCGCATTAGGCTCAAACATAGGTAAAAAAGAAACCTATTTAAAAGAAGCCGTCAAAAAACTGCATGAACATCCAGAGGTTCAAGTGGAATTAATCTCATCGATATATGAAACAGCACCTGTAGGCTATGAAAACCAAGATGACTTTTTAAACATGGCCGTGAAAATTACCACTTCACTTCGTCCGGAGGAACTACTGTCTCTTACTCAGAAAATCGAGCAGGAGTTAGGCAGAACAAGAGAAGTGAGATGGGGACCGCGAACGGCTGACCTTGACATTTTACTTTATAATCGTGAAAATATTGAAACAGAACAACTTGTAGTGCCGCATCCGAGAATGTACGAACGTTTATTCGTTCTTGTCCCGATGAGTGAGATTTGCCCAGAAATCGGCGAAGTACAAATAAATGCCGTAACAGACCAAGAAGGTGTAAGCATATGGAAAAAGACATGTGGGGTAGAAGAATTCGTGCATACCGAAAGCTAAAAGGGTATACTCAGGAAGGGTTCGCGAAAAGACTAGGCATCTCTGTCTCTGTCTTAGGAGAAATTGAGCGAGGCAATCGATTACCAACAAACCAATTGGTTGGTCAAATAGCAGATGCTTTAAATATAACGGTGGAAGAACTTTCGCCAATTCTTGAAGAAGAAAGGAGGGGGAAAAATGTTTAAAATCGGGGATATCGAGATTAAAAACAAAGTAGTGCTCGCACCAATGGCTGGTGTGTGCAACTCTGCCTTCAGACTGACGGTGAAAGAGTTTGGAGCGGGCTTAGTCTGCGCTGAAATGGTCAGTGACAAAGCGATCCTGATCAACAATGCGAGAACAATGGGTATGCTATACATTGATGAACGGGAAAAGCCTTTGAGCCTTCAGATATTTGGAGGGGAAAAAGACACACTCGTCGAAGCGGCAAAGTTCGTAGACCAGAATACCACAGCTGATATTATTGATATCAACATGGGCTGTCCTGTACCAAAAATTACGAAATGTGATGCAGGAGCGAAATGGCTCCTTGATCCAAACAAGATTTATGAAATGGTCTCTGCTGTCGTAGAAGCTGTAGACAAACCAGTTACAGTGAAAATGAGAATGGGCTGGGACGAAGATCATATCTTTGCTATCGACAATGCCCGTGCTGTTGAACGAGCTGGTGGACAAGCGGTTGCGCTTCACGGACGGACACGCGTGCAAATGTACGAAGGAACAGCGAATTGGGATATTATAAAAGAGGTTAAACAATCTGTATCAATTCCTGTCATCGGCAATGGCGATGTCAAAACCCCTCAAGATGCAAAACGTATGCTTGATGAAACAGGTGTGGACGCTGTTATGATCGGAAGAGCCGCACTTGGAAACCCGTGGATGATTTATCGAACGGTTCATTATTTAGAAACGGGTGAACTGAAAGAAGAGCCAAACGTGCGTGAGAAAATGTCAGTGTGCAAACTTCACTTAGACAGACTCATTGACCTGAAAGGCGAGCATGTCGCTGTTAGAGAAATGAGAAAGCATGCAGCATGGTACTTAAAAGGGGTCCGCGGCAACGCTGACGTAAGAAACCAAATCAATCAAAGTGAAACGAGAGCGGAGCTTGTACAAGTTCTTGATGACTTTACGATCGAAGCCGAGGCAAAAGAGCTTCAAAGTATAAAAGTAGGATAAGACTATCTTTCTTTTTGTAGCTCACTGCTAGTGCATGTACTGGCAGTTTTTCTGCTTTTCTCTGCAAAATACATTATTGGAGTGATATAAATGAGTAATGAAGGGCTTAATAACGAAGAATTAAATGACCAATTCCAGGTCAGACGTGACAAAATGAATAAAATGAGAGAAGAGGGTATCGATCCATTCGGTGAACGATATGACCGTTCTCATCAATCTGCGCAAATTATCGCTGAATATGACGAGTTTTCTAAAGAAGACTTAGAAGGAAAAGCGGCTCAAGTAACAATCGCTGGTCGTATGATGACAAAGCGCGGAAAAGGAAAAGCTGGCTTTGCGCATATTCAAGACCTAGAAGGACAAATTCAAATCTATGTTCGTAAAGATAGTGTAGGGGAAGAAGCTTATGAATTATTCAAAAGCTCAGACCTAGGCGATATCATTGGTGTAACAGGAACTGTTTTTAAAACTAATGTAGGAGAACTTTCTATTAAAGCGACTAGCTTTGAGGTTCTGACAAAAGCACTTCGCCCGCTTCCTGATAAATATCATGGATTAAAAGATGTTGAACAACGCTATCGTCAGCGCTACCTGGACCTCATTGTAAATCCAGAAAGTAAGCAGACGTTTATTATGCGAAGCAAAATCATTCAATCCATGAGAAGATACTTAGATTCTAAAGGATACTTAGAAGTTGAAACACCAACAATGCACAGCATTCCTGGTGGTGCATCAGCGCGTCCTTTCATTACTCATCACAATGCACTTGATATGCCGCTTTATATGCGTATTGCGATCGAGCTGCACTTAAAACGCCTAATTGTCGGTGGTCTAGAGAAAGTATACGAGATTGGCCGCGTATTCCGTAATGAAGGGGTATCGACTCGTCATAACCCAGAATTCACTATGATTGAGCTGTATGAAGCATACGCAGACTACAAAGATATCATGAATCTGACTGAAAACTTAATTGCCCATATTGCCCAAGAGGTGCTGGGAACAACAACCATTCAATATGGAGAAGATGAAATTGATCTCAAACCTGAATGGAAGAGACTGCATATGGTTGAAGCGGTCAAAGAAGCAACAGGTGTAGACTTCTGGCAGGAGATGTCTGTAGAAGAAGCAAAACAGCATGCTGCTGATCATGGTGTTGAAATCACGAAAAATATGACAGTAGGTCATATTATCAATGAGTTCTTCGAGCAAAAAGTAGAAGAAACATTGGTTCAGCCTACATTCATTTATGGACATCCAGTGGAGATTTCTCCATTAGCTAAGAAAAATCCTGAAGACCCTCGCTTCACAGATCGCTTTGAGCTGTTTATCGTACGCCGTGAGCATGCAAATGCATTCACAGAGCTAAACGATCCAATTGATCAAAGAGAACGCTTTGAAGCTCAATTAAAAGAACGTGAAGAAGGAAATGACGAAGCACACCTAATGGATGACGATTTTGTTGAAGCATTAGAATACGGCATGCCTCCAACAGGTGGTTTAGGAATCGGGATCGACCGATTAATCATGCTTTTAACAAATTCTCCGTCAATTAGAGATGTACTGCTTTTCCCGCAAATGAGAAACCGCTAATACATCAATCAAAGCGCCATTTTATCTATGGCGCTTTTTATTTTTCATAAAATGAAACTTTTTTTAAAAAAACTATTGCAAGGAAAGAATCCAGATGGTATATTATTATTCGTTGCCGCAAAACAGCAACGAGGTTAAAAAAAGAAATTGAAAAAAGTTCTTGACTTTAACTGACGCAAAATGTTAAGATATTAAAGTCGCTTACGAGCGATAACGAAAATGATCTTTGAAAACTAAACAAGACAAAACGTACCTGTTAATTCGAGTTTTTATAAAAAAATCCTATGATACTTCATAGGTAGTCAGTCAAACTGGCGAAAAGCAAAACTTCGGTTTTGTACTTTTTCGGAGAGTTTGATCCTGGCTCAGGACGAACGCTGGCGGCGTGCCTAATACATGCAAGTCGAGCGGACAGAAGGGAGCTTGCTCCCGGATGTTAGCGGCGGACGGGTGAGTAACACGTGGGTAACCTGCCTGTAAGACTGGGATAACTCCGGGAAACCGGAGCTAATACCGGATAGTTCCTTGAACCGCATGGTTCAAGGATGAAAGACGGTTTCGGCTGTCACTTACAGATGGACCCGCGGCGCATTAGCTAGTTGGTGGGGTAATGGCTCACCAAGGCGACGATGCGTAGCCGACCTGAGAGGGTGATCGGCCACACTGGGACTGAGACACGGCCCAGACTCCTACGGGAGGCAGCAGTAGGGAATCTTCCGCAATGGACGAAAGTCTGACGGAGCAACGCCGCGTGAGTGATGAAGGTTTTCGGATCGTAAAGCTCTGTTGTTAGGGAAGAACAAGTGCGAGAGTAACTGCTCGCACCTTGACGGTACCTAACCAGAAAGCCACGGCTAACTACGTGCCAGCAGCCGCGGTAATACGTAGGTGGCAAGCGTTGTCCGGAATTATTGGGCGTAAAGGGCTCGCAGGCGGTTTCTTAAGTCTGATGTGAAAGCCCCCGGCTCAACCGGGGAGGGTCATTGGAAACTGGGAAACTTGAGTGCAGAAGAGGAGAGTGGAATTCCACGTGTAGCGGTGAAATGCGTAGAGATGTGGAGGAACACCAGTGGCGAAGGCGACTCTCTGGTCTGTAACTGACGCTGAGGAGCGAAAGCGTGGGGAGCGAACAGGATTAGATACCCTGGTAGTCCACGCCGTAAACGATGAGTGCTAAGTGTTAGGGGGTTTCCGCCCCTTAGTGCTGCAGCTAACGCATTAAGCACTCCGCCTGGGGAGTACGGTCGCAAGACTGAAACTCAAAGGAATTGACGGGGGCCCGCACAAGCGGTGGAGCATGTGGTTTAATTCGAAGCAACGCGAAGAACCTTACCAGGTCTTGACATCCTCTGACAACCCTAGAGATAGGGCTTTCCCTTCGGGGACAGAGTGACAGGTGGTGCATGGTTGTCGTCAGCTCGTGTCGTGAGATGTTGGGTTAAGTCCCGCAACGAGCGCAACCCTTGATCTTAGTTGCCAGCATTCAGTTGGGCACTCTAAGGTGACTGCCGGTGACAAACCGGAGGAAGGTGGGGATGACGTCAAATCATCATGCCCCTTATGACCTGGGCTACACACGTGCTACAATGGACAGAACAAAGGGCTGCAAGACCGCAAGGTTTAGCCAATCCCATAAATCTGTTCTCAGTTCGGATCGCAGTCTGCAACTCGACTGCGTGAAGCTGGAATCGCTAGTAATCGCGGATCAGCATGCCGCGGTGAATACGTTCCCGGGCCTTGTACACACCGCCCGTCACACCACGAGAGTTTGCAACACCCGAAGTCGGTGAGGTAACCTTTATGGAGCCAGCCGCCGAAGGTGGGGCAGATGATTGGGGTGAAGTCGTAACAAGGTAGCCGTATCGGAAGGTGCGGCTGGATCACCTCCTTTCTAAGGATATATGGAGCAGCGTATGTTTTCGTCTTGTTTAGTTTTGAAGGATCATTCCTTCAAAACATGTCTCTAGCGAGACAGGATTGTTCTTTGAAAACTAGATAACAATAAGTAATTCATTCACATTGAATGCAATGCAAAGTTCATCACACATAGTGATTCTTTCTAAAGTAAGAAATGGTTAAGTTAGAAAGGGCGCACGGTGGATGCCTTGGCACTAGGAGCCGATGAAGGACGGGACGAACACCGATATGCTTCGGGGAGCTGTAAGCAAGCTTTGATCCGGAGATTTCCGAATGGGGAAACCCACTGCTCGTAATGGAGTAGTATCCATACTTGAATACATAGAGTATGAGAAGGCATACCCGGGGAACTGAAACATCTAAGTACCCGGAGGAAGAGAAAGCAAATGCGATTCCCTGAGTAGCGGCGAGCGAAACGGGAACAGCCCAAACCAAGAGGCTTGCCTCTTGGGGTTGTAGGACACTCTATACGGAGTTACAAAGGAATGATATAAGCGAAGAGGTCTGGAAAGGCCCGCCAAAGAAGGTAACAGCCCTGTAACTGAAATGTTGTTCTCTCCAGAGTGGATCCTGAGTACGGCGGAACACGTGAAATTCCGTCGGAATCCGGGAGGACCATCTCCCAAGGCTAAATACTCCCTAGTGACCGATAGTGAACCAGTACCGTGAGGGAAAGGTGAAAAGCACCCCGGAAGGGGAGTGAAATAGATCCTGAAACCGTGTGCCTACAAGTAGTCAGAGCCCGTTAACGGGTGATGGCGTGCCTTTTGTAGAATGAACCGGCGAGTTACGATCCCGTGCAAGGTTAAGCAGAAGATGCGGAGCCGCAGCGAAAGCGAGTCTGAATAGGGCGCATGAGTACGTGGTCGTAGACCCGAAACCAGGTGATCTACCCATGTCCAGGGTGAAGTTCAGGTAACACTGAATGGAGGCCCGAACCCACGCACGTTGAAAAGTGCGGGGATGAGGTGTGGGTAGGGGTGAAATGCCAATCGAACCTGGAGATAGCTGGTTCTCTCCGAAATAGCTTTAGGGCTAGCCTCAAGGTAAGAGTCTCGGAGGTAGAGCACTGATTGGACTAGGGGCCCCTACCGGGTTACCGAATTCAGTCAAACTCCGAATGCCGATGACTTATCCTTGGGAGTCAGACTGCGAGTGATAAGATCCGTAGTCGAAAGGGAAACAGCCCAGACCGCCAGCTAAGGTCCCAAAGTATACGTTAAGTGGAAAAGGATGTGGAGTTGCTTAGACAACCAGGATGTTGGCTTAGAAGCAGCCACCATTTAAAGAGTGCGTAATAGCTCACTGGTCGAGTGACTCTGCGCCGAAAATGTACCGGGGCTAAACGTATCACCGAAGCTGCGGACTGTTCTTACGAACAGTGGTAGGAGAGCGTTCTAAGGGCTGTGAAGCCAGACCGGAAGGACTGGTGGAGCGCTTAGAAGTGAGAATGCCGGTATGAGTAGCGAAAGACGGGTGAGAATCCCGTCCACCGAATGCCTAAGGTTTCCTGAGGAAGGCTCGTCCGCTCAGGGTTAGTCGGGACCTAAGCCGAGGCCGAAAGGCGTAGGCGATGGACAACAGGTTGATATTCCTGTACCACCTCCTCACCATTTGAGCAATGGGGGGACGCAGGAGGATAGGGTAAGCGCGGTATTGGATATCCGCGTCCAAGCAGTTAGGCTGGGAAATAGGCAAATCCGTTTCCCGTAAAGGCTGAGCTGTGATGGCGAGCGAAATTTAGTAGCGAAGTTCCTGATTCCACACTGCCAAGAAAAGCCTCTAGCGAGGTGAGAGGTGCCCGTACCGCAAACCGACACAGGTAGGCGAGGAGAGAATCCTAAGGTGATCGAGAGAACTCTCGTTAAGGAACTCGGCAAAATGACCCCGTAACTTCGGGAGAAGGGGTGCTTCTTAGGGTGTTAAAGCCCCGAGAAGCCGCAGTGAATAGGCCCAGGCGACTGTTTAGCAAAAACACAGGTCTCTGCGAAGCCGTAAGGCGAAGTATAGGGGCTGACGCCTGCCCGGTGCTGGAAGGTTAAGAGGAGCGCTTAGCGTAAGCGAAGGTGCGAATTGAAGCCCCAGTAAACGGCGGCCGTAACTATAACGGTCCTAAGGTAGCGAAATTCCTTGTCGGGTAAGTTCCGACCCGCACGAAAGGCGCAACGATCTGGGCACTGTCTCAACGAGAGACTCGGTGAAATTATAGTACCTGTGAAGATGCAGGTTACCCGCGACAGGACGGAAAGACCCCGTGGAGCTTTACTGCAGCCTGATATTGAATGTTGGTACAGCTTGTACAGGATAGGTAGGAGCCTTGGAAACCGGAGCGCTAGCTTCGGTGGAGGCATCGGTGGGATACTACCCTGGCTGTATTGACCTTCTAACCCGCTGCCCTTATCGGGCAGGGAGACAGTGTCAGGTGGGCAGTTTGACTGGGGCGGTCGCCTCCTAAAATGTAACGGAGGCGCCCAAAGGTTCCCTCAGAATGGTTGGAAATCATTCGCAGAGTGTAAAGGCACAAGGGAGCTTGACTGCGAGACCTACAAGTCGAGCAGGGACGAAAGTCGGGCTTAGTGATCCGGTGGTTCCGCATGGAAGGGCCATCGCTCAACGGATAAAAGCTACCCCGGGGATAACAGGCTTATCTCCCCCAAGAGTCCACATCGACGGGGAGGTTTGGCACCTCGATGTCGGCTCATCGCATCCTGGGGCTGTAGTCGGTCCCAAGGGTTGGGCTGTTCGCCCATTAAAGCGGTACGCGAGCTGGGTTCAGAACGTCGTGAGACAGTTCGGTCCCTATCCGTCGCGGGCGCAGGAAATTTGAGAGGAGCTGTCCTTAGTACGAGAGGACCGGGATGGACGCACCGCTGGTGTACCAGTTGTTCTGCCAAGGGCATCGCTGGGTAGCTATGTGCGGACGGGATAAGTGCTGAAAGCATCTAAGCATGAAGCCCCCCTCAAGATGAGATTTCCCATTCCGCAAGGAAGTAAGATCCCTGAAAGATGATCAGGTTGATAGGTCTGAGGTGGAAGCGTGGTGACACGTGGAGCTGACAGATACTAATAGATCGAGGACTTAACCTATATTCTAATGTGAAGTTTGAACATTGTTATCTAGTTTTGAGAGAACATTCTCTCCATCAGGTTTGGTGGCGATAGCGAAGAGGTCACACCCGTTCCCATACCGAACACGGAAGTTAAGCTCTTCAGCGCCGATGGTAGTTGGGGGTTTCCCCCTGTGAGAGTAGGACGCCGCCAAGCTTCTATTAGGATCAGTTCCAGTCGGAACTGGTCTTTTTTGTGTTTTTGAATGACTTGCTTCTATATAATAGGTTCGTAAAGTGAGAATACGTTGTTCCTTCAATTTAACACTTCAGTCATCATATGAACCAGCAGCTCAAATTATCAAGGGTCATTAAAAGCATAGAAAACCTCTCCTTGGACTAAATAGACGTAAAGAGGTGATGGTATAGGGACACGAGATAGAAAGGCACCCCACCCCAAAGGGAATAGTCAGCGATTGTTGGATTTTTAACTTAAAAGAAGTGAAAAGAAACAAACAATAATAATGATAAGACTGTTGAGTGTTTGAAGCAGCAGAAAAATTAATGTGAAACGATTTGTTGAAAAATAGTAAAGATCAGTAATTATTTTTACACTTTTTTAGGCAAAAAAGATTTCTCAGAAAAATAAAATAATAATAGAATTTCTTTTTTGGATGTTTTTTATCCAGAGATATATGAAATAAAACAAGGATAACAAAGCTTCGAAATTGCTGTTTTTGCAATGATAGAGCCATATAAGCGCTCTTTTTAACAAAAAAACATAAAAAAATGAAAAAAAGGCTTTTAAAATGATGAGACAAGTGGTAAACTTCTTTAGGTGCCTTAACGAAAAGGTAAAAAAACAGCTTTAAAATAAATTCAAAAATTATTTTAAAAAAGTCTTTACAAACAATATCTTATCGTTATATAATACTATTTGTCAGATCGAGAGACACTTCGAAACGACACAATATGGAGGATTAGCTCAGCTGGGAGAGCATCTGCCTTACAAGCAGAGGGTCGGCGGTTCGAGCCCGTCATCCTCCACCATATTTATTCTTACATAATGTTAGGATAGATAAAGCCGGTGTAGCTCAACTGGTAGAGCAACTGACTTGTAATCAGTAGGTTGGGGGTTCAAGTCCTCTTGCCGGCACCACTTTCATATGGTAAGATAGACAAGTCGCTTTTAAAGCGAGCCATTAGCTCAGTTGGTAGAGCATCTGACTTTTAATCAGAGGGTCGAAGGTTCGAGTCCTTCATGGCTCACCATGTTTCATGCGGGTGTGGCGGAATTGGCAGACGCGCTAGACTTAGGATCTAGTGTCTTTATGACGTGGGGGTTCAAGTCCCTTCACCCGCATTGCCAAATAAAATAAAGAAATCCTGTAATGCGGAAGTAGTTCAGTGGTAGAACACCACCTTGCCAAGGTGGGGGTCGCGGGTTCGAATCCCGTCTTCCGCTTATACCATCCACGCCGGGGTGGTGGAATTGGCAGACACACAGGACTTAAAATCCTGCGGTAGGTGACTACCGTGCCGGTTCAAGTCCGGCCCTCGGCATTATAAATAAGCGCCCGTAGCTCAATTGGATAGAGCGTTTGACTACGGATCAAAAGGTTAGGGGTTCGACTCCTCTCGGGCGCGCCATTAAGATCGGGAAGTAGCTCAGCTTGGTAGAGCACTTGGTTTGGGACCAAGGGGTCGCAGGTTCGAATCCTGTCTTCCCGACCATCTTTTATGGGGCCTTAGCTCAGCTGGGAGAGCGCCTGCCTTGCACGCAGGAGGTCAGCGGTTCGATCCCGCTAGGCTCCACCAATATGATCTTTGAAAACTAAACAAGACAAAACGTACCTGTTAATTCGAGTTTTTATAAAAAAATCCTATGAAACTTCATAGGTAGTCAGTCAAACTGGCGAAAAGCAAAACTTCGGTTTTGTATTTTTTCGGAGAGTTTGATCCTGGCTCAGGACGAACGCTGGCGGCGTGCCTAATACATGCAAGTCGAGCGGACAGAAGGGAGCTTGCTCCCGGATGTTAGCGGCGGACGGGTGAGTAACACGTGGGTAACCTGCCTGTAAGACTGGGATAACTCCGGGAAACCGGAGCTAATACCGGATAGTTCCTTGAACCGCATGGTTCAAGGATGAAAGACGGTTTCGGCTGTCACTTACAGATGGACCCGCGGCGCATTAGCTAGTTGGTGGGGTAATGGCTCACCAAGGCGACGATGCGTAGCCGACCTGAGAGGGTGATCGGCCACACTGGGACTGAGACACGGCCCAGACTCCTACGGGAGGCAGCAGTAGGGAATCTTCCGCAATGGACGAAAGTCTGACGGAGCAACGCCGCGTGAGTGATGAAGGTTTTCGGATCGTAAAGCTCTGTTGTTAGGGAAGAACAAGTGCGAGAGTAACTGCTCGCACCTTGACGGTACCTAACCAGAAAGCCACGGCTAACTACGTGCCAGCAGCCGCGGTAATACGTAGGTGGCAAGCGTTGTCCGGAATTATTGGGCGTAAAGGGCTCGCAGGCGGTTTCTTAAGTCTGATGTGAAAGCCCCCGGCTCAACCGGGGAGGGTCATTGGAAACTGGGAAACTTGAGTGCAGAAGAGGAGAGTGGAATTCCACGTGTAGCGGTGAAATGCGTAGAGATGTGGAGGAACACCAGTGGCGAAGGCGACTCTCTGGTCTGTAACTGACGCTGAGGAGCGAAAGCGTGGGGAGCGAACAGGATTAGATACCCTGGTAGTCCACGCCGTAAACGATGAGTGCTAAGTGTTAGGGGGTTTCCGCCCCTTAGTGCTGCAGCTAACGCATTAAGCACTCCGCCTGGGGAGTACGGTCGCAAGACTGAAACTCAAAGGAATTGACGGGGGCCCGCACAAGCGGTGGAGCATGTGGTTTAATTCGAAGCAACGCGAAGAACCTTACCAGGTCTTGACATCCTCTGACAACCCTAGAGATAGGGCTTTCCCTTCGGGGACAGAGTGACAGGTGGTGCATGGTTGTCGTCAGCTCGTGTCGTGAGATGTTGGGTTAAGTCCCGCAACGAGCGCAACCCTTGATCTTAGTTGCCAGCATTCAGTTGGGCACTCTAAGGTGACTGCCGGTGACAAACCGGAGGAAGGTGGGGATGACGTCAAATCATCATGCCCCTTATGACCTGGGCTACACACGTGCTACAATGGACAGAACAAAGGGCTGCAAGACCGCAAGGTTTAGCCAATCCCATAAATCTGTTCTCAGTTCGGATCGCAGTCTGCAACTCGACTGCGTGAAGCTGGAATCGCTAGTAATCGCGGATCAGCATGCCGCGGTGAATACGTTCCCGGGCCTTGTACACACCGCCCGTCACACCACGAGAGTTTGCAACACCCGAAGTCGGTGAGGTAACCTTTATGGAGCCAGCCGCCGAAGGTGGGGCAGATGATTGGGGTGAAGTCGTAACAAGGTAGCCGTATCGGAAGGTGCGGCTGGATCACCTCCTTTCTAAGGATATATGGAGCAGCGTATGTTTTCGTCTTGTTTAGTTTTGAAGGATCATTCCTTCAAAACATGTCTCTAGCGAGACAGGATTGTTCTTTGAAAACTAGATAACAATAAGTAATTCATTCACATTGAATGCAATGCAAAGTTCATCACACATAGTGATTCTTTCTAAAGTAAGAAATGGTTAAGTTAGAAAGGGCGCACGGTGGATGCCTTGGCACTAGGAGCCGATGAAGGACGGGACGAACACCGATATGCTTCGGGGAGCTGTAAGCAAGCTTTGATCCGGAGATTTCCGAATGGGGAAACCCACTGCTCGTAATGGAGTAGTATCCATACTTGAATACATAGAGTATGAGAAGGCATACCCGGGGAACTGAAACATCTAAGTACCCGGAGGAAGAGAAAGCAAATGCGATTCCCTGAGTAGCGGCGAGCGAAACGGGAACAGCCCAAACCAAGAGGCTTGCCTCTTGGGGTTGTAGGACACTCTATACGGAGTTACAAAGGAATGATATAAGCGAAGAGGTCTGGAAAGGCCCGCCAAAGAAGGTAACAGCCCTGTAACTGAAATGTTGTTCTCTCCAGAGTGGATCCTGAGTACGGCGGAACACGTGAAATTCCGTCGGAATCCGGGAGGACCATCTCCCAAGGCTAAATACTCCCTAGTGACCGATAGTGAACCAGTACCGTGAGGGAAAGGTGAAAAGCACCCCGGAAGGGGAGTGAAATAGATCCTGAAACCGTGTGCCTACAAGTAGTCAGAGCCCGTTAACGGGTGATGGCGTGCCTTTTGTAGAATGAACCGGCGAGTTACGATCCCGTGCAAGGTTAAGCAGAAGATGCGGAGCCGCAGCGAAAGCGAGTCTGAATAGGGCGCATGAGTACGTGGTCGTAGACCCGAAACCAGGTGATCTACCCATGTCCAGGGTGAAGTTCAGGTAACACTGAATGGAGGCCCGAACCCACGCACGTTGAAAAGTGCGGGGATGAGGTGTGGGTAGGGGTGAAATGCCAATCGAACCTGGAGATAGCTGGTTCTCTCCGAAATAGCTTTAGGGCTAGCCTCAAGGTAAGAGTCTCGGAGGTAGAGCACTGATTGGACTAGGGGCCCCTACCGGGTTACCGAATTCAGTCAAACTCCGAATGCCGATGACTTATCCTTGGGAGTCAGACTGCGAGTGATAAGATCCGTAGTCGAAAGGGAAACAGCCCAGACCGCCAGCTAAGGTCCCAAAGTATACGTTAAGTGGAAAAGGATGTGGAGTTGCTTAGACAACCAGGATGTTGGCTTAGAAGCAGCCACCATTTAAAGAGTGCGTAATAGCTCACTGGTCGAGTGACTCTGCGCCGAAAATGTACCGGGGCTAAACGTATCACCGAAGCTGCGGACTGTTCTTACGAACAGTGGTAGGAGAGCGTTCTAAGGGCTGTGAAGCCAGACCGGAAGGACTGGTGGAGCGCTTAGAAGTGAGAATGCCGGTATGAGTAGCGAAAGACGGGTGAGAATCCCGTCCACCGAATGCCTAAGGTTTCCTGAGGAAGGCTCGTCCGCTCAGGGTTAGTCGGGACCTAAGCCGAGGCCGAAAGGCGTAGGCGATGGACAACAGGTTGATATTCCTGTACCACCTCCTCACCATTTGAGCAATGGGGGGACGCAGGAGGATAGGGTAAGCGCGGTATTGGATATCCGCGTCCAAGCAGTTAGGCTGGGAAATAGGCAAATCCGTTTCCCGTAAAGGCTGAGCTGTGATGGCGAGCGAAATTTAGTAGCGAAGTTCCTGATTCCACACTGCCAAGAAAAGCCTCTAGCGAGGTGAGAGGTGCCCGTACCGCAAACCGACACAGGTAGGCGAGGAGAGAATCCTAAGGTGATCGAGAGAACTCTCGTTAAGGAACTCGGCAAAATGACCCCGTAACTTCGGGAGAAGGGGTGCTTCTTAGGGTGTTAAAGCCCCGAGAAGCCGCAGTGAATAGGCCCAGGCGACTGTTTAGCAAAAACACAGGTCTCTGCGAAGCCGTAAGGCGAAGTATAGGGGCTGACGCCTGCCCGGTGCTGGAAGGTTAAGAGGAGCGCTTAGCGTAAGCGAAGGTGCGAATTGAAGCCCCAGTAAACGGCGGCCGTAACTATAACGGTCCTAAGGTAGCGAAATTCCTTGTCGGGTAAGTTCCGACCCGCACGAAAGGCGCAACGATCTGGGCACTGTCTCAACGAGAGACTCGGTGAAATTATAGTACCTGTGAAGATGCAGGTTACCCGCGACAGGACGGAAAGACCCCGTGGAGCTTTACTGCAGCCTGATATTGAATGTTGGTACAGCTTGTACAGGATAGGTAGGAGCCTTGGAAACCGGAGCGCTAGCTTCGGTGGAGGCATCGGTGGGATACTACCCTGGCTGTATTGACCTTCTAACCCGCTGCCCTTATCGGGCAGGGAGACAGTGTCAGGTGGGCAGTTTGACTGGGGCGGTCGCCTCCTAAAATGTAACGGAGGCGCCCAAAGGTTCCCTCAGAATGGTTGGAAATCATTCGCAGAGTGTAAAGGCACAAGGGAGCTTGACTGCGAGACCTACAAGTCGAGCAGGGACGAAAGTCGGGCTTAGTGATCCGGTGGTTCCGCATGGAAGGGCCATCGCTCAACGGATAAAAGCTACCCCGGGGATAACAGGCTTATCTCCCCCAAGAGTCCACATCGACGGGGAGGTTTGGCACCTCGATGTCGGCTCATCGCATCCTGGGGCT
Source organism: Bacillus sp. FSL K6-1006 (assembly GCF_038593175.1). Classification (NCBI taxonomy): domain Bacteria; kingdom Bacillati; phylum Bacillota; class Bacilli; order Caryophanales; family Bacillaceae; genus Bacillus; species Bacillus sp. FSL K6-1006. The sequence goes on from NZ_CP151970.1 coordinate 103,778, forward strand.
GTAGTCGGTCCCAAGGGTTGGGCTGTTCGCCCATTAAAGCGGTACGCGAGCTGGGTTCAGAACGTCGTGAGACAGTTCGGTCCCTATCCGTCGCGGGCGCAGGAAATTTGAGAGGAGCTGTCCTTAGTACGAGAGGACCGGGATGGACGCACCGCTGGTGTACCAGTTGTTCTGCCAAGGGCATCGCTGGGTAGCTATGTGCGGACGGGATAAGTGCTGAAAGCATCTAAGCATGAAGCCCCCCTCAAGATGAGATTTCCCATTCCGCAAGGAAGTAAGATCCCTGAAAGATGATCAGGTTGATAGGTCTGAGGTGGAAGCGTGGTGACACGTGGAGCTGACAGATACTAATAGATCGAGGACTTAACCTATATTCTAATGTGAAGTTTGAACATTGTTATCTAGTTTTGAGAGAACATTCTCTCCATCAGGTTTGGTGGCGATAGCGAAGAGGTCACACCCGTTCCCATACCGAACACGGAAGTTAAGCTCTTCAGCGCCGATGGTAGTTGGGGGTTTCCCCCTGTGAGAGTAGGACGCCGCCAAGCTTCTATTAGGATCAGTTCCAGTCGGAACTGGTCTTTTTTGTGTTTTTGAGAGGTTTGATACCATATAAATGTGGAAATAATATTGTTAGTTGAGCGATTATCTTGAAAAATCGATCGAAAAAATTTATAGTAAGATTAAAGTCAAATATAGTCAAAGTCAATGGAGGAGGAGGCGGAGTGGCACAAAATATTTCTGATATCATCGAGCAGTATTTGAAGGAAGTCTTGGATCAGAACGGTCGAGAAATATTAGAAATTAAACGCAATGAAATTGCAGATAAATTTCAATGCGTACCTTCACAAATAAACTATGTTATCAATACACGCTTTACGAGCGAGAGAGGCTATATCGTTGAAAGTAAGCGTGGCGGCGGTGGCTATATCCGCATCATTAAAGTCAAAATGAATGATGAAGTCGACTTATTGAACAATATTATTTCCCAAATATATCATCGTTTATCACAGGCTGCATCTGATCATATCATCATGCGTCTTGTTGAAAATAACATATTATCTGAAAGAGAAGCTAAGATGATGATTAGTGTCATGGACCGTTCTGTATTGCATATTGATTTACCTGAACGAGATGAACTGCGGGCTCGGATGATGAAAGCGATGTTAAATGCTTTGAAATTAAAGTAAAGCGGGTGAAAAGATTGATTTGTCAAGAATGTAATGAGAGACCAGCCACTTTTCACTTTACGAAAGTTATAAATGGAGAAAAACAAGAAATGCACATATGTGAACAATGTGCAAAAGAAAACAGTGATTCATATGCTATGAGTGGAAACCAAGGTTTCTCGATTCACAACTTATTATCAGGCTTATTGAATATTGATCCTAGCTTCACCACAAGTGCTAACAAGGGCTCGTCTATTTTTCAAGAAGCGAAAGAAGTGGATCAATGTCCTAAGTGTGGCTTAACCTTTCAGCAGTTCAGAAAAACAGGCCGATTTGGCTGTGCAGAATGCTATCGTACATTTGATCAGTATCTGAACCCTGTTTTACGGAAAGTCCATAGTGGAAATACAGTCCATAATGGAAAAGTACCAAAACGAATTGCCGGCAGCCTGCATGTTCGCCGGAAACTTGAGTTAATGCAGCAAGAGCTGAAGCAGCTGATTGAACAGGAAGAGTTCGAAAAGGCAGCGGAAGTTCGAGATCAAATTCGTGCATTAGAGCATGAGCAATCTCAGCAGAGGGAGGGAGATTAACGTCATGTCGCTCCAGCATTTTATTCAAGACGCTCTTAGTCAGTGGATGAAACAAAAAGGACCAGAAAGTGACATTGTTCTAAGCAGTCGTATCCGGCTAGCTCGCAATCTAGAGCATGTTCGTTTCCCAACTCAGTTTTCTCAAGCTGAAGCTGAAGCTGTTCTTCAGCAATTCGAGCAAAAGTTTGCTAGCCAGGAAGTGAAGGACATTGGAAACTTTGTTCTGATTCGAATGAATGAAACGCAGCCTTTAGCAAAGAGGGTACTTGTTGAAAAGCATTTGATTAGCCCCAATTTAGCTGAATCAAGATTTGGCGGCTGTTTGCTTTCTGAAAATGAAGAAATCAGTGTGATGCTGAATGAAGAAGACCATATTCGAATCCAGTGCTTATTCCCAGGTTTTCAGCTAGCCAATGCACTAAAAGCGGCTAATCAGGTAGATGACTGGATTGAAGAGCAAGTGGATTACGCGTTTTCTGAAAAGCGAGGATACTTAACAAGCTGTCCGACCAATGTAGGTACAGGTATCAGGGCTTCGGTCATGATGCATTTACCAGCATTAGCGCTCACAAGACAGATGAATCGGATTATTCCGGCCATTAATCAATTAGGTCTTGTGGTCAGAGGAATTTATGGTGAGGGCAGCGAAGCAATAGGGAACATCTTTCAAATTTCAAATCAAATGACACTTGGTCAATCAGAAGAAGACATTGTAGATGACTTGAATAGTGTGACCGCTCAGCTCATTGAACAAGAGCGATCTGCACGAAAAGCGTTATATCAAACATCTAAAATTGAACTTGAGGACAGAGTGTACCGCTCTTTAGGGATTTTGGCCAATTGTCGTATGATTGAATCAAAGGAAACAGCGAAGTGTTTGTCAGATGTGCGGCTTGGAATTGATTTAGGTATCATTAAGGGGCTTTCAAGTAATATACTGAATGAACTCATGATTTTGACTCAGCCCGGCTTCCTTCAACAATATTCAGGAGGAGCCTTAGAGCCAAATGAACGAGATATAAAACGAGCAGCGATTATTAGAGAAAGGCTGCGCTTAGAAATGCATAGGAATGGACAGGAGGATGAAACGATATGATGTTTGGAAGATTCACTGAAAGAGCTCAAAAGGTATTAGCACTTGCACAAGAAGAAGCCATTCGCCTAGGCCATAAGAATATTGGTACTGAGCACATTTTACTTGGCCTTGTACGTGAAGGTGAGGGCATCGCTGCCAAAGCGTTAGAAGCACTGGGCCTTGTTTCAGATAAAATCCAAAAAGAAGTCGAAAGCTTGATTGGAAGAGGGCAAGAGGTGTCTCAAGCTATTCCTCATTATACGCCTAGAGCAAAGAAGGTCACTGAGCTTTCAATGGATGAAGCAAGAAAGCTAGGTCATTCCTATGTAGGGACAGAACATATTCTATTAGGTCTTATTCGTGAGGGAGAGGGTGTCGCTGCCCGTGTCTTAAATAACCTCGGAGTGAGCTTAAATAAAGCACGCCAGCAAGTCCTGCAGCTGCTTGGAAGCAATGAAACAGGTGCATCTGCAGCAGGCTCTAATAGCAATGCGAATACACCAACACTAGATAGTCTGGCAAGAGATTTAACAGCTATCGCAAAAGAGGACAGCTTGGACCCTGTCATTGGCCGAAGCAAAGAAATTCAACGTGTCATTGAGGTCCTAAGTAGAAGAACAAAAAATAACCCTGTGCTGATTGGTGAGCCTGGTGTTGGTAAAACAGCCATCGCAGAAGGTCTTGCACAGCAAATTATTCATAATGAAGTGCCTGAAATCCTGCGTGATAAACGAGTAATGACCCTGGATATGGGAACTGTTGTAGCTGGTACGAAATATCGTGGTGAATTCGAGGATCGTTTGAAAAAAGTGATGGACGAAATTCGCCAGGCAGGAAATATCATTCTCTTTATCGACGAGCTTCATACACTTATTGGTGCTGGTGGAGCAGAGGGCGCGATTGATGCGTCTAATATCTTGAAGCCATCCCTAGCACGTGGAGAGCTTCAATGTATTGGGGCGACAACGTTAGATGAGTACCGTAAATATATTGAAAAGGATGCTGCGCTTGAACGACGTTTCCAGCCAATTCAAGTAGATCAGCCGTCTGTTGATGAAAGTATTCAAATCTTAAGAGGGCTTAGAGACCGGTATGAAGCACATCACCGTGTGTCTATTACAGATGAAGCGATTGAGGCGGCGGTGAAGCTGTCTGACCGTTATATTTCTGACCGATTCCTTCCAGATAAGGCGATTGATTTAATTGATGAGGCAGGTTCGAAAGTCCGTTTACGTTCGTTCACAACACCGCCTAACCTAAAAGAATTAGAGCAAAAGCTGGATGAAGTACGCAAGGAAAAGGATGCGGCAGTTCAAAGTCAAGAATTTGAAAAAGCAGCTTCTCTTCGCGATACAGAACAGCGTTTGCGTGAAAAAGTAGAAGTTACAAAGAAATCATGGAAAGAAAAGCAGGGACAAGAGAATTCAGAGGTATCTGTAGATGATATCGCAATGGTCGTTTCCAGCTGGACGGGAGTGCCTGTTTCGAAAATTGCTCAAACGGAGACAGATAAGCTTCTGAATATGGAACAATTGCTCCACTCTCGCGTGATCGGACAGGATGAAGCGGTTGTCGCTGTAGCAAAAGCGGTGAGACGTGCGCGTGCTGGCCTGAAAGATCCGAAGCGCCCAATCGGCTCCTTTATCTTCTTAGGTCCAACAGGGGTTGGTAAAACGGAGCTTGCAAGAGCACTTGCTGAGTCTATTTTCGGTGATGAAGAAGCAATGATCCGTATTGATATGTCTGAATACATGGAGAAGCACTCTACATCCAGACTTGTTGGGTCACCTCCAGGCTATGTGGGCTATGATGAAGGTGGACAGCTGACTGAAAAAGTGAGAAGAAAACCTTATTCTGTCGTTCTTTTAGACGAGATTGAAAAGGCGCATCCAGATGTATTTAATATCTTACTGCAAGTGTTAGAAGATGGTCGTCTGACCGATTCTAAAGGGCGTACCGTTGACTTTAGAAATACGATTTTGATTATGACATCAAACGTTGGAGCTAGTGAGCTGAAGCGCAATAAATATGTTGGGTTTAACGTGCAGGATGAAAGTCAAAATTACAAGGATATGAAAGGCAAAGTGATGGGCGAGTTGAAACGTGCGTTTAGACCTGAGTTTATCAACCGTATTGATGAAATCATTGTCTTCCACTCGCTTGAGAAGAAACATCTAAAAGAGATCGTGTCTCTCATGTCTGATCAATTGACAAAACGATTAAAAGAACAAGACCTATCAATTGAATTGACGGAAGCAGCAAAAGCGAAGATTGCCGACGAAGGAGTAGATCTTGAGTACGGTGCGCGTCCGTTAAGAAGAGCGATTCAAAAGCATGTAGAAGATCGACTTTCTGAAGAGCTTCTGAAGGGGAATATTGAAAAAGGTCAACATATCGTATTAGATGTGGAAGATGGAGAGATTGTCGTAAAAGCGACGGCTGCTACGAACTAATATAGTAAGAAAAAGTGTGAGGCATACCAGTAAGGTGTATGCCTCCCTTTACTTATTTTCTGACCAGTATAAGGAGTTGTATTCTTCAATCTATGGCTAAGACAAAATCAAAATTTATATGCCAATCGTGCGGTTATGAGTCAGCCAAATGGATGGGGAAATGTCCAGGCTGCGGCACGTGGAACAGTATGACAGAAGAGGTCGTTCGCAAAGAGCCGGCAAACCGTCGAAGTGCTTTTAATCATTCTGTTCAAACCATTCAAAAACCTTCACCTATATCTGCAATTGAAACATCCGAAGAACCCCGAATTAAAACAAATTTAGAAGAATTTAACCGAGTATTAGGAAGTGGAATTGTCAAAGGTTCTCTTGTTCTCATCGGCGGAGATCCTGGGATTGGGAAGTCCACATTATTATTACAAGTATCAGCACAGCTCTCAGACAAAAATCAGAATGTGTTATACATATCTGGTGAGGAGTCCATTAAACAAACGAAGCTAAGAGCGGACCGCCTTGGCATTGAAAGCGCCTCTTTACATGTTTTGGCTGAAACCGATATGGAGTATATAACGTCTGCTATACAGGAGATGAAACCTGCTTTTGTTGTGGTGGATTCGATTCAAACCGTTTACCAAAGCGATATCACGTCAGCTCCCGGCTCTGTATCTCAAGTTAGAGAATGTACAGCGCAGCTGATGAAGATTGCCAAGACAAATGGTATTCCTATTTTTATCGTTGGTCACGTGACCAAAGAAGGCTCGATCGCAGGTCCACGCCTTTTAGAGCATATGGTGGACACAGTTCTTTATTTTGAAGGCGAGCGTCATCATACGTTTCGTATCTTACGGGCGGTCAAAAACCGATTTGGTTCAACGAATGAATTGGGAATTTTTGAAATGAGAGAGGAAGGGCTCACGGAAGTATTAAACCCATCAGAAATCTTTCTAGAAGAGCGGTCGGCAGGTGTATCTGGTTCGTGTGTTGTTGCCTCAATGGAAGGAACAAGACCCGTACTTGTCGAGATACAGGCGTTAATTTCCCCGACAAGCTTTGGGAATCCGCGAAGAATGGCCACTGGCCTTGATCATAATCGAGTATCGCTGCTCATGGCAGTTTTAGAAAAACGCGTGGGGCTGCTGCTGCAAAACCAAGATGCGTATTTAAAGGTCGCAGGCGGTGTGAAGCTTGACGAACCGGCGATTGACTTAGCTATTGCCGTCAGTATTGCATCAAGCTTTAAAGATGCAGCGCCGCATCAAGCGGATTGCTTTATAGGAGAGGTCGGTCTGACGGGAGAAGTCAGAAGAGTATCAAGAATTGAACAGCGAGTGCAGGAAGCTGCAAAACTAGGATTTAAGCGAATGTTTATTCCTCAGGCGAATATAGACGGATGGAAAAAGCCGAGAGGGATTGAGTTAGTTGGTGTAGAAAATGTAGCGGAGGCACTTCGAATTTCACTAGGGGGATCATAGAAATGGAAAAAGAGAAAAAAGGAGCGAGAGAACTCGATCTCTTAGATATTGTACAGTTTGTGGCACCAGGAACACCTCTGCGGGCAGGGATTGAAAACGTCCTGAGAGCCAATACTGGCGGGCTCATTGTTGTTGGTTATAATGACAAAGTAAAGAGTGTGGTAGATGGAGGGTTTCACATTAATTCGGCCTTCTCCCCAGCACATTTATATGAATTGGCGAAGATGGACGGGGCCATTATTCTTAGCGATTCTGGTCAAAAAATCTTGTATGCGAATACACAGCTGATGCCAGATGCAACCATTCATTCATCGGAAACAGGCATGAGGCACCGGACGGCTGAACGTGTAGCAAAGCAGACAGGCTGCTTAATCATTGCCATTTCTGAACGGAGGAACGTCATTACCTTATACCAAGGGAATCGTCGTTATACGCTGAAAGATATTGGCTTTATTTTAACAAAGGCCAATCAAGCCATTCAAACACTTGAGAAATATAAAACGATTTTAGATCACGCCATTTCTGCGTTAAGCGCCCTAGAATTTGAAGAGCTTGTGACCTTTGGTGATGTATTATCCGTGCTGCACCGCTACGAAATGGTACTCAGGATCAAAAATGAAATCAATATGTATATCAAAGAGCTCGGAACAGAGGGACACTTGATCCGTCTGCAAGTCAATGAATTGATTACAGATATGGAGCAGGAAGCAGCTTTATTTATTAAAGATTACGTGAAAGAAAAGATCAAAGATCCGTATGTGCTGCTCAAACAACTTCAAGATATGTCGAGCTTTGAGCTTTTAGATGATTCCATTCTGTACAAGTTACTTGGATATCCAGCTTCTACAAATATTGACGAATATGTGTACACAAGAGGATATAGATTGCTCCATAAAATCCCTAGACTGCCAATGCCAATCGTCGAAAATGTGGTTGAAGCATTCGGTGTGCTAGATCGAATTATGGAAGCAGATGTACAAGAATTGGATGAAGTAGAAGGAATTGGAGAAGTAAGAGCGAAAAAGATAAAAAAAGGATTAAAAAGGTTACAAGAAAAACATTACATTGACCGTCAGCTTTAAGAAGAGAAATTTTTCTCTATGACGGTTAAAAATGGATGAATATGGGTATATTAATGATGGTTTTGTTTTCTGTTGCTCATGATAGGAAACTTAAACATATATTAATGTCAGATGAAGGTGGATTGACAGATGAAAAATAAAGGAGGTGAAGGTATGTTAAAAAGAATCGTTCAGGCGTTTTTTATCATTTTGGGTGCAGTTGTAGGGATTTTTATCATTCCAGAGTTATTTCTGCTTTTAAATGTAAAGGACATACCTTTCATAACAAATGCTTACTCATCAGCACTAATAGGAGCCGTTGTGTTCTTCATCATTGGTAAATGGTGCACAGGTTATGTGGTAAATTGGGTGAAATGGATCGAGGATTCTCTATTGAAGGCGCCTCTTCCTGATCTTATATCTGGAAGTTTCGGATTAGTATTTGGACTTATTCTAGCATATCTTATTGTAAACGTGATCCCGCTAAACAATATCCCATATCATATTTTTGGTACCATTATTCCGATTTTCCTGGCTTTCTTTTTAGGATACCTTGGATTTCAGGTAGGATTTAAGAAGAAGGATGAAATGATAGGGCTGTTCTCCCGATCTGCAAAGGTCACAAAGAAAAAGGGAGCAGCTGATGATGAACCTGAAATAGAAGATAAAAAGCTGAAAATTTTAGACACAAGTGTTATCATTGATGGAAGAATCGCAGATATTTGTCAAACTGGATTCTTAGAAGGCGTCATGGTCATTCCTCAATTTGTACTCGAGGAATTACAGCATATTGCAGACTCTTCAGATGTATTAAAGAGAAATAGAGGCCGAAGAGGTCTAGATATTTTAAATCGTATTCAAAAAGAATTGGATATCAAAGTTGAAATTTACGAAGGTGACTTCGAAGACATTCAAGAGGTTGATAGCAAGCTTGTGAAGCTGGCGAAATTAACTTCAGGTGTTGTTGTGACCAATGATTTTAATTTAAATAAAGTATGCGAACTTCAAAAAGTAGCAGTGTTAAACATCAATGATCTAGCCAATGCCGTTAAACCGGTTGTACTGCCTGGGGAAGAAATGAAGGTACAGGTCATCAAAGATGGAAAAGAGCATAACCAAGGTGTTGCTTACTTAGATGACGGTACGATGATTGTGGTCGAAGAAGGACGCAATTACATTGGAAAAGACATTGACGTGCTCGTCACAAGTGTGCTGCAGACTGCTGCTGGAAGAATGATTTTTGCGAAGCCAAAACTTCTGGAGAAGGCGCTCTAAAGGGAGAACGAACATGTATTATGAAGTAGTTATTCCGGCTGCGGGGCAGGGGAAACGAATGAAGGCCGGCCGTAATAAGCTTTTTATTGAGCTGAAAAGAATGCCGGTCATCATTCATACACTAAAGGTGTTTGACGCTCATGCGCAATGCAAACGCATGATCCTAGCGATCAATGAAGAGGAGCGTCAAGACTTTGAAAGGCTACTCAAGGTACACGCTTTTCAAACGCCTGTTTCACTTGTCACTGGCGGTGAAGAACGTCAGCAAAGTGTATACGAAGGATTAAAGGCTGTGAAAGATGCGGACATCGTGCTTGTTCATGATGGAGCAAGGCCTTTTATTAAGCATACACAGATTGACTTGCTCGTTAAAGCAGCGATTGAAAAAGGCTCCGCAGTTGTAGCGGTACCAGTGAAAGACACAATCAAACGCGTTCAAGAAGGCAAAGTGGAACAAACCATTGAACGTCAGAGCTTGTGGGCAGTCCAGACCCCACAAGCTTTTCGTCATTCTATTTTAAAAGAGGCGCATGAATATGCGGAGCGGACAGGCTTCTTTGGAACAGACGACGCCAGTCTTGTTGAACAATTACAGGGTGAGAATGTGTATATTGTCCAAGGAGACTATACCAATATTAAGCTGACAACACCGGATGATTTATTGGTTGCCAAGGCAATTATGGATGCGGAAAGAGGGTACTAGATCATGTTGAGAATAGGACAAGGTTTTGATGTACATCAATTAACAGAGGGGAGACCTCTGATTATTGGCGGGGTCACCATCCCTTATGAAAAGGGACTGCTAGGTCATTCAGACGCTGACGTACTGCTTCACACAGTGGCAGATGCATGCCTGGGTGCGATTGCTGAAGGAGATATCGGCAGACATTTCCCAGACACAGATCCTGAGTTTAAGGATGCAGATTCTTTTAAATTATTGCAGCATGTGTGGGCACTTGTGAAAGAAAAGGGCTACACACTTGTGAATATTGACTGCACCATCATGGCGCAAAAGCCAAAAATGGCACCTTACATTCAACCAATGTGTGAGAAAATTGCAGAAGCGCTTGAGGCAGATGTCACACAGGTGAATGTCAAAGCAACAACGACAGAGAAACTTGGATTTACAGGAAGAGGCGAAGGAATTGCCTCTCAGGCAACAGTGCTTCTTCAGAAAAAGTAAAATCCATTTTGATGAGAATGGGTTTTGATGATAAAATACGTTTATAAAAAATTGGTGTCAGACAACATGATGCAGATGAAAGGAAGTTAAACTCATGGGAAATGAAGTGCGTGTTCGTTATGCACCGAGTCCAACTGGTCATTTACATATTGGGAATGCTAGAACGGCTCTTTTCAACTATTTGTTCGCACGCAGCCAAGGCGGCAAATTTATTATTCGAATCGAGGATACGGATCAAAAGCGTAATGTAGAGGGCGGGGAGGAAAGCCAGCTTCGCCACCTGCAATGGCTCGGTATTGATTGGGATGAGAGCATTGATAAAGATGGCGGCTACGGTCCTTACAGACAATCAGAGCGTAATGATATTTATAAAAAATATTATGATGAGCTGCTAGAGAAGGACTTGGCGTATAAGTGCTATTGTACGGCAGAAGAGCTAGAGGCAGAGCGTGAAGCACAGATCGCCCGCAGCGAAATGCCTCGATATTCTGGTAAATGCAGTCATTTATCAAAAGAAGAAGAGGACAAGCTGATTGCTGAAGGAAGAGAGCCAAGCATCCGCTTCCGAGTACCAAAAGGAGAAATCATCAAATTTGACGACATGGTCAAAGGTGATATTTCATTTGAAACAGACGGCATTGGTGACTTTGTTATTGTGAAGAAAGATGGCACGCCAACTTATAACTTTGCAGTTGCCGTGGATGATCATTTGATGAAAATGACTCACGTTCTTCGCGGAGAAGATCATATTTCAAATACCCCTAAACAAATCATGATTTTTCATGCATTTGGCTGGGATGTTCCGCTATTCGGACATATGACGCTGATTGTGAACGAGAACCGCAAGAAATTAAGTAAACGTGATGAATCGATTATTCAATTCATCGAGCAATATAAGAATTTAGGCTATTTACCTGAAGCCCTGTTTAACTTCATTGCATTACTTGGATGGTCTCCAGTAGGCGAAGAAGAACTGTTTACAAAAGAGCAATTCATCGACATTTTTGATGTGAACCGACTTTCTAAGTCACCAGCTCTATTCGATATGCATAAACTAAAATGGGTGAACAACCAATACGTGAAAGCTCTTGATCTTGATCAGGTTGTGGCACTAACACTTCCACATCTTCAAAAGGCAGGCAAGGTAAGTGAGCAGCTGACTGAAGAAGAAAACACGTGGGTACGCAAGCTTATTTCTCTGTATCACGAACAATTAAGCTACGGAGCAGAAATTGTTGAGTTGACAGAGTTGTTCTTTAAGGAGCAAATTGAGTATAATCAAGAGGCAAAGGAAGTTCTAGCAGAGGAGCAAGTACCAGAAGTCATGGCATCTTTTGCAGGTCAACTTGAACAGCTTAAGTCTTTCACACCTGATGAAATCAAGGCTGCCATTAAAGCGGTACAAAAAGAAACAGGGCATAAAGGCAAGAAACTATTCATGCCGATTCGTGTGGCTGTCACAGGACAAACGCATGGCCCAGAACTTCCGCAAAGTATTGAATTACTAGGTAAAGAAACGGTATTAAACCGCATTAAACAAATATAAAGAAATCGTTGCGAGGGAGAAGTACAATGTACTCGTCCATCACAGAAAGAGTCTCCACCGGCTGAAAGAGACTTATGGGCAGATGTTGGAAATGCACCCTCAAGACCCTTGAGGAACACGTACGTTAGTATGCAAGGGCGGTACCCTCCGTTATGGGATTAAGTTGAGAAGGCTTCAAGATAAGTGGCTTTCTAAACAGAGTGGAACCGCGTTTTCAAAACGTCTCTGTCATTTGGCAGAGGCGTTTTTTATTTGTCCAAAAAAGAGAGCAAGTCCTAAGAGAGATTCATGGGGAAGAACGGGGGGAGCATGTGTTTTTCAAAATGCTGAAAGAAGATATTGATACTGTGTTTGATCAAGATCCTGCTGCTAGAAGCTATATTGAAGTAGTGCTAACCTATTCAGGGCTTCATGCGATTTGGGCTCACCGTATTGCGCACGCATTTTATAAGCGGAAGCTGTATTTTATTGCGCGGATCATTTCTCAGGTCAGCCGTTTTTTCACAGGGGTGGAAATTCATCCGGCGGCAACCATTGGCAGGCGGTTCTTTATTGATCACGGCATGGGCGTCGTGATCGGGGAAACATGTGAAATTGGAGACAACGTCACTGTTTTCCAAGGCGTGACATTAGGGGGAACAGGGAAAGAAAAGGGAAAGCGGCATCCGACCATTTTAGACGATGCCCTCATTGCGACAGGTGCCAAGGTGCTTGGTTCCATTACGGTTGGAAAAGGAGCCAAGATTGGAGCGGGGTCGGTCGTGTTAAAGGACGTACCCGACCATTCCACCGTTGTCGGTATACCTGGGCGAGTCGTCGTTCAAAATGGAAAGAAAATCAATCGTGATCTCAATCATCAAGATTTGCCAGATCCAATTTCCGATCGTTTCAAAGAATTGGAACGAGAAATGGAAAAGCTAAAAGGTGAGCTGGCTTCATTGAGCAGAAAGGAAGAACAATCATGAGAATCAATATTTATAATACATTGACACGTAAGAAGGAAGAATTTGTCCCGCTTGAGCCAGGAAAGGTCAAGATGTATGTGTGCGGACCAACCGTTTATAACTACATTCATATCGGGAATGCTAGACCTGCTATTGTTTATGACACTGTACGTAAGTATTTGGAATACAGCGGTTACGATGTGAACTTTGTATCAAACTTTACAGATGTGGATGATAAACTCATCAAAGCAGCCAACGAACTCGGAGAAGATGTGCCGACAATTGCTGACCGGTTTATCCAGGCCTACTTCGAAGACGTCAGTGCACTCGGCTGCAAAAAAGCAGACCTTCACCCGCGAGTGACGGAAAACATGGATGATATCATTGCGTTTATTGCGACATTGATTGAAAAAGGCTACGCCTATGAAGCAGATGGCGACGTGTATTACAGCACACGCTCATTTGAAGGTTATGGAAAGCTTTCTCACCAATCAATTGATGAACTGAAGACAGGTGCCCGTATTCGAGTAGGTGAAAAGAAACGAGATGCACTGGACTTTGCTCTTTGGAAGGCTGCAAAGGATCAGGAAATCTCTTGGGATAGCCCGTGGGGCGAAGGACGCCCAGGCTGGCACATTGAATGCTCGGCAATGGTCAAAAAATATTTAGGTGATACGATCGATATTCATGCTGGCGGACAGGATTTAACATTCCCTCACCATGAGAATGAAATTGCCCAATCTGAGGCTTTGACAGGGAAGCCTTTTGCGAAGTATTGGATGCATAACGGGTATATTAATATCGATAATGAAAAAATGTCAAAATCACTTGGCAACTTTGTGCTGGTGCATGACATTGTGAAAGAACAAGATCCTGATGTGCTTCGCTTCTTTATGTTGTCGGTTCACTATCGCCACCCAATTAATTACTCAATGGATTTATTAGAAAGTACAAAGAGTGCGTTTAACCGACTCAAAACATCGTATGCGAATTTACATCACCGTCTAGAGAGCAGCACAAATATCACGGAAGACAATGCTGAATGGCTGGCAAAAATTGAAGAGCAGCGTGCAACATTTATTTCCGAAATGAATGATGACTTCAATACGGCAAATGCGATCTCTGTTTTATTCGAATTAGCGAAACAGGCGAATTATTATATGGAAAATGATCATACTTCGGAGGAAGTGATCAAGGCATTTATCGGCTTGTTCCAAGAAATTACGTCTGTTCTCGGCTTCTCATTAGAAGAAAAGCACACGCTTGACGAAGAGGTAGAAGCGTTAATTGAAAAACGCAATGAAGCTAGAAGAAATCGTGACTTTGCCCTATCTGATCAAATTCGTGATCAATTAAAGAACATGAATATTGTGTTGGAGGACACTCCTCAAGGTACTCGCTGGAAAAGAGGAGAATAGGCAATGTTGAATTTTGAAAAGCTGAAAGACGGTAAACAGCTGAACGGACTTGCGCTGGCTTATATGGGTGATGCCATTTTTGAAGTATATGTGAGGCATCACCTCCTCCAAACGGGGGCGACAAAACCAAATGAGCTGCACAAACGAGCAAGCAAAATTGTTTCAGCTAAATCACAGGCTGCTATTTTATTTACGCTTCAGCAGCAAGGCTTTTTCACTGAAGCAGAAGAAGCGGTGCTGAAAAGAGGAAGAAACGCAAAATCAGGCACAGTGCCTAAAAACACAGACGTTCAAACGTATCGTTATAGTACAGCGTTTGAAGCGCTCATGGGTTATTTATTTATCGAAAAGCAGGACGAACGCTTAGAAGAGCTGATTGGTCAGGCGATTGAAATCGGAACGTCAGGGAGGAAGACAAATGAGTCAGCAACATGATTATGTCATTGGGAAAAATGCAGTGATTGAGACACTGAAGTCAGATCGGGAGTTATACAAGCTCTGGATGGCAGAAAACACTGTAAAAGGACAAGCCCAGCAGGTCATTGAACTCGCTAAAAAGCAAAATATCACCATTCAGTATGTTCCGAGGAAAAAGCTTGATCAAATGGTTACAGGTCAGCACCAGGGAATCGTTGCACAAGTAGCAGCATATGAATATGCAGAATTGGACGACCTGTATCAAATCGCTGAAAAGCGGAATGAACAGCCTTTCTTTCTGATTTTAGATGAGATTGAAGACCCGCATAATTTAGGATCTATTATGAGAACGGCAGATGCTGTAGGTGCACACGGGATTGTCATTCCGAAAAGGAGAGCGGTCGGTCTAACAACAACAGTTGCTAAGGCATCCACTGGAGCAATTGAGCATATTCCTGTCGCAAAAGTGACCAATCTTTCAAGAGCCCTTGATGAAATGAAAGAAAGAGGAATCTGGGTTGCGGGAACAGATGCGTCTGCTAAACAGGATTACAGACAATTTGATGGCACGATGCCGCTGGCTCTTGTGATTGGCAGCGAGGGAAAAGGAATTGGCCGATTGATTAAGGAAAAGTGTGATTTTCTGATTAAACTGCCTATGGCCGGGAAGGTTACTTCGTTAAACGCATCAGTTGCCGCTGGTTTATTGATGTATGAAGTGTATCGAAAACGTTATCCGTTAGGAGAATAGAGATGGATATCCTCTTAGTCGATGGATACAACATGATAGGTGCATGGCCTCAGCTGCAGCACTTAAAGGAAAACAGCTTTGAAGAAGCCAGAGACGTACTGATTCAACATTTAGCAGAATATCAAGCATACACAGGGTATCGAGTCATTGTCGTATTCGATGCCCATATGGTCAAAGGAATTGAAAAGAAGCGGACCAACCACCGAGTAGAGGTCATCTTTACGAGAGAGAATGAAACGGCGGATGAGCGGATTGAAAAGCTGGCGCAGGATTTGAATAATATACGGACGCAAATTCATGTGGCAACCTCAGATTTTACGGAACAATGGGCTATTTTTGGACAAGGAGCTCTTCGGAAGTCGGCTCGTGAGCTTTTAAGAGAGATTGAAGTGATAGAACGAAAGATTGAAACGAGGGTCAAAAAGATTACTTCTGATAAACCAGCATCTAAGATTGAATTGTCAGAAGATGTATTGAAAACGTTTGAAAAATGGCGGCGCGGGAATCTGGAATAGCTTGACGATATTTCAACCATTAATGTATAATATTTCTATCTAGGTGCGGTCGGGGGGATCGAAGTGAATCTAAACAACAGCAAGGGTAAGTCCATCAGAGAGCAATTTTGCCAGTTGGAAGATGAACAAGTCATTGAAAGGGTTCATGTCGGAGATAGTGATGCGCTAGATTATTTAATAACGAAATACCGCAATTTTGTACGTGCGAAAGCAAGATCTTATTTCTTGATAGGAGCGGATCGAGAGGACATTGTCCAAGAGGGAATGATCGGACTTTATAAGTCTATCCGCGATTTCAGAGAGGACAAGCTTACTTCATTTAAGGCTTTTGCAGAATTATGTATTACCCGCCAAATTATCACCGCAATTAAAACAGCTACTCGCCAAAAACATATCCCGTTAAATTCCTATGTATCATTAGACAAGCCGATCTACGATGAAGAATCGGACAGAACATTATTGGATGTCATTTCCGGTGCTAAAGCGCTTAACCCAGAAGACTTAATTATTAGCAAAGAAGAATTTGATGATATCGAAATGAAGATGGGTGAACTGCTAAGCGAGCTGGAAAGAAAGGTACTTGTGCTTTATCTTGATGGCAGATCCTATCAAGAGATTTCTGAAGATTTAAATCGTCATGTGAAATCAATTGATAACGCACTCCAAAGAGTAAAGAGAAAATTAGAGAAATATTTAGAGCTTCGCGAGATTAGTCTCTAATCAAACCTATATTGACAGCTTTTTCGACACTGTGATAAGGTACTAATGAAATGATGTCGAGAAAATAGGTGTAAATATGAGGAAAAAGATTACTCTAGCCTGTAAAGACTGCGGAAGCCGCAATTATACGACAATGAAAAGTGTTGCTTCAGCAGCTGAAAGATTAGAAGTTAAGAAATATTGCAAGACTTGTAATTCACATAAAACACATTTAGAAACGAAGTAAGATTTGCGTTCTTTAATCTGTGGAGGTCTTTTACATGCGTATTATCAGTTTCTTAAAAAGTGTCGGAAAAGAAATGAAAAAGGTCAGCTGGCCAAAGAAGAACGAAATGGTCCGCTACACAATCACTGTTATTTTAACAGTCGTATTCTTTGCCATCTTTTTCTCTTTTCTTGATATAGGAATCTCACAATTAATCGAATTAATTCATTAATACTTGAATAATGGTCTGCTGAACGTGCTATAATAGATCATAATATGACTTGCCAAAAAACCCGTTTTACGGGTTTTTTCAATTGCTTGAAAATATTTACCGTTTCTCGAGATTCGTCAAATAGACATTATGAAATGTGGGGAGGGAAGGACTAAATAGTCCTGAATGAAAATGGAAAAGAATTGGTATGTTGTGCATACGTACTCTGGCTATGAAAACAAAGTAAAAGCGAATTTGGAAAAGCGTGTTGAATCAATGGGCATGCAGGATAAAATCTTCCGCGTCGTCGTACCAGAAGAAGAAGAAACGGATATTAAAAATGGTAAGAAAAAAGTTGTCAAAAAGAAAGTATTCCCTGGCTATGTCCTAGTGGAAATCGTGATGACTGACGACTCTTGGTATGTTGTTCGTAATACACCAGGTGTCACTGGATTCGTTGGATCAGCTGGTTCAGGATCAAAGCCGACTGCGCTGCTGCCAGGCGAAGCCGAAACCATTCTGAAGAGAATGGGTCTTGAAGAACGCAAAACAGAAATCGACTTTGAACTGAAAGAAACAGTTAAGGTCATCGATGGACCATTTGCTAACTTCACTGGCTCTATTGAAGAAATTGACTACGATAAAAGCAAAGTCAAAGTATTCGTTAATATGTTTGGTAGAGAAACACCTGTTGAACTTGAGTTCACGCAGATCGATAAATTGTAATTTAAAAGAGCTTGAAATGAGTGTATAGAAGTGGTAATATAGCAAAGGTACGTCTTGAGTTCACTCAAGATCGCTAGCTAGTTATTTCGTCATTCATATAAAGAATGAAGTTGTTGAGTGGGAGGGGGATTCCCCTATTACCACATCACGGACTTTAAGGAGGTGTGTCTCGTGGCTAAAAAAGTAGTTAAAGTTGTTAAATTGCAAATTCCTGCTGGAAAAGCTAACCCAGCTCCACCAGTTGGACCTGCACTAGGTCAAGCCGGTGTTAATATCATGGGATTCTGTAAGGAGTTTAACGCTCGTACAGCTGACCAAGCTGGTCTTATCATTCCTGTTGAAATTTCGGTTTTTGAAGACCGTTCATTTACATTTATTACTAAAACTCCACCTGCTGCAGTTTTACTTAAAAAAGCAGCTGGTATTGAGTCTGGTTCTGGTGAACCTAACCGTAATAAAGTGGCAACTGTTAAGCGTGATAAAGTACGCGAAATCGCGGAAACAAAAATGCCTGACTTAAACGCTGCTAGCGTTGAATCAGCTATGCGCATGGTTGAAGGTACTGCACGCAGTATGGGTATTGTCATCGAAGATTAATTTTTTGTCTTGTTGGGTTGCGAGTTTGGTTTTGACAAGTTCGCAACCCTTATTCGTGGGAGGTTATTCCGCTAAAACCACATAAGGAGGATTTTTATAATGGCTAAAAAAGGTAAAAAGTATGTAGAAGCTGCTAAGCTGATCGATCGTACTAAAGCGTATGATGTAGCTGAAGCTGTTTCTCTTACAAAAAAAGCAAATACAGCTAAATTTGATGCGACTGTAGAAGTTGCTTTTCGTTTGGGCGTAGACCCTCGTAAAAACGATCAACAAATCCGCGGTGCAGTTGTACTTCCTAACGGAACTGGTAAAACTCAACGCGTTCTTGTGTTCGCTAAAGGTGAAAAAGCAAAAGAAGCAGAAGCTGCTGGAGCAGACTACGTTGGAGATTCTGATTACATCACTAAAATCCAACAAGGCTGGTTCGAATTCGATGTAATCGTTGCGACACCTGACATGATGGGTGAAGTTGGTAAGATCGGTCGTGTACTTGGACCAAAAGGTCTTATGCCAAACCCTAAAACAGGAACTGTAACGTTCGAAGTTGAAAAAGCAATCAATGAAATCAAAGCTGGTAAAGTAGAATACCGCGTTGATAAAGCTGGTAATATCCACGCGCCAATCGGAAAGGTTTCTTTCGAGGACGAAAAGCTTGTTGAGAACTTTGCAACAATCTATGACACAATTCTTAAAGCAAAACCTGCAGCGGCTAAAGGTGTATACGTGAAAAACGTTTCTGTTACATCTACTATGGGCCCTGGCGTGAAAGTGGATCCATCTTCTTTCTCTGCAAAATAATTCTTGACTTATGACAACCATTTTGATAATATCAAAATGTTGTAAAATAGAATAATGTCCATTTATACCGTAGACAGCAGGGGCCTTATGGCTTAAATAACCCGCCGAGGTGTATATGTCACAGTCTTACGTTAACGTATGCTTGTATATACAGCCTCCATGTCTTAATGGAGGCTTTTTATATGGAGAACCGTTCGTTAGGAACGTGATGGCCTGATCGGTATAAGTGTTACACAAAGAATGTACAGGAGGTGTAACCATGAGCAATGCAATCGATACTAAAAAAGTTGTCGTTGATGAAATTACTTCTAAATTTAAAGATAGTATGTCTACTGTCATTGTAGACTACCGCGGTCTTTCTGTTTCTGAAGTGACTGAACTTCGTAAACAGCTTCGTGAAGCTGGCGTAGAATTCAAAGTTTACAAAAACACTTTGACTCGCCGTGCAGTTGAACAAGTTGAACTAACGGGTTTAAACGATTTCTTAACAGGTCCAAACGCTATCGCATTCAGTAACGAAGATGTTATCGCACCTGCGAAAATCATCAACGAATTTGCGAAAAGCCACGAAGCTTTAGAAATCAAAGCTGGTGTCATCGAAGGAAACGTAGCGACTGTAGAAGAAGTGAAGGCTCTTGCGGAACTTCCGTCTCGCGAAGGCTTACTATCTATGTTGCTTAGCGTTCTTCAAGCTCCAGTTCGTAATCTTGCTCTTGCTACTAAAGCAGTTGCAGATCAAAAAGAAGAACAAGGCGCTTAATGCCTACTTTACGTTTACGTAAAAAAACTTAAAATGGAGGAATTACAAATGGCTTTAAATATCGAAGAAATCATTGCTTCAGTTAAAGAAGCAACTGTACTTGAGTTAAACGACTTAGTAAAAGCAATCGAAGAAGAATTTGGCGTAACTGCTGCTGCTCCTGTAGCTGTAGCTGCTGGTGGCGGTGCTGCTGCTGAAGAAAAAACTGATTTTGATCTAGTACTTGCTGGTGCTGGAGACCAAAAAATCAAAGTTATCAAAGTGGTTCGTGAAATCACTGGTCTTGGCTTGAAAGAAGCTAAAGAACTTGTTGACAACACTCCAAAACCACTTAAAGAAGGTATTGCTAAAGAAGAAGCTGAAGAACTTAAAGCTAAGCTTGAAGAAGTTGGCGCTTCTGTAGAAGTTAAGTAATCTTCGCCTAATCTTTTGGGAAAGCTCGCTTTTACTGGCGGGCTTTTTCTTTTCTAATCTCCTGAAACGATTGAATCCAGAGGAGGTCCATTCACCATGAGTGACCACTATTATACGGAAAAGCCATCAGTGAAAAGCAATAAACAGACATGGGACTTCACCTTGAGAAACCGTACCTTTACTTTTACAAGTGACAGTGGAGTGTTTTCTAAGAAAGAAGTCGACTTTGGTTCAAGGCTTTTAATTGAAGCTTTCGAAGAACCTGATTTGGATGGCGATGTCTTAGATGTCGGTTGCGGTTATGGACCGATTGGCTTATCGTTAGCAAACGAAATGACTAGCCGTACCATTCATATGATTGATGTGAACGAAAGAGCAGTCGAACTTTCAAAGGAAAACGCTAAACATAATCGCATTGATAATGTCCGCATCTATCAAAGTGATTTGTTCTCGAATGTTCATTCCTCAGCTGCTTTTGCCTCTATACTGACCAATCCCCCAATACGGGCAGGGAAGAAAGTTGTACATGCGATCTTTGAAAAAAGTGCTGATCATTTATTGCCGGAAGGTGAGTTGTGGGTGGTTATTCAGAAAAAGCAAGGTGGACCATCTGCGATTGAAAAATTAGAGCAGCTCTTTGAAGAAGTCGAGGTTGTGCTGAAAAAAAAGGGCTACTATATCATCAAAGCTAAAAAAGTTTGACGCAGTTTCCTAGCTGTGTTAACATTATAAAATGCCAATGTGTATATTTTGCTTGATAGGCTTAAAAAACAACTATTTTGTATAAATTATGCATACTTGGGAAAACTAATAAAATCGGTATTTGTTTTTGGATGTGGTTTTCTTATTTTAGAAACCCTTTTTTCTTTTGTCTTGTAAAAGTATTTCTTTACTGACATTTGAAAGACAGAAATACTTTTTACACATATAATACGCATGATTTGAGGGGTGAATCAGTTGACAGGTCAACTAGTTCAGTATGGACGACACCGCCAGCGCAGAAGCTACGCACGCATAAGCGAAGTGTTAGAATTACCAAATCTCATTGAAATTCAAACCTCTTCTTATCAGTGGTTTCTTGATGAGGGTCTTAGAGAGATGTTTCAAGATATATCCCCAATTGAGGATTTTACTGGTAACCTTTCTCTTGAATTCATTGATTACAGCCTAGGGGATCCTAAGTATCCTGTAGCAGAATCAAAAGAACGTGATGTAACTTACTCTGCTCCACTAAGAGTAAAAGTTCGTTTAATTAACAAAGAAACTGGAGAAGTAAAAGACCAAGATGTGTTTATGGGTGATTTCCCAATCATGACAGACACAGGTACTTTTATCATTAATGGTGCGGAACGTGTAATCGTTTCTCAGTTAGTGCGTTCTCCAAGTGTATATTTCAGTGGTAAAGTAGACAAAAACGGTAAAAAAGGTTTTACTGCGACTGTCATTCCAAACCGTGGCGCATGGTTAGAATACGAAACTGATGCGAAGGATGTAGTCTATGTACGCATCGATCGCACACGTAAGTTGCCGGTTACGGTTCTTTTGCGTGCTCTCGGCTTCAGCTCTGATCAAGAGATTCTTGACCTCATTGGCGAGAATGAATACTTACGCAACACGCTGGAAAAAGACAATACAGAGAATGCAGATAAAGCACTTCTCGAAATCTACGAGCGCCTCCGTCCTGGAGAGCCGCCAACTGTTGAAAATGCGAAAAGCTTGCTAGACTCTCGCTTCTTCGATCCGAAGAGATATGACCTAGCAAATGTTGGACGCTACAAGATTAATAAGAAGCTTCATATTAAAAATAGACTGTTC
The DNA here is from genome assembly GCF_038593175.1 of Bacillus sp. FSL K6-1006. NCBI lineage: Bacteria > Bacillati > Bacillota > Bacilli > Caryophanales > Bacillaceae > Bacillus > Bacillus sp. FSL K6-1006. Next base: position 125,896 of record NZ_CP151970.1, read on the forward strand.
AATCAAAAATTGGCTGAAACGTTAGTTGACCCTGAAACAGGTGAAATTCTAGCAGAAAAAGGTCAAATTTTAGACAGAAGAGTTCTTGATAAAATTCTTCCATACTTAGAAAACGGCATCGGATTTAGAAAGCTTTATCCTAATGGTGGCGTAGTAGAAGATGAAGTAGAACTTCAATCTATTAAGATTTATGCACCGACTGATCAAGAAGGCGAGCAAGTGATCAACGTGATTGGAAATGCATATGTAGAGGAAGCTGTGAAAAACATCACGCCTTCTGACATCATTGCATCAATCAGTTACTTCTTCAACCTTCTTCATGGTGTAGGTGACACAGATGATATCGACCACCTTGGTAACCGTCGTCTACGTTCTGTAGGTGAACTTCTGCAAAACCAATTCCGTATTGGTTTAAGCAGAATGGAGCGTGTTGTTCGTGAAAGAATGTCGATTCAAGACACAAACACGATCACACCTCAGCAGCTGATCAACATTCGTCCTGTGATCGCTTCTATCAAAGAGTTCTTTGGTAGTTCTCAGCTTTCTCAGTTCATGGATCAAACAAACCCGCTTGCTGAATTGACGCACAAACGTCGTCTGTCAGCGCTTGGACCGGGTGGTTTGACACGTGAGCGTGCAGGAATGGAAGTTCGTGACGTTCACTACTCTCACTATGGACGTATGTGTCCGATTGAAACACCAGAGGGTCCAAACATTGGTTTGATCAACTCTCTATCTTCATTTGCAAAAGTGAATCGCTTCGGATTTATCGAAACACCTTACCGCCGGGTTGATCCTGAAACTGGTAAAGTGACACCGAGAATCGATTACTTAACTGCTGATGAAGAGGATAACTACGTAGTAGCACAAGCGAACGCTCAGTTAGCTGATGATGGTTCGTTTATCGATGATAATATCATTGCTCGTTTCAGAGGGGAAAACACCGTTGTTCCTCGAAACCGCGTTGACTACATGGACGTTTCGCCAAAGCAGGTTGTTTCTGCAGCGACAGCATGTATCCCATTCTTAGAAAACGATGACTCTAACCGTGCTCTAATGGGAGCAAACATGCAGCGTCAGGCTGTGCCTTTGATGCAGCCGGAATCACCAATTGTTGGTACAGGGATGGAGTACGTATCAGGTAAAGACTCTGGTGCTGCTGTCATCTGCCGCTATCCAGGTGTTGTAGAACGTGTAGAAGCAAAAAATATTTGGGTTCGCCGTTATGAAGACGTTGACGGACAACAAGTCAAAGGAAACCTAGACAAATACAGCCTGCTGAAATTTGTCCGCTCTAACCAAGGGACTTGCTACAACCAGCGCCCTATCGTAAGTGTTGGAGATGAAGTCGTTAAAGGAGAAATTCTTGCAGACGGACCTTCTATGGAAAAAGGTGAATTGGCTCTAGGACGTAACGTTATGGTCGGATTTATGACTTGGGACGGTTACAACTACGAGGATGCGATCATCATGAGTGAGCGCCTTGTAAAAGATGACGTCTACACGTCTATTCATATTGAAGAATATGAATCAGAAGCTCGTGATACAAAGCTTGGACCAGAAGAAATCACTCGTGATATTCCAAACGTTGGGGAAGATGCTTTACGCAACCTTGACGAGCGCGGAATCATCCGTATTGGTGCAGAAGTAAAAGACGGAGACCTTCTTGTAGGTAAAGTAACGCCTAAAGGTGTAACTGAACTAACAGCTGAAGAACGTCTATTACATGCAATCTTCGGTGAAAAGGCTCGTGAAGTTCGTGATACGTCACTGCGTGTTCCACACGGCGGCGGCGGAATTATCCACGATGTAAAAGTCTTCAACCGTGAAGATGGAGATGAATTACCTCCAGGTGTAAACCAATTAGTCCGTGTATACATCGTTCAGAAACGTAAGATTTCTGAAGGTGACAAAATGGCCGGACGACATGGTAACAAAGGGGTTATCTCTAAAATCCTTCCAGAAGAAGATATGCCTTATCTTCCAGACGGAACACCGATCGATATCATGTTGAACCCTCTAGGGGTACCATCTCGTATGAACATCGGTCAGGTACTTGAGCTTCATATGGGTATGGCTGCACGTTACCTTGGCATCCACATTGCGTCACCAGTATTTGATGGTGCGCGCGAGGAAGATGTTTGGGAAACGCTTGAAGAAGCAGGTATGTCCCGTGATGCGAAAACAGTCCTTTATGACGGTCGAACTGGTGAACCATTCGACAACCGTGTATCTGTCGGAATCATGTACATGATCAAACTGGCTCACATGGTTGACGATAAACTTCACGCTCGTTCAACTGGACCATACTCACTTGTTACGCAGCAGCCACTTGGCGGTAAAGCACAGTTTGGTGGTCAGCGTTTCGGAGAGATGGAAGTATGGGCACTTGAAGCTTACGGTGCAGCATATACACTTCAAGAGATCTTAACAGTTAAATCGGATGACGTTGTGGGTCGTGTGAAAACATACGAAGCCATCGTCAAAGGGGATAACGTACCTGAACCAGGTGTCCCTGAATCATTCAAAGTGTTAATCAAAGAACTTCAAAGTTTAGGTATGGATGTGAAAATCCTATCTGGCGATGAAGAAGAGATAGAAATGAGAGATTTAGAAGACGATGAGGAAACGAAGAAAGCAGACGGATTAGCGTTATCTAATGACGAAGATGCTGCAGACCTCGCACCTGTCGATCTTGAACGTGACGCAGTCACAAAAGAATAGCAGAAACGATTAGAGCAAGTGACTAGGGTATAACCCGAAGATTAAAAGGGAGGTAGGCCCCTTGCTAGATGTGAACAATTTTGAGTATATGAACATCGGTCTCGCATCACCTGATAAAATCCGTTCTTGGTCTTTTGGTGAAGTGAAAAAGCCTGAAACGATTAACTATCGTACACTGAAACCTGAAAAAGATGGTCTCTTTTGTGAACGTATCTTCGGACCGCAAAAAGACTGGGAATGTCATTGTGGGAAGTATAAACGCGTTCGGTATAAGGGTGTTGTATGTGACCGTTGTGGTGTAGAAGTAACACGGGCAAAAGTCCGTCGTGAGAGAATGGGGCATATTGAACTGGCTGCCCCAGTTTCCCACATTTGGTATTTCAAAGGTATCCCAAGCCGTATGGGTCTTGTTCTTGATATGTCACCACGTGCGTTAGAAGAAGTGATCTACTTCGCTTCTTACGTCGTGACAGATCCGGGCAATACACCGCTTGAGAAGAAACAACTTCTTTCTGAGAAAGAATTCCGTGCTTATTTAGATAAATACGGTAATACATTCCAAGCAGCTATGGGTGCAGAAGCAATCAACAAACTTCTTCAAGATATCGATCTTGTAAAAGAAGTAGATACACTGAAGGAAGAGCTGAAAACTGCTCAAGGACAGCGACGTACACGTGCGATCAAACGCCTTGAAGTGTTAGAAGCCTTCCGTAACTCAGGAAACAAACCATCTTGGATGATTCTTGATGTACTTCCGGTTATTCCGCCAGAATTACGTCCAATGGTTCAGCTTGATGGTGGACGTTTTGCTACTTCTGACTTGAACGACCTTTATCGTCGTGTCATCAACCGTAACAATCGTCTGAAGCGTTTATTAGATCTTGGCGCGCCAAGCATCATCGTTCAGAACGAGAAGCGTATGCTTCAAGAAGCTGTCGATGCCTTGATTGATAATGGACGTAGAGGCCGACCAGTAACAGGACCAGGAAATAGACCATTGAAATCTCTTTCTCACATGCTGAAAGGGAAACAAGGACGTTTCCGTCAAAACTTGCTTGGTAAACGTGTTGACTATTCTGGACGTTCCGTTATCGTCGTAGGACCACATTTGAAAATGTATCAGTGTGGACTTCCGAAAGAAATGGCTCTTGAATTATTCAAACCATTCGTGATGAAGGAGCTTGTTGAAAAAGGATTAGCTCACAACATCAAGAGTGCGAAGCGTAAAATTGAGCGCGTGCAGCCAGAAGTATGGGATGTATTAGAATCAGTTATTCGTGAGCATCCAGTCTTACTAAACCGTGCACCGACTCTTCACAGACTTGGTATTCAAGCGTTTGAACCTACACTTGTGGAAGGACGCGCAATTCGTCTTCATCCACTTGTATGTACAGCCTACAACGCTGACTTTGACGGTGACCAAATGGCGGTTCACGTACCATTATCTGCTGAAGCTCAAGCTGAAGCTCGTATCTTAATGCTTGCTGCTCAAAACATTTTGAACCCGAAAGATGGAAAACCAGTTGTTACGCCATCTCAGGATATGGTGCTTGGTAACTACTACCTTACACTTGAGCGCAAAGGTGCTATCGGAGAAGGTATGGTCTTCAAAGATACTGACGAAGCCCTTCTAGCTTATCAAAATGGTTATGTGCATCTTCATACACGTGTAGCTGTTGCAGCTAGCTCGTTGAAGAATGTGACATTCACTGATGAACAGCGTTCTAAATTGTTGATTACAACAGTTGGAAAACTGATCTTTAACGAAATCTTACCGGAATCATTCCCATACATGAATGAGCCGACAAAGAGCAATATTGAAGAAAAAACGCCTGATCGTTTCTTCCTTGAAAAAGGTGAGGATGTAAAAGCTGCGATCGAGAAACAAGAAATCAATGCGCCGTTCAAAAAAGGTATTTTAGGTAAAATCATTGCAGAAATCTTTAAGAGATTCCATATCACTGAGACATCTAAAATGCTTGACCGCATGAAAAATCTTGGTTTCAGATACTCTACTAAAGCCGGTATTACGGTTGGTGTGTCTGATATCGTCGTATTAGATGATAAGCAGCAAATTCTTGAAGAAGCACAAGCAAAAGTAGATAACGTCATGAAGCAATTCAGACGTGGTTTGATTACTGAAGAAGAGCGTTATGAGAGAGTTATTTCAATCTGGAGTTCTTCTAAAGATGTCATCCAAGGTAAACTGATGAAGTCCCTTGATGAAGTCAACCCAATCTACATGATGAGTGACTCTGGAGCGCGTGGTAACGCGTCTAACTTCACTCAGCTGGCTGGTATGCGTGGTCTGATGGCCAACCCGGCTGGACGTATCATCGAACTTCCGATTAAATCTAGTTTCCGTGAAGGTTTAACCGTATTGGAATACTTTATTTCCACTCACGGTGCGCGTAAAGGTCTTGCCGATACAGCCCTTAAAACAGCTGACTCAGGTTACCTCACGCGTCGTCTCGTTGATGTTGCACAGGATGTTATCATCCGTGAAACAGATTGCGGTACAGACCGTGGAATCTTGGCGAAGTCCATTAAAGAAGGAAATGAAATTATTGAGAAACTTGAAGAACGTCTGATCGGACGTTTTGCAAGAAAACCAATTGTTCATCCTGAAACAGGCGAAGTCATTGTAGCCGAAAACGAACTAATTGATGAAGATAAAGCACTTGAAGTAGTTGAAGCAGGAATTGAGGAAGTATGGATCCGTTCAGCATTTACATGTAACACGCCTCATGGTGTATGTAAACGATGCTACGGCCGTAACCTTGCAACTGGTACTGACGTTGAAGTCGGTGAAGCGGTTGGAATCATCGCTGCACAATCAATCGGTGAGCCAGGAACACAGCTTACAATGCGTACGTTCCACACCGGTGGGGTAGCAGGAGACGATATCACACAAGGTCTACCTCGTATCCAAGAGCTATTTGAAGCGCGTAATCCGAAAGGGCAAGCGACAATTTCTGAAATTGATGGTGTCGTTGCTGAAATTAACGATGTTCGTGACAAGCAGCAGGAAATTGTGGTTCAAGGCGAAGTTGAAACTCGCTCATACACAGCTCCTTACAATGCACGTCTGAAAGTTGTTGAAGGTGACGCAGTCACTCGTGGTCAAGTACTTACAGAAGGTTCAATCGATCCGAAAGAACTTCTTAAAGTGACTGACATGACAGCTGTTCAAGAATATCTGCTTCATGAAGTACAAAAAGTATACCGTATGCAAGGGGTAGAAATCGGAGATAAGCACGTAGAGGTAATGGTTCGCCAAATGCTTCGTAAAGTGCGTGTCGCTGATGCAGGGGATACAGATGTATTACCAGGCACACTTCTTGATGTACATCAATTCACTGAAGCGAACAAAAAAGTACTATTCGAAGGCAAACGTCCTGCAACAGGCCGTCCAGTTCTTCTTGGTATTACAAAAGCTTCACTTGAAACAGACTCATTCTTGTCTGCGGCATCCTTCCAAGAAACGACTCGTGTCCTAACAGATGCGGCGATCAAAGGAAAACGTGATGAACTGCTTGGCTTGAAAGAGAATGTGATCATCGGTAAACTTGTTCCTGCTGGAACGGGAATGCCAAACTACCGTAAAGTTAAGCCGGTTTCGCAAGTGCAGCCGTCTGACGACATGGTTCCTGTAGAGTAATCTTTCTCGTGAGATTCCTATAAAATCATCAAAAAATGGTGAAGGATGTCAAGATAATCTGTCATACGATATTGACATCCTTCTGCCATGATGATAATATAACCAAGGTGCTCAAAATAAAACCTGTTACTTTGGAGGATATTCGATGTCTTATGATAAAGTATCACAGGCTCAATCCATTATTATTGGTACGAAGCAAACAGTAAAAGCTCTGAAACGAGATTCAGTTAAGGAAGTCGTCGTAGCGAAAGATGCTGATCCTGCTTTAACCGCTAGTGTATTGAAACTAGCACAAGAGAAGGGTGTAGACATCTTAGTGGTAGATTCCATGAAAAAGCTCGGCAAGGCCTGCGGAATTGAAGTTGGGGCAGCAGCTGTTGCCATTATGTTATAGCGTACTTGTTTTGTTTTTGCATGTATAAAATGCAAAAGCATTGTTTTTTGCCTTTTGATGAACCACCTGGGTATGTGGGTTATAAAAAAAGTAATGAAGGGAGGAATAACAACATGCCTACAATTAATCAGCTAATACGCAAAGGACGCGTGAGTAAAGTTGAAAACTCAAAGTCACCTGCACTTAACAAAGGATACAACAGTTTCAAAAAAGAGCACACTAACGTAACATCTCCACAGAAGCGCGGGGTTTGTACTCGTGTCGGTACAATGACACCGAAAAAACCAAACTCAGCACTACGTAAATATGCTCGTGTACGTTTGTCTAACCTGATTGAGGTAACAGCTTACATTCCTGGTATCGGACATAACCTACAAGAGCACAGTGTAGTACTTATCCGTGGCGGACGTGTAAAAGACTTACCGGGTGTACGTTACCACATCGTTCGTGGTGCGCTTGATACTGCCGGAGTTGACGGTCGTATGCAAGGACGTTCTAAATACGGAACAAAACGCCCTAAACAAAGCAAATAATACAAACAAACATAAGGGTTTTTAGAAGTTGATATCAGATCAGTGGAGTCAGGCAGCTGACAATGATATTGAGATGAGAGACAGATAGAAATCCTTTTAAAAGAGAAGGGAGGCTATTCAGATGCCACGTAAAGGTCCTGTAGCAAAAAGAGACGTATTGCCAGATCCAATTTACAATTCTAAACTTGTATCTCGTTTGATCAACAAAATGATGATCGACGGTAAAAGAGGAAAGTCACAAACAATCCTCTACAAGTCATTTGATATCATCAAAGAACGTACTGGTAATGAAGCGATGGAGGTTTTCGAACAAGCCTTGAAAAACATCATGCCAGTTCTTGAAGTTAAAGCACGTCGTGTAGGTGGAGCTAACTACCAAGTTCCTGTAGAAGTTCGCCCAGACCGTCGTACTACTTTAGGTCTTCGCTGGTTAGTAAACTATGCTCGTCTTCGTGGAGAAAAAACGATGGAAGAGCGTCTTGCTAACGAAATCCTTGACGCAGCTAACAACACTGGTGCTGCTGTTAAGAAACGTGAAGATACACACAAAATGGCAGAAGCGAACAAAGCATTCGCTCACTACCGCTGGTAGGATTTATACCAAACTAAAAAAACTATTCCCTAATGAGGAAGGAGAAATTACCCAATGGCAAGAGAGTTCTCCTTAGACAAAACTCGTAATATTGGTATCATGGCTCACATCGATGCCGGTAAAACGACAACGACTGAGCGTATCTTGTACTACACTGGTCGTATCCATAAAATTGGTGAAACTCACGAAGGAGCTTCACAAATGGACTGGATGGAGCAGGAGCAAGAACGTGGTATTACAATCACTTCTGCTGCTACTACAGCACAATGGAAGGGTTACCGTGTAAACATCATCGATACACCAGGACACGTAGACTTCACTGTTGAAGTTGAACGTTCTTTACGTGTACTTGATGGTGCGGTTGCTGTTCTTGATGCACAATCAGGTGTAGAGCCACAAACTGAAACAGTTTGGCGCCAAGCAACAACTTACGGAGTACCTCGTATCGTATTCGTTAACAAAATGGATAAAACTGGTGCGGACTTCCTTTACTCTGTAAGCACATTAAGAGATCGTCTTCAAGCGAACGCTCATGCAATTCAATTGCCGATCGGCGCTGAAGATCAATTCGAAGGAATCATCGACCTTGTAGAAAACGTAGCATACTTCTACGAAGATGACCTTGGAACTCGCTCTGATGCTAAAGAAATCCCTGCTGAGTATAAAGACAAAGCTGAAGAGCTTCGCAGCAGCCTAATTGAAGCTGTTGCTGAGCTTGATGAAGAGCTTATGGAAAAATACCTTGAGGGTGAAGAAATCACAATTCCTGAATTGAAAGCTGCAATCCGTAAAGGAACATTGAATGTTGAATTCTACCCAGTTCTTGTTGGATCTGCTTTCAAAAACAAAGGTGTTCAGCTTGTACTTGACGCTGTGCTTGACTACCTGCCTGCACCAACTGATGTTGCTGCAATTAAAGGTATCCTGCCAGATTCAAATGAAGAGGTTGTTCGTGAGTCTACTGATGACGCACCATTCGCAGCTCTTGCATTTAAAGTTATGACTGACCCTTATGTTGGGAAACTAACTTTCTTCCGCGTATACTCTGGAACACTTGATTCTGGTTCATACGTGAAGAACTCTTCTAAGAACAAGCGTGAACGTGTTGGACGTATCCTTCAAATGCACGCAAACAGCCGTGAAGAAATCTCTACTGTATATGCAGGGGATATCGCAGCAGCTGTAGGTCTTAAAGATACATCTACTGGTGATACTCTTTGTGACGAGAAAAATCTTGTTATCCTTGAGTCTATGGAATTCCCAGAGCCAGTTATCGATGTAGCTATCGAGCCTAAATCTAAGGCTGACCAAGATAAAATGAGTATCGCTTTAGCTAAACTAGCTGAAGAGGATCCAACATTCCGTACACAAACAAACCCTGAAACTGGTCAAACGATCATCTCTGGTATGGGTGAGCTTCACCTTGATATCATTGTTGACCGTATGAAGCGTGAGTTCAAGGTTGAAGCTAACGTAGGTGCTCCTCAAGTTGCGTACCGTGAAACATTCCGTTCTGGTGCAAAAGTTGAAGGTAAATTCGTACGTCAGTCTGGTGGACGCGGTCAGTTCGGACACGTTTGGATTGAATTCGAACCAAACGAAGAAGGCGCAGGATTCGAATTTGAAAATGCAATCGTCGGTGGGGTTGTTCCACGTGAATACATCCCAGCAATTCAAGCAGGTCTTGAAGATTCACTTGAAAATGGTGTATTAGCTGGATTCCCATTAATCGACATCAAAGCAAAATTATTTGATGGATCTTACCACGATGTTGACTCTAACGAAATGGCGTTCAAAATTGCTGCATCTATGGCATTGAAAAATGCTGTTAGCAAATGTAACCCAGTTCTACTTGAGCCAATGATGAAAGTGGAAGTTGTTATCCCTGAAGAATACATGGGAGACATCATGGGTGATATCACATCTCGTCGTGGACGTGTAGAAGGTATGGAAGCTCGCGGTAACGCTCAAGTTGTTCGCGCTATGGTTCCACTTTCTGAAATGTTCGGATATGCTACTGCACTCCGTTCTAACACACAAGGACGCGGTACTTTCACTATGCACATGGATCACTACGAAGAAGTGCCTAAGAGCATCAGTGAAGAAATCATCAAAAAAAATAAAGGTGAATAATTGATTTTGCCTTTAAACTAAAGTATAACTACTATTGAAGATCAGAAAGTGAGAGGTAACTCTTCACTTTCTATCACTCTATACCAAATACAATGAACCTTTAAGGAGGATTTTTAGAATGGCTAAAGAAAAATTCGACCGTTCCAAATCGCATGCTAACATTGGTACAATTGGACACGTTGACCATGGTAAAACAACTCTAACTGCTGCTATCTCAACAGTTCTTCATAAGAAATCTGGTAAAGGTACAGCTATGGCTTATGACCAAATCGATGGTGCTCCAGAAGAGCGCGAGCGTGGAATCACAATCTCAACTGCACACGTTGAGTATGAAACTGAAACTCGTCACTATGCACACGTAGACTGCCCAGGACACGCTGACTATGTTAAAAACATGATCACTGGTGCTGCTCAAATGGACGGCGCGATCTTAGTAGTATCTGCTGCTGATGGTCCAATGCCACAAACACGTGAGCACATCCTACTTTCTCGTAACGTAGGTGTACCATACATCGTAGTATTCCTTAACAAATGTGACATGGTTGACGATGAAGAGTTACTTGAACTTGTTGAAATGGAAGTTCGTGACCTTCTTTCTGACTATGACTTCCCTGGTGACGATGTACCAGTTATCAAAGGTTCTGCTCTTAAAGCTCTTGAAGGAGATGCTGATTACGAAGCAAAAATCTTTGAACTTATGGATGCGGTTGATGAGTACATCCCAACTCCAGAGCGTGACACTGAGAAGCCATTCATGATGCCAGTTGAGGACGTATTCTCAATCACTGGTCGTGGAACAGTTGCTACTGGTCGTGTTGAGCGTGGACAAGTTAAAGTCGGTGACGAAGTTGAAATCATCGGTCTTCAAGAAGAAAACGGTAAAACAACTGTTACAGGTGTTGAAATGTTCCGTAAACTTCTTGACTACGCTGAAGCTGGTGACAACATCGGTGCACTACTTCGTGGTGTATCTCGTGAAGATATCCAACGTGGTCAAGTACTTGCTAAACCGGGTACAATCACTCCACACAGCCGTTTCAAAGCTGAAGTTTATGTACTTTCTAAAGAAGAGGGTGGACGTCATACTCCATTCTTCGCTAACTACCGTCCGCAGTTCTACTTCCGTACAACTGACGTAACTGGTATCGTACATCTTCCAGAAGGTACTGAAATGGTAATGCCTGGCGATAACACTGAGATGGAAGTTGAACTTATCTCTACTATCGCTATCGAAGAAGGAACTCGTTTCTCTATCCGTGAGGGTGGACGTACTGTAGGTTCTGGTGTCGTTTCAACTATCATTAAGTAATAAACATACAAAAGAGACTCCTTGCAAAAGGGTCTCTTTTTTTGCTTTTCCAGATCAGAACGGCTACTATAAGCTATAGAATCTAAATGGAACCGAGAGGATCGCTGGAATGGTAAAGACATATTTGAAAAAATGGTCGATCGGCGGGATTGACCAATGGATTATGATGAAAGAAGACCAGACGAGTGAAACGAAGCCTGTCCTTTTATTTTTACACGGCGGGCCCGGCTCGGCTCAAATCAGTTATATTGATTCCTTTCACGGGGAACTTGATCAGGACTTTACAGTTGTCCATTGGGATCAGAGAGGTGCAGGACTTTCCTATCAAGAGAATCTTCCCGATGCATCGATGACCATTCAGCAATTTATTGAAGACACGATTGAACTGACAGAGAAGCTTCTAACTTATCTAGGTCATTCAAAATTGTATATCGCAGGATACTCGTGGGGATCATTAATTGCCATACAAGCAGTACATAAGCGTCCAGATCTTTATCATGCATATTACGGGATTAGTCAGGTAGTAGATGTGTTAAAGGAAGATATCGTATCGTACGAGCTCCTTTTGAAGAAATATCATCGCAATCGTCTGTTTACTGGGTGTCTGCGATTACTGACGCCCCCTCCATGGAAACGGACATCAGCTCATGCCTTGTTTTCTCTATATAAAGAGTTTGCGAGCGTAGGTCTCACACATAGATGGAAACCGGTTTTTCAAATGCTAAAAGGGTTTCTTTTTAGTAAGCAATATCAGCTTAAAGATAAATGGAAGTTCATGAAAGGACAGAAGTTTAGTCAAGACAAGCTATGGGATCAGCTAATGAATGAGAGTATTCAATTCCGAGTTTCTACTATATTAATACCGTGCTACTTTCTCATTGGCGATCACGACATGATTACACCAGCTGCTGTATCAAAACCATATGTTGATCAATTAAAAGCACCAATCAAAGAATGGTTTACCTTTAAAGACTCTGCACATTCCCCGCACATTGAGGAACCAGATGAATTTATACGCATCATAAGAAAGACTGCTATACATCATCTTCAGGGAAAGCTTGATTTATAGGCTGAATCCCTGTATAATATGAAAAGTGTGCAAATCATAAATTTATCCGATTTATTATTGCAACACGCAGGCCAATTTGGTACAATAGTGCATGTTGGTCTTTGACTGCGATGAAGTGAGAGGTTGCTGACACACCCGGCCGCTTTGCCATGGCGAGGTGATCAGGTTTTTCTCACGGAGAACTGTCTAACGTAAGTAGGCGAAAAGGAGGGAAAATAATGGCAAAACAAAAAATTCGTATTCGTTTAAAAGCATATGATCATAGAATTCTTGATCAATCTGCTGAGAAGATTGTTGAAACGGCTAAGCGTTCTGGTGCTAGTGTATCTGGTCCAATTCCGCTTCCAACTGAAAAATCAGTTTACACAATCCTTCGTGCGGTGCATAAGTACAAAGATTCTCGTGAGCAATTCGAGATGCGTACTCACAAACGTCTAATCGACATCGTGAATCCAACTCCGCAAACAGTTGATGCACTTATGCGTTTAGATTTACCATCTGGTGTAGATATCGAAATCAAACTTTAATTCAAATAGAAAACACATATTATAGGAGGTGTGACGAATGACCAAAGGAATCTTAGGTAGAAAAATTGGTATGACGCAAGTATTCGCAGAAAACGGTGATCTTATCCCTGTAACTGTTGTTGAGGCTGCTGCTAACGTTGTTCTTCAAAAGAAGACTGTTGACACGGATGGCTATGAAGCAATCCAAATCGGTTTTGATGACAAACGTGAAAAGCTTTCTAACAAACCAGAGAAAGGCCACGTTGCTAAAGCGGAAACTGCTCCTAAGCGCTTCGTAAAAGAATTACGCGGTGCGGAGTTAGATGCGTATGAAGTTGGTCAGGAAGTCAAAGTTGATATTTTCGCAAATGGAGATATCGTAGATGTAACAGGAACATCAAAAGGTAAAGGATTCCAAGGGGCTATCAAACGCCACGGACAATCACGCGGACCAATGACTCACGGTTCACGTTACCACCGTCGTCCTGGTTCAATGGGACCTGTTGATCCAAACCGTGTATTCAAAGGTAAACTTCTTCCAGGTCGTATGGGCGGAGAGCAAATTACTGTCCAAAACCTTGAGATCGTTAAAGTTGATGCAGAACGCAATCTTCTATTGATCAAAGGAAACGTACCAGGAGCTAAAAAATCTCTAGTAACTGTAAAGAGTGCAGTTAAATCTAAATAACTCTCTTAGGAAAGGAGGAAACAAGTCATGCCAAAAGTAGCATTATATAACCAAAACGGTTCTACTAACGGTGAAATCGAATTAAACGCTTCTGTGTTTGGAATCGAGCCAAACGAAAGCGTAGTATTCGATGCTATTCTTATGCAAAGAGCTTCCTTACGTCAAGGAACTCACAAAGTAAAAACTCGTTCTGAAGTACGTGGCGGAGGTCGTAAGCCTTGGAGACAGAAGGGTACAGGTCGTGCTCGTCAAGGTTCTATCCGTTCACCACAATGGCGCGGAGGCGGTATCGTATTCGGTCCAACACCACGCAGTTATTCTTATAAATTACCTAAAAAAGTTCGCCGCTTGGCTATCAAGTCAGTATTGTCTTCTAAAGTAATCGACAACAACATCATCGTTCTTGAAGATCTGACTCTTGATGCAGTGAAAACGAAAGAATTCGCAGGCATCCTTAAAGGATTATCTGTCGAGAAGAAAGCGTTGATCGTCACTGCGGATGCAAACGAAACAGTTGCTTTATCTGCTCGTAACATCCCTGGAGTAACAGTTGTTGAAGCTAACGGTATCAACGTTCTTGACGTTGTCAACCACGACAAACTTCTGATCACTAAAGCAGCGGTTGAAAAAGTAGAGGAGGGACTTGCATAATGAAAGATCCTCGTGATGTTCTAAAGCGCCCTATCATTACTGAACGTTCTGCTGATCTAATGACAGAGAAGAAGTACACGTTCGAAGTTGATGTCAGAGCTAACAAAACAGAAGTGAAAGACGCTGTTGAAGAAATCTTTGGAGTGAAAGTTGAGAAAGTCAACGTTCAAAACTACAAAGGAAAATCAAAACGCGTTGGACGCTACACTGGTATGACTAGCCGTCGCAGAAAAGCGATCGTGAAATTAACTGCTGACAGCAAAGAAATCGAAATTTTTGAAGCGTAAATCTTAAAAAGAAGGAGGGAAATTCAAAATGGCGATTAAAAAGTATAAACCAACCAGTAATGGTCGTCGTGGCATGACTACTTCAGATTTTGCTGAAATCACGACTGACAAACCAGAAAAATCGTTGCTTGCACCGCTACACAAAAAAGGCGGACGTAACAACCAAGGTAGATTGACTGTTCGTCATCAAGGTGGCGGTCACAAGCGTCAATACCGTATCATCGACTTTAAGCGTGATAAAGACGGTATACCTGGACGCGTTGCTACAATCGAGTATGATCCAAACCGTTCAGCTAACATCGCTCTTGTAAACTATGCAGATGGTGAGAAACGTTACATTCTTGCTCCGAAAGGAATCCAAGTTGGTACTGAAGTTACTTCTGGACCAGAAGCTGACATCAAACCAGGTAATGCTCTTCCACTTATCAACATCCCAGTTGGTACAGTTGTGCATAACATTGAATTAAAACCAGGTAAAGGTGGACAATTAGTTCGTTCTGCTGGTACTTCTGCTCAAGTTCTTGGTAAAGAAGGTAAATACGTTCTTGTACGTTTGAACTCAGGAGAAGTTCGCATGATTCTTTCTGCTTGCCGTGCGACTATCGGTCAAGTTGGAAACGAGCAACACGAATTAATCAACATCGGTAAAGCTGGACGTTCTCGCTGGAAAGGCGTACGCCCAACAGTTCGTGGTTCTGTAATGAACCCTAACGATCACCCACACGGTGGTGGTGAAGGACGCGCTCCAATCGGACGTAAATCACCAATGTCTCCATGGGGTAAACCGACTCTTGGATTCAAGACTCGTAAGAAAACCAACAAGTCTGATAAATTCATTGTACGTCGTCGTAAAAACAAGTAACGGGGTTGTCTACGGTTCATTTAGGACCGTAGTTCAATCACGAAGGGAGGTTCCACAATGGCTCGCAGCTTAAAAAAAGGACCATTTGTTGATGATCATTTGATGGCTAAAGTCGAGAAATTGAATGAAACTGACAAAAAGCAAGTCGTAAAAACTTGGTCTCGTCGTTCTACAATTTTCCCACAATTCATCGGTCACACAATCGCTGTCTATGATGGACGCAAACATGTACCTGTTTTCATTTCTGAAGATATGGTAGGTCACAAATTGGGCGAATTCGCACCAAGCCGTACTTACAAAGGTCATGCTAGTGACGATAAAAAAACAAGACGCTAATGAGAGGAGGCTTTTAAATGCAAGCTAAAGCTGTCGCAAGAACAGTCCGTATTGCTCCTCGTAAAGCACGTCTAGTAATGGACCTGATCCGAGGTAAGCAAGTAGGAGAAGCAGTTTCTATCTTAAACCTTACACCTAAGGCTGCTTCACCAATTATTGAAAAAGTATTAAAATCTGCTATCGCAAACGCTGAGCACAACTACGAGTTGGACGCTAACAGCCTAGTGATTACTCAAGCATTCGTTGACGAAGGTCCAACACTTAAGAGATTCCGTCCACGTGCTATGGGTCGTGCGAGCGCAATTAACAAACGTACTAGCCACATTACAATCGTTGTATCAGAAAAGAAGGAGGGATAATCCGTGGGTCAAAAGGTAAATCCAGTAGGTCTTCGTATTGGCGTCATTCGTGATTGGGAATCTAAATGGTTCGCAGGAAAAGATTACGCTGACTTCTTACATGAAGACTTGAAAATCCGTGAATTCATCAGCAAGCGTTTGTCTGACGCGTCTGTTTCTAAAGTTGAAATCGAACGTGCTGCAAACCGCGTAAATATCACAATCCACACGGCTAAACCAGGTATGGTAATTGGTAAAGGCGGATCTGAAGTTGAAGCACTTCGTAAAGCTCTTAACAGCCTAACTGGCAAACGTGTACACATCAACATTCTTGAAATCAAGAGAGCAGATCTTGATGCTCAGCTAGTTGCTGAAAACATCGCTCGTCAACTTGAAAACCGTATTTCATTCCGTCGTGCACAAAAACAAACAATCCAACGCACAATGCGTGCTGGAGCACAAGGAATCAAAACAATGGTTTCTGGTCGTCTTGGCGGTGCAGATATTGCTCGTTCTGAATATTACAGTGAAGGTACTGTTCCATTGCACACACTTCGTGCTGACATCGACTATGCTACTGCTGAAGCTGACACTACTTATGGTAAGCTTGGCGTAAAAGTATGGATCTATCGTGGAGAAGTCCTTCCAACTAAGAAGAATACTGCGGAAGGAGGAAAATAATATGTTATTGCCAAAACGCGTGAAGTATCGCAGAGAACATCGTGGAAAAATGCGTGGTCGTGCAAAAGGCGGTACTGAAGTACATTTCGGTGAGTACGGTATCCAGGCTCTTGAAGCTTCTTGGATCACAAACCGTCAAATCGAAGCTGCTCGTATTGCTATGACTCGTTACATGAAACGTGGCGGTAAAGTTTGGATTAAAATTTTCCCTTCTAAGCCATACACAGCTAAACCTCTAGAGGTCCGCATGGGTTCCGGTAAAGGTGCTCCAGAAGGATGGGTAGCTGTAGTAAAACCGGGCAAAGTTTTATTTGAAATTTCTGGTGTGTCTGAAGAAGTTGCTCGTGAAGCTCTTCGTCTTGCATCTCACAAATTGCCAATTAAAACGAAGTTCGTAAAACGTGAAGAAATTGGTGGTGAATCAAATGAAAGCTAATGAAATTCGTGACCTTACCACTGCTGAAATTGAACAAAAAGTAAAGTCTCTTAAAGAAGAACTTTTCAATCTTCGTTTCCAATTAGCGACTGGGCAGCTTGAAAATACTGCTCGCATTCGTGAAGTGCGTAAATCAATCGCACGCATGAAAACTGTGATTCGTCAAAGAGAAATCGCTGCTAATAAATAATAATTAGAGGGGAGGCCCCGCAAACATGAGCGAACGTAACCAACGTAAAGTGTATCAAGGTCGTGTTGTTTCTGACAAAATGGATAAAACCATCACTGTTGTAGTTGAAACATACAAAAAGCATTCACTTTATGGCAAACGTGTAAGATACTCTAAGAAGTTCAAAGCACATGATGAAAACAACCAAGCAAAAATCGGAGACATCGTAAAGGTCATGGAAACTCGTCCTTTATCTGCGACTAAACGCTTTCGTCTAGTTGAAGTTGTCGAAGAAGCCGTTATTATCTAATAAAGTTCGGATTTCTTTTTCCGAAAGGAGGTAACATTAATGATTCAACAGGAGACTCGTTTAAAAGTAGCTGACAATTCTGGCGCACGCGAAGTACTAACGATTAAAGTTCTTGGTGGCTCTGGACGTAAAACGGCTAACATCGGTGATGTCATTGTTTGTACGGTTAAACAAGCAACACCTGGAGGCGTTGTCAAAAAAGGTGAAGTTGTGAAAGCAGTTATCGTTCGTACTAAGAGCGGAGCTCGCAGAAACGATGGATCTTACATCAGTTTCGACGAAAATGCATGTGTCATCATTCGTGACGACAAGAGCCCACGTGGAACTCGTATCTTCGGACCAGTAGCACGTGAACTTCGTGAAAACAACTATATGAAAATTGTTTCTCTAGCACCAGAAGTACTTTAATGAATACAATCCGCGACTCAAGGAGGTGCGATTAAATGCATGTTAAAAAGGGCGATAAAGTAGTGGTTATCTCTGGTAAAGATAAAGGTAAACAAGGTGTCATCCTTGCTGCTTTCCCTAAAAAGGAACGTGTTTTAGTAGAAGGTATTAACCTTGTGAAAAAACACTCTAAACCAACCCAAGCTAACCCTCAAGGCGGAATTTCTGAACAAGAAGCGCCGATCCACGTATCAAACGTAATGCCGCTTGATCCTAAAACGGGTGAAGTGACACGTGTTGGGTATAAAGTTGAGGACGGAAAGAAAGTCCGTGTAGCGAAAAAATCTGGGCAAGTTCTAGATAAATAGTAAATAAGGAAGGGAGGTCTTTCTCATGAACCGCCTTAAAGAAAAGTATGTAAAAGAAATTACACCTGCATTAGTTTCTAAGTTTGAATACAAATCAGTAATGCAAGTGCCAAAAATCGAAAAAATCGTGATCAACATGGGTGTTGGTGACGCTGTTCAAAACGCTAAAGCAATCGATACTGCTGTTGAAGAATTAACGTTTATCGCTGGTCAAAAACCTGTCGTTACTCGTGCGAAGAAGTCTATTGCTGGATTCCGTCTACGTGAAGGAATGCCAATCGGTGCGAAAGTAACACTTCGCGGAGAGCGCATGTATGATTTCCTTGATAAACTTATTTCTGTGTCTTTACCACGTGTACGTGACTTCCGCGGGATTTCTAAGAAATCTTTCGACGGTCGTGGAAACTACACGCTTGGTATTAAAGAACAGTTAATCTTCCCAGAAATTGATTACGATAAAGTAACAAAGGTCCGCGGTATGGATATCGTTATCGTTACTACTGCCAATACGGACGAAGAAGCACGTGAGTTATTAACTCAAGTAGGTATGCCGTTCCAGAAATAATCAATGAAAGGGAGGCGAAATCGTGGCTAAAAAGTCTATGATTGCGAAACAACAACGCAAACAAAAGTTTAAAGTTCAAGAGTATACGCGCTGCGAACGATGTGGTCGTCCACATTCAGTTATTCGTAAGTTTAAACTTTGCCGTATTTGTTTCCGCGAACTTGCATATAAAGGACAAATTCCTGGCGTTAAAAAAGCCAGCTGGTAATCCCCATAAATGGGAAGGAGGTTATTAAATAATGGTTATGACAGATCCGATTGCAGATTTGCTGACTCGTATTCGCAATGCGAACATGGTACGTCATGAGAAGCTAGAAGTACCGGCTTCAAAAATCAAAAGAGAAATTGCTGAAATCTTAAAGCGTGAAGGTTTTATCCGTGACGTTGAGTACGTCGAAGACAGCAAACAAGGAATTATCCGTTTGTTCCTTAAATACGGCCAAAACAACGAACGTGTTATCACTGGTCTTAAAAGAATCAGTAAACCTGGTTTACGCGTATATGCGAAATCAAATGAAGTACCACGTGTACTTAACGGACTTGGAATCGCAATTATTTCTACATCACAAGGTGTTTTATCGGACAAAGAAGCCCGTGCTAAACAAGCTGGTGGAGAAGTACTTGCTTACGTATGGTAAAAAAAGTTTAAGATGAATGGAGGTGCTTGGTATGTCTCGTATAGGTAAAAAACTAATCGAGATCCCTTCAGGAGTTACTGTGACAAACAACGATAACACAGTGACAGTAAAGGGACCAAAAGGTGAACTAACTCGTGCATTTCACCCTGATATGGAAATTAAAATTGAGGACAACGTCTTAACTGTAAGCCGTCCGTCTGAAAATAAAGAACACCGTGCATTACATGGTACAACACGTAGCTTGATTGCAAACATGGTTGAAGGTGTATCTAAAGGTTTCGAAAGAGGTTTAGAACTTATCGGTGTCGGTTACCGTGCAGCTAAATCTGGAAACAAACTTGTTCTTAACGTTGGATACTCTCATCCAGTTGAAATCGTTCCTGAGGCTGGAGTTGAAATCGAAGTTCCATCTCAAACGAAAGTAATCATTAAAGGTATCGATAAAGAGCGTGTAGGAGCTCTAGCTTCTAACATCCGCGCTGTCCGTGCTCCAGAGCCTTACAAAGGTAAAGGAATTCGTTACGAAGGTGAATTCGTTCGCCGTAAAGAAGGAAAAACTGGTAAGTAAGATCGCTTAATGTGAAGAAAGGAGTGACTCGGATGATTACGAAAACTAGCAAAAACGCTACTCGTCTTAAAAGACATGCTCGTGTTCGTGCGAAACTTTCAGGTACTGCTGAAAGACCTCGCCTTAACGTTTTCCGTTCTAACAAGAATATCTACGCTCAAGTAATTGATGATGTTAACGGTGTAACACTTGTAAGTGCTTCTACTCTTGATAAAGAGTTAAAGATCGAGAATAGTTCTGACACTGCAGCTGCTACGAAAGTTGGCGAACTTGTTGCAAAACGTGCTGTTGAAAAAGGAATCTCTAACGTGGTATTTGACCGCGGAGGATACCTATATCATGGACGTGTAAAAGCTCTAGCTGAAGCTGCTCGTGAGGCTGGACTTAAATTTTAATAAAAGAAGGAGGGACACATCCGAATGAGTCGTATTGACCCAAGCAAATTAGAGTTAGAAGAACGCTTAGTTACGGTTAACCGCGTAGCGAAAGTTGTTAAAGGTGGACGTCGTTTCCGTTTTGCAGCTTTAGTTGTTGTCGGTGACAAAAACGGTCATGTAGGTTTCGGTACTGGTAAAGCACAAGAAGTACCAGAAGCGATCCGCAAAGCTGTTGAAGATGCGAAAAAGAATTTAATTGAAGTACCAATGGTTGGAACTACAATTCCACATGAAATCATCGGTCGATTCGGTGCAGGAAACGTTCTATTGAAGCCTGCTTCAGAAGGTACAGGAGTTATCGCTGGAGGCCCAGTTCGTGCGGTACTTGAGCTTGCTGGTCTAGCTGATATCCTTTCTAAATCTCTAGGTTCTAATACACCGATCAACATGATCCGCGCAACACTTCAAGGTTTAAGTGAGCTTAAACGTGCTGAAGATGTAGCGAAGCTTCGTGGAAAATCTGTAGAAGACCTGTTAGGATAAGGAGGGAACAATAATGGCAAATAAATTAGAAATTACCCTCAAACGCAGTGTAATCGGTCGCCCTGAAGATCAGCGTGTCACTGTTCGTACTCTTGGTCTTAAGAAAACAAACCAAACAGTCGTACATGAAGACAATGCAGCGATCCGCGGCATGATTAACAAGGTGTCTCATTTAGTTTCTGTTAAAGAACAATAAAACATTTTTAATCGATAAGGAGGTGCCCAAATGAAACTTCATGAATTGAAGCCTTCAGAAGGTTCACGTAAAGTACGCAACCGTGTTGGTCGTGGTATTGGATCAGGTAACGGTAAAACTTCTGGTAAAGGTCATAAAGGTCAAAACGCTCGTTCTGGCGGCGGTGTACGCCCTGGTTTCGAAGGTGGTCAGATGCCTTTATTCCAACGCCTTCCAAAACGTGGTTTTACAAACATCAACCGTAAAGATTACGCGGTAATCAACTTAGACAGATTAAACAGTTTTGACGAAGGAACGGAAGTAACTCCTGAACTTCTTCTAGAGACTGGTGCAATAAGCAAGTTAAAAGCAGGAGTAAAAATTCTTGGCAACGGTAAATTAGAAAAAAAATTAACTGTAAAAGCCAATAAATTCTCTGCTTCTGCGAAAGAAGCGATTGAAGCTGCTGGCGGTACAGCCGAGGTGATCTAACTTGTTTAAGACAATCTCCAATTTTATGCGCGTGAAAGATATACGGAATAAGATTATATTCACACTTTTAATGTTAGTCGTCTTTCGTATAGGTGCTTTCATCCCTGTGCCTAATGTGAACGCCGAAGTTCTCCAGGCACAGGATCAAATGAGTGTTTTCGGAATCCTCAACACGTTTGGGGGCGGGGCACTTTTCCAATTCTCCATTCTTGCAATGGGGATTATGCCGTATATCACTGCTTCGATCATCATTCAGCTCTTGCAGATGGATGTTGTTCCGAAGTTTACTGAGTGGTCAAAGCAAGGAGAGGTTGGCCGCCGAAAATTAGCACAATTCACAAGGTATTTTACAATTGTTCTAGGATTTATCCAGGCGCTAGGAATGTCATATGGATTTAACAATATGGCAGGAGGCATGCTGATTGAAAACCCTGGTGTTTCAACGTATCTCTTAATTGCGGTCGTACTCACTGCGGGAACAGCATTTTTAATGTGGCTGGGTGAGCAGATTACTGCTCACGGTGTTGGTAACGGTATTTCGATTATTATCTTTGCCGGTATCATCGCTGGTATCCCTCAAACATTAAAACAAGTGTACGCTCAACAATTTGTAGGTGGAGATGGACAGCTGTTCATGCAAATCCTTAAAATTGCCCTTATTGTCATTGCCATTCTTGTCATTGTTATCGGTGTTATTTACATTCAAATGGCAGTGAGAAAGATTGCAATTCAATATTCAAAGGGAACTGGCCGTGCACAAATGTCTGCTAGTCAAGCAACGCACCTTCCATTAAAAGTGAATCCAGCAGGGGTGATTCCAGTCATCTTTGCCGTTTCTTTCATTATTACTCCGCAGACGATCGCATCGTTCTTCGGAACCAATAATGTGACAACTTGGATAACCAACAACTTTGACTATACTAAGCCAATCGGTATGACGATTTATGTAGCACTGATTGTTGCTTTCACATATTTTTATGCCTTTGTCCAAGTCAATCCTGAACAAATGGCTGAAAATCTGCAAAAGCAGGGTGGCTATATCCCGGGAGTTCGTCCAGGGAAAATGACTCAAGATAGAATTACGAGCATTTTGTACCGACTCACGTTTGTGGGCGCCATTTTCTTAGCCGTGATTTCAATACTTCCTATCTTTTTCATTCAATTCGCTGGATTACCTTCCGCTGCACAAATTGGCGGCACAAGTCTTCTCATTGTTGTAGGTGTTGCACTTGAAACAATGAAACAGCTTGAAAGCCAATTAGTGAAACGAAATTACCGTGGATTTATGAAATAAAACAGAGGGCTGGGCAGCTGCCCAACCTCTCTAAGTAAGGAAGGGGAAATCCGAAATGAACTTAGTCTTAATGGGGCTTCCGGGTGCTGGTAAAGGCACTCAGGCAGAACGAATTGTTGATGATTATGGGATTCCTCATATCTCAACAGGAGATATGTTCCGCGCTGCTATGAAAGAGGAGACACAACTTGGGCTCGAAGCAAAATCCTTTATCGATAAAGGAGAGCTTGTTCCTGATGAGGTCACAATCGGTATTGTTAGAGAAAGACTTGGCAAAAATGATTGTGAACAAGGTTTTCTTCTGGACGGATTTCCGCGAACAGTCGCTCAGGCTGAAGCTTTAGAAGAAATTCTAAAGGACCTTGGCAGAACGATTGATTATGTCATTAATATTAAAGTCGATAAAGATGCTTTGATGGAGCGTCTGACTGGCCGAAGAATTTGCAAAAATTGCGGAGCAACATATCATTTAGTATTCAATCCACCTGCGAAAGAAAATGTTTGCGACAAGTGTGGAGGCGAGCTTTATCAACGTGCAGATGATAATGCAGAAACCGTTTCGACTAGACTTGAAGTAAACTTAAAGCAGACTGAACCTTTACTGAACTTCTATTCAGAAAAAGGATATCTTGTAAACATTGATGGTGCGAAGCACATTAACGATGTGTATGCAGATATCAAGGACCTGCTTGGAGGATTAAATAAATGATTATCTGTAAAACTCCTCGCGAGCTTGAGATTATGAGAGAAGCTGGACGTATTGTCGCACTGACTCATGAAGAGCTGAAGAAACATATAAAACCAGGTATTTCGACAAAAGAATTGGATCAAATTGCCGAACGTTTTATTACAAAGCAGGGTGCAATCCCATCTTTTAAAGGGTATAATGGTTTTCGCGGGAGCATTTGCGTTTCGGTGAATGAAGAACTCGTTCACGGTATTCCTGGTAAACGGGTTTTACGTGATGGTGACATCATTAGTATCGATATTGGCGCAAAGTTAAATGGCTATCATGGTGACTCTGCTTGGACTTATCCAGTTGGGGTAATCAGTGATGAAGACCGCAAACTACTGGAAGTCACAGAGGAATCTCTATATAAAGGCTTACAGGAAGCAAAGCCAGGCGAACGTCTGTCGAACATTTCCCATGCCATACAAACGTATGTTGAAAATGAAAATTTTTCAGTTGTTAGAGAATATGTTGGACATGGGGTCGGACAGGATCTTCATGAGGACCCTCAAATTCCTCATTATGGTCCGCCCAACAAAGGCCCGCGGCTAAAACCTGGGATGGTGTTGGCCATCGAACCGATGGTGAACGCAGGCAGCCGATATGTGAAAACATTGGCTGATAACTGGACGGTTGTAACGGTTGATGGGAAAAAGTGTGCTCATTTTGAGCATACGATTGCGATTACAGATACAGGTTTTGATATACTGACTAAGATTTAGGTCTTCACTGAAGCCTTTCAGGCCCAAATCGGGCAGGTTGTCTGTATAGTCCAAAGAAAGAACAAGATCAGTATACAGGTGTCATCGGCATGTTCGTTGGCTGCCATGTACTAATCGCAGACGGAGAAAAGCGTAAATTTCATTCTCCTAAGAAAAAATATCAATCATATAACCTTTTATGATTGCGTATCTCCGGAAGTTCAGAACAGTATATTCAAAACAGGTCGGGTGATAGATGAACAATTGAGAGATTCTCATTTGGACATTTGTCAGAGAGCAAGTTACTGATTTGAAGAAGGGAGAACACTTGAATGGCGAAAGACGATGTAATTGAAGTGGAAGGTACTGTAGCAGAAACTTTGCCAAACGCAATGTTCAAAGTTGAACTAGAGAATGGTCATACAGTTTTGGCTCATGTATCAGGAAAAATCCGTATGCACTTCATTCGCATTTTACCTGGAGACAAAGTTACGGTAGAATTATCTCCATATGACTTAACTCGTGGTAGAATTACGTACCGTTACAAATAAAGCAACTCCGGAAGAAGGAGGTTGGAAACACATGAAAGTGAGACCATCTGTTAAACCTATCTGTGAAAAATGTAAAGTGATTCGCAGAAAAGGAAAAGTAATGGTGATCTGTGAAAACCCAAAACATAAACAAAAACAAGGCTAATAACAAGGAGGTGCCCAAATCATGGCTCGTATTGCTGGTGTAGATATTCCACGTGATAAGCGTGTTGTCATTTCTTTAACATATGTTTTTGGAATTGGTCGTACGACTGCGCAACAAGTCCTTAAAGAAGCAGGTGTTTCTGAAGACACTCGCGTTCGCGATCTAACTGAAGACGAACTTGGTAAAATCCGTGATATCATTGACAAACTTAAAGTAGAAGGTGACCTTCGTCGTGAAGTTTCACTTAACATTAAGCGTCTAATTGAAATCGGAAGCTACCGCGGAATCCGTCATCGTAGAGGACTTCCTGTTCGTGGACAAAACACAAAAAACAACGCGCGTACTCGTAAAGGTCCGCGTCGTACTGTAGCTAACAAGAAAAAATAAGTAAAGGAGGTAGTTAAAGAATGGCTGCTGCTCGTAAACAAAATACGCGTAAACGTCGCGTG
This sequence comes from Bacillus sp. FSL K6-1006, assembly GCF_038593175.1. Classification (NCBI taxonomy): domain Bacteria; kingdom Bacillati; phylum Bacillota; class Bacilli; order Caryophanales; family Bacillaceae; genus Bacillus; species Bacillus sp. FSL K6-1006. Next base: position 151,558 of record NZ_CP151970.1, read on the forward strand.
AAAAAGAATATTGAAGCTGGAATCGCTCATATCCGTTCCACTTTCAACAACACGATTGTAACGATTACTGATGTTCATGGAAACGCAATTTCTTGGTCAAGTGCTGGTGCATTAGGATTCAGAGGTTCTCGTAAATCTACTCCTTTCGCTGCACAAATGGCTGCTGAAACTGCTGCTAAAGGTTCTATCGAACATGGTCTTAAAACACTTGAAGTAACTGTTAAAGGTCCTGGTTCTGGTCGTGAAGCTGCAATTCGTGCACTTCAAGCTGCAGGTCTTGAAGTTACTGCAATTAGAGACGTAACTCCAGTTCCTCATAACGGATGCCGTCCACCAAAACGTCGCCGCGTGTAATTTGTTTGTATAGATTTTGTGTCCCTGTCAATAATGGGTTATGATACAGTTATTTATGAGACGAATACACGACTCGTTGCCTGAGCACATACGGGACTAAACAATGAGGAATTTCGGATGGAATCTCATATGATTCTATTCGAGGTTTCGACGTTTTGAAGGAGGGTTTTATTAGATGATCGAAATTGAAAAACCAAAAATCGAAACGGTTGAAATCAGCGACGATGCCAAGTATGGCAAGTTTGTCGTAGAGCCACTTGAGCGTGGATATGGTACCACTTTAGGGAACTCCCTTCGTCGTATCCTTTTATCCTCACTTCCTGGTGCAGCTGTAACATCGATCCAGATAGATGGTGTCTTACACGAATTCTCAACGATCGAAGGCGTGGTTGAAGATGTTACAACGATTATCTTAAACATTAAAAAGCTTGCACTCAAAATCTACTCTGAAGAAGAGAAGACGCTTGAAATTGATGTACAAGATGAAGGTACTGTAACAGCTGCTGATATTACACACGACAGCGATATTGAAATCTTAAATCCAGATCTTCACATCGCAACTCTTGGCAAGAATGCGAGCTTCCGTGTTCGCTTAACTGCACAAAGAGGTCGCGGGTATAATCCTGCTGATGCAAACAAAAGAGACGATCAGCCAATCGGTGTGATTCCGATCGACTCAATCTATACACCTGTATCTCGTGTGACTTATCAAGTGGAGAACACCCGTGTTGGGCAAATCACAAACTATGATAAATTAACACTAGATGTATGGACTGATGGAAGCACAGGACCGAAAGAAGCGATCGCTCTAGGTTCTAAGATTTTAACTGAACACCTGAATATTTTCGTTGGGTTAACTGACGAAGCTCAGCATGCTGAAATCATGGTTGAGAAAGAAGAAGACCAAAAAGAAAAAGTGCTTGAAATGACAATTGAAGAGCTTGATCTTTCTGTTCGTTCTTACAACTGTTTGAAGCGTGCGGGTATTAACACTGTTCAAGAGCTTGCTAACAAGACAGAAGAGGATATGATGAAAGTTCGTAACCTTGGACGTAAATCTCTTGAAGAAGTGAAAGCGAAACTAGAAGAACTTGGACTGGGTCTTCGTAAAGACGATTGACTAGTTTCATTGTGAACTAGGATTTTCGTGTGTTTTTTATTCATACAGCATCTCTAATTAAGGAGGGGACATCACATGGCATACAGAAAGCTAGGACGCACTAGTGCACAACGTAAAGCAATGCTTCGTGACCTAACGACTGATTTGATCATCAACGAACGCATCGAAACAACTGAAACACGTGCGAAAGAACTTCGCTCTGTAGTTGAAAAAATGATCACTCTTGGCAAACGCGGAGATCTTCATGCTCGCCGTCAAGCTGCAGCTTACATTCGTAATGAAGTAGCTAACGCTGAAACAAACCAAGATGCACTTCAAAAATTATTCGCTGACGTTGCAACTCGCTACGAAGATCGCCAAGGTGGATACACTCGTATCATGAAGCTTGGACCTCGTCGCGGCGATGGCGCACCAATGGCTGTCATTGAATTAGTTTAATCACATATCGTGTATCTAAGAAAGGGCGGGACAGTTCATAACTGGATCTATGCCCTTTTTTAGGTACTACGGCTTTTTTTAGGAATAAGCAAAGAAGAGGTTGAGCTGAGAGGAGGTCCGGTAGAGATGGGGAAGACATTAATTGACGTAAAGGACATTGTATTTCGTTATCACAAGGATGCGGACAAGCCCGCTTTAGATCAAGTGTCACTGCATGTGAATCAAAATGAATGGCTCGCCATTGTTGGTCATAACGGTTCAGGTAAATCCACACTTGCCCGTGTGCTGAATGGGCTCATTTTACCGGATGCTGGTACGGTCAAGGTTGGAGAGATTGAGCTCAAAGAAGAAAGTGTTTGGGATATTCGCAAAAAGGTCGGAATGGTCTTTCAAAACCCAGATAACCAATTTGTGGGCTCAACAGTTCGTGATGATGTGGCTTTTGGTTTAGAAAATAACGGGGTTGAGCGGGAATTGATGATAGAACGTGTAGATTGGGCTGTCAAACAGGTCAATATGCAGGAGTTTCTTGATCAAGAGCCGCACCATCTATCAGGCGGGCAGAAGCAGAGAGTCGCCATTGCAGGTGTGCTTGCCGCAAGCCCTGACATCATGATTTTGGATGAAGCAACATCAATGCTTGATCCGATTGGCCGTGAAGAAGTGTTAGAGACTGTTAGACTATTGAAGGAACAAGGAACAGTCACAGTCATTTCCATCACACATGATTTAGACGAGGCTGCCAAAGCAGACCGCGTCATTGTGATGAATGGCGGGAAGAAATTTGCTGAGGGAACGCCAGAGGAAGTATTTGAACTAGATGAACAGCTGGTTCAGATTGGACTTGATCTGCCATTCTCCTATCGATTGAGCAAGCAATTGAAGCAGCAAGGTGTGCCGCTTGCAAATGCCCATTTGACACAAGAAGGATTGGTGAAAGAGCTATGGACATTACGATCAAAGAATTAGAGCATCGTTATCAAATGAAAACGCCGTTTGAGCGTCTCGCTTTGTATGATGTCAATGCTTCCATCAAAGAGGGCAGCTATGTCGCTGTCATTGGTCATACGGGCTCTGGTAAGTCTACATTGCTGCAGCATTTAAATGGATTGCTCAAACCAACGAAGGGGAGCATTGCGCTTGGAGAGACAGTTTTACAAGCCAATAAAAAGCAGAAGGATATGAAACCCCTCCGGAAAAAGGTAGGCATCGTGTTTCAGTTTCCTGAGCATCAGCTCTTTGAGGAAACCATCCTCAAGGATATCTGCTTTGGCCCGATGAACTTCGGTGTTCCTCAAGAGAAGGCAGAAGCGAAGGCGAAGGAGATGCTGAAACTGGTTGGTCTTCCTGAGTCCCTATTATCTCGATCTCCCTTTGAACTAAGCGGCGGTCAAATGAGACGTGTGGCGATTGCAGGCGTTTTAGCGATGGAGCCAGAAGTGCTTGTGCTTGATGAGCCGACTGCTGGGCTGGATCCACGCGGGCGGAAGGAAATCATGGACATGTTCTATGACCTTCATCAAAAGGCAAACCTCACCACGATTCTGGTCACACACAGTATGGAAGATGCCGCTCATTATGCGGATCAAATGATTGTGATGCATAAAGGGACAGTGAAGGCGACAGGTACGCCGAGAGAGTTGTTTGCCAATCGTACAGACATGTCTTCGTTTGGTCTCGACCTCCCAGAAACGATTAAATTCCAGCAGACTGTAGAAGAAAAGCTTGGTATTACGTTTCCAAGGCCGCTTCTGACGATGGATGAAATGGCAGAAGCCTTAACAGCTCTTTATCAGGAGGACACGACATCATGATGGATAGTATGATTATCGGCAAATATGTGCCAGGTTCATCCTTTGTCCATCGTCTTGATCCAAGGACAAAGCTGTTATCAATTTTCTTTTTTGTCTTTATTGTTTTTTTTGCTAATAATTACATCACTTACGGGCTTTTAGGTGTCTTTACCATCCTTGTGGTGATGGTTTCTCAGGTGCCGCTATACTTTATTCTCAAGGGAATGAAGCCGATCCTATGGATTGTCCTGTTTACCTTTATTCTGCATATTTTCATGACAAAGGATGGCGCCTTGCTATTCCATTTTGGTTTTCTGAATATTTATGAAGAAGGTTTAAAGCAAGGAATATTCATTTCACTCCGTTTTGTCTATCTCATCATGATGACGACACTTCTTACGTTAACTACAACGCCTATAGAAGTGACAGACGGGATGGAGAAGCTTCTGCACCCATTCCGTAAAATCAAACTGCCTGTTCATGAGCTTGCTCTCATGATGTCCATCTCTCTTCGGTTTATTCCGACGTTATTAGAAGAGACGGATAAAATCATGAAGGCACAAATGGCACGAGGTGTTGATTTTACAAGCGGGCCTTTAAAGGATCGCATGAAAGCCATCGTTCCTTTGCTTGTTCCGCTTTTCGTCAGTGCGTTTAAGCGTGCAGAAGAACTGGCGACCGCGATGGAAGCGAGAGGCTACCGCGGGGGAGAAGGACGGACGAAGTACCGTCAGCTTGTCTGGGGCATGAAGGACACGTTCACGCTGCTTTTATTCATCTTGTTAACAGCACTCCTTGTGCTGCTTAGAAATTAGGTGATTCCTAGATGAAGGTCAAATGTACCGTATCCTACGATGGGACACATTTTAAAGGCTATCAGGTGCAGCCAGGGCAGCGAACCGTTCAGACGGAGATAGAGTCAGCCCTTGCAAGAATGCACAAACAGGATGAACTGATTCCGATTGTGGCTTCCGGCCGGACGGACAGCGGTGTCCATGCAAAGGGACAGGTCATCCATTTTGACACCCCGCTCTCGATCCCGATGGAGAGATGGCCTTTTGCCCTTAACAGCTTGCTGCCGGATGATATCCGTGTTCTAAAGGCTGAGGAGGTCGATGACTCGTTTCATGCCAGATTTGGTGTTGTTTCGAAGGAGTACCGTTATAAGGTCTCAACGGAAACACACCAAAATGTGTTCACGAGACAGTATGCCTGCCACTATCCTTACCGGCTGGATATCGATAAAATGAGAGAAGCCGCTGAGCACCTGATTGGGACGCATGACTTTACAAGCTTCTGTGCGGCCAATACGGAGGTTCAGGACAAGGTGAGGGTTATTTATGCCCTTGAGTGGAAAAACGTCTCAGACGGGCTTGAAATGCGTGTGAGAGGGAATGGCTTTTTATACAACATGGTGCGGATTATCGCTGGAACGTTGCTTGAAATCGGTTCTGGTAAATTTCACCCTGAGGAGATAAAAGCTATGCTTGCCGCCCGAAATCGCGAAGCGGCAGGCAAGACTGCGCCTAGTCACGGACTGTATTTATGGGAAGTTTTCTATGACAACTAAACCAGGTGTAACATGTTCTTGACACAGGAAGCAGAAAGTTATAAGATATCATATGGTATGTATTTCAACCCCACAAATAAGCCCCGGAAGACTTATCTTGTGTTTTGAAATAGAACGTAGCATTTGATTCAAGGAAAATTCATTGATTTATTTAGGAGGGAAACTCATGCGTACAACACCAATGGCGAACGCAAGCACAATTGAGCGCAAATGGCTAGTTGTTGATGCGGCAGGCAAGACTCTAGGTCGTCTTTCTACTGAAGTAGCATCACTTTTGCGCGGTAAGCACAAACCAACTTATACACCACACGTTGATACAGGTGATCACGTCATCATCATCAATGCTGAGAAAATTGAATTAACAGGTAAGAAATTGACGGACAAAATTTACTACCGTCACACGATGCACCCAGGCGGTTTGAAACAAAGAACTGCTCTTGAGATGCGTACAAACTACCCTGAGAAAATGCTGGAGCTTGCTATCAAAGGTATGCTTCCAAAGGGTCCACTAGGTCGTCAAATGTTCAAAAAATTAAATGTGTACCGTGGTTCTGAGCATCCACATCAAGCACAACAACCTGAAGTTTACGAACTTCGCGGTTAATTATAAGGGAGGTTAACAATTTGGCACAGGTTCAATATTACGGTACAGGTCGTCGTAAAAGTTCTGTAGCGCGCGTTCGCTTAGTTCCAGGTGAAGGCCGTATCGTCGTTAATAATCGTGAAATTACTGAATACATTCCATTCGCTGCTTTAATCGAAGACGTGAAACAGCCTTTGAACATCACAGAAACAGCTAACAGCTACGATGTTCTTGTAAATGTTCACGGTGGTGGATTCTCTGGTCAAGCTGGAGCAATTCGTCACGGTATCTCTCGTGCTCTTCTAGAAGTAGATCCTGAGTACCGTACATCACTTAAACGTGCTGGACTTCTTACTCGTGACCCACGTATGAAAGAGCGTAAGAAATACGGTCTTAAAGGCGCACGTCGCGCACCTCAGTTCTCAAAACGTTAATCAATTTTATATTGTATGGACGTTTTACAAAGGTTTGTTACAGACAAACCTTATAAAAAAAGCATCAGCATCCTGCTGGTGCTTTTTTATTTGTGTTTTTTTCTGTTTGGAAACATATAAAATAGGATCATAGCAAGGTTTTTGTTTAAAAAACGAAGTCTATGGAGGGGTGTCATATGAATCTAACAACAGAAAGATGTATCATTCGATCATTTGCTGAGGATGATTGGCATGATGTTTATGCATATACATCTGATCCGGCGGTGATGAAGTATATTCCGGAAGGTGTTTTTTCTAAAGAAGATGCGAAGGAGTTTGTCAAAAATAATTGTCATGAAAATGCTAAGTATGTCGCTGTCCTATTAAAAGAAGATCAAACATGCATCGGGCATATCGTGTTCCATTCTTACTTTGGTGAGCACACATATGAGATTGGCTGGGTCTTCAATCCTGCCTATCAAAACAAGGGCTATGCATCAGAAGCGGCGTATGCTGTCTTGCATCATGGTTTTCACACACTAAACTTACATCGGATCATTGCCACTTGTCAGCCTGAGAATGTGCCATCGTGGAGAGTGATGGAGAAAATGGGGATGAGGAGAGAGGGGTATTTTAAAAAATGTATACCACAAGGAAATGAGTGGTGGGATGAGTTTTACTATGCCATCTTACAAGAGGAATGGTTCGTGAAGAGGGCTTGATAAGTTTTCATGATATGAAGTAATTCACCATTTCAAATATCACTCCGCTTTCGATGTTGATATAATCAGATCAAATAAGCAGAAGAGGGACTTCGCCATGAGGATCTTTGAAGCATTTCTTATCATTGAGTTTTCCCATTCAAGAAAACCAAGGGTACACACTGCCGCCTAGTTATGTTGTTAAAAAAAGCAGCTGATCAAATCTTATAGAAAAACGGCTGCAATTGGTATTTTGGTAAGTGAAGATAGTTTACGTCCATCCCAGGAGGTGCTTTCATTGAATTTAAATCAATTGACATTGAGAGAAGCTGAGCAAGAAGATCTCGACAAAATCGTCTTCATGCTTTCAGATGATAAGTTAGGTCAAAAGAGAGAGCGTTACACTCGCCCATTATTAGAAAGTTATATCAAAGCCTTTCGTTCAATCGATGCTGATCCAAATATTGAACTCATTGTTGCGTGTGACCAGGAAGAAGCAGTTGGTGTTCTTCAGTTAACCATGACGCCATTTCTTACACATCAAGGGGGATGGAGAGCATCCATCGAAGGAGTTCGTACGGCTTCGAGTCATAGAGGAAAAGGAGTCGGTTCGCTGCTTATAAAGTGGGCCATTCAACGCGCAAGCGACCGCGGCTGTCATATGATTCAACTGACAACAGATAAACAGAGGCCAGAAGCACGCCATTTTTATGAGAAATTAGGATTTGAAGCCACTCATGAAGGAATGAAGCTGCATTTGCCTCATGAATAAGGATATCAAGAAGCGGAGGATTCACGTACCTCTGCCTTTTTTGTGCCTTTATTAGGAATATTTGCTATATTTAATATATAAATCCTCTGTTATTTGGAAAGGAGAAACATGTTACTCAAAATCGGTCTAGTTGTCATAGGTGTGGTCATACTTTACGTGGTGGTTCAAGTCTTGCTGTATAAAAGAGATATGAAGAAAACGAAGGAAGATCTTTTGACATTTGTCACAAAAAACAAAAAGGACGTTTCAGTGACAATCATTGAAAATGATGATGTGGTGTTAGAATGGAATGCTGATCAAAAAACGCCACTTGCAAGTACGGTGAAATTAGTGGTTTTATTTCATTTTGTTAAAGCTGTATCGAGCGGCGCCATCAAGCTAGAGGAAAAAGTGGCATTGTCTGATATAGAGCGGTTTTATATTGATAGAACAGACGGTGGTGCGCACGCGTACTGGCTGGAGGTCAATGATTTTTCTGAGCATGCGGCTTTATTAGATGTTGCCAAAGGGATGATGCAATTCAGTTCGAATGCTTGTACGGATTATTTGATTGACCGGCTGGGCTTAGAAAGAATCAATGATCAGATGAAACAAGCAGGTCTTACAGAACATGATAAACTCATGCCGCTCACGCCAATGATTTTGTGGTCCGCTTATGTATCTGATCGTCGGCGGGATGCATTCAAGAAAATGAGCGGTGTATCCGAAGAACAATACAAATCTCTAATGAATGAGATTTTTAATATCATGAAAAATGACCCAGAGCATAAAAAGGCGTTAGAAGAAAAAATGAAAAAAAAGAACTTATTAGGCTGGCGTATTCAATCATTACTGACGCAAAAGTTGACAAAGTCTACAACCAATCAATATGCACATTTTATGAAACGTCTCCAGGATGAGCTGTTAACAATAGAAGAAAAGAGTCTTTTTAGCCAAATCGTACTGGGAGAAACATTGAAAAAGGAAACAGATCAATATCTTTGGTATAAAGGCGGAGCAACATTGTTCGTTTTCACAGGTGCTTTATATCGAAGAACAGATACATCCTCTATATCCATTTCTCTTTTTATCAATGATCTGAAAGCGAACAATTCTCACTGGATTGGGGGAGTATTCAACGAATTTATGCTTACTGCAGCAGTGGATCAAAACTTTCGACAACACTTGATACAGGCTTTCACTACATAAACATCAAAAAACAGAGGGAAACACCCCTCTGTTTTATTATTTCTGCATTGGAAACGCTTTGTATACATCTTGGCGTTTCTTTTTTGACTTCACAACTCCATCAACCAGTTCCTTTTGCCAAAGCGCTGTATCGTCTTTGTACTTTTTAAAAGGGTGAGGGAGTTTTTTTTCTATCTGTTTTCTTTTAAACGTGACGGACGGCTCGTCTTTCGAGCTCATGTTAAGTGTCACTTGCTCTACGTTATCGACCAGAATAAAAAGTGCGATGGCGTTGTATAAATACGTTTTTTCGATCGTATCCTTTTGATCAAACCAGAAGGCGTCAAACTGTTCTTCTGTATAGCCTGCATTTTCTTTTACTCCATACGTGACGTCTAATGCTTTCCCATCGATGATTTCAAATTCACGAATGACGCCTCCAGGAAGATCTGATAAGATTTCACGAATGGCTGAATTGTCACCGAGATACGTGTTTTTGTGTGTTGAAAGTTGTTTTAAGGATATGTCTGCTATTCCTTTCATATCGCTCTTTTTCTCGCTGGCTTGACTGCTGCATGCAGATAGGACGACTGTAAGTAGCAGCAGGATATACATCCATTTCTTCATTGATTTTGCCCCTTTATCATTCTTTCTATATGTAAATGTCTATTTTATCACAATTTTCCATTCCGATCGTTCACAGGCCGTCATTTCCATTTACTGAACTGCATGTTTTGTTCAAACCAACGAACAATACAAAGAAAAAAGGAGTTCAGTCCATGGCAGAAGTGCTTTCATTTTATCAACTGAAAACAAAACGAGATGTCACGCTTGAAAAGAAGCTTTTGCGTACATTGTCTCTTCAACAAGTAACGGCTGCTTCCGAGAAATTCACAAAGAAGCTGTTTCCATTTGCAGATGATCCAGCTGGTATTATGAGTGATGGCTGCATCGATTTCGCCATTGAAGCTTTCTTAGCTGGCGGGAGATACGGTGAGTCGAGTAAATACGGCGAATCATTCGACGATATCAAAAAGCGGTCCTTTCAGGAGGAAGCTGAGCTGATTGAAGAGCTGGCAGGATGCTTGCAATCGTGGGGGAATATGTTCCGTATGGAGCGGAAGATGTCATGTTTATATCCATTTGCAAAGGATTTTTTAAGCATGTGGTGGCAGGAAGGCTTTCGTGAATCAGAAAAAAGACACAAGCTTCGGCTGCACTAAGCATATTTCCAGTCCTTGTCCCATATCTATAAAATAATGGTGTATGGGAGGGACAGGGATGAAAAGAAAGCTGAAGTGGACAGGGTTTTTAATTGGGTTTATTGTCCTCTTATTCTTATTCAGGTTTCAATTTCTAAATGATGATTCATGGAAATCGTGGAATTTGCCTCTAAGCGGGAAGATCATCTATTTAGATCCGGGGCACGGCGGTCCAGATGGAGGGGCTGTAGGAGGGGAGCTGCTTGAGAAAGAGATTGCACTGGATGTATCCATGAAGATACGTGACTATTTGCAGGAGCAGGGAGCGCTTGTTCTCATGACCCGAGAGGATGATTCTGATTTATCATCAAAGAATACAAGGGGATATGCCCGAAAGAAAGCGGAGGATTTAAGGAACCGCGTCAAAGTCATCAATGAATCTGAAGCGGATCTCTATTTAAGCATTCATTTAAATGCGATACCATCAAACAAATGGAGCGGGGCTCAGACGTTTTTTTACGGAAAGTATGAAGAAAATGAAAAGGCAGCGAAGTTCATTCAAGATGAATTGCGCAGGAATCTTGAAAACACAGATCGAAAGGCGAAGCGGATTAATGGCATTTATTTAATGCAAAATGTCACAAAGCCAGGAGCTCTTGTGGAAATTGGATTTCTCTCCAACCCGAAAGAGGCTGGCCAGCTGGCAACACCTAAATATCAGGATCAAATTGCTGCCTCTATTTATAAAGGGATTTTAAGATATTTAACAGAGCAAAAAGAGCCGCCTGAATAAGGGGCTTTTTCCTTTTGATCGCAGGCAAACAGGACAGACATTGTAAGGATATGTATGATATACTTGGATTGTAAACGAATTCAATAAAGGGTGAGGTTCTGCTATGATCGGACAAGATGATGTGAGAAAACTAGTTGGGAAGATGGACGAACCTTTCCTTCATATACCGCTTGGTGAGCTGGATGCCATCAAGGAAATCAGCCTAAAGCCTGAGAAAGAGCATGTGAGCCTAAAGGTGGCCATTGCTAAAACAGGCACTGCTGAGCAGATGAAGCTGCAGCAAGACATCGTACAAGCCTTGAAAGCAGCAGGCGCTAACACAGTAGGACTTCGTTTTGAGGAACTGCCTCAGGAAACACTTGAAAAGTTTATGCCATCACAAGATGAGGAAGAAACCCTGCTTAACTCTAAAAATCCGCCTGAGTTCTTAGCGATTGCGAGTGGAAAGGGCGGCGTTGGTAAATCGACTGTTTCTGTTAACCTTGCTGTAGCGCTCGCTCGTCTAGGGAAAAAAGTCGGGCTGATTGATGCTGATATTTATGGCTTTAGTGTACCGGATATGATGGGAATCACTGTCAGACCAACAGTTAAAGGGGAAAAAATTATTCCTGTGGAGCGCTTTGGTGTCAAAGTGATTTCAATGGGCTTTTTTGTTGAAGAAAATGCACCGGTTATTTGGAGAGGACCGATGCTTGGAAAAATGTTAAATAACTTCTTCCATGAAGTTGAGTGGGGAGAATTAGATTACTTACTATTAGACCTTCCGCCTGGAACGGGAGATGTAGCGCTTGATATTCATACAATGCTGCCTAGCTGTAAAGAAATCATTGTCACTACACCGCATCCAACGGCTGCCTTCGTTGCAGCAAGAGCAGGCGCAATGGCACTGCAAACAGATCATGAGGTGCTCGGGGTCGTTGAGAATATGAGCTATTATGAAAGCAAAAATACAGGTGAAAAGGAATACGTCTTTGGAAAAGGCGGCGGGGACAAGCTGGCTGAAGAGCTGCGTGTATCAGTCCTTGGCCAAATTCCTTTAAGACAGCCTGATTGGAATGAGGATGATTTCGCGCCCTCTGTCTATGATGCGAGTCATCCGACAGGAGAAGTGTATCAACACATTGCAAATAAAGTCATTGAACAATTAGCAGTGAAAGCATAATGAAAGCCCGAGTGGATGAATGCCACTCGGGTGATGTTTAACTGTCGCTTCCTTGCGATCCGGAATCACTGCTGCTTTCAGATGCTGCCTTTTTGAGCTCATCTTCGAATTTCTTCTTATAAAGAGGGCTGCTTAATGTTTCCGTAATGACTTTTTCTAAGTGTTTTCTAAACTCTTTGCTTTTTACCAATTCACCGTATTTCTTTTCCATCTCAGGATCCTTGAGAATATCCATCATCAGCTGTTGATAGTCAGGATCCTTCATTAGCTGTTTTAACATTCTTTCATGCTGTTGCTGCATGGATTTTGCGAAAGTCTCGGCAAATTTAGAATCCTCAAAGACCTTCTTCCAGAACTCTTTGCCTTTATCAGAAGTCAGTGTTTTCTCTATCGTTTTTTTCACAGTTTGTTCATCCATTACCAAAGCTTCATTCATTGCCTCGTCATTTAATAACTGTTGAATGGCCTTTTTACCGTCATCTGTCTTTAATATATCGACGACCATTTTTTTTGTTTCGTCATAGTCCATATTAGATGAGGATTGGGTTTTGGGAGCACAAGCTGTTAGAGATAAAAGAAGAAAACAGCTCATTATACGCAAGATGCCTTTTGACATACTGTGGCTCCTTTCGTTACATGTCTTACTTTTAATATGAATGTTTCACGTAAATTTATACATAACAAAAATAGGGGTTGGATCAATTCAATGAAAAGTCGGGATTTAGTTCGTTTTTTCTTCTCTGTGCTAGCTGTTGGAGCGGTCATTACAAGCGTGGTAGGCTTTGCGCTGGAGTGGGGGAAATATCAGAAGCTTTTTATATCGTTTGAAATTCTAGAGATCGCATCTGTGTTGTTTTGGTTCATTGGTGTAGGGATGATCTTTAGTGTCATTAGCCAGATGGGGTTTGTTGTCTTCTTGACGGTGCACCGGTTTGCGTTAGAGATTTTCCGGTCACATTCTTTATGGAATACCATTCAGCTGTTTCTTGTGATTTTTGTGCTGTTTGATTTAGCTTACTTGCGATTTTTGTTTTTCGGGGAGAATGATTCATTTCTTCCATACTTGTGGCTGCCTGTTTTTATCGGTGTGTTTGCATTGATCGTGGCTTATTTTAAACAGCAGCAGTCCTCTAAGAAAACATTTGTTTCTGCAATGTTTCTCATGGTTGTCATCACGTCGTTAGAATGGTTCCCGGCGCTCAGAGTCAATGAAGAGGACTGGCTGTATTTAATGCTGTTCCCGCTATTAGGCTGTAATGCGTTTCAGCTTTTAGCGATGCCGCGGTTTTCAAAAGCGAAAGCTACTTAACTTCTGATGACTTTGTTTTCGTGTTGGAGATCAGTTCGCCAACTGTCACATTTTTTAAATGCTTTTCTTTTATTTGTTTCAAAATAGCTGGTAAGGCTTGAGCGGTTTGGGTTGCTGAATCTGAGGCGTGAAGGAGAACAATGTCTCCGCTTTTCATTCGATCATTTACATTTTGAACAATTTGGTCGACACCCGGATTCAGCCAATCCTGTGAATTGATGCTGTAATGAACAACGGTATAACCGTACTGTGTGGCAATTTTCAGTGCTGTTTCGTTAAACTGTCCAGTTGGCGGTCTTAATAGTTGAATGTCATCTAGTCCAAGCTTTTGAAATGTATTTTGTGCACGGACAAGATCTTGCTTGATTTCACTATCTTCAAGCTGGCTATAATTTTTATAAGCATAGCCGAGGCTTCCAATTTGATGGCCGTCCTCCCTAATTTGTTTCACGATATCAGGATGACGCTCAGCCCAAGAAGCAGACAGAAAGAAAGTGGCGTTCTTTATACCGTACTCTCGAAGGACATTTAAAATAGGAACAGCCTTCTCATCCCCCCAGCCAATATTAAAAGTGAGAGAGACATATTTTGATGAAGTCTCTCCTTTATAAATGGCTCGGGGTCCATGTTCAGTTTTAAATACCGACAGCGGCGGTGCCTTTTGTACATAAAAAAAGGTTGCAGCTGCAAGGGCTGCTACAAGAATAATGACAACTTGCTTCAGCCGTTTAATAGGCAACACATATAATCGACTCAATTCAAACACTCCTGCCTTGTCCAAGATTGTTACTTGATTGTATGCAGGACAAGGGTTTAAGATGCTTAATAAAACTATTTCAAAAAAAGTTTCGAAAAGGCGTTGACCGATAGAATGTTTTCGTGATATATTATTAATCGTCGCTGACACACAGTGACAAACACAAAACGCTTCGGGAAATAAACTTGAAAAAAGTTGTTGACATAAGATGAAGCGAAATGTTATATTATTAAAGCCGCTAAGAACGGCGGAGATGATCTTTGAAAACTAAACAAGACAAAACGTACCTGTTAATTCGAGTTTTTATAAAAAAATCCTATGAAACTTCATAGGTAGTCAGTCAAACTGGCGAAAAGCAAAACTTCGGTTTTGTATTTTTTCGGAGAGTTTGATCCTGGCTCAGGACGAACGCTGGCGGCGTGCCTAATACATGCAAGTCGAGCGGACAGAAGGGAGCTTGCTCCCGGATGTTAGCGGCGGACGGGTGAGTAACACGTGGGTAACCTGCCTGTAAGACTGGGATAACTCCGGGAAACCGGAGCTAATACCGGATAGTTCCTTGAACCGCATGGTTCAAGGATGAAAGACGGTTTCGGCTGTCACTTACAGATGGACCCGCGGCGCATTAGCTAGTTGGTGGGGTAATGGCTCACCAAGGCGACGATGCGTAGCCGACCTGAGAGGGTGATCGGCCACACTGGGACTGAGACACGGCCCAGACTCCTACGGGAGGCAGCAGTAGGGAATCTTCCGCAATGGACGAAAGTCTGACGGAGCAACGCCGCGTGAGTGATGAAGGTTTTCGGATCGTAAAGCTCTGTTGTTAGGGAAGAACAAGTGCGAGAGTAACTGCTCGCACCTTGACGGTACCTAACCAGAAAGCCACGGCTAACTACGTGCCAGCAGCCGCGGTAATACGTAGGTGGCAAGCGTTGTCCGGAATTATTGGGCGTAAAGGGCTCGCAGGCGGTTTCTTAAGTCTGATGTGAAAGCCCCCGGCTCAACCGGGGAGGGTCATTGGAAACTGGGAAACTTGAGTGCAGAAGAGGAGAGTGGAATTCCACGTGTAGCGGTGAAATGCGTAGAGATGTGGAGGAACACCAGTGGCGAAGGCGACTCTCTGGTCTGTAACTGACGCTGAGGAGCGAAAGCGTGGGGAGCGAACAGGATTAGATACCCTGGTAGTCCACGCCGTAAACGATGAGTGCTAAGTGTTAGGGGGTTTCCGCCCCTTAGTGCTGCAGCTAACGCATTAAGCACTCCGCCTGGGGAGTACGGTCGCAAGACTGAAACTCAAAGGAATTGACGGGGGCCCGCACAAGCGGTGGAGCATGTGGTTTAATTCGAAGCAACGCGAAGAACCTTACCAGGTCTTGACATCCTCTGACAACCCTAGAGATAGGGCTTTCCCTTCGGGGACAGAGTGACAGGTGGTGCATGGTTGTCGTCAGCTCGTGTCGTGAGATGTTGGGTTAAGTCCCGCAACGAGCGCAACCCTTGATCTTAGTTGCCAGCATTCAGTTGGGCACTCTAAGGTGACTGCCGGTGACAAACCGGAGGAAGGTGGGGATGACGTCAAATCATCATGCCCCTTATGACCTGGGCTACACACGTGCTACAATGGACAGAACAAAGGGCTGCAAGACCGCAAGGTTTAGCCAA
The DNA here is from genome assembly GCF_038593175.1 of Bacillus sp. FSL K6-1006. Classification (NCBI taxonomy): domain Bacteria; kingdom Bacillati; phylum Bacillota; class Bacilli; order Caryophanales; family Bacillaceae; genus Bacillus; species Bacillus sp. FSL K6-1006. The sequence continues at coordinate 167,354 of NZ_CP151970.1, forward strand.
TCCCATAAATCTGTTCTCAGTTCGGATCGCAGTCTGCAACTCGACTGCGTGAAGCTGGAATCGCTAGTAATCGCGGATCAGCATGCCGCGGTGAATACGTTCCCGGGCCTTGTACACACCGCCCGTCACACCACGAGAGTTTGCAACACCCGAAGTCGGTGAGGTAACCTTTATGGAGCCAGCCGCCGAAGGTGGGGCAGATGATTGGGGTGAAGTCGTAACAAGGTAGCCGTATCGGAAGGTGCGGCTGGATCACCTCCTTTCTAAGGATATATGGAGCAGCGTACGTTTTCGTCTTGTTTAGTTTTGAAGGATCATTCCTTCAAAACATGTCTCTAGCGAGACAGGATTGTTCTTTGAAAACTAGATAACAATAAGTAATACATTCACATTGAATGCAATGCAAAGTTCATCACACATAGTGATTCTTTCTAAAGTAAGAAATGGTTAAGTTAGAAAGGGCGCACGGTGGATGCCTTGGCACTAGGAGCCGATGAAGGACGGGACGAACACCGATATGCTTCGGGGAGCTGTAAGCAAGCTTTGATCCGGAGATTTCCGAATGGGGAAACCCACTGCTCGTAATGGAGTAGTATCCATACTTGAATACATAGAGTATGAGAAGGCATACCCGGGGAACTGAAACATCTAAGTACCCGGAGGAAGAGAAAGCAAATGCGATTCCCTGAGTAGCGGCGAGCGAAACGGGAACAGCCCAAACCAAGAGGCTTGCCTCTTGGGGTTGTAGGACACTCTATACGGAGTTACAAAGGAATGATATAAGCGAAGAGGTCTGGAAAGGCCCGCCAAAGAAGGTAACAGCCCTGTAACTGAAATGTCGTTCTCTCCAGAGTGGATCCTGAGTACGGCGGAACACGTGAAATTCCGTCGGAATCCGGGAGGACCATCTCCCAAGGCTAAATACTCCCTAGTGACCGATAGTGAACCAGTACCGTGAGGGAAAGGTGAAAAGCACCCCGGAAGGGGAGTGAAATAGATCCTGAAACCGTGTGCCTACAAGTAGTCAGAGCCCGTTAACGGGTGATGGCGTGCCTTTTGTAGAATGAACCGGCGAGTTACGATCCCGTGCAAGGTTAAGCAGAAGATGCGGAGCCGCAGCGAAAGCGAGTCTGAATAGGGCGCATGAGTACGTGGTCGTAGACCCGAAACCAGGTGATCTACCCATGTCCAGGGTGAAGTTCAGGTAACACTGAATGGAGGCCCGAACCCACGCACGTTGAAAAGTGCGGGGATGAGGTGTGGGTAGGGGTGAAATGCCAATCGAACCTGGAGATAGCTGGTTCTCTCCGAAATAGCTTTAGGGCTAGCCTCAAGGTAAGAGTCTCGGAGGTAGAGCACTGATTGGACTAGGGGCCCCTACCGGGTTACCGAATTCAGTCAAACTCCGAATGCCGATGACTTATCCTTGGGAGTCAGACTGCGAGTGATAAGATCCGTAGTCGAAAGGGAAACAGCCCAGACCGCCAGCTAAGGTCCCAAAGTATACGTTAAGTGGAAAAGGATGTGGAGTTGCTTAGACAACCAGGATGTTGGCTTAGAAGCAGCCACCATTTAAAGAGTGCGTAATAGCTCACTGGTCGAGTGACTCTGCGCCGAAAATGTACCGGGGCTAAACGTATCACCGAAGCTGCGGACTGTTCTTACGAACAGTGGTAGGAGAGCGTTCTAAGGGCTGTGAAGCCAGACCGGAAGGACTGGTGGAGCGCTTAGAAGTGAGAATGCCGGTATGAGTAGCGAAAGACGGGTGAGAATCCCGTCCACCGAATGCCTAAGGTTTCCTGAGGAAGGCTCGTCCGCTCAGGGTTAGTCGGGACCTAAGCCGAGGCCGAAAGGCGTAGGCGATGGACAACAGGTTGATATTCCTGTACCACCTCCTCACCATTTGAGCAATGGGGGGACGCAGGAGGATAGGGTAAGCGCGGTATTGGATATCCGCGTCCAAGCAGTTAGGCTGGGAAATAGGCAAATCCGTTTCCCGTAAAGGCTGAGCTGTGATGGCGAGCGAAATTTAGTAGCGAAGTTCCTGATTCCACACTGCCAAGAAAAGCCTCTAGCGAGGTGAGAGGTGCCCGTACCGCAAACCGACACAGGTAGGCGAGGAGAGAATCCTAAGGTGATCGAGAGAACTCTCGTTAAGGAACTCGGCAAAATGACCCCGTAACTTCGGGAGAAGGGGTGCTTCTTAGGGTGTTAAAGCCCCGAGAAGCCGCAGTGAATAGGCCCAGGCGACTGTTTAGCAAAAACACAGGTCTCTGCGAAGCCGTAAGGCGAAGTATAGGGGCTGACGCCTGCCCGGTGCTGGAAGGTTAAGAGGAGCGCTTAGCGTAAGCGAAGGTGCGAATTGAAGCCCCAGTAAACGGCGGCCGTAACTATAACGGTCCTAAGGTAGCGAAATTCCTTGTCGGGTAAGTTCCGACCCGCACGAAAGGCGCAACGATCTGGGCACTGTCTCAACGAGAGACTCGGTGAAATTATAGTACCTGTGAAGATGCAGGTTACCCGCGACAGGACGGAAAGACCCCGTGGAGCTTTACTGCAGCCTGATATTGAATGTTGGTACAGCTTGTACAGGATAGGTAGGAGCCTTGGAAACCGGAGCGCTAGCTTCGGTGGAGGCATCGGTGGGATACTACCCTGGCTGTATTGACCTTCTAACCCGCTGCCCTTATCGGGCAGGGAGACAGTGTCAGGTGGGCAGTTTGACTGGGGCGGTCGCCTCCTAAAATGTAACGGAGGCGCCCAAAGGTTCCCTCAGAATGGTTGGAAATCATTCGCAGAGTGTAAAGGCACAAGGGAGCTTGACTGCGAGACCTACAAGTCGAGCAGGGACGAAAGTCGGGCTTAGTGATCCGGTGGTTCCGCATGGAAGGGCCATCGCTCAACGGATAAAAGCTACCCCGGGGATAACAGGCTTATCTCCCCCAAGAGTCCACATCGACGGGGAGGTTTGGCACCTCGATGTCGGCTCATCGCATCCTGGGGCTGTAGTCGGTCCCAAGGGTTGGGCTGTTCGCCCATTAAAGCGGTACGCGAGCTGGGTTCAGAACGTCGTGAGACAGTTCGGTCCCTATCCGTCGCGGGCGCAGGAAATTTGAGAGGAGCTGTCCTTAGTACGAGAGGACCGGGATGGACGCACCGCTGGTGTACCAGTTGTTCTGCCAAGGGCATCGCTGGGTAGCTATGTGCGGACGGGATAAGTGCTGAAAGCATCTAAGCATGAAGCCCCCCTCAAGATGAGATTTCCCATTCCGCAAGGAAGTAAGATCCCTGAAAGATGATCAGGTTGATAGGTCTGAGGTGGAAGCGTGGTGACACGTGGAGCTGACAGATACTAATAGATCGAGGACTTAACCTATATTCTAATGTGAAGCATGAACATTGTTATCTAGTTTTGAGAGAACATTCTCTCCATCAGGTTTGGTGGCGATAGCGAAGAGGTCACACCCGTTCCCATACCGAACACGGAAGTTAAGCTCTTCAGCGCCGATGGTAGTTGGGGGTTTCCCCCTGTGAGAGTAGGACGCCGCCAAGCTTTTTGTTTATATCCTTCCAATGGAAGAAGTTACTTTATCATTCCGCAGTAGCTCAGTGGTAGAGCTATCGGCTGTTAACCGATCGGTCGTAGGTTCGAGTCCTACCTGCGGAGCCATGCTTCCATAGCTCAGTAGGTAGAGCACTTCCATGGTAAGGAAGAGGTCAGCGGTTCGAGCCCGCTTGGAAGCTTTCCTCTATATGTTGATATGACAAGGTTTCTCGATGATGAGAAGGCTTTTTTTGTTTGTTTACATATATATTGAACTGCTCGATGATCAGTAGACTGATGACTTTAGGAAAGCGAATAAAACGGCTTGCACAGCATTGTTGCATCGCTTTTTTACTTATCTCCTTCTTTTTGATCTTGATTCTTCAGTCTCTTTCTTTTATTCTTACTAAAGTGCTATCCTCTATATCAAAAGACTCTGTACGTTCCTCTTTTCCCCCGAAAGTGAAGTATCGTTTGTTTTTCCTTTCTTCATCTCCAGGTATAGTTGATCTTCTTTTTCCATGTACGGAATGTATATAAAAAGGAGTAGATGGTTTGAAAGATTTATTTGTAAAGCAAGAATGGTTTGGACATGTACGTCAGGACGTTCTTGCGGGTATATTAGTCGCACTGGCTTTAATTCCTGAAGCCATTGCGTTTTCGATTATTGCGGGCGTTGATCCGAAAGTCGGGTTGTATGCATCGTTTTGTATTGCGATTGTGATTTCGTTTGTTGGTGGACGCCCAGGCATGATTTCGGCTGCAACAGGGGCTATGGCTCTCGTCATGGTTCACTTGGTTGCTGATCATGGGTTGCAATATTTGTTTGCAGCTACGATTTTGACGGGTTTGATTCAAATTGTGTTCGGATTGTGCCGAGTATCTCGTTTGATGAAATTTATTCCGAGGTCCGTCATGGTTGGCTTTGTCAATGCGTTGGCTATTATGATCTTCATGGCTCAGCTTCCACATTTCGTTGGGGAATCATTAGCCATGTATATGATGACAGGTGGTGCCCTGCTGATCATTTATTTATTGCCTATGGTGATAAAGGTGATACCTTCCCCACTCATTGCCATTATTGTAATGACGATATTGGCTGTATTTGGACATATTGATGTTAGAACAGTTGGAGATATGGGAGAGCTTCCAAGTTCTTTGCCTGTTTTTCTGATTCCTCAAGTTCCGTTTAGTTGGGAAACACTTGCTATCATTTTTCCTTATTCTTTAGCACTTGCGATGGTTGGTTTACTTGAGTCTCTTTTAACCGCACAGATTGTCGATGATATGACAGAGACGTCTAGTAATAAGAACAAGGAAGCGAGAGGTCAAGGGATTGCTAATGTGGTTGCAGGATTCTTTGGTGGTATGGCTGGCTGCGCGATGATTGGTCAATCTGTGATTAATACGAAGGCAGGTGGACGAGGCCGGCTTTCTACCTTTGTAGCGGGTGCTTTTTTAATGGTGCTGATTTTTGTACTAGGTGATGTTGTGGTTCAAATTCCGATGGCTGCTCTAGTGGCTGTGATGTTCATGGTTTCCATTGGCACATTTGATTGGAGTTCTTTTCAGCAGCTAAAAAAGAATCCGAAAACAGATTCTATTGTGATGGTTGTCACGGTCGTGACGGTGGTGTTGACTCATGATTTATCAAAAGGCGTTTTTGCAGGTGTGCTGCTTAGTGCGGTGTTCTTTGTCGCAAAGATATCGAAGCTTCATATTACTTCTAAAGAAAGCCAGGCAGGTACTTGGGTATATCGAGTTAAAGGGCAAATTTTCTTTGCTTCTGTCACGGACTTGATCCAAGCTTTCCATCAGGGGAAAGATCTCCAATCTGTTGTGATTGATTTGTCTGAAGCGCGTATATGGGATGAATCAGGCGTAGCAGCGATAGAACGTATAAAGGAGAGGTATCAAGCAAATGGCGTCCAGGTGGACGTAGTTGGAATGGATACATCAAGTCGAAAGCTTGTGAAACAAGTGAATGGTTCTTAAAAAGGCCTTTCTGTCTGTTACAATAGAGAAGGAAAGAAAGTGAAGGATGGAGGTGGCCGGCATGCTTGTGCGTTTGAATCAAGTGCTCGGCCGGATGATGCCGCTCATTACACCTTTTAGTGTGTTACTCGGTGTTTTATTGGCGGCCTATTTAAAAGATTTTACGTTTTTAGTGCCATGGGTATTTGCTGTTATGACCTTTGCTGGGAGCTTGTCTTCAACTTTTTCAGCGTTAAAGCATACGGTGATGCACCCATTGCCTTTGATTTTATCGTTTATGATTTTGCACGTGTTGATGCCTCTTTATGCTTGGTCAGCGGGACATCTCATATTTGCGGGTGATGCCATGACGATCACCGGTTTGACACTTGCAATGGTGATTCCCACAGGAGTTTCTAGTTTGATATGGGCGGCAATGTATAAAGGGAATGTTGGGTTAACGTTATCCATTATTTTAATTGATACATTGCTTTCGCCATTGATTGTGCCAGCCAGTTTGTCACTTTTGGCCGGTACACAGGTTCATATGGACATGGTCGCGATCATGAAAGGGCTGTTTGGGATGGTGGTGCTTCCATCTATTTTAGGGATGCTCGTTCGTCAATATGCAAAGCCTGCTGTGACAAAAATGATTAGTCAGACACTGTCACCTTTTTCAAAAATAGGCTTGTTTGTAGTGGTGTCGATTAACAGTTCTGTTGTTGCGCCATACTTGCGTGAACTGGATGCCGCATTTTTTAGCAAGGCAGCGACTGTGTTTCTCATTGCGATGAGCGGATATGCGTTTGCATGGTTGATTGGAAAGACGATGAAATGTACTCAAGGAGAGATTGTGGCTATCGTGTATACGGGCGGTATGAGAAACATTAGTGCGGGGGCTGTGCTTGCCATTAGCTTTTTCCCGCCTGCTGTCGCTGTTCCTGTGGTGATTGGCATGCTGTTTCAGCAAGTGCTTGCTGCCTTGTTTGGTTTCTTACTCAATCGTTTTGAGCTGAAAGCACCTGCTGTGACCAAATCTTTCTCATGAAAAAAACCTCCATCCTTTGATAGATGGAGGTTTTTTCTGTGATTTAATAGATGAGATATTTTTTTCGTTTCTTTTCGAATGTTTTGAGGTCGTGATGATAGCGTTTCATCATATGTTTGACGGAAGTTCCTTTAATGATTTCTTCTTTCATCCAGCCATTCCCGATGAGTTTGTCAAAGCTGCCTGTTTGAAGGAACTCAAAGTCATTAGGGTATAAATCATGTATTTCTTTGATGATGGATAACCCCGTTTTCACCGCTTCGAAGGATGAGCGGTCTGTGACATATAACTGCACACCATGAGATAGTGTACCGGCATGTTTAGAAAATGTGGGGGTGAATGACACAGGTCTAAATTGAACGCCTTTTAGTTTTAGCTGATTTAAGTGATCTGCCAGCTCGCTGCTATTGATATATGGTGCACCAATGAGCTCGAATGGTTTTGTCGTTCCTCTGCCTTCAGAGACATTTGTGCCTTCAATTAACCCTGTGGCAGGATATACAAAGGTACTATCCACTGTTGGCATGTTAGGAGAAGGAAGGACGAACGGCAGCTTTGTATCATCGAATGTCATGGACCGCTTCCAATTTTTCATTTTGATGACTGTTACATCAGCATTGATATGAAACTCTTTGTTAAACAGTTTTGCAAGCTCACCAGTAGTCATTCCATGTCTTAATGGGATGGGATAGAGCCCTACAAATGAGGCGTGTTCAGGCTCTAAAACAGGTCCTTCTACTTTTAGTCCGCCAATGGGATTTGGGCGGTCTAGGACAACAAAGGGAATGTTGTTTTCTTTAGCGGCTTCCATCGCATAGGCCATCGTGTAAATATAGGTGTAATAACGAGTACCAACGTCTTGAATATCAAACAGCAGGACATCTACATTTTTCAGCATTTCAGGAGTTGGTTTTCTTGTTTTTCCATAAAGAGAGTAAACAGGAAGCCCTGTTTTTTCATCGGTATAGGATTCGACGCCTTCTCCTGCTTGTGCATCGCCGCGTACGCCGTGTTCAGGTCCATATAAAGCAGTGAGCTTGATATTTGGATGTTCAAATAGGAGATCGACACTGCTTTTCATATTTGCATCGATGCCAGTCGGGTTTGTAATGAGACCAACTCTTTTCCCTTTTAGCCATGAAAGATTGCTTGAGAGTAGTGTTTCGATCCCTGTTTTGACTGATGCTTTTTTCCCTTTTGTGACTGTTCGTTCTTCTGCGGGAGAGGCAGCGGTCAATGTGCTCATCATGAGAAAGCTTGCGAGTATGAAACTGACTGTTTTCTTCAAGAGAATCCCTCCTATTTGATCTGTTTCCCTTTCAAGTTGAGGCCATAGCCGAATGGGTAAAGGGTTTGATTTGGATGAGTGACAGATGGGATATCAACTGGCAGTTTCCCTTTAGGTGATGCAGCTCCAAATATCACTTCTAGTCCAGCAGGAATATTTGGCTGATTGAATTGTCCGTTTGAGTAGCCTTTAAAACCGTACACAGCTAGTAAGGCATCGGCTTCTTCAAAATTTGCCGCATCATAAGGATTTCTAAGACTCATGATGACCATTTTTTTGTTTTGTGCTGCTGCTTCTTTCATGACAGCACGAGGGAAGGCGGTTGCCCATTTTTTCGGATCCTGGACATTGTCATCAATTACGCCATCATTCACTGCTGGATCATTTTGGACAACGTAAGAGCCAGTGATGACATAGTCAGCTTCTTGAATCAGTTTGGCTGTATCTTTGGTGAACGTTTTATCCGCAAAAGCATATGACTGGATGCTTACAGACTTGATCTTTTTTTGTTTCATGAGAGATTCGACTGTGACAGACATTGCTTTTGTCTGATCTTCGTAAGGTGCCATGACCACGATTTTGTCATTCTTTTTAGGCTTGAAAGGTAAGGTTTTTTTGTTGTTTTTAAGCAGGGTGATCCCTTCACGTGCCATTTTTTGTTCTGCTTTAAGGTGCGACTTTTTCCCAACGACTTGAGTGGCTTTTTTGATTTTTTTCTCAAGATTGATTGGTTTTTTGGAGGAAATAATGCCGCGTTTGATTTTCAATTGAAGATTTTTTTCGACAGATTCGTTGATCTGCGACATCGGAATCTCTTTCTTTAAAATCGCTTGTTTGACAGCATTGAATACATTCTCTAGGTTTTTCTCTGTTTTTAATGAGGTGACTGGTGCTGGCATGAGAGCGATGTCGACGCCTGCTTTAATGGCCATCACGACGGCTTCTTCCTGTCCGAAATTATCTGCAATCGCTTTCATATTTAGAGCGTCTGTCACAACAACACCTTGAAAGCCCATCTCTTCTTTTAATAAGTGTGTGATGACTTTTTTTGATAAGGTTGCTGGAACCATGATGTCCTCGCCATCTTTTTTGCTTCGATACGTTGTGTCATCAATGGCAGGAAATTGCACATGAGCGGTCATGACCATATCTGCACCAGCATTGATCGCTTGTTGGAACGGATACAGCTCAACCTTTTTTAAACGATCTAGGTCATGCTCTACGAGCGGCAAGCCGTAGTGACTATCGACGGCAGTATCACCATGTCCCGGGAAATGTTTTAGTGTGGAAATGGTCTTTTCCTTTTGAAGTCCTTTCATGGTTTGAAGGCCAAGTATAGAGACAAGAGCAGGATCAGAGCTAAAGGAACGGACACCAATGACGGGGTTGTTTGGGTTATTATTCACATCAAGCACAGGAGAGAAGTTTGTATTGATGCCTAAGGCGTTTAATTCTTTTCCGATGATTTTTCCTGTGTCATATGCATTTTTTTTGCTTCTAGAGGCACCAATCGACATATTTCCTGGGAAATGTGTTCCCTTTTGTAACCTTGTGACGATTCCGCCTTCTTGATCAATGGAAATGAGTAAAGGAATGTTTGGTGATGCTTTTTGAAATTCATGGGTGAGTTTCACGGTTTGTTTTGTATCAACGACATTCTCGGCAAATAAGATGACACCGCCTAGATGATATTTTTCTACAAGGTGAGATACTTCGTTATTCATCTTTGTGAAGCCTGTAGGTGCGGATTCATCTTTTGTTTGCCAGTTGCGAAAGTCCGGCATGAGCATTTGACCTATCTTTTCATCCAGTGACATGTCTTGAACCATTTGTTTAGCGGTTGGCAGAGAGGCAGAGCTAACCTTTTCCGTTGGAATGGAAGAGGTTAGCAGGGCTAAAACCAGTGCAGCGGGGAAGAGAGCTTTCAACATCGAATTCCTCCTTTTACTGAAAAGATTCGTAGATTGCGGTCATGATGCTTCCATAAGTACCAGTTGGGAACAGGTCGCCTTCAAATTGATTAGGATTTGTTTCTGGTGAAACAACGGGTGAATGTTTCTTATTCGTCAGCAACACGACACCTAAATTGTGTTTAGGATCAATCAACGTCATGGTGCCGGTCCAGCCAGTATGCCCATAGGCTTCGTTACTTGCATATTTTCCAAACATCCATTCCATGTCAGTATGACCGTTTTTTCGCCAGCCTAGCCCGTAAGTTGGGTTCGTATCAGATGAGGCTGTAAAGAGATCGATAGAAGCCTGATCAAAGATGGTTGTTTTTCCATAGCCTCCTTTATTAAGCATCAGCTGAAGCAGCACGGCCATATCTGAGGTATTCGAGAAAAGTCCAGCGTGGCCGGAGATACCTGCCATTGAGTAATATGCTTTCTCGTCGTGTACTTCACCTAGCAGGGTGTACCGTCGGATGTTTTCAAAATCGATGACACCGTCTCGTGAATTGCCTAAACGTTCAGTTGCTGCAAAATGCTTCGGCTTGAACCCTTTTTGCAGCGGATTGAACATTGTATGTTTGAGACCTAGCGGCCGATAAATCGTTGACTCGACATATTGATCAAGAGGCATGCCTGTTTTCTTCTCGATGATCATGCCTAGCAGCATGTAATCAATGTCACTATAAATGTGCTGGGTACCTGGCTTGTATTGCAGCGGTATCTTTGGCAGCCATTTCATCGTTGTTTTTCTGTCTTGAGAATAAAAAGAGCCAGCTGTTTCTTTGCTATAAAATAAGACACTGGAAGGGAGACCCGCAGAATGGGTGAGAAGATCTTTTACCCTGAGCTGGTCTTTACCGGTTACTTTTGCATCAGGTTCATCCTGAAAATCTGGAAGGATGGTCTGTATTTTTTCGTTGACATCAAGTTTTTTCTCGTAGACAAGCTTTTGCAGGGCATAGTTGGTCGCATACATTTTTGTATTGGATGCCAGATCGAATAGTGTATCCTTTTTCATTTTTTTATACGATTTGAGCTCTGTTGTGCCATCGTATTTTTGCCGGTAGCCATAGGCTTTTTGATGGACGATTCTTCCGTCCTTGATAATGATGAGAGCGGCTCCTGGAAATCCTGCTTTGATGTCATTTTGAATCATTTGATCAACCTTCCTCAGCTGCCTGGAAGAAACACCTACTTGTTCCGGTCGTTTTGCTTTTTTTAAAACGGGATATTCTTCAGGTGCTGTTTTAGACAAAGACGATACAGGATGGGAGCTAGTTGCAAATGTTTGTACTGGTAACCCAAGGAGCATGAGCAGACATGTGATCAAAAGAAAACATTTCTTCAAGGTCTAAACCTCCTTATTGATTGTGATCCTCGAATTCAACAGCCATATCATCATGAAATCCAAATAAGTATGTGAAGAAAAATCCAGCAACATATGCGATAAATAGTCCAATTAAGTAAAGAAGCATTTGATGTGTGTTAACAATAAAGGTTAATGGAAGACCGGATACCCCGATGGCTTTCGTCGCAATTTGGAAGTAGGCTTGAAATGCGCCGCCGATTCCTGCACCAAGACAAGCGGTGAGAAATGGTCGTCCCAGCGGGAGTGTGACACCGAAAATGAGTGGTTCGCCAATGCCCAGCATCCCTGAAGGAAGTCCGCCAGCGATGGCTCTTTTGAGCTTTTTCTTTTTTGTTTTCATATAAATGGCGAATGCAGCGCCGACCTGTCCTGCACCGCCCATAGCGAGAATTGGCAGAAGCGGGTCATCTCCAATTGAATTGATGAGTTCCATATGAATCGGTGTCAGCCCTTGGTGAAGTCCTGTTACAACAAGTGGGAGGAAGGTAGCACCAAGAACAAATCCTGCGAAAATTCCGCCCATATTCAATAGATAAGTCAGTCCTGAGGTGATGGCATCAGATATAAATCCGCCGACTGGCATGAAGACAACGTACGTGAAAATACCTGTAATGAGCAGTGTGATGGTTGGTGTGACGATGATATCAAGTGATTGCGGGACGAAGCGTCTAATTCGGGTTTCCACAAGTGCCATAAAGATGGCGGCTAGAAGAACACCGATGAGTCCGCCTCTGCCTGGTAGAATATTTGTGCCAAATAACATAATGTCTGCGGAGGCTGGGTTAATAATGAGGATACCAGCTAATGCGCCTAATGCAGGAGAGCCTCCAAATTCCTTTGCGGCATTTGTTCCGACTAATATCCCGAGATAAGCGAAAAGTCCAGAACCGATAACCGTTAAAATAATCGCAGCTTGAGATTTTTCGTCAAGCCAGCCTGCTTGCACGATTGCTTTTGTTATTCCGGTAATCAGACCTGAGGCAACTAGTGCCGGAATAATTGGAATGAAAATGCTGGCAATCCGACGTAAGAACAGCTTGAACGGTGTGCGGTTCTTTTGTGAAATGGCTTGCTTGTTTTTTTGTGCTTCGTTGTTTAAATCATAAGAGCCAGAGGCATTTAGCAGCTCTTCAAACGCACTTGATACTTGGTTGACAACGCCAGTGCCTAAAATGATTTGAAGCGTTTCTGCTTCGACGACGCCAATGACGCCATCGAGTTCTTTGATTGCTGTGACGTGAACTTTTTCATTGTCCATCGGTGTAATTCGGAGCCTTGTCATACAATGTGTATGGGAAGAGATATTTTCAGAACCACCACAGAGTGAAAGAATGTCTTTCGCCAACTGCTGATATTTCTTTTGATGACTCATGTTGAATCCCCCTTTGATTTTCGTTTCATGGAGCGGATGGCATGCCTTGTCTTGTCAATATATTGGGCTGTCTCTTCATATTGACGAGAAGCTAAACTGAGGAACAAGACATCAATTAAGTAGAGCTGTGCCATTCTAGAGGAAGTGGCAGCACTGCGAAAAGGTGCTTCATTGGAACCGGACGTCGATAGGTGAACATCACATAAAGCAGAAACGCTTGTATGACCTGGATGTGTTAAAGCAATGGTTTTCACTTGGTTGTCTTTTGCAAGCTGAAGGGCTTGAATGATGTCTAACGTTTCTCCTGAAAAGGAGATACCAAACACAATGTCATTCTCTCCCGCATTTGCAATGACCGTAGATGCAATGTGCATGTCAGTGAAGGCTGTCGCTGCATAGTTAATTCTGAGAAATTTCTGCTGGGCATCAGCTGCGACGATGCCAGATGCACCAACACCGATAAAATGAATTTGGTTTGCATGCAGCAGTAATTGAACAGCCTTTTCTAAAGCATCTGCATTTAAAATAGAAGCGGTGTCCTTAATCGATTGAATCGAGTTTCCTGCTGTTTTTTGAATAATGGATTGAAGCGGTTCATCTTGTTCGATATCTCTGTAGCCTTGTTTATCGTCATGCATCAAGTCTCCAGCGATCCGCATTTTTAAATCGTGATAGCCATCCAGCCCGAGAGATTTACAAAGGCGGATGACTGCAGAGCTGCTTGCGCCGGCTGCCTGACTGATTTCGTGTACTGTACTTTTAATGACTTTGTCAGGATGGGCAAGGATATAGTCTGCAATGATTTTTTCAGATTGGGGAAGCTTTGATTTGATTGTGTGTAGTAGGGTAAGTCCACCTGCTGACATGAGCTCTGCCTCCTTTAGGATTGATAACGTGAGATCGCTTTGTCGATGTGGCCATTCGTTTTGTTGAGTAAATCTTTGGCTGTTTTCTTGTCTGTGTTTGTTTGGAGCATGACGATGGCCGTTTTGACTTCTAAGTCTGCTGCTTCAAGAGTCTTCACGGCTTGTTCGTAGGAAGCGTTTGTCACATGTTGAATGATGGTGATGGCGCGTTCTTTTAATTTATGATTGCTGACTTTTACATCAACCATCAGGTTTTCATATACTTTGCCTTGTCTAATCATGACAGACGTGGAAAGCATATTTAAAATCATTTTATGAGCGGATGCTGCTTTCATTCTTGTTGACCCAGTGATGGCTTCTGGTCCTACAATGACCTCAATGGCGCAATCTGCAAGCTCGCTAATTTCTGCTTGTTCATTGCAGCTGAGTGCTACTGTTTTAGCTCCAATCGACTTTGCATAGTTTAAAGCGCCGATGATATAAGGTGTCCTGCCGCTTGCGGCAATACCGACGACTGTATCTTTTGATGTCAGGTGGATGTGTACTAAATCCTGTTTGCCGGCTTCTTCACTGTCTTCCACATCTTCGGCAGCTTGAGAAAAAGCTGAGTCTCCGCCTGCCATGATGCCAACAATGACATCAGGTGAGACGCTATAGGTTGGGGGACATTCGACAGCATCCATTACGCCAATTCTGCCGCTTGTTCCGGCGCCTAAATAAATGAGTCTGCCTCCATTTGAGATGGATTCATAAGCAAAGTCACTTGCTGTTTTGACATGTGGAAGTACATGGTTGACTGCTTGAGCGACCTTCATATCTTCTTCATTGATCATCTGGAGTATTTCAAGCGGATCTGCTTGAGAAATTCCCATTGTGTTGGGGTTTCTTGATTCTGTTGTCAAAGAACGCAGTTGAGATGGCTGCATGTGACATACCTCCTTATTTCTTCATTTTCAGTATATTGAGTATGATATGAAATTTCAATATTATATTTTAATATTGAAATTATATTTCAGTCAAATTGTTGAACGAATAGGGAGTAAATAGTTAGAAAATAAAAAAAATAAAAATCCCCTTTACAAAAGGGGGACAACCTGTATATAATAACTTTTGTCAGCTTCACGGAAACAACAAACTTGACAAACTGGCCCGTTGGTCAAGCGGTTAAGACACCGCCCTTTCACGGCGGTAACACGGGTTCGAATCCCGTACGGGTCACCATGATGTGGAGGATTAGCTCAGCTGGGAGAGCATCTGCCTTACAAGCAGAGGGTCGGCGGTTCGAGCCCGTCATCCTCCACCATATGCCGGTGTAGCTCAACTGGTAGAGCAACTGACTTGTAATCAGTAGGTTGGGGGTTCAAGTCCTCTTGCCGGCACTGTTTTTTCTTTATCAATTCCATATGTGGAGGGGTAGCGAAGTGGCTAAACGCGGCGGACTGTAAATCCGCTCCCTCCGGGTTCGGCGGTTCGAATCCGTCCCCCTCCACCATTTTTGGGCTATAGCCAAGCGGTAAGGCAACGGACTTTGACTCCGTCATGCGTTGGTTCGAATCCAGCTAGCCCAGTTAAGACACCTTTTTGAAAAAGGTGTTTTTTTTTATGTTGGCAGAGGGACTGTATAACTATTCAAAATGTTGTCGAGTTGAGTCAGAAGGCATCAAGAAAGTAAAATATAAGCATGAACGGAAAGGGGATGTACATATGGGAGAGCAAAAGAAGGTCACGATTATTGGAGTTCCAATGGACTTGGGTCAAACAAGAAGGGGCGTCGATATGGGCCCGAGTGCGATTCGTTGTGCAGGCGTAAAAGAAAAATTGGAAACGCTCTCATTTGATGTGGAGGATCTTGGAGATATTCCAGTTGAACAAAGAGATGATGAGAAAGGTTTATATACAAGTGAAAAGCTGAAAAATTTGACGGAGAATGCTGGTGCAAATCAACTGCTTGCTGAGAAGGTTGACAGTATTGTGCAATCTGGTTCGTTTCCGCTCATTTTAGGCGGTGATCACAGCATTGCGATTGGCACACTTGCTGGGGTAGCCAAGCATTATGAAAACTTAGGTGTCATTTGGTATGATGCACACGGGGATTTGAATACGGAGGAAACCTCTCCTTCTGGAAATATTCATGGCATGCCGCTTGCTGTCAGTCTCGGTTTTGGGCATGCAGATTTAACGAACATTGGCGGTTATTCGCCTAAATTGAAGCCTGAAAATGTCGTTATAATTGGTGCTCGATCCTTAGATGAAGGAGAACGGGCATTGATTCGGGAAAAAGGTATTAAGGTGTATACGATGCATGAAATTGATCGTTTAGGGATGACAAGGGTGATGGAGGAAGCCATTGCCTATCTAAAGGAAAGAACAGATGGTGTCCATCTGTCGCTTGATTTAGATGGATTAGATCCAGCGGAATGCCCTGGTGTAGGTACTCCGGTTGCAGGCGGCATTAGTTACCGGGAGAGTCATCTCGCAATGGAGCTTTTAGAGGAGGCGGGTATTTTAACGTCTGCTGAATTTGTTGAAGTAAATCCGGTATTAGATGAGAAAAACAAAACAGCAGAAGCGGCTGTTGCGTTAATTGGATCGTTAATGGGTGAAAAGCTATTGTAGAGCGGGACTTGTTCCCGTTCTTTTTTGTTTTGGGAAAATTTAAGGATATGTTAAGGTTTTTACCGGTTGATAAGCGTAACACACTGTCAAAAATTTGTTACACTATTTTTTAGAGGAGAATGAAACCTTTTGGAAAGAGGTTCGTATACATAAAGACCGGTGAAGGCAGAGGTTGAATATACTATGGACACAATGATTAAAAAGAGAATTAAGCAAGTGAAAAAAGGCGACCAGAACGCATTTGCAGACATCGTAGACCTGTATAAAGACAAAATTTATCAGCTGTGCTACCGTATGCTTGGGAATGCACACGAAGCGGAGGATATTGCGCAGGAGGCGTTTATTCGTGCCTATGTGAATATCGAAAGCTTTGATGTGAATCGTAAGTTTTCCACGTGGCTGTACCGCATTGCAACCAACCTGACCATCGACCGTATTCGCAAAAAAAAGCCGGATTATTATTTAGATGCAGAGGTGGCAGGAACAGAAGGATTAAATATGTATTCTCAAATTGCTGCTGATGGCATTTTGCCAGAGGATGAGGTGGTGTCTCTTGAATTATCGAGTACCATTCAGCAAAAAATTCTAAGGTTACCCGACAAATATCGTTCGGTCATCGTATTAAAGTATATTGATGAACTCTCGTTAAAAGAAATAAGTGAGATTCTGAATATACCAGTTGGTACGGTGAAAACGAGAATACACAGGGGTAGAGAGGCTCTCCGGAAACAGTTGAGAGACCTTTGAGTGAGGTGATTTTGATGAGCTGTCAGGATAGAATCGTCCAGCTTATGCATCAGTATTTAGACGGGGACATTGAGCCCCAAGACGAAAAAGAATTAAAAAGCCATCTGCAATCGTGTGAGGAGTGCCGTACTCATTTTCAACAAATTGAGAAATCCATCGCGCTAGTGCAGAGTACATCTCATATAGAAGCACCATCTGATTTCACTGCAAAGGTGATGGCAGGTCTTCCAAAGGAGAAAAAGCGTGTGTCGGTTCAAAGATGGATCAAAGCTCACCCGCTGATGGTAGCCGCTGCCCTCTTTCTCATTTTAATGGGAGGCAGTCTGTTTACGAGCTGGAATACCGATCATAATTTCAGTGTGTCAAAGCAGCCGAATCTCGTCGTTGAAAATGATACAGTGACCGTACCTAAAGGGGAAACCGTAAAGGGTGACATCACTGTCAAAAATGGCAAGCTGATTGTAGAAGGCAAGGTTGATGGAAATGTCACCGTCGTCAATGGGGAACAGCTGACTGCTTCTGCCGGACAAGTCACTGGTCAAATTAATGAAATTAATGAAGTGTTTGATTGGATCTGGTACAAAATGAAATCAACAGCACAAAACGTGATGCGGGTCATTGGTCCAGAGGAGCAAAAGTAACTCAAGCGGTTTAAGAGCAGTCTCTAAGGGGGCTGCTCTTTTTCTATACATTGCTGAGATTCAAGCATACTAGCAAGTCAGCCAGATATGGCAACTATTTTCCTTGCTGAAACAAAATGTGGTATAATAGCCACGCTATGTATTGATACATAGGCTCTTTTTTTATTAAAAAATGCATCAAACGAAGAATAACTGAAAATTCTGGAGGACGAGGAAATGGCTTTAGGGGATATTCCTTTTTTGCAGTACCTCGGTAATGCTGTTGATATTCTCGTTGTTTGGTATGTGATATATAAATTAATGATGGTCATCCGCGGAACAAAAGCGGTTCAGCTTTTAAAGGGAATTGTGGTCATTGTTCTCGTCAGGATGGGAAGTGCGTATCTCGGTCTTAACACACTTCAATGGCTGATGGATCAAGCGATTACGTGGGGATTCCTTGCGATCATTATTATTTTTCAGCCAGAGCTAAGGAGAGCGCTTGAGCAGCTTGGGCGCGGCCGTTTCTTCTCAAGAAGCGGGACACCTGTAGAGGAACAGCAGCAGAAAACGATCGAGGCAATTACAAAAGCAATTAACTATATGGCGAAACGCAGAATCGGCGCGCTGCTGACAATTGAGCGCGATACCGGAATGAATGATTACATAGAGACAGGAATTCCTTTGAATGCAAAGGTGAGTTCAGAGCTGCTCATTAATATTTTCATTCCGAATACCCCGCTTCATGACGGTGCTGTCATTATGAAGCGGGATGAGATTGCAGCTGCAGCTTGCTATTTACCGCTGTCAGAAAGCCCTTTTATCTCTAAGGAGCTTGGGACGCGTCATAGGGCGGCAGTTGGGATAAGTGAAGTGACAGACAGCTTAACTGTCATCGTTTCTGAGGAAACTGGCGGTATTTCTGTCGCAAGGAATGGTGATCTCCACCGAGAATTGACAGAAGAAGCGCTTGAAGAAATGCTGATTGCTGAATTTAGTAAGAACAGCAAAGATGCTTCCTCGACCAAATGGTATTGGAGGGGCAAGAAAAATGGATAAGATTTTGAATAATCGCTGGGCCGTTAAGCTTCTTGCATTGGTCTTCGCTTTATTGCTGTATGGTGCAGTCAATTCAGCGCAAGCGCCCACGCCGAAAAAAATCGGTGAATCCTTTTTCCCAACATCGACGACAGATGAAGCAACTTTAACCGACATTCCTGTTAAAGCGTATTATGATGACGAGAAGTACGTCGTCACAGGTGTGCCGCAGACAGTCAATGTCACGATTAAAGGATCAACTAGTGCTGTGAAAACAGCAAGACAAACAAAGAATTTTGAAATTTACGCAGACATGCAGAACTTATCGACAGGTACACATAAAGTGGAGCTGAAGGCAAGAGATGTATCGAAGGGACTCACACTATCGATTAATCCATCTGTGACGACTGTGACGATACAAGAAAAAACGACAGCTGAATTTCCTGTTGAAACCGAGTTTTATAATCAAAATAAAATCAAAGACGGCTATTCACCTGAACAGCCCATTGTGAATCCGAAAAAGGTCACAGTTACTGGATCAAAGGACGTCATCGACAAAATTTCTGTCATTAAAGCTTTTGTAAACTTAGAGGATGTCGATCAGCAAATTGAAAAAGAGGCGAAGCTCACTGTGTATGATAGCAGCGGGAATGAGCTGCCAGTTGAAGTAAGTCCGTCCGTGGTGGATATTACGGTCCCAATCTCAAGCCCGAGCAAAAAGGTTCCTTTTAAAATTGAGCGGACGGGCAGCTTGCCAGAAGGGATCAGCATCTCAAGCATTGAGACAAGCCCGAGTGAGATCACAGTGTACGGCTCTCAAAAGGTGCTGGATGCCCTTGATTTTATTGATGGCGTCAAGCTGGACCTAAGCAAGATCAAAGATGATACGGAGATTGATGCCGATATTCCCCTGCCAGATGGTGTGAAAAAGGTATCACCCGAAACCGTTAAGATCAAAGTGAAGGTTGCAACAGCTGAAGAAAAAAAGATCGATAATGTACCGATTTCTGTCGTGGGTTTGAGCAAGGATCTCACATCTGATTTTGTGAGCCCCTCTTCTGGACGGCTCACGTTAACAGCAAAGGGATCAAAGAGTGCGATTGATAAACTAAAGGCTTCAGATGTTGAAGCCTATATCAATGCAGGGGACTTGAACGAAGGAACCCATGAGGTCAAAGTTCAAGTGAATGGTCCTCAAAATGTGACTTGGACATTATCGAGATCAAAGGTCAAAGTGAAACTCACTTCTACTGATACAGAGGATCAGCCGGCTTCGACGAATGATCGGAAGAATCAAAAAGATCAACAAGATCCATCAACTGATGACGATGATCAGGGTGAGAAGAGTAAAGAAGAATCCACGCAAGATAAAGCAAAGAAAGAATCGAGTCAAAGACAGCGGGTCAAAGAAGATAAAAAAGAGGACGAAGCGTCCTCTTGAATGGTAAAAAAGGAGCGATTGAAACATGGGCAAGTACTTTGGAACTGATGGTGTAAGGGGTGTAGCGAATAGCGAATTAACGCCAGAGCTCGCATTTAAAGTTGGGAGATTTGGCGGCTATGTGCTCACGAAGGATAAAGAACGTCCAAAGGTACTCGTTGGACGAGACACACGTGTATCCGGTCATATGTTAGAAGGAGCGCTCGTTGCAGGCTTACTTTCAATTGGAGCTGAAGTGATGCGCCTAGGTGTGATCTCAACACCTGGTGTGTCTTATTTAACGAAGGCAATGGATGCTGAAGCGGGTGTCATGATTTCTGCTTCACACAATCCAGTTCAAGACAACGGCATTAAATTCTTCGGCGGTGACGGCTTTAAGCTGTCAGATGAACAGGAAAACGAAATTGAGCAGCTGATGGATCAGCCAGTCGATCAATTACCTCGCCCGGTTGGAGCCGATCTTGGAACGGTGAACGACTACTTTGAAGGCGGTCAGAAATACTTGCAATTCTTAAAGCAGACAGCGGACGAGGATTTCACAGGTATTCACGTGGCGCTTGACTGTGCACACGGTGCAACCTCTTCTCTAGCGACACATTTATTTGCAGATTTAGATGCTGATGTGTCCACAATGGGAACATCACCAAACGGATTGAATATCAATGATGGTGTAGGCTCCACTCATCCAGAGGCACTTTCTGCTTTTGTGAAGGAGAAGGGTGCAGATATTGGTCTTGCGTTTGATGGTGACGGTGACCGTTTAATTGCAGTCGATGAAAAAGGTGATATCGTAGACGGCGATCAAATTATGTACATATGTGCACGTTATTTGAAGGATGAAGGCCGGTTAAAGGATGACACCGTCGTGTCAACGGTCATGAGTAACCTTGGTTTCTATAAAGCGCTTGAGAAACAAGGCATTAAGAGCATTCAAACAGCTGTTGGTGACCGCTATGTGGTCGAAGCGATGAAAAAGGATGGCTATAATGTCGGCGGCGAGCAGTCAGGCCATTTGATTTTCCTTGATTACAATACGACAGGTGATGGCATGCTTTCTGCGATCATGCTTGTGAATACGCTCAAAGCGACAGGGAAAACATTATCAGAGCTTGCAGCGGAAATGGAAAAGTTCCCGCAGCTTTTAGTGAATGTGAAAGTGTCTGATAAATATAAAGTAGAAGAAAATGAAAAAGTAAAAGCGGTGATCCAAGAGGTCGAAAAAGAGATGAATGGTGACGGCCGTATCCTTGTTCGTCCATCTGGAACGGAGCCGCTTGTACGTGTCATGGCAGAGGCGAAAACAAAAGAGCTGTGTAATGAATATGTGGCTCGAATTACAGCTGTTGTGAAAGAAGAAATGGGTATTGAGTAATAGATGAAAGCAAATCGCTAACAGCGGTTTGCTTTTTTTTTCGAATAAACGTCATAATTGGATGAATCTGTACGAATGATATAAGCGAGGGCAACTTGAAGCTGCCTTCATACATAGGAGAGCACATCAAAGGTAGAACGAGACAAGCCTCATCGCATATAGTGTATGGAGGTCTCACTTTCTCAAATGAAGGGGATCACCCGCACATTGTGATTGACGGAGGTCAGACCTTATAGTACAATCATCCTTGTGTTACTGGATTTTTATTCTATCAGGAAAGGCAGGGTAGATGTTCAGAAACTCTCTTATAATTATAGCGCCCGAACTAAGCGATCGGACGAAAGATGCTTAGTTGACGAGGATGGAGGTTATCGAATTTTCGGCGGATGCCTCCCGGCTGATCAAAAAAAGAGATCACAGCCGTAAGTGTTTCTTTAAAGCAAAGAGGTGACTCTTTGTACAAAGGGAATACACATGATCTCCCAAATTAAACATGTAGAGAGGGACGAAGAAATGTCCCTTCTATTTTAGTAGGCTTTCTTTGTCCCTTTCACATGATCGGGAGGAAGAAAATTTATGTGTGGAATCGTAGGTTATATTGGTCAGAATGATGCGAAGGAAATCTTACTAAAAGGTTTAGAGAAGCTTGAGTACCGCGGGTATGATTCAGCAGGTATCGCTGTGGCAAACGAAGATGGCGTGCATGTGTTCAAAGAAAAAGGACGTATCGCTGAGCTTCGTGAAGTCGTGGATGCAAACGTGGCATCTTCAGCAGGAATCGGACATACACGCTGGGCAACTCACGGTGTACCAAGCCATCTAAATGCGCATCCGCATCAAAGTGTTTCTGGCCGTTTTACGCTTGTTCATAACGGTGTCATCGAGAACTATGTACAATTGACACGCGAATATTTACAAGACGTCACACTAAAAAGCGACACAGATACAGAGGTTGTTGTTCAAGTCATCGAACAATTTGTAAACAGAGGTCTTGATACAGAGGAAGCTTTCCGTCAAACGCTTCTTCAACTAAAAGGCTCTTACGCGATTGCCCTTTTCGATAACGAAAACAAAGAAACAATCTATGTGGCGAAAAACAAAAGCCCATTATTGGTTGGTTTCGGCGAAGATTTCAACGTTGTGGCTTCTGACGCAATGGCGATGCTTCAAGTAACAAACGAATATGCGGAATTAATGGATAAAGAAATGGTCATTGTCACAAAAGAAGAGGTTATTATTAAAAACCTTGACGGTGATATCATGACACGCCCTTCTTATATCGCTGAGCTTGATGCAAGCGACATTGAGAAAGGCACATATCCTCACTACATGTTAAAAGAAACGGATGAACAGCCGCTTGTTATGCGCAAAATCATCCAAGAATATCAAGACGAAAACGGCAAACTTTCAGTCACTGGCGATATCGCAAGCGCAGTAGCAGAAGCAGACCGCATTTACATTGTGGCTTGCGGAACGAGCTACCATGCTGGACTTGTCGGTAAACAATACATTGAAGACTGGGCAAAAGTACCTGTAGAAGTCCATGTAGCAAGTGAATTCTCTTACAACATGCCGCTTCTATCGAAAAAGCCGTTGTTCATCTTCCTTTCGCAATCTGGAGAGACTGCGGACAGCCGTGCTGTACTTGTTCAAGTCAAAGAGCTTGGTCATAAAGCATTAACGATCACAAACGTACCAGGATCTACGCTTTCTCGTGAAGCGGACTTCACATTGCTTCTTCATGCAGGACCAGAAATCGCAGTGGCTTCAACAAAAGCCTACACAGCACAAATCGCTGTACTTGCAATCCTTGCATCTGTTGCAGCTGAATTAAATGGTCAATCTCTTGACTTTGATCTTGTGAAAGAGCTTGGGATTGTAGCAAACGCAATGGAAGCCCTTGTGGATCAAAAGGATGAAATGGAACAAATCGCTCGTGACTTCTTCACAGTGACACGTAACGCATTCTTTATCGGAAGAGGACTTGACTACTATGTGTGCCTTGAAGGTTCACTAAAACTAAAAGAGATCTCTTACATCCAAGCAGAAGGCTTTGCTGGCGGAGAACTCAAACACGGCACAATTGCTTTAATTGAAGAAGGCACACCGGTCATTGCCCTTGCAACACAAGAGCACGTGAACCTCAGTATTCGCGGTAACGTCAAAGAAGTTGTTGCACGCGGAGCAAACCCATGTGTCATCTCACTAAAAGGCCTAGAAGACGAAGGCGACCGTTTCGTCCTTCCAGCTGTACACCCAGCACTTGCACCACTTGCATCTGTTGTCCCATTACAGCTAATCGCTTACTATGCAGCCCTTCACCGCGGGTGTGATGTGGATAAACCACGTAACCTTGCGAAGAGTGTGACGGTGGAGTAGGTTTCAATAAAATCGGATTTTTGATAGCTTTGGAATAAAACTATAGTGTTTATAAAAAATGTCCTGTTTAAAATAAAGTTATACCGGTTTTAATAAAGTTGCACCATTTTGCCCCTTTAGATTAATATAATCTAAAGGGGTGTTTTTATATCAAATAGAAGGTTGAGGAACAGAAATTGGTTCAGTTTATAAGCCATGGTTAGAATTCAAAACGTTTATTCATGGGGAAGTTTACTCGTTTGAAAAGAATTTAAACAAGCTTTTATCAGATTTGAATATCGTCTAGTGTCAATTGGTATTGTTCTTGCATTTGTTTTATCTTTTTAATTTTATCGTTAAACACTAGTTCGAATTTTTCTTTGAAATCTTCCATGTCTGAGGATAGTTTCATAACAGGGATGAGACTTTCAAGGTGTTCTCTTAAAAATCGAATACCTTTTTCTTCAGATAAATATCGATGGATGTGATGTTTTCGCTTACTGTAGTATTTATCTGTTTGTAATAGAGGGTTTTGTTTATCAATTTCATCCCAAACATTTGGAGGAAGCAAGTCGTACACATACTTCCGAGTGAACTTTGAAAAATACAAGGGTCTTTTGGATGTTGTGGGATCATAAGGCAAATTATAAAGACGGAAAATTTGTTCAAAATACTCACTTCGGAATTCTCTTGAATAAGGCCGTAATTCTTCTGCAATGAACTGTTCTAATAGAATTTGTAATTCATCTTTACCACGGACTTCTTGATAATTTGTAGCCTCATCAATTAAGGCTGTAATTCCAACTTTAGCTAAGGCACGTAAAAGAATCTTAGCTTTTTCTAATACATGCTTTTGATTAGTTGAAATTAAGTCTTGTTTTTCAGCTTCCATGTATAAATCACAGATTATCGTAATAGTGTGTGCGTTATACCATTTTCCAGTTGTTCCATTAAATTGTGCTACTTCAAAAGGCATTATTTGTTCTAAATAATTAGGGTTAATTTCCATCAATAAATTAGCTAAAGATTTAGACCCTATAATTGGTGGGAATCCTTCAATTCTTGTTTCTCCTTTACGCGTGCGATCTAAAGCACTGAATAAACTTGTATCTTTAATCACACGTCTTCCATCATCTAATACAGAGCCAGTAAGTACCGTATCCCCTATATTAAATTTTGATTCGTTAACAATTGCGCGAGGTAACTCAATAAATTTTTCTTTTGTTAACTTATTCAAATTTTCTCGTACAAATGTTTCTTGAGTAAAATCAAAATATTTATCACCATTTTCATAAATAGCTACAAAAATCTTTGCATTATCAACTTCATAATAACCAACTTGAATCGAATGAGGCATTTTTAAACATTTCTCTACAAAGTTTATCATGGTTTTTCCTCCTTGAGAATTTACTTACTTTTAATAAATCAACAATGTAACTTATAAATACGATTATTAAAAAAACGGATCTTTAATATTTAGAGGTAATTAAATGCTAGCAATTTAACCAAATCCATCTCCAAATGAATAGTTATATCCAGCCATTACATGTTACCATTTTTATAGTTGGAATCTTGATTGTAAATATACATAAGAAGAGCTATTTGGTAGTCGTTTTTACCGAGAGTGCTATTTTCTGTTTTAGTAGAAAGGCTAGGGACGTATTATTCAGTAGAAATACTTCTGACAACACGATTTATCCATACTATTCGTTTTTATCAAAAGGGTGGCAACAAGGAATTTTGCAAGTATTTCAAACTTGTATAAAGCTAAGTGAGCACCAACACTTGTACTGCTTTAATTCGACATTTCCATTTAAATACCTTTTTATTGCTTTAGCATATGCCCTTGAGAAAGCATGACAGGTTAATATTTAACAAAGAAAGAGAGCAGACACATGACCAAACCTACAATCTACACAATGAGCTTTGCAAAAGTCTATCCTCTCTATATCGCAAAGGCAGAGAGAAAGGGACGAACGAAGGCTGAAGTCGATACGATTATTTGTTGGTTAACAGGGTACAGTCCAGAAGAGCTGCAGGAACAGGTAGACAAACAGATAGACATTGAAACCTTCTTTGCTGAGGTTCCTGAGCTCCATCCTTCCCGCAGTTTAATCAAAGGAGTCATCTGTGGTGTACGGGTAGAGGACATTGAGGAAGAAACCATGAAGAACATTCGTTATCTAGATAAGCTGATTGATGAGTTAGCGAAAGGAAAGAAGATGGAAAAGATTTTGCGAGGTACATCATGAGAATAACAAGCAAGCCCAGTGAAATAACCTTCACTGGGCTTTTTTATATCTAATAGATCATTCGATCGATAAAAATAAAATCTGTTTGAACGAATCCTCTCTTCATGTCGTCAAAAGAAGTGTTACCAAAACAAATTGGCGTTTGAAAAGGGAGTGGCGTGGATGGATATGAAGATGATATTACCTCTTATTTTGCTGCAAGCGATTTTGATGGTGATTGGTTTGTTTGATTTGCTGAAAAGAGATCCATCGAGGATCAGAGGAGAGGTGAAGTGGGTTTGGGCTTTGGTGATTGTGTTTGTGGCGAGTGCCGGTCCTATTGCGTATTTCATTTTTGGTCGTAAACAATCTTAGTAGGGGGGATTCGCTTGAATATGTTGGAGTGTCACGGGCTGACGAAATCGTATGGACGGCATGAAGTGTTAAAAGAGGTTTCTTTTTCTGTTGGGGAGGTTGGATGTGTTGGTTTTTTAGGAGCCAATGGAGCGGGGAAGACAACGACGATCCGGATTTTGACGGGGCTTGCTCGTCCTACTTCTGGGGTCGTGAAGGTGGCTGGTTTGGATGTCGCAAAGGAGATGGACCAAATCAGTCATGTGATTGGGTATTGTCCGCAGCATCCTGCATTTTATCAGGATATGACGGGGCAGGAGTGGATGCATTGGGTTGGCGGGTTATTTCACTTAGAGAAAAAAATCATTCGTTCCAAAACAGAGGAGCTGTTGAAGCTTTGCCGGGTGTATGAGGCGAAGGATCGTGCCATTGGCAGCTATAGCGGAGGCATGAAGCAGAGGCTTGCCATTGCGCAGGCGCTTATCAACAGCCCGAAGGTTCTCATCTTGGATGAACCTGTGTCTGCACTTGATCCCATGGGGAGAAAAGACGTACTGACATTAATTGAGCATCTGAAACAAGAGATGTTGATCTTTATGTCGACCCATATTTTAGATGACATTGAACGTGTGGCAGATCATATTATTATGATCAACAGTGGCAAAATTGAGATGTCTTCTTCCATGAAACAGATCAAAGAAGACTATATCCAGCCAGTGATTGAATTTCAATTAGAACAACAGGATACGAAATTATTGGCTTTGTTAAAAGAGCGGGATTGGGTGGAGGAATGCTTTGAGACAGGAGATGCTTATCAGGTGCGAGTGAACGATCAACAAATAGCATTGAAGGAGCTGCCTCGTCTTATCACTGAATCTGGCGGTGTTCTCCTCCATTATCGACTATCTAAGCTGACGCTTGAAGATATTTTCATGAAGGTTGTGAATGCATGATGATGTTGAAAAAGGAATTTAGGGAGTTATTCACTAGTTATAAAATGTTGTTTGTGCCAATCATTTTTACAATTTTAATGATTACGCAGCCTATTACGCTCAAAATGCTGCCAGATCTTCTATCGAAATCAGCTAATTTACCTGAAGGGTCTACATTTTATATACCAGAGCCAAGTGCAGGAGAGGCTTTGGCGAGTGCATTGAGTAAATTTGATTCGCTAGGTGTGTTTATCCTGATTATGATCGTGATGGGGACGATCGCTGGAGAGCGTGCCTCTGGAGTGACTGCGATGATTATGGTGAAACCGATCAGTCGAACGAGTTATTATGTCTCGAAAATATGCGCCTATGCCTGTTTGACTTTGTTTAGTTTGGTGGTGGCGGTGCTTGCCTCTGTTTATTATGTGGACATTCAATTTGGGCATGTGGATTGGGTCAATGTGTTAAAAGGAACACTTCTTTATTATCCAAATTTATTGCTGATTGTGGTATCGACCATTTGTGCTTCGGCGTTCTTTCAACGTTCTGTCACAGCTGGCGGTGTGTCGCTTTTGATCAACCTTATTCTGTTTACCGTCCCTTCATTTTATGAAGAGACATTAGGGAAGTTTGCACCTAAAGGCGTGACAAGTGCAGCCGAAGAGATGATTCATAAGGGGACTTATTCGGATCAGGCACTTACAAGTTTTCTAGGTGTATCGGTATTAATTGTTTTCTTTTTTCTCATCGGATGGTTTCTTTTTAGAAAACAAGAGTTATAGCAGGCTGTTGCGATTGTTTCTGAAAGTTTACTATGAGTATAAAAATCTGAATACGGTTGAAAGTTTGATATGATGATAAAAATTGACTGTATTTTCAGAAAAGAGGTTTTTATTCATGAGAATATCACGTAATCCTGAGACCATTCACCCGCCAGTTGCACCATATACCCATCAAATAGAGACAACAGGGCCACAGCGGTGGTTAACCTTATCAGGTCAAGTGGGGATGGAGGTGGATGGAACAATTCCCGAGAGCCCGTTGGAGCAGCTCGAATTAGCGTTAGAGAATGTGAAACGAAATATAGAAGCGGCAGATATGGCTGTGGAAGATTTAACGAAACTAGTATTTATCTCGTTGGAGAGTTCGATGCTGAGAGCAGGAAACAAATTATGGGGCAGTTTTTAGGCGATCATCTGCCTTGTATGACAATGATTTATGTGGTGGCATTGGCTTCTCCTGCTTTAAAGGTAGAGGTGGATGCTTGGGCGTGTCAGGAGATGGTATAGGGTGAACGATTAGTTTGAATATGGTTTGTAGATGGAATAGGTTAGTTCAGAAATCACTAAAATAGAAAATGCGAAAAAAGATTGGATAATCAAATCCAATCTTTTTTTAATTACCATCTATATTAAAATTACTTTTAAGTATAATTTTAGAATATTTTACACAATTCCCCTTACTTCGACATTTTTCATATGGTAATATCAGGGTGCATAGGAGATGGGTCTATTGACACTATGCAAAATTTAAGAGGAGGTTTTACTTATGACACGAAACCAAAAAGAATGGGAATCTGTGAGTAAAAAAAGCCTTAAGCGTCCAGGGGGTACTTCGATTGTAAAGGCTGCTGGATGTATGGGGTGCTGGGCCTCGAAGAGTATACCAATGACGCGTGTTTGTGCACTTCCACATCCTGCAATGCGAGCTCTTTAATGAGTAACATAGGGAGTTATGCATACATTGCTAACTCCTTATTCTATAAAAAGGGGTGTTTTTTATGTCGAATAATCAAATTGCAGAATATGAGTTACCTGAATTAGGCATCCATTTACAGCCTCATGGGGCCGTCATGATAGATAGAAAATCGATGTATTATTTTAGATTGAGTGGGAGAGGCGCTCAACTTGCATTTCTATTATCTAAGAATAAAGATTTAAGTAAAACTGCTCGAATTTGGGAGATCGTTAAAAAAGAAGAGCTGACGGCTGATCAGTTGCGTGAAGAGTTGAGTGCCCATCCTTTTACAGAGGCTTGGACACAGGGGTTATTGGATCAGCCAATTCAATTTTCTGGATCGCTACAATCCTATTTACCTATTAGCTGTACTCTGCAATTAACCAATGCCTGTAACTTAGGTTGTTCATTCTGCTATGCCAGTTCGGGGAAGCCTTATCCCAATGAGTTAACATGTTCACAATGGATCGAGGTAATGCAAAAGTTAGCAGCCCAGGGAGTAGCTGATGTTACTTTAACTGGGGGTGAAGCAAAGTTAATCAAAGGTTTTAAAGAGATTGTAATGGCTGCCAGCTCATTATTTACGAATGTAAATGTGTTTAGTAATGGACTAAACTGGAGAAATGAAGAAGTAGAACTTCTTAGTCATTTGGGCAATGTAACTGTACAAATTAGTATTGACGGTACGAGCGAAACTCATGATTCATTAAGAGGAAGAAAAGGTGCTTTTCAAGAGAGTATGGAAACGATCAAACATTTAGCAGAAATGAATGTCCCCGTAATTGTGGCAATGACGATCAATGAAATAAACGTTGATCAAGTTACAGAGGTTATAGATCATTGTGCAAGAGTAAATGCTGCCATTTTTCGTGCTGGAAAGACTTTATCCGTTGGGCGTGCTACAAAGAACTTTAAAGCACTGGAGAAGTCATTTGAACAGCGTGTTCAAAGTCAATTACAGCAGGCACGTCATAAATGGGATCAACACCTGAATATAATAGACTGGGAACACGAAGAAAGTTCTTTTACAACTGATTTTTGTACGCCTGGTTATCTGGCCTGGTATATCAGGGCAGATGGGTATGTGACACCTTGTCAATTAGAGGATATCTCTTTAGGTCATATTCTAACAGATTCATTTTCTGATATTGGCTCACCAGCACGTCTAATGAAATTGAAATGTGAAGCAAAAAACTGTAAATGTATTGGGGAAGTTGAACTTTCAGAACCAGACCTTCCATTTGAAAATGAGATGAAAGCAGGAGCTGTACATGAATAGTTTTACTATCATTATGTGGACAGCTCTAGGAGTGATAGGACTTGTCCTATTCATGAAGTATAGAGTATCAACTATAGAATCAAATCTTTTAGATAAAAGTGAGGCAAGAAAAGTCAGTATCGACTTTATTAAAGAATTTGTAGGCGTGGATGTAGAAGAATGGGATGTTTATTCAGTCTATTGGTATGACCATGAAACCGTGAATAAACTACATCATCTAGGTTTACTGAATAAAAATCGACGTATACTTCACGAAATGGGCTTGGTAGAGTCATGGCGTGTTCGCTTTGTTCATCAAAATCAATCATTCGTCATAGGAGTAAACGCAAAACGCGAAGTTACTTTTTTTTACGCCGATGTAAGGCAAACTTCATTACCTCATAAAGGTGCTCAAATATCATTAGAAGGATTAAAAGAACAATTAACTTATTCTTCAAAGGGATTATGGGCTAAGACCAAACCAACTGGTTCAGGTTCAAAAGAAGAGGATTTTCGTGAAATCAAAACGTATTGGTATCTTGCTGAAAAGGAAGATATTCGACTTAAGGTAACAGTTGAAATGCAATCTGGTGTGATCACTTATATCGGCACAGATACAGAGATTCTAACAGATCAAATGAACAAAGTAATAAGAGATGAACAAGTTGAGTCTACTTTTGGCATCTCAGGTATGTTAGGGTCTGCCGCTGCGATGATCATTGCTATATTAGTTTTAGTCTTAATGAATGTCCAAATTCAAATCACATTAAGTCTTATACTGGGTTTGATTATTGTACTAGTGCAATCTCTCACAATAAAGGAGGATATACAACTAACGATAGTAAATGCTTACGATGCTAGGATGAGTGTTCATACTGTTCAATTACTTGGCATACTATCTACTTTGTTTGCAGGATTATTGACAGGATTTGTAGTATTTATATGTTCATTGGCAGGAGGTGCTCTTGTGAATGAATTAGGACTAAAATTTCTAGATCAAAGCATTGTCCAGATATTTATCGGTCTTAGCGCCGGAATAATTAGTTTAGGTATCACATCACTTGTTTTTTATTTGTTAGAGAGAATGAATCGATTACGTATATCACCAGAATTATCAAATAGGAGTATGTTCTTATCCGGCTTTACCTTAAGACAAGGGCTTAATATGAGCCTGCAAAGTTCAATTGGAGAAGAAGTCATTTACCGACTCTTAATAATTTCTTTAATATTTTGGTTAAGTGGGAGTATGATATTGTCCATTTTAATATCATCTTTACTGTGGGCAATTATGCATCAGGTGACAGGATATGATCCAAGATGGATTCGCTGGACGCATCTTTTTGTTTTTGGGTGCTTCCTTGGTTTTCTTTTTGTGAATTATGGATTTATTAGTGTACTGGCGGCACATTTTGTTCACAATTTAGTGCTCGTTTGTATGCCCTTATGGCAATTTAAACTTCAAAGATATATACATACCAAGAAGCCTCAGCATACATCACTCTAATCAAAGGGAGAGATTTGATGCCATTCATGGAGGTTCAGAATGTAAGCAAACGATATAGCAATGGTGATGGGATAGAGGATTTGTCGTTTTCCATCGAAGCAGGTGAGGTTGTGGCACTGCTTGGGCCTAATGGTGCCGGGAAGACGACAACGATTCGATGTTTAACGGGTCTATATAAACCAGATGGAGGGGAAATTCTCATAGAGGGTTTCCCGCCTGGTCATTCCCATGTTCAAAAACAAGTCGCGCTTATTCCTGATCACCCCTATTTGTATCCAGACCTAACGGCTGCTGAACATGTTCAATTCCGTGCACGTGGATATCATAAAGGCTTAAAACAGATCAAGGAAAAGGTATATGGAGCGTTGAAAGAAGTAAATATGGAAAAAAAGATGAATGAACTGTGCGGAAGGCTGTCAAGAGGCCAAAAGCAGCGTGTTGTCTTAGCAGGGGCCATTGTTCAAGATGCCTCCCTTTTTATATTAGATGAACCGACTGTTGGGTTAGATATACCGTCAAAACAGTGGCTGTCGGATTGGCTGAGACAAAAAAGCAGTCAAGGTGGGTCGGTCTTTGTGTCGACTCATAGTCTGGAATTCGTTCTCGATACGGCCAGCAGGGTGGTATTGATTCGAGACGGTGCCATCATGAAGAACATGGATGTTCCTCAATTAAAGGAAGAACAGAGTGAGTGGAGGGCAGAAGTCATTCAACTTCTGGGGGAGTGGTCAAGTGAATAACACACTCTCCCTATTATGGATGAAATCTCAAAGGCGCTTTATCAGTAAAAATCAAGAAAAGAAAATGCCTTTTCTGATCTTACTTCTTTTCATTGCGGCAATTGGTTTTCAGCTAAGCGCAGTTTCAAGTATGGGTGATTGGAATGCGGTTGCAGCTGGGTGGATCATTGTCTGTTTGTTTGTTCTCTATACGGGGTTTGGCTTGTTTACAAATCGGCTGCCTAGTCAGATGAACGATATCATTTGGTTATATGGAAATGGCGCTTCTCTATGGACGGTTGTTATCAGTGTGTGGATGTATCACATTTTCTGGCGAGGGGCTCTTCTCATTATCTCTGCTTTGACTGCGGACCTTCTTCTGTTTTTTATGACGCAGCAGTACCCGTTTCTGCTTGGCAAATCACTTATCCTGACAGGGCTGTTATGTTTGGTCGAAACTTGGATGATTGCGGTGTCTTGTGCTAGAACCATTAGAATATATAAGCGACTGCTCTTACTCGGCTTTGTATTGATGTTTTTCAGCTATGCACTGCTTGTTTTAAATCAATTAATGATGAAACAGCCCTCATTGATGAACTTTGCTGATTCTTTGATGTTTCAATCTGGACGTATGATCGAAGAGTTCTCCATTCTTTCTGTCTTCATTTTTATTGGAGTGATGTTTCTATCTTTCATGATGATGTACAAGGCTAGTCATCGTTTAGAGATGAAGGAGTCTTTAGTCAAGGAAGCAGTATTTTGGGAGGAATTTGAGGGGAAACATATTCAATCAAGT
Source organism: Bacillus sp. FSL K6-1006 (assembly GCF_038593175.1). Classification (NCBI taxonomy): domain Bacteria; kingdom Bacillati; phylum Bacillota; class Bacilli; order Caryophanales; family Bacillaceae; genus Bacillus; species Bacillus sp. FSL K6-1006. Next base: position 200,490 of record NZ_CP151970.1, read on the forward strand.
CCAATCGTTCAAAAAAAGAGCAGGACATGGTGGGGACTTCCGGCATTAACGGGCATTTGGGCTTTTCTTTGGATTGAATTATTGCTGATAAAAAAGTATATGATTTTCCATGTACTATCTACTATGCTGTTAATTGGTACTTACTATGTCGTCTTTACTTATTTTTCAGATTGGCTGAATCTATTCTTGATCGTCATTGCGGCATCCGTTCTTTTTAGTTCATATTATGCAGGGATTGTAAGACACGCACAAACAGGAGTGCTCTACCTTTTTCCAGGTGTTTTATATCAAAAAATCATTCTGTTAGAGGTGTTTCAAACTTTTTGGCTGTATGCGTTCTACTTGATTTCTCTTTATTTGGCTGAAATTCAGGATGTATTGTATTGGACCTTATTTGGTGGAGGAGTTTATATATGGTTTTTGGCCATACGGCTCTTTGCCTTTATGCAGCCTCTGAGACGAGAAATGAGTTTTGCTTTGGCTGCCTATTATCGATCATTGCTATTTGCGTCTGTGATCAGTGCGATGGTCATGATTAGTATTCATCTCATCACTAATGGCTTGTTGACTACAATTGTATCCCTAGTGGCTGGGGCTGGATTTTATGTGCTTTGTTATCGATACCGTGCGGTTCATTAAAAAGAGGAGTTGATTGTAAATGAAACCAGAAAATAAGCTGTCTCAATCAGTTCAACAATTGGCCAATACAAATGAAGTAACGATCGTTCAAGCAATAGGTGATTTAAGAAAATATGGAAAAGATGCAGTGCCCGTCCTTGTTGAGGCTTTAAAAGAAAAAGGCTCTCTGCGGAACATTGCAGCAGCTGTACTTGGTGAATTTGGAGCAGATGCGGGGGACGCAGCAGAACCGCTAGCTCGGCTATTAGAAAGTGACGAAGAAGATACAAGAATGGCCGCTGCCATGTCACTCATGAGGATTGGGCAACCTAGCTTGCCATTTCTTCTGGCACTGGCTAAACGTTATGAGGGACCTACTTGTTTCTGGGCATCATGGTGTATCTCTTGGATTGATCCATCAAAAATTGAAAAAAACATGTACGAGTGCTTAAAACAAGAACAAGAAAATCCAACAGGCAGCGTCACTCCTTTTGCTGCTGAGGAAGCATTAGGAAAAATCATCGCCTTTCAGCTAAAAGATAAGGGGGATGTATAGTGGGAACGCAGAAACTCAACTGGCCTGAGAATCTTCCTTGGATTTACCCTTCAGATCAAAGGAGTGTACCTAAGGGACAGCATCAGCTTCTTTATTTTTGGTCAGTCAATTGTCCTCATTGTGAAGAATTAACCAATCATATCCTACAACGTGTGAATGAGCTGGGTATTCATTTAACCTGTGTCCATGTTCCATATACAGAAGAGGAAAAATCGGCAGATGTTGTTTCAGAGTATGCAGAGGAAAAGAATATGAACGCTCCTATTGTATTGGATCAAGATTATGAGATTGTTTCAAAGTATAAGATTCAAGGATTACCTAGCTTTTGCCTCTTTGATCAAGAGGGGCAGTTAATAGATCGAAAAATGGGAGATACCGGCTGGGAAAGAATATTGAAAAAGTTAGAAAAACATTCAATTGGATAAACAGTGGAGGAGAGAGTGTTGTTTTAATCAAACAAAGAATTAAAAAGAAACGTCATTTTTTTCGCAGGTGTTGGAGCGGTTTTGCTGGTTTTAATGATGCTGAAATGGCTGCCGATTTCTGCAGACTTGGAAATGGCGTTGATTTTATTCGGTTTGGGAATTTTGTTTTATTTGAAGCGTGTGCTGCGGGAAGAAGAAAGTCATAAGTTACAAGTATTCAGTATGATACCTAGAATATAGATTCTAGGTTTTTTTATTAAATTTACCTTAAAACACACCTTTTCACATGGGGATATGAACCAATTTTTTAAAAGTGTGGTAGGATAAATATGCTTTATCTTTATATTGTCTGAAGGAGCTGTCGTGTTGAAGGGATCTAGGGTTGAGTTTATTGATAGTTTACGTGGTTTTAGTTTATTAGGTATTTTGATTGTGAATATGCTTAATTTCCAATATGATTATGATTTTGAGAAGATGTTTGATTCGAGTTTTTGGGGACAGGAATTCGGTGTATATGTGACGGAAATTTTGTTCCAAGGGTCTTTTTATCCGATTTTCTCCTTTTTGTTTGGGTATTCTTTTATCAAGCTGATTGAATCGACGAAGGCCAAGGGGCTGAATACGAATGCCATTGTCGTTCGCCGTGGTTTTGGTTTGATTGTGCTTGGGATGCTGCATTACATCTTTATTTGGAACGGTGACATTCTTCTTTATTATGGAGCTTGTACATTTTTCTTGATGATGTTTTTGAGCAGCCGGATTAAAACAATGCTTATTTGGTCGGGTGTGTTAGGTGCGTTGTCATTAGTCGTTTTGCCATACATGATGAAATTTGTTTATGGGACTGATGATTTATTAACCGATGTGTATGCAAAAGGTGATTATGGGGATATTTTGCTCAGCCGGATTACGGTTGAAGACGATATGATGATTGTGACCATGATCCTAGCGATCGTGACCATTGCGCTTATGCCGATATTAGGTTTTCTTTTTGGTACGATCATGGTTGGCCCGTTTGCACTGCTTGGCATGGCGATCGGGAAAAAGGGTCATTTGACAGAAGAAGATCGAGGAATGGCTTATCGTAAAGGCTGGGTTTGGATGATTATCATCGGGCTCGTTTTAAAATGTGCGACGTTCATTGATGCTCCTTGGAGTGAATTGGTGATTACGCTGGGTGCCTATGTGCTGACGATTGGGTATATTCAAGCCTTTATTGTTTTCTACTATTCGAAGGCAGCCCAAGGTTTCAAACGCCTGCTTGCAGGGCTTGGCCGTTTGTCTCTCTCAAACTATTTGGCGCAGTCGATTATTTGTACAACGATTTTCTATTCTTATGGACTTGGTCTATTTGGACAATTGGGATCAATGTTTGGGCTGCTGCTTGCTGTCGGACTGTACACAGCACAGCTGTTCATCAGCTATCTCTATTTGAAAAAATGGAGAAGAGGTCCTGTGGAGTGGCTTATGGGAAAATGGGTATATTGGAAATAAAGCATTTTGTTAAAGAACCGCATGGCTTAAGGGCTGTGCGGTTTTTTATTTTAAAAAAATGAGGAGAACACTTTTTAAAATGCTTGAATATTCTTTTAGTGTGTATATAATGTATATATAGTGTATATACAATATTTTGTTTCAACTATCTGAAAAAAGAGGTTTTTATATGCAAATTACGATTTCAAACCATTCTAAGGAGCCTATCTATGAGCAAATTACGAATCAAATCAAATCGATGATTTTAACGGGTGAGCTTGCGGAAGGTGCAGCGCTGCCGTCTATTCGAAAACTGGCGAAGGATCTACAAATTAGCGTGATTACAACAAAGCGAGCGTATGAAGAGTTAGAGAAGGCGGGATTTATTTATTCGATTGTAGGCAAGGGATCTTTTGTTGCGGAACAAAACCTAGAAGTGATGAGAGAGAAGAAGTTGAAGGTGATCGAGGAACAGCTTGGAGCAGTAGTCACAAACGGGAAAGAATTAGGCTTATCTTTTAATGAATTGCAGCAGTTATTAAAGTTCTTATATGAGGAGTGAGATGAGTGGAGCATGTGATTGAATTCAAAGGAGTATCGAAACGATTCAAGGATTTTTCCGTTCAGGATATTGATTTACAGGTCAAGAAAGGCTTTGTCACAGGGTTTATTGGAGAGAATGGAGCGGGTAAGTCGACCACCATTAAAATGATCATGAATTTGTTAAAACCCGATTCAGGTGACATAAAGGTCTTTGGATTGGATTATCATACTCATGAAAAAGAAATTAAGGAACGAATCGGATTTGTTTACGATGCCAATGTTTTTTTTCCAGGGCTGAATTTAAAGGACATCAAACGGATTGTGGCACCAGCCTATAAACGCTGGGATGACCGGCTTTTTGATCAATATATTGAACAGTTTGGTCTGCCGCTGAATAAAGCGATTAAAACATTTTCAAAAGGGATGCAGATGAAGGCTTCACTAGCGATTGCGCTGTCACATCATGCAGAGCTGATTATCATGGATGAACCAACTGCTGGTTTAGATCCGGTTTTTAGAAGAGAGCTGCTCAGCACGTTACAAGAATTGATGATTGATGGAAATAAGACGATCTTTTTCTCGACGCATGTGACGACTGATTTAGACCGGATTGCGGATTATATTGCGTTTATACAAAATGGAAGATTGGTCTTTCAACATTCGATTCATGAAGTGGCAGAAAGTTATGCGCTTGTGAAAGGGAGCCTGGAGTTGTTGGATCGAGACACAGAAAAGGCCTTTGTCCATATCCAGCGTACAGCAGCCGGATTTGAAGCATTAACCGATCGTGTTGATGAGGTGAAACTTATTTTTGGGGATGCTGTTGTGATTGAACCGGCGTCGCTTGAGGATATCATGTTTTATTTGAAAGGCGGGGTTGCGCATGTTTCATTTAATTAAGCGTGATGTGATTTTGCAAAAGAAGCAGTTACTTATTTTTATTCCGTTTATCTTATTTTTTATTTTCATGGATGTCCATCCAGTATTGACGTTTCTAGTCGCTAGTGTCTTCATTCCATTTAACACATATGCGTATGATGAAAAGGCAGAAACGAATATTCTATTAAACTCCTTGCCCTATACACGTAAAGAAATTATCGCATCACGTTATCTTGGCGCCATTTTCTATATGAGTATTGCGATCGTGCTGACAAGTGCTGCATTATTTGTTTTTGGGAAGCTGTTTTCGCTGTCAGATATTGCGATTGGCAGCGGGTTGTTTTTATTGTTCGCGGCGTGTACGTTTCCATTGTTTTATATCTTAAAGCCTGGTTATATCACAACGGCAGTGATCATTGGCTTTATCGTATTATCTGCTATGGGACCGCCTGTTGTTCTCTATTTGGCAGAGCAATTTAGTGGGATCACTGATTTTATTATGAATTTATCGATCCCTGTTTTATATACGGGGTCAGCTGTGCTGATTATGCTCTTCTACTTGCTGTCTTGGGGACTTTCTACTGTGATTTATCAGAGGAAAGTGTTTTAGGAAAGCAATTGCTGATGTTCCTATAAATTTACAGTTTGAGCTTAGAAGACCGTGTGAGCGGTCTTTTTTTGAAGATTTTTCTGGTTATTGATTATATCAATATAAAAAAATTTGAACTTAATTTTATGTCAGAATATTTTGTTAATAGTGTTTTCCTCAAAAAAACAATTGTTTTTTAAGGGTAGATTTATTATGATAATATACATCGAAAGATTGATGTTTCTCAATCAGAATGAAAATTCTGATTTTTATTTTTTATGTTGTTTTGTTGATGAGGGGGAAGAAAAGTGGCTCAAAAGGAATTAAAGAGAGGGTTAAGTGCCCGCCATATTCAAATGATCGCTCTTGGCGGCACAATCGGTGTTGGCTTATTTATGGGGTCAGCGAAGGCCATTCAGTGGACAGGTCCATCGGTTCTTCTAGCGTACGCAGTGTGTGGTATTTTTATCTTTTTTATTATGCGTGCGATGGGAGAAATGTTATATCTTGAGCCGAGTACAGGGTCATTTGCTACATTCGGGCATCAATATATTCATCCGCTTGCAGGGTATATGACGGCTTGGAGTAACTGGTTCCAGTGGGTCATTGTCGGAATGTCTGAAATTATTGCGGTTGGGGCTTATATGAAATATTGGTTCCCAGAGCTGCCTGCGTGGATTCCAGGGTTAATTGCGATGATCATTTTAGGAGCAGCCAACTTGATTTCGGTTAAGTCGTTCGGTGAATTTGAATTTTGGTTTGCGATGATCAAAATTGTGACAATTATCTTGATGATTATTGCAGGTTTAGGCATTATTTTCTTCGGATTTGGAAATGGCGGAACTCCTATTGGGCTGTCTAACCTTTGGGCGCATGGCGGGTTCTTTACAGGTGGGTTTAGCGGATTCCTGTTTGCGTTGTCTCTAGTCATTGCTGCTTATCAAGGTGTCGAGCTGATTGGGATTACAGCCGGTGAGGCGCAAAATCCTCAAAAGACGCTGACAAATGCCATCAAAAGTATCATCTGGCGTATTTTGATTTTCTATATCGGTGCGATCTTTGTCATTGTGACTGTGTATCCTTGGGATCAGTTGAATACCCTTGGCAGTCCATTTGTGGCGACGTTTGCGAAGATCGGGATTACAGCAGCAGCTGGTATTATTAACTTTGTTGTCATTACAGCAGCGATGTCCGGCTGTAATAGTGGTATTTTCAGTGCGGGACGTATGCTTTATACATTAGGAGTGAATGGGCAGGCGCCTGCTTTCTTTACGAAAATTTCGAAGAACGGTGTACCGTATTTTGGGACATTCGCTGTGCTGATTGGTTTAGCGATAGGAGTGGTCCTGAATTATGTTTCTCCGCCAAACATTTTCGTCTATGTGTATAGTGCGAGCGTCCTTCCTGGGATGGTGCCTTGGTTTGTCATTTTGATTAGTCATATTGGCTTCAGAAAGGCAAAGGGGGCAGCACTTGATCAGCACCCGTTCAAGATGCCGCTAGCACCATTTTCTAACTATCTTACAATCGGATTTTTATTGATGGTTCTTGTGTTTATGCTCATTAATCAGGATACGCGTATTTCTCTTATTGTAGCAATTGGATTCTTGATTTTAGTGGCACTTAGCTTTTTTGTATTTGGAATTGGAAAACGAAAGCCGATTGAAACAGCTTCTTCTGATCAAACGGTGAAATAATCAAAAGCCTTGCGTGATGGACCGCAAGGCTTTTTTTATTTAGAGTGAAGCTTTTACACGGTTAAAGACATCTGGATAGTTGGTGAAAAGGCCGGTGACGCCGTATTGCAGTAGACGGATCATGTCTGCTTCGCTGTTGACTGTATATGGATGAAGGAGGAGTCCGTGGCTTCTGACCTGCTGGACGTTTTCAGGTGTTAATGCTCTGAAATTCGGTCCAACACCCACGGCGTACGTTTTGATAAAGTCGAGCTGATCGTCTGTGATGGATGTCATTTGGTTTCTGTCTAATAGCTGTACTTTTGGCAGGCGTGGAGCTAATTTCTGCAGCTTTATCAGGCTGTCCTGACTAAAGGATTGTATGATAACCTGCCCTTTTCTTGTGTGTTTCCCAAGAAGATGATGTTTCTTTAAGGCGGCCAATAGTTTTTCTTCCATTTGCGGATAAAGGTCTGGTTTTTTTGTTTCAATATAATAATTCTCTCGTTTTCCGAAATAGCGCAGCACCTCATCTAATGTAAGGACTCTCTGTCCGATATAGTTGGCATTTTGTCTGTCGGGATTGGCTTCGTTAAACCAGGTACCAGCATCAAGCTGTTTGATTTCGGCAAGTGTGAGGTCTTTGACCCAGCCTGTTCCGTTTGTGGTTCGGTCAACGGTTTCATCATGCATCACGATGAGATGTCCATCCTTTGTCATTTGAAGGTCGAGTTCGAGGTAATCTGCATTCATTTTTTTGGCGAGCTTGTAGGAAGCCAGGGTATGCTCTGGTGCATACCCTGATGCTCCGCGGTGTGCAACGGTTAAGATGCGATCTGGAGATAAAAGGTTTTCATGTGCCGATACGGTGGCCGGCACCCACGCAAAAGACAGTAAAGCAAAAGAGAGCAACACGAAAGCAAGTAATCTACTTTTCTTCATATTTTATCCTCCTTTTACGGTAACTGCCTCCATCATAAGAAATAGATGTAAAGAGCATGTTGGGCAGATATGAATCTTTTATGTGATTTTCATTAAGCTTGCTCTACGCGCTTTCCTGTATTCCATGTCATGGCGAGGAAAACAATCGCAAGCACACAAGAACCAACCAGTAAAATGAAGCCTCCTGTCCAGTCATAGTGATCCACGACGACACCCATCATGGCATTGGCAAAGGCAGAGCCGCCAATGTAGCCGAAGAAGCCTGTCAGTCCGGCAGCAGTGCCAGCCGCTTTTTTCGGAGCGAGATCAATGGCTTGAAGTCCAATGAGCATGACAGGTCCGTAAATCAAAAAACCGATGCTGATAAGGGCAATGTTATCGACCATTGGATTGCCTGCAGGGTTTAGCCAGTAAACAAGAACGGCAATTAACACCCCGGCCATAAAGATGACGCCAGCTGGTGCGCGGCGGCTTCTGAAGAAGCGGTCACTAATCCAGCCGCACAATAATGTACCGGGAATGCCTGCATATTCATAAAGAAAATAAGACCAGCGTGAATGCTCTGGTGAAAAGCCTTTTGCTTCTGTTAAGTAGGTCGGCGCCCAGTCCACGACACCGTAACGGACGAAGTACACAAAGACGTTGGCAATGGCGATATACCATAGGAATTTATTGTTGAGTACATATTTAAATAAAATTTCTTTCACTGTTAATTCTTTTTCTTGATCCTCATAGTTTTGTGCCGGATAGTCATTTCGATATTCCTCGATTGGCGGAAGACCAGTGGATTGCGGGGTATCCCGTACAAGAAGAATGATCACGAAGGAGACGATAATGGCAATGATGGCAGGGAAGAAAAAGATACTTTTCCACGTCGCAAACAGTACAATCCCTAATGTGATAAGCGGTGCAAGAATCCCCCCGCCGATATTGTGAGCGACGTTCCAAATGGACATTTTCGTACCACGTTCACTAACCGAAAACCAGTGCGCCATCGTACGCCCGCATGGCGGCCACCCCATGCCTTGAAACCAGCCGTTTAAGAACATGAATAAAAACATGATCCATACACTGGATGTGACCCACGGAAATGAGACAAATAGGATATTGATAAGAGCTGATAAAAAAAGTCCGGCAGCTAAAAAGTATCTGGGGTTACAGCGGTCTGAGATCATCCCCATGATGAATTTACTAAAGCCATAAGCAATGGATACGGCTGCGAGTACAAAGCCTAATTCACTTTTTGTGAACCCCTCTTCCTGTAGATATGGAATAGCAAAAGCGAAATTTTTGCGCAGCAAATAGTAGCCCGCATACCCGATAAAGATGCCTAGAAAGACTTGCAGCCGCAGCCGCTTATACGTCTCGTCTGTTTTGGCATCATCAAGCCTGTCGATATGCGGAGCAGGTTTAAACCATTTGAACATAATGATCCTCCTTTTGTAGATGTCCGATTGACTGAAGCAAAAGTACGAGAATTGCTTTTGATCCTGTACCTTTTCAGAGACAAAAGAATTGTTAGCGCTTTCTTTTGTACTCCCATCATATCGGATGGAAGAGACGTTTATGATGAGGCTTTTGTCATAAATTTGGAAAAATAGTTCATGAAGTAACAAAAAAACCCGCACAATGGCGGATTTTTTCTTAGCGGTTATAGAGAAACATTAATTTTCGCAGATTTCTTTAGTTTTTCAATTTCTTTTTGGACTTCTTTTTGCTTTTCTTGAGATTCTAGCTGTTTTTTAATTTGTGATTTAACCTCTTTGTATTCTGGTGCTTTTTGCTGTTGTTTTTTCATTTGGTCTGCGTATTGATCATAGTACGCTTTGACGTCTTTCTCAGAGACGGAGGCTGATTTGATTTCTTTATCGACATATTGGCTGTATTTGATGCTGTCGGCAATGTCACTCTTCAGCTGATCCAATGTGAGTCCGCTCTTTTTAAGTGCTTCTTCGAATTGAGCGTTGTCTTTGAACTGTTTCTTTTCTTCCTTTAGCTGCTTATCTACCTCTTTGTCAGAGGCTTTGAAGCCCTTCTTCTCAGCATCTTGCAGGATGAGCTCTTGTCCTACGAGCGCATCAATGGTTTGTTTCTTGACTGCTTTCTCGCCTTCTTTAGAAGTTGGGTCTTGCCCGGATTGCTGAAGCTGGCCTTGAATGGTAGATAAGGCGCTATTGTATTCACTGCCTGTGATTTTGTCTTTGTTGACGGTCGCAACGACCTTTTGATCATCGATTTTTTGTGCGTCTAATTTCTTTTGCATTTCTTCCATTTGCTTTTGCTGCTCTTTTTGATCAGCCTGTGTTGTTTCCTTGTTTTTGGCTGCGTCGTTTTGCTTATCTTGTTTGGCATCGTTTGACGAGCAGGCTGCAAGTCCAACAGATAACAAACAAGCGATGAGTGTGTATGATACCTTTTTCATCATTTTCTCTCCCTTCGGTATGAGAACGTCTAGTGCGCATTCTAACCGTTTTTTAGGAAAAATAAAACCGTACAGACAATTTGTTAGCGGATTGACATGTTTTTTATCTGTTTGTCCTCATTTTGTCTTCTCATAGTCATCTCATGACAAACTCAATTGTGGAATAATTGTTCCATCACTTCGTCGATATCGGTGATTGGCTGGCGGCAGCTGTAATTTTCACAAATATACACGGTGGTTTTGCCATCGATTGTTTTGTAATCTTTTGTAAAGGGCGCGAGCTTCGCTAATTCTTTCCCTGTTTCGGCAGTCAATATGATATCAAATGGAACGAAGCGTTTTTGAAGCGCCTGTAAAAGCCGTTCTTTTTGAGGGTCGCCGTTTTTTCCGAGAATGATGATTTCTCTTTTGGTTGCATATTGACTTAGGAGCCCTTGCAGAAACGCTGTGTGTCCGCTTGGGTAGGAAGAGACATCGACATAAAAGGCTTTGAACATCTGTTCTAATGTTTTCAGCCAGTCTTGACGTCCTGTCATTGTGCTGAGTTTCAAAAGCTGATGGAGTGCGGTGCTGTTACCAGAAGGCATGGCGCCGTCGTACACTTCTTTTTCTCGAACGAGGAGCGCTTCCGCATCTGATCCCGAGAAGAAAAAGCCCCCTTTTTCCTTGTCCCAAAACAGCTCAAACATGTTCTCGGCAATGGCTGCCGCCTTTTCCAGCCACGCTAACTCAAAGGTCGCTTCGTATAAAGACATATACGCTTTTAGCATATGCGCATAATCCTCGATAAAGCCGAGATGCTTCACGTCACCTTCTCTGTAGCGGACCATGAGCCGATCATGTTGGACGAGGTGTGTTTCTAGAAAAGACATCGCCTGCTTCGCCATACGGATCGCTTCCTCTGCATCAAAGACCCTTCCTGCTTTGGCGAGAGCTGAGATCATCAGCGCATTCCAAGATGTAAGCACCTTGTCATCGACAAGCGGCGCGGGTCGCTGTTGTCTGACTGATTGTAAAATATGCCGCGCTTCTTGCAGCTTGGATTGAAGGGTTTTATCGTCGATCGAAAAAGAGGCTTTGATGTCCTCAAAAGAGGTAGAAATGGTATGAGGGATGTTCTCCCCTTCAAAGTTCCCCTCTTCTGTGATGTGATAGACGTCGCAAAATAAAGCGCCAAGCTCCTCCCCTAAATGGGTGATGATCTCATCTTTTGCCCAGACGTAATATTGTCCTTCTTTCCCTTCAGAATCTGCATCTATCGCTGAATAAAAGGAGCCGCTAGAATTCATCATATCTTGTTTAATGAATTGGATCAGGCGTTGGACAAGTTTTTCATACTCAGGTTTTGAGGTGAGCTGATACGCTTCTGTGTAAGCTTCCATCAGCAAGGCATTATCATACAGCATTTTTTCAAAATGCGGCACAAGCCATTTCTCGTCTGTTGAATAACGAGAAAAACCCGAACCAATATGGTCATATATACCGCCATTTGCCATCCCATCTAACGTTTTCGTGACTGCATACAGCGCATTCTCCTGTCCTGACCATTCGTAATAGCGCATCAGAAATGAGAGCATATGAGGTGCAGGAAATTTCGGTGCGGAGCCGAATCCGCCATACAGTGTATCAAAGCTGCTCATGAGCTGGTAATAGGCTTTGTGAATTGCCTCTTGTGACAGCGTGTTTTCTGTCTGCCCTGCTGCTTTGATCCGCAGGTTATTTGTCGCCTTCTCTGCCAATGATTCAATATGATCCCGGTCGTTATGGTACGCATCCAGCAATTGTGTCAGTGCCTCGATGAAGCCAGGCCGCCCGTAAGCACTTCTTTTCGGGAAATATGTCCCAGCATAAAAAGGCTTTTGATCCGGCGTGACAAACACGTTCAACGGCCAGCCGCCTTGCCCCGTCATCATCTGACAAACCGACATATACATCGAGTCGATATCTGGACGCTCCTCACGATCGACTTTAATCGAAATAAAATGCTCGTTTAAGATGTCAGCGACTTGTTGATCTTCGAAGCTTTCGTGTGCCATGACGTGGCACCAGTGGCAAGTGGCGTAACCGATGCTGACAAGCACAGGTTTATTTTCACGCTTGGCTTTATCGAATGCTTCTTGCCCCCACGGGTACCAGTGAACTGGGTTGTGAGCGTGTTGAAGTAAATAAGGAGACTTCTCAGCGATTAATCTATTGGGCTTATTGTTAGTGGGCATTGGATCACCTTCTTTCACTTTTCATTATTTGTTTTTATGTTTACTGTACCATAGTGCAGTTTAGTTTATATCTTATTAGATTATCTAGATTAGATTTTATCTACTGGACTAAGGATCACCAGTCATTTTGCGCACAATTTTTTTGAAAAATAAAGACTTAAAAACATTTTTGGTTTCTTGTAAAGTTGTACTTAATAAAGATTTAGTGAAGTAAACCTATAAAGGTTTAATACAGTTTTTTAAGTCGTTGATTTTTTATACAGGAGGAGAGAGTAATAATGGCATATTTATATTTATTGCTCGCAATTATTGGTGAACTTATTGGTTCTTCTATGCTCAAGGCTGCAGAAGGCTTCTCAAAACTTTACCCTACTATTGGTACAATTATTTCTTTTATAGGCTCCCTGCTCTTCTTATCACTTGCAATGAAGACCATACCTTTGAATACCGCCTATGCACTTTGGTCTGGTATAGGTATTATTCTTACTACAATAATCTCGATTTTGATTTGGAAAGAAAAAATTAACGTTGCCAGTGTTACTGGGATTGTTTTGATACTTATAGGAGTTGTAATATTAAATCTTTTCGGGCCAGGTCATGGTGAAGCACATAGTGTTGAAAACGCAAGCGCTACAACAAACAATGAAGCTGAGTGATTAGAAAAGCATGAACATAAATATCAAAGCGGAGGATAACTTTTGTTATCCTCTTTTCTTTTTTTTGCATTTCAACATCTATCATGTCAAGACATGATAGTATTGCTATTGCAGCAAAGAAATGCAATCAAATTGCTCGCGCGTAGCCAAAATGTACCTTTTTACATTAAGAATTGTAAATGGATTTTTGATCTAATATATTACAATTAATGTAAATATAGTATAATATTATAAATCTGTGGGGTTAATATATCAGATTGAGGCCCTTCATAATTTGTCTGTGAGGTATTCCCAAAATGTAAAAAAATCAAGGGCTATAAACCCTTGATAGCTACATCAATCGTAATGCTTTAACAAGATGGCTGAATTATGTCCTCCAAAACCAAAAGAATTGGATAGCCCGTATTTCAAAGGAAGCTGTCTCGCTTCTAATACAACATCTAAATTGCAGTCTGGATCTTGATTCTCTACATTAATAGTTGGCGGAATCATTCCTCGTCTCAAACTTTCCACTAAAGCAATGGCTTCGACTCCGCCGGCAGCACCAAACATATGCCCTGTCATTGATTTGTTTGCCGTTGTTGGAATTTCACCTGAACGTTCACCAAATAATTTCTTAATAGCTAGAACTTCTGAACGATCACCTACTTGTGTACTTGTTGCATGTGCACTAATAACATCAATATCATCTGTTGATATATTTGCACTTCTCAACGCCTTTTTCATGGCTAAGTAGGCACCTTTACCTTCTGGGTGGGATGCTACCATATGATGAGCGTCTGAACTAGCTCCGTACCCAACTACTTCACATAATATCGGCGCATCTCTAAGAATCGCGTTTTCTAATGATTCTAATACTAAGATACCTGCGCCTTCACTCATCACAAAGCCATCTCTATCTGTATCGAATGGACGGCTGGCCCGGCTTGGGTCTTGGTTTCTAGTAGATAGTGCGTGTGCGTTTCCAAAACTGGCCAAAGATATCTGTGAAACAGCAGCTTCTGCTCCTCCGGCAAATATAATATCTGCATCATCATTTCGGATCGCATTGAAAGCTTCACCAATAGCGGTGTTCCCAATAGAACAAGCTGTGACTGGTGACAATGATGGCCCTTGTGCCCCTAATCTAATGCTGATTTGGGCCGCAGCTGCATTTGAAATCATCATGGGGACAAGGCTGGGGCTTACTCTTGAGGGACCTCGTTTATCTAATACATTGACATGATCAACAAGCGATTGGATTCCCCCGATTCCTGAACCAACATATACGCCTAAACGTTCAAGATCAACTTGATCTAACTGTAATTGCGAATTTTCTAATGCTTGTTCGGCTGCTGCTAAGGCAAACTGACTAAAACGGTCTAATCGTTTTGCTTCTTTTCTTCCCAATATTTCATCTGCATCGAAATCACGAACGATTCCAGCTATTTTTGTTTTATAATCAGTTGTATCAAAAGAATCAATGAGAGATATTCCCGATTGTCCTTTGGTTAGTTGATTCCAAAAGCTATTTACATCATTTCCAAGTGGAGAAATAATTCCCATTCCAGTAATGACAACTCTTTTCATGATCATTCCCTCCTTGTTTTTATTAACTTTAGCCATTGTGTTATCCTATTACAAGTTGTTGTTTATCCTAGTATAATTAATAATATTTTAAAGGGAGATCTTCATGAAACCTGAAACAAGACTTCAAGCATTATCAGAATTTCTAAAAAACCAACGTTCGAAAATTACGCCCCAAATGGTTGGTTTACCTGTAGGAACCCGCAGAAGAACACCAGGACTGAGAAGAGAAGAAGTGGCTCAACTAGCCGGTGTGAGTCTTACTTGGTATACATGGTTAGAGCAAGGCAGAGATATAAAAGTATCGACTTCGGTATTAGATGCGATTTCTCGAGCATTACAATTAAATAACGATGAAAGGAGATATTTGTACGCTTTAGCGTTAGAGGAAGGAGTGAAACAATCCTTTATCATTGAGAATGAGAAGGAAATCAGTCCGGCTTTAGTGAAAATTTTGCAGGAACTTCGTTATTGCCCGACGATTGTATCGGATAGAAGAAGCCAGATTGTTGGCTGGAATCAAGCAGCTGCGAACGTATTTTTGGACTTTGAACAAATCATCCCGGCAGAAAGGAATATCATACGCTTACTATTCGCAAGAAAGGAATTTAAAAGTTTAGCGGTGAATTGGGAGCATTTTGTTAGAGGATATATCGCCATATTTAGAACGTATTACGGACAGTATGTGGCAGATGACTGGTATGAGCAATTTATAGAAGAAATGGAGCAGGCATATCCTGAGTTTCGTAAAATTTGGAATGAAAATGAGATCAGCTATGCACCTGAAGTATTAATTGAATTTCGTCATGCTAAGGGAGGTAAAATGTTGTTTAATCTCACTTCATTACAAGTGTATGGGGATACTGATTTAAGATGCAGTGTCTATACTCCGGTTGAGGATACTGATACGGAGCTTAAGTTAAAACGTTTAATTGAAGGGTAGATATCGTTTGGATGAAGTTATTGAGTGTATTTAATATAAAATAGATCCTATGCAAATCAGTGACAAGGGGCATAACCGATGCTGACAAGCACCGGTTTATTTTCACGTTTGGCATTGTCGAAAGTCTTTTTGCCCCCAAGCCTATATCGTTTCTGGTAAATGATGTTTATACATCTCAATAGCATCTGTATGTTCTTTTAAAACGCTCATTGTCTTTGGATGTGGTTTAACATATATCAAAGGATAGTCGACTTCATCTAATTCTTGTTGGGTATGAAAAGCTAATCTTTCATGATCAAGTGAAAATTGAGCATCAATTCCTGTTTTGTTGCCGCGTGCATCTAATCGAATCCATTTATTAAGTGAATGAAAAAATACAGCATTTAATGCGTGAATACAATATCCCTTACCTGGCGTATCGAACAACATTAACCGCTGGTAACAAAAACCTGTAGGTATTTCTTGTGAGCGCAATAGAGCAGCTAATAGGTTGGACTTTGCGTAGCAAATTCCCTCTTTAAATGTTAATACCTCTGATGCATGACAAGTCACTCGTTTGGATTGAATATCCCATGTATGGGGAATTTCATCTCGAACAAACTCATAGGCTACTTTTGCTTTTTCTATTTCTGTCTGCAAAGGGTTGAAAAGTTCATTTGATTTTGCTCGAATAAGAGGATGAGAATAATCAACTTCAGCTAGTTCACATAAATAATCATCAAAATTTTTAGATTCACATGTCAAGTTCATTATAATGTCCCCTTTTCTCTATACTTTTACGCAGGAGGTCTATTTCTTCACCAACACATATTGTAAGTTTTCTAATTCAAACATATCAATCAGTTCATCGATCTCTTTAAAATCGATATGTTTTCCAAACCGTTTTTTGCTTAGGTCAATTTCTACGTCCAATTGATCGTCCTTTTCTTTCGTTTCCAGTTCATCTAGACAAGAATAGATTTCGATGCTTTCTCCTTTTGACAGCTCTTTTTCAATGAATTTAAAAAGTGCACGAAGAGAATGAATGATGCCTAATTCATAAACAAAAGGATGCGTGAATTTGTTTCTTACCGCTTCATAGACGGGATCTAGATAATCAATGTGAATGCCTTCGAAATCCTCTTCTGTTTCAAATACTTCTATCAAAAGTTCTTCTTTTTGATAGGTTTTTGGCTTTTTTTGTTTTTTATCAAACATGTTGATATTGAGTTCAGAGAATGGTTTATAGGTAGGATTTTGACCAATGGTACCAAGCGGCAGTTCTTTGTTTGATCCAATATAATGATGTAAAGTCATGGGCTACCCTCTTTTCTTCAATGATTTCTCGTTCGTTGATTATTTTCTTTTTATCAATAAATGGTGGAATGTGCAATTCTTTTCATATAAGTTCTCTACAAAAGAGAAGGGCAAGTCGTTTGACTAAATACCTCTTAGGGTATACTATCTGTTCATAGAAAGAATAGGAAGGGGTACTTGTGCATGGAATATAATCAACAGATGAAGAACCGTCTTCGCCGGATTGAGGGGCAGATTAAAGGGGTTCTTGCGATGATGGAGCAGGGAAAGGATTGCCGCGAGGTGGTGACGCAGCTGTCTGCATCACGCAATGCCATTGATCGGGCAATGGGTGTGATTGTGAGTACAAACCTTGAGCAATGTGTTCGTGAAAGTCTTGAACAAGGCAAGGATACAGAGGGTCTTGTGAAAGAAGCGGTTGAGCTATTGGTGAAAAGCCGGTAAGAAATTCCTCAGCCTTTGGAGGTTGACGGATTTTTTTACTTGTTATAATATACCCTTACCGGTATGTGTATATATTTTTTTGTTTTTTATATACCCCCATGGGTAATAATGAAGGAGGAGCAGAATGGAAGAACAGAAAAAACGCACGACGATTGTGCTATTTAGTGGAGATTATGATAAAGCGATGGCGGCTTACATTATTGCAAATGGTGCAGCAGCCTATGATCATGAAGTGACGATTTTTCATACCTTTTGGGGGCTGAATGCCTTGCGTAAGGATGAGATGGTGCCAATGAAAAAGGGTTTTTTAGAAAAAATGTTTGGCAAGATGATGCCGCGCGGGGCTGATCGAATGGGCATTTCAAAGATGAATTTTGCTGGAATGGGCCCGAAGATGATTAAGCACGTCATCAAAAAGCATAATGCCATGACCTTGCCGCAGCTTATTGATATGGCGAAGGAACAGGAGATCAACCTCGTCGCATGTACAATGACGATGGATCTTTTAGGGCTGCAGGAGAAAGAATTATTAGATGACATTCAATATGCTGGTGTCGCCGCTTATTTAGCAGAGGCTGAAATCGGGAATGTGAATTTATTTATTTAGTGAGGTGATGAAATGATTCAAACGATTTTGTTCATCCTGGTGATTGGCTTACTCGTGAGCCGCTTCCTACCAGTACGTGGTGTTAACCAAATGGATGCAGCCGATATGAAAAAAAAGCTGAAAAGCAAAGGTCAACAGCTCATTGACGTACGATCTCCAGTAGAATTTCAAACAAACCATATAAAAGGATTTCGAAACATTCCTTTACCTCAGTTAAAAGAACGAGCTTCTCAGCTTGAGAAAAATGAAGAGATCTATGTCATATGCCAAAGCGGAATGAGAAGTATGCAGGCAGCGAAAATATTGAAGAAGCAAGGATTTACTCATATTACAAACATCAAGGGTGGTATGAATGCTTGGCATTAAGCACGCATAAAAATATACCCCCACCCCTATAAAGGAGGACATCACATGCAGCAACCAACAGTCATTTTAGATGCAAAAGGATTGGCATGCCCGATGCCGATTGTGAAAACAAAAAAACAAATGAATGAGCTTTTGCCAGGAGATGTGCTTGAAGTGCAAGCTACCGATAAAGGATCAGCAGCGGATTTAGCGGCTTGGTCAAAAAGTGCCGGTCATGAGTTTTTAGGAACAAGAGTAGAAGGACAGGTGCTTCATCATTTGATTCGTAAGGGCGGAGCGCAAGAAGAAGAGGGGGAGCCCATGATTTCGGAAATATCTTTGAATGCCTTTCAACAGAAGGTAAAAGAAGATCAATCTCTGTTTATTTTGGATGTAAGGGAGCTGGATGAATACGAAGCAGGGCATATCCCAGGAGCCGTTCATATCCCGCTTGGTGAGGTGGAAGATCGTGCAGAGGAGTTAACAAGAGAATTGGACATTTATCTCATCTGTCATTCAGGCAGAAGAAGTGAATTAGCTGCGCAAAAGCTAAAAGAGAGAGGATTTCAACAATTAATCAATGTGGTGCCAGGCATGAATAGCTGGACAGGAGCCATTGAAAAATAGGAGCTGAATAAAACATGACGGTAAAAGCCATGACTGCAGAGCAGTTAACAAAAAAGATCGTGGGCAAAGAGCCGCTCTTTTTGCTAGATGTACGAAATCAAGCAGATGTGCAGGACTGGAAGATTGAAGGGGAAGCAATCGTTGATATGAATGTGCCTTATTTTGATCTGCTTGACGGAGTAGAGGGCCTTTTACAGCACATTCCTAGTGACCGTGAAGTGCTGGTGGTTTGTGCCAAGGAAGGTTCCTCTATCCTGGTGGCGGAGATGCTGTCAGAGGCTGGCGTGCCTGTTCATTATTTGCAGGGCGGCATGAAGGCATGGAGTGAGCATCTAGAGCCAGTGAAAATAGGGGATTTAAGCGGCGGCGGAGAGCTGTATCAATTTGTACGGATGGGCAAAGGGTGTCTGTCCTATATGATCATGTCCAATGGAGAAGCCGCGGTTGTGGATGCAGCTCGAATGACGGAGGTCTATATTGATTTTGCGAAAAAGCATGATGTCTCTGTGACGCATGTGATGGATACTCACCTTCATGCAGATCATATTTCTGGTGGGAAAAAGCTGGCTGAACTAACTGGTGCTGCCTACTGGCTGCCGCCAAAAGATGCAGAAGAGGTAACCTTTGAATATGAACGCCTTGAAGAAGGACAGCGGATAACGATTGGAACAGCTTCTATTGATATTCAACCCATTTATTCCCCGGGACATACGATCGGCTCAACATCTTTTATCGTAGACAATCAATATCTTCTTTCAGGTGATATTTTGTTTATTGATTCAATTGGAAGACCTGATCTTGCTGGAATGGCGGAGGACTGGGTAGATGATTTGAGAGAGACGCTTTATGAACGGTATATGGCGTTTTCAAAGGAATACATCGTTCTGCCTGCGCACTTCATGACCAAAGAAGAAATGAATGAAGACGGCAGTGTTTGGAAGGAGCTCGGCTCACTTTTAAAAGAAAATCATGGGCTTCATATTGAAGATCAACATGTGTTTAGAAAGATGGTGACGGAAGGTCTGCCTGCACAGCCGCATGCCTTTCAAGAGATTCGTCAAGCCAATATGGGGAAGCTGAACCCAGATATGGAAGAGCAGCGGGAAATGGAAATGGGTCCAAACCGTTGTGCGATTCGGTAATGTCCAATAAAATAAGAGAAGAGGAACAATCAAATGACATCAGATCAAATTTTAGACGTAACAGGGCTCGCATGCCCAATGCCGATTATTCGAACGAAGAAAAAAATGAACGACTTGGCGGAAGGTCAAGTTTTAGAAATACATGCAACAGATAAAGGGGCTAAAGCTGACTTGGCCGCATGGGCGAAGTCAAGCGGACATGAATTGATCACGCAGACAGAAGAAGGTCACGTGCTGAAGTTCTGGGTGAGAAAAGGGTCCTAAAGGATGTAGGGGTATCTGCTGAAGATCCCCTTTTCCTTTTGCAAAGGAGGAGACCAGCGTGGATTTTGCATTTTTGATTACACTTTTTATCATCGGATGTATTGGTTCCTTCTTATCAGGAATGGTGGGGATCGGCGGATCTGTGATCAACTATCCCATGCTGCTTTATATCCCGCCTCTTTTTGGTGTGATGGCACTATCAGCACACGAGGTATCAGGGATTGGCGCCATTCAAGTGCTTTTTTCGACGCTGGGTGGTGTACTCGCTTATCGGAAAAGCGGATTTTTACATCGCTCGCTGATTTTATATATGGGAAGCAGTATATTGGCGGGCAGCTTATTAGGCAGTTATGTATCACATTTTATGCCGGAGAAAGGGATGAACCTCGTCTATGGATTACTCGCCATTGTGGCGGTTATTCTCATGTTGATTCCGAAAAAAGGACAGCGTGCAGACGCAGAGGGAGAAGTTACTTTTCATAAAGGGCTGGCATCAGCTATTGCCTTTGTGATTGGCAGTGTTTCCGGGGTATTAGGTGCAGGGGGCGCATTTATTTTAGTGCCTGTGATGCTGTCTATTTTAAAAATTCCTGTACGGATGACGATTGCATCGTCACTTGCGATTACGTTTCTTTCTGCGATAGGCGCATCGACTGGAAAGGTATTGACGGGTCAGGTCATGCTTCTTCCTGCTGTTGTGCTGATGGCGGCAAGTTTGATGGCAGCTCCGATTGGTGCGAAGGTCGGTCAGAAAATCAACGCCGTCTATTTGCAATGGGCCCTTGCTGTAATGATTACAGCGACAGCGGTCAAAATTTGGCTGGATATTTTATAAAAGAAAGACCAACAGAGCAAACGTGTTGGTCTTTTTTATTTGACGTCATCGTGCTCGATATACGTTTCTAGTGCGGGGTGGTACTCTTTTTGATAATGAAGGTTGGGACATGTTTTCACGACTTTGCCTTGCAGGGCATTGGACTTTGAGACTTCTAATGCTGTTCTACATTTAGGGCAGCGTTCGGCAAAGAATGAGGGCCAGCGTTTCATATATCACCACTCCAGTTAAAGTCTTAAAAACCGATTATATTAATATGAATTATAGGGGATCATGCAGGTGAGGTCAATGGGTGTTTGGGTCTTTTTAACAAAAAAGAAGCATCATGAGAGATGCTTCTTTATCGTTCATATTCTTAATAGGCTTTCGCCCAGAACACCATATCAGATGCAGGCTTTCCGCAGCAGACACATGTGTCAGAAATGGTTTCCTGTTCGAATGGAATACAGCGTGAGGTCGCACCTGTTCTTTCTTTAATGTCGTTTTCACAGGCTTCGTCACCACACCACATGGCTTTAATCAATCGGTTTTCTTCCGCAAGAATTTGCTCGATGTCTTCGATTGTGAGGGCTTGTGATGTTTTTTCATGTAATCGTTCCTTCGCCTTTTCGAACATGGTCCGCTGGATGTCTTCAAGCGTTGCTGTGATGGTTTGTTCAAGTGCATCTAATGTGACAGCTTGCTTTTCACCAGTGTCTCGTCGTGCGAGCATCACTTGTCCTTTTTCGATGTCCTTTGGTCCTACTTCTACACGTAGCGGAATACCCTGCATTTCACATTCGTTGAATTTCCAGCCTGGCTGTTTATCGCTTGCATCGATGTCAGCACGTGCGATGCGGGCGAGGCGATCCTTCAATTCGTAGGCATGATCCAGCACCCCTTCTTTATGAGAAGCGATTGGCACGATACGCACTTGGGTTGGTGCAATATTTGACGGGAGGACGAGCCCTCTGTCATCGCCATGCACCATGATCATAGCGCCGATAATTCTTGTTGTGAAACCCCAAGAGGTTTGCTGGACATGCTCTAGTTTTCCTTCACGGTTTAAGAATTCGATGCCAAATGCTTTGGCAAATCCGTTCCCGAAGAAATGAGAAGTGGCCGTTTGAAGCGCTTTTCCGTCATGCATCAAGCTTTCAACCGTATAGGTGAAGCGAGCGCCGGCGAATTTTTCCTTCTCTGTTTTTCTCCCTTTAATGACAGGAATGGCAAGGAGATCTTCGCAAAGAGAAGCGTAAGTGTGAAGCATTCTTTCTGTTTCTTCAATCGCTTCTTGCTCAGTCTCATGGCACGTGTGTCCCTCCTGCCATAGGAATTCAAGGGTTCTGAGGAAGGGACGTGTTGTTTTTTCCCAGCGGACGACATTGGCCCATTGGTTATATAGCTTTGGTAAATCGCGGTAGGAATGAATAATGTTTTTGTAATGCTCAGCGAACAGCACTTCAGAGGTTGGTCTGACGCAGAGCCTTTCTTGTAATTTGGATTCACCGCCATGTGTGACCCACGCCACTTCAGGAGCAAAGCCTTCGATATGATCTTTTTCCTGCTGCAGCAGGCTCTCTGGGATAAAGAGGGGCATATAGACATTCTCATGACCCGTTTCTTTAATCTGGCGGTCAAGTTCGTCGCGAATATTCTCCCAAATTTTAAAGCCGTACGGCTGAATGATCATACTGCCTCTCACGCTTGAATAATCGACGAGCCGCGCTTTTGTGACAACATCTGTATACCACTGGGCAAAGTCGTCTTCCATGCTTGTAATTTTTTCAACAAATTGTTTTTTTGACATTGCAGGTTCCTCCTTTTTTAAAACAAAAAAGCTGTACTTTAAGTTAGGGACCATTCCTGGTGGTACCACCCTAATTTAAAGCACAGCTTTACACTCAATCATGATAACGGTATGAACCGCTGTATGAAACAGAACTAAATCGGCAGGTTCACTTGAAGATGTCAGTAGGAACTTCTCAGCACCGTTCCCTCTCTGTTAAAGATCGATTCAAGCTACTATTCCAGATCTACGTTGATCCTTGTTCGTTGATTTTCCATCAGTTTACCTGTAAATGGGGGAGAAAGCAAGCTGTTCTGATTCCTTTTACAGCGCCTTTTGTTTAGGTAACGGAATGGCAGTATTTTTCTATTTTTACAGCTTGCGAGTTATGTAAGGCTGTGCTAATATATGTGAAGAAAAAAATAGACTTGTATAACCTCAATAATATGGTTTGAGGGTTTCTACCAGGATCCGATAAATCCTGATTACAAAAGCGCGCTTTCCTTTTTTGTAATCAGGGGTTTTTTTGTTTGTCTGCACCCTGTATCAAAAGTGAAAGCGATGATATACAGAAGGGATGTTAGACATGAACTGGAGAGTATATTTATTAGCCGTTTCTACTTTTGCGGTTGGATTAGTTGAGCTTGTGGTTGGTGGCATTCTGCCAAGTCTTGCAGAGGATTTGAATGTGTCTCTTGCAACAGCCGGACAGCTCATTACGGTATTTGCGATTGTGTATGCCATTTCAGCACCCGTGCTGCTGACTGCGACAGCCAAAATCGAACGAAAGCGCCTTTACTTAATCGCGTTATTGGTGTTTACAATAGGAAATGTGTTCACTTATTTTAGTTCGACCTTTGCCCTTGTCATGATATCTAGGGTGTTGATTGCGATGAGTACAGCGCTTGTGGTGGTGTTGTCTTTGACGATCACTGCCAAATTGGTGGAACCAGCGCATCGTGCGAAAGCATTAGGGCTGATTTTTATTGGTATTAGCTCCTCACTTGTTCTCGGTGTACCGATCGGTATTTTTATTACAGAGAGCTTTGGCTGGAGAGTGATGTTTTTAGGAATCAGTATTCTTTCTGCCATATCGATGGTGCTGATCTATTTTCTATTGGAAAAAATGCCTGTTGAAAAAGTGACGCCTCTTAGAGAGCAGATTCGTTCTTTAGGGCATCCGAAAATTTTTAGTGCACACTTGATCAGTTTGTTTATGCTTGCAGGCCATTATATGCTTTATTCTTATTTCACTCCATTTCTGATGGAAGTTCTGCATATGACCCCGTTTTGGATTAGTATTTGTTATTTGATCTTCGGACTTGCGTCTATAGGCGGGAATGGGTTTGGCGGCTGGCTCAGTGACAAACTGGGTTCAGGAAAAGCCATTTTGCTTGTGACTATGGCGTTTGCGATCGTCATGTTTATCCTTCCTTATACAGCGGGGGTGTTCGCGCTCTTTATGGTCATGGTTGTCCTTTGGGGAGCGCTCAGCTGGGCACTGACGCCTGCTTTGCAGAGTTATTTGATTCAAACAGATCCTGTCACGTCTGATATTCAGCAGAGCTTAAATACATCTGCCTTGCAAATCGGCATTTCGATTGGATCAGCGGTTGGCGGAGTCATGTTTACGATGACCGGTTCATCTGTTGATCTGGCTAAATTCGGTGCTGTGTTTGTACTGATTGCCTTTAGCTGTGCGGTGATTTCGCTGAAGAGACCGCCGCTTTATATGGATCGAGAGCAACAAGCTGAATAGAAGTGAATAAGATTTTTGTGTTTGTTAGCTGCCTCATCATAGGCAGCTTTTTTCTTATTTTAAAATCACACCTTCACTTTTACCAGTAATGACTTCTTCTCCATGCTGGTTCATATATCGGGAAAAAAGATGGACACGATGGTATTTTTCAAGGGGGTCTACCTTGGTGACGGCCATCTGACAAGTAATGGTGTCACCTGTATAAACAGGGCGTATGAAGGTACATGTCACCTCTTGACCGATAAAATGAAACTGACCGCCAAGTTTAGTGGCTAGACTTGCTGTGAGAAAGCCGTGTACCATGAGCCGGCCCTGATCATCCAGCTCGGTATGATGTTTGCCAAGATCACCTGTCATTTCACCGAATTGAATCACATCTTCATGAGTATAGGTTTTGCTTGTTTGAAATTGATCGCCTGGTCGAATCATCTTTCTTTCAACTCCTTTTTTTAAATGTACCAAAGGGGTGAATGAGTGTACATTCATTTTTTGTGGTGGAATATTGGAGCAAAGAAGGGACGAGTCTGTTCTTTGCTCCTTGATGAGGCTGAAAACATAGATTCTTCTATTCAAAAACAACCATTTCGCCGATTGCTTGGAAGCCGGCACGTTGATAAATATTTTTGCCGTCTGCTGATGCTTGTAAGATGACACATTTTTGTTTATTCTCTGTCTTGGTCAGAAGGTAATGGAACATGTCACTGCCAAGTCCTTTTCCGCGGTGTTCTGCCCTCGTCATGACATCATAAATACCGTAGCTGTTGTTTGTCTCGAATAATAAGCCTGTTGTGACCGGCTTGTGGTGTTCATACCCCACGAACATGCGAGCTTTTGAGTGTAATTTTTTAATCGAAAAATGCTGGAAATAGTCTTCTAAGGCGGCGGCCTCAGTCGATCCTTTGAATAGTTCAATAAAGATATGTTTGTAATCAAATAGTGTCTGCTCATCAAGTACTTCCTTGATTGTAAGTGATGAGGATGTGACTGGATCAATGTCACCTGTATGCTCAAGCATCATGATGGTATTGCGTTCGACCTCTTGAAGGTGATATTCCTTTAATAAATCAGCCCAATCAGGATGGAGTAAACGGTGATCGACCCATGTGCTGAAGATGAGTTTCTGTGACCGCATGTGTTCAATGGCAGCTTTCACTTTTTTTGGATCTTGGATTTGAGCTGATGTCGGTAAGAGCAAATTGAACGTGTCAGTCGATATTTGAGTATTGGATAGAACGAAATCGTCCGATGCAAGGAAGGTTCCGTTCACAGCAGAGGAAAACAGATGTATCTTTTCTTCTAATTGGCGAATGGCCATTAGTTGTTCAGGTTTCATTTAGCTCACCTTTTCATTATGATAATTTGGATGACATCCCCATGATTATAGCATGTGACAGGATGAGGGGAATCTAGTATAAAAGTACATATACAATTTTAAGGTCTGATGACCTATTATTTTACTAACAACCACATTTCTTTTGACTCCTTTCTTCATTATTAGTACCATTTTATTAACCAGTTAAGAGTGGAGGTTCAGATGGAAACAAAAGAGCAGATTGTATTAAAAGCGATTCAAGATCTGATTATGCATAGGGAAAAGAGACGGAATGATCCAACAGATCCACTGATTACCACGACTGATACACTCAAACAAGAATGGACACTCACACAGCTTCACATTTTATCGATGATTCAAGCCAATCCAAACGAATCAAACAATACATTTCTATCTCAACAACTAAAACTATCAAAGCCAGCTATTACAAAGGCTGTGAAAAAACTAATTGAAAAAGGCATGGTGGACTATTGCCACCGGCAGGGTGATAAGAAATCTGTCTATTATTCTTTGACAGAGGAAGGCAAGCAATTGGCAGCGCTTCATGATGAGCTGCATGAAAAAGCAGTCACGTCCTATTTAGAATTTCTTCAGCAGTTTCATGAGGATGAATTACAAGTAATTGAGCGCTTCTTAAAAGCTTGGAAAGAAAAGATATAGATAAAAAACCGAAACCATCGTAAAAAGGAAATGGTTTCGGTTTTTTATGGTAAAATTAACATATATTGATGTTATTTGAAGCCATGAAGAAAGGGAGGGAGCTCATTGGAGAAAGAAATGATAGAAAATTATAAAAAATACGCATTCATCATGCCATTTGTGGGGTTGTTTGTCAGCTTGATATTATTTGTTTATTTTTTTGGTATTGCAGGACCTGGAGAACCAATTTGGGCTGCTGCTTTGTATTGTGCTCTGCCCTTTTTGGTGAATACGATATGTTTCTTGCCTGTATGTATTTATTTTAAAGTCAGCAAAAAAAGTGAGGAACATACATGATTGTCGTCAGTGCTTGTCTTGCTGGATTGAAGGTTCGTTATAATGGCAGCCATCGATTAGATCAGCGAATTGAGGAGCTTGTTCAGGAGGGAAAGGCGGTCACAGTTTGTCCTGAGCTGCTTGGCGGCCTTTCCACGCCAAGGCCTCCCGCAGAAATCATTGGCGGAGACGGACATGATGTATTACAGGGCCTCGCCTCCGTGATCGATGTACATGGAAATGATGTTACGGAGATGTATGTAAAAGGCGCGAAGGCCGCGCTGGAACAGGTTCAGTCTTTGAAAGCGACGGCGGTTGTGTTAAAAGAGTACAGCCCCTCCTGCGGCAGCCGGATGATTTATCGCGGAGATTTTAACGGGGGGACAAAAGCTGGGGTTGGAGTGACATCCGCCTTGCTCAAACAGCACGGAATTCAGGTATTTTCTGAGGAGGATGATTGGACTTCACTGTTTTTATAGGTGTGCTGAGAATAGGAAGGAGGAGTTAGGTTGAAAAAGTGGATGATTGGTAGTCGTCATTATTTTATTAGGAATTGGTATTTATTTTCTGATCAATGCAAAAACATACTCTTTTGATAATGTGGCCTCAATTGATCAAAACAAGGTGACTTCGATTCAAATTGAGCATGATAATGAGCGTGTTATGGTTGAAAAGAAAGCGGATATTCAAAAGTTACTCAAGGAATTTTCGGGTATGAAATTAAAGAAAACGAATGAAACTAAAAAAACTTCAAAAGAGTCTTATTGGATCAGAGTGTATGAGAATGAGAAGGAAACATATGGTCTGACTTTTTACGATCAAACATTTTTAGAAACATATGATTTTTCTAAAACAAAAGATCAAACCAGCGAATATCAAATCGTTGACACCAATCAAGTTGATATAGGAAAATATATCAAATAACTCAGCCAGAATGTCATGCATGATCAATCGAAAATTCGGGTATAGTGCTTGGTAAGTAAAAAGGAAGCGGAGGTTTGTTTGATGAGTGGATTAACAGATACAGTCACATTAGCAAACGGAGTAAAAATGCCGAAGCTAGGCTTTGGTGTATGGCAGGTAAAAGATGGAGATGAGGCTGTAAATGCAGTCAAAGACGCTCTTGAAGCGGGCTACCGCAGCATTGATACAGCAGCCGCCTATCAAAATGAAGAAGGGGTAGGCAAAGCCATTCAGCAATCAGGTATCTCGCGCGATGATCTATTCATTACGACAAAGGTCTGGAATAATGATCAAGGCTATGAATCAACACTCGAAGCCTTTGAAACAAGTATGAACAAGCTGGGATTAGATGTATTAGATCTTTATTTAATTCATTGGCCAGTTGAAGGCAAATATAAAGAAACATGGAAAGCGCTAGAGAAACTATATAAGGATGGACGCGTTCGAGCGATCGGAGTGTGTAATTTCCATCAGCATCATTTAGAGGATTTATTGGAAGAGGCAGAAGTTGTGCCAATGGTGAATCAAATCGAGCTGCATCCGAAGCTGACGCAGGAGCCTTTACGAGACTACTGCAAATCGAAAGGAATTCATGTAGAGGCGTGGTCGCCATTAGGCAGCGGGAAGCTTCTAAACCATCCTGTTCTCCAGGATATCGCGAAAAAACATGACAAGTCAGTAGCGCAAGTGATTCTTCGCTGGGACTTGCAGCATGGCATTATCACCATTCCAAAATCTGTGACGAAGAGCCGAATCATCGAAAACACACAAGTCTTCGATTTCGAGCTGTCCGCACGTGAGATGGGTGTCATTGATCAGCTCAATGAAGATGAGCGCACAGGTCCAGATCCAGATAACTTTGATTTTTAATCGAAAGAAAAGCACAGGTGCGATGCCTGTGCTTTTTTATTTCCCTCATCTTTAGACAGATTTTTGGGGGTGATAGGTCTCAATGATTTGAATGGCGTCAACAATCTGTTCTTTAGAATAGTCTCCAATTAAACAAAAGGTTTCATCTTTACGTGCCGCATGGTTTGCTACCGTAAGGGCCGCTTCTTCCAGTTGAGTTGTCATACCAAGATCGCGCATATTTCTAGGTAATCCGAGAGTTTTGTAGAGTTCAAGTAATTCCTCAACCTCGGACATTCGGTTTTCTGCGGCAAGCTGGACGAGGATGCCATAAGCTACTTTTTGTCCATGTAACACATGATGCGTTTCTTCAATAAATGTCAATCCATTATGAACGGCATGGGCTCCTGCCATTCTTCCATAGCGTCCCCCATAGCCGCCGACTGTTCCTGCTAACGTAATAATCGTATCTGTCACATCTGCGAATGCTTGTGAAAGCTGACCTGTTTTTAAGCTGTTGACAGCTTCTTCACTATGAGAAAGAAGAATGTCTCGAACATATACCGCCTGCTTTAGTGCTGCATGTACCATGAGCGGCAAGGCGCCTTTTGTGTTACGAATAATCGCTTCTGCTTCATACCATTTTGCCAGCGTATCACCAATTCCGCTTTGAAGATAGGAAAGAGGAGAGGAAAGCAAAAAAGTATGATCAATTAAGGTGAGGTAGCTGGATCGTTTATGATAATCAACTCTCATGAAATTTCCTTTGTCATCATAAATGACGCTGAGAGGTGTAGACGCAGCACATGTGCCGGGAATCGTTGGCACCATGATGACTTCGATTTGAAGAACGTCTGCAACTGATTTTGCGGTATCTAAAATCGTTCCGCCCCCGATGCCGATGATCACATCTGACCCGTTAAGCTCTTCTGCGATCTGTGTGACCGCATTAGGTGAACTGTATCCTTTGTGCTGAATGAAAGGCCACTCGGACGGCAGCTTTGTGTATTGTGAAAAAGCTTGGTATGAATCATATCCTGTCACTACAGCAGGTGACTGAAAAGGAGAAACAAGGGATTCAAGTTCATGATAGATTCCCTTTTGAGAAATAAATTGGTTAGGGCCGCTTCTGACAATATCTTCTGGCTGGATCATGGATCATTGCTCCTTTACACATCATATTGTTCATAAATCATCTCATTTTACAGAAAGTTCTGTCAAATAGTCAAATATATGAGAAGAAAGGCCCTTCCGTTTTATGGAATTGAGCCGCCGACATTGCCTTTAGGTATGTATTTCCTGTATGATAAAGAATGGTATGTTTTGATTAAATTTAAGAGGTGTTTATATAGATGGAAAAACAATATCGCGTTTTACTTTACTATCAATATGTCCCCATTGAGGACCCAGAGACGTTTACAGCAGAGCATTTAGCATTCTGTAAGGAGCTTGGTTTGTTAGGCCGTATCCTCGTATCAGCAGAAGGCTTGAACGGAACGGTTTCTGGAACTATTGAGCAAACGGACAAGTACATGCAAGCGTTAAAAGAAGATCCGCGCTTTGCGTCTATGCCGATCAAAATTGACGAAGCAGATGGTCATGCGTTTAAAAAAATGCACGTCCGTCATCGGAATGAACTAGTGAACCTCAGCCTTGAGGATGATGTGAATCCGTTGGAATTAACGGGGAAACATCTTAGCCCGGTTGAATTTTACGAGCAAATGCAATCACCTGATACTGTTGTGATTGATGCGCGTAATGATTACGAGTTTGATGTTGGTCACTTCAGAGGGGCAGTTCGTCCTGATATTGAGACATTCCGTGAATTACCTGAGTGGATTCGTGACAATAAAGAGATTCTTGAAGGCAAAAAAATCCTGACTTATTGCACAGGCGGCGTACGCTGTGAGAAGTTTTCAGGCTGGTTAAAGCGTGAAGGCTTTGAAGATGTTTCTCAGCTTGACGGCGGAATTGTCACTTACGGAAAAGACCCAGAAGTACAAGGGAAGCTATGGGACGGTCAATGCTATGTGTTTGATAATCGCTTAACAGTACCAGTGAATCAAACAGAGCATGTGGTTGTCGGAAAAGATTTCTTCACTGGTGAGCCTTGCGAGCGTTATGTGAACTGTGCGAACCCTGCATGTAACCGTAAGATGATTGCCACTGAAGAGAGTGAGCATAAGTATATGCGCAGCTGCAGTCATGAATGCCGCACAAGCGAACGGAACCTGTATGTGAAACAGCACAATTTATCTGAAGAAGAAGTTCAAGAAAGACTAGCTGTTATTGAAAAAGAACAAGCGATTTCACAAGGATAGAGGGAACCCCCTTTATCCTTTTTTTCTTTACATGGCGTGGGTTAGAAGGGAGAGGAAGTCATTTCCTCTATTTTTTTTTGTTTTGTTTTTTTCAAAATAAGGGTAAAGGTAGTTATTCAGTCTAATAGATTGAACAGGTGAAAAAGCGCTTTCTTTTGAAATAAGCATGTTCGACTATTTCAGAAAATGAAGAATTGAGAGATAATATAACAGGCGAAAAAATGAACAAGAGTAAAGGTTCATTAGAAGAAATATTTGCCAGTAAAATGAAAAGTGAGCTGCTTTGAAAGAAAGACGCTTGCTTGACACATGCTCTGTATTTTAATCGAAAGGTGTTATGAACATGAATCATTTGCATCGTAGGATGGGAACTTTCGCTTTAATGATGGTAGGTCTTGGCTCAATCATTGGTTCAGGATGGCTCTTCGGTGCTTGGCGTGCTGCTCAAATCGCCGGTCCTGCTGCTATTTTATCCTGGTTGATTGGGATGGTTGTGATTTTATTTATCGCTTTGTCTTATAGTGAACTCGGATCGATGTTTCCAGAGGCAGGCGGAATGGTGAAATATACGCAATATTCACACGGATCTTTTATTGGGTTTATTGCAGCTTGGGCGAACTGGATCGCCATTGTCTCGGTGATACCAGTGGAGGCGGTTGCTTCCGTCCAGTACATGAGCTCATGGCCTTGGGAGTGGGCAAAGTGGACATCTCATTTGGTCACAAAAGGGGTATTGACGACAGAAGGTCTTATGGTTGCCAGTGTGCTGCTTGTGATTTACTTTCTGCTTAATTATTGGACAGTTGGGTTATTTTCAAAAGCAAATACATTCATTACCGTGTTTAAAATTGTCATTCCAGGATTAACAATTGGTGCGCTCTTATTCGTAGGTTTTCATAGTGAGAATTTTACTTCTGGAACAAGTATTGCCCCTAACGGCTGGGCGAGTGTGCTGACAGCTGTTGCGACATCTGGGATTGTGTTTGCCTTCAATGGCTTCCAAAGCCCGATTAACATGGCCGGTGAGGCAAAAAATCCAGGCCGGTCGATTCCAATTGCCATTGTCGGATCGATTTTCATTGCGACTGTGATTTATGTCCTTTTACAAGTCGCCTTTATCGGTGCTGTTGATCCATCTATGATCGTGAATGGATGGGGTCATTTGAATTTCAACTCGCCATTTGCGGACCTTGCCATTGCGCTTGGGATTAACTGGCTTGTTCTGATTTTATATGCGGATGCGTTTGTGTCGCCTTCTGGTACGGGAATTACGTATACCGCAACGACGTCTCGTATGATTTATGGAATGGAAAAAAACAAATACATGCCAAGTGTGCTTGGCCGTCTGCACCCTATTTACGGCGTGCCTCGTCCAGCAATGTTTTTTAACTTAGCCGTATCGTTTATCTTTCTGTTTTTATTTAGAGGCTGGGGTGTACTTGCTGAAATTATCTCTGTCGCAACACTCATTTCTTATCTGACTGGACCAGTGACCGTCATGACGCTGAGAAAGACAGGGACAGATTTATATCGACCGCTTCGAATAAAAGGACTCAGCATCATTGCTCCTCTCGGTTTTGTCTTTGCCTCATTGACACTGTATTGGGCAAGATGGCCGTTAACAGGTCAGGTGCTGTTCATTATTCTCATTGGTCTTCCTATCTATTTTTACTATCAAGCAAAAGCGAAGTGGAAAGGCTTCGGCCGCAACTTTAAGGCGGGTGCTTGGATGGTTGTGTACCTGCTTGTGATGATGACGATTTCCTGTCTTGGCAGTGATAAATTCGGCGGTTATAACATCATTCATTATGGCTGGGACATGGCACTGATTACGGTGGTAGCTCTGCTATTTTATATGTGGGCACTCAAAAGTGGATATGAAACAGAGTTTTTAGAGGATGCGAAAAAAATCAATGATGAGCTGCGTGCTTCTCAGAAAGAAGCTGCAGCAACCAAAGAATAAAGAAACGGCTGCCTGAACATTCCGGGCAGCCGTTTTTATTTGGCTGAATGATGCATCACATGCCGTTTCAGCCAAGTGGTGACGCCGCGCAAAACGGCCGCTGTGACAAGTGAAATGAGCACATATCTCCAAAGCTGGCCTAAGCCTTGTCCACTCAGCCAGAATACGATGCCTAGAATGATGAGGGTAAACATGAGCAAGAATAAAAATGATGCAGACCAGAAAAAAGATTTCACAGAAGGTCACCTCCTCAGGAGTATTGTATGCAGGCAATTGAAGGAACAGACCAGCTATGAAAGGGTAGAATCATGGTGAAATCTATTGCAAAAGTCAGATAAAAGCACCAAGTGATTTGACAATTGTGTTAAGATGAGAGCATATTTTGAGTAAAGTTGTTGGTCATAGACGGAGGTGTTTGGAAATGCAGATTCAAAAGGTTCTAAACAATAATGTCATTAGTGTCATAGATGAACATGGAAAAGAAATCGTCGTCATGGGCAGAGGCATCGCTTTCCAGCGACGTCCCGGGGACCCGGTGGACGAATCGTTGATTGATAAAGTCTTCCGCCTGGAGGATCATTCCGTTCACGAGCGGATGAAAATGCTGCTTCAAGAGGTTCCGTATGATGTGGTCAAGGTGACCGAGGAAATGATCCAATATGCACATACAAAGCTGAACCGAAGATTAAACGAAAGTCTGCATGTATCGCTGGCAGACCATATTCATTACGCCATCGAACGGCTGAAGAAAAATCATCTGATTGAGAATTCGCTTATTTGGGAGATTAAACGCTTATACAAAGATGAATTTCTTGTGGCAAAGGACTGTCTTGAGATGATTGAAGAGCGTCTTCATATTGAACTGCCTGAGGATGAAGCAGGTTTTATTGCCATGCATATCATTAACGCAGAGCTCAATGAGGATATGAATACGACGGTCAATATCACAAAGGAAGTTAATGCCATTCT
Organism: Bacillus sp. FSL K6-1006; assembly: GCF_038593175.1. Classification (NCBI taxonomy): domain Bacteria; kingdom Bacillati; phylum Bacillota; class Bacilli; order Caryophanales; family Bacillaceae; genus Bacillus; species Bacillus sp. FSL K6-1006. Next base: position 234,454 of record NZ_CP151970.1, read on the forward strand.
CACCATTGTGAAATATCATCTCAACATGGAATTTGATGAGGACTCGCTTAACTTTTACCGTTTTCTCACGCATTTGCGCTTTTTCGTCCAGCGTCTGATCAATGAAACACTCCTTGTCAGCGAAGATCAGGACTTATATCAGCTGATCAAAGTGAAATATCCGAAAGCTTACGATTGCGCAAAGAAAATCGCAGAATATGTCTATCAAACCTATCACCGAGATCTTACATCAGAGGAGATGCTGTATCTATCAATTCATTTGAATCGACTGATCAAACGAGAAAAATAAAGATAGATTTTAAAAGAAAGCGTTGACATGAGAAAAGGTGAGTGGTACTATTTGCTCATAAACATAAAAGAATACGGTTTCACAATGATCGTCTTAGAGGATTGTGACTGTTCGGCAGGCAAAACCTAAACGTTCACTGAAAAAGCGCAACAGCAAGCTGCGACTATTTTTGGTGCCCGTTTAGGTTTTTATTTTGCCCAAAAACGTATTTTTTTGAAAAAAAGGGGGTTTTTTCATGAGTTATCGTCAATTAGCAGAAGACATTATTAAACACATTGGTACAGAGAAAAACGTTCATTCATTGGTGCATTGCGCCACAAGGCTTCGCTTCACCTTAAATGACAGATCAAAAGCAGATAAAGCGGCCATTGAAAAATTAAATGGCGTCGTTACCGTTATGGAAAGCGGCGGCCAATTTCAAGTGGTCATTGGCAATACCGTACCAGAGGTATATCGAGAAATTGGAGAGTTTACGAATCTATTAGAGGATTCCGCTGCTTCATCTGCAAAATCAGGTGAAGAGAGCACAAGCCTTTTCGGGAAATTCGTCGACATTGTATCGGGGATTTTCACACCACTTCTCGGTGTCATGGCGGGAGCAGGTATTTTAAAAGGTCTCTTAGGCATCTGTATCAACGCGAAATGGTTATCTCCTGAAGATACGTCGTATCAAATTTTATTTGCTGCATCTGACAGCTTGTTCTACTTCCTGCCATTATTGCTCGCATTCACTTCTGCTAGGAAGTTTAAAGCGAATCCGTTTGTCGCTGTGACGATAGCAGGTGCACTGATTTACCCAACCATTCAAGAATTGTCAAAAGGCGGCGGAGATGTGACATTCTTCGGGATTCCAGTCGTCTTAATGTCTTATACATCTACGGTCATCCCAATCATTTTGGCAGTGTTTGTCATGGGGTATATCGAACGTTTCTTTAACAAAGTCATTCATGAAAGTGTCAAAAACTTTATTACTCCACTCATTTTGCTTGTCACGGTTGTTCCGCTGACACTCATCGTATTCGGACCATTTGGTGTGTATGCAGGGAATGGCATTGCAGCTGTTTTGCTGAAAGTATTCTCCTTTAGTCCTACACTTGCAGGTGCTTTAATTGCGATGGCTTGGCAGATTCTTGTCATCTTCGGTATCCACTGGGGACTTGTGCCAGTGATTTTAAATAATATCGCAGTCCATGGGAAAGATCATATCAAGCCGGCCACTGCGCCAGCTGTATTTTCACAAGCCGGTGCTTCCATCGGTGTTATGCTGAAAACAAAGAATAAAAAACTGAAATCACTGGCTGGATCAACAGCAGTTTCTGCTGTGTTTGGGATCACAGAGCCAGCTGTATACGGGGTCACACTTCGTTTGAAAAAACCATTTATTGCAGCTGTTATCTCTGCTGGGGTCGGCGGTGCGATTATCGGTTATTCACAAAGTATTGCAATTGCGTCAGGCCTTCCAAGTTTACTGACACTGCCGATTTTCTACGGTCAAGGATTTACAGGGTTCATCATCGGTATCTCGGTCTCGTTCGTCCTTTCGATCATCTTAACTTATTTGATTGGATTTAAAGATCCAGTAGATGAAGATGAAACGCCGGCCGCTTCTGCACCGGTAATTGAAAACGAACATGGGGTCAAAGCCGCTCATGTGAAAAGTCCTTTAAAGGGCGAGGTCATCAAGCTGGAGGAAGTGCAGGATAAAGCATTCTCATCTGGTGCATTAGGAAAGGGCGCAGCCATCATTCCATCAGAAGGAAAGCTGTTTGCACCAGTATCAGGAGTCGTGACAACGGTTTTCCCAACAGGCCATGCGTATGGTCTAACTTCTGAAAGCGGAGCAGAAGTACTCATTCACATTGGACTGGATACCGTACAATTAGGTGGAAAGCATTTTACCCCGAAGGTTGTTCAGGGGCAAACCATCACAGAAGGCGAACTGCTTGCTGAGTTTGACATAGAAGCCATCCAAGCAGCCGGCTTGTCCGTCACAACACCAGTGATTATTACCAATTCAGGTGAGTTTAGCGATATCATTGAAACAGAAGAGAAACAAATCACACCAGGGCAATCATTTTTACATCTAGTTTAATCAAGAGGAGGAAGAAATCATGAGATATTCAACACTAGCATCATTTCCAAAAGACTTTTTCTGGGGCGGATCTACTTCCGCCTATCAGGTAGAAGGTGCGTGGAATGAGGATGGCAAGGGGCCTTCTGTCATTGACATGAGAGCAAGTTATCCTGAAGGGACAACGGATTTTAAAGTCGCAAGCGATCACTATCACCGTTATAAAGAGGATGTGAAGATGTTTGCGGAAATGGGCTTGAAGGCTTATCGCTTTTCCATTGCGTGGACACGGATCATTCCAGATGGAGATGGGGAGATCAATCAAAAGGGGATTGAATTCTATCATTCTCTCATCGATGAATTGCGCCGCTATGACATTGAACCAATCGTGACAATGTATCATTTTGATCTGCCTCATGCGCTTCAAGTAAAGGGCGGGTGGTCTAACCGCGGGACAGTGGATGCGTTTGAACGCTATGCAGAGGTGCTATTCAAGGAGTATGGTCAGAAGGTAAAATATTGGCTGACCATTAATGAACAAAACATGATGATCTTACATGGATCAGCGCTCGGTACACTTGATCCAAATTTAGAAAATCCGAAAAAAGAACTGTATCAGCAGAATCATCATATGCTCGTTGCACAGGCAAAAGCCATGACGCTTTGTCATCAAATGCTGCCTGAAGCGAAAATTGGACCAGCGCCAAACATCGCGCTCATTTATCCGGCTTCTCCAAAGCCTGAAGATGTGCTTGCTGCGGCGAATTACAATGCGATCCGAAACTGGCTTTATCTTGATATGGCGGTGTTCGGCCGTTATAACAACCTCGCTTGGGCGTACATGAAAGAAAAAGACATTCTTCCTGCCATCGAAGAGGGAGATATGGATATATTGAAAAGCGCGAAGCCAGACTTCATTGCCTTTAACTACTACACTTCTCAAACGGTTGAAGCGAGTAAAGGAGATGGCAACGACGAATTTGCACGCGGCGGAGATCAGCATTTGAAATCCGGTGAAGATGGCGTCTACAAAGGCGGCAACAACCCATTCTTAAGCAAAAATGCGTTTGGCTGGGAGATTGATCCTGTCGGCTTCCGTTCAACGATGCGCGAGATTTATGACCGCTATCAGCTGCCGCTTATTATCACGGAAAACGGATTGGGTGCTTTCGACAAGTTAGAAGAAGATGGTTCAATCCAAGATGATTATCGAATTGATTATTTAGAAAAACATATTGAACAAATCAAATGGGCGATCACAGACGGCGTTGAGGTATTCGGATACTGCCCGTGGTCAGCCATCGACTTAATCAGCACACACCAAGGATGCTCCAAGCGCTACGGGTTCATCTACGTCAACCGCGACGAATTTGACCTAAAAGACCTCAAAAGAATTCGCAAAAAGAGTTCTTATTGGTATGAAACCTTGATTCAGCAAAATGGAGACAACATCGGGAAGTAACATATCAAAAAGCCAATCACCTTATGAGCGGGTGGTTGGCTTTTTTTCTTTCTTCACTCTATTGGTAAGATCATATTGTTCGAGTTGTTCTAACATGATAGTCTGATGATATATTGTAAAAATTGGATAAAAATCCATTATCAGAAAGGGGTTGTTTATATGATGACGATTTTTTTTATGTTCTTCACATTGTTTTTGATTTTTTATGGTTTGAATTATATAGGACAGAAATTAATTGCGAAGGAATATCCAATGAACCATGGATTGATTGTGATACTGTCAGCTGTGGAAGGTATTCTTGTTTTCGTCATTGTTGGTGTGAATGCGAAATTTCCGTTTTTATTTACAGTACTTATGTCTGTTCACATCTAACTCTCTACTATCATTATACCCCGAATTTAATCTCATTTATAGACTGTTTCTCGCCCAGATCAGGCCGTATACTGTTATACGCAAGTCAAAAACGATAAGGGGTGTGGCTGTATGAATGACAAGCAAAAGGTGTTAGATCCCGGGCCGTTTTTTCATGGGACAAAAGCGGAATTGAAGATTGGAGATCTGCTTGAACCGCTTTATTTATCCAATTATCAGGATAAAAAATCGAACCATATCTATTTCACCGGAACACTAAACGCGGCCAAATGGGGTGCTGAATTAGCTAGGTCTGATGCGAAAGAAAGAATTTATATTGTAGAACCGTTAGGCGAGTTTGAAAATGATCCAAATGTGACTGATAAAAGATTTCCCGGCAACCCAACACGTTCTTATCGATCGAAATCTCCGTTGAAAATAGTCGCAGAATTAGGTTCTTGGGAAAGACATTCCGATGAAGAAATCAATCATATGCTGAGCTCCTTAAAAAAATTAAGTGAAGAAGGAAAAAATGTCATATACGATTGATGATGTATATCTAAATAAAAAGGCCGCCTCATGAACTGGGCGGCCTTTTGTTTGATCTTATTGAAATAGCGCATCCATCAGCTCATTAAATGTGTTGGCTTGCTTGAGGGAGTGAATGCGGTCTGGATTGTCCAGTAAATCGACGGCCTGTTCAAAGAATTGGTTCATACAGGCAGCGTCATCCTTATGAATCGCTAATAAAAAGACAAGTGAAACTTGGTCGCCCTGCCAGTCAATTGGCTGTTTTAAGTGTGCGATGGCTACAGAGGAGGTGCCTTCATTTGTGATAAGCGGATGCGGCATTGCAATACCGCTGCCAAGATAGGTAGACGACATTTGCTCACGCTCAAACACCGAGGGCCGAAAAGAAGACGATACTAGCTGATGCGCCTCTAAACGGCTGCATAATATATCTAATACCTCATCCTTGCTGCTTAGATCAGCATTCATGAAAGTCAATCGCTCTTGAAAAAACGCCATCAGCTCTTTTGAGGGTGCCCCGTGTCCATTTAATAAATGAATGACTTCATTCACACGCTGTATATCATGATGTTCAAAAAAGGCGCTGACCTGAATGACTGGTTTCCCCTTTGATGTGAGAGGCACGGTTGTGATGATGACGTCACACGGCAAAGAGGAGCTCATGAGATAATCCTGATAGGAATAGAGCTCAACAATGTCAAGCTCGTGCTGAAAGGCTGCCTTCAATTTGATTTCAAGCAGTCTGGCCGTCCCTAGTCCAGACCCGCACACGATAATGGCTTTCTTTTTTTGCGAGGTGTCGAGCTGACTTCTTTCAATTGAAGCAGCGATATGCAGGGCAACATATGCCGCTTCATCTTCATTTGGCGTCCGCACCAGCTGTAAGGCATTCAGCCCGCTGACAGCCAAATCAAACGGATAAGGATAGGACGTCTTGATCTCATGCAAAAGCGGATTTTGTAATGATACGCCATATTGGATGCGATTTAATAACGGCTTCATATGAAGCATTAAGTCTTGCTGCAGGATGCTGTCATCAGCAAAACGATGGCCGCTTGTTTTTTCAATGTGCTGTAGAAAGACTGTAACCGCCTGTTGAACTTCCACTGTCGTCTGATGCTGGGCGGCTTCTTTCCACGTTTGGTTCGCCAATAGATGCATGACTAAGTAATCTGTTTCATCCTCTGATAAGGTCACATAAAAAGTGTCACTCACCTGCTGTATGATTTTTTGTGCAATTCTCATCAAAACGGGTGATCTTTGTGTGCGGACGGTACTGGCGGATATCCGCTGGTTTTTTCGTGTTTGCTGAATCGCAATGGCTAAGTGAATGACTAAATTTTTTAAGGCAATGTCTTTAATGAGCAATGACTCTTGATGCAGGTTCGTCAACACAATAGATCGAATGGTTTCAAGAGATATATCAGGAAAATGGAGCTGCTCCCGCTCGGTGATATGAGAGAGAGCAGGCTCTTCTTCAAGAAGTAAGTCTGCATAGCACGTTCTTTTTTGCAGCTCATCTCCTTCAATCTTTAAGCCAAATCCAGGCTTTGACACAAGGGTCATGCCGTAACGGGCTAACATCTCTCGTCCTTTTTTTAAATCACTGCTGACCGTCATGCGGCTGATAAACAGTTCTTCAGCCAGCTGGTCAATTTTTAAGTAATCTGATTGAAGCAGCAGCTTTCTCATCATAAATCGTACACGCTCTTCTGGCATGACGGGGACAAGAGAGCGGGCAGGAAGCTTTTGCTGATGTAGCCAAAGCAGGAAAGCGTCTTGGTCACTCGTTAAAAGAGTATATCCCTTTCCGCGGATCGTTTTAATCATAGCGCCAGCTTCCTTTAAATACTCATTTGCCTCCTTGATTAAATTGCGGATAGAGCGGTCAGATAAGCGAAAAGAGGCAGTGAGCTCCTCCAGCTTCACGAACTCCTTTGTTTCAAATAGCCGCTGAATCAGCTGATAGGTTCGAGGATCTGCCGTCATCATCATTGCGCGGCTCCTTGCGCCTGTAAGGCATCAGTTCCAAGAGCGATGGCGCCCATTAAACCAGATAATCCATCAAAGGATGGTTTTGTGATAATTTCATGTAAAGGCTTTGGCAGCTGCAAATAGCCGCGAAGCCTCTTGTCTGTTTCATCAAGAATAAGCGGCAGCATAGCCGGCTGTTTCATCACGCCTCCACCTAGAATGATGCGTTCTGGTGAAAGGGTGAGCAGCAGGTTAGCAGTCATTTGCCCGAGATAGTAAGCATGAAGTGACCAAGCAGGATGATCCTCTGGCAGCATGGGTGCCAGTGTATGATAGCGTCCTTCTATGGCAGGTCCAGATGCCAGTCCCTCTAAACAGTCATGATGTATAGGGCAGCAGCCTCCGTAAGTGTCATGAGGATGCCGCTGAACGGTGATATGACCCATTTCTGGATGCAGCAATCCGTGAATCAGGCGATGTTCAATATAGGCACCGCCGCCTATTCCAGTCCCAACAGTAATATAGACCAAGGAGGCAGGCTTTTCTGCTTCAGTTGAAAAACGGGCTTCTCCGAGTGCTGCACAGTTTACATCGGTATCAAGCTTCATCGGGAGCCCAAGGGCTTGTTTTAAGGTAGAGAGGATAGGGAATTGGCGCCAGGCTGTTTTTGGTGTGTCTAAAATCGTCCCATAGCGTGGGCTTTGCTCTCTCACATCGACAGGTCCGAATGCCCCAATTCCAATGGCATCGACACGATGCTTTGTAAAGTAATCGATCACTTGCCGGCATGTTTCATCTGGATTCCCTGTTGCAAAGGAAGTCATGTGTTCAATCGTTCCGTCTGTTGTTCCGTAGCCGCAGACAAATTTCGTTCCGCCTGCTTCAATGCCTCCAATTCGCATGATCAATGCCCTCCATTAAAGAGGGGCGGAATCCATTGGATCCCGCCCCTACATGTTCATTTTTTCTTTACAATGTAGGTTTGTACCTGACAAGGTGTAAGCGGTTCAATGTGTAATGATCCATGTTGTGCTTTGAGTATATGTCCTTCAGGTGTTTCTCCTAAATTCGCTGTTTCTCCGTGTTGTAGAGATGAACTATTGATTGAAGCGGCTGTTTGACGCGTTAAATATGGATTGAAGAGACGAATGACAATGCCTGTTCCGTGCTCTTCTTTTTTCAGAGCGCTTAGAATGGCTCCATCTGTCTCGATGTCAAGCAGGCTATAAGTAGATTGTAAGTCTTCTTTTTCATCTCGGAAAGAGAAAATTAAACGACCGTTTAAAAAGTCTGCCCGCTCGTAGCATTGAACAGGTGTGGTATACCGTTTGGCAAGCTGCGCTAGGTGTCCCTCGCTGACTGCATCCTTGCTATAGTGCATACCAAATGTGAATGACAGTGCACCTTGCAGCTGAGCGTCAGGCGTATCCACAATTTTTTCCCCAGATGCGCGTCCTGGACGGTAAAGAAGGTTTTCTTTCCCCATTTTCCCGAAACAGCGGAAGAGCGTATATGCAATCGTTGTATAGCCTTCTCCTGTGATCTGATATTCTCTCACGCAGTCGGTCAACAGAGCGGCACCATATGCTTCATCACGAAGTGCAGCAAAGGATTGCATCGGTTCAATGGTGATCGGTTTTTCTTCCCAATGTTCATTGTTCCACCATTCAAGCTCTTGCGTCAGCTCTGTTGGGCGTTCGATTGTACCAAACTGTTGATCGCTCAGTGATACGTTTGATGCGATGCCTGTATCAAAAAGAACACGCAAGCGATGGTCCAATGCATGGTTATCAACATTTACATGAAAACGGATGACAGCATCGTCTTTGTTTAATGCCACCTTCGCTGTGATCGGAAGTGAAGTCGCAGCCAATTGCTTAGAGCGCTCCTCTAGGTCGTAAGGGACAGTGAGCTGAAGCTTGATGGTCAGCTCTTGCTGCAGACCGCTTTTAGCCACTGAGATGTCTGCTGATGAAAGATCCTTGGATGACACATACAGGTCCTCACGAGGGGGTGAATAGTTGTAGGAATCCCCATCATCTCCGTTGTCTTCAAAGATCATTTGCTCAGAGAATGTCCGGCCAGTTTGCTTATCTGTGATGTCCAGTGATCCGTTGTCATTTGCCGCAATGCGATAATACATATTTTCAATCACTCGTCCTTCAGTTTGTTCCCATGCCGATTCGCTTGATTCATCGAAAACCATGCTGACCTGTGTATAACCAACTGACGGTAAGTTGATGGCTTCAATCAGCAGAACGGCTTTCCATACTTGCTTTGGCATGTACACTTCTTTACTTGGGTTAAGAGAAATTTGCTGTGCCAGCACATAATCTGTGACATCGGTTTTGCTTTTCACTGTGTACTGAAGCGTTCTTCCATTAGCATCCTTTAACGTAAATGGACGTTCCGTGATAAAGGTTTCGACTTCAATGACATCAGAACGCTTTGAAGGCAGGGTATTGAACAACGTAAATGTGATTTCTTGCTCTGCTTGCAGTCGAATAGCGATGAGACGCATGTGCAAGTCCACAAGATTCTCGGCGATTTCCTTTGCCTGTTTGTAGCGGAAGAAGACGTCTTGATTCGTCGTGTCACTATTACAGCCGCCAATGCTGTCATGCGCTGCATTTTCAAACATGAGGTACCAAATATCGCGAACCGTATCATGCGGATAGTCGTGTCCGAGAGAATAGCTGATCGTGAGGATGGGCTCCATCACATTCACGAGATAGTTTTCAATTTGATTGTTTAAGATTTTTAAATCCGCTCGTGTTGAAAAAATAGATTTATGAATCCGCATATGCTTCGCATGAATGAGCTCTCCGTGTAATGTCTCAAAAGATGTCCGCTCTTTTTTCACGGCTGCAATATAATCTTCTAAACTGCTGATTTCATAGTGATGCTCGTCAAGTTCATTGGCTTTTTCTAATAAGTCAGGCAGGTTTTTGCGAATCGGTGCTTGGTCAAAGCCATTCGGGAAATAGACATTCTTTGTGGTTGCCTTTGCTTGCAGCGCACCAATCTTTTCAGATAAAAAGGCTTGTAAGTCCTCATCTTTCTCAGGGATATTTCCACCGTAGTAGTAGCCGAATGGCAGGTTCACAGCAAAGACTTCACTGCCGTCAGCACCGCGCCAATTGAATTCAGTATGGTTCGTCATATGGTCAGAAACGCCGCGCCAAAATGCCGTATCGACAATGCCGAAGCCGCGATAAATTTGAGGCATTTGTGCGGATTGACCGAAGGAATCAGGGACATAGCCGACTTTCATCACGTGGCCGAACTGCTGACAGCGTTCAATCCCATATTGCAGGTTCCGCACAATCGATTCACCTGAAATGACGAGCTGGTCGGTTTGGGTATACCATGGGCCGATGATGAGACGTTTCGCTGTGACAAGCTTTTTGATTCGATTCTCATCCTCTGGACGCCATTTCAAATAATCATCTAATAAGGAAGCCTGGGCATCGAGCATGAAGTAATGGAACCTTTCATCTGTTTCAAGGGTATCTAAGATGTCCATTACGCTTTTCATTAAGTAAATACGGGAGCGGGAGGTGGTGAAATACCATTCCCGGTCCCAGTGAGTATGTGGAATCACATGTACATTGACAGTCATTGATCAACGACACCTTTCTTCGTTCAAATTATCCTTCTAGCACAAGGTCAAAATCGTCTTCTTCTTTCTGCTTCTGATCATGTTCCGGCGTTTTTGGCTCTTTTTTCTCAGAGAAATTCACAAGCAGGTTGGCGCCAATACCGATGACAAGTGCGCCAGTAAGGGCTCCGATTAAATAAGCCCACCAGTTTCCGACTGAGAAGAAGCCGTATAGCCCGCCAATTGGCGGCATGATGTCATGAACTCCTAATAATGCAGCGACCCCGCTTCCAGCAGCACATGCGACAACATTGAGCGGAATCAATTTCAAAGGATTGACGAGGGTAAAAGGGATCGCCCCTTCCGTAATACCGATAATCCCCATGACAAGGCCGCCTCGTCCGGCTTCTCTAAAGGTTGGGGAGAAGTTGCGTTTTCGAATCAATGTCGCAAGCCCGTATCCAAGAGGTGGAATGACAATCGCAATATTGACGAGAATGGCAGGGAGGTAGACACCTGATAGGAAGAGGGCGTTACCAGCCATCCAAGCTGATTTATTCACCGGTCCGCCAAGATCGAAGCCAATCATCGCCCCTAAAATGAGAGCGAGCGCGAGTGTGCTTGTTCCATCAGCCACCATGCCTTTGATCCATTCAATTAATGCCGTGTTCAAAGCACCTAATGGTCCGCCCAGAAGAACTGACATAAGAAGTCCGGTTAAGCCAACGGTAATGAGCGGCAGGATGAGCAGAGGGACGAGCCCGGCTGCAGAGCCTTGAATTTGAATTTTTCTTTTCACAAAAAGAGCAACATATCCTGCGAAGAAGCCTGCAATGACGGCACCAATAAATCCAGCATTGGTTGAGCTGGCGAGGGCACCGCCGATAAAACCGGCTGCAAGGCCTGATTTATCCGCTATGGAATAGGCGATAAATCCAGCAAGCAGGACGTTCATTAAGCCAATACCTGTCCAGCCGACCTGCTCCATTAAATAGGCGCCGTGCAGTATGCCGCCAGCATCCTTATAGGGGTTTAAATCTGAAACACCAAACCCTAATCCGACCAGTTTTGCTAAACCAACGATTAGTGAGGCGCCGATGATTACAGGAAGAATATAAGAAATACCGGTCATAAGATGGCCTTCAATGACTTTTAATTTTGCTTTCATTTTCTTTGCTCCTTTCTATATGGCATTGCTCATGTTTATTGAGATTCAGACTTTTTCTTTTCAACAAGTTCTACAGCTTTGGTGATAATTTGCTCGGCATTTTTTAAGGCACGTCCGATCTCGACACGTACAGTGGGAATGCCTGAGAAGCGTTCCGCATCGTTGATATGCTGATTTGAGGCAATGATGCAGAGGTCTGCCTTCTGCGCTTCCTCTGCTGTAATGCCGTTCACCTGTCCCATAATCCCTTGCTGTTCGATTTTGATCTCGTGTCCGAGCTGTTTACCTGCATTTTCTAACGCTTTGGCTGCCATTGGAGTATGAGCTAACCCTGCTGGACATGAAGTGACACCGACAATTTTCATTGTGTAATCCCCTCTTTCAATTGTTGTTCAATGACGTCGTAATAGTAATCAGCTGTTTGACCTGGTTGAATCTTCTCGATAAAAGCAGGTTCCATTAGACTGGTCGCAATACCTGACAGTAATTTCAGATGTGTGACATTTGCTTCTTCTAGTGGAACGAGCAGTGTAAATAAATAGCTTGTGGGCAAATCGTCGAAGCTTCCCCATTCAATGGGTTGTTCAAGTTCTAAAAAAAGAAGTGAAGCCGTTTGTACAGCGGAGCTTTTTGTATGTGGAATGGCGAAGCCTTGCTGAAGTCCTGTTGAGACTTCGTCTTCGCGTGTCAACAAATCTGCTAATAGCCCCGCCTGATTGTTTGTAATCTGAAGGTCTTCAGCTTTCTCGGAAATGTATTGTAAAATCTCATTCTTTGATCGTCCGTTTACTTGTGTGAAAACATGATCTTTTTGGAACAAGCTGATCCCTTCTCTCTTGTTTGTTAAGCGCTTACAAGTTGATTGTAATGTACTTTTCCGCATGGTTAAATAGCATCATTTTCCGTTTGAAATGGCAAAAAGTTTATGAAGCTATCCGTCTTGCTGACTGAATATCTCAAATCCTAGCTTAAAACGAGTTTAATTATGTAAAAAACAGATTCTACTAAATGTATTTCTGTGATATTCTTCCAAGGTATCATAAAAGATAAGGGGGTCTTTTCATGTTCAAAAAGCAGGTCAAATCCTGTGTGATCGTACTCATGGCCATCATTCTATGTATGGCAGCATTACCTGGATACGAGGCAGCAGCTGCCACTCATGGAACAAGTGTCAATGAAGCCATTGGGTTAAAAAATGGTGAAGTCATCTCAGGTACATTACAGAATGAAAAGGAAGAGTCGTGGTATCAAATCACGCCATCTGCACAAGAGGTGGCAAAACATACCCACATGCAAATTTCTGTGAAAAGTAAACAAGTGCTGTCCGTATCGGTCTATCCAAGTAAGGACAGAGCGATGAAGGATGACACATATTCAAGATATCGCGTGGACACAGCAAGCGGAGAGACAGAGATCAACTTCCCGCATGCATGGTCAGGTCCCTATTATGTCAAAGTGCTCTACTTAGGGTCGGAGGAAGACAGCCGTGATGAGGAAGAGGATGCGGCATATACAATCGGATATAAAGGAGCTAACCTTCCGCCTTCTGAACCTGTTTTTCCTGAAGAAGATGAGCCTGAAATCATCATTATTGAGAAAAAATACGGGCGTGAAATTCTTCAATCGATTCGTACAATTGAAGATAAACGATTCAATGAAACGGCAGAAGGTCAAAAGCTTTCACGTCTGCTCCAAAAGACAAAGCCGTTTCTCAAATCAAAGCTCATCAAACATCAAAAAGAGCAGCAAAAGGTATACAACCATCTGCTCACATTAAAAACACTGCTAAGTGACGTAGAGAAAAATGGTGCATTTAGTGGTCATATCGTAACAGAAAAAGAACAACAGGCGATCGGGTCCCTTTTTGATATGCTCAAAGAAGCAAGTCCGGCATATTTAAAAAAGGAATTAGAAGCCGTCAGTCAAAAAATGGGCATCGATCAGCTTGAAGGAAAGTCAGTTGGTTATGTATTAGAGAAACAAAAGCTTGTAAAAGAAGAGAAGGTTAAAACGAATAAGATCATTTTTAAATTAAAGGATGGCCAAACACTTCAATCTGCGAAAAAGAAAATGAAAAGCTACGGCATCCAAGAAAACCGTGTGACCTCACAGTCAGTTAGTCCTTTATTCAAAGGAATGTATGTCTATGATGTGCCAGCCGGGCAAGAATCAGCTGGAAAGACACTAAAAGCAGGCAAAGCGGTCATCAAAAGCACGGCAAGAAAGCTCTCCAGCATGCCAAATGTTGAATTTGCAGAGCCTGTTCAAACCTATCGTGCGCTAAGCAGCGACGCGCAGTATGGTTATCAGTGGCCGCTGAAAAACAGTGCGCAAAACAGCGGGAAAAAAGGCGCTGACGTCAAATTTGAACAAATGAATACACTGATTGGCACAAGCAAAATGAAGCAGACATTAATTGCTGTTGTGGATACAGGTGTAGACAGCCGTTTGACAGATTTAAGCGGGACTGTTCGTACAGACTTAGGTGCGAATCTCATTGGACGAAACAAAGATGCGATTGACGACAATGGACACGGTACGCATGTGGCAGGCATCATTGCCGCAAAATCCGATAATCATTACTCAATGGCAGGCCTTAACCAACATACCGGCATCATTCCGGTGAAGGTGCTGGATGCCTATGGCTTTGGCGATACAGAGCATATTGCACTTGGGATCAAACATGCAGTGGACAAAGGCGCAAAGGTGATCAACATGAGCCTTGGCGGCTATTACAGCAGAGTGATTGAATATGCAATGAATTATGCTGCACAAAGAAATGTACTAGTGGTCGTGGCAAGTGGAAATGATGGCGTACCAGAAATGGGCTACCCTGCGACGTCAAAATACGCAATGGCGGTTGGCGCAAGCAACCGTATGGATATTGCCGCTGAGTTTTCAAGCTATGGCAAAGGACTGAGCATGTCAGCACCAGGGTCGGATATTCCGAGCCTCATGCCTGATGGGAATGTCTCATACCTGAGCGGGACATCAATGGCGACACCATATGTGGCAGCAGCAGCAGGGTTACTGCTTTCTAAAAATCCATCTTTAAAGCCAAATCAAGTGAGAAATCTTTTGCAAAGTACAGCAGATGACATCTCATTTAAATCGATTGATGGAAAAGACGACGTTTTCTATGATGAAAACGAGGAGCCAATTGTCGATCCGAAAATCCCAGGAATTGATTGGATGACAGGACATGGCAGACTGAATGCATTTGCTGCATTAAGTGCTGTCGAATTAAATGCATCAGTGAACAAAGTGGAAGATCAGCATCAAAAGGTGACAGGTAAAGCAAAAGCCGGCGCTGCTATTTCTGTGTATAGAGGCAAAACCCTGCTAGGAAAAGGCACAGCAGGCAAAAAAGGAACCTTTAGTGTGAAGATTAAGCATCAGAACAAAAACAAGGTCCTTCACATTAAAATGTCAAAAGGAAAGGCCGCTACGACGCTCAAAACCGTCGTGAAAAAAGGCAAAGCACCAGCTAAACCGAAAGTGAGCAAAGTAACCATTAAAAGTAAAGCGGTCAAAGGGACTGCGGGTGCAGGCTTGACCATTAAAGTGAAAAACAAATCAAAGAAAGTCATTAAAACAGTCAAAACCAATAGCAAGGGCGCATTTACTGCCCAAATCAAGCCGCAAAAAGCCAAAACAGTTTTGTATGTGACCGCATCAGATGTGAGAAAAAGAGAAAGCAAAGCGGTAAAAGTGGTTGTGAAAAAATAAAAAAAGGACTTCCCTTTCTAAAAAAAGGGAGGTTTTTTGTTTTTAACTGGAAAAATACCAATTAATGTCGATAGTAATATAGTAGGAAAAAAAAGGAGGATTTATCGATGAAAAAAATCATGTTTGCTTTCTTTCTATCATTGCTTCTCGTATTCCCAAGCTTTGCACATGCTGAAGAAACAGGTGCAGTACCAGCATCCGTTCAAGTAACAAGTGTCACAGCAGCCGATAGTGGAATAGTGAATTACGGCTATGGCAGTAAATATCGCGTGGGTTCTTATTATCCAGCTACGTTTAAAGGGACACTCAAAGATGCAAGCGGAAACCTCATGCCTAATCAGCCGATCAAGCTTTATTTTGAAGCAGCCATCAAATCATATGCTCAAACAGCGACAGGCACAACAGACGAGAATGGACAGTTTTCACTGACGTTTCAAGTTCCTGCAGGTGCAGGCTACCAATCATACAATAATGCAGGCTGGTCAACACATTACTACGATATCGTTCCAGTGACGTTCACGTCAAACGACATCAAACTATCTTCAAATGTCACAAGTGTGTACCATTTGGCATATACATCACGTTATTAATCTCATAGAAAAAAAGGATGTCATCAGGTGACATCCTTTTCTTTTTGTTAGCAAACCTGCTGGGCGGCAACCGAAAGAGTCGATAAACAAACACTCATCAGCCGTTATTCCCAGATTCGATCGAGCATTTAACTTTTAACCTTGAGCTTTGATAGATAAGAACTTTCACACTTGAACTTTGATCCTTGAACATTCAGCTTTGAGCTTTTATCAAGGATCATCCTAAGATGATCATCAGATGAGGAGGGAATGACCTTTCCCTCGAAGGTGTTTAGTCCTATCGATTTTCGGCTCACTAACAAAATCAATTAATCAATCTGTATTTTCGTTAGTGTATTGCTTTCAGACAAGGAAAAATCAACTTCCATTTGGAAATCTTCAATTTCTTTCGAAAGCTGTTCAATTTTCACTCGAAGGCGAAGCGGATCGATAATCACCGCCTCATTTTCAGCTAGAAAAGACTTCACGATCTCTTGGTTGGCAGCCGCTTGTGTCTTTCCATCTTTCCCAAACAAGGTTTCTAAATGCTGATCAAGTCTCATTTTCACATCTTCATTCGTTTGTTCAGCTTTGTCGACCAGCTCTTTGTACACCTGTTTCATTTTCCGTAAATAACGAATATCGTAGTCTATCGACGTCTTTCGTTCAATCGCTTCTGCCACCGTCATACGGACACCCGCCACATCAATCATTGTGGTTGCATTTGATACAACGATGGCTGATTTGATGGCATTCCGGCGTTTGATTAAAGCTCGAATCGATTGATCATCAGCCTTCGCCTTTTTTTCAATCTCTTCTTGATTCTGAAATCCGTGCTGTATATGTTTCCCGATCATCAATCCACCGAGTACGGCTTCATCAACGGTTCGGTTGATTCTTTTATCTAACATTTTCAGTTCACTTAATGCTCTTGTAATGGTCATTTCCATATTCACGACAACTCCCTTGGTTCATCCTGAAATCATAGATTCCTATCATATACCAAAGTGTGCTTCTTTTACTAGCGATATCCTTTTTTGTCAGATGAAAAAACCCTGATGTTTATACACCAGGTTTTTCTCGCTTTTTCTGAATCCAAGCTGTCACGTAATAGGCAGCATAGCAGAGCGCAATGAAAGGAATGCCGCAGATGAGGGCAATCCGCTGATTTGGATCAAAGGCAATACCGATGACAGATGCAAGACATAGGAGGAAGGCTGCAATCGGAACTACTGGATAGAGCGGTGTTCGAAAGGATAAATCATGAAGCTGTCCGCCTTCCTGTAAAAATCTTTTCCGAAACATAAATTGTGAGGCAGCAATCCCCATCCATACGACCACAACGGCCAGTCCAGAGATTGACACAAGGACAAGGTATACCGTTTCTGGTGCGATCACGCTCGATAGCAAAGAAAGAATCCCACCGATCATACTTAAAATGAGTGCATTCAAAGGAATGCCTTTTGACGTCAGCTTCGCTAGTTTTTTAGGAAGTGTCCGTTCCTCAGAAAGCGACCAAAGCATACGAGATGATGCGTATAATCCTGAGTTTGCGGCAGATAAGATCGCGGTCAGGATGACAAAATTCATGAAATCTGCGGCATAAGGAATCCCGATACGATCAAATACCACGACAAATGGGCTTTTGATCACCCCGGCTTCTTCTACTGGAATCAAGCCAGCCAACACAACGATCGTTCCAACGAAAAACAGGACGAGACGCAGGACGGTTGTGCGAATGGCTCTTGGAATGGTCTCGTCAGGATTGACGCTTTCACCCGCAGCAATCCCAATCAACTCCGTACCTGAAAAAGCAAAATTGACCGCAAGCATCGTCATTAAAATCGGTAAAAAGCCGTTTGGGAAAAGTCCGCCTTCGCCAGTGAAATTAGAAAAGAACGGAGCGGCCTCACCGCCCTTTAGTGGGATCAAACCAAACATGGCAGCTCCACCAAGAATAATAAAGAGAATAATAGCCATCACTTTAATACTGGAAAACCAAAACTCTGATTCTGCAAAAAACTTGACTGTAAATGCATTCAGTAAAAAGATGAGAAGAGCAAAAACACCACTCCACATCCAAACTGAAGTGTCTGGAAACCAGCGCTGCATTAATAGTCCTGCGGCTGTAAATTCCGAACCGAGTGCCACTGTCCATGTCAGCCAGTATAGCCAAGCAACCGTATAGCCTGTACCAGGTCCAATGTATTTTGTTGCATACGTATGAAAAGCCCCTGTGACCGGCATTGCGACAGACAGCTCACCTAAACAAAGCATCACGAGGTAGACAATTAAAGCCCCGACAAGATAGGCAAGAATGGTCCCCGCAGGTCCGGCCTGATTGATGGTATACCCAGAGCTTAAAAAGAGCCCTGTTCCAATGACGCCGCCTAGAGAAAGCATGAACAGGTGCCGGCTCGTCATTTTTCGTTGATATTGTTGTGACTGATCTTTTGCTTGTTCCATGTCTTCCCGCCCTTTTGCTTAGAAGTATGTGTGATGATTCATGATGCTACGATGTGGTTCGTTTTAAGATGTCATTGATATCTTCTGGGGTCGTCCGGCAGCAGCCGCCGATGATATGCGCGCCGTCTTTGTACCATTGATGCGCACATTCCCCAAAAGTAAGATGAGACGTATCTCCGTTCCATACTTTTTCTTCAGGATCATATATTTCACCTGAGTTTGGATATACCACAATCGGTTTGCTCGTTCCCTTTTTCATTTCTTGAATAAGAGAAGTAATAAATTGCGGCGGCGTACAGTTCACGCCGACGGCAGCGATTTGTTCATAAGGCTCAAGCGCCTGTACACATTCTCGAATGGAATCACCTTCACTAATGTGCAGGCCATCCTTTGCGCTGAATGTGATCCAAGCAGATACACCGCTGAATTCATCCTGCAGCAGCTTTGCAATGGCAGTTGCTTCAATCAGACAAGGAATCGTTTCGCATGCAAGAATATCTGCACCCGCTTCTACTAATGCCTGAATTCTTGGTCTGTGAAAATCAATAAGAGCCTGCTCTGAGAGTCCATAATTTCCTTTATATTCTGAACCATCAGATAAATAAGCGCCGAATGGCCCCACAGATCCAGCAACAAATGGTTTTGTCCGTCCTTCACGACGCGCTTCATCCTGCCAAAAAAGATCGCGTGCCTCTTTCGCAAGAGTGACAGAGCGTTTCATGAGTTCAATCGCTTCTTCTTTTGTATAGCCTTTTTCAGCAAAGCCTTCAATCGTTGTTTGGTAGCTGGCGGTTGTTGCGCAGTCAGCACCTGCTTTGAAGTAGTCTAAGTGTACTTGCTGAATCAATTGTGGCTGTTCAATAAGTATTTTGGCTGACCATAAACGATCGTTTAAGTTACAGCCCTTTCGTTCAAGCTCTGTTGCTAATGCACCGTCTAAAATCAAAGGTGCGTGAGCCTGTAAACGGCTTTGAATAGGATTCATCGGAATCAAACAGCCTCCTTTTTAGATCGGAAATGATGGATATGATATGAGGCAGTAGTTTAAATGACTAAAGTGTTTTTGTCAAGGAGAGGAAAAAGCATCATAGGGCGGAAAAACCCTGAAAACATGCGGGTTTTGATGCATAAAAATGCAGTCAAAATAATAGAAAACCAAGTCATTGACAGCCTCTGAAAAGAGATATATATTATGGAAAGATTGATTTCAGAAAGCTTCATCAAAAGGCGCCGTCTTTTGATTTTTATGTTGTCCAACGACTGTCTTCTTTCGTGCAGAAAGAGGGTTTTTTATATGCTTAAAAAAGGAGGAAAGAAGAAATTGAAAAAATGTGTAAAAGATATAGCGATGATTCTAGTTGGTTCTTTTTTATTTGCCGCAGCAGTGAACATGTTTGTCATTCCGCTTGAATTTGGTGAAGGCGGCGTCACGGGGCTGTCCATTATTTTTTATTATTTGTTTGAGATTGCACCGTGGCTGACGAACCTCGTGTTTAATGCCATCTTACTGCTTGTCGGCTATAAGTATTTAGACAAGAAGACCACGATTTATACTGTGGTTGCCGTCGCAAGTAACTCTCTATTTTTGCACCTGACCACAACATGGGTCGTGAATGTTCATGAATTGATCATTGGAGCGATTTTTGCAGGAATTATCATCGGAATTGGGATTGGTCTTGTGCTCAGAGCAGGTGGAACAACGGCGGGTTCTGCCATTCTCGGAAGAATTGCCAACAAGTATTTAGACTGGAACGTGAGCTATGCCATCTTGTTCTTTGATCTGATCGTTGTATTTGCTTCCTATTTTATTATTGGTGCGGAAAAATTAATGTTTACCATTGTGATGCTGTACGTGGCGACAAAGGTGATGGACTTCGTGATAGAAGGACTTAACACGAAAAAGGCAGTGA
Organism: Bacillus sp. FSL K6-1006; assembly: GCF_038593175.1. Lineage (NCBI taxonomy): Bacteria > Bacillati > Bacillota > Bacilli > Caryophanales > Bacillaceae > Bacillus > Bacillus sp. FSL K6-1006. Next base: position 254,575 of record NZ_CP151970.1, read on the forward strand.
CGATTATTTCTTCATGCAAAGATGATATTGCGGAAGAAATCAATCACACCTTAGATCGAGGCGTAACGATTTTAAACGGACGCGGTCATTATTCAAAGGAATCGAAGGAAATTCTTTACGCGGTCATTCAAAAGCAGGAGCTCATGCGCCTTAAGAAAATTATTAAGAAAATAGATCGAGACGCATTCGTTGTTGTCCATGACGTACGCGATGTGTTCGGAGAAGGATTTGTGAATATATAAAAATGAAAAGACCCTAAAAAGGGTCTTTTTTTTATTCTCCATACCTCTTGTCACACAATACTATGTAATGTATAGTATAAATAGTTAGGGGTTGTAAACATGAATGCACAATTAAAAAAAGGATTACTGGAATTTTGTGTACTGGCGGTATTAAAGAAAGGCGATTCCTATGGTTATCAAATCATTAAAGATATGTCCCATTGTATTGAGATTTCAGAATCGACATTATATCCGATTTTAAAACGTTTAGAGCAAAACAATTATGTGGAGACCTATTCCCAGGAACATAACAGTCGATTAAGAAAATACTACCGCATGACAGAAAGCGGGCGGGAGCATATGGCGCAGTTTTTAGAGGAATGGGATCAGGTGATGGCGATTTACGACTTTATTTCTGGAGGACAGGGCAATGAATAAAAAAGAATTTTTGAGCAGCCTAAAGAAGCATCTGCATCTTCTAGGCGAAAAAGACAGTGATCGGTTTATCGAATACTACGATGAAATGATTGAGGATTATCAGGAAGATGGCTATAGTGAACAGGAAGCGGTTCAGCAAGTCGGACAGCCTGCTATGATCGCTGAAGGGATTATGAAGGAACAAGGTATAAAAACCGTTCAGGTGCCGACGTTTGGAGAAAAAGCCACAAGACTCTCCATTCTCATTTTAGGCTTTCCGTTATGGGGCAGTATTCTAGCAACAGTCTTCCTGCTGATTCTTTCTGTGTATATGGTGATTTGGTGCATTCCACTCGTGACAGGTGCATTGACGCTTACTGGTCTGCTCGGCGGTTTTTGGAGCATCATTGGTTCTCCATTTATTTTTCAGGACGGTTTGCATGTGGTGGTGACGCAGGTTGGCGTTGGTATTCTTCTATTAGGTATCGGATTATTAAGCGGCATAGCCACGGCGTATTTGACAAAGCTATTTGTGCAAATGACTATTCAAACAACTAAGGCATTCATGGGAATGTTTAAAAAGAAGGTCGTGAGAGTATGAACGTGAATGATTTAAAAAAGCAATGCATCAAATGGGGGATCATCTTCACCGTTGCCGGAGGAATTGTCATGACAATTGGTTTTGGACTATCAGGCTTTGATTTAGATGCATATTACAACAATGACGAGAGTAACGTGTTCCGCACCATCAATTGGAGCAAGCCATAATAAATGAAAAAACCCGCTTATGCGGGTCTCAGCGTGTAGACAAACCCCGGCAAGATTGCCAATGCATATAAGGTGAACAAATCTGTGTTCATGATGGATCTTGTAAAGTGAAATTATAGAATATGAAGATAACAAAAAAGAGCTTGCATAAGCTCTTTTTTATTTTGCCTTCTTAATAATTTTATTTTTTTTAGAAAGTGCAACAAGAGCTGCTGCCTGTTTTTTGGTCATGTATTTTTCGGTTTGTCTGGCCATTGTCTTCAATCCTCTCTTTAGATGTTTCTTGTTACTCATCCTTTTCAAATATTCTTTGTTCCCTCTATCTTGGACAGTATGCTTTAATATGACCATTTGACCCAGTGAACATGATATAAGAAAGCAAAAAACTTTAAAAGAGAAGGGGGAGGTAGGATAATGTGTTACCGTTGAATGATCCCTCTGGTGTCTTTTTTATTGTAAAAATGTTATTGAAATACAGGTCCCTGTACAATACCTGAATTCAATTGAAACTAAACAGCCAGACATCGAAAGATTTTCGACAACTGGCTGTTTTTATAAAGGTATATTTATCCCTTAGAGAGGATTTACTTTTTATCACTTAAGTGATTCAAACGTTTTCGAAGAACTAGGGATGAGACAGTGAAAACTGTGAATGCGCCAGCTGAACCAGCAGCAAACATCAGCACAAAGTTTTCGTTTGGGTCTTTGAATAACAAAGAGACCGAGAGAACTAAAGCCGCACCACTAATTCCTAATCCTAATATTGACATCGCTAATAATTTATTCATAGAAACACCCTCAGACTCATAATTTGAAACAAGCAACTACTGCACCCATCCCACCAGCTCCAAGAACTGCATATGCGCCAATACATGCTGCACATATTGGAGCAGTAACCGGCGTTGGAGCTGCACATGAACCAGCACAACCAACCGCAATTAAATAAGCCGCACCACTACCAATTCCAAGCACTGATGCAATGCAAGCTGCTTTTGCTTTTACGCCCTGTGTTTGAATTTCAGGAGGATTTTCTGCAAGTAATTCTTCATCTGACATATAAGATAGCTCAGTATCAACTGACTTTACAAGAGAACCATCCACATAAGTCTCAACCTTGAAATTACCCTTATCATTCTTTGTCACCAACATTTCATTTGCCTGTAAGACGGTATGATCCTCATCAATGAAAAGAGTGATATTACTAGGAAGGCTATAATCTCCATTTATAGGAACTGTAACAGCTGTAACTCCACCACCCACTTTATAAACACTGGATTTTTTCAATCCGTATGTATCTACAGGTGCTATAGCTTTAACTTCCCCGTTCTCTATAGTATCAAGCGCTATATTGACCATTTCAGTGGCAGCATCTCCCTTGATTGGAACAATTGAAGAATCACCTTCTTTCGCAGAAATCCCTGCAGTTGAAGAAAAACTAAAACAAATCAGGGAAAAAATCAATATTAATTGCAAGAATGATTTTTTCTTCTTAGACATAAAAATTGCCTCCTATTTATATTTTTGTTGCATTTAACTATTTATATGTAAATATTATATTTACCTTCCTTATTTGGTATTTTTGCAAAAATGAGTAATAACACCTAATTATTGTCCGTACAATCGACATTATTAATAGTATTTGCTTTTAAGAGAATAATTCTAAATCACTAGTAAAAGGTGTAGAGGTTACAAAAATTATGTGGGGAATATAATTTGTAATGATTCAGAAGAGTTGTGGAAAGAGAAAGAGCGATGTAAAAAAAGACATATTTATGAAGTACTTAGACATGTTAGGGTGTATCGATAAATACCATGATATTTCTTTAAAGAGAAGTAAAAGGAGACTTTTAAACTTCACAGCTGCAAAATGGAGATCAAAACTCGCTATATTCTTTCTTCAGACGCAATTTTAAATTGAGACCTAAATTAGCGAGATAGCTATTGATTTGCCAGTAGAAACTCAGTATCCGTATATGATATATAGTGTTTCGCATTCTTTGTCAGTTCTGCGCTCCGGTGCTCACGAATGTCAAATTCGCTCCGCTCCGATGCTTGTCCTTCCTAGGGCTGCAAAGGTTTTCTATCACGCTGAAAAGAAGACAAAGAGCTAAAATCAAGATCATTTTAGCCCTTTGTCAACAGTCTGAAACCCGCTTATGCGGGTCTTTTTTTCGCTCGGGCCACAAAGAAGAAATAACAGCAAAGTGCGCCTAGATCACAAAGCATAATGATCAGACCCATTGGAAAGGCTGTTTGGCTTCCGGCTAGTCCGACAAGAGGTGTCATGCAGGCGCCTAGCAGCATTTGCGCCACACCGATCAGTGCAGCTGCACTTCCTGCATGCGCTCCGTGATGCTGCATCGCAAGAGACGGGGCAGAGGTGCCGACAATTCCAACGCTTGAGACAACAAAAAACAGCGGAATCAGAATACCGTACAATCCTGCATCAATTGAGATCATGAAAAATAAAGTGACTCCCCCTAATGCAGCTGTCAGCAATCCAATGCGAAGGACTTTCTCTTCACCAATTTTCGCAGCAACTCGGGCAAATACTTGTCCAGCCGTGATGATCCCAAGACTATTTACCGCAAAGGCCGCACTAAATCCTTGTGGAGAAAGGTTGAAAATATCTTGAAGCACAAACGGTGAACCAGAAATATAGGCAAACATCGCTGCGAAGACTAGACCTTGTGATAGGGCATATCCAACAAAGAGACGATCGCTCGCTAGAATTTTCATCGCACCTAGGATCTGTTTGAAGCCCCCAGTCTGTCTGCGTTCCGCAGGTAAGCTTTCTTTCAATGAAAACATTGATCTTAGGAGCATTAGCGCTCCGAGGATTCCTAGAAGAACAAACACACCCTGCCACGTCGTGAACCGTAACATTTGTCCGCCCACGATAGGTGCCGCTGCCGGAGCAACCCCATTGACTAACATCAGCAATGCAAAGAATTTCGTCATTTCTGATCCTTCATAATGATCTCGTACGATGGCTCTTGCAATGACAATGCCTGCTGATCCAGCAAGTCCTTGAATCAATCTAAGAAGAATGAACGTCCAAATCGATGTGACCACTGTACAAAGAAGGGATGCCGCAATAAAGATGGTCAAGCCAATCATCAGCGGTTTTCTTCTGCCGATCGTATCGCTGATCGGGCCTGCAATCAGCTGGCCAAGCGCCAGTCCAATGAGACAAGCCATCAGACTTAATTGAGACAACGCCGTGCTTGCTTCAAAGTCACGGGCGATATTAGGTAAAGCAGGTAAATACATATCCATTGCCAGCGGAGCAAGGGCGGTTAAAGATCCGAGCAATGCGGCAAGGAGAAATCGATTTTTTTTCGATTCTTGGGGATAAGATAAAGAACTCATATGATGACAACACTCCTCGTATACTTCCTCAACACAGCATAATGAATCAAGCGTTCCTTTTCAATGAAAATTTTTCAAAGATGATTTCGTGCAAAATGATTGATCTTTCGAATGAGACTCTTTACATTGAATGAGTAGAGAAAAGAGTAAGGTGATCGCATGCAGTGATTGCATGATACGTATATCCACTAATAGAGAGCAGGAGGTGCTGACATGAAGCAGCAAGAGCTGATCATTCGTCAAGCAGTCAAAGAAGATCATGAGGCTATCACACGCGTGCTGATCAAATCCTATGCACAGTATGAACCTCAATTTACAGAGGAAGGCTGGCAAAATTATTCTGCCGCGCTTGCAGCAGCTGTAGATAATCCGAACATGGAGCTGATGCTTGTGGCGGAGCTTGGCGGCAAAGTCGTAGGGACGCTTCAAATGTTCCGCTCATCAGAGCAAGCGTATGATAAACCCGAAATGGGCATTACATCAGCCATCGTCCGGTTTTTAGGAGTAGATCCCGATGTGAGGGGAAAAGGCATTGCAGAGTCATTGCTGCGTAAAAGTATTGAACTGACGCAATCATGGGGCGAAAATGTCCTGTATCTTCATACATCTGATAAAATGCAGGCCGCCATTCGCTTATATGAACGAATGGGCTTTGAGCGTGCGCTTGATAAAGAATTTGTGAACCAAAATGGGACACATGTCAAGAGCTATCAATATGTGATCAAGAAAGAACAGCCGGCAGGTTCATCAAATCACACGTAATAAAAGGAAGAGCAAGTCCTGCACGGGCAGCTCTTCCTTTTTTCAATTTACGCCCACAGTGCCAGCGCCCAATATGATACCCCCCAGGATATTAAACCGAACATGACAAAGAATTTTAACATGCGCTCATAAGGAGACAGCTTTCGTTCTCTCTTCGTTTTCACCAGCTGCCAATAAAGGACATAGCCGCAAATCATGAGGATGATTTGTCCAAGCTGTGTAAAGTTTTCAAGAATCGTGATTCCGTTCATTTCTTTCACCTCATCATAGGTCTTCCATAAGTAAATACGGCAATCCTTTATTTCTTCAGAAAAAATCGGTGTATACTGGAAAGAAACGAGATGTTTAGAGGGAGTTGTGACATGTTGTTTTCGCTGCATGCGGGTCGTTGGGTTGAAGTCATCGAGAGAAAAATCAAATACGATCAGAAAGTTGTGGAACATACCTGTCAGCTGTTAGATGCACAGGGACAGCAGGCTGTGCTGTTTCACAAGATTGAAGACCCATTTACGATGAGGGCAGGTGCTGGTTTTCTGACCATTCCAAAAGGGAGCTATACGACCGCCTATTATTGGAAGGATCGTCCTTATAACATATATTTCTGGAGAGATGATCAAGGAAAGGAACTAGGATCTTATTTGAATATGGTGGGAGATACACAGTTCAACGGGCAGCTGGTCATGTTTGAAGACCTCATTATTGATCTTCTCGTTCTTCCGAATGGTGATGTCTTTGTGCTGGATGAAGATGAATTGCCGGAGAGTTTAACGGATTTTGAGAACGGCGCAGTACGGCGGGCATTAGAAGGCGTGACGGCTTCGTTAGAAAGCATTCTCGATCAAGTGAGGGCAGATGCCGAAGGGAAATATCATCACAGCTTGTTTGAGCCAATGTTGAAATAGAAAAAAACGATTCCTCGATGAAAGGAATCGTTTTTTCTGTTAAACCTTAATACGGTTTAATCGTTTTTGTAAATTGGTTTTTGTTTTGGAGGCTTTTAGCTGTTTGACAGCGCTTTGAGCCGTTGCTTTTGTTTTCTTTGTTCGTTTGGCTTCTGCTTTTTTGACCTTTTGTTTAGCATCTGTCACTTTCTTTTGATAAGCGACTTGTTTTTTGACTTTGTCAAGCCGGTTTTGCAGGCTTGTTTTTTCTTTGCCTTTGTTTAGTTTTTTGATGGCCGTTTGAGCACTTTTAATAGCGCTCTGTGTTTTGTTCTTTTCGGCTGCTTTGACCTTTGCACGTGCCGATCGGATATCAATGGCTGCTTGGACTTTCTTCACCCGTTCTGTGAGTGCTGTTTTTTGCTTGCTTGCAGTGAGCCGGCCAATTCTCGTTTTGGCTTGATTGACATCTGCCTGCTTTTTAGATGTTTCGGCTTTTTTGACAGCACTTGCCGCAGCCTTTAAAAAGGTGGATTGCGTCACATATTGCACGCGGCCATAGCCGAATTGCGGATCCTTCCCTTTTGCACCAAGATCCACTGTATAGCTGCGCAATAAAGTGCGAAGCTGTGCATTTGTTTTCTTCGGATGAAGCTGCTTTAACAGTGCCAGCATTCCTGTGACATGCGGTGCAGCTTGTGATGTCCCCGTTGCATACCAATATTCATTTTTTAAATAAGTGCTGATGACGTTCTCGCCAGGGGCAGAAAATTCAATCCCTTTCCCTGTATTCGAGATAGACGCAAGTTTGTCTTTGTCAGTCGTTGCAGATACGGCAATGACACTATTGTAAGCGGCAGGGTAGCTAATATGATTCTTTTTTCCATCATTTCCGCTTGCAGCAACCACGAGCAGTCCTTTTTTATAGGCTTCATCTACTGCTGAACGCAAGATGGGGATATTGTCTTCAAAGCCTAAACTTAAATTAATAATGTCCATCTTGTTGGTAATCGCCCAATCGATGCCTCGAAGCAGACTATACAGGTCGCCTTCTCCCTTTTTATCTAACACTTTCACAGCATACAGCTTCACACCAGAAGCAACGCCGACTGTTCCATAATCGTTATTAAGCGCACCAATCGTGCCGGCGACATGTGTGCCATGTCCTTCATCATCTTTATAAGAGGATGTGTAGTTCACGAATGATTTACCGCCGGATACCTTTAAATCCTCGTGTGAGAAAATGCCAGTATCTAAAACGGCTACTTTTACATTTTTACCAGTGACGCCTTCTTTTATTGCTTGCTTGATATTTAGTTTTTGCAGATTGTAAGATTTTTGTACCAATGCATCCTGATTAGTAGCAGCGGCTGTTTTCTTCACAGTAGAAGCCGCGAGTTTAACCTTTACGTTTTTTGAGACGTAAGCGATGTTTGGGTCTTTTTTGAGTGAGGTGACCGCTTGTTCATCTGCTGTCACAGCGACAGCGGGAAGATGTATGTACTGTGCGTTCACTTTCTCACTTTCCTCAATCGCTGTTTGTTTTCCTTTTTGATTTTTATAGACGATGATGACATCTGTTTCTTTTGGCGGTGCAGCTGCCTGCGAATGGAAGGGCAAAGCAGTTGTCAACGCAAGAAGAAACGCAATGACGATAAGTAATTTCCTTTTCAATGCGTGGCTCCTCTCATCCGATGATCTCGGTCTTTTTTTCTCTATTATATCGGAGAAAGCAGAGGGATGGGATAGTAGAATTGTCGTCTTGTTCAGAAAGTTATTTTTACAAGTAACCTGAAATTGAAATTCATAGAATTCTAGTAGACAATAGAGACATCATGATAAGAGAAAGAAGGACATGCTGATGAACGTAAAAGAGTATATGACGTATGATGCGGCTGGCTTGGCAGCACTTGTGCAGAATAAGCAGGTAAAGCCCGAGGAGCTTATGCAGGCTACATTTGATAGATTGAATGAGGTCAATCCAGAACTAAACGCTGTGATACGGACGAGACAAGAACAAGTTTTAAAAGACATCAAGGAGTTACATGAGTATCAGCCATTTGCTGGTGTTCCGTTTGTGCTGAAAAATATATCGCAAGGGATTAAAAATGAACCGCTGACAGCAGGAGCTTTGCTGTTAAAGGATGTAAAAGCAAATTCGGATTCGCACTTTGTTGATCGGTTGAAGCAGGCTGGTTTTCTCATGATCGGACATACAAATACACCGGAATTCGGTTTAAGAAATGTGACAGAGCCTGCTTTACATGGTCCAACGAGAAATCCTTGGAATACGGACTATTCTCCGGGCGGCTCAAGCGGCGGGACAGCAGCAGCTGTTGCAAGCGGCATTGTACCTGCTGGCGGAGCAAGTGATGGCGGTGGTTCCATCCGGATTCCAGCATCCTTTACCGGTTTGTTCGGCCTTAAGCCCACGCGGGGAAGAACGCCGGTAGGCCCAGGCGCAGGAAGGCAGTGGCAAGGGGCTTCCATCGACTTTACACTCACAAAAACAGTACGGGACAGTGCAGCCCTTCTTGATCTACTTCAAGTCATTCAGCCTGAAGCTGCTTTCCAAACTCCGTTATACGATGGCAGTTACCAAGAGGATCTGGCGAAACGTACATCTTCTATGCGAATTGCTTACAGCGTAGAATCTCCAGTTGGCACGAAGGTCAGTGAGGAGGCGAAGCGGGCGGTTCAGCAGACAGTGAAATGGTTGAGTGAGCAGGGTCATCAAGTAGAAGAAGCCAAGCCAGAAATTGATGGGGTTCATCTCATGCAGCAATATTACGTGATGAACAGCGGAGAAATGTCTGCGTTATTCACTTCCTTGGCTCGTTCGTTAGGGCGTCCAGTAAAGCCGGAGGAAACGGACATCGTGGCATGGGTGCTGGCGGAGGCTGGCAAGAATGTGACCGCTGCTGCTTATACAGAAAGTCTTGATGCGTGGGATCGGGCTGCTGCACAAATGGCATCATTTCATCAAACCTACGATCTCTATGTGACACCAGCTACTGCCTATTCAGCTCCAAAGGTAGGTGAGCTTATGCATTCAGATCAGGAAACAGCCGCACTTTTACGTGTGTCATCCCTTTCAATGCAAGCACAGCAGGATCTTATTTATGACATGTTCCTCAAGAGCTTGACCTACACCCCATTTACACAGCTTGCCAACTTAACAGGTCAGCCATCAATGAGTGTTCCTGTTCATCTGACTAGCGCGGGCATGCCTTTAGGGGTACAGGTGACAGCACCTAAAGGAAAAGAGGACTGGCTGCTCAGGCTTGCGGCGGAAATGGAGACATCCTCGATTTGGAAAGGAACTAGTCAATTAAATCGATAACGCATGATCAGCGACTTTGGTCTATGGAGGGAAAAGAGTGTCACACGTGAGTACGAAGGACAAAATCATTCAAACGGCAGCACTTCTTTTACGTAAACAGGGATACCATGCGACAGGATTGAATCAAATTATCAGAGAGAGCGGCACACCTAAAGGCTCTCTTTATTATTACTTTCCAAATGGAAAAGAAGAGCTGGCTATTGCATCTGTTGAACACATTAGTCAAAAGGTCATTAATCAAATTGAAGAAGGCTTTGCCTATTCGGATGACCCATATATCGCCATCGATCGTTTTATGACAAAGATCATTCGAGGATTTATGGAGAACGAAAGTGAAAGAGGGATTCCAATTGTCTTGCTGGCGGCAGAGTCCAAGCCTGAAAACGCGCAGCTTCATGCTGCATGCAAACAAGAAATGATCCGCTGGCAGGAGCTTGTAAAAGAAAAGCTAATGAACAGCGGGTATGAAGAAAACAAAGCGGATGAGCTGGCTTCTCTCCTTCACTCAATGGTCATCGGGGGTTTATCGATGACCACTGCACTCAAACAAACGACCCCTTTAGAACACGTAAAAAGGTACCTTAGACATTTATTTATGCGAGAAGAGTAAAATCTCTCGCATATTCTCTATCTATTATATCAATTGGTCTATATAATATAGATAGTCAATTTGTCACGAGGAGTGATGGGATGTCGGAGCAACCGCAATCGATGAAGCAATCCGAAGGTACCTCTTTTTATACCGTGTCTGGTTCCGGAAAGCTGTATGGGCTGGAGAATCAGCTTGTTCATATGCTGGCAGAAGCAAATCAAACGAATCAGCTGTTTGAGCTTGCCTTAATCACAGGGGGGAAAGGAGCTTATTTCCCGCTGCACTGTCATGAGCACTTATTTGAAACTATTTTTGTGCTGGAAGGAAAGCTTGAAGTGATGCTGGACGGTAAAAAATACATGGCCACAGCCTTTGATTATATTCATATCCCGCCCAAAACGATTCATGGCTACAGAATGCATAGTCATAAAACAAGATTTATTTCATATACGCTGGGCGGAAAAATGACAGATGTCTATCAGCAAATTGGAAAGAGGCTTTTTCAGAATGAATGGTCTATGACTCATCATGCTTTCGATGCAGCCAGTTTTCAGCAGGCTGAAAAAGAAAGCGATATCATCCTGATGCATGGAATCAGAGAACTGTCTAATACAACGAGGCCCTCCGTTTTATTTCATAGTCAGCTTCCTCACGAGGTACAGCCTTATGTATTAGAGGCTGGTGAAGGGAAGCAATACATCATTGATGGTCAGATTCATGAGCTGATTGCAACAGTAGAAACAACAGGAGGCGGATTCAGTCATTTTGTGGTTGAAGGAGCGAAGGAGAAATATTTCCCGCCGCATTATCATCAAGTTCATACAGAAGCAATCTATTGTGTTGAAGGGAAGATGAACCTTCATTTGAACGGAGAGGATATTTGCTTGATGCCGGGTGACTTTGCCTATATCCCGCCGGATACGATTCATTCTTATGAATTTGTGTCTCATTCAAATAAAATGTTGGTTTTGCTGCTTCCAGGAGAAATTGAGCAGGTGTATGAACAGTTTGAAGAATCTCCAAGCCCAAGTATATGTCCTTATTTTATTCAAGAAGGGAACTTCATGTTCGATCGGGAGACTTCAACTCAATATGATTTGTTTTTTGTCGAAAAGGAATAAGTGTGTAACGCGTTACACAACGTCATGAGTCTGTCGAAACAATCGACAGGCTTTTTTTGTTTTTTGCCTCCTCCACATAAATTGTTCCTTTGATGAATGAACCATTCATTCAAGGTGAAGCTATGTAAAGATGATTTGAGCTAAAGGAGGAAGTGCATGTGAGAGCTGTTACTTATCAAGGGAAAAATAGCATTGCAGTGAAGAAAGTAGATGCACCGTCGATTCAAGATCGGGAAGATGTGATCATACGTATTACATCAACAGCAATTTGTGGATCAGATTTACATTTGTATCAGGGGAATTCCCCGCTTCCAATCGGCTATGTAATTGGGCATGAACCAATGGGGATTGTGGAGGAAGTTGGCCCGGATGTCACAGCCGTAAAAAAGGGAGACCGTGTCGTCATTCCATTTACAGTTGCATGTGGTAAATGCCAATATTGCGATCATCACTTAGAAAGCCAATGTGACAACTCAAACCCGCACTACGATTCGGGTGGGCTTTTTGGCTATAGTGAGAAATATGGGAACTATCCCGGAGGACAGGCAGAGTATTTACGTGTACCTTTTGGCAACTACACCCCGTTTAAGATTCCAGAGGATTGTGAGCTGGAGGATGAACAATTGCTCTTCTTATCAGATGTCCTGCCAACCGCCTATTGGAGCGTAGAGCACGCAGGTGTGAAAAAAGGCGATACGGTCATCGTGCTAGGCTGTGGTCCTGTTGGGTTAATGGCGCAGCAATTTGCTTGGCAAAAAGGGGCAGAACGTGTGATTGCCGTCGATTACATTGATTACCGCCTGAGGCATGCAAAACGAATGAGCGGCGTGGAGGTCTTTGATTTTACAGAAGATCCCGACATGGGAGAAACGTTAAAGGAGCTCACCAAGGGCGGAGCCGATGTTGTGATTGATTGTGTGGGAATGGACGGAAAGAAGTCGCCGCTTGAAAAAATTGAGCAAAAACTCAAGCTGCAAGGCGGAACGATCGGACCCATTCAAATTGCCACAAAAGCCGTTCGCAAATGTGGAACAGTGCAGATGACGGGTGTGTACGGCGGCCTGTACAACATGTTTCCATTAGGCGCTTTTTTCGCAAGAAACGTCACCCTGAAAATGGGCCAAGCCCCGGCGAGAGGATACATGTCAAAGCTCTATCAAAAAGTGACAAGCGGTGAAATTGATCCTAGAGCGATTATTACTCACAAATTGCCATTAGATGAAGCTGCTCATGCGTACCACATCTTCAATGACAAACAGGATGATTGTATAAAGGTCGTTTTAAAGCCATAAAAAAAGAAGGCTTAGGAGTATTCCTAAGCCTTTAATGTGTGCTCGTCCATCATTTTTTCGATTAATTCAAAAAATGTTTTTTTATCTTCCTCTGAAAGGTGGTTGAACAATTGATTCACAAGCAGCTGGCGATTGTCGATCATTTGTTTAGCAATTTGTTCACCCGATTCAGAGAGTTCAATCCACACAGTACGGCGGTCATTATTATTTCGAGAGCGGATGATCAGCCCTTCGTCTTCTAAGTGATTGAGAGCGGTTGTTGTTGCAGAGGGAGATAATGAAACTTCCTGCAGAATATTTTTCACAGTACATGATTGATGGCGGTAGATGATACGTAAAATAAACCCTTTAACATTCGTGACGTTTTTCGGAATATTTTCTTCATCTATTTGTTTCGTCGCTTTTAAATACTTTGTCAGTGCATGGTCTAACAAACTTGCCTCTAGCTCGAAATGTTGCATTCTCCATACCTCTTTTCCTATTGCATTCGCATTTCCGATCAATTACTAGGTCTATCTTATCATAATAATCAACATGATTTAAACCAAAATGGAAGACGGCTATAAAATTACCTATATTATCAATTAATATAAAGAACAATTCCAAAATGAAATGATTTTACTTTCAGCTGTTTTTATTTTAGAATGTGAATGAGATAAAATCTGCCAACCCAATTCGCTGGAAATTGGCTATTGGAAATCAAACGTTTGGAGATGAAGATATTGAATACTTTACAGGCATTACTCAACGACAGAATGGAACGCTCTTCACAAATTGAGGCGGTAACTGGCGGAGGGGTGTCTTATACATTTGAAGAATATGCAAAACGCATCGACCAGCTTGCTCATTACTTACATCAAAAAGGAATTCGAAAAGGTGACCGCGTTTGCTTTATTTGTCAAAACCATCATCACTTTTCAACGATTATGCTGGCAGCCATTAAAGCAGGTGCAGTCGCAGTTCCGCTTAGCTGGCAGCTTACTTCGTTTGAGCTGGAAGGTATTTTGAAAAAAGCAGAGCCAAAGGCTTTATTTTTTGACCGAGAATTCCGTGACATGATTGCTGCGGTGAATGTGTCTTTAGACAACTGTCTCATGGTGGAATCTGGTGTAAATGCGAAAACAACGCAGCTGTTTGAAGACATATTGGCTTCAAATGATGGCAGTGATCTTGCGGAAGAGGTAACAGAAGAGGATCTAGCGATGATCTTATTTACCTCTGGGACAACGGGGAATCCAAAAGGCTGTATGGTCGGACATGGACGAATCTATCAATTTTTAACAAGACGCGGGAATCGAGGATTTGACTTGAAAGGGAAACGGTACTTGGCAAGTCACCCTCTCTATCATATGAGTTCAATTAATCATCTGATCGCCGCTGCCATTGAGGGGTATACGCTAGTTTTCTTACATGATGCAACACCGAAGCGCATTTTAGAAACGATCGAAAAAGAAAGAATAACGTTCATGATGGCTTTCCCATCAGCTTATACGTACATGCTGGAAGAAATGAAACGCGGTTCGTATGACCTTTCATCCTTTGAAATTGCGATTTCTGGCGGTACGAAGGTGCCGGTCCGTTTGATTAAGGACTACAAAGAAGCAGGCATTCAGATGATGCATGGCTACGGAAGCACGGAAGCATGGGTTGTCAGTGCGTGGCATCCTGCGATGGGCGAGGATAAAATGGGCTCTGCTGGTAAAGTGGATCCAGATGTAGAAGTGAAAATCGTTCATCCTGAGACTGAGGAAACACTGCCAGCTGGAGAAATTGGCGAAGTCGTCATGAGAAGCCCATTTTATTTCTTAGGCTATTATCATCAGCCTGATGCTACTGCGAAGGTGCTCAAAGATGGCTGGTTCCATATGGGAGATGCAGGCTATCTAGATAAAGACGGGTTTCTATTTATCACAGGCAGATACAAAGATGTGATTTTATACGGTGGGGATAATATCTATCCTGATCAAGTAGAAGAAGTCATTGAACAAATTCCAGGTGTGATTGAATCAGCTGTCATCGGGGTGCCGGACGAATTGTATGGTGAAGTGCCAAGTGCATATATCGTAAAAGACGAATCCGCCGATTTCTGCGAAGAAGATGTGGTGAACTATTGTCAGGAACGTTTGGCAGATTACAAAGTGCCATCCATTCATTTCATCAGTGAGCTGCCAAAAAACAAGCTTGGTAAAATCATGAAGAAAGATTTACGTGAATTGGTTGTGAATGCTTAGTACCTATTCTGCTATAATGAAATTTGAATGATTTTTTGTTTTTCTAACGTTTTGGAGGGAAAGGGTTTGCGACATATTCTTCGTAAGAAACACATTCACGATTTGTTGGAACAGAGCAGACAGCAAAAGGTAAAGAAAACGCTGGGCGGGCTCGATCTCACGCTTCTTGGTATAGGGGCAGTGATTGGTACAGGGGTTATGGTGTTAACTGGTATTACAGCGGCTAAAGATGCAGGACCGGCTGTCATTTTCTCCTTTGCGATTGCAGCCATTGTGTGCAGTTTGGCAGCACTTTGTTATGCAGAAATGGCTTCAGCGCTTCCTGTATTCGGCAGTGCATACATTTATTCATATACGACCATGGGCGAGCTTGTAGGCCATTTGATGGGCTGGACCTTATTGTCTGTCTATATGCTGACTGCTTCAGCTGTTGCCAGCGGCTGGTCGAGTTATTTCAACAGCCTGCTCGAGGGATTTGGAATTTCGATTCCGCATCAATTTTTAGCGGGGCCGGAGCAAGGCGGATATATGAATCTGCCGGCGATTATCATTGCTTTACTGATTGCGTGGATCTTATCTAGAGGAACGAAGGAAAGTAAAAAATTTAATAATATCATGGTGTTTGTGAAACTCGGTATTATTGTTCTTTTCATTGTAGTAGGCGGCTTTTATGTACAGCCAGCCAATTGGCAGCCGTTTATGCCGTTTGGCGCAGAAGGCGTCATTGCCGGTGCTGCTGCTGTATTTTTTGCCTTTTTAGGGTTCGATGCAATTTCTGCTTCAGCAGAAGAGGTGAAAAATCCGCAGCGGAACCTGCCAATTGGGATCATAGGTTCATTACTTATTTGTACGATCATTTACATTGTCGTTTGTTTGGTCATGACAGGCATGGTGCACTATACAAAGCTGAATGTCACAGAGGCTATGTCCTATGTCCTGCAAAGTGTACATCAAAATAGCGTGGCTGGTATTATTTCGGTTGGTGCGGTCATTGGATTGATGGCTGTGATTTTCGCCAATAATTATGCGGCAACTCGAATTGCCTATGCGATGGGCCGAGACGGACTTTTGCCTAAAGTGTTTTCAAAAACAAACAAAAGTGATACGCCTGTTGCTAGCATATGGATGATTGGCGGAATGACAGCTGTTATTTCAGGCTTTATTGATTTGAAGGATCTGTCCAACTTAGCGAATATCGGTGCGTTATTAACGTTTGCCATGGTCAGTTTATCTGTGCTTATTTTGAGAAAGACACATCAGCAGCTTGAGAGGGGCTTCAGGGTTCCTTTTGTGCCGGTTTTGCCGATTATATCAATGGGCTGCTGCTTGTTCCTTATGCTCAACTTACCAGGCCGGACATGGCTTTACTTTGGGGTTTGGCTGTTAATCGGTGTCGTCATGTATGCAGCGTATTCAAACAAACACAGTGAATTAGCGAAATCTTCATGAGAAAAAGGTGCAAATCCGTTGACGATTTGTGCCTTTTTTCATACGATTTGGGATAAGCTATAAAAGAGATGATGGACGGAACAAGAGGAGGATGAGGGATATGATAAGTGTTAGTCCTTATATTGTTGTAGAAGATGTGAAAGAATCTCTTCAATATTATCAAGGGATTTTTGGTGGGGATATTCAGATCTTAAATGAACACCAGGACCGTGTCCTGCATGCTGAATTGCATCTTGGGGAATCACTGCTTCATTTTTCAGATACATTTGGACGCACGCCAAAGCCAGAGAATCTCAGATTGATCATGCAGTTCGACAATGAAGAAGAACTAAAGGCTGTCTATGAAGCGCTGGAAGCTGATGGAGATGTACTGGTCGAATTACAGGATACCTTCTTTGGCGCACTTCACGGACAAGTACAGGACCGGAAAAATGGGTTGATCTGGGTTCTGAATTATATGAAATAGACGAAGACCTTCACGAGTGTGAAGTTTCAGCGTGTAGACAAACCCTCGCATTCGGTGTCAGGTCTGCGCTCCGGTGCTCACGAATGTCCAATTCGCTCCGCTCCGGTACTCGCCCTTCCTAGACTGCAAAGGTTTTCTATCACGCTGAAAAGAAGACAAAGGGCTAAAATCAAGATCATTTTAGCCCTTTGTCAACAATCTGTACCTTCACGAGTGTGAAGGTTTTTTTGTGAGTGTTTTTATTTTCTGAAAAATGGAAAATATGCTATGTTGGAAGAATAAGGACAAGGAGAAGGGTGGCAAAGGAATGGAACAAATTGAGTTTCAATCAATCCAAACAAATGGTGTAACACTTCATACAGCAATGGCTGGACCGGAAAATGGCCCGCTGCTTGTGCTGCTCCACGGGTTTCCTGAGTTTTGGTACGGCTGGAAAAATCAAATCATCCCCTTGGCTGAGGCAGGCTATCGTGTTGTTGTTCCTGATCAAAGAGGCTACCATCTAAGTGACAAGCCAGAAGGAGTCGAATCCTACGTATTAGATAAACTGAGAGATGATATTGTGGGTTTGATCAAGACGCTGAGCCCGAACCAAAAGGCGATTGTCGGCGGACATGACTGGGGCGGAGCTGTTGCTTGGCATTTGGCTTCAACCCGTTCTCAATATGTCGAGAAATTAATCATTGTCAATATGCCGCATCCGCGGGTGATGATGAAGGTTCTTCCTTTTTATCCGCCGCAGTGGAAGAAAAGCTCCTATATCGCTTTTTTTCAGCTTCCGAATGTTCCAGAGGCAGCACTTCAAGAAAATCACTTTCAAAAGCTGGATGAAGCCATTGGGCTGACGGCAAGACCGCATTTGTTCACGAAGGAAGATGTCTCAAGCTACAAGCTCGCTTGGACGCAGCCAGGCGCCTTGACCTCAATGCTGAATTGGTATCGAGCCATCAAAAAAGGCGGCTTTGAAAAGCCGATTTCCAAACGAATTCTCGTCCCTGTTCGCATGATCTGGGGGATGGAGGACAAATTTTTAAGCAGAAAGCTGGCGAAGGAAACGATCAAGATCTGTCCAAATGGCCAGCTGATCTTTGTCGATGATGCTTCTCATTGGATCAATCATGAGAAACCAGAGGTCGTCAACAAACTTATACTTGAATTTTTGACATAAAGAAAAAAGCTCTGATCAGTTGACCAGAGCTTTTTTGATTTATCCGATTTGATTCTTTTTCAATGTAGCAGGTTCGTCGTCCCAGCATTCAATTTTCTCATTGTTTGGAACGGCATTTTTATAGAAAACAGGATCTTTGCCTTCTTTTTTCTGTCTCGTGTAGTCCTTCAGTGCTGCGAAGGCGACCTTAGACAGCATGGTAATGGCGATGAGGTTGACGATGACCATGAGTCCCATGAAGAGATCGGCTAGACCCCAAACGAGAGGAACAGTGGCAACCGCACCGAACAGAACCATTCCAATAACGGCAATTCGATAGATGTTCAGCCAAATTTTATTCGCTCCAAGGAATTCAATGTTCGTTTCCCCATAGTAATAGTTACCGATCAATGTACTGAACGCGAATAGGAAAATCATGATGGCAAGGAAGCCAGAGGCCCATGGTCCAATATGCTGACTAAGAGAAGCCTGCGTTAATTCAATTCCTTGCAGGTTTGTTGTTTTATACGCATCAGAAAACAGAACAAGGAAGGCAGTGCTTGTACAAATAATTAACGTATCTGTTAACACGCCGAATGCTTGGATTAATCCTTGTTTAACAGGGTGGCTGGTGACAGCCGTTGCTGCTGCGTTAGGTGCACTACCCATACCGGCTTCATTTGAGAAGAGACCGCGTTTAATCCCTTGTAATAAAGCACCGCCTAGCGTACCCCCAGCGAACTGTTCAAACCCGAAGGCGTGTTTCACAATCGTGCTGATGACACCAGGAAGTTCCGTGATATTTGTGACAATAACAAAGAACGCAATTCCAATGTAAGCTACTGCAAGCACAACGACAATGTATTCAGAAGCCTTTGCGATCGCTTGGATGCCTTTGAAAATGATCGCTGCAAAAATGACAGCCATCACAATACCGACGGTTAAACGGTCTAAACCGAAGGAGTTTTTAAAAGCGACAGTGATCGTATTTGATTGAACCGCATTAAAGACGATTCCAAAAGAAATCGTAATCAGGATCGCAAATAAAATCCCCATCCAGCGCTTGTTTAACCCTTTTTCCATGTAATAAGCAGGTCCACCGCGGAAACCTGTTTTGTCTTTTACTTTATATACTTGAGCTAGTGTACTTTCAACGAAACTTGAAGCAGAACCGATAATGGCTACGATCCACATCCAAAAGATGGCACCAGGGCCGCCAATGGCAATAGCGATAGCAATCCCTGTGATATTCCCTGTCCCTACACGTGCTGCCATACTGATGGCAAATGCTTGGAACGGTGATATTCCCTCTTTTTCTTTTCTTCCTTCCTTCAGGACACGCAGCATTTCTTTGATCATTCTTACTTGCAGGAAGCGTGTTCTATATGTGAAGTACACCCCAACACCAAGTAACAGAGCAATCACAATATAAGTCCAAATAAAATCATTTGTATGTGTTAAATAAGATAGCAAAGCTTTTTCGTTCATAACATCACCTCTTCGAATTCATCACTGTTCTTTTTAAAAAATACTGAGATCCCACTCTTTGGCGAGCTTTTTCAGCATCATGACACCGGTAATACTATTTCCGCAATCGTCAATGGCGGGACCGTAAATGCCAATTCCACAGCCTGTCTGAAACGGGAACTCTCTTCTTGCGCTTGGCGGAACGCAAGCCATAATTCCTCCAGACACACCACTTTTGGCTGGAACGCCTACAAAAGCAGCAAAATTCCCAGACGCATTATACATGCCGCATGTCAGCATCAATGCCTTTGTTAGTCTGGCGATATCCTTTGGGATGACTTGGACTTGTTTAAAGGGATGGTAGCCATCACTTGATATAATCAGTCCAATCAAGGCGATGTCCTCTGTTGTGACCTCGATGGAACATTGCTTTAAATACACTTCTAACGTGTCCTCGACATCCGATTCTAAATAATTGGTTTCCTTTAAATAATAAGCAAGTGCCCGATTTCGATGTGCAGTTGCCCATTCTGATTGATAAACCTCTTCATTAACAGAAGGACGCTTACCTATTAAGTTTTCGATTAAATCGAAAATATATGCTAGCTTTTCTGTAGAAGTCTTTCCGGGAAGGATGGAGGATACGGTAATAGCTCCAGCATTAATCATTGGATTAAAGGGCTTCCCTGGTTTATGCATCTCAAGACGGTAGATGGAATTAAATGCATCACCAGTTGGCTCTACATCTACCCGATCCAAGACGTAAGGTACGCCTCTTCCTAAACAGGCAGCTATAAAGCTGATGACTTTTGAGATACTTTGTAGGGTAAAGGGAACGTCCCAATCACCATATCGTACAGATGATCCATCTGGGCCTATCACGCTGATACCAAGTTGAGAGGAATTCACTTTTCCAAGTGCTGGAATGTAGCCAGCATTCTGCCCGTTTGTGTAATACGGACGTATTTCTTCTGCCCATTGATCAACAGAAGACTGGCATGCGTGTTGTGTATTTTTAGAAATTGCTGTTTTCATACGATTCCTCCAATCAAAAATCAAAAAGTACCCTATTGAATTGGCGGATGACAAAAAATGCGATCAAATAGGCACGAAAACATGTTACACATCTTCAAAGAACTTGTCATGCGCTGCTTGCACCACTCCTTTACACCTAAATATATGTACAAATGAAGGCATTGTCGGCGGAAAAACAAAAAGGGTTTTTAGTGAAAATTCAGAAAACGCTTACATATAGTTTCACTAAAATTGTTCATTCAATTTATCTTGGAAACTACACAATCTGACGTAAATCTACAGAAAAACTTACAAATAAAAATCAGTCTGTCGATTATTGTCGTCAATGCTCAAAACACTGAATAGCTGAAAGGTCACCTTGCTGCCCCGGAGAATAGTCATAAAAAAGGGTTTTGAGGATAAAAGGAGCAGTGAAAATTATTTTTTTGTACATTGTGGAGAAAAGAGACTCCTTGTATACTGTGGCTATGCAAACAGGGGAAGGGATGTCAGTCATTTGAGTTTAAATCAGCTTGTCAAAAAGGACGCATTCATTTTAATTTTTATGATGGTCATTGTGCCGCTTGCAGGAGAGCTGAAGTTTTATCCTGTGAATGAGACGTTCCGCATCAGCTTTGGCGCACCTGCGTTTTTCTTTTGCTTATTACTCTTAAGAAAATCTAGACCGCTATTGCCGGGATTTTTAACAGGCGCAGCTATTGTGCTTTTTCGGGTAGGCTTAGATTTGATTCAGCAGAATGCTGATCTGGCTTCTTCATTTTATCAGCAATTCCCAAGCTTCTTTTTCTATTTCACTTATGCTTTCCTGTTTTTTGCTGTCCGTACGGGACGCTTTAAACAGCGCTCTATTTTCATTGGGATCATCGGTTTGATGATCGAATTAGTTGCTGATTTTGTCGAGCTGTTTGTACAATTTTTAGTGTTTGATACAACGATGACCTTATCAAAGCTGAGCGATATGTTCCTCATTGCGTTTGCTCACAGCTTTGTGGTGATCAGTTTTTTTAATATGATGAAGCTGTATGAGGCGCAATCAAGAGAAAAGCAGATCATGAAACAAAATGAGCATATGATGATGGTCATTTCGAATTTATACGAAGAAACGGTGCATTTAAAGAAAACGTTAAAACATACAGAGCATATTACACAGGAATCATACCGGCTTTACCGTCTGCTGCATGAACACGAAGCAGGGAAAAAATTGAGTCAGGAGCTGTTAAAGCTTGCAGGAGAAATTCATGAAGTGAAAAAGGATAATCAGCGTATTTATGCTGGGCTTTCAAAGCTGATTTCGAAGGAAAATATGCAAGACTATATGAAGGCGGAAGAGCTCGTTCAAATTGTGATCCGCATTCAAGAGAAGTATGCTTTATCTCTTGGGAAAAACATCTCCTTTACATCTGATATAAAGGGCATTCATCTGCATGATTATCATGTGTTTATTTTCTTATCGCTGATTAATAATTTAATGGCCAATGCAGTCGAAGCAATAAAAGATACCGGGATGATCTCACTCGAATTGAAAGGAAGTCATGATAAAATAGAGATTCGGATTGAAGATGATGGACCAGGGATTCCTAAAAAAATGAGAGAGATTGTGTTTGATCCAGGGTATACCTCCAAATTTGATGCATTTGGAACACCGTCTACTGGGATTGGCTTATCCTATGTGAGAGAGCTGGTACAAGAGCTTGGCGGTCATATTCAAATCGAACCAAGAGAAACAAAAGGTACAGCATTTCTGCTTGTCCTTCCTATACAAAATTTAATACAGAGAGGGTGAGTGTATGCGATTCTTCATTGCAGATGATGATCGTGCAATACGCTCGATTTTAGGTCAAATCATAGAGGATGAGGATTTGGGAGAGGTCGTAGATGAAGCGGGTGACGGAGTTGGATTAGAGGCACATTCACTGAACCTCAAGAAAGTAGACATCCTTTTGATTGATCTTTTAATGCCTGCTAGAGATGGCATTCAAACCATCCGCCATATCCACCCTGAATTCAAAGGCAAGGTCATTATGATTTCCCAAGTAGAGGCGAAAGAGATGATGGCAGAAGCCTATGAACTAGGGATTGAATATTATATCCATAAGCCTGTCAATCGCATTGAAATCGTCAGTGTGATTCGAAAAGTCATGGAGCGTATCAAGCTGGAAAAATCGATTTACGATATACAAGCTTCTCTTCGCCACGTGCTGCCATTAGAGCCTGTGATTTCTCAAGGTGCGGGCGCTGAGGCGAAGAGAAGGACGATGAAAGAAGCTGGGGAATTCCTCTTATCTGAGCTGGGAATTGTCGGCGAGAGCGGCTCTAAGGATTTACTGGAGATACTCATCTACTTACATGAAACACAGTCCGCCAATTCTCATGAGGTCAATTTCCCGCCGCTAAAGCAGCTGTTTATCAAAACAGCAGAAAGAAAACTGGCTCATGATGCAACCGATGTAGAGGTGATGCGGGAAGTGAAAGCGGCGGAACAGCGGATTAGACGAGCTATTCATCATTCCTTGAATCATTTTGCCTCACTAGGATTAACAGATTTCTCAAATCCTAAGTTTGAGCACTACGCGTCGAAGTTTTTCGATTTTACCGATGTCAGCCAAAGAATGAAAGAAATGCAGAAGACATCTTCTCCCGCAGGATCGACGGGCAGAGTCAATACAAAGAAATTCGTACAAATCTTTTATTTTGAGGCAAAGCAGTTATTCGAAGGAATGAGCTGAGGAAAATCTGTTGGTATGATTGGAGAAAATAAACAGAGGAAGTCTGTCTTTCCTATGATCTATCGTGATCTTCAGGTGTTTTTATAATTTAACTGATCATTCTGATTTTTCTTTTTTCTTGAAAATAAAACCCTCCTGTGCAATCGTTTGTTAAAATAGTGAGGTTAGACTAGAATGTCGGAGGTTTTATTTTGGGAAAAATTAAACGAAATGCGCTCTGCCCTTGCGGAAGCGGAAAAAAATATAAACATTGCTGTGGTCAAAAATCAGGCGGAGAACAAACGTCTGAGCTTGTGTTTAAGGAAGCTGTACAAGTTCAAAAGGATTTAATGAATTATGCTTTTTCTAAGCATCAAAGAGCGATCAATCAATTCATTAATGAGTTTTCTTTCCTTGCAGATATGGATAAAGAAACGCAACAAATCTCAGTTTTCCATTTGAGTGTATGGGGCATCTTCTTCCGTCCATTAACTGATCAGAAAGAGACCATTTTCCAAGAATTCCTGACGAAGAAGGCAGAGGATATTACCCGTCCGAAAACAAGACAAGTGGTCCAGTCTTGGACAGACATGGAGCCATCATTGCTTTTATTAAATGAAAAAACGGACGAGTCTCTTTACTTTGAGAATATGATAACAGCGGAGAAGGTTGAAGTAGATGTAAAACCTGATCAAACGGTACTACCTGAAAAGGGAAGTCTCGTGCTTGGTTTTCCTGTTCAATTTGAAGATAAGGCAGAGTTTTTCATTCAATACACGATGTTTGCGAAAGAGTTTACAGATACTCTCCTTCTTCAGGTGCGCCAGCTTGTTGACGCATATGAAGCAAATGGAGGAGCGCGCAGCACATTTATGAGAGAATCATTTCCTGATGTGCTGAAGTGTATGTTTGCGAAGCAAGAAGTAGAAGAATCAGAGACACCTGCTCAAACAGAAGGCGATGCAGGTCTATCAGCAGATCGTATGGACTGGGCAAGTGACGTCCAGCTGGAAACAGCTAAGCTGATTGAAGACGGAATGAAGGAGCACGGTGACCAAAGCCTGACAGATGGTGCTTTAACGGTTTGGAAAGCCTACTGTGATCAGAAATCACCTGTGATCCGTAAAGCAGCGTCATTTGCTGCCGGAATCGAATACTACATTCATTCACTTGCAAGCGATGCCCCGCTATCTCAAGCACAAGTAGCGAAAAAGTATGGTATTAGTGCGTCGACTGTATCGAGCCGTTTTAAAGATATCGAAAAAGCGGTGAAAGAAGAGCAAGAGGCGACAGTATAATCTAAAAAAAGACGCGGCTCCTTCAGAGGCCAGCGTCTTTTTTAGATTATCTCGTTTTAATAAAACCACTCATGTACTGCTCTGTATTATAATCATTGAGGTCAATTTTCCATTGACCCTCCCCATTACGTTTCATTTTCACTTCATATTCAGCTGGGCTGGAAACGGGAGGAAGTTTTTCGAATTCAGATGCGTACATGTTTAAGCTTTTTTTATACAATTCTTCTTTTGAACGGATTTTTCCGTTGTAAAACTCGTCTCTTTGCTTGTCTAGCTTGTCTTTTAAGTTAGAAGCATCAATGCCTGTTACTTGAGCGACAACCTTTGCTTCGTCATCAGAGATGGTTTTCACACTTGTTTCTACTTTCGCTTTATCCTTCATGGTGTTTTGAATGCGTTTGTACATCGACAGAATATCTCGGTCACTCACTTCATTTCCGTATATTCCTGCACTTCTTTTGAAGTCTTTTACAAACATCTCATGGTATTTATTGACGACATCCGATTGGTTGTCACCCGTTAAATCTGCGAATTCATCGTTCTTTTTATCAAAAACAATAATATCGGTATAAGCGGATAACGCTTTTGCTGGGTTATCCAGCTTTTTTGCTGAATCTAGTATTTTGTTTCCATCTAGGTCGATTTGGATGGAATCACTGTTTTTCTTGATGCTGTCCTGATAAACAAACTGATATTTTTTCCCTTTGTCTACTAGGAAATAAAGTGCTCCTGAAAGTGACTTGCCTTTGTTCAATGAACCAAGGTCAAGACGGTCTTTGCTGCCGTAGAATTTTAAATCAGATACTTTGGCATCGTCCTGATAAAGGGAGAAGTCAGAGTTATATAATGAAAGGGCTTTGTCACCTTTATTTGTGATCGTCAGATTGACTTTTAGTACCAATTCATTGTCTCTCAGGGTAGTTGTTGAGTCTTCTGGTAACGTATATTCGTAGCTATTAACTTTTACCTCTGCTGTTTTCGTTGACTTTTGATCAGCGTCGGTTGATTTGGCTGAGCTCTGGCAGGCTGCAGAGATGATCATCACGAATGAAATCATGAGGAGTGCACTTATTTTTTTAAGATTCACAGTTGATGCTCCTTTGCTTTTCTTTCGTCATTTCATTCCCGCTATCTGACTAAGAAAAAAGAAACAGATAGAATGGTATATTCGGGTGTTAAAGGGGAAAATATCCTAATGACGATTTGCACTATTCATTCTATCGAAATTCATTCATGATGAGGAATAGGTTTTAGTCCCTATTTTTGATCATTTTTAACACAATCATCTATAAAACAAGGAATTAAATAAGCACAATATACTAGTTAATAAGTATTGATTTATAGATTTATTTTAGGTTTTAAATGTTTTTTGTATAAAAATCTTGAAGTGAAGGTAGTTTTTATTTCACGAGGCGGTGCCGGATGGCGAAGACGACAGCCTGTGTACGGTCTTGTGCATTGAGCTTTTGTAAAATACGGTGCACATGCGTTTTTACCGTACTTTTGCTGATAAATAATTGATCAGCAATGTCTTCATTCTTTAAGCCATAGGCCATTTGCTGTAATACATCGCGTTCACGTTCTGTGAATGATTCGTGAAGCAGATGAGTGTGATGTGTATCATTTGCCTGCTGAAGAGCTCGTGCCATCATGTGCTCAGAGGCTGCCGTTCGAAAGACAGATTCACCAGCAAAGGCGGTGCGGATGGCCTCAATTAATTCCTCAGGCATTGTATCCTTCAGCAAATAACCGACTGCCCCTGCACGAATTCCGTCAAAGACGTATTCTTCCGTATCAAAGGTCGTGAGAATCACAACTTTTACATCTGGATGCTTTTTTAAAATGTGCTCTGTTGCTGTGATGCCATCCATTCCAGGCATTTGTACATCCATCAGCAGTACGTCTGGAGTGTTGGTCGAGCAAAGCGCAACCGCCTCCTGACCGTCTGACGCCTCCCATATGACGTTAATATCCTCTTGAGCGCTTGCAATATAACGAAATCCTTGGCGGATCAGCGGCTGATCATCAATAATGCCAATCTTAATAGGGTTTGTCATGCCTTGGAGTCCTCCTTGATAGGAATTTGAATATGAATACAGAAGCCGTGCGGCTCGCGTATGGACGTCTTGAGGGAACCGCCTGCTGCGTCACACCGTGCCTTCATGCCTGACAGCCCAAAGCCAAATGAAAGATCTTTTTCGCTGGTCAAATATCCATCGTCTTCAATGTTCATCATCAGCTCATGCTGGTGGTTATATAGTGTAATGGTCATCGCGGTCGCCTTGGCATGGCGAATTGTATTGGTGATGGCTTCTTGTAAAATGCGGTAAAGCAGTTCAGAAACGGAGAGCGGCCATTTTTTATACGTAAGCTGCTCTGTATGAAAGTGAATGTCAAGCTCACCCGATATCTCTCCTTGCTTGATGAGGCTGCGAAGTCCGGCAAGTCCGAGACCTGCATCATCTGACGCCATATGATGAACCACAGAACGAACCTCGGTGAGACAATTTTTGGAAATATTGATCAGCTCCTGAAACGTCTGCTCCATCTGCTCTGGTTCTTCCTGCTTTAAACGGTAGGGCAAAGACTGCAGCTGGACAATCATCGAGGTTAATTGGTGTCCGATGCTGTCATGCAGGTCACGTGCAATTCTGCTTCGCTCCTCCAGCACTGCAAATTGGAGAGATTGAACGGTCGCTTCTTCAAGCTCCATATGCGCCTTTTTCAATTGTTCATGGGCTTCTGATAATTCCTTGTGAACCAATTGCAATTCTCCGAAGTGTTCTTCCTTTAATTCCTGTTCACGCCGCCGCATTCTAGAAATCAAAACAAGTGTATACACAAGCAGCTGGAATAGCGGGAGAGTGATCACCATGTTCCAAGAAAAATTGTTTACATAATAGCTGATCCCACTAGTGAAAAAGATGATAGCAAATAGATAGGGGTGATGCGCCTCTGAAAAACGAAAAGCGATAAAGCCAATCATAAAAAAGGTCAGCCCAATACTGTCTTGAATCTGACCTGTCACCAGCCACAAGAGATGTGTCAGAATCCACATTAAGAAGAGCATAGAAAATTGCTTTTTAGGTGACAGCTTGCTTTTTGGAAAAAGACAAAGGAGAAACACCAAATAGACGAAGGTTCGAAACACCAATTCGCCTATTGAAAGGGGCTCATACATTTGAATATACATATAGATCAATACAAGGCCTAATACGAATTTTCGCCTTATTTGACCTAAAAGCTTGAGCGGCTGCTGAAGGTTCATATCAAAAACTCCTGTCTGTCAGTTTATAGCAGCAGATGCCTTGATGTTCATATATTTTTTTAAAAGAATAAAACGTAATCCGATCATACTGCCGATTGGAAGGAATGTCAGGCCATTTGCGAAAATAAGCAGGGAATGACCGCCATCCTGTACAATTGAACCTACTGTCATCCGGATAAGGATGATTCCGATGAAAAAAAGTGTTCCATAGAGTGAGCTGGCGGCGGTGATACGCCCCGACTGTTGATCATATGTTACTTTGTATAGTTTACCTCTCCATAGCCCGATTGCAAAACCTGTGAGTGCAAAGACAATCATTGCAAGCAGGCTCATCGCCGTAATTTCAATATGCTGGGTAAAGGAATAAAAGAGTGTGCCTAATAAAATGAGCGGTCCTATGAGAAGCCTGATGGGGCGGATTTCTTTTTCCTTGCCCGTTCTTAAAAGCAGAATAATCATAATGATGACAATTTGAATGGTCATGAGAAGATCTCCTTTTCGTTTTAGTCTATCTTCATCATACGCATCTTCTATTTTCACAGCGTCCACCTGCAGGTTGATTTTTAGAGAGCGGTATACTTGAATGTTGGAAATGATTCGTGGGAAAATAAGGATGATTATGTAGATAAGGGAGATGAGCTTTTGAAAAAGGTAACGCTTGGACGAACTGATTTGCAGGTAAATCCGATAGGGCTTGGTACGAATGCAGTAGGCGGGCATAATTTATTCCCGAATCTTAGTGAGGATGCTGGACGGGAGCTTGTGGAGACCGCTCTTGATCAAGGTGTCAATTTCTTAGATTCTGCTTTTATTTATGGGCTGGGCCGTTCAGAGGAATTAATCGGTGAGATCATTGCCAAAAGAGGCGGCAGAGAAAAGCTTGTCCTTGCGACAAAAGGAGCTCATAAGGAAGTAAACGGGCAAATTGAACTTGATAACAGCCGTGATTTCTTAAGAGAGCAGGTTGAAAATAGCCTGAAACGACTGCAAACAGATTATATTGATTTGTACTATATGCATTTCCCAGATGGACGTACGCCGCTCGAAGAAGTAGCAGGCACATTAAAGGAATTGAAGGACGAAGGGAAAATCAGGGCAATCGGTGCATCAAACCTTGATTTTGAACAGCTTCAAGCCTTTAACCGAGATGGCTACTTAGACGTGCTTCAATCAGAGTATTCTCTACTGAAACGTCAGGCAGAGCAGGATCTTCTTCCATACTGCGTCGAGCATGGTATTTCCTTTATTCCTTATTTCCCATTGGCATCAGGCTTGTTGACTGGGAAATTTACAAAAGATGCGACATTTGATGATATTCGAGCAAAGGACCCGCTTTTCCAAGGCGATGCTTTCCTTTCAAATCTCGAAAAAGTAGACAAGCTGAAAGCCATTGCTCAATCAAAGAATGCAGAAACAGCACACGTCGCACTCGCTTGGCTCTTAGCGCAGGATGGCATTGATGCTATTATTCCAGGGGCAAAACGAGCAGACCAAGTGCTGCAAAATCTAAAAACAAACGATGTTCAATTAACAGAAGAGGAAATCAATCAAATCGATAAGATCTTCTCTTAACACTAAAAAAAGGTGCAGCTATGCACCTTTTTTTATGACATGGTGAGAGGGATTTTGATGACGAGCCGCAAATTTGGAGAACGGTAAGTGAAATCAAGTGTACCGTCTGCCTTTTCAACAAGCTGTTGAATGATATACGTCCCCATGCCTTGATGATCGCCGCCTTTTGTCGAACGGCCAAAAGTTTTGAATAAATGATCTAGCACGTGTTTTTCTATACCTTTTGTGCTGTTTTCACAATGGATTAAAAATAGCCCGCTCCGAATAGAGGTTGTGACTGAGATGCTGCCCTCTTTTCCGGCTTGCTTCGCTTCAATTGCTGCATCTAGAGCATTATCAAGCAGGTTGCCAGTAAAACTAACCTGATCCGCCTTTGAAAAAGGAAGCGATGAAAAGGGTGCTTGAAGGTCTAGTGAAAGTGCAATGTCCTCTTTCTCAGCCCGCTCCAAAAAGGAATGTAGAGTTGAGGCTAAATATGCATTTTCGCCTTTCATCCATGGGAAATGTTTGACGTATTGCTGAATCAAATCTTTGATCTCACGCTCGTCGTTCGACGAGGAAAAGGCATTTAAATGTCTGGCTGTTTCATGATGTTTACTGCGCATCTCAAGAAGTAATTCGTTGGTTCTTGATTCTGCTTTTATGAGCTCTTGAAGCCGTCCATTTAACTGTTTTTCTGTCTGCATCACCTTCAATGAGAGGATATCAACTGTCACCATCATGATGAGCGCCAAAAGATAGGTCAGCCCATTCGGTTGCGTTACAAACAGCAAAAGACCTGCGCAGGTGATGAGTACAAAAGCGCCTAATATCACATCACCACTCGTATGAGGCAAAAATCTTTTGTACATGAAAAATGTATAAACACACATCGTGCAAAAGGTAAGAAGCCACAACACAATGGATGGTAACGGCAGAAAGGCTTCAGCAGCTGCATGAAACGCAAGACCTAACCATATGAGGGCATAAATGCGAAATCCAAGATAGAAAGCGTTCACGTTCGTTCTCCTTAAAAATAGTATTTCTTAAAGAATTCTAATTGCTGCTTGGTCATCATGGCTTTTTTATCTGTCCCTTCAAAAGACACGATATACGAATTTTTAGCATACGCCGAGAAATTTTTAATGTAATGAATATTGATAATAAACGATCGGTGGGAGCGGATAAAATCCTTTTCAGCCAGATCGCCTTTTAGCTCATTTAATGTCTGATAGGTCTGGATATCTCCTGTCGTTGTTACGATAGTTGTTGACCGGCCTGTTCGCTCAACAAAAATAACATCCTTTTTCTGGAGCACATGAATATCTGACTGCTGCTTAATGAGAAGCCGTCCATGAATGCTCTTCTCCTGCTTGGTGGACATATAACGCTCTAAGCATTTGGCAATTCGATCAGCTTGGTAGGGCTTCATAATATAATCATGTACATTCAAATCAAACGCATGGACCGCATATCCACTGTTTCCTGTCACAAAGACCACATCGACATTCAGTGCGTGAGAGTGAATGAGGTCCG
This sequence comes from Bacillus sp. FSL K6-1006, assembly GCF_038593175.1. Classification (NCBI taxonomy): domain Bacteria; kingdom Bacillati; phylum Bacillota; class Bacilli; order Caryophanales; family Bacillaceae; genus Bacillus; species Bacillus sp. FSL K6-1006. The sequence goes on from NZ_CP151970.1 coordinate 285,497, forward strand.
CTAATTCATAGCCGGACATTCCAGGCATTTCAATGTCAGCGAACAACAGATCAATGTCTCCTTTTTTAACCTTCTCATATGCATCCTCTGCTGACTGCGTGACAAAGACGATGTCCACAGCCTCCATCCTGCCTACAATGGCGTGCAGCTTTTCTAAATCTACTCGGTAATCGTCGACGAGACCTACTTTTATCATAAAAATCACCTATGACCATTCTTATTATTTGTCTATTTTACCATTTGTTTTTTTGAAATAGATCATTTCAAGACAGAAAAAGGACGTTTCGCGACATTTTTATATCAGGCAAGCGTTATTTTTTCTATCATAGACTTAGAAAGTTGAAAGGGGCGAACCACATGATTACTCTCAGCGATTGCAGCTGCTGGTTTAAAGATAAGAAAAAAGTCGTAAAAGCGATGAAACACATGACGTTCTCCGTGAAGGAAGGGGAAGTCGTTGGCATTCTAGGAGAAAATGGTGCAGGAAAAACAACATTATTGCGCGCCGTAGCCACATTATTAGAGCCTACACATGGAACAGTCACTGTCGCAGGCTTTGATACAGTGAAAGAAGCAACAGAAGTGAAAAAGCGGATTGGTGTCTTGTTTGGCGGAGAGACGGGGCTTTACGATCGTTTGACGGCAAGAGAAAACCTTGAATACTTTGGCAAATTATATGGCTTAGATCAGCATGAAATCAAAGCAAGAATAGAGGATTTGGCAAAGCGTTTTGGGATGAGACAATACATGGATCGCAAAGTGAAAGGATTCTCAAGAGGAATGAAACAAAAGGTGGCGATTGCCAGAACGTTAATTCATGATCCTGACATTATTTTATTTGATGAGCCGACAACAGGCTTAGATATCACGTCGAGTAATATTTTCAGAGATTTTATCCATCAGCTCAAGCAGCAAAATAAAACGATCCTCTTTTCAAGCCACATCATGGAAGAAGTCAGCCAGCTTTGTGACAGTGTCATGATGATTCATCAAGGAGAGCTTGTTTACAAAGGGACACTTCCAGAATTATATGCACAGGAACAAAGTGAAGACTTGAACTATATCTTTATGTCGAAGCTCGCTAGGGGGATTTCATAATGTGGAAAACCGTCTTTTTGAAAGAAATGACAGATGCGCTAAGGGATCGAAAAACGTTGCTCTTAACCGTACTGATTCCTCTTTTGACCATGCTTGGGCTGGTGTTCTTTTATGAAAGCATGATTGCAGATCCAGGGGATAAAGCCTATACAGTCGCCATCAATGAACAGCTTCCTGCCGAAATGAACCAAATGATCAAAGAGGTCAAAAACCTAAACCTTGAAACATTTGATGATCCGCAGCAAGCCGTCAAGGATGGGGAGGCAAATGCTTACCTGGAAATGCCGAAAGAGGCAGGCGATATGCTCAAGCATCAAAAGCCATTCGCCATTAAAATTCATGGATATACGACAGATGATGATTCGGTGATCACCGTTCAAATGCTGCAATCATTGCTGGAGCAGTATCAAAACCAGGTGGTCGAGAAGCGCTTAGCAGCGGATCAAATCGATACGTCCGTTATTCATCCGTTTGAAGTGCAGTCCGTTGATGTAGAAGAAGGTGATGAAGGGGAAAACGGAGTGACCGCTATGCTGTTGTCGATTCTCCTTCCAATGATTTTGGTGACCTCCGTGATCTCAGGTGCTTTGCCGGCAGCGCTTGATATTGTAGCAGGTGAAAAAGACCGAAAATCAATTGAAGCCTTATTCCTGACGCCGGCCAGCAGACTCCAGATTCTCATCGGAAAATGGCTCGCTGTCTCTATGTTCGGTATTTTAAGTGGAATTGTGGCGATCGGGATGCTGCTTCTATCCACTTTGCTCTTTACAGAAAAGCTGAAGCAAGCTCTGAACTTTGGTGATCAAATGTGGAGCATTATCGGCGTCATGTTTGCGGCGCTTATCATCTTCTCCTTCATGGTATCCATGATTGAATTGCTGCTCAGTGTGATGTCGGGTTCAGTCAAAGAAGCGCAATCGTACATGTCCATGATCATTACGCTAGGTGTGCTCCCAATGTTCTTTACCATGAGAGCGGGTGCTACGCAGCTAGATACGTATTACTTTGCCATCCCATTCCTCAATATTCATGCGCTGTGTAAGCAATTGATGTTTGGTATCATCGATCCAATGTCCATCGCCCTGACACTCGGCTCCTCAGCCTTGGCAGTCTTCATCCTGTTTGTCATCGTCAGAAGCTTGTTTATGAAAGAGAAATGGATGCTTGCGAAATAAAGAAACGCCCTCTTTGATAGAGGGCGTTTTCAAGTGAATGCCGATCATCGTATTTTTCAGTTTAAGAAACCGAATTGATCCAAGTTCTCTAAATAAAATTGAAAATACTCGTCATGAATACCATCAGGATATTCTTCTAACCCATTTTCGATAAGTGCACCTTCAATTAAAGCATTTATATACCTATTAAGCTTTTCGCAACTATCTCTTACGGTAAATTCTGAAACATATAATCCATCTTTACTTTCTAAAATGATATCAATTCTTCTACCTTCTTGTTCATCAAGCAATAAGTGATTATACTCCCATTCTTTTACTCTTTTAGGGTTTAACGGATGAAGACGATTATGAAGTACTTGTTCACGATGATCCTTTTTTTCCTCATTCGAAAACAATTTAATCAATATACTCGGATCATCAATGACAAAACATTTAAATATCTTAGTATATTCAAAGTGATCATCATCTACTAAATCTAAAATCTTTGTTTTTGAAAATTCTCTAGCTTTAAATTTAGACGTTATCATTTCAACGACTTGTTCTTTAGTAAAAATCAATTGATCTTTTTTATATAAATATTGTTTATATAGCTTTTCGTAATTATACATTATTCACCTCTATTAACTATTTAACAGGACCTCCGTAGAATGAATGAGCCTTTGGAGTTCTCTTATAGGGATGCCAGTGATAATAATAACCTTTCTTCGGCTTACCTTTGTATCTATCTACTTCTTTAAATGGTTTACCTTTTGTATTAGCTCCAGCTGCAACAACTTCTGCTTGACTAGAAGAAATAGACCAAATATCCTTTTTTGACTTCATTCTAGCGATTGCTTGCGATTTACTTAGTCCTTTTCCAACATATACTCCGCCTCGGATAACAGCTTCATAATGATTATATTTTTTTTTGCTTTTAGACCTGTGCTTGTTGGCTTCTGTAGCAATTACATAACCAGCTCCTGCAACAACAATCACTGCACCAGTATGAAATAAAGCAGTCATAACTGCAGGTGTTATTGCTATTCCCACCGGTATTAAAAAGGCGAATGAAGCTGTACCTTCCTCTGAATTATAGGTGAAAATTTCCTCTGTTTCAACATCTTCAAAAGTCGCTTCAAACTCATCGTTTTTAAATTGGTTAATTTTTATTTCATATTCCTTTGATATTTCTTCACCAACTTCATTGAATTCTCTTGTAGTTAAATTAAAACTATCTGCACCAGGTTCTACATTGAGAGTAGCTTCAACCTTATTTCCTTCCGCGTCATTCATTGAAGTATCTAAAACCAATTCATCATTTGATATTTCAAAATTATCAACAGAAATATTTTCTTCAGATAAACTATCTTCTAACATCTCTGAAACAACTTCTTCATCAACAATCATATTATTATCAATTTCTTCTGCCTTGGTATGATTGTTTGGAAATAGACTAGCAACTAAGAAAAACACCAGTAATATTATAATTTTACTTTTAACTTTTAACCACATATAACAATTCCTCCGTTATTTTTTAAAATTGAAATCCTGAATAATCTTACTTTTATTATCCAGCATTTCCGTAGATGAACTCTCCAGATAGGTATAAACCTGTGAAAAGCTCTTTTCATCTTTATTAATTTTCTCTTTATAAAGATAATCGGCAATTACGCCCGTTATGTAAGCTGTCGAATAAGAAGATCCTGTATAAACAGAATTTCCTCCTTTATTATTTAACGATAAAACATTAACACCGGGGGCAAAAAAATCAACTTTTCCTATAGCAGAGAATTGTGGTACTTTATTCTTTGAATCAATTGCCCCGACAGAAATAACATTATCGTAGCGAGCTGGAAATTGACTATTTAAACCATAAGTATTACCACTAGCAGCAACAATAATAATTCCTTTTTTTACGGCATCGTCCACTAACTCCCTTAATTCGGGGAAATCCTTTTGAAAACCTAAACTTAAATTAATAATATCTACATTTTGAGATATAGCCCACTTAAAACCATCTATAAAACCCTGTCTTTCAATCTTTCCATCATTTTTGATCACTTTAACAGAATATAGTTCGACATTTTGTGTAACGCCAGTAACTTCACTGTTAGTGTTGTTTGCTGTAATTATTCCTGCGATTGATGTACCATGACTTAATTTATTTTCAGACTCAATGGATGAATCTATCGGATTAAATTCTTTTACAATCTTACCTTTTAAATCTTTATGATTCTTATTTATTCCACTATCTAAAACCGCGACTTTAATTTTTTCATTTAATTCTCTCGTACTAATAGTTTCATTTTTTAAATTATCTTTTAGCAAAAAACTAAACACTCCAAAGAATAAAATCACCATTATAAAAACAAATAAAATCAACCATTTCTTTAACTTTAGAATTTTATCAATCATATCTTCTCACTCTTTCAATAATCATTTCCTCCTAGCCTTTTTTAATAATCGATCGTACCCCCAATAAGTCTTGGTATGTTTCTGAATTTTCATGAAAGATATCACTAATGTATCTCTAAATAAGATTTTTTCGACAACATCAGATAACTCTTTTTGTAAATCGAGTATTTGATAACATAACTTTTTTCTCTTTTGTCAACTAACTTCTAGTAGTCTAATAATATTTTGAGATTTGAATTGTTGGATAAACAATATTATTGAGTTCACATTAGTATCTATACATTCGAAGGTTTCAGAAGCTAAGACATTTTATTAGACAAGATCATTTTCCATGGTAAATTTTCTCTTTGATGTGGTTACTAATTCTAGCATAATAATAATGATAAAAAGTTTAAAATTACCTTAAAAATGAGTATAAAGAACCTTTTTTTGAATACATTATAAAAATGAAATTATTTATATCTCGAAGAGTTTTATTAAGGAATAACTTAAATAGAAAAAGAGTGGGTGAATGAAAATGATGGTTTACTTTTATAATGAGTGGCTAGATTTATAATATAGTTCAATAGAAATAAAGAGTGAGGAGAACCTTTTTTTATTTTGAGTTTACATGTCATATTTAACACAAATAAGCAGAAAAAAATCTTAAGTACAAAAAAGAATAATCAGGATTGAATATCTCATAGTGATCAAGCTAAAGAAATGGAACACTGATTATAGAAAGAAATGTTGTCAAGGGTAAGATAACTTGACTATATTCTGGTTTTTGATGATAGAGGGGGTTCACGATCACCAAACCAGGTGATAAATCATAACAAAAAACCCCCGGAATCGGGGGTTTTTCTTTAGTTCTTGATGAATTTCTCAACTAATGAGCTTGTTTTGTAGTCGTTCAAATCAAGTTTCCATTGGTCGATATCATTTTTCTTCATGTTGACTTCTACTGTTTCTTCAGAAGACGATGGTCCTAATTTTTTAAACTCATCTGGGTAAATTGATAGTAAGTATTTTTGCGCTTCATCATAAGAAGCTGAACGGTTTTTGCTGTAGAACTCAGTCGCTTTCTCTTTCAAACGATCGACAAGCGGACTTGCATCGATTGGTGTCAGAGTCACAGTCACGACAGCTTTATCACCACTGATGGATTTTGTTTTTGTTGAAACTTTTGATTTTTCAGCTAATGTTTCTTTCACAGCTTTCAGTAGCTTATCAAGGTTTTCGTCCTTCGCTGAGCTAGAAGAAATACCTGAAGAAGTGATGTAACCTTGTTTGAATGATTTATCAAATTCGTTCACAACAGTTGATTTGTTATCACCTGTTAGTTTTTCGAAATCATCGTTTTTCTTACCAAAAATCATCACATCAATATAAGAAGAAAGAGCTTTTGCAGATGCTTGTAGTGTATCTGCTTTTTTCATTAAGTCTTTTCCTTTAATATCGAATTCTAGTGTTTTGTCATCTTTTTTCGATCCGCTTCCTGGCTCTGTGTAAACAAGCTGATAATCTTTGTCTTTGTCAACAACAAAGAAAAGACCGCCTTTAGTCACTTTGTCTGCATTTAAAGAGCTTGAAGATAATACTTCGTTATAGTCATCTGGAGAGATTGTAGATACCTGTGCGTCATCTTGGTAAAGCGTGAAGTTGCTTTTATCAACATTGAGAGGCTCTTTGCTGATATTTTTTACAGATACATTCACTTTTAGTACATACTGATCATCCTGTACAGATGTATCGTATTGAGGTGGTAATGTGTATTCAGCACTTTCTACCTTTACCTCTGCTGCATCAAGAGATTTTTTGGTATCGTTTTCTTTCGCAGCTGTTTTGTCTTTTCCACCACTACAAGCAGCAGCGACAACAGTTACACACAAGATCAGAAGAAACAGGGATAATTTCTTTTTAAACATGGCGTGTTTTCCTCCTCGGGTTTATGGTGAATTTCATTGAAAAGCTGTAGTTCATATCATTCTTTTTGCACAAAAAGAAAAATACTGTATGTTTTTTACTGTAGAATGAAGCGAAAGTACTGTCAATACCTCAGTGCGTTTCCGAGGTTGATTGGCTTCAAGTAGTAAAAATGACACTAAGTTGAGAGGAGAAACTTGTAATTTATTATTTGATATCTCCTGTAGAAACTCAACATTTTATATTTTAAGGTTTTGAGTCGGATTATTGAATAGGTTCAAATGACTGTTTTTGAAGATGATGTCGCAATTAGAAGGATTTTTATGACTTGTAAATGAGTATATAGTAATGAATATTTCTTCCTGTTATGTATATGGTCACTTGGTTTGAGTGTTGTTGGCAGCGAGACACATGTCCAGCAAATTTAGACAGGCTGCCGACACTGAACATGCTTTTTCATGTAAAAATGGCAGTCATCTACACAGAAACACTACATAAAATAAAAGAGAAACGAACTGGAGGTGGATATATGGCAGTGGTAAGAGCGACAAGCTCTGATATTGATTTAATGGCCAGACTGCTGAGAGCAGAGGCAGAAGGTGAAGGGAGGCGAGGGATGCTGCTCGTAGGAAACGTGGGCATCAATCGTTTGCGTGCCAACTGCTCTGACTTTAAAGGGCTGCGTACGATTCCACAAATGATTTATCAGGAGCATGCATTCGAAGCGGTCACGCATGGTTACTTTTATCAACGAGCACGAGAAACGGAAAAAACACTTGCGCGGAGAAATATTAACGGAGAACGTTTTTGGCCGGCAAAATTCAGCCTTTGGTATTTTAAACCGCCTGGCGATTGTCCGGCGACTTGGTACAATCAGCCGTTTGTGGCAAGGTATAAGTCGCATTGCTTTTATCAGCCAACCGCCGAAACGTGTGAAAATGTCTATAACACCTTTTAGCTTGATGAAACGCACAATCCTCTTAGAGTACGAATACAGAGGGTTGTGTTTTTGTTTTTTCCAAAATGGGTAACCATTGTGTATCAACAAGATGAAGCACGTGAATGGAGGAAATAAAGATGTATCAAGATTTAAAAGGGAAAACAGCCATTGTCACAGGCTCTTCAAAAGGAATTGGACAAGCGATCGCATTGCGGTTTGGACAAGAGGAAATGAATGTGGTTGTGAACTATAAAGGCGATGAAGATGGAGCTGAAGAGACCGTACAAGCCATTCAGAAGCACGGAGGTGGGGCGGTGAAAGTACACGCAGATGTCTCCAAAGAGGAAGGCATCCAAGCCATCATGGATACAGCACTGGAGCATTTCGGTACAGTAGATGTATTCGTCAATAATTCAGGCTTCAACGGCGAAGAAGCGCTGCCGCATGAGATGACGCTGGAGCAATGGCAAAACGTCATCGATGTGAATATCACAGGTGCATTTTTAGGCGCAAAGGCTGCGCTCGCCTATATGATGGAGCATGACATCAAAGGGTCCATTTTAAACATTTCCAGTGTCCATCAGGAAATTCCGCGCCCGTTCAATGTTCATTATTCCACTTCAAAGGGCGGAATGAATATGATGACGAAGACGCTGGCTCTTGATTATGCCGAAGCAGGTATTCGAATCAACGCGATTGCGCCGGGTACCATGGCAACCGAATCGAATGATGATTTACAGGATGAATTGAAAAAACAAAAGCAGCTTGAGAAAATTCCGATGAGAACCTTTGGTGAACCGAAGGAGATTGGGTCCGCTGCTGCATTCCTCGTTTCTAAGGAAGCGGCATATATCACAGGCACCACCTTATTTGTGGATGGCGGAATGACACTTTATCCTTCTCAAATCAATGATTAATCCAAAAAACATCCGCCTGTTCATCCGGCGGATGTTTTTTGTCCGTAGCGTTGTGCGGCTTTGGCTGTTTTGCCGAGCAGCATCGGATACTTGCTCAGGAAGGAGATACATGGCACCATGAGCAGCAATGTGCCGATCGTATAAAAAAGTGTCCAAGAGAGCTGTGCTGTATCAGCAATATTGATACCAAGTCCATAAAAAACAAATGCTTTCATGATATCGATGCCGGCAAACTGCAAGACAAGAATGACAATAGAATTTCGCCCTAGATACGTCAAAATAGGGGAAGTTTTCAATTTAAAGCTTAAATAAATCACGGCAGCTGAACCGAGTAGAGCACATGCATAGAAAATAAAGAGATCACCGTAGTCGTTGACGCGCATATCGATCCGTGAATTAAAGCTCTGCATGTAAGCCGTTAGCACAAGCAGACCTGTACATAAAAGAAGGGTTGGATCTGTTTTTAATTCCACAAACCATTGCTTTGCTAAAAATCCAATCGAATAAAACACAACAGCTGTCAAGGCGACATTGGCGTTCCAAGGAAGACTTTGATCTAAAAGCAAGGTAGAGGCATATCCAGCACCTCCGCAAAGAACAGTCAGCAAGATCACGGCAGCGGGTTTTCCTTTAGAAAGACGATGCATAAAGAAAAATAAAATTTCCACTAAAAAGAGCGTTGTTAAAAACCAAATCGCTGGGTTATGTGTGAGTCTTGCTTCATCTGCATTGGATATGAAAATACCTGTAAACGGAACGAAAGGGTCAATATCCGTTTGTCCCTTGAATGCGAAGAAGCGGGTAACAGAGAACCAAAATACATACGTAATGATGGAGAAATAGAGATAGGGCAAGAGTAAGCTTTTGGCTTTTTTCTGAATAAATGACAGAGCAGGGGATGAGGATGATCGAAACATCATGCCTGATAGTAAAAAGAAAAGCGGCATATGAAAAGAGTAAATGAATTGCTTGAGCGAATCTGGAATGGGCACATGCGCCATGACCACGAGCAGAATGCCAATTCCTTTAGCTGCATCTACCCAATCGAGTCTCTTTTTCATGTCTGTCATCTCCTTCTTTCTCAGCGGCGTAAACCGGTCATTGAATATGTACCTCTACTATATAAAAGGTACACCTCTTATGCGTTTACAGTTCGCTAACGATTAGAAGACACATTTGCGATCAGATGACAGACGGAAGGATTTTGACATCTTGATGTTACATTTCCCATTTTTTATGACAATGTAAAAAAGAAGCCTGGAAAGCTGGCTTCAAAATAATTCTGCTATTCTCTTGAAGGAACGTTGTTTTTCAATCGGATCAAAGGAATTGTTCAGAATCATGATGTCATCCGTTTGATAGCGGTCCATCAAGATCTGTAATTGCTCTTTCACCGTTTCCTTTGAGCCGACAATCATCCGCTGGCGGTTTTGCAGCACTTTTTCCTTTTCCTGTGTGGTGTAGTGATAGGCATTTGCTTCTTCTATAGAAGGAACGCGGCTGTCCAGTCCTTTTTCAACACGCAGCAGCCATAAATCTGTACTGCTGGCGATCCTGTCTGCTTCTTCATCGGTTTCACCGCAGATGACAAAGATGGCAAACATAGATTGTGGCTGGCTGGAAAAGACGGATGGAGAAAAGTGTGATCGATACGTCTCAAATGCTTGTGTGCCGCGTGCAGGATGGATAAAGTGGCCAAAAATATAGTTGATTCCAAGCTCCGCCGCCTGCATGGCACTATTTTCTCCCAGCCCAAGCAGCCAAACCGGCGGATGAGCATCAACAAGCGGAGCAGCTTTCACGCCTGCATGCGGATGGCCAGAAGGCAGGCTGTCTGATAAGTAAAAAAGAAGGTCCTTCAGCTGGCGGTCAAACTGAGACAGGTCTTTATGCACGCCGTCCGTCAAAGCGAGTCTCGTCCTTTCAATCCCGCCCGGAGATTTGCCGACTCCGATCTCAATCCGTCCAGGATAAAGGGCTTCAAGCTGCCGCGTGACCTCTGCTACTTTAAAAGGACTGTACTGAGGAAGTAAAATGCCGCCAGATCCGGTACGCAAGGTTGATGTATGAGCCGCAATATGAGCCATTAATATTTCAGGCGCTGTACTAGCGAGCCCTCTTGTGCTGTGGTGTTCAGCAAACCAATAGCGTTCATATCCAAGCGTTTCAGCCAGCTGAGCCAGCTGCGTTGTGTGAATCAATGTCTCCTGCGCTGTCTGACCTTTAGGAATGGCGACTTGATCTAATATATGAAGTGATGGCATCATCAACATCCTTTCATCAACATGCTGAATATAAGTATAAAGAAATCCATAGGTGGAAGGAAACGAAAGGGTTTATCCTTTGCTTTTATCTTTTCTATATCAACATATGAAACCACATCAATACACTCGTTATCAGCAAGAGCTGTTCATCGGGAACTTTCGACAATGTTTCACATGAAACACTTCATTAACGATATGAACCATTTCCAATGTGCATCTTTCGTTAAAAAAATATAAAGTGTTTGAAACCTATATTGAACATAGATCGTATATACTAGTAAATAGAAAAAAGAGTAAGAGGCTCCAATGTCATTTCATGAATTTTGTCGAATTTTCATGTATGATGATTTTAATAGGGTCCATCGCTTAATAAATAGATTTTTATTATGCTGGAGGAGTGATTGATTTGGCGATTACATTAGAAAAAGGTCAACGTATTGATTTAACAAAAGGGAAAACAGGGCTAACAAATATTCTTGTTGGACTTGGCTGGGACCCTGTATCAAAAGGCGGCGGATTTTTAGGGAAGCTGTTTGGCGGCGGAGGCGGCGCTGATGTTGACTGTGATGCTTCAGTGCTCATGCTGAAAAATGATAAGTTTACGGAAAATAAAGATTTGATTTATTTTGGCAACCTAAAAAGCAAATGCGGCAGTGTGGAGCATACAGGTGACAACCTGACTGGTGAAGGAGACGGAGATGATGAACAAGTCCTCGTCAACTTGAGCAAGGTGCCGGGTAATGTGAATAAATTGGTGTTTGTCGTCAACATTTATGATGCCCTTAGAAGAAACCAACACTTTGGTATGATTCAAAATGCTTACATTCGCATCGTTGATCGTTCAAACAATCAAGAATTATTGAAATATAATTTAAAAGATGACTATGCAGGAAAAACTTCGTTAATCGTCGGAGAACTTTATCGCCACGAGAATGAGTGGAAGTTTGCGGCGCTTGGAAATGGTACAAATGATGCGAAGCTTGCCGATATTACGAGAAACTATATTTAAACAGAAGGGAGAGGTTCCTAGTGGGAATTTCTTTAGCGAAAGGCCAAAAAATTGATTTAACAAAAACGAATCCGGGTTTAACAAAAGTAGTCGTCGGTCTTGGCTGGGACGTCAATAAGTATGACGGCGGACATGACTTTGATCTAGACGCAAGTGTATTCCTTTTAGATGCGGCAGGTAAAGCAAGCTCTCCATCTGACTTTGTCTTTTACAACCAAACAACTGGCGGAGGCGGAAGTGTCGTACATACAGGCGATAACCGCACTGGCGAAGGGGACGGAGATGACGAGCAGGTCAATGTTGACCTTGCAGCTGTACCAGCAAGTATTGAGAAGATTTCATTTGTCATTACGATTCATGATGCAGAAGCACGCAGTCAAAATTTCGGACAAGTGTCTAACGCATATGTACGTATTTTAAATGCAGCATCGAATGAAGAACTCATTCGCTACGATTTGGCAGAGGATTTCTCAATTGAGACAGCCATTATTGTAGGTGAATTATACCGTCATGGCGGGGAATGGAAATTCTCAGCTGTCGGATCAGGCTATCAAGGCGGTCTTGCCCGCATTGCAACGGACTTTGGCTTAGATATCGGATAACGATAACTTCCTATTTTCAAAGACAGGAGAGATACGAATATGGCGATTCAGCTTTCAAAAGGACAACGTGTCGATTTAACCAAAACCAACCCAGGGCTGACGAAAGTGATGATCGGTCTTGGCTGGGATACGAATAAATATTCTGGCGGAGCCGAATTTGATTTGGACGCTTCGGCTTTCTTGGTGGATGCAAATAATCGTTGTCAGCAAGATACAGATTTTGTGTTCTATAATAACCTTCAGCATCCGAGCGGCAGTGTCACTCATACAGGTGATAACCGTACAGGTGAGGGAGATGGAGACGACGAGCAAATTCTCGTTGATTTCTCGAAAATTCCTGCTAACATTGATCGTATCGGAATTACAGTTACGATCCATGATGCAGAGGCGCGCAGCCAAAATTTTGGACAAGTCTCTAATGCATTTGTTCGTGTTGTAAATGAAGAGGGCGGGGAAGAATTGATTCGCTTCGATTTAGGGGAAGACTTCTCAATTGAAACAGCTGTTGTGGTATGTGAATTGTACCGACACGGAAGTGATTGGAAGTTTAACGCGATCGGAAGCGGATTCTCTGGCGGACTTGCAGCTCTTTGTCAAAATTATGGGTTAGAAGTGTAAATAAGAGAAACAAATCAATTCAAGAGGTGCTGTCAAAAGCTCATATGAGGGCCTTTCCTAAGTGAGAAAGAAACAGCGATCAAGAATAGCAGCAGGCGAAAGCCTGCTGATGCTTCTACACTTATAGGAGGAAAACCAGTTGGACATTTTGAAACATATGTTGGATACATATGCCTCGTTTTTTGATTGGCATATGTGGGCAGAGGTATTAACAGACCCTGTCTCTTGGGGGCTTATTGGGACGCTTGTCGTGCTTGAAGGATTGTTATCTGCAGATAACGCACTTGTATTAGCTGTAATGGTGAAACATTTACCAGAAAAGCAGCGTAAAAAGGCATTAACCTACGGATTAATTGGCGCTTATTTCTTCCGTTTTCTATTCATTGGCGTAGGGATGCTGCTTATTAAGTTCTGGTGGATTAAGGTCCTCGGAGCTGCTTACTTAGCATGGCTTGTTATTAAGCACTTCTGGTTAGGTGACGGCGATGATGAAGCGAAGGAACTGAAAAAAGAAGGCTGGATGGTTCGTGTCTTTGGTGTGTTCTGGGCAACCGTTATTTCTGTTGAAATTATGGACCTTGCCTTCTCGGTTGATAGTATTCTTGCAGCATTCGCTGTATCTGAGGAAGTATGGATTCTACTATTAGGCGGAATGCTTGGAATTCTCATGATGCGTACAGTCGCGCAGTTATTCCTTGTTCTCATTGACCGTATTCCAGAGCTCGAGAATACAGCGTTTATTCTCATCGGGATCATTGCGATCAAAATGGGCTTGAGTGCTGCTCACATTGAAATCCCGCATCTTGTATTCTTTGCGATTATTATCCTAGCATTTATCGGAACGTTTATTGTTCATAAAATCAATAAGAAGAAACATCAAGAAGTGACAAACGAAGCTGCGGCTTCAAAAGAAGAATAGGACGATCAAAAAGGAATGGAGTTGATTAGCGGCTCCATCCTTTTTTGAATCATCAAGTCATTTGTTCGATTTTCTCTCAACAACAGGAGGTGGCACAGCATGCGGTATTTTCAGTTTTTATCAGAGGCGAGGCAGCGTGATATTTTTTTCAAACGGCCGGGGGCGATGCATTTGATGACGCCAAGGCACTTACTTGCGCATGCATTAGGTGCTACTTTGTATATGCCTGCGACAAGACAGGATATAGCAGACATGCTGCTGTCGCAGAAATATGAAGCGCTTTGCTCTGTTGTATTTTGTTTAGAGGATGCCATCGGTGATCAAGAAGTGGAAATGGCTGAACAGAATCTAGTGGTACAACTCGCCAAACTGTCGGACAAATTAACGCATACACCTGAAATGGCTGAACAAATGCCGCTTTTATTTATCCGGGTTCGTTCGCCGAAGCAGCTCCTCAAAATGGCAGCTTTGCTTGGTTCATCTCTTCGTTTATTGACGGGTTTTGTATTTCCAAAGTGTTCTATTCATAATGCGAAGGATTATTTGGACAGCTTGAAACAGGCGTCCGCACAAACGAAGACAACGCTGTACGGTATGCCCATTTTGGAAACACCCGATTTATTAGAAAAAGAAACAAGATATACGGTGCTGTCTGAGTTAAAGCAGATCATGCTGAATGATGAAGAATATATTTTGAATATTCGTATTGGGGCAACGGATCTTTGCGGCCTATATGGCATTCGCCGTGATCGCGACACCACCATTTATGAAATCAGATTGATTGCTGATTTGATCACAGATATTATCAATTATTTTGGCCGTTCCTTTGTTGTATCAGGTGCTGTATGGGAGCATTTTGGCCCTGCACGAAAGGAGCAAAAACCTTTCATCCGTGCGCTCTCTAAGGGCGGTGAGCTGCCCTTATCTGAATTCGATGACGTACAAGGTTTACTCAAAGAGACAAGACTCGATGTAGCCAACGGCATACATGGAAAGACAGTGATCCATCCAACACATCTCAAGCCAGTTCAAAGCATGTACGTTGTGACAAAGGAAGAGTACTTGGATGCATTAAGCATTCTGGAACATGCTGACGGTACAGTTGGCGTGATGAAGAGTGCCTTTTCTAATAAGATGAATGAAACGAAGCCCCATTACAGGTGGGCAGAGCACATATTAATTAAGTCAGACATTTACGGGGTGTTTCATGAAAATAGAAGCTATATCGACATACTCACAGAATCAGAAGCGGCATACGCTGAACATCTTGGAACATATGGAGGTTGAGCTTGACCTCAAAGAAGGTGCGCTTCAGCTGGAAAAAGAGCATCTTTTTGAGATGGCGGCAAGGGTGAACAAAAAAAGAGCCTTTTTATTCGTTAGTAAGGTGCTTGGAAAGCATATTCCTGTTCATCCAGTAAAACCGCTTCTTGTCTCGGGTCTTTTAGCGATGGCATATGCCAAAGCGCAAACGGGAAAGACGCCCCCGCACCAAGATCTTATCGTCGAGGCACTCAAGACGGATGATCACACGGTGTTAACGGCAGCCTATGAAACACTCAAAGAAGAAAAGCTTTCAGCTGGCAATGTGCCTGTCGTCATCGGCTTTGCGGAAACGGCAACAGCCCTTGGACATGGTGTGTATGATGTGATAGAAGGCGCATCATACATTCATACGACACGTGAACAGCTGCTGGGTCTTGATCCGTCATTGGTATTTGAAGAAGAACATTCGCATGCAACAGATCAGCTTTGTTATGCAGACGAAGCATTACTTCGCACAGACCGCCCCATCGTGTTAGTAGATGATGAAGTCACGACAGGCCGTACCAATATCAACATCATTCGTGACCTTCATGCAAAGTATCCAAGGCATTCTTATACCATTCTTTCCATTTTGGACTGGCGGACGGAGGAGCATGAGAAAGCCATGTGCCAGCTTGAAGAGGAGCTTGGAATTCACATCACATCATTGTCTTTATTAAAAGGGCAGATGATTTTTCGAGGCAAAACGCTCGATGAGCCAGCTTATTCGTATGAGATTGCAGAGCAAGAGAAGCAGCCAAGTATCTCTTTTCACTCTCTTCAATCTTTCTTTAAGCAAGTGCCGTATTCATTTTCTCATGCAGCGAATTCGGCGGGTCATTCGCCATATATACATGAAACGGGCCGTTTTGGTTTAAAGGCAGCAGATACGGAAGCGCTCGACCAAGCAGCTGCTGAAGCGGGATTGAGGCTGCGGCAGGAACGCAAAGGAAAACAAACACTCTGCTTAGGGACAGGTGAGCTGATGTATGTGCCGATGAGACTGTCTGCACACATGGGGCAAGGTGTTCTCTTTCATTCAACAACGAGAAGTCCTATTCACCCAGTCGAAAAGGATGGATACGCTGTCCAAAATGGGTTTACCTTTATGAATCCAGAGGATGCCCGAATTCAGCACTACGTGTACAACATTCCAAAAGGTGAATATGATGATGTATTTCTCTTTTTTGAGAAAAAGGTTTCTCAGGAGGCATTGCTTCCGCTTGTTCACTTATTTGCTGAGCGGCATGTGAAGCATGTGCATATTGTGACTTTATCAGACGAGGTGAAGGTGAATGGCTAATGTGTATACAAAGATGGGGAGCTATCCAGAGCAGGATGTAACCTTCTTACTCAAAGATTTATCCTCTATTGAGATGGAGAAAAGTACAGAAGAGCGGGAGCGTTCAATTCAGAGCGGTGCACATTATTCAGAAATGCTGCCAATTGAGTACAAACCAACGGCATCTTATATGACTTTATTCTATCAATCTCTTGAAGAAAGTAAGGAAAAGGTAGCAGAAGCAGTAGCTGTTGTAGCAGAACAGATTGTGAAGAAGCGAGGCTTCCAAACCGTGCTTTGCAGTTTGGCGCGTGCGGGGACACCGATCGGGGTGCTGATCAAACGATATATTCGAAAGACGTATGGTGTCGATCTGCCTCATTACAGCATCTCTATTATTCGCGACCGCGGAATAGACGAGAATGCACTGCATTATATGCTGAAAGAACATCCAGGTTTTGAAATTGCTTTTATCGATGGATGGACTGGAAAAGGTGCGATTTCGAAAGAGCTCCAAAAAGCTGTTTTTGATTTTGAAAAAAAGTATGGTGTACGTCTCTCGAGTGAGCTGGCTGTGCTGGCAGACCCCGGCTATTGTACACATGTATACGGAACGAGAGAGGACTTTCTCATTCCAAGTGCCTGCCTGAATTCGACGGTGTCTGGACTTGTCAGTCGTACGGTACTAAACAACCGCTGGATCAATGCCGATGATTTCCATGGGGCAAAGTATTATAAAGAGCTGCTCGATGAGGATGTGTCCAATCTGTATGTGGATACGATTGAAGAAGCATTTTCCAGCCTTGAACCAAATGTACAAGAGAAAGCAGAAACCATCCTTACGCAGGGGACGCCGGCAGATTGGCGGGGAATGGCATCCATTGAAGCAATCGGTCAGGAGTTTCAAATTGAAAATACCCATTTGATTAAGCCGGGTGTTGGTGAGACGACCCGCGTGCTGCTTAGAAGAATCCCGTGGAAAATCTTAATTCAGCCTGGATCTCAGGAGAAGCTGAAGCATATTTTGCTTTTGGCTGAGGACAGAGGTGTTCCTGTCATTGAATATGCCAATATGTCCTACACGTGCTGTGGATTAATTCGTCCGCTGGAGCAAACGTCATGAAGACATATGCATTTGCCAGTGATTTAGACCGGACGCTGATTTACTCACATCGAGTGCTTGAGCAGTATGCGTATGAAGGAGAGTACGATTTAGTTGAGGTGCTGGACGAAAGGCCGCTTTCCTATATGTCTGTTGAAACGAAAAAATCTTTGCATACGATTCATCAATCAGGCTGGTTCATTCCAGTGACGACAAGAACAACTGCACAGTATGAACGAATCACCTTCTTTGAGCAAGAGCTTAAACCTGAGTATGCTGTCACAACAAACGGGGGCTGTATTCTTCATCATGGCAAGCCGCTTGAGGATTGGCAGGCCATTGTTGATGAGAGACTTAGGGAGTGTATGCCAGTCAGAGAGATGCTGAGGGCGATCTCCGAGCTTCCAGTTGCGGCATGGGTGAAGCGTACCCGTACAGCAGAGGGAAGATTCCTTTATTTGATTATGAAAGAGGAGTATCTATCTCACATTCCGCTTGCTGAATTGAAGCTGTGGGGTGAGGAGAGAGGATGGCAGGTTTCTCTTCAGGGACGGAAGCTTTATTTTATTCCCCAGCCGCTTAATAAGTGGGATGCTGTTGCTTTTCTAAAGGACAGGCTGCAGCTAGAATACGTCTATGGTGCGGGTGATTCCCTGTTAGATGCGGGGCTCATTCGTCAGTCAGATATGGGCTTTGCCCCAAGACATGGAGAAGTTCTAGGCTTTGATCCAGAACTTGAGCCGACAGCAGCATCTGGCATGGCCGCAGCAGATGAAATCACCGCTTGTGTCATCGAGCAGATGATGAACGCAAAAAAGCCTTCGATTCGATAGCAGAAGTAGAAGGCTGAATGATATGATAGTAGTAGCTTTCGAGAAAATATAGGAGAAAGGAAGGAGCGGCGTGAGTTATAAAGAAATCAATGTCACCCATACACGGGCGGAGCAGGAAGCCTGGAAAAACGTGCTGAAAAAGCCGCTCCCTGAAAGAGACGGTTATGTAAAGGACGAGCATACGCTGTCCTTGCCGCGTCTCGCCGCCCGGGTCCTTGGAACTCCGCATGATGCAACCGATTATTTTATTTATTTACATGAATTATACGAAACAGACGGCATGCATATTTTAAGTGAAACACTCAATCGCCATATTGAGCCGGAGCATTTTCAAGCACTGCAGCGTATTCATTTGATTAACCAAGAAGAAAAGGGATTGTCCGTAAATCGCTTTGTGGCTTTTTTAGATGGTGAACAGCTGATTGTACGCCATCCAAACCCTGTGATGAACCGGCATATCCGTCTTTCATTGATCAAGGTGTTTGAGCATTTCAAGCAGCTGCACGAGGGTGGATTTCAGCATCCTGATTTCCGCCGGGTCCTGCTGGATGTCGTGAAGTTTTCAAATAATCATCTAGGTCCATGGCTGAAGGAAGTCAATATCGAAGAAAAAATGCCGGCTGTTATTTGGTATGGAGAGGCGAATAAAAGTCAGCTTTATTTTCTTTACTATGTCATGCTGATTGGCTGTGATGTTGTCCTATTTCATCCAGAAGGCAAGGATTCGTTCCGCGAATTAGATCCAGAAGAAAAGCTGACTTTTATTGATCAGTACCCGGGAACTTCAAAGCTTGAGCCGTTCCCTGCTGAAAAGCCTGAGAGGAAATCAACGGTGGCGTACCGCTCGACAAGAGAGCTTGAAGAGGTGCTTCACACGGAAGATTCAATGCTCTATAAGCCGTGGCAATTCAGAGATCATACTCCTCATTCCATTACACTCAAGACAACGTATGATGAGCTGTTTTTAATTGCAAAGGAACGATCCTTTATCCGCCCGAATTTCAAAGCAGACCGAGACACGATACAGATTCCAAACCTCTTTGCGAAAATGATGGGTGTCACACGAGACAAGCGTGAATACTGGGATCGCATTCACACGTTAATGGAAGGGAAAGAGACGAAGACCATTCGCCATTTTCCTTTTACGAAAGAAGTGACATCGAATTATCAATTTCATTATCAGCATGCACTTTCTTCTGCTGGAGAGATTGATCCTGACTTATTAATGAAAAGCAATGTGTGGCAGTTTTCTCATCTATATGAGGGTACGCAGCGTGCGATTGCAGAGGCGATATCTCGAATCTGTCAGCATCCGAAGCTATTAAAAGAAGGCAATGAAACCGAATTAGATGTCCGTATTTATTTATTCAAGCAGGTTCTGCATTTAAGCCAGGATCTCATTGAACTGATTCAAACCTTTGATTACGCACAAACCGTACCGAAAGTGATTTTATACCATACAGAATATAATGGTGAGCTGACTCGCTCTGATGCGGCCGCCCTGATTTTCCTAAATGAAATGGGTGTGGATCTCTTCGTATATCATCCGGCGGGATATCAGTGTATCGAACGGTATATCGATGACCAATTATTTGATACCCATTGGCTTGATGAGATGGTCATGAACCAGGAGTTTAAAGAGCCGTCCATCGTTAGAAAGTTATTTCAATCCATTAAAAACCGATAAGGAGATCAAAGCTTATGACAAATACAAACGGAAATGACATCATTTCAATTGATAAAGAGGAAATCACGATTGAGAAAGCAGACGATATTCGCGTTCAGCTTCGAAATGAACCAGAAGTGCAAAATATTGCGAGACAGATCGATGCGAAAAATCAGCTTGAACTTCTTGAATACGGAAAACAGCCGGCCGTTGAAATCTCTAAGTTCTCTGATCGTATCCTTTCAATGATGCGTTCAACAAGTGTCACTGACTCAGGAACAATGCTGACGCAGCTTGGCAAGATTATGGATCGCTTTGATAAAAATGATTTTGACGAACCGAAGGGTGGTTTGTTGTCAAAAATCTTTAAGCGCGGCGGCAGCATGATTGAAAAGATTTTTAGTAAATATCAAACCCTCGGTGCAGAGATTGAAAAAATTAATGTAGAAATTAGTAAATATAAAGATGAAATGACCAAATCGACTGTGACGCTTGAAGAAATGTATGAGCATAACATTCAATACTATATGGAGCTTGAAAAGTATGTCGTAGCCGGTCAAATGAAAATCGAAGAATTAAAGCAATTGGTTCCTTCATATGAAGAAAAAGCAGCTAGTGGAAACCAGCTGGCGCAGATGGAGCTTGATACGCTTCGTAATGGCATTCAAGCGCTTGAAGAGCGTGTGTATGACCTTGATATGGCAAGAATGGTGGCGCTTCAAACAGCACCGCAAATCCGTTTGCTTCAGCGCGGGAATACGAAATTAATCGGGAAGATCAACTCTGCCTTCATCATCACGATTCCAATTTTCAAAAATGGGATCATTCAAGCTGTTACAGCGAAGAGACAAAAGCTTGTGGCTGATTCTATGAGTGAGCTGGATAGAAGAACAAATGAAATGCTGAAACGAAATGCTGAAAACATTTCAAGTCAAAGTGTGGAGATTGCCAAATTATCTGGCCGTCCAAGCATCGACATTGAAACGATCGAATCTTCCTTTAATACAATTGTACAAGGGATGAAAGAGACGAAACAGATCGAAGAAGAGAACAAGCGATTACGCGAAGATGGAACAAAACGTATGCTTGAGCTTCAAGATAATATTAAGCGGGCTGCCCTGGAGTCCTAAAAAAACAAGCTGTCTGTAACTAAAGTTGCAGGCAGTTTTTTTATGAATTTAAATAAAATTTGAGAAAAAAGGTTTTTATGTGACCATTTTCGGGTAAATCCTGTTCAGGGGAATGGTTCGCCCATGATTCAAAAAAACGCTATAACGAGGATTCGACTTATTTTTTAGTACAATTAGGAATTTCCAGTAAAATATTGTCTGATGAGAGGAAATACCCCGTAAAATATGTAGTTTATGAAGCATTCTATAGGATTTACGAGTAATACGGCGTATAAACTCTAATGACCAGACCTCTATATGGAATTCATACATATTGTGGGGAAATAAGCGAATTCTAAAGATTGTTCGCATCATAACGCTTATGTTACGGTTATAAAGATGCTAATTTGGAGGGAAAATATGAATTCTGAAGAGAGAAATATCAAAATCAAGATAAATAATGTATCTAAAATTTTCGGTAAAAATGCTAAAAAAGCATCTCAAATGCTTGAAAAAGGGAAAACAAAAAGAGAAATCCTAAAAGAGACCGGCGCAACTGTTGGTGTCAATCGAGCAAATTTTGATGTTTATGACGGCGAGATATTTGTCATCATGGGGCTATCAGGGAGCGGAAAGTCCACACTTGTGCGGATGCTAAACAGGTTAATCGAACCAACCTCCGGTGAAATATATATTGATGGGGATATGATAACAAATATGTCAAAGGATCAATTGCGTGAAGTCAGACGGAAAAAGATCAGCATGGTTTTCCAAAACTTCGCATTGTTCCCGCACCGTACAATTCTTGAGAACACAGAGTATGGTCTTGAATTGCAAGGTGTAGATAAAGAAGAGCGCAGATCAAAAGCGCTTGAATCTTTAAAGCTTGTTGGACTTGAAGGCTTTGAAGAGCAATACCCAAATCAATTAAGTGGTGGTATGCAGCAGCGTGTTGGATTGGCACGTGCTTTAGCAAATGACCCTGACATTTTATTAATGGATGAAGCATTCAGCGCACTAGATCCATTAATTCGGAAAGATATGCAGGATGAATTGCTTGAGCTTCATACATCTGTAGGAAAAACGATCATTTTCATTACCCATGATTTAGATGAGGCGCTTCGTATTGGTGACCGCATTGTACTCATGAAGGACGGAAATATCGTTCAAATCGGAACACCAGAAGAAATTCTGATGAACCCATCGAATGAATATGTTGAACGCTTCGTTGAAGATGTTGACCTTTCTAAAGTATTAACCGCTGGTCATATTATGAAACGTGCAGAAACAGTTCAGATCGATAAAGGGGCACGTGTTGCGCTTACGCTCATGAAAAACCTTGGGATTTCGTCTATCTATGCAGTAGATAAGAAAAAGCATTTATTAGGTGTTATTTCTGCACAAGCAGCGAAAAAAGCAGCAGAAACGGGAGCGTCGCTTGAAACTGTTCTTGATAAAGAATTTACCACAGTATTGGAATCAACGTATTTAACAGAAATCTTTGATGCAGTGTCTGATGCGGCAAACATTCCAATTGCAGTTGTAGATGAGAAAAACAGAATGAAGGGCATTGTGGTCAGAGGTGCATTGATTGGTGCATTATCAGGAAATGATGAATATATCAACATGTCTTCTAACAAGCTAGAGGAAATTAAGACACAAGAGCCTTCTGCACAGGAGGTAGAATAAGATGTTTAGTATGAGTGATTTACCTAGAATTCCGTTCGCGGATTATATCGATCGATTTGTTGACTGGTTAACATTAACGTTTGGTGGTTTCTTTGATGGCATCACAAATGGATTAGCTGGAACAGTAAATGGAATTGTAGCTGCACTTGGCGTCATTCCATCCATTATTTTAACCCTTATCTTTGCCGGCATTGCTTGGTGGATCAGTACAAGAGGAGTTGCTCTTTTCACACTTATTGGATTTTTACTGATCGACTATTTAGGCTACTGGCATCCAATGCTTCAAACACTTGCACTCGTTTTGACCGCTGTGGTCATTTCCATTGTGATCGGGGTTCCGATCGGTATTTGGGCATCACAGAAGGAAACTGTGCGTAAAATTGTGACACCTATCTTAGATTTAATGCAGACAATGCCTGCATTCGTTTATCTATTACCAGCGATCTTTTTCTTTAACATTGGGGTTGTTCCTGGGGTTGTGGCATCGGTTATTTTCTCCATGCCGCCAACGATTCGTATGACCATTCTCGGTATTAAACAAGTACCAGCGGATTTAATTGAAGCAACTGAAGCTTTTGGTTCAACGACATTCCAGCGTTTATTCAAAGTTCAGCTTCCACTTGCAACAAAAACCATCTTAGCTGGTATTAACCAAAGTATCATGCTGGCTCTATCCATGGTCGTTATTGCGGCAATGGTAGGTGCACCAGGACTTGGTTCAGAAGTATATAGTGCGGTAACGCAGCTGAAAACAGGTATTGGTTTTGAAGCAGGTATTGCCATTGTTATTGTGGCGATTACACTCGACCGTATTACACAAAACATTAAAACGAAAAAAACCAGGGGGAATGCTTAATGTGGAAAAAGTCTCTCTACATTGGGATGACCGCCCTGCTCGTCTTTTTACTAGCCGCTTGCGGTGCACAATCGGATTCAAATGCAAGTGCAGCACAGCAGGTCAATAAAACGATTATTGGGATTGATCCGGGTTCAGGTATTATGGCCCTAACCGATCAGGCCAAAAAGGATTATGGCTTAGAGGATTGGACGGTTGTGTCTGCATCAAGTGCAGCCATGACGGCAACGCTCAAAAAATCATACGACCGTAAAAAACCAATCATTATCACTGGCTGGAATCCACACTGGATGTTTTCCCGCTATGATTTAAAATATTTAGATGATCCAAAAAAATCTTACGGTGAAGCGGAAGAAATTCATACGATTTCACGTAAAGGCTTTGCGAAGGATCAGCCGGAAGCAGCTAAAATGCTTAGTCAATTTAAATGGTCTCAAGATGACATGGGCGAAGTCATGATTGATATCCAAGATGGTGTGAAACCAAAGGATGCCGCCTTAAAATATGTGAAAAAACATAAAGACCAAGTAGCGAAATGGACAAAAGGCGTGAAAAAGTCGAATGGTGGAAAAGTGAATCTTGCCTACGTTGCATGGGATAGTGAGATTGCAAGTACCAATGTTGCAGCAGAAGTATTGCGTGAACTCGGGTTTAAAGTAACTTTGACTCAGGTTGAAGCAGGTCCGATGTGGACAGCAATTGCAACCGGAAGTGCGGATGCATCATTATCCGCTTGGCTGCCAAATACGCATAAAACGTATGCAGCGAAGTTTAAAGGAAAATATGATGACCTTGGTACAAGTATGAAAGGTCTTCGAATGGGGCTAGTTGTCCCGACATATATGAAGAACGTAAACTCCATTGAGGATTTGAAAAAATAGTCAATGATGTAGTGGTTCCCTTATAATAGAAGGGAGCATGTTGAAAAAGCAGTCTGCTCAAAAAGCGGCTGCTTTTTTCTTATATAGAAGGATGGAGTTGTCGGGCGATGGATAAGTCAATCATGATTTTTCTGCATGGTGGAGGAGTAAGCAGCTGGATGTGGCAGGAGCAGGTTGAAATATTGAAAAACACGTATGAATGCTTTGCCCCTGATCTCATTGGACACGGGACAAGAGCAAAAGAACAGATATTTTCAATGAATGAAAGCACCCGTGAAGTCATCTCATGGATCAAGGAAAACGCGAATGGCCGTCAAGTGATTCTGATTGGATTTTCTTTAGGTGCGCAGATTGCCGTTGATGTGTTATCAAGAGAGCCGGATATCGTAGACATAGCAGTTATCAATAGCGCCCTTGTGATGCCTTTGCCATGGCTCCACTTCATGGTGAGACCCCTCTTGCCACTGACGTATCCATTATTAAAAAAAGATTGGTTTATTCAGCTCCAAGCCGAAAAGATGGGGCTCCCGCAACATGTACTGCATCATTATGCGGCGGAATCGAAACATCTGCAAAAGAAAACCCTTCTTACGATGTTTCAAGAAAACCTCCATTACAAGCTCCCAGACACGTTTCAGCAAGCGAAGGCACGTATTCTTGTCACAGTGGGAGAAAAAGAAAAAGGCATCATGAAACGGTCAGCAAAAAAAATAACGAATTCACATCCGAAGGCAACAGGCGTCGTTGTTCCCGGTATTGGGCATACATTTACTTTTGAAAAGAAAGAACTTTTTACAGAAATGGTCATAAGCTTTATAGAGGCACGTGCATTACCAGTCGAATTAAAGGAAATCCAGTAGCTGCGCCACTCAATAAGTGAAGACGAGCATAAAAGGGGCGCCGGGCTCTTAGAATCTGTATGATATAGGTATAAAACGCTTACAGTTTGTGTGTCCTAGAAGGAGGAGCTATGAGTAAAAACTATATCATATTCGGTGCAAGTCAAGGGTTAGGAGATGCTTTTGTAAAGGGTCTTCCATCAAGTGGAGATACAGTTTGGATTGTGTCGCGAAGTGAACCAAGCAGTTTGAACATAGATGACGGTGTACATAGAATTTGGCTGAAAATCGACTTATCAAGCCAAACACATATCCCTTATATGCTCGAAGCACTTGAGAACAAGACGATTGATGTACTCATCTATAACGTCGGTTTATGGGAAAAACGAGGCTTTGAAGACGATTATTCCTTTGATCACGATCAGCCAGAGGATATTGCACATTTAATCAATGTGAATGTCACCTCAACCATTACGTACATCCAGGCACTGCTTCCTCACGTAAGGAAATCGGAGAATGGAAAAATCATCGTCATTGGCTCAACGGCGGGTCTCGATCATACGAACCTGCCGCAGGTCTCGTTTGTTGCATCTAAATTTGGCCTGCGCGGAATTGTGAATGCACTGAGAGAGCATGTGAGGAAAGATAAAATATCCGTCACCTGTATCAATCCAGGAGAACTGGCGGCGGAGGTTCCGTATGAAGATGGAGCCGAAAAGGCCATCACTCTTTATGATGAAACGAGAATCCCTGTTCAGGATATTGTGGAGCTTGCGAGATGCGTGATTCATTTATCAAGGGTATCTTGCGTGAAAGAAATCAACGTTCCAGCCATGGCAGATCTGAATGCGTAATATAAAGCAGACCACCCGCCCTGAAGAGAAGGCGGGTGGCTTTTTCATTTATGATGAATGCTGCTGGAGTGTTTGATAGACAGCCTCGGTCAAAATCTCAATGCCAGTAAAGATAGCAGAGCGGTCGAAGGTCATATACGGATGATGAAGACCGGGCTTTAAATCACAGCCTAAACCGAGCATCGTGGATTTGATATGCGGAAGCTTTGCTGCGTAAAAGTGAAAGTCCTCTCCACCTGTTGTGACGATCGGGGGATCAAGCTGCTCTTTGCCTAAAACCTGTTCAATTGCATGAGACATGATCTGGACAGCTTCTTCATTTAAGGTGGCGGCAGGCAGACGATGGTCTGTTGAAAGTGTAATGGAAGCGCCAAAGGCATCCGCTACAGAATGAACCGCTCTTTCAATTTCTTTTTCTAGTTCATCCATCACTTCGTTTGTTTGTGCCCGTACATCTAATGTAAAAGAGGCTTTGCCTGGGATGATGTTTGAGCTGCCCCCGCCAGCATGTAAATTGGTCATTTTGACAGAATGCGCGACTCTTGGATCGACATGGATATGCGCGAGTCTCTGCACGAGGGTTGAAGCCACTTCTATTACGTTGACGCCAAGGTGTGGACGTGCACCGTGCGCTTCCTCGCCAATAATGGTGCCGACGTAATGATTACTTGATCCGTGCAATATAGCAGGAGCGCAGCGTCCGTTTAATGTTTCTTGGATTGGGCGCACATGTACGCCATATAAGAAATCGACATCTGCGAGCACACCTTTTTCAATCATTTTCAGCGCCCCGCCGCCTCTTTCCTCGGCAGGCTGAAAGATGAAACGGATCGTGCCGTTCGGGCGTTCTTTTTCCTTTAATGCCATGAAGGTGCCGAGAGCCATTGTCATGTGTGCATCGTGGCCGCATGAATGATTGGCTTGAAACTCACCATCTACTTCCTGCCAAAGTGCATCAATATCGGCTCTCACAGCGACCACTGGTGCGCCTTCTCCAATTTCACCGATCACCCCTGTACAGTCGTCAAATGTTTGAGTTTTGCAGCCCAATTTTTTCAATATATCTTCAATATAAGCAGTCGTTTCTGTTTCTTCCCAGCTGATTTCTGGATGGGCATGCAAGTGTTCAAAGATGTCTGTCACGGTTTGTTTCATTTCGTTTGTCAAAGTTGTCATGAGAAGCCTCCTTGCTGACAGATAATCTGTCAAAACATTATTTTAGTGAAATAATATTGATCTTAAATATCAACAGTGTTTATAATATAACACATCATTTGATTATTCTGAAAATTAAGTGAAATTCCGATCGGGACAAAGGGGTTTTGACACATGAAAACAGCGACAGTATCAGCACCAGAGAAACAAAAACGAAAACTTCAAATGCCGGATGCGTATGTTCTCTTATTTATGATTGCACTGATTTGTACAATAGCAACGTATTTTGTACCAGCGGGTGAGTTTGACCGAAAGACATCTGGGGAGATCACAACAGCCGTTCCTGGCAGCTATCACCGTATTGATCAATCACCAGTGAGTCCAGTTGGCTTTTTCACAGCGATACAAGAAGGAATGGTAGGGTCCTCTTCTATTATTTTTCTGATTCTATTTACGGGCGGAACCATTGCCATTTTGGAGAAGACAGGTGCTATTAACGGGATGATTCACCATGTCATCAGCCGGTTTCAAACGAAGCAATTATTGTTTATTTGTATTGTTGGGGGATTATTTTCAGTCCTTGGAACGACCGGAATTGTCGTGAATTCTGTCATTGGGTTTATTCCAATCGGCATCATTGTGG
This sequence comes from Bacillus sp. FSL K6-1006, assembly GCF_038593175.1. Classification (NCBI taxonomy): domain Bacteria; kingdom Bacillati; phylum Bacillota; class Bacilli; order Caryophanales; family Bacillaceae; genus Bacillus; species Bacillus sp. FSL K6-1006. Next base: position 313,552 of record NZ_CP151970.1, read on the forward strand.
CACGATCCTTGAAATGGGATGCTGTAGCAGGAGCCGCTGTCATATACATCGGCTGTTATGCAGGGTTTAACGCAACGATTTTATCTCCATCTCCATTAGGTTTATCACAAACAATTGCAGAGCTGCCGATCTTTTCCGGCATCGGCCTGCGTGTCATTATTTATCTTTGTTTTCTTATTTCTAGTATTGTGTACATCTATTTATATACAAGACGTCTGAAGAATAAAGAAAAGGGAAGCATTCTTGGCGATCAATGGTTTCCTGCTAAGGGGCTTGGCGGAGCCGATGCGGAATCTGTGGACAAGCCTGCATTTACTGGCAGACATAAGCTGATTTTAGCGGTGTGCGGATTGTCACTTGGAGGTTTCTTATATGGCGCACTTCAGCTTGGCTGGACCGATAAGGAAATGGCGGGTGTGTTCATTTTTATGGCTATCGTCGCTGGACTGCTCGGCGGATTAGCTGCCAATGATATTGCGAAAACGTTTATTATCGGGTGCCAAAGCCTTGTATACGGCGCACTTATTGTTGGGATGGCACGCTGTATTTCGGTCATTTTAGAAAACGGGAAGCTGCTTGATACAGTGGTCAATGGCTTGGCGAGTATGCTGACAGGCTTTAGTCCCATCGCTGGTGCGATCGGGATGTATATTGCGAGTGCGCTTCTTCACTTTTTGATTTCATCAGGATCAGGAGAAGCCGTTGTCTTTATCCCAATTCTTGCGCCGCTCGCTGATTTAATGGGCATCACAAGACAGGTCGCTGTAGAAGCGGTAATGCTTGGTGAAGGGGTGGTCAACTGTATCAATCCGACTTCCGGTGTGTTGATGGCTGTGCTTGCTGCAAGTGGTATTCCTTATGTAAAGTGGCTGCGTTTTATGGTGCCGCTTGCCCTCATTTGGTTTGTCATCGGTCTTGTATTTATTTGTATCGGGGTCATGATCAACTGGGGACCTTATTAAATATGTAGGAAGCTGCCGACGAGCGTTTGGCAGCTTTTTTCTTGTGGAAATATGTATGGAGCGGGCGCTTTGAAAGCACAATAAATGTGTTCACAAATTCGCTACATATTTTTTTTGAGCAGCCCCCTTGCAAAAGTTTGTGAAATGTTGCACAATAAGAATGTGAAATACTTCACATAAGAAAAACAGCCTAGTTTTACTCAGGAGGATGAGATAAATGACAAACGAAAAAGTAAACAAAGTAGCCCTTATTGGAGCAGGTTTCGTCGGCAGCAGTTATGCCTTTACATTAATAAATCAAGCAATCACAGATGAATTGGTTGTCATCGATTTGAATCAAGACAAAGCAATGGGTGACGTGATGGATTTAAACCACGGAAAAGCATTTGCGCCGCATCCTGTGAATACATGGTATGGAGATTATGAGGATTGTAAGGATGCAGATATCGTCTGTATCTGTGCTGGTGCAAACCAAAAGCCAGGTGAAACAAGACTTGACCTTGTTGAGAAAAATTTAAATATATTTAAAGGCATTGTAGAAAACGTGATGAAAAGTGGATTCGACGGTATTTTCTTAGTGGCCACAAACCCAGTCGATATTTTGACATATGCGACTTGGAAATTCAGTGGTCTTCCAAAAGAACGAGTGATTGGCAGTGGTACGACGCTTGATACGGCAAGATTTAGATACATGCTCAGTGAGTACTTTGACGCAGCGGCACACAACGTGCATGCGTACATCATTGGCGAGCATGGAGATACAGAGCTTGCTGTTTGGAGTCATGCAAATATTGGAAGTGTGCCGATTACAGAATTAATGAAGAGAAATGATCAATACAAACAAGAAGACTTAGATGAAATCATGGAAAATGTCCGTCATGCCGCTTACCAAATCATTGAGAAAAAAGGCGCCACTTATTACGGTGTAGCAATGAGTTTAGCCCGCATTACAAGAGCGATCCTGCACAATGAAAACAGCATTTTAACTGTCAGCACTTACTTAGATGGAGAGTACGGAGCAGAAGATGTCTACATTGGTGTACCTGCCCTTGTGAATCGAAATGGCGCAACAGAAGTAATGGAGCTCACACTGAACGACACGGAGAAAGAAAAATTTGCACACAGTGTGAATGTGTTAAAAGAGATTTTGGCTCCTCATTTTTAATCAATCAAAAGCAACCTATCTGAGCAGAAAAGGATGAATCACTATGTGGCAGCAAATATATGATCCGTTTGGTAATGAATTCGTCAGTGCATTGGTGGCAATGCTCCCAATCTTGTTTTTCCTTCTTGCATTAACCGTTTTTAAGCTAAAAGGTGTTTTAGCCGCTTGTTTTACCTTAATCGTCAGTTTTGTAACAGCTGTTTTCTTCTTTCATATGCCAGTTGAAAAAGCATTATCTGCTGTGCTGCTCGGTATATCTAATGGGCTGTGGCCGATTGGATATATCGTCATCATGGCGGTATGGCTCTATAAAATTGCCGTGAAATCTGGTAAGTTCGATGTCATTCGATCTAGTATTGCAGGAATTTCTCAAGATCAACGTCTTCAGCTCTTATTAATTGGTTTTAGCTTTAATGCATTTTTAGAAGGAGCTGCTGGGTTTGGTGTACCGATTGCGATCAGTGCCGCTCTCTTAACAGAGCTTGGGTTTAAACCGCTGAAAGCTGCGATGCTCTGCTTAATTGCCAATGCTGCGTCTGGTGCATTTGGTGCTGTAGGCATTCCAGTGATTACAGGGGCGCAAATGGGCAATATGACGCCGCTTGCGTTATCTCAAACCCTTGTATATACGATCCCGTTTATTTCATTCTGTATTCCGTTCCTCCTCATTCTGATTGTAGATGGATTCAAAGGAATCAAAGAAACGCTGCCAGCCTTGCTGGTTGTGAGTGGAACCTATGCCATTTTGCAAGCTGTCACAATGGTGACGATGGGACCTGAGCTTGCCAATATTATTTCTGCCTTGGCAAGTATGGGAGTTTTAGCTTTATTTCTTCGGAAATGGCAGCCAAAACACATTTATCGTGAAGAAGGAGCGCCAGATATTGAACAGAAACAAACGTATCGCGGCGTTGAAATACTGAAAGCATGGTCTCCGTTCTATATTTTAACTGCTGTTATTACGGTATGGAGTCTGCCGGCATTTAAAGCATTGTTTGCTGTAGGAGGACCGCTTAACTGGACGACCATTTTAGTGAAAATGCCCTTTTTACATCAGCAAATTGTGAAATTACCACCAATTGCCCAAATGGAAACACCAATTGATGCGATCTTTAAAATTGATGTCATCAGTGCAACGGGTACTGCCATTCTGATTGCGGTCATGCTGACAGGGCTGTTTAGCAGACATATTACATTAACAGAAGGCGCTGTCTGCTTAAAAGCAGCGGTGAAAGAGCTTTGGGTTCCTGTTCTTACTATTTGTTTTGTCATGGGCTTTGCCAACCTGGCAAACTTTGCTGGACTAAGTTCAGCCATTGGACTTGCTCTTGCCAAAACAGGCGATTTGTTCCCGCTTGTCAGTCCGGTGCTTGGCTGGATCGGCGTGTTTATTACGGGATCTGTCGTGAGTAACAACGCCTTATTCGGTAACCTTCAAGCGGTCACTGCTTCTCAAATCGGCTCACAAGCAGGTTTGTTAATTGGGGCGAATACGACCGGTGGTGTGATGGCGAAATTAATTTCTCCACAATCTATCGCTATCGCTACAGCAGCTGTTGGAGAAACAGGGAAAGAATCTGAGCTCTTCAAAAAGACCGTGAAGTACAGTTTCATTCTGCTAGGTATTGTATGTATATGGACATTCATTCTTGCTCAATTTGTATAGGTTGATAGATTAAAAAAGACTGAGATCTCTCTCAGTCTTTTTCTTTATGTAGATTCTCTTGTCACGAGCCGGGTAGGCAACTGGATATGTTCGCGCTGTAATGGTTTTTGGTCTTGCAGGAGCGCGATCATTTGCTGTACAGATCGCTGGCCAAGCTCTACGATCGGTATGTCAATTGTGGTGATCGTTGGAGCTGTCACCTCACAAATGTCTTGGTTGTCATAGCCGATGACCGCTAGATCCCCGGGGATTTGATAGCCGTATGAAATAGCCTGTTTAATGAGTCCTGCTGCGACTTGATCATTGCCGGTGAAAATGGCATCAGGCGCTTCCTTCATGTGATGGATGACCTCCATTAAGCGAAAGCCGTCTTCAATGGTAAAAGCCTCTCCAAAGAGCCAATCATCTTGCAGCGGCAAACCGTGAGCAGAGAGTGCATCAAGATAGCCCTGTTTCCTTTGTTTCTGCGCTTCACTGCTTTCTGTATCAAAGCAAAACCCAATCGATTTTCGCCCCGACCGAATCAAATAGTCCACCGCTTTATAGGCGGCTTCCCGTTCATCGTATCCAATAATCGGGATGTTTGCTGTTTGGTGATATTCATTTGCCATGACAATGGGGCCGTTCGTTAAAAATGGCTCAATTTTCTCCCACGTATTTTCTAACGCACCCAATATAACCCCATCGACTTCTTTTCTTTTTAATAATTGAAGCCCTTCAAGCTCTAATGCTTCTTGATAAAACGTCTGGAGCACGATGGCTTTATATCCTTGATCCAGTGCTTCCTTTGAAATGCCTTTAATCAATTGTGCAAAAAAAGGATGGTCCACAGCTGGAACAGACACAGCAATGGTTTTTGTCTGATGTGACCTTAGTGTGCGGGCTGCTGAACTCGGTGTATATTCCATTTCTTTCATCACCTGTAAAATGAGCTGCCGCTTTTCTTCTGACACATATGGGTGATGGTTTAGCACTCTGGAAACGGTGGTGGTTGAAACCCCGCAGCGTTTGGCAATTTCATAAATTGTACACATATTAACAAATCCTTTACACAAAGTTATTGTTCTGAAATCGATAACATCATTTACAATGTGAAACAAGTTAAATATTAACAAAAGGAATTGATTAATTGGAGGGAATGGAATGCAAATATTGACGAAGATATCAGGTAAAAGCAAGGATTATCTTCCTTTGCTGGATATGATCAATCAAGGTGTTCAAGTTAAGGCCGATTCAGTTGAAAAGCATCTAGCAAATGAAAAGCTGGTGACGTTCCTTGAGCAAGATATAGAGCGCACAGGTTTGGAAAAAATTCTCTTCCATTATAAACAAAATAAGGAAAAAAAGATACCGTTTCTGCCAGTTGACAAACTGATTTCAGAAGATGAAATCGATGATATTATGCAGGTGCTGAAGGAAGTATTGAGCTCTGGCCGTTTTACTTCAGGGCCATATATTCCGACATTTGAAAAGGCGATTGCTGAGTACTTAGGGAAAAAATATGTCATTGCCACGTCAAGTGGAACAGATGCATTGATGATCAGTCTCATATCAGCAGGCGTCCATCCAGGAGACGAGGTGATTTTGCCGGCCAATAGCTTTGCTGCAACAGAAAATGCAGTGCTTGCCATTGGGGCTGTTCCGGTATATGCCGATATTGATCCTGAAACCTACTGCCTCTCACCGAGTGAAATAGAGAAGCATATCACAGATAAAACGGTATGCATTCTACCGGTTCATTTATATGGAAAGCAAGCGGATATGAAGGAGATTTCGGCGATTGCGAAACAGCATGGGCTGAAAATCATTGAAGACGGCTGTCAGGCGATTGGCAGCAGCGGCCTTGGCGCTTATGGAGATGGACTTGTTCTCAGCTTTAATCCATACAAAAACCTTGGGGTCTGCGGAAAGGCAGGAGCCATCGCTACAAATGATGAGGCCTTAGCGGAAAAATGCATGGAGATCAGCTATCACGGCTTTGAAGCTGGAAAGAAAAATGTCAAACGCAGTGACTACGGCTTTAATTCGAAAATTGATAATTTGCAGGCAGCGATTGGACTCGAACGAATGAAGTATTTAGGACTGCAAAATTTCAAACGTTTTTACTTAGCCAAGCGATACATTGACCAGCTGCAAACGGTTGAGGATGAAGGATATATGAAGCTCCCGACGCTGACAGATGATCATGTATGGCATCTATTCCCGATTAGAGTGCTGAAGGGAGAACGAGATGAACTGGCAGCGAAATTGCTGGAAATGGGCATAGAGACGGATGTCTATTACCCGGTTCTATCGCATCAGCATCAAACAAATCTTGTTTCTCAAAAATATAGACAAACGACACTTCCACACACGGAAAAAGCTGCGCAGCAATTACTTCACTTGCCGCTTTATCCAGGAATGCCGCTGCAAGATCAGGAGAAGGTCATCGAGGGGGTTCATCATGTTATCAAGTCTTCCATTCAATAAAAAACTGCTGAATCTGCCGAAGAATCCGCAGTGGATCGTCTTCTGTGATTTTGATGAAACGTATTATTCTCACGGAATGACAGAGGAGCAGAGAGAGGATGTCAAGCGGCTGGAAGCCTTTGTAGCAGAAAAGAGTGAAGCGGGACAGCTCTTGCTGGGCTGGGTGACGGGAAGCAGCCTCGATTCTGTCACGAGCAAAATGGAAAAAGGCGGGTTTCATCAATTCCCGCATTTCATTGCGTCGAACTTAGGGACTGAGATTGTATATACGTCGGATGCCGATTTTGGACAGCCAGATGCAGAGTGGATGAAGCGGCTGGATGCACAGGGCTTTTCAGATGAAAAAATCGAAGACATCCTGGAAACCATCCGAGAAAAGGGCATTTCCCTTAGACCGCAAACGCAGCTGGGCAGTTCAGGGTATAAGAAGAATTTCTATTATCAGGAGCAGGATGAACGGACAGATCTTCATCATCTCTCATTTATCCAAACACTGGCTAAAGAGCGAGGCGTGGCGGTCAACATCAACAAATGCAACCCGCTTGCAGGAGATCCTGCGGATTGCTATGATGTCGATTTTTTACCAGTCGGAACAGGGAAGGATGAAATTGTCCGTTTTATGCTGAACCAATATGATTTATCGAAAGATCAAGGCTTTGCCTTTGGTGATAGCGGGAACGATTTGCGGATGCTTCAATCCGTCACACACGGCTTCCTTGTCCAAAATGCGACAGCCGAAGCCAAACGGCACCATCACCAAATTTGTCATCATGGGTATGCAAAAGGAATCTATGAAACACTGAAAACAGTGATGTATAAACATGAGGAGGCACATTCATGAAGAAAATTGGAATTGTTGGAGCAGGGAATATTGCAAAAGCACATGCAAGAGCATTATCAACGATCAAAGGTGCAGAATTATCCGGTGTCTATGATTTGCATGAGTCGGTCGCACAGGGATTCATTAAACAATACGGCGGACGTGTGTATTCAAGTATCGAGACATTGGCAGATGCATCTGATGGAATGATCATTGCATCCCCTAATTTTTGTCACAAGGACCATGCCCTTCAGTCGCTAAGAGCAGGACAGCCGATTTTATGTGAAAAACCGATGGCTGTGTCGCTGAAGGAAGCGAAGGAAATGGTGGAGACAGCCAAACAGTTCCAAGTTCAAGCCAGTATGGGCTTTAACTATCGTTATTTATCCTTTGTGAATATATTGAAAAACTTGATTGCCAACGGTGAATTAGGCCGCATTTTAACCGTCAGAACTCATTTTAAGAAAAACAGTGCCCTTAGAAGAAAGACTTTTTCATGGAGAGACAGCGGTGAAAGTCTGCGTACGAGCGGTGCACTAGGGGATCTTGGCATTCATTTGATTGATATGCTGTGGTACTTATTTGGCAGTGAAATGAAGAAAGAATCACTTAACACCAAGATGCTGACACATGTAAAGGAAAAAGAAGAGAAAAAGGTTCAGGTGGATGATCATACCGAAATTTTCGGGCAGATGGAGAATCAAGTGTTCTTTCATTTGGTGACATCCAAAAGCACGCAGCCTGAGGAATGTGGATTTAGTGTAGAAGTCGTTGGTCATGACAAGGTATTCAAATACCATACGAACATGAAAAACGAATATGAGATCAGTGATGGATTGTGTGTGGAGCGTCATCAAATGCCGCAAACTTTGCTGACAGATCCGCCAAATGAATTTTACGGATGGTCCGATACATTCCGCGATCAGCTGATGCATTGGGTGAATACTGATCCATACCCATCTCATATGAAGGTCGCTGATTTTGAAGATGGTTATCGCGCGCAGGCTGCGCTCAATACATGCTTTGAGAGGGAAGAGGCAGTCGTCTCTGCCCAGGCATATTAAAGAGGTGGAGCGGAGGATGTGATGACTCCGCTCCTTTTTAGAGGAAGTGAAAAGATGAAAAAGGTATTTTATTTTGGCTGTGTCTTTTATTTTTTTATTGGGACCATTCATGTGTTTTTTGGCAGCTTAACGCCTTATTTGCTGTCGAGTTACGATAAAGGCCCCGGGGAATTATCATCTTTAATTTTTTTTCAGTTTATTGGTTTTTTGACAGGCGTTCTGTTATCCCCCATTCTAGTGAGAAAAAAAGGCTATGGCGCTGTGCTGACCATGGGTCTTTTGCTGATGATCGGCTCACTTCTGCTGGGGCTATTGGTGCCAGGCTGGACAACGCTTGTGCTGGCAGGTTTTTTTCTTGGGAGCGGCGCAGGCAGTCTTGAGACAACAGCTGGGGCATATGTCATTTCGATGGCAAATAGTGCAAAGCGAATCAGTATCATGGAGGTCTTTTTTGGATTAGGTGCGCTGTTATTCCCGCTAGTGATTCTGCTGACTGTCACAGAACAGACATGGCAGTATGTGTTTTTATTTCAGGTGGGTGCGCTGACATTTTTCCTTATGCTTTGGCTTGTTTTTATGAACAAACTGCCTCACGGACAGATGGATGCTCCTTCCACAGAAGGGACGAGGAAACCGTCCTTGCTTGTTGATCGAAATAATCGAATGATTGTGGTGATCATGATTTGCTTTGCCTTTTTCTACGCAGGGATTGAAACGAACTTTGCGAATTTTTTGCCGTCGATCATGCTGGAAAAAGGGGGAGAAAATTGGGGCCTCTTTGCGGTCTCTACTTTCTGGACAGCGATCGTCATTGGCAGAACCGTAATTGCGAGAAAAGCCGATCAGCTGCATCCGCTGCGTTTTTTAAAGCTAAGCGCATCTCTGATGATTCTGCTGCTTGTGATATTCGCTCTGACAACCCACATCACCGCGCAGTTGATTCTCATCTTTTTCATCGGCCTTTGCGCAGCGGGCATGTTCCCAATCGCACTGACAGCATCTGCCTTAATGATTGAAAATGCCATCGATGAGGCGACGAGTTATTTTATTGCAGCCGCAAGCTTAGGCGGAGCCTGCTTGTCCTTTTTGATTGGATTTAGTCTGGAATGGGCAGGAGCGGCAAGTGCCGTCTTTGTATTTGCCTTCTTAGCTGTTCTTCTGTTTGCAGCTACGATTCAAATGAATCGTTCTAAGAAAAAAGAAACAATACACGCGCAGCAGTCGGCACTGAAAGCAGACCGCTAAGCATCCGCCTGAAATGATGACAAAGGACTTGTACTAAAACGCAGAAAGTTTGAATAACATGTACAAGTCAGCATCAAAAGGAGGACGTCTATGTGGCGGTGTTTTTTGGTTATATCTTTTTAGGGTTGTCACTTTCAGCGCCTGTTGGGCCAGTCAATGCAGCCCAAATCGACAGAGGGATTAAAAGTGGATTTTGGCATGCGTGGATTTTTGGTGTAGGGGCTATGGCTGCGGATATTGTCTATATGCTTCTCATCTATTTTGGTGTCGCCCAGCTTTTGACTGCACCTCTTGTAAAAACCTTTTTGTGGCTGTTCGGCTTTTTCGTTTTGACCTATACCGGCATTGAAAGTCTGCGTAAAATCAATTTGCAGGAGAGTCCGAAAAAAGACAGCGAAAACACATCAATTGGCAAATCGTTTATGACCGGATTTTTCATTTCTCTTTCTAATCCGCTCAGTATTTTGTTTTGGCTTGGCATCTATGGCAGCATCTTAGCCAATACGATCGAAAAGTATGGAGCTTCCCAAATGCTCATGTACAGTATGGCTATTTTTATCGGCATGCTGATCTGGGATTTCAGTATGGCGCTGCTTGCTAGTTCGTTTAGGCGTTATTTAAGTGAACGTGTTTTACATGGCTTATCTGTTCTTGCAGGTCTATCTTTACTTGGTTTCGGCGCCTATTTTGGGTATCAGGGGATCATGGCGTTGATTGGGTAGAAAAACAGACTGACATATTCAGTCTGTTTTTTTGTAAGGATTGACAGACATAACACATTCTTGAATAATGGTGGAATATTAAATGGTTTGAAGGAGCTTCTGCTATGCGTATGTTTTTGCCAGTATTCAACTATGTGTGTATGTTGATTTTATCAGTCATCACAGCAACATTCGTTTATACGTTTTTATTCATGCCGCCTGAAGTGGGCTTTAGTTATGTGGAGATGACCAGTCTGTTCATTTTGTCCGCTTATGTCATTTTTGCTGCACCGATTCAGTTTGTTTTACACCGGCATCCTAAGAGGTTTCGAAGCCGTGACTTACTGATTTATTTTATTGCGGCATGGCTGGTTTGTTCGGCTTTGGCTTTATGGATTGATTATGGGCTTGTTGTGTTCATGAGCTATAAAGTCTATCTGTTTAGCTTCTGCGCAGCCCTTATTTATTGGGTGCTGGATTCCGTTTTTTTGATGAATAATCGATCGTAGGTATGGCGAAAGGCTCTCTATTAACTTACACTAGTCTGATCATACATAATAGAATTAAAGAAACAAATACCTGCTCAATTTGAATAGAAACCCCATTTTGTCATGCGCTAGGAAAGTCGTGGAAGGACAGTCACCACAGCCATTTGCACCTCATAGGCTATGGAGAAGACGCTAAAACGAGGTGTAAAGAAATGGCCCAGCTGTATGCAAAAAGTTGCCTTGATCAAAATCTACGATCACTAGAAGAATGGAAGCAGGATGCTTTCACACAATTTGGCAAGATGGTAGGAGATGAAGCCGATACATTCCCATGTGTACCCGGAAGACAGGGATTTTTTCTCGATCATTTACGCTATGGGTTTGTCGGTGACCCTAGGAAAGAGGAAGCGGTTGATGAATTAGCCCAGCTGCTGAGAGAATATCAAGGCTGTGCGAAAGAAACCGGTCAATATGCTTCATTTATCTGTTTTTTTGAAACACCGCAGGACTTACAGGAAAGTTCGCTTGAAGAGTTTGAGCAGCAGTTTTGGTCGCTGCTTAAGCGGCTGCATCATAAAGATGAAGAACCGTGGCCTGAGGAGATCCCATTAGATACTCATCATCATGAGTGGGAGTATTGCTTCCATGGTGAGGCGTATTTTATTTTGTGTTCCACACCTGCTCATAAGCTCAGAAAAAGCCGCCACTTCCCTTATCTCTTGATGGCATTTCAGCCTAGGTGGGTGTTTGAGAAAATGAATGGATCGACCAAGTTTGGACAAAAAATGAGCCAGCTCGTTCGCAAGCGGCTCAAAGCATATGATGAGGTCAGTGTTCATCCATCATTAAAATGGTACGGGGATCCGACCAATCATGAATGGAAGCAATACTTTCTCCCAGATGAAGAGGCGGAGAAACCAGCCTCCGCCAAATGTCCATTTACTGCATTAAAAAACATGATGAAATTATGATGCGGTCTGATCCTGCTTCCACTTTTTCCTCATAAATAGCACCATGATGGCAATCACTGCAATGATCCCAAGGCTGATAAAAAAGCCAGGTCGTCCGCTTGCCTCTGTTAATGTGCCTGATACAGCGGCTCCAATTAAGAGCAGCGCAAGAATCATTTCGCACGTTTGGCGAGTGGATGGCTTGGATAGCTTTTTACTTGAGAACAGAATAAAAATCCATGTGTACAGCAGGGTAAGACCGGCTGCTGTTGTGAGATGCTCGTAGATGTGTTTGGACAAAAAGAGTGCAAGCAAAATTGAGACAATTAAGCCAGCAGCAGTTAAGATAATCGAAGACCATCTCACATGCGATGGATCTTTTTGTTTAAAACAAGCAGGTGCATCCTGATGCTCTGACATTGTGCCGAGCAGCGTTGTGACCGCATAGAGAGAGGCAACCAGTGTCGAAAAACCAGCAATAATGAAAATGCCATTAAAGATATGAAGAAAGATCGATAAATGAAACGGCTCTAATGAAGTAATAAATGGACTGCTGTTCTCATTAAAGGCTGTCACTGGGACAAGCAAGAGAGCAAGTCCGATTGAGACGATATAGATGACTGCTAGAATGATCAGCATGACACGTCCAGCTTTTGCCGCATCCTTCGGGTCCTTTAAATGAACCGCCATCAGCCCCATGACTTCAATTCCCCCAAATGCATAAAATGCGTAAATCAATCCATTCCAAAGACCAAGCGGACCAAGAGGCATCCATTCGTGATCCTTGTTAGGCAGATGAAGGGTCGGTTTATGTTCTGTCAAAATGCCGAATAATACAAGCACCGCAAGAATCATAAATAGAAAAATCGCCGCAGTTTTCAGTACCGCAAGAACATTTTCTGTCTTTTGAAAAGAAGAAAGCCCAATGATAATCACGAGCAGGGCAAGAGCGGAATAAATCGCAGAAAACACCCAAAGCGGAACAGAAGGAAACCAGTGGCGGGTAAACAGAGAAATGGCGGTTAACTGACTTCCTGTAATCAGCATTTCTGCAAACCAATACACCCAGCCATTGCTAAACCCTGCCCAGCGTCCGTATGCTTTACGAGCATAGGAACAAAATGACCCTTTATCAGGATTATCAGCTGTCATCGCAGCTAAATGTTTAAAGACGAGATATGTTCCGACTGCAGCAAGCAAAAAAGAGATGCAGACGGAATAACCGGATTTTGTAATGGCGATGCTGGAACCAAGGAAGAACCCAGTGCCAATTGTACAGCCGACTCCGATGAGAGAAAGCTGCCACCAAGATAAAGATTGTTCTTCTTTCAATGCAAGTGCAACACCTTTCTATTTCAATGACATTAGCTTGTGACCGCGTCTTTTTTTTATACATGATCAAGGGGACATTTTGGGCATACTGTCATGGAAAGGAGTGCATGTGATGAACGGAGAACACGTCATTTTACCAAAGGGTAGACTCGGTTTTCGTTTAGGAAAAGGCCAATGTATGCGAGTGGTTGATGTCGAAGGCCAGCAAGTAGCAGATGTGATGGCCTATCATGAAAAAGATTTTTATGAAAAATTTGACCAAGGTGCGACGATGGACAGTTTGTTCTCGTCTAAAGTGAAAAAAGGCGATAAGCTTTATTCTAATTTATATAAACCGATGTTTACGATCATTGAAGATACAGTAGAATGCCATGATTTATACATGCCCGCCTGCCGGCAAGAGATGTATCAGCTTTTATACGGCCGGACGCACTTAGAGGTCATGCATACATGCTACGACAATTTGCGGACTGCCTTTGAGCCCTTTGGAATTCCAAAGGAGGATATGTACTATCCTTTTAACGCCTTTATGAATACAGTCATTGATGAAAAAGGAAAGCTGTCTGTCGAGCTGCCAAAATCGCTGCCCGGTGACTACATTCGCCTGCGGGCTGAAATGGACCTCATTGTGGCCGTGTCTGCATGTCCTGCTGATATTGGGAAGTGTAATGGATCAAGCTGTACATCCATACGGGTAGAAATCGATTAAAAAAGAAAAGGACCAGTCAAAAAAGACATGGTCTTTTTCACTTGTGAATGTTTGATTATCTAAGAAATAGGGGAACGTCTAACAAAATGTTCTTGATGAAAACATGGTATAATGAAGATTCAAAAAACGTTATTAAATCAATGAATTGGGAGTAAAACCTGTTCTCTTCATGTAGAGGATGCTTAGGAGGAAAAGTGTATGAGTTTGCAGAAAAAGATCAGCCAAGAGTTGCATGTGCAGCCCTCAATTGACCCAAAGCAGGAGATCGAAAAACGGGTTGGATTTCTAAAAGAGTACTTGAAAAAAACCGGGGCAAAAGGATTTGTTCTCGGTATTAGCGGCGGGCAGGATTCAACGCTTGCTGGACGTCTTGCACAGCTTGCTGTCAGTGAGCTTCGTCAAGAAGGAAAAGAGGATGCGGTCTTTATTGCGGTACGCCTTCCGCATGGTGTGCAGCAGGATGAAGATGATGCACAGCTCGCCCTATCATTTATTCAGCCAGACAAGTCGTGGAAATATGATATTGCACCTGCCGTGTCAGCATTCAGTGATCAATATCAAAAGGAAACGGGCGGCCCATTGTCTGACTTTAATAAAGGAAATGTCAAAGCTCGCATGAGAATGATCGCGCAATATGCTGTCGGTGGTGAGGAAGGATTGCTTGTCATCGGTACAGATCATGCAGCTGAAGCAGTAACTGGCTTCTTCACGAAGTATGGTGATGGCGGTGCAGATGTTCTCCCGCTCACAGGTTTGACAAAACGCCAAGGACGGACGCTTTTAGAAGCGCTAGAAGCACCGGAACGCCTGTATTTAAAGAAACCAACAGCCGATCTGCTGGATGATAAACCTCAGCAAACGGATGAAACAGAACTCGGCATTACGTACAATGAAATTGATGATTACTTAGAAGGAAAATCAGTCTCAGATCAAGCAGCAGAAGCGATTGAAAAGCGTTATGTTCAATCAGAGCATAAACGCCAAGTACCCGCTTCCATGTTTGATGACTGGTGGAAATAAAAAGAAACCTCTCCGATGATGGAGAGGTTTTTTTATGTCGAATTTCAAGTGGATTTGACAAAATAACCAAAAGTTCATTAAATTAGTAGAACGATATACTTAAGTCCATTTAACTAAATATCGCTTTTTTTGATCAAAAAAAGCAGACATAATTAGTTCGATTCACTTAATTTCACTTCTATTGACAGTATTTTCAGAAAAAATAATTGACGAACAAAAAGAATGCGCTTACAATGAAACCACATTCCGAAAAGTGAAATTAGATTCCACTGAATGGAATAAAGGGGTGATTCACCTCCAAATAAGAAGCTAAAGGAATGATTCACACAATGAAAAATCGAAGTGCACTGGAAATTTACAAAGAGGGAGGCGCATGGTGGGAGACTGAGATTAGTCATATTCAAAAAAATTCAATTGAACTACGAGGGTATCCGATTGAAGAACTGATTGGTGAATTGTCGTATCCACAAATGCTCTATTTACTGCTTGTTGGTGAATTATTGGATGATTCAAAAGCAGCTCTTTTTGAAAGTGTTCTTGTCGCAGGTGCGGACCATGGACCAAGAGCGCCATCTATTGCAGCAGCTAGAATGGCGGTGACTTGCGGCATTTCGTTTAATTCCTCTGTTGCAACAGGGGTGAATCTATTAGGTGACATTCATGGCGGAGCCGGAGAGAAGGCCATGCGTATGTTATACGAGGCCAAAGCGGTCTACGATGATCAAAAGGATATACATTCTGCGGCAAAGCAAGTGTGTCAAACATGGTTAAATCGCAAGGAAAAAATCCCGGGAATCGGCCATCAGCTTCATGATGATGATCCGAGGGTGAGACGACTATATGAGCTGAGTCACACATATGTCCAGCAAGGTCTTATCAGCGGCACATATTTACGGTTGGCCGAAGCGATTAGACATGAGCTTGAACAACTGAAAGGGAAGAAAATCACGATGAATATAGATGGTGTATCTGCTGCCATCCAATGTGAATTAAACATTCCAGCAGAAGCAGCAAAAGGCATTTTTTCCTTATCCAGAGGAATGGGCATCGTGGCGCATGCATATGAGGAGCTCACAAAGGGAGCCCTCGTGAAAGGACCTTGTCCGAATGAAGAAAGATTGGTTCGTTATGCAGGACATGGAACGCGGCACTTGAAGGAGGGAGAAAAAATTTGAGTGGTTTAAAAGCGTTGTCATATATAAACGGCGAGTGGCTGGATACAGGTCGTGTCAAAACAGATATCATCAATCCTTACTCAGGAGAAAGGATCGGAACATCCTATCTCGCCTCATCAGAAGACATAGAACAGGCACTTTCTAGTGCGCAGCAGGCTAAAAAACAAATAGCGGAAATATCGGCAATCGAACGCTCAAAGCTTCTAACAAAAGCAGCCACCTTGCTTGAAGAACAAAAAGACCATTTTGAAAAACTGATTTCGCTGGAATTAGGCAAACCGCTTAAAAATACAAGAGATGAAGTTTCGCGATCAATTGAGACGCTGGCGCAGTCTGCGGAAGAAGCGAATCGATTAATAGGTGAGACCATTCCTGGCAATGTATCATCACGCGGACAGGGAGCAATGGCCATGACATTTAAAGTACCAGTCGGAGTTGTGCTGGCGATTACCCCTTTTAATGCACCGCTCAACTTAATTTGTCACAAAGTCGGTCCGGCCTTTGCGGGAGGGAATGTCATCATTTTGAAGCCCGCACCGCAAACATCAGCTGTTGCCACAGCGTTTGTCAAACTCCTTCTCGAAGCAGGATTTCCTCAGGCTGGTTTGCAGCTTGTGATTGGCGGGGTCGAGGCCGGGAAACAGTTAGTCACTGATGAAAGAACGAATCTCATCTCTTTTACCGGCGGGGCTGCCGGAGGCGAACACATTACAACCTTTGCGGGATTGAAAAAGGTCCTGCTCGAACTCGGAGGGAATGGCGCGACGATTGTTCATCACGATGCAGATATTGAACAAGCCGCATCCATGTGTGCCAAAACAGGCTTTAGTAATTCCGGTCAAAGCTGTATTTCTGTTCAAAGAATTTATGTCCATCAGGAAATGATGCCGTCGTTTACTGAGGTATTAAAACAAAAAGTAGAGCAGCTTGTCGTTGGAGATCCGCTGTCCAGCGAGAGTGATATCGGCTGTATGGTTGATGTCCAGGCGGCAAAGCGTGTTGAGGCATGGATACAAGAGGCAGAGAGCATGGGTGCCCAGATTTTATGCGGGGGGAAAAGAAATGGAGCGAGCATCACACCGGCTATTTTGCTAAACCCTCCGAAACAGGCCAAGGTCGTCTGTGAGGAAGTGTTCGGCCCAGTTGTCAGCATTCTCCCTTATGAGGAGCTGGAGGAGGCAATTAAAGAAGCAAATGATAGCCGATATGGTTTGCAGGCAGGGATCTTTACGAATCAGCTGGATGTGGCGTTGCACGCAGCAAAAGAGCTTGAAACTGGCGGGGTTGTCATCAATGGGACATCGAATTTTAGACTGGATCATTGGCCTTATGGCGGGATTAAGCGAAGTGGCCTTGGAAGAGAAGGTCCGCGTTTCGCCATTGAGGAGATGACCGAAACCAAAATGGTCGTGCTTCCACAGGGTTTGTGAAAGGGGCGTATGGATGTGAATGCATTTCAGCAAAGGGTAAAAAGTGTGCAGGCAGGCGGTCAGCCAATGATTTGTACGCCGCTCATCGGACAAACAAAGGAAGAATTATTTCATGAGGTCGAGGTGTTAACTGAGAAAAAGCCTGATGTGATAGAGTGGCGGGCGGATTTTTTTCATCACCTTCATGACAAGGAACAAGTGATAGAAACCCTTAAGGGAATGGTAGAAAAGGCAAAGGGTATCCCATTTTTATTCACGATTCGCTCTGAAAAGGAGGGCGGCGAAAGTATATCACTCTCAGAATCTGAGAAGGTTTCTCTGCTTGCCGAGCTTTGTTCCACTCAGCTTGTGGACGCCGTTGATTATGAATTGATGCATGATGTGACACATATACAGCAAGTCAGTCAGGCGGCTAAAAGAAATGGGGTCACCTTGATTGTGTCGTATCACGATTTCCAGCGTACCCCTGAGGTAGATCGTCTCGTGCAGCTATTCGTCAATGCAGAATCAGTCGGCGCCGACATTGCAAAGATCGCAGTGATGCCGTATTCCTATGACGATGCATTAACACTGCTCTCGGCGACCAGCCATGCGAAAAAGCAGCTGTCAATTCCCGTTATTTCAATGGCAATGGGGGAATACGGGGCTTTTACAAGAATGATTGGCGGACTTTTTGGATCTGTCATGACCTTTGCTGTAGGGAAAGAAAGCTCAGCTCCCGGGCAAGTGGCGATACAGGATTTGAACAATGTTCTATCTATTGTGTTTTCAAAGAATAAGTGAGTAGCAGATTCATAGCTGCACCGTGAGAGGAGAGAAACATGAAGAAGAATATTTCTACACAGGTTATTCAGTACTTAGAAAATCGGGGAGTCGAGCATATTTTCGGTCTCTGCGGTCATACGAATATTGCTTTTTTATCAGCGCTTGAAAAAAGCTCGATTCAATTTGTAAATGTCAGGCATGAACAGATAGCGGCACATGCAGCTGATGGTTATGCGCGGGCAAAGAAACAGACGGCTGTTGTTCTCAGTCATCTAGGACCCGGACTCACCAATGCGGCAACAGGGGTAGCGAATGCAGCACTTGATTCCATTCCAATGGTTGTCATTGCAGGAGATGTCCCAAGTCATTATTACGGAAAGCACCCACATCAAGAGATCAATCTTCATTCCGATGCCTCTCAATACGAAATTTACCGGCCGTTTGTGAAAAGAGCATGGCGAGTCGATATTCCAGAATTATTTCCAGAGATTTTATCAAAAGCATTTCAGTTAGCTGAAAGCGGCCGTCCTGGCCCGGTGCTTATTTCTGTTCCAATGGATGTGTTCTCAAAGGACCTAGATGTGTCCTTGTTTGAACAAATCAACCATCATACACACACCATTGAAAAACCTTCTATTGATGATCAAACGGCCAATCGGATATTGGATCGATTGCTGCAGGCAGAAAGACCGCTCTTATATGTAGGGGGAGGCATTATTTTAGCTGATGCAGCTGAAGAATTAAAGGCATTTTCTGATCATCTGAGTATCCCTGTCGCCCATTCTTTGATGGGGAAAGGAGCCATGCCGGATGATCATCCAATGACTCTTGGAATGACAGGGTTTTGGGGGACAAAATTTATCAATGATCAGTGCAAAGAAGCAGATTATATATTGGCTTTAGGCACCCGTTTTGCTGAAGCTGATGCGAGCTCGTGGGAATCAGATTATACATTCCGTTTCCCATCAACCAAGCTCATTCATATTGACATTGACCCGAATGAAATTGGACGTAACTATCCTGTTGAAATTGGAGCAGTAGCCGATCTTAAGCAAGCCTTGACTGTACTCAATCGAGTGGCGAGAGAGAGACTGCCAAAAGGGCTGGATCGTCCTGAATTGAAAAAGGAAATTGCGTTATATCGTAAGGATTTTCAGGCTAGCAATCTGACGAATGTTCAAGATGAATCCTTCCCAATGAAGCCGCAGCGTATTTTGCAGGAAGTACGGGAAGTATTGCCGCCAGATGCCTTTATTACAACGGATGTTGGCTGGAACAAAAATGGGGTCGGACAGCAATTTCCTGTGCTCACGCCAGGTACCATTTTAACGCCAGGCGGCTTTGCAACGATGGGATTTGGAGCACCTGCCGCACTTGGGGCAAAGATTGCCCAGCCTGACCGTGTTGTTGTGTCACTCGTTGGAGACGGCGGCTTCGGTCAAAATCCATCCGTTCTTGCAACAGCAGTTGAAGAGAACATTCCTGTTGTGTGGATTGTGATGAATAACAGTGCATTTGGAACAATAGCCGGTTTGCAAATGGCGCACTATGAAACGACGTACGGCACTGTTTTCAGAAAAGGTGGAGAAAGCTATTCACCGGATTTTGCTGCCGTTGCGAGAGGTTATGGGATGAAGGGGATTAAAATCACCTCTGCTTCTGAATTCAAAGAAGCTTTAGCTGAAGCCATTGCTTCTCAGGAGCCTTGCGTTATTGATGTAGCGATGAAAAATGATCCTGTTCCTACGGATGGACATTGGAATATTAATGACATTTATTCACCAAATTCAAAGCGCTCACATGTCAGCGTGAATTAAACAGAACGAGGGAGGAATTAACAATGAAAATTAAAGTATTGAATCCGTTTCAAGATGGGAACCCATTATGGTTAGGCTTAGATCGTCCAGAGGAGCAAATGATTCGAAAGGTATTTCAAACCATTACACCAGATACTGTTGGATCAGAGCATATGATGGCGGGTCTCACCATTTTTGAACCAGGGGAAGCAAGTTCAGTGCACAATCACCCGGGTTCAGAGGAATTTGATTTTGTGATTAAAGGATCTGGCGAAGTCATTTGTGATGGAGAAAGGCAGTCCTTTAAACAAAATGATTTCATGTTCATTCCAGACGGTGTCCCGCACCAGCATGTCAATACAGGAGATGAACCTTTATGGCTCATTTGGCTCTACACACCGCAAGGGCAGCTTCCAAAGGATTAAAAACCTGCACCGGTAAGTCCTCCTTTTGGATCATCAGGGCTTTCCGGGTCAATCAGAAAGATGAAAAGGGCTAAAATTAGGAATGATTTTAGCCCTTCATCACTTGAATGAAAGGGAGTCAAGCAATGAATATGAATACACCGCTCGAAGGAATAAAAATATTAGACGTCTCTACGATGATTGCTGCACCCTATGGCGCGGTGCTTCTAGGGGATTTTGGTGCAGAGGTCATCAAAGTCGAAATTCCTGGCAAAGGCGATACGCTGCGGCATGTCGGCCCTTTTGCAGATGGAGAACCACTTAGATGGTCAGGTCTCTCGCGGAATAAGAAATCCCTTACACTGGATCTGCACAAAGACGAAGCAAAGGACATTTTTAAAAAACTTGCTGGTCAGGTCGATGTGCTGATTGAAAATTTCCGCCCTGGAACACTGGAAAAATGGGGCGTTGGGTACGATGTGTTAAAAGAAATCAACCCTCGTTTAATTATGATTCGTGTATCGGGTTATGGTCAAACGGGCCCGTTTAAGGACAAAGCCGGATTTGGAACACCAGCGACGGCGTTTAGCGGCTTTACATATATTCAAGGGTTTCCAGACCGGCATCCAGTCAGCCCTTCCTTTTCTCTCACTGATTATATTGCTGGCATCTATGTGGCGTTTGCTACTGTGACAGCGATGTATTACAGGGATACACATCCAGAAGGAACTGGGCAAATGGTGGATTTGGCCCTCTATGAATCTGTGTTTCGTATGTTAGAGTTTTTGGTTGCAGAATATGACAAGCTTGGGAAGGTGCGTGAGCGTTCACCGGGGCTGAGCGGACATTCAAGCCCTGCCGGTACCTATGAGACAAAGGATGGTCATTATTTGGTTCTTGTGACGAGTACAGATTCGACCTTCAATCGATTGGCAGAGGCGATGAATCGATTAGATTTACTAGAGAATGAAAAATTCGCGGTCAATGCATCCAGGCTGAAGCATAACAAAGAAATGGATGCGATCGTTTCGCAATGGATCGCGTCGAAAACAAGGGATGACGTATTAGAAATTTTAGATACACATGGCGTACCTGTGAGCCCAATCTTAAGTATTCGAGATATTTTTGAGCATCCACAATTTAAAGCACGAGAGAATATCGTCGAGGTGCATCACCCTCGTCTTGGAAAAGTGAAGGTGCCTGGGATCATTCCGAAGTTTGAAAAAACACCTGGAAGTATCCGTCACATTGCACCTGATTTAGGCGAACATAATTATGAGATTTTAACAAATATGCTTGGCTTAACAGAAGAAGAGTGTAAGCAGTTAGAAGAAAAAGGGGTAATTTAATACGCTCAACCGAACCGCACGCTGCGGAAACAAAGGAGGATGGTTATGAAAGTGCATTCAGAACTGAAGGGGAATGAATTGCAGCCCGCATATGTGAAACCAACGAAAGCCCGTTTTGGCATATTGATTCTGTTGTTTTTTATTACCGCTATTAATTATATTGATCGAGCCAGTGTATCCATTGTTGCTCCTGCGATTCAATCTTCATTGCAATTAAATCCTGCCTTATTAGGCTTGATTTTTTCGGCATTTAGCTGGACATATACAGCGATGCAAATACCAGGCGGTTTTATTCTCGATAAATTTGGCTCAAAGGTAACGTATGGGATATCACTCGTTACTTGGTCTATTTTCACAGGCTTACAGGCGTTTGCGAACAGCTTTGCCTTTTTATTCGGCTGCCGTTTGTTTATTGGGATTACAGAATCTCCCGCTTTTCCTGCAAATAACCGTATTGTCACCACATGGTTTCCAAGGCGGGAACGGGCTTTTGCAACAGGTGTTTATACTGCTGGAGAGTATGTGGGTCTTGCCTTTGCGACACCTCTTCTATTTTGGATCATGACGACTTTCGATTGGAGAACCGTCTTTATTACGGCAGGTGCGCTCGGTATCATATTTGCTTTCTTTTGGTACAAGTATTATCACGAACCGAAAGAGCATCCGAAGATAAATGAAGATGAGTTAGAATTAATCCGGCAAGGCGATGGGCTGACAGTCGCATCACAGGAGAAGCTGAAATGGGCGGACTTTGCCGCCCTTCTAAAATATCGTAAATTGATCGGGCTTTATATTGGGCAATTCTCTGTTGCGTCTACCCTTTTTTTCTTTTTAACGTGGTTTCCGACCTATTTGGCAGAGGCGAAAAATATGGCGTTTCTCAAGGTAGGTTTTGCTGCTTCTCTTCCTTATATTGCTGCATTCTTTGGGGTCTTGTTTGGAGGTTATGTGTCTGATTGGCTGCTCAAAAAGGGCGTATCAGTGAATGTAGCCAGAAAGCTGCCAGTAGTGGTGGGCTTGCTGATGACGAGTACCATTGTTTTAGCAAACTTTACAACAAATATCCCGCTTGTGCTGACCATTTTATCCATCGCTTCATTTGCGCAAGGACTGTCTAATATCTCTTGGACGATGCTGTCTGAGGTGGCACCGCGGGAAATGGTTGGGCTGGCTGGCGGCGTATTTAACTTTTTTGCTAATTTAGCTGGGATCATCACTCCGCTGATTATCGGATTCATCGTGTCGGCGACAGGCTCCTACAATGGAGGAATTTTATTCGTCAGTTTAGTCGCTTTAGGCGGGGCATTGTCGTACATCTTTATCGTAGGTAAAATTGAACGTATTCAATTAAAACCATAGTGAGAAAGCAAAAGAGAACTCAAGGGTGAGTTCTCTTTTTTATGTATAAAAGATAACGGTGATGATCGCTGCACATGCGATGCCCATGCTGATATAAAGGCTGGCAAACCATATATTCCAGCGAGTGATACGGTAAGGGTTGACCTTCATCAAATCAGCCAATAAGGAGACAGAAACATTAAAAGGGCTAAACATAACAGTTGATGTGCCAGCAACGATCAGCATGATTGCGATCGGAAGAGCAGGCAGTTCATGGATGACTGGTGCCATCATGCTGACTAACAAAGCAAGCGAGACAAGCGGGTGAAAACCGCAAAGGGCGGTGATCAGAAAATACAACCCAATGACACAATAAACCCAAATGGCATGGTCTGATATACTGACAATAAATGCTTGAATCGGCTGCATACTGTTTGTCGCAAGGAGCATATCGACAAAGAAGCCTGCACTTAAAAATAGACACATATAGTTGGAGAGCTGACGGGTTCTTTCTTTCCAATGAGGCAGAGAGGCAGCGATATATTGTTTTCTTTTTTTGATAATAGAAGAGAATAATAGAGCAAATGGAATAATCGTCAGTACTACAGCGAATAAATAGCCTTTCCCAATCCATGCATCGACAAGTGAGACGACTGTCATAAAACCTAGCAGCATGAAAGCGAGCTGAAGGGTTTTTCGCTTAATTCGATGAGGATTGGCGTTTGTTTCTGAAGACTGAATGATGTTTGGTAATCGTTTGCTTTGACGAGAAAAAAGCATCCAATCTATCGCCAGCACGACGACCATTAAACCAAAAGTAATAGGTGCAATTTGATAATATTTTAGTTTGGTTGCATCAATGGTGACGCTTACCAGCACTTCAACAGGACTCCAGCTTAAACATAATGCATATGACCTCAAGAGGTTGCGTGTATAAAGATGTTGTTTCACTTGTTCTTTTAGAGATTCGAGCGACGGTTTGAGCGATGTATATAGTAAAGGAATCGTCGCGATATTTAAAAACATGCCGAGAATATGCGTGACAAATGAACTCTTGCGATAAAGCTGGTTTGAGCTCGTTGTATGCAGTGTGAGCAGTTTATTTAATTGTGTATCGAAATGTCCAACATGTATGAGAGAATGAATAAAAGGCAGCATGAAAAAGAGAGAAAGCAAGCCCAGCATGGAATGAAAGTGAAGAAAAAACGTGTGCAATGGCTGGCCGGATAAGAAGAATAAGAACAACCCAATGATGAGAAATACAGCACCTGTTTTCAAATAAAGCCCATTTGCTTTCTTAAAAGAAATGGTGAGCGAGGCAGCGGCCAGCAGACCAACAAAATAGGAGAGTATAGGAGCAGGAAATAGTTGATGAACAATATATAGACTGATAAGAAGTGTAAAAACGAGCAGGTACATTCAAATATCTCCTCCATCAAATATCTTCAAGTGATTTTATTCTGACTGGTGGAATTTGTTTTCTTTTAGTGGAACGTTTAAAATGGATTATAGCAAAATCGATCGTTGATGTCGATAAGAAATCAAAGGGGAAAAGGAGAAAATGAACATGGCTGATAAAAAGTCAAAAGAAGAATCAGGACTGCGTACAGTTCAGCGTGCTTTGGATATTCTTTATTGTTTTAGTGAAGAACGTCAAGAGCTGACGCTAACGGATATTTCAAAAGAGATGAATTTAGCAATGTCTACGACAACGAGACTGCTCAAGGCGCTTGAAATGAATCATTTTGTGGAGAAGAATCAAGAAACAATGAAATACCGATTGGGTCAAAGGCTTTATCTCCTTGGATACATTGCAGGAAAGTCCATTAAATTGAGGGAACTGGCTAAGCCACTCATGTACTCACTTCGTGATGAAACAAAGGAAACCGTCAACCTGTATGTACTGGATTCAACAAGCAGGGTTTGTATCGAACAAGCGGAAGGGCTGCAATCGATTCGCCATCTTGTCAAGATTGGTGAGAAGCTGCCATTGTACGCAGGTGCAGGCGGAAAGGTATTATTGGCATTTCAAAGTGAAGAATTTCAACAAAAAGTATTAGCGTCTGAGGCTGATCATGTGAAGAGAGATGACTGGCAAGAGGAACGTAAACATATTCTTGACACGTATACTTCTTGCAGTATCGATGAACGAGAGGTAGGATCTGCGGCAGTAGCGGCACCAGTCTTTAACATTCATGGAGAAGTGAAGGCTTGTTTATCCATATCTGGTCCAACCCATCGGTTTACTGAAGAAGTCATTCCTAAGCTGCAGCAAAAAGTGAAAGAACAGGCACAGAGGCTTTCTGAACAGCTCGGCTACGTCGTCAAACACAATTTTTAAGATTGCCTATCTTTTCGCGCTCCATTTATCATATAATAGAAACATTATGTAGCATTCCTTGTCGTAGGGAGGACGTGTCACGACCATGAAAATCAATAGAGAAATTCCTGTAAGACAGCGGAATATTGTCCTCATTGGCTTTATGGGTGTTGGGAAAACAACCATTGGGCAGCTGGTTGCCAAAAAGCTATATAGAGATTTTATTGATGTCGATCAGGAGATTGAGAAAAAGTACAACATGACGATTCCAGAGATGTTTCAGCAAAAAGGAGAAGCATTCTTCAGGCAGGCTGAAAAGGATTATATCGTCGATTTATGTGAACATACACAGCTCAAGATCGTTTCCCTTGGAGGGGGGGCATTCAAACAGGAAGAAATCAAACGCGCCTGCTTGAAGCATTGTACCGTTCTTTTCCTTGACTTGTCTTGGGAGAATTGGAAGCAGCGGCTTGATATTTTAATTGAAAACCGCCCTGTTCTTCACAACCGGACGCTTGATGAGATGAAAGAGCTGTTTGAGGAGCGCCGGGAGATTTATTCTCTTCATAATTCAAGAGTGGAAACAGATCATTTAGAGGCTGAGGAAGTCGCCAATTATATTGTGGACACACTCAAGCTTGGCTGGGATTTATATTCGAAATAAAAAAAGTCTACCGTTTAGGATAGACTTTTTTTCTATTGAATTCTTTTCCTTCGTACATATGATGATGTTTTGACAACCAAAATGTATTTATCCTTTTTTTGGTGTGCAGCCGTTTGGAAAAAGCGGTGATCCTCCTTCAATCAGTTCATGATGATGAGGTTTTTGATATAGATCATTTTCTTTTTCGGAAAAATAAAATAGTATCTAAATTTCAATAAGAGTTTTTTGAATTATTATAATCTTTAAAAAATAATGTTGACAACTTCCGTGAGGACATTCTATGATTGTTTACGTAAACGCTTACGGTAAACGTTTACTATAATCGAATGGGGAGGAATTTGTTGATGAAAAATAAAGAAAAATGGAGCGGTGTATTCCCGGCTGTCTTAATTCCTTTTAAAGATGACTATTCAATTGATGAACCTGCATTTCGCAAGCTTGTTCGCTGGGTGGCGGAGCACAAAGGGATTAACGGGATCGTTGTCAATGGACATACGGGCGAGATTATGACCCTGCTGCCACATGAACGAGCTGAAGCTGTGCGTATTGCAGCCGACGAATTAAAAGGGGAAGTACCTGTCATTTCAGGGGTTTCAGCTGAAGGGACAATTGAAGCAATCCAGCATGCAAAAGCAGTTCAAGAAGCTGGCGGAGAAGGTATCCTTCTCATGCCGCCGCATTCATGGCTGAGATTCGGTATGCAGCCTGAATCACCTGTCCAATTCTTTAAAGATGTTGCAGAAGCGATTGACATTTCAATCATCGTCCATCAATATCCAACGTGGACAAAAACCTCATATACAACGAATCAAATACTAGAAATGTCGGAAATTGAAAATGTTGTCTCATTCAAAATTGGTCAAAGAGACATGGCACAATATGAAGTCGATGTGCGCGCACTGAAAAAGCATGCACCAGATGTATCGCTGCTCACATGTCACGATGAATATTTATTGCCAACATTAGTTCAAGGGATTGATGGGGCGCTTGTCGGTTTCGGCTGTTTTGTGCCAGATTTGATCGCTGAACTTGTGAAATGTGTGGAAGAACAAGACCTTGCAGCAGCTAATAAAGTGTACGATAGAATCTTTGAATTAAAGCATGCTGTATATAAAATGGATGAACCTTCCTCTACCTCTCATCTGCGAATGAAGGAAGCGATGTTCCAGAGAGGCTTGATCAGCAGTTCGCTTGCTAGGAAGCCGGTATTACCTTTAACTCAAAAGGAAAAAGAAGAGATTCGCCAGGGCCTTCAAAGTGTTGGTTTGCTTAAGGAAAACGTCAGTAGATAACAGACCATTGATTTCATGATGAAGGTGAGTCAGGTTATAATAGGGTATAAAACAACAGACTCCCGGAGGTATGAAATGTGTCAGTAAGTATTAAAGATGTAGCATTGAAAGCAGGAGTGTCTATAGCCTCTGTTTCCCGAGTATTAAGTGGTAAACCAGGAGTAGGTGCTCAAACGGCTGAAAGAATCAAACAAGTGATTGATGAGTTAGGCTACCGCCCTAATTTAGGAGCGAGAGGGCTCGTGAAAAGAAAGACTGGGAATATTGCTGTAGTGGTTCCCCGCGGTTCATATATTTTGAATAATCCATTTTTTTCAACGATTTTAGATGGAATAGCGAAGGAATTAGATGAGACCGAATTCAATATGCTGATGTCATTTACATCTGTTCAGCAGCAGCGGTTACTTGAGACGCAGGCTGTAGATGGTGCCATTTTATTTTCTCCAAGAAATGAAGAATTGAGCATGGATTGGCTAAAAAGTTTGGCTATTCCCATTATCGTTGTCGGAAGTTACTTAGAGGATTCACCATTTCCATGTGTCAGGCCAGATGATGAAGAAGGTGTTTGTCAATCTGTAACGGCCTTATTTGATAAAGGTCATCGAACCATTGGGCTGGTCAATGGTCCAATGAGTTCGATGCATAGCGTGAGGTACTACAAGGGGTATGAGCGCACACTGAAACGTTTAGGATTAACAATGAACAAAGAGCTTGTGTTTGAGTTAGATGAATTTGATGGGGGAAAAGTAGTAGAAGTGGTTTCTCAATTTCTCCAAGGAAACCAGCACATGACTGGAGTTGTTTGCTCTTCAGATTTTTTGGCGATAGGGGTCATGAAAGCGGCAGAAAACGCAAATGTGTCAATACCTCATGATTTGTCTGTCGTTGGTGCCGATGATGTGCCCATTGCAAGTTTTCTAACCCCTTCTTTATCTTCTGTTCATGTTGATTTAGTTGGAATGGGAAGAAAAGCTGTTTCTTTACTAACACAGTTGTTGGAAGGAGAACAGTTAGAGGCGATGGAGCATATTTTCCCTATGTATTATATAGATCGGGGCACCACGGGAACGCCAAAAAAGATGTGATAGATGCTGAAAACTCGTATGAACGCTGCAGAATTTCAGCTTGATTTAAAATGTAAGCGATTTCTTCAGCGCTCTTCGGCATGTACTTTTGCATCATTTCCTCTAATAAGGAGGAGATACCATGACGTTAGAACTCAGCGGAAATTCAAATTCTCGTGATGAGCAAGTTGTTGATAGAGCTTCACAGCTATTGACCAGGATGGAAAGTGTGCCTTTTTCGAGGTGGCATTTAAAACCTCGGATCATTATGGGATCTGCTACCTTTTTTGATGCTTTTGATGCGCTATCTTTAGCGTTTGTTCTCCCGGTCCTCATCGGCATGTGGAATTTATCACCTGCACAGATTGGTCTTCTTATTGGGTCTGGTTATATAGGACAAGCGATTGGTGCTATTTTCTTTGGATGGTTAGCAGAAAGGCGCGGCCGTGTTTTTAGTGCAAAATGGACGGTGTTCCTCATGTCTATTATGAGTATCGCATGTGTATTTTCAGGTAATTTTATGGCCCTTTTTATTTTCCGTTTTATACAAGGGATTGGAGTCGGAGGAGAGGTGCCGGTAGCAGCCTCATATATTAATGAGTTGTCCCGAGCCCAAGGAAGAGGTCGATTTTTTATGCTTTATGAGATGATTTTTCCATTAGGATTAATGATTTCAGCACAAATTGGCGCATTCGTTGTACCTAGCTTTGGGTGGAAATGGATGTTCTTGATTGGAGGCATTGGAGGTTTAATCGTCTTTGTATTCTTTTTCATGCTGCGTGAATCGCCAAGGTGGCTTATTTCGAAAGGCAGGTTAGATGAAGCCGAAAGAATTATTGAAGAAATTGAAGCTAGTACTGACAAACGAATGCCTGTCGCAAATCAAGTATCCAGCAGTACTGAAAAAGGCGACTGGAAAGAGCTATTTTCAACTTTTTACCGTAAAAGAACATTGGTCGTATGGGGACTATGGTTTTCTGCCTACTTTGTATCGAATGGTTTAAATAACTGGTTACCGAGTCTTTATAATACTGTTTACCATTTGCCAGTCGGAGATTCATTAAGGGCAGCATCTCTCACAAATATTTTACAGACCATAGGGGTATTCGCTTGTGCGTTTTTAATTGATAAAGTAGGACGAAAGCGCTGGGCAACCATTGCATTTGTATTAACAGGTGTTTTATTAACGGCTTTATGGATCAGCGGAGCGACTTCACCAGAAAGCGTCATCTATTTAGGGTCTGCTGCTTACGGAATGATGGGGACAATTACAGTTCTCCTCTATCTATATACACCTGAAATTTATCCGACACGTATGAGGGTGATTGGAACGGCATTTGCTACAGCGTGGCTTAGGCTGGCCTCAGCGATCGCTCCTATTATGATAGGTTTTATTTTAGAGGTAAGCGGTGTTTCAACTATTTTTATTCTTTTTGCAAGTGTGACGGTAGTGGGAGCAATTCTTGCTTTTAAAATGATAGAAACGCGCGAGAAAGTATTAGAGGATATTGCGCCGTAAGTTACGCGTGCAGTGAAGAACTTATTCCAAAGAGGGTAGGTTCTTTTTTTATTCAGAGGATCTAAAATGCCTCACCTATCTTCGTTCATTTATCATATAATAGAAACATGATCTAGCACTCCTTGTCGTAAGGAGAGATGTGTCACGAACATGAAAAGCAATACCTGTGAGACAGTGAAGATTAAAAAAGTCTACCGACAATGGTAGACTTTTTCTATAAGGTCAATTCTTGATTCCCTGAATCAGTGCAGCTTTTAAACAGAAAGAAATGGGCTGATGGTGTGCATCGAATTGAAGCTGAAACAGCTGCTTTGTGTCAGGGTCTGCGGCTTGAAGGTGGGAAACGATCTCCTTTTGAATATTCTCTGGCGTGCGTCCACGTATAATCCAGTCCCGATAATTAATATGCAGGTCCCAGGAACGAATCTCTTTCTGAGTCAATTGGTTGTCATCGAAAAGCTCTTTCCATTCTGATAACGAGCTTTCCCGCACATGAGAAGGGTCTCTCAGTCTATTTAAGTGATTAATAAATGAATCCTGTGCAGGGTTTTCAGGTGCATAATGATCGACGAGCAGAAATTGGCCGCCTTTTTTTAAGACTCGGCTGATTTCAGACATGGCTGCCGGAAGGTTTGGAAAGTGGTGAGCAGCAAATCGGCACGTCACTAAATCAAATGATTCATCAGAGAAGGGCAATGCTTCTGCGGCTGCCTGCTCAAAAGTAATGTGGTTCAGGCGGCGTTCTTCCGCAAGTGCTGCTGCAATCTCGATCATTTTTTTTGTGACATCAATGCCGACCCCTTTAGAGATAACGTCTGAAAAGGAAAAAACGGTATGTCCTGCCGCACAGCCAATATCAAGTAAATGCTCATGTCCCTTCGCATTTGCAGTTGTTTTCATCCATTCCAGCTCTTCTCCGGCCGCAAATATAGGTGAATCTCGATAGTTCTCGGCATTTTGTGAAAATTGGTTCTCGGTTTTAGCATATGGATTCATTTCTTTTCCCCCTTTGTGGTCTCTTTATCGTAGAATTCCTTCTGTTATTTGTCTAAGACATAAAAGATATGACATGGATAGTTAAAACCTATGAGGTGATGAAAGTGGATATACGAATGATGGAATATGTCATGGAAGTGTACCGGCAGCAAAGCTTTACAAAAGCAGCGGATCAACTTCATATTGCACAGCCTTCTTTAAGCCAGCAAATGAAGAAGCTGGAAGAGGAATTAGACACACCGCTATTTATTCGAAAGTATGGACAAGTAACGCCCACACCTCAAGGGAGACGATTCATTAAAAGGGCTGAGAATATTTTGAAGGAAAGAGATGATTTGCTGCGTGAAATGGGAGAGGCAGCTTATGAAATCGGGAAAGAGCTGAACATTGGAGCGCCAGCAGTGACTGGGGGCTATGTCTTGCCCGGTTTATTAAAAACTTTTTGTCAAACGTATCCTCATGTTCACGTTCAACTGATAGAAGAGTCTCCTCGTGAGCTCGAAAAACGTCTATTGGCTGGAAAACTGGATTTGGCTATTTTATCTATGCCTGTCGAGCATGAATCATTGAAAACGAAACAAATGCTGACAGAGCCGCTCCTTCTTGCAGTTCCGCAAGCTGCTCAGTCATGGTTATCAGAGGAATTGAACGAGATTATCAAGCAAGCAGGGCAAAAAGAGTCCGGTCACGAAATCGTTCCCTTTCAGCTTCTTGAAGGTACCCCATTTATTATGCTGAAAGAGGGATACGGTTTTCGGCAAGTGGTCATGGAGCTGTGCCGTCATCACGGTTTTCAGCCAAAAGCGGCTTTTGAAACAAGTCATATTCAAACAGCACAGGCATTGGTCAAAAACGAACTAGGGGTGACCGTTGTGCCGAAAATGGTGGCACAAGAGGATAGGAACGGGGTCATTTATTTACACATTGATTCATGCCCCACCCGCACACTTGTGTTTGCATATGTGGAAGAAAGGTATTTAACGAAAGCCGCTCAAGCCTTCATGGCCCTTTATCAGAATGAAGGGAAGGCTTAAACAAACGTTTAATTAAACGCAAAAAGCAGGGGAGCACCCTGCTTTAAGATTGGTGACAAAGGGCTAAAATGATCTTGATTTTAGCCCTTTGTCTTCTTTTCAGCGTGATAGAAAACCTTTGAAGTCTAGGAAGGGCGAGCACCGGAGCGGAGCGAATTTGACATTCGTGAGCACCGGAGCGCAGACCTGACACCGAATGCGAGGGTTTGTCTACACGCTGAAAGCAGGGGAGCACCCTGCTTTTTAATATAAATCCAGACGCTGATCCGTCATAACCGGAATTTGCTGTCTGACTTCATCCACTAGCTGAAGATCAATTTCCGCATAATAAATATCTTCGTCATCGTTTGTTTCAAGCAGGATACGACCGAGTGGATCAATTACCATAGAGTGTCCAGGGAATTCCGTGTCTCTGCTTGTGCCTGTTCTGTTAACAGCAATCATAAATGACTGGTTTTCAATCGCTCTTGCGATGAGCAGGCTGCGCCAATGGTCCACTCTTGCTGACGGCCATTGTGCCGTATTGACGAGCACCTTCGCTCCTTTGTTCACAAGTGTTCTGGAAAGCTGCGGGAAGCGGAGATCATAGCAAATCATCGCACCAATCGTTACACCTTCACCATAGTCAAATAAACCAAGCTGATCACCAGCGGTTAAATAGTTATGCTCATCCATTAAGCGGAATAAATGAATTTTATCATAATCTAACAAAAGCTCCCCTTGGCGGTTAAAGACATACATCGTGTTGGTGATATTTTCATCTTCTGTCCGCTTATTTAATACACTGCCTGCGATGAGATACACTTGATGCTTGCGGGCAAAGGAGGAAAAGAGCTGTTTTGTGCGTTCACCGTTTACATCCGCAAGCTGATCGGCTTGTTCAAGGGCGTAGCCGGTATTCCACATTTCGGGTAAAATGATCAAATCAGGCTGCTCGCGAACCGCTTCTTCTAAAAACACTGCTGCTTTTTTAAAATTCACTTCTGGTTCTCCAATTTGTACGTCCATTTGGACAAGGGCGATTTTCATACGAGTTCCTCCTTTATTTGCTATATGTCATGTGAAAATCATGAATGTATGTAATGGTTTATTTTAGTCTTCAAGGTCAGTTTCTTTATCATAAAGGTTTCCATCATCTTTGCCAATAGAAATGTCAGAAGGTTTTGTTAAATGGCTTTCTCACTCAAGAAATCGGTGTTATGATACATATAATGAATAAAACAAAGGGGGATACTCGGATATGCAATTGTACGATTTACCACTTGAAGAGCTAAAAAAATATAAACCAAAGAAAACAGCACGCCCTGATTTCTCAGATTTTTGGAAGAAATCACTCGAAGAACTGCGCCAAGTGGAGGCAAAGCCAATACTTGAACCTTATGACTATCCAGTGAAAGGCGTCAAGGTGTACCACCTGACGTATCAAAGCTTTGGACATTCTAAAATTGAAGGCTTTTATGCTGTACCTGATCAAACTGGCCCGCATCCAGCGCTCGTTCGTTTTCATGGCTATAATGCCAGCTATGACGGCGGCATTCACGACATCGTCAACTGGGCGCTCCACGGCTATGCCACATTTGGTATGCTCGTCCGCGGTCAAGGCGGCAGTGAAGATCAGACAGTGACACCAGGCGGTCACGCTTTGGGGTGGATGACAAAAGGCATTTTATCAAAAGAGACCTACTATTATCGCGGTGTTTATTTAGATGCGGTTCGTGCACTCGAAGTCATTCAGTCTTTCCCGGAAGTGGATGAACACCGGATCGGCGTGATTGGTGGGAGCCAGGGAGGCGCATTAGCGGTTGCAGCTGCAGCCCTTTCAAACATTCCGAAGGTCGTCGTGGCAGATTATCCTTACTTATCAAACTTCGAGCGTGCAGTGGACGTTGCATTGGAGCAGCCTTATTTAGAAATCAATTCATACTTTCGAAGAAACACTGATCCGAAAGTGGAGGAAAAGGCATTTGAGACATTAAGTTATTTTGATTTAATCAATTTAGCTGGATGGGTGAAACAGCCAACATTGATGGCGATCGGTCTGATTGACAAAATAACCCCGCCATCTACTGTGTTTGCGGCATACAACCATTTAGAAACAGATAAAGACCTTAAGGTATACCGCTATTTTGGACACGAGTTTATCCCGGCTTTTCAAACAGAGAAGCTCTCCTTCTTACAAAAGCATTTACTCAAATAAAAGAACAAAGAGGCCGCTCTAGGAGGGCCTCTTTTTTAATAACTCGTATTCTGTCTCGTTTTTTCATCAGGCACTAATGCTGTGATAATAAGGGCAAGAGCTGTGATGATATGAAGGATGAATCCAAGTATCTGAATCCAGGCGAGGCAGGATGTGATAATCCCAATGATGCTGCCAATCATTGGTCCTTGGTCTCGCTTCGATAAGACGAGTGTGATAATATGCAGAATAAGCATGACCATGAGCGGTGAATAGCCATTGCTAATAATAAATAGTCCTCCGATGACAGGGATGGCAAGACAGGCTTCAAAAATTCCGGTGATCCATTTCATGATGCGAGATATAGACATGAGATCCAACTCCTTTTTCATATATGTCTTATTCGTATTTTACCAAAACGTGAAGAAGTCATGCAGATTTCTATAGAAAGAGTTGATGGATGATGAGAGAGAGAATCAAGGAAGAGCTGAAAATCATCGAAGAAACGTATGACGTGAAAATTTGCCTCGCGGTCGAATCAGGCAGCAGAGCATGGGGATTCCCCTCGACTGATAGTGATTACGATGTTCGTTTTTTATATGTTCCTCGAAAAGAATGGTATTGGGCAATGGAAGAGCACCGAGATGTCATTGAACGCCCGATTGATGACGTGCTTGATATCAGCGGCTGGGAGCTTAGAAAGGCACTTCGCTTATTTAATAAATCGAATCCGTCCATCATGGAATGGCTGTCTTCTGACATCATCTATGCTGAATCCTTCTCTTTGGCAAAGCAGCTAAGAGAATTAAAGGATCGAGCGTTTTATCCCTCAGCATTGATGTATCATTACCTCAATATGGCGAAGCGGAATGAAAGCCGGCATTTACGAGGAGAGCAGGTGCGAATCAAGAAGTATTTCTATGTGCTTCGTCCGCTGCTTGCCTGTCAGTGGATTGAACGCTACCGGACGGTTCCGCCGATGGACTTTCATGAACTGCTCGAGGAACTAGTGGAGGAAGGTCCGCTTTTAGCGGAAATCCATGAGCTGCTCAAACGTAAAATGGACGGCGAAGAAATGGATGTAGAGAACCGCCTCGCTGATGTCCATCCATTTATCGACAAAGAGATCGCGCGATTTGATGAATTGGTGAAAAGCTACAATCAGCCGAAAGACAACCTGATGCAAGAATTAAATGAGCTGCTGCAGTCTACCCTTGATGAGGTGTGGGCGTAAGCAGGGAAGAGCCAGCCGGATCGCGGCAGGCTCTTTTTTATCTCTTATTGTGATAAAACCACAAAAAAAGTCAGAATTTTTGTCATCTTCAAATATTGTAGCGGACAGCTTATGAGCTTTACAATAAAGACATAGCTTACAAAGAGTGGGAGGTGCCCTTTATGGAGTCGGTCACAAGAAATTTCTTCTTGTTTTTGTCAAAGAGCAGTCTCTTGAACCATATTGCTCGTAATTGGGGAAGTGCTGTTGCATCTAAGAAAATCATCGGAGGGAAGGACTTTGAGAGTGCCATCCCTGTCATCAAACGATTAAATGACCAAGGAATGGCCGTGACAGTTGATCACCTTGGTGAGTTTGTCACAAAGGCAGAGATTGCAAATGAACGGACGACTGAGTGTATTCAAACCATTCAGCGGATTGCAGAGGCGGGACTCAATTCCCACGTGTCACTCAAAATGACATCACTTGGCCTGGATATTGACGACGACCTTGTGTATCGCAATATGAAACGTATTTTAGATACGGCAGAGAAGCACCGTATCATGGTGACAATCGATATGGAGGATGAACAGCGCTGTCAAAAAACGCTGGACATTTTTAAAGAGATGAAATCTCAATATGAGTATGTCAGTACGGTCTTGCAGGCGTATTTGTACAGAACAGAAAAGGATCTTGATGACCTAAATAAGCTGAAGCCATTTTTAAGACTTGTAAAGGGTGCCTATAAGGAATCTGCCGAAGTGGCGTATCCAAACAAAAAAGACGTCGATCAGAATTATCAAAAGCTGATCGAAAAGCAATTGCTCTCAGGAAACTATACAGCCATTGCGACACATGACGATCGAATGATTGAGTTCACGAAAAATATTGTGAAAAAACACAATATACAGACAAGTCAGTTCGAATTTCAAATGCTGTACGGCATGAGATCAGAAACGCAGCAGGCACTTGTGAAAGAAGGCTATCAAATGAGAGTCTATACTCCGTATGGACGAGAGTGGTATGGCTACTACATGAGACGTCTTGCAGAACGGCCGGCAAACATTGCCTTTGCTCTAAAAGGGATGACGAGAAAATAATTTGAAACGGGAGCGTGACAAACATGACAACACCTTACAAACATGAACCATTCACGGATTTTAGCCAGGAAGAAAACCGCAAAGCGTTTGAACAAGCATTAGCTAAAGTAACAGAATCACTTGGTCAAACCTATCCGCTCGTGATTAATGGAGAAAGAATCGAAACGAAAGACAAGATTGTTTCGATCAATCCAGCGAAAAAGGATGAAGTGGTTGGAACCGTATCAAAGGCGGGCAAGGAAGAGGCAGAACAAGCGGTTCAAGCAGCAGCGAAAGCATTCGAAACATGGCGCTACACGTCTCCAGAAGAAAGAGCTGGCGTATTATTCAGAGCTGCGGCAAGCATTCGCCGTAAAAAGCATGAGTATTCAGCCCTTCTTGTCAAAGAAGCAGGTAAGCCTTGGAATGAAGCGGATGCAGATACAGCAGAAGCGATTGACTTCCTAGAATATTATGCCCGTCAAATGCTGGAGCTGGCGAAAGGCAAACCAGTGAACAGCCGCGAAGGCGAACGCAATCAATATGTATACACACCAACTGGCGTGACGCTCGTGATTCCGCCGTGGAACTTCTTGTTTGCGATCATGGCAGGAACAACAGTAGCCCCAATCGTCACTGGGAATACAGTTGTTTTAAAACCAGCGAGTGCGACGCCTGTCATTGCAGCCCGTTTTGTGGAGGAGCTTGAGCAAGCCGGTCTTCCAAAGGGTGTTGTCAACTTTGTACCAGGAAGCGGAGCAGAGGTCGGGGATTACTTAGTAGATCATCCGAAAACAAGCCTGATTACATTCACTGGATCAAGAGAAGTAGGGACACGTATCTTTGAACGCGCGGCAAAAGTGCAGCCAGGCCAGCAGCATTTAAAACGTGTCATTGCTGAAATGGGCGGTAAGGATACAGTGGTTGTTGATGAGGATGCAGATGTTGAATTAGCGGCTAATGCCATTTTCACATCAGCCTTCGGGTTTTCAGGTCAGAAATGTTCAGCTGGATCTCGGGCTGTCGTTCACGAGAAGCTGTATGACCAAGTGGTTGAGCGAGTGAAGGAAATCACAGAAACGAAAACAACAGCCAATCCACTTTCTGCGGATGTTTACATGGGACCTGTCATTGATCAAGCGTCCTTTGACAAGATCACGGATTATATCGAGGTTGGCAAACAGGAAGGCCGCTTAGTCACTGGCGGAACGAGTGATGATTCGGAAGGATACTTTATCCACCCGACCATTTTTGCAGATCTTGAGCCAACTTCCCGTTTAATGCAAGAAGAAATTTTTGGACCAGTCTTGGCTTTCTCGAAAGTCTCTAGCTTTGATGAGGCACTTGAGGTAGCCAACAACACAGAATACGGTTTAACAGGTGCTGTCATTACGAATAATCGTGATCACATCAACCGTGCGAAGCAGGAGTTCCATGTAGGGAACCTTTACTTTAACCGTAACTGCACAGGTGCCATCGTTGGTTACCACCCATTCGGCGGCTTCAAAATGTCAGGAACGGATTCAAAAGCAGGCGGTCCAGATTACCTAGCTCTGCACATGCAGGCAAAAACGATTAGTGAAATGTTTTAATATGGAAAAAGCATGAACCTGCACTGATGGGTTCATGCTTTTTTTTGCCTGCCTGCGACTTGTTTCTATACAAATCTGACTGGAAAGAAGTATGATAAATGTATCACTTAATCAGGGAGCAATCGGGATGGAAGAGATATTAGAAAAGCTTCATACATTTTTTGATGTCGATAAATTAATTGCATTTATTAGCGGATATTTAAAAAAACCAGTCATTTTAGAAAGCACAGAGTGTCAGCTCCTTGCTTATAATTCTTACAGCATTCAGCAGTTTGACCCAGTCAATCAGCAAACGATTTTCTCCAAGGAATGTCCGGGATCTGTGGTCGATTGGTTAAAGAAAACAGGGGTAATTGAGCGGCTTCACAAGGAGTCAAAGCCTTTTTATGTGAGCGGCCATGACGAGCTCGGATTTAATCGGCGGGTGGCTGTGAGCGCCAAGCATAAACAAGAGGTAGTAGGCTTTATTTGGGTGCAGGACATTGAGGACTCCCTCTCTCAGGAGGAGCTGCAATTTTTACACGAAGCTTCCTTTCAGGTTGGAAAAGTGATTTATAAGAATAAGAAACAGCTTGAGAAAAAGGAAGGCAAGATTGAAGAGTTTTTCAAAAAGGTCATGGATGATCATTTTTATACAGAAGAAGAGCTGAAATGGGAGGCTGAGAACTTAAGCATTCCACTGCCAGCCGTATTTACCGTCATGGTCGTGCACGCTGCCGATAACAAAAGTGAGACGGCAGAAGATGTGAAGGATGTCATTCGAACGTATTTGCAGCTAGAGGATAAGGTGAATCACGTCTATTCGGTTCAAGCAGATATTGTCGTTATATTAGGCAGCCTGTCAGACCGGCACTCACCGAAAGCGACTGCGGCTGATGTCATCGCACATCTGCAATCAAAAACGCATGTACATCCTTCCCCTTTGTATATCGGGATGGGAAGAGAGTATCGTGATGTCATGAAAATGAGTACAAGTCGATTTGAAGCGATAGAGGTCGTCAAGGCAGTAAAAATTGTCGGAGGACAAGAACTGATTCCATATGATTATGAGAATTTAGGGGTCTTCCGGTTTTTAGATTCCATTTACAGCCATCAAAAAAAGAAAAACGACTTCAATCCAGATTTGTTACGCTTGAAGGAAAAAGACCGCGAGAGTCAAACCTCGTTTTTAAAAACGCTGGAAGTCTACTTATTGAATAACTGCAAACTAAAGCCAGCAGCGGAGCAGTTGTTTATTCATCAAAATACATTAAACTATCGAATGAAACAAATTTTTGACATGACCTCGATCGACTTAAGTCATTTTAGCCAGCGGTGTGAGTTATTTATTGAATTGATGCTGATGAAAAAAGATCAATAATGATGATGGAATCCGCAGGTGCACGGGATCACCTGCGGATTTTCATGTGACATGCGAAAATGGCATACAACGGATGCATTTCGTTGTATGATAGATAAAGATTTTATGAGAAAAGTGAAAGGGGGGCCACTTTTGGGA
The DNA here is from genome assembly GCF_038593175.1 of Bacillus sp. FSL K6-1006. Taxonomy (NCBI): domain Bacteria; kingdom Bacillati; phylum Bacillota; class Bacilli; order Caryophanales; family Bacillaceae; genus Bacillus; species Bacillus sp. FSL K6-1006. The sequence goes on from NZ_CP151970.1 coordinate 352,847, forward strand.
TCAGTCACCTTAGCCATTTTGATTTTCATCATGACCCTCGTCCTTGTCATTTGGCAGCCAGGACGTGTCACCATAGGATGGTCAGCATGTGGAGGCGCCATTCTTGCACTTGCCTTTGGTGTCGTTCATCTGGGCGATGTGTGGGAAGTCACGCAAATTGTATGGAACGCTACCTTTGCCTTTATTGGCATTATTATCATATCGTTAATTTTAGATGAGATTGGCTTTTTTGAATGGGCTGCACTGCATATGGCAAAAGCCGCAAGAGGCAACGGTGTCCGCATGTTTATTTATTTAACATTGCTAGGCGCTGTTGTGGCTGCTTTTTTTGCCAACGATGGAGCGGCACTGATTTTGACCCCAATCGTTTTATCTGTGGTGAGAGCGTTGAAGCTGGATGAGCGCATGGTGCTTCCTTTTGTGATGGCAAGCGGCTTTATTGCAGATACAACTTCTTTGCCATTTGTCATTAGTAACCTGGTCAATATCGTATCAGCCGACTATTTTCATATTGGTTTTCTAGAATATACAGCGAATATGTTCGTGCCAAACCTTGTGTCGCTTGGAGCGAGCATGCTGGTTCTGTATGTGTTTTACCGAAAGCTTATTCCAAAAACCTACGATCTGTCTCAGGCAAAGGAACCGGCATCAGCTATTCGAGATATCCGTATGTTCCGTTTGTCTTGGTATGTGCTCGGCTGTCTGCTTGTTGGTTATTTTGCGGGGGAGCTGATCGGTATTCCAGTGTCCATCATCGTAGGCGGGATTGCCCTTGCTTTCTTGTGGCTGGCGAGAAGAAGTCCGCAAGTGGCGACAAAGCGAGTGATCAAAGAAGCGCCGTGGTCCATTGTGTTTTTCTCGATCGGCATGTATGTCGTCGTATATGGACTGAAAAATGTCGGTCTTACAGAAATATTGGCGGCATGGATCCAGCAAGGGGCTTCACATGGCTTGCTTGCAGGAACGATGTTTATGGGCGTGCTTGCCGCAGTGCTGTCCTCTGTGATGAACAATCTGCCGACCGTTTTAATTGATGCGATTGCGATTGGACATACAGATACAGCAGGTGTCATGAGAGACGGACTGATTTATGCCAATGTCATCGGCTCCAACCTTGGACCGAAAATGACCCCAATTGGCTCATTGGCGACATTGCTGTGGCTTCATGTCTTAAAGAAAAAAGGCGTCCATATCTCTTGGGGAGCGTACATGAAAGCCGGAATCATCCTGACCATTCCAACCTTGATTCTCACTTTACTCGGGTTATATGTATGGTTATGGCTCATTCATTAATTATCGTGTAGACAAACCCTCGCATTCGCCCGCAGGTCTGCGCTCCGGTGCTTAGGGCTGCAAAGGTTTTCTATCACGCTGAAAAAGAGCAGATCCATGAGATCTGCTCTTTTTTTGCTACAGATATTTCGCATAGCGTTTTTCTAAAAAGTCCTGAAGCAATGAGACGACACTGCAAATGCCCCAGTAAATGAGTGCGACCAAAATATACATGGTCATATAATCGAATTCTCGTCCGCCTACAATTTTTGCTTGCTGGAAGAGCTCTGGTACAGTAATCATTGCTGCCAGTGAGGAAGCTTTGATTAAATCGAGCATGACATTGGTCAATGGCGGCAGGGCGATGCGGACGGATTGGGGCAAAATGACACCACGCATCGTTTGCCAATAGCTGAGACCTAATGATTTAGCGGCTTCCACCTGTCCACTTGGAACAGAGGAGAGGGCTGCCCGGTTAATTTCTGCAATATAGGCAGCACTATTAAAGCTGAACCCAATAATGGCGGCAGTGACCGCTGTGAACTCTATGCCGATATAGGGGAACCCAAAATAGAGAATAAACAAAATCACAAGAATGGGCACGCCTCGCATGAATGAGATATACAGCCGTGCAGGCAGCCGAAGAATCCAAGAATTCGCCATTCTGGCAAGAGCGATAAAAAAGCCAAGAATGGTACCAAAAAACATGCTCACAAAGGAAATGAGCAGCGTCAGCCAGATGCCTTTCATAACAAACGGAAATGACGCCTTTGCCAGTGCAGGATTAAATATATATTCTAAATGAATATCTCCCACGATTGCGGCTCCTTATTTGGAAATGTCGACATCTTCGACATCAGCATCAATTTTCTTAGAGACGTCTGCATGATTAAAGAATTTCTCAGAAATCTTTTTCATTGTTCCGTCTTTTTTCATGTCGCCTAATACACGATTCAATTCTTTTTGAAGCTCTTTGTTGTCCTTCTTCATAACAAAACCTTGTTCATTCGGCATGTACTTCAAGTCAGGGTGAATCGTAATATTTAATTTAGGAAATGCAGCAAGAGCCAGTGTCTGCAAGTAATAATCATTTAGAATGACATCAGTACGGCCGTTTGCAACATCCTTTAAGTATTGCTCGTTTGTCGCATTATCATAAATGACTTCCTTTGCACCGTACTTACGAGCGACATCCATGTAAATCGTTGTGGCAGCCCCTGCTGCTTTCTTTCCTTTTAAATCTTTTAAAGTTTTAATGCCAGATAAATCATTTTTCCGTACGATAGCCGTTCCGTAGGAATATTTATAAGGGGTAGAAAAGGCAAACTTGTCTTTTCTGTCATCTGTGATGTCGATATCATTTGCAGCAGCATCCACTTGACCAGAATTAATGGCGCTCAGCATCCCATCATAGCCCATTTCTTTAAATTCCACTTTCACATCAAGACGTTTAAACGCTTCTTTGACGACTTCTACTTCATAGCCAGTTAATTGATCCTTGCCATTAGAAGTATCATGATAAGAAGTTGGATAAAGGGTGCCTGAAGTTGCAACCACGATTTTCCCTTTCTTTTTAATCTCATCCCACTTTGTGTCCCCGGATTGAGATGAGCCTGATTGACTGCAAGCAGACATGATAAGGATGAAAGCAGATACAACAAGCATGATCCATATAGGTTTTTTATGATAAAAACGACTCATTTAAGAATCCTCCTCTATTTTTTATACAAAACAAAACATAGCACGCTTTTTCTGTAAGGACAACGTTTTCAGAAGAAAAGTGAAAAAGTAAGAATATTATAAGCAATTTGCGTGTTGATATAATGTATAAAAAAGGAAAGTGAGCGCAAAATAAAGGCGAATAAAGGAGGGAACAACAATGATGAAAAAAATAAGTAGTTTGATCATCTTGTCGATGATGCTGTTATTTGGTTTTCATATAGAAACGGCTCATGGAGAAACACCTCAAATGGAAAAGCGCCCGGTGACACATCAAGTGAAATTAACAGCAGAACAACAAAAACAAATTGAAATCCTTGAGCAGCAAATTCTTTCTAAGCGAAAAGAAGTCATTGAGAAATATGTACAGTACGGCGTGTTAACAAAGGAACAAGGCACGCACATCACGAAACGAATGGATGAGCATTACACTCATTTGAAAAAGAACGGATTTGTTCCATTGCTGAAAAAACCACAGCACCATCGCCCATGATAATGATGAAACCGGCAGCGAAGTGCCGGTTTTTTATTGTTGATCAGAAGGTGAGACTTTCCCCATCTTGAGGGACAGAAATGGCTTGATCTGCATGATGCTCTTGAATGTAAGCCTCTAAAGCAGCTCTTGTTAACAAGCAATGATTCACAGCTTCAAGATGACAGACGACAATTTGAGCTTTTGGCTGAGAACGGTGAACGTCTAGAATCTCTTCCTTGGTCATTGTAATCGGATCGCCTTCTAAAAATTGAGCAGCCCCGCTATTGACCACAATGACGTCTGGCTTGCATGTATTCACAACCTCTTTCGGTTCATCACACCAAACGGTATCACCTGCAATATAAAGGGTAGGTTCATCAGGGTGAGAGAAAACAAAACCGCTCACCTGACCCATCCGCTTCGCCGTTTCTCCCGTCCCATGCTGTCCGCCTGTACGTTTAATATGAACGCCGCAAATGTCCATTTCATCTTCAATGCATGTGACATGCTGAAATCCAGCTTCTTCAACTTCTTTTCGATCCTTCTCCGATTGAGTATAAATTGGCCCATCTTGAGCTAATTTTCTTTTGGCCTCGTCGTCAAAGTGGTCCACATGTAAATGAGTGAGTAAGACAGCATCTGGGTGTAACAGACTGTCTAAATCTATATTTACAGGAAGCTCCACAATAGGATTGTTCAAATGTTGATTGGCTGTATGAGGGAACGGTGGATATGTTCCTTTTGCTGCTAAAAAGGGATCGATTAAAAAAGTTGAATGACCATAGTGAAGGTATAAAGTAGCATTGCGAATGAGTGTAATTTTCATAAAAAGGCCTCCTTTTTTTCTCATTAAGTTTACAGTATATTAAAAGAGTTCTATGTGACATAGGATCATGAAAGTCTTTCATCGGAAGGGCTTGATTTTTGAAAGAGGTGAGCCAATGCTAGACCAAACAGATATGAATATTTTAAAAGAACTATCAAAGAACAGCCGATTAACGATGAAAGCTCTAGGTGAAAAAGTTCATTTAACCGGCCAAGCTGTTGCAAATCGGGTGTTAAAGCTAGAAGAAGAAGGCGTGATTGAAGCATATACCATTTCAATTGATTGGCAGACACAAAAGACGATTCAAACCTTTTTGCAGCTGTATACCCGTAATCATCATCATGAACCACTTCTGTCGTTTCTTTATAAAAGGGAAGAAATCAAGAATTTGTACAAAATAAGTGGTGAAGGCTGTTATATGGCTGAAGGACATTTCTCCAGTCATGATGAACTTGATCAGTTTTTAACGGAGCTGACGAATTACGCAAATTACAAACTGTCTATTGCGGTTAAACGTCTCATTCATCAGTAATAGAAGAGACGCAGGAGGAAAAGGAACGATGCAAAAATTAATCGAAAATCAAGCTGAGCCGATGACAAAGGAAAGAATCAAAGCAGACTTGGTTCAACTTGGTGTGAAAAAGGGCATGATTTTATGTGTTCACTCATCTTTATCATCAATCGGCTGGGTAAACGGAGGCGCTGTAGCCGTCATACAAGCATTGATGGAAACCTTAACAGAAGAGGGGACACTGATTATGCCGGCACAAACGTTAGAGCTTTCTGATCCCGCCGATTGGATCGATCCGCCTGTTCCTTACTCATGGTGGAAATCGATCAAAGAAACAATGCCTGCATTTGACCCAGCTTACACGACGCCATCAGCAATGGGAAAGGTGGCAGAAACATTTTGGAAATACCCAGGTGTGGCGAGAAGCAATCATCCCAATTTTTCATTCACAGCCTGGGGGAAAAGAAAACATGAAATTCTGAAACACCATGCGCTTTCCTTTGGATTAGGAGAGCATTCGCCTCTTGGCCGCATGTATGATCTTCATGCTCAAGTGCTGCTGCTTGGTGCATCATTTGAGAGCATGACAGCTTTTCATCTAGCTGAATACCGAATTCCTCAGCAGGACCTCATGACAAGAGGAGCCCCTCTTTTAGAGAATGGATGGAGGGTATGGAAAGAGTACCAAGATATCATCACAAGAGAAGAACTATTTGAACAGATTGGCCGTGATTTTCTGCAATCAGGAGGCATCCATCAGCACAATCAAGTTGGACTTGCCAGTTCATATTTACTGCCCATGAGAGAATCGGTAGACTATGCGGAAAAGTGGCTTGATCTATACGATCAGTCGTAATCTACACTGTTTGGAAATTTACATAATAAACGTCTTGATCAGGCTGCTGTGAGGTGTAGCAGGTAAGCTGATAGTCTCCTTTTGGAATGGAGAAAGACAGCACTCTGGCCATGACGCTTGTGATATAAACTTGATCATTTGTAAGCGTAAAGGGAACTGTTATAGCTCTATCAACCGAGACTTGGGGCTCATCGCTATTTAATGTCACAATAATAGACGCCTTTCCATTATTGATTCCTTCAAAGGAAACTCCTTGATCTCCTGTTGCAAATCCTTGAAGAATGTCCTCATCTGTCCAATCAATAACAGGTGGTGTTTCGCTTCCGGTGTATACCGTGATTTGGTGGTAGGAGATAGATAGGGAATAGGCTTGATTTAAGTGATTCATATAAAAAACTCCTTTATTTAAGAATTTTTGTTGGAACGTGAATGGTTGAAAGAGTGATTCTTGAGGAGAATGTTAGGCAGCAAGACGATTGTCGCCGTCTTGCGCTATTTGTTGTGGGATCTAGATGTGAAATTGCGAGACCATTGTTTTTAAATCTCCTGCTAAATGGGCAAGCGCTTCTGATGAAGCTGTTACTTCTTCCATTGCAGCAAATTGCTCTTCTGTTAAACCGGCTACTTGCTGTGAATGTTCACTCGTTCGTTTCACGCCTTCTGTAATAGACGCAAAAGACTGTTTCGCATCGTTTGTATAAGCTGCGATTTTTTGTGATGCACTTGATAAATGTTTAATGCCATTCGCCATTTCTCTCATCGACTGCTGGATATCATGAAATGATTCCTCTGTATGAGAGATAAGTACAGCCCCTTGAGCCGCTTCCTCTCTTACTCGTTTGATGGCATTCGTCGAATGAGTCATCTCTTTTTGTATTTCAGAAATGAGATGGGAAATCATGTTTGATGATGCTTGAGATTCTTCTGCGAGCTTTCTCACTTCGTCTGCGACAACAGCAAATCCTTTTCCGTGCTCACCTGCCCGTGCTGCTTCAATTGCTGCATTAAGAGCTAGCAGGTTTGTCTGGCTGGCGATATCTGTAATGACTTTGGAAATATGATCGATTTCAGCTGAACGTGTTTCCAATGCTTGAATCGCTGTACCATTTTCTTCAATTGATTTGGCAATAGACGTCATTTGTGAATGAACTTCACCGATATTGTGTACACCTTTTTGGGCCACTTCTTGTGCGGAGTGACTTCTTGAAGCCATTTGTCCTGCATTTTCAGTGATGTTTGCCAGCTCGTTTGATACTTGAATCATTTTGTGCTCACTAGCTGTCATTTGAGCGGACTGTTCTTCTGAAGATTGTGCCACTTCTTGAATCGTATAGGTGATTTTTTCTGATGCTGCACTCGTTTCTTCTGCGCTAGCTGACAGCTGCTCAGAGGATGTGGCCACTAATTCAGACGTGTTCATGACATTTAGAATGGTTTGATTTAGTTTTTCACGCATCTTATTGAAATGGCCAGCCAGATCAGACAATTCATCACCAGCAGTATCCGTCACATTGATGGTTAAATCACCTTCGCCTGCACTCTTAATGGCAGAAGCCATATGCTTGAGACGTGCCTGAATCCGCTTAGTGAAAATAGAAATAATGATGACCGAAACGATCAGACTTAACAAAAGGACGATGACAAATTGTATATAGAATGACTGAAGCATTTGTGAAATCATGCTTTGATTGGCGCCAGTATAAAAAATACCAATTGTTTCGCCTGCTTCATTTTTGATCGGCATATAAGCCGTTTGATAGTCTTTCCCGGTAACATTTGCTGTGCCGTAATAGTTTTCCCCTTTATCTAAAACAGTGGTCTTCACTTCAGGAGAGACTTCTGTACCTACAGCTCGTTTCCCGTTTAACATGACATTCGTAGCAACGCGGGTATTTCCTTGAAAAATCGTGATGGTATCACCGGTATATTCGGCTAATTGGTCAACTAATGTGTCATGATCATTGATTTGCGTATTTCCTTTGAATAGCTTATCCTCTTTAATCTGCCACGAGCCTTCTACTTTTTCATTCAGGTAGGCGTAGCCTAGTTTTAAATCACCTTTTGCTTTTTCAGTTGCCATTTGCTTGATGTTTTCTGTCATCTCGCGATTCACCACATAACCAACAACTGCGGAAAAGATGATGAGGACACTTAAAAAGATCAGCAAAATTTTGGCACCGAGCCTCAGTTTTCCCTTTTTCTTCATGCTTTTTAACTCCTTTAGGTATAAGGTAGGGTATCCCTCCTTAAGGATTATCGGCATGAAAAAAGTGTTTAAAATACCTGCATGCAGTCATGTGAAAATTTTTTTAATATAGAAAAGGGAAAGGCTGCTAATCGATGATAAATTGGATTCTTGTGCCGTCTGGATCATCCGATAATTGATGACTTACCCACGAGCCTGCGCCTCTATTATCAGAAGGGCGTACATATTTGACAGAAGCTCCTGTGCCTCCTTCTTTGCACATCGCCATTGGCCATTCGTCACGATCATACCCGCGCTTTGTTGGAACGCCATGTAATGATCGATCCCTCTGCTCATCACTATGTTTACGGTCAATTGTACAAATGGACGAATGACCTTCATCAATGGCTTCTTCTATGTGCTTGGCTGTTTCGGGATAGCGGTCTGATGGAAAATGAATCGTTTTGTCATAAGATGAATTCGCTGTCTCTTGTTTCCCTTGCTCCAGCTGGATATAGCCTGTTGCTACACCAATAACAATCAATAAGAGCAAGAGAATCATTTTAAGAAGTTTCATAGATGCTGGCTCTCTTTCTTGTTTGCGTATTTTGTAAACAGAAGTATAGCAGAATTACTTACCAATTTCCCCTGGTTTTGAAAAAACGCCTTTTAAAATTCAAAAAACAGATTTTACAAGATTTCATGCTTTTCATTTTTGTAGAAATTCATAAAAATTTTAATTTTGTAGATCATAAAACGAATATGCTCATTCAAAATGGCTTTATCACTGCTTTTTGAGCTAATTTCAAGAATTTAACACACAGAAATTTCAAAAAAATAAAATTGACTAGACCGATCTGCTTTAATAATATGGAGTCAAATATCAAAAAATGTCGTAATTTATCAAAATATGATTCTAATTACATTGTAGGAGGGAAGTACAAATGGCGGATGTCTCATACCGGCTCGGAATAGACATAGGCGGAACATTTACTGATTTATCGTTGATAAATGAAGCAACAGGGGAGCTGACTGAACTCAAGACACCCACAGTGACTGATGACCCAGCCCAAGGAATTATCAATGGGTTAAATCTTCTAAAAAAAAGAGGTGTTGATTTATCCAACATTCAATACCTCGTTCACGGAATGACAATCGGTCTTAATACATTATTGCAGCGAAAAGGAGCAGATTTAGCCCTTTTTGTGACAGAAGGATTTCAAGATATATTGTCACTTCAACGTTTACGACTACCCATTCCTTATGACTTCAATTCTCGTTTGCCAGAACCATTGATACCTCGGAAGCATGTATATCCAATCTCTGAAAGGTTGATACACGATGGTACGATCAAAAAACCTCTCCATCTGCAGCAGTTAGATGATGCAGTCCAGCATGCTATATCTAAAAAGCTAGCAGGTATCGTCATTTCTTTTTTACATAGTTATCAAAACCCAGTTCATGAATTACAGGCAAAAGCCTATATCAATCATCATTATCCACAGTTAGAAGTCCTTACCTCATCTGAATTATGGCCTCAAATGAGGGAATACGAGCGTACAGTGATGTCTGTTGTTAATTTGTACATTCAACCAAAGGTGAAACAGTATTTGCAAACACTGAAAAGTCGTTTGAAGGAAGAAGGTGTACCAATTTCTCCATACATTACACAATCAAATGGTGGTTTAATGGATGCAGAAAGTGCGGCAACCTCGCCTGTGAAGACTCTCTTTTCTGGTCCGGCAGCCGGTGTCATCGGTGCGGCTAGAATTGCAGCATCATCTAGTGAACCCAACCTGATCACTTTTGATGTTGGGGGGACGAGTGCAGATATCTCGATTATTCAAAATGGAAAGCCTACAATGGCGCAATCGAATCAGCTTTCAGGCTTCCCAATTATTCTTCCATCTGTTGCGATGTATTCAATAGGAGCAGGAGGAGGTTCGGTAGCATGGATTGATCAGGGCGGACTTCTAAAAGCGGGGCCAGAATCAGTTGGCTCAAACCCGGGACCAGCTTCGTATGGAAAGGGAGAAAAAGCAGCTTTAACTGATGCGTTTCTCATATGCGGTTACCTCAACCAAGAACGTTTTGTCGGAGGACATTTACAATTACAGTTGTCTGCGGCGAAAAAGGCTTTTCAGCCAATTGCTGATCAGCTCAACAAAACGGTTGAAGAAGCGGCTGACCAGCTCATTCAAGTAGCCGTAGCCAATATGTACACAGAATTGAGCAATGTGATGGAGCAGCAAGGGTTTGACCCTAGAGATTTTAGTTTGCTGGCGTTTGGCGGAGCAGGGCCGGTTGTGGCGAATTTCCTTGCGAGAGAAATTCATGCGAAAAATGTGGTTGTTCCTCCAAGTCCGGGTACATTATGTGCGTTAGGTGCTCTGACTGCTGACTTTATTCATGATGCGGTGCTGTCGAAGAAAATATGCTTACAAGACTATTCGATCAACCAACTAAAACAAGATTATGAGAAGCTGTCGCGAAAAGCGACTGATTGGGTCAGCCAGCAAAACATTCAGCATATCAATCAAACATCCATTCTATTATTAGCAGACGCACGTTATCAGGGACAGGCATTTGAGATTGAACTGCCATTATCGATTGATTGGCTAAAGCAGGAACAAAATATCCACCAACTCATTGAAGCCTTTCACAAATTGCATCAGCGTCAATATGGTCATAGGGATGATCAGGCAAAAATCGAATTTACTCATTTACGCGTTCGAGTCATAGGCGAGACGCCTCCGCTGCCTTTTTCACCTGTTGATGAAAGCAGCGGACAGTCTTTGAAACCATATGAATATAGACGAATTTTTATTGAAGAAAAAGAATACGAAGCATCGGTTTATAACCGGGATACTCTGTCAGTAGGTTCTATTGTAAATGGGCCTGCCGTTATTGAGCAGGATGATACAACAACATTAATTTTGCCAAACTGGGCAGGCAGCATTGATCCATCAGGTAACTTAGTGATTTCAAAGGAGGCGGCTTTACATGAGAACTGACCCAGCAAAGCTTGAGATGATGCGCAGTTATTTTAATGCGATTGCATCAGGTATGGGGCATGTCATTGAACGGACGTCATTTACGACCTTCGTCAAAGAATCTGCTGACTTTGCGACAGCATTAGCCACGCCTTCTGGAGATTTCTTTGTTTATCCGAAGACAGTGGGTGTGACGATCTTTTTAGGGCTGAGTCTAAAAAAAGCGATTGAAGAAAGCGGGCCGATGCAGCCAGGAGACATTATCATCACTAATGATCCTTATACGACAGACGGTTTGGCGACTCACCTTCCAGATGTCCATATCATTAAGCCGATTTTTGTAGATGGTGAAATCGTAAGCTATGCTTGGTCTTTTGTTCATGTCAGTGATGTGGGTGGGCTTGTGCCTTCGAGTATTTCACCGACAGCAACGGATGTTCATCAAGAAGGATTAAGAATTCCGCCAGTGAAAATTTATGAAGGCGGGAAAGAGAATCAGGTCGTACGTACCTTTTTAAGAGCGAACAGCCGCGCTAGTCATCTAAATGATGGTGATATTAATGCGATGATTGCAGCAGTTAATACAGCAGATATTCGGTTAAAAGAAATGATTGGGAAATTTGGAAAATACGAAGTGAAACAAGGAATGATAGACTTGCTGAAGCAAGCCGAGGATCGTGCTGGAAAGGTCATTGAAGCTATACCGGATGGGACGAGTGAATTTGCTGATTATTTAGATGATGATATGATCTCAGACGTCCCTATTCGGTTGAAAATCAAGCTAACGATCAAAGGGAAACGGCTGACGCTCGATTTTTCTGAGTGTGATCCGCAAGTAAAAACAGCCTTTAACCTCGTTACCAATGGTCAGAAGCATTCCTTTCTTTATCAAGGATTGATTAATTACATCATTAGTAAGGATCCTTTTATACCGATTAATGGTGGAATAACGTATCCAATTGACGTGATCTCTCCTAAAGGAACGCTGGTGCATCCAGAATACCCGGCTTCTGTCGGGATTCGTCATTCGATTACGATGAGGCTGTACAATGTCGTGCTAGGCGCCATTGGTAAGCTGTTACCTGAAGCGGTGCCGGCAGCAGGTGCAGGTCAATCTGCCATTGTGGTTCTCTCAGTACCTGATGATCAAACGGGTGGCAGGAAAATGTCCGTTGTCGAACCATTAGGCGGAGGCGGCGGTGCTCAAAATGGTACTGATGGAGTGGACGGTATTGATCATTCGTCAGGCTTTTTGAAGAATACCCCAATTGAGAGTTTGGAACAGCATATTGATATTCATGTTCACCGATATGAACTTCTGCCGAATACAGGTGGAGCTGGTGAAAATCGAGGCGGACATGCGATTGGTTTGGAATTTGAAATGATGAAGCCTGAATCAATGGTGACAGCACGAGGAATGGAACGGATGAAGTTTCAGCCTTGGGGATTAATGGGCGGCCGAGCAGGATCGGTTGGTGAGGTCAAGCTGACCACGGCTAATGGTGAGAAACAAGACCAGTCCAAAATAGATGTTCTGCGACTTGAAAAAGGCGATATCGTTCAATTGATTTCACCAAGTGGAGGCGGCTGGGGGAATCCATTTGCCCGAAAGAAAGAAAAAGTCCTTCAGGAAGTGGAAGCAGGTCTATTAAGTGAAGAGAGAGCGCTGCAGCAATATGGTGTGAAAGTATATTTAGACCAAAATAAATGGAAGATTGATGAGGAGCAGACGAGCAGGGTGCGAGAAAAGGTTGATGTTTCTGCATCTACTGACGTGTGGGATTTCGGAGAACAAAGAGCAGCTTATGAGAAAGTATGGACGGACGAAGCCAGCAGTGAGCTGGCCGTTCAGCTTCGTTCCTATCCGGCTAACGAACGTACGCACTATAAACATGCAGTTCATCAACATTTCAGTCATAGAAATGAGCCGTTAACAAAGGAAGATATTACTCAAGCACTTTGTCAATTGAATGGACAAAAAGGGGGAAATAAATCATGAATAGAAGATTAATTGCTATTTTTGCAGGTATCCTATCAATCGTTGTACTGCTGGCCGCTTGTGGTGGAAATGGAAAGGATCAAGGCAAACAGCAGCAGACTGTGATTGTTGGCGTATATGGAGGCGATTGGGAAAAGAATATCAAACCAATCCTCGAAAAGTTTGAAAAAGATACAGGAATTAAAGTGCAAACCGTCTCTGGGGCGGATTCTGAATGGTTTACAAAATTAAAAGCGTCAAATGGAAAAAATCCACCATATGACTTACTAATCTTACAGCCCGATACGATTCAAAGAGGTATCGCAGCAAACGTTCTTGCGCCTATCGATGAAGATCAAGCGCCGAACGTCAAAAAACTTTACCGTTCTGTCCAAAAGAAGCTTACTGTGAATGGAAAACAATATGCAGCAGGCTTTAGTATGGGGCAGCTTGGAATTGCTTATAGAAAAGACCTCGTCAAGCAGGAACCAAACAGCTGGACTGACCTATGGAGCAGTCAGCTGAAAGGGAAGGTAGCCATTTCATCTCCGACTTATTCAGCCGGTTTGCAATTTTTCTCTGCACTTGTTCATGCGCAAGGGGGGACAGAATCAAATCCTAAGGATATTGATAAAGCATTTAAAAGTCTCGCGCAGTTAAAAGGTCATGTAGCTGCTTTTCCAGATAACCCAGGATCGATTCAAACTTTGTTAGAACGTGGGGATGTCGCGGCTGTTCCATATTGGGACGGGCGAGTATTTGCACTTGAAGAAGAAGGAATGGATATTGGTTTCTCATATCCGAAAGAAGGCGCTGTTGCAGCTGTTGCGAGCTGGGCTTTAACGAAGGGAAATCAGCACGAAGAAGCGGCGTACAAACTATTAAACTACTTGAGCGGAAAAGAAGCTCAGGAGGCATTCTCGGAAAAATCTTATTATGGCATGTCGAATTCTGATGTGAAATACAATGACAAGATTAAGGGGAAAGTGAAAGTTGGAGAAAATTATTACAGCAAGCTGACTTGGGTAGATTATGAAACAGCGACCTCTGAGCTTGGCAATTGGACAAATCGATGGAACGAAGTATTAGGCGGAGGAAAATAGGTGATCGCATGAGTGGAATTCATTTAGAACACATCAGTCAGCACTTCGGTGAGCAAATTGCTCTCAACGATGTCAGTCTTACGGTGAATGAGGGAGAGTTTTTCTCCCTTCTTGGTCCTAGCGGCTGCGGAAAATCAACGTTATTAAACATCATTGGCGGTTTTTTAGAACCAACAAAAGGTGTCGTCTATATTGGTGATCAGGATGTGACAGCTTTGCCGCCTTACCAAAGAAAAACAGGTATGGTCTTTCAAAGCTATGCACTTTTTCCGCATCTGACTGTATTTGATAATGTGGCGTACGGGCTAAAGGTTCAAAAGAAAAAGAAGGCGGAAATCAAAGAGAAGGTGATGGAAAGCTTGTCTCTTGTTCAATTAGAGGCATTTGCGAAACGGATGCCCCACCAATTAAGCGGTGGTCAGCAGCAGCGGGTAGCGATTGCAAGAGCGCTGGCGATTCAGCCGTCTGTTCTCCTTCTTGATGAACCGCTCAGCAACCTAGATGCCAAACTAAGAAAAAACATGCAGACAGAGCTGCGAAATATTCAAAGGAATGTCGGGATTACAACCATTCTTGTGACACATGATCAAGAGGAAGCCTTAAGCCTTTCTGATCGGGTTGGAATTTTAGGAGAGGGAAGAATTCAGCAGATTGGGACGCCTTTAGAGGTGTACCGCCAGCCAAACAATCGATTTGTAGCTGAATTCATCGGACAGGTGAACATCTTTGAGGCCGTGTACAATGCAGCTGATACGGCATTTACAGTTCCGCATGTAACCCATTCAAACGGTCAGCACCTTCAGCTGCAGGCTGCGGCACATCAAGAGAAGAGGGAAAAGCAACTGCTTATGCTGCGTCCTGAAAGAATCAGCATCTCTTCTGAGCGGGAGGAAGTAAAGCCGAACCATGTATCAGGCGTGCTGTCAGATGTGAGTTATATTGGGCATTCATTACGTTTGGTTGTGGGGCTTGATCATGGTGAAATTATTGTCCATGCTTCTGATGCGGCATTTCCCGAGCTGCCTGAAGTTGGAGAAACCGTCCATATCCATTGGCAGCCTGAAGATATCGTTTTCTTAGATTCGAAGGTGCATACGTGATGCGAATCAAGAAAAAGAATCAACGATTTCATTGGTTTATGCTGCTGCCAGCCTGTTTGTTTCTTGTAGTATTTTTACTAGCTCCTCTGGTGATGATGCTCGTTCTCAGTTTTCGCGATGTCGATTCGATGATGAATACATTACAAACGTATAGCTTTTCTCAATATATTCATGTGTTCACGACAGATGCATATGTAAAGGCGATTGGAAGTACTGTGTGGGTGGCTTTGCAGACAACGGTGATTTCTTTATTGATGGCATACCCCGCAGCATACGTGCTCGTCAAAGCACCTAATCCGCGTCTGCGGGCATTTTTCTATATCCTACTTGTGTCGCCGCTTTTGACAAGTGTTGTGATTCGGACATTTGCATGGATTGTTCTTCTTTCGCAAAATGGTCTGATCAATGGCATGTTACTAGATTTACATGTAATTGAGAAGCCGCTCTCGATGCTGTGGAATATGAATGCGGTCATTATTGCCTATGTCCAAGTCATGCTGCCATTTGCAGTACTGCCGATCGCAACAAGCTTAACCGATATGGATCGTCACTTAAGACCGGCTTCTATGAGTCTTGGAGCTGGCCGGATTCGAACCTTTTTTCATGTCACCTTACCACTGACCATTCCAGGCATGGTGACTGGCGCAATCATCGTCTTCTCACTGGCAGCAGGAAGTTATATCACCCCGCTGTTAGTCGGCGGACGGATGCAGCCGCTGCTGCCGCTGTCAATTTATCAGCAGGTCATGCAGGTGTATAATCTGCCTCTTGCTGCAGCTATGTCCTTTACATTATTGGTTTGTGTGCTTGTGGTAGTCAGTCTATTAAGCTATTTATTGAAGCGTTGGGAGGCGAGGATGCATGCGTAAAAAGTCAATAGGTGACCGCTTGCTTTCCATCCTGATTTGGACTGCTGGGTCATTGGTTTATCTTTTTTTAACCATACCTGTTCTTGTGATCGTCCTATCTGCTTTTAGTCCAAATGCCTTTCCTGAATTTCCACCGACTTCGTTCTCTGTTCGCTGGTTTCATGAGGTCGTGTCAAATCCAGAATGGATGGAATCTCTTCGGATCAGTGTGATTCTGCTGTTCATCGTGACGCCTCTCACGGTTCTTTTAGGGACAATGGCTTCGTATGCTTTAGCAAGGCTTTCCTTTAAGGGAAAGGAGGCTGTCCAAGCTTTCATTCTGTCACCTCTCATGATTCCTCAGGTGGTGTTAGGGATTGCGATGCTTTACTTGTTTACGGCTATGGGCTTTACAGGGTCTTTGTGGGCGCTCGTCATTGGTCACGTCATCATTGGTTTTCCCTATGTGGTTCGAACGGTAGGCGTGAGTGTTTCGAATTTAGATCCGCGGCTTGAGCTGGCTTCAATGAATCTTGGCGCAGGACCCATTCGCACGTTTTTTCGAGTCACATTGCCTTTGATTAAGCCGGGAATCATTGCAGGAGGGGTGTTTTCAGCTGTGACGTCATTTGGGGAAATATCGATCAGTTTGTTCGTTTCCTCTCCTCAAACCATTACAATCCCCGTCAGGACCTTTAATTACATTGAGCAGACCTTTGATCCGAGTGTCAATGCGATATCTGTCATATTTATTATCATTTCTATCATTGCGCTGCTCATTATTGAGAAAACGATTGGTCTGTCTAAGGTGATGTAAATATAATGAAGAAACAAGGAGTTGTCATTTGAAATGACAGCTCTTTTTTTGTTGTTTTTACAGTAAAAAAAATTCATTTTTTTAGGGAATATAGTTCTTAAGATTTAAGAATTTGCGGGGAACGCAAGGAGACCTCTATCCTACATTTTCGGTCATATTTTCAAAATTTAAGGGAAAATATGAAATTTTTGCGGTATTTAGTCGATTATTTTCGGTTGAACGCAACTATTATTAGTTATTTTCGGTAAATATCGTCAATTATCATGGGATCCCTTCGGTATGACGCATGAATCTTTACACCCATTTTTCGGTGAAAAAAACAATATTTTCATATAAAGTGGACGTAAATAGAAAATATCTAAAAGAAAAGAAGAAAAAGGCAAATCTATGGAAACATAGAGACGCAAAGCCATGTCCTAAGGTAAATGATTCTTTTTTTGCTAAGGTCGGCAGGCTACCGAATGAAAATGGGAGTCCCTCCGTTTTATTCGGGGTGGGCTCCTTTTCTGTTAAACCGTCTATTTTAATGAAATAGACTTGGTTCTTTTGATATAGAGGGTGCAGGGTGAAATTGGTGGAGAAAACATAGAAGAGGCGGAGGATGAGAATGAATACAGTTTATTACCCCTTAACACATGCGCAAAAGCGAGTATTCTACACGGAAAGATTTTATCCAGGTACAAGTATTTCTAATTTGGGTGGATTCGCCAGGTTGAGATCAGCATCTGGTCTCGATCCTTCTTTGGTCGTCGATGTGCTTCAAGCGTACATTCGACAAACTGACTCTCTTCGGCTGAGGCTCGTGTATCGAGATGAAGAGGAGGAGCCTGTTCAATATATCAAACCTTATGAAAAACAGCTGATTCGCATGGAAAAGGGCTGGAGTGAAGAGGAGGTAAGGGCTTGGGCAAACGAGCAGATTCGTGAGCCAATGCCATTGATTGACAGCCCCTTGATTGAATTTACGGTGTTTCAAATCAGTGATCAAGAGTGCTGGCTGTTCTGTAAAGCACATCATATTGTCGCGGATGGTATTTCCATCATTTTAATGGGAAATCGCATTATTGACTTATATCATGACATGCTGCAAGGAGTAGACATCTTGCCAGTTGAGGAGATTTCCTTCGTTGATCACATCATGAGTGAGCAGACCTATGAATCTTCTAAACGTTTTCAAAAAGACCAAGCTTTTTGGAATGAGCAATTTGCTCATATTCCAGACTTCGCATCGTTAAAACCGCATAAGGGATACGAGATGAGTTTACATGCGGAGCGATTTTCAGGGGATGTTCCAGATTCTTTAAAAGAGAAGCTTCGTGTCTTTTGTGAAGAGCAGAAAGTCAGCATGCTTTCAATGTTTATGTCCACTGTCTATATTTACTTACATCGTTTTAGCGGTATGGAAGATGTCGTTCTTGGAACCTTTATGGGCAACCGGACGAATGCCAAAGAAAAAAAGATGATTGGGATGTTTGTATCCACGATTCCAATGCGTGCATCTGTTCAAGGGTCGCAATCGTTTCTTGATTTCGTAAAGCAGGTCATGGCGGATCAAATGAAGATATTACGTCACCAAAAGTACCCTTACAATCTGCTCATGAATGATTTGCGGGAAAGAGAAGGGTTTACAGGACGCCTTTTTGATATTTCTTTAGAGTATCAGGTGATGCAGTGGCAGAAAAAAGAGAATCTGTCGTTCATTACTGAACCGATTTTTAGCGGGAGCGGAATGAATGATATTTCAATACATGTGAAAGACCGCTGGGATACTGATACATTGACCATTGATTTGGATTACCGTACAGATGTATTCACAGAAGAAGAAATGAGTAAGATGTTTGATCGATTCTTGATATTACTAGAAGCGGCCGTCTCTCAGCCTGATCAGCTGATCGGGACACTGCCTTTACTTTCAGCAGGAGAACAAAAGGAGCTGCTGCAATTATCTGAAGGAGAATCGTTTGAAAGGCCAGCAGCAAAACCGGTTCATCACCTGTTTGATGAGACAGCCAACAAATATGCAGACCGGACAGCCGTTGTAGCAGAAAATGGAACAATTACTTATGGAGAGCTGCAACAACAGGCAGAAAAGCTGGCTCGTTTTTTACAAATGAAAGGTATCTCACGTGATGTGCCTGTTGCTGTTTTGATGGAGCGGAAGACAGATGCCATGGTAGCAGTCTTCGGCATACTAAAGGCTGGCGGGGCATATGTACCAATTGATCCGGCATTACCTGAGGAGCGCATTCAATTTATTGTGGAGGATTCAGGTGCTTCTATTGTGTTAACAGATGAATCTTTCATTCAAGAGTACCCAGCCCTCTCGGAAAAATTAATCGTGCAGCAGCAAATATTATTAGATGGTGGACAGCTGCCTGAGCTCGTAGAACAGACGGCGCCGGAGGATTTAGCCTACATGATTTATACATCCGGTACGACTGGAAAGCCGAAGGGCGTCATGATTGAGCATCTTCAGCTACATCATTTGGTCCATGCTTTGCATCATGAGATGTATCAAGGGACGAATGAGCTACAAATGGCGCTTCTAGCCCCATTCCATTTCGATGCATCGGTCAAACAAATCTTTGCTGCCCTTTTATTTGGACATACGCTTCATATCATCCCGCGAGAAACGACGAGAAATGGCATGCAGCTAGCGGCTTATTACAGAAAACATCAAATTGAAGCGGCAGATGGAACACCGGCGCATGTGCAGCTTTTACTTGCTGCGGATTTGGACGGGCTGTCATTGATGCACATGCTGATTGGGGGAGAAGCGCTGCCTGCGAAAGCAGCACGTTCACTCATCGAAGCAGTTCGTATGAGTCAGCCTGATTTTACTCTGTGGAATGTGTATGGTCCAACTGAGACGTGTGTGGATGCGGCGGTGCATCGTCTAGCTCTCAGTGAGCTGAGCGAATCAACTGAACAGCGCTATGTGTCGATTGGAAAACCGCTTGGTCATCATCGTATTTATATTTTAAATGAACATGATCAATTACAGCTGCATGGGGCAGCTGGAGAACTGTGCATTGCCGGTATAGGTGTTGGGCGAGGCTATGTGAATCAGCCTGAATTGACGGAGAAGGTATTCACGGCAGACCCGTTTTCTCCGCATGAGCGGATGTATCGAACAGGGGATCTAGTCAGATGGCTTCCAGATGGCACGATTGATTATCTTGGCAGAATGGACGATCAAGTGAAAATAAGGGGTTACCGCATAGAAACAGGCGAGATAGAAGCGGTAATGGAGCAGGTAGATGGAGTTGATAAGGCTGTCGTGCTAGTGGTTGATGAAGCGGATGGGGAAAAGGCGTTAAGTGCTTACTATCAAGCTCGTCAAAAAGGTGTGTCTGTTGACATGCTGCAAGCGGCTATCAAACATCAGCTTCCAGCTT
This sequence comes from Bacillus sp. FSL K6-1006, assembly GCF_038593175.1. Classification (NCBI taxonomy): domain Bacteria; kingdom Bacillati; phylum Bacillota; class Bacilli; order Caryophanales; family Bacillaceae; genus Bacillus; species Bacillus sp. FSL K6-1006. The sequence goes on from NZ_CP151970.1 coordinate 372,928, forward strand.
ACATGATGCCGCTTTATTTCAAAGAACTCGATGCTTTTCCACTCACAGTCAGCGGCAAAGTCGACCGTCGTGCACTTGCTGCGTTAAAAGGTGATAGAGCGGTTCATGCTGTTTATACGGCACCTAGAAACGATATAGAAACGAAGCTTGTTCATTTGTGGGAAGACATTCTTGATCAAGAGAAGATCGGTGTATATGATTCTTTCTTCGATCGAGGCGGGCATTCGCTCAAAGCGATGACCGTACTTACACAGGTTCAGCGAGACTTGCAAGTGGAGGTGCCGCTGTCCGTTTTATTTGAACAGCAGACGATTGCTGCTTTGGCTGCTTATATTGAGCAGGCAGAAAAGTCTTCTGAAACGGTGATACCAAAAGCGCCGGCTGCTGATCATTATCCATTGTCGCCTCCACAGCAGCGCGTCTACATGGTGAGTCAATTGGAGCAAAGCACTGCATATCATATGCCTGCTGTTGTGAGGTTAAAAGGAACTCTGCAGCTCGAGAAGCTGACTGAAGCCTTTGACAGGATGATCTCACGTCACGATATGCTGCGTACTTCTTTTCATACGATAAAAGGTGTTCCTCGTCAGCGGATAGCATCATCAGTGTCCTTTCAAATAGAACAGCTGACAGGCGGTACGATGGAAGAAAACATGCAGCAATTTGTCAGACCTTTTGATCTTGAGTGTGCGCCGCTTCTTCGAATTGGTTTGCAGTCATTGCAAGATCAGGAGCATTTGCTCTTTTTCGATATGCATCATTTGATTTCAGATGGTCTTTCGATCGATTTAATGCTGCGTGAGCTGTCAGATGCTTACGAGGGCTTGGTTAAAGCACCATTGAAGCTTCAATATCAAGATTATGCTGTTTGGCAGCAGCACCAAGGCTTTCAAAAAGAAGAGGCATTTTGGCTGCAAGAATTTTCGGGCGATATTCCGGCTTTACAGCTGCTGACCGATTATCAGCGTCCAGCTGTCCAGTCTTTCGCAGGGGATCGTGTCATCAAAGAAATAGATGAAGTGTTAAAGAATCAATTACAGGAGCTTGCAGCAAACCATCACACGACACTGTATACGGTCTTGCTTTCTGCTTACTATACATTGCTTGCGAAATATACGGGTCAAAAGGAATTCGTGGTCGGAACACCGGCTTCAGGGCGTGTGCATACAGATTTGAATGACATGATCGGTATGTTTGTCCAGACACTTGCTTTGCGGTCGGAGGTAGATCCGAATGGAACCATGTCTCAGTTGATTGAGCAAGTAAAGGAAAAGACGATGCAGGCATTTGAGCATCAGCAATATCCATTTGAACGGCTGCTTGAAAAGCTGAATGTGCCAAGAGATTTTAGCCGTCATCCATTGTTTGACACCGTCTTTACACTCGCGCCGGATCATGGAGCAGCTCAGCATATTGGAGACATGCTGGTCGAGGTTGAAGAAACCAATTTCCATATTGCGAAATTTGATTTAACACTGCAAGCGATGGAGTCCGATCAAGGTTTATCCTTTGTACTTGATTACAGTACGGCTCTATTTAAACGAAGTACGGCAGAGCAGATGATGAAACATTATATTTATCTGCTGGAGCAGATGGTTCAAGCGCCGCAGGAAGCTATTCAATCCTATCGATTACTGTCTGAACAAGAAGCAGAAGCTCAGTTAAATAGGTGGAATCCGATACCTTCGCCTTATCCAGCAGAAGAAACCATTGTGACGCAGTTTGAAAAACAGGTGCAGCAGCATGGTCATCAGCCTGCATTGCAATGTGAAGATGTGGTTCTTTCTTATCAAGAGCTGAATGACCGAGTGAATCAGCTGGCTCATTATTTGCGTGAAAATGGTTTTGAAAAAGGGATGAAAGCGGCCTTATTCTTTGAACGATCCAATGAAATGGTGCTCTCTGTTCTGGCTGTGCTTAAGGCGGGCGGTGTCTATGTACCAATTGACCCCGATTTCCCTGATGAGCGCGTGAAGCACTTTTTAACAGACAGCGGTGCACAATTCTTACTGACACATCAAGTGCTGCGCCAACGTTCGGTGCTCACTGCATTTGAGGGAACCATCATAGAAACAGAAGATCAAGCGATTACTCAGCAGTCAGACAGCCCTATAGATGTTCATATTTCACCTGAGGACTTAGCGAATTTGACCTATACATCTGGTACAACCGGTAAGCCTAAAGGAAATATGGTGACACACCGGAACATTTTGAGAACGGTGAAGCAATCGAATTATCTCACCATTCTTCATGAAGACACGGTGATGAGCCTCTCAAACTATGTATTTGATGCCTTTATGTTTGATGTGTTTGGTGCATTATTAAACGGAGCGAAACTCATTGTTCTGCCAAAGGATCATATTTTAAACATGAATGAGCTTTCTGGAGCGATTGAGAAGGAAAAAGTCAGTATTTTAATGATCACGACAGCTCTTTTTCACTTACTCATCGATATGAAAAAAGACAGCCTGAAAAACGTAAGAAAAGTGCTGTTTGGCGGAGAACGTGCTTCTGTGCCTCATGTAGTGACTGCACTTGAGACAGTTGGGAAAGACAAGCTTGTTCATATGTACGGACCTTCTGAGAGCACAATTTTCACCACATATTATCCTGTGAATCATATTGAGAAGCAGGCGTTATCCATCCCAATCGGAAAGCCAGTGAGTCAAACGGCTGTTTATATTGTAGATGAGTTTGGACATGTTCAGCCGCCGGGCGTGGCGGGAGAGCTATGTGTCGCTGGTGATGGACTGGTGAAAGGATATTATAAGCAGCCAGAACTAACAAGCGAAAAGTTTGTCAACAATCCTTTCCGCCCTGAAGAAACCATGTATAAAACGGGCGATCTTGCACGCTGGCTGCCGAATGGAGATATTGAATTCATTGGACGGATCGATCATCAAGTGAAGATTCGCGGACAGCGTATCGAGCTTGGGGAAATTGAACACCAGCTGCTGCAGCATCCTCAGGTGAAGGAAGCTGTCGTCATTGCTGCTCCGAATGACACGTTATGTGCGTATTTCACAGCAGAAGGATCTGTCTCATTAACTGATTTGCGCGAGCAAGCAGGACGTGAACTGCCTGTATATATGATGCCGGCATTTTTCATGCCATTAGACGAGCTTCCTTTGACGAATAATGGCAAGGTCGATAGGCGGGCGCTGCCGGCACCTAATCTCAGTGAGCAGGGGGCAAATGAATACACCTCTCCTCAAACAGAAACAGAGCGTCTGCTGGCGAACATTTGGGAGGAAGTTCTTGAAGTGCCGCGAATCGGCAGGCACGATCATTTCTTTGAATGCGGGGGCCATTCGCTGCGCGGCATGAAAATGCTGAATAGGCTGTATGAAGAGATGCAGGTGGAGCTCTCTTTGAAGTCTTTATTTGAATCCCCGACATTAGAAGCGTTCGCCCTTGCAGTTGATCAAGCGGATCAAACGGAGATCAAGCGAGTAGAAGTTGCCAAAGAGGCGGCCTATTATCCAGTGACATCTGCTCAGAAAAGACTGTTTGTTTTGGAGAAAATGACTGATGCGGAGCAAAGCTATCATATGCCGGCTGCCTTAAAGCTAGAAGGCGCCTTTGATGAAAAACGATTTGAAAAGGCAATTGATCAGCTAGTCCAACGTCATGAAGCTTTCCGAACGAGCTTTGATTTTGTTGAGAATGAACCTGTTCAACGTATTGAAACAAATGTCTCTATAGACATTGAAAAAATTGAACAGAACGGCCGAGACATACAGGAATTAATGAATGACTTTATCAGGCCATTTGATGTAGAAAAAGCGCCTTTACTCAGAATAGGGCTAGTTTCCGTTTCCGTAAATGTCCATTATTTACTGATTGATATGCATCATATCATTTCAGATGGTGCGTCTGTTGGCATTTTAATTGAGGAGCTATCAGCCTTGTATCGGGGAGACAAACTAGAGGAATTACCTGTTCAATATAAGGATTATGCAGTTTGGTCAAAAAGTGAGGCATCTGCTGCGCAAAAAGCAGCTGAAGAGGCATTCTGGCTGGATCAATTAGAAGGGGAACTGCCTGTACTGGCACTGCCGGAAGACCTGCCAAGGCCAAAAGTGCAAACATTCGCAGGAGATCGTGTCTCATTTACAATCGAAGGTTCGCTTAAAGCGAAATTGGACGAACTCGTTAGAGCGCTCAACAGTACGACCTATACAGTCCTGCTTGCTAGCTACAGTATTCTTTTAAGCAAGCTTTCAAGACAAGAGGATATCATCATTGGTTCTCCGGTTGTTGGCAGAACCCATCCTGATATTCAATCTGTGATCGGCATGTTTGTGAACACGCTGGCACTTAGAACAAGACCAGCAGGACATCAGACAGCTGCTGAATTTGCGTCAAATGTTCATCAGCTTGTGTTAGAGGCAAACGAGCATCAGCTGTACCCATTTGAAGAATTGGTAGATCAGGTGCAAACGGTTCGAGATACAAGCCGCCATCCAATTTTTGACGTGGTATTCTCAATGGAAAATGCGGATATTCGTGATTTATCAATGGATGGGCTTCACATTGTTCCACAGCCATTCGAAGAGAAGATCGCCAAATTTGATTTGACCTTAACTGGAAACGAATCCGCAGATCAAATTGAGCTCGTGTTTGATTTTAATTGTTCTATCTTTCAAAAGACGTCAATTGAAAAGTGGAAAGAATATTTCCTTCATTTGCTGGAACAAATGGTGTCAGCACCAGATCAATCGTTAGATCAAATGCGATTATTGTCACCACAGCAGCAGCAAAAACAGCTGAACGAATGGTCAGGTCCTGTTCTAGACGTCCCGTCAGATCAAACCGTTCATGCCTTGATTGAGGCTAAGGCACAAGAAGCACCGCACCAAAAAGCAGTGGTCTTCTGCGGAACGAGCTGGACGTATGATGAGCTGAACCATCGGGCGAATACAGTCGCTTCAAGACTCATCGCAAACGGCACAAAACCAGGAGACCGCGTCGGCATTCTCACCCGTCCGTCCCTTGATATGACGGCAGCTGTTCTTGGCGTTCTCAAGGCAGGTGCGGCATTCGTTCCAATTGATGCAGACTATCCAGCGCAGCGTATTGCCTACATGCTGGAAGACTGCGGGGCAGAGGTACTTCTAATGCAAAAAGGACTTACTGCACCACCTTCCTTTACAGGTCATGTGTTGTTCATAGAAGATGCGGTAGAAGGAGAAGCTCACGAGATTCAGGTTCATATCAAACCAACGGATCTCGCTTATATGATTTACACGTCTGGGACGACAGGACAGCCGAAGGGTGTCATGGTTGAGCACCAGTCCCTTGTGAATCTTGCATTTTGGCACAATGATGCGTTCCAAGTGACGAAAGACGATCGAACTGCGAAATATGCCGGCTTTGGCTTTGACGCCTCCATTTGGGAGATGTTCCCGACGTGGATCGCCGGCGCAGAGCTGCACATTATCGACGAAGCGATTCGCCTTGATATGATCAAGCTCAATGCGTATTTCAATAAGGAAGACATCACCATTGCCTTCCTGCCGACCCAGCTATGCGAGCAGTTTATGTCAATGGACAACCATTCTCTGCGTTATTTACTAACAGGCGGAGATAAGCTGAAACAGGTAAAGCCAGTTTCATACAAACTAGTGAATAACTACGGTCCGACTGAAAATACAGTCGTAGCGACAAGCGGAGTCATCAATCCAGATCAAGGCACGATTCCGATTGGAACAGCCATTGCCAATACACGTTTCTACATCATGGGTTCTTTATACGACCTGTCGCCGCCAGGCGTACCCGGTGAGCTCGTCATTGCAGGAAAAGGGCTAGCTAGAGGCTACTGGAATCTTCCAGAGGAAACAGACAAACGATTTGTCCCAGATCCATTTTATCCAGGCGAGCGCATGTATCGCACAGGGGATTTAGTGAAATGGACAGAGGATGGCGAGCTGATCTATCTCGGCAGAATAGACCATCAGGTCAACATTCGGGGCTTCCGGATTGAACTGTCAGAAATTGAAGCGCAGCTCCTGACGCTGGATTCGGTCAAAGAAGCCGTCGTGACAACGGTCAAAGATGCGGGTGATCAGGACGCCCTTGCCGCTTACGTAATCACGAAGAACGATACAGATACAGAGAACTTAAAAGAAAGCCTAAAACGCACGTTACCAGAATACATGGTGCCATCATGGATCATAAAACTAGATCAATTTCCAATGACGGCCAATGGAAAAGTCGATCTCAAAGCATTGCCAGCACCTGATATCGAAGCGAACCAAACGGTATACGAAGCACCAAGAGATGAAGTGGAAACGCTGCTTTGCGGCATTTGGGAAGATGTCCTTGGCGTCAGCCAAGTCGGCATCCACGATCACTTCTTCTTCCTTGGCGGAGATTCGATTAAAGGCATCCAAATGGCAAGCAGACTCACGCAAGCAGGCTGGAAGCTCGATATGAAACTTCTATTCCAGTACCCAACGATTGCGGAGCTTCGCCCATATATTGAAGAAGCCGATCTTCTCACAGCCGACCAATCACCTGTCGAAGGAGAAGTCATTTTAACACCGATTCAACGCTGGTTCTTTGAACGAAACTTTACGAATCAGCACCATTGGAACCAATCGATGATGCTTCATGCGCCAAATGGTTTAAATGAGAAAAACGTTCAGCAAGTACTGGAACAGCTCATGATTCATCATGATGCCTTGCGAATGGTGTATCCGCTCGAAGAAGGGCGCGTCATCCAGCGTCATCGAGGAATCGAGGAAAATAATGTGGCAATTGATGTGGTGGAAGTAACAGGAGAGCTGTCGCAGCAAATCCAGCAGGTAGAAAAGCTGGCAAATGAAGTGCAGGCGAGTATATCGCTAGCAGACGGGCCTTTAGTGAGACCTGCCATTTTCCGAACGGATCAAGGGGATCATTTATTGCTGGCTGTACACCATCTTGTCATTGATGGTGTGTCATGGCGCATTTTCCTTGAAGATTTCATGGCTCTTTATGAACAGTCGAAGCGCGAGGAAACTCTTACCCTTCCTGAAAAAACACACTCCTTCCAAGAATATGCCCAGAAGCTGACTGAATACGCTGTGTCAGATGAGCTGCTATCGGAAAGAGATTATTGGAAAAAGGTGCTTGCGCATTCCGTTCCTCCACTTCAAAAGGATCATGTCACGGAGGATCAACGAATGCTTCATACACAGACCATTCGTTTTACATTGTCTGAAGAGGAAACACGCAGTCTGTTGACGGATGTACATGAAGCCTATCAAACAGAAATCAATGATATTTTGCTGACGGCATTAGGGTTGTCCATGAAAGAGTGGACAGGTGAAGACAGGCACTTTATTCATCTTGAAGGACACGGGAGAGAGGACATCCTCCCTGCGGTCAATGTATCACGGACCATCGGATGGTTTACTAGTATGTATCCTGTGTTATTGGATATGTCGCATGCAGACGATCTTTCTTATCAGATCAAGTATTTAAAAGAGGAACTCAGACACATTCCGAACAAGGGCATCGGCTATGGCGTTTTAAAATACTTAACACCTGACAAGATGAAGGACGATATCGATTTTCAAGTCACACCAGATATCAGCTTTAACTATCTTGGTCAGTTTGATGAACAGATCGGCGGCGGTGAATTGAGGCGTTCTCCATGGCATGCAGGACAATCGCTGAGCCCTGAATCTGAGAAACCTCATGCGCTGGATATTGTTGGTTTCGTAGAACAAGCAATGCTCCATGTGACGATTTCCTATCATCACCTTGAATTCGAAGAACGTACGATCGAACAGTTCAAGGAACTCTTAGAAAAGAATGTGAAGGCACTGATCTCACATTGTCTATCACAGGATGAGAGTCAGATCACACCTAGTGATGTGGGGGATGAGGATCTCACCATGGACGAACTTGAAAAGCTAATGGATCTATTTTAAGCAAAAATGAAGAGGTGGACTTATGAGCAAGCAGAAAATTCAAAAGGTATATCCTTTAACACCAATGCAAGAGGGCATGCTGTATCATGCCATGCTAGACCCTAATTCCTCCTCTTATTTCACACAGCTTGAGCTTGGAATAAGCGGAGATTTTGATCTCGATCTTTTTGAAAAGAGTCTCAATGAACTCGTACGGACATATGACATTCTGCGTACAGCCTTTGTCTATCAGCAATTACAAAAGCCTCGTCAGGTTGTACTGGCTGAACGTCATTTAAATGTGTATAGAGAAGATCTATCTCATCTGAATCATCAAGAGCAGAAAAAGGTATTGGATCAATATAAAAAGCAAGTGAGAAAGCAAGGATTTCACTTAACGAATGATCTGTTGTTGAAAGTCGCTGTTTTTCAATTAAATGAAACAAACTGGCACCTGATTTGGAGCAACCATCACATTATTATGGATGGTTGGTCCATGGGTGTGTTGATGAAAAAACTGTTTCATTACTATGAATCTTATCGGAACGGCCGAACGCCGGATCGCTCACAAGGTAAGCCTTATGCGGACTATATCCAGTGGCTTGGAAAGCAAAACAAACAAGAAGCGGAAGACTATTGGAAGGAGCGGCTGGATGGTGCTGTTCAGCACCAAGGGCTGCTGCAGCAAAAAGAAGCGAACGGACAATATGATCATCGGGAATGGACGTTTACATGGGACGCTCAAACGGTACAAGCCATTCAAGATGCGGCAAGACAATGCCAAGTGACAGCACCGAACCTTTTTCAGGCTGTCTGGTCCGTTCTTTTAGGCACCTATCATGCAGCAGATGATGTCACATTTGGAACAGTCGTATCAGGCAGACCTCCAAGTGTGTCTGGGATTGAGCGGATGGCAGGGCTGTTTATCAATACGATACCTGTTCGGGTGACATTGGATCAGGAGCAGACCTTTAAACAGCTGTTTCAAACGGTTCAGCAGCATGCATTGGAAGCGGAAAACTATGATTTTATGCCGCTTTATGACATTCAGCAGAAAACAGCTGCTGGAGGAAAGCTCTTTGATCATTTGGTTGGATTTGAAAACTATCCTTTAGATCAAGAGCTGTCTGGTGACACCATGTCTGCACGTCTCGGTTTTGCCATTGATGTAAAGGACGGATTTGAACAAACGAATTTCGATCTCAATGTCCTTGTCTATCCTGGTGAAACGTGGACATTGACATTCAAATACAATGCGATGGCTTTTGAAGAAAAGGTCATTGAAAACATATCCAAACATCTGAGCAACCTCATGAAGCAAATCATTCACAATCCTGACGTACGTCTTCATGAAGTGACATGTATTACAGAAGAAGAAAAGCAGCAAATTGAAGCATGGAACCAGACGGAGCGAGATTATCCGAAGCATCTGTCCATTCCTGAGCTGCTCGATGAACGTATCAAGGCGCAGCCTGACCATCCGGCATTAGTCGAAGGCGAGCGAACATTCACATACGAAGAGCTTGGACAGGAAATCCGTCGTTTAGCCAGCAGTCTTGTTAAAAAAGGCGTTCAGCCGGGGGATGCTGTGGCGGTATATATGAACCGGTCAGCAGATGCGGTGATCTCTATTTTGGCCATTTTACATGCAGGGGCTGCTTATGTACCGATTGATCCTGCTCAGCCTGAGGAGAGAATCCGTTGGATGCTTGAAGACAGCGGTGTATCCATTTTGCTCTATGCTGACAGCCAGCCGCCAGTTGATGAAAGCATCAAAGCTGTTTGTGTGACCGGCTTGTCTCATCACTCACAAGCGGAGTTATCAGTCGAGACGTCTCCATCTCAATTGGCATATATCATGTTCACATCGGGATCAACTGGACGGCCAAAAGGAGTTCAAATTGAGCATCAGCATATTGTGAGGTTAGCATGCTCTCAGGAAAAAATAGGCTTGAACACGTCGGATCGTATGGCGCATACAGGAGCTGTCAGCTTTGATGCGATTACACTTGAAATCTTCACTACGCTTCTGAATGGGGCGACGCTTTATCCTGTTGACCGTGATACTTTATTGGATATTCACCGGTTCGAACAATTTATCCAAACACATCAGATCACAGCGCTCTTTTTAACGACTGGTTTATTTAATCAGCTCGCTCAGCAGCGGCCGCAAATGTTCAAAGGGTTAAAAACATTATTCACCGGTGGTGATGTGATCAATGTAAAAAGTGCGGAGCTTGTGAAAAAGCAGCATCCGTCAATTACCTTGCTGAATGTCTATGGCCCAACTGAAAATACAACCATCTCCACCATTTACGAAGTAAGAGGAGATGAAGCGGGCCCGATCCCAATTGGTCAGCCGATCAATCATACGTCAGCTTATATTTTAGATGACTATCAAAGACTTCAGCCAATTGGAGCCCCAGGAGAGCTGTATGTGGGCGGGGATGGTGTTTCAAGAGGGTACATCAAACGTCCAGATTTGACTGATCAAGTATTCATGGCAGATCCTTTTAAGCCGTCAGGACGGATGTATCGAACGGGGGACTTGGCTAGATATGGTGCAGATGGTCAGATTGAATTCCTCGGCCGTGCCGATGATCAGGTGAAAATTCGTGGCTTCCGTATTGAGCTTGGTGAAATTGAATCAGTGCTTCACCAAGAAGCGGGGATAGATGAAGCAGTTGTACTTGTTCAGCAGCTTTCTTCAGATGAAAAGGAAATCATCGCTTACTTCACAGGGTCACTGACAGAAGAAGAGGTACGAGATGTATTCAATCAAAAACTGCCAGCTTATATGGTGCCGCACCATGTGATGAAGCTGGATACCTTTGCACTGACATCGAACGGGAAGGTAGATCGAAAAGCTTTACCTAAGCCTGACGAAGTGCATCGCGAGGAAATCAAAATCATTCTGCCTGAGACTGAGACAGAAAAGGCACTCGCTGACATTTGGGAGGAGCTTCTTGGGAAAACGGTTGGGGTAGACGAGCATTTCTTTATGGCTGGCGGGCACTCGCTTAAAGCGATGATGATGTCTGCAAAGGTTCAAGAAGTGCTTCAAAAGGAAGTGCCGATTCAAGTGATTTTCGAGAAGCCGACGATTCGCTCATTAGCGGCTTACATCGATCAGGATGGTCAAGAAGAAGCCGGACATCCTATTTTGCCAGCAGAGCAGGCGGACGAATATCCGGTATCACCAGCTCAGCGCCGTTTATATATTTTGCAGACACTTGAACCTGACAGCACGAATTATCATATTCCGATCGTCTTAACGCTTGAAGGAACACTCGAATATCAGCGGCTCAAATCAGCATTTAATCAGTTAATCCAAACACATGAAATCTTAAGAACGAGCTTTCATATGAACGGGGAAGACATTGTCCAAAGGGTGCATGAATGGACTGAATTTGACCTTCCTGTTCATCACATCAAGGAAGAAGAGGCGGAGGCATTTCTTACTGAACGTCAATTGCCATTTGATTTAACAGCAGCACCCCTTTTGCGAGCTCAGCTGCTGAAGGTCAGTGAGAACCGTCATCTTCTCGTCTTGGAAGCACATCATCTCATTACAGATGGCAGCTCCATGAAGACATTCATTCAAGATTTGGCGAAGGCCTACGATGGAGAAGCTCTTGCTGAACGAGTCCTTCATTATAAAGATTACGCTGTCTGGCAGCTAAGTGAAGAAGAAACGGAGAAACAGAAGGAGCATGAAGCGTATTGGCTGAAGCAATTTGAAGGAGATTTACCGGTTTTAGAGCTGCCAACTGATTATCCGCGTCCAGCGGAACGTGATTTTACTGGAGAACGATTCATGTTTGGCTGTGATCAAGCAACGACTCAGCGCATTCATGAACTGCTTCAGAAAACCGATACGACCATGTATATGTTCTTGTTATCTGCCTTTCAAGTGCTTCTTGCCTCCTATAGCGGGCAGGAAGATATCATTGTGGGTTCGCCTGTTGCTGGACGGACACACCCTGATATCCAGGACATGCCGGGGATGTTTATCAACACCATTGCGATGCGCGGAAAACCAGAACAAACCAAAACATTTTTACAGCTGCTTGAAGAAATAAAAGAAACAAGTGTTGACGCTTTTGCACATCAAAGCTATCCGCTCGAAGAGTTAATTGCACATCTTCCATTAGACCGTGATACAACTCGGAGCCCGCTTTTTAGCGTGTCATTTAACATGCAGAACATGGAGGTACCGGCGCTAAAGCTCGGCGATCTGCACATTTCGCCTTATGCCATTCAGCATCACTCGGTCAAATTTGATCTATCTTTAGAAGCATTTGAACGCGAGGGAGCATTAAAGCTGAGCTTTGACTATGCAGCGGCGTTATTTAAAGAAGAGACCGTCCGCCGGTTCGGAACTCACTTCCTGGCAATTATTCGTGAGGCGGTTCGTCATCCAGAGGAACAGATCGGCTTGCTCCATATACTAGATCAGCATGAACAAATAGAACGTTTGGAGAAAAAAGGCGAAGGGCAAACGAATCGTCATGAGCCATTCCATGTCCAATTTTCACGTCAGGCGAAGGAAACACCGGATGCTATCGCCGTCATGGATGATCAAAGAAAACTCACCTACCGCGAGCTTGAGGATATGTCATATGCACTTAGCTGTGAGCTTAAAAAACGAGGCGTCGAGAAGGAACAAACTGTGGCACTGATCCTTGACCGCTCTGTCTATGTCATCGTCTCCATGCTTGGTGTGATGAAAGCAGGAGGAGCGTTTGTTCCGATTGATCCGGCCTTTCCGGCTGAACGAATCCGCTACACATTAGAGGATTCAGGTGCACAAGTCATCGTGACAAATGAGTCTCTATCAGATTCCTATCAAAATCATAAGTCGATTCAAGTGGTGCAGGTTGAACAAGCAGTGCATCAAAGCCATCCACTAGAATTGCCGGAAGTGTCGGTTGATCAGCTCGCTTATGTCATTTACACATCTGGGACAACGGGGAAGCCGAAGGGTGTACAGCTCACGCATCGTAATCTATCACACTATGTCAGCTGGCTGATAAATGAGGTGACATTGCAGGAATGTGATCGGACGGCACTGCTTTCTTCTTATGCATATGATCTTGGTTACACAAGCACTTTCCCTGTTTTAAAAGCAGGGGGGACACTCTATGTTCCTCGTGAAGACGTGTATACAGACCCTGTACGTCTGATGCGGTTGATTGATGAACAAGAGCTGACTTATATCAAAATGACACCATCCTTATTTCATATGATGGCAGATTCTAAGGAACATTCATTTAATGCTTTACGCCTGGTGGTACTTGGAGGAGAACCAATGATCCCTGAGGATGTTGAAACATTTATGATGCAGCATCCATGCGTGGCAGTCATGAACCATTACGGTCCGACTGAGACAACCATTGGTACAGTGACCAAACTGATCACAACGCAAGAGCTGGACGCTTTGAAGGAACGATCTTTGATTGGACAGCCAATTGCTCACACAAGAGCGCTCGTATGCAATCAGCAGCATCGGCTTGTCCCTTATGGCGCGCCGGGAGAGCTTTATATATCTGGAGAAGGCGTGTCGAGAGGATATTTGAATCAGCTTGAATTAACAGCAGAACGTTTTCTTGAAAATCCATATGATCCTCAAGAGAGAATGTATCGCACAGGGGATTTGGTCAGACAGCATGCAAATGGAGATATTGAGTTTCTTGGACGAGTCGACGATCAAGTGAAAATCCGCGGCTATCGCATTGAGAAACAGGAAATTGAGCATGCCGCACGTGCTCTGGCATCTATTCAAGAAGTCTATGTCAAAGTCCTGCACCTGTCCCGTTTACCGGAGCTTGCACTCTATTACACAGCGCTTGAACACATTGGAACACTGACGTTTAGAGAAAATCTTGCGGAGACACTGCCGGATTATATGATTCCAACGTACTTTGTGAAAGTCGATCACATTCCACTCACCCAAAACGGAAAGGTGGATGCGAAGTCTCTGCCGCTTCCGCATGAGGTGCATATGAACCGTACGGCGCATGCGGCACCAGAAACGGAACTTGAGCAGATGCTGTGTGACATTTGGTCAGAAGTTCTTGGGGTTGAACAAATAGGTGTTCTTGACCATTTCTTTGAATTGGGAGGTCATTCCCTCAAGGGCATGGTGCTCATTTCGAAGGTGCAAGCGAAGCTGAACAAGCATGTGCCGCTCAAAGTCCTTTTTGAAAAGCCAACCATACGGGCAATGGCAGCCTACTTGGAAGAAACAGATTCTTCGGTGGTGACATCCATTCAGCCAGCGGAAAAGCAAGATTTCTATCCCGTCTCTTCTGCTCAAAAACGGATGTATGTCCTGCAGCAGCTGCATCCAGAAGCAGTCACTTATCATATGCCAGCCGTGTTAATGATGGAAGGTAGCCTTGATGTGAAGCAGCTGGAAGCAGCGCTTCAAGCCTTGATCGACAGACATGAATCACTCCGGACAGCCTTTGTAGAAATTGACGGCGTACCCGTTCAAAAAGTCTATCGCCAAGTGCCGTTTACATTAGAAGCTGTTGAAATAGAGGGCGATCAGGAGCAGTCTGTCGTCGAGTCATTCATTACACCATTCTCATTACATCAAGCACCATTAATGAGGGCAAAAGTGGCGAAACTTTCTGATGAGAAATATGTATTCATGATGGATATGCACCATATCATTGCAGATGGTGTCACACGCAGTCTGCTCATTCAAGAACTCGCAGAGCTGTATGAGAAAAAGACGTTACCGCCAGTTCAGCTGCATTACAAGGATTTTGCGGTATGGCAGCAGGAAGAAAAGCAGCAGGCGCTGCTTAAGAAACAGCGGCAGTATTGGCTGGAGCAATATGCACAGCCGCCGGAAGACTTAGCACTGCCCCTTGATTTTCCGCGTCCTCAAGTTCAGTCATTTGAAGGAGGGCGAGTCGATAGATGGTTGTCTGCTGAAAAGGTGCAGTCCATCAAAACGCTCATGGCGGAAAAAGGTGTGAGCTTGAACATGGTGATGCAAACGGCATTTGCCATTTTCCTTTCCAAGTTAACTGGGCAGACAGATATCGTCATAGGCGCAGTGACCGCAGGACGTACGCATGCTTCAATCGAGCGGGTTCCAGGCATGTTTGTCAATACACTGGCTCTTCGAAACGAAGTGCAGCCAGAAGAAACGACAGCGCAGCTGCTTGAAAAAATGAAAGATCGCAGCCTGTCAGCCTATGAACATCAAGAATTCCCGTTTGAGGAATTGGTGGCTCAGTTAGATCTTCCGAAAGACACGAGCCGCAATCCATTGTTTAGTGTCATGCTGACAACAGATGACCGTGACCTAACGTTACCGGATTTGAATGGACTCAAGCTGTCGCAAAAGCAGCAAGATACCGTTCATGCAAAATTTGATATAACGCTTGGTGTATTTGAAGAAAATGACCAAGTGGGCTTGCGCTTTGAGTATGCGGCGGCCCTGTTTAAAAAGAGCACCATTCAGCGCTGGAGCATGTATATTGAAAAAATCATAGACGATATGCTGGCTAAGCTGAATCAGCCAATTTCAGCGCTATCTCTCATAACTGAAGAAGAAAAACGAGAGCTGATCAATGAATGGTCAGGACCAGACCTCAACGTTCCGTTAGATCAAACCGTTCATACCTTGATTGAGGCTAAGGCACAAGAAGCACCGCACCAAAAAGCAGTGGTCTTCTGCGGAACGAGCTGGACGTATAAAGAGCTGAACAGCCGGGCGAATGTAGTCGCTTCAAGACTTATCGCAAACGGCACAAAACCAGGCGACCGCGTCGGCATTCTCACCCGCCCTTCTCTTGACATGACAGCCGCTGTCCTTGGCGTCCTCAAGGCAGGTGCGGCATTTGTTCCGATTGATGCAGATTATCCAGCGCAGCGCATTGCGTACATGCTGGAAGACTGCGGTGCAGAGGTACTTCTGATGCAAAAAGGGCTCACTGCACCATCTTCATTTACAGGTCATGTGTTGTTCATAGAAGATGCGGTAGAAGGAGAAGCTCACGAGATTCAGGTTCATATCAAACCAACGGATCTCGCTTATATGATTTACACCTCTGGGACGACGGGACAGCCGAAGGGTGTCATGGTTGAGCACCAGTCCCTTATGAATCTTGCATTTTGGCACAATGATGCGTTCCAAGTGACGAAAGACGATCGAACTGCGAAATATGCCGGCTTTGGCTTTGACGCCTCCATTTGGGAGATGTTCCCGACGTGGATCGCCGGCGCAGAGCTGCACATTATCGTCGAAGCGATTCGCCTCGATATGATCAAGCTCAATGCTTATTTCAATGAAAAAGGCATCACCATTGCCTTCCTGCCGACCCAGCTATGCGAGCAGTTTATGTCAATGGACAACCATTCTCTGCGTTATTTACTAACAGGCGGAGATAAGCTGAAACAGGTAAAGCCTGTTCCATACAAACTCGTGAATAACTATGGTCCGACTGAAAATACAGTCGTAGCGACAAGCGGAATGATCGATCCAGAAAAAGGCACGATTCCGATAGGAACAGCCATTGCCAATACACGTTTTTACATCATGGGTTCTTTATACGACCTGTCGCCGCCAGGCGTACCTGGTGAGCTCGTCATTGCAGGAAAAGGACTGGCAAGAGGCTACTGGAATCTTCCAGAGGAAACAGACAAACGATTTGTCCCAGATCCATTTTATCCAGGCGAGCGCATGTACCGCACAGGCGATTTAGTGAAATGGACAGAGGATGGTGAGCTGATCTATCTCGGCAGAATAGACCATCAGGTCAATATCCGCGGCTTCCGGATTGAACTGTCAGAAATTGAAGCGCAGCTCCTGACGCTGGATTCGGTCAAAGAAGCCGTCGTGACAACGGTCAAAGATGCGGGTGATCACGACGCCCTTGCCGCTTACGTAATCACGAAGAACGATACAGATACAGAGAACTTTAAAGAAAGCCTAAAACGCACGTTACCAGAATACATGGTGCCATCATGGATCATAAAACTAGATCAATTTCCAATGACGGCCAATGGAAAAGTCGATCTCAAAGCATTGCCAGCACCTGATATCGAAGCGAATCAAACGGTATACGAAGCACCAAGAGACGAAGTGGAAACCCTGCTTTGCGGCATTTGGGAAGATGTCCTTGGCGTCAGCCAAGTCGGCATCCACGATCACTTCTTCTTCCTTGGTGGAGATTCCATTAAAGGCATCCAAATGGCAAGCAGACTCACGCAAGCGGGCTGGAAGCTCGATATGAAACTTCTATTCCAGTACCCAACGATTGCGGAGCTGCGCCCATATATCGAGGAAGCCGATCTTCTCACAGCCGACCAATCACCTGTCGAAGGAGAAGTCATTTTAACACCGATTCAACGCTGGTTCTTTGAACGAGCATTCAGCGATCAGCACCATTGGAATCTCTCGATGATGCTTCATGCACCAAATGGATTTGACCTTTCCATTACAGAACAAGTCATGAAAAAACTGCTTTCACATCATGATGCACTGCGTATGGTATACAAGCAGGATCATGGCGGCATCCTGCAATACAACCAGCGGGAGCTCACGGAACCGCTGGAGATTATTTCTCATGATGTCTCAAAAGAGCACGACGTGAAAAAAGCTGTTTCCACATATGCCAATGAGTATCAGCGTCAGCTGAACCTCGAAACAGGTCCGTTAATGAAAGTGATTTGTTTCCATGCAGAAGATGGCGATCATTTACTCATCGTGACACACCATTTAGTCATTGACGGTGTCTCATGCCGGATTTTACTAGAGGACTTTATGTCTCTATATCAGCAGGCAGCTCAGGGACAAAAGCTTGTCCTGCCGCTGAAAACTCATTCCTTTAAAGAATGGGCAGAGGCCATTGAACGTTATGCACAGTCACAGCCTTTAAAAAGTCAGCAGGAGTATTGGGCAGAAATTGAAAGCAAACCATTAACCGCATTACCTGTTGATCATAAAGTGACAAAAAGAAAAGTTGCCGAAACCAAATCAGTTCAAATGCAGCTGACAGAAACAGAAACTGAGCGTCTTTTGACCGATATTCATCTGCCGTACACAACGGAAATGAACGATATTCTTTTATGTGCTCTCGGTCTTGCTGTTCAAGAGTGGACAGGTGAGTCCCATGTACATGTGCAGCTTGAAGGTCATGGTAGAGAGGATATTTTATCAGGGCTGGATGTCTCTCGCACAATTGGCTGGTTTACGAGTATGTATCCAGTTGTTCTTGAAGCGAAGCCGGATCAGACCATAGCTGATGCTATTAAAGGAACGAAAGAAATGCTGCGGCGTGTGCCAAATAAAGGAATCGGCTATGGGATCTTAAAATACATGACAGCCGCTGAACCGTCAGGGCAGCACGTACATCCTGAAATCAGCTTGAACTATCTTGGACAGATTGATCAGGAAGTGACGACAGAACTCTTTGGGCCGTCGACTTATGATATGGGACGACAAGCAAGCCCTGATTCGGAAGCTGTTTATAAGCTGAACCTTAGTGGTCTTGTTCAACAAAATCGATTCATTTTATCTTGTTCCTATTGTGCAAGTGAATATGAAGAACAGACGATACAGCAGTTCATGGCATTGTTGAAGGGGAAAATTCAATCCATCATCACTCATTGCTTAGCGCAGCAAGAACGGGAATTTACGCCAAGTGACTTCTCTGCGGCTGACCTTGAAATGGATGAAATGGACGACATTTTTGACATGCTTGAGGAGAAATTGACTTAACAACACGAGATGAATCATAAAAAAGGAAGGGAGGATGAAATAGATGAGTCAATTTAAAAGGGATCAAGTTCAAGACATGTATTATCTGTCACCGATGCAAGAAGGAATGCTGTTTCATACCCTCCATCATCAAGAAAAGGGCTTTTATGTAGAGCAAATGGATATGAACGTTAAGGGCACACTGCGTTATGACTTACTTGAGAAAAGCATGAATATCATCGTGGAGCGGTACGATATTTTTCGTACCGTGTTTCTCCACGAAAAAGTAAAGCGCCCTGTCCAAGTTGTACTAAAAGAACGTCCTTTTACACTTGATGTTGTGGACTTGCAAGATCTTTCTGAAGACGAACAGCTTGAACGTATAGATAAATTCAAACAACAGGATCAGCTGAGAGGATTTGACCTCTCGAAGGATTCTCTCATGCGGGCGTCTGTTTTCCAAACGGGCCCTGCCAGCTATCGCTGGATATGGAGCTATCATCATATCCTTCTGGATGGCTGGTGCTTTGGACTTGTGGTGCAGGAGTTATTTGCGATTTATCATGCACTTTTACATGACATCCCTTACAAGTTAGCGCCGGTCAAACCATATAAAGAATATATAAAGTGGCTGGAAAAACAAGATAAGCAAGCATCACTTCAATATTGGCAGCAATCATTAGCGGGGTTTGATGGACAATCGACCTTTAAAGAGCAGCGGAAACAGACGAATGAACATGAATTAGGCGAAATTGAATGGTCCATGAGCAAAGAAGAAACGGCCGCTTTATCAGAGTTAGCGCTGCAGCAAAATGCGACGTTAAGCAGTGCGCTTCAATCAGTCTGGTCGGTTCTGCTGAGCAGGTATCAGCGGTCAAATGATGTGCTGTTTGGAACAGTTGTGTCAGGACGTCCGGCAGATTTGGCTGGCGTTGACAGGATGGTTGGGTTGTTCATCAATGTCATCCCAAGAAGAATTCAGCTGACAGATCACATGACATTTCGTGCGCTCCTGTCAGAAACACAGCAGCAGTCTCTTGCAGCCGAGCCGCACCAATATATTCCGATTTATGATATTCAAGCAAAGACAGGTCAGCAGCAGCTCATTGATCATATTGTTGTGTTTGAAAATGTTCCAGCCGCAAAGAAGGACGAGCAAGAGGCACGGTTAGGGTTCACGGTGGAGGACATGAATGTCTATGAAAAATCAAACTATGATCTCAATCTGCTCGCATCGCCTGGAGAAGAATTACTATTGAAGCTTGCCTTTAACCAAAGAGCGTTTGATCCTCAATTTGTTCATAAGTTAAAGGAACAGCTCAGCCTATTGATCAATGAGGCGGTCAAGCATCCCGATCAATCGGTTCATACACTCCCACTCGTCACAAAACAGGAAAAACAGCTGATTCTTGAGGAATGGAATGCACCTGAGCTTGAGCATGACCAGCTGTATTTATCGAAATGGTTTGAGCATAATGTCCGCAAACAGCCAAATGCAGTGGCGCTATCAGCAGAAGAGCAGACGATGACATATGCCGAGCTGAATGAACAGGCCAATCGATTGGCAAGGCATTTGCAAAAAAATGGAGCCGAACATCAAACGGTCATCGCCATTTTAGCCGATCGAACGCCTGATCTCATTGTCAGTCTGCTTGCTGTTTTAAAAGCAGGCGCAGCCTATGTGCCAATCGATCCTGATTATCCAGAAAGCCGCATTCAATACATGCTTAAAGACAGCGGAGTAACGCATCTTCTGACTCACTCATCCTTTATTGGTCAGGCGAAGGGACTCGCGTTTGATGGCACGTATCTGTTTGCAGATGATCAGGAGATTTCACTAATGAGCTCAGAGAATCTGCCGCTGGAAGCAGGTTTACACGATACGGCATATATCATGTATACATCAGGCACAACAGGTCAGCCAAAAGGCATCATGACCACCCATTCCAATATTGCCCGGGTGGTCAAAAATACGAACTACTTAACCATTTCAGAAACAGATACACTGCTGTCGCTATCCAACAGCGTATTTGATGGCTTTACCTTTGATGTATATGGTGCGCTTTTAAACGGAGCAAAGCTTGTCCTGCCGAAAAAAGACACCATTTTAGATATGCACGAACTGACGGAGCTGATTAAAAGAGAAAGCATTTCTGTCATGTTTGTTCCAACTGCTTTATTTAATCTTCTTATTGATGAAGAAACTGATTGGATGCGCAGTGTGCGCAAGGTGCTGTTCGGAGGGGAACGTGCATCTGTACAGCATGTGAGAAAAGCCTTTGATGTCATGGGGAAAGGCAGACTAATCAATGTCTACGGCCCAACTGAATCAACGGTTTTCGCCACCTATTATCCTGTAGATGAAGCTCCGCCGATCGAAGCTTATTCTATTCCAATCGGAAAGCCGATTAACCAAACGGGTGCTTATATATTGAGCCAGCAAGGACAGCTTCAGCCGATTGGAATGGTCGGAGAACTTTGTCTCAGCGGCAAAGGACTTGCGAAGGGCTATTTGAACCGTCCTGATCTGACAAAAGAAGCCTTTATCACACATCCGTTTGCTGCGGGAGAAAGGCTGTATCGCACGGGTGATTTGGCTTATTTTCGAGCAGACGGTCTGATTGAGTATGCAGGCAGAGTGGACGATCAGGTGAAAATTCGCGGACACCGAATTGAGCTGACAGAAATTGAAGCCCACCTTCTCATGCATCCAGGCGTAAAGCAAGCTGCCCTTATAACGGATCAGCATGGCTCGTCGCAGCATACAAGACTGCTCGCCTATATGACGTGTGAGGATGAGTGGAAGGACAAAGTGGATGTGATCAAGTCAGGGCTGAAGGAGAAACTTCCGGCATACATGCAGCCTCATGAGCTGATCAGACTTGAGAAAATGCCGCTGACACCAAATGGAAAAGTTGATAAACGTCAGCTGCCAAAGCCAGAGGCGCCTCAAGGAAACCGCCATGTGAAGCTTCCGGCCAATGAGGTAGAACAAAAGCTGCTTGTCATGTGGCGTGAAGTGCTTGAACGAGATGATATCAGTACAGATGACCATTTCTTTGAGATTGGCGGACATTCTTTAAAAGCGATGTCGCTTTTATCAAAGGTGTCGAAGGAATTCGATGTTCAGGTGCCTATTCACTTGCTGTTTGAGACGCCGACAATTGAAGCCATCAGCCGTTATATTCAACAGCAGGATCATGAAGCTGCCGGCTATCTTGTATTCAATGAATCTCAAACTTCAACAGTCTTTGCTCTTCCGCCATTACCTGGCTATGGCTTTATCTATCAGGAAGCCGCCAAAACGCTTGATAGCGTTCGTTTGATTGCCTTTGACTTTATTGAAGCTGATCACCGCATGATGCAATACGTTCAGCATATTCAGCACCTTCAGCCTGAAGGGCCGCTGACTTTGATGGGCTACTCTGGCGGGTGCTATCTGGCCTTTGAGCTCGTTCAATCGCTTGAACAAGCAGGACGGACGGTGGAAAAGGTCATTATGATCGATTCCTATAAGAAAATTGGTGAAAGTGATTTAGAAGGACGATCCATTGATGACGATATCGCAGCGATTGTCCATCAATCGAAGCAAAGTGAACTTGCCCAAGAAGAGCTCGTTCAAGAAGCGCTTGCTCAAAAAACGCGGGCCTATTATGAAACATTTGTTAAGGGGGTGAATCAAGGAAAGATACAAGCAGATATTGATTTCATCCAATCAGAAGAGCAAATTGAGATTCCAGACTGGATGGATCATTGGGAAGAGGCGACGACCGGTGCTTATCGCTATTATCAAGGCTACGGTGAGCACGCTGACATGTTCAAAAACAAAGAATGTGCAGCCCAAAATGCCCAGCTGATCAAAAAAATAGTTAATCAAAAAAATAGAGAAGCCGTTTTGTAAACTTTAGATCAGGCAGGGGTGCATATTGGCAGCCCTGCCTGTCAAAAAAGGAAAGGAACTCATATGAAACCATCAATTATGAACGAATCAAATGTACATGAAACAATGGATACGATTTTACAAGATGTACAGAGAACCATTTTACAAACCAACGAAATCGAACGCTTCGCTGTTTTTTCTCGTGAAAAAACCATTCGACCGCGGCCATATCACCTCTCTCATTTATTTCTCGACAATCACATGGAGCAGGAGGCCGCAGCTGAATCGATACAGACGCAAACGGCTTCCCCTGCTTTAGCGGACATGCCGCCCGCCCTTTCCTATGGAGGGGATCTAGATGTTAACGCAGGAGCCCAAACCTTACAGGACGCCTTAACAGAGGCGGCAAAAACGACAAATGGTCTGACTTATATCGTCAATAGTGAGAATGAACTCACGCAATCCTACGCGCAGTTAAAGGAGGACGCTGAGCGGGTTCTGACAGGTTTGAGGGCATTAGGACTTGAACCGGGTGATCCTGTGTTCTTTCAGTTTTCATCCAATCATGCGATGGTAACAGCCTTTTGGGCGTGTGTGTTAGGCGGATTTGTTCCAACACTAGTGTCCGCTGCACCGACCTATCGGGAAATGAATGCCTCCGTGAAGAAACTTCATCATGCGTGGCACCTGCTGGAGCATCCGCTCATTTTAACAGATGACTCGCTGATTGATGAGGTGCAAGGCTTAGCTTTATTGTGGCATACAGACAAGTTACGTGTTGCAGCCGTTGAGCCGATGCTTTCTTTAGAAAGAGATATAGAAGCTTATCCCGCGTCACCGGATGATTCAGTCTTTTTTATCTTAACGTCTGGAAGTACAGGGATGCCCAAATGCGTAGAACATTCTCATCGAAGCGTGCTGGCGAATGTCAAAGGAACAGTGGCAGCCAATGGGTTTACACAAGAGGATGTGTCGTTAGACTGGATGCCTTTAGATCATATTGGCGGTATTGTGATGTTTCACCTAGTCAATGTGTACACGGGCTGTGAGCAGGTTCGGGCAAGAACAGATGATTTTATCGCTCAGCCGCTGCGCTGGCTTGACTGGATGGACCGCTACCGTGCAACGAAAACATGGGCGCCTAACTTCGCATTTGCGATGATCAATGATTATGAGAAAGACATTTCGTCAGGATCTTGGGATCTTTCTGCTATGACTTGTATGATCAATGGGGCAGAAGCGGTCGTACCGAAGACGATTCACCGATTTTTACACTTGCTGGCTCCGCACGGCTTAAAGGGAGACGTCATTAGACCGGCATTCGGCATGTCTGAAATCTCTTCAGCCGTTGTCTTCTCTTTTGCGATAGAGCGGGGAGATGAAAACAGCGGGGTTCTAACCTTTGAGGAAACATCACTCACAGAGCAGCTAAGACCAGCGGAGGCACGTGAGACAGGAACCGTCAGCTTTACAGAGCTGGGAAGACCGATTCCGGGTATCACGATTCGTATCGTGAATCATCAGCATGAGCTTCTTCCCGAAGATCATATTGGCAGTGTGCAAATTAAAGGGCCGACGACAATGAAGGGCTATTACAAGAATGACGAAGCGAATCAAGAAGTCTTTCAAACAGACGGCTGGTTTCACACGGGGGATTTAGGTTTTCTGCACGAAGGAAGGCTGACATTAACCGGAAGAGAAAAAGACATGATCATCATCAACGGGAAAAATTATCACAACTATGAAATAGAAGTCATTGCAGAGGAAGTACCCGGCGTCGAAACGAGCTTTGTAGCGGCCTGTTCCGCCCGGATGGAAGCATCTGCATCCGACGAGCTGATTCTCTTTTTTACACCGAAGCTGTATGAACCTTCTTATATCATGAGGGCAAGTCAGGATATTAAATCCCATATTGCGACAAAAATGGGGCTGTCTGCATCGCGCGTGATTCCTGTCCAGAAGCATGCCTTTCCGAAAACAAGCTCTGGAAAAATAGAAAGGGCACAGCTTAAGAAGCGATGGCAGGAAGGCGAATTTGATGAAATCATCAAGGAGCTGGACATTAGACTTGAAAATGAACACACCTTGCCTGATTGGAGTTTACAAAAGGAGTGGACACCTGC
This sequence comes from Bacillus sp. FSL K6-1006, assembly GCF_038593175.1. NCBI lineage: Bacteria > Bacillati > Bacillota > Bacilli > Caryophanales > Bacillaceae > Bacillus > Bacillus sp. FSL K6-1006. The sequence goes on from NZ_CP151970.1 coordinate 397,555, forward strand.
TCCGCTTCATGAAGCTGAAAAACAAACAGCAGGGAACATGGTGATCTTTGCAGACACATTAGGGCTGGCAGATCAATTAAAATCCCTTTCAAGCAATGAACAAACGTATATTACGGTTGAACCGGGTCAAGCATTCACACAACTCACACATACACACTTCATCATCCACCCGAATCGGCCGTCTGACTACGAACAACTCTTTGAGACACTCCGTTCGTATGGCGTTTCGGTGAAACAAATCATTCACCTTTGGAACTACACAACTCAAGAAGACACACTTCATGCAGCGTTGGCAAAAGAAGCACAGAAAACTGGCAGCATGAGTGCCTTATATGTAACAAAAGCGATCGCTGCCTATGAGGAGCCGGTAGAGATCACCTTTGTCTCTGCTCATGCGATGAACTTGCCGGAAGATCAAACACATGATGTGGAGAAAGCAACGACAGCAGGACTGATGACAGCTGTTCAGCATGAATGGCCGTTTATCAAGGTGCGATGCCTTGATTTTTCTCTGACAGAACCGGATGCTGACCGTTCTCATGCATCATCGATCATGACAGAGCTTACACATGACACAAGCCATCATATCGCTGCTTATCGCGAAGGTGTTCGTTATACTCCTCTTTTAACACCGCTTCATCTAGAAAAAGAACAAAGGGTGAAGAAACCGCCATTTGAATCTTCCGGGCTTTATGTGATGACAGGAGGGCTTGGCGGCATTGGACGAATGCTGAGTGAGCACCTGCTGACATCCTATCAAGCGCATCTTGTGCTGGTTGGAAGAAAGGCGCGAGAGGCTTTATCTGCGGAGCAGCATGACGTATTGATTTCACTTGAGAATCTAGCGGAAAAGCGCGGCGGCACAGTTCTTTATGAAAAAGTAGACATTACTGACGCAAAAGCCATTGAAACCCTGATCTCAAGAGAGGAGACGGCTTTAGGCAAAAGGCTGCATGGCGTTATTCATTTCGCTGGCATCATTCAAGAAGAGCTGCTTCGTGACATGACGTCTGTTTCATTACATGCGATGTACGAAGCGAAGGTATATGGCACGATTTCGCTTCATGAAGCAGCATCTAAACGGCACAATGTCTTATTCCTTTCCAGCTCGTCAGCTCGAACGTTAAAGGGCGGGATGACCGTTGGCGCTTATTGCGCAGCCAATGAGTTCGTTGAACAATTTGCTCATTATCAGAGGCTGACATCTACTGTAAAGCCGTATTGCTTTAGCTTTAGCATGTGGGATGAGACCGGAATGAGTGAAGGCTCAATGATCAAAGGCATGCTAAAAGAAAGAGGTTATCTCCCGATTCCAAAACGGGCGGGCATTCAAACAATGCTGGCATGCTTGATGACAGATGCTCCTCTCATTTATATCGGGCTGGATCGGTCGAAGCAGGAAATTCAAGAGATGATACAAGGGGAAATACAAACAGAGCAGGCCGTATATGTCTTTTTCAAAACCGATCAAACAAAGGCTTTTGAAGAAAGGCTGTATCAATCCATTTATACGTGTATACAGTCTCGTCTCTCTGGTGAATGTTCCGTCCATCTATATCCTGAAGAATACTGGAAAGAAACAGAGGATGGGATGCCGGACGAAGTGTATTTCAATAAATTAATAGAGGAAAGTGGACATGATTCAGAGGACAGAGCACCTCAAACTAAGACGGAGAAACTTTTGGCACATATTTGGTCCGAACTGCTTGATGTCTCAAACATCAGCTGTGGTGATCATTTCTTTTTACTCGGAGGTCATTCGCTCAAGGCAACGCAAATGCTGTCTGCTGTTAGACAGAAAACGGGATTTGACGTGCCGCTCGCTGTTCTTTTTGAGCATACGAGACTTGGAGAGTTAGCCGACTGGATTGATTCACATGCCAAAGCCGATGAAGCGATTCCGATACGGAAAATAGAAAAGGGTCAGGAGCTTCCGATGTCCTATGCTCAGCAAAGACAGTGGTTTCTCTATCAATTACAGCCTGATCTGCCATTATACAATAATACGATTTCCTTTCGGATGAATGGACCTTTAGATGTGAAGGTGCTTCAGCGCAGCCTGCAGCAAATGGTGCAAAGGCATGAATCACTCAGAACATCCTTTGCAATGAACGGCGATGAACCGGTACAGATCATACATGAGCATATGACTCTTCCAGCGCTTGAGGTTGTCGATATATCAGATCTTTCATCACAGGAAGAAAAAGAACAAAAAGCGGCTGAGTGGGCGAAAAAAGAAGCGGGCACACCTTTCCGCTTAGAGCATGATGCACTTTTTCGCGCGAAACTAATTCGGCTGTCAGACACAGATCATTTGCTGCTGATGTCCATTCACCACATCGTATCAGATGGCTGGTCGATTGGCATTGCCGCAAAGGAGCTGTCCGAGTGGTATACAGCGATGATCGAAGGGAGGGAGCCTGATCTCTCACCGCTGCCGATTCAATATGCAGATTACGCACTTTGGCAGAAGGAGTATTTGACGGGAGAAACGCTTCAGAAGCAGCTTTCCTATTGGAAGGAGCAATTTGCGGTACCTGTGGAAGAGTTGATGTTGCCGTATGACTACACGCGTCCGGCCGTTCAATCCTATAGGGGAAAAACGAAAAAATACCGCTTGTCGAAGCCGCTGTCTGACCAGTTGGCTGCTCTTTCTCAGAAAACAGACAGCACCCTTTATATGACATTACTTTCGGCTTTCTCTACTTTGCTGCATCGATTGTCTTCACAGGATGAGTTTGTCATTGGATCCGTCATTGCCGGGAGAAATCGGACGGAGATGGAGCAGCTCATCGGATTTTTCGTGAATACACTGGCACTTCGGATTGATCATAGCGGCAATCCAGCTTTCACAGAGCTATTAGAGCGAGTGAAGGAAACAACAATGGGCGCCTATGCGCATCAGGATGTGCCGTTTGAGATGGTGGTAGATGAGCTGAATATTGTACGTGAGGCTGGCAAGCAGCCGCTGTTTCAGGTCATGTTTGTTCTGCAAAACCTGCCCCTTGAAGCTTCTCCGATGGGTGAGGCGACATCCGTTTTAGCCATTGAAGATAATGATACGGCCAAATTCGATCTATCCCTGTTTGTTTTTGAAGGAGCGGAGGGTCTTCAAGTAAAACTGGAGTATGATGCAGACTTATTTTCTGACGACACGATGGAACGGTTCCTTCGTTACTACGAGCAGCTGCTTGCGTGTATTTGTGAAAATCCAGCACAGCCAATCAGACAAATGAATTACCTGCCAGAGAAAGAGAGGGATCAGCTGCTCTATGAATGGAGCGGCAACACAGAACAACCAGTAGGCCCGCTTCTCATCACAGAACGGTTTGAAGCGCAGGTGAAAAAGACACCTCATGCGATCGCCCTCGAATCTGGGGAAAAACAGTGGACGTATCAGGAGTTACAAGAGAAAGTCGATCGGCTTGCTGCTTATCTGCAGCAGCGAGGAGTGAAGCCGCATGAACCAGTAGGGCTTCTAATTGACAGGTCGCCTGAAATGATTTTTGGGGTGCTGGCGATTGTGAAAGCAGGCGGGGCCTACGTCCCAATTGATCCTGAATATCCAGATGCACGCATTGATTATATGCTGAGGGATACAGGTATTCAGTTGTTACTGACAAAAAATGAATGGCTGAAACAAGTCTCAATCAGTCAAACCGAGCTCATTTGTCTTGATCAGGGGTATGAAGAGTTTTTATCAGAGGCAGAACTCAAGTCTGCTGCTTTAAAACCTGATGGACTCGCTTATATCAATTACACATCAGGATCAACCGGTCAGCCAAAAGGAGTTTTAATTCCGCATCAAGCGGTCATCCGGCTTGTATGTGAAACAGATTATGTCACCCTTAATGAACAAACGCGTATTTTGCAAATCGCGAGCTTCTCCTTTGATGCCTTTACGTATGAAATATGGGGAGCCCTGCTCAACGGCGGAAGGCTGATACTGACCGATCGAAATACGATCTTATCAATGGATACACTGGCTGACACGCTGACATCTTACAAGATCACAACAGGATTTCTGACAGTACCGCTGTTTAACCGATTAACAGAGGAACATCCAGAAGCTTTATCTGGATTCGATGCCTTATTGGTCGGTGGTGATGCTTTGTCAGCTGCTCATATCCGTAAAGCGCTGCCGTATTTACCTGAAGGCCTATTAAACGGCTATGGACCAACTGAGAATACGACGTTCTCCTGTGTGCATCACATTCGGGCAGTGGATGAGGGGCAGACTTCGGTTCCTATCGGTCAGCCAATTGCGTATTCACAGGCCTATGTACTAGACGACCAGCTGCAGCCGGTTCCGCAAGGTGTCATTGGAGAGATCTACGTAGGCGGTACAGGGCTTGCACTCGGATACCTTGGAGATAAAGAAAAAACATCGCAATCATTTATCCCGCATCCTTTCCAAGAAGGAGCGCGTTTATATAAAACAGGCGATATGGGCCGCTGGCTGCCAAACGGCCTCATCGACTGCCTTGGAAGAATCGATCATCAAGTAAAAATTCGCGGACACCGCGTCGAATGCGGAGAAATTGAAGCCGCCATGCTGCGCTTTGAAGACATCATAGAATGTGCGGTCATTCCGCATCAGCATGAGAGTGGTCACAAGCGATTGATCGGTTATTTTGTCCAAAAGGGCAGCATGACCACGCAAGACATTCGTTATCAATTAAAAGAAATACTGCCAGATTATATGGTGCCAAGCCTATTAATAGAGCTGGAGGAACTCCCGCTCACGGCAAATGGCAAGGTAGACCAAAAACGTCTCCCGCCGCCAGAGTGGAGACAGGAAGAAGTGGACATACCGGCTGACAGGGCACTCAGTGAGGAAGAACGCTTACTGGAAAAAGTGTGGACTCAGCTGCTCGGTACGCCTTCGATTGGCGTACATGATAACTACTTTGAGCTTGGCGGGGATTCGATTATTGTCATACAAATGGTGGCGCGCTTAGCACAGGAAGGCTACGTCATTCAGCCGAGAGATGTATTTGAAAAACAGACGATTTCACAGCTGGCACTCGCTATGAAAAGGTCAGATGCTGCTGCGTCCTATGATCAATCGCCTGTCACAGGAGATGTTCGTCTGCTTCCAATCCAATCATGGTTCTTTGAGCAATCAATGACAAACCAAGATTATTGGAATTTATCAGCGCATATGGAATTCAAGCAATCTATACAGCTAAAGCAGCTGACACAGGTTCTCTCAAAAATTGTCGATCATCACGATATGCTGAGAGCGATGTATACAAAAACAGCAGATGGATCATGGATTCAAACCATTCGTGCGCCTGGCATCACCCCTTGTGTCACCTTCTTTGATTTGACGAGTGTTTCTCATGAGGAAGCGCTGGAACAAATCCGCATGGAGACCGCCGCTTGTCAAGAAACGTTGTCATTAGAGCGGGGAGAAGTAATCAAAGCCATTCTTTTTCACACAAGTGATGGTACGTCTGAACTCTTTATCGCTGCCCATCATCTTGTGATGGATGGAATCTCATGGCGCATCATACAGGAAGACCTATTAAATGGACTGAAGCAGCTTGCGGCAGGGCAGGAAATCGCGCTTGCAAAGAAAACTGCGTCCTATCAGCAGTGGGCAGATGCTCTTTATGAATACGCACAAACCGATCAATTAAAAGAGCAGGTTCCTTTTTGGCAAAAGATCACGAGCCAAGAGGAAGAGGGTTCTCCTTTTCAAACCCCTGCACTTTTCAATATAGAAGAACATGCAGAGATCCTGTCTATTCAATTGACGAAGAATCAAACAGATATTTTACTAAGGCAGGCATCACAAGCGTACCGAACAGAGGTAAACGATTTACTCTTATCAGGACTCACGCAAGCCGTTGGAAAGCCGCTGCTCATCACGTTAGAAGGGCACGGACGCGAGGATTTATTTGAACAGATGGATTTGTCACGAACAGTCGGATGGTTTACAAGCTCTTATCCTATTTTTATTCCTTTTATTCAAACCGATATTGAGAGACAAATCAAAGATGTCAAAGAAACCTTAAGAGCTGTGCCGCAAAAGGGAATCGGCTATGGCTTGCTTCAATACATGACAGCATCTCGTTTACTCAAAAAGGCAGCGCCGCAGATGAGCTTTAATTATCTTGGACAGTTAGATCAAATAGACGGTGAAGCATATCTTTATTTAGCAGATGAACGAAATGGACTTGTACATGATCCAAAAGCAGAAAGACAGCATTTGATCGATGTGTACGGATATGTTGTGAACGGTCAGCTTCAGATGAATTTTATGATCCATCGTGAACTGCTTCAGTATGAAGAGGTGCGCCTGTTACCTGAACGGTTCAAAGAAAAAATGGAGGATATTCTGACGCATTGTGTAGAGACAAAAGGCGGCTTTACGCCATCTGATTTTCCAATGGTTCAGCTGACGCAAAAGCAAATCGATGAGCTTCCAGATGGTGTAGTGGATGTGTATCCACTATCTCCAATGCAGCAAGGGATGCTGTTTCATGCATTATTAGATCAAGCGTCACAGGCGTATTTTGGTCAAGTGCATATGACACTCGAAGGCTTAACGGACGGCGCAGCCTATGAAAAGGCCTGGAATCTGCTAGTAGAGCGTCATTCGATTTTGCGGACAACATTTGCTTGGGAAGGGCTAAAGGAGCCTGTTCAGTTGATTCAATTAGAAGGAAGTATTCAGCTCACTCAGCACGATGTGCGCCACCTGAGTGAAACGGATCAGAAGGAAGCCATTCAGCAATATTTGCAAACAGATCGGTCAAAGGATTTCAAACTAGAAGATACGGATGAACCGCTGATTCGTATTGCTTTATTCCATCGTGATGAAAACACATGCACGTTTGTTTTTAGCTTTCATCATATTTTAATTGATGGCTGGAGCTTGTTCAGTTTTATTGAAGAATCCTTTTCTTTGTATCGCTCTCTTGTGGATGAACGGGAGATGGATCTTCCTGCTTTACGTCCATATAAAGATTTTATCGAGTGGCTGCAAAAGCAGGATCAAGAGAAGGCGCTAGAGTTCTGGAAAGGTTATATGTCAGGAGTAGAGGAGGCTACACCGCTTCCAGGAGACGGCGGGCATGCTTCGGATCAAGAAGCAGGTGTTGATCAGCTAAGTATCAAACTAACGCCCGAGATGCAGCAGAAACTCGAAGAGATGACAGGCACGCAGAAGGTGACAATGAGCACCCTGATTCAGACAGCATGGGGGCTGCTTTTGCATCTTCATTCAGGATCTGAGGATGTCGTGTTCGGAGTGACAGTATCAGGACGGCCGGCGGATTTACCACAGGTTGAAAGCATGACAGGGCTCTTTATAAACACATTGCCGCTCCGTTTGCCGATCACGCCAGAGTGGAGCATTTCCAAGCTGCTGGCACATACACAGGACACAGTTTTTCAGATGCGGGAATTCGAATATACCGTACTGCCGGATATTCAGCAGCTGACCCACATTCCGAATGGAGATTCATTGTTTAACAGCATTGTCGTGTTTGAAAACTATCCGATTGAATCTATTGAGCCATACGGCGTACGCATTTTAGACATTGCGAGTCATGAAGAAACGAACTATGACCTGACCCTTGTGGCAGTTCCGGGAGAGAGGCTGGAGCTGCGGGTCACATACCGCTTCAATCAATATACAGAAAAGCAAATACAATCGCTGATGCAGCAGCTGATCCACACACTTGAAGCCATGACAGAACAAATGGAGACACCCCTCTCTTCCTTCACGATCGTCACGAATGAAGAAAAAGAGCGGATGATCACCGATTGGGCGAAAAATGCACAAGTCAGCGTGCTGTACCCAGATCAAGAAGAGGTCTATTCAGGTGTGCATGATCCTTCCTGTGAAACGGAAATATATGTCCTGAGCGAAGCGCATCAGCTCATGCCGGTAGGATTTCCTGGAGATATTTTTATCGGTGCAAAGGACATCAAAGCACTTTGCGGGGAGCTTGCCGATTGGATGGAGACGCATAAAATTCCGCATCCATTCAAACATCAAACTGGTGAATACCTCTATCCGACAGGGGATGTCGGCGTTTGGACTGAAGAAAACAAGATTCAGATTTTGGATTGGATGTAGGAGGAGAAGAAACGATGTTAGTGAGTAGACGAAAAGGACATGCAGCAAATCATATCGTCAGAATCAACGGAAAACGAATGGATCTCAAAGCATTAGAGCAAGTCATGATGCTTCATTTTCCGCTAAAGGAATGTGCAATCATTCCGAAGAAAAATCAAGAAGGCAGTCTATCGCTTGTGCTATTTGCACAGGCGAAGGACCCTTCGCTGACAAGAGAGGATCTGAAGAAAGGTCCGCTTCATCCTCATGAAGTGCCAGCCGCTCTCGTCTTATTACCTTCTTTGCCAAAGACAGAAAGTGGAGCAGTCGACAAAGAGGCACTGCTTTCAATTGAAATCATAGATCAAGAGGAATTAAGAAAGATAGAAGAGCGCACCAAAGCTATAGATGGTGTAGAGGAAGCGGCTGCTTTCATTGAAAGTCAGCCAGAAAAACGAACGCCCTATCACTTAGATGATCTGTTTCCTGATCGACAGCGTACCCAAGGGAATGTACCGCTTTCGAAAAGTGAAGCGAGCGAAACAAAACCATCATCTGTCCATGAGAAGCCGCCCGCACTTGTGTATGGCGGAGATGTGATCAAAAAACCAGGCACACCTGTCACACTGACAGAGGTGCTGATTCGATCAGCCTTTATGTCACCAGACCGCGGGGTGACCTATATGAAAGAAGACGGGCGTACGTTGACCCAAACCTATCCTGAATTACTAACAAGCGCTGAACGGGTTCTGTCCGGTTTAAGGGCAGCAGGACTGACAAACGGCGATCAAGTGTTACTTCAATTGAAAGATCATCAAGATTTTATCACGGTATTCTGGGGCTGTATTCTCGGAGGAATCATTCCGACCCCGGTCTCTGTGCCTCCTGTTTATGATGAAATGAATCAAGGTGTGAATAAGCTGAAGGGCGTGTTTCAGCTGCAAAATGAACCTTTCATTATTACGAATGAAGCAAGTGCTGAGGACATTGCTGGGCTGCGTGAGACATTTGAAGCAAAGGTCATGCCTATCTTAACAATTGAAGCATTGCTGGCGTATGAACCAGATGAACAGCATTATGAGCCGGAGCCGGATGAGCCTGTGCTGCAGCTCCTGTCTTCAGGAAGTACGGGTGTTCCAAAGTGTATCCGTCATCATCATCAAAGCATTTTATCTAGAATTATGGCTTTTGAGCAGGTAAACGGCTTTACACATGAGGATGTGTCGCTTAACTGGATGCCGCTTGATCATGTTGGTGGAATTGTCATGTTTCATGTACATGACGTCTACCTTGGCTGCCAGCAGATTAGTCCATCCATCGATCAATTTATCGAGCGGCCGATGGTGTGGCTGGATTGGGTAGAAACATACGGTGTCACAAGAACATGGGCCCCAAACTTTGCTTTTGCCATGATGAATGAATATGAGGACGACATTCGTAAGGGGAGCTGGGACCTGTCTACTCTGACTTATATCATGAATGCAGCCGAAGCGGTTGTCCCGAAAGTCACGCAGCGCTTCATGCATATCATGAGTCAGCACGGATTAAGCCGTCATGCGATGGTACCTGCTTACGGCATGTCAGAAACATCCTCAGCCATTGTTCAGTCAAAGAAATTTATGCGGAACAGTGAACAGGATGGACAGCTGACGATCGATCAGACCTCGTTAACAAGTGAGATCGAATATGTGACGCACGATCATCCGAACAAGATGACGTTTACAGAAGTCGGCACGCCGATTCCTTCTGTATGGATTCGAATCGTAGATGAGCATCACGAAGTGCTGCCAGAAGATCAGGTTGGGCGCTTGCAAGTGAAGAGTCCAACAATTATGATGGGTTACTATCAAAATGAAGAAGCCAACCAAGAAGTTTTTGCGGAAAACGGCTGGTTTCACACAGGGGATTTAGGTTTTATTCATGAAGGGCGTCTCGTTCTGACAGGTCGAGAAAAAGACATCATTGTTATCAACGGCGCTAACTATTTGAATTACGAAATTGAAGCGGTTGTTGAAGAGGTGGACGGGGTTGAAGTCACCTTTGCCGCTGCGTACGGCATTTATAATCCCGAATCAAGCAATGACACGCTTGCCGTCTTTTTTGTCTCACAAAGGGATTCAATAGAGGAACAAATCACGATAATTCAACAGATGAGAGAGGCCATCATTCGAAAAATCGGAATAGAGCCTGATCACATCATTCCGGTGAAAAAAGACCAATTTCCAAAAACGGAGAGTGGGAAAATCCAGCGTGCCCAGTTAGGCGCAGCACTAAAAGATGGAGCATTCCGTGACATTGAACAGGCACTGGATCTTGCTTCTGAAAATGAACAAACACTCCCAGACTGGTTTTTCAAACGCATTTGGGCTAAGGAGCATATCGGTCCAACTCAGCCTTTTGCTGACCATGTTCTCGTTTTTGAGGATGAAAAAGGACTTTATCAATCGCTTTACGCACAATTTGAGCAAAAGAAACAGCCATATATTTCTGTGAGAAAAGGGCATGAATTTTTGCGTCTGTCCAAAGGGATGTACCAGATAAATCCGAGAATCAAGGGGGATTACGTCAGGCTCGTTGCCGCACTTGAAGCAGATGAACTAAAGACCGGGCGCATGCTCCATCTGTGGAATGTGTCAGACAAAGAAGACATCGTTGATCCTGTGCAGTTCAAAGAGCTGCATGCCAGCACGGGTCAATCCATTTTGTACTTGTATCAAGCATTGCGACAAGCAAATAAAGAGCCCATCCGTCTTGTCGTTGTGACAAAAGGCGGTCAATTTGTGAAGCCTGGAGACGATCTTCATGTGGAGAAAACGCCGCTTGTAGGCCTGCTAAAAACCATTCCGCAAGAATGGGAAGGAGCAGAGGTGTCTCATCTTGATATTGAAGCGGAGAATGTAGAACAGGATGCCAAGCATATTGCGGAAGAATTGTCTGCGATTCATATAAAAGCAGAGGTTTCTTACCGAAATGGGGACAGATTCGTACCAAAGCTGGAAAAAGTCAATATGATCGAAGCGCCTCAAACAGAAGGATTTTTAGAATATGAAGGTCTTTATTTATTGACTGGAGGACTTGGCGGAATTGGGTTTGAGCTGTCTAAGCAGATGCTCCAATTTGGCTTAAAGCTCGTATTGATTGGACGGACATCTCTGGAAGACAGCTTGGAAAAGAAAGAAGCCTTCTCGCAGCTAAAAGATGTTGGTGACGTCATTTATATCCAAGCAGATGTGACCAACTTACGTGACGTCGAACAGGCGATTTATCAAGCAGAAAAGCATTTTGGACAATCGATCCGGGGTGTGCTGCATTTGGCCGGTGCTGGTAATGTGTCTGAGCATTTTCAGCAGGCGGACAAGTATACACTGGCTCATACGTCAGAAGAGGATTTCACAAAAGAAATGTCAGGGAAAGCAGACGGGGCATGGGTCCTGCAGGAAGCCTTTAAGTATGATCCGACAGTACCGTTTGTCTTTTTTGGATCGGTCAATGGCTTTTTTGGCGGTACAACATTTGGGGCATACTCTGCGGCCAACAGCTTTTTAGATGGACTCGCGCACGCTCTCACCTTTCAAGAAGGAAGACGAGCAATCTCTTTGAACTTCAGTATGTGGGATAATCTCGGTTTGTCTAAGGGGCATACCGGAGCAGCTCTCACCGTTCGCAAGGGATTTCAATTGATTGGAAAGAAACAAGGTCTCCATTCATTATGTTTAGGTGTCCGGCTCAATGAAGCGCATCTATTTATTGGTCTGGACGGAGCAAACCCAGACATCGCCGGGTATCTTCAGCCAGCTCCAATACCGGTCTTTGAGAAAAAGCTTTTTTACACCGTTCAGCCTGGCAAAGAAGTGCATGTTGAAGAGATCACGAGCGCCGCAGCAGGCAAATGGGACATTCAGCAAGTACAGGAAATACCGAAAAAACAAGATGGCTTTATTGATCATGAAGCCCTCAAACTGAATCATCACAAAAATGGACAAAGTCTTGAAAAGCAATTACCAGAAACGAAGACAGAGCAGGTTCTTGCCGCCATATGGCAGGACATTTTAGATGTAGACCGCGTGTACAAAGAGGATCAATTCTTCGACCTTGGCGGACATTCACTAAAAGCGACTCAAACCATTTCCCGGATCAATCATGAATTTTCAATGAAGGCGCCTTTAAAAATATTATTTGAAAGCAAACATCTGGCACATCTGGCGCAAATGGTTGATGACATCAAAGGGGCGCCAGCCGTTCAGGAGGCTGAAATTCCAAAGCTTGAAAAGCAAACAAGCTATGAATTGTCTCATGCCCAGAAGCGTATTTGGTTCTTATCCACATTAGAAAAGAGCCATCATTACAATATATTAGGTGCTTGGAAGCTGACAGGACCATTACACATTCAAGCATTAACAAAAGCGATTGGTCTTTTAACAAAACGGCATGAAGCACTTCGGGCAGTATTTAAATCACTTGGCGGCAAGCCGGTTCAACTCATTCGTGAAGACCTTCCGCCATCTGTGACAGTGGCCAATTTCTCGTTATTTAATGAAAAAACAAGAGCGAGAAGACTCAAGCAGCTCATTCAGCAAGAGGCAGAACGTGTCTATGATTTAGAAAGAGGGCCTCTTGCGCAGTGGACGATAGTAGATATGGGCAAGGAGGAGTATTATCTCCTTTGCGCGCAGCACCACATCATTTCAGATGCATGGTCACTCAGCCTGCTCATTCAGGAATTAGAAGTGGCATATGACGCACTGCTTGCAGATGAAACGCCGCAGCTCCCAGCCTTAGAAATCGAATGGACAGACTATGTACATTGGGAGAATGAACAATTAAAGCATCATCAAAAAGACCAAACCTATTGGCTCAATACGTTACAAGGTGAACTTCCAGTGCTGGAGCTGCCGTTTGACCGTCCTCGTCCGCCGGTTCAAACATTTAACGGTGCTACAGAGCAAATTGTACTGGATGAACCGCTTATCCGACGCTTGCAGGCTTTGTCCAAAAAGCAGGGCACGACCTTGTTCATGACGATGCTGTCCGCGTACTACGTCCTGCTTCACAAGCTGTCCGGACAGACGGATATCATCATTGGATCGCCTATCGCGGGCCGGGATGCCAAGCAATCAGAGAAGCTTGTTGGGATGTTTGTGAATACACTTGCGCTGAGACAGGACGTCTCAACAGCAGAGACGTTCGCTGATCTCTTGGAAAACGTGAAAGAGATGACGTTAAAAGCCTTTGAACATCAGCATTATCCATTTGACAAGCTTGTCGATGACCTTTCGTTAGATCGAGATTTAAGCCGGTCACCTATTTTTCAGGCGGCTATGGGGTATGTCACCGATTCGCTCGATGTAAACCTTAAAGGGCTGACAAGTGAACATGTGATGGTCCATCATACAGTATCTAAATTTGATCTCACCCTTCATATATTTGAACAGGAAGAGCAGCTGTCGATTCATGTGGAATACAATACGGATTTATTTGATCAAGAGACCATTCATCGTTATATGAACTATTATCTCCATGTGCTAGATGGCATGACGGCACAGCCTGAGCGTACATTTGCTGATTATTGCTTAATGGACAAAGTGGAACAGGCGGCCATGATTCTAGGAAAAAATCAAACAGATACGCCATATCCAAAGCGGACGCTTCAAGAATTGTTTGAAGAACAGGTGAAGCGTGATCCTTATCGTATTGCCTTGTCCTATATGGATGAACACATGACGTATGAAGCCTTGGATAAGAAGGCGACAAAGCTTGCTGCTTACTTGCAGTCAAAAGGAATTGGACCAGGCTCCTTTGTACCGATGCTATTTGATCGCTCCTTTGACATGATTGTGTCGGTCCTAGGAATCGTCAAATCTGGTGCTGCGTATGTTCCGATGTCACCTGAATATCCAGATGCACGCATCCGTCTCATCGTTCGTGATACGCAGAGCGATGTGATCATCACCCAGTCTCATCTTGCAGATCGTCTAGTAGACTTTACAGGTACAAAGATTGACATGGACAAGCCAATACCAGAAACAAATGCAGTGTATCAAAGAGAAGCATCCATCATAGGTGAAGACCAGATCGCCTATGTCAATTACACATCAGGCTCAACAGGTACACCAAAAGGCGTGATGCTCCCTCATGCAGGAGTTATCCGCTTAGTGAGAGAAACAAACTATATCAAGCTCGGTCCAGATGACAAAATGCTACAGCTATCAAACTATGCTTTTGATGCCTTTACATTTGAATTATGGGGAATGCTGCTGAATGGCGGTCAGCTGATTCTGCTCCCAAAATATGCAGCACTGAATATGGAAGAATTAACGCAATTCATCAAAACGTATCAAGTGACAGCCAACTGTCTGCCAACCGCATTATTTAATCGACTGGTGGAGCACGATCCAAAAAGTGTGGCAGGCTACCGCACATTACTCGTTGGCGGGGAAGCCATGTCTAGTGAGCATGCACGAAAAGCATTGCCGCATATGGAAGGTGTGCTCGTCAATGCTTACGGTCCAACAGAAAACACGACCTTAGCCACAACACATCAAGTCACACACGTGCCAGCAGGCGCAAAATCGGTTCCAATTGGTGTGCCGGTGTCGAACTCAACTGTTGTCATACTAGACGAAGCGCTCAATCCAGTACCAGCAGGCGTCAAAGGAGAAATTTATATCGGCGGAACCGGCCTTGCGAAAGGCTACCTTCATGATCCAGAGCAGACAAAGGAGCGGTTTATTGACAATCCTTTTCCTGAACTAAAGGGAGACAAGCTGTATCGTTCAGGCGACCTTGGTACATGGCGGTCAGATGGCACCATTGAATATCTCGGCCGAAAAGATCACCTGGTGAAAATTAGAGGCTACCGAATTGAATGCGGAGAAATTGAGACAGCCCTGCTCAAGCATCCACAAGTCAAAGAATGTACAGTCATCGCCAAAACGTATGGCAGCTCAAAACGGCTGGCGGCCTACCTTGTGACAGATGGAGAAAATCCTGTCCCGGGCTGGAAAGCCTTTTTGCAGGAAAGCCTGCCAGGCTATATGATTCCAAGTTACTTTGTCGTACTGGATGAAATGCCGGTGACAACGAACGGAAAGGTTGATCAAAAAGCATTGCCAGAGCCAACAGAAACAATGTCCCTTTCCCATGATGACGACAAACCTGTCACCGAAACGCAGGAGCGGATTGTCGCCGCTTTCAAGGAAGTGCTTGGTGTGAAGCAAGTGGGTATGCATGATTCCTTCTTTGATCTGGGCGGCGATTCCATTATGAGTATTCAGGCTGTGGCCAAATTAAAAGAAAAAGGTGTTCGTGTTGATCCAAAATGGATTTTCATGCACCCGGCGCCTGCGCAATTAGCCGCACATTTGGACGCAGTGCCAGAAGCCGCTGAGAACGTCGAAAGGTCTCCGAAGGACTACGTGATCGAGCTGAAAAAAGGCGATCCAGCCGAACCGAGAATATTCTTTGCACCGCCTGCTGGTGGAACGGTGATGGGCTATATTGATGTTGCTAAGCTCATGACACATCAAGGCGCTGTGTACGCCTTGCAGTCTCCTGGCCTATATGAGGATGAAGAGCCGCAATTCCTCCATTATACGGAGCTTGTGACCCTTTTTATTGAAGCTATTGAGACGTTCTACCGTCCGGGCATTGACTATCTCGCAGGCCATTCAATGGGCGGGCATCTTGCCTACGGAATGAATCAGCGGCTCTGCCATGCAGGGAAAGCACCGAAAGGACTCATCATTTTAGATACGGTGCCAGTGCTAAGAGATGAGGCAGATCAAGCACTTCATGCCGATATGAACGAAGAAGAAGTGAAAATGCTCGCGCTTGTCCTTGGAATGGGGAATCTGGTCGGCATTCAGCCAGAAGCTTTACAAGGATTGACCTTCCAAGAAGTGAAGCAGAAAATTCTCAAAGAGGCAGAAAAGGATGAAGTTGTTCATCAATTCATGAATGATCAATATTTAGATAAATATTTGCAAATGCAAACGCATAATACGATCATGTCACAAGCCATTGAATTAGAAAAAGAACCATTCCCTGTGCCATTTTATATTGTCCAAAGCAGTGATCACGCAAGCGATTTCCAGAAGAAGTTCGAAGACTGGGAGGCTTATACGAAAGAGTCGTGCTCGTATTACCACATCAAAGGCGACCATGTCACCATGATGAAAAGACCGCAGGCAGATGAACTGGCACGGATTCTTCAAACGATTATAAAGGGGTAAAGACGTATGAATCAGTTATTGAAAACCTTTGAAAAAAAATCAGATCTCATTCAGCTTATTTGTTTTCCTTTTGCCGGCGGATATTCCGCCTCATACCGTCCGCTCTTTGAACAGCTAAAAGACGTGGCCGAAATCACAGCAGCAGAGCCCCCAGGGCACGGCACCAATCTCATGCCGCTTGAATCAAGCATTGACCGGCTGGCAGAGCTGTACAAAGAAGGACTCACGAACAAATTGAACCGCCCATTTATTCTGTTCGGACATTCAATGGGTGGGCTTGTGGTATACAGACTAACCCAGCTGCTAGAAAAGGAAGGAATTTATCCTGCAGCAGTGGTGATCTCAGCCATTCAGCCTCCGCAAACAAAACGGCAGATGCTGACGCATTTATCCAACGAAGCATTTGTACAGCATATTGCCGAAATGGGCGGGATTCCAAAGGAATTACTAGAGAACAAACCAATGATGGATTACTTTACACCGTCCTTACGTGCAGACTACCGGGCACTGGAAACCTTCCAGCACACAGATCAATCGATCATCGACACACCTGTTTATTTATTCAATGGGAAGCAAGATGAGAAATGCATGAAGGATGCCAGCGGCTGGCTAAAATGGGCAAAAACCATCGAGCGCACTAATTTCGATGGAGGCCACATGTATATCAACACACACCTTGAGCAATTTGCAGAAGAGATGAGACATGTCATTGAGCTTACAGCCAAGCAGCAATTGATCAACAATTAAGAAAAAACGACCCATCAATAGGGTCGTTTTTTACTGAGGAATCATACTTGAAAACGCTGATATGGCTAATGAAAATAAGAATAATAAAACGAAAGGAATGAAAAATTTATAGCTTCTATTTTCTTGATTTTTTACGTAAGAATAGCACCACACACTAAATGATACTATGACGAAAATATTGATGTTCCATAAAAATGGAAGTGTAATCGTTCGTTCAGCATTAGATACTTTTAGTAGGTATAAAATAATAACAATCAAGTTGCCTAGCAAAATGTAATAGTAAGCTAATATCCCTTTTTTAAAAATATTTTTATAGGAATCTTTTATTCCGAAAATGATAAAACTTAAAAAAATGACTAATGAAAAAAATAAAACCTCAACCATTGGCTTGAATATTTCTCCAATCACAGCAAGTGAAATACCTATCCACTTACTAACTTCAATTACATCTTGATTCCCATCAAGTTGTAGTTCCAGTAGGTTTTTGTTTATTTCATCCATTTTTATTATAGAAAGGATGAAAGCTATTATACCAGAAAGCATACATACTAATAAAATGTGTTTTTTCATAATAGCACCCTTTAACAATATCAAATTTTTATAAAATAAAATTCAATCATCGAAGCAATAAATAATAAGAAAACGCCGGTTATAAGCTGACTAGCATAGATTTTCCCTTTTGTTTTAAATGAAATTTTGTTTTTAGATATGATATATCCTATAATCTGTCTTGATATATCAAAAGAGACAAAATAAAAAAGGAACAAACCGACAATCTCCATCGGAGCGTGGAAAATAATATAGTATAATGCTATATCAATTCCATATATATAGGTATACGATATAAAAAATGCACCTAGGAAAAAACCATTTAGAAAAATAATCATGCTAGATAACAACCCTAAACTAACTATTCCAGATATTAATATTAGGAGTGACACAAAAAGGTTATTAAAAAAAATTTCTTGATAGCTATGAATCTCGATGTTGTTTTTAAATTCTATACTATCTATAAATGTTGAAGCAAAAATACTTAAACTAAAACCTCCTAAAAATAGTATGATAAAAACTGAAAAATTTTTAAGATAATTTTTCAAAAAATTTCTTTTCGAGTTGATCTTCATGAAAAGTCACTCCTGAAGATTTTTTTTCTGAGTGAATAATACTACCATTATCAATAAAAAGGATTTCATCACATAAGTCTGCAGCAAATTGAATGATATGTGTGGAGAGCAAAATGATTTTGTTGGCATCTCTGAAATTTCTTAAATGTTTTTTCATGTCAGCCATGTTTGTAGGATCAAGACCTGTAAATGGCTCATCTAATAAAATAATGTTTGGATGATGTAATATTGTTAAAATAAAAGACATTCTTTGTCTCATGCCTCTTGAAAGAGCAGAGGAACGGCGGTGAATTTGCTCTTCTAATCCATATTTGCTCAATAAATCCTTGATTTGTCCATTTTCTAAAGGTTCTTCTACAAGCATAGATTGATATTTTACAAGTTCAAAACAGGTTAAGTTTTCAAATAGAGTTGGATCGTCTTCCATATATCCGACAGAAGAAAAATTTTGCTTTTTATGATTTATTAATATTTGACCTTCATCAGGATTTATTAATCCAGCTACCATTTCTAAAATAGTCGTTTTTCCAGCACCATTTTTACCTAATAGTCCGATTATTCTACCCTCTTGGAAATGCATCTCAGGGATCATAACTTTAAAGTTAGACTCTTTGTATTCTTTAATTAGACCATGAATTGATAACATACAATCCCTCACTCAAATAATGTTTTAAATGATTTGTAGTTTTTATTGATTGTTCTATCCCAAAATTTAATCATTAAAAATAAAATGAGGAATGAACAAGCAGCCATAACAGAATTTGTTAAAATGAGATATACTGTGCTGTATGAGGAAATCACTGATAAAGCTAGAATGAAACCATAACAAATATTTAAAGTCAATTTACTAAGAGAACTTGGAACTTGATAAACAAATTCCCAATTAAAATAAGGAAATACAACAGTAGAACCGACAGTACAAATACTGACGAGAATGCAAGTGTTTATTAAAGTAATCATCACGTAAAAAGGCTGATCTAGTTTTAATACAAAACTTGAAAAAATGATATATAAAATACAAAAAAACAAGTGTAATATAATAGATAAAATAATCTTATTTTTAATTTTATTTTTCACTAAGTTAGGTAGATTCTGTTTCAAAGGAAGAATGGGGCCATCAATATCAAAAGAGACATATGGTTGTATGGCATTCGATATAATAATCATTGGAAAAATTACACTAAAAATAAATAAAAAATCATTTTCTATATTCAATGTTTCAAGTTGATTTGTATTAACACCATAAAGAATGAGACCAAATAACCCCCCAGATAATGTTAATATAAATAATAATACTGACCATTGAATAGGAGGATTTCTCAAGAGAAGTGTAATTTCATAAAACAAGATATGATTAAACTCTCTAGATGTTCTTTTTCGTTTTTCTTGTAATTCTTTTTGGGAATTAAAAATTGGTACATTACAAACATTTTTCTTCCAATTCATCAATAACAATAAACTAATGAATGTGAAGATTAAAATAAAATATATTGAATAACTAGATAAAGAATTTGTTAATAAATTGAATCTAAATACAGTGAATACCCATAGAGCAATGAGGCCTGTAGTTATATAACCAATGCTCGATGAAATTGAGAAAAACTTTGGATTAGAAAGTAGCAACAAGACGTGTAATCTAAGTAAGTAACCAAAAATAAAAGAAGTGGCGGCCAGAGCTGCTATTGTAAAAGATCCCTCGTACCCATTTATAATTAAATTTGCTAAGTAAGACCCTAAAATGAAAAATAATACACCCACAATAGTGCTGAAAAACTTACTCATATCTTTGCCGAAAATATATTGATCTAGATGAACTTTTAAAATAGCCATCTGTTTTTTATCAGAGGAGAAAAGTATTCTCATCAAACTCTTATCAATATTAACTGTAAACATAAATATAAACAGCGATAAATAAATTATTGATAAATCCTTAACGAAAAAAGGAGTTAATATACCTAGTAATAGTGGTGTTATTATGTATAAAAAAGCAAAAAATACAAAAATGAGAGCATTTTTTCGATGATGTCTTCTTAAATCATTGATTAACAAGATTTTTGTATATGTTAAATATTTATGCATTTACAACACTTCCATTTTAAAGGTGTATAGAGAAGGCTGTTACACCTTCTCTATTAAATCTTTTTTAGAAAGAAATAGCGTATTTCACTCCGTATTTTCTAGCATAACTAATGACCAGAGAAGCAATAGCACCAAGTCCAAAAGTACCTAAGACAGCAGCAACAGCACCCACTGTACCTGCAGCATTTAGAATTGCACTAACAGAAGTTATAGCCCAGCCAGGTATTTGAGGATAGTTTGCTACTAGATTTGCAAAAGGTGTAACTGGTTCAAGAGTCAATAAAATCATAGTTGTCAAAGTTAGAGTGAAAATAAGACTCAAGCCTACAATTGCAAAAAATCTATTTTTTAAACTCAATTCCATAATGAACACCCCCTCCCTTGCTTATATGCCCATATTATACAAAAAAAGGATATTTAATAAATGGGTTTTTTATACTGTATTTTATTTCTCTGTAACGAAAGATTTAGTAGTTAATATGATATTTAATTTGGACGAAAAAAGAAGCTTTTTAGGATTATACAAAACAATCAACAATTAATAAGACAATAAGAAAAGCGGCCCTCTTTAATGAGGCCGCTTTTACTTATGAATGCTGTTTCTTCACCACATTCCCGCCAATCACCAGCACCCCTCCGATGAGATGATACCAATCAATCGTTTCGTGTAAAATGAGAACCCCGGCGGCGACCGTGATAAACGCGGATAAATTGTTAAAGATGCTGACCTTTGCCGCTTCTAGCTGCGAGAGTGCATAGTTTGATAAATATGCGGTAAGAAGAGATGAAAGAATACCTAAAAAGAGCATCGACCATACAAAGGATGCTTCTGTAAATGGACTGAAAAACTCCGGCAATGACCCATTGATCGAATGCCGGGTAAGCGCGGCGGCATTGAAAAAGACAAAGCCAAAGAAGGTCATCACAAAGGTGAGTTCGATCACATGGAATCGTTTTGTAATCACTCTGGCAAACACACTATATGCACTGGATGACAGGGCTGAAAGTAAAATCAGCACATAGCCGATGAAGTGAGAATGCTTGACATCAATTCCCTTCATGACAAAGAGAAGCATCACCCCGCACACAGAAAGAAAGGTAAACAGCACTTGTATCCATGTCGCACGTTCCTTTAAAAACCAGGCTGCCAGCAGCATTGTCAGAATGGGAATCGTCGCTTGAATGATGCCAGCCTCTGAAGAAGATGTATACATCAATCCCCACACTTGAAAAGCAAAGAACAAAACAGGATAAAGCAAGGAAAACGGTACGATATAAATGAGATCACGCCATTGAATGGATATGCGATACTTTTTTCGTAGAAACGGATACAGCAATAGAGCGGCAGCAAAAGAAACGGTAAAGCGGTGTGCCAATAAATCGATTGGGTTTGCTGATTCTAATGCTATTTTGACAAACAAAAAGGAAAAACCAATGATAGAGGCGTATGCGATCGCAGCAGCATACGCTTTTTGTTTTGACATATTCACAACGTGACTCCTTACATGAGCATGCATGCTTCAAATGAATTGACCGGTTCTGTTCTTCTATCGTAATCGGATCATCTAACGTGTACAATAAGAGAACGTGATATCTGTACCGGTACAAGGAGGAAAAGGTGTGAGGAAATATGATCAGCTTGTCTTGAGCTTAAAAGAAAAAATGGATTCTGGTGAGTACAGTGCTGGGATGAAAATTCCATCCATTCGCCACTTAGCGGCTCAATATGCAGTGAGTAAAAGCACTGTCATCAAGGCGCTGGATACATTGGAGCGTGAACATCTGCTGTATTCTGTAGAAAGAAGCGGTTATTATGTCGTGAAAACGAAGCAGCGAGCAGACAAGCAGGACGGCACATGGATTGATTTTGCTTCATCTGCACCTGATCCCGTTGTGTTTCCATATGTCGATTTCCAGCACTGCATCAACCAAGCGATCGATTTATATCAAAATGACTTATTTATTTACGGCACAGCCAACGGCTTACCATCGCTGCTGCCAGTCATTTCAAAGCGATTAATGGATTATCAAGTGTTTGCTCATCCAGAACAGATCGTCATGACCTCTGGTATTCAGCTCGCTTTATCCATTTTAAGCACCATTCCTTTTCCGAATGGAAAACAAACCATACTAGTCGAACAGCCGGGTTATCACTTATATCTCCAATATTTAGAGAAAAATCAATTGCCTGTGCGCGGAATTCAGCGGACGGAAAAAGGGATCGATCTTATCGAATTAGAGCGTATCTTTCGAGAAGAGGAGATTCGTTTTTTCTATACGATGCCAAGATTTCAAAACCCGCTTGGAACGAGTTTATCAAAACGAGAAAAAAGAGCGATTGCAGCCCTTGCTGAGAAATATGATGTCTACATTGTTGAGGATGATTATATAGCAGATTTAGAATTCGACACAAAAAGAGACCCGATCTACTCGTACGATCAGGCTGGAAAGGTCATTTATTTGAAAAGCTTTTCTAAAATCATTTTTCCGGGGCTGCGAACAGGAGCGGTCGTCTTACCTGAAGAACTGATTCGGCCTTTTAGCGAACACAAACGGCTGATTGATATCGACAGCTCCATGCTGTCCCAGGCAGCCTTAGAAATATATTTAAAAAGCGGGATGTTTGAGCGGCATAGAGACAGGATGCGGGCGACCTATCGAAACCGCTCCAAGCAGCTCGTGGCAAGTTTAAAAAATGATCAGAGCGCTTATCAGCTGGGAGAACAGGAGCCGGCTACCCATACACATTTACGTGTCGACCGGTCGATTCCCATGAACCAGATTATTCAGCAGCTGAAAAAAACATCTGTTTCCATTCAGCCAATTGACCGTTATTACCTGTCGGCCTATCAAAAGGACCCCATTCTTCAGCTGAACATTTGGCAGGTGAAAGAAGAGCAGATCACACGCGGAGTCGATCTATTAAAGACGGTATTTCAGCAAAGCACGCGTTATTAAAGGCGGGACAGTACATCGCTGCAAGTGAGTCTCTCAACGCTTTCAGCCGCAGCAGGTTTTCGTGTGCATACCGCCATTTGGTAGGCAGGGTCAAGTGAGTATGTTTGAACAAAGCAAGGCGCTTCATGATCAGGTAATGTTAACGCAGCCTGTCCATCCTCTGACAGACGGGCTGTAAAGGACGAAAGCCCATAGGATAATCCTTTTCCAGTCAGCTTGATAAAGGCCTCCTTCATTGACCAAAGATGAAAGAAATAGGCTTCCTGCCGTTCTGCCGGCTGTGAGAGTAAATCCTGATATTCATCCGCTGAAAAAAATCGTTTGGCAATCGCCAGATCAATAGGCTTGATTTCCTCAATATCAATGCCCACAGGTGCATCATCTACTGCGCAAACGACCCAATCGCCAGAGTGAGAAAGATTAAAATGAAAAGAAGGAAGCTGCCGGACGATAGGCTTGCCATTGCCCTCTGTTTCAAAAACGATCTGGTCCATAGGCAGCTCGTACATATCATGGATCGTTTGACGAACCAGCACTTCACCTAACAAGGTCCTTCTTGCGTCGATCAAAAAACGAAAGCGTTCAGCGGCAGCACGCTTTTCAGCTGAAACAAAGGGTTTCAGACGATCTATTTGTTGTCGTGCATCAATTTCATCTAAGTGTTGTAATTGAATAGCAAATATCTTCATAACAAACCTCTAATTTTTTACATTGATTGTACCATTGGAGAGCGGCGTGCAAAAGGGTCCATTAACGATTTACGATGTGAACACCATTCGGATCAGTTGTATCAACTCCATCAACATCCGTCATGATCACGTCAAGCAGGGAAAGCCGTTCTCCTTTTTGCCAGTGAATGGGCTGATGCAAAGGTGATAGCAGCTGATCGACTTTAGGTGTCTGTGACAAATCAGGAACAGCAATTGTCATGGCTTGAAGCGTAGCGTTCCCGGTCTCAATGACATCTGTACGCCGCTGTAATTCAAGTCTTAAACGAAGAGGTGTTGAAAGGAACGTTCTTCGTTCTCCTTCTTGGACCGGCCAGTTGAGCTCTTTTGCCTGTGAAAGCAGCTCATCATATTAGCTTTCTTTGTCTGAGACAAGAAAGCCAATATGATCAAAAGGGACTTTTTTACTATAACCGAAAGTGATATTGATTTGTCCCTTTCTCATTTGGACGATGCGAAAGGTCGGCTGCTCGTTTTTTTCAACAAATGGTGTCCACTAATGATAGTGGAAAAGCTGTATGAGGTCTCATCCTAAATAATAGAATATTCTGTTTATTCATTTTAACACAAGAAAAGCCATTCTTTTTGTAGAATGGCTTGTTCTTATCGGATAAGCGTCTGGACAGGTTTCTCTGCTGTTTTTGTAATAAGCAGATGTAGGAGCCGTGTCGATTGCGGCAAGGAAAATCGAAGGACGAGACCTGTAAAAATAGCCGTCAGAATTGTGCCAACGCCAATCGGTCCACCGAGCATCCATGCAAATAAAAGCACTGTTAACTCAATGCCATTTCGCACCCACTGCACGTTCAATCCTGTTTTCGCTGAGATGAGCAGCATTAATGAATCCCTTGGCCCGGCGCCAAGATTCGCTGAGACATAAATGCCAACACCATACCCTGAAACCACAACGCCCGTAATAAACACATATAAAGCGGGTAAATACCCGTGTGGTGCAGGCAATACCGCATTAAAGAAATCTATAAACATACCAATCAGCACCATGTTCAGTAAAGCGCCGATCTTTGGAAATGATTTCGTAAAAATAGAAGTCAGTGTCACAATGAGTGCACCAATGATAATGGACCATTGTCCAATTGTGAGTCCAAAATGCTGAAACAGTCCGTAGTGGAAAGCGTCCCAAGGACCAATCCCAAGGATCTTCCCTTTCACTGTCAGCGATAGTCCAAAAGCTAATACGATCAATCCAACAAAATAAAAAAACCAACGTAAAAGATGTTCCCGCTTCAAAAGCATTCCCTTCTTTCTTAAACACTCGATTTCCATCGTAACATACTCTCACTCCCCTTTAAATGGCTTTGCTCAATTGTAATCGCTTACTTCAAAAAAAGAATTTTGTCGAATTGTAAGGGTCAGAACATCAAAACAGGCAGCAAGACTTTCGGATTGTTTTTTTTAGCAAAAGAAGCCATTAATTTCCTCATTTTAAGAAAAAAAGAAAATAATTCAATATATTTTTCCAAAAAAAATAATCTACAACCAATTAAAGAATAATTATCTCTAAATAGAAGAGATTGTATATAAATCATGTCATTAGACCTGTTTGGAGGAAAAGGGAAATGCGGAGGTATACGATAAAAAAGGTCATTTTATTGGAAAAAACATAGGTGAATCAAACATCGAGAAGTGTATGTTACTAAATGACTATTTTTGTCGAAAATAGTCATTTAGTCATGTTGAGGCATTTGAAATGTTACTGATATTCTTTACCAAAGTGTGGGAGGTGAACTGGTACATACCATTACGATATGAAGCGAGAAAAAGGGGAGGTCAAAGAATGAACTTATTAAAAAGAACGAGTCAATTATTTCTTATATTGGTGCTGATCGTTGGAAATCTATTAACGGTCTCACCAGCTGTTACGAAAGCCGCTGGGACGGTTGTTGTCAATAACACGGATTCTTATATTATTGGGAGTAGGCCACTGGTTCTTCAGCAGCTCGATGGAAATAATCCAACAAATGTAAAAGCTAGTGTAGAGGTGAAAGGAATCGATATGGGTGCAGTGAATGGTGTTGCTGTAAGTGATCGAGAAAATGTTGTGTATGCAACTGCAAATAGCACGACCCCTACTCTATATAAAATAAATGCGACATCAGGGCAAGCAGAGAGCGTAACCCAATTACCAGAAGGTGCTTCTAATGCCGTTGTGTATCAAGATAAATATATCTATTCTTATGCTTCTAATGGTGAGTATTTCCTTGGAACATACGATTTAGCTACGGGTCAAAAATCGTCTAAAAAAATTGTCGGATATGACATTGGGTCTGGCGTTGGCGGAGATCTTGTCGTTGATAAGGACGGCTATCTTTGGTTCGCATCAAATGGCAGTGGGGCCATTGCGCAAATGAACCCTGATACAGCAGAAGTCATTCGTGTCATTCCGATTAAAAATGCAGATGGTAAAACGATTGACGGAGGCGTTCGGGGGATTAGCTTTTTGCCCAATGGACAAATGCTATTACAGTCAGGATTAAATGACTCCATTGGCCATTCCACTCTTTTTACACTTGATGCGAAAACATTAAGTACAACATATATGGGCACTGTAGGTGATTCATTATCTTACGATTTAGCTTCGCGGGTTAAGCCAGAATTTGATCCATATCCTCCAGAGCTTGAATCGGAAAAATCAGTTGTTTTACAGAAAAAAGCAGAGGGCAACACAGATGAGAAGCATCCAGAAGTAGGCGACACGTTACTTTATACAATTAAAGCAAAAAATACCGTGCAATATGGTATTGTCAAAAATCTGATCATATCAGATAAGCTGCCAAGCAGCTTAACGTATGTTTCAGGGTCTCTTAAGGTGGATGGAACGAGCGTAACAGATGCAAAAGATCAAGACAAAGGTGATTATACAAACGGCACTGTTTCAGGTCAAATAGGTGACGTGAAAGATACCGATTGGCACACAGTGACATTTGAAGCGACGGTAGGCAAAGGTCAGGCAGGCAAAGATATTCAAAATACCGCGAATGTCAAAGGGGAAAACGCACCTCCGGATGAACCAACAACAAATATAGAAATTTACCCGCGTGACCCAAAGCTTGAATCAAAAAAATCAGCGGTCTTACAGAAAAAAGCAGAAGGTAACACAGATGAGAAGCATCCAGAAGTAGGCGACACATTACTGTATACCATTCAAGCCCGTAATGCGATTGAAGACAGCGTCATTGAAGATCTTGTGATTTCTGACAAGTTACCTCAAGGGTTATCATATGTACCAAATTCACTTCAGGTAGATGGAAATCCAGTCACAGATGTAAAAGATGATGACAACGGGGATATGACAGACGGAACTGTCACTGGGACGTTCGGTGAAGTGAAAGATGCGAAATGGCATACAGTGACGTTTGAAGTGTCGGTTGACAAAGGTCAGGCAGGCAAAGATATTCAAAATACAGCTAATGTCACAAGCGGCAACACACCGCCAGACGAGCCGACAACAAAAACAGAAATCTATCCGCGTAACCCAAAGCTGACTTCTGAAAAATCAGCAGTTTTACAGAAAAAAGCAGAAGGTAACAAAGATGAGAAACACCCAGAAGTAGGCGATACCCTGCTTTATACAATTAAAACAAAGAATACGATAGAAGACAGTCTCGTTGAAAACTTAGTGATCTCAGATGAACTGCCGGAAGGATTGGCATATGTACAGAATTCACTTCAGGTGAATGGAGATGCAGTCACAGACGCAAAGGATGACGATAACGGAGACTTTACAAACGGAACCATCTCAGGACAATTTGGCGACATTAAGGATACAGATTGGCATACCGTGACGTTTGAAGTGACGGTTGAAAAAGGACAATCAGGCAAAGACATTCAAAATACAGCCAATGTCACAGGCGGCAACACACCGCCAGATAAGCCGACAACAAAAACAGAAATCTATCCGCGTGATCCAAAGCTTGAATCAGAAAAATCAGCGGTTTTGCAGAAAAAAGCAGAAGGTAACAAAGATGAGAAACACCCAGAAGTAGGCGATACCCTGCTTTATACAATTAAAACAAAAAACACGGTAGAAGACAGTCTTGTTGAAAATCTAGTGATTTCAGATCAATTACCAAAAGGGTTGAAGTATGTCACCGGGTCCCTTCAAATTGATGGGGAATCTGTCACAGATGTGAAAGACGACGATAGCGGTGACTACACAGATGGAAAGGTTACAGGTTCTTTTGGTGATGTGAAGGACACGGACTGGCATACTGTGACGTTTGAAGTGACAGTTGAAAAGGGACAGGCTGGTCAAGACATTCAAAACACAGCTGAAGTAACTGGCGAAAACACGCCGCCAGATGATCCAACAACGAAAACAGAAATTTATCCTCGTGAACCAAAACTAGCATCAGAAAAGGCTGCAAGTATTCAGAAAAAGGCAGAAGGCAACAAAGATAAAAAGACACCACAGGTAGGCGATACCCTGCTTTATACGATCAAAACAAAGAATCTTGAAGAAGACAGCATCGTCAACAATCTCGTGATTTCTGATGAACTGCCAGAAGGTCTTCAATATGTCGAAGGTTCACTAAAAGTAGATGGTCAAGCCGTCACAGATGCAAAAGATGATGACAACGGAGACTACACAAAAGGTACAGTCACCGCTCAATTCGGCGATATCAAAGATACCGACTGGCATACAGTGACCTTTGAAGCGAAGATTGCTAAAGGCCAATCAGGTAAAAGCATTCAAAACACAGCCAAAGTAACAGGCGATAATACACCGCCAGACGAACCAACAACCGAAACAAACATTGATCCAAGAGATCCAAAGCTTGAATCAGAAAAAACATCAGAAATCTCTCAAAAAGCAGAAGGCAATACCGATGAAAAAGAAGTACAAGTAGGCGACACCCTTCTTTACACGATCAAAACAAAAAATAATGTAGAAGACAGTGTCATCAAAGACTTAGTGATCGCAGATAAACTGCCAGAAGGTCTTGAATATGTCGAAGGGTCGTTAAAAGTAGATGGACAAGCTGCCACAGATGCAAAAGATGACGATAACGGAGATTACACAAAAGGCACAGTCACCGCTCAATTCGGCGATATCAAAGATACCGACTGGCATACCGTGACCTTTGAAGCGAAGGCTGCCAAAGGATCTGAAGGGAAAACCATTCAAAATATCGGAGTCGTGAAGGGTGAGAATGTAGATGAGCCTGACAAACCTGAAAACTCAACGACAGTAGAACCACCAAATGTACCAGAAGTCCCAGCAAATCCAGATCAACCTTCTGAGCCACAACAGGATACACCTGGTCATCATCTTCCAAATACTGCAACAGCAATGTACAACCTTTTACTAGCAGGATTTGCCCTTGTATTAATAGGTGCATCCCTTATTGTATGGAAAAGAAGAAAAAGAAACGGATAATCGTCCATGGTTCAAAAAATCATCTCAACTCTATTGATTACAGCAGGTATTTGTCTTGTGATCATAGGATATATAAGAATCGTTGATGGACAAAGGCAAGTAGATCAATCTTTCCAGTCTGCACAAGCAGCTATTCAGCAAAAGGGGGAAACGGATTCCCCTTTTGTTCCAAAGGCTGGTGAAACCATTGGACTCTTACACATTCCAAAGTTAAACGCTGAGTTACCAATTGTAGAAGGAACAGAAGCAGAGGACTTGGCAAAGGGTGTTGGTCATTATCATGAGAGCAATTTACCAAATGAACAGGGACAAATCGTTTTATCTGGGCATCGTGATACTGTGTTTAGACGAACAGGAGAACTTGTGAAAGGGGATCAACTCGTCATTGAGCTTTCATACGGTCGGTTTACCTATGAAATTGAGAAAACAAAGATTGTAAAAAAAGATGATCAAAGTATTATTACACTACAACAGGAAAAGGAAGAACTTGTCCTGACAACATGCTATCCTTTTTCTTTCATTGGTCCTGCACCAAACAGATATATCATATATGGAAAGCGTGTTTAAGCACTGGATCAGCCTGCAACTTATCCTTTCACTAACCGATTAAAGTACTTCATTCCTTGATAAAGAGGGAATTGCCTATATCTAGAGATGCAGGAGGGGGGTCAATTTGTTAAATCAAGACTATGTAAGATATATAGATAACTTTGGAAGAATTGTTCTTCCGACAGATATAAGAAAACGGCTAAAAATTCTTCCGCAAGATTTTATGGAGATTTATCGAGAAGAAGACCAAATTGTGATGAAGCCATATTGGCAGGATAAACCTTGTATCGTCACAGGGGAAGTGACAAACTCCAATAAGGTGCTATCCGGCGGGGTGGTCATCAGTCCAGAGGGAGCGAGACTTCTCCTGCAGGATTTACTGGCGCTTCGCCTGCAAAAAGAGATATAAAAAAAGGCTGTCCTCACCACGTGAGAACAGCCTTTTTTCATCATACTGGATTCAAAATCCGGTTTAAGAATTGTTTTGTTCGTTCTTCCTTTGGTCGTTTGAAGATTTCCTCTGGAGGACCTTGTTCGACGATGATGCCGCCATCAATAAAAATCACTTCGTCTGCTACTTCTTGGGCAAACTTGATTTCATGTGTGACAACCGCCATGGTCCAGCCTTCCTTCGCTAGATCCTTCATGACCTTTAAGACTTCTCCGACTAGCTCAGGGTCAAGCGCAGAGGTAGGTTCATCAAAAAGCATGAGCTCTGGCTGAATGGCAAGTGCACGGGCAATCCCGACACGCTGCTTTTGACCGCCTGAGAGCTGGAATGGATACAGATCCTTTTTATCTTCCAGACCGACCTTTTGCAAGAGCTGAATGGCTTCTTTTCGAACCGTTTCCTTTGGACGGCGCTGCACTTGGACAGGGCCTTCCATCACATTTTCAAGCACTGTACGGTGAGGAAACAGGTGATAATCCTGAAACACCATTCCTGATTTCCGGCGTAGCTTCAGCAGATCAGCTGATTTATTTTTTTTCGAAAAATCAATCGAGAAATCATCGAAGGTAAAGGAGCCGCCATTTGGTATTTCAAGTGCATTTAAACAGCGAAGCATCGTTGTTTTTCCTGAACCAGATGGACCGAGGATGGCCACAACCTGCCCTTTGTTGATCGAAAAATCAATCGACTTTAAAATCTCATTTTCACCAAAGGATTTCTTTAAGCCTTTGACTGTTAGCATGTCGTTCCCTCCTTACCTTGCGACATATCGATCAAGTCGTTTTTCAATTTGATGCTGAACGAGCGATAGAATGAAGCAGAATACCCAATAGATGAGGGCTGCTTCCATATAAATAAACAAGATCTGATCCAAGTTCGCCGCAGCAATCTCCTGTGATTTACGGAACATCTCTGCCACGAGAATTTGGGAGGCAAGGGATGTATCCTTCACCAAACTAATGAATGAATTAGAAAGCGGTGGAATCGATACACGTACAGCCTGCGGTAAAATCACGCGGACGAGCGTTTTGCGATGTGTCATCCCAATGGAATAACCTGCTTCCCATTGTCCTTTTGGAACAGACAGGACGGATGCACGGATAATTTCCGACGCATACGCACCTACGTTTAAAGAAAAAGCAATAATGGCACTTGGATATGGATCCAGTGTGATATTAAATGTCGGAAAGAAATAGAAAATAATAAACAATTGCACAAAAAGCGGCGTTCCGCGAACGGCCGACACATAGATGGAGAAAATCCATCTGAGGGCTTTAATTTTAGACATTCTAGCAAGAGCTGTCACAAGCGCGATAAAAATACCAATAATAAAGGCAATGATGGCGAGGGGAATTGTATAATAAATCCCCTGCATCACCATTGGCCAAAAAGATTGCTGAAGAAGATCCCAAGGAATGACGACTCCTAGGATGTTATTTTGTAACATCTTCACCAAACCATTTCTTAGAAATCTTAGCGAGTGTACCGTCTTTTTTCATTTCTTTTAATGCGCCATTCACTTTGTCAACGACTTCGCCGCTGCCTTTTCTGAATGCGAAATACGTTTCTTGAGGATCTCCTGTTTCAAATGCAACTTTTAGGTTTTTGTTACCGCTTGTTTTCAAGTAATTCAATACAGCCAATTTGTCATTGAACGTCAGATCAGCACGTCCTTGCTGAATCAATTGAATGGATTGTGCAAGACCTTCAACGCCTTCAATCTTAGCGCCAGCATCTGTTGCTAGTTTATTGTAGTTACTTGTTAATGATTGTGCTGCTTTTTTGCCTTTCACATCAGATAGTTTCTTGATGTCGTTGTTATCTGATTTTGTCACAACAATAGCTTGAGATGTCGTATATTTATCAGAGAAATCGTATTGATTTTCACGTCCAGTTTTCCCAACTTGGTTCGCTACCACGTCAAAACGTTTTGCATTCAGTCCAGCAAACATACTGTCCCATTGTGTTTCTTTGAATTCAGGTTTTAAGTCAAGACGTTTTGCTACTTCTGTGATGACTTCTACATCATAGCCAGTTAATTTATCTGTCTTTTTGTCATGGAAGGTGAAAGGAGCATAAGTACCCTCTGTTCCGATGGTTAATACACCTTTATCCTGAATGGATTTCCATAGGTCTCCTGATTCCTTAGACCCAGATTGTTTATTCGCGTTGTCGCTTGCACCAGATCCACATGCCGTGATCAATGCAACACAAACGCCTAACATAATGGCAAAGAACATTTTTTTCATTTTATTCCCCACTTTTCTTGTTGGTATTTACAACATATGATCTTACAGAGAAGCAACCTAAAAGTAAAGCATTTGAAACTAGCTTGAGCGAATCTCACCAACTTTATGCCCTCAAACGGTCGAACGGACAAACGATAGAACTATACCCAAGTTAAAAGGTGAATAAAACCATACACAAGTTCAAGATGATTAAGATGATTTGATTGGTGGAACGTTAGATAAACGATTCGGGTAAAATATGCTATGATCATCCCAACGAAATTTTCCAATCGATTCAATTGACTTCTAAGAAACAAAAGGGAAGTGTGAACATTTGCATACATCGAAACAAAAACCTGTCATGATCTTAATACACGAAATATACGGAATAAATGATCATATGAAGAGTATGATCCATTATTTCGACAAAGCTGGATTTGAGGTTTATTGTCCTCATTTATTGGGACAGGCGAAGCACTTCCCTTATGTCAGTGAAAATGAGGCTTACGACTACTTTATGAATAAAGTTGGTTTTGATAAGCCGGTAAAGAGTGTACTGAATCTGGCAAAAGAGTTAAAGACGAAGAATGCCGCGATAGATATATTTCTGCTAGGTTTTAGTGTGGGGGCAACAATTGCCTGGCGATGCAGCCAAAATGATCAGCTGTTTAGAGGAGTTATTGGATTTTATGGTTCAAGGATCAGAGATGACGTCGATCTTGCGCCCGCCTGCAAAAGCTGTTATTTTTCCCGGAGATCGAAGCATCCTTTCATCCCAGGGAGATTGCGAGTGTTTTGGAGAAAAAGAAAAAGCTTTGCGTGACAATAGTAGAGGGAGAGCATGGATTCGCCAATCCTTATTCTGCGGCTTTTCACGCTGAATCTAAAAATCACTGCTTTCAAGAAATAGATGAATTTATCAAAGTGTGTTTGCTAAAAGCAGAATGACTTGTGACAAAAGTGATCATAAGAACTGTCTAAAATGAGACTCGAAAAGAATGAAACGAAACCAGTGTGCAACGATAAAGTTTCATGCTGGTTTTTTTGTGCAATATTTTAGATATATGGCATCCTATCAAATGGTTTGATCCACCACATAGTTGTGCGAACATTACTAAAATAAAGACTTTGAGACAGTGACCATAGAAGGAAGCATATTTATTATAAAAGATGTATAATTAGTAGGTTGTTTTGAAAATGGAATGAATCACATGGAGACATGTTTTGATAACAGAGCATCTTAGAAGAAGGAGGGCATCATTGTGGATGTTGGACAAAATCAGCCTGAACAATTGAAAAGGGCGATGACCTCCCGCCATTTATTTATGATTTCACTTGGCGGTGTCATTGGGACAGGCTTTTTCTTAGGAACGGGCTATACGATTGGACAAGCAGGACCGGTCGGAGCCGTTCTTTCATATATTGTGGGCGGATTGATCATGTATTTAACCATGCTGTGTCTTGGGGAGCTGTCTGTTGCACTTCCTGTGTCGGGGTCGTTTCATACGTATGCGACGAAATTTGTCAGCCCGGCAGCGGGTTTTGCTGTCGGCTGGATTTATTGGCTCGGCTGGGCAGCAACGGTTGCCCTTGAGTTCTTATCAGCAGGGCAGCTGATGAGGCGCTGGCTCCCGCAAGTGGATGTGTGGATTTGGTGTCTCGTATTCGGACTCTGTCTTTTCTTATTAAATGCCCGGTCAGCGAAAGCGTTCGGGGAGTCGGAATTTTTCTTTTCTACCATTAAGATTATTGCAATTTTACTCTTTATTGGCGTAGGCGGAGCGGCGATGTTTGGGTTTATTGATACAACGAGCGGTGAACCCGCCCCTTACTTCAGCCATTTTGTGAATGACGGGCTGTTTCCAAATGGCCTGCTTGCTGTTGTGGTTACGATGATCACAGTGAATTTTTCATTTCAAGGAACAGAGCTGATCGGGATTGCGGCAGGAGAAAGTGAAAACCCTGAGAAAACCGTTCCCCGTTCGATCCATCAGACCGTATGGCGTACACTTGTCTTTTTCGTCTTATCTATTTTTGTCTTAGCGGGTATGGTGCCTTGGAAGGAAGCTAGTGTGCTGCAAAGCCCATTTGTTACTGTGTTTGAGAGAACGGGCATTCCTTTTGCGGCAGACATCATGAACTTTGTCATTATCATTGCTTTATTATCTGTTGCGAACTCTGGCTTGTATGCATCAACAAGAATGCTGTATTCCTTATCGAAGGAAGGAATGGCAGGAAAAGCATTTAGACGCGTCAATCAGCGCGGTATTCCGATGAATGCCTTACTGCTCACCTTCCTATTTACAGGGATTTCGCTGTTATCCGGCTTCTTTGCAGAGAAAACGGTATTTGCCTGGATCGTGTCCATTGCCGGCATGAGTGCCCAGACAGGCTGGATCACGATTACATTATCACAGCTGCTTTTCCGTAGAAAATACTTGAAAGCAGGCGGAAAGCTGGAAAACTTAAAATTTAAAACGCCTCTTTATCCGGTGCTGCCGATCATTGCAATTACACTGAATACCATCGTATTGGTCAGTCTTGCCTTTGATCAAGAGCAGCGCATCGGGCTATATGTCGGTGTACCGCTTATGATCATTGGATATGTTGTCTATCACCGCTATGTGAAAAAGCATCAGGCACAAAGTGAGCCGCTGAAGCTGCAAATCCATGGAGATGACGAGATCCGGTTTTAAACCATCAAAAAGAAGCCAACCCAATCGGGAGGCTTCTTTTTTTAATTCAATGAACGCCTTTCATCGCTTTCTTAATCACTGGTGTCAGTAATAGCATCACACCGCATAAAACGATGGCAAGGAATCCGATGATACCGAAATAAACGGTTTCCGGCACTTTATCAAACAGTTTGACTACTTGCGCATTGATCGCCTGTGCCATCGCATTTGAAAGGAACCAAAGACTCATCGTTTGCGCTGAGAAGGCAGCAGGGGCCAGCTTTGTTGTCGCTGACAGTCCAACTGGTGATAAGCAGAGCTCCCCGATCACGACGAGGAAGAAGCTCAGAACGAGCCATAATGGGCTCACAAGTGTGTTTGGACCGGACATGTATGCAGGAATGATCATGATGATGAAGGATAACCCTGCAAACAAAAGACCGAGTGAGAACTTAATCGGGGTAGACGGCTGTTTCTTCCCAAGTCTGACCCATAACCAAGCAAACACTGGAGACAGCAGCACAATAAAGATTGGGTTCAATGATTGGAACCATGAAGACGCTAGTGTCATCCCAAGGAAATTCAAGTTTGTTCGTTGATCTGCATATGTCGCTAAAATGTTTGAGCCCTGTTCTTGAATCGCCCAGAACATCACGGCAGCAAGGAACAATGGAATATAAGCGAGAACCCTGGATTGTTCCACTGCGCTCGTCTTTTTACTGAAATACATGATAATGAAATAAACAATTGGAATGAGTACACCAAGGGCACTGACAAACCAAGTGAATAGATTAATTGTGAGTGCGCCTGTTTGAATGCCAATGACAGCAAAAATCGCAAGCAAAATCACAACTAATGAACCGTAAATTTTGAAGTTCTTACGTTCGGCAGCTGATAATGGATTGGTCACATACGTGCCGGCAAGACCAAGGTTCGGTTTTTTTGTGACCACAAATGTAATGAGTCCAACAAGCATCCCAACGGCAGCAAGTGAGAACCCGAGGTGGAAATTCACTTTTTGACCGAGTGTTCCGACAATTAATGGAGAGATAAAGCCACCCATATTGATCCCCATGTAGAAAATACTAAATCCAGAGTCCCTGCGCGGGTCTGTTTTTGTATACAGGTCGCCAACAATGTTTGAAACGTTTGGCTTGAGAAGACCTGTCCCGATAATAATCAGTCCCATACTAATAAAGAGCGCTGTTGCTCCGCTTGGCAAAGCCAAAATCACGTGGCCAAGCATAATGAAAACTCCGCCATAAAAGACCGTACTGGATGATCCAAATACCCGGTCGGCGAGCCATCCGCCAATCACTCCTGACATATAGACAAGCGCACCGTAGACAGACATGATCGAATTGGCTGTCGTCTGATCAAAGCCTAGACCGCCTTTTGTCACCTCTGTGTACATATAATAAATAAGCAGTGCACGCATGCCATAATAGGAGAAACGCTCCCAAAATTCAGTGAAAAACAGTGTGTAAAGTCCTTTAGGATGTCCAAAAAACCCTTTTTGAGGAACACTTTTAACAATTTTATCGTGGTCAATTGTAGACATGGCATAGATCCTTTCTTAAAAAAAGAGATATGAGAAAAATGATATTCTTGTATAGTTCTTGTGTCAATATAAAACTATTCTAAAACAGGAAAATGTTAGTTCAATAGGCGTAAAGACTCAAAAAAATGAAAAATTCATTGAAGTGAAAATTATCTGAAAGTTATTTCAAAAGAATTTATTTAAAATTTGAAGTAATGTACAAGCAAACCTTTTACACATGCATAGGATGACGAGAGAACATGTGTGAAAAGGAGTGATTTAGGTTGGGGGAATTGAATGAAGCTGATCTAAAAAAACCTGTTGTCAATGTACTAGATTTTGGCGTAATTGCTGATGGGAAAACGGATTGTACAGCTAAGATTAATGAATGTTTAGAATGGACAAAAGCACAGGGGTATTCCCATGTCTGGCTGCCGAGCGGCACGTATTTAATCGATGCGGTGTACAGAGGTGATTCATTTTTTCCTTTTCGAGGTGCGGGTATACGGGTGCCAAGTCATATATGCATTGAGATGGCGTCAGACGCTGTAATAAAGGTAAAACCAAATGATTCATGGGGGTATGCAGCCTTTTATATAGGAAAGGTTCAGCATGTGACCATCCGAGGCGGGCGTATTGAAGGGGATCGTCATGAGCATGTATACAAGCCGCTCCCCGCTGAACGAAAAACCCATGAATGGGGCTTTGGGATATGTATTGAAGGTGCCTCACATGTAGAGGTCAATCATGTCCAAATAAAAAATTGTACGGGAGACGGCATCATTGTCAGTCCCCACGGTTTGTTGACAGAGGGTGAACCATACTCGCCTGCTGCATCTATTGATATTTCTGGCTGCACCATCACAGATTCGAGACGAAACAACATTTCGATTACAGGCTGTGATGGGGTTATTGTGGAGGATTGTCTCTTGGAAAGAGCAGGAGTAAATGGGGTCGAGCCAAGAATGGGCATAGATATTGAAGGCTATGGAGAAAATGCCGTTAATATGGAGGAGCCTCTGAATATTCAGATTCGCAACAACATCGTCAGAGGAGGTGCTGCAAGCTCCATCTATAACTTTAACGGCTATGGTGTGATCATTGAAGGCAATCATACAGATAGCAGTATCTCCTATGGCTTCTCCACCGAAACGATCATTGCCAACAATTTGATTCGTGCAGTAGGAGGAGGTGTGACAAAAGCAGGGATTACGAGCTTAGGCGTCTCACTTGGCCAAACGGAAAACAATGTAATGATTATTGGCAATATGATTGAGGGGTTTGAAAAAGGAATTGATGTGAGAGGAGACAGCGTTCACATTACAGGCAATAAGATTAGTCTTTTTGAAGATGCGGCTGTGTCCGTTTATATGGCGAATCGTATTCTAATAGAAGGAAACCATATTGAATCAGGAACGAATACCGGAAAAAGAAGCGCCTCGCTGCGTATCTATCAATCGGATAGTGTCGTCTTTTCAAACAATACGGTCTACTCTGTTATCGATGCGGCCGTGGTGAGAGGAACGAATATCCTGATCCAGCACAATCAATTCAAAGAATTCAGCAGAGGAATCTGGGTGCAGGAAGGGGAAGCTGGGCTCAACGGCAACCACTTTATTCAAGAAGGACATCCAGAGCTTGGGTCTTCGTATACGATCAGTGTCACTGGAAATGCAAAGGCTTTCATTTGGCATAATCGCTTTAAGCACTATCAAAACTACGCTGTATACAGCAGCACGACGGGGGCATTAGAGATTAAAGATAATTCCTTTGAAGAAACATCCTTATATGTGGTGATGTATATTAAAAATGGTTCACCACAAATTGGAGATAACCGTTTCTATTTAAATCGATCGATTGGACAGCCGACGGCGATCTTTATTGACCAGGCCGCCTCAGCCCGTGTGCTGCGCAATAACATCATCAATATTTCTCCTCAAAAAGCAATTGCCGTCCGCACCGCCAATTCCACTCATTCTGTCATCGCTCACAACATGCTGGAGCGTAGTCAACTGGTGACACATACCACAGACAGGCTCATCGGAAATATTGAGATTGATACACCGTCATGAGTGTTTGAAATCCCTTATTTTGGAGGTTCAGAAGGCGGTTGACAATCCTGTAAAAAGGGCATATAGTAATAATTATTTTTCATTTTTCGCAACATTTGCCCTTTTTTTTATTAATAAAACCGATTAATTCAATCAGAAAAATGTATCTAAGGACTTCGGTTTGATACATGTAGGATATAGAAAGGATGAAGAACAAGTGTCACAGCCGAAAAGGAAGCTCAAGCTAGGCGTATTCATCGCAGGAACTGGACATCACGTTGCCTCTTGGAGACATCCGAATGCAGTACCAGACGCAGCCATGAATCTAGATTATTTTAAACAATTAGCGAAAAAGGCAGAGGAAGGAAAGCTGGATTTGCTCTTTTTAGCCGACAGTTTATCCATTAATCAAACCTCTCATCCGAACGTATTAACAAGATTTGAACCGCTCACGCTGCTTTCATCTATTGCTGAGTCTACTTCAACCATTGGTTTAGCAGCAACAGCTTCCACTACATACAGTGAGCCTTTCCATATTGCAAGGCAGTTTGCCTCCCTTGATCATTTATCAGGCGGAAGAGCGGCATGGAATGTGGTCACATCTTCTATTGAAGAAACAGCGAAAAATTTTAGCGGAGAAGAGCATTTAGCACACCATAAACGATATGAGCGGGCAGAAGAGTTCGTCGAGGTCGTCAAAGGTCTCTGGGATTCTTGGGAGGAAGACGCCCTTGTCAGAAACAAGGAAACGGGAGAATTCTTCGAATCTAGTAAGCTTCATGAGCTCCAGCACAAAGGTGAGTTCTTCTCAGTAAGAGGTCCTCTCAACGTATCACGCACGCCGCAAGGGCAGCCCGTGATCATTCAAGCAGGATCTTCTGAAGATGGCCAAAAGCTTGCAGCAAAAACAGCAGAGCTCATTTTCACTGCACAAAACGATCTCGATAAAGCGAAGGAATTTTATCAAAGCTTGAAGGGGAAAGTAGAGGCTGCTGGCCGTGCTAGAGAGGACGTCAGCATCATGCCGGGTATCTTTCCGATCATTGCTGATACAGAGGAAGAAGCCCAAGCGAAATATGAAGAATTACAGGAGCTGATTGTTCCTGAGATTGGACTGAGCATTCTGCAAAATTACTTAGGCGGGATTGATCTGTCTCAGTATCCTTTAGACGGACCGCTTCCAGAGATTGATCCGAGCACGTCAAATGCGGTGAAAAGCCGTTTTGATCTCGTGATGAATATGGCGAGAAAGGATAACCTGACCATTCGCCAGCTCTATCAATCGGTTGCCGGCTCACGCGGTCATAATATTTTCATTGGAACGCCGCAGCAGCTGGCAGATGTGATGGAAACATGGCTTCGTGAAGAAGCAGCAGACGGCTTTAATGTCATGCCGCCGCTCTTGCCAGAAGGGCTGGATGTGTTCGTAGACCGCGTCGTCCCAATCCTTCAGGAGCGAGGCTTATTCAAAACTGATTACACAGGACAAACCTTACGAGAAAATCTTGGATTAACAGAGCCAAAAAATCGCTACACGATATAAGGGTGAGGTGACTAACGTTGGGATACACGTTTCGTCTGGCAACAGAGGCAGATATAGAGGCGCTGCTTGAACTGACAACAAGAGCATACGAGCCAATTCGTGAGCTCGGCATCCAGTTCCAAGCAGCACATGCTGATTTCGCTCTCGTTCAGAAAAATGTACAAAAGAATCTTTGCTATGTGATGGAAGAAAACGGAGAGCTTCTATCCACCTTATCACTCCGTATGCCTTGGGGAGAGCAGCCAGGACCGTTCGGCGTCCCTCATATCTGGTGGTTTGCCTCAGAACCAGCCGCCAAAAAAGGCACAGGCTCAGCCTTGCTGGAATGGGTGGAAACCGAAGTGCTAAGGGATACACTGAAGGTGCCGTACGTGTCGCTCGGTACAGCTGATAAGCATCCATGGCTGATAGAGATGTATGAGCGTAAAGGCTATGTCAGAGCAGGAGAAAAAGATTTAGGCAAAGGTCATATCACGGTTTATTTCAAAAAACAATTAAGATCAGATATCACACAACCATAAGAGGAAGAAGGGTATACAAACATGAAAAACAAAAAGTGGCTAGTCGTTCTATTTGCAGCAATGCTGGCAGTTTTAGCAGCTTGCGGCGGCGGCAATCAGAGTGAAGGCAAAGACGAAAAAGTGTTAAAAGTAGGCGCTACAGGACAAAGCTATCCGTTTGCTTATAAAGACAATGGCAAGCTTGTCGGATTCGATGTTGAAGTAACAGAAGCCATTGCGAAAAAGCTTGGCTACAAACTAGACTGGCAGCTGAGTGAATTCAGCGGACTGATGGGACAGCTGACGTCTGGTAAGCTCGATACAGTGTCAAACCAAGTTGCCATCACAGACGAGCGTAAACAAACATTTAACTTTACAGATACGTACGCTTACGCAGGAACACAAATCATCGTGAAAAAAGACAACAACGACATCAAAGGTCTTGACGATTTAAAAGGAAAAACAGTGGCGGCGGTTCTTGGCTCTAACCATGCTAAAAACTTAGAGAGCAAAGACCCGGACAAGAAAATTAAGATTAAAACATATGAAACGCAAGACGGCGTATTAAATGAAGTGGCAAATGG
Source organism: Bacillus sp. FSL K6-1006 (assembly GCF_038593175.1). Lineage (NCBI taxonomy): Bacteria > Bacillati > Bacillota > Bacilli > Caryophanales > Bacillaceae > Bacillus > Bacillus sp. FSL K6-1006. The sequence goes on from NZ_CP151970.1 coordinate 439,015, forward strand.
CCGCGTAGATGCTTATGTCAACGGACGCAGTGTATTACTTGCTCAAATTGAAAAAACAGGTCTGCCGCTGAAAATCGTAGGCAACCCAATTGTATATGAAGAAGTAGGCTACCCATTTGCGAAAGATAAAAAGCATGACAAACTAAGAGAAGAATTTAACAAAGCCATCAAAGAATTAAGAGAAGACGGGACACTTAAGAAATTGTCTGAGAAATACTTCAAAGACGATGTCACAGTGCCAATTAAAAAATAACGACAGCGGCGGTGAAGAGCAGACATGAACAAAATTGATTGGCAGTATATGGTGACGGTGTTTCCGACATTGCTTCAATACTTGCCGATAACGATCTTCATGGCGATTGTGTCCATGGTATTTGCCATTATCATTGGTGTGGTATTCGCTCTCATTACGAAAAACCGGATACCTGTTTTATACCAATTTGCCAAGCTGTATATTTCTTTCTTCAGAGCGGTTCCAACCTTGGTTCAGCTCTTTCTCATTTATTTTGGTCTCCCGCAGCTATTCCCTGCGATGACCACAATGGATGCTTTAACAGCGGTCATTATCGGATTAAGTATTAAAAACTCGGCATACTTAGCAGAAATTTTCAGAGCGGCTCTGAACTCAGTGGATGAAGGGCAGCTTGAGGCATGCTTATCTGTCGGTATGACAAGGTGGCAGTCTTACGTTAGAATTATTTTCCCGCAGGCCATCAGAAATGCAATTCCAGCGACGGGGAATACCTTTATCGGTCTTTTAAAAGAAACATCTCTTGCCTTTACGATTGGTGTGGCAGAAATGTTTGCACAAGGGAAGATGATTGCATCGGCGAACTATAAATACTTTGAAACCTATTTAGCCGTAGGGATCGTGTATTGGGTGATGACGATCATTTATAGCTTCCTGCAGGACCTGTTTGAACGAAAAATCAGCAAGCCTTACCGGAATTAAGGAGGTGTGGACATGATCAAGCTCACCAATTTGAAGAAATCATTCGGCGACCTTGTCGTCTTAGACGGAATCAATCTCGACGTGAAAAAAGGGCAGGTTGTGGCCATTATCGGACCTTCTGGCTCCGGTAAATCCACCTTGCTGCGCTGTTTAAATTTATTAGAAACGCCTGATGAAGGCACGATTGAAATTGGCGATGCGAGGCTCGATGCGTCCAAATATTCACGTAAAGAAGCCCATCACCTGCGTCAACAAACGGCCATGGTGTTTCAAAACTATAATTTATTTAAAAACAAGACAGCACTGCAAAACATAACAGAATCATTGCTTGTGACGAAAAAAATGACGAAGCAGCAGGCGAATGAAATCGGGATGAAACTGCTGAAGCAGGTAGGGTTAGAGCAAAAGGCTGACAGCTATCCAGTCACGTTATCTGGCGGACAGCAGCAGCGAATTGGGATTGCCCGCGCGTTAGCGGTTGATCCACATGCGATTTTGCTGGATGAACCAACGTCTGCGCTTGACCCAGAGCTTGTTTCAGGTGTGCTTCAAGTCATTAAATCCATTGCGATCCAAGAAACAACGATGATCATCGTCACACATGAAATGGCGTTTGCAAGAGAAGTGGCAGACCATGTGATTTTCATGGCGGATGGTCATATTATCGAGCAGGGGACGCCAACTGAGCTATTTGATGAAACGAAGAATGAACGGACGAAACGATTTATCCAAAAAGAAGCAGCGGCTGAAGAAGCATAAGCTGCTTTTTATTCTTTAGAGGGGTGAGTGTCTAGTGAAATCAATAGGAAATGAAGATTTAAACAAACGTTTGATTCATATTCGCCGAGCGCTTCATGAGCATCCAGAGCTGGCGTTTGAAGAATATGAAACGACAAAGAAACTGCGCCGCTGGTTAGAAGAGGAAGGGATTACTGTGCTTGATATCCCGGCACTTCAAACAGGTGTTGTCTGTGAAATCAAGGGAGAACAAGAGGGACCGACGATTGCTCTGAGAGCCGATATTGATGCACTTCCGATTGAAGAAGCATCTGGCGAACCATTTTCTTCAAAGGTACCGGGTAAAATGCATGCATGCGGTCATGATTTCCATACAGCTTCTATTTTTGGTGCGGCTCTTTTATTAAAAGAGCGGAAACACGAGATCAAAGGAACGGTCCGTATTTTGTTCCAGCCGGCTGAGGAAGTTGCTCAAGGGGCGAAACACGTCATAGAGGCAGGCGTTTTAGATGGAGTCAATGCAATTTTCGGTATGCACAACAAACCTGACCTGCCAGTTGGCACGATTGGCATTAGAGAAAAAGCATTGATGGCGAGTGTGGACCGGTTTGAAATCGATATTAAAGGAACGGGTGGCCACGCCGGTATTCCAAATCACACGGTAGACCCCATTGCCATCAGCGGGCAGATCACAAGCGCCCTTCAGCAAATCGTCAGCCGCCGCATCAGCTCCTTGCATCATGCGGTTGTCAGTATCACACGCATCCAAGGCGGTACATCATGGAATGTCATACCCGACCGTGTTGAGATGGAAGGAACCGTTCGGACGTTTGAGCCTGAAGTAAGAGCGATGATTCCAGAGCTTATGAAACAAATCGTCAGCGGAATTGCAGAAGGATTTGGAGCAGAGGCTGAAGTGAGATGGCATCCTTATTTGCCTTCTGTCATGAATGATGAGCGTCTGACAAAGGTGGTTGAAGAAACGGCTGGCTCGCTTGACTTACATGCTGTGCAGGCAGAGCAGTCACCGGGCGGAGAAGATTTTGCTCTTTATCAAGAACGCATTCCAGGATTTTTTGTATGGATGGGGACTAGTGGTACGAGGGAGTGGCATCACCCTGCGTTTACATTAAATGAAGACGCACTTCCAGTTTCCGCTGGCTTCTTTGCTGAGCTTGCCGTTCGGGCATTGGAGTCTCGATCATGGAATTAACAAAACAACTGGCAGAAGCAGTGCTTTCTGCTGATCCGCTTCAAGATGAACGGGCCATTCAAATGGCGAGAAATGCACTGTTAGACGCTGCGGCATCAGCGCTTGCTGCGAAAGAGGATGAAGGGATTCAGAAGCTGATGCAGCTTGTTGAACAGGAAGGCGGAACCGCTCAGATTCCTGTCATTGGACAAGGAAAGAAGGTGAGCCGCCAATCCGCAGCGATGCTGAACGGCTACCTCATCCATGCCCTTGATTATGATGATGTGCACTCAGATGTGAGAGGACATCCAAGTGCGGTCATCATTCCGGCGCTGCTATCACAGCTGACAGACGGCAAAGGGTATGGCGAGCGGTTTTTAGCTGCCTATATCACTGGTGTTGAAGTGATGGCAAGACTTGGCGAATCCATCGGCAAGGCGCATTATGAGCGGGGCTGGCATAATACAGGAACACTCGGAGCCATTGCGGCAGTGTGTGCGATTGGCTATTTGAAGCAGGTCACACGAGAAGAACTGATGAAAGCAATCGGCTTTGCCGGAGCGCAATCAGCCGGAATGCGGAAGCAATTTGGCTCTGATATGAAACCATTACAAGCCGGCTTAGCTGCTAAAACAGCCGTTTGGTCTATGGACTTAGCTTGTTCAGGTTTTGGCGGGAATGACTCGGTTCTTGATGGCGTACTTGGTTTTTTTTCACTCTATGGAGACCTGGAACTTGCGGAAAGCCGTTTACTAGAGGGCTATGGTTCTACATGGCGTATCGTTTCACCGGGGCTGTGGTTCAAAGTATATCCATTCTGCTCAGCAGCCCACCATGCAGCAGATGCGATCCAATCTTTAACGAAAGAGCGGGCTTTCTTGCCGGAGCAGGTAAAACAGATCGATGTCATATTCCCGCCAGGCGGAGATGCAGCGCTTATTGAGCAGACACCTTTGACTGGAGAAGAAGGACGTTTCAGTGTCGAATACGTCATCGCACTGGCAGTGTTTGGACAGACGCTTACGCTGGATGCCTTTACGAAAAAAACCATTCCATCAGACATGCGGACATGGATGAAGCGGGTAAGCAGAGGATATGATCAAATGATTGTACCTCATTCCGATGCTGTTCCAAAAGGCCGCTTTACGATTGTGAAGCTCACCTTATCTGACGGCACCACCATCAGCAAACGTGTTGATGTTCCGCAGGGAGCACCCGGACACGCGCTATCGACAGATGATATCATGAAAAAATTAAACAGTGTGACAGACGATTCTCATGCCCAGCTTATGCGGCAGGCAGTAGAAGAGGGGAACGATTCTTCCTTTTTGCAGCTTTTGGTATGATCACGAATGAGGCTCATCCATCGGGATGAGCCTCAGCGTGTAGACAAACCCTCGCATTCGTTGTCAGTCCTGCGTGCCGGTGCTCACGAATGTTTCATTCGCTCCGCTCCGGTACTCGTCCATCGTAGACTGCAAAGGTTTTCTATCACGCTGAAAAGAAGACAAAGAGCTAAAATAGAGATCATTTTAGCTCTTTGTCAACAATCTGAGGCTCATCCATTGAGATGAGCCTTTCTTTATGGAGTCACAAAATCACAACTTATTCATTCTTGGTAAACGTCAATCCAATATGAGCAAGTGCCTGCGGTAAGTCTTTCCGGATGGTGATGTCTTTAAACGATATATTGGATTGAATCGCACTTAAAGCAAGGTCTTGCTTAATGCCCGTTAAAACTGCCGAAATTCCTAAAAGTCTCAGTGTTTGTGCATAGCTGACCAAATATTGAATGCTTTGTTCATTCAGGCTTTTTGTTCCCGATACATCAATGACCAAATGAGAGAGCGACAGCCTGTAGCTTTCCTGTAAAATGGTTTCCAAAATATGCTGAGCACGTGTCTCTTCGATATCACCAAGCAGAGGAAGCACGGCGACACCATCAACAACAGGTACGATCGGTACAGACAATTGCTTAATCTGCCGGTTAGCACGGTCTAGTTCGAGAACGTAGCTTAATAAAGAAGCCATCGTTTCAAACATATACACATGCTCTTCTGTGAACTGCTTCGGTCTCAAATCAAGTCCGCAAATCGTCCCGTAGTTCGTCCCATCTGTAAAATCAATGGGAACCCCAATAAACGAGCCGCTTTGAAGATGTTTCGTGACCTCTAAGTATTTAGAACGGTCATCCCTCGAAATGTCAGGGATCACAAGTGTATCCTGATGATCGACCGCCAGCTTGCAAAATGTTTTTTCATAAGGAAGTTCTTCTCCTTCTTCAAGAAGCTGCTCGTCATGATTTAGCACCTTTACAATCTGATTGGTGTTTTGATCATTTTTAGCAATAAACAGTGTATTCACATCAATGAATTGACTCATCATGTTTAAAATACTAGTAGAAGCATCATGAAAATTGCGAAACTGTTTTAATAGTTGTTGACGAGGCATTGTTTTAGGACTCCTTGTAGCTCCGAACATAGGCCGGAACGTATAATTGATGTGTCTCTATCATACAAAATCAAACAAGAAATAGATACACTTTAATGCGCAAAAACACTCTGATCGTCGAGATGAAAAAGACTGCCGATCCAAAGATCTGGCAGTCTGCTGATTAAAGAGAGACAGGGACAGTAGACATGGAGAAAAATTCCTCATACAAGGCTTGGACAGCTTCTTTTTCTTGCGCCGCTTTGACGCCAAACATCATGCTGACCTCTGAAGAGCCTTGATTGATCATTTCAATATTGACCTTCGCTTTTGACAGCGCCTTTGCCGCTCTTGCTGTTGTGCCAACATTATGACGCATCGCTTCTCCTACAACCATAATCAGCGAGAGATTTCGCTCTAAAACGACCTCATCTGCATCAAGCACGAGCTTCAAGCGGTCTAGCAGCTCCTCTTCAATATGCTGCTCCTCCAGCTGATCCTGCCGTAAAATAATGGTCATATCATCAATGCCAGAAGGAACATGCTCATACGTAAGCCCATACTCTTCTAGTGTTTGCAGCACCTTTCGTCCAAAACCGACTTCTCTGTTCATCAAATATTTACTAATGTAAATGCTGCAAAATCCATTGTCTGAGGCGATTCCAACAACAGGTCCATTTGTATGGTCCCGCTGATTTACGATTTTTGTCCCTTTTGCCGACGGGTTGTTGGTGTTTTTAATCTGAACTGGAATACCTGCACGGAAGGCAGGAATAAGTGCTTCATCATGGAACACAGAAAAACCAGCATAGGACAGCTCGCGCATTTCCCGGTATGTCAGCTCTGTAATCTCTTTCGGTTCATGAACAATCGTTGGATTGACGGCATAGACAGCATCGACATCTGTAAAGTTTTCATATACATCTGCCTTCAGGCCATTCGCCAAAATGGAGCCGGTAATATCGGAGCCGCTTCGCGAAAAGGTGACGATGTCTCCCGCTAGACTAAAGCCAAAAAAGCCAGGGAATATAATAATGCCAGAGCGCTCTCTTAATTTGTACAAATGATCATAAGACTCCGGCAGAACTTGCGCTTGGCCAGGCTCATCGCTCACAAACAAACCAGCTTCCTTTGGATTCACATAATGAGCTTCCACACCTTGGTGGCGGAAATAGGCGGCAATGAGCTTAGCGTTATTGTCTTCACCGCTTGCTTTAATGGCATCAAGATAGCACTCAGGGCGGGATGAATCAGCCTGTAATAATGTGTCTAGATCTTGCCTGATGGTATCGATAATGTCTTGACCTAATCCGAGTTCATCCGCTATTGAGGCATACCTCTCGATGACTGCTTCCTTTAAATCATGTGCTTCGCCTAAACGTAAATATTGTTCACCGCAGCTAATTAATAGATCGGTGACCTTCGTATCCGTTGAATGCCGTTTTCCTGGTGCGGAAACAACGACTGCTTTTCGAGCTGGATCTGCTGTTACAATGTCAAATACCTTTTGCAGCTGCTTGCCAGATGCAAGTGAACTGCCACCAAATTTAACGACCTTCAATGCATACATCTCCTATAGTAAAAATTTTCTCACAAATTGAATAGTTCCTATTATCAACTCTTTTCCTTAAATTATCAAGGTTTTTCTTTACTAGAAATACAAATGTGTTTTCGGAGAGGACGATATTGTATGAGTATATGAAAAAAGAGCCGGCCATATGCCGAGCTCTTTTTCTTATGAAGAAGACGAGGAGGAAGATAGTTCCTGCTTCATCACTTTATTCTCACGTTTTTTTTCCTTTAAGAAAAAGGAGAGGACGAGTCCAATGACCGCAATCAGACCAGAAATGAAGAATGACGTATTCATTCCATGAACGGCCGATTTTAATGGATTGGCCAATTCTGCATTTGCAGCAGAGGTGCTCATGATGGAAACAAGCACAGCCGTTCCAATGGAACCGCCTATTTGTCTCATCGTGTTATTCATCGCTGTCCCATGAGGGATCAAATGAGGCGGTAAAGAGTTAATACCTGCGGTTGTCAGCGGCATCATGATCATCCCAACCCCAATTAAGCGAAGCGTGTAGGCGACCGTAATGAGGGCGATTGATGAATCAAGGGTGAGCAGCATAAACGGCAGGGTGGTAACGGTGAGTATCGTAAAACCGCCTAATGCCAGCCCTTTTCCGCCGACTTTATCAAAAATCCGTCCAATAATCGGTGACAGGAGTCCCATGAAGAGAGCACCTGGCAGTAAGATAAGCCCTGTATCAAGTGCAGACAGCCCTCTGACATTCTGCGTATAAAGCGGCAGAATCGTCTCTGTCCCAATTAATAAAGCAAAGACAAGCATCCCAAGGAAGGTTGTTAAGCTAAAGATCGCAAATTTAAATACACCAAACTCAAGCATCGGTCTTGTTAAGTTCGACTGGCGCAGGATAAAGAAGAACAAGCTCACAGCGCCGACAATCAGCGAAATGAGAACAGTCGCACTCGTCCATCCATACGTGCCGACACTAGAAAATCCATAAAGCAGCCCGCCGAAACCGAACGATGACAAGATGACAGATAAGACATCAATACGTGTCTCTCTTTGCTGCGTCACATTTTTCATTAAGAAGAAAGCAAGAATGAGATCAATGATACCGATTGGCAGAACAATATAGAACAAGAACTTCCAGCTGAAGGAGTCAACAATCCAGCCGCCAAGTGTTGGCCCAAGTGCAGGTGCGAACGAAATGACAAGTCCGACCATGCCCATTGCCTGCCCGCGTTTTTCTTTCGGGAAAATGGTTAAAAAGATCGTTTGCATCAGCGGCATTAAAATCCCTGCACCGGCTGCCTGCACGATACGCGCAGCAAGTAACACCGGGAAATTTGTTGCAAATGAAGCAAGAATTGTACCGGCTGTAAAGATGCTAAGTGCCGTTAAAACTAAAGAACGGCTTGAAAATTTCTCAATGAGGAAAGCCGTAATGGGGATGAGAATCCCGTTTGTCAGCATAAAGGCTGTTGTAAGCCACTGTCCTTTGCTGACCTCAATATTGAAATCTTCCATGATATGCGGGATCGCTGGAATGAGAAGCGTTTGGTTTAAAATCGCAACGAATGCCCCAACGAGGAAAATCCCAACAATCACAGATCGATTATACGATGTAGTTGATTGGTTCATGTTATCCCTTCTTTATCTATAAAATGATGTTTTTGAGCTGTGACACGTTTTGTGATAAAACGCTGTTTTTGCCTAAATAATCGAGCAGTGAGCTGACTAAAAAGGTTCTCGGTTCATCCTTTGATAATTCTTGATTGAGCAGCTCATACGCAGAGAGGAGATCGTCTTTTTCTTCTCCGTTTGACAGTGCGTGAAGCTCTTGTTTGATCTTCGTTAAGTACGAGATGACAAGTTTTTCTTCATCATATCCGTCCTGTGAGGAAAACAAATAAGATTCCATCAGCTGATCTGTTAACACAGGCTCAATTGAGCAAGGTTTTTTCGATACACGGTCCATCACACCGATAATCATCTCGGCAGCATTTTCTAATTTGATGTTCTTGTGCTCAATCGCCAGCATTAAGATGAATTCTCTCATTAATCCATTGAGAACAATCACGAGATCCCAGACATAAGGAGCGACGGATTCACCATATGTGCTCAAAATAATGTCTCTGTGCCGCTGCATGATAATGGAGCGTGTCTCGCGTAAGTGTTTAATGACAATAGGCGAATGCTGAGAAAAAGCTTCAAAGGACAGCATGTTCAAAAATTTATGATTCTCTTTAAACTCTTCAAGCTCAAGCTTGATCTTCTTTGTGAATTTTTCCTTTTTGGACAGCGTCGTTTCTGAATGAATGATGCGGGAAATCTCTCTCATTTTGCGCTGATTGTATTTAATCAGTTCTAGTAGAAGAGCTTCCTTTGAATCAAACAGTTTATAAATAGACGCTTTTGATATTTTACAGGCATCGGCAATTGACTGCATGGAGACACTCATATAGCCTTTTTGAGAAAATAATTTCTTTGAAACCCGCAAAATCTCTTCTTGCTTTTCGTTCATCTTCATAAGTCCTTTCCGAATCGGCAAAACCATAGGGTCACAATGGAAACCGAGTGGTCACTTTTGCTATGATAACAAAACCAATGCCCTAAGACAAGAAAATGAACTTAAAAAAATACCCGTCTGCATGACAGGTATTTTATCCTTCCGCATGTGCGGTATATATTTTTGTTTTGCCGTGAAGTTCGATGACCAAAATGTCTTCTCTCTCTTTCACAGAGTAAATAGCGGTCCCTTTTTGCAGCCTAGAAGCTGTACCATGTTCAAAATTTTTGGCGGCTGTTTTCTGAATGACACCTACTTGCTGATGTTTTGTGACGTGTAAGGATGTCGTCCAATCTACATTTGTTTCATAGACCGTTCCTTCCCATTGAAATAAATCTGCCTGCTGATCCATAGCTAATAACTCTTCCGCACTAGGTGGTTTTGACTGAGAATATTGGACGGACTGGCAGGCGCAGAGGAAGATCGCGAGAATCATCATCAATAAACTAATCCATATATTATGTTTCAAAATGGTTTCCTTCCCTTCAGACAGTCTCATGAATAATGGACGTTAGTGAAGCCATATCGTTACTTGACTAGTCAGCTTCAGGTGAATGAGATTGTATGTTGGCACAAAATACGATACATTTATTGTATGACGAATCCAAACCATCCAAACAAAGAAGATATGAGACTGATTTCTGTGCTGCACGCATTGGCTGATCCAATCCGGTTAGAAATTGTCCGCTGCTTAGCAGAGGCAGGGGAGAGGACATGCGGCACGTATGAGATGAATATTGCCAAATCCACGCTTTCCCATCACTTCAAAGTGCTGAGGGAGGCAGGCGTCGTGAAAGTGAGAATTGACGGGAAGCACCGTTACTATTCTTTAAGAAAAGAAGACATCGAGACCGCTTTTCCTGGACTCATGTCATCGATTCTAGCTATAGATAAAAAGCGGTGGTAAGCCAGCTGTCTGTGAAGGGCAGCTGGCTGTTTTATTTCCCGAAAATGGCGTCATACAGCCGTTTCACTGCCGGCTGAATATCCTCTTGCTTCATATGTGAGAAGCCGAGGACGAGCGGAACAAAGCCTGGCTGATGCCCCGGCAATTGCTCATCAAGGGTAAAGCGATCCATTCCGTACATTTTCAGCTTTCTTTCTTTCGCTCGCTGTAAAATCTCATGCTGCGTTCGATTTGAGCGAAACTCTGCAATAAAATGAAGCCCGGCATTTTCCCCAATAATCCGCACATTGTCAGCAAAAACCGTATTGAGCTCTTCAATGAGCTGCTTCCGTTTTTCCTCATATAAACCATTCATTCGTTTAATATGCCGTTGATACGCCCCATCTTTTATAAAATGAAGAAGGGTGTATTGTGTAAAAAGATTAGCTGTTTGAATGAAAAAATGCTGTTCCTCCTTATAGCGTCTCAATAAATGCTGAGGCAGCACCATATAGCTTAGTCGCAAGCCGGGCAGCAATGATTTTGAAAAGGTGCCCATATAAATGACTTTGTCATATCGGTCAAGACTTTGCAGCGCCGGAATGCTGTCTGTGCCATATTTAAATTCACTGTCATAATCATCCTCAATGATATAACGATCTGGCTGATCGGCTGCCCAGTTTAACAGCTGAATGCGCCGGGAAATCGGCATAATCACCCCTGTTGGAAATTGATGTGAAGGGGTAATGATCAACACATTTGGCTGTTTCTTATGAATATCACTCATCCGCACACCTTTTTGGTCAATGCCAATCGTTTCAATTTGGTGATGATTGTTTTTCAGCATTTGATAGAGCCGGCGGTAGCCAGGGTTTTCTAACCCGTATATTTGATCAGGCGGAAGAATGCTTGATAACGAATGGATCAGTGACTGTGTGCCTGCACTTAAAATGAGCTGTTCTGGATAGCATTTGACCCCTCGTGCAAGTCCGATCAATCGGGCAATCGTTTCCCGCAGCTCATACACACCTTGTGGATGCGGAAGCTCACCGAAGGCATCTTGGTGGAGATGGATCGCCTTTTGTTCGCTTTTCAGCCAGCTTTTAAATGGAAAGTTCGCTGTATCGACGGAGATATGTGAAAAGGAATACCAGTCGTCTCGTGCAATCGGTTCTTCCTTTAAATCTACAGGAAGAGAAGAGGGTTTTAGCTGACCAGATTCATGAAACGTTTCTAGTGATTCCACGAAAAACCCTTTGCGTTCAACCGAATATAAATATCCCTCGGCAAGCAGCTGCTGATAGGCGCCATTCACTGAATTAACGCTGACGTTTAATGTATCGGCTAACTCTCGTTTGGACGGTAATTGATCATGCGGCTGAAGGTTGCGGTTTAAGATTTCCCCTTTAATTTTCGTATAAATTTGATGATAAATATATCCGTTTTGCCCTGTTTGATCTAGTTGAATTGTCAGCATCTCATCATTCCATCCTCTCTGATACCATGAAAAAAATGATATTGGTACTTTCTATCATACCAAAAAATATTCAGAATAATAAAAAAGGATATAAAGGGGATGGATGACAATGAGTCAAACGACAACAAACCGTTTTTCAACTGAAGAATGGCAGGGGAAAAGAGATCAATACGTCGCAAGAGGCGTGAGTAATGGCAACCGTCATCTTGCAGCGAAGGGGAAAGGAGCCGAGCTGTTCGATATTGATGGGAACCGATTTATCGATTTTGCAGGCGCCATTGGCACATTAAACGTAGGACATTCACATCCAAAGGTCGTGGAAGCGGTCAAAGCACAGGCAGAGAGCCTGATTCACCCAGGATTCAACGTGATGATGTACGAATCGTATATCGAATTGGCAGAGAAGCTGTGCCATCTCACACCAGGGGATCATGATAAGAAAGCCATTTTTCTTAATTCAGGTGCAGAAGCTGTTGAAAATGCGGTGAAAATTGCACGTAAATATACGAAAAGACAGGCCGTTGTGTCGTTCACAAGAGGTTTTCACGGCAGAACGAATATGACAATGAGCATGACGAGCAAGGTCAAGCCATATAAATTTGGCTTCGGGCCATTCGCATCTGAGGTGTACCAAGCACCGTACCCTTATTACTATCAAAAACCTGAAGGATTAAGCGATGCTGCTTACGACGAGTACATCATTGATCAATTCAATCAATTCTTCGTCGCAGCCGTTGCACCAGAAACCGTTGCTTGTGTGGTCATGGAACCAGTCCAAGGGGAGGGCGGATTCATTGTGCCATCGAAGCGCTTCGTTCAGCATGTCGCTTCCTTCTGTCAGCAGCACGGGATTGTCTTTGTTGCAGATGAAATCCAAACCGGTTTTGCAAGAACAGGGAAATACTTTGCGATTGAGCACTTTGATGTGGTACCGGACTTAATTACTGTGTCAAAATCTCTTGCAGCTGGCTTACCGCTGAGCGGAGTCGTTGGCAGAAAAGAAATGCTTGATGCGGCAGATCCAGGGGAGCTTGGGGGAACATATGCAGGAAGTCCGTTAGGCTGTGTAGCTGCACTGGCTGTCCTTGATATCATTGAAACAGAACAACTGAATCAACGATCTGAACATATTGGACAAGTCATTGAGGACAAAGCCAATGAATGGAGAACAGCGTATCCATTCATTGGGGAAGTCCGCCGGTTAGGGGCAATGGCGGCAATTGAAATTGTGGAAGATCAAACAACGCGTACACCAGATAAGAAAAGAGCCGCAGCGATTGCAGCATATGCAAATGAGCACGGGCTGCTTCTTTTAACGGCAGGGATTAATGGGAATGTCATTCGCTTCTTAACACCACTTGTCATCACAGATGAGCTGCTTCACGAAGGACTAGGGATCATAGAGGACGCCTTCAAAGCACGCTAAACAACAAAGGGGGATGGTTGTATGCAAAAACAACAAATGGCAAAAACCATGTCGCAGTCAGACGTACTGTTTTTGTCCATTGGTGCAATGCTTGGCTGGGGCTGGGTTGTACTTTCGGGAGATTGGATTTTAACAGCTGGATTTTTAGGCAGTGTGATTGCTTTCGTTATAGGCGGTATTCTCGTCATCTTTATCGGACTTACGTATGCTGAGCTTTCGTCTGCGATTCCAGAGACAGGCGGAGGGCTCGTTTTTGTCCAGCGGGCATTTGGGATGAAAGCAGCGTTCGTCTCAGCATGGGGCGTATTATTTGGTTATGTGTCTGTGATTACGTTTGAAGCTGTCGCTTTGCCGACCGTCATTGATTATGTGATTCCAACACAGCATGCTGGCTTCTTATGGAATATAGGGGGATGGGACGTTTATTTCACGTGGGTATTGATTGGATCTGGCGGTGCATTGTTTTTAACAGCGCTGAATTACATTGGGGCGAAGCCTGCTGCCATTTTTCAGTCCGTGTTCACAGTGGCGATTATTCTGACAGGTTTTCTCCTTTTAGGCGGCGCAACATTTAATGGAGATTTTGCAAACCTTGAGCCGATGTTTCAAGGCGGGGTTGGCGGTCTTATGGCGGTGTTAGTCATGATTCCCTTTTTATTCGTTGGGTTTGATGTCATTCCGCAAGTAGCGGCGGAGATTAACGCACCAAAAAAAATCATTGGGAGAATCTTGATTATTTCCATCGTGAGTGCGGTCATTTTTTATCTGCTTATTGTTTTTGGGGTAGCTGCTGGAATGTCAAAGGGACAGCTTGAAGCCTCTTCATTAGCAACAGCAGATGCGATGGTTCAGCTTCTCGGTCATCAAGCGTTTGGAACAGTGCTGGTTATTGGCGGTGTAGCAGGGATTGTGACGAGCTGGAATGCTTTTATTATCGGTGCAAGCCGTATTCTATATGCTATGGCGGAAAGAGGTATGATTTCCAAATGGTTTGCGTATATTCATCCAAAGTATAAAACACCGACAAATGCCATTTTATTTCTTGGAGCTTTAGCTTTTTTCGCTCCATTATTAGGGCGTCCTGCCCTCGTATGGATTGTCAATGCAGGCGGTGTCGGAATCATCGTCGGGTACTTAATAGTATCCATTGCCTTTATGAGACTTCGGAAAACAGAACCTGAGCTGGAGCGTCCATATCGCATAAAATATTGGCGGACGACAGGTGTTTTAGCTATCGGACTGAGTCTTCTTTTCCTTTCATTTTACTTTCCAGGAATGCCGGCCTCCTTATCTTGGCCAGCTGAATGGATATTGCTTTTAGGTTGGGTACTCATTGGGTATATACTATATGTAATGAATCCAAGAACGAAGGAGACGATAGAGCATGACAAACGAACTCAAAGTGTATAATCCTGCAACAGGAGAAGAAATTGCTTCAGTTGCTCAGCATACAAAAGAACAGATCGAAGACGCAATTTCCCGTTCACACAAAGCATTTAAATCATGGGCAAAAACGTCAGCGCATGAACGTGCCAATATCATTCGCAAGTGGTTTGATCTGATGATTGAGCATAAAGAAAGGCTTGCGAAAATCATCACAGAAGAAAACGGAAAGCCGTATCAAGAAGCATTAGGAGAAATCGTCTATGCGGCTGGTTATATTGAATGGTACGCAGAAGAAGCAAAGCGAATCTACGGCAGAACCATCCCGTCACATACGACGAACAAACGCCTTTTCGTCACAAAACAGCCAGTTGGTCCTGTTGCTGCCATTACTCCGTGGAATTTCCCTGCGGCGATGATTACGAGAAAGGCAGCTCCTGCGCTTGCAGCAGGCTGTACGTTTATTGTAAAACCTGCTGAAGACACACCGCTGACAGCTATAGAACTAGTAAAATTAGGTCATGAAGCCGGCATTCCAGAGGATGCACTGCAATGGGTTGTGGGAGATGGCAAAGAAGTGGGTGAAATCTTCACAGATAGTCCATTGATTCGAAAAATCACGTTTACAGGCTCAACGCCCGTCGGGAAGCACCTGATCAAAAACAGTGCCAGTACAGTCAAACACGTATCAATGGAGCTTGGCGGTCATGCTCCGCTCATCGTAGACAAGGATGCGAATCTTGAACTAGCTGTCAAACAAGCAGTGGCATCTAAGTTTCGGAACGCAGGGCAAACCTGTGTCTGTGCCAACCGCTTAATTGTGCATGAAGACATTCATGAAGCATTTGCGCAAAGATTCAGCAAAGAAGTAGAAAAGCTGAAAGTAGGAAATGGCTTTGAAGAAGGCACATCCATCGGTCCAATTATCAACAAGCGCGGCTTTGATAAAATTGTCGGTCAAATTCAAGATGCAGTGGATAAAGGGGCGAAAGTTCTTGTCGGCGGCGAAACGCATTTCGACGATGACAAATCATATTATTTTGTCCAGCCAACGGTTCTTACACATGTGGACCCTTCGATGAACATTATGCATGAAGAGACCTTTGGTCCAGTGGCACCTATTACGACATTCAAAACGTTAGACGAGGCAATTGAATTAGCCAACGATACACCTTTTGGCCTTGCAGCTTATTTCTTTACAGAAAATTATCGGAACGGACTCTACATTTCAGAACATCTCGATTATGGGATCATTGGCTGGAATGATGGCGGTCCATCGGCTGTCCAAGCACCTTTTGGCGGTATGAAAGAAAGCGGAATTGGGCGAGAAGGCGGCATCGAAGGAATCGAGCCTTATTTAGAAACAAAATATGTATCCATTGGTTTAGACGAATAAACGTGAAAAAGACTGTCAGAGGAATCTCGGCAGTCTTTTTTATGTTAAACAGCAGGCGGGAAAAGCTGATCCACCGTTTCTTTCGTTTCTTTCAGAATTTCATGTATGTAATCTGCAGATGCCTGCTCCATGCTGCTGAACAAAAGCCGTTCGACAGGCTGAACGCCAATAAAATTGAAGACTTCTGTATCAGTTGTCATGTGATGGGAGGAGGTGGAAATCTTATTGGAATTAAGAAAAGTCCTCGGTGCATCGTGGGTGTTGATAATGACACCTTTTTTGTGCCGAAGCAGATTTTCAATCTCTCCATCCTCACTGATCTGATAAGCAAAACCTTCAGAAAAGACGCGTTCTACATATCCTTTTAGCATAGCCGGCAAGCCTGTCCACCATATTGGAAAAATAAACGTCAGCACATCCGCTTGCTGAATCAGCGTCTGCTCTCTTTGAATGGCAATCGGGACATCACCGCATTTGATGGCAGCCTTTTCTGCAATGGTGAGCTCTGGCGAAAAACCTAGGGCATAGACATCACGAACAGTCACTTTATGACCATTGTTCAATAGAGTGCTCACAACAAGATCTAATAAGGTTTGATTTAAGCTTTGCTGGGGATGAGCAAATATGATTACATGGTTCATCTCATAGCCTCCTATGTGGTCATCTGTCTCATTATGTCACGCAGCTTTATCCTATTCAATCCTATATTGGTAATAACAAGTTGGGAAAATGGAAAATAATTGATCGTGATAAAAGTAAACAGTGCGATTTGTACATGTGTAAAGGAAGAAAAAGCGATCGTTTCTAAGAAAACGATCGCTCATACACTTTTATTTCTTTCTAAAAGCAAGTCCAAGTGCAATCAGTGCCACGACTAGAGCAGCAATGGACAGACCAAGGACAAGTGGTGAGGAAGAAGCAGTGGCTGTTTCAGAGGCCTTTTCTTCTTTTGGTTTTTCCTGGCCATGTGAATCCGTTACAGTATTAGATGCCACAATGTTTGTGATGGAATGAGGTTTATCAGCATCTTTATCGCCAGTCCATTCAACGACTGTTCCATCCTTATAATATTGATACGCATCCCAAGCAGCTTCACCTGCTTTTTCAGGGTTTTTCGCTACAAAAACGAATTGCTGGAATTGTCCAGCAAGCACACCTTTACCTGTTGCTTCCCAAGTCACTCTTGTTACCTTGCCATCTTTCTCTTCAGTTGATGTTTTCCAGCCAGGTACTGGCTCATATTGCTGGAATTCTACGCCTTTAGGAATTGTCACGACAACCTTAGTCGTCGGGCTGTCACTCTCAGAAGGAACCTTTAATGTATAGGTCTCCCAAGCATTTGTCGCAGATGTATCAGGCTTGACTGTTACGTGCGCACTCACAGGAATCGCCAATAAAAATGAAGCGAGAAGCATTGGTAATAAAGCTTTAACGTATTTTTTCATATGTGATAACTCCTTTTAGTTTCTTCTAATAAATGTGGTATCGATATTCTTAAAAGAACCAGTTAACGCATGGATTTCAATTTTCCATGTGCCTTTTTCATTTAATAAGAGATTTTCAGCAGAGAAATGACCATTTTTTAATCGTTTCAGCTGAAATTCACTCGGTGTCTCGTCACCGAATAAAGCCACCTTATGGATCTTGGCTGTTACAGATTGAATATCAGTGATCGTTTCGCCATTCTTCTTTGTAAATGCCACTTCGAATGAGTTTTTCCCCGGGGCATTCGGAGTAATGCTCAAGGACACAATATCACGATGCTCAACCTGATTTGCGCCAAAGAAGGGCTCTGGTGCAGGCGGAGGAGGGCTCGGAATATTGGTAAAGACAGCCGTTAATAACAAAATGGCGATCCCGATCATCCATTCAGCTCGTAAGGAAATGCTGCGTTTCTGCTTCTTTTCCCATCTCAGCATCAAGTAATGCATAAGCCCAAGAAGGCCCATGATGATAAATAAACCAAGCTTGATTAAAAAGGTGCGTCCGTATGCTGATTGGAAAAGAGCGTCAAACGATTGCAAAATAAAGATCGCATTCACAAATCCTGAAAACACAATGAGTCCAACGGAGAGCAGTGCCCAAGGATGAAATGCTGCTAGCGTACTCCGTATGAGCGGCTCATCTTCATTTGGCAGTTTCCTCATTAATAGAAGGACAATGGCTGTTAAACCACCGACCCAAATCGAAGCAGAGACGAGATGGATGAAATCAAGTGATGTTGTGAGTATTTTATTGTCTGTTGCGGCTGGATGTCCGATTTGTGCCTTCAGCCAAAGAAGCACTATGAAGAGAAGCAGTGGAAACAGCCAAACTCGAAAAGAAGAGAAATCCCCTTTTCTCACCGCCACAATCGTCCAGATGGTGAGAAGAACAAATGACGCCATAAGCATCATCCAAAGACTACCGCCAGAAGTGGACGCAATCGTTTCTTGTAAAAGCGAAGGCTGAAATGCCCCCCAAAAGGACACGTCTGCCGCTGATTTTGTCTGAATCGGCAGCTGGAACACAAGTGCTCCGCCCATCATGATCAATGACACGGTCAAAAGCCGCTTCATTCGTTTCTCCAATACAGGTGAAATCGTATTCTTAAACCAAAGCAGTCCAAACAAAATGGTCCCAAGGAATAAGCTGAATGACGTATAAAGAAAGGCTTTATCAATAGTTGAAGCCATATCTATGGATTCATCTGTTTGGCCTTGCTCTAATTGGTCAAAACCGCCATCCGCTTTTCCAATACTAAACGGAATCATGCCAGAGACAGAGTGTCCGTCCGCTGATACCGCATTCCACTGAATGGTGTAAATCCCTTTTGGTAAATTCTTTTTTAAAGCTGCTTCCATGATCTTTTGATCTTTAATGACCGTATCTCCTTTATCCACACGATCACCTTTTGCATTTAACACCTTAATGGCATGAAAGCCGCTTTCAATTCCTTCACTAAATGTGATCGAGACTGAAGGAGGCTGCTGATCCAGCTCTTCATTTGCTGCTGGGTTCGAGCTCACGACGTATGCGTGAGCGAATGCTTCCTTTGGAATGAAAAAAGCGAACATGACCATAAGAAGCAGAAGCCACTTACTATTTTTAAACAAGGTGAATAACCGCCTTTCTACCTATGAAAATGTCTCATGTATCAGAAAGAAAGCGGCAGTAAACTGTGAGTCACAGAAAAAACCGCTCTTCCTATTGTACCGCCCTCTTTAAAAGGTAAACGAAACAAACAGCAAGATGGTTCACTTTTTCTGTGTCATGTCTGCGCAGACATTTCTTAATTGAATAGGTTTGATCAATTATAAGCCTATTCGATTTAAGAAGAGGAAACAAGAAGAGACCATTTGAAAGTTGTGAAATTCCCATGAATTTTGTTTCAAAACAACGGCAGATCAACCTTTTCACCTCTTTTGTATTGGGATCTGAAGGTATTTTCACATCATTTTTCAATTTTGTCACACACTATGTGACAAAGTGACATTTAGTTTCAATTGAAGAGAAAGTGAAAGCGTTTTACGATAGGCATAAGGGCTTCACTGAATCTTGTTCTTATATCTTTTGACCTATAAAGCCCTAAATAAAGGGAGAGAAGAAAGGAGTTTTCATAGATGCAGGAAAAAAGCGGATTTCGAGTAAAAGTACAGCGCTTTGGAAGCTATTTAAGCGGTATGATCATGCCGAATATTGGAGCGTTTATCGCTTGGGGACTCATCACCGCATTATTCATTCCAAGTGGTTATTTTCCAAATGAACAATTAAATACACTTGTTGGTCCAATGATCAACTACTTGCTGCCGCTCTTAATCGGTTACACAGGCGGGAAGCTCGTATATGACCATCGAGGCGGGGTACTCGGTGCAACCGCTACGATTGGGGTTATTGTCGGTTCGGACATCCCAATGTTTTTAGGCGCAATGATCATGGGACCGCTTGGCGGTTATCTCATTAAGAAAATCGACCAGCTGTTTAAAGACCGAATCAAATCAGGTTTTGAAATGCTGATTAATAACTTTAGTGCAGGTATTCTAGGTGCCATTTTAGTCGCCATTGCTTTCTACGCCATCGGTCCAGTGGTATTAGGCCTGAATAAAGCCCTTGCGGCAGGTGTAGATATCATTGTCAATGCACATTTACTTCCGCTGGCAAGTATCTTCATTGAACCAGCGAAAGTATTGTTCTTAAACAATGCAATTAACCAAGGAATTTTAGGTCCATTAGGGGTGGAGCAAGCGGCGAAGACAGGCCAGTCCGTTCTGTTCTTGCTTGAAACAAACCCAGGACCAGGTCTAGGTGTTCTTCTAGCCTACATGTTCTTTGGGAGAGGGACTGCAAAGCAGTCTGCACCGGGTGCGATTGTCATTCAATTTTTAGGGGGAATCCATGAGATTTACTTCCCATACATCTTAATGAAGCCAAAGCTCATTTTGGCGGTTATTGCTGGGGGAGCAAGCGGCGTTCTGACCTTTACACTGTTAAATGCAGGCTTAAAGGCTGTGCCGTCACCAGGAAGTATTATCGCTCTTATGCTCATGTCACCAAAAGGCGGCCACCTTGCTGTTCTAGCAGGTGTTGTCGTGGCAGCTGTTGTATCGTTCCTTGTCGCTTCTGTCATTTTGAAAGCGTCTAAAGCAGTGGACGAAGACTTAACAGCAGCAACTGAAAAAATGCAAGACATGAAAGGCAAGAAAAGTGCAGCAGCAGCTGCTCTTACAGCACAAAAAGAAGGTGCTGAAGCAAGCGAGCAAGCAGCATCTCCAGATGAAATCAATCCAGATAACGTGAACAAAATCATCTTTGCCTGTGATGCAGGAATGGGCTCAAGTGCGATGGGTGCGTCCGTTTTAAAGAATAAAGTCAAAAAGGCAGAGCTAGATATTGATGTAACAAATACATCCATCAGCAACATCCCAGATGATGCCGATGTGGTCTTTACTCATAAAGATTTAACAGATAGAGCCAAGGCAAAACTGCCAGGAGCTGTCCATATCTCAGTTGATAATTTCTTAAACAGCCCGAAATACGATGAGCTGATTGAGAAATTGAAAAAATAACATGACGAAACGGGTTGAGTCCAATTTTTCCTAATTGAACTCCCCGTTTTGGTTGTTTTCTGATTTTCCATTCTAAAAAAGGTGTGTGATCTTTCATGAAACAAGTACTTTCAAAAGACAATATTTTTCTAAACGAACAAGCGGGCTCTAAAGAAGAAGCCATTAAAAAAGCAGGCGAAGTCTTAGTGGCAAACGGTTATGTCACAAGTGATTATGTGGACAAAATGTTTGAAAGAGAAAATATTTCTTCTACATTTATGGGCAACGGAATTGCCATTCCTCATGGAACAGAGGATGCGAAAGCGGCTGTCCTTCATTCAGGAATTTCCATTATCCAAATTCCAGATGGCGTTGAATATGGCGAGGGGAATATTGCCAAAGTTGTATTTGGTATCGCTGGTAAAAATAATGAGCATCTCGATATTCTTTCTCAAATTGCGATTGTCTGTTCAGAGGAAGAAAACGTAGAGCGTATCATTCATGCAAAGGATCAGGATGAACTGATCGCCATCTTTAACGAGGTGAACTAACATGAAGGCACTTCATTTTGGAGCAGGCAATATTGGCAGAGGATTTATCGGATCTTTGTTAAAAGCATCAGGCTTTGAGCTCGTTTTTACCGATGTAAATGAAGCGGTGATCAACGAGCTGAATGAAAAAAGAGAATACACAGTGGAACTCGCAGCTCCAGGGCAGCAGCAAGAAGTAGTCGGTCCTGTGTCCGCCATCAATTCCGCAAAAGATCCAGCTGCATTAACTGAGGCAGTTGCAACAGCTGACCTCATTACAACAGCTGTTGGACCAGCTGTTTTGAACATCATTGCTTCATCGATTGCTGAAGGTTTAAAACAGAAAAAGCCTGATCATATCATCAACATTGTGGCGTGTGAAAATATGATTGGCGGCAGCTCTCATTTAAAGGAAGCTGTTTTCTCTCATCTAACAGCTGATGAACAAGAAGCGCTGTCACACACAGTTGGTTTTCCAAACGCTGCGGTTGACCGCATTGTCCCCATTCAGCACCATGAGGACATTTTGAAAGTATCAGTCGAGCCATTTTTCGAGTGGGTCATTGATGAGACAGGCTTTATTGGAGACGTTCCTCAGATCGATGGAGCGACCTTTGTACAAGATTTAACGCCTTATATTGAGCGTAAGCTCTTTACTGTCAACACAGGACATGCACTAGCTGCTTATGTAGGGTACGAGAAAGGCGTTCAAACGATTAAAGAAGCTGTCGATACACCAGAGATTCGTCAAGTGGTCGAAGGTGCACTACACGAAACGGGCAGTTATTTAATCGACACCTATGGCTTTCAAAAAGAAGAACATGATGCGTATATTCAAAAAATCATCAAACGATTTGAAAATGCCTTTATCTCTGATGAAGTCACGCGCGTCGCACGTTCTCCGCTTAGAAAGCTTGGAGCAAATGACCGTTTAATCGGTCCAGCGAAAAAAATCAGACAGCCACAGTATTTAATTAAAGGCATTGTGGCAGCTTTGGCTTACGACTTTACTGAAGACGAAGAAGCTGTTCGTCTGCAGGCATTAAGAAAAGAAAAAGGCATTGAAGGTGTGCTGGAAGAGGTATGTGGACTCTCGCCAGCAGACGATCTTTATCAAGCCATTCTTAAAGAAGCAGCTCATTAATCAGAAAATCCCTTTCCATTGTGAGAAAGGGATTTTTTCTATGACTTTTTTAATACTTTTCCCTGCATGACGATATATAAAGTAAGGGGGAATTTGTACATGAAAAAGAAAGCGTTTGCGTCAAGAAGTGTCTTTTTTCAATTAATGTCTGCCATTATCGTGATCACGATTTTAACAGGTGGACTAGTTGGAACAACGGGTTATTTGTTAGCGAAACATGTCTTAATTGATGCAGGGAAAGCAGATTTAAAGCACATCGTCAGCGGAGCGATGGCCACACTTGAACAGTTGAATGACCGTGTGGAGAAAAAAGAACTGACGCTTGAGCAGGCGCAAGAACAAGCCCGGCTTTACTTGAGCGGGCCCAAAAATGACAACGGGAAGGGATACCAATCTCAAAAATCAGATTTTATCTATAAAAATAAAGGCTATCTGATCGCATATGGCTCTGACTATTCTACCCAGGTTCATCCGGTCAACGACATCGGCGTCATTCCAGATAACACGACCAATCGTCAAAAAATGGTCGCTGGCGCTAATGCAAAAGGTGAGGATGCACACTATGTGACCTATATGGATAAGGACGATGCAACCGGCGAAGAAAAAGAAAAGCTCGCCTATATGAGCCAGTTTACGCCGTGGAATTGGAATGTAGGTATCGCTGTCTTCCAGGACGAATTTTATAAAGAATTAGAGCAGATGAAGCTCTATATTATTCTCATTACGGCAGGTGTCGCCCTTCTGAGTCTAGGCGTCTTTTATTTAGCTGCTCGAGGAAAAGTCAGACTGCTGAAGCAAGTCACTGCTGCTTCAAAGGAAATTGCGGCGGGGAATATTGAACGCACGAACTTAAAGGAAACAACGGATGAAATCGGCCAGCTGGCAAAAGGCTTTAACCATATGTCAGGAGAGCTCAGAACACTGGTGAGCGGTTTACAGGAAACGAGCAGTCAGCTTGTTGAATCAGCGACAGATTTATCGGCGATATCTGAAGAAACCTCAGCCAGCAGTGAAGAAATTGGACGAGCCATCGGAGACATTTCGACTGGAACACTTCACCAAGCATCCGATCTTGAAGTAGCCAATCAACAAATGACCCAGTTTAATCAATCTATTGAGAATGTCAAAGAACAGAGTGATCAAATTAAACGGATTTCCGACCAATCAAGTCAATCATCACAGCAGGGTCAGCAAATCGTACAGCAATTAAAACAATCGAATGAACAATCGATTCAGGCATCTCAAGGCATTAGAGCAGGAATCGAGCACTTAACTACAAAAGTACAGGATATTTCTCAAATCACAGATACGATTGAAAGCATTTCAAATGAGACGAATTTACTGGCGCTGAATGCAAGTATTGAGGCAGCACGGGCGGGAGAGCATGGCAAAGGCTTCTCAGTTGTGGCGAGTGAAGTGCGGAATTTAGCTGAACAGACAAAACAATCAGCCGTTCAAATTCAGCAAATGATTCAAGGCATTAAAGAAGAAACGACGGCAACAGCCGGCATCATGTCGAGCACAATGGATCGTTTTGCCGAGCTGGATGAAGCGGTGCATGCAACAGAACATGAATTCAATGCCATCTCTACATTGATTTCACAAACCATCGTTGAAACAAACGCGATGGCAAAAGAGCTGAATACACTGCTGGAGCAAAACGACCTCATCACTAAAGCCATGCACGGCGCAGCACATGTTTCTCAAGAAAATGCTGCGGCGATCGAAGAAATCACTGCATCCACAGACGAACAAGTGACAGCCATCTCTAATGTGGCAAAAGCAGCAGAAAGACTTAATGAGCTTAGCATGCGATTGAATCAGGACATTGCGCGTTATCGTCTGTAAATCAAAGAGGACCGGATGATTTCCGGTCCTGTTGATTAAGAAGATTTTTTAATAATGATAAATGTTATAACAGAAGAGATTATGGAAATAACAGTGTAACAAACTACCCAAAATAAAAAAGAGAAGTTTCCTTCTGCTAAAGTAAACCAAAACACCAAACTTAAGACAAGAGAAACAAGAGGAGAAATCCATATGTTTCTAAAGATACGTGTACCTAATATTCCAATTAGAATCGACAATATTGGCAAGACGAAAATAATTAATAAAACAATAGATCCCACTAGGTTATCCCCCTTATTACTGAATTAATTCAAGTCGTCCCGTTTCCCAATCTTTTTTTGAGTGAATATCGATGGAATTAGTTAATGTTCCCTTCTTTAAATTATATATATCTACATGTCCTATCACATTTTGTTTTTTTTGAGTAGGATACTTGAAAAACGCATACATATTATCTTTAGAGTATTGAATGTTTTGGAGATATTGTTCTTCTTTTGTATCTTTCATAACAAAAGATTTTATTAACTTAAAATTTTTATCATAGATTAATACTTTGCCCTCAGAGGATGGGATAGCAATATTACCATCATGGAGTAATTCAATTTGTGTTGGAGAAAAAGATTTTTGATTAATTGTAATTTCTTTTTTTATTTTTAAATTAGACTTATTAATTAATAAAATTTTAGATTCTTCATTTTGGTTAACCGTATCGGTTAGGGCTAAAGCTATTGTATCAGAGTCTAACTCTTTAAATGCATCTTTTTCGTTACCTTCAATAAAATAAATCTGTTTATTTGGAATACGTTTATCCGAAATAATTTTATTGTTATTTGGATCAAGAACTTTTATGGATAAGTATTCATCGTCATAGTTGGAAAGTATATAAAATTTCCCATCTATTAACCTTGCAGAGTTGAGCATCCCCTTTAACTTTATATGTTGTTTTTTATCATCGTTGTTGTCTGTCCAATAAATAAATTCGCTCTCATACCCTTTATCTGTATAACCGATATTTATATCTTTAAAAACGTATGAGTTGCTAGCATTAATAAAGAAAGATCCTTCATCTTCTGTTGTTTTTGACATACTTTTTAAATTACCTTCTTTTAGTGAACCTGATTTTTTGTTTATGGTAAAATAATCATTACTTCGACTGCTATTAAAATAAATATTATCCTTGCTTTGTGTGCTGGATATAATACTATAACCAGAATTCAATAAACTATCTTTTATACTATTTCCTTTACTATCAAAGTAAATTATTTCAGTACCGGATTTTAATGTATTGGACAGAGAAATAATAAATGATGTATCCTTCATTTTGGTGAATTTTTTCTCTTTTGGGTTATTTTCTGAATTATTGGCTGTACAAGCTGATAAAATTAAAATAACAAATATACTTAAAAAGATACGTTTACTAAACATTTATAGACATCTCCTTAAAGACTAAAACAACCGTATAAGAAATACGATTGTTTTGAGTTAATTATTTTATTTGTTATGTTTAAAAATCTTAGTATTATTTGACTTTACAAGTTCCATTGGAGTGACAATAGTATCCCATTTGATATTATCAATATCTATGCCTTGATTCTTCCATGCTCTCCATGCAAGCTGTGAACAATAGAAACTTTTAGTAGTGTTTTTGTTTAAAAAATTCCAGTTATAAGGTTTTTTATTTGATGCTTGTTTTTCTGCATATTTAGCTGCTCCAATATATTTAGCGTTAGAAGAACCTTTAACCCATAAACCATAAACTTTTTTCTTCGTATTCCATGTATTCGGGTATTTTCTCACACCATCTTGCTTCTTTGGGCTATAACTTTTAGCCCAAGATTCTACAGTATTTGAGCTGTTTTGGGCTACAATTGCTGCATGTCCAACTCCTATTGAGGCGCTTCCAGAGTTAATTTCATAACTAACTAATACATCTCCCTTTGTGCCCATAGATTTTTTAGTAGACAAAGCAGATATTTTATTTTTCTCTACTTTATATTTAGGATAAAGTTTGTCAATTTGTCCTGAAGTTTCAAGCTGTTTGAACTCTTTTTGATCTTTTTTGTATAATTCGTCCCCTTTAGTTTCAGCGAATTTTCGATCATCTTTAGCGGTCTTAATTAATTCAGTAATTTCTTTATCGCTCATTCCTGATATTTTGTGTTGTTTTATTGCCTCTTTTTCTAAAGAATTTGATTCTGCAGCAAAAGATTGCTGAGAAAACCCAATACCAGTAATTAAAAGTGTAGAACATAAAACAGTTTTAAACGTTTGTTTATTTATCATACTAAAATCTCCCTTCAAATTTATAAGTAAAATATACAATAAAAAAACTGCCCTTTAAACCCATATTTTCAATTTTAAGGTTATTTTAAGGTTTATTTTTACTTATATATTTTGAAAGACTTTAAGTATGATTTACACATATTTGTGTAGAGTGCAAAGAAAGTGAGAAGCTTAGACAATAACAAAATTTCTTTTCATTCCACATTGGTAGTTAGTGCTAGTCTCATTTAGGAAGGTATCTATCGTTACTCTTGAATACATCACTTATTGTTACTATGAAAAGCACTGCAAATCACAATCATTGAGCAAACACCGGCGAAAAAAGCATGTTTTTTTCTCATTCTGGTTCACTCCCTTCAAAACCATTAGGAGACCGCATCACATATTTCAATGAAATGACCATCAGGATCAGACACATAAGCGACCGTTTGACCCCATGGTTTTTTTGCAGGTTCTTTGATGATCGAAATCCCTTTTTCCTTCATTGATGCAATCGTTTGCTCCACATCATCCACAACAAAGCCAATTTCAAACGTGTGAGACGCTTGATTTGCTTCAGGGACAGGCAATCCGAGTGCTTCTTTGACATCTTGGCGTGAATTAATCGATAACGTCACGTCTCCAGTGTCAAACTCAACATAGGATTCAACCCTCAATTTTATTGGGAAACCAAGTACTTGCTGATAGAAATGAATACTCGACTCCACATCGTTTACATATAAAATGGTATATTTCATTTTCATGTGAAAAACTCCTCTCTTCATATACGTGTCAAAAACGGAAAGGTTTCCCACTCATTGTACCATATAGGATATAAGGTGTATTTCGTGCCAAAAAAATCAAAATATTTAGCTCGATAGTCTTGAAAAACAAAAAGTGGTGACATATGATAAAATTGTAAAATTAGAAAAAATAGGGGGATCTTACATGTTGAAAAAAATCATGGTGGCTGTCTTGTCTTTAGGTCTTTTACTAAGCTTTACACAAGTCGACACCCACACAGCAGATGCAAAGACAGTGAAGTACAAAAACTGTAAAGCGCTGAACAAGGTATATAAAGGCGGCGTAGCAAAAAGCAAAAACACGAAAAACAAAGGCGGAAAAACAAAGTACAAGCCATATGTATCAAAAGCACTTTATCAAAAAAACATGAAGCTTGACCGCGACAAAGACGGCATTGCGTGTGAACGCTAAGCACATGTGAAAAGACCTGTAATAAGGTCTTTTTTCTATGGGATCAAACTCGTCCCTTTGTGCCAGCTTCCTCTTTATATTAAAATAAAGATAGTTTCAAAAATCGATACAAAGTGAGGTACTCAATTTGTCAACACAAGCTCATAAGAAAGACATCCGATTGATTGCCATTGATATGGATGGCACGCTGTTAAACAGTGAGCACATCATTCCAGAGGAAAATAAACAAGCCATTAAAGAAGCTGAAGCAAAAGGGGTCCATGTGGTCATTAGCACAGGGCGGACACTGATGACATGCCGAGAGCTGGTTGAGCCGCTCAAGTTATCGTCTTACCTCGTGACAGCAAACGGAAGTGAAATCTGGGATTCAAATTTTCAGCTGATCGAACGAGATCTGCTGCATCCTGATCACGTCCAAATGATGTGGGATTTAAAAAATAGGTACGAAACCGATTACTGGGCTTCGACTGTGGATAAGGTGTGGAGAGGTGAATTCCCTGAACGGATTCATGACCATGAATGGCTGAAATTTGGCTTTGATATTCATGATGATGACGTTCGTGAGGAAGTACTCAATACATTGAAAACAAATAAGCACCTAGAGATCACAAACTCAAGTCCAACGAATATCGAAGTGAATGCAGCCGGCATTAACAAAGCGGCAGCTCTTGCAAAAGTAGCAGAACGCATTGGCTGTACGATGGACAACGTCATGTCACTTGGCGACAGCCTCAATGATATGGCCATGATTCAAGAAGCCGGATTAGGCATTGCGATGGGAAATGCCCAGGAAGTGGTGAAAGAGGCGGCTGATTGGATTACGGCTCCTAACACAGAACACGGTGTTGCAAAAGCCATCCAACATTGGGTGCTGTCTAAATAAGGTGCACTTCATTACAAGAAAAAGTGAGAGGACTTTGCCTCTCGCTTTTTTTGTTTTCTCCTAGTTCGAATGTTATGTTTTCTGCCAATTTCATGTGCAGTCTATCCAAAGTTGGTATAATCAATATAAATTCGAATATTCGGACTTTATATTCCGTATTTCGGAACAACAAGGAGGGATTCTATGTATCAAGTGGATATCAACTGTGATTTGGGAGAAAGCTTTGGTCAATACACAATCGGTGCAGACGAACAAATCTTAGAATATGTCACCTCAGCCAACATTGCTTGCGGTTTTCATGCAGGAGATCCAACGGTCATGAGAAAGACAGTTAGAATGGCACTGGATAAAGGGGTTAAAATTGGTGCGCATCCGGGTTTGCAAGATTTGGCCGGCTTTGGCAGACGTCCAATGGCTATCTCCGCAGAGGAAGCCTATGATCTTGTCATCTATCAAATTGGCGCTCTATCAGCCTTTCTCAAGGCCGAGGGCGGCACGATGCAGCATGTCAAACCACACGGCGCCCTCTACAACATGGCAGCTGAAAATACTGAATTATCTGAATCAATTGCGCAGGCTGTGTATGATGTGGATCCAAACCTTGTGTTATTTGGTCTGTCAGGCAGTGAACTTGCGTTAGCAGGTGAACGAATAGGTCTGCAAGTGGCACATGAAGTGTTTTCTGATCGGACGTATCAAACAGATGGGACGCTGACATCCCGCCGCGAACCACATGCACTCATTGAAGAGGATGAACGGGCCGTCCAGCAGGTTGTTCGTATGGTGCGAGAAAGCAGGGTTCGTACAGTTCAAGGAGAAGATATCGAGCTCAAAGCAGATACGGTCTGCATTCACGGAGACGGCAGCCATGCGCTTCAATTTGCAAAAACCATTACAGCGAAGCTAAAAGAAGCCGGGATTCATCTCAAGGCCTTTCAATAAAAATCGTCATCAAAGGGGGAAACAGCATGAAAACAGAGAAAGTCAAACAAATGAAGGCACCAAAGGGGAATCGGTCTATGCTGATGGGCGCTGCCTTTTTAATGGCGACGTCCGCGATCGGACCGGGATTTTTAACACAAACAACCGTCTTCACACAGCAGCTTGCGGCTAGCTTTGGGTTTGTCATTTTGATCTCAATTTTATTAGATATTTTTGCACAAACAAATGTATGGCGCATCATTGCCGTTTCAGAAAAACGAGGTCAGGATATAGCGAATATGGTGCTCCCGGGTCTCGGGTATGTGCTGGCCTTTTTGATTGTCATTGGAGGACTTGCCTTTAACATCGGAAATATCGCTGGAGCTGGTCTCGGTTTTCAGGTGATCTTCGGTGTCGATCCGCGAATCGGCGCAGGGATCAGTGCTGTGATTGCCATTCTCATCTTTGTGATCAAAGAGGCTGGGAAAGCGATGGACCGTTTTACGCAGGCAGCAGGCTTTGTCATGATTGGCCTGATGCTGTACGTGGCGATTTCAACAGCGCCGCCAGTTGGAGAAGCAGCCGTGAGAACATTTGTCCCAGAGACGATTGATATTTTATCCATTGTGACACTTGTGGGCGGAACGGTAGGCGGCTATATCGTCTTTGCTGGCGGGCATCGCTTGCTGGATGCAGGTATTAAGGGGAAGGAAGCACTGCCGCAAGTGACGAAAAGCTCTATTTTCGGTGTGTTAATTACATCTGTCATGCGTGTGGCACTCTTTCTTGCCACATTAGGAGTTGTCTCAAAAGGCTTGCAGATAGATCCATCCAACCCGCCTGCCTCTGTTTTTCAATTAGCTTCAGGAAATATCGGATATAAAATGTTCGGGATTATTATGTGGGCTGCGGCGATTACATCCGTCATTGGAGCAGCATACACATCTGTTTCTTTCTTCAAAACCTTCTCACCAAAAATTGAGCAAAACCAGCGTGGTATCATCATTGGCTTTATTGCCCTCTCGACCCTTTGTTTTATTACGATCGGAAGACCAGTGAACATCTTGATATTAGTTGGAGCGATCAATGCATTGATTTTGCCGCTCGCCCTTGGCACATTACTCGTTGCGGCGTATAAGAAAGACATTGTCGGAGATTATCGGCATCCATTCTTTTTGACAGTGACTGGTGCATTTGTTGTGGTCATTATGGCGATGATGGGCGGCTATACCATCATTAATGAAATCCCGAAACTATGGAGTTGATTCAGATGAATACTTATCAAACATATGAGCCATCACAGATGAGAGAATTGATTCGCGAAAAAAAGATCACAGGACCAACGGCTGGCTTTGCAGAGGGGTTTGCTCAAGCCAATTTAATGATTGTCAAAAAGGAACTTGCCTTTGATTTTCTATTATTTTGTCAGCGGAATCCGGCTGCGTGTCCCTTGCTTGATGTACTGGACCCAGGTGATCCAGTGCCAAGACGGTCGGCGCCTCAAGCGGATATTCGTTCGGACTTTCCTAAGTACCGTATTTACCGAAAAGGGATTCTTGAAGAAGAGGTGACAGATATCACGGCTTATTGGGAGGATGATATGGTTGCCTTTCTCATTGGATGCAGTTTTACGTTTGAGCACGCGCTTATGCTAAATGACATTCCTGTCCGCCATATCGAAGACGGTCATAACGTACCCATGTATCAAACAAATATAGCTTGTGAAAAAGCAGGAGTCTTTCATGGCCCGATGGTGGTCAGCATGAGACCCATTCCGGCGCATCAAGTCACAAGAAGTGTTCAAGTGACATCTCGATTTCCATCAGTGCATGGGGGCCCGATCCATATAGGGGACCCAGCGATGATTGGCATTTCCGATGTAGATCAGCCTGACTTTGGAGAACCATCTGTGATCAAAGAAGGAGAAGTCCCGGTGTTTTGGGCATGTGGTGTGACGCCGCAAGCCATTGTCATGCATACAAAACCCGATATTGCGATTACTCATGCACCTGGGCATATGTTCATCACAGATCGAAGAGATCAAAAGCTCGGCGTACTGTAGAAAGAGAGGTGTTCTCAAGTGGCTTTTTCAACGATAAAAGATTCCATCACCTACCACCCGCTGGGAGATGCAGCGATCGTCATCCAAGCTGGAGCTGACATACGTGAGGAGATTCATGCACGTGTTGAGCAGCTGTTTGCATGTATTGAACAGCACCCATTTGAAGGATATGTAGAAGCGGTTCAAGCCTTTACAAACGTGACTGTTTTCTACGAGCCTTATACCGTTCATCAATCGGCCCAGCTTCAAACACATGACCTATCTCCATATGAATGGGTCAAAGGCTACATTGAACAACTTCTTGAAGACAAATGGCAGGAGGGAGTTCAGGTAAAGCGCCGCATCGTTGACATTCCAGTCTGTTACGGGGGAGCGCTGGGCCCTGATTTAGAAGAGGTTGCCCGTATCAATGGTTTAACGCCAGAGGAAGTCGTGCGTATTCACACTGCGGGCACGTACCTTGTCTATATGATTGGATTTGCCCCAGGGTTTCCGTTTTTAGGCGGGCTGTCTGAAAAGATCGCAGCACCACGCAGAGAAACACCAAGAATGTCCATTCCAAAAGGCTCTGTTGGTATTGCAGGAAAGCAGACAGGCGTTTATCCAATTTCTACACCCGGGGGCTGGCAGCTCATTGGACAAACCCCGCTGCCGCTTTTTCGCCCAGACGATGAAATTCCGAGTCTATTGAAAGCAGGGGACGAGGTCAGATTTGTCCAAATGTCTGAAAAGGAATTTTTCAGCATGAAGGAGGCAGAATGTTGAGTATTCATGTCATCAAGCCAGGGATGTACACAACCATTCAAGATAAAGGGCGTCAAGGCTATCAAAAGTATGGTGTCTTAACGAGCGGCGGCATGGACCCGCTCTCACTTAGAATCGCCAACATTCTCACCGGTAACCAAGAAAACGAAGCCGTGCTGGAAGTCACGTTGATGGGGCCGGGGCCTGTGCTCACATGTGAGAAGGATCAGCTCATTGCCGTCACTGGTGCTGATGTAGAGATTGATATTGATGGAGAGCGGGCACCGTTATGGAAGCCGCTTTTTGTCCGATCAGGAAGCACGATCACCTTTGGTCTTTGTAAGAGAGGCTGCCGCGTTTATCTTGCTGTGGCAGGTGGATTTGATGTGGCGCCAGTCATGCAGAGCAAAAGCACTTATGTCAGAGCAGGAATCGGTGGACTGAAAGGACGACCGCTTGAAAAAGGCGACATTCTGCCTGTTGGAGAGCCGTCTATCGTAGCAGATCATTTGTTTGATAGGCTGAAAAATAAAGTGAATCAGACGGGGTACGGCGCACCCGATTGGACAGTGAGTCATGATCATTTTTTGCCGCTGCGGAAATCGCCAGTGATTCGCGTGCTGGCAGGCAGGCATCTTTCTTTTTTTCAAGAAACATCTCAAACTGCTTTTTTTGAGCAGCCTTATCAGGTCACACCCCAATCAGATCGTATGGGCTGCCGGCTGAAGGGGGAGCCGGTTCATTTAAAAGAAAAGCTGGAATTGATCTCAGAAGCTGTCGCCTTTGGATCTATTCAAATTCCACCCGATGGCCAGCCGATTATTCTGCTGGCAGATCGGCAGACGACAGGCGGATACCCGCGTATTGGAGAAGTAGCAACTGTTGATCTGCCGCTTATTGCACAGGCGATGCCTGGGGCAAAGCTGTATTTTGAACAAATAGATCACCGGGATGCAGAGCAGGCGTTATTTAAGCAAGAAGCCGAACTGAGGGAGCTGGCCGCAAGAATCAAGCTGGAAGCATTCTCGTTTAGAAAAGGTGAAGAAGATGCAAAACACAAATAAAACGGTTGTGAAATCAATGGAGATTTTGCGGCTGTTTATCGCTCACGATCAATTAACATTAAATGAAATGATCGAGCTTTCCGGTATGCCGAAAACATCTGTTCATCGTATGGCGAGCTCTTTAGCTGATATGGGGCTGTTAGAAAAGCAAGAAACGGGTGTTTATCGATTAGGCTTGATGTTCCTTGAATACGGTCAGCTTGTGGCGGACCGCCTTGATATTCGAAGGATTGCAAGACCATTTATGGAAAGCTTACGGGATGAAGTAGGTGAAGCTGTACAGCTCATTGTTCGTGAGGGCGACGAAGCCATTTACGTGGAAAAGATTGAAGGTACGCAGCCTGTTCGTCTCTACACCGCCGTCGGCAGACGGTCCCCCCTATATGCGGGTGCCTGTGCGAGAAGTATTCTCTCCTTTTTGCCAGAGAGCGAGAGACTTGCCTATATTGACTCAATTGAGCTGGGGAAGATCGGAATTGGGACCATCACAGATAAAGAGGTTCTAAGAAACATGCTGGAAGAATCAAATGCACGGGGATATACGCTAAGCTATTCTGAGCTTGAAAACTATACAGCTGCGATTGGAGCCCCAATTTTCAATCATCTGGGGGAAGTGGTAGCAGGTATTAGCATTGCAGGATTTGAAGCAGGATATCAAAAAGAACGCTTACCTTACTTAATTAAACAGGTGAAAAAAGCCGCCAGTGATATTTCGAGGGAATTAGGATTTTCATCTGAACAAATAAAAAGCCAATGACCGTAAAGATCATTGGCTTTTTGCGTGCAGTTATTAGAAAGTTTTTCCTAAAGCTTTCGCACGTTCGATTGCATCTGCTTTAATTTGCTCTGCTTTCGCAGGCTCAGCATTGTGACCTTCAACGATAAGACCTTCGAAAGAAGGAATTCCGAAGAAG
Source organism: Bacillus sp. FSL K6-1006 (assembly GCF_038593175.1). Lineage (NCBI taxonomy): Bacteria > Bacillati > Bacillota > Bacilli > Caryophanales > Bacillaceae > Bacillus > Bacillus sp. FSL K6-1006. Next base: position 473,606 of record NZ_CP151970.1, read on the forward strand.
TTAGCGATTGTACCAAGGTAACGGTGACCTGCTTCAAGTTCAGCAGCAGGACCTTCAGAGTAGTATCCGCCACGTGCTTGGATGTGAAGAGCTTTTTTGTCTGTTAATAATCCAACAGGACCTTGCTCAGTGTATTTGAATGTTTTACCAGCTACAGCAACAGAGTCGATGTATGCTTTAAGAACTGGTGGGAATGAGAAGTTCCAAAGTGGTGAAACAAATACATATTTGTCAGCAGAAACGAATTGATCACTTAATTCGTTTAGACGAGCAACTTTCGCTTGCTCTTCAGCTGAAAGTGTATCGAAACCAGCGCCAGATTGAAGTTTGCCCCAGCCAGCGAATACATCTGCATCAATGTGAGGGATGTTTTCTTTGTACAAATCGATATGTACAACCTCGTCACTTGGATTTGCTTCCTTATAAGATTCGATAAATGCCTTAGCAGTAGCCATACTGTAAGAAACTGTTTCATCATGCGGATGTGCAGTGATGTATAAAACTTTTGCCATGTTCATTCAATCCTTTCTGTTTCGGTTATTTTTTTAGCGTATCCCAATGATACACTGAATATGTGGCATCTTTAATCATATTGGAATGCTATGAAAAAGATGTAACAAGCACAGTTACATGAAAACTGATATTTTCATTGTAATCACAATGTAGTTTGAAGTCAAGGTATAAAGTCTCGAAATCAAGATAAAAAGTTTGTAAATTTTTCTGGAACGCGTAAACACGCAGTTTTCAGCGCAAAAAGCTTACTCTTATTGAACAAAAAATCGTTCGATATCGCAAGTAAAGAGTTTGTAAAGGCACTGCATCTCAAAAAAGATGGATGCCCCTAAGTCATCTGCTACAAGCAACTGTTCTCCGAATTCGTATATATAAGAGAAGGCAGGAGAGAGTGAGGGATAAGAGTGGGACGATCCTATGTTGCGATTGGAGATTCCTTAACAGTTGGGGTGGGGGCACGTTTATTTGGCGGAGGATTTGTTCAGCGATTTTGGTGGATGCTTGAAAAAAAGACACATGCACCGGTCGAGCTGTCCGTATTTGCAAAATCAGGGTTAACGACTGATCAGATTTTACAGCTCTTCAAACGGTCAGAGGTGAGACGTGCAATTGCAGCTGCTGACATCATCACTATTACAGGCTGTGGAAATGACCTTGTTCAAGCTGTTCAGCAGTATGAAGAAGGTGAAGATGAAAAGAAACTGCTGCAAGCAGTCATACATTGTCAGGCGAATTTTAGCAAGATGATTCAAAAAATTGCTCAGATCAAAAAAGGGCAGCATCAGCCTTACTACGTATATTTCATGAATTTATATAATCCATTTCCGCAAATACCAATAGCCGGGCGGTGGCTTCAGCAATATAATCAACAACTTCGTTTGCTTGCTGCGAATCCGCATGTAGAAGTTGTGGATGTGTACCGGGCGTTTGAAGGGCATGAAAGAGCCTACTTATCGATTGATCAATTTCATCCGAATCCTAAGGGATATGAAGCAATGGCAGAAGCATTGTTTAAGGCATACTGTAAACAGCTGTAATCCGTGGGATTGCAGTTTTTTTCATCCTTTTCAATAAATGACGGTTTCGATATGATAAAAGAAACGAAGGCGAAAGAGGTGTGCAGGCATGGAGGAGATTAGTGCATATTTTCAAGAGATGACTGGAACGGCTTATGAAGTGGGAAAACAGCAGGCTGTCTGGCTTAAGGAGAACCCGCTGCTAAAGACACAATATATTCGGACAGAACCGGTAACACAACAGGCTGTGAAAGAAACGAAGCAGCTGATCCGTCCCTTTCTTCCTCAATTAGATGAAGAGTTTGCTGGTTTTTGTGATGAAATGCAATTAGATGAGCGTTATTTGACCTTTTTCTATTCATCTCATCTTCAGCCAGGCTGTTCCCACTGTGTGAGGCAGGGGAATATGGCGGCAGGTCAACAAACGGTCATGCTTCGTAACTATGATTTCTCCCCGATTTTTGATGATATGCGTCTTGTGACGACACATGTAAAAGGCTCGGCATATCATACAGGCTCGTCGCTGCTCTTGTTTGGCAGATCTGATGGGATGAATGAGTATGGTCTTGCTGTGACTTTCTCTGCTTGCGGTCCGCCGGTTGGCAATGAACCCGGTTTAAAACCCCCAGCAGTGGCTGGTTTGCAGGTGTATCATGTGATTCGCTCTGTTCTGGAATCCTGTCAAACGATCGAGGAAGCCATTCGCTCTATCCAGGAAATGCCCGTTGCCTCAAATGTTCATATCATGCTTGCCGATCGAAAAGGAGAGGCGGCTGTGATTGAAATCATTGATGGTCAAAAAAGGGTGAGAAGACCGGAGAGAGGTTATATTGCGGCAACAAATCATCCGGTAGCTGATCAAACAGCAAAAGGGATGACCAAACATCATTCTGTGGTCAGATACGATATGTTAATGGAAGCGTTAAAAGAACAACGATCAAGTGATTCTCTTGTGAAACTGTTCCAGACAGAATATCCTGATGGTCTGGCTGTGCACAATTATGAGGAGCTGTTTGGAACGATGCGAACCGTCATGTTCCATCCGGAAGAAGGCACAATCGATTATTGCTTTGGCTCTCCAGTATACAATCCGACTTATTCTTTAAAAGCGGGGGGTTCACTGCCTTTTCAAGAACAAAAGGTTCAATTTCATCAAAAGGATTATGGACCGTCATTTTGGAGAAGTGTCTGATGATCCCTTGTTTATATTTTGTCACAGCCGCTGTGCCAAATTCAGATCAACTTAAGATTGCAACGCTCGTTGAAAGCGTTTTATATTAAGGTGTGACAATAGACCTATTTATACAGAAGGAGGCATTTCATGTACATAACGGCACGAGAACAGAAAGTCATTAAATACATCATTCAGCAAAATCGTTATGTCACCATTCGTGAGATAGCCGATTCTGTTCAGGTGAGTACTAGAACGATTCATAGAGAACTAAAATCCATTAAACCAATTTTGAAAGATTATCATCTTTCATTAGATAAACAGCCGGGGAAAGGCTTGAAGGCAGTCGGCGAACAGGAGGATAAACAGCGGCTTCTTGCTCATATGTCAAATGAGGATCAAATCGAATATAGCTCAGATGAACGAAAGCTCTTAATTCTATGTGCGCTGCTTGAAGCGAAGGAACCGGTGAAATTATACACACTCGCAGCTGACTTGCAGGTAACAAATGCGACGATCAGCTATGATTTAGATGAACTGACGGAGTGGATTGCTCCATACGGTTTGCAGCTTATCCGCAAGCGCGGGTACGGCATTGAATTAAAAGGGCCGGAGGAAGCAAAACGAAAAATTGTCGGCAATCTCATTGTTGACCGGCTCGACATTCAATTGTTTTTAGAAACGATTGAAATGAATATCAAACATCGAACGAAAGCAACGGAAAAGGTGTTTGGCGTTGTCAGCAGAGGACAGCTGCTAAAGGTAGAAAGGCTGCTCTTTCATTTGAAAGATCGACTGTCACTCTCTTTATCTGATAGTGCCTATATTGCACTTGTTGTTCACTTAACCTATGCTATTGAACGTATTCAGCTTGGGGAAACCATTCGAATGGAAGAGGAAGAGCTGCTGGAATTAAAGCGGACGAAGGAATTTGAATCATCACTTCGAATGGCAAGAGCGCTTGAACGCATGTTTAATGTGGAGATCCCTGAAGCGGAGGTCGGATATATGACCATCCACCTTCGCAGCGCAAATCGCAGCTTTCAGACTGAATACCGTATTGATGAAATTGAGCTGGATATAGCGCTGAGAACGAAAAAGCTCATTGATTTTATTTCAAATAAAACCGGCTATCATCTCAATGAAAATGATTCATTGTATGAGGGGCTCGTGTCTCATCTTGAGCCTGCCATGAACCGTCTAAAGGAAAAGATGAGAATCTATAATCCGCTCACACAACAAATTAAAAAAGACTACTTTTTGCTGTTTATGGCGATTGAAGAAGGAGTCGAGCGTTTCTTTCCAGAGATTGAATTTCCAGAGGATGAAATTGCCTTTCTTGTGCTTCACTTTGGCTCAGTGCTTGAAATCAAAAAAGAAGAAACAAAAATTCATGCGCTGGTTGTTTGCTCAAGCGGGATTGGTTCATCTAAAATGCTCGCCTCCCGGTTGAAAAAAGAATTGCCGGAGATCGCCAAATTCGATCTATCCTCTTTGATGGAGCTAAAGGAAATCGATGCATCGAGCTATGACATGATTGTCTCGACCGTTCCAATCCCATATGAGCATATCGATTACATCATGGTCAGCCCCCTTTTAAACGAGGATGATGCTATGCGTGTGAAGGCTCATATTAAACGGAAGATTCCTTATATCATCGAGAAAAAAAGAATAAAAGAACCTCCCGAAGAATTGGTGCAAGAAACCGTTGATATGATGGCGGTGGCAGAGCAGGTGACGAATTATATGTTTGTGATTCGCAGCATCCTGTCCCATTTTACCATCGAAAAAAGAGAGACGATGCCGCAGCATGATGAAACCATTAGGCAGCTGCTTCGTCAGCTTGAAGAGGAAGGATTTATCATACATGCAGATGATGTGGCGGGCGGCCTTTTGGAACGTGAACAGCAAGGCGGCTTAGGCATACCTGGCACTGAATTTGCTCTTTACCATTTAAAGCATACATTCATCAAGGAACCAATCTTTCATATTTATGATCTTGATCAGACATACGAGGTTAAAAGCATGGATGGCGGGCAGCAGCAGATGTCACGAATGCTCATGATGCTGGCGCCGCAAGAGCTTGGCAAGGAAGGGTCAGAAATGTTTAGTCTGATCAGTTCATCCATCATTGAAAGTGAAGAAAGCATGGCGCTTTATGGACAAGGAACAAAGGAAAACATTGAACAGAAATTACATCAGCTTTTCTATCAATTTGTCAAAGAGGCAAAGTGGTAAGAAAAAGGCCGAGAGCTTATTCGCTTCTCGGCTTTTTTGCTGTGACACAGACAGCAAGGGTAGGGCGAATTTCTTCATACTCAATAGAAAATTCATCAAACCCTGCAAACTGCAAGTCATTTAATATGTTTTCACCCATCTCTTTTGTCCGATTGGCGTCAGCTCCTTTTTCTCTTGGCTGCATCACAATAACGAGTGTCCCGCCTGGTTTTAAGGTGTGATAAAGATTGAGTAAGCCCGTTTTTGGATCATCCCAAATCGTAAAATTGTTAACAGACAGTACTTTGTCATACTGCTCTCCGGGAAGACGTGTTTTCTCGATTTTGCCGACATACAGACGAACCTGTTTGTCTTTTGCCCGTTTGCTGACGCGGGACTGTGCTTGCTCCTGCATGGTGGAAGAAGCATCCAGCCCATCAATGTGAAGGTCTTGATAATGCTTGAGCATATGTTTGATACTGTAGCCGGGTCCATAGCCAATTTCCAGAATGTTTTCACCATCTGTCAAATCTAAGTGGCGGATGGCCCATTGATTCAATGCTTTATTTTCATTTGCCATAATGAGTCCAGCAATGCTTCCGAGCCAGCCTTTTGGTCTGCTAAAGGTTTTCGAAATAGACAGCATGTGAGAACGCTCCTTTTTGATGATCATGTAACCGATTTTTCCCCTCTTCAAACATGCTGATTTTCGGGAACACATCAGTACAGCTTCATGATGTTTGAGAGAAAAAATGAGGTGGTAATGAAAGGATACATCAACAAATCAAGGAGGAGCTTACACATGGATTTACGTGATTATTTAACAAATGGCATTCCGCGCCAAACGCAGGATCAGCAGCCAGGCAGTGAAAGAGAAATGAATCCAGCGCCGATCTTTGAGGATGAATCATATCAAGGTTCTGGCAAGCTAAAAGGAAAAGTGGCCCTGATTACAGGTGGAGATAGTGGAATTGGACGGGCAGTATCTGTTGCCTATGCAAAGGAAGGTGCACATGTTGCCATTGTGTATTTAAATGAACATGAGGATGCAGAGGATACGCAAAAACGTGTAGAACAAGAAGGCGTCAAATGCTTAACGATTGCAGGAGATGTCGGTGACGAAGCCTTCTGTGAGAAAGCAGTAGAAAAAACAGTTGAAGCCTTTGGTCAATTAGACATTTTAGTAAATAATGCGGCTGAACAGCATCCGCAAGAACGTATTCAAGATATTTCGAGTGAACAGCTTCACCAAACCTTTAGAACCAACTTCTATTCCTATTTCTATTTTACGAAAAAGGCATTGGATTATTTAAAACCGGGAAGCTCCATTATTAACACAACATCCATTAACCCATATAGAGGTAACCCAGTGCTGATTGATTATACGGCAACAAAAGGAGCCATTAACGGCTTTACGCGTTCTATGGCACAATCGCTTGTGAAAGATGGGATTCGAGTGAACGGTGTAGCGCCAGGTCCAATTTGGACGCCGCTCATTCCATCTACATTTGATGAAGACAGTGTGGAAAGCTTCGGAGCAGAAACTCCGATGGGAAGACCAGGACAGCCTGTTGAGCATGTCGGCTGCTTTGTACTGCTGGCTTCTGACGAATCGTCTTATATGACAGGACAGACACTTCATGTCAATGGCGGTTCCTTTATGAATACATGATCTACCGCGGCACCGCCCAGCTTTGATTGGGCGGTGTTTTTAGTATTTCTTGCGATTTTTCTGCACAGATATGACAGACCATACGATTATGCCTACAACAACTGCCGCAATGACAAGTGAGCTCAAATGAAACATCGTTTCATGATGCATGTTCAATTTCTCCCTTCATTGAACCTGTTTTTTATAGCATCAGCCAGAAGGTCTCTTTTTATGAAAAACACATTTCTTTGTTTAATGAATGGGCTGTCGTGGAAACCTACGTATACGGATGAAATTTTGAAGGAGTGAAACGATATGTCTCAAGGAGAATTAAAACAAAAGGTATTAAACCTGTTAGATGAACAAAAGGTGGGAACACTAGCGACTGTTGAACAGGATAAGCCGCATACCCGCTATATGACTTTTTTCCATGAAGGGCTGACGTTATATACACCAACGAGTAAAGAAACACATAAAGCAGAAGAAATTGAAAAAAACCCGAATGTTCATATTCTCATTGGATATTCAGGCGAAGGATTCGGTGATACGTATGCAGAGATTGCAGGCACCGCAGCATTAACCGACGATCCGGAACTGATTGACCGTCTTTGGTCTGATGAGATGGAGAAATGGTTTAAAGGAAAAGATGACCCAAATCTAGTGATCCTGAAGATTGACCCAGCCTCCATTCGTTATATGAATGAAGGAAGCCGTACACCAGCAGAATTATCACTTTAACACTTGCGCAAGCAGGGGGAATGTGTTATAGTTTGATATTAAGTGTTGAAATAAGCAAATAAATAAAGAAAGTAAACTTTCTTTTTTCTATGACATAATGAGAAGCAATAGAGCTTCTACTTGATAAGAACGAGACGCTGTCAAAGCGAACAAACTTATTCTTTTCCTTCTGCCACCGCCCCCCTATAAGAGCGGAAGAATGGAAAAAAGACGTTTTGATTTACAATTCACACTGGCACGGCTTCGGAGCCGTAAGGACGAATGAGAGGTAGGGCTTTCGTTGTCTTGTTATCCAGAACTTCCATGGCGTTTACTTTCAAACGTAGGTTCACTCGGAACACATATGACACACTGATATGATCGAATCTTAATTCATACACTCCGTAACGGAGATTAAACATTGATTATTTATTTGCATGAAAAGAGTAAGGAACAGGCTGCCATCTATTTGGCAGCCTTTTTCATTGGGTCAAACAATAGGAACCCGAAACCAATAAGCCCAAGAAAAGGGGAGATGAAGATACAAACCAATCGCATAGCGTCCGCCCCAAAAGGGTTTGACACTAACAGCAGGCCGATAAATGCACAAATAATCAGAGTGAATAAAGCGAGCTTCATGATCATTTACTTTGTCCTTTTTTCTGATACCGCCAAATCCGCTCAATAAAAAAGAACATGACCGCAAACAAAATAGAAAACATGAACATATCCAGCAGTGTCACGCCTCTATTTGGATGCACAAGACCAAACCAAATGAATTGAAGAACAAAAGAGATCGCAAAATAAAGAATAGATTGTTTCATCATTTTCCCCTTTTCACTTATTTTTTTGTCCCTTAAGCCACAACAGCCAAATGATGAAGGAAGCAATCACACATGAGAGCAAAGTGACAGGCGGCAAGGTGTGCCAGCTAGTCAGCCCCTTTACAAAACACATATAAAAAAAGAAAATGGAAATGGATACGAGTACCCATTGCTTGAACCAGCGAGGGACACGCAGCCAAGCCGCTAGAATGATTGATGATAGCTTATCCAATGAGATAACTCCTTTTTTGAATCTGATTGGATTTTATCGTAAACAACAAAGTTTGTAAAATATGGATTTCAGAGGCTTTGATGGTATTCTTCTAGCATGAAACATTTTCGCTGTACTGACGTATAAGTTTAAGGAACCTCATGAAAGGAAGCGATCAAGTGAAAAGAATACCAATCATCTTCCTCAGATATATTGTCTTCTTTATTCCAGCCATCATTCTCAGTGTCTTGGTGTGGAACCATTACCAAGATGATTTGTCAGATGGGAAAGTAACAGAGTATGACGTCAAAGGAATGTTTACATTTGATGAAGGAAAACGAGTGGTGAGTGCTGTATCAAAAGACCAGCAGCTCCATTTTGCAATGTATGATCCTCAATCAGGAAAAAGAATTAGTGAATGGACCACAGAAAGTGATACGTTTCATGAAATGCTACCATCCATTCAAGGAAACAATCTCTTACTGACTTTAAAAAATAAAGACGGGCAGCTGTTGATCGAGAAACTAACACCAAGCGGAGAAAAGAAAAAGCTCGTTCAAAATACCCTGCAGATTCCCTCATTTCTAAAAACGAATACATACCAATGGAATGGACGGCTCGTATTTACAGGAGAAATGGATGGTGCCGCTGCAGTCATCGGTGAGCTGAAGGATGGTCAGTTTCATGTGCACAATCTGAACGATCTAAAGCTTCCAGCAAGACCTATTTCTATCGATGTCGTCATGAATTCCTTTAGAGGGCAGACGCCAATTCCTATGTTTGAATTGGCTTTGAAAAATGACCAGAAGGCGTATGTCAGCGGAATCTCAAACGAGAAGCATCAGCTTGGGGTTTATGTCTCCAAAAACGCTGAACCGTTCAGTCTCATTGAAGATAAAGTGGAGCAGCAGCTGGAGAAAACAATCGGGACATCACAAAACTATGCAGTCGCTGTCGAATCTAACTATCCAAAAAGGGCAAGGAAAGTGAATGCAGAGGGAAGGCTTGGGGAAGTCGTTCCAACACCAAAGCCGATTTATCAAACCTTTATTTACCAGCTTAATGAAGAAGAAGTTCTTCTTGCAGGCTCTACAGCAAAGGACGAAGCAAAAGGCAAACTGACAGGTTATATTTATAACCACCGCACGAATAAGGCGGTGTCTGCCAGCAAGCTTTTGCAGTCGTTTTCATATGAATCTTTACAAAGAGAAGGGCTCTCTTTCAATAAAAATGTGAAGAGCGACTGGCTCTATTATTCATTCGAAAATCAATTAACGGGTGCATTTGAGACGAAAAGCAAAGAGCTAAAGGAATTTCCTTTGCAAAAGGTCATCTCAATTGAAAACGCTAGTCCGGCCCACCAAACGTCTGTTGATACCTTTACGCAATATGTTATGAAGGGCGGACCGCTCATTCTTAACTGGGCGATATGGATCTTGATCCCGCTATTATTATTTGTGCTAGCGATCTTCCTGCCGCCGATTTTGAGACTGGTGAGGAGAAACAAGATAAAGGACAGTGTCACATTAGAAGCCAATATTGTGTCTGTTAAAGAAACGGGCACCTACATTAACGAACAGCCAGTTGTCAGCATGCGGCTTCAATTTGAATATGAAGGGCAGCGCATAGAAAAGACGGTTAAAACGGTTGTATCCTACACCCAGATACCACAGCCGGGACAGCGTATTGTCATTCACTATGATCCAAAGAAGAAAAAAGCGATGCTCTTAAAAGAGGGTGACTTCTCGCAGCCAAGCGAGCCAAAGTTTATCAAAGGCGCTGTTTTAAGAAACATAGAATCATATGGAACTGTAGGACGAGGCACCGTCTTATCACTCACATTTGAATTAGATCAGAAAACGTATATCATTCCGATGATTCAAGCCGCCGGTTTTGAATTTAGAACAGGAGAAAAAGCCGATCTTGTCGATATCAACGGCCAGCTCAAAATGGCAGCCTATGGCCATGAAGTGCGGAATCGATCGGGGAAAGATGTGACGTTAACAGGAACGATTCAGCGTGTGAAGCAATATCCAGTGGCCATCCATGAACAAAAGCCTATTCAGCTTGATGTGTCGGTTTCAAACGGCGATGAGTCCATCACAAAAACGGTCAGCCAATTCATCCCTGATCATATGCAGGTCACAGCCGGCACTCAAATCACGATCCAGACAAAAAAAGAAGAGCTGGATAGAGAAATGGGTCTCATGCAAGAGAAACAAGGAAGTGCAAAAGTGACCAATGTTGAATTTGCTGGCGTCATCGGCAATCTGCCGTTAGCAATCATTCAGGTTGAGAGAAATGGCATGATGTATGAAGTGAAACAGCCAATCGATCCAATCACTAGCGTCTTGCCTGGTGATGAATTATGGGTGGCGTATCACGACATGACGCGTCAAGCAGCCATTGTGAAATATGCATCGATATAAAAAAGCGTTCCCCAGCGTGGAAAAAAAGGGCTAAAACGAATGTCGTTTTAGCCCTTTTTGATTAAGCTTTTGTATCATATTGGCGGAGCACCTTATCGTAGGCGAAGTTACCGAAAGGAATGAAAGCCGCAAAAAAACCAGCGATGGACCATTTCAAATGCCAGCGAACTTTAAAAGTCACATATGCCAAAACGAGCATATAGATGACAAACAATGCGCCATGAAGAGAGCCTACAATAGTGACTGCCATCGGAATATCCGCAAAATATTTTAGAGGCATGGCAATTAAAAGAAGGGTTAAAAGAGACATACCCTCAATAAAACCCGCCTGTCGAAGACGGCTAATACTTGTATGCATATACAAATCCTCCTGTATAAAAGCTAGTTTCTCATCTTCTAATATAAACGAAAGATCGTCTGGACATGCTAAAATCTACGAAAAATTCAAAATATGTTCATGGAATGCTTAAAAAATGGGAAAAGCCCTTTATTCTTTGTTTGTTTTAGAGAGTACTTGCTTTAAGTGCATAACATCATGTAATAAGTGCTCTGTCATTGCTTGAACCGCTTCTATGGAGCGGCGCTCTTTTATTTCAGAATAGATGGCTGTATGCTCTCTTTGAATGGTTTCAGCACGAGCCCCGCCGCTAAAATGGAAGATGCGGCAATAGTGAATGAGTGCATTCACGTGATTCAATTGTTTGGATAAGCGGTCATTGTGACTCGCCAACATGATTTTTTGGTGAAAGGCTTCATGTAACTGGACGATCTCTTTAGATGGCAGCTGCTGCTTGATCGCTTCGTCCGCCTGCGTGAGAACCTGCTCAATTTCATCCATTTCTCTTTGCGAGGCTTCCTTACAGGCAAGTTCAACAGCAAGTGTTTCTAAGGCCGCCCGAATTTGATAAAGCTCCTCAACATCTTTTTCTGTTAACGTATAGACGGAATAGCCTGAACGATGATCCGCGATTAAAAGCTCGTCTTTTTCTAACAGCCTCATCGCCTCTCTTACCGGTGATCGGCTTACACCAAATTGCTTGGCAAGCTGCGTTTCATTGATGCGCTCTCCTGGCTGAAACTGGCCATCAAATATCATTTGCTTCAGCTGTTCATAAAATTGCATGTGATACGGTGCTGCTCTTTCCATCTCGAATGAATTCATCCCATCATTTCCTCTTTTATTCATCATCTTTTGTCTCATGTTATCCAAGTTTTTCCCTCTAGGCAAGCCTGCATCGAAAAGTCAATATCGTACAATCCAAGAGAAAAAGGGTGTGCTACACTAATGATCAGTTCAGTGAAAAGAGGGATCGACATGAACACACAAGAGGAACGAACTGTACATTTTGATCAAGACTTGCAAATAGAGGCGTATCGCTTTCATGGCATCATGCAAAAGTTCCCGAATCATTTTCATACATATTATGTGATTGGATTTATTGAAGATGGTCAAAGACGTTTGATCTGTCAAAATCAAGAATACATCATTGAAAAGGGTGATATCCTTCTTTTCAATCCGTATGATAATCACGCATGTGAACAAATTGATCACAGGACACTCGATTATCGCTGCTTAAATATTGAAGCTGAGGTGCTGGAAAAAATCTTTCAGCACAAGCCGCATTTTAAAGCCCCTGTGTTTTCAAAAAGTGAACGAACAAAGCCGTTATATGATCTACATCAAATGATCACAGAAGAAGCGCCTGCTTTGAATAAACAGGAAACCTTCTATTTCTTGATGAAACAATTGATTGAAGCCTATGCTGATACCTCAGGGGAAAAAGTATCAGCCGCACATGCCAACGAACAAAAAGTCCAAGACGTACAGCAATATATCGAAACACACCTCACGGAAAATATCTCGTTAGATGACTTAGGTGAGCTTGTGTCCATGAACAAATATTCATTGCTGCGTGCTTTTACAAAGTTCAGAGGGATTACACCGTACCGTTATTTACAGACAGTCAGAGTGAACTATGCGAAGGAACTTCTCGCCCAAGGAGTGAAGCCTGTAGATGCGGCTGCTGCCGCTGGATTTTCTGATCAAAGTCATTTCAGTCATTTCTTTTCAGAATTTATTGGGCTCACGCCAGGGCAGTATCAGCAAATTTTTGTAAAGCAGATAACAGCTGATGAAAAATAAACAGCTGCTTGGTCATTTAGCGGCCATGTTCACCATTTTTTTATGGGGATCCACCTTTATCTCTACCAAAATATTATTAACGGCTTTTTCTCCAACAGAGATTTTATTTTTCCGTTTTTTTATAGGGTACTTGGCTCTGGTGATCATCTATCCAGTCACCATGAAGGTGCGAAATAAAAAGCATGAAGGGATGTTTGCGCTGGCAGGTTTATGCGGTGTGGTCTTATATTACTTTTTAGAAAATGTCGCACTTACTTATACGTTTGCTTCGAATGCAGGTGTCATCAGCTCCGTTGTCCCATTCTTCTCTTTTCTATTGTCTTATTTTTTATTAAAAGATGAGCCGCTGCACAGCCGGTTTTTCATAGGCTTTTTCATCGCAATGACGGGAATCGTGCTGATCAGCATGAATGGAATGACCACGTTTCAATTGAATCCACTCGGTGATGCGTTAGCTTTAACGGCTACCATCGTCTGGGCATTCTATTCCATTTTATCGAAGATGATCAACCAATATGGCTACCATATCATTCAGGTAACAAGGCGTGTCTTCTTTTACGGACTGCTATGGATGATTCCACTGATCTGGCATTTTAAAATTCGTTTAGACTGGGAACGGTTGACGAATCCATCGTTTGCCTTCCACTTGCTGTTTTTAGGCCTTTTCGCATCTGCGATTTGTTTTCTGACATGGAGCTTTTCTGTGAAAACGCTCGGTGTGGTGAAATCGAGTGTGTATATTTATGGAGTGCCCATTATTACGATGGTCATTTCAATGATCGTTCTTCACGAGAGATTGACCTTCATGTCTGCGCTTGGAACGGTACTGACCTTAGGAGGTTTGCTGCTTTCAGATAAAAAAAGTGCGGGAAGAAAGAAACAGAAGCCCCGTGTGCTGATGCAGGATAAAAAGGCGCTTTGATCAAAAAAGCGTCTTTTGTCCATTGTAAGAACAGACACTCTCTAGTAAACTCGAATTAAATGGTCGACGGTCGACCGATGACGAAGGGGGAAAAATCAATGAAGCATGTTTCAATTGCAGCAATTCCAGGAGACGGGGTTGGAAAGGAAGTTGTGCCTGAAGCCATCCGAGTTTTGAAAGCGATATCAGATGTGCATGGCGGGCTGTCTTTCACCTTTCAGGATTTTCCGTGGAGCTGTGAATATTATTTAGAGCATGGCGAAATGATGCCAAAGGATGGATTGGAACAACTGAAAGCCTTTGACAGCATTTTCTTAGGGGCAGTCGGAGATGCCAATTTAGTGCCGGATCATGTATCGCTTTGGGGATTGCTGATTAAAATTAGACGTGAATTTGAGCAGGTGATTAACGTTAGACCTGCAAAACAGCTGAGCGGTATTCGCTCCCCGCTTGCTCAGCCAAAGGATTTCGATCTTCTTGTTGTAAGAGAAAACGGTGAAGGCGAATATAGTGAAATCGGAGGCCGCATCTATCAAGGGGAAGATCAGCTTGCCATTCAAAATGCTGTTTTCTCCAGAAAAGGGACAGAGAGAGCCATGCGCTTTGCTTTTCAATTAGCAGAAAAAAGACGAAAGCATGTGACAAGTGCAACCAAATCGAATGGAATTGTTCATACAATGCCATTTTGGGATGAAGTGTTTCAAGACGTAGCAAAGGATTATCCAGAGGTGACAGCAGACTCGCAGCACATTGATGCGCTCTCAGCCTTCTTTGTGACAAGACCAGAGAAATTCGATGTGATTGTTGCCAGCAATTTATTTGGCGATATTTTAACTGATCTTGGGGCTGCGATTATGGGAAGTATTGGCGTGGCGCCTGCCGCCAACATCAATGTAAATGGCAAATATCCATCCATGTTTGAGCCTGTACACGGATCAGCCCCAGACATTGCAGGGAAAGGAATTGCCAACCCAATCGGTCAAATTTGGACCGCTAAACTCATGCTTGATCATTTCGGAGAGGAAGAACTAGGTACACACCTGCTCGAAATCATCGAGTCAGTCACAGCAGACGGCTTTTTAACGGCAGACATCGGCGGGGCTTATCAAACACAAGAAATCACAAACGAAATTATCACGCGTTTGAAGAAATAATCCGTCATTAGAACCGCATCTCCACGTCTGCTATAATAAAAGGATGGATAGAAGAAAGAGATGTGAAATCTAGTGTCAAAAACAGTTGTATTAGCAGAGAAACCTTCAGTAGGACGTGACTTAGCGCGTGTACTGAAGTGTCATAAAAAAGGAAATGGTTTTTTAGAAGGAGATCAATACATTGTCACGTGGGCCCTTGGCCATTTGGTCACACTGGCTGATCCAGAAGGCTACGGAAAAGAATTTCAATCCTGGCGTTTAGAGGATTTGCCGATCATTCCAGAGCCGCTCAAGCTTGTCGTCATGAAAAAGACAGGAAAACAATTCCAAGCAGTAAAAGCACAGCTTGCAAGAAAAGATGTAAAAGACATTGTCATCGCAACAGATGCTGGACGTGAAGGGGAGCTTGTCGCAAGATGGATTCTTGAAAAAGCGCATGTGAAAAAGCCGCTAAAACGACTATGGATCTCATCTGTTACGGACAAAGCCATTCAAGAAGGCTTCAAACGACTAAAAGACGGCAGAGAATATGATAATCTGTACCGCTCAGCGGTTGCACGTGCTGAGGCAGACTGGATTGTAGGGATCAACGCAACAAGAGCGCTGACGACCAAGTTCAATGCGCAGCTTTCCTGCGGACGGGTACAAACACCAACGATTGCCATGATCGCCAAACGAGAAGAAGACATTCAGCAATTCCAGCCGAAGCCGTTTTATGGAATGACTGCACAAGTAGATGGACTTACCTTGACGTGGCAGGATGCCAAAACAAAGCAAAACCGCACATTCCAAGAGAATGTCATAAAAGAGCGCTTGGCAGGCTGCAAAGGAAAACCAGCAGTGATCGATGCATTGAAAAAAACAGCGAAAAAAGCTTTTGCTCCAGGGCTGTACGACCTCACTGAATTGCAGCGTGATGCGCATAAACGCTACGGCTTCTCAGCGAAAGAAACATTATCTACGCTTCAACGGTTGTATGAGCAGCATAAGCTTGTAACATATCCGCGTACAGATTCACGATTTATTTCAGCGGATATCGTTCCTACATTAAAAGATCGATTAAAAGGAATGAATGTCAGACCGTACGCTCAGCATGTGAACCGCATTTTACAATCAGGCGTGAAAGCACACAAAGGCTTTGTCAACGATGCAAAAGTGTCAGATCACCATGCGATCATTCCAACCGAGGAAGAACTGTATCCTGGTGCATTAAGTGATAAAGAGCGTAAATTATATGATCTGATTGCCAAACGATTCCTTGCTGTACTCATGAATCCTTTTGAATACGAGGAAACAACGGTGATCGCCAAAATAGGCAGTGAAACATTCACAGCAAAAGGAAAAACTGTGCAATCAGCCGGCTGGAAAGCTGTGTACGATGAATCCTATGAAGACGAGGAATCAGCCGAAGCAGATCAGCATCTGCCGGTACTTTCCGAAGGGCAATCACTTGAAGTACGCCAGCTGAAAGAAACAAAAGGAGAAACGAAACCTCCTGCTCGTTTTAATGAAGCAACCCTGCTATCTGCTATGGAGAACCCAGCTGCATTTATGCAGAATCAGGAAAAGGATTTAGTGAAAACCCTTGGTGAAACAGGCGGACTAGGGACAGTGGCCACAAGAGCCGATATCATTGAAAAACTGTTTAACAGTTTCTTAATCGAGAAAAAGGGCAAAGACATTTTCATCACATCGAAAGGGAAGCAGCTGCTCTCCTTAGTGCCTGAAGACTTAAAGTCTCCTGCGTTAACAGCGGAATGGGAACAAAAGCTTTCTAAAATCGCAAAAGGACAGCTGAAGGCTTCTCAATTCATGAGTGAAATGAAGTCCTATGCAAAACAAGCCGTATCTGAAATCAAACAAACGAACCAAACCTTTAAGCATGACAATGTCACTGGCACCCATTGTCCGGACTGCGGAAAACTGATGCTGAAAGTAAACGGAAAACATGGCACAATGCTCGTGTGCCAAGACCGAGAATGCGGCCACCGTAAAAATGTGGCGAAGAAAACAAACGCACGCTGCCCGAACTGTCATAAAAAGCTCGAGCTGCGCGGAGAAGGCGATGGCAAAATCTTTGCTTGTGTGTGCGGCCATAGAGAAAAACTGTCTGTTTTCGAAAAACGCAAATCACAATCCGATCAAAAGAAAGCCAGTAAGCACGATGTGTCTAAATATATGAAGAAACAAAAGAAAGTGGAAGAACCAATCAATAACGCACTGGCTGAGCAATTAAAGAAATTAAAATTAGATCAATAGTATTATAAAAACCCATGCGGAAACGCATGGGTTTTCCAATGTAATCAAGCATATCGACATATTGTTTTTCTGAAAATGGGAATGTCTATGCGAAAAGACTCGTAATTTGGTATAAAATATTTATTTAAATTTAAACAGAAACAATCTATAATAAATCGTTGGAATGCTAAGAGAACGGGAGTTGAAAGGGGACACGAATGGATACACCCATACATCGCATAGGTATTGTTTTACTCATTGTCATTCTACTAGGTGGATGTACCTGGAAGCAGCAGACGGAATCAGCTTATCCAGTATCACCACAGCCAGTATTGCCTGGAGAATATTTTATTACTCATCACCTCATGACAGATCAAGGCTTGATCCGCACTTCATTTGCAGAGCAACACATCTACTTATCCGAATCGCTGGGGCTTTGGATGGATTATCTTGTTCGAAAAAAAGACCAAAATTCGTTTGACCAACAATTGGGTGTCCTGCAAGATGAATTTTTACTAGAAGATCATCTTCTCAGCTGGCAAACCGAATCTGATCAAAAAAGTAAAGCCAATGCCTTGGTTGATGATTTACGGGTAGTGGCGGCACTTCAAAAGGCAGATCGTTTATGGAAGAATGCAGCATATCAAACAACAGCAAAAGAAATCGCACAAGCGTTAAAAGACAAAAATATGTATAGAGGCATCTTGTCCGATTATTATGATGCATCAACAAATCGAACTTCACACACAATCACACTCTCATATTTAGACCCAAAAGCAATCAAAGAATTGGAATCCCTCAAAATATTCACGAAACAAATGACGAGTAACCAATTGGCCATTCTAAAACAAGCACCGAGAAAAAAAGGATTCTTTCCTAAATCCTATGACATAAAGAAAAAAGCCTATTCATTTGATCGAGAAATCAATATGATTGATCAACTCTATACGGCTCTACATGCCGATCGTGCAAAGGTGAATACGTCCGCGATCATGAAATGGCTTAAAACGACTTTTACAAAAGAAGGAAAATTGTACGGTAGATATAAACTGAGCACATTGCAGCCAGCAGTGACGTATGAATCGCCTTCTGTATATGCGCTGGTCATCTTGTATGCTCTTAAACAAAACGAACCGGAATTCGCAAAAGAGGTGTATGACCGCATGAAAGAATTACAAATTCAAGATCCTCTCAAGGATTATTATGGAGGGTACATGAACGAAAAAGACACACACTCATTTGACAATTTATTGCCTCTCATTGCAGAAAGGGAGCTTTTTAATGAATCGGTTATTCAGTAATACGTATCGTTTATATTATTCTCTGCTCCTCACGTTTGCAGGTCTTATTTTGTTTATGGGCTACCTTGGCGTACATGATGCAGAGAGCTTTTTGATGATCACACTGACTTTTGTCGTGTTAGGATGCGGGATTTTATTTGGCATCTTACCAGCATTAATTTTTACCTTGCTGATGTTGTTCTTTATAGGAAGTGCTATGTTCTTTACAGAGCTTGGCCACACAAACCCCTTCTTTACCAATCAAACATTGCAGGATGTGGTGATTTGGGGCGCAGCCCTCCTCTTTTTCGCGATTTCAGCAGGAAGCTTGCATGAGCGGATTAAGACGATGCGGCAAACCATTGAACAACAAAAGCAGGCGATGAAACAATTTGTGGCGATTGACTCGACCACTGGATTTGACAATGCAGAACGGATGAGGCTGGAATTGTCTGAGGAAATGAAACGGGCAGAACGCTACAAACAGCCATTCGTTTTTATCCTTCTTCACATTCATTATGCAGCAGAATTCAAATCGTTATATGGAGAAAAAGAAATGCAGCACCTATTTCAGCAATTAAGTAACAAGATTCGCGAAAGTGTCAGAGAAACCGATAAGAAATTTCGATTATCTGAAGAACGAATAGGCCTGCTGCTTACTCACACACCAGAAGAAAATGTCTCTGTCGTCCTTGAGAAGCTAAAGGATAAATTGAAAAAGCATGTGCTGTTAAACGGCCGTGAAGTCACCTTGACATTTCATGTCTGTCATTTAACAAGCAGTTCGGAGTATCGCACGCCAGAACAATTTTTAGAAGAACTAGAAAAAGAGATGATGATGAATGAACTTTAATTCTTTGATGAAATGCTGTTTGATGAATGCTCTCTTTTTGATTCTTTCGTTTCAATACATGGCTTCAGCCGACGCTCTTGCCAAGCCAGATACCCTGATCGTTTATTCAACAGAATCAGGAGAAACGACTCCAGCAGTGCATATGCTGGATCTACTCGCCGGACATTTTTCCAAACAGCCGACGATTGTATCTGATGAACATTTGGCTGAAAAGAAGATCAGCGAATTTCAGCAAGTCATCTATCTAGGGGAAATAAAGAGAACCTTACCAAAACAGACCATTCGTGTAATGAACAAAGCACAGAAGATCATAGCCATTGGATACAATGCGGAACAGCTGCGCCCATTTTCCGCTCTTACTTTTCACAAACAAGATCACACGAGTCAAATCAAATATACAGATGATAAAGCATACCGTCAGCTAGAGAAAAGGATCAGTGCGTTAACGGTTCAAGGGGCAGACTTGCAAAGGGAATTTCTTTTGAAAAAACATAAAGCTGATCTTCCATTTGTGATTCAAACAAAGGAAGGTGCCGCCTATATTGGAATCCTAAATGTCGTGCAGCACAGCGAGCTTCTTGCAGAAGTGCTAGAAAAACGCCTTCCTTCTTCTAATCAGCTGACCACAAAATACTTAAGGCTTGGGAACATCAGTCCTGTCACTGACGAAAAGAAGCTGCTTGAGCTTGGACAATACGTATCCACTCAGCATATTCCGTTTCTATTAGCGGTAACCCCTGTTTGGGTGGATCGAACAACAGGCGATGAAGTGACACTGAGTGACCGCCCGAAGCTTGTAAAAGTGTTAAAACAATTGCAAAGCGATGGAGCCAGCATCATTCTCCATGGATTTAGCCGTACGTATCGCACGGAGGATTCTGGTCAGGACTTTGAGTTCTGGGATGCAAAGAATGATCAGTCCATTACGTCAAATGACCCTAAAAAAGCTGAGAAGAAGCAAAGTGAAAGCCATTTTTCGAATGAAAAAGACTTCCATGCTTATACGAAATCGAATCAGCAGCAAGAAACCATCTATACAGAAGAAAAACTGACAAAAGGCAT
Organism: Bacillus sp. FSL K6-1006; assembly: GCF_038593175.1. Classification (NCBI taxonomy): domain Bacteria; kingdom Bacillati; phylum Bacillota; class Bacilli; order Caryophanales; family Bacillaceae; genus Bacillus; species Bacillus sp. FSL K6-1006. Next base: position 494,007 of record NZ_CP151970.1, read on the forward strand.
TGAGTTTCTTGCGCAGCAAGGTCTCTATCCACTGGCATTCGAGGTGCCGCATGATGCCATATCTCAACAAGGCTACGAAGTGATATCAAGGCATGTGTCCAGTCTGTTTGGACAGGTGCAGCTGTCGGATCATACTTGGAAAACAGCCGGTGCTCCGCCGCTCGTGACGAAACCCGACATGCTTCATGGCATGACTTTATATCCTCAGCAATCAGTAGAGCCAGCGTCTGACGAAGAAGGTTCAAATATTTTAACAGAACAAAAGATTCAATCCATCCAGCATCTTCAATCAGCCGCAATCGGGCTGTCCTATGATGTGGAATCCGGAATAACTGGATTGCAGAATCTGATGACGCAGATGGATGCAATTCCTTCTAGTGAATGGCTGGATTTAAAGAAAACAAAACAGACAGTCCAAACACCACATGTACAGATCAAAACATCAGGGGATGGACATATTCATGTAGAACAATCCAATAGAGCGGAAACCACAACAGTTAAACGAAGCGGCATGGAAAATATGCTGCGAATTCTCACCGTCGTGGTGATGCTGTTTATTGCGGCATTTGCTTTTTACACATTGTATTTAAGACTGACAATGAAAAAACGTATTTTTAAGGAGAGAAAATTAGGTGGCTGATGTCTTATTTTATCTTTCATTAATACTGATTTGGATCATGCTCCTATACCACATGTTTCTCATGCAGGGCGGCTTTCAGCACTACCTGACCTACGAAAAAGTGCTGCCTGAATGGACGAAACAAGGGAAAGAACTGCCGACCGTCAGCATTCTGATTCCTGCTCATAATGAAGAAGTTGTCATTCGGCAAACGCTAAAAGCAATGGTCCAGCTATCCTATCCTAAACATCTCCTTGAAATCATTGTGATTAATGACAATTCCTCCGATGGCACAGGGGACATCGTGCAGTCATTCAGTGAGCAATATGATCATGTCCATATGATTGAAACGAAACCGCCATTTGCAGGAAAGGGAAAATCAACTGCACTGAATGAAGGCTTAAAGGCTTCAACAGGAGAAGTCATCTGCGTATACGATGCAGATAACATGCCTGAACAAAAGGCCGTCTATCATTTGGTTCTTGGTTTATTGAATGACCCAAAGGCAGGCGCTGTTGTCGGGAAATTCAGGGTCATCAATGCAGCCAAAAATCTGCTGACCAAATTTATTAATATTGAGACCATCTGCTTTCAATGGATGGCGCAAGGCGGAAGATGGAAGTGGTTTGGCATTGCGACAATACCGGGCACCAACTTCGCCATCCGCCGGCACATTTTAGAAGAGCTTGGCGGCTGGGATGTTCATGCGTTGGCTGAAGACACCGAATTAACGATCCGTGTCTATAACCTTGGCTATGTCATTCGATTTTTCCCAGCTGCGATTACATGGGAACAAGAGCCTGAGACATGGAAGGTCTGGTGGCGGCAAAGAACGCGCTGGGCTCGAGGCAATCAATATGTTGTCCTCAAATTTTTAAAGCAGTTTATGAAGCTGAAACGAAAACGAATGATTTTTGATTTGTTTTATTTCTTCTTTACGTATTTCTTATTTTTCTTCGGTGTCCTGCTCTCAAATGGCATCTTTATCGTGAACCTATTTGTTGACCTTCACTTATCTGTAGGGGCTGTTGCACTGATCCTGTGGGGATTGGCCTTCTTCCTCTTTCTAACAGAAGTGATGATTACACTAAGTATTGAGAAAACAGAGCTCACCAAACAAAATATACTCATTGTGGCGCTCATGTACTTCACTTATTCTCAAGTATGGATTGCGCTAGTCGTGTACTCCTTATGTGTAGAGGCAAAGAGCCGTTTATTCAAACAAGAAGTGAAATGGTACAAAACTGAGCGTTACGATCAACAACAAAAGAAAAGCGGGTGACAAATTGAAATCGGTAAAATGGATGATTTTTATATTGATGATATCCCTTGCCATTCAGCTTTTTTTCATGGCGGGTCAAGCAATGGCGCAATCAAATCGAGTACAAGTGAAAGATGACTGGATTCGCTCATCTAAAGGAAGTCAAACGGAAACGCAAGCATTATCAGAAGATGTAGTAACCTTGTATGGACAAGAAGACCGCACTGAATTTTCCTATCAAATAGAGAGAGGAAAAGTTGAGTCTAGCACCCTTACATTAAATATAGAGGCTTCACCATTACTTATTTCGCCATCTTCGTTCACAGTCATGATTGATGGAGAGATTGAAAAGACCATTCCCGTATCAGGGAAAAATCAAAAGAAATCAATTCAAATCAAATTGAACAAAGCGCAATTGAAAAAAGGTTCTCATCAAATTCAGCTCACATTTTATGGCGTGTTAAAAGAAGGTGTGTGTATCAACCAAGAGACACCTGCCAATTGGCTGAAAGTATATCCTGAAAGTGAGCTGGATTTCAAAGGAACTCAAACGAAAGACGTGACGTTAGACAGCTTCCCTTCATTTTTCATTCAAACAGGTGATCAGAAAGAACAAACAGATATTGTGATTCCAAATTCACCGGAAGCAGCTGAATTAGAAGCGGCTATGAAAGTATACCGGACGTTGAAAAACAAAGACCGCCAAGCAGACCTCAAACTCGTCCAAGAAAAGGACCTCAAACAAATCGCTCATCCAACCATTGCTGTGGGAGCAAAAGGAAACTGGGATGGACGAGTGAAATCGATCGAGCAAGCTGCAAAGATGAAAACAGCAAGCGATCAGCTCACGTTAGCGGTGAGAACCTTGACAGGAAAGAAAAAAGAACAGCCCATTTTATTTGTCACTGCTAAGCAGCCAAAAACAATTGCTGAAAAAATCAATGTCCTGACTCAACCAGAACTGACAGGTCAGCTCACTGGGACAGATTTACTCCTTCAAAAGGTTACTGTTAAAACATCAAAACCATCTCATCAAATTCGTTTAAAAGATTTTGGTGGTGATGATGTCACGGTTGGAACCAAAAAGACGGCATCTGATCATTACTATTATCCAAAGGCATTGATCGCTCATCAAAAATCAGGAGCTAAACTAAATCTATCATTTAAAAAATCTGATACAGCGAACAAAGCGGAACGCTTAACAGTCATGATCAATAACGAACCGCACGACGTACCGTTAACAAAACTAGGAAACAAAGATGAGAATGGATTCTATCATGTGTCAATTCCAGTAGATTCACAAGTACTCCAAAAGAACGAATATATTGATTTGCAATTTGTTACTACAGGCTTTAAAAACATGGAAGCCTGCAGACATACGGATGAAGAAGGCTGGATTTACATTGATAAGAACAGCTCTCTTCAAATACCAGAAGGTACGACTAGTGATACACCGGATTTAGCCGCATGGCCGCTTCCTTTCACCTCAAAAACGCAGCAAGGAAAAACATTGATCATCATGCCAGATCAAATCAAGCAAGAAACGATCAATCAAATGGCGATGCTGACAGAATCATTTAGTCAGCCGGAAGCTGCCCAATATCATTTGATCAAAGCTTCAAATGTGACAAATGATCAATTGAAAGATCACTCTCTCATTTTCATCGGGGGCATTCAAACGTTCTCTTTTTTAAAAGAAAAGGCAGACGATCTCATCGTTCCAGTGAAAAAGGATCAGTATGATGTATCCTCCTTTGGCATGATCAATGAAACGACTGCTCGTATTGTATGGACGCAGCCATCTGTATGGAATAAAGAACAGACAATGACCGTCTTTTCCGGAATGAATGCAGCTGACGCTGATCTTTCACATGAAGTGATTCATTTCCTGCAAACAAATACGGAAACGGCAACAGTTGCAATCGAGAGCAAAAACAAAGACATGTTCTCTAATCATCAAACGGTCAGCAGCACAACAAATGATCTCCCAAAAGATGAAAAGCAAGGCATCAATGATTCTTGGATTTACTTTGCATGTATCGCTGCACTGATTATTTTTGTGGTCGTGATGATTATTTATTTCGTGCGAAAAAACCGCAAAAAGACTGATTGATAAACGATCAAAAGACCTTGAAAAAATGTCTTTACTTTGGTGTTAAACGGGAGTATGATCTCTTTTATAAAAGACCAATCGCTGAATCATTTCGATGAGCGGGGGAACCATTGGTGGTGCAGGACACCACGTGGGGTGAATCCTTTTTAGGTAGGGCAAAGTCTCATGCGCCCGAATCCGTCAGCTAACCTCGTAAGCGTTAAAGAGAGCAAAGACCAACCTGTGATCTAAACAATAGACGCAGGGGCATTCTATTGCCTCTGTGTCTTTTTGGCGATCCATCTTTTGTAACTTAAATCGTTTGACACTAAAGGAGCGGGCATCACATGTACAGTTTGATGAAGCGTATTTTAATTGGGAAACCATTAAAATCACAGGCAGCAGGAGAACAAAAACTATCAAAAATCAAAGCGTTGGCATTATTGTCATCAGACGCATTGTCATCCGTTGCATACGGTACAGAACAAATCTTGATAGTTCTTTCAGTCGTTAGTGCAGCAGCATTTTGGTACTCACTCCCGATTGCAGGTTGTGTATTAATTCTTTTAATGGCGTTAATTCTATCTTACCGCCAGATTATTTATGCTTATCCAGAAGGCGGCGGAGCCTATGTCGTCTCTAGCAGAAACTTAGGTGAAAAACCAGGACTGGTCGCAGGCGGATCATTGCTTGTAGATTATATTTTGACTGTAGCAGTGAGCATATCAGCGGGTACCGATGCCGTCACATCGGCTTTTCCGGCACTATATCCATATCATGTGCTGATTTCAATTGTATTGGTCATCTTGATCATGGTGCTTAACCTTCGTGGTTTGACAGAATCAGCATCTATTTTGGCTTATCCCGTGTACTTGTTTGTCATATCACTCCTAATATTAATTGGAGTCGGCGGTTTTAAATTATTAACAGGAGGCGTTCCTCCAGCGCCTGAGCATACAGCGATAGGCACGCATGTACCTGGCATTACATTGTTTCTTTTATTAAAAGCATTTTCGTCTGGCTGTTCTGCACTGACTGGGGTAGAAGCCATTTCAAATACCATTCCATCCTTTAAAAAACCAGCTGCACAAAATGCAGCGAGAACATTATTGATGATGGGTGGATTACTAGCCGTATTATTTGTTGGCGTGACATTGCTTGCGTTTGGTTTTGGCATCTCACCAAAGCCAGAAGAAACGGTTGTATCACAAATTGCATCAGATACATTTGGACGTACATTTTTCTATTATGTCATTCAAGCTGTCACAGCTTTAATCTTGATATTAGCGGCAAACACAGGTTTTTCCGCCTTTCCTTTATTGGCGGTCAACTTAGCAAAGGATAAATATATGCCGCGCATGTTTACAGTAAGAGGGGATCGACTTGGTTATTCTAATGGCATTATCTTTTTAGGTGTAGCTTCCATGCTGCTCATTTGGTTGTTTGATGGGAAAACGGAACACCTCATCCCGCTATATGCTGTCGGTGTATTTATTCCATTTACCTTGTCGCAGACCGGTATGTGTGTGAAGTGGATTCGTGAAAAACCGCAGGGCTGGAAAACGAAAATGCCTATCAATATAGTCGGAGCACTGATTTCTTTCACCGTTCTCATGATTCTCATTTTGACCAAGTTCCATCTTGTATGGCCAGTATTTGTTTTCATGCCTATTGTGCTATTGATCTTTCATTCCATTAAAAAGCATTATCTGTCTGTTGGAGAACAACTGCGTTTAATGAATGAAACAGAGCCTGTTGAGATTAAAGGAAATGTGGTCATCGTGCCAATTGCCGGTGTAACACGTGTCGTCGAGCAATCTGTTCAATATGCAAAATCCTTATCAGATCAAGTCATAGCAGTTCATGTATCCTTTGATAAAGAAAAAGATAAGAAAATTGAAGCGGATTGGGAAAAACTGAACAGCGGTGTGCGGCTTGTGATATTGCATTCGTCTTATCGAAGTCTTATTCATCCGCTTGATAAATTTCTTGAAACGGTTGAGGCAAAAGCAAATGCGCATCAATATAAAGTGATGGTGCTCGTGCCTCAATTTATCCCGAAAAAAAGATGGCATACGATCTTGCATAACCAATCTGCCTTTTTATTAAGGTTCCGTCTATTATGGAAACGGGATATTGTGGTCGCCACCCTTCCATATCATTTTAAAAAGTAGCAGCAAGTTGAAACGTTTGATCAAAAGGGTGCGGTGGTATGGAGTAAGAAAAAAGGAGTTTTCTCACATGCCGCAAAGAACCGCAGGAAAAGAAGTAACAGCGCTACTGGAAGAGTGGGGCGTAAAACATATTTATGGAATGCCCGGCGACAGCATAAACGAATTGATTGAAGAGCTTAGGCATGAATCAAGCCAAATACAATTTATACAAACGAGACATGAAGAAGTGGCGGCACTCTCAGCGGCGGCTGATGCCAAACTAACAGGTAAGCTCGGTGTCTGCTTATCCATCGCTGGACCGGGTGCTGTCCACTTATTAAATGGACTATACGATGCAAAAGCAGATGGCGCACCCGTTTTAGCAATTGCAGGGCAGGTTGCGTCGAATGAAGTAGGAAGAGACACATTCCAAGAAATCAAATTAGAGCGGATGTTTGACGACGTCGCTGTCTTTAATCAGCAGGTACAAACAGCAGAAGCTCTGCCTGATTTATTGAATCAAGCCATTAAAGCAGCTTATACCCATAAAGGGGTGGCTGTTCTCACCGTATCAGATGACTTATTTTCTCAAAAAATTAAGCGTAAGCCAGTTTATACATCTCCTCTTTATGTTGAGGGAGAGGTACGGCCAAAGAAAGATCAACTGCTAAAGGCAGCACAGCTAATTAACAATGCGAAGAAGCCGGTCATCTTAGCAGGTAAAGGATTACGAAATGCAAAAGAAGAGCTTCTTTCATTTGCAGAAAAGGCTGCTGCACCTATCGTCATCACACTTCCTGCAAAAGGGGTTGTGCCAGACAGGCATCCATACTTTTTAGGAAACCTAGGTCAAATTGGAACGAAGCCAGCTTATGAAGCAATGGAAGAGTGTGACCTCTTAATTATGCTTGGAACTTCTTTTCCATATAGAGACTACTTACCAGAGGACACACCTGCCATTCAACTGGATATTAAACCAGATCAAATCGGTAAAAGATATCCAGTAGACGTAGGAATCGTGAGTGACAGCAAGAGTGGTTTGCAGGAACTGACCTCCTACATTGAATATAAAGAGCAGCGTGGTTTCCTTGAAGCTTGTACAGAGCATATGATGAAATGGCGGGAAGAAATGGATAAGGAAAAATCCGTTGCCACATCACCGCTTAAACCGCAGCAAGTCATTGCTAGACTAGAAGAAGCAGTTGAAGACGACGCCATTCTTTCTGTTGATGTAGGGAATGTGACCGTATGGATGGCACGCCATTTTGAAATGAAACAGCAGGATTTCATCATCTCCAGCTGGCTTGCCACAATGGGCTGTGGTTTGCCTGGAGCGATCTCTGCTAAGTTAAATGAACCGAATCGTCAAGCGGTTGCTGTCTGCGGCGATGGTGGCTTCACAATGGTCATGCAAGACTTTGTGACAGCGGTAAAATATAAACTGCCGATCGTTGTTGTGATCTTAAACAACAACAACCTTGGAATGATCGAATATGAACAACAGGTAAAAGGAAACATCAATTATGGTATAGAGCTGGAAGATATTGATTTTGCTAAGTTCGCAGAAGCATGCGGCGGCAAAGGAATCTCCGTGTCATCACATGAAGAACTAGCTCCAGCTTTTAGTGCAGCCCTTCAATCAGATAAACCCGTCATTATTGATGTTGCTGTCACCAATGAACCGCCGTTACCTGGGAAAATTACGTACACACAAGCAGCTGGTTTTAGTAAATACTTACTGAAAAAATTCTTCGAAAAAGGCGAGCTGGATATCCCTCCACTCAAGAAAAGTTTAAAACGCTTTTTCTAAACAAAATGTAGTCGGTCCTCTCAAAAGAGGACTGACTTTTTTTAATGAAAGGAAAAAACATTTCAATTATCACTTGTTTTATTTCCTCTAAAAATATATGGAAATTATTTTTGTAACTTAAAGCCTATTTTTCCAATTCGCTGAGAAAGGTAAAATAGACTTTATGATCAATAATGGGGGGAGTGACTTCTTCTGGGCAAGATACTTGATGCAAAAGCACTAACAAGTGCCATGGACACAAGGGCAAAACACTATCAAGAACTCCGCGAACAAATGGTAGATTTAAAAAAGGCATTACAAGGTGTTGCCAACCTCGGTGATGATTTCACTGGGAAAGGAGCCGATAATATTAAAAGTTTCTATAAAGAGCTCGCTGGAAATGTAGACATGTTTATCAGCTTCATTGATAAGCAAAAAGCCTTTCATGAAGGTGTTTCTGGGACACTGGATGATACGAGCTTTGGCGGCGATACCTTTATAGAGGAACACTTTTTAGACAACGCAGTACATATGGGCATCAAAAACGCCAAAAGCATTGTAAAGGATCAAAAAAAGGCACTCAAAACGATTTTTCAAGACATTGATGACCTCATTTCCCTAGAGGTATTTGATAGCCAAACCTTTGATGAAAAAATAGAAGATGCGGAAGATGAACGAAAAAAGACGGTCAAAGAACTGAGAGAGCTTGATCAAAATTTAAAAGATGAATATGCTTTGTCAGAGACGGAACAGCAAGCTGCAATGGCATTGTACGCTGAAATGATGAATGCGACAAATGACGGAAAAGCGATTTCGCCTATGAATTTTGACAAGAAAGCGTATCAAAATAGCGACATCTACAAGGCAAAGAGCGATATTGAGAAGCAAACTTCTGAATATCTGAAAATCAAAAAAGAACAAGAAGAAGCCCGCAAGATCGCAAAGGAACAAGAAGCCCTCGCCAACCGCCCTTGGTATGAAAAAGCCCTCGATTATGGTGGAAACATCGTGAATGAACTGACTGGCGTGAACGATGCAAAACGTGCCGCAACAGGCGTTGATCCAATCACAGGCGAGGAACTCACCGCAGGCCAGCGAGTCGCGGCAGGCGGCATGGCAGCCGCAGGCTACATCCCAATCGTCGGCTGGGCAGGCCGCATTTTCAAAGGCGGAAAGGCCGTCTATAAAACAACTCAAGCCACATCAGCCGCAGTCAGGGCAGTCGATATCTACAAGACATCGCAAAAATCCTTTGACGCCCTGAAAACATCGCAAAAAGGCTTATATGGTCTCACCGCCACCAACGGTTTCAGCGAAGCGATCACAGGCCGAGACATGTTTGGAAACAAGATCTCAAAAGAACAGCAGGAAGCAAGTATGAACGCGGCTCTGGGGATGCTTTTGCCGTTTGGGGCGAAAGGGTTTCATGGTAAGATGGGAGTTAAGAGTGCTGTTAAAAATGGAGATAATGGTACAGTGTGGAGAAATATAAAAATTACTCAACCACATTATGAAGGTACAAAAATCCCAAAATCATTTGAATTAGCAACATCAGATGGGAAGTTTTGGGTGCATCCGAATGGAACGAAACATATGGTTGAGTATATAACAAGAGATGCAACTACACATGGTATGCCGATAAATAGCCAAACTTTATTGTCGAGTTTCCAAAGCTCTGTTAACAATGCTGCTAAGCAAGGAATTAAATACGAAGAAATTATGAAGATAGGAAATTGGGAATTAATATTTAGTAAACCCCGCGGAGACGGATTACTACCTGTAATAAAGCATGCTGTGTATATGCCTTAGAAGGAGACATGATGATGTTAAAAGTAACAGAATACAAAGACAGTCAGTCTATAAATATTGAATATGATCTTTATACACCGATTAATATAGAATTTGGTAGTTGGAATATATCAAAAGAGCCAACGATATATTGGAGAACTGGAGATTTTAAGAAATCTTTAATTGAAATAGGTATAGGGAAATATACAGGCAGCCTTCGTTCAATTACACTAACATTAAGTGAAAATGTACACAAAATGGAAAATTTTAAATTGGATAACAAAAATATAAATGTGATTAAAGGAGTACCAAATTTTCAAGTAGAAGAACATAATGATAAGACCTATATAGATGAGAAAGGTAAATTAGACGTATATATAGGGTTAGATAAGGTTTTAATTTTATTTTCAGAAAATGATACAGTGTCTGTTTTACAAAACGATACAGTAGGATTTGCTTTGGACAAAGATGAGGTAGTATGTGGCATTATCATAAGTGGTGTGTTAGAACATGAAAAGAAAACATTAGAAGATGCATTGAATTAGAGAATTATGAAATACAAAAAACCTTGATGGCTAAAAACCTTTCGAGGTTTTTGTGTTTCAGGGGAAAAGTGGGTTTAAAACCTTATGCTATTGATTCTGGTGATACAGTAAATAGCATTAGTTAAGATCAATGACAGAACATTTTTCGAAGTGAATCCTTTTTGAAACAGACGCAAATTTAGAATGCGAAAAGAAAGTGTTAGGAATGATTTCTTGAGCAGTGGGTAAGGAGATTTCATTTTAGTTAACCTAGATTTTCATTTTGCTGAAAGTTAGAAAACTGAAAGGGTTTTTATATGTTAAATGATATATTGTCAAAGAAGATAGTTCTAGAAAGTGGTACTGAGTTTGAAAAATCTCTAGAGTATGGGGGACCCTACGAACTAGCAATTGTGGAATATACTTCAGGAGGGGAAGAACAACTCTTTACTGGACTAGCGTATGATATGTACGAAAACGGACATCTTGAAAGTTATTTCTATGTAGAGAAAGGTATTAAACAGGGGAAGTATGTGGAATTTTATCCAAATGGCTTTGTGAAAAAAATAGGGTATATGAGGAAGAACGCTGTGGATGGATATCAAGTCGAGTTTTTTGAGAATGGAAATAAAAAATATGAATGTGAGTGTATTGCTGGTCGAGAGATGACTTATATAAAATATGATAAAGAAGGTAATGTGAAAGAACTTAAGGCAGAACCTAGTGAATCAGATCTCATTTATGCTGAAAAGTTCAATGGTTGATCAATGTTCAAATGAATTTTTAGTTAAAGAAGTTTAAAATGAGAAGAAAAGAGATAAAAACATTTCAAATCGTAAAGGAGCTAAAACCATGCTATGGATTTTCACACAAAACCAGCAAAGTTTCGTTCATGTCCACGAAGTCACTGTAGCCGGCAAAAAGATTGAAGGGATGATCGCAGGAAGCGATACTTGGGTGAAGACGCTCGGTAAGTATGACTCAAACGATCGTGCAGCAGAGGTCCTTCAAGACATTGTGAAAACGATTGAAGCCAATCAAGATGCGACTGTGACTTACAGAATGCCAAATCAATAAAAAGAAACCACCTTTCCATTGCGAAAAGGTGGTTTTTGTTTATGATGGTGTTTTTGTAAAGGCTAAAAATAAAGGAATGCCTGTGCCGACAAGGGTTGTGGCAAATAGGAACATACCGCAAATGAATAGAAAATGGCTGGCTGAAAAGACAAGTGCCAGAATGAGAAAAACGATGCTGAGTCCTGCCATGCTATATGATGGGACAAAGCGGCGTTTGTAGGTGGCTTTCTTTGTTAAGAATGAGAAGAAAATGCCAAATAATAAAGGGACAATCCATAAGTAAAATAAAATAATAAGAGACATACTTCATACCTCGATTTTTCCTTCTATTTTATCAGATGCTGATCGCAACCGATACTACAAAGCTTCACTTTGTAAAATAATTCATGCAATCGACACAATTACGTGGGCTGATTCATAGAATGCGTTTTTTCTTTCATATATTCAGGCTGTAAAAGGGCGTATACACAATGATCCGTAAAGCGGTCGCCCAGCCATTCACATTGTCTCAAAATGCCTTCAAGCGAAAAGGATAAACGCTCTGCGATGCGTCTGCTCTTCAGGTTATCGACAGCAGCCCTGATTTCAATGCGGTGCAGTCCACAATCTTCAAATAAATAATGAATGACTGCTTTGCACGCTCTTGTCATGATGCCTTTTCCTTGATAGCCTTCTCCGAGCCAATAGCCAATTGAAACAGTCCTGTCGATCCAATGAATTTGGTGGGTGCCGATGATCCCGACAAGCTCTCCATGTGACCAGATGCCCGCTTGAAAACCGTTGTTCTGCAAGGCTTGCTGCATTGCACCTTGAATGAACGCCATGCTGTCTTCCTCTGTTTTCGTTGAATCCACCCAAAGCATCCATTCACGTAAATGCTCTCTTGACCGCTGGATGAGCAAATATAGACTTCTTGCGTCTCTTGGCTCAAGCAGCCGCATAGCTATCTCTTGATCCTGATAAAAAAACATGTGCCCACATCCTCTCAGGGGAATTTTACCATAACCATATGAAAAGAAAAAGACAGCATCACTACTGTCTTTTACATAAACGTATCCACAATTAAAAAGAGATTGAGTGCGACAACAAGAGCTGCTATCACCCAAGATATTCCTGTTACCCAGCGGGCATTCGTTAATTCGCCCATAATTCGTTTTTTACTTGTAAATAAGATGAGCGGAATTAAAGCAAAGGCAATACCAAAGGATAAGACCACCTGGCTCATCACAAGTGCAGATGTCGGATTCACCCCAGATGCAATGATCACAATAGGGGGAATCATAGTAATCAGCCGGCGGACATACAGCGGAATCCGGTATTGAATAAAACCCTGCATAATGATATCGCCTGACAATGTACCGACAGAAGAGCTTGATAGTCCGGCTACAAGCAGTCCTACACCAAATAAGATAGCTGATACAGGACCTGCGAGTGTGCTAAAATGCTGGAACGCAACATCCAGATCTTCAACAAAGAGACCATTTTTATAAAATAAAGCGGCTGCCACAATCAACATACTGGCATTGATGGCTCCAGCGACTAGCATCGCAATAAGGATATCTAAAAACTCAAAGCGGAAAATCTGTTTTTTCTCCTTTTCCGTTCTGCCGACGACTCTCCTTTGGGTTAATGCTGAATGTAAATAGATCGCGTGCGGCATCACAGTGGCACCTAAAATTCCAGCTGCAAGCAGTACACTATCTGCGCCATCAAATTTTGGAATGAAAAGCCCGCCTGCGACACTTGCCATATCAGGCTTGGCGACAAAGGTTTGCACAGCAAAAGCGATCACGACAACGAACAGCATGCCGGTGATGCCGGCTTCTAATGCGCGATATCCCCGTCTTTGCAATTCTAAAATCGCAAATGATCCGATAGCTGCAATAATGGATGCTTCAAGCAGCGGGATCCGAAAAAGCAAGTATAAACCAAGTGCAGCCCCGATAAACTCGGCTAAATCTGTGGCAATAATGACGAGTTCGCCCTGAATCCATAAACCGATGGAGACGGGTTTTGGAAACTCTTCACGTGCGATTTCAGGTAAGTTTTTACCTGTCGCTATTCCAAGCTTTGCGGACAAGGATTGGATGAGCAAAGCCATGAGATTTGATATGAGAATGACCCATAAAAGGAGATATCCATATTTAGAGCCAGCCGCAATGTTGGTGGCAAAATTTCCTGGGTCAATATAAGCAATGGCAGCGATAAAAGCAGGGCCTAGAAAAGGAAGAAGCCTTCTAAATCCTTTGACCTTACCTTCAAGTGCACGCTCAGCTGCCGCTGACATGTGTGCCTGTGCCTCGATGTATTTGTTTGTCATATGTCATCACCTAGATTCTACAAAGTTTTGCTTGGGCACAAAAAGTTTCCTTGATGCAATTTTTAATCATCATATGCCCATATTCATGAAAAGTCAACTATCTGAACTAATAGGTTTGTTTATCATATGTAAGTGAAAAAAATAGATACCTTGTCAACGAGCAACATAAAAAACACCGCCTCTTAGACGGTGTCCCTACTGCTTCCTCTGTTATTTGTTTTTTAAGATACCCTTGATCCCACACTGCGGAAGATCAGGCTTAAAATAATGACAAAGATCGCTGCTCCTAAGATTGCTGGAATGATCGCAAAGCCTGCCAGACTAGGACCCCACGTTCCAAGTAATCCATGACCAATCCAAGCGCCTACAAACCCGGCAATCATTGAACCGATCCATCCTCCTGGTACACTGCCCCCAGCGAGTGCACTCCCAATGAGACCGATGACAATCGCCACAACTAATGAAATTAGAAATCCTAACATGTTGACCACTCCTCTTTTGTTTGTTTATTAAGCAATAACCGTTTTGAAAAAAATTAAAACCTTTCGGAACCGCTTCAATGTTCTATACGTATGATGGACAAGGATTGTGTATAATAACAGACAAATACTTCAGCGACATCTAAGGAGGCATATGCATGGAGGAAAGAGAGTGGCTAAAAGCACAATTAAAGGAGATTGAAAAATGGGAGAAAGACCAGCAAAAGGTATGGTTTTGGGAGAAACTCAGCCGCCTTCCATTTCAAATGCTGGACAAGCTGACGCCTGCTTTTATTCAGGAAAAAATCGGTGTGCTGCTAGATGAAATGGGTCATTACATTCAGTCTGGCGGTGCCTATTTGACGTCGGAAAAAGGCATCATTCGTCAATTTCAAAAGAAGTGTGAGGGCGAATCCATCCAGCGTATAGAGGATATTGGAAAGGCCCCAATCGAATTGATGGATGCCATTAGTGAACATATGGGGAAAAACAGAACGAATCTCGCGACGGTACAAGGTGCGACAACTGGTGTCGGCGGAATGTTTACGCTAGCTGCTGATATTCCTGCGGTACTGGGCCTCTCTCTGAAAACATTGCAGGATATTGCCGTCACCTATGGCTATGATCCTAAAAACAAAGAGGAGCGGGTCTTCATCATTAAATGCTTGCAGCTGAACTCTGCGGATGTCGTTGGAAAGAAATCGATTCTAAAAGAGCTGAAAAGCTATCATGCATCCGAAGGGAAGCATGAAAACATGATTTCTCAAATCCAAGGGTGGCGTGAGGTCGTCTATAATTACCGGGATTCGTTCGGCTGGAAGAAACTGTTTCAGCTTGTGCCCATTGCTGGGATTTTGTTTGGTGCCGTTTCGAACCGCTCACAATTAAAAGGAATTGCCGAAACAGGCATGATGCAATACCGAAAACGAAGAATTTTAACAAGATTAGAAGAGCTCACGCAGCAAGAACAGAGTGAATCCGGCGCATAAAAAAATCCCTTATCAAAGGGATTTTTTTATTTGCTCTCATCCTCTTCCTGAAAAGCATGAATAGGTGAGTGTTCATAACGTGCACGCAGTTCGCGGATCTGTTTGATGAGGGTGGATCCGATCGTTTTTTCGGCTTCATCATACAAAGGATCAAGGGCTTTCATCCATTTTTGTCTTTCTGCTGGCGTCAATTCATGAATGGCAATCGGTGATTCACGTTTAATGTCCTCCAGCTGATCTTTGTTCATCTGTTCTGCATGCTTTTCATTCCAAGCCGTTGTTTCTTCCATGGCTTCAAGTAAAATTCGTTTCGTTTCGGGTGTCTGGCGGTCAAAGAAGGATTGATCTGTTAAGACCACATAGCCTAAATACCCGTGATTGCTGATCGTCATATAGTCTTGTATATGATAGAATTTTTTTGAATAAATATTTGAAATGGTATTTTCTTCACCGTCTACTTTTTTGGTTTCTAATAGCTGAAACGTTGAATTAAATGATTCCTGATAGGGCTTTGCGCCAAGGAGTTTGAATTGTTTTTCAATCATGTCGCTTTGCATAATGCGGAGAGACTGGTTTTTTAAATCAGCCGGCTGTTTGATGGGCCCTTTATTAGAGGTAATTTGCTTAAAGCCATTTGTCCAATAAGCCATTCCCTTTAATCCATCTTTTTGCAGCGTGCCAAACAACCTTTGTCCAATTGCACCGTGCAGGCCTTCTTGAACCGCGCTGTAATTTGAAAAAGCAAAGGGAAGATCAAGTGCCAGCCACTCAGGAGACAGCATGCCGAGCTTCGAGGTAGACGGAGCGATAAATTGAACTTGATTCTCTTTGAGTGCATTAATTTCTTCAATATCAGAATAAAGGCTTCCGTTGGAGAAAATTTGAATGCTGATCTTTCCATCGGATTTTTCGTGCACGAGCTCAGCAAATTTCTTTGCGGCAAGTCCTTTGGGTGTATTGTCTGCCACGACATGGCTGAATTTGAACACAAGCTGGTCCTTCAGTCCTGTCTGTTCATCATCAAAGGTTGTCGCTGATTTTGGCATCATATGATAAAAACCAAAGTATAAAGCGGTTACAAAACCGATCATGAGCAAAAGTGTATAAGCGAGTAAATTCTTCATGCGTCAGATCCCCCTTATGTCAAGCATACTTGACAGAGGAAGAATTCGTAAAGATACAGGTGAAAAAATGATGAGAAATCGATTGAAATTACAACAATTATCTATTAGATGGAAGCTTACCATCCTCACATATTTCGTTGTCATTTTCGCCCTTTTAATCGGAGGAATTGTCCTTGTTGGGGGAATTCAGCAAACAGAGGAACGGGAGCTTCGAAAAAGACTCATGAACACGGCGAGAACTGTGGCTGAAATGAATGAGGTGAAGCAGGCGTTAGCTGATCAGACAAAGGAACGTGATCGATTACAGCATGCGATCGAAGAGATTCGGATTATTCAAGACGCTGACTACATTGTTGTGATGGATATGGATCATGTGAGATTAACGCATCCAGTGAAAACGAGGATTGGCCAGCGCTCAGAAGGAACTGATGAAGAGCCGGCTTTTGCAGAGCATATTTATTTCTCAGAAGCAGAGGGAGAGCTTGGAACAGCCATCAGAGCTTTTTATCCAGTCAAGGATGATCAATTTAATCAAACAGGGGTTGTGCTTGTAGGAAGAACTCTGCCAAGTATGGCAGATATATTAGGAGAAATGAAGCGCGATATCCTCATGATCCTCCTCTTGACGCTCAGCTTTGGGCTTGTGGGTTCATTTTTACTCGCCCGTCATATTAAACAGCAAATGTTTAAGCTGGAGCCGCATGAGATTGTCAGAATGCTAGAGGAACGCACTGCAACCTTTCACTCTATTAATGAAGGGGTTATCGCCATTGATAATCAGCACATGATTACCATTTTTAATGAGAAGGCGAAGCAGATTTTTGGCGTGACGGGTGATGTCGTGGGCCGGAATATTTGGGATGTGCTGTCTGATACAAGACTTCCTGAAATTATCGATCGCGCAGAACCCGTCTACAATGAAGAAATTCATATGAGCGGAAAGCGGATCATGAGCAGCCGGATTCCGATTGTGATGAAAAAGAAGATCATCGGAGCAGTTGCCATTTTTCAGGACCGGACGGAAGCGGCAAAATTGGCGGAGGAGCTCACAGGGGTTAAGAACTTTGTGGACGGTTTGCGGGTGCAAAACCATGAGCATATGAATAAGCTTCATACGATTGCCGGTCTGATTCAGCTGGGTAAAGCCGATCAGGCGCTCGATCTGGCCTTTCAAACGACAGAGGAGCAGGAACATGTGACGGACTTTCTTCACCGCGTCATAGAGCATGATGCTGTCTCAGGGTTATTGATGAGCAAAATCAGAAGGGGCAAGGAGCTTGGCATCATGGTCGAAGTAGATGAACATAGCTGTCTGCGTGATTTCCCTGAACGGCTTGATCAGCATGATATGACGAAGCTGCTCGGAAATCTCATTGAGAACGCCTTTGCTTCGTATGATACTGTAGAAAGAGACACAAAAGTCATTTCCATTAGTATCGATCAAACGGAGGATGTCCTCGCGATTTTAATTGAAGACAATGGCTCCGGGATCGAAGAAGAAATGATTCCTTCTATTTTCGATAAAGGCTTCACACATGGCAAAGAGGGCGGAACAGGCTATGGCCTGTATATTGTAAAAACGATTATCGACAAAGGGATGGGAAGTGTAGAGGTCACATCAAGCATCGGCATTGGTACCACCTTCTCAATCGAATTCCCAATGACCATAGAGGAGAGAGACAGATGACTCAGATTAAGGTGCTGTTAATTGAAGATGACCCGATGGTGCAAGAAGTGAATAAAGAGTTCATTATGAGTGTTCCTGGCTTTCAAGTAGCAGCTGTCGCTGGAAATGGGGAGCAGGGCATCCAGCTGATCAAAGAGATTCGTCCAGACCTCGTGGTACTTGATGTATATATGCCAAAAAAGGATGGCGTCAAAACGCTGCAAGACATCAGAAAACAGAAGATGAAAGTGGATGTGATTGTCATTTCAGCAGCGAAGGACAAAGAGACCATCGGCATCATGCTTCAAAATGGTGCGCGGGATTATATTATTAAACCATTCAAATTTGAACGAATGAAAGAATCACTTGAAAGCTATAAGGCGTTTAAATCAAAAATCCAAACCGCAGCAGAATTTTCTCAGGAGATGCTCGATGATATCATACGAAAGCCTGCTGTTAAGCAGGAAGATACTTGGCTTCCTAAAGGGCTGAATGTGCATACGATGAACGAAATTAAAGCTTATATGGGCTTGCAGGAAGGCGCCCAGTCTGCAGAGGAAGTTGCTAATGCACTTGGCATAGCCCGTGTCACGGCACGCCGGTATTTAGACTTCCTCGTCAAAGAAGGCGAGCTGAAATTAGATATGCAATATGGGGGGATTGGACGGCCTGTGAATAAATATATCGTACATTCTGACTAAGAGACCAAAAAGACCAAAATGTACGATATGTCCATAAGCTTCACAGCCTTTGGTGAAATCGCTATCATTTATCTACAGATAACAGTTAAGCGTTTACATCAAAGGGTGAGGGAGTTGATTTTTTATGAAAAGGCTTTTGAAGAACCTGACATTTCAGGTGATTGCAGCTGTCATCATCGGGATCATTGTCGGGATGGTTTGGCCAAACGTCGGAAAAGAAATGAAGCCGCTTGGTGACACCTTTATCAATGCCGTTAAAATGGTCATTGCACCAATTATTTTCTTAACCATTGTTCTTGGTATTGCCAAGATGGGGGATATGAAAAAGGTTGGAAAAGTTGGGGGAAAAGCATTTATTTATTTTGAAGTCGTCACGACACTTGCTCTGGTCATCGGTCTTTTTGTTGTGAATATCATGAAGCCAGGTGCAGGTCTTGACTATAGCAAGCTTGAAAAAGGGGATGTCTCACAATATACCCAAAATGGCGGACAGGGTATCGACTGGATGGAATTTGTTACACACATCGTGCCATCTAACATGGTTGATGCTTTCGCAAAGGGTGATATTTTACAGGTCTTATTCTTCTCTATTTTATTCGGTGTTGCGCTCGCTGCTCTTGGCGAGAAGGGGAAAGGCATCATCGAATGGCTTGATAAGCTGTCACTTGTTTTCTTTAAAATCATTGGATATATCATGCGTGCTGCGCCGCTCGGTGCGTTTGGGGCAATGGCTTATACGATCGGACACTTTGGTTTAGCATCAATTAGACCGCTGGCAAGTCTGATGCTCTCCGTTTATATGACGATGTTCCTGTTCATCTTCGTTGTGCTGAACATCATTTGTAAAATGTATGGCTTCAGCCTGCTAGGTTATTTAAGGTTTATCAAGGATGAAATTTTGATTGTTCTTGGCACAAGTTCTTCAGAATCCGTGCTGCCAAGAATGATGGATAAAATGGAACGCTACGGGTGCTCTAAGTCTGTTGTTGGTCTTGTCATTCCAACAGGTTATTCCTTTAACCTAGACGGAACTTCAATCTATTTATCAATGGCCGTCGTCTTCTTGGCACAAGTGTTTGGTGTAGACTTGTCGATCGGTCAGCAGATCACTATTATCCTTGTTCTGATGCTTACATCAAAGGGAGCAGCTGGGGTGACAGGAAGCGGATTTATCGTGCTTGCATCTACTCTTGCGGCACTACAGGTCATTCCGTTAGAGGGTCTAGCACTGCTGCTTGGGGTTGACCGCTTCATGAGTGAAGGAAGAGCGATTACAAACCTCATTGGAAATGGAATTGCAACAATTGTTGTCGCGAAGAGTGAAGGTGAATTTGACGAAGCGAAGAGCAAAACAGCACTTCAGGAAATGCGGAATATGAAGCAGGCTGTTTAGTATAAAAACAACCAAAAACCGAAACCTTATGTTCTACATGGGTTCGGTTTTTTTGTGTAAAAAAGAAAAAACAATAAAATTAATACAAATCGTAAGACCTCTTTGACCTTTTATTATATAATTTACAGAAAGATCCGATATAATGTATATCAGATACGATGAAAAATAGACTTTAGTCCTGGCAGGTGTGTAACGTAATGACGGCATTTTTAAAATTGTTCGAAAAACCCGGTGTTAAGCGGTTTTCAGTATTTGTAGTATTAGCCACAGCATTATATCTATTAAGAGGAATGATGAATTTAATTCTTTTGACCTTCATTTTCACCTTTTTGATGAATCGGTTGGAAGAGGTCATTAGAGGCTTTTTAAATCGCTTCCTGAAAATAGGACAGAAATCGGTCATTACCATTTTGTATATTCTTCTGGCTGGCGGATTGACATTTGGCGGATTCGTTTTTGTGCCAATCATCGCCAAACAGGTAGAGCAGCTATTTCATTTAGGAAAGAAAATTGCAGATCATCCACAAGATTTACCCTTCTTTGACGTCATCACGAACGTATTCGGAGATTTCAAAATATCAGCTTTCTTTGAGAAAGGGTTTAATTTCCTCTATACATACATAACCGATTTCAGCACATTCAGTATCCAGGTCATTATGTCCTTAATATTAAGCATGTTCTTCCTGTTCGAAAAAGAACGCCTCATTCAATTCATGAACAAGTTCAAAACGAGTAAAATCTCCGTGTTCTATCATGAAATTGCCTTCTTTGGACGTAAATTTTCCCGAACGTTTGGAAAAGTACTTGAAGCTCAGTTTATTATTGCAACCGTTAATTGTGTGCTAACGACCATCGCGTTAGGCATTATGGGTTTCCCGCAGTTATTTGGATTAGCGGTCATGGTCTTTTTGCTAGGCTTAATCCCAGTAGCGGGTGTAGTGATCTCTCTTATTCCACTCAGCATCATTGCGTATACACTCGGAGGCGGAATGTATGTCCTGTATATTGTGCTGGTGATTGTCATTATCCATGCCATTGAAGCATACTTCTTGAATCCGAAGCTCATGTCAGCTAAAACAGAGCTCCCTATTTTCTTCACGTTTATTGTGCTGATCTTCTCTGAACACTATATTGGCATTTGGGGACTTATTATCGGTATCCCAATCTTTGTGTTTATTTTAGATATTCTTGAAGTGACAAATAGGGAAGAAAGTAATTAAAAAGTTCATATGAACCTGTTTACAATTTTCTAAAAATAAGGTATAAATGGTATGAAAATATCATATTACCACACGCTTAATCCTTCTAAAGGAATGGGGGACCCAAATTTTTGGGGTGAATTTTTCTTATCTGAGAAAAAAGGACATCTCTTCGTCCTAACCCGTCAGCTAACCTCATCAGCGTGAAGAGAGTAGACAGTGGTACATGTATGGACACGCAGGCCCACGAGAAGACTCTCTCGTGGGCTTTTTGACGAGGAAGGGGAGATTTTATTGAAGCTGGCGACGAAAATTATTATTGCCTTGTTTGTAGGTGCAATCACAGGATTGCTGCTCAACCTTTTTGCTCCAGATGTATTCAAAGTGTTAGACCCTTATTTATTTACACCTCTAGGTCAAATCTTCTTAAACCTGATTAAAATGCTGGTTGTGCCCATTGTATTCTTTTCGATCACGCTCGGTGTAGCAGGCCTTGGTGATCCGAAGAAGCTAGGCAGAATCGGCGCAAAAACCATTACTTATTTCCTGCTCACTACAACTTTTGCCATCATCATTGGCATCTCATTAGCCTTATTGATCAAGCCGGGAGCCTTCGGCAATTTTGATACAAAAGCGGCTGATTATTCCGCAGAGGAAGCCCCATCAATGGCAGACACACTACTCAACATCATTCCAACCAATCCAGTCCAATCGTTAGTTGAAGGAGACATGCTTCAAATTATCGTCTTCTGTGTATTTTTAGGTCTTGGCATAGCCATGCTTGGTAAAAAAACGGAAGGCTTGCTGAAACTGTTTGAACAAGGAAATGAATTAATGATGTATCTTGTCGGTGTTGTGATGAAATTTGCACCGTACGGGACATTCGGTTTGATTGCAACGGCAATCGGCAGTCAGGGGCTGGATGCCATGAAAGCGATGGGACTTTACTTCTCGGTCGTGTTAATTGCGCTTATCCTGCATTTCTTCCTGACATATGGATCAACCATTGCTATCTTAGCTAAACGAAATCCAATGGCATTCTTTAAGGGATTTTCCCCAGCGATGGTTGTTGCATTTAGTACATCAAGCAGTAACGCAGTGCTGCCGGTATCAATGGAAACAGCGCAAAAGCGTTTAAAGGTGCCAGAGCCGATTTCAAGCTTTGTGCAGCCGCTGGGTGCAACCATTAATATGGATGGCACAGCCATTATGCAAGGTGTTGCGACCATTTTTATCGCTCAAGTGTATGGGGTTGAACTGACGCTTGTTCAAATGCTGACGGTTGTCTTAACAGCTGTTTTAGCAAGTATCGGTACAGCAGGTGTCCCAGGGGTAGGGCTCATCATGCTGGCCATGGTGTTAAATTCCGTGAATCTTCCTGTTGAGGGAATAGCGCTGATCCTTGGCATAGACCGCTTATTAGATATGGCAAGAACCGTAGTTAATATTACAGGTGACGCAGCATGTGCGGTGATTGTTTCTGAAACTGAAAAGAAGCACGAAAAAGAAGCGCCGACACCTAACTTATCACTGTAATAAGCAAGAAGGGCTGACTGGATCAGTCCTTTTTTTCATGGATTGATTTGTCTCGCGTGATATACTTTTTACAGGATGAGCGGTCATAACTGCCGCCACAGGCTTTACATCAGAAGGAGGAACCACTTTGCAGTCTGCTGTTTTAAAAGTAGAGAAAGTCGATAAACTAATTGGCCGGAAAATGATCTTGCAGGATATTTCTATAGACATTGGGCAAGGAGAAATTGTCGGATTACTTGGTCCCAATGGGTCTGGAAAAACAACTTTGATTCGATTGATCGTTGGCTTGATGAAAAAAAACAATGGCAACATCATGATCAATGGATATTCACAAGATGACGATTTTCTTAAAGCGATGTCATCTGTTGGTGCGATCATAGAAAACCCAGAATTTTATTCGTATTTAACAGGCTTTGAAAACCTTGAAATGTATGCAGCGATGCACGATGGCGTGACGGAGGAACGCATTCAGGAAGTGGTGGAAAGAGTTCGTCTGGAGGATGCCATTCATCAGAAGGTCAAGACGTATTCACTAGGGATGAAACAAAGGCTTGGGATTGCACAAGCTATTTTGCATCGGCCGAGCCTGCTCATTTTAGACGAACCGACAAATGGACTGGACCCTGCAGGAATGAAGGAATTCCGGGAGCACTTACAAATGCTTGTAAAGGAAGAAGGAACCTCGGTGTTATTTGCGACGCATTTATTGCATGAGGTAGAGGAGCTATGTGACCGCATGATTATCATTCAAAAGGGACAGATCAAAGCTAGTACTCATCTCCGGGATATGGAGGGGAAAGAGCAGGTGCTGATGAATGTTCAGCCAGTAGAAAAGGCCGTCTCATGGCTTGACGCACACGACTATACATATGAACGAAATGGAGCGCGTGTACTGCTTCAACTGAACAAAGAACGTGTGCCAGAGCTGAACAAACAGCTTGTGCTGGCGGGGTTTGATGTACTTGAATTGATGCCTCAAAAGCAGTCAATTGAAGAGGCATTTATGAAATGGACGGAAGGCGGGACGACAGATGCTTAACCTCATCAAGAATGAGCATAAGAAAATCATGAAGAAAAAGATCACACTCATTGCTCTTTTATTGATCGTTGTATTTCAACTGGCCATGGCTCTAACCTTAAAACGAGTCATATCAAGCTTTGGTGGACAAGACACAGTCGCGAACTATTTTGCTTATTCCACGAACGTCGTGTTTATTTTGCAGGTGCTTGCTGTTGTTATTGGCGCGACCTTGATCTCAACAGAGTTTCAGAAAAGGACGATCAAGTTTCTATTGATCCGGCCAAAAACAAGACTGCACATTTTTCTGTCAAAATACATCACACTTGTGCTGACAGTCATTTATTTGTTTGTTTTTTATTATGTTTTGGCTTTTCTATTTGGTCTTATTTTCTTCGGTACTGATTTTGATGAAAGAACAGGGCAATTATTTCAGCATACGTTTGCCGTCATTGGATCTCAGTGGGTGGAAGTGATCATGATGGCAAGCTTTGCTTTTATGTGTTCCAGTTTGTTTAGAAACAGTCTTGTTGCCCTTGTGACCTCGTTTTTTGTTTTATATGCGGCGAAATCACTTGTGCCGATCATGTCTCTCTTAGAAAATCAGTGGGGGAAAATCCTCCTTTTCGCGAATACGGACTTTACTCAGTACAGCTTTCAAGGACCGCCGCCTTTTCATGGGATGAGCATTTTGTTTTCTCTATTTATAGTAGGGGCGCATTTTGTTTTCTTTATTGGATCGGCTTGGATTCTTTTTTGGAAACGTGATGTAAATGTGTAAAAATTGTGTCAAATAACAAGAAAAATTCGTGACATCTTTGTGAAAACGAGTCTGTATTTCACGATAACCTGCTGATTTTGTCTTATAATAAGAAAGAGTCATGGAGGTGGCACTATCGTGAAAAATTTCATTACGGCTTTACCAATTTTGCTGCTGCTGTCGTTTTCGTTTGTGTCTTTTGCCTTCCAATTTGATCATCTTGTTTATTTCAGACTAGCGCTGGGGATTTTTTCGTTAGCGGGTCTTTTCTTTCTGTATACACTTAAAAGAAATATGAAATGGTTCATGGTCTATTTATATGCGAGCTGGATCGTTCTTGCTGCCGTCACGACATTTGAGGAACCAGTCTTTTCTCAATTTTTCTTCGGTGGTTTAACGATGACAATGGGTTATCTCACATATATGCTCATTTATTTAGGTATGAAGCAGGACCGTGTAGCGAAATCACATTAAAACAAAAGCCGATAAAATCGAATAACAGATTTTATCGGCTTTTTTATTTTGTTGAAGCAGACAAAAGAGCAGTCAGTGATGACTGCTCCTCTCATAGTTATGATTCACGCCCAGCAGCTGCAAGCTGCTTCTGGTGTTTTTTGTCGATGGTTTCGTAAATACTTTCCATCATTTGAGGATCGCGCATGATGGCCTTTTTGTTCTCTTCAATCAATTGCTGGTAGGTTTTAATTTTCTTCTTAGACATGTGACTCATCGCTCCTTAATAAGAATGGACGTCTATAGGATTTCACATAGATGAAATTGATAATCATTTTCAATTAGCAATTCCATTATACAAAGACAAATGTCAGAAGTAAAGATTCAATTCAGAAAATTCACGTAACCGACATATTCCAAGCTGGTTCGACGCTGCATTCTTTCCCAGGAAATAATGTTGTCGTGACTTGTCGTAAGTGAAACATCAATTTGAAACGTTTTGGCTGTGCAGCTCGTCTTATGAAGAGATTTAAAAAGAAAAAAGACATCAGCAAGAGTTTGCTGATGTCCTTCGTTTCATCAATTAAGAAACGTGCTCTTGAAGAAATTCTGTCACTTCTTCAGGCGATTTTGCATTTGCACTGTGTAAATGACCTGTTTTTTCACCATTTTTGAAAATTAACAGGCTTGGAATGCCCATTACCTGATACGTTTCAGCTAATTCAGGGAAATCATCTTTATTTATTTCAAACCATTCATGGTGAGCATAAGCTTCTAGGATGTCTGGAATGAACATGTCCATTCTTGTACAGTCAGGACACCATGTTGCAAAGAATTTAACGATGACTTCTTTGTCTGATTGAATCATTTCATTGAATTGTTCAGTACTTGTGATTTTTTTCAATTTGTCACAACTCCTTTTCATTGTCATTTTAATATAAAATAAAGGCGAATGACATACAAATGCTCGGGAGGCGCTTACAACCTTTACAAATCATTTCAATTACGTAACAACAAAAATTAATTAGAGCATTTTTGCTTGAAAGTGATAAGATAGTAAAGATGAATTTTAGTGGGGGGAGTATCCATTGAAAATAAGTTTAGGATTGATTTACGGCGGAAAGTCAGCCGAACATAATGTATCACTGCAAACAGCCCTTGCAGTTACAAAAGCACTTAACACTGAGAAGTTCGATATACATCCAATTTATATTACAGAAGAGGGTGAATGGTTAAGAGGAGAAAAACTCACTGAACCAGTATCAAACGTCAAAATGCTTCAATTTGAACAGAACGCAAAGACGTTTTTACCAACTTCTTTAAATGAAAGCATGTTTCCACAGCCTGCATCGGCTGATGAGAAAATTGATGTTGTCTTCCCGTTGCTGCACGGACCAAATGGAGAAGATGGCACAATGCAAGGATTACTTGAACTGTTAAATATCCCGTATGTCGGCAACGGCGTTCTCGCGTCTGCCGCGGGTATGGATAAAGTCATGATGAAAGATGTTTTTGCACAAGCAGGACTTGCACAAGCAAAGCACCTTTCTTTCAATAAAAAAGACTACGAGAAAGCGACACCAGACAGCTTAGAACAGGTGGAAAAAGTACTGGGCTATCCATGCTTTGTGAAACCTGCCAACATGGGATCAAGTGTTGGAATTAGCAAATGCCGCAGCAAAGAAGAACTGCAGACTGCATTTGACCTCGCTTTCCAATATGATCGTCGTGTGGTCGTAGAAGAAGGCGTCGTTGGAAGAGAAATCGAGATTGGTGTATTAGGCAATGATGAGCCGAAATGCTCTGTCGTTGGTGAGATTGCGCCTAAAACAGATTTTTATGATTACAAAGCAAAATATGAAGACGGCGATACAGATTTGATCATTCCGGCGAGTGTGTCAGAGGATGAATATAAGACGATTCATGACATGGCAATTAAGGCATTTAAAGCCCTCGATGGATCTGGTCTCGTACGTGCAGACTTCTTCCTTACAGAAAAAGGTGAAGTGTTGATCAATGAAGTGAATACAATGCCTGGATTCACACCATTTAGTATGTTCCCATTACTTTGGAAGCACACTGGTGTAGAGTATCCAGAGTTAATTGAAAAGCTGGTGTCACTTGCAATTGAACGCCATCAAGAAAAACAAACCATTAAAACAACTTTTTAATGTGAGCAGCAAGCAGACACTATCCTTAGGTAGTGTCTCTTTTCCTTCAAACGTGAAATGAGAAAGAGAGGCGAAAAATCATGATCAAACGTACAGTGAAACAAATCGCCCAAATGGCTGGTGGAACCCTATCTAATCAAGCTTTTGGCGAAGAACAGATTCACGGAGTGACAACAGATACACGAAAAGTATCAAACGGCGCCCTGTTTATCCCGCTTATCGGAGAACATTTTAATGGTCACACATTTGCTTCGAAAGCAGTGGAGCTTGGAGCATCAGCTGTTCTTTGGAATCAAAAAGAAGCCAATCCGCCAGAAGGCGTTCCGGTAATTCTTGTAGAGGATACACTAGCTGCCCTTCAACAGCTGGCGAAATCATACTTAAAAGAAGAAAACCCTCGTGTTGTCGGTATTACAGGAAGTAATGGGAAAACCACAACGAAAGATATGATTCATTCCGTCTTGCAAACAGCGTATCGAGTTCATAAAACAAACGGTAACTTTAATAATCATATCGGTCTTCCGCTCACCATTCTTGCAATGCCAGAAGGAACCGATATTGCGGTTTTGGAGATGGGCATGAGTGCAAAAGGCGAAATCGAATTTTTATCAGATCTGGCTGAGCCTGATGCGGCAGTCATCACAAATATCGGGGAATCACATATGCAAGATTTAGGATCAAGAGAAGCCATTGCTGATGCAAAATGTGAGATCGTAAAAGGATTAAAAGAAGACGGCATCTTTTATTACTTAGGTGATGAGCCTTTGCTTCGCGAAAGAGCAAGTTCACTTTCTCAGCGTGTGAAAACCTTTGGAGAAGCAGAGGACTGTGATATCAAGGTAACGCACATCAACCAGCTTGCAGAAGGAACAGAATTTCAGGTCGAAGGGTATGCCCAAGGTTTTCTCATTCCTGTATTAGGGAAACATAATGTGAAGAATGCACTTGCTGCTATTGCTATAGGCCAGCATTTTGGGCTGAATGAAAGACAAATTGCCCAAGGACTGATGCAAACGAAGTTGACGGGGATGCGTCTTGAGCTGATTAAAACAGACAAAGGAATCACTGTCATCAATGATGCATATAATGCAAGTCCTACTTCTATGAAAGCAGCCATTGATCTTGTGGGAGATATGGACGGCTTCGCCAATCGTATTCTTGTACTTGGAGATATGCTCGAAATGGGCAGCGAAGAAGAAACGTATCATTATGAATTAGGCCGTTACATCAAGCCAGAATTTATTGATCATGTCATGACGTATGGCCGTCTAGGTGCATTCATTGCTGAAGGAGCGAAAAAATCATTCGGGGCTGAGCACGTCTTCTCCTTTATGGACAAAGAGGACCTGAAGAAAAAACTAGCTGAAGTGGCAGGGCCTGACGATGTTGTGCTTGTCAAAGCCTCACGCGGTATGAAATTGGAAGAAGTCATTACTGCACTATAAAAGTGAGAAGGTGACAGAATGATTGGCTGTTTATGTATCCACGGTTTTACTGGTGCCCCTTATGAAGTAGAACCGCTGGCGCAATATTTAAAACAGGCGGCAGATTGGAATGTGCAGTCTGTTACGCTTCCGGGGCATGGAGAGGAGCTTCAGTTAAAAGGCATTCTTTATCAAGAATGGATAGCGACAGCTGAACTCGAACTTCTATCCCTTTATCGAACTTGTGACACCATGTATTTGATCGGCTTTTCTATGGGCGGAATGATTGCTTCTTATTTAGCAGCGAAGTACCCAGTTGCCCGTCTCGTCCTATTAAGTGCTGCGGCTAAATATGTGAACCCAAAACAAATGATGCAAGACACAAGGCAGATGGTAAAGGAGTCCCTGTCTGGGTTAATTGATACAAACCCTTTGTATGATCGATATCGTCATAAGCTCACAAGCACGCCGCTGTCAGCTGCGATAGAATTTATGAAGCTGGTAAAGCAAACGAAGAATTCGCTTGAGAAGCTTCATCTGCCTGTGTTAATTGTTCAAGGTGAAAGCGACGGAATTGTGCCCGCTTCAAGTGCAGAATTTATTTATCATAAAGTCCCGTCTCGCCAGAAAGAAATGTTTTATTTGCCCGATTGTAAACATCATGTTTGTCATGAGCCATGTGCCCAGCAATTGTTTGAGAAAGTAGAACATTTTTTAAAAAAAGCAATTTAATCTATAGAAAAGCTAAAATGTGGCTAAACTAATATAAATTGAATCCCACTTGTTAAAATTTGCATCATTTTTGTCGAATGAGTGACAGGCATATGGTACAATAGGAAAGAAAAGGTGGTTGATTCGGTTGTTTCAATATGACGGAAAAACCTTTGTCCCGCAGTCTAATTCGAGTAACGGAGAAGTATCAGCAGGAACCATATTTCAATATCGTCAGGACGGGAATATATTAACGGGCACATATCAAGGCGGCAGTATTATATCTGGCGTACTTGTAGGAACTGTGAATGAGGATGGAACACTTCATTTTAGATATCACCATGTAAGCAAGGACGGCAGCATGAGAAGCGGGACTTGCAATTCCACTCCAAAGCAGCTGGATAACGGAAAAATTCAACTGTTTGAAAAGTGGAAATGGATGGACGGAGATCAAAGTGAAGGTGAATCTGTCATTGTAGAACAGTAGATATATCCATTTCTGTCTTGTTGAAAAACAAATAGGGTAATGGTAAGATATAAGGTAGGGTAATTCGGGCTTTGTATATAATGGACCTGTCCTTTCGGAAAAGGGCAGTTTTTAATGATCATTCACGAGATTACTGAAACAGCAATTAGAAGGAGTTTGAATAATTTGACTATAACGTTTCAAGATTTTCAATTAAGCGAAAGTCTCATGAAAGCTATTAACCGCATGGGATTTGAAGAAGCAACACCGATTCAAGCGGAAACAATTCCTCTCGGTCTTCAGAATAAAGATGTCATTGGACAAGCACAAACAGGTACAGGAAAAACTGCAGCATTTGGTATTCCTCTTGTAGAAAAAATTGACCCAGCTTCTCCAAACATCCAAGCGATTATCATTGCGCCAACAAGAGAATTAGCGATTCAAGTATCTGAAGAGCTATATAAAATCGGCCAAGACAAGCGTGCGCGCGTACTTCCGATTTACGGTGGACAAGATATCGGCCGCCAAATCCGTTCGCTCAAGAAAAATCCTCATATCATCGTAGGGACTCCAGGACGTTTACTCGATCACATTAACCGTCGTACAATGCGTCTTCAAAATGTTGAAACAGTTGTGCTTGATGAAGCAGACGAAATGTTAAACATGGGTTTCATTGAAGACATTGAATCGATCCTTTCAAATGTACCAAGTGAACACCAAACACTTTTATTCTCTGCGACAATGCCTGCACCAATTAAGCGCATTGCAGAGCGTTTTATGACAAACCCAGAACACGTAAAAGTAAAAGCGAAAGAAATGACAGTCTCTAACATCCAACAGTTCTACTTGGATATTCACGAGCGTAAAAAGTTTGATACATTGACTCGTCTTCTTGACATTCAATCACCTGAGCTTTCAATTGTCTTCGGCCGTACGAAACGCCGTGTTGACGAATTGACTGAAGCACTTAACCTTAGAGGTTATACAGCTGAAGGAATTCATGGTGACCTGACTCAAGCAAAACGTATGGTTGCGCTTCGTAAATTCAAAGAAGGTTCAATCGATGTGCTTGTAGCAACAGACGTTGCAGCACGTGGACTTGATATCTCAGGCGTCACACACGTGTATAACTTTGACGTACCGCAAGATCCAGAAAGCTACGTTCACCGTATTGGACGTACTGGACGTGCTGGACGTACAGGTATGGCGATGACATTCATCACACCACGTGAAAAAGATATGCTTCGTGCGATTGAGCAAACGACTAAACGTAAAATGGATCGTATGAAAGAACCAACACTAGATGAGGCAATCGAAGGACAACAGCAAGTAACCATTGATCGTCTGCGTACAATCATCAGTGAAAACAACTTGAACTTCTACATGACAGCTGCTGCTGAATTGCTGGAAGATCATGATTCTGTGACAGTGGTTGCGGCTGCCATCAAAATGATGACAAAAGAGCCGGATGCAACGCCTGTTCGTTTGACAGATGAAGCACCAATGATTTCAAAACGCAATCGTAACAACCGCAGCTCTTCTAAACGTAGAGACGGTGGCGGCGGAGGCGGCTATCGCGGGAAAGGCCGTTCATCTTACGGTGATAAAAAGCGTTCTTCAAATGACCGCAATCGTTCTTCTAACGATCGTCGTCAAAAGAAATCTTATAACAACTAACATACAAGAGCGAATCCTTTGCAGGGTTCGCTTTTTTTAACAGGCTGAAATTGAAACTTTTTAGGCTTTGTTACGTAATATATTGATAGAAAAGTAAGAGAATGGGGGAAGAATGTGAGAAAACAGCCGCAACGTCAAATTAGTTTAAATGGTTTAAAGGTATGGCGTCTTCAAAATGGAATTATCTCATTGATTTTCTTACTCATCATCATTGGGGTATTTGTTGCCAGCTACTATTTTCAATGGCCATATTGGATTGGAGCGATCCTTTCTGGTTTATGGGTCTTACAGGTCATTTTTGGCATTTGGCTCATACCAAAAATCCGCCACCACATCTGGCGCTACGAAGTATTCGAAAATGAAATTGAAATACAGCATGGACTCATTCGCGTCACACGTGTAATTGTGCCAATGGTTCGTGTTCAGCATGTTGATACATCTCAAGGACCGCTTTTAAGGCGCTACCGTTTGGCCTCTGTTCAAATTTCGACTGCTGCCACAGTTCATGATATACCGGCGCTAGAATTAGAAGAGGCAGATGAGCTTCGTGATTACATATCTCGTTTAGCAAGGGTGACGGAAGATGATGTCTGAACCAAAACGTGTACACCCCATTTCGATGTTCATTGATTTTATATCAGATGCTGTATCCATGATCAAAAACTTCATTATCCCTTTTTTCGTGCTGATTTTTGTGAACTCGAATTCGAGCATTCGCTTTTATGCATTTATCATTCTTGGTGTGCTTCTTTTATGGAAAGCCGTTTTTACCATTTTAGAATGGAGACGATTCACTTACCGGATGGAAGACGATGAATTTCGTGTGGAATCGGGTGTGATTACGAAAAAGAAAAAATATATCTCGTTAGAACGAATTCAAACGGTCAATACAAGTGAAGGTATTTTCCAGCGGATTTTCGGTTTAGTGCGGGTTCAAATCGAAACGGCAGGCGGAACGGATGGTCCAGAAGTGAGCCTGACCGCGATTACAAAAGCAGAAGCGGAACAATTAAAGCAGTCGATTTTCAACCGGAAGAAAAGCTTGCAGGAAGAAGAAATGACGGATGAAGCAGGTGATCTGAATGGCCATTTGACTGCGCAAAAACCTATGCAGGAAGAAATCAATGTCTCCTATCGTATGGGTGTGCCAGAATTGCTTTTGGCTGCGACCACTTCAAGCGGTATCGGTGTCATTATCTCAGGGTGTCTCGCCATCTACACGCAAATAGATGAAATTCTCCCTTTGGACGGGTTCTTCAAGCAGTTCTCTTTTTTAAGCCATGCGAGCATTGAAATCTATGCGATTTTGATATTTCTTGCCGTATTGATCGCATGGATCTTGAGTGTTGGGGTAACAGCACTTCAGTATGCGAATTTTGCTGCAAAACGAAAAGGGAATGACATCATCATTACAAGAGGGCTCATCGAGAGACATCAAATGACCATTCCACTTGCGAGAATTCAAGCAGTGAAAATCAAAGAGAATATGATCCGTGAGCCTTTTGGTTTTGCGACGGTGATGCTTGTTAGTGCGGGAGGTTCGATCACAGAGAAAGAAACCTCTTCCGTCTTATTTCCGCTCATTCGGAAGAAAAAAATAAATGAATTGCTGTCACAATTCACCGATCATTATCATGTAGCACCAGAAACAGAGCTGAAAAAAGTGCCAAAACGTTCGCTCAAGCGCTACCTGATCTCATATGGCTTTGTGCCGTTACTTGTAGGTATCATCCTGTCGGTACGCTTTCCGCCATGGGGATATTTGGGACTCATTCCGTTACCGCTTGCTCTATTCTTTGGCTATTTAGCTTATAAACAATCAGGATATACAATCAAAGATTCATTGATTCAAATGACATCAAGAGGCATTGGCAAGACCACTGGCATTGTCTTGAGAAAACGAATGCAAAACTATACGATGACGCAATCTTTTTTCCAAAAGAAAGGTCGGGTCGCCAGTATTCACACCTTTGTGAAATCCTCTGCGCTGCTTGATTCCTTTGGTGTGCATCACCTTGAGGAAGAAGATGCGGCACGTGTATTTGATTGGTATTCGTATGAAAAAAATCAATCGTCTTAAACGAAAAATGTCGATCAGCTCCTGCTTGAGGAGTGATCGACATTTTTTATGAGATTAATAGCGTCTTTTTTTCGAATGGAAAAGCAGCGTAATCGGTGCTAGAATCATACCGCCGATCAATCCAAATAAGTGAGCCATGATATTGATGTTCGAATTGACGAACGTCATGATGACAGAAACAGCAAGAATCGTTAAAATCACTTGTGAATTCCCGCGGTCCATCATGTGCGGTTTAAACAGGACAAGGTATAGATAAACCCCAAACAAACCGAAGATCGCACCAGAAGCGCCAACATGTACATACTCTAAAGGCTCCACCCAATAGGTTCCGAGATTGCCAATGAATCCTGCACCGAGATAAATGATTAGAAATCGAACCTTCCCAAGCAAATGTTCAAGCGCTGGAGCGAACAAGAAAAGGGACATGGAATTGAATAAAATATGCGTGAGACTTCCGTGCAGAAAAATAGGTGTGACGAGACGCCACCATTCCCCAGCTGCTACACCATAATTGAAACCGACGAGATGATCCTGACCAAGCTGTATAATAGGGATAGGAACCGCAAATATAAGCCACAGGCCGATTTGTAAAGCAAGGATCGCTGTTACGATTGGATACGATCTAATAAATTGTTGAAAGCTCTCCGTTCGAATAAACATAACAAACCCCTTTTGACTAGATAATGGTAAGTTTATAGTAACACGTTTATGAAGCGAACACTCAAATTAGTACGAGTATCATAGGAGGTACCTCATGATCAAAGGAATAGGCATTGATATTGTAGAGATCGACCGTCTTTCGCGGGTGCTCAGCAGACAGCCCCGTTTACCGGAACGAATTTTGACTTTAAGTGAACAGGACGTCTTTCTTACACTCAGTGAAAAAAGACAGCTGGAATTTTTGGCAGGACGCTTTGCGGCAAAGGAAGCCTTCGCTAAAGCATACGGAACGGGAATCGGTCAGCATTTAAGCTTTCATGACATAGACATTCAAAAAGACGATAAGGGGAAACCCTTCATCAAAAGCGAGAAAGCAGAGGGCGATCAGGTCCATGTGTCGATAACCCATACAAAGGAATATGCTGCTGCACAAGTTTTAATTGAAAGGTTGTCAAGCTAGTCTGCATATTGTTTGTCCCCCCTTCATATATTGGGTAGTGCGATAAGGAAGGGCGAGTTGCTAACAGGCTTTGATGGTTCGCGGTACGCAGTTAACTCTTGAGGCGTACTGTTAAAGTCAAACAAGCGGTTTCTTCCTTTTAACACAATTAACGAAGGGGTTGAAAAGGGTGAGAAAAAGCTTTGTTTTGCTTGTAACGGGAATCCTTTTTGTACTGATTCTCTCCGCATGCGGTCAAAAATCTCAGAAGGATATCGTTGGAGATTTAAACAAAAAGGCAGAGGAAATGACATCATACAAAGCCAAAGCAAAAATGACCATTGAGACAGGAAATGACCCGCAGGAGTACCAGGTAGAAATTTGGTACAAAAAGCCGGAGCTTTACCGTGTCTATTTAGAAAATCCGAAAAAGGATCAGAGTCAAGTCATTTTAAGAAATGGCAATGGTGTGTTTGTGCTGACACCTTCATTGAACAAGAGCTTCCGTTTCCATAGTGATTGGCCGAATAATAGCAGTCAGGTCTATTTATTCGAATCACTTGTGAAGGACATTAAAAATGACAGTGCAGCTCAGTTCAAAGCGAAAGAGTCAAAGTATGTGTTCGAAACGAAGACCAATTATCAGCACAACCAAATGCTGCCTACCCAAGAGATTACCTTTCATAAGAAAACAATGGCGCCTGCCAGTGTAAAAGTGCTGGATAGCGACAAAAAGCCAATGGTGAAAGTGGAATTCTCTCACTTTGAATTCAATAAATCCTTTGACAAAGATGCATTTGATGAGAAGAAAAACATGACACTCTCTCAAATGGATGTTGCCACAAGTGCAGACCCATCTGACAGCTTTGCGGTGAAAACACCAGTTGATATGCCAGAAGGCGTGAAGAAGATGGAAGAGAAAGAAATGACGACAGATGCTGGGAAGCGTTATGTGATTACGTACGGCGGCAAGAAATCCTTCACACTCATTCAGGAAAAAGCGCGAGTAGCTGAAGCATCTACGCCTGTCACGATGAACGGTGAGCCGGTCGATCTTGGTATGACAGTAGGGGTTCTGACAGATCAATCCCTCTCATGGACATCTGACGGAGTTGACTACTTAATTTCCTCAAGTGATCTATCGAAAGAAGAGCTTTTGATGGTTGCAAAGAGTGTAGAAGGCCAGTCAGCTAAATAAATGAGATTCTCAGGCGGAAAGCCTTGATAAATGAAGCATCAGCCCTGTGCAAGGGCTGATTTTCTTTGATTTGTTTCACATTATTCTTGATTTTTAGTATCATATGAAGGGATTGAATCATTCAATAGGGAAGTGTGACTGATGGACACAAATGCCTTTTATAGAGACACATGGGCAGAAATTAATTTAACCGCAATCAAGCACAATGTTTCACATATGAAAGATCATATTGGTCAAAATGTTCAATTGATGGCTGTTGTGAAAGCCAATGCATATGGACATGGAGATATAGAAGTAGCAAGAGCTGCACTCGAAGCAGGAGCAGACTTGTTAGCTGTCGCCTTTTTAGATGAGGCCATTTCTTTAAGAAATCAAGGCATTAAAGCACCAATTCTTGTACTCGGCGCAGTACCGCCGGAGTATGTCAAAACCGCTGTTCGATACAATGTGATCATGACCGCTTACTCCATAGAGTGGCTGAGGCAAGTCGCCCATATGGTGAAAGGGCAGATGGGACAACCCATTCGTTTTCATTTGAAAATAGACAGCGGAATGAACCGTTTAGGTGTGAAAACGTTGGAGCAAGTCAGCGAAGTAAAGAAGCTTGTCAGCGAGCATGCTTATTTACAGCTGGAAGGTGTATTTACTCACTTTGCGACCGCGGATGAAAAGGATGAGAACTATTTTGATCGGCAGGTCGACACCTTTCAAACCCTGCTTCAGCCGCTTCATACGGAGAAGCTGCTCGTTCATTGTGCCAATAGTGCAGCGGGTTTAAGGTTTAAAGAAGTGTTGTTTAATATGGTTCGTTTCGGCATCAGTATGTACGGGCTGTCACCATCAGAGGAAATCAAAGATGAACTTCCTTTCAAGCTGGAAGAAGCCATGTCTCTTCATACAAAGCTCGCCCATGTGAAGCTCATTCAAAAGGGTGAGAGTGTCAGCTATGGGGCGACGTATACCGCCAATCAAGATACATGGATCGGTACGGTACCAGTCGGCTATGCAGACGGGTGGATCCGGAAGCTGGCAGGCACGGAAGTACTTGTTGGCGGAAAGCGCCGGAAGATTGCCGGAAGGGTATGTATGGATCAATTCATGGTTGAACTGAAAGAGAATTTTTCAGCAGGGGAGCCAGTCGTTTTGATTGGTGGACAAGGTGAAGAAATGGTATCAGTCGATGAAATTGCAAAAAGGCTTGAAACCATTAACTATGAAGTCACTTGCTCCATTGGCCACCGCGTCCCAAGAGTATATATAGAGGACGGCAAAAGGGTGCATGTGCGGAATCCGCTGCTTCAAGGCGGGTCAAGCTTTTTCTAAGCAGCTTTCACAGGAACGATCGTCAAACTGACATCGTTCCTTTTTATTCTACAAAGAAGGGGTAAACATTCTCCCTTTTTTAGAGATTTTGGAAATACCGTATGATTTTCGGAAAAAAGCGTATAATGTGAAAGAGGAACTCCATTATCATCTTTGATTTACGGGTGAACAGCCGCTTCATGTTCTAATAAGAAATCATGAAAAAACAGCTTTGCTTGCGCATTGAATAATGGTATGATTAGTCTTGGAATGGATCGAAACGGTATCCGTAAGTTTTGTGGAGGTGTATGTTTTTTGTCTGAATCCAGCGCAACAAACGAAATGAAGATTCGACTACCGGAGGCTTTGATGTCTGAAATCGAACGAGTAGCAGAGCAGGATAAGGTAACAAGAAATGAATTGATCTACCGAGCGACAAAAACGTATATTCGTGAACGTAATATTCGACAAAATCGTGAATCGATGAGACGCGGCTACATGGAGATGGCGAAAATTAATCTGAATATCTCTTCAGAGGCACAATACGCAGAATTTGAGGCTGAGAATACAGTTGAGCGATTAGTCAGCGGGGGTTAAACATTTGATTGTTAAACGCGGTGATGTTTACTTTGCTGATTTATCTCCTGTTGTTGGCTCCGAGCAGGGCGGGGTTCGCCCAGTATTGGTGATTCAAAATGACATTGGAAATCGCTTCAGCCCGACTGCTATCGTTGCAGCCATAACAGCCCAAATACAAAAAGCGAAATTACCGACTCACGTCGAAATTGATGCAAAGCGCTACGGCTTTGAACGAGATTCTGTCATTCTCTTGGAGCAGATTCGTACAATCGATAAACAAAGATTGACAGATAAAATCACACATCTTGATGATGAGATGATGGAGAAGGTTGATGAAGCCTTACAAGTTAGTTTGGCTCTTATTGATTTTTAATATGGTGATACTTGGTTGCTCTGTTGGGAGCAACTTTTTTTGTGTTCAATTTTTATTAACGTTATAATGAAGAAAGACTAAAAGAAGTGCTGTTTATGTACGTAGGGGGTAAAACATGTCGAATCATATCGTGTTAGCTTTTGCAAGAGAGCATCGAGAGGAATTACAAAAAGAGTGGACGGACATTTTTAGACGACTCGGAGAAAAAGAAACGGACATGATGCTG
Organism: Bacillus sp. FSL K6-1006; assembly: GCF_038593175.1. NCBI lineage: Bacteria > Bacillati > Bacillota > Bacilli > Caryophanales > Bacillaceae > Bacillus > Bacillus sp. FSL K6-1006. The sequence continues at coordinate 532,254 of NZ_CP151970.1, forward strand.
AACGACAATATGTATGAAACCATCTGTTCGGAATATGTTCAATTAATCATTACATCTCTTTCAGAAGGGTATGCTGAAGATTTTGAAGAAAAAGTGCAAACTTTTGCTTTAAAAATTGTTCAAATGGGTATATCACTTAAGTTACTGGCAAATGGTCTAACAGAAATCCGTTCACATTTATATCACAAAATGAACGATGACAAAGATACAACAGAAGAAAGTCATGACCTCATCTGGCAAATTGATCGATTCATCACACCTATTCATAACGAGATCTTAAACCAGTATTCCATCTCATGGGAGAAAACAGTCAACCTTCAAAAAATCGCGCTGCAGGAACTTTCTGCCCCGCTGATCCCAGTATTTGAGCACATTACCGTCATGCCGCTTGTTGGAACAATTGACACAGAACGTGCCAAAAAAATTATGGAGAATCTGCTCAACGGTGTCGTCAAACATCGCTCACAAGTCGTCTTAATTGATATTACGGGTGTACCTGTCGTTGACACAATGGTAGCGCATCATATCATTCAAGCATCAGAGGCTGTGAGATTAGTAGGTGCGAAGTGCTTGCTTGTCGGTATTCGTCCAGAAATAGCCCAAACCATTGTGAACCTTGGAATTGATTTATCTCAAGTTACAACAAAGAATACCCTTCAAAAAGGAATTCAAACTGCTTTGGAAATGACAAATCGAAAAATTGTTTCATTGGAGGGATAACCCAGTGAGAAATCACCCGAAGATTCCAATCTTAAAACTATATAACTGTCTTCTGATTTCGATACAGTGGGAGCTTGATGATCAAACAGCTCTCCACTTTCAAGAAGACTTGCTGAATAAAATTCATGAAACAGGAGCAAACGGTGTTGTCATTGACCTCACATCCGTTGACATGATTGATTCCTTTATTGCAAAGGTATTAGGTGATGTGATCACGATGTCCAAGCTCATGGGGGCGAAAGTTGTATTAACAGGAATACAGCCGGCAGTCGCTGTGACGCTGATTGAACTTGGAATATCGCTTGAAGAAATTCAGACAGCACTAGATCTTGAACAAGGGCTTGAGACACTGAAGCGGGAATTGGGGGAATAGATATGAAAGACCAATCCTGTGTAAGAATATTGACGGAATGGGACATAGTCGCAGCAAGACAATTGGGGCGCAATGTTGCAAAAGAACTTGGATTTGGAACAGTTGACCAAGCAAGAATTACGACGGCCATTTCAGAATTAGCTCGAAACATCTATTTATACGCTGGTAAAGGTCAGATTTGTATAGAAGAAGTGATGGAGCGCGGAAAGCGTGGACTCAAAGTCATCGCAGCAGATGAGGGGCCGGGTATCATGGATATACGTAAAGTAATGGAAGACGGATTTTCAACATCAGGCGGACTCGGAGCAGGTCTTCCGGGCGTCAGACGGCTGATGGATGAATTTAAATTAGATTCTGCACCAGAACAAGGAACGGAGATACAAGCTGTTAAGTGGCTTCGCTAGGAGGGAAACCATGGATTTTAAGGAGGTAATGGAGCAGCGGTACCATCAGCTGCTCAGTCGTTATATCAGTGATTTAACTGAAACATCGCTTTATCAAGCTCAAAAATTTAGCCGTAAAACCATTGAGCATCAAATACCTCCTGAAGAAATAGTGAGTGTTCACCGAAAAGTGATTCAGGAGCTTTACCCTGATTTGCCGGAAGATGTTTTTCATTCACTAGACTTCTTAATTGAAGTCATGATTGGGTACGGACTTGCCTACCAAGAACATTTAACACTCAGAGGCATCCAGCAAGAAATAAAATCTGAAATTGAAATTGCTGCAAATGTTCAGCAAACCCTTCTGGAAACGAAAATTCCAGAAGGAGATACCTTTGATATTGGTGCAATTAGTGTACCGGCAAAACAGATGAGTGGAGATTATTACCACTTTGTAACAGATCACGATACAATCAATATCGCGATCGCAGATGTCATTGGAAAGGGAATCCCGGCTGCGCTCTGTATGTCGATGATTAAATATGCGATGGATTCCTTGCCAGAGTCAGGGAGCGGCCCAACAAAGGTGCTGAAAACCCTGAATCGTGTTGTCGAGCAAAACGTAGACCCAAGTATGTTTATCACGATGTTCTATGGCAGCTATAATAAAGAAACGCATGAGTTTAAATACGCATCGGCTGGTCATGAGCCGGGCTTTTTCTATTGCAAAAAAGAGAACACATTTTACGATTTAGACGCAAAAGGGCTTGTCCTTGGGATCGCACCAGAATTTGACTACAGACAGTACGAGAAGCATTTGGATGCAGGAGACATGGTGATCTTATTCTCTGATGGGGTCACAGAATCCAAGTCAGAGGATGGTTTCTTAGAGAGGGAGGACATCAAAACACTCATATCAGAGCACCTATCCTACTCAGCTCAAGAAATGGTGGATGCCATCTACGCCAGCTTACTCAAACTGCAGGATTTTCAGCTGCACGATGACTTTACTTTACTTGTTCTCAAAAGAAAGGTTTAGAAAGTGAACATGCGGGTATATAAAACTTTAGGAAACAAGAATTTCGAGGTGAATGCATAATGAATATGTCTGTAAAAGAGCATCAAATAGATCAAAAAACGAAAATCAGTGTCAGCGGTGAAATTGATGTGTACTCCGCTCCTGAGCTAAGAGAAACGCTCATGCCTAAAGCTGAGGCGGGAGAGCATCTTGAAATCTGTCTAAAGGATGTTACGTATATGGATAGTACAGGTTTAGGTGTATTCGTTGGGCTGTTTAAAGCGGCTCAAAAAGCAGGTGGCACATTAAAGCTTGAGAACTTGTCAGAACGGCTTGTAAGGTTGTTTGAAATCACTGGATTAAAGGACATCATTGACATTTCTGCAAAGTCAGAGGGTGGGGTACAATGAACGAATCAGTAGATCTAATCGAGATGAAAATACCGGCAAAACCAGAATATGTAGGCATCATTCGCTTGACTCTGTCAGGCGTAGCGAGCCGGATGGGCTATGCCTATGAAGAGATTGAGGACTTAAAAATTGCCGTCAGTGAGGCCTGTACAAATGCAGTTCAGCATGCCTACAAAGGTGAAGACGGCGAAGATGGAGAGGTGGCTGTTCGCTTTCTTGTTTACGAGGATCGTCTAGAAATCATTGTCGCTGACAAAGGCGGTAGCTTTGACTTTAAGCAAAAACAGGAAGACCTCGGACCGTACACATCTGCTCATACGGTGGATCAATTGGCAGAAGGAGGTCTTGGTTTATACTTAATGCAAACATTGATGGATGAAGTCGAGGTGCAAGCAAACTCCGGAGTTACCGTGGCGATGACAAAGTTTTTAAACAGGGAGCGAGTTGACCATGACACAACCATCCAAAACTATGAAACTAACTAAAGATGAAGTAGACCGCCTCATCCAAAGCTATCAAACCAATCAAGACGAGCAGGCGCAGCTCACGCTGGTCGAATGTTATACAAACTTGGTTGATATGCTGGCGAAAAAATATTCTAAAGGAAAAAGCTTTCATGAGGACCTTAGACAAGTTGGAATGATAGGTTTACTTGGCGCTATTAAACGATACGACCCGCTCGTCGGTAAATCATTTGAAGCCTTTGCTATTCCAACCATCATCGGGGAAATCAAACGCTTTTTACGAGATAAGACATGGAGTGTCCATGTACCAAGGCGGATTAAAGAGCTTGGACCAAGAATCAAAATGGCAGTTGATCATTTGACAACAGAGACACAGAAATCACCTAAAGTCCAAGAAATTGCAGAATACTTAGATGTAACAGAAGAAGAAGTACTTGAAACCATGGAGATGGGCAAAAGCTATCAAGCGCTGTCTGTTGACCAAGGCGTAGAGGCTGATTCTGAAGGAAGTACTGTGACGATTTTAGACGTTGTCGGCTCACAGGAAGAGGGCTACGAACGTGTGAATCAAAAAATGATGCTTGAGAGTGTGCTTCATGTGCTGTCGGATAGAGAAAAAGAGATTATCAATCTGACTTACTTGCAAAATAAGAGTCAGAAAGAGACAGGCGATTTACTTGGCATATCTCAAATGCATGTATCGAGACTTCAGCGGAAGGCAGTGAAAAAACTGCGAGATGCATTATCAGAAGATGCGTCTATGGAGCTAGGGTAATGAAACAGATTGAACAGCATGAGCATGTAAACGCCATTATCTATCAATCGAATAAAGAAGGAAAAGCATGCTGCGGGGACAGTTTTTTTATTAAAGCAGATGATGAAGAACTAATTTGTGCTGTAGCAGACGGATTGGGCAGCGGCCAGTACGCCAATGAATCATCTTCTTTAGTCAGCGAAATTGTCGAAGAATATGGACATGAGGATGTGGCGGCCCTCATCGACAGATGCAATCAGGCTATGAAAAATAAACGCGGGGCCACTGTGGCCATATTAAAGGTGAATTTTTCCCAGCAGCAATTTACCTATTGTTCGGTTGGTAATATTCGGTTTATCTTGAATGCACCTTCTGGCGACTATATTTATCCACTTCCGACATCAGGATACTTATCAGGGAAACCTAGAAAATATAAAACTTACACCTATTCCTACGAAAAAGGATCGATATTCATTATGTATTCAGACGGACTGAATGTGCCAAACATGCGCATGTGTTTAAAGCATGGACATTCAGTTGAAGACATCGCCAAACAGCTTGAAACATACACACAAGACAAAAAGGACGATCTCACCTATGTACTTGGTCAGCTCACGTAAAATAGCTGACCTTTTTTCTGTTTTGCCGGTTTTTTTGATACACTAAAAGAGAAGACACAGTGAGAGGATGCAAAGTATGAAGACATCTGACTTTTTATTGAAACAAATTGCGACAGAATTAAAGCTTTCAACAAAACAAATTGAAAGTGTGATCAAGCTTTTAGAGGATGGCAACACCGTCCCGTTTATTGCCCGTTATCGGAAAGAGCAGACAGGCTCACTGGATGAGGTGCAAATTCAAACCATTTCAGAGCGCTATACATATATCCAAAATGTCACGAACCGAAAAGAAGAAGTCATTCGCTTAATTGCTGAACAAGACAAACTGACCGATGAATTAAAACAGAAAATTGAACAAGCTCATAAACTGCAAGAGGTCGAAGATTTATACCGGCCATTCAAACAAAAGCGCAAAACAAAGGCGAATGTAGCCAAAGCAAAAGGGCTGGAGCCGCTGGCGGAATATTTACTCACGCTGCCAAGCGATCAGATCGAGAAGAAAGCAGCTGCTTTTATTAACGAAGAAAAAGAAGTGGCAAATGTAGAAGAGGCACTTGAGGGTGCGCAGCACATCATTGCTGAACAGCTTGCAGATGATCCTGATATGCGAAAATGGATTCGCAGTGAAACGTACCAAAAGGGTAGTCTGGTCACATCAGGAAAAGACGTCGAAAGCGATGAGAAAAACGTCTATGAAATGTATTACGATTATCAAGAGCCAATCAAAAAGATTGTCCCGCACCGTATACTAGCGGTCAACCGCGGGGAGAAAGAGGGCATTTTAAAGGCAGCCATCGAACCACCTGCTGAAAATATTCGCTTCTATCTCGACAAACAAGTTCTAAAAGGCAAACAGACGACGGCGAGACCGTTTATTGAAGCGGCAATCGATGATGCGTATAAACGCCTCATTCAGCCTTCCATCGAGCGAGAAATACGAAAAGAGCTGACAGAAAAAGCAGAGGAACAAGCGATTCATATTTTTGCTGAAAACTTAAGAAAACTGCTGCTTCAGCCGCCGATGAAAGGGAAACGTGTACTTGGAGTCGACCCCGCATTTCGGACAGGCTGCAAATTAGCCGTCGTGGATGATACAGGCAAAGTCCATCATATTGGCGTCATTTACCCGCATCCGCCTGTGCAGAAAAAAGCGGAAGCGAAACAAAAAGTGAAAGAGATCATTCAATCATCAAACATTGAAGTCATTGCGATTGGAAACGGAACAGCCTCAAGAGAGACAGAACAATTCATTGCAGACTTGATTCAAGAGCTGGATCAGCCGGTGTCCTATTTGATCGTGAATGAAGCAGGAGCAAGTGTATACTCCGCATCTGCACTTGCGCGAGAAGAGTTTCCAGATTTGCAAGTCGAAGAACGAAGCGCCATCTCAATCGCTAGAAGATTACAAGATCCTTTAGCAGAGCTCGTGAAAATTGATCCGAAGTCTGTCGGTGTGGGCCAATACCAGCATGATGTCAGCCAGAAGCAATTAAACAGCTCGTTAACCTTTGTGGTAGAAACAGTCGTCAACCAAGTTGGTGTAAACGTCAATACCGCCTCACAGGCGCTGCTGCAATATGTATCAGGCCTTTCAAAAGCCGTCGCAGGGAATATCATCAAGCGCCGCGAAGAGATTGGGAGATTCACAAGCAGAAAAGAATTGAAGGATATCCCAAGGCTCGGTGCTAAGACATATGAGCAGTGTATCGGTTTCCTTCGCATTACAGATGGACAAGACCCGCTTGATCGTACAGGTATTCACCCTGAGAGCTATAAAGAAACAAAACAGTTTTTACGCATGATCAACATGACGCCAGACGATCTTGGCACAGAGCAGTTAAAAGAGAAAATTGCTGAAGTGAAACTGGACGAAGCAGCCCAGCAGCTGGACATTGGGACAATTACACTTCAAGATATCATTGATCAGCTGACAAGACCTGAGCGTGATCCACGGGATGAAGTGCCAAAACCGCTGCTCAAAACAGATGTGTTGAAATTGGAAGACTTGAAGCAAGGAATGGAGCTGCAAGGAACGGTGAGAAACGTTGTGGACTTCGGTGCATTTGTTGATATTGGTGTAAAGCAGGATGGGCTTGTGCATATTTCCAAGCTAAGCAATCGTTTTGTGAAGCATCCGCTTGACGTTGTATCAGTTGGTGACATTGTGACCGTATGGGTGGACTCCGTTGACCAGACGAAAGGCCGTGTTGCCCTCTCCATGCTGAAACCAGAGTAACAAAAAAACGAGGCGCACCTTAGGATGGGGTGTGCCTTGATGTGACTGAATGTTTTTTTCTATAGAAGTACCAGCATTGATTCAGCAATTTGATTTGATAATGATTTTTCTCATAAAATGCCTTCTGCATCTGATTTTTCAGCCAGTTGGGCATCGCCCATTCCTCCTTTGATCGAAACAGTGGATGTACCTTCAATGTATGCATAGGGGAAATTGTCCCGTTCGAGGTTTTTATAGAAAGGAACGATCTTGATTGAACGAGAGAGAGTTACAGCAGTTAACAGAGCACATTTCCCAGCAGTTCTTTGGCAAGGCATTCCGCCATCAGGCTGTTTTTAATGACCGTCTAAAAACGACAGGCGGACGATATTTACTTGGTACACACAACATCGAACTGAACCGCCGATACCTAGAGGAGCATGGACGAGAAGAATTAATCGGAATCATCAAGCATGAGCTGTGTCATTATCATCTGCACCTTGAGGGAAAGGGCTATCAGCATCGTGACCGTGATTTTAAAGCGTTATTAAAACAAGTAGGAGCCCCGCGTTTTTGTACACCGCTAAAAACCGTACAAAATAAGCGCCGTGCGGAGAAACGCCATGAATATATTTGCACAGGATGCGGCCGGTCTTTTATAAGGAAAAGACGGTTTGATACCTCTCGTTATGTATGCGGCGTCTGCAAAGGGAAATTAAAGTGGCTGCGAACAACCGATTCATTGTGACAAGCATTCCTCTATGGGGATGCTTTTTTTGTTTCTATAGATGTGTGGACATATTGAGACAAAAAGAGACGCATGTCTCATTTTGTCTCTTTTTTCATCGGTATGATTCGTTCAAAACCTAAGTGTTCATGCGTCGTCATGTTGGCACGATTTTTGCTTGTATAGAAGTGCAAGCAAAAAAGATAGGAGGTTTTATCAAATGGAAATGGCATTGACTAAAGAAAAAGCCGTATGGATGTATCAAAAAATGCAGGAAATCCGCCAATTTGAAGACCGGGTGCACACCCTTTTTACAAAAGGAATTTTGCCGGGGTTTGTCCATCTTTATGCTGGCGAAGAAGCTGTTGCCGTAGGAGTCTGTGCTCATCTGAATGAAAAAGACAGTATTACAAGTACACACCGGGGCCACGGCCACTGTATAGCGAAGGGCTGTGATCTAAAAGGAATGATGGCAGAAATCTATGGGAAAGCAACAGGTCTCTGTAAAGGCAAAGGCGGCTCCATGCACATTGCAGATTTTGATAAAGGAATGCTCGGTGCTAACGGAATTGTTGGAGGGGGCTTTCCTCTTGCGTGCGGGGCAGCCCTCACAGCTAAATATAAAAAGACAGAAAATGTAAGCGTTTGCTTTTTTGGGGATGGTGCAAACAATCAAGGGACTTTCCACGAAGGAATCAATCTCGCGGCCATCTGGAAACTGCCCGTCATTTTCATTGCAGAAAACAATGGGTACGGGGAGGCGACACCATTTTCTTATGCTTCAAGCTGCAAATCAATCGTAGATCGAGCCGCCGGTTATGACATTCCTGGGATTCAAGTAGATGGAAAAGATGTGATGGCCGTTTATCAAGCCGCAGAGCAAGCAATTGAACGAGCAAAAAATGGAGAAGGTCCGACATTGATAGAATGCATGACATATCGAAATTATGGCCATTTCGAAGGAGACGCCCAGCGTTATAAAACCAATCAAGAAAAAGCAGAACACCAAGAAGAGAGAGATGCGATCGCTCTTTTTAAAAATGAATTGATCAAGCAGCAGCTGCTGACGAATGGGGAGCTATCAAATATTGAAGCGGCTGTAGCAGAAGCGATAGATGAAGCCGTTACATTCAGTGAAGAAAGTGAATATCCAGATCAGACCGAATTATTGACCGACGTATATGTTTCGTATCAATAAATCAAAGGGGGAGAGGAAAATGACAAGAGAAATCAGCATGTCTAGTGCATTAAATGAAGCGATTAAACTTGCCATGAGAAGAGACGAGGATGTCATTTTAATGGGGGAAGATGTTGCTGGAGGTGCTCATGTCGATCACTTACAGGATGATGAAGCATGGGGCGGTGTGCTTGGTGTAACGAAAGGAATCGTTCAGGAGTTTGGACGTGAGCGAGTTCTTGACACACCGATTAGTGAAGCTGGCTATGTAGGTGCGGCCATGGCAGCAGCTTCCACAGGTTTAAGGCCAATTGCAGAACTCATGTTTAATGATTTTATCGGCACCTGTCTGGACCAAGTGCTGAATCAAGGAGCAAAATTCCGATACATGTTTGGCGGAAAAGCAGAGGTACCGATCACGATCAGAACGACACATGGGGCGGGTTTTAGAGCAGCTGCCCAGCATTCACAAAGCTTGTATGCGCTATTTACAAGTATCCCTGGATTGAAAGTAGTGGTGCCTTCTTCTCCATACGATGCTAAAGGATTGCTGCTGGCAGCCATCGAGGATCAGGACCCTGTCATCTTTTTTGAAGATAAAACGCTTTACAATATCACAGGAGATGTTCCAGAGCGATACTACACGCTGCCGCTTGGTAAAGCAGAGGTGAAAAGAGAAGGCTCAGATGTGACCATTTTTGCAGTAGGCAAACAAGTTCATACAGCACTCGAAGCGGCCGAGCAATTAACTGCACGTGGAATTGAAGCAGAGGTGATTGATCCAAGAAGCTTGTCACCGCTCGATGAAGAGGCCATTCTAACTTCAGTAGAAAAAACAAATCGGCTTGTCATTGTAGATGAAGCAAATCCGAGGTGCGGAATTGCCGCAGATATTTCTTCTCTGGTTGCGGATAAAGGATTCGATTTACTTGACGCTCCAATCAAAAAAGTGACGGCTCCTCATACACCGGTTCCGTTTTCACCACCGCTTGAAGATATCTATTTGCCGACACCTGATAAGGTTGTGAACACCGTATTAGAGATGGTTGGAAAGAGTCATGACAAGATCTTGAACTAAAGAAAGGAGAGAGGGAGATGGCTGTCGAGGTTGTGATGCCGAAATTGGGCATGTCAATGAAAGAAGGAACGGTATCTGTCTGGAATAAAGAGGTCGGTGAAACCGTAAATAAAGGGGAAAGCATTGCAAGCATCAACTCTGAAAAAATTGAAATGGAGATCGAGTCACCTGCAGAAGGAACCATATTGGATATAAAAGTGCCTGAGGGAGAAGGTGTACCGCCTGGCACGGTCATCTGCTATATCGGTGAAGGAAATGAACAGGTCGAGGAAAAGAAAGAAAAAGACCTGCCGCCAAAACAAAAGAAAGAGAGAAAGAAAATCTCCCCTGTGGCACGTAAGATTGCTCAAAGCGCTAATCTGGATATTCATACTTTAGTGGGAACAGGGCCAGATGGGAGAATCACGAAAGCGGATGTGCTTCGGGCACTTCCTGATGAAAAAGAAAAACAACACAATGAACCAACAAAGTATCAGCCAGTCAGCATGATGCGGAAAACCATTGCCTCGCGAATGATGGAAAGCCTGCAAACAAGTGCACAATTAACAATAACGATGAAAGCGGATGTGACAAAGCTGACAGCATTACAGTCTGAGTTGAACGAAACAGCCGCAGCACGACACGATATGAAATTAACCCTGACCGATTTTGTAGCCAAAGCAGTGGTTCTTTCCCTGCTAGAGCATCCTGCAATGAACAGTCAATATCAACATGATAGAGTCGAAACTTTTGAGTATGTTCATCTTGGAATCGCTGCTGCTTTAGATCACGGTCTGGCAGTGCCTGTTATTCGGCATGCGGAAAAACTTTCACTTATTGAGCTGGCGAAGAGTATCAAATCGTATGGCAAAAAAGCACGTGAAGGCAAACTTCTTCACGATGAAATTGAAGGTTCTACCTTTACAATCACTAACCTAGGCGCCTATGGTGTGGAACATTTTACACCGATTTTAAATCCGCCGGAAGCAGGTATTCTTGGCGTTGGCAAAGCGGATCACATGCCTGTTTATCATGGGAATGAATTATGTAAAGGGACGATCCTGCCACTCAGTCTGACCTTTGATCACCGCGTGATGGACGGGGCGCCGGCATCCGAATTTTTATCAACTGTCAAAGCATATTTAGAAAAACCAGTATCCATTCTTTTATAGGAAGAAGGTGAAATGACCATGACGCTTGTTATTATAGGAGGCGGGCCAGCAGGATATGTGGCGGCAATAACAGCCGCCCGTTTTGGCAGAGAGGTTGTATTAATCGACCAAGGCCTGTTAGGAGGTACCTGCCTGAATGAAGGCTGTATTCCAACGAAAGCACTTTTGCAAAGCGCCGATACGTACGAGCATGTGAAATCAGCTGGACATTTTGGAATTGAGCTTTCAGAAAAGGAGCCTGTTATTCATTGGGATGCCGTTCAAAAGCGGAAGCGGTCAGTCGTCAAGCAGCTGACTGATGGCGTTCGTTATTTGATGAATAAAAACAAAATCAGCGTGTTAAATGGGAAAGCATCATTTCTTTCAGCTCATGAGCTATTGATAGAAAGTGAAGGGAAATCTGAAATCATTCAAGCCAAACAATTCATTATTGCTACGGGATCAGAACCTGCTGCTTTACCTTTCGCCCCATTTGATAGAGAGTGGATCATTGATAGTAAGGATGCCATGACGCTCCCTTCAATACCAGATTCGCTTTGTATCATTGGTGGAGGGGTGATCGGCTGTGAGTTTGCAAGCATCTTTAGCAGAATGGGATCAAAGGTTGTCATGGTGGAACAGGCAGCACACATTTTACCTGAAGAAGATCACGATACAGCTAACTGTCTTTACGATCAGCTTCAAAAAGCAGGTGTAGAGATTTTGACATCAGCAGCAGTCAAACAGCTTGATGCAAGCTCAAAAAAAGTGGTCGTTGAGAAGGTTCAGGGGGAGCGCTGTGACATCCAGTCTGATCATTGTTTAGTCGCCATTGGCAGAAAGCCGAGGCTGGAAGAGCTGAATCTTGAGCAGATCGGCATTGAATTTGACAGGAACGGCATCTGCGTGAATGAGCATATGCAAACCAATCTCCCGCATATCTATGCGTGCGGTGATGTGACAGGCGGCGTTCAGCTTGCTCATGCTGCTTTTCATGAAGGAACGATTGCGGCATCACATGCATCAGGGGAAGATGTAAAGGTCAATGAACACGTGATTCCAAGGTGCATCTACACGTCTCCAGAAATCGCTAGTGTCGGTTTAAATGAAGAGAATGCTAGAAAACAATATGGGGAGATTCGGATAGGGAAATTTGCATTCTCTGCAAATGGAAAAGCACTAATTTTAAATCAGCCAGCTGGTCAAGTAAAGGTCATTGTCGAACCGCAATATCAAGAAATTTTAGGTGTATCCATCATCGGACCGAATGCCACAGAACTGATTGGACAAGCGGCGGTGATGATGCATACAGAGTTGACAGCTGATACATTAGAGCAGTTTATTGCGGCACATCCGACACTCTCTGAGGCGATACACGAAGCCTTGCTGCAAACAAATGGACGAGCGGTGCACTGCTGATAGAGAAACCTTCTATCCGATTGACTTCCTGGGTCAGCCAATAATTGAAAGCGCTTTTATAATTATCTATAATGGATAAAAAGCCCCCAGAGGAGAGGATGGAATGAATCCGACGCCTTGTTATTTAAATACTTGGAAACGTTTTGTTCATGAAGGTTTGCTTGATAGATCTCGTCTGGATAAGAGAGTGATGGAGTCATGGCACAGATGTAAACAGGCAAATGTGAACCCGTATTTAGATAAAGGACAGTCGTTTTTAGAAAAGGAATTATTCAGTGTTCAAAAAAAGAAGTACTCACTCTTTCTAAATGCCGCTCTTCCTTACTTAAATAAAATCAGTCAGCAATTAAAAGAATCTGACATGATGGCTTTACTCATCGATGCAGATGGTTATGTGCTAAGTCTGACAGGAAGCCAAAGGACGCTGGTCGAAGCGAAAAAAATAAATTTTATGGAGGGCGCGCGCTGGACCGAAGCCGATGTGGGGACGAACGCTATTGGAACGGCACTGGTCATTGGGGAAGCTGTAGCGATCAACGGAACTGAGCATTTTTCAGTCGCTTCCCACCATTGGAGTTGTTCAGCGGCCCCTATTCGTGATGCAGACGGCACGATCATAGGAGTCATTGATATCTCCTGTATGGCGGATCAAAGGCATCCTTTTATGCTTGGAATGGCTTCAACAGTTGCATATGCCATAGAGAGAGAAATTCAGGTCCAGCAAAAAAGAAAAGAGATGGAGCTGATCAGTCATTGTCTCCAGCAGGTAGAAGCGGACGAGCCGTATGTTGTCTGTAATGAGAAAAAGCAGATTGTTTTGGCAAGTAAGCCGATTAGAGACCGATTTTCAGACTGGTATGGAATGGATGTTGAGCTGCTCACGGGTGATACATTTGTTACACGGGACAAGCAGATCATTCAGTCAGAACAGGACGGAAAGCTGCTTGGGATGTCTTTTTCGCTTGAAGAAGCAGCAAAGAGCAATATAACCGTTTCTTTTGCTCAATTTCCCGGGGAATCTGGAACAAGTACGGTATTTCAACAGACGCTCAGCAAAATAAAACGAGCAGCACAAACAGATGCAAATGTCTATATTTGGGGAGAAACAGGTACAGGGAAAGAACTGGCCGCTCGAGCGATTCACTTAGCTAGTGAAAGACATGAAGGACCGTTTATTGCCGTTAATTGTGGAGCCATACCTGAAAGCCTGTTAGAAAGCGAACTATTTGGTTATGCTGAAGGGGCTTTTACAGGGGCAAAACGTCATGGAGCAAAGGGGAAGTTTGAACAGGCGCAAAAAGGAACGCTCTTTTTAGACGAAATTGGAGAAATCCCTTATGCGATGCAAGTGGCGCTTCTTAGGGTCATTGAAGAAAGGAAAGTCGTACCGCTCGGCGGGACACACGAAATCCCTTTGGATATTAGAATCATTACAGCGACACACCGGAATATGAATGAACTGTTGAAGGAAGATAAAATACGAGAAGATTTGTATTACCGTCTTCATGTCTATCCAATCAACATCCCGCCGCTTAGGGAAAGAAAAGAAGACATTGTTGATTTATATCGTTACTACCAAAAGAAACACCAATGGAATGCAGCATTTCCTGAATCATTTTTTCGTAAGCTTGAAGCGTACCATTGGCCAGGAAACATACGAGAGCTTTTTAATCTGTTTGAACATATAAGGGTACTGTTTCCTAAAGGAGGATGGATTGGTGAATCGCAATATGCGGCGGTATTAGAGGCGATGGATCAGAAAAAGCAGAAGCTGCATCTACCAGAGTATACCGAGAATCCAAAAGAACTCACGCTTAGGGAACGCATTCAAAAGCAAACAGTGATAGACGCACTTCACAAAACGAAGGGCCATGTGTCAGAAGCAGCGAGGTCAGCAGGCGTGCCAAGAAGCACCTTTTACAAGTGGATGCGGAAGTATAAGCTGTCATGAACCCATAAAGAGCGCAGCAGCAAGGAGGCCTTGGTCTTTCAATTAGAGGTCGGGGTCTTTCTGTCATGTCTAAACAGAAAACAAAAAGGAAGGAAGAAAGGCTTGACTGTTATATTAGTATATGTTAAATTATAAAAGCCGTCGCTAATGAGACAGGAATGAAACACTTAAAAATTCTTGACACATTTTTCTGGCATAGATATAATGAAACATGTCTTATTATTCCGCAGTAGCTCAGTGGTAGAGCTATCGGCTGTTAACCGATCGGTCGTAGGTTCGAGTCCTACCTGCGGAGCCATAATGGAGAAGTACTCAAGTGGCTGAAGAGGCGCCCCTGCTAAGGGTGTAGGTCGCGCGAGCGGCGCGAGGGTTCAAATCCCTCCTTCTCCGCCATTATTGTATGGCCCGTTGGTCAAGCGGTTAAGACACCGCCCTTTCACGGCGGTAACACGGGTTCGAATCCCGTACGGGTCATGTTTTGTTTTTTGATTCGTTGGGCTATAGCCAAGCGGTAAGGCAACGGACTTTGACTCCGTCATGCGTTGGTTCGAATCCAGCTAGCCCAGCCATTTTTTATATATGTTTTTCTGCATAGCAGATGAGCCATTAGCTCAGTTGGTAGAGCATCTGACTTTTAATCAGAGGGTCGAAGGTTCGAGTCCTTCATGGCTCACCATTGTCACGCGGGTGTGGCGGAATTGGCAGACGCGCTAGACTTAGGATCTAGTGTCTTTATGACGTGGGGGTTCAAGTCCCTTCACCCGCATTGTTTTTCCAAACAGTGCACTTATGAATATATGAGCACATCATACACGCGGTCGTGGCGGAATGGCAGACGCGCTAGGTTGAGGGCCTAGTGGGTGAATAACCCGTGGAGGTTCAAGTCCTCTCGGCCGCATCAATGATACCAAGGGTTTTGAGTCCCTTGGTATTTTTTTATGCTTATTTTTAAATGATCTACTGCCCACAAACTGCCCACTTACCTAAAGTAAGTTATCTAATTTATCAGCCATTTCCTTCTGTTTGTTTGGATATAGGTGTCCATAAACATCAATTGTTGTTTTTACAGAACCATGCCCTAAACGCTCTTTAATTGTTATGTAATCTTCTCCTTGGTGTATTAATAGTGCAACATGTGAATGTCTAAAATCATGTAAACGTATAGGAGTAAGATCGCTGTCCTTGCAAAAGTATTTAATCTTCCGACTGAAAATATCTTTTCTTGAAGGTGTATCTTTATATTGAAAGATATAGGTATCATTTGAATGTCTAATATCTAAATCATTAAACAACTCTTCTTGTGCTTCTCTCCAATGCTCTAGTAGATTTAGCAATTTTTTATTGATACTAACTCTCCGAATCGAATTTTTGGTTTTTGGTGTAGTGACAACAAACTGACCATCAAGCCAGGTGCACGATTTATGCACATCTATTTCTAATAAGATTTTGTCAATATCTTTCCATTGCAGGGCGAGCATCTCACCACATCTTAGTCCAGTTAAAAAAGCAACGGTATAAAAGGTTTTAAACAAAATACCAAAATGAGTCCATGACCTCTGGAAATGTGTTTAATCAACTAGGAGAATCTTTTATTGCTGTGGTCGCTTCTATTGTCATTGGGATACCTTTTCTAGCATTAGCGTTCTTTAACTTCTTGCTTCAAATTATCGCTTTAGTCATTGTCTTCTTTGTGCCATTTGCTTTCATATTAGCGTATGTTCCTCAATTAGCTTATTCGGGATTTGTTACGCTTGGACGCTTGGGGAGTGTTTATCTACTAAAAGCAATGTTAGGAGTTATCGTTCTGTTTGTGTACGTAACTTGCTTTATCGTTGACAAGTTAATTCCTCCAAACGGTTTCGGAATGTATCTCTTAAATGTTGCTGTCCTTGCTTCTATCTTGTGGATTGGTTTTCACAAAAGGGATGCCATTATCAAGTTTGTGACTGCTGGAAAAGTTGTTTCAGTTGATAATAATATGATGGAAAACATGAGACAAAACGTTGTTCAGCCTGCTTGGGAAAATGCGAAGAAAATAGGAAGCACATTGGGTAACGGAGGCGGTGTATTTACTGACTTTGCAAAGAATTTCAGGGGAAGAAAAGATGGTTCGAATGCTGATGGCGTAACTGGTACTTCAATTGGAAGTGGCGGCGATTCGCCGAGTGGGACTGCTATGGGATATGATAATACTTATGCCACTTCAAGAACTCCGCAAAAAGAGACGGCTAATGGAATTGCTAGTCATAACAGCCGAAACTTAAAACGAAATCCTCAAACTCTATCGAAAGAACAAGAAAAGCAAAAACAAAAAAATGCCTTTGCGAATGCAAAAGAAAATAAGCACCAATCTCATTTAGACAGATTGAGAAGAGACGGAATAAATTCTCCTATGTTGAAAGACGCTTTGAATGAAGGAAATGAGGATTTATCCAAACGAGCACCTATCTTGCAGGATAAAAAGGATGAATCGGCACGAACAGATCAAAAAGAATATGTTGATCAGCTTCTTAAACAGCCTGATAATCAGCAACAAACTGACGATGCATCATTACAACATGAAGAAGAAACTACTTTTAATCGTGCGCCTGTCTTACAAGAGAATGAAAAAGATACAGAGCGCACTGATCAGAAAGCATATGTTTATGAAGAACAAAATCAGAATCCTGAAACAGATCAGCAACAAGATTTTGAAGTCCAGAAAGATGATTCTGTTTCAAAGAGTGAGCCTATAGCACAAGAGAAAACAGCAGACATTAAACGTTCAGACCAAAAAGTTATGATAAATCAATCTGAACCGCAGTATGGATTTGAAAGCCCTCAACCTGCAAAAGTAGAGAATCAGCCTATTGCCAATAACGAACGTAAAATCAGACCATCTGAACCCGCAAAAGTCCATTCAGATGGTATTCGTGTTGAGGATAAACAGGTTATTGCTCCTGCTGAAAGTAAGGCTGTATCAAGAGAAAAACAGCCTTCATCACAAACCATTAAACGGACTGAACAAAGCGTTAATACATTTGAGCAAGTGTCTTTAAATGATATTGGAAGGCGTACCTCGTTAAAATTAGAAGATCGACTGAGAAGGGATGAAAGAACAAGATGATAAGTAAAAAGGTAGTTCTTCCTGTGGTGTTCTCGGCTCCTTTTATCTTCTTTTTTGTTTTATCTATAGTAGTGGTTATGACGATTTCAAGAGAAAATCAAGTCGGAGACGATTTTATAGGCGGCGGGGATGGCGAATATGAAACGGTTGGCATTGCACCGGAAGTCGAACGATTTAGGGCTGTATTTGAAAAGTATGCCCGTCAGGAAGTTGTTTTTGACCAAGTGAATATTATTATGGCGCTCACCATGCAAGAAAGTGGTGGGCGTTCTTTAGATATTATGCAAAGTTCTGAGAGTATTGGTTTACCTCCAAACTCCATAACTGATCCAGAATATTCGATTGAAGTCGGCATTAAACATTTTAAGAAGGTTTTTAAACAGGCTGGCGGTGATGTTCGTTTAACCTTACAGGCATACAACTTCGGTTCTGGATTTATAGACTATGTGAAAAAGAATGGCGGGAAATACACAAAGAAATTGGCACTCGATTTCAGCCGACTTCAAGCTTTCAAAATGGGATGGAAAAGTTATGGTGACCCAAGTTATGTTGACCATGTCATGAGGTATAAAAAGGCACTGATAAAAATGTAAAACCTGTGAATGGCTCTATGGATTTCTATGAAACGGTCATGAAAGAAGCTTTGAAGTATGAAGGGCAACCATATGCCTGGGGTGGTTCAAACCCGAAAACTGGATTTGATTGTTCGGGCCTTGTGCAGTGGTCTTTTGCGAAAGCTGGAATCACTCTTCCTAGAACAGCACAAGAACAACATGGGGCAACAAAGAAAATAAGTGAAAAAGAAGCAACTGCGGGTGACTTGGTGTTCTTTGGTGGCACATATGAAGGAAAAGCCATTACTCACGTCGGCATCTATGTAGGCAATGGCAGAATGTTTAATTCAAATGACAGTGGAATCGAATATTCTGATCTGAAATCAGGTTATTGGAGAGATCACCTTGTATCTTTTGGACGAATTAAATAACTAGGAGTGGAAATATGAAAACACATATTGCATGGGCTTCAGCTTGTTTATTATTGATATTGCTGACCGGATTTTTTACGAATGGACAGCAAACGTATAAGATTGAAAAGTTAAAGGATAATAATGAGGTTCTGAAAGAAAAAGTCAAGGAATTGAACCATATAGAATCAACAAGCAGTGCTTCGGAAAACAAGGCATTTTTCGAAGCGTTTTATAATTACTCCGATATAGATAAGCGATATGAAACAGTTAAGCAGCATACAACCGAAAAAGGGTTTGATTATGCATTCCCTTCTCGATCTGATCAAAAGCACACAGTCAGCGTGCAAAGTGAATTACTTTCACTAGAGAGTTATTCAAAACCGTTGGATGAATCCCATGAATTGTTTTTAAACGTTGTTGAAATCGCCACAACTGCGAATTCAGTTACTACGAATCAAGTGTTGATTGTTCAAACGACTATGAAAAAAGAGAAAGATGGTTGGTTAGTTGATAATGTGCAGGTCAAGGGAAATGGATAAAAGGTGGAAAAGATCAAATTGTTTGTTTATACTAAATATTGAAAAAGGAGGTAATGTTTATTTTGAAAAACCTTTTTATTTTCCTTAGTTTGATGATGATGTTCGTTTTAACTGCATGCGGTGGCAACAAGTATGATGATGCGATTGATGATGTAATTAGCCAATACAAAGAAGAAAGAGAAGTAAATAATCCAAATTACGAAATAACAAGAGATAATGCCTTGGTTAAAGTTTTTGATGGTGGTAAATATATTCAAGTTGCTTTCTATACGCCTAAAGATTCTAATGATGAATTATCTTCGTTTTCTTACTATGAAAAGCAAGGTGATGAATATACAAGGCTAGAAGGCATGTCAAGAACTGGCGAAAATGACCGTCTTGGTTTATCAAAGAAAACACCAGACTATGAAGAATCAAAAGGTAAAGAAACTAAGTTGGAAAACTAAACTTTATATTAATTCAGGCTGTGAGAAAATCTCAACAGCCTTTTATAATTGTTTAGGAGCAAGTGGATTGATAGTATGGACAAATGGTATCTAAAAAAGGAAAGAGTTTTAAGCCTTTTCTTTTTATCTATTATGTATATGAGCAAATTTTCTGTGCCTTTCAACTTCTATTTCTGGGTTATGTTTAATTTAACCAAGCACTTTTTAAAAGCTTTGAGCCAGATGTAATTTCATCAAAGTTGAGATGAGCGAAACCTAACTTTATCATTGGTTTATCAGGCATATTATTAACGAAATGAATGGAAGTGGGATATACTTTCACTCCGTACTGCAAAGCACGCTGAATTAATTTCTCTTCTGGACAATTCAGGTGAACTCTCACTAATATATATAATCCGGACTGCTCGCCGATGATTGTCACATGATCCCCAAACTGCTGCTTTATATTTGTAATTAAGTGTTGCATTTTGCGTCTATATACAATGCGCATACGTTTAATATGGCGAGTCCATTCACCAGCCTTCATAAATTCAGACATGGTTAGCTGATTAAGCAAAGAAGCAGTGTTTTCGAAATGAAGAAACCGTTTTTTATACTTATGCAAAATGGGCTGCGGCAAAACCATATAACTTATACGGATGCCGGGAAGAAAGGATTTTGAGAAATTCCCTAAATAGATTACTCGTTCTGATTGAATGGATGCAAGGGCGGGAAACGGCTGTTGCGTATAACGGAACTCACTGTCATAATCATCTTCAATAATATATCCCTCTCTATTATACGCCCAATTGATCAGTGTTTGACGATGCTTAATGGTCATGCTTACGCCGTAAGGGCTATGATGGGAAGGAGTCACATAGATTAATTTCTCTTTCAGTGCATTTAATTGAGAAAAGTCAGCTCCACTTTCATAAACAGGAAGCGTTTCTAAATGAATTCCATGAAATTGAAAAGCTTCCCTGGCACCTTCATACCCCGGATTTTCAACTATAATTCCGTCAAATTCCTCTTTTAGAATGTAGCAAAGATATATTAGCATTTGTTGCGTACCACTGCCGATAATAATAGAGTTAGCATCTGTTTTTACCCCACGTGATTCCAAGAGATAAGTGGCAATTTGCTCACGGAGGTTCATTTCTCCGAATGGTTCACTGTACAGATAGCTTTTCTCTAATGACAAAACCTGATTGTATAATTTTCTCCATATTTTCAGCGGGAAATGCTTTTGATCGACGGCTCCGGCGCGAAAATCAATCAGTATCGATTGTGACGTTTCTGTTTTATCAGCTCGAACATCATCATTTTCTTGTCTTAAAAGGGGTTCTACTTCATTTGCAAAATACCCTTTGCGTGATTCACCGCGAATGTATCCCTCTGCTAAAAGGAGATCGTAGGCCATTAGCGTTGTATTGCGACTTACCTGCAGGGAATTGGCCAGTTCTCGAATGGATGGCAGCTGCTCATTTACTTTTATATTTCCATGCTCGATTAATGCCTTAAATTGCTCGTAAATTTGTTTGTATTTGGGAGTGTCGCTTTTGAAAGCGAAAATCATGCTTTTCATTCGTTTTTCTCCTCTGACATGTGTATTTAAGTAAAACTGTACCTTTTAAAATGTCAGTTGTTATTTTATCCTAAAAGTACTTTGTCAATCCATTGAAAATAAAGACATATGGTTAGTTTATGAAGAATATTCACTTGGAGGGATTTCTAAAATGAAAAATCTAAATGTTGCTATTCCTACACCTTTTAATGAGGATGAAAGTCTATTCTTAGAAGGATTTGATCCTATTGTGGAACATTTAAAAAATAACGGTATCAATTCATTACTAATATGCGGTACTACTGGTGAACAACATTCTCTGAGCATAGATGAACGTATTCAGATCATTGAGTATTTCAGTCAGCGAAAATTCGATGATATCGAACTTATGTTTGGTGTTTCAGCTACGAGAACAAGTGATGCCATAAAACTAATTGAAAAAATTGAGAAAACTCATATTCATTCAATATTAATTGGTTTTCCGCCTTATATAAGACCTACACAAAAGCAAGCTATTTATTATGTTGACGAACTTCTTAGTCATACATCTAAAGAGGTTGCGCTTTATAATAACCCTACCAGGACTGGTTTTAATTTGAGTGAGAAAGCACTTAATGATTTACTAAGCCGACATTCAAATATAAGGGGACTTAAAGAAGGGGGCGATGTTCATCGGCATAAACAAACAGACTTCCCTAATAATTTTATTATATTTGCAGCTGGAGATGTAAACCTTCCAGAAATGATTAAAAATGGATGCAATGGTCTATCAAGCTTGGTTGGAAATGTTTATCCTGATGAGATCAAAGTAATTTTCAATGACTTATTAGAAAATAAACATGTAGATTTAAATAGATTAAACGAACTTATAAATGAAGTTATAAACGATCACACTCTTATTAATATAAAAACTCACTATAAAAATATTGGTTTAAAAATAGGAGATTGTCGATCACCGATCATAAAAATGTAAGATGGCGCCTTAGTTCGTTATAGAAAGGACTAACTTTGAGAAAGTGGAAGGAAATTTAAGGCTGTCGAGAAAAAACTCGACAGCATACCCTATATTGTACGATTTTTATCTTTACCTAAATTTAATGAGGTACTAGAAGGGTTTGTTAATATGCGGTCTAAAACTTTTTTAGTAAATGTCATAAAGTAATTAAGTATTAACCCTGCTAAACAAACGGTCAATAAAGTCCCTATACCAATTGGTCCATTCAAAATTATTGCCATTATCAAGAATATTAGGTAAATGAGTGTTCTTGCAAAAAATAGATTTGTTCTGGTTAATTCTTGTATGATTAAAGTTAATCGATCAATTGGAATTGGCGCAAAATTGGTGTGTAAATATGTTGCAGTTCCTATTCCTATTACAACTAGCCCGATTCCGAAACAAACAACTTTGCTATACCATTGTTCAGGTGTTATTAAATCCTGCAATAAAAAAAGCCACATATCAATACCAATACCTGTTATAAATGCTGTTAACATCCCCAAAATCTCTGGTCTTTGTCTCTTTAAAATTGAATTGAAACAAATCAGTATTAAGGCTAATATAATTTCCCAACTTCCCACAGTAAGTCCCACATTTGTGGACAGTCCAACCAATAGAGCATCAAAAGGTGAAGTGCCAAGGCTTGATTGAATCGTGAAAGAAATGCCGAGGGTTAAGATTAAAATTCCTAATATATAAAACAAATATTTCATTGTACTCAGCCTTTTTTTATTATTTTTTGTTGTATTTACAACAAAGTTAGTTTATATTCAATATATGTCATTTATATTGTATTTGCAACAAAAATAAGTTCTAAGGGGGTAATGATGAAGGAAATTCTTCGTGAAATTGGAATGATTGCAAGGGCGTTAGATTCTATAAGTAATATCGAATTTAAAGAACATGACCTTACCAAAGGGCAGTATTTGTATCTTGTACGAATATGTGAAAACCCAGGAATCATCCAAGAAAAGCTAGTTGAAATGATCAAAGTAGACAGAACGACAGCGTCTCGTGCGATTAAAAAACTTGAAATGAACTGTTTTATTGAAAAGAAAGATGATGAACATAACAAAAAAATAAAAAAACTCTTTCTAACTGAGAAGGGGAAAAATGTATTTCTATTTATAAAAAGTGAAAATGAGCATTCAAATCATGTTGCTTTAGCGGGATTTTCTGAAAAAGAAGCAGAGTCTATTTTCAATTTTCTTCAAAGAATAAGAAAAAATATAGAAAAAGATTGGGAATATGTTAAGAAGGGAAACAAAAGAAGTTATTTATAAAGAAGGAGCTTTATAAAAGTGAACATTCTAATAAAAAAGTGCAATCATGAAGATTTAAACATACTTCAAGACATAAGTATTGAAACGTTCAACGACACATTTAAAGATCAGAATTCACCTGAAAATATGAAAGCCTATTTAGAAAAAGCTTTTAACTCTAAACAACTTGAATTGGAGTTATCCAATTCTTGGTCACAATTCTATTTTGTTTTTTTAGATAATGAAGTAGCTGGATATTTAAAGGTCAATACAAATGATGCTCAGTCGGAAGAGATGGGTGATGAATCACTTGAAATCGAAAGGATTTATATAAAGAAGAAATTCCAAAAACATGGTCTGGGTAAACATCTGTTTAATAAAGCTATGGATATTGCACTGGAATGTAATAAAAAGAAAATTTGGCTAGGTGTATGGGAAAAAAATGAAAATGCCATTGCTTTTTATGAAAAGGTGGGATTTATTAAAACAGGAGCGCACTCATTTTATATGGGCGATGAAGAACAAACTGACTTCATCATGATCAAGACACTCATATAAATTTTTACAAGGGGGATGGATAGTTATGTATATTCCGAAATACTATAAGGTAACAAATATTAATGAGATTTGGGACTTTGTTAAAGAAAACTCTTTTGGCACAATTGTGACAACAAGAAAAGGGAAACCCATTGCTACTCATTTACCATTGCAGCTAGTGCAAGAAGGAGATACTTACTTTATAACGGGGCATATCGCTTATGGGAATCCTCAATGGAGAACATTTGAAACCAGTGAAGATGTACTGGTGATGTTTCAGGGACCACACGCTTATATCTCTTCTTCTTGGTATAAACAGGAAAATGTGCCAACATGGAATTATCAAGCTGTACATGTATATGGTACAGCTAGCATTTTAAACGAAGAAGAGTTAAAACAAGACTTAACATCGTTGCTACAAAAATATGAAAAACATCGTGAAAATCCGGTTTTATGGGATAGGCTTTCTCCTCAATTATTAGGACAAGAATTGAAAGGTATTGTTGGTTTTAAGATTAGAGTACAAGAAATTCAAGCTGCCAATAAATTAAGTCAAAATCGTAATGAAGAGGACTATCAGAACATCATAAATAAACTCTATGAAGAAAAGGATATAAATTCTCAACAAATGGCGCAACTGATGGAGAGCAAGTTCAAAAAGGAAAATTAAATGCTATTTTTATAATTTAAGATTTTTCTTTCCTAGAATAAGTTTTGTCAATGAAAACAATTAAATTGTAGAGGGGATTTTCAGTATGCTTCAAGAAGTAGCAGGTATTAGAATTCCAGATACTCAATTGGCGAAAGATGCAGCAGATATTTTACGCGAGCATGGGGACAATTTATTGTGGAATCACTCAAATCGTGTATTTTTATTTGGTGCAGTTAACGGAAGAAAAACAAAGCAGCATTATGATTTAGAATTGCTATATGTTAGTGCATTATTCCATGATTTAGGCTTAACAAAAAAATTCAGCAGTCCCGATTTAAGATTTGAGGTAGACGGTGCAAATGCAGCCAGAAGCTTTTTGCAACAGTACCAAATACCGGATGAATCAATTCGTCTTGTTTGGGATGCTATTGCGTTGCATACTACACCTGGCGTTGCAGAACATAAAGAGTCTGAAGTGGCATTACTCTTTTCAGGTGTTGGTTTGGATGTAATGGGAGATGGATTTGAACAATTCCCCGCCGATTATCGTGAAGAAATTATAAAAGCATTCCCACGCAGTAATTTTAAGAGAGACATTATTCCAGCATTTTATGAGGGCTTTAAACATAAGCCTGAGACTACTTTCGGCAATATGAAGGAAGATGTTGTTAAACATTTTAGACCAGACTATAAAAATAAAAATTTCTGTGATTGTATTTTGCATTCACCTTGGACTGAATAGAGAGATAAAAGTAAAGAAATAAAGTTAGAGGAGTAAACCATGTGTTTACTTCTCTTTTTTGTGTGTCTATGAAAGGATCGACGGGAGGTTGGCGTCAAGTCGCAAAAGTATTGCTGTGACCGCAAAAAAACCGCAAAGGGGTAGATATAATGTACCTTTTTGTAATTCACCTTTGTAAAATAAAGGATGTTCTGACATAATACAATTAATTTAAATATTCGCACAATTTATGTAAGGATGGGGGAATTTTCTTGCGGGGTGTTTTCTTAGATAAAGATAAAATTCCGTACGACATAGTCACAAAAAAGTTAAATGATTGGTATACATCAATAAAAGATGATCAAGTTGAGCAGGCAGAGATTATAAAAATAGAAGTAGAGAAAGAATTGCTAAACATGGAAGAGAACCAAGATGCCTTGTTATATTATCAGCTATTAGAGTTTAGGCACGAGATAATGCTGAGTTATATGAAATCTAAGAAAATAGAAGATCTCAATATTGCTTATGAAACTATAAAAGAAATTGAGAAACAAGGGCAATTAACTGGCATGTTGGAATATTATTTTTACTTTTTTAAGGGTATGTATGAGTTTAGGCGAAAAGAATTAACTTCGGCGATAAGTGCCTATCGAATAGCTGAATCAAAGTTGTCGGAAGTTGAGGACGAAATAGAAAAAGCAGAGTTTTTTTCAAAGTGTCCTATGTATATTATTATATGAAACAAACATATTTCTCCATGAATTATGCAAATCGTGCACTCAAAATATTTAGAGAGTATGAAGAGTATGCGGTCCAAACTGTGCGTTGTCAATTTATTGTAGCAGGAAACCTGATCGATTCTTTAGAATATGAAAGAGCCTTGGAACAATTTTTAAATTCTTTGGAAATTGCCAAGGAAAGTAACATAAAGCATTTAATTGCAATGTCACACATGAATATTGGGATTTGTTATGATGAATTGAAAGAATATAAAAAGGCTTCACAACATTTAATTTTGGCTTTGGAAATTTTCGAAAAATCAAAACATAGTTTCTTAACAAAGACTTTATTCACTTTAACCTATGTTGAAGCAAAACAACAAAATTATGATGTTGCTTTGACATACTTTAGGAAAGGGCGATCTATTGCTGATAAAAGTGATGATAAGGAATACTCGGCGAAATTCAAAATATTAGAGGGATTATTTTTTTCAGATGGCGAGACTCAGTTAATAAAGAATGCATTTTCATATCTGGCTTCGAGAAAAATGTTTGCTGATGTTGAGAATTTCTCAATAGAAGTTGCTGATTATTTTCATGAACAAGGAAATTTAAAGCTCTCTAATGAATATTATCGTATGAGTATTGAAGCAAGACGAAAAATTAAAAAAGGGGAGATTATTAATGAAAATCAGCCGGATTCTATTGGCAGTAGTGATTTTAAGTAGTGTTTTTTCAATAACTTATTTTCAAGGTGATCATAGTACAGAAGTCAAAGTGGCTGCAGATAGGGTAGGGGCGTAGATCAAAGCAAGAGTGGGAACAATATCAAAGAGATATGGAATACTTTTATTACGAGAGGGCAATGAGTGACATCTAGTGATGAGATGTAGAGTTCCGTTGGTCTCTAATAGGTGCCCAATTTGTGCCCAGAATTCATGAAAAATGATGAAAATAGGTGTAAATAAAATAAACAGATGCTTAGAATAAAAGCTTTTGTAACCCATGATATGTTTTTACTAGGTTGAGGGCCTAGTGGGTGAATAACCCGTGGAGGTTCAAGTCCTCTCGGCCGCATCTAAGAAACCAAAGGTTGTAGACCTTTGGTTTTTTTTTATCCTCTAAAGTATAGTTGCCAGTCATGATGCGGTTGTTGTCCATAAGAACATCATGAATAAATTCTTTTATTCAGCTTCTAGCTTCCTTTCATTTTTTATATTGTTAAATAAAGGTTTCGATGAGATAATTTGATAAAATGGAATTAAGTTGCATAAGGTCAACTTCAAAAAATTTATAAGCTCATGACCAATTCATGATTATCCAGAAAATACAGCGATTTGTGTCAACATAAAAATTGGTTGACTAAATTAGCCTGTCCCTATAAAACTATTCAATATGAAAAAGGAGTTATAGCATGATAAAAAGGTTTTCTCTAGTTTTACTTACTCTAATGATGTCTATAGTTGTTATGCTAGTGGCTGCCCAAAATTCCCCTGGAGATAATGTCATTTCATTTGATCAGCCTCGCATCTTAATAATATCAATTGGAATAGTGGTTTTTTTATTCATTCCTCCGTTGGTGATGTCTTTTTTCAGTAACTTGATTGTGAGAACTATATCTGGTGTATACCAATGTTTTATTGTTCTCTCTTTTCTGGTACTAATTCCAATAGGATTTTTTATTCCAGATGGCTTTTTGACAATTGTTGTTTCTATCGCAGGAACTTTAGTCAGCGTAGCTAGTCTTATAGTAACTTTAATAATAGATAGGAATAAAAATGTTGAATATTAGCTGAAATAGAAATGACATCAATTTTCTAAGAGTACAGTAATGTTTTCGTTATTACCACTTTATGAACTTGTTTATTCCTTTCGAGATTGAACGTCCATTTTGTAGAAAAAATTATCTTAAAGTCAGAGAAGAACAAAATTATGTGGGATCGTTGATTTTGTTCTTTTAAATCCTAAATTGCAATTATTTCCGATTCATGTTACAATAAGAATAATTATTTTTGTTCGGCGTAAAGGATAGCATGAAGAAAGACTTTTCGTCTTGAGGATACTTTGGGCAAGGATAGTATAATACATTGTGTGGTATACGCACGAGGAGGCAACAAACATGGAACAAGGTACAGTAAAATGGTTTAACGCAGAAAAAGGTTTTGGATTTATCGAACGTGAAGAAGGCGACGATGTATTCGTACATTTCTCAGCTATCCAAGGTGACGGATTCAAATCTTTAGACGAAGGTCAAAAAGTAACATTTGACGTAGAGCAAGGTTCTCGTGGAGCTCAAGCTGCTAACGTTCAAAAAACTGCTTAATCTTCATCCTTTTAAAACAGGTTCTCTGTAGAGAGCCTGTTTTTTTATGCTTTCACGCATTTTTTCAATAAAAAACCCTACTCAGCGTACAAGTAGGGAGGTGTTACAAGGTAATCGTAAAAAAATTCATGCTTCAAAGGTTTATCAACAGTATAGCATATTGGATTTACAATATGCGGAATTTGCCTAAATAAATTCTTTTTTTCTTTAATAAATTGAAGGATGGACATGTTCGTAGAGAACTTGTATTCAAAAATGGTGAGTGTGGAAGAGGTTCTTAACAGAAACTTTTGATTTGTTTTTCTGTAATTCCTTTGATGACTTCTAATTCACTTAGCAAAAATTCATGGGCATCATCCAGCATTTTCTTTTCACTTGCATTGAGTGCTTTCTCTTTCTTCATACGCATCAGATCACGCACAACTTCAGCACCTTCTTGGATGTTACCCGTTTTTATTTTGTTTGTGTTAATTGTATGCCGTTCTTTCCATGTCAGTAATTGATCTGATTTGCCATGCTGGAAAATGTGCATTACATTCTTTAAAGCCAGTATATCTGTAACAGGTCTAATACGTGAACCTGACATTTTCCGTGTTGGAATCATTACTTTCATATGACTGATTGACATTTTAATCACATAATACTGTTGTTTTTCATCAGAGAATTCTTTTTCTTCTATGGCTTCAATTATACCTGCTCCGTGCATTGGATAAACAATGTTATCACCAATTTGAAACATATCATCCACCTCCATATAATGTATCTACTTTAAGGGTACCACACTTAGAGGTTAAATAATCAAATTTTTAATAATAACATGTTTATTTATTTGTTGTCAATAAATTTTGTTCTAAAAAAGGGGGTTATTTTGTGGGAATTTTGGATGTGATTTTTTTCATTTGAACATATCCTCCTCGCTATAAGAAAAACAGGAGATATCCACAATAACAGCTCGGGTGCCAGCCTTTATATCCGTATCAAGTCATTGAAACGTAAACAGCTGTTTATGAGGAAATCATGTTAAAAAAAGACCAGCCATTGAGCTAGTCTTTCAAAAAAGAATCCGATCATAATGTCGAAATATCAATCACAAACCGGTAACGAACATCACTTTTCAGCACCCGTTCATACGCTTCATCAACTTGATTAGCGTTGATCACTTCAATTTGTGGCGCAATGTTATGAGCAGCTGCGAAATCGAGCATTTCTTGTGTTTCTTGGATGCCGCCAACGAGTGAACCAGCTATGCTGCGGCGGCCGGAAATTAATGAAAAGACGTGGAATTGATCCGGCTTAGGCGGTGCACCGACGTTCACCAAGGTTCCATCTACACGGAGTAAGGACAAATAGGCATCCACGTTAATGTTGGCAGAGACCGTATTGAGAATAAGGTCGTACTGACCGGCTAGTGTCTGAAACGTATCAGGATCACTTGTAGCAAAATAGTCTTTTGCACCAAATGATAGGGCCTCTTCTTTTTTATTCAAAGAGCGGCTCAATACCGTCACTTCAGCGCCTAGAGCACTCGCGAATTGAATAGCAACATGGCCGAGCCCGCCCATTCCGACGATCGCAACCTTTTTGCCAGGGCCTGCCTTCCAGTGCTTTAATGGTGAATAAGTTGTAATGCCAGCACAGAGAAGAGGGCTTGCGGCATCAAGGGGCAGTTGATCAGGAATGCTGACGACAAATCGTTCAGTCACGACAATTTTTTGACTGTAGCCGCCATAAGTCGGCTCCCCGTCATAGTCACGGCTGTTATACGTTTGGACGACCCCTTTTGTGCAATACTGCTCGTCTCCATTTTGACAATATTCACAGGTGCCGCAGGAATCCACAAAGCAGCCAACGCCTACACGGTCTCCGATCTGAAACTTCGTCACATCATCCCCTACAGCTGTAACGACCCCAGTGATCTCATGACCTGGAACCATCGGGAAAATGCCGCCGCCCCATTCATCAAAAGCGCTGTGGATATCTGAATGACAGATCCCGCTAAATTGAATATCAATTAAAATATCATGTGGACGAAGCGCTCTTCTTTCAATGGTCGTCCGTTCAAAATTCGCTTTTGCATGTGATACACTTAAAACGTTTGATTGGTGCGTCTGACACATTCTTGATCATCCTTTCAAAAATAAGATTCGATTCTTTCCTCTATACTGTACGTCTTAAAGTGAACTATAAGTCAACAGAAAACCTTCTGTAATAATAAATCCAGGCTGTTACAACATTCTTGATATCAAGAATTGAGCCAAAAGCATCTTGCTTTCTTTTTCAAAATGGAGATGATGAGGAAAGGGAGATCGGAAGGTAAGAGAAAGAAGGAGGGCACAATGAAAATAGCACAAGCAGCAAAACAGCTTGATTTATCCACTGCGACACTTAGATATTACGAAAATATTGGTTTGATTAGGGAAATCAAACGTGATGATCATGGGATTCGTGATTATACAGAGGATGATCTTCAATGGATTGAATTTATCAAGTGTATGAGAAATGCAGGGCTCTCGATTGATGCGCTTAGAGAATATACAGCCTTATTTTTTGAGGATGATGATCATACGTTATCTTCGCGAAAAAACATTTTGGTCAATGAACGAGAAAGACTCGTCCAAAAACAAAAGGAAATCGAAGAGACCATTAAACGATTGGATTTCAAAATAGAAAGTTATGAAGATATTATCCACAATCATGAGAAAAAACTCGCTCATCAGCTGAAAACTCATTCTAATTAAACGAAGAAAAACCTGTGACTTGTCACAGGTTTTTTGATAGAGTTATCTTTTTGTGTAACGCACCCAGTTATAATGTGCGTGGAGTGGGGTAACACCGTTGTAGGAGCCGAGCCATTCATCGACACCTGCACCATTCCACAGGTTCATCATAATTTTCCCTGGTGTTTGAGGAATTTGAGTGGTGGCGGTATGTTTTAATTGTCCATCGACATACCATTTGATAGAGTTTGGCTGCCAGTCAAATGCATACGTGTGATAAGAGTTCGCTGCATCGAAACCAAGGTTGACGATCTTTTCATGATTTCCTACACCATTGGTATAGTAGTTAAACTGTACCTTTGTCGTATCTTTTCCTAGAAATTCAATGTCAATCTCATCCCAAGGCGTGCCATCAGTCGGTCCCGTATAAGTGAAGAAAGAAGAGACGATCCCCACATTTTTGGCTGGCTTCATGTTGACTTCATATAGCCCATAGCCGTACGTTTGAACGGAGCGGTTTTCTCCGCAGTCAAATTTATTATAGGCGGGACTTGTGAGCGATAAACGCATTTCACCTGATGAGGTCATCGACACGTTATTTGCACGCCACGTACAGTTAAACATGTTTCCATTCGAGTATCCATCGGCTTTTTGCCATAACCCCGTATTATAGTTGTTAAAAGGTTCATAAAACGATCCACCCGTTTGTGCCGAGGCACCCGCTGTAAATGTGGACAAACTCAAGACTAATCCAGTGACAAGCAGCATCAACATTCGTTTCATACGGTACATATTCGCATTCTCCTCTCCTTTTATGGAAGCGCTTTCTTTATTGATCATACATGATTCTTTCAAAAGGGAAAATCCGTCTAAATAATGATAAACAGTGTGCATTATTTAATAGAATTGAAAGAAGGATCATAAGTAAAAAATAATGATTGACATTGCGGACAGTTGTCCGTAAGATAATATCGGGACAATTGTCCTAAGAAAAACCTAAAGTGTTTTGATTTAACACATAGAGATAAGTGTCATGTGGATGAAGGTAAAGAAGGTGAGCATGGTGGAAAAGGATATTGGGGAGGAAATTGAAGAGATTGCTTTCTCCTTGTTTCAAGAATTTGGTGTAGAAAA
The DNA here is from genome assembly GCF_038593175.1 of Bacillus sp. FSL K6-1006. Classification (NCBI taxonomy): domain Bacteria; kingdom Bacillati; phylum Bacillota; class Bacilli; order Caryophanales; family Bacillaceae; genus Bacillus; species Bacillus sp. FSL K6-1006. Next base: position 564,356 of record NZ_CP151970.1, read on the forward strand.
TGTCAGTATGCATAAAATTGCGAAAACAGCTGGTGTTGGGCAGGGTACTCTTTACCGCCGCTACGCCAATAAAAGTGATTTGTGCCTTTCTATCCTTGGGGAGAGATTTGAACAGCTGATACCAGCTTTGCATCTTTACTTGAGCAAAATAAGTGATCAGCCGGTCCGTGAACGTTTGCGCTACGTTCTTGAAGAAATTCATCTCATCGTCGGTCACCATCTAGACTGGATTCGGATGCTCACAATTTCTGGGAATTTAGAGCAGACAAGTAAAGTGTATGAGAGTCATTACAGTCAATCACTTAGACAAATCATTCGTGATTTGCTTGAAGAAGCGAGAGAAAAGGGTGAAGCGAACATACAGGATATAGAACTGACAACGTTATGTATGTCCTCTCCAATGACGCCTGAGCTCATGTTTTATATACATGAATCCGGCTATTCAATCGAAAGAATCGCTCAATTTGCTGCAGAAAAACAGATTTTATCCGTCTTTCAATAGACATGAAAGTGGCTCATTTCTGACCACCCTGACTTCCTAAGGTTCATCTAAATTGAAAAAGAAAAGGAGCCAACTTAATATGAACAAACAGAAAGCAGCAGCTTCTGACATTCGAACGCTGCCCATAATTATTTCTTTTATCACGGCTGGATTTATTGGCCTGTTCAGTGAAACGGCATTAAACATGGCGCTGAGAAGTTTAACGTTAGACTTTGGAATTGAAGCGACGACTGCTCAGTGGCTGACAACAGGATATTTATTAACACTTGGTATTCTCGTACCGATTTCAGGACTCATTCTTCAATGGTTTACGACAAGACAGCTTTTCATTACATCGCTTGTCTTTTCGATCATCGGAACATTTATTGCGGCGGTTGCGCCGGTCTTTAGTATTTTAATGGTAGCACGTGTCGTGCAGGCAGTCGGTACAGCATTGCTTCTGCCATTGATGTTTAATACGATTTTGGTCATCATCCCGCCTCATAAACGAGGCAGATCGATGGGGATTATTGGTCTTGTGATCATGTTTGCACCAGCAGTCGGTCCAACCGTCTCCGGTCTTATTCTGAAATCGCTGACGTGGCATTGGATTTTCTGGATTTCACTTCCTTTATTAATGGCTGCACTCGTATTTGGTTATATCTTTATGCAAAATATTACAGAACCAACAAGACCGAAAATCGACATCTTATCAATTGTGCTTTCAACCATTGGTTTCGGCGGAATTGTGTATGGCTTTAGCAGTGCCGGTGAAGGCGGCGGCTGGAGCAGTATGCATGTCATCGTTGCAATTGTAGTTGGTGTCATAGGAATCCTTGTGTTCTCTTTAAGACAGTTGAACATGAAAGAACCAATGCTGAACTTAAGCCCGTTTAAATATCCGATGTTTGTCATTGGGTTGCTTCTAATTTTAGTGTGTATGATGGTGATGCTGTCTGCTATGATGATTTTGCCATTGTATCTGCAAACATCCTTGGCGCTTTCTACATTTACAGCAGGTTTAATGCTGTTGCCAGGTGGAATTATCAACGGACTCCTATCTCCAATCATGGGTGGTCTATTTGATAAGTTTGGTCCAAAATGGCTTGTCATTCCAGGTCTTGTCATTGTCGCAGCGACGATGTTTGGCTTTACGAATCTAAGTGTGAATACGTCGATTGGATTCATTGTCACCCTTCATATTACATTAATGATCGGAATCGCGATGATCATGATGCCTGCTCAAACAAATGGATTGAATCAGCTGCCGCCAGAGCTATATCCGCATGGTACAGCGATTATGAATACATTGCAGCAAGTGTCAGGAGCCATTGGTACAGCGGTCGGTATCTCGATCCTTTCTTCAGGCGCCCGCAGCTTTATGGAAAATGTGTCTGATCCCGCAAATCCGGTGAATCAGCTGCTCGCCTTTACAAATGGCGTCCAGCATGCATTTATCTTTGCAGTAATCATGACCATCGTTGGTTTAATTATTGCTTTCTTCATTAAACGAGTGAAGGTAGAACAGCAAGTATCATAAGAGAAATCAAAAGCACTGAGGACATAGCGCCGCAGTGCTTTTTTATTTGCTCAATGCTTGTTTCAAAGAGAGGGAAAAAGGGGAGATAGGTAAAAAGTGAACCAATATAAGTTGCTGTTGATTCGGTAGGAGGAAAAGAGGAAAAGGAAACGAATGAGTAACTAAGAAATGAATAAGATAGGAGTCTGAGATCATGAACTTAGAAGAACAAATCAAAATCGCTGCTTCATTACGCCAGCCATCTGAAGGTTCATTAGCGAGTCAATCGGAACTAAAGCCAGTAAATCCTCCTGAAGTGAACAAAATGGAATATGACATTCCAACAAGTGCTGGCGAAACAAAGGTGTGGGTATTTAAGCCAGTGAACACACAAAAACAGCTGCTTCCTGTTTTTGTGAATTTACATGGCGGCGGATTTATCATGGGCAGTGCTGAAATGGATAATCCCTGGTGTCCAGTCATTGCAGACCGGGCGCAATGTATCGTCGTCAATGTCGAGTATCAGCTTGCACCCGAGCACCCTTTCCCAGCCGCTCTTCATGAATGCTACGATGTACTGAAGTGGCTGTATGAACATCCTGAGGAGCTTCAAATCGATCGGAATGCATTAGCCATTGGCGGACATAGCGCAGGAGGAAATTTGGCAACGGCTGCTTGTCTATTGAATATTCAAAGAGGAAATACACTCCCAATTGCCTATCAAGTGCTTGATTATCCGCCGCTTGATCTAGCCACTGATCCAGCACAAAAGCCAGCGTTTGAAGAAGCGATCCCAGTTGAATTGGCGAGACTCTTTAATTCCTTCTATCTGCAAGGTCAAGATCCGCACAATCCGCTCGTTTCTCCGGTTTTTGCAGATCGTTCATCCTTAGCACAAATGCCTCCAGCTCTCGTCATCACAGCTGAAAGAGATTCGCTAGCTCAAGAAGCCGAACAATATGCGAAGAAGTTAAAAGAAGCAGGGGTAGATGTCACGTACAGACAGTTTAAAGGAGTTCCTCACGGCTTCACACACGCCGGAGATTTAGCCATAGCTGAAGAGGCTTGGCATTTGATGGGGGATCAACTAAAGAAAGCGTTTGAATAAGAAAAGTAGAGTGATTCAAAAGCACAGGAGACAATGGGCCTGTGCTTTTATTACTGTTTCTGAAAAAGAAAAGTGAATGTAAAAAGGGTCAGATATTTTTCCTCGTTGTCGATATAATAGGAAGAATAGATGATCTCTCAAAAGGAGCTAATGAAATGAAAAAAGAACAGCTACAGGCATTTTGTCTTTCTTTAAAAGGAGTCACCCATGATTATCAGCCAGAATGGCAGGCAGATCGTTATCATATTGGCGGTAAGATGTTTGCTATGATGGGCGGAGATGCGAATCGAAAGCCTGTCATCACGTTAAAATGTGACCCTCAACGTGCTGAAGAACTAAGAGAGGCGCATGAGGGGATAATTCCGGGCTATTATATGAATAAGACTCATTGGAATTCCATTTACCTTGATGCAGACATTCCATCCTCATTTGTAGAGGAGTTAATCGAACATTCCTATCAATTAGTTTTTCAAAAATTAACAAAAAAATCTCAACATGATATCCTCCTAAATGATTCAAAAGGAAATGACTGAGGAGCTGTCCTAAGTTAGACATGCTGCCCTTTGACTCTCTTCAAAATTGACTTGAGCGAAACGCTGTCGTTATAATTTAACCAGTTAGAAGACGCGAATAGGGGGATATAAAATGAGTTATACAGTCATTACAGGAGCAAGCTCAGGTATTGGATATGAGGCGGCTCTCGCCTTTGCAGCACGAGGGAAAAATCTTATATTAGCTGCACGGCGGCTTGATAAACTCCAAGAATTGAAGAAGAAGATTCATGATCAATATCCCGATATCAAAGTAGTCATACAGTCAGTCGATTTAACAAACATAGAGCAAGTGTATTCATTTTATGAATCATTGTCAGATTATGAGCTGGATACGTTCATTAATAATGCAGGGTTTGGTCACTTTGGCTCTATAGGAGAACAAGATTTAAGTAAAATAAGGGATATGCTTCATCTGAATATCGAAGCATTAACGATTCTATCCACCTTATTTGTTCGTGATTATGAGCAAGTAGAGGGAGCGCAGCTCATTAACATTTCTTCACGAGCCGGTTATACAGTCGTCGGCAATGCCGTCACCTATTCAGCCACGAAGTTTTACGTGAGTGCCTTTACAGAAGGACTGGCACTAGAGTTGAAAGGAAAAGGAGCCAAATTACAGGCGAAAATATTAGCACCTTCCGCGACAGAATCAGAATTTGCAAAGCGTTCATTGGATGTAGACGAATTTGAATATGAAGGCAATTTCAAGAAATATCATACATCAAAAGAAATAGCAGCTTGTCTGCTTGAGCTTTATGACAGTGAAAAAACAGTCGGTATTGTGGACGGAAAGACATTCGAATTTGAATTAAAAGATCCGATCTTTTCACATGCTGGTACAAGTATGAAATAACGATTCCCATCACTGAGGTAGATTTCCTCAGTGATTTTTTTTATGGCATGATTGACTGTGTGTACAAGCATAGGAGGGGATCTGGTGACGTATGTAACAAGTGGAGAGGTATGTCAGCTACCCTTACCAGATTAACAGTGATCACTGCACTGAAAGATGTCTGCTGGGTCAAGCGTATTTGGATCACTGAAAACGCCTAATAAAAACAACCTACACATTAAATGCTTTTTTGCTGTAGTAAAGACATATATTAAAATATGAAAACCACTCAGAATAAAACCTGAGTGGTCTTTGTCCATTTAAATGTCATTAAAATCTAATCCAAGATTCTTTTTCATTTGAATCTCTAAGTAATCTCTTTTTAAAAATTTTCCGTTTCGAAATTCTGGAGAAAAGATTTGAGGATTGAACAATTCTAGTCCGTTTTCAATCCAATGTTTTCTCCAAATGATATGGGATTTTTCAACAATTTCTTGGTCTGTTAACCCTTCATGATCAAATTCAACACAATCAAAATCATCTACTCCGAACTCAAAACCGCAACATGGACAAATCTCGTTACTACCTGCAAAATCGGAATAGTAAGGTCTTTCTTCTAATTCATTATAGCCACAAATTAAACAAACGTTTTTATTCATTTCTACTGGTCCTTCCAATAATTAATTCCTCTTTTAGGCTTGAAAAAAGTGATAATGACATCTTTATCTTTTTGTTTCTCTACAGATAAAAATTCATTTGTTTTTTTATTATATTTATAATAACGGTGTTTACCATTAAATTTTTTCTTGCTTTTCTTTTCTAAAATATTGTTGCTCTTACTTGCTCCTAATAGTTTGCGTGCTTTATTTAAATACTCAGATTTGGTAATGTTACCAAATTCTTTTTTGTGTTTCTTATAATGATAGTCTAGTCGTGACATACTCACTTTTTTGACTGCGTTTGAAGTAGTGGTTTTCTTACCATGTTTTTTAACAGCATTTTTAACAGCAGTTTTACCAAACTTCTTTATTGCTTGGTTAATTCCAACACGAGCAATATAGATTGCTACGACTACTAAAGGATACCATGATGCTTGAATTTGTGAGTCACTTACTGTGTACTCCTCGCCAGTTTCAATATCCACTAATAAGAGATGAGGGTCGCTTTTTTCAGCAACATCAATATCTGCTATTTCAAAATTATATTTTACAGTCTCTTTTGTGTCTTCATCAACAATTTCAGCCTCAACCATTGGTAATTGTTCTGATTCTTGAGATAAAATCACTTTACTGTTGATCAATAAATTTTCGTTTTCAACACTTACTTCAAGTTCCTGTTCATTATTCGTGTTTTTTATGACCTCTGTACTATGCAATTCTCCCGTGTTTTGTAGAGTGTTAATAGCATTTGAATTAATTTCGTCATGTTCATTTGAATTCATAGTCGCATTAGAAATGCTAGGTCCAATAATTGAAAATATCATTACTAAACATATTACTTTAATAATATTCTTAAACATCATATACTCCTAATTCTTATTTAATAATAGGCCATAACCATAGGTTGAATCTCGTTCGTCATTATTCAGCGTTTGAGTTTTCTGTTTTAATCTGTGAAGAATATCTTTAAAAGGTAGCGAAAAGTCATCTGGTATTAGCTTGGAAATATACCCTGTAGCATTTGCTGTAGCAAAAGAAGTACCGCTTAAAACTTTAACTTCAGCCAATTTTTTTATTTTCACTGTTTCTACATCTACACCAAGAGAAACAAAGTCGATTTTTCCTTTAGCTGCAAATTTATATATCTTATTTTTAGAATCAACAGCAGAAATAGAAATCACGTTATTATAACGAGCAGGATAATCACTTTTTAAACCAAATTTATTACCTGCAGCAGCTATAATTAAAATATTATGACTAACGACTTCGTCAATCTTTTTTTTAAGTTTTACATTATTCTCAGAAAGACCAAAACTCATATTGATGAGATTCACTTTGTTTTCAATACACCAATCTAATGCTTTGATTAAAGTTTCTACACTTGTGTTTCCATTCTCGTCTAAAATATTTCCATCATAAAAATCTATGTTCTCATTGTTTTTATTAATAATTTCAGCAATAGCAGAACCATGTCCGAAAGAATCCATCACTGTCTGTTTATTATCAAAGCGCTTTATAACAGAAACATCAACATGATTTACGTCAATACCGCTATCTATGACTGCTATTTTAATGTTGTGATCACTTTTAGGTATGTAAATGAAAACAATTGTGAATATGATGAACAAGAAAAGAAAAATAAACTTTATTTTCATATTACCTCCTTTATAGTATATTCTACTCACGTAATTAACTTTTTCCATATATAAATAATTTTGTTAAGGTAAATTTAGGGTTAATTAGTTTATTTTTATAATTTTGTTTATATTTTAAAGTAACTCATTAAAAATATAAAGATTATTCCCAGCATTTGGTTCTATATCTTTTGCCTCATGCCGATGAATGAAGGTATGGTATAAAGTAAAGCCTATAGAAAGAGATTTAGCCATGAAATCCATCAAATGAGGAAAAGAGATGATCCAATGAACATGACAAAATGGTTAGGTGCTGTCCTTCTTTCTGTTTTATTACTGGTGACAGCAGCCTGTGCGAACACGGGCACTCAAGAGAATAGTCAAAATGAAAAAGAGAACGTATCGAGTGAAACAAAAGAGAAAAACAAGGTCGTTGAAACAGGGAATAAGTCCTTATCAAATATTAAGGTATTAGCCACAGGCGGGACGATTGCTGGCAGTTCAGACAGTGATACAGATACGACGGGCTATAAATCTGGTTCACTCGGCATTGATAAAGTCATTGCTTCCGTTCCACAGCTGAAGGATATTGCAAATGTCACGGGTGAGCAGGTTGCGAATGTCGGCAGTGAAAATGTTGATAACGCTCTTCTTTTAAAATTAGCCAAGCGAGTGAATGAACTATTAAAAGATGATCAAGTTGATGGCATTGTCATCACGCATGGAACAGATACACTTGAAGAAACAGCTTACTTTTTACATCTGGTTGTTAAAAGTGATAAGCCTGTGGTGGTCGTTGGCTCAATGAGACCAGCATCGGCAATCAGTGCGGATGGTCCGCTTAACTTGTATCATGCGGTGAAAATTGCATCAGCCAAAGAAGCAAAGGGCAAAGGGGTCATGGTCACATTAAATGACCGAATTGCATCAGCTCGATTTGTTACAAAAACAAACACGACCACAACCGATGCCTTCAAGTCACTTGAGCAAGGATACATCGGAGAAGTTACTGGTGAAGTGGTGTCCTTTTATAACGAACCGACAAGAAAACATACGACTGAAAGTGAATTTGATGTATCAAAGATAAAAGAATTGCCGCAAGTTGATATTTTATACGGCTATCAAAATGATCAAAAATATATGTATGATGCCGCAGTCAAAGCAGGTGCGAAAGGAATTGTCGTGGCTGCAGCAGGAAATGGAACGATGTCTACAGAAGCCATCAAAGGGGCAACAGATGCAGTGAAAAAAGATGTGGTTGTTGTGAGATCAAGCCGTACGGGGAATGGAATTGTCACCCGCGAAAAAACGGATGATGAACATCACTTTGTGTCCTCTGATTCATTAAACCCGCAAAAAGCACGTATTCTGCTCATGCTGGCACTGACGAAGACAAAAGATCCAGTTAAAGTGCAAAGGTATTATGAACAGTATTAATGAAGAAAAAGACCCAAGTCATATTGGGTCTTTTTTTATGCATGTTTCTGATGTTCAGCACGTTCCTTTAAAGAGAGTAAAATATCTCGCCAAATATCGTCTATATCAGTAAGAAAGTGCCCCGCTTGATCTATATAATGGGTTTTGACGTTTGGAATCTCCTGAGCTATTTTTTCTATTTCTACAAATGGAGCCATTGTATCTTCTTTTCCATGCCATACATCAACAGGGATTTGAATATCTTTCATATCGAATGCCCATGGTTTTGAGAGTAAAATGGGTTCACGAATACATTCATCCACTGATTGACGAGTCGCTTCGTGTAAATGTGTCATCATCATCTCTAACTGCTCATCGGTTTGAAGGAATTGCCGATCCCATGGATGTAAATGCTTGTTCCCGTTTTTGGCCAGTTTTTTAAATTTCTCTGGTTTGTTCTCAATCATTTTTTTCTGGGAACGGTAGCTTGCTTTCAATAGCCAAGGAAACTTCTTACTAAGGAAAAAGGCTAATTTATTTTCTTTTAGCATACTTTTCGGCGGTTTTCCGCCTTGAAAAGGGGTTGTACTTGAGATCAGAGCGGCTGAAAGGACGCGATCCGGCAATTGATAGGCACAACCAGCTGCGAATGCGCCGCCTCCAGATACACCCATCACTGAAAAATGTTGAATGCCAAGATCATCTGCCACTTCCAGCACGTCTTTTGCCCAGTCTAAAATTGTGCGGTCAGGTAGAGGGGTGGATAAACCGAATCCAGGTCGATCCAAACAGATGAGACGAATGCCGAGCTCTTGAGAGATTGGATCATCATTTAAAAACATCACTCTTGATCCAGGTGTTCCATGAAAAAAGAATACTGGAAACCCTTCAAGATCACCGTATTGAGTCAAACCGATGTGACGGCCATCTTGTAAATGAATGCTTTGCATATTTTCACCTCCTTAATAGTTTAGATAACTTAAATGTCAGTGAGAGAAACACCGTATTAAGGCGCTTCTTTTGCAATCTGATAGATTTTTTCGTATAGAGATAGTAATGTTTTTAAATCTTCTTTTGGAAGCTTTGCATAATATTTTTGAATAAGGTGCAATTGAATGTCTTCCGTATTCTTGTGGTAGTCATGGCCCTTTTGAGCAAAGTCAACAATGATTTCTCTTCGGTTATGTGGATTAATTTCTCGTTTGACATAGCCGAGCTGCTCAAGCTTTGATACAAGCTGGCTAGCTGCGCTGGCAGAAATCGAAAAGTAATCAGCTAATTCATTGATTGTTCTCGTTTTCGTGCGCAGCAGCTCAAGTGTCAGCTCTTGTTTGGCTGATAAATCTGCATACTCATGTTTTAAAAATCGTTGATACTCTTCTACATAAATTGAGCCTAGAGCATTCGAGTATTCAATGATCTTTTTACCGTAATGAATGATTTCCTCATCCAATGACATCACCTCTCTTCTATTATAGGCAATCTTTATATTTAAGTGAAGTTAAATATAAAGAAAAGTTAAATGAATGACGGATATATTTGAAAGGAGATCACCGGTATATCCACTTTTTCATCAAAAAGGGACATAGTATACTTCCCATGACCCCTGCACATTCATAAAATGTGGTTGGTTTGAATTTGAACACGTAGTACGCCAAAGCAGCCATGAAAAGGTCGCAGAAGAAAAATACATATAAGTCCTTTTTGGTGATAGCGCAAATGACTGTTCTGTTTGTTTTCACATGAATCACTCCTTATGAAGTCGATGACCTTTTCATTGTATTATAAGGAAAATCCATTTATAATTAAAAATAAACCAACTGGTCGGTTTTATTTAGTCTGCATGAAGAAATGCAGGGTAGAAAGGGATTGTGACACATGACAAGTACACAAAGCGGGGCTGGAAAGAGTGAGAAGACGAAGCAAAAAATCGTCACCGCTTCTCGTGATTTATTTGCGAAAAAAGGTTATTCAGAAACATCCGTGCGTGATATTTTAGAGGCTGCTGAGGTGAGTAAAGGCAATCTCTATCATCATTTCAAAGGAAAAGAGTTTTTGTTTCTTCATATTATGGAAGAGGATCATCGTTTGATGATGGAAACGTGGCAAGAGGAGAAGAAAACACTGAACCGAGCTATCGACAAGCTTGCCGGGTTTGCAGAACTGCTCAGTCAAATGGGCATTAACTACCCATTAATGAGAGCGAGTGAGGAATTTTGTGCCAGTGCCTTTACATCAGACGAAGTCATGGAACGGCTGAACAAGATTGATGTCGATTTTGATGATGTGATGAGAGATATCTTACTTGAAGGAAACAAAGATGGCAGCTGGTCAATCCAGCATGTGGAGTCAAAAGTGAAAATATTACTTTCCGTTTTTTATGGATTAGACGTGTTATATAAAAATGACACCATCGAGCAGAAGAAAGAGTTACAAAAAGAGGCGATCTCATTGTTTATTCACGGAATCAACCATCATGAGTAACAAGTGAGTCAGTAAAGGGGAAACAAACATCATGCAAAAACCGATTCGTGAGCAAAAAGCAGTACTCGTTATTTTATTAAGTAATATATTTATTGCGTTTTTAGGCATCGGTCTCATTATTCCTGTCATGCCGCTATTCATGAATGTCATGCATCTAACAGGAAGTACAATGGGATACCTTGTGGCGGCGTTTGCCGTTGCTCAGCTCATCGCATCACCTATTGCAGGTAGATGGGTAGACCGCTACGGAAGAAAGATTATGATTGTGTCTGGGCTGTTTCTATTCGCATTATCAGAACTCGTTTTTGGTCTTGGTACACACGTGTATGTTCTGTATGTTGCAAGGCTTCTAGGCGGTATTAGTGCGGCATTTATTATGCCGGCTGTCACTGCGTATGTCGCAGATATTACGACCGTTCAAGAAAGATCAAAGGCGATGGGTTATGTCTCTGCGGCCATTAGTACCGGTTTTATCATTGGCCCGGGAATTGGCGGGTTTATTGCAGAATACGGCGTACGCCTGCCATTCTTCTTTGCGGCAGGGATTGCGTTTATTGCCGTTATTTCGTCTATGTTTATGCTGAAGGAGCCTTTAACAAAAGAAGAGCGAGCGAAGCAAATGAATGAAGTGAAAGAATCGACTTTCTTTAAAGATTTGAAAAAATCAATTCATCCAAGCTACCTCATCGCCTTTATCATTGTGTTTGTCCTCGCATTTGGACTATCTGCATATGAAACAGTCTTTAGCTTGTTCACAAATCATAAGTTTGGATTTGGTCCAAAAGATATTGCCGTGATCATTACCGTCAGCTCGATTGTGGCTGTCATCATACAAGTACTTGTGTTTGGTAAACTGGTAAATGCCCTAGGAGAAAAAAGAGTCATTCAGCTATGTCTGATTATCGGGGCTGTCCTTGCTTTCGTTTCAACTGTTGTTTCAGGCTTTTTGGTTGTTCTGATTGTCACATGTGTCATTTTCCTTGCGTTTGATTTATTACGTCCAGCATTAACGACCTTCTTATCTAAAATCGCTGGCAACCAGCAAGGATTTGTCGCAGGAATGAACTCCACCTACACAAGCCTAGGTACGATTTTCGGGCCGGCACTTGGCGGCATCTTATTTGACCAAAATATTCACTTCCCATTTCTATTCGCAGGTGTTGTCTTATTTCTTGGATTAGGCTTAACCCTGATTTGGAAGGGAAAAGTGTCAGAAGAGGCAGCGGCAGAATAATGTCATGCAGAAGTAAGAGACCTTTTAACTAAGGTCTCTTTTTTTAATTGCGTTATTGATGCAGAAGAATTCCTTTTGCTGAAAAGAGACCTGAATGTCAGCAGCTTTTTCTTTATAATGGAAGGAAAGGAGGAGAAATCGTGCATCTCTTAGAACGGCAAAAGACACCATCAATGAAAAAAGGAATTCGGCAGATTGATCCGGCATATCCAGTGTTTGTAGATGCGGTCATGGATGGTTTTATTCAAGGAAATCTTTATGTAGATAATGAAGCGCATCCGCTTGTTTATTTTCTCGAAGCTTCATGCGGCATTTATTATGTAGCAGGAAGGAATGAAGCGGAGCTGTTACGCTGCTCAGCCTTTATTGTGGATGTGTACGAAAGGCAGAAAAGACAAAACGGCCGATTTACCATATTTTCAGCAAATCCATTAACAGATGCGATGATGAAAAAATGTCTTGGGTCACATCTGAATGAAATGGAAAGACATGCGTACGTTTATTCACAGGCATATTCTCATGCCACTCAGCCTCATCAAGGCTATAGAGTAGAGCGGACAAATGAGCAGGTGATGACTGCAAGCAGGACTTTTCCTCCCAGCTATTACGAAGCCTATTGGGGAGAAACAGCTCGTTTTCTATCAAAGGGAATCGGGATTGCCATTTTAGATGGAGAGAACGTGGTAAGTGAATGTGTCTCTATTTTTTCAAGTAAGGATCGTGCGGAGATAGATATTTGGACAGATGAAACATATCGAGGAAAAGGTTTGGCACTGCTGGCAGCTCAGCATATGATCAGCATCTGTCTTGAAAAAAAGAGGACACTGCATTGGGATTGCGATGTCCATCACCTAGCTTCAATCAAACTAGCAGAGAAGTTAGGCTTTCAGAGGCTCAAAACCTATCGATTGTTTTATGGTTCAAGATGAGAAGGTTTTGAGATACCAAGCATCCATTGCAGAATGCTCAGAGCCTTCAAGCGGTTCTGAAAGAAGAGAAAAGCCATACCGCTGATAAAGGCCTATAGCCGCTGTTAATTCCCGGCGCGTCTCTAAATAACACGTTTCATAGTATGTAGAGGCATATTCCAGCGCCGTATCCATCAGTTTTTTGCCCGCACCTTTTCCTTGTGCTTTTGGACTTAAATAAAGTTTTTGTAATTCACATACTCCATTTGTAAATGGAGCAATCCCTATACCGCCCACAATCTCACCCTGCTCTTCAGCAATCCAATAGGCTGCATGAGTCAATGATTGATAGTATTCGAAAAGCTGGTCAAGTTGGGGGTCAGTGTAGGCTGTTCCTTCAATCGCTAGATTCGCTGATTCTAGTGAGCTGCGGATGATCGCTGCGATATACGGGTTGTCTTTTTGCTCAATGGGTCTAATGTTCATTTGAAGTACCTCCATTGTTATGGGTTAGGAGTTGATATCACATGTTCTGGCTGCAAACCGCCTTTTTTACAATCGTTGTCTTGTGTCTCTCATGGTGGGCAGGGAAAAGACGCCGGCAGCGCCATGCGGGGTTCATTGTCCCTATATGCTTGATTTTATTTGGTTTGGTTTTATTGATTGTCAGTTTTTTTATTGGCAGATGGGAAGGCATGGCGCTAAGTCTAGCGAGTGTCTCTATTGTTCTATCTTCCATTATTTGTTTAATCATCGTCATTGGGATTCAATTTTTTAAAAAAGACGACTTTTCTTAAACAGGAGCATCTGTATTCATCATGTGGTTATATTCTTCACGAAGGATGCCCATGATGATGACATCTGAGTATGTACCGTTGAAATAGAGCGCTTGGCGTCTTTTTCCTTCATATTGAAATCCGGCTTTCTCATAGCTTCGAAAGGCCCTTGGATTGTGGGAAAAGACTTCAAGCTCAAGACGGTTGAGTTCTAATGTGTCAAAGGCAAATGCTTGAACCATCCGAACCGCTTCAGTGCCATAGCCCTTTTGAAAATGCTCCGGCCCGTGAAGCGCAATGCGGAAGCTTGCCGTATGATTGATTGGATCAATGTCCACAATCGCCGCATCCCCAATCATCTCTTTCGTGTCTAGCAGACAAATAGCGAAATCTCGTCTGCTGTCATCTTGCAAAAAGCGGGTATAGGCGGAGCGGATTTCTTCTAGTGTGAACGTTTTGCGTGTGCCAGTCATATAAAGTGTCTCTGCATGCTGGCATCCTCTTTGAATACCAGGATAATCTTGCTCTTCAATCGGTCTCAAAAATATACGAGTCATGACGGATCACCCTCCTCTATATATCGAGAGATTTCAATTAAATTCAGATCAGGATCACGGATATAAACAGATTCAATTGGACCTAATGTGCCGGTGCGTCTGACCGGCCCCTCTTCAATGGGGACCACTTGCTTCCGGAGGTGCAGCAGCAAACTGTCCATGTCTAAATCGGTGATAAAGCACAAATCATGAGATCCAGGAAGAGGATGAGCCGCTTTTGGCTCAAATTCATGACCAGCTTCATGAAGGTTGATTTTCTGTAAACCAAAACGAAGCGCTTTACGGCCTTCACCAAAAGTTTCTTCCTTCATCCCTAATACGTTTGTATAAAAGCGAATGGTGTCCTCCATATGTTGTACAGTCAACACGATATGATCAAGTCGTCGTATCATCAGTCTCTCCTCCAAGTATGATCATTGATTGAACTGCCTCTATTATATCATCACCTGACGAGGATACCTTATTTAATCACGGTTTTATAGCTCCAGCTTTCCAAGGACATTTCCTTTCCGCGCAGTACCCTTTCATCAAACTCCATCCAGCCATTTTTCCGGTAGAAATGACGATTGGCCTCGTTGTGTGTCATCAGTGTGAACAGTCCGCCGCCTTGCCGGGCGATAAAGGGAAAAAGGCATTGCCTTAACATGCGGCTTCCGAGTTTTTTCCCTTGCTCGTCTTTTGCCACGACAAGTGCTTCTAAATACCAGTAAGGCTGCTTTAAGGAAGAACATGCTTTTTTCGCCTCCTTTAATACACGGAACACTTGCTGAATCGCCGATATACCGCCAGTGAAGAGCAGCTTTAACCCACCTGACAGCACATAATCCATGACGCCTGGTTCAGGAAGACGCGGATGCTTTAAAAGGGCAGCAGTCACAATTTTTTCGTTCTCAACCCCGACCAAACAGATTTGATGCTGAAAATACACCTTTGTATTGACCAAATGCAACTGACGAGCGAAAGCAGACCGGTTTTTGACCTTTTCACATAATAGGTCAAAAAATGAATAGTCCTGAAACGAATCATCTAACAACTCTGCCACTTGAGGTAGTTCATCCTCTCTAGCAAGTCTGAAATGAAACATATGATGGTCCTCCTTTACTGAACACATATAGATTATTGAACATGTGTTGATTATAATAAGAAGTAAACCAATCGAACATCGGCAATGGATAAAATCCTGTTCATAAATAGACATTTGGCGCCTGATTGTTCAGCAATGGAGGGGATGTCATGAAGGATAGACGAACAATCAAAACAAAAAGAGCCATTCGGGAAAGCTTTCTTGAGCTGTTAAAGGAAAAGGAAGTGCAGCAGATCACGGTATCAGAGCTATCAAGGAAAGCGGATTTAGGCAGGGGAACCTTTTATTTGCACTATCAAGATGTGTTTGATTTATATGAACAGCTTGAGAAAGAACTATTCGATCAGCTCGGGGGATTATATGATGAAACCTTTCCAAGTCAGGACCCTCTTGATATGCTTTCCTTTTTAAACAAAACGACGGAGTACTTGAAAGAGAATCAATCTATGTTGACGTTATTTGTAAAACCAAATGGCCCAACCACCAATCAATTCAAAGCCTTTTTCAAAGAAAAAATCATGAAAGAGTGGCAGCATGATCAGCGGCCGATTACAGAAAATGAACAAATCGAAGCCTCTTTTGTCGTGTCTGGTGTCGTGGGTGTACTCGAGGAATGGATTCACGAAGAAATGACCATTGATGCCGGCAAGCTCGCGCATAAATTATACGAGCTTCTCGTCAAGGTGGAACAGGAATCGTAAAAAGGGAGAAAGTTATGTAGCCTTTGTCTTTCCTTTTTGATAAAATAGAATATATGTTCTTATTTGAAGTAAGGGAGTGGTGGGTTTGAGTGAGAAAAGGAAGCTGCTTTTTTATGGGGCGATGAGTATCGATGGATATTTAGCGAGAGAGGATCACCGCCTCGATTGGCTGATAGGGACAGAGGGCGAAGAAGAAACGAGCTATGACACCTTTTATGCGTCAGTCGATACGCTGATCATGGGGCGCAATACATATGAACAAGTGCTTCAGCTGTCACCAGATGGGTTTCCTTATGAAGGAAAGACTTGTTATATCATGTCACGTACGTTACAAGACAGTTTGGAAGGAACGCATATCATTCGCGAAGATATCTTATCATTTGTCAAAAAATTAAAGAATGAAACAGGCCGGCATATTTGGATTGTCGGCGGCGGGGGACTGCTTCAATCTTTCATACAAGCAAGATTGGTTGATGAGCTTTTTCTTCAAATCGTACCTGTCATGATTGGAAGAGGAATTCCTCTATTTTCACCGGCGGATCTGGAATCTAGGTTTTCATTACAGGGAGTACATCAATATAAACAAATTGCTGAAATGCATTTTATCTTAAAAGAAGAGGATCACTGAACCAAGGTGGTCTTTTTTTTTATGAAATAAACTCGTTGACAAGAAAATATCCTAGTGTTAGGATAAATTTATCCTAGTTTTAGGATTTCTTGAAAAAGGAGTAGTTGCCATGGTGCAGCATGATCATGAATTAGATTTAAGGCTATTCCGCGTGTGGATGAAAGCCTATCAAGCCCTTTTTACAAATATCCAAAAAGACATTGAACGTTATGATATCGGATTTGAAAACTTTCAAATCCTAGAATTGCTCTACAGTAAAGGGCCTCAGCCTGTTCAAAAAATTAGCGACATCCTGTCAATCCCAAGTGGAAGCATGACATATGTCGTGAACAAACTAGAAAAACAAGAACTGGTGAAAAGGCAATGTGCGCCTTCAGATAAGCGGGTCTTTCATGTACGGCTGACGGAAAAAGGGAAGCAATTGTTTGACGACATTTTCCCTAAACACACAGAGGTCATTTCACAAAATCTAGCCTTTATTGAAAAAGAAGAAAAAGAGCAGCTCATTGAATTACTGAAAAAAATCGGTTTAGGTGCAAAACAACTTCGCGAAAAGGGGAAACAAGATGACACTCAGCTTTGATACGTTGGTACGTGAAAGACGATCCGCATCAAATTTTTTGCAAAATATCTCGATTTCGAGAGAAGAGCTTAACAGCATATTTGAAGAGGTCAAGCTGGCACCATCCGCTTTTAACTTACAGCACACTCAATATGTTGTCGTCCAAACAGAAGAGCTGAAAGAACAAGTAAGAGAAGCAGCATTTGGACAATATAAAGTGCACTCTGCTTCAGCAGCGATCATCGTACTCGGAGATCCAAATGCTTATGAGCACGCAGGGAACATATATGAAGGCCTAAAAATGCTAGGCATTATCAATGCGCAGCAATATGAAGAAATGGTCAGAGAGACCGTGAGCTTTTATGAGCAGAGAGGAGCAGATTTCCAGAAGGAAGAGGCAATCCGCAATGCTTCATTATCTGCCATGCTGTTTATGCTTGCCGCTAAAAATAAAGGCTGGGATACTTGCCCGATGATCGGTTTTGATCCCGAAACAATGAAAAAGGTATTAAACATTCAATCAGATTTGGTTCCTGTGTTAATGATTACACTCGGAAAAGAAAAAGTAGAGAGCAGACAAGCGAGAGGCTATAGAAAGCCAGTTTCTGAATTTGTGACATATTTATAAGATAGGGGGTTCCCATCATGGAACTAGGAATTAGTACATTTGTTGAAACAACACCCGATTTTCAAACAGGAAAAACAGTCAGTCACGCACAGCGTATTCGAGAAGTAGTAGAAGAAATTATTTTAGCAGATCAAGTCGGTCTCGATGTATTTGGCGTAGGTGAGCATCACCGTGAGGATTTCGCCGCATCGAATCCAGCTGTCGTCTTAGCGGCTGCAGCCACACAAACAAAAAATATTCGTCTGACAAGTGCAGTGACAGTCCTTTCATCAGCAGATCCTGTTCGTGTCTTTCAGGATTTTGCAACGCTGGATGGACTATCAAACGGACGTGCAGAAATTATGGCAGGCCGTGGTTCATTTATTGAATCATTTCCGCTCTTTGGCTATGACCTGGATGACTATGAAGAATTATTTGAAGAAAAGCTTGATTTGCTGCTCAAATTACAGCAGTCAGAGCGTGTCACATGGAGCGGAAAGCACCGCCCGTCCATTCAGGATGTTGGCGTGTATCCAAGACCTGTTCAAGATCCGCTTCCAATCTGGATCGGCAGTGGAGGAAACCGTGAATCCGTCGTACGTGCTGGATTACTAGGGTTACCGCTTGTACTTGCAATCATTGGCGGAAGTCCTAGACAGTTCGCACCGCTCGTTCAGCTGTACAAGCAAGCGGCAGTGCACGCTGGACATGACCCTGAGAAATTAACTGTAGCATCACATTCTCATGGATTTGTTGCGGCAGAAACAGACCTGGCAGCAGATCAATTCTTCCCATCTACACAGCATGTGATGAACACATTAGCGAGAGAGCGCGGCTGGGGACCTTATACTCGTTCTACGTTTGATGCAGCCAGAACTTTAGAAGGCGCGCTGTATGTAGGAGATCCAGATACCGTGGCAGAGAAAGTCATTCACCTTAGAAAAAATGTAGGCATCACACGTTTTATGCTTCATGTACCGGTGGGTTCAATGCCGCATGATCAAGTGCTAAAAGCCATTGAGCTATTTGGAAAAGAAGTGGCTCCTAAAGTAAGAGAAGAGGTTGCCCGCTGGGAAGCAGAGCAAAAATAAATAAAAAGGCCGATCAAGAGAATAGGCTTGATCGGCTTTTTCTTATGCTTAAGGATCAATGACACATGGTTTCACTGTAGGACATGAGGCGGCAGAAGCAAATGGTGTGGTCGTCAAAGTGAAGAGGAAAACAAGTTGAAAACAGATGAGCCATTTTTTCATGAAATCACCTCCGTTCACAATTGTTTCACTAGATTGAGATGAGGATAAAAGCATAGAAGTATGTAACACGCTCTATCCAGCATAAGACAATGATATCATAATTTTCAAAAGAATGAAAAAATAAACTTACAAAAGTTCTAAATTATGGTATAGTTTATACGTTCAACAAAAAAAGGGAGGGATTTTTTTATGAAAAAGGTCATGTCTTCTGTTTTGGTTGGAGCAATTGTCTTAACGGGTGCTGGGGTCACAACTGCTCCAGTGGAAGCAAAGGAGCAAACAAACAGTGAAATAACGGCTCAGGCCAGTCGAACTGTTTCAGTAACAAGAACATATACGACATCAAACATCCCAGAAAGTATTGTATATGCAGAGGATGGCTGGGTGGGGATTTTAAAACAAACCTCTATTAAAGAATTAGGATTAGGAAAATATAGTGTCACATTTACTGGAACAGTGGTACGCGATCCAGGATTTAATTAAATAAAACGCAAAGCTGACAGGTGGACAAGCCTGTCAGCTTTTTTCATGAGGATAATAAAGAATCATTTGCATTCGGACCATTTGTTCCCCGGTTTGTTGATACGTGTGCGTCCGGTCCGCTTTAAAACGAATAGAGTCTCCGGCGTTTAAGGTGTATTGTTCATCACCAATGGATAAATCAAGGACTCCCTCAAAAACAGTGATCAATTCCTCTGTTCCCCCAATGTGTTCACTCGCACGAAGCGACCCGCCTCGATCAATTTCCACTCGGTACATTTCAAATTTCCCCCGGTCATCAAAAGGAAAAGTCGTGTACACACGATATCGTCCGTCGTCCTCAGTTAAAACCTGTGCATCTTCCTTGCGTACTACCTTGATTTCAGGCTGCGGTGAGTGAATGAGCTCACTAAAAGATACTTTTAATCCGTTGGCGATTTTCCACAAAGTCGTGATGGTAGGGGTCGATTCTCCTCTTTCAATTTGTCCAATCATCGTCTTGCTGACACCAGTTAATTCTGCCATCTTTTCGAGGCTCAATTTTTTTTGATCTCTAAGAAGCCTCACATTTTTAGAAATAATCGATTGTACGTCTTCCATGAAAAAAGCTCCTTTCTCTATTTACTTTATAAAGACCGAACATTACAATAAAACGTAATATACGCCATAAAGTAATTAAAGTCTAAATAACGTATAAGGGGGGCGGCATTTTGATTGTATCCATGTTGATCTATGCTTTTGTTAGCAGCTTTACCCCAGGGCCCAACAACATCATGGCCATGGTCTTTACGAATAAATATGGGGTCAAGCAAACATTTCGATTTTGTTTAGGTGTGGGTATCGGATTTCTTGTTATTTTGTGTTTGAGCTGTTTCTTTAATATTATTCTTTATCAAGTGATGCCGAAAATAGGCTGGGTCATGGCGTTCATCGGAGCTGCATACATGATTTATTTAGCGGTCAAAATCATGAAAAGTAAAGGCGGGGATGACGAAACACTTGATCGCTACAATCATTTTATCCCTGGTATGATGCTGCAATTTATCAACCCAAAAGCGATCTTGTATGGATTGACTGTGATTTCAACATTTGTTTTGCCATATGGACAATCTAATATGCAGTATGTCATATGGACGCTGATTCTCGCACTCATTGGCTTTCTCGGTACATTCAGCTGGAGCTTATTTGGCTCTTTGTATAAGCGTTTTTTGACTGCTTACGAAAAACCGTTCCAGTATGTGATGGGGCTGCTTCTGATATACAGTGCGATTTCAATGATATGGGGGTATGTGATGTAAGTAGTCAGGAGCTTGGCCGCTGTCTGCCCATCACAACAGTATCATAATATAATCCGTCACTCAGCCGTTTATCGTTTTTTAATACGCCTTCAATCAAAAAGCCGTGGTTCTCATACAACCGAATGGCTTTTTTGTTCGTTTCCAGCACTTGAAGTGACATCTTCTGAATACCCTGCTGATCTGCCCAGTCGATTGAAGCGGCTAAAAGCTCTTTCCCGATGTGATAGCCCCAAGCATCTTTCTGGATGGCGACGCCAAATGTCACTTTGTGAGCAGATCGCTTGAGTGAATGGCCCTCGCATCTTGAAAAACCGACAATTTTTCCTTCAATAGCAGCGACCAAAAATAAATGCTGGCTTTGTTTAGTATCCTCTTGAATCAAAGCCTCAAATGCTTTTTCATCAAGAAAGGCTTCACCTGGTTCACGGTCTAAATATTCTGTTTCACCATCGATTTTCAGTCTGAGAGCTGATAACTGCTTGGCATCAGCCGCTGAAGCGGACCGAATATGATAGGTCAACCCACGAACTGTGAATATCTTTTTAGAGATGATCATTAATGAGAACACCCACCCTTCTTTCCAGTATGTCTATCATACCTGAAACGTGTACATCGCACACTCAGATGTTTTGTATCTTTCAAAAAGGCTAAATGAATAGTATCAAACGTGGAGGTGGAACAAATGAGTAAAGAAAAAGGACATATGGATAAAGCGAAAGGAAAAACAAATCAAGTCAAAGGTCAAGTCAAAGAAAAGCTTGGTGAAGCAGCCGATCATCAAAACTTGAAAGCAGAAGGGAAAAAGGATCAAGCAAAAGGAAAGCTTCAAGATAAAAAAGGGGATGTCAAAAATAAGCTGAACGAGTAGAACCGAAACTAGTAGGTTGCTTCATGTATTCCTCATCACATGTCTTTCATCAAAAAAATGAATAGATGTGTGAAAAGAATTGATTATACGTTCTCACGATCATCATATAGACTTGATATAGAAGACGTGATCAAGGGAGATGGATGAAATGGAGCACGTGTGGGAGAAAGTCGACGAGTATATCACAGACAAGTTGATCCCTAAAGATAATGTATTGGAGCAAGCCCTTACTCATAATAAGCAAGCGGGTCTGCCAGAAATTGATGTGTCGCCAGCCCAAGGGAAAATGCTTTATTTACTAGCAAAAACGAAGAATGCAAAGCGCATTTTAGAAATCGGGACACTCGGTGGATACAGTACTATTTGGCTGGCGCGTGCTCTCGAGGAGGATGGGGAACTCATCACATTAGAGGCTGTCAGCCATCATGTACAGATCGCACAGCAAAACATCAGCAGAGCGGGCTTATCGGAACGGGTGAGCATTTTGGAAGGAAAGGCATTAGATACGTTATCTCAGTTAAAAGAGAAGGCTGCGCTTCCATTCGATTTCATTTTCATTGATGCAGATAAACCGAACAATCCGAAATATCTGAAGTGGGCGTTAGATTTCTCGAAAAAGGGAACAGTGATTATTGCAGACAATGTCGTCAGAAATGGTGCAGTCCTTCATAACTCTGATGAGGATGAACGAGTACAAGGAACTCGTGAATTTTTCGATTTACTCAAACAAGAGCCGAGAATAGAGGCAACAGCGATTCAAACTGTTGGGGAAAAAGGTTATGATGGATTTGTATACGGAATCGTCAAATGAAACAAAGCTTAACCACATGTGGTTAAGCTTTTTCTTTTAGAAAAACCATCTAGCAGTGCCCATCAGCATGACGCCGACAAGAACAGTAAGTGACAAGCTTTTGGTCCAAACAGCAATGAGTATAGTAGGAGTCAAGACAGCAAGATACATCCAGTGGATAGTGACGCCTGTGCCTGTTGTTGTATGGATGAAGAGATGCTCTGCAATCAAAGCTGCAAAGATACAAATAGGAATAAACGATAACCATTTCAGCACCACTTCAGGCAGCTGAATACTCCGTACAAATATAAAGGGTACGACTCTCGGAATGACGGTGACGATCATACAACCAACAATGAGCCATAACATAAAGCTGCTGATCATTTATCTGTCACCACCCCAATGGTTGCGACAAGTACAGTAGCTATGAGAACAGCCACATGTGATGGAACAAAATGAAGCAGAACAAACATGGCAACGACCATATACAACACAAGCGACAGGCGATGAGTTAACTTATTTTTGGGTACTGTCTGTAACGAAAGGACTAACAGTGCGGCAAACATCGCTGATAAAGCAAAATCAAGACCAAGCGCTTCAGGATTTGAAATCCAGTGTCCAAAAATGCCGCCAAGTATGCAGGCTGCAATCCAGCATAAATACGCTGTTATGTTCAGTCCGTGCATCCACCTGTTATTCAGCTTTCCTTGCTGCGCTAATTTATTCATCGCTACACCGAAGGATTCATCAGTCAGCAAAAGACCGAACCCAATATTTTGTTTCACAGAGTAGCGTGTAAAATGAGGAGCAAGCGTCAGGCTGAGCAATAAATGACGCAGATTCACAATAAATGTGGTGAAAATAATAGCAGAAAGGGGACTCCCTGTCACAAGCAGTGCACAGATAATAAACTGTGAAGCACCTGCGTAAATAAAAATCGATAAAAGCGCAATGTCCCATATACTTAACTGTGCGCTAATTCCAACAATTCCGAAGGCAAACCCAATACTCATATAACCGAGCAGGGTTGGCACACAATCTTTTATTCCCTCAAGAAACGGTTCATGTTCCGTGCTGGGAATGTGTTTCCTCGCTTCAATATCCAACGTCCTCTACTCCTTTTCTCCGTGGCCACCTATAGTTTTACTTACTATATGAAAACGAATTCAGCATGTCAATACCCGTTTATCTTCTATTATATGAAGAAAAATAGTGACAAAAAAGGATTGAAGTCAACCAGAATTTGTTATAAAGTAGTCTGAAAATAAAAACAAATGAGGTGACGACAATGCTATGGAAGCCTTTATTTGAACATGATGTACCAAACACCCTCCGTCCATAACGGAGAGTGATCTCCGTTTGTGGATATGGCGATCAATATATCCAGTAACGGAGGGGAAAAGATGAAGGAAAAATATATAGGCGCCCTTTACCTAGCAATCGCTGCAAGTATTTGGGGCGGCATGTACGTTGTTGTCAAAGTAACAGTAGCGGTGGTTCCGCCGCTTGAGCTTGTATGGATGAGATATGCTGTAGCAGGAATCGTGCTGGTGTGCACCATTTGGCGCTTGGGCTATTCCTTTCGATTAGATAAAAAAGATATCCCGCTTGTTGTCATGATCGGATTGATCGGAAATTTCCTATCAATTGTGACCCAAGAAATCGGCACCATGTATACGTCGGCACAAATGGGGGCTGTGATCACATCTGCAACCCCTGCTTTTATGGTGCTGTTTGCGTTCTTTCTATTAAAAGAAGCCATGACTGTTCGAAAGTGCGCATCCATCCTGCTTGCGACAGCAGGTGTATGGCTCATGATTGGACCAGTTGCAGTACAGACAGATGAATTTGTTGGTGGTCTTTCATTGGTCTTCGCTGCTTTAACCTGGGCGCTGATGTCTGTTTTGCTGAAACGAGTTCCAGGAAAATACCCTCAAGTCGTGACGACCACATATGCGATCATCATTGCATTCATTGTCTTAACACCACCTGCTTTATTTCGTTTACCTCATCTAGATGTGGAGCAGATGGCCAGGCCGGAGATTTGGGGCGGTATTCTTTATCTAGGCATCATCTCAACAGCTCTAGCATTCTTTTTGTGGAATAGAGGGCTTCAATTGATGGATGCCTCGAGCGGAGGTCTGTTCTTCTTCTTTCAACCGATCGTAGGGGCAGCTCTCGGCTGGCTGCTTTTAGGTGAAGAGATGGGGATACGCTCATTCATTGGGATTCTATGTATCTTTGCAGGAGTCTATACTGTACTGCGTCAAAAGGAATAAAAGAAGATGTCCCTTCTAACAGGGGCATCTTCTTTATAAATGAGAGAGGGTAGGGAAGCACAATGATACAATTTCCGTATTTGCAAAAAGGACAAACAATTGGCGTTACAGCACCTTCGTCAGGTGTACAGCCATCTTTGCATGACATGTTTCAGCTTTCATGTGAACGAATGAAACATAGAGGCTATGATGTTATATGTGGAGAGACGGTCTGGCATCAGGAAAAGGCAAAATCTGCCCCTGCGATAGAACGAGCAAACGAACTTCAGTACATGATGACATGTGAGGAGATTGACCACATCATCCCGCCATGGGGAGGACAGCTGCTTATGGAAGTGTTAGAGCACCTCGATTTCTCATCCATGCAAAAAAAGTGGATTCTAGGATACTCAGATACGAGTGCACTCCTGCTGGCGTTGACATTAAAAACAGGCATTGCTACAGCGCATGGGCCGAACCTAGTAGATCTTCAGGGAGAAGAGCTTGATCAAACGACTGTCATGTGGGAAGAGGTGCTTTCAACAAAAGGGGAAATGGCCATAAGCCAGTTTTCTTCACCTATGTATCAAAAGGAATGGAAGCGTGACGATCCGATTAAACATGTCTTTCATTTAACAGAATCTACTGCATGGCATACGGTTGATCAACAAGAAAAGATGGTAAAGGGAAGACTGCTGGGTGGCTGCATTGATGTCATACGTCATTTAGCAGGGACACCTTATGGGGACGTCAAAACTTTTCAGAAAACATTCATAAACGATGAACCAATTCTCTGGTATTTCGAAAACTGCGAATTAAATGCTGCAAGCGTGAAGAGATCGCTTGTGCAATTAAAACTAGCAGGGTGGTTTGATCACTGTTCAGGTATGATGTTTGGGCGAAGTGCAGTAGATGTGCCTGTTGAAGGGTATCAGTATCAGGATATATATGAAGAATTACAAAAGGAACTACAAATCCCCATTTTTTACGATATAGATTGTGGGCATGTCCCGCCGCAAATGACGCTGATTAATGGGGCATATGCAGAAGTACAGCTGCAACCTCAAGGAAAAGCTGTACTAAAGCAAACATTTTTAGCATAAAAAAGGAAAGGGCGAACCCTTTCCTTCATATAACATTACATCCCTTTTGTTTCTTCACCAGCTTTAGGAACTTCCCACGCTGACTCACGGAATACTTTTTCCCATTTAGATACGACAATACATGCTACGGCATGCCCTGGAACATTCACGCCTGTTCGTGCCATATCCATAATTCGGTCAACACCGGCAATGATGGCAACGCCTTCTGCTGGAAGACCTACTGCATGAGCGGTTGCCAAAAGAACAACGAGTGAACCGGATGGCACAGCTGCAATCCCTTTACTCGTTAACACAAGAACCAGCATCATCAAAAGCTGCTGTGACAGACTCATGTCTACACCAAACGCTTGTGCAAGGAATACACAGGCAACCGATAAATATAAACTTGATCCATCGCAATTGAGAGAAAGACCAGATGGAATCACGAAGGAAACGATTCTTTTTGGACACCCGTATTTCTCCATTCGTTCCATCAATTGAGGAAGGACAGTTTCAGTGCTCGTAGTAGAGAAGGCAACAAGGAACAAATCCCAAATCATTTTTAATACTTCGAAGTAGTTAAAACGGAAGATCAGTGCGACCAGAGGGAATAAAGCAAAGAGAATAATGAATAATCCTAAAAATACAGTCCCGACAAGCTTCATCATTGGGATTAATAAAACAATGCCATATTGGCCGACAGAAGCAGCCATTAATGCAAGAACCCCAATAGGTGCTGTCACCATCACCATCTGTGTGAGCTTAAACATGATTTGTGCCACTGATTCAAAGAAGGTGAGAACAGGAGCAGAAGCTTTACCGATGCCGCTTGCCGCTACACCAAATAAGATGGCGAAGAAAATGACAGCAAGTAAATCATTCTGAGCCATAACATCGACGATATTGGTTGGAATGATATCTAATACCATTTGTTTAAAGTCAACGACCTTCTCAGTATAACCATCTAATTCCCCAATATCTTTCTTAGCTAATTTAGAGAAATCGAGGCCAACCCCAGGCTTTAGCCCGTTTGCCAATAATAATCCGATCCCAAGAACGATGGTTGTGATGACCTCAAACCAAATGATCGTCTTTAATCCAAGACTGCCCATTTTCTTCATGCCGCCGCTGCCGGCTGCACCAATAACAATGGTAGAGAAAACGATTGGAACAACGATCATTTTAATCAGCCTGATGAATCCATCTCCAATTGGCCTGAGTGCCATTCCGAAGTCAGGGAAGAAATGGCCGATAAGAGCTCCTATCACCAAAGCGATCATGATTTGAAAAGCGATAAACTTTTTCATCATCTCCTACCTCCTTTAAATGTCTGGAAAAGTATTAAGAATTTTCCAATAAATAAAAATTCTATGTGGCCATGTTTTGTCCTCCTTTGTATTTAGAAAGATTTTATTTAAGAATCATTGGAATTATGAAGAAAGAGAAGAAAATAGGGCTATTACATGTCTATTGATCTAAGAAAAAATCAATTTTAAAAAACATGAAACTTTTTTAGAAAAATGTATTGACCCTTTTATGTGATTCATGGTATATTTTTATTCGTCGCTGATGACGTATTTGAAACGCAGACGTTCACACACATGCGGCAAACAAATTTTAAAAAGATGTTGACTTAAGAAAAACGATATGTTAAGATAATTAAGTCGCCTGATTAAGCGCCCGTAGCTCAATTGGATAGAGCGTTTGACTACGGATCAAAAGGTTAGGGGTTCGACTCCTCTCGGGCGCGCCAATACAAACCACGCGGGTGTAGTTTAGTGGTAAAACCTCAGCCTTCCAAGCTGATGTCGTGAGTTCGATTCTCATCACCCGCTCCATTTTGAACATGATCTTTGAAAACTAAACAAGACAAAACGTACCTGTTAATTCGAGTTTTTATTAAAAAAATCCTATGATACTTCATAGGTAGTCAGTCAAACTGGCGAGGCAGGAAATGATCACATGCTAAGTTCGCTACATCGTGTAGCAACGCATGTGTGATATGCATCCTGCATACCTCGGAGAGTTTGATCCTGGCTCAGGACGAACGCTGGCGGCGTGCCTAATACATGCAAGTCGAGCGGACAGAAGGGAGCTTGCTCCCGGATGTTAGCGGCGGACGGGTGAGTAACACGTGGGTAACCTGCCTGTAAGACTGGGATAACTCCGGGAAACCGGAGCTAATACCGGATAGTTCCTTGAACCGCATGGTTCAAGGATGAAAGACGGTTTCGGCTGTCACTTACAGATGGACCCGCGGCGCATTAGCTAGTTGGTGGGGTAATGGCTCACCAAGGCGACGATGCGTAGCCGACCTGAGAGGGTGATCGGCCACACTGGGACTGAGACACGGCCCAGACTCCTACGGGAGGCAGCAGTAGGGAATCTTCCGCAATGGACGAAAGTCTGACGGAGCAACGCCGCGTGAGTGATGAAGGTTTTCGGATCGTAAAGCTCTGTTGTTAGGGAAGAACAAGTGCGAGAGTAACTGCTCGCACCTTGACGGTACCTAACCAGAAAGCCACGGCTAACTACGTGCCAGCAGCCGCGGTAATACGTAGGTGGCAAGCGTTGTCCGGAATTATTGGGCGTAAAGGGCTCGCAGGCGGTTTCTTAAGTCTGATGTGAAAGCCCCCGGCTCAACCGGGGAGGGTCATTGGAAACTGGGAAACTTGAGTGCAGAAGAGGAGAGTGGAATTCCACGTGTAGCGGTGAAATGCGTAGAGATGTGGAGGAACACCAGTGGCGAAGGCGACTCTCTGGTCTGTAACTGACGCTGAGGAGCGAAAGCGTGGGGAGCGAACAGGATTAGATACCCTGGTAGTCCACGCCGTAAACGATGAGTGCTAAGTGTTAGGGGGTTTCCGCCCCTTAGTGCTGCAGCTAACGCATTAAGCACTCCGCCTGGGGAGTACGGTCGCAAGACTGAAACTCAAAGGAATTGACGGGGGCCCGCACAAGCGGTGGAGCATGTGGTTTAATTCGAAGCAACGCGAAGAACCTTACCAGGTCTTGACATCCTCTGACAACCCTAGAGATAGGGCTTTCCCTTCGGGGACAGAGTGACAGGTGGTGCATGGTTGTCGTCAGCTCGTGTCGTGAGATGTTGGGTTAAGTCCCGCAACGAGCGCAACCCTTGATCTTAGTTGCCAGCATTCAGTTGGGCACTCTAAGGTGACTGCCGGTGACAAACCGGAGGAAGGTGGGGATGACGTCAAATCATCATGCCCCTTATGACCTGGGCTACACACGTGCTACAATGGACAGAACAAAGGGCTGCAAGACCGCAAGGTTTAGCCAATCCCATAAATCTGTTCTCAGTTCGGATCGCAGTCTGCAACTCGACTGCGTGAAGCTGGAATCGCTAGTAATCGCGGATCAGCATGCCGCGGTGAATACGTTCCCGGGCCTTGTACACACCGCCCGTCACACCACGAGAGTTTGCAACACCCGAAGTCGGTGAGGTAACCTTTATGGAGCCAGCCGCCGAAGGTGGGGCAGATGATTGGGGTGAAGTCGTAACAAGGTAGCCGTATCGGAAGGTGCGGCTGGATCACCTCCTTTCTAAGGATATATGGAGCAGCGTACGTTTTCGTCTTGTTTAGTTTTGAAGGATCATTCCTTCAAAACATGTCTCTAGCGAGACAGGATTGTTCTTTGAAAACTAGATAACAATAAGTAATACATTCACATTGAATGCAATGCAAAGTTCATCACACATAGTGATTCTTTCTAAAGTAAGAAATGGTTAAGTTAGAAAGGGCGCACGGTGGATGCCTTGGCACTAGGAGCCGATGAAGGACGGGACGAACACCGATATGCTTCGGGGAGCTGTAAGCAAGCTTTGATCCGGAGATTTCCGAATGGGGAAACCCACTGCTCGTAATGGAGTAGTATCCATACTTGAATACATAGAGTATGAGAAGGCATACCCGGGGAACTGAAACATCTAAGTACCCGGAGGAAGAGAAAGCAAATGCGATTCCCTGAGTAGCGGCGAGCGAAACGGGAACAGCCCAAACCAAGAGGCTTGCCTCTTGGGGTTGTAGGACACTCTATACGGAGTTACAAAGGAATGATATAAGCGAAGAGGTCTGGAAAGGCCCGCCAAAGAAGGTAACAGCCCTGTAACTGAAATGTTGTTCTCTCCAGAGTGGATCCTGAGTACGGCGGAACACGTGAAATTCCGTCGGAATCCGGGAGGACCATCTCCCAAGGCTAAATACTCCCTAGTGACCGATAGTGAACCAGTACCGTGAGGGAAAGGTGAAAAGCACCCCGGAAGGGGAGTGAAATAGATCCTGAAACCGTGTGCCTACAAGTAGTCAGAGCCCGTTAACGGGTGATGGCGTGCCTTTTGTAGAATGAACCGGCGAGTTACGATCCCGTGCAAGGTTAAGCAGAAGATGCGGAGCCGCAGCGAAAGCGAGTCTGAATAGGGCGCATGAGTACGTGGTCGTAGACCCGAAACCAGGTGATCTACCCATGTCCAGGGTGAAGTTCAGGTAACACTGAATGGAGGCCCGAACCCACGCACGTTGAAAAGTGCGGGGATGAGGTGTGGGTAGGGGTGAAATGCCAATCGAACCTGGAGATAGCTGGTTCTCTCCGAAATAGCTTTAGGGCTAGCCTCAAGGTAAGAGTCTCGGAGGTAGAGCACTGATTGGACTAGGGGCCCCTACCGGGTTACCGAATTCAGTCAAACTCCGAATGCCGATGACTTATCCTTGGGAGTCAGACTGCGAGTGATAAGATCCGTAGTCGAAAGGGAAACAGCCCAGACCGCCAGCTAAGGTCCCAAAGTATACGTTAAGTGGAAAAGGATGTGGAGTTGCTTAGACAACCAGGATGTTGGCTTAGAAGCAGCCACCATTTAAAGAGTGCGTAATAGCTCACTGGTCGAGTGACTCTGCGCCGAAAATGTACCGGGGCTAAACGTATCACCGAAGCTGCGGACTGTTCTTACGAACAGTGGTAGGAGAGCGTTCTAAGGGCTGTGAAGCCAGACCGGAAGGACTGGTGGAGCGCTTAGAAGTGAGAATGCCGGTATGAGTAGCGAAAGACGGGTGAGAATCCCGTCCACCGAATGCCTAAGGTTTCCTGAGGAAGGCTCGTCCGCTCAGGGTTAGTCGGGACCTAAGCCGAGGCCGAAAGGCGTAGGCGATGGACAACAGGTTGATATTCCTGTACCACCTCCTCACCATTTGAGCAATGGGGGGACGCAGGAGGATAGGGTAAGCGCGGTATTGGATATCCGCGTCCAAGCAGTTAGGCTGGGAAATAGGCAAATCCGTTTCCCGTAAAGGCTGAGCTGTGATGGCGAGCGAAATTTAGTAGCGAAGTTCCTGATTCCACACTGCCAAGAAAAGCCTCTAGCGAGGTGAGAGGTGCCCGTACCGCAAACCGACACAGGTAGGCGAGGAGAGAATCCTAAGGTGATCGAGAGAACTCTCGTTAAGGAACTCGGCAAAATGACCCCGTAACTTCGGGAGAAGGGGTGCTTCTTAGGGTGTTAAAGCCCCGAGAAGCCGCAGTGAATAGGCCCAGGCGACTGTTTAGCAAAAACACAGGTCTCTGCGAAGCCGTAAGGCGAAGTATAGGGGCTGACGCCTGCCCGGTGCTGGAAGGTTAAGAGGAGCGCTTAGCGTAAGCGAAGGTGCGAATTGAAGCCCCAGTAAACGGCGGCCGTAACTATAACGGTCCTAAGGTAGCGAAATTCCTTGTCGGGTAAGTTCCGACCCGCACGAAAGGCGCAACGATCTGGGCACTGTCTCAACGAGAGACTCGGTGAAATTATAGTACCTGTGAAGATGCAGGTTACCCGCGACAGGACGGAAAGACCCCGTGGAGCTTTACTGCAGCCTGATATTGAATGTTGGTACAGCTTGTACAGGATAGGTAGGAGCCTTGGAAACCGGAGCGCTAGCTTCGGTGGAGGCATCGGTGGGATACTACCCTGGCTGTATTGACCTTCTAACCCGCTGCCCTTATCGGGCAGGGAGACAGTGTCAGGTGGGCAGTTTGACTGGGGCGGTCGCCTCCTAAAATGTAACGGAGGCGCCCAAAGGTTCCCTCAGAATGGTTGGAAATCATTCGCAGAGTGTAAAGGCACAAGGGAGCTTGACTGCGAGACCTACAAGTCGAGCAGGGACGAAAGTCGGGCTTAGTGATCCGGTGGTTCCGCATGGAAGGGCCATCGCTCAACGGATAAAAGCTACCCCGGGGATAACAGGCTTATCTCCCCCAAGAGTCCACATCGACGGGGAGGTTTGGCACCTCGATGTCGGCTCATCGCATCCTGGGGCTGTAGTCGGTCCCAAGGGTTGGGCTGTTCGCCCATTAAAGCGGTACGCGAGCTGGGTTCAGAACGTCGTGAGACAGTTCGGTCCCTATCCGTCGCGGGCGCAGGAAATTTGAGAGGAGCTGTCCTTAGTACGAGAGGACCGGGATGGACGCACCGCTGGTGTACCAGTTGTTCTGCCAAGGGCATCGCTGGGTAGCTATGTGCGGACGGGATAAGTGCTGAAAGCATCTAAGCATGAAGCCCCCCTCAAGATGAGATTTCCCATTCCGCAAGGAAGTAAGATCCCTGAAAGATGATCAGGTTGATAGGTCTGAGGTGGAAGCGTGGTGACACGTGGAGCTGACAGATACTAATAGATCGAGGACTTAACCTATATTCTAATGTGAAGTTTGAACATTGTTATCTAGTTTTGAGAGAACATTCTCTCCATCAGGTTTGGTGGCGATAGCGAAGAGGTCACACCCGTTCCCATACCGAACACGGAAGTTAAGCTCTTCAGCGCCGATGGTAGTTGGGGGTTTCCCCCTGTGAGAGTAGGACGCCGCCAAGCTTGTTATCTTTATATCATCGCGGGGTGGAGCAGTTCGGTAGCTCGTCGGGCTCATAACCCGAAGGTCGCAGGTTCAAATCCTGCCCCCGCAACCAAAATGGTCCGGTAGTTCAGTTGGTTAGAATGCCTGCCTGTCACGCAGGAGGTCGCGGGTTCGAGTCCCGTCCGGACCGCCATTTTTATGACTTGTAAACGAAAACGTATAGTTTCGTTTTTTTTTATGTCTTTTTCTTTCTACAAGTGCCCAAGTTGCAATGAAATGATTTGTGTTTGGCTACACTATAAGAAAGAATAG
Source organism: Bacillus sp. FSL K6-1006 (assembly GCF_038593175.1). Taxonomy (NCBI): domain Bacteria; kingdom Bacillati; phylum Bacillota; class Bacilli; order Caryophanales; family Bacillaceae; genus Bacillus; species Bacillus sp. FSL K6-1006. The sequence goes on from NZ_CP151970.1 coordinate 597,278, forward strand.
ATAGATTACCTCAACTCAGCCTGGTTTTTTCACACCAGGCTTTCTTTATATCATTTTTAGTTGGAACTGAGACTTATATTCGCTACACTAATACTAACTGTGTTTGACCTCATGTCTACTTAACCAATTGATTGCAAGAAGGGGCTGTCTTTTTATGGATGAATTTGATCTTATTCGCCGAATCACACCAAAAGATACATATCAGCGCTCTTTGATCATGGGCATCGGTGATGATGCAAGTGTTTATCAACCTCATTCACATTGTGAAGAGGTCGTTTGTGTTGATACAATGGTGGAGCATGTTCATTTTCGTTTTGACTTTTCCACACCATTTGAAGTTGGCTTTAAGGCAGTGGCAGTCAATGTCAGTGATATCGCTGCAATGGGAGGGACCCCAAAGTATTATCTTGTTTCAATTGCGATCCCGCCTCATGGTGATGAGACAATCGTCACGGAACTTTACGAGGGAATGAAAGCGTTGGCTGACTCTTATCATATGGATTTGATTGGTGGAGATACAGTGGCCACCCGCAGTGACTTTGTCATTACCGTGACGGTGATTGGTGAGGTTTCAAAGGGAAAAGCTTGTTATCGTCACAGTGCTCAGACTGGAGACGTTGTCTTTGTCACAGGTGAACTCGGTTCATCAGCTGCTGGGTTATCAATCTTAATGAACAAAGCAGCCCCTTCTAAGGCGGTCGATGCTGATTTTTTTCTTAAGCGTCATAAAATGCCTCAGCCTCATATTGCTGCTGGACACATTTGTTCAAGTTTCCCGCGGGTCACCTTGAATGATGTGAGTGATGGATTAGCGAGTGAGTTGAATGAGATAGCCGAAGCGAGCTGTGTGATGATCGAGATAGAAGCTGATAAGCTTCCAATTCATCCAGATTTACAGGTGCTGCGCAAAGACTGGCTTGAATGGGTGTTATTTGGAGGAGAAGACTTTGTTTTAACTGGTACGATACCAGAATCTGATTGGGAAAGCTTTGAATCGCAATGTCAAAAAGAAGGCATTCAGATCACACGTATTGGACAAGTCAAAGATGATCAAGCAGCCAGTGTTATGTTAAAAGACAATGATCAACAAGCAATGTTAATGAAAAAAGGATATAATCATTTTAAGAAATGAGGTGACATCAACTGTGAAATTAACATGGACGACAAAAGGTGCGGATGAGACGAAACGAATTGCCGCTGCTTTGGCCAAATTTGTGATGCCAGGCGATGTATTGACATTAGAAGGAGATTTAGGCGCAGGCAAAACCACTTTTTCAAAAGGTTTTGCGGAAGGCTTAGGAATTACCCGTATCGTCAACAGCCCCACCTTTACAATTATTAAAGAATATACTGATGGCAGACTGCCACTTTATCATATGGACGTGTATCGCATGGAAGATGCAGATGAAGAGATCGGACTCGAAGAATATTTTGAGGGTGAAGGTATATGCTTGGTTGAATGGGCACATCTTATTGAGCCTCAATTGCCTTCTTCCTATTTAAAAATAGAAATGCTGAGAACAGAACGTGAAGAAGAACGGCATCTCACGTTTGATGCAAAAGGGGAGCGTTATGAGACCCTTTGTAAGGAGATGAAAGAATTTGACCATACTGGCCATTGATACATCAAACCATACACTAGGAATTGCTCTTGTAAGAGATTTCACTGTGATTGGCGAGAGCATTACGTATTTAAAAAAGAACCATTCCGCCCGAGCGATGCCTACTGTTGAAGCATTGATGAAAGAATGTGGTGTATCACCAAGCGAACTAAGCAAAATCGTTGTAGCAAAAGGACCTGGTTCTTACACTGGCGTCAGAATCGGTGTTACCATCGCAAAAACACTTGCGTGGACGCTGTCTATCCCGATATCAGCTGTTTCGAGTTTAGAAACACTTGCGGCAAATGGCCAATATTTTGATGGATATATCTCACCTCTATTTGATGCGAGAAGAGGCCAAGTTTATACCGGACTATATATGTTTGAAAAAGGTAAGATCAAAGAAGTCGAACCAGATCAAAATATCCTGCTCACGGATTGGCTTCATGAACTGAAGCAGACAGGAAAGCCTGTTCTATTTCTTGGACAAGATGTGCATCTTCATGAAGAGAGCATTCGCTCCATTTTAGGAGAAACGGCTGTACTGGCAGAGGGGACATTTCATAACCCAAGACCTGCAGTGCTTGCATTTTTAGGCGCAGATCGTCCTGCTGAAGATGTCCATCAGCTTGTTCCTAACTATATTCGTTTGGCAGAAGCGGAAGTGAAATGGCTTGAAGGACAAAAATAATCTTAACCTAGCAGAGATTCGACAAATGACAGTAGCAGACATTCCAGAGGTGTATACGATTGAAGTGCATTCGTTTACAGCACCCTGGAAAAAGGAATCGTTTGTGTATGAGATTCTCCATAACCAATACAGCCATTATTTCCTCATTGAAGAAGATAAGAAGCCTGTTGGGTATTGCGGGGTCTGGATTGTCATGGACGATGCACAAATTACGAACATTGCCATTCTCCCTGAGCATAGAGGAAAAGGCTACGGGGAAGCATTGCTTCGACATGTCATGGAATTTTGCAAAGAAAAAAAGACAGATCATCTTTCTTTAGAGGTGCGGGTTTCGAATACACCAGCACAATCCCTCTATGAAAAGCTCGGTTTCAGACCAGCTTCAATTCGAAAGAATTATTATACGGATAATGGAGAAGATGCATTAGTCATGTGGGTGAATATAAATGAGTGAACAAACAGATCGATTCATATTAGGTATAGAAACAAGCTGCGATGAAACAGCTGCGTCCATTGTCAAAAATGGAAAGGAAATCGTGGCAAATGTGGTGGCCTCGCAAATAGACAGTCATAAACGATTTGGCGGTGTTGTACCCGAAATTGCTTCAAGGCATCACGTGGAGCAGATCACCATCGTATTAGAAGAAGTGATGGCACAGGCGGGTATGAGCTTTAAGGATTTAGATGCGATTGCTGTCACAGAAGGACCTGGCCTCGTCGGTGCTCTGCTGATTGGTGTCAATGCAGCAAAGGCACTGAGCTTTGCCCATCAAATTCCTCTTGTAGGTGTTCATCATATTGCAGGGCATATTTATGCAAACCAGCTTGTTGATGAATTGGAGTTTCCGTGTTTAGCTCTTGTTGTCTCTGGCGGACATACTGAGCTTGTTTTAATGAAGAAGCACGGATCTTTTGAGGTCATCGGAGAAACATTAGATGATGCAGCTGGAGAAGCGTACGATAAAGTGGCCCGGACGATGGGTCTCCCGTATCCAGGCGGACCTCACATTGATCGGTTAGCGCATGAAGGGGAGCCGACAATTAAGCTTCCTCGTGCATGGCTTGAAGAAGGGTCCTATCACTTTAGCTTCAGTGGTTTAAAATCAGCTGTGATCAACACCTTACACAATGCGTCACAAAAGGGTGAAACGATTGCCCCAGAGAATTTGGCCGCAAGTTTTCAAGCAAGCGTCATTGAGGTGCTTGTTGGGAAAACATTGAAAGCAGCAGAAGCCTATGGTGTGAAGCAAGTTGTTCTAGCTGGAGGAGTCGCTGCTAATAAAGGACTAAGAGAAGCTTTAACCTCAGCATTTACGAAGCTGCCAGACGTGAAGGTCATTATTCCGCCATTATCTCTTTGTACAGACAATGCAGCCATGATCGCTGCTGCTGGAACCGTTGCATTTGAAAAAGGAATCAGAGGCGATATGACGATGAATGGCCAGCCAGGGTTATCACTAGTCTCATATGAATGAAAACTCCTGTGGATTACAGGGGTTTTTTATTTTCTATGAAAGCGATTTATTCACATGCAAACGTTATATATCCACAATTGTTAGAAAATTTTGTTTTAAAATGAAGAGGTTGTGTATAAATATGATCTTTTTTGTGGATATGTGATTAAAACTCTGTGGATAAAGTGGATAAGTCCAAAGTATTTAAGAATAATCAAGAAGTTATTGTGGGTATCATTGTGGATAATAAATTTTCATTGAAAGAAAAAAGAGTACCCTTAGGGCACTCTTTAAGCTTCTGACAGCTCTTCCCACTCCACAAAAAGTGATTCCAGCTCTTGATTGAGCGTATCATTTTCTGTTTGAATGTCTTGGACCTTCTCGTGATCTTGAAAAATTTCAGGATCACATAGAAGTTTTTCATTTTCACTGAGCTTTTCTTCAATGACAGCAATACGTTCTTCAATTTCTTCGATTCTGCGCTGCTTTTGTCTTTCTTTCTTTTTCAGCTCTTTTTCTTCCGCATAAGAAAGCTTTGCCTTTTCTGCTTGCTGTGCAGCTTGTATTTTAAGCGGTTCATTTTCTTGAAGTGCCTCCAGCTCTAGTTGTTCATTTTTCTTTTCAAGATAGTAATCATAATCACCGAGATATTCTCTTGTTTCTGTAGGCGAAAGCTCAAATACTTTCGTGGCGAGACGATTGATAAAATAACGATCATGCGAGACAAATAAGATGGTTCCTGGATAATCAATTAGTGCATTCTCTAAAATTTCCTTACTATCTAAGTCCAGATGGTTTGTAGGCTCATCGAGAATAAGAAAGTTGGCTTTTTGGAGCATCAGCTTTGCTAGTGCAAGGCGTGCTTTTTCTCCACCGCTTAATGCATGGACAGGCTTTAAAACCTCATCACCGGAAAATAGGAAGTTTCCTAAACATGTCCGAATTTCTTTTTCATTCATATGAGGATAATCATCCCAAAGCTCATTGAGCACTTTTTTCGAGGATGTCAGTTTGGCTTGCTCTTGGTCATAGTAGCCGATCGTGACATGAGATCCAAAAGTGATCTCGCCTTTTACTGGTGTTAATGTGTTTGTTAACGTTTTTAAAAGGGTTGATTTCCCGATCCCGTTAGGACCAATGAGTGCCACACTATCCTCTCGTTTAATCTGAAAAGAAAGAGAGGATAGGAGCGGTGTTTTTTCCTCATAACGAATATCGAGATCATGCACCTTCAGCACATCATTGCCGCTTTGTCTCGTAATATCAAAATGAAAGTTTGCGGATTTTTCGTCTCCTAAAGGCTTATCTAAACGATCCATCCGTTCGAGCTGCTTGCGTCTGCTTTGAGCGCGCTTTGTGGTCGAGGCTCTTGCCAGGTTGCGATCCACGAAATCCTGAAGCTTTGAGATCTCTTCTTGCTGCTTTTCGTAGAGTTTCATATCACGCTCTAGCTGCTCTGCTTTCAGCTCAAGATACTTACTATAGTTTCCTGCAAACTTTTTCATCGAAGTTCTTGAGACTTCATAGACGTGGTTTACGACTTTGTCTAAGAAATAGCGGTCATGGGACACGATGAGAATGGCACCTGTATAATTTTGCAAATACTGCTCCAGCCATGATAAGGTATCAATATCTAAATGGTTGGTCGGCTCATCCAGAATTAAGAGTTCTGGTTTCATTAATAAGAGCTTTCCAAGCGCTAGACGGGTTTTCTGACCGCCGCTTAAGGATTGGACGGTTGTCTCATCTTCGAAATGACTAAAGCCGAGTCCATGAAGAATGGAGCGGACATCTGCTTCATATTGATAGCCGCCTTGATCTTTAAATTCCTGCTGCAGCCTGTCATAGGTTTTCATCAAGGCATCCAGCTCAGAACCTGTGGAAGAAGCCATTTTCTCCTCAATGGTTCTCATTTCTTGTTCCATCTCTTTTAAATGATCAAAAACCGATAATAATTCGTCTTTTAACGTACGTGTAGACGTTACATCGGTATGCTGTGCTAAATAGCCGATCGATAGGTCTTTTGGTTTGATGATCTCACCTTGCTCGTAAGACATTTGACCGGCAATGATTTTCAAAAGCGTAGATTTGCCTGCGCCGTTACGACCTACAATGGCAATGCGATCCCTTGCTTTGACTTCCAATTTTATATTCGTTAAAACGGTATCAGCGCCAAACGATTTGGACAGCTGATTCACTTGTAGAATCATCATGTAACTTCACCTCTGCTATAATATGTTAAGTGTAGCTTATCAGCAGTAAACCGGCAAATGTTACATACAATCGCCATATTCAAATGAAAGACAGATAGGAAAAAATAGTGTATCATTTGAGTGAGGGAGCGTTGAAAGATGAGTCAATTTAGCCACTTTAACGAACAGGGAAGAGCAAAGATGGTCGACATTAGTGACAAATCGTCTACAGTGAGGACCGCCGTTGCTGTTTCAAGTGTTCGTATGATAAAAGAAGTGTTTCATAAAATAGAGCAGCGTGAAATTGGAAAAGGAGATGTGCTGTCTGTTGCACAGGTTGCTGGCATCATGGCAGCAAAGCAAACATCTGCCATCATTCCAATGTGTCATCCGCTTGCACTAAAAGGCGTGGATATCTCCTTTCATTGGGAGGAAGACGGAAATGCGCACATCCTGAACATACAAGTACAGGTAAAAACAAAAGGAAGTACGGGTGTAGAGATGGAAGCGCTCACTTCTGCTTCAGTATGTGCACTGACCGTTTACGACATGTGCAAAGCGATTGATAAAGGCATGATCATCGGTCCTACCTATCTAATTGAAAAGACAGGTGGGAAAAACGGTGATTTTCACAGAGCATCTGATATTTAAGTTGGAGGACCTTATATGAATATAGATCAGTCAAAAATTCCACAAGCGACAGCCAAACGTTTGCCGCTATACTACCGTTTTTTAAAAAATCTGCATGCATCAGGAAAACAAAGGGTGTCATCAGCAGAGCTTAGTGATGCAGTCAAAGTGGATTCTGCCACCATTCGCCGAGATTTTTCGTACTTTGGTGCACTTGGGAAGAAAGGGTATGGCTATAATGTCGATTATCTCTTGACCTTCTTCAGAAAGACCCTTGACCAAGATGAAATGACCAATGTCATGCTCATCGGTGTCGGGAATTTAGGGACTGCTTTTTTACACTATAATTTCATAAAAAATAATAATACAAAAATTTCAATGGCTTTTGACGTCAATGAGAGTAAAATAGGAAGTGAGATAGGCGGCGTGCCTGTCTATGATTTGGATAAGCTTGAAGAGCATGTTCAAGAGGTAGGAGATATCCCTGTTGCGATTTTGACAGTACCTGCCGTAGCAGCTCAATCCATTACAGATCGTTTGATTGCCCTTGGCATCAAAGGAATCCTTAACTTTACGCCGGCTCGATTGAATGTGCCGGAACACATTCGAATTCATCATATAGATTTGGCGGTTGAACTTCAGTCTCTTGTGTATTTCTTAAAGCATTACTCTGTTACGCAGGAGGACTGACGAAAAGGGGTAAAGGGGGTGGAGCAAATGGGTCCGATCGGTCCTGGGAGTTTGATTCTGATTGCGATTGTAGCGCTCATTATTTTTGGGCCGAAAAAGCTTCCTGAATTAGGAAGAGCAGCAGGAGATACACTACGTGAATTCAAAAATGCCACAAAAGGCTTAGCTGATGATCAGGAAGAAAAAAAGAAAAAAGAAGATCAGTAGAATAGGATGAGCTTCATGAATGTCAAAGATATGCCGCTTATGGAGCATATTGTGGAACTGCGAAAACGCTTAGTGATCATTGCGATGTTTTTTGTCGCCTTTATGGTGGCTGGTTTTTTTCTCGCGAAGCCGGTCATTGTGTATTTACAAAATACCGATGAAGCGGCAACACTCACGCTGAACGCATTTAAGCTTACAGATCCACTGTACGTGTTTATGCAGTTCGCATTTGTCATTGCTTTGGTTTTGACGTGTCCCGTTATTTTATATCAGCTGTGGGCGTTTGTGAGTCCTGGCTTATATGAAAAAGAAAGAAAGGTGACACTTGCTTACATTCCGATTGCACTGCTTTTATTTTTGAGCGGTGTGGCTTTCTCTTATTTTATTTTGTTTCCGTTTGTCGTCGACTTTATGATGCGAATGTCGAATGATTTAAATGTAGAGCAAGTCATTGGGATTCATGAGTATTTTACATTTCTGATGCAGTTAACACTTCCATTTGGCTTTTTGTTTCAGATGCCCGTCGTGTTGATGTTTCTCACAAGACTTGGTATCATCACACCGATGTTTTTATCAAAAATACGGAAGTATGCCTATTTTGTCCTCCTTGTCATTGCCGCACTTATTACACCGCCAGAGCTTGTTTCTCACCTCATGGTCACCTTGCCAATGCTCGTTTTATATGAAGTGAGCATTATCATTTCAAGAGTGACCTACCGCAAAATGCAGCAAACAGAGGAGAAAGAAAAACATTATGTTTCATAAAAAAGCATCATGATCCAATGAGGATCACGATGCTTTTTCTATTGTATAAGAAATTGATTGATCGCGTGAAAGAGGTGCTCATAATAGGCGGGCACATGCGGGACAAAATCATGAACACTCACTTCGATGCTTTCCTCACGTCGTTCTTCGTTTGCATCAACTTGAAAGCCCTCGATTCGAATTCTTTCACATGTCCCTGTTAAACAGCTGCTGCGCATCAAGCAGCTTTGCTCTGTAGAGACCAGCGACTTCTTCTTTCTGTAGATGAACTTCCATGTGCTCAACTTGATTCATATAAAGGTACACATGGCAGAACTCACGATCGATGAACGAAGGCATATGGATTTCATCCTGTATGACACCTGCAAAGGTGAGGTTCTCAAAAGGGATGGAAAGACCAAGTTCTTCTTCTACCTCTCTTAAGCCACCAGAAGGCTGTTCATCTGCGAGAAGATGGCCCGCTGCGGTGATATCAAACAGAGAAGGAAAATCCTTTTTTGCGGGACTTCTTAGCTGAAAATAGAGATATACGGTGTTATGCTCTTTTTTAAGAAGCCAGAAATGAAATGTTTCATGCCAATGGCCTTGGGCGTGGACAACTGAACGAGCGGCAGCTCCAATTGTTTCATGCTGATCATTGAATATACGAAGTTTTTCATGTTCCATGAAGATACATCCTCCATAAAAAAACCATTTTCCAACAGTGGAAAATGGTTTTTCATTTATTTTTGCTGTTGTTTTTTGAGTTTGACAGAGAAGGCAAACATTTTAAGCGCGATATTGATATTATAGGCCGCAAACACCATCAGCAAAATACTGTAAAATGACCACATGTCACCTGGGTTTTGAATGGCCATATAGGTGAAAGCGACACCTACGGCAAAATAAATGATGCCCCATACGACTGGGTTTCTCATGAGAAAAAGCCTCCAATAATCATTTGCATGGTTTGAGATTGTTCTTCAATCATTTTTTTCACTGGCTCAATCTGCACAAGAACGACAAGTGAATTCATCAGCATGTGAGCGCCGATTGGAACAATGATTCGTTTTGTTTTCGCATATAAAAAGGCAAAGGTAAAGCCCATTGCGGTATAGAGCAAGATATGGGGAAAATCATAGTGTACAGCAGCAAAAACCACTGAACTGGCAAGTGCTCCAATGAAAAAATTCGTTTTTTCATAAATCACACCAAAGATGATTTTACGGAAAATGATTTCCTCTAAGATTGGACCAATCAGGGCGATGACGATCACAAGCCAAGGAACGGCATCCATAATGGATAAAATGGTTTGCGTATTTTCTGACTCACGGCCAATGCCGAATGCATATTGTTCAATCGCCCCCGCAATTGATTGTGCAAAGAGGGAAAGAAAGAAACCGCCAATGATCCATGCGATAGCAGAACCGATTGAAACTGGCGCTTCATTTCGCAGTGAAGCTTTTGGGACGGTTCGAAGGAGGAGCAGAATAATGATCAATCCGATACAAAAACTGATGATTGTCCACGTTCCTGATAATTTTGAAAGCTCTGTTTGAGTCATCGGTGATTGAATGAATCCCAGCCACTTCATAATGAGCACATAAGGAAACGCAGAAACCTGCACCAATATATACGTTAAGATGATGTACCAATATTGTTTTTTCAAGTAACGAAAACCCCTTTACTAAAAGAACTAGATTTATTGTAACACAAGTCTCCTTTTTCGATGAAAAGGAAAGAATCTGAGATCAAAAAAGATCGTGAAAGCGTAAAAATTTTTAAAGGTTTTTACTTGAAATTGCAGAAGACATTCTTTATTATAATAAATGTGTTAGCACTCTCTGGTGATGAGTGCTAAAAAAGACTACATATAAAAATTGAGGAGGTTGTTTCTTATGTTAAAGCCATTAGGCGATCGCGTAATCATTGAACTCGTTGAATCTGAGGAAAAAACCGCTAGCGGTATTGTTTTACCGGATTCTGCAAAAGAAAAACCGCAAGAAGGTAAAATTGTTGCAGCAGGTTCAGGGCGTGTACTTGAAAGTGGTGAGCGCGTTGCGTTAGAAGTAAGCACAGGCGACCGCATTATCTTCTCAAAATATGCAGGCACTGAAGTGAAATATGAAGGCAAAGAATATTTAATCCTTCGTGAGAGCGACATTTTAGCCGTTATTGGCTAATCACATAAAAAAATTGAGATAAATTTTTAAAAAGACTGAGGAGGTTTCGTTATTATGGCAAAAGATATTAAGTTCAGTGAAGAAGCACGTCGCGCGATGTTACGCGGTGTAGATGCACTTGCAGATGCTGTAAAAGTAACTTTAGGACCTAAAGGACGTAACGTGGTTCTTGAGAAAAAATTCGGTTCTCCACTTATCACAAATGATGGTGTAACGATTGCAAAAGAAATCGAATTAGAAGATGCATTTGAAAACATGGGTGCAAAACTTGTGGCTGAAGTTGCAAGCAAAACAAACGACGTAGCTGGTGACGGTACTACGACTGCAACAGTTCTAGCTCAAGCGATGATCCGTGAAGGTCTGAAAAACGTAACAGCTGGTGCAAACCCTGTTGGCGTGCGTAAAGGGATCGAAGAAGCAGTGAAAGTAGCACTTGAAGGCTTGCACGAGATTTCTAAACCAATCGAAGGCAAAGAATCAATTGCTCAAGTTGCGGCTATTTCTGCAGCAGATGAAGAAGTCGGCAGCCTAATCGCAGAAGCTATGGAACGTGTAGGTAACGACGGAGTTATCACAATTGAAGAATCTAAAGGATTCACAACTGAGCTTGAAGTGGTTGAAGGTATGCAATTTGACCGCGGATATGCTTCACCATACATGGTGACGGATTCTGATAAGATGGAAGCGGTTCTTGAAAATCCTTACATCTTAATTACGGATAAAAAGATCACAAACATTCAAGAAATCCTTCCTGTACTTGAGCAAGTTGTACAACAAGGAAAACCATTATTGCTCATTGCTGAAGATGTAGAAGGCGAAGCACTTGCAACTCTTGTTGTGAACAAACTTCGTGGTACATTCAACGCAGTGGCAGTAAAAGCACCTGGATTCGGTGATCGTCGTAAAGCAATGCTTGAAGACATCTCTGTTCTAACTGGCGGAGAATTAATCACAGAAGACCTAGGACTTGACCTGAAATCAACTGAAATCGGTCAGCTTGGCCGCGCGTCTAAAGTTGTTGTGACAAAAGAAAACACAACAATCGTAGAGGGCTCAGGAGATTCTGCTCAAATTGCAGCACGTGTGAACCAAATCCGTGCTCAAGTAGAAGAAACAACTTCTGAATTCGATAAAGAAAAATTACAAGAACGTCTTGCAAAACTAGCTGGCGGCGTCGCTGTCATCAAAGTTGGTGCTGCTACTGAAACAGAACTAAAAGAGCGTAAACTACGCATCGAGGATGCACTGAACTCAACTCGCGCAGCAGTTGAAGAAGGTATCGTATCCGGTGGTGGTACAGCACTTGTGAATGTATACAACAAAGTCGCTTCAATCGAAGCTGATGGTGACGTTCAAACAGGTGTGAACATCGTTCTACGTTCTCTTGAAGAGCCAATTCGTCAAATCGCTCACAACGCAGGTCTTGAAGGATCTGTTATCGTTGAGCGCTTGAAAAACGAAGAAATTGGCGTAGGCTTCAACGCAGCAACAAACGAATGGGTAAACATGATCGAAAAAGGAATCGTTGACCCAACAAAAGTAACTCGCTCTGCACTTCAAAACGCAGCTTCTGTAGCAGCAATGCTTCTAACAACTGAAGCAGTCGTTGCTGACAAACCAGAAGAAGGCGGCTCAGGCGGCGGAATGCCAGATATGGGCGGCATGGGTGGAATGGGCGGAATGATGTAACACCCTCGAAAACCCCTTGAAATATAGGGGTTTTTGTTATGTCTTCATGAATTTGATCACATGCAATAAAAAGTATCAGGGCTGCTGAATTGAAACCTTTTCTGCTTTTCAATCGTTAAAATAAGAGTAAGTGATTTCATGGGTTTTTACCCGATACGGTATTTTAAAAAGAAAAGCGGTGATCATATGGGCTTCACTACATGGGTAGCGATTATTGTTGCACTGGCCGTCGTGTTTGGAGTGTTTGGATCAAAGAAGCGTGATAAATAAAAAACCCACTTCCAATTGGAGGGTGGGTTTTTTATTGCAAATACAACATTAATTGGTTATACTGATTTTAGTTGTTTGTTGTAAATGCAACAAAAGGAGACGAGGTACATGAAAGAGATTTTGCGGGAGATCGGCGTGATTGCTCGTGCGCTTGATTCCATAAGTAATATTGAATTTAAAGAATACGATTTAACGAAGGGGCAGTATTTGTATCTTGTGCGTATTTGTGAGGAGCCTGGTATCATTCAGGAAAAGCTGGCGGAAATGATTAAGGTGGATCGAACTACGGCGGCTCGGGCTATCAAAAAGCTAGAACTGCATGGGTTTATTGAGAAAAAAGATGATCGTGTGAATAAAAAAATCAAAAAGCTGTTTCCAACTGAAAAAGGGAAAACGGTCTACCCAATGATCAAACGAGAACATGATTATTCGAATCAAGTGGCGCTCAGTGGGTTTTCTGAGGAAGAAGCGGAACAGATTTATGAGTATCTTCTAAGGGTGCGAAAGAATATAGAAAAGGACTGGGAAGATGTGAAAAAAGGGATAAAGAGAAGCTACTAATTAATAAGGAGGGACGACTTTATGACCGTCAATTTCATTCGGTGCAATGTACAACATGTAAAGGAGCTTCAGAAAATAGGGATCAATACGTTTAAAGAAACCTTTCTGGATCAAAACAAAGTGGAACATATCGAAGCTTACGTGAAGACAGCTTTTCACCTAAACCAGCTGTTAAAGGAATTACAGCACCCTTCTTCACAGTTTTATTTTGTTCAAGTGAATGGGGAAGTAGCTGGTTATTTGAAGATCAATATGAATGATGCCCAATCAGAAGAGATGGGCGATGACGCGTTAGAGATTGAAAGAATTTATATTAAGCAATCCTTTCAAAAGCAAGGATTAGGCAAATATTTAATCGATCAAGCCATTGAAATTGCGAAAAATCATCATAAACGGGATGTTTGGCTTGGGGTGTGGGAGCACAATAGAGCGGCCATCGCTTTCTATCAAAAGCATGGGTTTGTTCAAACAGGGGTGCACGCCTTTCTCATGGGGGACGAAGAGCAAATGGATTTCATTATGACCAAAACATTGAGCTGATCAAAAAGGGGGAAGGGTACATGCATGTTCCATCATTTTTTCAAGTGAAAGATATGGAGAAAATCAAATCATTTATTCAATCTCATTCATTTGCAACAGTTGTGACGACATCGAATGGAAAGCCCATTGCGACACATATTCCGTTGAGTTTTCATCAAGTTGACGATTCGTATGTGATCTCAGGGCATATGGCGATTGGGAATCCTCAGTGGAAAACGTTTGAAGAGAGCGAGAAGACGCTCGTCATCTTTCAAGGGCCGCATGCCTACATATCCTCTTCATGGTATGAAAAAGAAGCAGTACCAACATGGAATTACCAGGCTGTTCATGGTTATGGAAAGGCGGAACTGCTTGAAAAATCGGAACTGGTTAAGGAATTAACCACAATGCTGGAGACATACGAAACTCGCAGGGAACAGCCGGTGTTATGGGATACGTTGTCTGAGGAACTGTTAGAGAAGCAAATGAAAGGCATTGTAGGTTTTAAAATCATCATTGATGAAGTTCAGGCTGCTTTCAAATTAAGCCAAAATCGCCACGAAAGGGATTATGACCGCATCATTGAAAAGCTGGAGGCAGAGGGTGAAGTGGAAATGGCTGAGGCGATGAAAAGAGAGTTCCGTGTAAGAGGCTTCTCGAAAGATCAGTTATTCTTATGAAGCGCTAAAAATGAATGAGAACGTTACTTAAACACTTTCTTCTAGGAAAGTGTTTTTTTGTGATGATAAATAAAAAAGCCCTCATCATTCAAGGGCTTTAATGAAACAAATTATTTTACTTTAACTGTGAAGGTTACATCTTTACTATTCATGTAATCGTCAGTTGTGACATTTCCAAATTTCAGCTTTAATTCTTTGATATTTTTAATGTTGATCTCTTTGCCCTCAGGAGCTAAGAATTGAATAACACCATCTTGTTTAACGCCACCTTCAACTTCGCCACCAATATCACCATCAGTCATAAACATATTGGCATCTAATTGCATGCTTCCAGCTACAACTTTACCTTGATCTGGATAGAAGTTTAGAACTTTATCTGTCGTATTTTCGATATTCATCCCAACATTGATTCTATCCTTCATAATTTTAATCTCGCCAAGGTTTACTTTCATTCCTTGAGCAGTTGTTTTGTGTTTGCTCGCATTTATTTTCTTTGAACCATCGTCTTTTTTGTTTTTTGATTGTGTTTTTGTGCTTGTAGACTCTTTTTCTTTAGATGCACCTGTAGACACATCTTCTGTTGAGCCGCAAGCAGCCAGTGTAAATGTTAGCCCTAAAGCTAAAAATAAAGCATAGAATTTCTTCAAAATGAAAATCCCCTTTTGTTTAATTTATATAAGCGTCCTGTGCTTATATATTGATCATGACTATTATAATAGGATAAAAGTACTTGTAAATCAACAAAAAATGATAAAAATAGAAAATAATTGTTTTGGAGTGTTTTTTATAAACCAGTTAGCTTAAAATTACATAAAATCCACTTCTTGTGACTTAAAACGAACTTGAATTTCCTTATAATAGAATTATTATAAGGGATTGGGAGTGATTGAGATGGAAGGTTCGTCAATCAAGACGGTTAATAGAGAGGATCAACATGAATTCTTGTTTCTGAATATATCTTCAAATACAGTTGGGGCTCTTTCAAAGGAATCTGCTGAGAGGATTCTAAGTGAGAGGGATACCGATGAAATACACCAATTGATGTATGTTCCTATTGAAATTCATGAAGACCTCAAATGGCTGATTCATTCTTTGCATAAAGCCATCATGGATGAAAAAGATGTACGTGTCGTTCTTGAATTGGCTGATCTACTCTATTTCTTTGTTGTCCCTGCTTACAAAGAAGAATTGATGAGCCAAGAAGATTTGTCACACATGGTGAATGATATATTATTTATGTTGGATCTTTGGACAGATGAAAACATAATAGAGTTAGTTGATGCCATTCAATATGAATTACAAAGAGTAGAGAGAAAAGGCTTGTAGAGCAATCTCTACAAGCTTTATTCTCTATTTTTATGCAGTTGTGTTATTGACGACAGGCTCTTTTCTAAACACGCCCATGCAGCCTGCAATGATGATTAATACAGCTGGAAGGATGAAGAACATAGAAATAGAAATAATGCCGCCTACAGCAGATACTAATAATAAAATTCCACCAAGCTTTGCTTTTTTCTTTACAATGACAGATGAGACAATGGCAAGAATAGAGAAAAGCATTGCTGCCCAGCCTAATCCTGTAATTTCACTCGTGCCTGAATCGCTAAATGCTGCATCGATTCCTCCGAAAGCAAGAGCGAACATTGCGCCGAAAAATCCAAAAATACCTCCAATTAAACCTAAAACAAATTCAGTTGTTCTTTTCATGATACTTTCCTCCGATATGTAAATAAGAATTATTGGTACTTAAGAACCAACACAATCTTACTAATCGGCATTCTTTTCATAAAGTTAATAGTTTTGTTAAAAAAAACAAGAAAATCCATAAAGGATTTTCTTGTCCAATTATTGGGCTCTCTCCCAAGTGATTTTTGTTTCATTTGTTTTTTTCGTTCCCTTTGCCAGCACCTTGCCGTTTTCTTGTTTCACGGTGATGTTTAGGTCATAAAAGGAATAGAGGGCGCCGAGGCTGTCATTTTCAGGTTTATGCAGATTGTTTTCTTTTTCAGTTGATGCTCCAATGGCCAGCGTTTTTGCAAAGTTTAAACCGATGACTTCAGCGTAATCACTATTGGTATCAGAGGAAGCCGTTACGTTTAAAGAAATGATTTTTTTCTTTTGATCAACGGTGATGTCAGTGTCTTTGATGAGCTTAGACTGCTCCATCACTTCTTTCGTTTCCTTTTGAATGCGTTCATTAATCGTTGGAAGTGCTTTAGATTCTGGTTTTTGTTCTTTTGTCGTATTTGAGCAAGCTGCTAGAATGGAGAGACTTGCAACTAGACTCATGAAAACAAGTAGACTTTTTTTCACGTTCGTTCTCCTTTTTTCGTCGAATGTTGTATGTTTATGTTACCACGAATCTTTGTTTTGATTAAAAGAGAAGTGTTGATAAGCTGTGAACAATAAAAAGCACCCAATGGAGGGTGCTTTTTTCTTATTGTGCTGAAAGGCTTGTACTTAATGGGATAGAAGAAATGACGGTGAATTTAGGAGCTGCGGCACCAGATTCTAAATTTTTACGTAAAAGTGACGATTTGATTGACCCGTCCCAATTTTTATAGACACTTCCTGATGTATTTGCACGAAGCTGTACATTCGAAAAGCTTGCTTGTGAATAGCTGTTTGTTCCATTATCCTGTACGCCATGTACCATTTTGACAACATCAAGGTTTTTCAGACGGCTAGGGTTGTAAACAGGCTGCTTATAGCGCAGTTTCCCATTGACATATAGTGACACCGTACCATCACCATTGTTGATGAGCTTTAAGTTGACACGTGCGCCATCTTTAATGCTTGTATCGTATTCGCTGTTCCAGTATTTACTGCCGCCTTGTGAGCCGCTGCCTAGAAAAACTTTATAGCCAGAAGACGTTTTTGAAATACCGCTCTCTACTACAGCAGAGCCGAGACCGAGATACCAGTCCGCATAGCCGTTTTTAATGGTGGCTGTTTTCGGAAGGACAATATCAGCAGAGATACCTGACCATTTGGCTTCATCTGTTTGCGTCACAATGGCGCCGTGACGAGGACTAGCCGCTGAGGCAGGAAGACTTGAAAACATCAAAACGAAGGCCAAACTTACAATCAAAACGGTGAAACACTTTTTCATGAAAATTCCCCCTTAAATTTGATTCACTTTTATTATATAAAATGAAAGAGGGGGGCTGCTTACCATGTTCTGACTGTTTATGGTAGTATTTATGAACTTTATCGGTCATAAAGTGGTCAACTTGTATTTGAATTGTAATGTGTCTGTAAAATAACTGGGTTCATCTTCATGTATAATGAGTGCAGAAACCAAAAACGGAGGATTTCTTAATGAATAAAAAGCTTATCACGACAATCGTAACAGTAGCTAGTTTATTTTTAGCATTCAGTTTCTCACATGGAGCAAGTGCAAAAAAAGTAAGCGGCAATATTACTTGGTATAATGGTGTCGGCAAAAAAGGCGCAGATGGAAAAAAACTCGGTCATTGGGATGCAGCAACTAAAATGGGCTTTGACGTACCGAAAAAAGGTACAAAACTAAGAGTGACAACAAAAGCGAAACCACATAAAGTGATTACAGTATATAAATATGATGTAGGCAGAATGCCAAATGCTGTACTAGACGTAAGTCCAAAAGCATTCAAAGCACTTGGGTATAAAACAAGTAAAGGTGTCGTAAAAGGGCATTACACTTATTAATACATAGGCATGCAAAGAAGCGGGAAAAGTTCATTTTCTGGCTTCTTTTCTTGTAGAGAGGGTCTGAAAGGCAATGAAAAAATCAACATGGTGGATCATCACAGTCATTGGCGTCGCAGTGATTGCGGCAGTTATTTTCTTCATGATGAAGCCTGGGCAAGAGGCGAAACATACAGGGAAAGTCAAAACAAATCAAGATGCAAAAGACGAATTGCTCGTTTCATTTACAGATCAAAAGTTAAACAATACTTATTACTTGCATGATCGGGCGCTTCATACGGAGAAACTGACAGCATATCCTTCGATTGCTTATGATTCTACGAAACAGGTTTTATATTACACGTATACGGATGAAGACACGCAAAAGGTGAGTATTCGGGAATTAAATGTGAAATCTGAAGAAGAAAAAACACTGTTTACGAGTGATGATTCTATCGACAGTATGAGGCTGTCTGGTGACGGAAAGAAGTTATTTCTAAGGTATAACAAGGATTCTGGAGAGCAATTTTATGTCGCATCTTTTGATTTGAAAACACACAAAATGAAAGAGCTGTATCCGGAAAAAAGCAAGGATGATACGGTGAGTTCTTTTGCATATGATCCGACTTCGAATGATTTGGCGATCCAGCATTATTCTTTAAAAGAAGATTATCAAAAAACCGATGAAGCAAATGAAAAGGGCAGAGATCCTGAACCAACAACCATGAAAATCACCCTTCAAACAGGTGAGAAGGGGAAACGCATTGCACGTATCTCACAAACGATCAATGATATTTCATTTTCTCCAGATCATAAGAAATTGATTTATACAGAAGTAAAGGTTCGTAAAGAAAAAGAAATATCCTCGATTAAGTTGCTTGATGTAGAAACTGGAAAAACGACGACACTCGTTAAAAACAGCCAGGATGTTCATATTTTAAGTGCTGCACAGCCGCAATTTTCTACTGACGGGTCGTCTGTTTATTTCTTAGGTGTTGCAAAAAACGCAGAAGAATTAAAGGATGACACCGGACGAAAGGCGAAGGTAAGAACGATTTTTGAATACAATATGAAGAAGAAAACGGTGGAAGCCGCTTGGGAGAAGGATGGCGGAATCGTTAACAATTTCACTGTCAATCGATAAAGGAAACGTTCAGTTACTTATATAACTGGACGTTTTTTTATTTTGTCACTTGAAATGCTGGAGAAATGGTGGATTTATAGATGGAAAATCAATTTTTAAGCAGTGATACGAGGGCTATTTTCATATTTTGCTTATGTGACAGAGGAAAAGAAAAAGAGTAATATGAGTGAACATAAAAAAACGAGAGGACTGATGACATCTCGTTTTCTCTGTTTTATTTGTTTTCATCTAATAAGTTTTGAAAGATAAACAGGGCATTAATGGAGTGAGGGAAACCAGCAACCTTTGTACAGTGTTTAATAATCTCCATAATCTCTATAACAGAAAGTCCGATATGTAATGCTTGTTCAAAATGAGTCTTTAAGTCTTCATCACAATTGCCTTTTGTGATGAGGGAAGATAATGTGCTGATGGCCTTTTGTTTTTCATCTAATATGAAGTGATTGAATTCTTTTTGTTCACTGAGTTCAATGGTTAGTTGTTCAATGTTTGACCGAATGCTCTCGTTCTCATGGATTGAAAGCTTCTCTCTGTTACCTGCCGCTGTTTCTTGTTTGACCTGGCAAGTCTCTTTTTCTTCATTCAAATTGAACTCCTCCGTTTTTTATCGCAATTTTCCATTTGTTCGTTCATTATGGCTTATGTGCCTTTTGATAGATGTAATGGGTATATAGTAGTATTATCGGTTTGCTGCGTCAACTTTTTAAGTATGGAACGCTCTTCAAAGGAATGATTCATGCGATTTATTTTTCCATTTTGAAATGGATCATAAAAGGGCTAATGAATGGATGTCCGTTAGCCCCTTTGTAATCAGCAGTTTCATAAGTTCTACGCATTTAGTGGAAGAGTGGTTTCATTTTTACTGAATGATATCCATCGGCCTCATCATGTCATAATCTTCATGTTCTAAAATATGACAATGCCACACATATCGGCCGCTGTATGGAACAAATCGAGCAACGATCCGAATGACTTCACCTGCATGCGCCTGAATGGTGTCCTTGTAGCCTTGTTCATGTAAAGGAGGCGCTTCGTTTGGTCCTGTATACACGATTTCTCCTGTCGATTGATAGACTTCTGTATCAAATGGCCTTCTGTCTAAAACCCTAAATTGAACAAGATGCAAATGAATAGGGTGTGTCCCTCTGGTTGGATTGACGATAGACCAAACCTCTAGACTGCCAAGACGAGGATTTTCTGTGACAGGGTCATTCCAAAATTGGTTATCGAGCAATAGGATAGGGCGGCCGTATTTATCCTGCGTGCCGGTAAGTGTGAGTGTACGCTCTCTATCAGCTCGACTTGGCCGAAGCGGTGGCAGCGGTTTGAAAATCGGACGTAAGGTTTTAGGTACTCTCCCTTTTAGTGGACGTGTGACTTTGAATTGCATAATGTTCGCATCTGTTTCAGGATTCACATCCTGTCCGCAGCCGGCTGTATTTTTGAGAGTGATCGTTTTGTTTTCGTAAGCTGAAAAGTCGATGATGACATCGAAACGTTCAGCAGGCGCGATGCTAAAGGATTGATGGCGAACGGGTCTTGGCAAAAAGCCCCCATCGGAACCAATTTGCAGGATTGTAGCGTCGTTATCTAGATGTAGCTCGTAAGTTCTAGTATTGGACGCATTTAAAATACGAAAACGGTATTTTCGCGGCTCTACTTCTAAATATGGCCATACTTTTCCATTGACTAAGATCGTTTCTCCACAAAAAAAGGGCACGATGGATGGGTCTGGAATGTCACTGTCCTCTGGCGTGTCGTTTGGTCTGCTAGGATAAAACAGTGAGCCATCCTCCTGAAACGTACGGTCCATAATCATTAAAGGAATGTCATAGTCATCTTTCGGAAGCTCTAAAGACTTTTCAAATGGATCTGAGATCAAATAAAACCCAGCTAAACCGGCGTACACATTTAGTCGTGTCAGTGCCATTGCATGATCGTGATACCACAATGTGCAGGCTTGCTGATGATTTGGATAGACGTAAGTCTCTCTTTCAAAAAAAGGACCGGTTGCTTCAAAGTCCCGTGAAAACCAGGCCTCTGGGTAGCCGTCACTGCTTGCTGGTGTGACGCCGCCATGCAGATGAACGACTGTTTTCACCTCTGGTTCATCGTGATGACCGGAGTGGATGGTGTGATCGACAGGCAGAAAATGTTTCAATGGCAATTTGTTCATCCATTTCACTTTGACCTTTTCATTTCGATTGGCTTTAATGGTTGGACCAGGCAAGCTGCCATTATAGGTCCATAGCTTGGTTGGGGGCAGGTCTCTATGAACTTTTAAGAATACCTCCTCCATAGCAATTTCATAATACGTTTGTCTTGGGTTCTTTTTGACGGGCTTCGCGACTTCTGGAATTGGAAGCTCGTCAACAAATTTTTCTAGGTTCATGTTGACTAATCCTCACTTAAATTCAATTTGATACAGTATAAGTGCGGACATCCAAATAGGTGAATAAAATAAAAAAACCCGCTTTTCAGCGGGAGAAATTACGGGTGTTTATTTTCAAGCGCCGCATTTGCAGGCACTTTTTTATTCGGTTTAAAGATGAAATAAGCAGCCAGTACACCAAAGGTAATGATACTCGTCAAAATGAGCTGTGGCCGCATAGATTCGATAAACAGCATCGATGCCAAGATGGCGCAAATGACCAAAATGGTAAAGTACGTGAGGTATGGGAACAGCCACATTTTGATTTTGAGCTGTTCTGGATTTTCTTTTTCGATTTTGCGTCGCATTCTTAATTGAGAAACGGCAATGACCAAGTAGACAAGAAGAGCAATGGCGCCAGATGCATTGACTAAGAACAAAAAGATGGTTTCAGGATAAAAGTAGTTCATCATGACGGCAATGTAGGAAAAGAAGGTACCTGCGACTGTAGCCGCTACAGGAACACCACGTTTGCTGATTTTCATAAAACGTTTCGGTGCTTCGCCTCTTTCTGCTAATGAATAAAGCATTCTGGACGTTGTGTACAACCCGGAGTTTAAACAAGATAGAACAGCTGTTAAGACAATGACGTTCATGACTTGAGCGGCTGATGGAACACCAATGTATTCTAATACCGCAACGAACGGGCTTGTTAAAATACTTGCGGAATTCCAAGGAAGCAAGGTGACAACGACAGCAATTGATCCGACATAGAATACGATAATACGCCATACAACAGAGCGGGTGGCTGTCGTCACAGATTTGACTGGGTCTGCTGATTCACCGGCCGCTATGGCCACAATTTCCGTTCCCATGAAGGAAAAGATGACGACGACAATTCCGAGTAACACAGAGCTGAATCCATTTGGAAGAAAACCGCCGTTCCCTGTTAGATTGGCAAGACCTGAAGTATGATGACCGCCAAAACCAAAGATAAATGCAAAACCAATGAGTAGAAAGAGAATGATGCTGACGACTTTAATTAATGAAAACCAATACTCAAATTCGCCAAAAGATTTAACAGAAAAGATATTTGTTAATGTTAAGAGGATTGTGAGGATAAGACTTGTGAGCCATACAGGTGCATCTCCATACCAATATTGAATAATGGCAGCACCGGCAATGGCTTCGATGGCGATGACGATCACCCAGAAGAACCAGTAAAGCCAGCCGATTGTAAACCCGGCCCATGGACCGATGGCATCGCTCGCATATTGTGAGAAAGAACCGCTTGTCGGATAGGCACATGCCATTTCTCCAAGCATTCTCATAATAAAGATCACCAGAAGTCCGGCAAAAGAATAGGAAAGAATGGATCCAGGCCCTGCAGAATGAATGACAGCGCCGCTACCAACAAATAGCCCTGCCCCAATGACCCCAGCAATGGAGATCATCGAAATATGTCTTGTTTTAAGGTTTTTTTGAAGACCGTTTGTCATGTTGGACATTTCTTTACCTCCAAACATTTCTCATGAATAGAGAATTTGTTTTTAGAATATTTTAAATTTTATCATACTGAATTGTCATTCAGCATTGGACAGGTTATCAAACTGACATTTCAAACCTCTTAACATGATGTTAAAAAGTAGAAAGGATTTGAGAGATTATGTTCCCTCTTTTCCCTCTGTTTATTTTTAAAATAGCATAAATAAGGAAGGAGGGAAGTTGTGTCCCAAAATAAAATTATTCTGATAATTTATCCAAGAAGAGTGATTTGACGATATGTCTATTTCGAAGAGAAATGGAAAAAGGTTGATAGGAGTAGGTCTTGAGGTCATTTGACCTTGTAAAAATAAGTTTGCTTAGGTCAACACATTTCTATTTATCCTATTTTGCTGACATAAGCGAATCATGTTGCTGTAGACCCACACGGGCTTTGCTTTGTAAGATAAATAATAGAAAAGTGATGTGTGAGGAGGCGCGGTTCAGCATGGAGCGCTATAACGAATTAAGACAAGGTGAAACAGGTGCTTGGGTCAGCATCATTGCCTATGTGATCTTATCTGCGGTCAAACTCATTATTGGGTATGTGTTTCATTCAGAGGCTCTTTCAGCAGATGGATTGAATAACACGACGGATATTATTGCATCCCTTGCTGTGTTGATCGGGCTGCGTATTTCTCAAAAGCCGCCTGATGAAGATCATCCGTATGGTCATTTTAGAGCGGAAAATATTGCGTCTCTTGTAGCTTCCTTTATCATGATGCTTGTTGGGCTTCAGGTTTTGCTGAGTGCAGGCAAGTCGCTCTTCTCATCTGAGCATCAAACGCCGGATATGATCGCGGCTTGGACAGCAGCAGGAAGTGCTGTTGTGATGTACGGTGTGTATATCTATAATCGCAATCTGTCCAAACGGATCAATAGCCAGGCTCTTCATGCGGCAGCTGCTGATAATAAATCAGATGCGTATGTAAGTATTGGCACATTTGTAGGAATTATGGCTTCTCAATTTCAGCTGGCATGGATTGATACGCTTGCAGCGTTTGTCATTGGCTTAATTATTTGTAAAACTGCGTGGGAGATTTTCAGAGATGCCTCTCATTCGTTAACAGACGGTTTTCATATAAAAGATATGTCTAAATATAAAGAGACCATTGAAGCAACACCAGGAGTGGGCGATTTAAAGGATATAAAAGCGCGTTATCTTGGAAGTACAGTCCATGTGGATGTAGTGGTTGAGGTCGAGCCTAACTTGAACATAGCAGAAAGCCATGATATTGCAGATGAAATTGAACGTAGAATGAAGCAGGAGCATGATATTTTACATTCTCATGTTCATATGGAGCCAGCAAGTGAGCCGAAAGAAGAGAAGAAGTCTTTTCCATCGTGAGAAGGCTTCTTTTTTATATGTGCTGATGTTATATGCAAATGCGCGTTGTATGGTAAAGTTAGACTATATGAAATTTGACAGAAACGTGATAGGAGGATCAGGATGGCATTTGATGAACCGATGCATTCAGATTTACAAAAAATCGTAGATAACATCAATAAAGTCATGGTTGGGAAAAAAGATATTGCGATATTAAGCCTTGTTGCGATTTTGGCGAAGGGGCATGTGCTGCTAGAGGATGTGCCTGGTGTAGGGAAGACGATGATGGTTCGTGCTTTGGCAAAATCCATTGGCTGTGAGTTTAAGAGAATCCAATTCACTCCTGACCTTTTGCCTTCAGATGTAACAGGCGTGTCGATTTACAATAAAAAGACAAATGAATTTGAATTTAGGCAAGGGCCGATCATGGGGCAGATTATTTTGGCTGATGAGATCAACCGGACCTCTCCTAAAACACAATCAGCATTGCTTGAAGCGATGGAGGAAGGCAGTGTCACAGTGGACGGAGAAACGATGCTACTTGCGGATCCTTTTTTCGTCATGGCGACGCAAAATCCAGTGGAATATGAAGGGACTTATCCGCTGCCAGAAGCGCAAATGGACCGGTTTTTATTCAAGCTGCAGATGGGATATCCGACCATGCTCGAGGAGCTGGAGGTGCTCAACTTGCAGGAGAAAGAATCCCCGATTGATACGCTCCAAGCTGTCATGACAAAGGATCATATCCATGCGTTGCAGCAGGCTGTTCAGACCATTCATGTGGATGCATCCATTAAAGAATATATTGTTGAAATTGCTCAAGCGACGCGTAAACATCCATCTATTTATCTAGGTGTGAGTCCAAGGGGATCGATCGCCTTGATGAAAGCGGCACAGGCGTATGCGCTTTTGAATCAGCGCGATTATGTGATTCCTGATGATGTACAGTATTTGGCGCCTTATACATTACCGCATCGTATGATTTTGACATCAGAAGCGACATATGAAGGGAAGAAGGCGGAGACACTGCTGCGGCAAATGCTTGAGCAAATTGGCGTGCCAGTTCAAAAGTCGATGACTCAATGAAGTCACGTCATCGTGTAGCAATTTCATTATGGTTAAGGGTGATGATGCTCATCATTCTCACTGCGGCAGCCTTTTGTTATGCCATGTTTCAGGGAGGGTTTGTGAGCTGGTTCCTTTTTTATGCATTTTTACCATATGCTTTGTATGCATTGCTGTTTGCACTTGTTCCGCTGCGCGCGACAGCCAAGAGGACAATACAGCAAACACGCTTAAAGGCGGGAGATGTGCTGTCTGTTGACCTTGAAATCAAGCGGACACATCCATTTCCGTACGTTTACGTCATGATAGAGGATGCTCCGCCAGACACCTTTCACTTAAAGGAACAGATTGAAATGAAGCAAATGCTTTTCCCTTGGTTTCGGAAAACTTGGCGATTTTCCTATCAATTGAATGATGTCATACGGGGAGAGCATCATTTGACAGCGGTTCGAATTAAAACGGGTGATATGTTTGGGTTTGTTGAGAAAGAAATCATCATTCCGTTAGAGAAGAAGCTGCTTGTCTACCCCAAAGTGCTGGATATCCCGGTGGAGCCTGCTGAGTCAGTGAATGAAAATGGAAGCAAAGCGGTTCACTCTTGGTTAAATGAACCGACCCATGTGACAACAGGCGTAAGGGAATACCAGCAAGGAGACCGTTTTGCTTGGGTGGACTGGAAGACGACGGCCAGAAGAGGCCAGCTGATGACGAAGGAATTTGAACAGAATCAATCAAAGGACCTTGTCGTGTTTGCTGATTTTACCGATCAAACTGTTTTTGAAACAGTCGTCTCTATTACAGCATCTGTTCTTCAAACGGCTGTGAAAAAAGGCGTGCCGTCAGGTCTTGTCCCTCTAGGAGATCAGCATGCCTTTCGAGTCGATCAAGGAGAACTTCATTTACAGAACATGCTTTATTATTTAACAAGGGTGCAGCATCAGCCTTCCCGCGCACTAGAATATAAACCGTTAGCAGCGAGTGAGTACCAGCACTCAGGAAAATATGTCGTCACGGGTCAGCTGCAGGAGGAGCTTGCGGCAAGTCTTTTTGGAAATCGAAACAGAAAGAACATCACCGTGCTTTTAGTGAAGAAAGCCGTTGACCATTTGACGACAAAAGAAAAACAGCTTGTAGACCGGCTCAAGGCCTCTGGAATACGCACCACCCTTTTATTTGAAGACCGGCTGCACGAAAGAACTGTGAGGTGACAAACATTTATGCTGCATACGCATCTGCGGCAAAGCCGTTTTGAATTGTTCATCTATTATGCTGTAGCTTTTCTGCTACTATGGGAGTGGCTTCGTCCACTTCAGGATTTTACAGAGACGAGCCATACGTCTTATTTCATCATTTTTATCGGGCTTACGTGTTTGTTTACGTTCTTTCGTCTGAAGTGGTATGTGACGTTTCCTATTTGTGCTGGACTGATTTTGCTCGCCTTATATTTGATCTTTTATCAATCAGCGCCAGGTTATCCGGCTGCTTTGTTTGCTGATATCAAGGATAATATCACGTTAATGAGCATGGGCATGTGGAGTGACATGTATCCGTCTTTCCGCACATTGTTGTTTTATATTTTGCTGTGGCTGCTTGTCTATTTGCTTCATTATTGGGTGGTCTATCAGCAGCGTATCTTTTTCTTTTTACTGATGACGATTGTGTATGTCACGATTCTTGATACGTTTACGCCATATGATGCGACCTTTGCGATCGTTCGTATTATGGTATTTGGATTTTGTTTGCTTGGATTGCTGTATTTTGATCGACTGCGTTCGGCTGAGGGCGTTCGGGTGTCACAGAAAGCGCGCCTAAAGTGGTTTTTGCCCATGCTGGTGCTTGTCCTTCTATCAGCGTCACTCGGCGCTTCTTTGCCAAAGTCTGATCCGAAATGGCCTGATCCTGTCCCGTTTTTTAAGGCAGTGACGAATCAAGATGGGACAGCCGGGCAGAATAAAGTGGGATATAGTGCAGATGATTCGGCGCTTGGCGGACCATTTAGTGAGGACCGCACACCTGTCTTTAAATGGAGCGGAAAGGAGCCGTCTTACTTTCGTGTAGAAACAAAAAGTATTTACACAGGAAAGGGCTGGGAGGATGCTTCAAATGATACGAAGTCTACTCGGTTAAAGGACGACACTGTGCCGAATCGGTGGTTTACTGAGCGAGTGAAAACAGAGGTACATGAAACGAGAGTCGATATGGAATCGAACTATCGATTTAATCATGCCGTCTATCCGATTGGTACGATTACGCTGACACCAATGGAAAATATTCCGCTGCAAATCATGGGCAAAACGGAGAAAATTGTCCCGTCTATGCAAAACCCACCTAAAAATTTAGGGAACTATCAAGTCAGCTTTTTATCCCCTACATTTATCCTGGAGGATTTACAGAGAATCAAAGTACCGACAAAGAAGCAGGTGAATCAGCAGGTAGGCCGTGAATACTTGCAGCTTCCATCCTCACTCCCAGAGCGTGTGAAAACTTTGGCAAACAGCTTAACGGAAACGAAGGACAATATGTATGATAAAGCCAAAGCAATCGAGGATTATTTAGGATCTGCGAAGTTTTCATATGAAACGCAGAATGTCGCTGTGCCTGGTCGTAATGAAGATTATGTGGATCAATTTTTATTTGATACGATGATCGGCTATTGTGATAATTTTTCAACCTCTATGATTGTAATGCTTCGTTCGATCGGAATTCCGGCGAGATGGGTAAAAGGGTATACGTCTGGCCAGTTATATGAAACACAAATGGATGGAAACAATGTGTATGAAGTGACCAATAACAATGCGCATTCATGGGTAGAGGTTTATTTTCCAAACAGAGGCTGGGTCACCTTTGAACCGACAAAAGGATTTACAAACCCAGAGACATTTACGAATGAAGCTGTTTCAAGCGATCAAACGGATGATCAAAAAGAAGAAGAAGATCAGTCTAGTTCTGATGCAAGTGAAGATCAGCAGCAAGACCAGCCGAAGCAGCAGGAGGCAGAGCAGCCTGCACAACCAAAGGAACAAACAGCGCAGGCAAAGCCAAATATGGTGCATGTTGGTTGGGTTATAGGTTATGCGGCAGGAGCTATTTTCCTGCTTGGTTTCATCAGCTGGATGCTTTATCGATTCAGAACAAGATGGCTGCCATTCTTTATTGTAAGAAAGGTGAAACGTCTGCCAGAGGATGAAGCATTCTTCTATGCGTATGCAGCTCTATTAAAGCAGCTAGGGCGCAGAGGAATCGAGAAAAAGCCAGGTATGACGCTAAGAGAATTCGCTTCGTTGATTGATGAGAAGAATGGAGACCATCATATGTCAGAGCTGACGCAGCTTTATGAACGTGCGCTCTACCGGCGAGAGGATGCGTCGGCGCTTTGGCAGCAATCGGCAAAGTTATGGGAAAATTTAATAAACAGGAGATAGTCTTGACCGCGTACCTTCCTGTTGTTAGAATAGGTGAATATTAAAACCTTCTAAAATACATGAAATTGAAGCGTTCGGATGTGAGTCTGGGCGCTTCAAAAGCGTGATTCACACTGAGAGCAGGTTTTCTCCTCTCATTTTTTCTGTGCGTTTATAAAAAACTATATTGGACATAGAGGTGACACCATGACAAATTTAGTAAATGAAATGATTTTGGTTCTCGATTTCGGCAGTCAGTACAATCAGCTGATCACACGCCGTATTCGTGAATTTGGTGTGTACAGTGAGCTTCATCCGCACACTTTAACTGCTGAAGAAATTAAAGAAATGGCACCTAAAGGAATCATCCTTTCTGGTGGACCAAACAGTGTTTATGATGAAGGATCTTTCCGCTGTGATGAAAAGATCTTTGATCTAGACATTCCGGTTCTAGGCATTTGCTACGGCATGCAGCTCATGACTCACTATTTAGGCGGGAAAGTAGAAGCGGCCAGCCAGCGTGAATATGGAAAAGCAGATATCCATATTAACGGAACACCTGCTTTATTCAAAGACCTTCCGACTGATCAAGTCGTTTGGATGAGCCATGGTGACCTCGTTGTTGAAGTACCAGAAGGCTTTACAGTCGATGCAACAAGTGCACATTGTCCAAACTCAGCCATGAGCTTAGCTGAGAAGAATTTCTATGGCGTTCAATTCCATCCAGAGGTTCGTCACTCTGAGTACGGAAATGACCTATTGAAAAACTTTGTCTTCGGCGTGTGTGATTGTGATGGCAAATGGTCAATGGAGAACTTCATTGAAATCGAAATGCAGAAAATCCGTGAAACAGTAGGCGACAAGCAAGTATTGTGCGCACTAAGCGGCGGTGTGGATTCATCTGTTGTGGCGGTATTGATCCACAAAGCCATCGGCGATCAGCTGACATGTATTTTCGTTGACCACGGTCTTCTTCGCAAAGGCGAAGCAGAAGGGGTTATGAAAACATTTAGCGAAGGTTTCAACATGAACGTGATTAAAGTAGATGCGAAAGATCGTTTCTTAAACAAGCTAAAAGGTGTGTCTGATCCTGAGCAAAAACGTAAAATCATCGGTAACGAATTCATCTATGTATTCGATGACGAAGCGGACAAGCTAAAAGGAATCGACTACTTAGCACAAGGAACACTTTACACAGACATCATTGAGAGCGGAACAGCAACGGCGCAAACAATCAAATCTCACCACAACGTAGGCGGTCTTCCAGAAGACATGCAGTTCGAATTGATTGAGCCACTCAATACACTATTCAAGGATGAAGTTCGTGCCCTAGGTTCAGAGCTTGGCATTCCTGATGACATTGTCTGGAGACAGCCATTCCCAGGTCCAGGACTAGGTATCCGTGTACTAGGTGAAATTTCTGAAGAAAAACTAGAAATCGTCCGTGAATCGGATGCGATTCTACGCGAAGAAATTGCCAACTTCGGCCTTGAGCGCGACATCTGGCAATACTTCACGGTTCTCCCAGACATCCGCAGCGTAGGTGTTATGGGTGACGCAAGAACATACGACTACACAATCGGCATCCGTGCTGTTACATCTATTGATGGTATGACGAGTGACTGGGCAAGAATCCCTTGGGACGTGCTAGAAAAGATCTCAACTCGTATCGTCAATGAAGTGAAGCATATTAACCGCGTGGTGTATGATATTACGAGTAAGCCGCCTGCTACGATAGAGTGGGAATAAATGTAAAAGAGCTAAAAACCTTTGTGTATCAAGGGTTTCTAGCTCTTTTTTATTTTTAACTGCACTTTTCCCTTCCATTTTAATGTGTTAATGAATCATTCCATCCCTTACACACATCAATCCATTGTGAATAACCGGAGTGTTTTTCTAATTGTTTTATTGTGAGTTCAATAGCACTGTTACTGCTCCCGCAGGCTGGATAGACTGTCTCAAAACGTTTGAGTGAAATATCTAAATAAACAGAAACGCCATTCTTTATAGCAAAAGGACATACTCCGCCAATTTCATGACCGACCAAGTCAACGACCTCATGAGGAGAAAGCATTTTAGCTTTTGTTTTAAAATATTCCTTGAATTTTTTGTTATCAACTTTTGCATCGCCAGAGGTCACAATTAAAATAGCTTGTCCCTTTACTAGAAAGGATAGTGTTTTTGCGATTCTTTCAGGTTCGCAGCCCAATGCAGAAGCAGCCAAGTCTACAGTTGCACTAGATACTGAAAATTCTTGAATTCGAGTATCCATATCATATTGTTTAAAATAATCTTTTACTTGTTTGATTGACATGATGATTTCTCCTTTTTATTTGTATTGATTGATGTTTGCTAGACTTTATTATTTAAACGATATTGATGTGGTGTTACGTGATACTTTTTCTTAAATAAACGAATGAAATGCTCTACATTTTGATAACCAACGGCTGCCGCAATATGATCTACTTGTGAATTGCTGCCAGTGAGCATTTCGCAGGCTTTTTCCAATCTTATTTCTTGTCGAATCTCACGAAATGATT
Organism: Bacillus sp. FSL K6-1006; assembly: GCF_038593175.1. Lineage (NCBI taxonomy): Bacteria > Bacillati > Bacillota > Bacilli > Caryophanales > Bacillaceae > Bacillus > Bacillus sp. FSL K6-1006. The sequence continues at coordinate 628,448 of NZ_CP151970.1, forward strand.
TGCCAAGCTTACGAGATATATATTTTGACAGGTAAGACTGTGAAAGGTTAAATTCCTCTGCCATCTCCTGGATTGTTATATGCTCACAACATTGCTGAATATATTGGAGCATTTGAATAATACGTATTTCACGATATTGTTTGACCTGATTTACGTTCATATGACTTGGTTTGAACCTTAATAAAAGACATAATAATATCTCAAACAAATTATTCATAATCAACTGGTAACTAGGAAACCGATTATAATTTTCTGTAAATAGTTGAAGAGAGCAGTCTAGCAAATGTTTATCCAAGTGACTATGGAAAATAAGAATATTTTTATTTTCTTTTATATACAATGCATTCAAAAAGAATTCTGAAATGACATTATTTCCTTTTAACATTTTAAAAAACACTTTTTGAAAAGTACTCTTACGGATCATGATTTGCATGGCGATTGTATTCTCCATTACAATTGGCTTGTGTAGGGTGTCAGGTGGAATAAAGGCAATATCTCCTGATTTTAAAGTCATTTTTTTGTCTTCCACTTCTACATACATCTCATTTTCCAGAACATAGATCATTTCAAAGAAATCATGGATAGCCGGCAATTGAGGCATAAAACGGCTATACTTTCTCACTTCGATATCTTTCTCCTGACCTAACCACATGGTATCTTCCTTTTCAAATTCGTTTTGCCCTTTTTGTAAAAACTCTTCTATATATATTTGCTTATGCATTAAATTGTGTTTATCATAATCCTTCAAAAATAATTGCAATGATTGATTGTCATGCTTTTTCTGTTGGTATTGTTGATAAAAGATTTCTTGCTCGTTATATTCTCTTAAATATTGCATCACTTCATGTTTTTCAAGTTTATCTTTTTCCATCTACATCCAAACCTCTAGTTTATTTACTGCAACTACCAGGGCCTTCACTGTTGCTTCTATAATATCCTTATCAATTCCAGCACCCCAATGCATTTTTCCTTGATATGAAATGCCAATCTGTGCACAGGCTTGTGCTTGGGAATCCTTTCCTAAAGAATTCTGTTCATAGACTTCCAAAACATATTCGAGATGAAAATATGCTTTTAACGCATTACTGATTGCATCTAAACTTCCAGTGCCAGTTCCTTGTATTTTAATTTGTTGATCATCTCTCAGCAAAGTTAAGGTAACTTCCTGCTTCTCTCCTTTATGAAATTGATAAACAAGCAGCTGGAAATGAGGGTGATAATCAACATACTGTTCTTTAAAAACATGATATATTTCTTCGACAGACAATTCCTTACTTGTCTGATCAGATACTTTCTTCGCTTCATAACCCATGGCTTCATTCATTTGATAAGGAAGTTGAATGCCATAGTTTGTTTCTAGGATATAACCTATGCCGCCTTTTCCAGACTGGCTGTTGATTCGAATCACATCCGTTTGATAATTCCTCCCCAAGTCAGCGGGATCTACTGGGATATACGGAACGTCCCATTTATCAACTTTATTTTCTTTTCTATATTTCATACCTTTAGATATCGCATCTTGATGTGAACCAGAGAATGCGGTGAAAACCATCTCCCCAGAATAGGGCTGCCTCTCAGGAACAGTGATTTTTGTTAGTTTTTCATATTTTTTACGAATCGCTTCTAGGTTATTGAAATTCAATTTTGGATCATAACCTTGTGAATACATATTCATCGCCAAGGTAATCAAGTCAACGTTCCCTGTACGTTCACCGATACCAAATAATGTACCTTCGATTCTTTCTGCGCCAGCTAGAACACCAAATTCTGCATCACTCACCCCAGAGCCGCGGTCATTATGAGGATGAACAGATAATGTCACACTGTCTCGGTAAGGCAGATTTTTGTGTATATACTCAATCTGACTTGCAAAGATATGAGGCATTGAATATTCAACTGTTGTCGGAATATTGATGATTGCTTTATGAGTTGGTGTCGGTTTCCAAATATCTAAAACACTATTACAAATATCTAACGCATAATCAACTTCTGTTCCTGGAAAGCTTTCAGGACTATATTGAAAATAAATATCACTATTTGTTTTTTCGGCAAGTTCTTTTACTAAAATAGCTCCATCAATGGCAATTTGTTTAATTTCATCTTTTGTTTTCTTAAATACCTGTCTGCGCTGCGCTTCTGAAGTCGAATTATATAAATGAACAATCGCTTTCGGTACCCCCTTAATGGCTTCGAAGGTTCGGCGGATAATATGCTCTCTCGCTTGTGTGATCACCATAATCGTGACATCGTCTGGAATCATTTGATGATCAATCAGTGTCCGTAATAGCCTAAATTCCGTATCAGAAGCAGCTGGAAATGCGATCTCAATTTCTTTAAAACCTATCTCTACTAATAACTGAAACATTTCCAATTTTTCTTCTAAGTTCATAGGAATAGGTAATGCTTGATTACCATCCCGCAAGTCCACACTGCACCATATCGGAGCACTTTCTAGTGTTTCTTTCTTCACCCAATCATACGTAAGGTTCGGTGGCAAAAAGTATTTCTTTTCGTATTTTTTGTGGTTAAACATGATCGATTCCTCCTAGAAAATAGAATATAAAAAAAGCCTTTCATCCCCAAGATTTAACTTGGAGACGAAAGACTTCTTCTTACGCGGTACCACCCCTGTTTCATGATAAATAAACATTATCATGCCCTTATTCGGATACAGATTGTTTGATCTGATATCCTTCCCATATAACGGTGGGGGGCCGACCTTAACTACATCAATACTTTTAATTTCACTAAGGCAACTCTAAGGTGAGTTCCCTGCCATTTTGTTGTTGCTTCTCATCAACCAGCAACTTTCTGAAAACATTTCGGCAAGTACTATTCCTTATCATCGCATTCTCATTTTTCTGATTTTTTCTATTATACCAAGTATACAAAAAAGAGATAGTGATAGGGATATCTTTTTTAATTGATTTTTTTTGTCCTATGGGTGCATATCTTCATTTTTAATCCTCTTCACCAAATAAAAATCCAAGGCCCCAAATAAAGGTGAGTGAATTCATAGCGATCAATAAAATCGCACCAATTTTTTTCATGGCAATGAACCTCCTCTTAAATTTAGTCTGCTAGCCTTCAAAATTTAAATTCACTGGTTCATCCTCTAAATGATCCACAGTATTTTGTTCTGTGACTGGCACACTTTCATCTACCGTTTTAAAACTAAGTTCGTCCATCCAAATGTGACCTTGACCATGTAGTAATATGCCAAACGCAATGACTTCACTTTTGACTGGAGCATCCAATACTACACTAAAATGATTCCAGCCGTTTGTTCCTGTAATTGGACGGTTCATCATATTGTCAAACGCAAGAACTTCACCTGAAGAATGGTCAATCCTCATCCATAAACCAGCTGAACCTTTCACATCTTCGCTTTTGACAAAAGCGGAAAATTGAAGACGTTCTCCTCGGTAACGATCAGACTTAATTTGCTGCATCAATGTCGCGAAACCTCGAGCTTTTTCATCTTTTGATTTTAAATAAGCGGAGTTAGTACCACTGTGAACAATTCTGTTATCCAAACCTGTTTCATAGTCAGATGGGGTGTCCCCCGTCATAATCCAGCCAGTAGGTGTGTTCTGATGATCAGCCATAATTGTTTCCTCCTCATTAATCACATTCCTTAATAATCTCCGATAACGTGCGGGTGACATGTCATATATTTTCTTAAAGGCTCTAGTGAAGGATTCCTGTGAACCAAAACGATACTGCAATGCGATGTCAATCGCCCGTTGGTCCGTATGAATTAAATCCTTCGCCGCTTGGGTCATTCGACGTTCCCGTATATAGTCAACAACTGACTTCTTAATCACTTTTTTGAACATACGGTGAAAGTGAAACCTAGAATAACCAGCGTGTTTCGCTAGAGTTTGAAGCGGTAAATCATCTTTCAGATGTTGTTCAATATAATTTAATGTTTCTTGAATCGTTTTCTCATGTTCTTGATAGGACAACCGAGCACCTCCTTGCCTTACGAGTTTAGTATAGCGGAAATGCTTCTTAGGAAACTTGACTTTTTGTGCTATGTTGTAATATCAGAGGGAGAATTTCCTAACCTAGGTTTAGAGATTGGTATTCATGACGACATCGTCTAGAGACATCCAAACTCAGATCCAGGACTAGGTATCCGTGTACTAGGTGAAATTTCAGAAGAAAAACTAGAAATCGTCCGTGAATAAGATTTAATTCTAATGAATGAATTTCCAAATTCGGTCTTGAACGCAACAGCTGGTAATAATTCACGATTGCCTCAGACATCCGTAGCGTAGATTTCGTGGGTAAATCAGGGACATATGACTACAAGATCGATATCTTCCTGTTACATTTATTGATGGTTTGAAAAAAATTCATTGGGGCGTGTTTGTGAAAGTTTTACCTCGTATCGTGAATGAAGTGGAAGCATATTAACCATGGGAGGGGAATAAGAAATAGAAAGCCTATAATTCTTATTTAAATAGATTATAGGCTCTTTTTCTTTTAAAAAAGGCAGTTAGTAAAAATTTAAAAAACTGCCTATACAACCAACTCAGGCATATATGAATTAACTCTATGTACTTTATTATTTTTTGTTGATGTGTAAAATGAATATCTCTGTGTATAATGTTTTCCTTGAATATCGTAAAAAGTAATATCAAATTCCCATTTCAATGATTCTGAAGGTATTATTTCCATTTTATTTCTATCTATAGCAGTCAAATATAAACAAAATTCACTGTGATTATCAACACGTAAAACATCTGTATCAATAGGTTCACTGACTCCTAAAATGTCATAATCATCTTTATGCTTTCGTTGAAAGGCTGTAACTGTACCAATGTGTATATTATTAGGTTTACTATCTTCCTCTAAAATTTTCACATGACAAGAAAAAGCAATACCAGCACCTTGATTTATTATTTTGAAAGGAATAAAGATGTTATCATTGTTTTCTCTTTTCATTTCACCTTCAAATCTATGTATCTGATATTTTGGGATGAGAGATAGGTATGGTAAATGCTTCAAACGCTCAGCTTCTTTATTATTCGCCAATTGTTCCTGGTATTTTTCCTCGTCTTTTTTTAAACTTTCTATATGAAGTTTATGCTGATGTTCCAGTGACCTTATATTTATTTTATTTGTAAAATAAAGAGTTATCCAACATATACCAATAGATACTAGAGGTGGTACTACGATTTTAAAAATTTCTAACATGAAGATACCTTTTTCATTTTGATATTGATGGTTTTCAGGATATTAATGAATGTTTGTGCTTCAAACTTTTTAAACCAGTCTTCTACCCACATGTCGCTTGTTTCTCCTCTTTCTCATAGAATTTTATTCATAATCCCTCTTCAAAATCGCATACATAAACACATCATCAAATCCATTCTGACCAAGCTCATACTCCCGCAATAAACCCTCTCTTACAAAATCAAAGTTCTCCAATAATTGAACAGAGGACATATTTGCTGGATCAATGATTGCTTCAATCCGGTTCAGGTTCATCACCTGAAATCCATATCGTAACACCGCAGCAATAGCTTCGCTCATGATGCCTTTTCTCCAATGATCGTGGTGTAATTCATAGCCAATTTCGGTGCGGAGGTGCTGTTTTTCTAAATTGAGAAATCCGCAGCTGCCGATGATGGCTGGATTGTCTTTTAGAGAAATGCCCCAGCGGATGCCTGTTTGTTCATTGAAGATGTCGTCATACCACTTGATTTCTCCTTTTGTGTCTTCAATCGTTTCATGAGCATCGATTCCCATGTAGCGGCACACGGTTTCATTGGATAAATAGATATGCATATCCTCAGCGTCTTCGGTCGTCGCTTGTTTTAAGATTAGTCTTTCGGTATGTATTGTTGGGAATGTTTGTGGAAAGTTGATTTTGTTCATTTGGTTATCCTCCATGAGATATCTTTTGTTCTGTACATGCCTTACAATAAAAAACCCCTTCATTCCTCAGCCAAGCCTTCACCTCTGTCATTCCTTTTCTTTTTGGATAGACCAGCTTGACGTACACTTCTTCGTTTCCTTCTATCTTTTTCTGACAGCTAGCACATGCGGGTTCTTCAAATAGAAACAATCGACGTACATATTTCTTCCATTATATCAAATGTTCGACATAATCTTTGCGGCTCGTTCTTCACTTTCTCTATTTTTATCCGACATATGCTAAGTAAAAGAAATTTCCATTTGTTGAAACCGTTTGAGAGAAAGCTTGCTCTAACAGGTGTAGGAGGTGTGAATGAGATGAAGCAAGTGCGTCTAATTAAAAAAGCACAAAAAGGGAATGTCCCGGCATTTGAGAAATTAATGCTGATGTATCAAGAGCGTTTATATAAAACGGCTTTTCTCTACACAAGAAATAAAGAGGATTCGTTAGATGCTGTTCAAGAAACGGTCATTAAAGCGTTTAAGCATCTATCAGGATTAAAAGAACCGGCGTATTTTTCTAGCTGGCTGACGCGGATTTTGATTCATACGATTTTTGCGATGAAGAAAAAGCAGCAAGATGTTGTTCCGTTTGAACAGCATCATGAGAGCGTTGAGCGACATGATTTTTTAGAAGACAAGCTCGATTTAAAACATGCACTTGAAGTGTTAGATGAGCAATATCAGCTCGTGATTCAGCTATTTTATTTTCAAGATTATTCAATTTCGATGATTTCTGAGCAGATGGGTGTGCCTGAAGGAACGGTTAAAACTCATTTGTATCGAGCAAGAAAGTTATTAAAGCAAACATTGGAGAAGGAGGAGAGTGTCGATGGAACGAAAAGAAATGAAAAAGCTTTATGATGAGATTGATGTACCAACAGTTGAAGTGACCTCTGCGATTCGCCAAGCCATTGGGGATGTGAAAGCGGAACAGAAAAGACATTGGTTCAATTGGAACTGGAGAACGCCAATATACTCTGCCATTGTTCTCATCGTCCTTTACTTTTCATCAGGTTTCCTTTTTCCTTCTCTTAATACAGCGATGGCACGTGTCCCGATTATTGGGCAATTTTATATGATGTTTCACGATAAAGTAGGAATGGCTCTTTTTCAGAGTGATTTGGTGAAACATGTCAATGAGGGGGCTGAATCAAGAGGAATTACTGTGAAAGTAAACAGTGTATACTATGATGCCGGGCGTCTTGTTTATACGTTTACTGTCGATCATTTGAATACAAAGGAAGATTCTGTACCATTCATCGTCAGCAACTTAGATCATATAAATGAAAATTTCCGACCGAGTTACGACAATCAGGAATTGAAAAAATTAAAGGATGGCCGATATGTTGGACAAATGGAAGTCTATACAAATGGACAGACAATTAAGCAAGGTCAAAAAGCCCCACTCGTCATTTCAAAAATTGGAGATATTGTAGGGAATTGGCGTTTTGAATTACCTGTGGTCAAGCAAAAAACCACCTTACTAGCGGGACAAAAAGACGTGTTTATTTTAAATGGACGTTATCAAATAAGAAATGTAAAGGTAGAAAATGGAGTGAATGGCTCTGCTATTCAATATGCCATTGATTACAATGGTTTTGCCAAAGATGATAAAGTTAGTATACATGGGATGAAAGATAATTTAGGAAATGAGTATGAGCTTGAGATTGGAACTGTTTTAAGGAAAAAACAACTGACTTCTGATAAAAATAGAAAAGAACATTTGACGATTTTGAATCAGCCGATCAATCCAAAGGCGACCGAATTGACATTTGACACATCTGTGGATATCGAACGAGAATACAGCCACATCATTCCTCTCAAGACAAAGCTGCCTGTTCAGTTCAAAACAAAACACCATGGCATCGGAATCAAAATCAATAAGATAAAGCAAAAAGACCGTTCTGTGATTGTTGATTATCAATTTACTGGAGTAGATCGAAAAGAATTAGATCAGGATGTGATGGAGAATATAGGTGAATTCATTGGATTAGGCGATGTTGAAAAGATGAAATCATGGCCCGATCCACAAGCAGACTATGAAAACGGATATTACTTGAAGGGGAACAATGCGAAGGTAACCAATTTGAAGTCAGCTTCGATGCAATCCACCTTTGAATTTGATAATAAGGAGTTAGAGACTTTATCATTAAACCATTTTTCATTTAAGGATTATGGGCTTTATCTTAATTTGTCAGATTTGAATCTGTTGGCACCGCAAAAAGAAATAACGGTAACCATTCCAGTCAAAAAAGAAACTTCAAAAGCTAGTCAATAAATAAGAGAGCGAACATGATTACACATGTTCGCTTTTTGTCTGTTGTTCCACCAGTCGATGACGATTGAACGAATACCGAATCAACATCAACGCCACAAAACTAGCTAATCCACCAATCCAACTTAAATTCGTTACATTTGTATACTGAATAATCACGCCGCCCATAGACGATCCGAGCATCATGCCGATGTTCATAATCGCTGTATTAAAGCTCAGCACGGTTTCTGATGCTTGGGGTTTAAGGGAGATCAGATAGTATTGCTTCGCTGGTGTTGTTGTCCATGTGGCGATGCCCCAAATGGCGAGTGTGATCAAGACGCTAATTGTAGAGAATTGCGTAAAGAATAAGGCAAAGAGAGCGAACATCTGGATCATAATGCTGATCGAGATGGTTCGGTTTGGTCCCCATTGATCAACGGCGAAGCCGCCAAAGCGTGAGCCAATAAAAGCAGAAATTCCTAAGACGAGCAAGGCCATGCTTGTCATTTCAAGTGAAAAGCCGGCGGTCTGTCGCAATAAAGGAGAGATATAAGCAAAGACCATCGTGTAGCCTAAAATCCAAAAGGCCGTCGTGGCTAAGCCGCTGATCACTCTGCGGTCTTGAAGAATGTGTAATTGCTGCTTCAATGGCAGATGTGAATGTCCCTCTATGCGTGGCAGCAATTGATAAAGAAGCAAGAAGAGACAAGCAGTACCTAGTGCAATGATGAGAAAAATATAGTGCCAATCCACATAGCCCGATAAAAATGTTCCAATCGGCACACCAAGTACGAGTGAAACGGTGAATCCAGTGATGACAGTCGCCATTGCACTTCCCTTTTTTTCTGGCGGGGCGATCTGCGCTGCATAATTCGTGGCGACGACAATATATAAGCCGCCGCTCATGGCCATGATGACGCGAGAGAGCAGGAGCAGCACAAAATGATGGCTGAAAAAGGCGAGCATATTGCCTAAAATAAACACAAAAATAGCTGATAACAAAACCTTTTTTCGGTTCAGCTTCGACGTTGCCATGACTAAAAAGAGAGCGCCTACTGCATAAAAAAGAGAATAGACAGTGATGAGCTGTCCGGCAGCAGGAATGGAGATGTGTAAATCAACAGCAATGATATCTAGAATGCCGGACACGACGAATTCTGACGTGCCTGTGACAAATGAACCGACAGCTAAAAGAATAATCAATAGCTGATGAGAGGTGTTTTTCATTTTGAACCCTTCCTTCATGTTGATACGTTGTCTTTAGTTTAAATTCCGTGCTAACATAAGTAAAATTGATGTTTTTCATGAAGGAGATGAGTAAATACTCATGAGCTTTGTTCGCTTTGATATTATTGCAAAAGTTGTGGAGCTTGGCAGTTTTACAGCAGCAGCTGAAGCATTAAATATGACGCAGTCAGCTGTCAGTCATGCAGTGGCGAATGTAGAGTCAGAGTGGGGCGTGTCTTTATTCATTCGCGACCGAAAAAAGGGCATTATGCTGACGGACATTGGTCAGACCCTTCTCCCGCATATTAGAGAAGTGTTAAATAGAGTCGAGAAGATCCAGCAAGAAATTGCATTAACGAAAAATATTGAAACAGGCTTGATTCGTATCGGCACATTTGCCAGTGCCTCTGCTTGTTTATTGCCTAAGCTGCTTGTGAGCTATCAGAAAAAACATCCAAAAATCGAATTTAAATTCTATGAGGGAACGTATGAAGAAATATTGGAGTGGCTGGATTCTGGCATCATTGATGTTGGATTTGTTGTAAAAGGCCATGCGGATGAAGCCTTTGATTTACTGCCACTTATCAAAGATGAGATGGTGGTCGCCTATCACCCAAATCATCGATATGAACAGCAGCCCATTGTAGATATAACAGATTTGGCAGATGAACCATTTATTATGCCGACTGGCATGTATCAATCACATGTAGAGGATATTTTTTCGGAGGCGCAAATGAAGCCTTCTGTTTTATTTGAAGTACATGATTGTACGACCATTGCCCGTATGGTCGGAGAAGGACTTGGTGTCACGATAGGTCCGGAGTTATTTTTAAAAACGCAGCAGCTTGTACACATACGTCAGTTGAATGTCTCTCATCATCGTGAGGTTGCGCTCGCTTGTCCGTCTCTCTCTCAAGCTTCACCGGCAGTGAAAGAGTTTTTCCATGTAGCCGAAGCGGTTTTTGCAAAAGAGAAGGATTTGGGGAAGGGTGTATAAAGAACTAGATGTGATTTTCCAAATTCGTGTAATAAGACGAATGAAGCGGACATTTCTTTGAAAAATGTTCGCTTTTCGTATTGTGTTTTAAAAATGAAGTTGGTACAATAGACACAGAAATCAAATAGATAGAAGTCGTATAATCGCGGGGATATGGCCCGCAAGTTTCTACCAAGCTACCGTAAATGGCTTGACTACGTCAATTCACACTCGTTTGATATAAATCATGCATTGTTCTTGTTTTATGTCACAGTCTGAATTCACATATGTAGTCAAGCGTCCCAAAACTGTTGGGGCGTTTTTTATTTGACTTGTGAATGGGACAGACTAAAGCAAAAGGACATGAAGGGAGTCAGTTGGCTTGAAACAGTTTTTTCAGTTTGATGAGTTAGGTACGAATTACCGCAGAGAAATCATCGGTGGTTTAACCACATTTTTGTCGATGGCTTATATTCTGTTTGTCAATCCGATCACACTTGCATTAGTGTCGGTACCGGATTTTCCAGATAAATTACGTATTGATCAGGGAGCAGTCTTTACAGCGACGGCGTTAGCTTCTGCTGCAGGGTGTATTCTGATGGGATTGATCGCCAGGTATCCGATTGCGATAGCACCCGGTATGGGTCTGAATGCGTTCTTCGCTTTTTCGGTTGTGCTTGGTATGGGCATCAAATGGGAAGCAGCACTTTCAGGTGTGTTTGTTTCAGGATTGATTTTCGTTGCTCTTTCTTTAACAGGTTTCCGTGAAAAAATCATCAATGCCATTCCGGCTGAGCTGAAGCTGGCAGTTGGTGCAGGTATTGGTTTGTTCATTACGTTTGTCGGTCTGCAAGGCTCTGGCATTATCGCCAATAATGATAATACGCTCGTTTCGATTGGGAACATTCATAGTGGTCCTGTCCTGTTAACGGTGTTTGGTATCGTTGTGACGGTTATTTTAATGGTTCTTCGAGTGAATGCAGGTGTCTTCATTGGAATGCTTGTGACAGCTATTGCTGGGATGATCTTTGGTCTTGTGCCAGTACCATCTCAAATTGTGGGAAGTATTCCAAGCTTGTCCCCAACCTTTGGTCAAGCCTTGATTCACTTGCCAGAAATTTTCTCGATTCAAATGCTTGTCGTGATTTTAACGTTCCTATTCGTTGGGTTCTTTGATACAGCTGGTACACTTGTGGCTGTGGCAACGCAGGCTGGTTTAATGAAAAATAATGAGCTGCCTCGTGCAGGAAGAGCACTCTTGGCGGATTCTTCTTCTATTGTTGTAGGTTCTGTTCTTGGTACATCTACAACAACATCTTATGTTGAATCAAGCTCAGGTGTAGCTGCTGGTGCGCGTTCTGGTTTTGCAGCGGTCGTCACAGGTATTTTCTTCTTGCTTGCAATGTTCTTCTCACCGCTTTTATCCATCGTTACATCGAATGTGACAGCACCTGCTTTGATCATTGTCGGTGCACTGATGGTCGCTCCGCTGGCGAAGATTGCATGGGATCGTTTTGAAATTGCGGTACCAGCGTTCTTAACGATGATTATGATGCCACTGACATACAGTATTGCAACAGGGATTGCGGTTGGCTTTATTTTCTACCCAATCACCATGATCTTTAAAGGGAAAGCGAAAGAAGTGCATCCAATTATGTACGGGTTGTTTGTCATCTTTATTCTATATTTTGCTTTCTTAAATCATTAATTGAACATCCGAAACAGCAGCTCATAGAAGCTGCTGTTTTTTTGTTAAAAAAATCAAAACATAGTTGACTTATAGGAATTATGTGTTTATGATAAAAAGACATAATTCGCTGATTGGATCACCAAAGGCGCTTTGATTTCCTTTTTTAATAGAGGGTTTCAGGGTGCCTTTTTTTCTTGCAGACATTTAAAAGGGGAGGAGATGTCTTTTGTCACGCTGGCTTAGACAGGTGATTGAACGAAAAAAGCAGGTGCTGATTCAAAAGCTCCTTTTATGGGGGCATGAAGAAAAACAGGAAGCGCTCATGCATTATACGATTCATGAGCTGGAAAATGAGGTTCTCTATTTAAAAGAGCGAAAACAAAAATAGGGGGATGAGCGATGGATGAACAAAAGCTGAATTACATTTTATCTGCTTTAAAAGGGATTGACTATGGATCAGTGGTCATCACCATTCATAATGGACATATTACACAGGTCGATACGACCAAAAAGACTCGGTTCCCCGCTCATCAGGAGAATCTCCGGGTCCAGCAAGGAAATCGGAGTCACTATCGTTCTTGACGGATTTCAACATGGTAAAAAGCTGATGGAGGCCGTCAGCTTTTTTGTTTTGTCTTATTTAAAACCTCTGCTGCCTTTTATCCGTCTATTCGTATGAACGTCGAGGAATCTTGACTGAATAGAGAGACTCCGCTACTTTAAGAGGAGTCATCCGAACAGATCATTTACTTGAGCCTGTAAGGATTGGATAGGAGTTGATATGAGATGTTAGAGAAAGATCAAGATCAGGGGACATCTGAAAAGAAAAATGAAGAGTCATCAATAGATCAAGAAACAAGGCAATCCCGCCTCAGCCGAAGCGCTGCAAAACGTGGAAGAACCTCAAAGTCAGCGGATGATGGGCGTTCAGCTATCCAGCGTATACTGCAAGGTGCAGGAGGCGCGTTTAAGCGTTACGGTTCATATGGACTGGCGATGTTAAAATCACCGAGCCGGGCCATCAATCAAGCGGAAACATTGCGTATGAAGTACGCCTGGATCTCGATTGTGTTATTCAGCGTGTTTTTTGCTTTAGGAAACTATGTTCAATTAAAGGCGTCAAAGACCCGTTTATTAGGCTTTGGCATTCATTATTCTTTTGGCGACGCCTTTTTGAAGGTAGCGGTCTTTACACTTATTTTGTTGACATTAATGATGCTTACCGTCTGGCTGCTCGGAAAGTACATGCTAAAAGGAAACATATCACTGAAAGAAGTGATCATGAAGTTTGGTGCTGCGCTTGTGCCGGTTTTGGTTTTATCCATCCTTTGGCTTGTATTTGCCATGCTGAATATTCCATATGTGACCGTCATATTATCCGTGATGATGTTTGTCGGTCTTCAGTTGATTGCGGTCGTGCTCTTTCGCTCGATTCAGTCGGAGCGTGATGCCGAACGAGGAGATTTGATGTATGCGGGCTGGGTCTTTTTATTGGTTGAGCTTGTCATTATTGCGCTGCTCTGGGGCATAGTCGGGGAGTATTTGATTCCATCACTTGTTCCTGTTCGATTTGGATAAAACACACTGAAAACCTCCTTTTTTGAAAAAGGGGGTTTTCATGTTGAGAAGAGAAAAAAACGGGTAAACTCTTGGTAACAAACACCATCCTTGTTGTCGAAAGATATATGTGTTTTGATCGCGTAAATTTGATTGTATCAAGGTATGTTCTCTAGTAGAATATGGGGTGCTTTATTTGATTTTTTAGTGCAGGGGGTTCGAATCGTGCTTCAACAACTTTTATCCAATGCGTTCACCATGGTTTTAATCATTTTAGTGATTAATATTGTTTATGTTTCTTTTTCCACCATGCGTTTAATTTTAACAATGAAAGGCAGACGGTACGCAGCTGCTTTTGCGGGTACGATCGAAATGCTCATTTATGTCATTGGATTAAGTATCGTTCTAGATAACTTAGATCAAATACAAAATGTCATTGCGTATGCCCTAGGTTATGGAATGGGGATCATTGTCGGGATGAAAATTGAAGAGAAGCTGGCACTTGGCTACACAACTGTTAACGTGATCACAAAAGAATTGGATGTCGATCTCCCAAGACAATTGAGAGAAAAAGGATATGGTGTCACCAGCTGGGTAGCAGGCGGTCTTGAAGGAGACCGGACAGCATTGCAAATTTTAACACCGAGGAAATATGAACTGCAATTATATGAAACGATTAAGACGCTGGATTCAAAGGCGTTTATTATTTCATATGAGCCCAAATCGATTCACGGCGGCTTCTGGGTGAAGGCTGTGAAGAAAAGGAGAATTAAAGAATGACCGCAAAACCAAAGAAGAAAAAATTCTATGTGGAAGACAACATGACGATTGATCAAGTGTTGTCCCAGATGGCAGCGGAAGGCTACTCGCCTGTCCGTCGAATGGAGGAACCGATTTTTCAAGAAAAGAAGGAAAATGGGTCGATTCAGATCATTCCGATTGGGAAAAAAATCGTATTTGAAGGAAAAATAGTCTAAATCCGAACATTAAAACGACGACTTCATAGATTGTTCGATAAATCCGTTGACATCATGAACATCCGTTGTTAAGATAAACATGAAATCAAAACACGAGCCTCATATAATCTTGGGAATATGGCCCATAAGTTTCTACCCAGTTACCGTAAATGACTGGACTATGCAGGATAGTGAACAAAACTGACATGGCAATTCAAAAGCGAACAGCGCTTACCATGGCCCGGTTTGTGTTGCTTCCTAACAATGCAATACAGACCGGGTCTTTTTGTTCGGCGTTTGACAAGCTGCTTAGGTTTGGGAAGCGTGTCAAACGATACAAAATCGAATAACAGCTTAAAGGTGGGGACAAAATGAAGCCGCTTGTAGGTGTCATCATGGGAAGTACATCTGATTGGGAAACAATGAAAAATGCGTGCGACATCTTAGAGGAATTAAACATTCCGTATGAAAAACAGGTGATATCCGCACACCGGACACCTGACTTGATGTTTGAATATGCGACTGAAGCAAGAGGTAAAGGACTAAAGGTCATCATTGCCGGTGCTGGAGGCGCAGCACATTTACCGGGGATGGTCGCAGCAAAAACGACACTGCCGGTCATTGGTGTGCCTGTACAATCAAAAGCACTAAACGGGCTGGATTCCTTATTATCCATCGTTCAAATGCCAGGCGGTGTACCAGTTGCTACAGTAGCAATTGGCAAAGCAGGTGCAACAAATGCAGGCCTTCTTGCCGCACAAATGATTTCAGCATTTGATGAAAAGGTCGCAGCTCGTCTTGAAGAAAGAAGAGAGCAGACAAAACAGACTGTACTAGAAAGCAGTGATCAGCTTGGCTAAGCAGACCATTTTTCCAAACGCAACCATCGGGATCATTGGCGGCGGACAGCTTGGCAGATACATGGCTGTCAGCGCAAAGCAAATGGGGTTCCGGGCAGCAGTTCTAGATCCAGTCGCACAATCTCCTTGCGGACAGGTTGCCGATAAAGAAATCACAGCCGCATATAGTGATCTTGAAGCGATTCGAAAGCTGGCAGAAATCAGCGATGTGGTGACTTATGAGTTTGAAAATATTGATTATGATGCACTCAATCAGCTGAAGGAAGAAGCCTATTTACCACAAGGAAGCGACCTTCTTCTTCTAACTCAAAATCGTGAGACCGAGAAAAAAGGAATTGTAGACGCAGGCTGTGAAGTAGCGCCTTACCGCATCATTCATGATGAAAAAGAGCTGGAAGATGCAGTGGACGTGCTCGGTTTGCCAGCCGTGCTGAAAACATGCAGAGGCGGCTACGACGGAAAAGGACAGTACGTCATGAAAGAAAAAGGACAGCTTCAGGAAGCAGCTGCACTGCTTACACATGGAACTTGTATTTTAGAAAGCTGGGTTCCATTCCAAATGGAGCTATCAGTGATCGTTACTCGTTCTGTTCATGGAGAGATTGCAGTATTCCCAGTCGCTGAGAACATTCATAAGCATAATATTTTGTTCCAAAGCATTGTGCCTGCAAGGGTAGAGAACCGCATTCAGGAGAAGGCGAAAGAACTGGCAACAACACTGGCTGAAAAGCTGGGGCTGGTTGGTACTCTTGCTGTAGAACTGTTCCTGACAAATGACGGAAAGCTGCTCGTCAATGAACTGGCACCGCGCCCGCATAATTCTGGTCATTATACGCTTGATTTATGTGAGACAAGTCAGTTTGAACAGCATGTCCGCGCTATATGTGGTTTGCCGCTTGGCGGTACAGCCCTTTTATCAGAGGGAATGATGGTGAATTTATTAGGCGATGAAGTGGACATTCCAAAAGAGCATCCTGAGCTTCTCAATGAAGCGAAGCTTTATCTATATGGAAAGCATGAAGTAAAAGCCGGCCGCAAGATGGGGCATATGACGTTTATGAAACAGCTCGATGATGAGTGGATGACAAACATCACAAAGATATGGACTGAAAGAGATGGAGGAAACGGGAAATGATCGAACGTTACGCACGACCAGAAATGTCAGCAATCTGGACAGAGGAGAACAAATTTAATGCATGGCTTGAAGTAGAGATTCTCGCTTGTGAAGCTTGGGCAGAGCTTGGCGTCATTCCGAAAGAAGACGTTGTGACCATGCGCAAGAATGCAAGCTTTGATATTGGACGTATTTTAGAGATTGAACAGGACACGCGCCACGACGTGGTTGCCTTTACGCGTGCTGTATCTGAATCTCTAGGAGAAGAAAGAAAGTGGGTTCATTACGGGTTAACATCGACAGACGTAGTGGATACGGCGCTTTCATATCTATTAAAACAGGCGAACGATATCCTGCTCAAGGACATTGAGAGATTTGTTGACATACTAAAAGAAAAAGCAAAAGAGCACAAATATACCGTCATGATGGGCCGTACACACGGTGTACATGCTGAACCGACAACATTTGGCCTGAAGCTTGGTCTTTGGTACGAGGAAATGAAGCGTAACCTAGAACGTTTTAAACAAGCAAAAGCTGGTATTGAATACGGCAAAATCTCTGGAGCTGTTGGCACATATGCGAACATCGACCCGTTTGTTGAGCAATATGTATGTGAGAAACTTGGCATCAAAGCTGCACCAATTTCAACCCAAACCTTGCAGCGTGACCGCCATGCAGATTACATGGCTACTCTAGCTTTAGTCGCAACGAGCATTGAGAAATTTGCTGTTGAAATTCGTGGTCTTCAAAAGAGTGAAACACGTGAAGTAGAAGAGTTCTTTGCAAAAGGACAAAAAGGATCATCAGCGATGCCGCATAAGCGTAACCCAATCGGCTCTGAAAATATGACGGGAATTGCCCGCGTGATTCGTGGATATATGCTGACAGCTTATGAAAATGTACCGCTTTGGCATGAGCGTGACATTTCTCATTCATCTGCTGAGCGCATCATTTTACCAGATGCAACGATTGCACTGAACTATATGCTCAACCGTTTCTCAAACATCGTGAAAAACTTAACGGTTTTCCCTGAAAACATGAAGCGCAACATGGACCGCACACTTGGCTTAATTTACTCACAGCGCGTTCTTCTTGCATTAATCGATACAGGCATGGCACGTGAAGAGGCATATGACACGGTTCAGCCAAAGGCAATGGAAGCGTGGGAGAAACAAGTGCCGTTCCGTTCATTAGTAGAAGCAGAAGAAAAAATCACGTCACGCTTAACACCTGAACAAATCGCTGACTGCTTCGATTACAACTATCATTTGAAAAATGTCGATATGATTTTCGAACGTCTAGGTCTTGCGTAAGAAATGGGCCGCCTGCTTGCCAGGCGCCCAATCCTGAAAATTGCCAACATTCAAATTAGGAGGCCAACCTGAATGACTGTGAAACAAGAACTTCTCTACGAAGGCAAAGCGAAAAAAATCTATCAGACCGATGACGAGCATATTTTATATGTCGAATATAAAGACTCAGCTACAGCATTTAACGGCGAAAAGAAAGCCGAAATCGAAGGTAAAGGCAGACTGAACAACGAAATTTCGAGCTTAATCTTTCAAATGCTGCATGAGAAAGGGATCAACAATCACTTTGTGAAACGTCTTTCTGAAACAGAGCAGCTCATTCAAAAGGTGCAGATTGTTCCGCTTGAAGTGGTTGTACGTAATGTAGTGGCAGGCAGTATGTCAAAACGCCTCGGCATTCCAGAGGGAACAAAACTGGACACACCTTTGATTGAGTTCTACTACAAAGATGATGCACTCGGTGATCCGCTCATTACAGAAGATCATATCCGCATTTTAGATGCAGCGACACCAGAGCAGGTCGAGGAAATGAAAACAATCACAAGACAAGTGAATGAAGAGTTAAAGCAAATTTTCTCAGACTGCCATGTGAATTTAATTGATTTCAAGCTTGAATTCGGAATAGATCACGAGAATCGTATTTTGCTAGCTGATGAGATTTCACCTGATACGTGCAGGCTTTGGGACAAAGATACAAACGAAAAGCTTGATAAAGACGTGTTCAGACGAAACCTGGGCGGCTTAACGAATGCATACGAAGAAATTTTCAAAAGACTTGGAGGCCATAAACATGTATAAAGTGAAAATTTTTGTCAGCTTAAAAGAGAGCGTTCTTGATCCACAAGGAAGTGCGGTGCAGCACGCTTTGCACAGCATGTCTTATCAGGAAGTAAAGGATGTCCGTATTGGGAAATACATGGAGCTTGTCATTGAAAAATCAGATCGTGATTTAGACACAGTCGTCAAAGAAATGTGCGAAAAATTACTTGCCAACACGGTGATTGAAGATTACCGCTATGAGGTGGAGGAGGTTGTCGCACAGTGAAGTTTGCAGTGATCGTCTTGCCTGGCTCTAACTGTGATATCGATATGTACCATGCGATTCAAGATGAGCTAGGTGAACAAGTTGAATATGTATGGCACGACGAAACGAGTCTTGACGGATTTGACGGTGTACTCGTACCAGGCGGTTTCTCTTATGGGGATTACTTAAGATGTGGTGCGATCGCCCGCTTCTCAAACATCATGCCGGCGGTGAAAAAAGCAGCTGAGGAAGGGAAACCTGTTCTTGGTGTTTGTAACGGGTTCCAAATTCTTCAGGAGCTTGGCATTCTTCCGGGTGCGATGAGACGAAATAAAGACTTGAAATTTATCTGTCGTCCAGTTGAACTCATTGTAGAAAACAACGAAACGCCATTTACAAGCGGTTATCAAAAAGGCGAATCCATTAAGATTCCTGTAGCGCACGGTGAAGGCAATTTCTACTGTGATGAAGACACTCTAGCGAAGCTCATTGAACGCGGCCAAATCGCTTTCACTTATGGAGACGATATTAACGGCAGTGTGAATCGTATTGCAGGTGTAACGAATGAAGAGGGCAATGTACTCGGCATGATGCCGCACCCTGAGCGCGCGGTTGATTCATTACTAGGCAGCGCAGACGGACTTAAATTGTTTCAATCTATCGTGAAAAATTGGAGGGACACTCATGTCACTACTGCTTGAACCAAGTCACAAGCAAATTAAAGAAGAGAAATTGTATCAGCAAATGGGATTGAGTGATGAAGAATTCGCTTTAATCGAATCCATTATTGGCAGGCTGCCAAACTACACAGAAACGGGCATTTTTTCTGTCATGTGGTCAGAGCATTGCAGTTATAAAAACTCAAAGCCTGTTTTAAGCAAATTCCCGACAAAAGGAGAGCACGTCCTTCAAGGTCCTGGGGAAGGCGCTGGAATCGTTGATATTGGAGACAACCAAGCGGTTGTATTTAAAATCGAATCACATAACCATCCATCTGCAATTGAACCGTATCAAGGAGCGGCGACAGGTGTCGGCGGAATTATCCGTGATGTATTCTCCATGGGTGCGCGTCCAATTGCTGTATTAAACTCTCTTCGTTTTGGTGAACTGACTTCACCGCGCGTGAAGTACTTGTTTGAAGAAGTAGTGGCAGGGATCGCAGGCTATGGAAACTGTATCGGAATTCCAACAGTCGGCGGAGAGGTTCATTTCGATCAAAGCTATGAAGGCAACCCGCTCGTAAATGCGATGTGTGTTGGATTAATCAACCATGAGGACATCAAAAAAGGGCAGGCAAAAGGTGTCGGCAACACGGTCATGTACGTTGGTGCCAAAACGGGACGTGACGGGATTCACGGTGCAACATTTGCATCTGAGGAATTTTCTGATGAATCAGAAGAAAAACGCTCAGCTGTTCAAGTCGGTGATCCGTTCATGGAAAAACTGCTGCTTGAAGCGTGCCTTGAAGTCATCAAAAACGATGCACTCGTTGGAATTCAGGATATGGGAGCGGCTGGCTTAACAAGCTCAAGTGCTGAAATGGCGAGTAAAGCAGGTTCTGGTATCGAGATGAATCTAGATCTCATACCGCAGCGTGAAACAGGCATGTCCGCATACGAAATGATGCTGTCTGAATCTCAAGAAAGAATGCTTTTGGTCATTGAAAAAGGCCGTGAACAAGAAATCATTGATATTTTTGAAAAATACGATCTTGAAGCGGTATCAGTCGGTCATGTGACAGACGATAAAATGCTTCGTTTACTTCATCAAGGTGAAGTGGTATGTGAGCTTCCTGTTGATGCACTTGCAGAAGAAGCGCCGGTTTATCACAAGCCGTCAAGTGAGCCTGCATACTATCGTGAGTTTTTAGAAACAAAAGTTGAAGCACCTGCTATCGCAGATGCAGCCGACACGTTAAAGCAGCTCCTTCAGCAGCCGACAATTGCAAGTAAAGAATGGGTTTATGATCAATATGACTACATGGTTCGGACAAATACAGTCGTTGCACCAGGCTCCGATGCGGGCGTTTTAAGAATTCGCGGAACGAAAAAAGCCCTTGCGATGACAACCGATTGTAACGCACGTTATCTTTACCTTGATCCAGAAGTCGGCGGGAAAATCGCAGTGGCAGAAGCAGCACGCAACATTGTGTGCTCAGGCGCTCGTCCGCTTGCAGTAACAGATAACCTGAACTTCGGTAACCCAGAGAAACCAGAAATTTTCTGGCAAATAGAAAAATCTGCTGACGGTATTAGCGAAGCATGCCGCAAGCTAAGCACACCAGTTATCGGTGGTAACGTCTCTTTATATAACGAATCAAATGGAACAGCGATTTACCCAACACCAGTCATTGGAATGGTTGGTTTGGTCGAAGACACAGCTCATATTACGACGCAGTCGTTCCAGCAGGCTGGCGATGTGATTTTCATCATAGGTGAGACGAAGGAAGAATTTGCAGGCAGTGAGCTTCAAAAGATGACAGAAGGCCGTATTTACGGAAAAGCACCGGAAATTGATTTGGATGTAGAGCTCACGCGTCAGGAAGCCCTTCTTGCTGCGATTCAAAACGGACTTGTTCAATCAGCACACGATGTGTCTGAAGGCGGTCTTGGTGTTGCACTTGCTGAAAGTACATTTGGAACAGATGGTCTTGGCGCTCATATCCAAATTGATTTAAACAGCGAAGCTTCATTATTCAGTGAAACTCAGTCACGTTTTGTCGTCACAGTGAAACCAGAGCACCGCGAAGCATTTGCTGCGGCTGTCAAAGATGCGAAAGAAGTTGGAACGGTCACAAATGATGGTGTATTCACTGTCAAAAATCAAGAAGGACAACAATGGATTCATGCAGCGGTCAACGAGCTTGAACGCGCATGGAAAGGAGCGATCCCATGCTTGCTGAAATCAGAGGCTTAAACGAAGAGTGTGGCGTCTTTGGGGTTTGGGGACACGAAGAAGCCCCGCAAATCACATATTACGGATTGCATAGTCTTCAGCACCGCGGACAAGAGGGTGCGGGAATCATTGCAACAGATGGTGAAAACCTGACGGCACATAAAGGCCTTGGACTGATTACGGAAGTCTTTCAAAACGGTGAGCTAAAGGATCTGAAAGGCAAAGGAGCGATCGGACACGTTCGGTATGCGACAGCAGGCGGAGGCGGCTTTGAAAATGTGCAGCCCCTCTTCTTCCGCTCGCAAAACAACGGCAGTCTTGCCCTTGCTCATAATGGGAACTTAGTGAATGCAACGCAATTAAAGCAGCAGCTAGAGAACCAGGGGAGTATATTCCAAACATCTTCTGACACTGAAGTGCTCGCTCATTTAATTAAGCGCAGCGGCTATGTTGAATTGAAAGAGCAGATCAAAAATGCCCTGTCCATGCTTAAAGGCGCATATGCTTTCTTAATTATGACGGAAACAGAAATGATTGTGGCACTTGATCCGAACGGCTTACGTCCGCTTTCACTTGGTATGCTTGGGGACGCGTATGTGGTTGCTTCTGAAACATGTGCATTTGATGTTGTCGGTGCCACGTATTTACGAGATGTGGAGCCTGGCGAAATGCTGATCATTAATGATGAAGGCCTGAAATCTGAACGCTTCTCCATGAACATTAACCGCAGCATGTGCAGCATGGAATACATTTATTTCTCAAGACCTGACAGCAATATCAACGGCATCAACGTGCATAGTGCGAGAAAGAACCTTGGCAAAAAGCTTGCCGAGGAAGCGCATGTCGAAGCAGATGTCGTGACAGGTGTACCAGATTCGAGTATTTCTGCAGCAATTGGATATGCCGAAGCAACAGGTATTCCATATGAGCTCGGTTTGATTAAAAACCGTTATGTCGGCCGGACGTTTATTCAGCCGTCTCAAGCATTGCGTGAGCAGGGCGTGCGCATGAAGCTGTCTGCTGTGCGCGGGGTCGTCGAAGGAAAACGTGTCGTGATGGTGGATGATTCCATCGTACGCGGAACTACGAGCCGCCGCATTGTGACGATGCTAAGAGAAGCGGGTGCGACGGAAGTCCATGTGCGCATTAGTTCACCGCCAATCGCACATCCATGTTTTTATGGAATTGATACGTCCACACATGAAGAGCTGATTGCTTCTTCTCATTCAGTGGAAGAAATTAGACAGGAAATCGGTGCAGACTCCATTGCATTTTTATCTGTAGACGGTTTAATGGACGGGATTGGCAGGAAGTATGATGATCCGCAGCGCGGTCAATGTTTAGCATGCTTTACTGGGAAATACCCGACTGAAATTTATGAAGATACTGTTCTTCCGCATGTGAAGGAAACAGCACTGACGAAATAATCGAATAAAGGAGCAGCAGTCAAGATGATTTGATATGCTGCTCTTTCATTCTGCTGAAAATAAATGGAAGAGAAGCAGCTAAAAGGAGTGAATGGGATGTCAGAAGCATATAAAAACGCCGGTGTCGACATCGAAGCAGGATACGAAGCCGTCAAACGAATGAAAACACACGTAGAACGTACAAAAAGAGCAGGCGTCATGGGTGCTCTAGGCGGATTTGGCGGTATGTTTGATTTATCTGAGCTGCCATACAAAAAGCCCGTTCTTGTCTCAGGAACAGATGGTGTCGGAACAAAATTAAAGCTTGCCTTTTTAATGGATCAACACGATACGATCGGTGTTGATGCCGTGGCAATGTGTGTGAACGATGTGCTGGCACAAGGGGCAGAGCCGCTCTTTTTCTTAGATTACTTAGCAGTTGGTAAAGCAGATCCGATAAAAATTGAATCAATCGTCAAAGGTGTGGCTGACGGCTGTGAGCAGTCTGGTTCAGCGCTTGTCGGCGGAGAAACAGCAGAAATGCCGGGTCTTTACACAGAAGATGAATATGATATTGCTGGTTTTTCAGTAGGCGTCGTTGAAAAGGATGAAATCGTGACAGGAGAGAGCATTAAAGAGGGGCACTTGCTTATTGGACTCAGCTCAAGCGGAATTCATAGCAATGGGTACTCCCTCGTTCGTAAAGTATTGCTGGAAGACGCTGGTCTGGATCTGCATCAAACGTATGAACCCTTTACAAGACCGCTTGGAGAAGAGCTGCTTGAACCGACCAAAATTTATGTGAAGCCTGTTCTCAAACAAGTAAAAGCCGGCAAGATTGACGGCATGGCACATGTGACAGGCGGCGGCTTTATTGAAAATTTACCGCGTATGCTGCCTGAAGGGCTTGGCGTTGAGATTGATAACGGCTCATGGCCAGTACCGCCAATTTTCTCCTTTATTCAAGAAAAAGGACAGTTAAAGGCAGAAGAAATGTTCAACGTGTTTAATATGGGCATTGGCTTTGTCTTAGCGGTAAAAGAAGATGACCTTGTCGAAGTGATCAGAGGACTTGAAGAAGACGGAGAGAAAGCCTTTCTCATCGGTCGTGTTCAAAAAGGAGAAGGTGTCACATTCGGCGGTGGAAGCCTCTCATGAAGAAGTTTGCGATCTTCGCCTCTGGAAGCGGGACGAATTTTCAAGCCATTATGGATACATTAAAAAAAGAACAGTGGCAGGCAGAGGCCGCCATTGTGATTTGTGATAAACCAGGTGCAAAGGTGCTGGAGCGTGCTGAGAAAGAGGGCATTCCCTCCTTTGCATTTACCCCGAAGGCTTTTCCGAATAAAGCCGCTTTTGAACAAACAATCATTGAACAGCTTAGGCTGCATGAAGTGGAATGGATTTTCCTTGCTGGGTATATGAGACTGATTGGTCCGACATTACTTGAAGCATTCAGAGGGAAAATTGTCAATATCCACCCATCCTTGCTGCCAGCCTTCCCAGGACTGGATGCCATTGGACAAGCCTATCAAGCAGGCGTCAAAGTGGCAGGAATCACTGTCCATTTTGTCGACGAAGGTATGGATACCGGCCCGATTATTGACCAAGCCGCGATTTATATCGAACAAGGGGAAGAGCTTGAATCGATTGAAAAAAGAATGCATGAACTAGAACACACACTATATCCAAAAGTGATCAAATCACTTTTAGAATTATCTTAATGAGGTGACGAAGGCATGACGATCAAACGCGCATTAATCAGTGTTTCCGATAAAACGAATCTTGTACCTTTTGTGAAAGAATTAACAGAACTTGGCGTTGAAGTGATTTCAACTGGAGGTACACATAAGCTTCTTCAAGAGAACGGCATTGATGTCATTGGAATTTCAGAAGTCACTGGATTCCCTGAAATCATGGACGGACGACTCAAAACACTTCACCCGAACATTCATGGCGGACTTTTAGCAGTGAGAGAAAACGATGAGCATATGGCACAGATTGAGAAGCATGGCATTCAGCCGATTGATCTTGTTGTCGTGAATCTCTATCCATTCAAAGAGACGATATCAAAAGACGATGTGACGTATGAAGAAGCGATTGAAAACATTGATATTGGCGGACCGGGAATGCTTCGTGCAGCATCAAAAAACCACCAAGACGTAACCGTGATTGTCGATCCTCGTGACTATGATACAGTCATTCAGCAAATCAAAGACGGCGGCGTGTCACTAGAGAAAAAGCGTGAGCTCGCTGCCAAGGTATTCCGTCATACGGCTGCATACGATGCTCTGATTGCGGATTACTTAACAAACTTTGTGGGCGAAACAGAGCCAGAACAGTTCACTGTCACGTTTGAGAAAAAACAATCCCTTCGTTATGGAGAAAACCCGCACCAAGCGGCGACTTTCTATGAAAATGCTCTTCCAGCCAAAGGTTCTTTGGCTACTGCAAAGCAATTACATGGAAAAGAACTTTCCTACAACAATATCAAAGATGCAGATGCCGCTCTCCAAATTGTACGTGAATTCACGGAGCCGGCAGCTGTCGCTGTGAAGCATATGAACCCGTGCGGCGTTGGCACAGGAGAAACGATTGCAGAAGCATTTGACCGAGCATTCAAGGCAGATGAAACTTCTATTTTTGGCGGCATTGTGGCACTTAACCGTGAAGTAGACAAACAAACAGCTGACGTGCTGCATACGATTTTCTTAGAAATTGTCATCGCCCCATCGTTCAGCCAAGAAGCGCTTGACGTGTTAACGGCGAAAAAGAACCTTCGTCTATTAACATTAGATGTAGAAGCGGATCTCGGGAAAAAAGAAAAGCAGCTGACAAGTGTCCATGGCGGACTGCTTGTTCAGGATATTGACACGTACGGCTTAGAGGAAGCAACCATCTCTATTCCAACGAAAAGAGAACCAACAGAAGACGAATGGAAAGACTTAAAGCTAGCTTGGAAAGTCGTCAAGCATGTGAAATCAAATGCTATTGTCCTTGCGAAAGATCAAATGACAGCAGGGATCGGTGCTGGTCAAATGAACCGTGTGGGCTCAGCTAACATTGCCATTGAGCAAGCAGGTGAAAAGGCAAAAGGAAGCGCACTAGGCTCTGATGCATTCTTCCCAATGGGCGATACAGTGGAAGCTGCTGCAAAGGCAGGCGTCACAGCGATCATTCAGCCAGGCGGATCTATTCGTGATGAAGAATCGATTCAAAAGGCAGATGAATACGGCATCGCCATGGTCTTCACTGGCGTTAGACATTTCAAACATTAAGGGGATGACAGTGTGAACGTACTAATTATCGGCAGAGGCGGAAGAGAGCATACCATCGCATGGAAAGTGAATCAAAGTGAACTTGTCAGCCAAGTATTTGTCGCACCCGGCAATGATGGAATGACAGATGCTGCGAAGCTTGTACCAATCGACGAAGGCGATCATGAGTCATTAATTCGTTTTGCAAAAGAAAACGAAATCGGCTTAACCATTGTCGGTCCAGAGGTTCCTTTAATCGCAGGTGTCGTTGATGCATTTGAAGAAGCAGGTCTAAAGGTATTTGGACCGAATGCAAAAGCTGCGGTCATTGAAGGCTCAAAGGAATTTGCAAAAGATTTAATGAAGAATTACGATATCCCGACGGCTGCTTACGCTGCCTTTACCTCGTTTGAAGAAGCAAAGGCATATGTGGAAGAAAAGGGTGCGCCGATTGTTATTAAAGCAGACGGGCTTGCCGCAGGAAAAGGCGTCACAGTGGCCATGACGCTGGAAGAGGCGGTCGATTGTCTGCATGATTTCTTAGAGGATGAAAAGTTTGGCGATGCAAGTGCATCTGTTGTCATCGAAGAATTTTTAACAGGCGAAGAATTTTCACTCATGGCTTTTGTCAACGGAGAAAAGGTGTACCCGATGGTGATTGCGCAGGATCACAAACGGGCCTTTGAAGATGACAAAGGGCCGAATACCGGCGGGATGGGCGCTTATTCACCAGTTCCGCAAATTTCAGATGAAGTCGTCCAAAAAGCGGTGGAAGATGTCGTCAAACCGGCAGCTCGCGCGATGGTGCAGGAAGGGCGTCCATTTACAGGCATTTTATATGCGGGCTTAATGCTGACACCAGAAGGCTCAAAGGTGATTGAATTCAATGCACGCTTTGGCGACCCTGAAACGCAGGTGGTTCTCCCTCGTCTTGAATCAGATCTAGTCCAAGTATTCCTCGATATTCTTGATGGAAAAGATGTGGACTTACAGTGGAAAGACACTGCAGCTGTTAGTGTGGTTCTTGCATCAGAAGGATACCCAGAAGACTATGCAAAAGGGACGCCGATCGGTGCCTTGCAAACGACCGTCTCTGATGTCGTGACCTTCCACGCAGGAACAAAAAAAGAAAACGATCAATTCGTCACAAATGGCGGCCGTGTAGCGAATGTGACCGCATTTGACGACACATTTGAAGCGGCAAGATCAAGAGTGTATGAAGCGGTTGAAGAAATCATACAGCCAGGTCTATTTTATCGCCGTGACATCGGTGCCCGTGCGCTGAAGGCTGCAGGGAAGAACGTTTAATCAAAACACCTTTCTATCTGACGAGATGGAAAGGTGTTTTTTGTTCATGAGAAGGGATGATGATTGAATATGAAGAAGTAGTATGGGATGACGAGTTTATGAGGAGGCAGCATGGTCATTCAAGGAATCATTCTATTTGCAATTGTGTTACTTATTTTATTTATACTGTTCTCCAATCTCATCATGTATGAAGCAAGAAAGCAAAACAAAGCCAAAAAAGGCTCAGCCATTAGGTATATGATCATGTCGATTTTTTCTGGTATCGTCATTGTTTCATTTTCCATTTGGATTTTTTTTATTAGCTGATTTATAAGAGAGGATGAGTATATGGTGCAATTGAAGGAACTTGCAAACGAGCGTTTTTCTGCCTCGATCTGTATTGATTCATTTAATGAGCGCATCCGTTTGGATGACTACAGCGGCAGGGTGAGGGATGTGATTCAGTCGGTTCTTCAGGAAGCGGCAGACTGCAAGGCTTCTAAGGTCATTGTGAAAGTCAGGCGTGAGCATATGCCTCTTTTTTTAGAAAAAGGCTTTCGGCTTGAAGGCGTGTTTTCTCATTATTTCCTTGGAAGTGATGCGTACGGCATGTCGCTCTTTCTGACGGAGGATCGGATGAACAGCCCGTATTGGCTGAAGGAAGATGAAATTGTTGCGTCTATTCAGAAAAAGCCTCTCAAAAAAGACCAAGGCACGTGGCAGGATGAGTATGTGATGAGGAAAGCCGATCCGAAGGATATTCACAAGCTGGCAAAGCTCTATGATACCGTTTTTGAAACGTATCCTACGCCAATGAATGAGCCAGATTACATCCAAAAGGTGATGGAGGAAGGGACGGTCTTTTATGTCGTTGAACATGACGGGAACATTGTGAGTGCGGCATCCGCTGAAATCAATGCGCCGTATGGTCATGCGGAATTAACAGATTGTGCGACCCTTCCATCATACAGAAAACTAGGATTCATGCATCATTTGATTCTAGCACTCGAAAAAGAACTTCAATCCATGCACATCTATGTCTTTTATTCTCTCGCACGTGCACTGTCCTATGGAATGAACCAAGTGTTTTATCAGCTCGGCTATACGTATACCGGGCGTTTCCAAAACAACTGCTATATTTTTGACAAAATTGAAGATATGAATCTATGGGTGAAAACGCCGAATGAATCATGAAATGGTTCTCATCTGATCAAGCAGACCAGATAGGCGGTACGCCATGATACTGAGCTGCAGCTTCATCCGGTCATCCGTGGATTTGAGGCTGCAGCCTGTTCTCGTTTCAATTTGTTTTAAGCGATAGCTTAATGTATGCCTGTGAATAAACAATTCCCCCGCAGATTTTTGAATATTTTCATTGTGTGCCAAATACACTTCGAGTGTATGGATCAGGTCAGCCCCCTGTTTTTTCGTATAAAGCAAGGGACTTAACAGCTCCACGTAAAAGTCATGCAAATTCATACCCGCTTCATTCATTTCAAGCAGCATCCCGTATAAGCCGAGCTTCTGATAATGAATGATGCATTCGTCTGTCTTTAAAAGTGGAAGAAGCCTTGCTGCATACTGTGCTTCCTTCGCGCTTTTTGCAAAGAGACCGATTTGGTCATAGGCTCTCCCGATGCCAATCACAATCGGATGGACGGGAAAAAAATAAGACCAAGTGCTCCGGCACTCCTCTGCTGCACGATACCACTCCGCTTCTTGAAATGCTTTTTTTCCTGCTGGCGTAAGAACAAAAATGGAATCGAGCCTTGTTTTAAGTAAAAAAGGAATATGTCTGCGTTCAAATATCGACGTGAGCAATTGAGACAGGCGCTGCATCATTTGGTGATCGAGCTGTGTGTGCTGATGCTGAAATTGAAAGTAGATGACCACCTGCTCATCGCTCATATCGTATTGCAGCTTTGTTGCCTGTTCGACCACATAGCTTTCTTCTGTGTATTGCTGCTGCAAAATATCATCTAACAAATGACCTTGCATTTGGTTTTCTGTATCTTGAATGGCTTTTTGCTTCAGCCATTCAATCGCATACACCGCCCCGGCATGCTCGATGGCAATCGCGTCGAGATGATGCCACGCATCCTTTTTCTTTAAAGATACAATAAATCCGAAAATATCGCCCATCGCAATCACTGGACATGCAGCGAGGACAAACGCACCGCACGTGTCATAAACGAGCCGTCCTTTCTCCTCAGCCTGCTTGAGAAGAGGCGTCGTTTCGATTGGTTCATGATCTGTCAGAAAGCCAAAAGCAGGAGCGTACGTCACTTCATCTTTTATGAGATGAGCTGCTGTTTGATGTAAAAAAACATCAAGCACGACGATGTTTGCCGAAGTGAGATGTGCCAGCTCATCTGTAATTTGTGTGACATTTTTATTGCTGACATTTAAATGGGTCAGTCTTTGGTGAATGGCTGAAGAATATTTAAGCTGATGGAGCTGGCTGCTGACGATTTGCTCTAGGACGGCTTTTGTAATGTCTGAGAAGTTGACATGTGAAGGAATCTCGATGAGTGGAATGCCGCTGTTTTTGGCAGCTTCGATCAGTGATGCCGGAATTTCTGTTAAGTATACGCCTTTATAAATCGCAATGGCTGATAGACGTTGAGATTGAATCAGCTCCTCAAGCCGGGTGCGCCTTTCCTGATTGTCTGCAAGCCCAAAGCCGGTTGTGACGAGCAGTTCCCCTTCTGAAAGCCTTGAAGTATCTTCGATAATTTCCACGATGGTCACCCACTGAATGAGACGGTCCAGTCCATTTTCCCCAGCAAGCAGCTTTGTTTCCTTCATGATATCGAGCGAGAGTGCATCTTTGACGAGAATCGCCATAGACTCATGACCTCCTTTTGAACACTCTTATACATGATGTATAAAAAATACGTGTGAAATTCGGGCATGTGGCGAATGGAGGATGACTGCCCTCTTGATTAAGCTAATCTTATAACAAGTATACAAAATTTTCTTGCGATTCATGAAAAAAGAAAGATGCAGCTGCTGACGAGAGAGGGAGGAATGACAAAGTGGAGACCCGGGATTACTTAATCAAACCGATGTTGAATCAGCATTATCCTGTGGCTGTGAAAGGAGAGGGGATTTATTTATATGATCGGGACGGGAAAAAATATTTAGACGGCTCATCAGGTGCTGTCACGGCGAGTATTGGACATGGCATACGAGACATCATTGATGCCATGACAGAGCAAGCGGAAAAGGTGAGCTTTACGTACAGATCACAATTCACAAATGAACCAGCAGAAGAACTTGCCTATGAATTGAGTACGCTCTGCCCAGGGAACCTGAACTGGTCTTTTTTTGTCGGAAGCGGATCAGAGGCAACAGAGACCGCCATGAAAATTGCCATTCAGCATTGGCAGGAGCAGGGGAAGGCTGAGAAGAATCACATCATTTCAAGATGGATGAGTTATCACGGCATCACACTCGGTGCGCTGTCGATGTCAGGTCATATTGCAAGGAGAGAGCGCTTTGAACCACTGCTCGAAAAACACCCGGTGCTGTCTCCGCCATACAGCTACCGTTCGTGGCTGCCAAAGGAAGAAAGCAAGCAGGTCGAATGGTATGTACAGGAATTTAAAACTGTCATTCAGCGTATAGGAAAAGAGAGGATTGCGGCTTTTATTGCAGAGCCGATTGTTGGAGCAGCGGGCGCGGCGCTTGTTCCGCCAGATGGATATTTTGCGGCGATGAAGCGAGTTTGTGAGGAAAACGATATTTTAATGATTGCAGA
Organism: Bacillus sp. FSL K6-1006; assembly: GCF_038593175.1. NCBI lineage: Bacteria > Bacillati > Bacillota > Bacilli > Caryophanales > Bacillaceae > Bacillus > Bacillus sp. FSL K6-1006. The sequence continues at coordinate 659,958 of NZ_CP151970.1, forward strand.
TGAAGTCATGACAGGCTTTGGACGAACTGGGAAAATGTTTGCCATGGAACATTGGGGCGTCGTACCAGATATTATGGTACTCGGAAAAGGCATGAGCGCCGGCTATTCACCAATTGCGGCAGCTGTCTCAGCGGATCATGTGATTGCACCGATTCTCAGCGGTTCGGGCTCTGTGATGGCAGGCCACACTTATAGCGGCAATCCGCTTTCAGCAGCCGTCTCACTGGCTGTCATTCGATACATGAAAAAACACCAGCTTTCAGAACGGGCTGATCTGTCTGGCCGATATTTAATGAATGCTTTAAAGGATTTGCAAACAAAACATTCCATCATAGGGGATGTGAGAGGAAAGGGACTGCTCATTGGCATTGAGTTTGTCGCAGACCGATTATCGAAAACACCATTTCCTGCCCATGCTCAAATGACGCATTTAGTTGTGGAGACGGCCAAGCAAAATGGTTTGCTTGTTTACCCAGCAAGCGCTGGAGAGGATGGTGTGGGAGGTGCAGCGGTCATGATCGCACCGCCGCTTTCCATTACGCAGCAGGAGATGGATGAACTGATTCATTTATTCGGGCAGACAATGACGCAGGTCGAGCAAGAAGTCATCAATCGAGGGTTTTTCCCATCTGCCATGTAGGGAGGAAAGATGATGAACAAAACAGCGAACTTTGATCAAGTCATCACGCATTTTAGAGACGGAATGACCATCATGTTTGGCGGCTTTGGCGGTGTGGGGTCCCCGCCATCATTGATCGATGCCATTTTAGAAGCCAATATCAAAGACCTGACATTGATCGGAAACGATGCAGGCTTCCCGCAAATCGGTGTTGGCAGGCTGATCACAGAAGGAAGAGTGAAGAAAATCATTGCCTCTCATATTGGCTCAAATCCAATTGCCGGGCAGAAAATGCAGGCAGGTACACTAGACGTTCTTTTTTACCCGCAGGGCATCCTGGCAGAAAAGATCAGGGCAGGCGGGATGGGTTTAGCGGGCATTGTGACAGATGTCGGCATGGATAGCCTCAATCTTGATGAGAAACAATTGGTTCAGCTGGATGGAAAGAAGTATATTCTTGAGCCTGCACTGACTGCAGATATCGCGATTGTGAATGCCCTCAAAGCAGATGAAGCAGGCAATCTGATTTTTGATAAAAGTGCACGGAATACAAACCCGATTGTGGCGATGGCAGGAGATTGGACCATTGCGGAAGTAGAAGAGATTGTGCCTGTGGGCGGGCTTCATCCAGAGGAAATCGTCACACCAGGCGTATTTGTGAACCAGATCGTGCAATCAAAAGGAGTGAACTGGACATGGGCATGGGAGACATCGATTTAAGACACCGCATAGCCAAACGCGCGGCACAGGAAATTGAAGATGGCATGATTGTGAATCTTGGGATCGGCATCCCGACCCTTGCAGCTGAGTACATCCCAGCACATTACGAGGTGTGGCTGCATGCAGAAAACGGCATTATGGGAGCAGGCGGTTCACCAGTACAAGGGGAAGAAGATCCGAATTTGTGCAATGCCGGCGGTTTTCCCATTACGTTAACAAAAGGCGGCTCATATATGGACAGCACAACCGCTTTTGGCATCATTCGCAAAGGGATGCTGGATATGACCATTTTAGGTGCACTTGAAGTCAGCAGTCATGGGGATCTTGCCAATTGGATTGTGCCAGGGAAACGAGTGCCGGGTATGGGTGGAGCCATTGAACTTGCGCAAAAAGCGAAAAAGGTGGTGGTCGTGATGAGCCACCTTGATAAACACGGACAATCTAAGATAAAAGCAGCCTGCACGCTGCCCTTAACTGCTAAGTCTTGTGTGGACCTGATTATTACGGATATGGCAGTCATTGAGGTCAAGTCACAGCTGCTCATTTTGCGTGAAGTCATGCCGCCGTATCAGCCGGAAGATGTCATGAGGGCGACAGAGGCGCCGCTCATTTTAGCGCCTGATGTCAAATCTGTTGTGTAGAAAGGATGACCGACTTGCAGCCAACCACACGTATCAGAAACTGGATGAAAGAGCATAAGGAGGAAGCCGTAACGCTTCTTCAGCAAATGGTGCAATGTGACAGCACACAAGGAAATGAGCAAGAAGTACAGCAAATCGTAGCAAATAAACTTTCTGCCATTGGCTTTGATGTTGACATGTGGGACATTGGCGGAGATGACTTGCTGAACCATCCGTATTTTTATTCCCCGAGGCGTTCCTTTAAAGGAAGTCCCAATGTCGCCGGACGATTGAAAGGTAAAGGAGGCGGCAAATCTATTTTATTAAATGGGCATGTGGATGTTGTCCCGGCAGGAGATCACAAACAATGGACATATCCGCCCTACAGCGGGCATATCATAAACGGGAGACTTTATGGACGCGGGGCAACAGATATGAAAGGTGGAAACGTTTCTTTACTCTTTGCACTTGAAGCACTGCATGCACTTCAGATTCCGCTGAAGGGAGATGTCGTGTTTCATAGTGTTGTCGAAGAAGAGAGCGGCGGTGCAGGCACCCTTGCAGCCATACTAAGAGGATATACCGCAGATGCAGCCATCATTCCAGAGCCAAGTTATATGAAAATCTTTCCGATTCAGCAGGGATCTAAATGGTTCAGACTGCATATTAAAGGAAGGGCTGCTCATGGCGGAACAAGATATCACGGCGTTTCTGCTATTGAAAAGAGCACGATTGTCCTTTCACATATAGCGGCACTTGAAGAAGAAAGAAATCAGCGAATCACCGAGCCGCTGTTTCAGCATATCCCAATCCCGATCCCAATCAATATCGGGAAAATTCAAGGCGGTGATTGGCCATCCTCTGTAGCAGACCTTGTCACAATGGAAGGCAGGCTCGGGGTGATGCCCGGTGAAACGGTAGAACAGGCAGAGAAGGAATTAGAAAATTGGATGGCAGGACTCGGAGAAAAAGATGAATGGTTCCAAGAGCATCCTGTTGAGGTCGAATGGTTTGGTGCAAGATGGCTTCCGGGTTCAATCGATACAGATCATCCGCTTTTAGGTTTATTGAAGGAACAATATGAAGCGGTCATGAAGCAGCCGCCGAAAATCGAAGCCGCCCCTTGGGGAACTGACGGCGGATTACTGTCACAAGCTGCAGGTATTCCGATCATCGTGTTTGGACCGGGAACAACGGAGCTTGCCCATTTTCCGAATGAATCCATTGACATTGAGCATGTGATTGAAGCAGCTGAAATTATTGCAGGGACAATGGTCGAATGGTGTGAAGCAGCGGAATGAGATGAAAATGATCACAAAAAAAGAAGGCTGCCTTACTCAGCCTTCTCTTTATGTGTGTCCTGCTGCTCACACATATATGTCACTGGACAAAAACGAAGAATGCCAGATCCCAGTTTCATACCGCCAAACATGATGCTAAAAAGCAGCATTTTACTCCATGGTTTTCTAGCATATAAGGATCCAGCCACAGTACATATTGTCATTCCGCAGGCAATTCTAATGAGCGCTTCCATTAAGCCGAGATTAGGTTTCATTGAAGGTGAATCTCCTTTTTTAAATTATTTTAAGTGTGATTTCAAGAAATTGTAACGTTTCATTAATGCGTAACGTAGTTCGTTATGTTACGATAGGGCTAATACAAATGAAGGAGAGTATGTGAATGTCCGAACGTACTTTTAATTGGAGAAACAATGACATCCGCACACAAATCGATGTAGTCGACTCAAAAATAGTTCCAACACTCCTTTTAACGAATGGACTCGTGCTTAACCCGTTTTTGAAGCAATGGGTGAAGGCAAATATTTGGATACATGATGATCGAATTGTTTATGTCGGAGCAGAGCTTCCTCAAAATAAATCAGCTAAACGTGTGATTGATTGTGAAGGGAAATACATTGTGCCTGGGTATATAGAGCCTCACGCGCATCCGTTCCATATTTATAATCCCCAATCACTTGCAGAATATGTGTCTCAATTTGGCACAACAACGATGGTCAGCGATAACTTATTTCTTCTTTTGCAAAGCAATGAAAAGAAAGCGCTTTCCACCCTATGTGAATTAAAAAAGCAGCCATTTCAGTATTTCTGGTGGTCCAGATACGATCTTCAAACGGAAGTCAGATATGAAGATGAGATGCTGCCAGTCAACTACCGGAAGGAATGGATTGATCATCCTGACGTCCTCCAAGGCGGCGAATTAACAAGCTGGCCAAGATTGATGGACGGTGATGATCTCATTTTATATTGCATGCAAGAAACAAAGAAGCAGAGAAAACGAATTGAAGGGCATTTCCCTGGAGCTTCTGAGAAAACGCTAACAAAAATGAAGCTGTTTGGCGCGGACAGTGATCATGAAGCGATGAATGCCGACGATGTGTTAAAACGCTTGTCCCTTGGCTATCATGTTTCATTGCGGCATTCTTCCATCCGCCCAGATTTAGTGAACATTTTAAGAGAACTGCATGAGCGTGACTTTAGACACTATGATCACTTTTTCTATACAACAGATGGTGCTGCCCCTCACTTTTATGAGGAAGGCATGATTAACCGTTTGATTTCGATTGCCCTTGAAGAAGGCGTGCCGATCATTGATGCGTATAATATGGCGACATTTAACATTGCAAAATACTATCAAATTGATGATTTACTAGGCGTTGTTGGCCCAGGCCGGCTGGCTTCTTTGAATATTTTAGATGATCCAATGAACCCAAATCCTGAAACGGTCATATCTAAAGGGGTTATCCTCAAATTAGATGGCGAGAACCAGCATCAATTCCAAGAAACAAAATGGGAAAATGGAGGGCTTCTTCCATTAGATTTAAGCTACGACCTCACGATGAGTGATTTGCAATTCTCTATGCCGCTAGGTGTGAAGATGAGAAATGCTGTCATCATGGAGCCTTATACAGTGGAAATTGATAACTCAATCAACCAGCTGTCATGTGACCATGATCAAAGCTTCTTTAGCCTGATTGACCGAAAAGGCGAGTGGCGTGTGAATACGATGCTAAAAGGGTTCGCAAATAAAGTGCAGGGCTTTGTCAGCTCTTTTTCGCTCACGGGTGACATTTTAGTGATCGGGAAAAATAAAGAAGATATGATGCTGGCACATAAGCGGATGAAAGAAATTGGCGGGGGAATCGTACTCACAGAGAACGGGAAAATTTTGCACGAAATCCCGCTGCAATTATCAGGCTGTGCATCTGCTGAACCGTTTGAGACTGTTCTTCAGCAGGAACAAACATTACGCGAGCTACTCATTGAGCGCGGCTATCCATTTGACTGCCCAATTGATACACTTGTCTTTTTCCAAAGTACACATTTGCCGTATATTCGAGTGACACCAAGAGGAATATTTGATGTCATGAAAAAAACTGTACTCTTTCCGTCTATAATGCGTTAAAATATAACAGAGTGGAGCTGTATCATCTTTGCCGCATTTCTGACTGCTGTTATAGGGCAGAAGTGAGCCATGGTTCTCTTCACTGCCATGTAAGTGATCATGATCTTATGTGGAACTGTTGACAAAGCAGAGGGCTTTGACATGACGAATGAAGTACTCTAATTGTAAAATGAATTTGCCGGTTACGCTGACCGGCCAACATATTTTGAATAACCCGAGCAAGGCGGGGCGCATATTTGTGGTCTCGCCGAGCTTTCCGTAAAGCCTGTATATGAGGGCAGAAGACCTAACCAAGCAGAAGTCATCTTTATACCGGAAGCAAACAAGTTTGTCAGATTGTCATACAAGGAAAATGACAGAACTTGTCGAATTTGTTTACGATAAAGAAGCTTCGGCTTACGAAAGAACCTGACGGCATTTTCAGCGTAGAACCAAACCTGTCATGATCTGTTCAAAGCTCATTGCTGAGGTTTTAAAAAAATTAGTCAGGAAAGATACCGCTTTCTTAGAAGAAGATCGTGCGAAGCGGTGTGGCAATAGTAAAGGAGAAGATGTATTAAGATGCAAATTGATAAATTAAGGGGCAAAAGCTTAGATCAGTTATTCAACTCCATCTTATCCCTTAAAGACCTGGAAGAATGTTATCGATTCTTTGATGATTTATGTACCATCAATGAAATCCAATCTTTATCACAGCGTCTTGAAGTAGCGCGTATGCTTCGTGAGGGAAACACGTATCATAAAATTGAGACGGAAACAGGTGCAAGCACTGCAACCATCTCACGTGTCAAACGCTGCTTGAACTATGGCAACGATGCCTATACGATGGCACTTGACCGCGTAGCAGAACAGCAGGAAAATAACGAAACAAAATAAAGCAGCTTTCACTGTAAACAATCCTTTTTAAGAAAAATGGACTTGTTTGCAGTTTTTTTATGAAAAGGCGGGCAGGGGCTGATAAAGTGTCCCTGTTTTTTTACTTTAGCTCGCCCATCAACCATCTTTCTCCTTCATAGGAGATGCCGTCTTCACTAGAGATGATTTTCTTAAATCCTACTGTTTTCATGTCCTTTGAAACAGATAAACCCCATTCCCTTTGAAAGTCTCTTTCTGCGGGAAGAGGCAGCCATTTCTGCTCGTCATCATGTCTATTGAAAAAGTTTTGAAAATAGGAATCTCCTTTAAACACAATGATTTGTGAACCCCAAAGTCCAGGGGTATCTACTGCAACTACTAACCGATATGTTTCACCGTCATTTGGCTTTATATCAATGAGATGTTCAGCTCTATTTAATAGGGTTTGAATGTATAATCGCTAAAGCTTTTTCGGTGTTTTGCTTGAGGAAATAAAATCATAAGCAGCTGGTAGAGGCAGATGCCAATAGCCATGTTTGATATCTGCCGGGAACTTCTGTGTATTTGCCTCAATTCTTGGATCATTTGATCAGTTTTCCGTTTCCTTCCGCGAACCTTTTTCTCACGCATGCTCTATTCTCCATTTCAGTCACATTATTTAAGTTCTTTATACGCGATTGAGCGAAAATGTCAATAAAAAAAGGCGCGTTTCCGCACCTTTTCGAGCTAGACAGATGGCTGTGTGCCTGAGAACATCGGCACTTCGCTTGTCTCGCCATTCTCTTGTCTAAAAATAATATGTTTTTCATTAAAATGAATAGGCGATTCTAGACCCGCAGCTGCGGATAAATTAAACAAACCTTCTCTAAGAGACAGGATATAATTGCACACTCGGTATTTTTTTTCTTCAATCGATAAACCCTTTTGCAGCTTTGGATCAGTCGTGGCGACCCCGACCGGGCATTTATTCGTGTGGCAGACTTGGGCGCGAATGCATCCGACTGAAAACATGAGACCTCTGGCAATATTCACAAAGTCAGCTCCCATTGAAAGGGCGATCGCAATTTTATCAGGCGAGAGAAGCTTGCCAGAAGCAAAGAGCTTCACCTGATGTCTGACACCGTATTCTTTCAATATTTGATGAACCATTGGGAGCGCCGTGAAAATCGGCAGCCCTGCGGAATCCGCCAATTCATGAAAGGACGCCCCTGTACCGCCTTCTCCGCCATCCACTGTAATGAAATCAGGGTGTTTCCCGCTTTTTTTCATATAGCTGGCGAGCTCTTCAATATTTTCTTTATGTCCGACAACAAGTTTGATTCCAACTGGCTTTCCGCCTATACTCCGCAGCTGTTCAATGAAATCAAACATGTCAGGAATGGAGTGGAACATCTCAAAGCGGTTTGGGCTGTCAATGGATTGGTGAGGCGGCAATTTACGGATATTCGCTATTTCTTCCGTCACCTTTTCGCCGTCAATATGACCGCCGCGTGTTTTTGCTCCTTGTGCCAGCTTGAGTTCAAAGGCTTTGACTTCCTCGTGTTCGCTTTTTTTCTTGAATTCTTCAAAGGAAAATGCGCCATCCTCTGTTCTAACCCCAAATAAACCAGGCCCAATCTGGCAAATGATATCTGCGCCGCCTTTGAGGTGATAAGGAGAAAGCCCGCCTTCACCTGTGTTCATCCACGTCCCGCCGGCCATTTTTAATCCTGAGGATAGAGCTGTAATCGCCCTGTCGCCTAAGGAGCCGTAGCTCATGGCAGATTGACCGATCAGTCCTTTCACATGGAAAGGCTTTTGACATGTGTGTTCGCCAATGACTTGTACATCCTTTTGATGGAGAAAGTAAGGATTTGCTTCGACTTCTTTGACATGTTCACTTCTTCTCAGTAAATTGTCTTGATCAATCTGATACACTTTCGTTTTGATTTTTTCAGATTGATCGATGCGAAGTTCATTTCGCTGCTTTGGAAACAGGACGTTTCGAATATAATAGCCTGGCTTGTCAAAATCACGTTTTGATCCAAAGCCCATCGTCCGGCTTTTGTACTTCCCAGACATGACCGCCTGCTCGTATTCTCTTCTTGAGAAGGGCAGCTCCTCTCGGTCATTCAGAAACAGATATTGGCGAAGCTCAGGTCCTATTTTTTCAAAGATAAACCGCAGCTTTCCAATGACCGGATAATTTCGCAGAACTGAATGTTCTTCTTGTTTTTCATCCCTCATCCAAATCCAGATCAATAGAATGATTGGGATGATCAAACAAATGACTAGCAATGCGCTGATGACAATTAAAGTTGTTGTCACGAAGATCCCCTCTTTTCTCTTTCATTGCTGTTGTTATTCCACTTTTTAATGAAAGAGAAACCACATCAGCATATTGTGACGTTTAGAAATGAAAAGGCGGGGTAACTTACAAATAAGATCATAAGGGGAGGGAACATACATGAATAAGCGTCCAAATGCGTATGTACTTGCAGGATTAGGGGTTGGAGGAGCTGTGTTATTAGCGGTAAAAAATAAACAGCATCTGAAAAAATGGGCAAGCATGTTCCGGTCAGATGAAAAGGTTCCTGAAAAAGCCGGCCACCCAGATCCATTAGATATCCAAGACAACAAGATGGTCGACGAAGGGGCCATGACATCCGTCCATTACTTTAATGAAGCGAGACAATAGTTTGAAAAAACCGTTTTGAAAGATCAAAACGGTTTTTTCTTGTTTATCATTTGACGTTATATCGAATTGGATCGACAATAGTAAAACCGATCAGCTCATTGTGATCAGGTGTTGAGAATTGGAATTCAACGCCTGACAGTTGATAGGTTGAGAGAATTTCCTGATCCGTCAAACGTAAAGAAAGCTCATCCTCATAAACCGGTGTGTTCCGCAGTACTTTGGATTCTTCTGAAAATAACTCCAAGCCAGCCACTCGGCCCTCTTGGTCGATATCTACATTGACACATTCATTGACATCTAATTCAATGGTTTTTTTGATTTTCATATGCTTCGCTTGCGGGGTGATATAGATGTATCCGATGTCTATATTTTGTTCATATGTAATCGTTCTTTTCAACTGAGTCACCTCTGCTTAATAGTTGGTTTTTAAATCTATAGTAAAATATCCCTTTATTGTATAATAGCATGTGACAAAGTGCCAAAATAACAACCTCTTTCAGCTCCTCTTCTAGTGGATTTTTTATCTATTCTCCAGCAATTTTATGTAAAGTCACGATCACCCATTTTCAAAAGAATGAAACTTTTAGCTAAAGGAGGTTACCCATTTTTTGCGGCCTTTGATTTTGTTATAATATTTAAATGGAATGAAACGAATGGAGGAACGTTTTTCATGTATGATGTTACCGAGTGGAAGCATGTCTTTAAACTCGATCCAAATAAAGAAATTTCCGATGAACAGCTAGAAGCGATTTGCGAATCTGGGACGGATGCCATATTGATTGGCGGAAGTGATCATGTGACAGAGGACAACGTGCTTCAATTGATGTCAAAGGTCCGCCGGTTTCTAGTGCCATGTGTGCTCGAAATCTCCACACATGAGATGATTGTGCCTGGCTTTGATCTGTATTTCATCCCGACCGTTTTAAACAGCTCTCACCCTGACTGGATTGTTGGGCTGCACAAGGACGCAATGAAGGAATTCGGTGATTTGATGTCAATGGAAGAGATTGTGCCTGAAGGCTATGTGATCTTAAATGAAGATTGTAAAGCGGCCAAGCTTACAGAGGCAAATACAGCGCTGGATATTGATGACGTCAGGGCATATGCAAGAGTGGCAGAGCATTTGATGAAGCTGCCCATTTTTTATCTGGAATACAGCGGAACGCTTGGAGACATAGAGCTTGTCAAAGAAACAAAAGCAGTGCTTGATGAAACAGTTCTTTTTTATGGCGGCGGCATCCAGAACGCTAAGCAGGCAAAAGACTTCTCGCAGCATGCAGACGTTGTGGTTGTAGGAAACGTCATTTATGACAATTTCAAAGAAGCTCTAAAGACAGTCGAAGCAGTCAAAAAGTCATCATAGTCAAATAAGACGAAACGGGTTAAAATAGAACATAAGTTCGAATTGGCGGTGAATGGAATGAATGAAATATCGAATCATCTATTAGAAGGGCTGAATGACGCGCAGAAAGAAGCAGTCAAAGCAACAGACGGTCCTTTATTGTTGATGGCAGGAGCAGGAAGCGGGAAGACACGGGTGCTCACACATCGAATTGCCTACTTAATGGCAGAAAAGCATGTGGCGCCGTGGAACATTTTAGCGATTACATTTACAAATAAAGCAGCACGTGAAATGCGTGAACGTGTCCAGGCAATTTTAGGGCCTGGCGCAGATGACATCTGGATCTCTACGTTTCACAGCATGTGTGTCCGTATTTTAAGACGCGATATTGACCGTATTGGTGTGAATCGCAACTTCTCTATTTTAGACACATCTGATCAGCTTTCAGTTATTAAAAACATTTTAAAAGAACGGAATATCGATCCTAAAAAGTTTGACCCGCGCAGCATTTTAGGTTCCATCAGCAGTGCAAAAAACGAACTCATTGACGCAGAGGAATACGCCAAAACAGCGGGTGATTTCTATGATCAAGTGGTCAGCGATGTCTATACAGATTATCAAAAGCGTTTACTCAAAAACCAATCACTCGACTTTGATGATTTAATTATGATGACAATTCGTCTGTTTGAGCGCATTCCTGAAGTATTAGAGCACTATCAGCGGAAATTCCAATACATTCATGTGGATGAGTATCAGGATACGAACAGAGCACAGTACATGCTTGTGAAACTGCTCGCGCAGCGCTTTCAAAATATATGTGTTGTCGGTGACTCGGATCAGTCTATTTATCGCTGGCGCGGAGCGGATATTACAAACATTCTCTCCTTTGAAAAAGATTATCCATCCAGTGAAGTGATTCTGCTTGAGCAAAATTACAGATCGACGAAACGCATTTTGCATGCCGCAAATACGGTCATTCAAAACAATGCAAACCGGAAGCCGAAAAATCTTTGGACAGAAAATGATGAAGGAGCGAAGATTGCCTATTATCGTGCAGATAATGAATTTGGTGAAGGACAATTTGTCGCAGGAAAGATTCGTCAGCTTCATCAGAGCGGAAAGCGCAAATTATCCGATTTTGCGATCCTTTACCGGACAAATGCTCAGTCTCGTGTCATAGAGGAAACGTTAATGAAAGCCAACATTCAGTACAATATTGTCGGCGGCACGAAGTTCTATGACAGAAAAGAGATCAAAGACATTTTGGCATACTTACGCCTAGTGGCAAACCCAGATGACGATATTAGTTTTGCACGAATTGTCAACGTACCAAAGCGCGGAATCGGTGCGACATCTGTTGATAAAATTGCAGCATATGCGGAGATGAATGACCTGTCTATGTTTGAAGCACTTGGTCAGGTGGATTTCATTGGACTGAGTGCACGGGCAGCCAATGCGCTTGATGAGTTCAAACAGCTCATTGATCAAATGACGAACATGCAGGACTATTTATCTGTCACTGAATTAACAGAAGAAATTCTAGAGAAAACAGGCTATCGTGAAGCGCTGAAGCTCGAAAAAACGATTGAAGCACAAAGCCGCTTAGAAAATATTGACGAGTTTTTATCCGTCACTAAGAATTTTGAAGAACAAAATGAGGACAAGTCACTTGTGACCTTCCTGACAGATCTCGCCCTCGTCGCAGACATTGATAAGCTGGATGAGAATGAAGAAGAAGATCAGGATGCCGTCATCTTAATGACACTTCACGCCGCAAAAGGTCTAGAATTCCCTGTTGTTTTCTTAATGGGAATGGAGGAGGGTGTCTTCCCGCACAGCCGTTCATTAATGGAAGATGCAGAGATGGAAGAAGAGCGCCGCCTCGCTTATGTAGGCATCACACGGGCTGAAGAAGAGCTTTATTTATCAAGTGCAAAAATGAGAACACTTTTCGGCCGGACAAACATGAACCTTGAATCAAGATTCATTCGAGAAATACCAGCCGATTTATTGGACAACCTAAATGAGAAAAAAGAAACAAAAACACCGTTTGGTCAAACAAGAGAAAGACCGCAAAGACGGGGACCTGTCTCACGTCCGCAAACACAAACGATTCAAAACACAGGCGGCGGCAGTATTGGCTGGGCTGTGGGCGATAAAGCGGCCCATAAAAAATGGGGCGTTGGTACGGTTGTGAGTGTGAAAGGCAGCGGAGACAGCACAGAGCTTGATATTGCGTTCCCAAGCCCTACAGGCATTAAGCGTCTTCTCGCAGCATTTGCACCAATCGAGAAGCAATAAACTGATAGGACAAAACGGATGAATTGAAAGGAAGAAGCAGATGGATAAAGAAGCAGCGAAACGCCGGATCGAGGAACTGCACCAGATTTTGAATCAATACAACTACGAATATCATACACTTGATCGTCCAAGTGTTCCTGACGCTGAATATGATGCGCGGATGCGTGAGCTGATCTCTCTGGAGGAAGAACACCCTGACTTAAAAGCAGCGGATTCTCCTTCACAAAGAGTAGGCGGCGCTGTTTTAGACGCCTTCCAAAAAGTGCGTCACGGCACACCGATGCTCAGCCTTGGGAATGCGTTTAATGAACAGGACCTTCTTGATTTTGACCGCCGGGTTCGTCAAGCAGTCGGTGACGATATCGCATACAATGTCGAGCTGAAAATTGATGGACTCGCTGTTTCTCTCCGTTATGAAAATGGCGTGTTTGTCCGAGGAGCGACACGCGGAGATGGAACAACTGGGGAGGATATTACTGAAAACCTCAAAACGATTCGTTCCATCCCGCTAAAAATCAAACGCCCTCTGTCGATTGAAGTGAGAGGCGAGGCATTTATGCCAAAACCTTCTTTTGAAGCATTAAATGAAAAAAGAATACAAAACGAAGAAGAGCCGTTTGCAAACCCGCGTAATGCGGCTGCAGGTTCACTTCGTCAGCTAGATACGAAAATTGCAGCGAAACGAAACCTTGATATATTCGTCTACAGTATAGCGGAGCTTGATGAAATTGGTGTTGAAACGCAAAGCGCAGGACTTGATCTTCTCGACGAACTTGGCTTTAAAACAAACAAAGAAAGACGGATGTGCCAAACGATCGAAGAAGTCATCGACCTCATTGAAACAGTAAAAGTAAAGCGTGCCGATTTTTCATATGAAATCGATGGAATTGTCATTAAAGTCGATTCATTGGCTCAGCAGGAAGAACTCGGCTTTACAGCAAAAAGCCCGCGCTGGGCGGTTGCGTACAAGTTTCCGGCTGAAGAGGTCGTAACGAAGCTGCTTGATATTGAACTAAGTGTCGGGCGAACAGGCGTGATTACACCAACAGCGATTCTTGAGCCTGTCAAAGTAGCAGGGACGACAGTGCAGCGTGCATCGCTTCATAATGAAGATTTGATCAAAGAAAAGGATATTCGCTTGTTTGATCAGGTGATTGTGAAAAAAGCCGGCGATATTATTCCTGAAGTGGCAGGTGTCCTTGTCGATCAGCGTACAGGCGAAGAAAAGCCGTTTCACATGCCAACTGAATGTCCAGAGTGTCATAGTGAGCTGGTGCGAATCGAAGGAGAAGTGGCCTTACGATGCATCAATCCAGAATGTCCTGCCCAAATACGTGAGGGTCTCATTCACTTCGTTTCCCGTAATGCAATGAATATTGATGGGCTTGGCGAGCGGGTCATTACACAGCTCTTCAAGGAACAGCTCGTTTCTCGTGTGTCAGACCTTTACCGATTAACAAAAGAAGAGCTGATTCAGCTTGAACGAATGGGCGAAAAATCTGTCGACAATTTACTGCGTTCGATTGAGCAGTCGAAAGAAAACTCTCTTGAGCGTTTACTATTTGGACTCGGCATTCGATTTATTGGTTCAAAGGCGGCTAAGACCTTGGCGATGCATTTCGAAAACATCGATCAATTAAAGCAAGCAACGAAAGAACAATTACTTGAAGTCGACGAAATTGGTGAAAAAATGGCTGATGCCGTCGTCACGTACTTTGAGAAAGAAGAAATACTCGATCTGCTGAACGAACTAAAAGAGCTTGGAGTCAATATGACCTATACAGGGCCAAAGCCGGTAAAAGCAGAAGAAAGTGATTCCTATTTTGCAGGAAAAACCATTGTGCTGACAGGAAAGTTAGAAGAAATGGCTCGAAACGATGCAAAAGCAGCGATCGAAGCATTAGGCGGCAAGCTGGCAGGCAGTGTGAGTAAAAAAACAGATCTAGTCATTGCCGGAGAAGCAGCGGGGAGTAAGCTGACAAAGGCAGAAGAACTCAATATTGAAATTTGGGACGAAGCTAAAATGCTCGAGGAGCTAAAGAAATAAGAGGAGTGTTTTCTATTGAAAAAGTTGTTATTGCTGCTGACAATGCTCACACTGGTATTGTCAGCGTGTGCACCTTTTGGGGGAAAGGAAGAGGAAGAGGTCACACAAAAAACGGATGAAACGAAGGAAACAAAGGAAACAGCCATCATCCCGATGTACAATATCTCAGATTCCTATTACAAAATGGTGCTGCCGTTTAAACAAGGAGCTGCGAGAGGTTTAACAGCGGAGCGTCTCAACACACGCTTGGACATTGATGAATTTGAAACAGGACTCATGCGCCTCGCAACAGAGTCATTTAATACAAACGACTATCTTTTCCAAGAAGGACAGCATTTAGATGAGGACACCGTTCTCAGCTGGCTGGCACGCAAAAAAACAGGCAGTGATCTGAAAAAGGCAGAAAAAGAAGATAAAGACTTTAAGAATCTAGGCTTAAATCCTGCTCTTCCAAACTCAGGTTCAACAAAGTCTAAAAATGAAAATAGTCCTATCTACTTAGCTTCGATGCTAGAGCATAATTACTTAATTCGAAAAGACAAAAACAGCTTACAGCTTGGCGGAGTTGTCATTGGTCTTGCACTGAACTCTGTTTATTATTACCGTGAAAAGATCGGTGACCCGCAGCAAGAGGTGACCATCGATTCATCGAAAAATTCAAAGAAACTTTTGGCAGAGGGTGAAAAAATCGCTGAACAAGTGGTCAAGCGCATTCGTCAAATGGACGGACTGCAAAAAGTGCCTGTCATGATTGCCCTTTATAAGCAAGCACCAAAATCATCTATCGTTCCAGGTAACTTTATCGCCAAAACGGATGTGAAAGCAGGCTCTGCTGATATCGGAAATTGGGATACGCTCAATGAGGAGAATGTATTCTTCCCTTCAGATAATGCGAAAAGCAGCTACAAAGATGATTCAGAGCGATTTGACCGCTTCAAGACAAAGGTCGAAGACTACTTCCCGAATTACACTGGTGTTGTAGGAAAAGGCTTTTACAAAAACGGCAACCTGCAAAAAATGAAAATCGAAATTCCAATGCAGTTCTATGGAAAAACGGAAGTTGTAGCCTTCACACAATATTTAACGGGTGAAGTCATGGATTATTACAAGAGTACCAATATTGAAATCAACATTACATCTTCTGATCAACAAGAAGCCCTGATCACGAAAAATGCTGAAGACAAAGAACCGACTGTTCATATATATGACTAAATAAGAGGGATTTCCAAACTCTTGTCAAAATATTAGTAGAAACCAAGAAGAAAGGCAGGTATGTTGATGCTCGTATAATGCTGATTACCGTCAAGAACATTTAAAAAGACGATAAAGGAGAATCAGCATGCATAAAGAAGTAAAAGCACGATACGATGAACAGAAAGTCTTAAAGAAAGCGGCTCACTTGTATAAATTTCAGCTTGACCAAGTCACATTTCTAGCCGATGCAGAAAATTATGTGTATGAATATAAGGCAATGAATGGGGAGAATTATATATTAAAAATCACCCATACCATTCGTCGTTCACCCACATATATTTTAGGAGAAATGGACTGGATTCGATTCCTGTCTCATCATGGAATTTCCGTAGCAAAGCCGATTTCATCAGCAAGAGGAAAAGACGTTGAAACCATTCCTGATCAAGCCGGAGGCGCATTTTTACTCCGTGTGTATGAAAAAGCACCGGGGAGAAAAGTGAATGAAGGAGATTGGAATGGGGAGCTGTTTGAAGCGTTAGGGTCCTATACAGGACGAATGCATCAAATAACAAAACGATATCAAGTAAAAGACCCTCTTTATAAGCGTCAAGAGTGGTATGAAGAGGAGCAATTAAAGCTTGATCAATATATTCCGTCTGATCAAACGATTGTTTTGCGAAGAAAAGATGAACTGATGCAAAAGCTTCACCAGCTCCGAATTTCGAAGGATGTGTATGGGCTGGTGCATTCCGATTTGCATCACGGGAACTTTCATTATCATCAAGGAGAGATTATCGCATTTGATTTTGATGATATTGGATATCACTGGTTTATCAATGATATTAGTATTTTGCTATACAATGTTCTTTGGTATCCAGTGATTCCATATGATGATAAAGCTGAATTTACGGCAGAATTTATGAGTCATTTTCTAAAAGGCTATCGACAGGAGAATGAGCTTGATGACGCGTGGCTGGCAACAATCCCTGATTTTCTCATGCTGCGTCATATGCTTATTTATGGGCTTTTACATCAAGCATTTGATCTCCAAACAATGACTTCTGACCAAAAAGCCATGCTGTCATGTTTTCGAAAGGAAATTGAGCAAAAAACACCAATTACTCCTTTTGACTTTCAACAGCTGGCCCGATAAAAGAAACCCCTTGCTGTGTCAAACAGCAAGGGGTTTTTTATGACTACACCGTATCACACTTCACGCCAACGACGCCTTCTAGATCTTTAATATCAAAGTACACATCGGTTGTATAGCGGTCTTTATGCACTCGTACACGTACTTCCATGATCGGATAGTCCTTTTCTTTTAAATCATCAATTCGTACAGAATGAATG
Source organism: Bacillus sp. FSL K6-1006 (assembly GCF_038593175.1). Taxonomy (NCBI): domain Bacteria; kingdom Bacillati; phylum Bacillota; class Bacilli; order Caryophanales; family Bacillaceae; genus Bacillus; species Bacillus sp. FSL K6-1006. The sequence continues at coordinate 677,106 of NZ_CP151970.1, forward strand.
CGGATATTGAGGGCTTTCATTTCTTTTAAAATATCGGTCATGCGGTTTCGGTCAGAAAGAGACATTCTGATGCGGATTTCTTTTTCCTGCAGGCGAATCGGTCCGATCCGCTGGAAGAGCCATGGCAGGAATTCGACACTAATGAGAATAAAGAAAAGACTGAGGAAGGCTTCTTTATAAAACCCTGCACCTGTTGCAACCCCAAGTCCTGCTGCTCCCCATATCATCGCAGAAGTCGTGAGTCCTGAGATGACATCATTGCTTTTTCGAAGAATCACACCTGCTCCAATAAAACCAACACCAGATATAATTTGCGCCGGTAACCTGAGTGGGTCCATTTGAAGCTTAGAGACTCGAGGGAAATTGTAGGCTGCATCAATGCTGATGATGGTTAAGACGCAGGAGCTGACAGCAATGACAATACACGTTTTTAAGCCGAGGGGCTTTTTCTTCAGCTCTCGTTCAAGCCCGATAATCAGACCGATTAAGGTGGCCACGGCTAATTTTAAGACTGTATCCCATTCAATTGTCCAAAACATGCGTATCGCTCCTTTCACTTCATGTACGTTTCACAACATGTATATGATCTTCTCACAGCCCATATGGCTGCACAACTCTTATTTTATTCAGTTTCTGAAGAAAGAAAAGCTTTTTATTTTATTTAAAAAGAGAGTCATCCGCATAGGGCAGATGACTCTTCAATTCTTTATTTTGTTTCTTCTTCAAGATGATCTTCCATTTTGTGAAATAGCTGTTTTGATGCTTTTGACGGCTTACTTGTCAATAAGCTCACAATAATAGCAGCTAATCCACTAAGGGTAAAGCCTGGAATCATTTCATAAATACCTGTGGCATGGTTGAGGCCTGTTGTAATCCATGTCAGAACCACAACTGCACCAACGATCATTCCAACTAGGGCACCGTGATGATTCATTCGTTTCCAGTATAGGCAAAGCAAGATGACTGGACCAAATGAAGAACCAAATCCTGCCCACGCATAACCGACAAGGTCAAGAATGGTGTCACTTGGGTTAAGTGAAAGGCAGAGAGCAATCACAGCGACAACGAGTACAGACATCCGGCCGATCATGACGAGCTCTTTGTCTGATGCTGTTTTTCTAAAGAACGTTCTGTATAGATCTTCTGTCATGGCACTTGCTGTGACAAGCAGCTGAGACGAAATTGAACTCATAATCGCAGCTAAAATGGCAGAAAGTAAAAATCCAGTGATATATGGATGGAACAATACTTTAGAAAAAACGATAAAGATGGTTTCAGGATCAGCAAGATTCATACCCGTTTCATGAACATAGGCAACACCCACTAAACCGACAGACAGTGATCCAATCACTGAAATAATCATCCAGCTCATTCCAATTTGGCGTGCTGGTTTTAAATCTTTAACAGACGTAATGGCCATAAAGCGCACGATAATATGCGGCTGTCCAAAGTAACCTAGTCCCCAGGCAAGGAAGGAAATAATGCCAATGACGCTCGTTCCTCTAAAAATATCAAGCAATTTAGGGTCAATCTGTTGAATATCTTGGAATGTAGCAACAGGTCCGCCTAATTGTGTAAAGGCAACGATCGGCACGAGCACTAATGCTAAAAACATGATAGCTCCTTGGACAAAGTCCGTTAAGCTCACTGCCAAAAATCCGCCGAACAATGTATACAAAATGACAATACTTGACGTCAAAATCAGTCCAAACATGTAGTGAGCACCGAATGCTGACTCAAATAAACGTCCGCCTGATACCATCCCAGACGATGTATACAGCGTAAAGAAAATTAAAATGATGACGGCTGAAACAGCTTTTAATAAAGCAGATGATCCTTTGAATCGTTTATCAAAGAAATCAGGAATCGTAATCGCATCATCCGCAATCTCTGTATAAGAACGTAAACGAGGTGCAAGAATGAGGTAGTTCAAGTAAGCACCAACGATTAAACCAATCGCAAGCCAGGCTGTCGATAAACCTGTTTTATACATCTCACCTGGCACACCCATCAGCATCCATCCGCTCATGTCCGCAGCACCTGCTGAAAGGGCTGTAACGAATGGGCCAAGCCCGCGTCCGCCAAGCATATAATCATTTAAATCATGTGTTTTCCTGAATGCATACCAGCCAATGGCAAGCATCCCGATAAAATAAATAGATAAGGAAATTGTAACTTCAATACTCATTTTGTGTTCTCACCTTTTTCGTATTAATTTGACATCACCTCAATCAAAATATACAGAAGAGCGATGGCAGCTTTTTTGCTTGACTGTCCCGCTCACTGCTATGGTTACTTAACCTAACAGAGTATTCCCAAGTGATCAACCTGCCTAAACCTCTACATTTTGAAGAAAAAATGGACAGATCGGTGATAAGAACCAGTATGTAAGCGATCACAAAAATAAACAAAAGTAAAAATTTTCTGAAAAATAAAAAGACCTGATGAATATTTCATTTATTGGTTTGATAAGAAGACGTTTTCAAGAAAACGAACCTTTCACCGCACCTTCGTAAAGTTGCTTTAGAACAGTAAAATTTGATATGATAAAGTGTATATGACTTATGATCATGACCACGAGTACGCATCATTTTTGGAGGTGAACCTGCATGTCAAGAATTTCAATAGAAGAAGTCAAGCACGTTGCCCATTTAGCAAGGCTTGCGATTACAGAAGAAGAAGCTGAGATGTTTACAGAACAGCTTGATAGCATCATTTCATTTGCAGAGCAGTTAAACGAGGTAGATACGGAAAACGTTGAACCTACTACACACGTATTAAAAATGAAAAACGTCATGAGAGAAGATGTTCCGAATAAAGGTCTTTCCATTGAGGCAGTCGTCAAAAACGCGCCTGATCATAAAGACGGTTATATTCGTGTGCCATCAATTTTGGACTAAAGGAGGCCCGAGACATGTCACTGTTTGATCACAAAATTTCTGAATTAAAAGAGCTTTTACATAAAAAGGAACTGTCTGTTTCTGATTTAGTGGACGAGTCTTATAAACGAATCAATGAAGTAGACGGGAAAGTACAAGCATTCCTTGCACTGGACGAAGAAAAAGCACGTGCGTATGCAAAGGAATTGGACGAGGCAGTTGGTGAAAAGGACGAGCTTGGCCTATTGTTCGGTATGCCGATCGGTGTGAAAGATAACATTGTTACAAAGGATTTGCGTACAACAGCTTCAAGTAAAATCCTGCAAAACTTTGATCCGATTTATGATGCAACCGTTGTGAACCGCTTAAGAGACGCAGAAGCAGTCACAATCGGTAAATTAAATATGGACGAATTCGCAATGGGATCTTCTACGGAGAACTCAGGCTACAAAGCGACGAAAAACCCATGGAATTTAAACACCGTTCCAGGCGGATCAAGCGGTGGATCAGCAGCTTCTGTTGCAGCAGGTGAAGTACCGTTCTCACTTGGTTCAGATACTGGCGGTTCTATTCGTCAGCCGGCATCTTTCTGCGGGGTTGTCGGTCTTAAGCCGACATATGGCCGTGTATCCAGATACGGATTAATCGCATTTGCTTCATCATTAGACCAAATTGGTCCGATTACACGTAATGTAGAGGATAACGCATATGTTCTTCAAGCAATTGCAGGTGTCGATCAAATGGACGCAACAAGCGCAAATATCGATGTCCCAGATTTTCTTTCTTCATTAACTGGCGACATCAAAGGCTTGAAAATTGCTGTGCCGAAAGAATACCTTGGCGAAGGTGTTGGCGAGGAAGCAAAAGAATCTGTTCTTCAAGCGTTAAAAGTATTAGAAGGACTTGGTGCTTCGTGGGAAGAAGTGTCTCTTCCGCATTCTAAATACGCGCTTGCGACTTACTACTTACTGTCTTCTTCAGAAGCATCTGCAAACCTTGCACGTTTTGACGGCATCCGCTATGGCTACCGTACAGATAATGCAGACAACCTGATTGATTTATACAAAAATACTCGTTCTGAAGGCTTCGGAGACGAAGTGAAGCGCCGCATCATGCTTGGTACATTCGCGCTAAGCTCAGGATATTACGATGCGTACTATAAAAAAGCGCAAAAAGTCCGTACATTGATCAAAAAAGACTTTGAAGATGTTTTCGAAAAGTATGATGTCATTGTAGGACCAACAACGCCGACTCCTGCATTTAACATTGGTGAAAAGACAAGCGACCCGCTAACCATGTATGCAAACGATATTTTAACGATCCCTGTTAACCTTGCAGGTGTTCCAGGAATCAGTGTGCCTTGTGGGTTTGCAAATGGCCTTCCGTTAGGACTGCAAATCATCGGCAAGCACTTTGACGAAGGAACAGTGTACCGCGTGGCTCACGCTTTTGAGCAAGCAACAGATCATCATAAAGCAAAACCTGAACTGTAAGGGGTGAATCAGAATGAACTTTGAAACGGTAATTGGACTTGAAGTCCACGTAGAGCTAAAAACACAATCGAAAATTTTCTCAAGCTCGCCGACACCTTTTGGTGCAGCTGCCAACACGCAAACAAGTGTCATCGACCTTGGATATCCTGGCGTACTGCCTGTACTGAACAAAGAAGCGGTGAACTTTGCGATGAAAGCGGCCATGGCGCTGAACTGTGAAATCGCAACAGATACAAAATTTGACCGTAAAAACTACTTCTATCCTGATAACCCAAAGGCGTATCAAATTTCTCAATTTGATAAACCGATCGGTGAAAACGGCTGGATTGAAATTGAAGTAGAAGGCAAAACAAAACGAATCGGTATTACGCGTCTCCATTTGGAAGAGGATGCAGGGAAACTGACGCACACAGGCGACGGTTACTCACTCGTCGATTTCAACCGTCAAGGCACACCGCTTGTTGAAATCGTATCTGAGCCAGACATTCGCACGCCAGAAGAAGCGTATGCTTACTTAGAAAAATTAAAATCCATTATTCAATATACAGGCGTTTCTGACTGTAAGATGGAAGAAGGCTCACTTCGCTGTGATGCCAATATTTCTCTTCGCCCAATCGGCCGTGAAGAGTTTGGTACAAAGACAGAGCTCAAAAACTTGAACTCATTCGCTTTTGTACAAAAAGGCCTTGAATTCGAAGAGAAGCGTCAAGAGCAAGTATTGCTTTCTGGCGGCTTGATCGAACAGGAAACCCGCCGTTATGACGAAGCGTCTAAAAAGACGATCCTGATGCGTGTCAAAGAGGGATCTGATGATTACCGCTACTTCCCAGAACCGGATTTGGTGGAACTGTACATTGATGACGAGTGGAAAGAACGTGTAAGAGCATCGATCCCAGAGCTTCCAGACGAGCGCCGCAAACGCTATATCGATGAGCTTGGACTCCCTGCATACGATGCAATGGTACTCACGCTGACGAAAGAAATGTCTGATTTCTTTGAAGCGACCATTTCAGAAGGTGCAGAAGCGAAGCAAGCATCGAACTGGCTCATGGGTGAAGTATCTGCTTACTTAAACTCTGCTCAAAAAGAGCTGGACGATACAAAGCTAACGCCGCAAGGACTTGCTGGCATGATCAAGCTTATTGAAAAAGGAACAATTTCCTCTAAGATTGCGAAAAAGGTATTCAAAGAGCTCATTGAAAATGGAGGAGATGCAGAAACAATCGTCAAAGAAAAAGGACTTGTCCAAATTTCTGACGAAGGTGCACTGCTCAAACTTGTCACAGAAGCACTTGATAACAACCCGCAATCCATTGAAGACTTTAAAAATGGTAAAGACCGCGCGATTGGTTTCTTAGTCGGACAAATCATGAAAGCATCGAAGGGCCAAGCTAACCCGCCGATGGTGAACAAGATTCTCCTTGAAGAAATCAAAAAACGCTAAATCGCAAAAAACCGCCTGATGAAACAGGCGGTTTTTTTGCTTGAATTGACAGGGTCTTAACATAGATTCAGACCACCGCCGTATATCAATTTAGAGAATCTTTTCTTATAATGAAGCATAAGCGAAAGTGCACATTCGAAGGGGGAAAGGTGAGCTAAATCGAAAAACAGCACGTCATGTTACTGAAGAAACAGCTTCAATTGCTCCACTGCTCTTAGAACAGCAGGCTCCTCACACTTTTCTAAATTCGTCAGCATTCCTTGGATGACTGGCTTACGAGGTTCAGCTTTTGCCAGCTCTTCTTCAATCACTTCAATGGATACAACGGTATCATCTGAAAGCAGATGCTCAAGCTTTAACAAGCGAAGCTCCTCTTGAAGGGAAGCAGCACTCGGCGCTTCATCATCCCAAATGCTTTGCTTCAAAATCGGCTTCGTCTGAGAACGAAGCAAGCCGTGAACCAGATCATCAAACCGTTCGAGTATAAAGGATGAGAGCTCATCAAATGATAATTTCATTTGATCCTGTAAAAGCAGAACCTGCACATATGATTGGATAATTCCTTGAATCATGACTGACAGGTCAGTTATATACGGTTCGATTTCCTGTCCATAAGTGGTCAAGATGGAAATTTGAATTTCATCGTTCATTTGCTTTTTCACAGTTTTTGAATACTTTTTAATCTGCTGGTTTTCCGGAATAATGTTCTCGCTGAGGATCAGAATGATAAAATCCTTGTTCTCAGCAAAATGCTGAAACTGTTCAGCGATTTGTTTCTGAAAGATCTCTCTCGGCGCGAGATGCTGATTCTCTTTTCGAATCATTTCGATAGTTTGCATCGAAGTGTCGATATAATATTCAAACGCTCGGTTGAAAAGCTGTTCTTTTGATTTGAAATGTAAATAAAATGCGCCTTTTGATATTCCGCATTCATCTGCAATTTCCTGAATGGTCGTAGAAGAAAAACCCTTTTTCGCAAACAATTGGATGCTTGCTTTAATGATTTTTTCTTTTTTTTCGTTCATGAAATAAGGCCCCTTCAGCTTTAGAATGTTACGTCAAACGCAAGTGAAATGGTTGACGGCATTGTATATCACCGTTTATTATGATATAGAATGACCAGTCAGTCAATACATAAAGGAAAATGGAGGATATAATGAATTCGATCATCAATTTTGTATTAAAGAATAAGTTCGCTGTATGGCTCATGACGATTATCGTAACAGTTGCTGGTCTATATGCCGGATTGAATATGAAACAAGAATCAATCCCTAATATCAACACGCCAGTCATTACGGTTTCTACAATGTACCCTGGCGCAACGCCGGACGAAGTATCAGATAAGGTGACAGATCCAATTGAAAAATCGATTCAAAACCTCAATGGGGTCAGCGTGGTCACTTCTAATTCATTTGAAAATGCATCATCCATTCAAATCGAGTACGATTACAACAAAGACATGGATGAAGCAAAAAAGGAAATTGAAGATGCGATTAGCAATATCGATTTCCCTGAAAATGCAGAAAAACCTAAAATCGCACGCTTTAGTATTAATGCGATTCCAATCCTAGCTCTTAGTGTCTCTGGTGATAAAGAATCATTACAAGACCTTACACAAAAAGTAGAAAATGATCTCGTTCCTTCACTTCAAGGATTAGACGGTGTCTCTTCTGTCGAAACTTCAGGACAGCAAATCAAAGAAGTAGAATTTTCGTTTAAACAAAAGAAATTGAAAGAATACGGTCTAGATGAAGATACCGTCCAAAACATGATCAAAGGCTCTGATGTGAATGTACCATTAGGTCTATACACATTTGGCAACAAACAAAAATCAGTTGTCGTGGACGGCAATATTTTAAGCGTCAAAGATTTGAAAAACATGCGTATTCCAGTCACACCAAGTGCAGGCGGCGGTGCGGGAAGCGCTGGAGCTGGAGCACCTTCTAACGGCTCAGAAAACCCAGGTGCGCAAGGTGCGGAGCAGCAGGCTGGAAGTGCAAGTCAGCAGCAAGCAGCAGCTCAGCAGCAAGCAGGTGCAGCAAGCAGTCAATCTGTAGAACTGCCGACGATCAAGCTATCTGAGATAGCAGATATTAAAGTCGTAAAAGATGCAGAATCGATCTCTAGAACGAACGGAAAAGACAGTATCGGTCTGCAAATTGTTAAAGGTTCTGATGCCAACACAGTGAGTGTAGCAGAAGAAGTGACAAAAGAGCTTGAGGAATTTAAAAAAGACAACAAAGGCATCAAAGTAAGTACCACATATGATCAAGCAGGACCGATTAAAGAGTCTGTCAGCACAATGCTGAACAAGGCGATCATCGGAGCAATCTTTGCGATCATTATCATTATGTTGTTCCTTCGAGATATCAAATCAACATTAATTTCGGTCATTTCCATTCCGTTATCTCTGTTGATTGCTGTTTTATTATTAAATCAGCTGGATATTACATTAAATATCATGACACTTGGTGCCATGACCGTCGCCATTGGGCGTGTTGTCGATGACTCGATAGTGGTCATAGAAAACATCTATCGACGAATGGCATTAAAGGATGAACCATTAAAAGGCAAGGCACTCGTCAGAGAAGCCACAAAAGAAATGTTTATCCCGATTATGTCTTCGACCATTGTGACTATTGCAGTATTCTTACCGCTAGCATTAGTAGGTGGAATGATTGGTGAACTATTCATCCCATTTGCCCTAACGATTGTGTTTGCGTTACTTGCTTCACTGCTTGTCGCCATTACAATTGTTCCAATGATGGCACACAGTCTATTTAAAAAGAATCTCTACGGCACAGCGAAAAAAGTAAAAGAACATAAACCAAGCAAGCTTGCTGGCGGTTATAGACGTGTACTTAATTGGACACTCAACCATAAATGGATCACATCAGGAATTGCCATTCTTATGCTTGTCGGAAGCTTATTCTTAGCACCACTTGTCGGTGTCAGCTTCTTACCACAGGAAGCAGAGAAAACGGCCATGGTGACATACACGCCAGAGCCTGGACAAACGAGAGAGCAAGCAATTGATGAAACGAAAAAAGCTGAAGATTATTTGATGAAACGTGATCATGTCAATACAGTTCAGTATTCACTAGGCTCTTCAAATGCCATGACAGCAAGTGTTGGCGGTAACTCTAACGGTGCATTATTCTTCGTACAATATGATGATGACACGCCAAACTTTGATAAAGAAAAAGATCGCGTGGTCAAAGCTCTGCAAGATAAAGCATCTAAAGGGGAATGGAAATCACAAGACTTCTCATCTGCTGGTGCAAGCAATACGGTGACGTACTATGTGTACGGGGATAAAGCAAGTGATATTGAAGGCACAGTAAAAGATGTTGAGAACATCTTAAAAGATGAGAAAAACCTGAAAAATGTCAGCACAAGCTTATCTGAGAAATACGACGAATATACGTTTAATGCAGATCAAGAAAAACTAGCGAAACTAGGTCTAACTGCTTCACAAATCGCTCAAGCGATTGCACCTCAAAATAGTGAAACAACACTGACGAAAGTCACAGAGGACGGCAAAGAACTTGATGTGAAGCTTCAAACGGAAAAAGATGAATATAAGAGCAAAAAAGATTTAGAAAATAAAAAGGTCACCACACCAACAGGGCAAGAAGTCCGAATTGGTGATGTCGTCAAAGTAAAAGATGGGACGACAGCAAATACGGTGACAAAACGTGATGGGAAAATCTACGCAGAAGTGTCTGGTGACATGACAACAGACGACGTCTCAAGTGTAACGCAGGATGTTCAGAAAAAAGTCGACAAGCTTGATCTAAAATCTGGCGTAACGATTGACACAGGCGGCGTAAGTGCGGATATTGAGGAATCCTTTACACAGCTTGGCCTTGCAATGCTTGCAGCGATTGCCATTGTGTATCTCGTTCTCGTCATCACATTTGGCGGAGGACTTGCACCATTTGCGATTCTCTTCTCACTGCCATTTACGATTATTGGCGCACTGCTTGGATTGTTTATAGCAAAAGAAACCATCAGCTTAAATGCCATGATTGGATTGCTCATGCTGATCGGTATCGTTGTAACAAATGCCATTGTCTTGATTGACCGCGTGATTCATAAAGAAAAAGAAGGTCTCTCAACAAGAGAAGCATTACTTGAAGCTGGAACAACAAGATTACGCCCGATCTTAATGACGGCACTTGCGACGATCGGTGCACTGCTGCCACTCGCATTAGGATTTGAAGGCGGAAGCCAGATCGTATCAAAAGGACTTGGCGTAACCGTAATTGGCGGTTTAACAAGTTCTACACTTCTCACATTGGTCATCGTCCCAATCGTGTATGAAATGTTAAGCAAGTTTAGACGTAAGAAAAAGTACGCAGAAGAAGAATAAGAGGAAGCCCCGCTCATTGGCGGGGCTTTCAGCGTGTAAACAAACCCTCGCATTCTTTGTCAGGACTGCGTGCCGGTGCTCACGAATATTAAATTCGCTCCGCTTCGGTACTCGTCCTTCCTAGACTGCAAAGGTTTTCTATCACGCTGAAAAGAAGACAAAGGGCTAAAATAAAGATCATTTCAGCCCTTTGTCAATTATTTGAAAGCCCCGTGTATTGGCGGGGCTTTTTTTATTTTGAAATCTGACAAACAGCTTTTCTCATAAGCTCTTCAAATGCGTGGAAAAAGGCATCACGATCGACATGGTCAATCACTTGAATTGATTTTCCATCTGGATGCTCTTCGGTGCGTCCTTGCTTTGGCGTCTCGGTATAAACGATCGCATTAACTTCTTTCGAACGGGTAAATGATGTAGATGCAAGAGTAATCGTTGTCAGCACATCCCATAAGTAATACGTCGAGTTCGTTTCATGATGAATGAGCGGCGGGCAAAAGGCGTAGCACTGACCGATAAAATCTATTCCAATATGAGAACGAAGAGAAGCCCAGCGCTGACGTACATCAAGTGTAAGCGGGACTTGATTTGTACTTTCAAGTGCGACCATTTCAATAGGGAAAGGTTCCTGAAAGACAGTGCTCACAGCATAAGGGTCCCAAAATGCATTCCATTCTGCTGTCCCGTCATGCTCGGGTTCTTCAACATTGCCTTTTTCAAGGAACGTGCCGCCCATCCACACCAATTTCTCAATTTTATTAGAGATCGAAGGATCTTCTTCTAAAGCGCGTGCAAGATCTGTGAGCGGACCAGTAAAGAGCAGGGTGACAGGTTCTTTTGCCTTCTTAACCGTTTCAATCAGATGAAGGTGTGCTGGCAGCTTGGACACTTTTGTATCAACAGTGCCTTTTTCATTTAAAATTGGCAGAGCATCTACATAAAAAGCATGCATCCGCCACTCCTTCGGAAACGGATTGACGCCTCTAGAAGTTGAAGCAGCAACTTCAATTTCATAAGGGCTGAATCGATCAATGATTTTTTGAGATGCACTGAGAGCAGGCTCTAAATAACAATCAGCAGGAATCACAGACATTCCGATGACTTTCAGATGTTCCATTTGAAGGAGAAGAAATAAAGAGACGAGGTCATCAACACCGCCGTCATGATTAAAATAGACAGGCTTTTTCATCGCATATCATCCTTTACAGCGTTTTCTTTTATCTTATCAGAATGCTTTCTTGCTGCGGGAAATGTGGTAGGAGATTTCACATATTAGGTGGTTGTTTTGTTGCCATTTTTAAATCTCATAGTATAATTAAAGGTTGTTAGTGGTGAAAATAGATTGCATAATGAATATAGGATGATGATGAATGAAACGTGCTCGAATTATATACAATCCGACATCTGGGCGTGAACTCTTCAAGAAGAATTTACCGCAGGTTTTGCAAAAATTTGAACAAGCTGGCTATGAAACTTCTTGTCATGCGACGACATGTGCAGGAGATGCCACGCAAGCAGCAGAAAAAGCCGCACAGAGAGATTTTGATTTAATTGTAGCAGCAGGTGGAGACGGCACGATCAATGAAGTCGTCAACGGACTAGCACCGCTTGAAAAAAGACCAAAACTAGGAATTATTCCAGTTGGAACAACAAATGACTTCGCAAGAGCACTTGGAATTCCACGAGAAGGTGTTTTGAAAGCGACAGATGCCATTATTGAGGGTGTAGCGAAGCCGCTTGATATCGGTAAAGTCAATGGCCATTATTTTATTAATATTGCTGGCGGCGGCCGGTTAACAGAGCTCACCTATGAGGTGCCTAGTAAACTGAAGACCATGCTTGGACAGCTTGCTTATTATTTAAAAGGCATGGAGATGCTTCCTTCTATCCGTCCGACAGAAGTCGAAATTGAATATGACGGCAAATTGTTTCATGGAGAAATCATGCTGTTTCTTGTTTCACTCACAAACTCAGTAGGCGGCTTTGAAAAACTAGCGCCAGATTCCATTTTAGATGATGGGATGTTTGACCTGATTATTCTAAAGAAGGTCAATCTAGCAGAAGCCATTCGAGTGGTCAGCCTTGCACTCAGAGGCGAGCATATTCATGATAACAATGTCATCTACGCAAAAGCGAATCGCGTGAAGGTAGATGTAAAAGATAAAATGCAATTGAATTTAGATGGTGAATACGGCGGCATGCTGCCAGGTGAATTTGAAAACCTGTATCGCCATATTGAATTTATTGTGCCAAAAGCAACAGCTGAAAAAATAGGGTGAAGACTGAACTTGGTTCCTTATGGCGGCCAAGTTTTTCTTTGCAAATGAGGTGATAAAATTGGTGAAAATGAAACCGCCTGTTGAAAAGAATGAATACTACAATGTAACCTTCGAAGACTTAACGCATGAAGGTGCAGGTGTAGCAAAAATTGAAGGGTTCCCTGTCTTTGTACCGAATGCCCTTCCCGAGGAACAAGGGAAAATCAAAGTCACACGAGTTAAAAAAGGATTTGCTTTTGGACGACTCATGGAACTGACAAAGGAAAGTCAGCACAGGCAAGATGCGCCATGTCCCATTTACAAGCAGTGCGGCGGCTGTCAAATTCAGCATATGAGCTATGAAGGCCAGCTGCTATTTAAACAGAAACAAGTAAAGGACGTTTTAGAGCGGATCGCCAAGCTTGATATGAGCCGTGTAAAAGTTCATCCTGTACTCGGCATGGAAGATCCTTGGAATTACAGAAACAAAGCACAAGTTCCAATTGGTGAACGCGAAGGCGGACTTGTTGCAGGATTTTATCAGCAGCGTACCCATGAAATCATTGATATGGAAAAATGTTTAATTCAACAATCAGAAAACGACGAAGTGGTACAGGCAGTAAAAGACATATGCAATGCGTTTGGCATCAAAGCATATAACGAAGAGCGGCACAAAGGCTGGCTGCGTCATGTGATGGTTCGCTACGGTATGGCAACAGGTGAAATGATGGTTGTGTTTGTTACTAGAACGGCTGACTTTCCGCAAAAGCAGCAGGTGATTGAGCAGATTATAGCACGCTTCCCACACGTTCGGTCAATTGTACAAAACGTGAATTCAAAGAAAACAAATGTCATTTTCGGAGACGAAACAACCGTTTTATGGGGCGAAGAATACATTTATGACACGATTGGCGACATCAAATTTGCCATTTCAGCCCGCTCATTTTATCAAGTGAACCCAGCTCAAACAAAGGTGCTTTACGACAAAGCGCTTGAATATGCAGAGCTACAAGGCGAAGAAACCGTGATTGATGCATACTGCGGAATCGGGACGATCTCTTTATTTCTCGCAAAAAAGGCAGGCAGAGTATATGGGGTTGAAATTGTCCCAGAAGCGATTGAAGATGCAAAACGCAACGCTGCCTTAAACGGAATCAATAATGTTGAATTCGCAGTCGGCGAAGCAGAAACCGTCATCCCAAACTGGTACAAAGAAGGCATCAAAGCAGACACCCTCGTCGTCGATCCGCCAAGAAAAGGCTGTGACGAAGCACTGCTTGACACCATTTTAAAGATGAAACCAAACCGAGTTGTTTATGTTTCCTGTAATCCTGGGACGCTTGCTCGTGATTTGAGAATTCTTGAAGATGGCGGGTATGTGACAGAGGAAGTGCAGCCTGTGGATATGTTTCCGCATACCAACCATGTAGAATGTGTAGCAAGTCTTGTGATTAATCAGTAATGTATTGTGACATCCCGATTCTGTGAAAAACATCGATATCGGGATGTTTTTATTTTTGTATGTTCAATCGGCCTAAAAAATGATATTTGGAAGTGGAATTAATATTTTTATCCCGCAATTCATCACCAAATGTCCTTTTTTGCAATTTTGCACGGTTCATATTAAAGTATATAATGATAAAAATTGCTGAAAGAATTTACAGAAGGACATGCCCTTTAGGCGCTATGTCATGAGAGGAATTGGATGAAAGATGAGTAAAAATTTCTGGCGTGATTTACCGCGGCCATTTTTTATATTAGCACCAATGGAAGAAGTGACAGATGTTGTGTTTCGTCATGTTGTGAGTGAGGCGGCGAGACCGGATGTGTTTTTTACAGAGTTTACGAACAGTGAGAGCTATTGCCACCCTGATGGTATTCAAAGTGTGAAGGGGCGTTTAACGTTTACAGAGGATGAGCAGCCGATTGTTGCTCATATTTGGGGAGACAAGCCTGAGAACTTTAGACAGATGAGCATTGGAATGGCGGAGTTAGGATTTCAGGGACTTGATATTAATATGGGCTGTCCTGTCCCAAATGTTACGCAAAACGGGAAGGGCAGCGGCTTGATTCTTCGCCCAGACGTTGCCGCAGAGCTGATTCAAGCGGCAAAAGCAGGGGGATTACCTGTCAGCGTCAAAACAAGACTTGGTTTTACTGAAGTCGATGAATGGCGCGGGTGGCTTAGACACATTTTGGAGCAAGACATTGTGAATTTATCGATCCACCTTCGCACAAGAAAGGAAATGAGCCAGGTGGATGCGCATTGGGAGCTCATTCCTGAGATCAAAAAACTTCGTGATGAAGTAGCACCTGATACTCTTTTGACAATCAATGGTGATATTCCTGATCGTCAAACAGGCTTAAAGCTCGCTGAACAGTATGGAGTGGACGGTGTGATGATTGGACGAGGGATTTTCCATAACCCATTTGCTTTTGAAAAAGAGCCGAAGGAGCATACAAGTGATGAACTGCTCGGTCTTTTAAGATTACATCTTGATCTCCATGATCAATACTCATCACTAGGTTTGCGTCCATTCAAGGCACTGCACCGCTTCTTTAAGATTTATGTGAAAGGATTCTGGGGAGCGAGTTTCTTGAGAAATCAATTAATGAACACATCATCAACAGATGAAGTGCGTGCAATGCTGGATGAATTTGAAGCGAGAAATCAAGAACAATCATGACCAACAAGAGGAGGGGGAACCCTTCTCTTTTTTTATAAATAGGACTATTAAACTAGTTATTATAAATGGTAAAATGAGATAGAAATAACAATTGGAGGTATTTTGTTTGAAACCATTTTGGGATAGAGAAAGCGAAGAAACATTTAAGAAAATCAATGAGAAAGGCATTGCAAAAGCGGAAAAGAAGCTAGGCGTCATCCTGCCGGATACATATAAGCAACTGATTCTCGAACAAAATGGCGGGTATACATTGCATAATGCTTTTCCAACGGATCAGCCGAATGGATGGGCAGAGGATCATGTGTCATTTGATCATTTAAGAGGAATTGCCAAAGATGAAGGTATTATGGATAGTGATTATTTAATAGAAGAATGGGAATTGCCTGAGGGACTTGTGCTCATTTGTGGGGATGGTCATACGTGGATTGCATTGGATTATAGAGAAACGAAGGAAGATCCACCGATTCACTACTTTGATCTAGAAGATGAGACGGATTTCAAATTAGCGGATTCGTTTGATGAACTGATTGCTGGGCATTATACCGCTGAATAGGAAAAGGCAGCCGCAAATAGATATATTTCATTAAAACCGTTGTTATACAGTATTTTTTGAGAGAGACAAAAGAGTCTCTCTTTTTTTGCGAAGCAACATTGAATCTCTCTCCAAAACTGTATCTGTTATGTTTAAGTCTTATTATTCAATTGGTTCGATTTCCACTCACTAAATTTCCTGACGATAATATCTGCCACAATGTAAAATGGCAGAAAACTGGAGTTGTCTACTTTGTTATATAAGAGAAACGGGGTGCTGCTTACATAGATGTTAAACATGGCATTTTGTGCAAGGAGGTTATTCCTTAAAGTGGTCATGCTGATAAATTTGATATGTCTTGTTTTCACCAATTGAATGATTTCATCTAAATTCTTCGATTCACCCGATAAAGAAATGATAAATAAAAGGTCATCCTCACCAAATTCAATGATTCCATCTGTTAAGTCTCGCTTGCTTCGTAATACTTGAGATTTTTTATGCAGTGACCATAGCTGCCTCTGTACATCATTGGCCAAATCGAGCTGTGCAGTTCCTGTACCATAAATATAAATATACGGTGCACGATCAATCAGTTGATTTAATTGATGAAAGTCCAGCTGCTCCATATATTTTCTTGTCTGCTGGATATCTTGATCGAGCAGCTTCATTAAATCCTGTGTTGTCTCTTCAGTGAAAGCATTTAATTTCACATAAGACTTTAAGTCACTGTAGCCGTCGAACCCTATTTTTTTGGCAAGCCGATGGATGGATGAGATGGAAGTATGAGCAAAACGGGCAAGGTCCTGAATTTTCATTGTCTTCATTTCTTCAAGATGATCATGGATTGTTTTAATAATGTGCAGGTCATTCTTATTTAAGTCTTCGAAGTATTCATTTACCAGCTTGTCGAGTATCATGCGATGTGCCCTCCAACATGAAAATATTTTCTTCCTGTGAAAATATAATCTAATGTTACAACTTGATTTCTAAATACGTCAAACCTATTGGTTTTTGTAAGCGCTACCTTTACAGTGGTGTTATGGATCAAGCAAAGGGGTTATGCTTATGAATGCAATCAAGCGGTTTGGCAGTGCTATGGTAGTTCCTGTACTTTTATTCGCGTTTTTTGGTATTGTTGTCGGCCTCGCGACTTTATGTAAGAATCCAGCGATTATGGGGGAAATGGCTGCAGAAGGTACGATGTGGTACAAGGTTTGGTCACTGATTGAAAGCGGGGGATGGACGATTTTCAATCATATGGAATTAGCCTTTGTGATTGGATTGCCCATCTCACTTGCAAAAAAAGCGCAAGCACGTGCGACGCTCGCAGCTTTGATGATTTATCTCGTATTTAACAATTATATTCATGGTATTTTGACACTTTGGCCGTCTACTTTTGGCGTTGATTTATCGCAAGGTGTCGAGAACGTAGCGGGAGTAAAAGAAATTGCGGGTATACCTACGCTGGATACAAGTATCATTGGTGCGGTGATGATATCTGGAATCGTCATTTGGATTCATAATCGTTTTTATGATCAAAAGCTGCCTGAGATGCTCGGGATTTTTCAGGGGCTTGTATTTGTTGTCATCATCGGATTCTTTGTGATGATTCCTATTGCTTTTATCGTTGCTTTTGTATGGCCCTATGTTCAGCAGGGGATTCAATCTCTCCAAGGGTTCATGGCACAGTCTGGTTATATTGGTGTCTGGCTGTTTCATTTCTTGGAAAGGGTGTTAATTCCAACAGGACTTCACCATTTTATTTATACACCTTTTGAGTTTGGTCCAGCGGCTGTAAATGGGGGGTTAAAACCATATTGGATTGCTCACTTAAATGAATTTGCGTCCTCAACTTCTGATTTGAAGGATCTTTATCCATACGGATTTTTATTGCATGGGAATATTAAGATGTTCGGCTGTTTAGGGATAGCTCTAGCCATGTATTTTTCTACACCGAAAGAAAACAGAAAAAAGGTTTTGGCATTGGTATTACCCGCCACATTGACAGCCATATTTGCCGGAATTACAGAACCGCTTGAATTTACGTTTCTATTTCTCGCGCCTTATTTATTTGTGATACATGCACTTCTTGGAGCGACCATGGTGACAATCATGAATATGTTTGGTGTTGTCGGAATGATGGGTTCCGGGCTTATCGAGATAGCTGCATTGAACTGGATTCCTCTCTCTTCAAATCATGGAGGGATTTATCTGATCCAAGCGATGATTGGACTTCTCTTTACAGCAGTGTATTTTGTCATCTTTAGATGGATGATTGTGAAATTTGATATTCCATTACCAGGACGAAAACACGAGGAGGAGACGAGGCTATATACAAAACAGGATTATGAGAATGCTCATAAAAAAGGTCATGACCGAAAGGAAGCGCCCGTTTATGCGTCTGAGTATGAAGAGAAAGCCGTTTATTTCTTAGAAGGCCTCGGCGGTAAAGAAAACATTAAAGATGTGACAAACTGTGCCACGCGTCTGCGAATTACAGTGATTGACCCTAGCTTGGTGAAAGATAGAGACTACTTTACAAAAAATAAACTGGCACACGGCATGGCGAAAAGTGGTCAAAGCATTCAAATCATTGTTGGCTTAAGTGTACCGCAAGTAAGAGAGTCCTTTGAGACAAAACTTTCATTAGATTGAAAAAGGAGCTGGATATGATGAAAAAATTTAATATTACCATCGCTGGAGGCGGAAGTACATTTACACCGGGAATCATTTTGATGCTGTTAGACTATCTAGAGGAGTTCCCGATTCATACAATTAAACTCTATGATAATGATGAAGCTAGACAAAAGACGATTGCAGATGCATGTGAGATTATGTTAAAAGAACGAGCACCAGAAGTACGATTACTGGCAAGCACGGACCCAGAAGAAGCCTTTACTCAAGTCGATTTTGTAATGGCACATATTCGTGTCGGCAAATATGCAATGCGTGAATTAGATGAGAAAATTCCATTGAAGCATGGAGTCGTCGGACAGGAAACATGCGGTCCAGGCGGAATAGCTTACGGGATGCGGTCCATTCCAGGTGTATTAGAACTTGTCGATTATATGGAAAAATACTCACCTGAAGCTTGGATGTTAAACTATTCGAACCCTGCAGCGATAGTAGCAGAGGCAACACGTAAGCTAAGGCCGAATGCCAAGATTTTAAACATATGTGATATGCCAATTGGTATCGAAGAATTAATTGCAAAAAATTTAGGCTTATCTTCGCGGAAAGAACTAGAAGTCGATTACTATGGTTTAAATCATTTTGGCTGGTGGACAGATATTCGAGATAAAGCTGGAAATAGCTTAATGCCTGAGGTAATTAAGCATGTAAGCCAGCATGGTTATGCAACAGATGGAACATCTGAATTAGAACAGCAGAAGAGCTGGAACAGCACATTAAAAAAGGCCAAAGATATTCAAGCACTTGATCCAAAAACGGTACCGAATACGTATTTGAAATACTATCTATTTCCAGATGAAGAAGTGGCACATTCAAATATTGAGTTCACGCGTGCCAATGAAGTGATGGAGGGGCGGGAAGCTTTTGTTTTTAGTGAATGTCAGGCCATCATTGATAAAGGAACTGCAAAGGAAACAAAGCTGACCATTGATGAGCACGCTTCCTATATCGTTGATTTGGCACGAGCCATTGCTTTTAATAAAAAGGAACGGATGCTGATGATCGTAGAGAACAATGGCGCTATTAGGAACTTTGATCCAACAGCCATGGTTGAAATTCCTTGTATCGTTGGCAGCAGCGGTCCAGAAAAATTAGTAGTTGGAGAGATTCCTAGATTTCAAAAAAGTCTCATGGAGCAGCAAGTTGGCGTAGAAAAATTAGTAGTAGAAGCATTTGAAGAAGGATCCTATCAAAAACTATGGCAGGCCATCACATTATCGAAAACGGTGCCAAGTGCTAAAGTAGCAAAAGATATTTTAGACGACTTAATTGTGGCAAATCAAGCATTTTGGCCAGAGTTAACATAACACGAGAATAAGCAATATGGGCGTCACAGCGCTCATATTGCTTATTTGTTTTTTTAACCGATGTATTGTAATGGAGAGGAAAAGGCCCCCTTACTCCGCACTCTCCTCAACCTCACGGCTATCCTCTGTTTCACCAATATAAATAGGGCCGTTTGCGTGGTCGATTCGGATTGGCCATTCGTATGGAATTTGAAGACGTCTAGCAATGGCTCTCCAGAATTTTGTGGAATCCAATTCGAATTCTTGGAAGTCTTTTAATAAGTCTTTGTAAGACGAGCCATCAAATTGAATGAACATATCTTGAAGGCGCATGAACGCGACGTGTCTCACTTCAAGTGCTGCTGCGGCTTCCATTTCTTCTTCTGTTGCTTCTCCGATGATTGTACCTGCCGGCGGAAGCATGTCGTATACGTTAAATTCTTCTTCTTCTTCGTGTGCTGCATTGTGCTGCTGATCTGACATTTTTCTTCACTCCTTCTCGTTCTCAATCAAAACTTTATTCCGTGCTTACTTCTATTATCGGAAGGAAATGTGAAATGTGGAATGAAAAGTGGAGCAGATTCACAACTCTTGCTTTTTTCTCTTGAATCATCTATGATCATTTACAGATATAAAAGGTCTATAATAGATAGAAAGGAGTTTCCTCATGAAATATTCTAAAGCAACCAACTATGCGCTGCATACGATGGTGTTTTTAACTCTTGCGCCAAAGGGTAAAGCGATTGGCGTTGAGCCTCTTGCTAAGATACAAGACCTTTCACCAACCTATCTATCCAAAATTTTAACAAAGCTTGTGAAGGCGGGACTGATTGAATCAACACCTGGTGCAAAGGGAGGGTACACCCTTATCAAACGAAAGGAAGACATTTCATTTTTAGATGTCATTCAGGCTGTAGAAGGGCAAACGAATTTATTTCGCTGCTCTTTAGAGCATGACTCCTTCATGCCTCATGATGGCTGTTTGATTGAACAAGTTATGCAGGATGTTGAAACGAAAATGCAGGAGACATTAAGTCAAAAACGGTTAATTGATATTGCGAACCAACTTGAGCAAACAGAAAAAAATCCATTTTTCAACGTGTGATTTTTTTGAACTGATTATAGATATTAAGAGTCTTTAAAATCTTTAATAAAAAAGGAGAGATTGATATGTTATTAGATTGTGCCATTATCGGAGGCGGGCCAGCCGGATTAAGTGCAGCACTTGTTGTAGGAAGAGGCAGAAAGCAGGTCATTGTATTTGATGATGAGCTGCCAAGAAATCGAGTGACGCAGGAATCACATGGATTTATTACAAATGATGGAATGACACCGTTTGAAATCAGACAAGCGGGAGAGGCAGATCTTCAAAAATACCCTCATATCCAAATCAAACGAAGTCGAATTGTTGATATACAAAAGAAAGAGGAAAGCTTTACGTTACTGACACACGAGGGGGATGCATTCGAAGCGAAAAAAATCATTTTGGCAACTGGATTGCAGGATATACTGCCAGAGATCGAAGGAATTCATGATGTGTACGGAAAAACATTGTTTAGTTGTCCTTTCTGTGATGGATGGGAATTAAAGGAGAAAGCACTTGCCCTCATTGCAGAGAATCAGCGAGCCTTGCACATGGCTAAACTTCTTTCCAATTGGACAAAGGATTTGATCGTGTTTACGAATGGGCACATGTTAGCTGAAGAAGACAAGACGCTTCTGACGGCACATTCTATTCAAGTCATTGATGTGCCAATTGTGTCGATTGATCATGACAATGGGCAGCTGCGCTCTCTACAGCTTGCGAATGGGGAGATAGTGAATAGGGAAGGCGGTTTTGTCGCAAGTGAATTCAAGCAGTCAGCCCCATTTGCCGAAAAGCTTGGCTGTCAAATGACGAAGAATGCGGGTATTGAAACAGATATTCTTGGACGTACAACCGTCAGTGGTGTCTTTGCATGTGGTGATAATTTAGGCGGTCCTGCTCAGTTAGTTCTCGCAGCAGCAGCTGGAAGCCAGGCAGGAATGGGCGTCATTCATGAACTTGTGCAAGAAGAATTTCAAGAAAAAACATCTCTATGAAAAGAGATGTTCAGCGATGAACGGTTTTCCGTTTTGCTAAGACGTGAGATGTCCATTCAAAAAGTGCGTAGATGACAAAGAAGATCAGGATCCAGCTGCTGACATCGACCCATACATTGGTGATCTGAATGATGTTCGCTTGATCAAGTCCAGCCTGTATCCACATGGTGATCAGTGCTGTAAGGAACACTTGTAAAAACCATTTTTTCAATTGGCCACACCTCCATCTCTTTCTATCATATAAGAAATGACAGTTCATTTCCAATTGTTTTCCTATATGTTTCAACGGTAAAATGAAAAATAAAACGAGTGAAAGGAAAGCAAATGAGTGGTCAAACAAATATGTTTCTAAAAAGTCATTTTCCTCATCTTATCCTCACGCCGCCGCTTTTTTATGAGTGGCCTATCGGGCTTCGGTTTGAATTGGCAGATTGGTCATTAGGAAAAGAATCGATTGTATTAGAAAAAGCGGGGGATCGTGCTTTAGAGATTGTGAAATATGCTTTTGATCCAGAAGACGAGATGCTGCTTGTAACGGATGTGTATACAGAACATGAACATGAATTAACGAAGCGTCAGCTCTTGGTTTATCAAAAATATGTCAATCGGAAAATGCGTTACCGATTGCGTCATGAGCTTTTGACCTATGTACGTCCAGAAATAGAAGATTCACTGACAATAGAGAGATTTACACTCAAATGCCAGCTGCAAGACATTCGATTGCGTCCGCTTCTCCATGCGATCTGCCAGGAAGACTTCTATGCACCGAATCAAATCTTGAAGGGGAAGCATGGTTATGAAATTTACCTAATGAATCTCTCGAAAAAAATGATATTTCACTTATATGATGATCGAGGCTGTGATCTCATTGCGGCAGATCCAGAGCGTTTAAGACCAGTCTATGAAGGCTTACAGCACTGGCTATTAGACTATGATCGCCCTCAGATGGACCGCGTGTTTGCAGCGAAATAAGAAAAACCGCACTTTCGACAAGTGCGGCTTCTTTTTATGCTTCTACTTTATTGAAGAACTGCGGCAAATATTCTTTGTGTGCTTCTAGCATTTCATCTAGGATGCTTTTTGCAATGGCATCTGATGGGACAAGCGGGTTGATGGTCATTGCGACAAGAGCTGTGTTGTAATCGCCTGTCACGGCTGCTTCAGCAGCTACACGTTCAAAGGATTTAATTTGAGAAATGAGTCCTTTGACAGCGACTGGCATTTCACCAACAGCGATTGGTTTAGGACCGTCTTTTGTGATAACGCAGTTGAGTTCAATTGCAGAATCATTTGGAATGTCACTGATGGCGCCATTGTTAATCGTGTTCACAGGCTGAATGTCATGCTTGTCGTTATAAATGGATGCAATTAAGTTACAAGCCGCATCACTGTAGTAGGCACCGCCTCGTTTTTCAAGCTGTGGCGGCTTGATGTCGAGATCAGGGTCTTTGTAAAGCTCGAACAAATCATTTTCTAATGCGCGAACGACCTCAGCACGAGTTCCTTCATTTGCTGCTGCTTTCTTTTCCTCAGCCAGCATATCACTTGTTTTGTAGTAGTAGCGGTGATACGGACAAGGAATGACGCCAAGCCCTTTTAAGAAATCAGCATCCCACGGAATCGCTTGAATGTTGTTCATCGACATGCTGGAGTTTGGATCAGCCATGTCTTCAATGACTTGATCCATGATGCTTTTGCCGTCTAAGAATACATTGAGTCCAAAGACCATATGGTTTAATCCAGCAAAGCTGACTTCGACTCTGCTTGCATCGACACCAAGCCCTTTGGCGATTCCCATGCGAATGCCGATCGGCACGTTACATAAACCAACGACTTTGCGATGGTTTGAATAACGAAGAACGGCTTCAGTGACCATACCAGCTGGATTTGTGAAATTCACAAGCCATGCATTCGGGCAAAGCTCTTCAATATCTTTGACAATATCAAGAATGACAGGAATGGTGCGAAGTCCTTTGAATAGACCTCCTGGACCATTTGTTTCTTGACCAATGACATCATATTTTAAAGGAATGCGTTCATCCTTCATACGTGCTTCAAGAAGTCCGACACGGAATTGTGTTGTGACAAAATCAGCATCTACAAGTGCTTTCCTGCGATCTAATGTTAAATGAACCTCGATTGGGAGCCCTGCTTTTTTGACCATGCGTTTTGCAAGATTTCCGACGATCTCAAGCTTTTCTTTTCCCGCTTCAATATCAACGAGCCAAAGCTCACTAATCGGAAATTCATCGTATCGTTTAATAAATCCTTCTACAAGCTCTGGTGTATAGCTTGATCCTCCACCAATTGTGACAACCTTTAATCCTTTTGCCATGTTCTGCACCTCCGAATAATGTAACGCGCAATGTTATAATAGAGAAAAGTCTTTTTTATTGTGTACATCAATAGCTTATCGTGAGAGCATCGCGTGCGTAAATGACTTCAGCGTCTTTAGGCAAGGGTGCCCTATTTAGAGATTTGTTACATAAAAGAAACACATTGTGACATGTTGTTGGAGAAAGGGGAAGTCAGATGTTTTCAAGTGAGGTCATTTCCAGCTTTAATGAACTAGAAAGCGCTTTATACCGATATATCATGGAAAACACTGAAAAGGTCGTGTACATGAGAATTCGAGACCTTGCAGATGCTGCACATATTTCCACCTCGTCTGTCCTTCGCTTTTGCCGAAAAGTAAATTGTGATGGCTTTTCAGAGTTTAAAGTGAAGCTCAAAATGTATTTAGAATCAGAGCAGACACCTTCTTTAAAAAGCACACAGCACTTTCTATATGAATTTATTGAACGAACATTGAAGGGAGACTTTGAGGGGAAAATTAAGGAGGCAGCGAAGCTCATTGCTAAGGCAAAAAATGTGCTGTTTATTGGGACTGGCAGTTCTGGCATTTTGGCGCAGTATGGGGCGAGGTACTTTTCAAGTCTTGAGAAATTTTCATTTTACATCAACGATCCGTTTTTCCCGATGAATATGCAGTATTTAGACAATAGTGTTACCATTGTGCTGTCTGTATCAGGGGAGAATAGTATTACAATTGATCATATTTCGAAGTTAAAAAGAGAAGGCAGCACAATCATTAGTATTACGAATAACCAGCACTGCACGATTTCGCGCATTTCAGATTTAAATATTGCCTACTACGTCACAGATGAACGGGTCCACAGAGCCAATATCACCACACAGACGCCAGTTGTGTATATTTTAGAAGCCATGGCCCGTGACATGTTTGCGATGTTAAAAGAAAAGTAAAAGAGCCGCTGCATACATCAGCTGCTCTCTTTTTTCTGCTTCATAAAAGCAAGGATGGCAATGCCGGAACAGACGAGCACAAACAGACCGCCTAGCAAATACACAGACCTCGCCCCGTATACATCTGCAATCAATCCAACAAAGAAAATAGACAAACCGACCGATACTGAAGAAAGGACGTAGTGAGCCGAATACACCTTTGATAAATCACGTACTGGCGTTTCCGTTTGAAGAATGGTTTGCTGCGAAACATCTCGGATTTGATAAGCAGGCCCCATCAAAATACAAAGCAGCAAAGCAAGCCACGGGAGGCTGTTCAGTGAATAGACAATGGTCAGCACTGCATAAATGAATGAACCAGCTGCCATAAAGAGGAGAAGCTGTTTTTGGATAAACTGACTCATCCATGCAGCTAAGAGCCCGCCTATGATGGCACCTGTATAATAAGCGGCATTGATAAATCCCCACCATTCCTCACCTTGCTTTAAATCATGGGTGACAAAGGCAAGCGTAATTGCTCCGATCCACACAGCACCCGCAATATTTTCACAAACATCCATAAATGTCAGGGTGCGCACCGTTTTATTTCTCCAAATGATCGTCCATCCATCTTTGAAGCTGTTCATCTTATTTGCCTTTCGAACCGTCTCTTCTTGCTTGAGAAGAGGAAAGACAGGGATGAATAATAGATAAGACAACACAATCATGACACAAGTGATCCACATTAAATAAAATGGCCCGATCCATAGGACGAGCATTCCAGTGAACGAATAGCCGGCGATTTGAATCATTTGATGTAAAATGGAGGCTGTACTGTTTGCTTTCACAAGCTGATTTGCTTTCACAAGCATCGGCATGATGGCCTGCATTAAAGGACTGATGAACCCGCCTGTGAGGGAAATCAAAATAAGCGCACTAAACAACCAGACCATGTGCTGCTGAAACAAATGAAATTGGGCTGTAAACACGATGAGCATCCCAAGACGTAAAAGCGGGACCCATTTTAATAGGCGGCCAGCTTGAAAGTAATCGGTTAAAACAGGAGAGAAGAGCCCAGCCAATAGCTGGCATATTGTTCTAATCAGCGGAAATACAGCCGCATAGGCAACAGATTGTGTATCTTGATAAATGACAAACGTGATCGTCATCACAAATAAAATATCACTCAGCATGAGAAGGCTTTTACTGCTTGTATAACACCAAAACTTGTTTCCCATATCAAACCGGCTCCTTTTCAAAAACAAGTTTAGTATAGCATGGTGATGAAGGGTCCATAGGCTTTCCATTGAAAAATACATCTTAAGGATGAGAAGATTGTGATAAGCTAAATGAAGGACATTGTAAGGAAAGGGGTTCAATCGATTGAAAAAATTACCGGCTCATGACTTTTTGGACAAACACGAGATCCCATATGAGATCAAAACATTTTCTGCCGAAACAGAGAAGGGAGCAGCAAATGTAGCGGCAGCTCTTGGTTTTCGTGAAAGACAAATGATTAAAACATTGATTTTTGAAACAGGAGAAGGAGAGCAGCTGCTTGTGATGGTTGGCGCTGACCAGCATATTAAGTCAGGGAAACTAAAGAAAGCCGCCGGCTCCCGTAATATTAAAATGGCTTCACCGGAGAAGGTTCTTGAAGTGACGGGCTATCGAATTGGCTCGATTCCGCCGTTTTGCTGGCAGCCAGAAGGATTCCGCACCATTATTGAGGCTTCGTTATTAGAAGAGGAGATATTAGGTGTTGGGGCAGGCGAATGGGGAAATGAAATCCTCATCACACCAGAACAATTAGTGAAAGCCTCAAAAGCTGTACCGTTTGACATCGTGCAGCCAGCCGAATAGAAAAAAAGTGCCTGTTTCAGAAGCAGGCACTTTTTTAATTGGCAGCAGGCGTAGTAAATGGACCGATACCTTTCATTTGCAGGAAGGCATCCACGGTTCTATTTTCTTCAAGATCATTCGCCCGTTTGCACACAACAACCGGTCTGACGATCTCAATGCCTTCAATGTACACGCGCCCAATTTCTTGCCGCTTGAGACTGCCATGAACCGCATCACGGGGAACAAGTGTGATGCCATATCCAGCTTTGATCATTTGAATCGCTTCATGAACACCGCTGAATTGTAAATCAACGGTTGGTTTTTTGATCCCTTTCGAGGTAAATAATGAAAAGAGCTTATCTCTTGTGGAACTGCCTTCTTCACGCATCAAAAAAGGCTCCTGACTCAGGCGCTCTAGCGGGACAGTTTTTCCGTTCAACGGATGGTCTGCCGGCACAATAAAATCATAGCTTAAATTCGTTAAATGAGAGGTGAGAATCTCCTCATGGTGCAGATCCTCGATCACAGCGATGGCCACATCTGATTCATATTGAAGCAGGCTCTCTAAAACTTGAGCGGAGTTTCCGCTTTTTAATTCAATTTCTGTCTGTGGTGAAGATGTTTTAAAGGCAGCAAGCCAATCTGGCAGTAAAAAGTTAAGTGGTACATAGGTAGAAGCGATGCGGAGCCGCCCCTTTTTTCCGTTTTGTAAAAGTGTGATCTGATATTCTACTTCTTTTTCAGCCTCGAACACTTGCCGGGCATAAGGGTATAGAATTTTCCCCATTTCCGTAAGTGTAATGCCTCTGCCATTTCGTTTAAAAAGACGGAAACCGATCTCATTTTCAATGCTTCTAAGCTGAGCCGTCACAGCAGGCTGTGTCAATGACAGTACGTCTGCTGTTTGTGTAACGCTTTTTGTCTCTGCGACCTTTGCAAAAATCCGAAGGGCATGTAAATTCAACTTTGCACCACCTATCAATTATTTTGATGGTTTAATCAAAAACATTCATTAGATTTATTATAAGGCATCGCTTATTGTAAAGATAGCGAAGGGGGAAGGGAAATGGATCATCGTCGAAAGCAAGTGGTGTCAATATCGCTTATCACAGCATTTGCACTGATTGGGGATTCAATGCTTTATATTGTTCTTCCGATTTATTGGAAAGAGATTGGTTTATCGTCTATTTGGGAGGTCGGGCTGCTGCTGTCCATTAACCGATTCATCCGCATCCCGCTAACGCCTGTCGTTTGGTGGCTCTATCGGTTTGTCCCAATGAAGACTGGTGTATTGATCGCTATTTTGATTGCTTCAGTGACCACGATGCTATATGGTGTGAGTGGTTTTTGGCTGCTGCTGATCTGCCGCTGCGCTTGGGGGCTGGCATGGACGTTATTGCGTATGAGTGGAATGAGATTAATTGCTGAGATGGAGGAAAGCTCTCAAGGGCATTATACGGGCATTTATAATGGACTTTACCGGCTTGGCAGTTTATTCGGCATGTTATTTGGCGGAATATTCGCCAGCCTGATGGGCTTCCAGTCCATGACGTTAGTTTTTGGTTTACTCACATTACTAGGGGTCATTTTTTATGTCTCTTTGGATGAGATTGAAAAGGGAGAAGAGGGGCAGGTGTATCAAGTCATCAAACAGAGGTGGCTTGCACGGGATGTTGTAAAAGTATTAATGACAGGTATGCTGATCGCACTTGTGATACAAGGGTTATTCGCATCAACACTCAGTCATGTCATTGAAGCAAGGATCGGTCATGGTGAATTTGCTCTGTTCGGCTTTGTTATCGGAGCTTCGGCTTTAAGCGGAATCATTCAAGCGCTCAGATGGGGATGGGAACCATTTGTCGCACCGAAAACAGGCAGATGGTTTGATCGTCTTGTGATGAAGGAACGAACGCTTTGCTGGATGTTTCTTTCATTTGGAGGTCTCAGTTTTCTAGCGGTCATGCTGAAGGTAAGCGGCTGGTTTCTTGTGATGCTGCTTTTGATCCAGCTCCTCTCAACAATCTTAACGACATTAACGGACACGCTTGCTTTTCAAAAAGCGTCTGCTCAAACAGATAAAAACCGCTTCCTCGCAAGCTATTCCTTTGTTCAAGATATGGGAGCGGCTTTAGGACCCTTGTGCGGGTATACGATGATTCAGTTTTTTGGATCAAGCAGCGTCTTTTGGCTGATGCTCATCATAAGCTTATTGCTTGTCAGCATGTGGGCAAGAGGCAGGGAGCTGCATGTTTCTTCTGATCCAGCGTAATAAATCAAGCGTTATACAAAAAACTGCCTCATGCGCTGAATGCAAGAGGCAGTCATGTTTTTTTATTCTAGATCTGAATCATAGGCTTTTTGCGTCAGCTGGCTGACCACCTCTTTTAACCCATTTGGTTTATGAAACTCAACAGGTGTGCTTCCCTTTTCGAAGACGATTTGATCTGCTTCAACGAGCACGACATATCGATTGTTGAGCTTTGCAATATGGATTGATTGGCCAAAGTCTGCTAGAAGACCTTTGATTTCCGTTTCGCCTAGACGCATTTTCATTGTGATATCAGGGGTTTGTTCAACAATATGGGAGGCCGCTTGTGTGATCTGTTCTGTATCGAGTGTTTCTCTAATTTCTCGCTTTTCACTCGCTTCCCATATTTCAAGATCCTCTTCAAACTGCTTTAATTCTTCACTTTCATCCTGTAATGTTTCAAAAACCTGTTCCTGTACCATATTCATGACCTGTGATTTCATGATTTCAGGCATGGATTCACCGTATTCGACGAATTTCAAAAAGTCCTCAAAATAACGAGCGTGTGAAGATTGATGAATTTTCACTTCAGCTTCCTCAGTCATGCCCTCTTCTGGCATAAACGGGTATTGAATTGATTTCATGTTTTTTGTCGTAATGGCCATTTCGACTTTTCTAATCAAGGTAGATGTATCAGCGATAGAAGCCACTTTCTGTTCGAAATCGCATTTCATAATAAAGACAAAGGAATCATCGAAATACTTTTTTGGAACAGCAGAAGCAACTAAAAAAACGCCGCCTCTGACAGCA
The DNA here is from genome assembly GCF_038593175.1 of Bacillus sp. FSL K6-1006. Lineage (NCBI taxonomy): Bacteria > Bacillati > Bacillota > Bacilli > Caryophanales > Bacillaceae > Bacillus > Bacillus sp. FSL K6-1006. The sequence goes on from NZ_CP151970.1 coordinate 706,973, forward strand.
CTTGTATCTAAATATGTGCGAACAAACTGTTCACTGCATTCATTAAACAATTCTTTTGTATCTGCAAATCTCGTTTGATGAAATAGGTTGTAGTTGGGATTTGAATCGAGCTCATGACCGGGTTCTACAATAAATCGGCCAATTTTGGTCGGTACTTGTTCAGATTTAGGGTGTCTGTCCACTTTTCGTTTGACGATTTTTTTCAGCTCACCGTCTAAAAAGTCCTTCAGCTCACTTTGTTCAAATTCTTCTTGATCTAGTGTTTGATAATGTTTAAACCGTTTATTTGCTTGTTCATCTTTGCCTTCGATTTCCACGACAAAGAATGAGAGAAAACGTATCGTAAAATCCATTGATAGGTCACCACTTTTTCTTCTTCGGATATGTTGAGTATAGAAAAAGGAGTGAAAATCGTCAACGAATGGAGAAATATCGTGTCATTATTTCCCGAGAAATGTTTATTGAAAAACACTTGATAATAATTATCATTCTTGATAGAATGATAAAAGAAAAGAAGGAACCTGCCAGTTCCTTCATCTCAGAGAAAAATAGATTATTTTGTTTCAAATGTTTCGCAATCAGTTTCAGTATTACGAGTCACTTCAGTCATCGTGTTTTTACCAATTTTAATGGTAGAAGCGGTACAGCTGTTTTCAGCCCAAAAACGGCAAGAGTTCACTTCACAAAGAACGTTTTGTGCCATGGGAATTCACCTCCGTGATTCATATTGAGAATGAAGCAAGCTGCCACTTGAATTCATTCAATCTAGTAGTCTCTTTGTAGAAAGAGGCTGTTTGTGCTGATTATGCACATGTTTATCATACCATCTACCCTGAAAATATACAATTTAAACTTTGGAAGAGCGAGAATATGAATCTCGCTCTTTTTTTATTTGTAAAAATAGTTAAATGCTAGGTGGCACACTCTCTCATTTCGACATATGAATAGAGTAGATTCAAAACCTGATGTCGGACAAAGTATGAGGGTACATGTACTGATTTTCCGCATAAAGATAGGGTTTTAATCAAAAATCTTCATAGAGAGATGAGGGGAGAAGATGAAAGCAGTCATTCTCTGCGGAGGAAAGGGAACGAGAATGAGTGAGGTCACACAAGCGCTTCCTAAACCACTTGCTATGATCGGAGACCGGCCTATTCTATGGCATATTATGAAAATCTATCAGTATTACGGTGTAGACGAATTTATCCTATTGCTTGGATATAAAGGAGAGAAGATCAAAGAGTACTTTCTGAACTACGACTGGCAGCATCACAGCATGCAGCTCGATATGGCGACAGGAGAAATGAAGCTTTTAGGTAAATCGGAAAACTGGAAAATCACCTTTTTAGATACAGGTGAAAATACGATGACAGGCGGACGTTTAAAGCAGGCACAGGATTACATTGGTGATGAGACCTTTATGATGACGTATGGTGATGGACTGGCTAATATCAATATGTTTCATTTGCTGAAACGTCATCAGGATCTTGGAGCAGCTGCGACTGTCACAGGCATTGAAAAGAAGTCCCAGTACGGGACACTGAAGGTGTATAACGGGATGGCACAATCCTTCTCTGAGAAGACAGACAGTATCGGGATGATCAATGGAGGATTTTTTGTGTTGTCTTCAAAGGTATTTGATTATTTGACAGACGATGATCAATGCGTGTTTGAAGCAGAGCCTCTTCAAAACCTGGCGGATGATGGAGAGCTTGCCGTTTATGAGCATCACGGATTTTGGACAGCAATTGATACGTATAAAAACCTGAAGGAAATCAACGACATGTGGACAGATGGAAAACAACCATGGAAGGTTTGGTGACAGCATGAGCGGATTTTGGAATGGAAAGAACGTATTTGTAACTGGATGTACAGGGCTGTTAGGGAGCTATCTCGTTAAGGAATTGATTGATCAAGGGGCAAACGTGACTGGACTTGTGCGTGATCAGGTGCCTAGGTCGAATTTATATCAAGGCAGTCAATTTGAAAAAATGAATGTGGTGCAAGGCGCATTAGAGGATATGCAGACGATTGAACGTGCGTTAGGAGAATATGAAATTGACACCGTCTTCCATTTGGCTGCCCAAGCCATTGTTGGGGTCGCGAATAGACATCCTGTTTCTACATTTGAAGCGAATATCTTAGGGACATGGAATGTGCTGGAGGCTTGCAGAAGACAGCCGCTCATCAAACGAGTTATCGTGGCATCAAGTGACAAAGCATACGGTGATCAAGAGCAGCTTCCATATGATGAAGACATGCCGTTAAACGGGAAACATCCGTATGATGTCTCAAAGAGCTGTGCAGATCTCATTTCTCATACGTACTACAACACATACGGTCTTCCAGTTTGTATTACACGCTGCGGTAATTTATATGGAGGCGGGGATTTGAATTTCAACAGAATCATTCCGCAAACCATTCAGCTTGTGTTAGAAGGAAAGGCGCCGGAAATTAGAAGTGACGGGACATTTATTCGTGATTACTTCTACATTGAAGATGCAGTGAAGGCTTATTTGCTGCTAGCTGAGAAGATGGAGGAAAAAGGGCTGGCGGGAGAAGCCTTTAACTTTAGTAACGAGATTCAACTGACAGTGCTAGAGCTTGTGGATAAGATTTTAAAGGCAATGGGAAGTGAACTGAAGCCTCGTATTTTGAATCAAGGAACACATGAAATTAAGCATCAATATTTGTCAGCAGAGAAAGCGAGAAAGCTGCTTGATTGGAAGCCTGATTACTCCATTGATGAAGGCTTAGAGAAGACGATTGAATGGTACCGCGAATTCTTTCAAAAATAGAGGTGTAAATAGATGAACAGCATATATTGTACGGTTCTTTCAAGTGGAAGACTTTATCAAGCTATTGCGTTTTTCTTATCGTTGAAGCAAGTAGAAGATGATGCTGTCATCAAGACGTTATGTATGGATGATGCTGCATTTGATTTGCTTCATCAAATGAATTTTCCGCATGTGGATCTTGTTCATGTACGGGAGCTCGAAACACCAGAGCTGCTGGAGAAAAAAGAGGAACGGGATGCATCCGAATATTGCTGGACCTTAAAGCCGATTTGGATTGAGTGGTTATTTGAACAGGAGCAGGCAGAGAGCGTGACCTATCTTGATGCGGATTTGTTCTTTTATGAGAGCCCTCAGGTGATTTTTCAACATCAGCCGAATGCTTCTGTTTTAATTTCGAGAGGGGATATTGTCATTCCAAGCTTTGATGCAGAGGAAGTGAAGATGCTTCAGAAGCTTTTAGGACGCTATAACTCAGGCTTTCTGCATTTTAAAGGAGATGAAGCCGGACGAAAATGCCTCAGCTGGTGGAAAGAAGAATGCTTAAAAGAATGTAAAAATGCACCGGGAGAAGGCAAGTTTGGCGATCAAGGATATCTAGATCATATGCCGAGACTGTTTGACAAAGTAGAAGATATTGAGACAAAAGGCGTGAATATTGGTCATTGGAACTATGGGCAGCATTCTTATCGGGAGGAGAATGGACGTATTCTTCTGGAGGATGGGCACCCGCTCATTTGCTATCATTACAGCGGCTTTCGGATTGTGAGCAAGGATGAGATGCAGCAAATTCATGAAAAAGGACGAAATGACCTGCCTTTTTTTCAAGAAGCCTATCGGCAAGTGCTTCGCCACGTGATTGAATCTGTGGAGCAGGTCGATCCGCTGTTTAACGGCTATGCCAAACGGGAGGAGGATGACGCATGAATGAAAAGCCAAAGGTAAGCGTCATTATTCCAAGCTATAATGCCAAAGAGCGTTTAGAGGGAAGCCTTTTTTCTTTAACGCTTCAGGAAACAGATATTCCATTTGAAGTCATTGTTGCTGATAATGGCTCAACGGATGGCACGATGGAAATGCTTGAGAATATTGAGGTGAACTTCCCGTTTAAAAAAGTGCGCATTCCTGTCAATCAAGGGATTGCAAAGGGACGTAATCATGCCATTCGCGAGGCGGAGGGGGATCTGCTCATTTTTCATGACAGTGATATGCTGGCAGAACCGAGATTTATTCAAAAGCATGCAGAGGCTCATGCTGACAGGGAGAATCTTGTCATTTGCGGTGTGTGCTGGAAGCGGATTTATCGCTATTTTTACACAGCTTTTGATAAGGATCATATGAAGCGGTTGAAAAAGCAAGGACTGTATAAACGGAAAATGGAGGACAAAACGCCTCTTTTATCATTGGAAGAAGTCGAAAATGGTGCATTTCTAGAGAAAAGCTTCGATTTGCAGTCTGAGTTTATTGATATTCTGAAAGATATTTTGGAAACGTACCACTATGATTTAGGTTCTTATGAGCTGCCATGGCGCTTTTTTATTACAAATAACTCCTCTGTTAAACGTAAGCATGTCATGGCACTAGGGATGTTTGATGAAAATATCGTTCGGTACGGATTTGAGGATTATGATTTAGGAATTCGACTGAATCAGCTTGGTCTCTCCTTTGAATTGCGAGAGGATATTATGAGTGTGCATCAAGAGCATCCAAGTAATTTAACGTCATTTGATGACATCAAATACAACATTTTGTATATGTGTGAGAAGTATAACAATATTGATTCCATTGATGTCCATTTGGCTTTCTCTGGTCCGTTTTCTCACACTGTGACAAATGATATTGTGAAAGAAGTTCGGCAGCTGCGTGAGAATCCAGCATTTGATGACCTGTTATCCTATTTTTTAGAGCTGCTTCATTTGATCACAGAGCGGAATGTAGGCATCAAGCGGGATAAAAAAGATATGCTGACAGCCAAGCATTTTCCTTTGAAAAAGCTGGCAGAAGCGGCGCAGCTTGCACGTGAGGAGTATGGCTGCATGGTGCTTGTAGAAGCCATTCAAGGGCTGACGAAAGAGCTGTTGCGCGTTGATTTGTTCCAAGTGGATGTGTTGTAAATGGCGTCTTATCACTTTACAACCATTGTGTCGAATACCCATGTTTTTAAGCTTTTGGCGCTGATTCATTCGCTTGAACAAAACGCTCATGCCTTTAAGCTGTCCGTTTTATGTGCAGACCCTTTGGCTTTTAATGTATTAAAGGAGTTCCCTCACCCGCATGTTCAATATGAACAGCTTGAGGACATTGAAGATGATACGCTGCGAAAGGCAAAAGAAGATCGAACGTTTCATGAGTATTGCTGGACGTTAAAGCCTGCTTTTCTGCTCAAAATTCTTGAGTCCTCAGATGCGGATTATCTTGCCCATCTGGATACGGATTTGTATTTTTATCATGATCCGGAGGCGATTTTTGCAGAGAATCCAAGCGCTCATTTATTTTTGACGGATCATATGAATTCCAAGCGGTTCTATCATTTTTATGAGTTGTCTGGACGCTTTAATACTGGGTTTGTAGGGTGCCGCAACACAGATGTTGCCATACAGGCAGTCACGCAATGGAAAGAAAATTGTCTTGCCCATTGTACAGTAGAAATGGATACAGAAAAAAAGACGTACGGAGATCAGCGGTATGTGGAAAGATGGGTTGATGATTTTGAAGGGGTTCATATCGTTGCATCTAAAGGAGCCAATGCGGCGATTTGGAACATTGAAAACTACAAGCTTTCAGTTGTAAAAGGAGATATGTATCTCGACGAATGTCCACTCTTGTTCTATCATTTTTCTGCCTTTACGATCATTGACGAGAATACCTTTAACCTTAATTGGTATTACTATATGAAAGAACAGAAGCTTGTGGATCATTTGTATATTCCATATGCCGACTTGGTTCATCAAAAGATTAAGCAGGTGCAAAAGGTATTTCCAGAATTTAAGCAAGGATTTATTGCGAAGAAGCATGTGCCTGACACGCATTTTTATGAGAGATGAAAAACCGCTCATTGATTGAGCGGTTTTCTTTTTATGATTCATTCCATTTAGAAATGGTTTGGTCGCTAGGAAGTAGGAAGGCTAGGATGCCTAATATCGGTAAAAAGGCAACACCGATCATGGTAGGCGTTAAGCCGAAGGCATCAATGAATGAGCCGAGGGCAACCGATCCGATTGCACCCATACCAAACGCAAGCCCAACAGTTAAACCAGACATTGTGCCAATTTTCCCGGGAAATAGTTCTTGGGCATAAACCACGGTAACAGAGAAGCTTGATGTCAAAATGAGCCCAATCAGCCCGAGTAAAACATAAGCAAAAACGGGTCCGGCAAATGGCAGCAGCAGGGCAAGCGGGAAGGATGCCAATAAGGAAACTAAAATCACGTTTTTCTTGCCAAAGCGGTCTGCAAGCGGACCGCCTAAAAATGTCCCAATTGCACCTAGAATGAGAAATAAGAAGATATAAGTCTGTGATTCTTTAATCGTCAAACCGTATTGTTCAATCGCATAAAATGCATAGAAATTCGAAATGGCATTTCCATACCAAGAGCGGGCAAAGATGAGAAAGACGATAATGCCAAGTGCAATGAGTGCTGATTTACGATGAATATCAGATCTAGCCGCTTTTGCAGGTGTTTTTTTCGCTTGGGCCCGAATGGTTTGAAGTCTACCTGCGTACCATCTTGAAATATAAAGAAGGAAACCAACCGCAATCATTCCAACAATCGTAAACCAAGCCACGCCTGTCTGACCGAGCGGGACGAGCATTAATGCAGCGATAAGCGGGGCAAAGGCTTGACCTGTATTCCCGCCTACTTGATAGATGGACTGGGCAAGTCCTCGTCTTGGACCAGCTGCCATGTTGGCAACACGGGAGCCCTCTGGATGGAAGATCGCAGAGCCGAGTCCGATAAAGACAACGCAAAGCAGAATGGTGGCAAAGGACGGAGCAAACGCGAGTCCGAATATACCGACAGCACTTGAAAATAAAGCAATCGGAAGTGCATAAGGCATCGGCCGTTTATCTGTGTACCACCCAATAGCAGGCTGCATCACGGAGGAGACCATATTTAATGTAAAGGCAATCAGCCCTAATTGTGTAAAGGTCAGCCCCATTGATCGTTCCAAAATAGGGAACATCGCAGGAATAACGGCTTGCAATGTGTCGTTCAGCATATGACAAATACCAATAATCAATAAGATGGGATAAACCGTTGAGCCGGTAACAGAATGTTGGGGTTTATCCTTTGTACGAGCAGCAATGGCCAATGAGACTTCCTCCCTTCATTTATCTGTTTTCTGTTTTTTGCATTCTTCTCATTTTATTCATAAGGTGAACTATAAAACAATAGCAAATTGTCATGATTTAGAAAAAAAGAGACACAAGCATTTGATTGAGCTTGTGTCTCTAAAGAGTTATTTGTAAAAAGAAGCGATCACAGGCTTCATTTTTTGAACGACGAGTCCACTGCCGCCGCGGTTTTTCACCCCTTCGATCATGCCGACGAGGACGTAATCTTCTTTTTTAGGATTAAACGCAAGTAAAAATCCATTTTCGGTGCCGTCTGTTGCACCCTGTTTGCTTTTTAACTCTGCCGTTCCCGTTTTAGCGGCAATATCCGCTCCTTCGATTTGTAAGGAGTGGGCTGTTCCGTTTGGACTGGTCACGACCTTAGTCAATGCATCTTTCACTGTGTTTGCCGAGCCTTCTTTGATGATTTGTTTTGGTGAAGCTGTTTTTTCATCTTGAATCACTCGAGGATAGACAAGCTTGCCTCCTGTAGCAAATGGAGAATAGGCATGTACTTGTTCAATCGGTGACATGAGTAATTCGCCTTGCCCATACGCCGAGTCAGCCAGTAAGATATCCGATTGAATGCCATCGTTCGATACTTGTGCAGGCTTCATTGTAAATGGCATGTGTAAGTCTTCGCCAAATCCAAATGTTTTCACTTTTTTCTCGTAGGTGTCTTTGCCTATTTCGAGTGCTTCCTGTCCAAAATAAATATTGTCTGAGTACACAAGGGCATCGACCATATTTACTTTTTCTTTATCGTGAACCCGTGTGATGCGATAATTTCCCCAAGATTGATCCTTTTGCCATTTCAGTCCGTGAATGGTGCGCACTTTGTCAGGCTTTGTGACACCTGTTTCCAGCCCAATGGCGGCTGTAATGGTTTTGAATGTGGACCCTGGTGCATACCGGCTCGCATATCGAGCTTGGAATGGAAGGTCTGGATTTTCACTGTATGCCTGATATTGCTTAGGTGTAATCCCGTTTGTCATGAGATTGACATCGTAGGAAGGGGTGCTGACAAGTGCTAATAGATCACCTGATGATGGATTCATGATCGTGACGGCCCCTTTTTCACCTTTCAGCTGATCATAGGCTTTTTTCTGTAAAGAAGCATCAATCGTCAGCTTCACTGTTTTTCCATCTTTTCGAGCTGATTTTTGCAATGTTTCTTCAATGCCTGTTTCATCATGGACGATGAGAATGCTTCCGCCATCTTGTCCGCGTAAGTTTTTGTCAAATGTGAATTCAAGGCCGGTTTTGCCGATGATTTGATCCGCCTTTAATGCTGGATTTCTTTTGATATCATCCGCATTTGCTTTTCCTACATATCCGGTGAGATGAGCGGCGGCTTTGTTATATGGGTAGTAGCGCATTTCCTTTGATTGATAGGTAACGCCATTGACGTCCTTTGGAATTGGCTTTTGTTTTAACATCGATTTGAGCGGGACAAACGTGTCGTCTGTGACCCATGCTTGTTTCAGCTGATTGTTGATTAGTTCTTCCTCTATATCAAAAGCTTGGCTGATTTTTTTGATATTGCGTTCTTTTTCTTCTCCTGTTCCGAGCTTGCCCGGGATGATGCCAAGTGCGTTTCCACCAGTTGTTTCAGCCAGCGTACGTCCTTTGCGGTCGACAATGTTTCCGCGGACAGCAGGGTCTGATTTGACCTTGATGGTATCTCCTTTTTCCATTTGCGGGAAGATGAGATTTGGTTTCCAGTCCACTTTCCACTTGTCATCTTCTTCGGAGAGAATGCCCTTGTAAGACAGCTTATGCAGCTTGCCAAGAGACGTTTTCATCGTTACATCATAGGAAAATTGATACCCATTTCCTTTGTCCTGTTTTTCAACGTTGAGCTTTGATATGTTCAGATCATAAGCTCCAATGCCGTTGAAAATATTGTCGTATTTTTCGGCTAGTTGTTTTTTTGAAAAGTCATTGGCTTTCAAAGATGCACTTGTCACCTCATCTGCCAGCTTCGTAAAGTCTTTCTTCTCCATATGTTTCGTAAAGCTTTGAGCGGCTTTTAAAGCCTCTTTTTCTTTTGAGAAAAGAGTATCTTTTAAGAAAAAGAAAGCAGCAGCAACTACGATGATGCTAAGAAGAGGGATGATGACTTTTTTCTGTTTCCAAAATGATTTTTTTTGACCCGTATACAATGAAAACACCTCAATTTTTGATTAGATCCTCTATATTTTACAGTGATTGGTCGTGATTTGTATAGTTTCTCATAGAAACCTAGCTAAATAGATAAGAAAAACGACCTGTGATTTATCGTTTAGGATACCCAATTTTATTAATAATATCTAAGTCCTCTATTGAAGAAAAAGGTGAAATCATTTATGGTACAGACCTAGCCCTGTATTACTCACAGTAAAAGACAAATTTAAAATTCTTAAAAGATACGTAGCTAGATATCAGAAGATAATCCTTACAGCCAATTCTTAATTTACATTTATGGCGGGTGTAAGCCAATTAGAACGTGATATTATCCAATGCTTAAGGTCTGCTTGAGATACCATGATGCAGTAAAGCTTTATAAAGAGGAAAATAAAATTGTAAATCAAATGTGTGAAATGACAAATCTGTGTAAAGCTTCAATTAGAAAGATATCGGAAAGAAATTGATGAGTTATACCAAAAATCACAAGTATATCATCGGAAATAAAACTCATATAAAGGTGGAATTATATGCCTAAAGTAGACAATTTGTTATCCATTTTATGGATGCTTCGTTCGGATAAAAAAATAACTGCAAAACAAATTTCAGAAAAGTTAGAGATGAATATAAGAACTGTGTATCGTTATATTGATACACTTTCAACGAGTGGTGTACCTATTATTTCAGAACCAGGACATAACGGTGGATATAGTTTATTGAACAATTTTATAGAGGCCCCTCTATTTTTTGATTTTGAGGAGATGACTTCACTATTTCACGCTGCTGTTTTTGCAGAAGAAGCCGGATATTATGGAGATGAAGCGCTAAAAAGGGCCATTTCAAAACTTAGTAAACACTCAAATCAAGAGCAAGAAACAAAGGTAAACCAACATATAACTAGTCTTGAAGTAATAAGTCGAACCCCTTCAATCTCTTTGGAACCTTCTTTAAAGAAGTTGGAAAAGGCCATAGCAGACGCATACACGGTGAAACTTCTTTACAATAAAAGTGGAGAAAAGCAATTACATCATAGGTGTGTCGATCCATACAGAATAATCTATTGGAATAATAAGTGGTATGTGATTGGATTTTGTCATCTTAGGAATGATATGCGTAGTTTTAGAGTAGATCGAATTGAAAGTCTAATGCTGACAGTAAATCATTTTGACCAGAAAGAAAATTTTTCAGCACGTGACTTTTTTATAAACAGTCTCCTACCAACTTTAGAAGATAAGGAAGAGATTATTTCTTTGGTGATTCATGGGGATAAAAATGTATTGGCTGATATTTGCCAACATTGGTTTTTAGGACATTATTTACAAGAACGGACTTCAGATCAAGCAGTTTTTCTTCTTCCAAAAGATATGATACATACATATGTACCTTATTTACTTTTACCTTATAATAAATCTATTAAAGTTGTTGAGCCAATTAGTCTTAAGAAAAGAGTTATTGAAGTTTTGTCGGATTTAATAAAATTTTACCAAGTATGATAACTTCCCTGACGTTAACTGTCAGGGAAGTTATTTTATAATAGCTATATCAATTGTGAATGGAAGGTGATTGGATGCAAACAAAAAAAGTTTATCTATATGTATTTGATACGATGTCTGACTGGGAATATGGATATTTAATCGCTGAACTAAACTCAGGTAGATATTTCAAAAAAGATTTAGCACCTTTAAGAGTAATTACAGTAGGAGTTAATAAAGAAATAAAGACTACTATGGGAGGTTTGAGCATAAAACCAGATATTTCCCTTGAAGAATGTAATCTTGAGAGCAAAGATCTTTTGATTTTACCAGGAGGGACGACTTGGGGTGAAAAAATTCACCAACCTATCTTGGGAAGAATTGGTCAAGCTTTAGAGCGTGGCACAATTGTTGCTGCAATTTGTGGTGCAACTGACGGGCTCGCGAATATGGGATACTTAAATACTAGAAGGCATACAAGTAATAACTTAGAATATACTAAAATGGTTTGTCATAACTATAAAGGAGAGAAGTTCTATGAGTTGGCACCTGCGGTATCTGATGCGAATTTAGTTACTGCATCAGGAATAGCTCCTTTAGAATTTGCAATGGAAGTGCTGAAAAAAATAGAAGTATTTGCACCAGATGCCTTACATTCTTGGTATAACCTGAATAAGACACATCAATCTGAATATTTCTTCCGATTGATGAATTCAATAAATAAATGAAGTAACGGAAAAAGCTCAATTTCACTACTTTGATTTGTAGAGAAGTGGAGCTTTTTATTTTGGACCTGTCTTATCGTTTGTGATACTGCCCCGATTGTACTAAAAAGCCGAGCGCCTTAAGAAGATGAAGGCTTTGATCGAATCGAGACAACCGGTGTTTTTGTTTCTTTTGGCTTCGGTGTTTGTGTGGATTTTTTGATGCATGTGTCCTTTGGCGTGTAATAGGTTGCCCCAATATTGAGCCTGCCTTGAAGCTGGTCAATAGAAAGCTCCCCAAATTCTAAATGGTAGTCAATTTTGTCCACTCGCAGGGATTCGATATGGATGTGTGTATCCTCTGAGACAGGAGCAGCTGGTGCAGACATTTTTTGCTCAAGAGCGGCGAGTCTTTTTTCTAGCTCAATGACAGATGGGGATGGATTGGATTCAATTTTTTTAAAGAGTGATTGAATGAAATGTTTCAAGTAGACCACAACCTTTTCTTCCGCCTTACTCTAGTCTATGGAAAAGCTGCCCCGTATATACTTATAGAGATGACAAGAAAGGGGAGAAGCATATGCTGCCTACTCAGATTCACATTGCCCATATGAAAACGAATTCGATTGGCACAGGATCATCTATGACGTTTGGCTCGACGTTTGTTCGCAATCATTGCAGTACGATCAAACGAAACAATGGCTTTGGGGAACAGAATGCTGATGGCGTGATCACGATCCTGCCAATTGAAACAATTGATGATCGTGATCAAATAGACGCAGTGAGTATCAATATTCGTCATCTATGATGATAGCCGTCGCTTTTCCTTCATCCTTTTGCAGGCGGATGTAAAGTACACCGTCTTTAAAGGCAGCATTCATTTGACCAAGAATCATTTCTGGAAGGCGGATTTTCTTTTCAAACGGACCATACTTCCCTTGCTTTTGGCGAAAGTCCTGTTCGTTAAAAAAGGAAAAACGCTGTCCTTTCACAACCAAATATTCACCATATGATAACACCTGAACATCTTCCTTTCGGTAGCCAGGCAAATAAATTAAATATTGAATTTCTGCATGGGTTTCCACCATGTCGATTGGAGGAAACGACGCATCTGAACCCCGCTGATCCTGCTGTGTGAATGTAAATGGAGATGGACCGTTTGCCATAAAGGGGGATCTTTGCTCATCATCGAAGATCATTTTCCAAAAATCATCTCCATGCATTTGCTGGGCAATATCCATCCACTGCTTCATTTTTTCGAAGTCCATGTGAAGACCTCCCGTTAACATACTTGATGGGTGCTTGCATATACCTATAAAAAGGAGGTTTATCTGTGGTTCAACCAACTCCGTATATCAATATTAATATTTTCATGTTAAAAATTAATTCCTTTGAAAATGCGTCGGCGGTGAATGTCGGACAAAATTTGTTAGCAGAGTGGCAAAACTCAGATAAAAAAAATCAGGGTTACGGACAGAATTTTGGAGATGCCAGCGGTTTTGTCGGTACAAAAAGCCATGTAGATGATCGAGATCAAGTGGACTCACCTGCCTCTTTTTCACCAGCAGCTAAACCCATTCAAAGGAAGTGACGTGTGATGTTATTCTCACCCTCAGTCGTCAATGTCGGTGCTTTTAAAATCAATGCAATGGATCGGGGTGCATCACTGACGCTAGGACCTTATCAGCAGATTGATTATTTTCTCTCAATGAAAATGAACCAAGGTTTTGGTGAGGACAATGGAGATTGTTCACCGCTTGTCATTCCGATTTCAAGCGTGCTAGATCCAGATATGGTGGACTCAAATTCAGTCAAAAACAGCGTGATTTAAGCAAAAAAAGAGACCGGGAATCCCCGTGTCTCTTTTCTAATGTGTTTCATTGAGATGGCTTTTTCGTCTTGCATAGGTGAAATAGACAACAACACCGATGGCGATCCAGATGAGGAAGGCTCTCCATGTGACCCAAGAAAGTGTTGTCGCAAGTGTGATACAAATGATCGCGCTGATAATTGGAAGCACAGGCACGAATGGCACTTTAAACGCTGCTTTAACATTCGGGTGTTTTTTTCGCAATATGATGACCGCAATGGAAATCACCGTAAAGGCTGCAAGTGTTCCGATACTGACTAAATTCGCAAGCGTCGATAAATTCACAAAACCTACGATACATGCTGCGACTGCCCCTGTCAGCCAAGTGTTGGCAACAGGTGTTTGTGATTTTGGATGAACCTTTGAGAAAACCTTTGGCATAAGTCCATCGCGGCTCATCGCAAAGGTTAAGCGAACCTGTGCATAGACCAAGGCAATGAGTACCGTTGTAATCCCAATAATGGCACCGGCTGATATGATACCCGCCACACTATTCAGACCGACCACTTGAAGAGCAAATGCGACAGGATCACTGACATTCAGTTTCGTATAGTGAACCATGCCTGTTAAGACAAAGGAAACCCCGATGTATAAAATGGTACATACACCGAGCGCTCCCATAATCCCAATCGGCATTGCCTTTTGCGGATTTTTGACCTCTTCCGATGCATTGGCGATTGCATCAAATCCGAGGTAAGCAAAAAAGACTGTTGCTGCGCCTGCGATCACGCCCTCAAATCCCATTGGCATAAACGGTGTCCAGTTTTCAGGTTTGACGTAAGCAAAGCCTGAAATGATAAAGAGAAGGACGATGGCAATTTTGATCAGCACAATAATGTTATTCAGCTTTGTGCTTTCTTTGACGCCTCTTGAGACGATAAAGGTGATGAGCAAAATAATGAGTGCGCCTGGAAGGTTAAAGACGGCCCCGTCAGCGGCTCCAGGTGCAGCTGATAAAGCCTTCGGTATGTGCAGGCCAAATCCGCTGAGCAGTGATTGAAAATAGGACGACCATCCACTTGCTACAGCAGAGAGCGCAATGACATATTCAAGCATGAGATCCCAGCCCATTAAAAAGGCGAGAAATTCTCCAAGTGTTGCGTAGGAATACGTATAAACGCTTCCTGACACAGGAATGGAAGAGGAGAATTCAGCGTAGCAAAAAGCAGCAAGGGCGCATGCAATCGCAGCCAAAATAAAAGATATAATAATCGCAGGTCCCGCATCATTTGCCGCAGCAACCCCCGTAATGACAAAGATTCCAGTCCCGACCACACAGCCAATGCCAAGCAAGATTAAATCAAACGTATTTAACGAACGGCTGAGCCGCTTTGTTTGACTTTCAAGCATGAGCTGGTCGAGAGATTTTTTTCTAAATAAAGAACTCATGTTGACCTCCTAATGGATAAATCTTTTCGTAAGACGAATGTTAGTATATGCGCAAATGACAATTTAGTCAATTGGTTGAAAAACGCTTTAAATCACTAAAGTGTTAAACGTCACAACCGAATAAGTGTATAAAAAGAGACATCCGCCGTGAGATCGAAGGCGGATGTGGTGTCAGACGATCTATGTCTGATCAGCAAATATTTTTTCATTGTACAGCACACTTGGATGAGTCGGATGATGGGCGGAGGAGGCATGGTGATGTATTTTGGCTTGCTCCAGGTCACCGAGCTGATAATAACAGTAGCAAAGCTGAAGGTGAGGATACCACGTTTTATATTGTGTAAGTGTGAAGGCTGTTTCGTTTTCAGGAGCCTTCAGCGCCTGCTCATACCAAAAGATGGCTGCCTGATGTTTATTTTGTATTTTTAGATGATCCCCGATCCGGCAGCAAAATTCTGGCCGGGGCTGATCATATAAGAAGGATCGTAATAAGGAGGATAAGGCCGCTTCCTCAAAGCCTGCCGCATAATAGCAGTCCGCTAAATATTGGCATGTGCGAATTTCATCCTCAATCCAGCACTGTTTTGTGTTTAAAAATTCATGATAAAAACGAATCGCTCTGACATGCTGCCCATTGTCTCTTAATTCATTGGCAAAATAAAAGAGATCACGGGGCGTCATGTCCTCTCCTTTTGCCAGCATGTCTTCATAAATTCGCAAGTTGCGCCCAGGCTCACCAGCAGTTGTTTTCTTGCGTTTTTGATGTGTGACGGCGATATCTGCTGGAAAGATGTTTCCATACACTTGAAGAAACTCATGAACGGCCCCGTACCACTGAAAGTTTAAGGAACGCTTCACAAGGCGATTTCTTCTATATTTGAAATTGACTTGACCGCTTTCATCGAAGCCCACATGATAAAACATCGAAACGGCATCCACTGAGGGATCAAGTGTCTGCTTGAGTTGAAGCAGTTTTTGGCGGTCTTCTTCAAGCAGAACATCGTCAGCATCGAGCCATAAAATATACTCTTTCGCTGCATGTGAGAAAGCAAAGTTACGTGCTTTTGCAAAATGCTGCACCCATTCAAAATCCAGCACCTTTGCTGAAAAGGAATGAGCGATCTCTTTTGTTTGATCTGTTGATCCCGTATCAACGATGATTATCTCATCGACAATGTCTTGAACAGAAGAAAGGCATTCCGCCAGCACTTCCTCTTCATTTTTCACAATCATACATAAGCTAATGGTTATCATCTTTAGATCACCTCTTCATAGTGTATCGAGCATCAAAAGGAAACATTCTTTTCAGCAGCGGGTTTTTTAAAACTAGTTTTCTGCTACTGGCTGATTTAAAATAAAGGAAGAATCTATGTAAGGGCTGATAAAATGAGTTTATTGAATGTTGAAGGATTATATAAAACCTATGGCGAGAAAACGCTGTTTGATCATATTTCGTTTCATATAGAACCGAAGGAACGCATCGGATTGATTGGACCAAATGGTACAGGGAAGTCAACACTTCTAAAGGTCATCGCGGGACTTGAATCGTTTGAGGAAGGTGACATCACGAAAGCAGGGACACTTGATATCGAATTTCTTGAGCAAGATCCTGAAATGACCGGAAATGAAACGATTCTTGACTACATTTTTTCTGGAACGGCACCAATGATTCAAACGATGAAGGCGTATGAACAGGCACTCGCTGATTTAGAGCATGACCCGCAAAATGAGGCAAAACAAGAGGCGCTGATGCGCATGCAAAATCGAATGGATCAGGAAGATGCTTGGGATGCGAACCTTTCAGCTAAAACGATTTTGACAAAGCTTGGCGTGAAAGATGTGAGCCGCTCTGTACATGCATTGTCAGGCGGACAGAAAAAACGTGTCGCCATTGCTAAAAATTTAATTCAGCCTGCAGGTTTGCTGATTTTAGATGAGCCAACCAACCACCTTGATAATGCCACCATTGAATGGCTTGAAGGATACTTAAGCCAATATAGCGGTGCTGTCATTCTCGTGACGCACGATCGTTATTTCTTAAACCGGGTGGTCAATCGGATTTATGAGTTAAATCAAGGGCAGCTTTATACGTATAAAGGAAATTATGAAGTCTTTTTAGAAAAAAGAGCGGAGCGGGAAGCAGAGGCTCAGGTGAAAGAAACGAAGCGTCAAAACTTGCTTAGACGAGAGCTTGCATGGCTGAGACGAGGAGCAAAAGCAAGAACGACAAAGCAGAAAGCACGTATCGGCAGAGTCGAAGAGCTGAAAGATCAAAAAGGACCTGATGCGAAGGGAGAGCTTGATTTTGCCATCGGCTCGCACCGCTTGGGGAAACAAGTGATAGAGGCAGAAGACTTATCAATTTCATTTGCTGGCCAGACCCTTGTGGAGCGGTTTACAGATTTAGTCGTGCCGGGTGATCGTATCGGATTCATCGGACCGAATGGAGTCGGCAAAACCACTCTGCTGAACTGTCTAGCGGGTAAGATTGAATCGACCTCAGGACAATTGACCATTGGACAAACCGTTCGTATTGGCTATTACACGCAGGATCACAAGGAAATGAATGCTGAGCTGACCATCATTGAGTATATCAAGGAAACAGCTGAAATCGTCAAGACGTCTGATGGCGTTATTGTCACAGCAGAGCAGATGCTGGAGAGGTTCCTTTTTCCAAGATCGATGCAGCGGACGTATATTCGTAAGCTGTCAGGGGGAGAACGCCGCAGATTGTATTTATTGAAGGTCTTAATGGAAGAGCCGAATGTTCTCTTTTTAGATGAGCCGACGAACGACCTTGATACAGAGACCCTCAGTATTTTAGAGGATTATTTAGAGCAGTTCCCTGGCGTCGTCATCACCGTGTCCCATGATCGTTATTTCTTAGACCGAGTGGTTCACCGTCTGCTTGTCTTTGAAGGAAATGGGCGCATTTCACACTTCCAAGGTGCTTACAGCGATTATATGGAACAGGAAAAAGAGCAGAAGCGGACAGAGACAAAGCCTGCTGAGAAACAAGTAGAAGCCGCACCTAAAAAGAGAAAAAAACTTTCTTATAAAGATCAGCTTGAATGGGACGGGATTGAAGACCGGATACAGGCATTAGAGGAAAAACATCAGCAACTCGAAACCAGCATTGTAGAAGCAGGAAGTGATTTTGGAAAAATTCAAGAGCTGATGGACGAACAAAAAGCCGTTGTGGAAGAACTAGAACAAGCAATGGACCGCTGGACAGAATTGTCGCTTATGATTGAGGAATTGAATGAATAAAGATGTGGAAATAAAAAACCTGTAGAATCGCTCTACAGGTTTTTTTGATAGGAGCATTTGGCATACGCATCATGCTGGTGAATGGATTCCTCATTACGGCACTCGATTTGAAAGCTTTTAATCCATGGCTGCTCATATAATTCGATGGCAATTAATCTTGTGATATCTTCTACAAAGCGCGGATTTTCATAAGCCTCTTCCGTCACTTTCTTTTCATCAGGTCTTTTGAGCACGGGATAAAGCGGTGCGCTCGCATTGGACTCGATGATATGTAAAAGAGCGGCCTTGATATCGTCAGGATGCGATGCTTGTTCAAATAACCCTACTTGAATGGAAACAGATCCGCGCTGATTATGTGCACCATATTCACTGATTTCTTTGGAACAAGGACATAATGTCGTGACCTGTGCATCGCAGCCAACGTGACAGGTCCATCCGTCCTTTTCATGAAAATGGACGTCATATTGGACAGTCGCATGCATCAAGCCTGACTGACCGGTGACTGGGCTCTGTTTTTCCATGTACCATGGAAAGGCAACTTGAATGGAAGCAGAGGGCTGATCCATTTTCCGGGCGAGCGCTGCCGTCCATTCTTTTAGGGCATTCACATTAAGCGGCTTGCTGCTCTCATAAAACGAGTGCAGCTGTTCAGTGAGACGGCTCATATGAATGCCTTTTTGATGAGCTGGCAGGGATGTACTCAGTGTAAACTCAGCTGTAGTTGTCTGGCGTTGTGGTGCTGTTTTAGATACGATATGCACCGGATAGGACATGCGGCAGATCCCGACTTGTTCAAGATGAAAATAAAAGTTTTGCTCTGTTTTTTGAATGTCCGTCATGTCCTCTTTTTGCCAAGGCTTTGTGCCAAGACTTGGCGGTACAGATCCGAATAGCTGATGCCGTTCTTCTTTAGATGGAAATGAGCGCATATAGTACCTCCTTTAAATCGTAATTATTCCTATTTATTTTGCGATAAAACACGAAGGAAATCAAGGGTTAAAACTTTGACGTTTACGTTAAGGTTATAAAGGTGTATAATAAAACATGAATTGATGAGCAGGAGGCACTGGTGATGGAATGGATGAAAATTGATCAAGTGGCGAAAAGAAGCGGACTGACAAAACGGACGATTCGTTTCTATGAAGAGATTGGTTTATTATCAGCACCAAAGCGGACAGAGGGCGGAGTCAGACTTTACTCAGAGGACGACATGGAAGAGCTAGAGAAAGTGATGCAGGCAAAAGAGGTACTCGGCTTTTCTTTACAGGAGCTTCAATCGTTTATGGAAATCGGAAAGCAGCTAGAACTGAATAAAGAAGGCTACTTGCTGTCGCTTGATCCGAAGGAACGATTAGAGAAGCTGTTAGATATTGAGGCGCAGCTGACTGTGCAGCATCAATTGATTTCAAAAAAGCTTGAAACCATTCAATCCTTTAAAAAGGATCTTGAAGCGATGAAAGAAAGAGCGGCTCATGCAATTGAGCAATTACAAAAATAAACACCTCTGCGTGTTTATTTTATTTTGTCAACATTTGAAGGAAAGGTTCTGATGGAATGAAGGAAGAAGAAGTGTTGAAACAGCGTACAAGTCTGCTTAGGCAGCCAAAAGCCGTTTGGGCTGTTGCCTTTGCATGTGTGATTTCGTTTATGGGAATAGGACTCGTTGACCCGATCCTGCCAGCCATTGCATCACAATTACATGCATCTCCAAGCCAGGTCTCTCTTTTATTTACTAGCTACTTACTTGTGACCGGCTTTGTGATGTTTTTTACCGGTTTTATTTCTAGCCGGATTGGTGCGAAATGGACGTTATTAGTAGGACTCATTTTTATTATTGTTTTTTCTGCTTTAGGAGGTACTTCTTCAACGATTAATGAGTTAATTGGCTTTAGAGGCGGATGGGGCATTGGGAATGCTTTATTTATTTCAACTGCACTCTCTGTCATTGTCGGTGTGTCTGTTGGGGGAAGTGCGAAGGCCATTATTTTATACGAGGCAGCACTAGGTCTTGGGATATCGGTTGGACCGCTGCTTGGCGGTGAGCTTGGAACAATTTCTTGGCGCGGGCCTTTCTTTGGCGTTGCCGTGTTAATGCTTATTGCTCTTTTAGCGATTACCTTTATGCTTCCACCTATACAAAAGCCTCAAAAAAAGGTGAAATTATTCGAAGCTGTCGGAGCATTAAAATATAAAGGACTTTTAACGATGGCATCTGCCGCTTTCTTATACAATTTTGGTTTCTTTGTGCTTTTAGCGTATTCTCCATTTGTGCTCCATCTTGATGAGCATGGACTTGGTTATGTCTTTTTTGGTTGGGGACTATTTTTGGCTGTGACCTCCGTCTTCTCCGCGCCGGTCATTCATCGCAAACTTGGGACATTGACCTCTCTTGTGGTTCTGTTTGCTTCGTTTGCTGTGATTTTATTCGGCATTGGAATATGGACGTCTCATGTTGTGGTCGTGATCTGCGGAATTGTCATTGCTGGGGGAATTCTCGGTATGATCAATACGGTGCTCACGACAGCTGTGATGGGGTCAGCACCGGTTGAACGTTCAATTGCTTCATCCTCTTACAGCGCTGTACGGTTTATTGGAGGCGCGATCGCTCCTTGGATTGCCGGAGTTCTCGCTGAATCCTATACAGCAAGTACACCTTACTATGTCGGGGCTGGTGTTGTTCTTCTAGGCATGATTATTCTGCTCCTTGGACGTAAGCATTTGGTGAATATCCAAGCAGGTCATTAATTAGAAAAAAGTTCAGCGTGTAGACAAACCCTCGCATTCGGTGTCAGTTCCTGTGCGCCGATGCTCACGAATGTCAAATTCGCTCCGCAAAGGTAGCCGTCCTTCCTAGACTGCAAAGGTTTTCTATCACGCTGAAAGAAGACAAAGGGCTAAAATAAAGATCATTTTAGCCCTTTGTCACAATCATCTAAGCCTTATATCTTTTGAAGATATAAGGCTTTTTTGTCGTTATAATACTTTTGTCGTCCAAGATTCGCAATTCCATGTTTCAGTTGCCACATCTTGATAAAATTCAGGCTCGTGAGAAATCAATAAGACGCTGCCTTTATATTCTTTTAAGGCGCGTTTTAGTTCTTCTTTTGCATCGACATCTAAATGGTTTGTCGGCTCATCGAGAACAAGTAAGTTGGTTTCTTCGTTGATCAGCTTACAAAGACGGACCTTTGCTTTTTCTCCTCCGCTTAATACAGACACACGGCTTTCAATATGTTTTGTCGTTAATCCGCATTTTGCAAGAGCGGCTCTGACTTCATATTGCGTGTAAGAAGGGAAGGTGCTCCATACTTCTTCAATACAAGTATTGCTGTTTTGCTCTTTTACTTCTTGCTCAAAGTAGCCAATATGCAAGAATTCTCCACGTTCCACCTCACCAGAAATAGGTGTGATTTCCCCAAGAAGACTTCGGAGCAGCGTCGTTTTTCCGATACCGTTAGCACCGTACAGCGCAATTTTTTGCCCGCGTTCCATTTTCAAATTCAATGGGCGGGAGAGCGGTTCATCATAACCAATGACCAAATCTTTCGTTTCAAAAATCAGTTTCCCAGACGTACGTGCCGGTTTAAAGTGGAATTCTGGTTTTGGCTTTTCTGCTGCCAGTTCAATCATATCCATCTTATCCAATTTCTTTTGACGGGACATCGCCATATTTCTTGTGCTGACACGTGCTTTGTTTCTTGCGACAAAATCCTTTAGTTCAGCCACTTCCTGCTGCTGTCTTTTATAGGCTGCTTCGAGCTGCTGCTTTTTGACTTCGTACACTTGTTTAAATTGGTCGTAATCACCAACATAGCGCGTGAGCTCTTGATTTTCAACATGATAAATCAAGTTAATAACACTGTTTAAAAACGGAATATCATGTGAAATGAGGATAAACGCATTTTCATATTCCTGTAAATAACGCTTCAGCCATTCAATATGCTGCTCATCCAAATAGTTGGTCGGCTCATCGAGAAGGAGAATTTCTGGCTTCTCTAACAGCAATTTTGCTAGCAGGACCTTCGTACGCTGACCGCCGCTGAGCTCCGTCACATCACGGTCCAGTCCAAGATCCGTTAACCCAAGACCTCTTGCAATCTCCTCGACCTTAGAATCAATGATATAGAAATCATTGTTTGTCAGTGCGTCCTGAATGACGCCAACTTCCTCTAACAGCTTTTCCAGCTCATCAGGATCGGCTTCACCCATTTTGCCATAAATGTCATTCATTGCGGCTTCCATGGAGAATAAATAATGGAATGCATCCTGAAGGACTTCACGGATCGTTCTGCCCTTTTCTAGCACGGTATGCTGATCAAGGTAGCCGACACGGACATTTTTCGCCCATTCGACTTTTCCTGCATCTGGCTCCAGCTTGCCAGTAATAATATTCATAAACGTTGACTTTCCTTCACCGTTGGCGCCGATTAAGCCGACATGCTCGCCTTTTAATAAACGGAAGGACACTTCGTGGAAAATGGCTCTGTCGCCAAAGCCATGACTTAAATCTTTAACAGATAATATCATTTTTTACACCTCAAATAGATTCAAAACGGCTAGTGCCTCTCATGATTATATCGAACTGTCCGGCTCGATAAAAGCATCAAAAGAAAAATTGCGTTTCAAAGCTGATTTTGAGATACTAAAGGATAGATTGAATGAGGATAAAGGAGATCGACATGACGGAAAATTGGGCATTTTTGAAAGAAGCAAAGCCATTTATTCAGGAAAATTTTCAAGCGGCTGGCTTCGAAAAACCAACAGCTATACAAGAAAAAACAGCAGAGTGGATTACGGAGAAGCGTGATGTGATCGCAGAATCGCCAACTGGGACGGGGAAGACACTTGCGTATGTACTGCCGCTTTTAAATAAAATTGATGTCAATATCAAGCATCCGCAAGTCTTAATCTTGGCACCTTCAAGAGAGCTTGTGATGCAAATCTTTGATGTCGTGCAAGAGTTCAAACAAGGATCAGACATCAAAGCGGTTTCCTTGATTGGTGGAGCGAACATCAAGAAGCAGCAAGA
This sequence comes from Bacillus sp. FSL K6-1006, assembly GCF_038593175.1. Classification (NCBI taxonomy): domain Bacteria; kingdom Bacillati; phylum Bacillota; class Bacilli; order Caryophanales; family Bacillaceae; genus Bacillus; species Bacillus sp. FSL K6-1006. The sequence goes on from NZ_CP151970.1 coordinate 730,004, forward strand.
AAAACTAAAGAAACATCCGAACATCGTTGTGGCGACACCGGGCCGAGTACAAGAATTAATCAAAATCAAGAAACTGAAAATGCATGAAGTCAAAACGATTGTATTAGACGAAGCAGATCAGCTTCTTGTGCCAGAGCATATGAAAACGATCCAAGGGATCATTAAGTCCACATTAAAAGAAAGACAAATCCTTTGTTTTTCTGCAACGTTGAAAGAAGAAACCGTTCAGCTGATCAAAGAAATGACATCTGAACCAGAAGTATTGAAAATTGCTAGAAGCGAGGAAGAAGCGCAGAAAGTGGGTCACTATTATCTGTTATGTGATCAGCGTGACAAAGTGAAACTGCTGCAAAAGCTATCACGGCTTGAGGACATGCAGGCGCTCGTTTTTGTGCGTGACATTACGAACTTAAGCATTTATGCAGAGAAATTAGCGTACCATCATGTCGACCTTGGTGTCCTTCATAGTGAAGCAAAAAAAGCTGAACGTGCTGTGATCTTGAAATCATTTGAACAGCGTGAATTCCCGCTCCTCCTTGCAACAGATATTGCAGCAAGAGGAATCGATATTGATGATCTGCCATATGTGATTCATGCAGATATGCCAAATGAAGAGGGCTACATCCACCGTTCAGGCAGAACCGGACGAGCAGGAAAAGAAGGCGCAGTCATCAGCCTTGTCACACCTCAAGAGCAATCAATGCTGAAAAAAATGGCGAAAAAGCTGAATCTTTCGCTTGAAGAAATTGTGTATAAGCAAGGTAGAATTTTTTCTATATAAAAAAATACAGGAAAAAACGATTACTTAAGATCCAATGATCTCGGGATCGTTTTTTTTTTTTTTTTTGGTTAAAAATAATTTTTTTGGAATATATATTGATATGTAGAAAAAAATGTATTAATCTATAAATGTATAAAATATAGGAGGTAGGAAAATTGAAAAAACATTTTAAAAAAATAACTGCACTTGTGGTAATTGGATTTGTTACTATTTTTAGTTTTGCTCATCTAGGAGAAGCAAGTAGCCAAAGGTTTGTTATAGGAGGAAAAAACGATATAGTAAGAGCAGAAGTAAAAGGACCAGTAAAATATAAGCTTAAAAATAAAGCTACAAAGATTTATTCAAATGCTAGAATATATAATAAAATCACAGGGAATTACAGTAATAGCGTACACCGTTATAGTGTGGCTGTTCAGAAAAAGAATTTTATTGGTTTCGGTAAGAAATACATTGCTGAAAACTTTAAAACCCCTAATAAAAGTACAAAATCAATTGGCAAGGTTCAAGAAGGAAATTATAGAGTTATTGTAACGAAACATACTCAAACAAAAGATGGAGTTGGCCTAAATGGGTCTGGAGAAATTAGACAGTAATTTCTAAAGAAGTGAGTATATTAGGCATAACAATAGAAGCATGGGTTCGCCTCAATTTATTGATTGAGGAGATCTCTCGCTTCTTTTCATTTGTATGTATAATTTATTAGCTTAATAACAAGAAGCTCAATTTATAAACTAGTTATATATTCATACTTTAAATGTAAGAGATTACATTTAAAGTATGAATGTGATAAGGTATGAATGATTGTTTTTATACTATAACTAATATAGTATTTCATTGACATGATGTTATTTATTCGAGGTGCATAGAATGATATTCAAGCTAGCTTTTAAAGCAATTTTATCGAGAAAATGGTTTTCAGCGTCGGTAATCATTTTAATGACATTATCTATGTTTATAATAACCTTCGGTGAGGCAGAAGCAAATAAATTAATTGAAAAGTTGGAAAGGAATACAACTAATAAGTATGGAGCCTTTCATGCAGTGGTCAATGGTATTAATCAAAATGAAGAAGATTATATAAAATCTCAAAAGAGTATTAAGCATTACGGTATTATAAAAAACATGGGCTATACAAATTCTTTTAACAATACTAAATTGCCTGCAACTTTCGGTACCATGGATTTTCAGGCTAAAGAAATGGGCCATATAATAATTGAAAAGGGAAGATATCCAGAAAGGAATAACGAAGTAACTATTGAATCATATCTACAAGAGGCGTTTAATGGAAATGCAATTGGAGAAAAAGTTAAAATAAAAATAAACAACTCAGAAAAATACTATAAAATAGTAGGCGTTATAAAAAATTACTCCTCAAATTGGACAACTCCAAATAACTATAAAATAGGAAAAACAAGCTATCCTAATGTTATATTTAACAATAATTTAATGAATAAAACGCAGCTTAACACTAGTGCACTGATAGAGCTAAATGAATATCATGACTTTGATGAAGCAGTTAAGGTTATAAATGATCTTTTTGATAAGTCAGAAAATGTGTATCTGAATACTAAATTTTTTGAGGAAGAATTTATTTTTAAACAATCCATCCCTACTTTGCGACTTTCCTTTATTATAATTTCATTATTTATAATTTTAATTAGTTTAATTTATACGAAGAGTGTTCATTTTAGGAAGCAAGAGAATGAAATTGAAGAAATATTTAAATCATATGGCTTTAACAAAAAAAAGATTATATTTTATTTATTAAGCCAAGCTATTCTATTAACAGGTTTTGGTGCTATTATATTCTTTTTGACAAATATTTTTATTAATGGTTTTTTTCAAGTCGATTTTTTAGGTATCTTATCTTGGTTAATAATATTATTCTGTGTTGATATTATTTATATTATGAAACAATCTACTTCTTTCTTCAATAGGATATATGGTGGTAAAGAAAGTGTCAATATTCCAAAGAAGTTTGTAGAAAATAATACATTTTCCTGGAAAGGAAATTTAATAATTATTGTTATTGTGTCGATTTTTATACCGGTATATTATATTTCGAACCTAATAGTAGAAGAAAACACTCCTAAAAAACTTAAAAATGAGCCGGACTTTAGTCTTTTTGCAAAACAAACAGTAGCATATGATTTAGTTAACAATTACGTTATTGAAGATCAAAAAGCAAACACGTTTAAATTTAGAGATGTTGAAAAGTTAGAGAAGGATGATACCATAAATTATATAGAAAAGGTTCCTTATACAATTGGAACTTCTCTATCTGTAAATGAGAGAAATCTATCTCGATATTTAAAAAGTTGGGTTAGTAATATGAGTGAAAAAGATGATACATATCAAACACCTATTGACCTCGAAAATAAAATAAAAAAATTACCGATAAAAAAGAAGCTGACGCAAATACCTAATGTGAACTACTATGTTTTAAATAAAAAAGAGTGGACTAGTTTAACAAGTAAATATAAGTTGAAAAATAAGTATCAAAGTGACTCCATTCTTATGTTCTTCCCTTCAATTAATGGAATGAAAGAGGACAAAATTAAATATGGAGATAGTATAAAGTTAGAGAGAATAGATTTAGATGAAAAAAACGAAATTAAATATAAAGATTGGGATTTGAAAGTTGGAAAAGTTATTAATAAAAGTTATACTTTAAACTTTAATGGTATACATATAGAGAACAGTGGTTTGTCTATTGCTATACCGGAAAGGCTAGTGAAAAAGGAAAAGATATTCGAAGGTTATTTAGAATTATACATTTATCTAAAAGAAAAAGTAAGTGCCAAAGCATATGAAAAGACACAATTATCTATTAAGAAAATGTATGATAATAATCAGGAGAGTAACCACGAAAATAAACATGAACAAATTGAAAAACAACTTTCACTACTAAGTTTTATTAATAAACTGAGTAACATTCTAATTTTCAGTATTATTATTAATCTAGTTATCGTGTTAATGACTAAATTGAATTTCAAATTAAGAGAAAAACAACAATTCAATTCTGTGAATAAACCATCATCGTTGAAACCACCTAATTGGACATTATGGGGTGTATTTAAAGAATTATTTATATGTTTCATGTATTCTTTTTTTATAGGTTTGCTCTTTATATATCTGATTGAAGTGAATTATAGTTCAGATTTGCTGCTTTCTACAAAAATATCCTTTTTGTTGAAAAGTTATGCCATTGTCAGCGCAATTCTAGTTGGTTTAGCTTTTCTTTTATTTATTCAAGATAAGAAATCCAAAAAAAATACCGGTTGTTAATAAATGTATATGGAATAAAAAAAGACCCCGCCAAATGGCAGGGTCCTTTTTGTTATGAAATTTTGACAAGCTGTTTTCCGACATTTTCTCCTTTGAATAGTCCAAGGAATGCGTCAGGAATGTTGTCAAAGCCTTCTATGATTGTTTCTTTATATGTGAGTTTGTCTTCTTTTACCCATTGTGCGAGATCCTTCGCTGCCTCTTCAAAACGGTCTGAATAGTTGGCAACGATGAAGCCTTGCATCAATGCGCTTGTTTTGATGAGTTTTGTTTGCACACGCGGTCCGATGTCCTCGCTTGCGCTAATATTATAAGAAGAAATGGCGCCGCACACTGGAATGCGTGCAAAACGGTTTAAATGATTCATCACCGCATCTGAAATCTCGCCGCCTACATTGTCAAAATACACATCAACGCCGTTAGGGCAGGCTTTTGCAATGGCATCATCTAAATCATTTGTTGTTTTATAATTAATCGTTTCATCAAAGCCCAATTCTTTTAAATAAGCGAGTTTATCGTCAGATCCGGCAATTCCCACGACGTGTGCGCCTTTGATCTTAGCGATTTGTCCCACAACAGAACCAACGGCACCTGCTGCTCCAGAAATGACAACCGTCTCGCCTTCTTTTGGCTGGCCAATCGCAAGCAGGCCGAAGTAAGCGGTTTGCCCTGGCATGCCCAAAATCCCTAAATAATAGGACAATGGCGCAATGGACGGATCAATTTTAGTCAGAGATTCAGCTTTGGCAGTGGAGTATTCTTGCCATCCAAGGAATCCAAGGACAAAATCACCTTTTTCAAATTGAGGCGATTTCGACTCAATGACTTCTCCGACAACACCGCCCTGAATCACTTCATTTAGCTTGAACGGAGGTGTATAGGATTTTGTATCCTGCATTCGCCCTCTCATATAAGGATCTACAGAAACATATTTCGTTTGAATCAAGACCTCCCCATCTTGCGGCACAGGTATATCGACTGTTTCAAAATGAAAAACATCTTTTGTAGGTAATCCTTTAGGACGTTTAGCTAATTGAATTTGCTTTTGTTGACTCATGTCAAATCCTCCCTTTCACTTACAGCCTAGATTTACATTAACATGATGCTTCTTTTCGTTCAAAACATACGGTCTTTTCAAAACACATACAAAAAAGCAGCCGCCATCTTGTCGAAGGGGACTACTTTTTCTGAAAAGATACAGAGAGGAGCGGCGGGAGACAGCCAAACAGCTGATACACATCCGCATCACGTTCTTTTAACAAATATTCGTTTGCATTTTGCATGGAGGCTTTCATCATATCGCGCGTCACAAAAGGAAAAAGGATATTCAAGTATGAGGACAACATGTCTTGTGGATCTTGTTCAATTGACTCAATATCTCCAATGTTAATAATGATGGAAAAGAGATAATCAATTGAGATGCGAAAGTGCTGTTCGGCAAACAATGTAAGCGGCTTTGTATTTGCTTCTTCAGGATTCCACTTTTGAAAAAGCTGTTTCACCAAATCACTGACAACCCAAGCATTAAACTGCTGCTCCGCTGAAAAGTAATACATCAGCTCTCCCTCATTTCTAGCCTCCAGTATAAGAATTGTACAACAAATCAACAGGATTGAACATAATAATTCAGAAAATTTAGTCATTTTTACAGGATTTTTGTCAAAAATAAGTCGATAGACATGGTACGTCTTTCAAGAAAATTGGATGTGCTCGTGGAAGGTTTAATGTCAAAAGTGACGGGTAAAAGATTCGTAAGACGTTAAAGGAGGAATATAAAATGAAACCTGTTGTAAGAGAGTATTCAAATGATGAAACACTTCAAAAAGATGTAGAGCAATTAAAGGCACTCGGTGTTGCAAGAGAGGACATTTATGTTCTGTCCCATGACGATGATCGAACAGAGCGTATTGCAAATAATGCAGATGCCAATACGATTGGCTCAAGAGAAGTTGGACTCAAACATGCGGTTGGGAACATCTTTAGTAAAAAGGGTGATGAGCTCCGCAATAAAATTCATGAAATTGGTTTCTCAAAAGAAGAAGCTGAGACATTTGAAGAACATTTAGACGAAGGGAAAGTCCTTCTCTTTGTCACAGATCATGAAAAAGTGAAAAACTGGGCGTAAACGCCAACCGAAAAAGCCTCTTACTTTTGTAAGGGGCTTTTTTTCATGCTTCCATGTCTGAAAGAGAGACATATATCTTTTTTACGATAATAAGTAAATACAGAAGTATGGAATAAATAGTAAACTCTCTAATTGAAAATGCCGTTATACCAATGAAAATCATGGAGAATCAAAAAAAATAGTCGAAATATCACAAAAAACCATTCGGGAAATAATCATTGTATCTTTCTATTTTGATTTAAAATTAAATAAAAACTTGTGTAATTTAGTAGATAAATTTCTTAGTTCTATTGGTTTAAGTTGTATTTTTGTGTAGAAATAAGTGTTTTAAGGTCAAAAAACCACGAAAAATACCTGTATTTTCAATTAGAAATTCATTTTAATGTTTAGGAAATAATTTGTTGACAAAATAAACTAAAAACAATATATTTGGCTTAATCCAGTAATTATGGAATTAGTTGTTAAATTTCTGGCGGGTTTATTCCAAGCATAATCTAGAAAGGAGGTGGCAAGAACAAAGGCGTAAGCGCCTCTTAGATACAAAAATGTCTACTAGAACAGAACAAATCGTCGTTTACTTGAAGAAAAAATGATCGCCATTCTAAACAGTAGATTCATCTTTCTACTAAAAGCATAGTGTAAGAGATTGAAAAAGACGTTAAGTCCTTATAAAAAAGAGAAAGCGGTTTCAATAAGAAATGTGAGTTGATCGAACGGTAAAGGAGGTGAACTCATATGAAAAAAAGAGAGAACAAGCTGAGGCGGTGCGGCCTTCGAACGGCTGCATATGAGGATGAATGCTGAAAAAGAAGAGTAAACATGTGGGGTGCTTCTCTTCTTTTTCAGAAAAACAGATTTTCCTAAAAAATCCATCTTTCATTTTAACATAAGGTTTTTGGCTTGAAAACCACCTTTGCCCGAAAAGAAGATTGTGAATTGAAGGAGGTTTCATGATGAAAAAGGCTTTGTACCATGAAGACAGTGGATTGTATTTAGAAAAGATGCGCATGGCATTCCAAGAGCATTATGAGCAAAGAACAGATATGTGGTCTACTGATCCATCCTTAACAGACGCAGCAGTGATGTCATTAAAGGCATGGCGTTCAAGGGAAAAGAATGCACTTGCTTCTGTGCTGGATATCGGGTGCGGCAACGGCCGTGCACTAGAACATTTAAGCGGGCTTTCCGGATATGTCGGTATCGACCTGTATGAGCATGAGGAGTGGGAAGGGTTACAGAAAAGAGAAACAGTTCCTGTCCATTTTGTTCATCAAGATTTTATGTCATGGTCCATGGATCAGGGACGCGGGATGCAGTTTGATTTAATTTTAGATCATGGCTGCTTTCATCATCAACATCCTGATGATCATGAACGTTATTTAAAACAGGTCTCTTCTTTACTTCATGAAGGCGGTGTCTTTTCACTTGTTGTCTGGGGAGAACAGTGGAAAACAGGATTAATCGGAGAAGATGGCCGTTTCCATTTTTCATTTTCAGATTCTCAGCTTTGCGAAAAAATTTGTACATCAGGTCTTGAGCTTGTATCCATATCACCGTTACAAGCGAAGGCCGGAATCAGCCAGCATCATGTCATTGCCGTCAAAATCTAGTACAAAGGTGAGTGATTCAAAGCTAGCAGAGGTGTTCATGGGAAGAAAGAGCGTCTATCAATCAAGGGCGTTTGCTGCTCTGACAGAAAATAAAGCATATGAACCAAGATTTCTGCTCCTTTGTACTGGAAAAGGACAAGGTCTAAAGCGATGAGAGACACTGCACATCCATTTCTTTCTGCGGGAGCACACAAGCTGAGGGAGTGCGTACACATATTCATCACTCCATCACTGCGCTATGGGAGTCGATTTGGGTGCAGTGATGAATAGGGGGGAGACAAATGAACAAGTTTGTAGATGAATTACAATCAATGATTCATCATTTTACCTTTCAAGAAAAACACTATTTGCTCGTGGGGCCTGTGAATCTGCCAATTTCCATTCAACATGAAGAAGTGCCATTTAAGTGGTATGCCTTTGCGCCTGTTGAACGGGATACAAAACCAACGATCGAATCTATTGTCCAAATGAGTACCGCGCAGCAAACCTTTTCCTCTTGTCTCTTATTTGGCGACTTTGAAAATGAACGGCCGCCGCTTGTGCGAATCCATAGTGTCTGCCAAACAGGGGATGTGTTTGGGTCACTGAAATGTGATTGTGGTCCACAGCTTGCATTATCGCTGAAGAAAATCACCGATTACGGAAAAGGCATGCTTGTGTATATGGCCAATCAAGAAGGTCGGTCTATTGGGCTCATGGCAAAAGCGTTGACGTATAAATTACAGGAGATGCAGCTGGATACTTTTGAAGCCAACCGCCTGATCGGCTGCGGGGATGATGATCGGCATTACGAGGAAGCAGCAGCCGTTTTGCACTATTTAAACAAAGGGAAACCATTGCATTTACTAACAAACAATCCAGATAAAGTCGATTCTATTGCAGCTTACGGTCTTCCTGTTTTGCGGTTTGATCATACGGTCGAAGCCTCTCTCTACAATGAAGCCTATTTAAAGGCAAAAGCAGCCTCAGGGCATATGGTCGATGAGAAGAAATTAATTAATCAATAGACGAGTTTATTGAAAGAAGGCGGGAGAAAAGCGTGAAACCTGATATCAATTGGATTCAAATCCCAAGCGGCTATGCAACGATTGGAAGTAATGAAGAAGATATGAAAAAGGCAGCAGAATTCTGGAAGGACAAGCTGCTCAATCCAACCTACGGCCGTGAGAAAAAATTTCAAAAGTGGCTGTACAAAGAATTTCCATCCTATCAGCCGTATATCAACGAATTTTTTATCTCAGATACGGTCGTCAGCAATGAATTGTATCAAAGCTATTGTGATGAAACAGGCCAGACATACCCAGAGAGTTTAACGAACGAAGAGCTTGGCGGGGGAAAAGATCATCCAGCTTGGGGCATGGACATTGAGGAAGCCTTCTCGTTCTGTCAGTGGCTGAGCGGGAAACTTGGGATTGATGTTTCGATTCCTACTGAAGAAGAATGGGAGTATGCTGCCCGGGGAAACACGAGAAATCAATACCCGTGGGGAGATGAGTTTGATCCTTCTTACTGCAATACGCACGAATCAAATATTGAAAAAACGACCCCTGTCCGTCATTACGAAAAGGGCCGATCCTTATTTGGTCTTTATGATATGGGGGGCAACGTCGAGGAATGGGTCAATACCAAATATCACGTATATGAAGGCGGCATCGAGGTCGTCGATGATTTAACGGAAACACTCGGAAATGATTACTACATTTTAAAGGGCGGCTCCTTCGCAAGAGGCGGAGATTTATGCAGAGTCGCAAGAAGACACGGGAAGCACCCAGATCCCGTTTTTCGATTTACTGGTTTTCGTTTAGTGACTCGTCAAAAACAACATATAAAGGTGGGAGTGTAAAACCATGCATAGAGGACCAATTACATCTGTTTTATCAACTCAGCACGACCAAATTGTTTACACTGGCGGCTATGACCGCTGTATTTATCAGTGGAACCGGGCGACGGGAGAAGGGACGTTTATTGGCAGTCACGAGCATATCATTAATTCTATATCTCTTTCTGAAAACGGAAAGTATTTAGCGAGTGCATCGTCAGACTATACGATTCAATTGTATGATACAGGCACAAATACCCGAATCCGCACGTTGTTTGGTCATGCAGATGATGTAGAAGCCGTCGCTTTTGCGAAGCAGGATACTTTGCTTGTATCCGTGTCCAGAGATAGAAGATGCTTAGTCTGGGATATCGAAACGGGCGCTATTTTAAGAGAATTCCATGGCCATAGCAAAGATGTATTAGCTGTATGGATACATGGTGATAAAGCTTATACAACAGGTGATGATGGATATGTCCTTGTATGGCTGTATGAAACCGGAGAAATTGTAGGGGAAATCGGCCCGTTTGATTATGAGCTCGATACGATCAGCGGCAGCAATCAAAAAGAAGTATTCGCACTTGGCAGAGATGATGGCACCGTTATTATTTACGATGCAGCTACTTTACAGGAGAAGAAAATCATCAAAGCCCATTTACAGGGCGTCAAGCGCGTGAATTTTTCTCCAAGCGGCAATTACTTGCTGACAGCAGGCTACGACCATTTAATTAAGCTGTGGAATTATGAAACAGGTGATTTAGTCGATACACTGCTGCCTCATAAATATCAGTGGGAGCGCTCACTTGTCTGGACAGAGGATGAGAAGTCAATACTAGGAGCCAGCTTTGGAAAAACATATTGTGAATGGTCGATCGAAAAGGGCAAAGTCATATCAGATGAGATCGAAATGGCGACACCATCTATCAATGATATTGCGCTGACTGATGCGGGTGATATCATTACCGCATCCGATGATGGAAAATTCAGAAAAAATGGGATTGAAATTGCCAAATCGACGGGCGTTTTAACAAATGGAGTAGCTGTTGCACGGGATGGAAGCTATTATGCGTGGGGAGACCATGCAAGTCAGGTGCATATTGTTCATGAGTCATTACAGCAAATGGTTTCGTTTGATCTTAACACAGGTCCGGTCAACAGCGTGTATTTCCACGAGGAGGATCGTCAATTTTATATTGGAACTTACGGCGGTTATGTACATGTCATTTCGACAGAACACTTAAAGGAAATCGGCCGTTCCAAAGCACACGATTGTGCAGTTAAAGCATTAAAGGTAGAAGGAGATCTTATCATCACAGCAGCAGTTGAAGGAACCATTTGTCTTTTAGATAAAAAGAGTTTGTCCTTAAAAGCGGAGTACATTGGTGCGACAGAGCTGTTAAATGATGTCTTTATTGATAGTAAACGAGACCGTATCGCCATTGTCAGCCGCGACAAGAATGTGAGATTGTTTGATTTGCATACAGGAAGAATTTTAGGCCAGCATAACGAACACCAGTATTCGATTAAATCGGTCACAGTCACAGACTCAGGCTATATTGTAAGCGGTGATTATTGGGGCTATATCGTTGTGTGGAATCCAGAGCTGGATGTCAACACCGGCCCAATTAGAATTGCCCAAAATGGGATTAGTGCCATCAGACAATTAGGCAATGATGTATATGCAAGCTCATATGACGGCGGGATTTATCACGTTCGAGAAGATGGAACGCATACCGAAGTACTACGCTTATTTGAACAATTTCCGAAAGAAGTAATCTCTCATTAAGAAAAAGAATGTAAGCGGGGGATTCTCATGATAAGTGTTTGCAAGGAACATATGAAAAAAGGTCTGTCTGTACTCAATTGTCCGCATGTGCTCCTCATTAATAAATATGAATGTCGCAAATGCTGTTTTTGTAAACAACGAGCATCTTATAAACTTTTTTATTCCTTGCCTTACTATGATCGATCTGAAAAGAAACGGATGGAAAAAATATAGCACATGAGAATAGAACTCCTTCATTTCCTGAAGGAGTTCTTTCCCTTGAAAGAGAGGAAAGGAGATTTACATGAAAGACGATGTTTTTTATATGAAGCTAGCGATTGCCAACGCAAAGGCCATGAAAGGACAAACCTCGCCAAATCCGCTTGTCGGAGCAGTGGTAGTCAATAAAGGTGAGATCGTTGGAATTGGTGCTCACATGAAGGCGGGCGAACCGCATGCTGAAATTCTTGCGCTGCAAATGGCAGGAGAAAAGGCGAAGGGAGCTCATCTATATGTGACGCTCGAACCTTGTTCGCATCATGGAAAAACAGGTCCTTGCTCAGAAGCCATTATAAAGAGCGGGGTGAAACGTGTGGTCATTGCCACTGGGGACCCAAATCCACTTGTAGCAGGTAAAGGGGTCACGATGTTGAAACAAGCAGGGATAGAAGTAGAAGAAGGGGTATGTAAGCGGGAAGCGGACAGCTTAAATCTTCCTTTTTTTCATTCGATACAATCAGACCTTCCGTATGTCATATTAAAAACAGCCATTTCATTAGACGGGAAAATTGCAACAGCTCATCAAGAAAGCAAATGGATTACAGGGACAGAAGCGAGGAATGAAGTGCAGCAATTACGTCAAGAAGCAGATGCTGTGATAACAGGCGTCGAAACCATTATTCAAGATGATGCAGGTCTTATTGTGAAAGATTCAATCGTGACACAGCCTATTCGTGTCATTTTAGATTCCACCTTAAGGATTCCGCTTCATGCGAAATGTTTAAATGATCATATGGCAGAAACCATCATTTGTACCTCAAACAAGTACGATCAAAAAAAATACCATCAACTGGTGCAAAAAGGACATCAAGTATTTGTCACAAGCGGAGAAAATCGGACAGATCTTCATGCGGTGTTACGTATGCTGAAAAGGCGCTCTGTGATGTCGGTGCTTGTAGAGGCGGGAGGCAGTGTGAGCGCATCCTTTTTAGAAGCGTCCCTTGTGAACGAAGTCATTATTTATATGGCACCATTATTAATTGGAGGGAAAGATGCACCTACTTTCTTTGAAGGAGAAGGTACGAAAACATTAAAAGAAGCCATCCGGCCGGTAGATATGGATTATAGTATGGTAGGAAAAGATTTAAAAATGACGATGAGACTTTAATGAAAGAAAGACCTTGTGCAAGAAAGTGCAAGGTCTTTTGATTATTTTAAAAAATAAAAGTGTACATACACCATTCCCAGTCATGATGAATACGATGGATGGGGGTGATTCCATGAAAAAATGTAGGCAATGTGGTAAGACATATCCAACTCATTCGACAGACCACTACCAAAAAGGAAGCTGGTATGATGCGTACAAGGACGATGGCTGGGAATGTGATAGTTGTAAGAAAGGGATATCAGAAAAGCCAAGGAAACCAGTGAAAAATCCTTGCTGCGGAAAAGATCCTTGTGTTTGTGTGATTCAAGGTCCGCCAGGCGGGAGAGGAAGAAGAGGCCCAGCCGGTCCGGCGGGTGCAGCGGGTCCGGCAGGCCCAGCAGGTCCAGCAGGTCCAGCAGGTCCAATCGGTCCAACGGGCGTAGGTTTAACAGGCATCTTGGCATTTGATCCAGCAGTAGCACCAACCTTCCCAGTAGGTCAAGTGGTGACATACGATGGCAGTACGTACGTGGTCAATTCAGCACCGCCATTAGGTACGCCGGATACGTCGGCGGATTATACATTATTAGCTGCAGCGGGGGAAACAGGTACAGGGCCAACAGGTGTCACAGGAGATCCAGGTCCAACTGGAGCCACAGGCGCCACCGGCGTGGGTTTAACGGGAGTCGTACCGTATGATGCTGCAGCAGCGCCAGGATACCCATTTGGGCAAGTGGTGACATATGAAGGTGGAACATATCTTGTGAACACAGCATCACCAACAGGTACACCAGATACATCACCAGATTATACGTTATTAGCAGCCGCAGGCGCGACTGGCGTTACAGGCGCTACCGGTACGGGTGCAACTGGAGCAACGGGGGAAATTGGTCCAACCGGAGTTACTGGCGTCACGGGAGCAACGGGGGAAATTGGTCCAACCGGAGTTACTGGCGTCACGGGAGCAACGGGGGAAATTGGCCCAACTGGAGCCACCGGTGTCACAGGTGCAACTGGGGTAACTGGTGATACGGGCGCAACAGGTGCAACAGGTGCAACAGGGATCACAGGAGCGACGGGAATCGGCTTAGCCGGCGTCACGGCGTTTGATCCAGCGGCAGCCCCAACGTATCCAGTAGGTCAAGTGGTCACGTATGAAGGTGGAACCTATATCGTGAACACAGCACCGCCAACAGGAACACCAGATACGTCACCAGATTATACGTTATTAGCAGCCGCAGGCGCGACTGGCGTTACAGGTGCAACCGGTACAGGAGCGACGGGAGTAACAGGCGTTACAGGAGCAACGGGGGAAATTGGTCCAACCGGAGTTACTGGCGTCACGGGAGCAACGGGGGAAATTGGTCCAACCGGAGCCACCGGCGTCACGGGAGCAACAGGAGAAATTGGCCCAACCGGAGTCACTGGCGTCACGGGAGCAACGGGGGAAATTGGTCCAACCGGAGTTACTGGCGTTACAGGAGCAACGGGGGAAATTGGTCCAACCGGAGCCACCGGTGTCACAGGTGCAACTGGGGTAACTGGTGATACGGGCGCAACAGGTGCAACCGGGATCACAGGAGCGACGGGAGTAGGCTTAGCCGGTGTCACGGCGTTTGATCCAGCGGCAGCCCCAACGTATCCAGTAGGTCAAGTGGTCACGTATGAAGGTGGAACCTATATCGTGAACACAGCACCGCCAACAGGCACACCAGATACGTCACCAGATTATACGTTATTAGCTGCCGCAGGCGCGACTGGCGTTACAGGTGCAACCGGTACAGGAGCGACGGGAGTTACAGGAGTGACTGGAGCGACCGGTGCAACTGGAATAACCGGAGCTACGGGAGAAACAGGGGTTACCGGAGCAACCGGTGCAACTGGAATAACCGGAGCCACGGGAGAAACAGGGGTTACCGGAGCTACGGGAGCTACGGGAGCAACAGGAGTGACCGGTGTAACGGGTATTACAGGTTTAACTGGAGCAACGGGTGTAACCGGTGCAACAGGCGCCACCGGAGTCACAGGTACAGGAGCAACCGGCGCTACAGGCCCAACAGGAGTGACAGGATCGAGTGCGATCATTCCGTTTGCATCAGGTACACCTGCTGTCCTGACAACAATTGCAGGCGGTCTTGTTGGAACATCCAGCTTGATCGGATTTGGTAACTCAGCGACAGGTGTCAGTATTTTAGGCGGAGTAATTGATTTAACAGGCGCTGCAGGCACTTTACTCAACATGGCGTTCTCAGTTCCGAGAGCTGGGACGATCACGTCATTTGCAGGCTATTTCAGCACAACAGCAGCTCTTTCTTTAGTCGGCACGAGTATTACCGTAACGGCTAGTCTATTCGCTTCACCGACACCAAATAACAGTTTCACTCAAGTAGCGAGTGTCACATTAGCACCAGCTTTAACCGGTGTTTTAACGCTGGGTGCGATTGCAAACGGTATTGCGACTGGTCTAAATGTACCAGTCACACCGGAAACACGATTGCTTGTTGTATTCTCCGCATCAGCTACAGGTCTATCCTTAGTGAATACTGTAGCAGGCTATGCGAGTGCTGGTTTATCGATCACGTAATAGGCATACAGGGACGACTCGATTTTGAGTCGTCTTTTTTGTTTGAAAGAATTTTCTCTTAACTTAGTCAGAAAAAATGATATCATTTTCATAGAGTCTATTCGGGTGAATCTACTGAATTAGGGGTTGTAGCGGTGAGGATGGGCAAAAGGAAAGTCACTTTACAAACGAAAATTTTGGGGTTAATTATCGGGCTTTTGCTTGTTGTCATTGCGTTATTAACCATTTGTTTTGGTTTTCTGCAGACATCAGAAAGGCAGGGACAAGCTGAACAGCTGGCGGTGCAGACCGCTAGAACAATATCATATATGCCGCCCATTAAAGCATCGGTGGCTCTATCAGCGTCCCAAAATGAAGAACAGGCAGTGCTTGAGCAAATGAAGGAGCAAGTAAGAGCACATGCCATCTTCATTACCAATCGAAAAGGAAAGGTCCTTGTTCATACGAATCATGAGGACGTAGGAAAGACCATCAGTGTATCGGAAGGAAGAAGTACTCTCTTATTTGGAGGAACTTCCATATCAACTGATGATTCTAATGGTGAAACCGTTGTCAGAGGCAGTGCACCCATTATGAAAGAAACAGAAGGGCATGAAGAAATTATCGGCACAGTCACCGTCGAATTTTTAAAAAAAGAAATCGATCAAGCGACAGCTCATCAGCTATTGAAGCTTAGCTATATTGCCCTTCTTGTGCTCTTGCCGGGCATATTCGGTGCGATTTTTTTAACGAAGAGTATTCGCAAAGATACATTAGGGCTTGAGCCGCATGAAATAGCTTCGTTGTATCGAGAAAGAGAAGCGATGCTGCTCGCTATAAAAGAAGGGATCATTGCGTTTGACCAGAAAGGCGCGATTACGATGATGAATACATCCGCTGAGCACATGCTGCGCGTCTCATCAGAGCTGCCCCTTCATATTGATCAAGTCTTGCCAAATGCCAAACTTCTTCTCTATTTAAAGTCAGAGACGATTGAACCTAACATCGAAACCGTCGTCAATGATAAAACCTATGTCTTAAATGTGAAAAAAGTAATGCAGGAGAATCGAGTATTCGGAGGGATTGTGAGCTTCAGGGAGAAAACAGAGCTGACGAAGCTGCTGGATACATTAACAGAGGTCAGTCAATATTCAGAAGACCTGAGGGCACAAACGCACGAATTCTCAAATAAGCTGTACGCCATCTTAGGCCTGCTTGAGCTGAAGCAAGTCGATGAAGCCATCGACTTAATTAAAGAAGAATATCATCTGCAAAACCGTCAGCACGATTTACTCATGAAGCAGATTCGTTCTCCTAAAATACAAGCCATCTTACTTGGCAAGTTAGGGAAAGCATCTGAGAAAAAAGTCCATTTCCACATTGATGAAAATAGCTCACTAGAGCCGCTCCCAGCTCATTTAAGCCTATCTCACTTTATCACCATCATTGGCAATCTCGTAGATAATGCTTTTGAAGCTGTATTAAATAAGGAGAAGCGCGAGGTAGACCTATTCATCACAGATATTGGGTTTGATATTATCATAGAAGTGTCAGATTCAGGTGATGGAGTGAATGAAGAGGAGCTGTCACAGATTTTCACAAGAGGCCATTCGTCAAAGGGAGAAGGACGAGGCTATGGGCTTGCAAATGTGAAAGAAGTGTTGGACGAGCTTGGGGGCTGGATTGAAGTTGCGAACCAAAAAGAAGGCGGTGCCATCTTCACTGTATACATACCGAAAGGCACAAAGGGGGAATAGATGGTGATTAAGGTACTCATTGCGGAGGATGATTTTCGAATCGCTGCCATTCA
Organism: Bacillus sp. FSL K6-1006; assembly: GCF_038593175.1. NCBI lineage: Bacteria > Bacillati > Bacillota > Bacilli > Caryophanales > Bacillaceae > Bacillus > Bacillus sp. FSL K6-1006. The sequence goes on from NZ_CP151970.1 coordinate 747,131, forward strand.
TGAATCTTATATACAAAAGATAGAAGGATTTAAGGTCGCTGGAAAGGCAAAGAGTGCAAAGGATATGTGGGAGGCGCTCCAGAGGGAACAAGTGGATCTCATCTTGCTTGATGTCTATATGCCTGATGAGCTCGGCACAAACCTGCTGCCGCTTTTAAGAGAACGCTATCCTGAAGTAGATGTGATCATTATCACGGCTGCAACGGAAACGACGCTTTTAAGAGATGCGCTTCATTACGGAGTGGTTCATTATTTAATCAAACCGGTGACCGCACAAAAGTTTGCACAAGTTTTAACCGAATACAAAGAGAAGAAAGACATCATCAATTCAAAAGATGAAGTCAATCAAACGATGATCGATCTGTTTTTTGGGCAGATGCAGGAAGAGCCAAAACAAAGGGATGACAGAGATCTTCCTACAGGCATCAATTCACTGACCTTGGACAAAGTGAAAACATTGATGGCATCCGAGATTAGCGGAATTACAGCAGAAGAACTCGGGGAAAAGATGGGCGCATCACGTACAACGGCGAGACGGTACGTAGAGTATCTCGTGACAACAGGGGAATGCCGGGCAGAGCTTGCATACGGAATCATTGGCAGACCTGAACGTAAATATTACCCTGCCAAACAAGCGGAGTCATAAAAGATGAAAAAAGGAATACTTTTTGTGATCGTGCTCTGCCTTTGTATGACGCTTACCTTTAATGAAAAAAAGGCCGGTGATTCTTTCCTGCAGCAAAGCTCCTTATATATTGTGGTGTCGGGTGTACCAGAGGGGGGATTTGACCAAACGGCTCAGGTGATGAAATCAGTGCTTGAACAAGAGAAGCTGGTGAACCGGCCTGTTAACATTCTTTATCAAAGAGGCGGAACGGTGGATAAAGGATGGACATACATGATGGAGCGAGAAGCCAACTATATCAGTTTAAATTCAAGCTTATTGTTAAGCCGTAATTTGCTTGGCAGCAGTAACGTGACGATGAATGATGTGACACCGCTGGCAATTCTTGCAGAAGAGTGGCAGGTCGTCGCAGTCCCAGTGGATTCTCCTTTTTCAAATGGGAAGGAGCTGTTACACGCACTTAAGAAAAAACCAGATTCCTTAAAAATTGGGTTTGCCCCTGATTTTGGAAATGATGATCAAATCTCATTCGCCCGGGCAGCAGAAATGGCAGGAATTGATCCATATCGCATTCAATTTTTGAAATTTGACAGTGCAGATGATCTATTTCAGGCGCTCATCGACCATGAGGTGGATGCAGCAACGACTACCATTACAGAGGTTCGTCATGATTATGAAAAAAAGAGGCTGAAGCTCGTAGCGACGACAACCAGCCAGCGCTTAGATGGATTTGAAGATGTGCCGACGTGGAAAGAGCAGGGCATTCCGCTCATCTTTTCCCATTGGCGCGGTGTGATGGGCCCAAAACAAATGAGTCAGCATGAGGTTCGTGAATGGGATCAGCTTCTTCAAAAAATGACGAAAACGAAGTCCTGGAAAAAGCGATTAAAGCAAAAGGGCTGGACAAGTCGTTATATGAACAGCAAAGAGGCAAAGGTCTTTATGGAAGATCAATTAAGGCAATATGAGCAATTGATACAAGGAGAACAAGCGGTCGAGTGAGACCGCTTCCAGCGTGTAGACAAACCCTTGCATTCGGTATCAGTTCTGTGTGCTGGTGCTCACGAATCTCATATTCGCTCCGCTCCAGTACTCATCCTTCCTAGACTGCAAAGGTTTTCTATCACACTGAAAAGAAGACAAAGGGCTTAAATAAACCCTTTGTTTTTTTCATGGTATTAAAAAGCCCAATGTTTGAACAAAATGAACAAAAAGCATTTATCGACCGAAAAAGAATTAAAATTCATAATATTTACTTCAATTCTCACCTCAGATATGATGACAAAAAGGGTTGGAAATGGGATACCAACACATTAATGAAAGCGTATACAACATAAGGGGTGAACAATATGTTAGCAATCTTAGGATTTCTTATGATGATTGTATTTATGGTTTTGATTATGACGAAACGTATGTCTGTTTTAACGGCATTGGTGTTAACACCAATTGCATTTGCTCTTATTGCAGGTTTTCATTTTACTGAAATTTCAGACATGATTGTCAAAGGTGTGCAGCAAGTCGCACCAACAGCAGTCATGATCATGTTTGCGATTTTGTACTTTGGCATTATGATTGATGCGGGTTTATTTGACCCAATGGTGGCGAAAATTTTAAAAATCGTTAAAGGCGATCCATTAAAAATCGTTGTCGGAACAGCTGTCTTGACGATGCTTGTTGCACTTGATGGTGATGGAACGACAACGTATATGATTACAACAACAGCGATGCTTCCACTATTTACGCTGCTTGGCATCCGTCCAATTATTTTAGCGGGTATTGCCGGGGTCGGCATGGGAATTATGAATACAATTCCATGGGGAGGAGCTACACCTAGAGCGGCGAGTGCACTTGGCGTCGATCCTTCACTTTTATTTGGACCAATGATTCCAGTCATTGGTGCAGGGGTTCTCAGTATGATTATTGTTGCTTATTTTCTTGGAAAAGCCGAGAGAAAACGCCTTGGTGTGATTGAACTTGACCAGCCGATTCATGCAAATGAAATGGCAGCGGCACTGCAAGATGACATCAAACGGCCGAAGCTTTGGTGGTTTAACCTGGCGCTGACTTTGTTATTGGTGCTGCTGCTTGTATCAGGTAAAGTCAGCTTAACTGTTCTATTTGTTCTTGCTTTCTGTGTGGCGATTATCGTGAACTATCCGAACTTGGACCAGCAGCGTGAGCGAATTGCGGCTCACTCAACAAACGTTTTAGCCATTGCTTCGATGATTTTTGCGGCAGGTGTTTTTACAGGTATTCTAACTGGAACGAAAATGGTCGATGAAATGGCGATTTCGATTGTATCTGCAATTCCAGAGCAGCTGGGCGGCTTTATTCCAGTCATTGTCGCATTAACAAGCGGAATCTTTACTTTCTTTATGCCGAATGATGCATACTTTTACGGCGTACTGCCGATCCTATCAGAAACAGCGGCAGCATATGGTGTCGATAAAATTGAGATTGCCAGAGCCTCTATTATTGGTCAGCCGATTCATATGTTAAGTCCACTTGTTCCATCGACTCATTTACTGGTTGGACTTGTTGGCGTATCATTGGATCAGCATCAGAAATTTGGGATGAAATGGGCTGTGCTGGCAGTCGTCGCTATGACCGTCATGGCGGTTCTCATTGGGGCCATTTCCATCTGGTAAATAAAAAAGTGTCTGCTGCGGGCAGGCACTTTTTTTAGGTCATATTGCCGACCAGGCTCCATTCATTTGCCCTAGACAAAGATCAGCCTGTTCCTCCAAAAGATTTATTTTTGAAAAATACTGACACTTTTGCTGTTTTTTTCTTTATAATGCAAATCAACGAAGGGAGAGGATAGCATGTCCAAACGAAAAGGCACGATTCTTTTTGCTGCTGCATGCCTCTTAGCAGGCAGTTTGTCGATGGTGAGCCCAGCTTCAGCTCATGCAGAAACCCCTTATTATGGAAAGAGTTATGAACAGCCAGCTTCAGTGAAAAAGCTATACCCTGAGCCTGACGAGACGTTTGATACCCCTGCCTTTCAGAAAAAAGGAGAAGCATTTACGACCCAAGAAGAGCTTCAAGCTTTCTTACGAGACATTGTCCGCAAAAGCCCTTACGCCACGCAGAAACAGATTGGAACATCCATTGAAGGCAGATCCATTCCGGCTCTGTACTTTACAAAGGATCGCTCCATCACGCCACTTTCAAAAAAGCCAACCATCTGGCTCCAAGCACAAATACACGGAAATGAACCAGCCTCCGGTGAATCTGCTCTCGTCATTGCAAAACGATTAGCAGGTGAAGAAGGAGAGCGTATACTCAATCATGTCAATATCATCATTGTCCCAAGAATCAATCCTGATGGTTCTTATGCGTTTGACCGCAGACTGGCAAACGGATTAGACGGAAACCGTGATCATATGACATTAGAATCTCCAGAACTGACAGCCCTGCATCAAGAATTTAATCGGTATGCGCCAGAAGTGGTCATTGATGCCCATGAATACGATGTGGGTCAAAAGCAGTTTGAAAATATCGGTTCATCAGGCGCTCTCAAATATCATGATTTGCTTATTCTTTCAGGGAAGAATCTAAATATTCCAGAAAGCATCCGGCTGACATCAAATGAGTTGTATGTAAACGGAGTTCGTGAAACGCTGACAAATAAAGGGTTTTCTAACGATTTGTATTATACAAACACAAGAGGAAAGGATGGAAAGATCGACATCTATGAAGGTGGAACGGATGCGCGAATTGGCCGTAATGCCCTTGCACTTTCGCCAGCCCTGTCATTTCTTGTAGAAAGCAGAGGGATTGGGATTGGAAGAGAGGATTTTGCCCGCCGCGTCGCTGCCCAAGTAGCCACCCATGAAAAAATCATTGAAACTACAGTGAAACATGCCAAACAGGTGAAGCAGCAAATGGTGACGGAGCGGCTGAAGCTGGTCAAAAAAGGACTGCTGCCAAATGATGATGATCAGGTAGTCATTCAAGACGATTTCAAAGCATCTGTCAATGACTCGCTGGAAATGGTTGATATTGAGAAGGGACAAACGACTCAAGTTCCTGTACGCTTTCACAGTGCGAGCGATGCTGTTCCCATCTTAACAAGAGAACGGCCGACAGCTTATCTCATTCTTCCGGGGCATGAAGGAGTAGAAAGGAAACTCAGAACATTAGGATTAAAAAGTGTCACATTGCCGGCTGGCATGAAAGTGCCGGTACAAGCCTATCAGGTGACAAAGCGAGAGGAAAAGAGCAAAACAGATATTCAGCTTGAAACAAAACTCGTTGACAAGAAACGCCAGCTGCCAAAAGGAACAAAGGTATATGTCACGGCACAGCCGCAAACCAATTTGCTCTCACTTGCCCTTGAACCAGAATCAAAGGACAGCTATATGTCATCAGGGTTTATTGCTTCAAAAGCAGGTGATGAACTGCCAGTCTATCGTTTCATGCTTCCAAAAAAGACGTTAGGCATTCAATAAAAAGGACTAAAATGATAGCCCTTTATCAAATGTAAAAGCGGCACTAGGCGTGCCGCTTTTTTTATTTTCGTCCAGCTCTTATTTCATCTGTCATGCCTTCATATGGTGCTTCTGCGATAATGGTTTCGTCATTCACACCTGCATGATGGATATACGTAATGTCCGCAAATTCTGGGACAACATATTTCGGATAGGTTTCGTATTTTTCACGAGATTCTTTCATGAGATCGATGTAGTCATTTTGATAGCAAACTGTGATATCTGGACGTTCATGCACCCATTTAGGGAAGAAGATGACGCCATGCATGCGTTTTTCCTCAGGCATAAAGTTCAGAGAGACGTCTGTCCCAGTTGGTTCTGTCCAAGAGACTTTGTATACGCCTTTTGTCAGCTTCACAATATTTACTTCTTGATCACGGACCCAGCGTCCTCCAACCATTCCGCTATGAATGCGGTAATCAATGGTGTGATCGTTTTTAATGTAAATCTCATATTCCCAGCCATTTTCATACGTATAAATCATATGAAGTCCAACGAATTGATCCATGTTTATTCCTTCTTTCATTAGAATGATGTTTTTTCAAACATGTTGTGATTTACATATTTATTTTAAAGTCTATGGTATACTATTGTCAAAGAATAAGCGTTGGAGGCACATCATGAGAGTACTAAAATATGCCATTCTTGGCTTGCTGGATCAGCATGAGCTGACGGGATACGATATCACGAAACATTTTAAGGATTCCCTTGGACAGTTTTGGAGTGCGAAGCACAGTCAGATTTACCCTGAGCTGAAGCGTCTTACAGAGGAAGGATTTATTGAATTTGATATTCACATACAAGGAAAAAAGCTGGAGAAGAAGGTCTATCAAATTACAGCGGCAGGAAAAGAAGAATTGCGTCAGTGGTTAAAAACAAAGGATCCGATTCCGGAAACAACAAAGGATGAATTCATGCTCAAAACCTTTTTCATCTCCTCCATGGACAAAAAAGAAGCGGCTGACCTGTTTGCCTATCAACTGTTAGAGCGCACCAAGAAAGTAGATGTGCTGGAACAGAAGCTGCACGCTTTGACAGAGGAAGACCCTTCTGCTGAATCGCTGCATTCAGCGCAATTTGGGCATTACTTAGTGCTCACAAGGGCAATTGAAAGAGAAAAAGGCTATGTCCGCTGGCTCCAAAAGACCCTTAAACGTATTGATTCATCTATGGTCTAAGGACAATGGTCGGATGATATGATAAAAAATGGTTTGAAACGAGTGAATTTATCAATAGAAACCGCTACAATGGATATATTCGTATTAAAGTGAGGCGAGTATGTTTGAGTAATCAAGAAGCGTTGTGGAATGAAGCAGAAGCTTTTATTTCTGTATGCTATGAAGAATTAAACAAGTCAAATGAAGAGAAAGCAGCACGTCTGCATGAAATAAAAAAAGAAATTGAGTCTGAAGGAATTTATACGCATACACTAGAGGAATTAGCTCACGGGGCGAAAATGGCATGGCGCAACAGTAACCGCTGCATTGGCCGTTTGTTTTGGTCGACCCTGCAAGTGCATGACTGCCGGCATGTAAAGACAGAGGATGAGGTGAAGGAGGCGCTCTTTCATCATATTGAGTATGCGACAAATGGCGGGAAAATCAAACCGTCCATTACGATTTTTCCCCCAGAGAAAAACAGACAGAAGGAAGTCGTCATTTATAATCATCAGCTCGTTCGTTATGCAGGCTATGAGTCGGAATATGGCATCATCGGCGACGAGGCATCTCTTGAATTAACAAAATTATGTCAAGCCTATGGCTGGGAAGGAGAAGGCACACATTTTGATATTTTGCCTCTCATGTTTCAGCTAAAAGGTCAGCCGCCTGTTCTGTATGAGCTTCCGAAAGAAATCGTCCAAGAGGTAGAGATCACCCATCCTGAATATGATGGATTCCGTGATTTGGGACTAAAATGGTATGCGGTTCCGATTATTGCTGATATGAAATTAGAGATTGGCGGTATTCATTACAATGCTGCACCGTTTAATGGCTGGTATATGGGCACAGAAATTGGCGCACGCAACCTAGCGGATGAAAACCGCTACAATATGCTGAAAAAAGTCGCTTCTCTTTTAGGACTGGACACAACCAAGAATGCGTCCCTTTGGAAGGATAAAGCCATTGTCGAATTGAATGTGGCGGTTCTCCATTCTTATCGTGAAGCAGGGGTGACCATTGTTGATCACCATACAGCAGCACATCAATTCAAGCAGTTTGAAAAGCAGGAAGAAAAGGCTGACCGCAAGCTGACTGGGGACTGGACATGGCTGATTCCGCCAGTATCACCAGCTGCTACCCACATATTCCACAAGCATTACGACAATACCATTGTGAAACCAAACTATTTTTATCAGGAAAAGCCCTATCACGGGACAGAAAAAGCCTAGCGAGAGCTAGGTTTTTTTATTATCTTATTCGAAAATCCTGATAATGAGCCAGCTCAGTGAGCGGCTCCATTTGCATGTCGGTGACTTTTGAAAAAGGACTTCCTTTCCGGACAGTCTCTAAGAAATCAATCACTTTCTGCTGCTCACCCTCTACCTTTAACTCGACATGACCTTCATCTGTGTTGCGTACCCAGCCTTTCATTCCACGATTGACAGCTTCTCCCTGAACAAAATAACGAAAGCCGACTCCTTGCACACGTCCTTTTACAATGGCGTGATAATGAATCATGGTCATCTCTCCTTTTTTCACATCGTACCATAGCCTGCATCTGATCTTCACGCCTCGACTATGATTTGATTGTCAAACGATGTAAAATAAAGGCCAGTAGACAACCAAAGGAGATGGCCATCGTGGGACAAAAGAGATACGGCATAGAAGGAATCCAAGTGGGACAACCTATCATTACATATGCGAATGGAAAAGAAATCAAAACAGCCATCAACAAAAGGCGCATTCATGAGCCTGTGTATTTAAGTCAGGTCAATTTTGAAGGAGATGGTCAGGGGGATTTGGTTCATCATGGGGGTTATGATAAAGCCGTCTGCGTCTTTCCGTATGATCATTATGCTCACTTTGAACAATTTTTAGGGGTGCCATTACAGGAAGCTGCCTTTGGCGAGAATATAACAGTACGCCAGCTAGTCGAAACGAATGTGCATATTGGCGATGTGTTTCAGCTTGGAGATGCATTTGTTGAGGTGAGCCAGCCAAGACAGCCTTGTGTGAAATTATCTCTTAAGCATGGCAACATGAAGCTTGTAAAGGAAGTGCAAAAAACAGGGTATACAGGCTTTTATTTACGTGTATTGAAAGAAGGCATGGTGCCGCCTGATGCATCGCTAGTATTAGTAGAAAAAGCGTCCCATCACATTACGGTCCATGAGGTCAATGAAGTCAAATATCGTCAAACAAGTCCAGAGAGACTGAAAGCCGTTCTTGAAGTAGATGCCTTAGCAGATGTGGTCAGGAAGTCTTTAGAAAAACGAATTCAGCACATTTAAAAAAAGCCGTACATCAGCTTAAGATGTGCGGCTTTTCTAAGCTTATGAGCTGCGTTTCTTTTGCTCAAGAAGATTTGCAAGGAAATATGTTTTTAAGCTTTGAAGCTTTCTTCCTTCATGCTTGGTCACACCAAGCTTCTTTAATTCTTCGACATACCAGCCTTTGCTACCATAATGCATGATAGAAAACTCCTTTCAATTGAAACTGCCTGCATTGTAACATCTCAAAAAAGGAGGTGAAAAGCGTGCAGGTGTCAAGAAATGAAAACTGATTCTATCTGCCTATGATCCATGTATATGCTGGAAATATTGATTTATGAATTTGGCGGGTTGAGGGTAACGAGGATCATGCCGACCGTCATAATCATGATGATAACACCAAGATAGGTCATCATGGATTGTTTTTTCTTAATCCCTACAACCGTTAAGATAATACTTTCGATGAAAAAGATAACACCTATGATGATGAACCACATATCAAATAAGACCCCTTTCGCATATCTTTGCCTATTTTACCACAGGCTTTTTTGTTTAGTCGTGACAGATTCGTGAAACGGGCATGAAAAAATCCCCACCTGTGAAGGAGGGGATACAGCGTGTAGACAAACCCTCGCATTCGTTGTCAGGTCTGCGCTTCGGTGCTCACGAATGTCAAATTCGCTCTGCTCCGCTGCTCGTCCTTCCTAGACTGCAAAGGTTTTTTATCACGCTGAAAAGAAGACAAAGGGCTAAAATCAACATCATTTTAGCCCTTTGTCAACAATCTGAATCCCCACCTGTGAAGGAGGGGATAGCTGGCTTACAGCTTTGTTAAAATAATCGGTTCGTCTTTAGTAATCACAATCGTATGTTCAATCTGTGCCACTAGACTTTTATCTGGTGTTTTAAATGTCCAGCCATCATCAGCCTGATAAATCGATTCAGCATTTGTTGAAATGAAAGGTTCAAAGGCAATGACTGTGCCATTTTTAAACAAAGCATTATCGAATGGATCATAGTAGTTCAAAATATGGTTGGGTGCTTCATGCAGATTCTTCCCAATGCCGTGTCCTGTTAGGTTTTTAATGACAGTAAATCCTTGTTCTTTCGCTGTATTGTAGACCGCACGGCCAATTTGGTTTTGTCTTTTACCGGCTTTTGCATGCTTTAATCCTTCAAGGAACGCATCCTCCGCACACTTACATAATGCTTCAAGACGAGCATCACCTGTTCCTAAAACGAATGAAATACCTGTATCGGAATAATATCCGTCAAGCTCTGCTGAGATATCAATGTTCACGAGGTCGCCCTCTTGTAAAATGGTTTTTTCACTAGGGATACCGTGTGCAACTTCATCGTTTACGCTGATACAAGTGGTACCAGGAAAGTCATATTCCTTTTCAGGTGCTGAATTGGCACCGTGCTCTTCTAATATTTTTTTCCCAATCAAATCTAATTCTTTTGTAGACATGCCTGGTTTCGCTTGGCTTTTCATTTCTTCTCTTGCCAAAGCGACAATTCGGCCGACTTTTTTTAAGGCTTCTAACTCATGATCATGTTTGACAATCACTGTTCATTCCCGCTTTCTATATCTTCATTCTATTCAATAGCTTACCACATTTTACGCAAAAAGAGTAAAGAGCGGAATTCAAATGGATGTGGACAAATTGGTATAGATAACTAGACGTGCATATGATATATTTTTTATGAACATCATGAATGATTTTGGTCATGATGATGACAAAGGGGGGAAATCAGATGGTGTTTCAGTTTTTTCAAAAGCTAGGAAAATCATTTATGCTTCCAATCGCTGTACTTCCAGCAGCAGGGATTATTTTGGCCATTGGGCGGGAGGATGTATTCAATATCCCGTTTATTCATGCGGCAGGGAATGCAATTTTTGCGAACTTGGCTTTAATTTTTGCAATGGGTGTAGCGATTGGTATTTCAAAGGATGGGAACGGGGCAGCGGCATTATCAGGAGCGATCTCTTATTTTATTTTGTCAGCCGGTACAACGTCGATTAACTCAACCAACAATATGGGGGTATTGGGCGGTATTTTATGCGGGCTTTTGGCAGGTTATGTTTACAATAAATTTAAGGATACGAAACTGCCGGAATACTTAGGTTTCTTTAGCGGAAGGCGGCTTGTGCCTATTATGACCGCACTTTTCACCATTCTATTAGCAGCCGTTTTCGGATATGTATGGCCGCCGATTCAAAGTGTGATCAATGATTTAGGGGAATGGATTTTAAGTCTTGGGGCAACAGGTGCAGGGCTGTTTGGTTTCTTTAACCGATTGCTCATTCCATTAGGACTTCACCATGTCTTGAATAACTTATTTTGGTTTCAATTCGGGGAATTCAGCGGGGCAACAGGGGATTTAGCGCGATTCTTTAAAGGAGATCCAAGCGCGGGTGTCTTTATGACCGGATTCTTCCCAGTGATGATGTTTGGTCTGCCAGCGGCATGTCTAGCCATGGTTGTGACTGCAAAGCCTGAGAAGCGAAAAGCAACAGCTGGACTGATGATTGGTATGGCACTTACATCATTTATAACAGGGATCACTGAACCAATTGAATTTTCTTTTATGTTTTTATCTCCACTTTTATATGGTGTCCATGCTATTTTGACGGGGCTTTCGCTTTTTATTGTAAACACTCTTGGGATTCATAGCGGCTTTGCCTTTTCAGCAGGTGCGATTGATTACGTCTTAAGCTTCGGAATTGCGCAAAAACCGATCTTGCTTCTTGTAGTAGGAATCATTTATGGCGTCGTGTACTTTGTCGTTTTCTATTTCCTCATTAAACTATTAAAGCTGAAAACACCAGGCAGGGAAGATGATGACATGGAAGATATCGCAGCGGATGATACGGTGACGGCAGGAGGAGCGAGTATGCTCGTAGAGGGACTTGGCGGCAAAGACAATATCACCACGATTGATCATTGTGCCACACGTCTTCGCTTAACAGTAGAGGATACAAATTTATTAAATGAAGGTACATTGAAGAAGGCAGGTGCCAAAGGGGTCCTGACTTCTGGAAAAACAACCGTACAAATCATCATTGGAACGAATGTAGAATTTGTCGCAGATGATCTCCGTAAGGAAGTCGATCGAGATTAAAAAAAACGTTCAGCCAGGTCAAATGGGCTGAACGTTTTTTTGTTTACGCTGTTCGATCACCAGTACAATGCTGATGACAACAAGTAAAAACCACGAACTGATTTTACCAAGATGGACGAGAGACCAAGCATGCTGCTGATTTGGATATTGCCATGCGCCTAAAAAGGTCGTGACATTTTCGGCCACCCAAATAAAAAAGCCAATCAGGAGAAATGAAACAACAAGCGGCATTCGAAAGGAAGATGGACCAACCTGAAACGAAACCGACGTTTTCCGAAACACAACAACAAGCAGACATGTCAGCCACCACCTGACATCATAGAGCCAGTGATGCGTAAAGAAATTGAGATAAATGCACAAACTGATGCCAATTGAAAGAAATGGATGAGGCCAGTCGGTCACTTTTACATGAAGTCGTGAAAGTGCCTGATAAATATAACTAGCCACACTCGCATACATAAAGCCGCTATAAAGTGGAACCCCAAATATTTTTGTATAAGCTTCTTCAGGGTAGGACCAAGAGCCCATATGTACTTTATACACTTCTAAACAGATTCCTATGAGATGAAATAGACAAATGACCTTTAGCTCCGCCCAAGTCTCCAGCCGCAGCGTCAGCATCAGGATCTGAGCTGCGATGCAAAGCAGTAGAATGAAATCATACCGGTGAAGAAAAGGAATAGTCACCGTCTTTGATAGGGCAAGCGCCGCAAAGATCATGACGGGGAATAGACATGAGATGGCCTGTAAATAAGCAAAATGAAATAGTGTTTTCATACAAAATTAAACCCCTTTTTACTGTCTGAAATGACTTAGACGGTTTTAGCAAGGGAAAAGTTTACCTCAACTAGATATTCATGAACAATTTGTGAATATATATGTGAAAAAGATCACAAATAACATTTCGAATAGTATAATAAGATCATAAAGAAAATGTGAAATATTTCACATAATTTAAAAGGAGGCATCATCATGTTTACAAAATTCTTACAAACGAATGTATGGGCAGCCGTTATCCTTTTGGCAGCAAGACTTTATATCGGATGGACTTGGCTGACATCTGGTATTGGAAAACTAACAGGTGGATTTGATGCGTCAGGCTATTTGCAATTTGCAATATCTGAACCTGTCGTCAAAGATGGTCATCTAGTGTATCCGTTCTATGTATGGTTTTTAGAAAATGTCGCTTTGCCAAATGCCGGACTATTCAGTGCCATGGTCATGTGGGGAGAAATCTTAGTAGGCCTAGGATTAATTGTTGGATTGTTTACAACAACGGCAGCCTTTTTTGGAAGCGTGATGAATGTCTCTTTCTTACTAGCTGGAACTGTCTCTGTGAACCCGCTGCTTCTGCTCATAGCCATCATTATCATGGCAGCGAAAGGGAATGCAGGCAAATTTGGACTTGATTATGTCGCAGGTCCAGTCCTCAAAAGAACAATGAAAAGAAAGCCGCAGTTAGAAGTGGCATCATAATAAAGAAAAGCATCCTGAGCACAAGCTCAGGATGCTTTTTTATTTAAGAATCGGCTTTAATGAGGTTGATATGCAGGACGGTGAGCTCATGCTGACTCATATCTGGATCATGGCCTACGATAAATTCGAGTTCATAATCACCGGTTCGATACACATATTTTTTCTCTTTTGTCTGAGGAATGGTACTCACTGAATCCGCTGGTCCAAGCTGTTTCTTTAGTAACGAAGGGGTCATACCGCCGATATTTGTTTCTTTTTCTACATTTGTACCGAAATAACGGATTTCATCAATTTTGCCTTTCGCATCATAGTGAAAAGCAAATCCAGGATTCCCCATTTCAGCATGATACAAATCAAAGCTGCTTTGACCTGTTTCTGGATATGGATGTCCGAGCTGATGATGAACGTCTTTTTTTGTTTGAACGCCTATTTTCAGTCCCTTCGCATAGTAGGGCATTTGTCCTTTATGTGCCAGCTTATAAATGCTGTTAAGCGCGGCTTTTGGACCTTGAGGAACGGATTGCTCTGCTGCTGGTTTAATCATGGCGTGTGCTGAGACCGCAGGGCTGAAACCGAATAGGGCCGATGAAGCAAGTGAGGCAGTTACGACAAAAGCTGCTGTTTTCTTCATGATAAATCCCTCCTTCTTCTCCTATACCCGGGGCCATCATGATCAAACGTGAAAAGAACCAGCTGATCAAGGATCGGCTGGTTCTTAGCATGAGAACGTTATTTTGAAGAAGAGTTGGATTCATCTTTGGCGGAAGAGGAATCCTTTTCATCCTGTACTTTCTTTGTATAGTCATAATCGTTGCGGTCAATCGGTGTAAAGCCTTTAGGCTTGTAGAAACGGAGTAAATCTTCGGTGACAATCTTATCAGATGTCTCCAGCATCTTTTTCACCGTTTCATTTTCTTGCGATGCCTTGTCAGTTGGCTCGATTTTCTCGCCTGTTTTGTTGCTGTAATAGTTATTGCCTACTTTCGTGTAGTCCTTAGACACGAAGTCACCGTTTCTAAATGGCACAAGCTCTTTAAAGTTCTTCGATAAGATATCAGAACCAGACATTAAATAGTTCTTCGTATCATCGCCAAGCAGGTGCAGAAGAGTTGGTGCGACATCGACTTCACCAGAGTATTTATGAATCTGTCCGCCTTTTACGCCAGGAACATGGATAAAGAGCGGCACACGCATGAGCTGCGCATTTTCATAATCTCCAATTTTTTGCCCTGTCACTTTTTCCATCGCTTCATTATGGTTTTCAGAAATACCGTAATGATCTCCGTACATAATAACGACGGTATTGTCATAGAGACCTGACTTTTTCAAATCGTTGAAGAACTGTTCAATCGCTTCATCTAAATAATGAGCCGATTGGAAGTAGTTATCGACGACAGAGTCACCGAAATCACCAGGCTCGAAATCAGTATCACCTTCATCCATTCCAAATGGGAAATGGTTCGATAAGGTAATGAATTTCGAATAAAACGGCTGCTTCATGTTTTTAAGAATTGGCATCGATTCTTTGAAGAACGGTTTGTCTTTCAGTCCATAGTTCTTCGTATCCTGCTCGTTCATATCGTAGTACTCAGAATCGTAAAATCTGTCATATCCAAAGGATTTAAACATTTCATTACGGTTCCAGAAGGTTTTCGTATTTCCATGGAATTCTGCTGACGTATATTGATCCTTCTTCAAAATACCAGGAAGTGCTTGATATGTGTTTTGCGCCTTGTTAATAAAAACAGAGCCCTGTGATAATGGGAATAACCCAGTATCCATCATAAATTCAGCATCAGACGTTTTTCCCTGTCCTGTTTGATGGAAGAAGTTATCAAAGTAAAACGTTTTATTGTCGTGTGCCAATGAATTAAGGAATGGCGTTACTTCTTTTCCATTGACCTTATAATCAATGACAAAGTTTTGCAGAGATTCAAGAGAAATTGTAATGACGTTCATGCCTTTCGCTTTCCCGTAATAAGCAGGGTTAGGATCAGCGCTGTTCGCTTTTAAATAGTTCTCTACATCTGTCACGTCATTTGAATTTGCCAGAGCACGCTGGCTGTTTGATTTTACATTTTGAATGGCATCAAACACAGTAAAGTTATAAGCGCCTAAATATTTAACTAAATAATTGCGGTCGAACGATCTTGATAAAAGCTCTGGACGATCGATCTCTGCAGCCACTAAGTTTAAAACAAAGATCACAACAGAGGACACAAGGACGAGTCTAAACGATTTTGACTTTTGAACAAGTACAGTGGCTGTACTTGTTTGCTGCTGCCTTTTCATGCGGACTGCAAGTACGATCAAAATGATTGTATCAATAAAGTAAAACACATCAGTCCAACGCATGAGTGAAAATGCACTATCACCTAATTGTCCGCCATTCGTTCCTGCCTGCATCACTGTAGGCAGCGTGATAAAGTCATTGAAGAATCGATAGTACACGATGTTTGCGTATAGTAAAAAAGACATGAAAAAGTGAATCACAATGATAGCGGCAGGCTGCCATTTTTTCTTGAACAATAAAGCAAAGCCAAGAAAGAACAAGCTGGAGCTAATAGGATTCACGAAAAGCAAAATATGCTGAAGCACATTTGATATACCAAGTTTAAATTCGATTAAATACGCTGAGTACGTTTTGAGCCATAGTAAGACGGCTGCAATCAGAAAGAAGCCGAGACCTCTTTTTTGAATAAATGTTTTCATATAAACACTCCTTTTCTCCGTTAAACGGAAGAGGCGGAACGAAAGAAAACGAACCATTAGAATATACCACGAAATGCACAAATAGAAAAGTCATAACCAGTGAAGAGCCTTTGGAAGCCTGTCCGAGCAATAAAAGGAGAGAAAATGAAAATATTCGCCCATCGAAAAACTTTTTATGAAAATCGACCTATTATTGACAGAAAATTCAGTAATTTTCCATTGCTATATCAATAAAACAGGTAAAAAGACACAAGTCTAAAGAATTAATTTGATTTCTACAATGGTCATTTAGAGAGTATTTCCATTGTTTCTTAATGTTTATGCAGGTTAAGCAAAAAAAATGAGCCATGGAATGGAACAAAGTGATGGATAAAAATTCCTCTCATACAATATATCAATATATTTTTGTGTTTCACGAAAATAATGGTTTTCATGTGTTTTTTAAGGGTTTTATTTATTTTAATAAGTGAACAAATTATCTAAATATACTTAAGTGAACATATTGAGACTATAAACTTCTGAATTGGGGTCGATATAGACAGTGACAGGAAATCTTCCATTGAAAGGATTGATAGTATATGACTGTACGAGCAGAGAACCTCGTTCAGAACTGGTTTCCGAGTGAGGACGGAAATGCAGGAGAGCGTAAAGAACTCATCAAGTTGATGGAGCAGATCATTTCAGGGGTCGATGACCTGAAAGATCCCAACCGTGCACACCTTAAAGGTGAAAAGAATCGTGGGGAGGACTTTTACAAAAAGCTCACTGAAACAAGTCAAATTCCGATGAACGGCCAGCAAGCGGAACTTGTGAATGAAGAATTACTGAAGCTTTTACATAACCATCCATACCACACCAAGTATTTCTTCACGAACATTTTGCCAATGGCAAGTACACCAGGAATTTTAGGCATGCTGACAGCTATGCTGGTAAACGGAAACAACCTATGGGATGTTTATGGACCAGCAGGTGCGGAAGCTGAGGTCAGAGTGGTCTCAATGATGTCTAAGCTCATCGGATATGATCCAAATGTGAGCGGGGGATACACAACATGGGGAGGTCAAGGAGCGATTTTTTCAGGACTTCGTTTAGCGATCGCAAAAGCTGCGCCGGAGTCACTGCGAAAAGGAGTTCCGCAAAATCTTTATGCGTTTTGTTCTGATGCTGCACATTACAGCCTATTTAAGTCAATGGAAGCAACAGGACTTGGCACAAACAACTTAATCAGAATTAAGACGAATAAAGATCATTCAATGGATATGGAAGATTTGCGTTGTCAAATGGAACGTGTTGCACAGGGTGGCGGGATTCCCGTTTATATTGTTGCAACAACTGGAACAACAGATGCCATTGCAATTGATGATGTAAAAGGGGTACGTGAAACAGCAGAAGCCATTGCTGAGGAGTATGGTCTAAAGGTGCCGCATATTCATGCAGATTCGGCGCTGGGTGGATTCTTTGCTTTCTTTAATGAGTATGATGTATCGGAAAACCCGCTGCAATTCTCAGACGGTGTTCTTCGTATGCTAAAAGAAATCAAAGCGAAATTCCAGCATCTGTCTCTTGCAGACTCGATGTGCTTTGATTTTCAAAAGCTTGGCCAAACACCTTACACATCCAGTTTATTCCTAGTGAAAAACGCTGGTGACTTAAAGCGTTTGGACCTGGAAGAACAGGAGACACCATATGTTGGCCATAGAGGCTACGGGGAATACCATACGGGTTATACACTGGAATGCTCAAGAATGGGAAGCTCGATCAGTATGCTGAGTGTGCTGTTAACGTTTGGGATTGAAGGCTATCAGCGCTTGCTCGGTCAATTCTTAGAAGTGAACCTTGCCTTCAGAGAAGCACTTAGTCGGGAAATTCCGCAAGCAGAAGTCGTGAATGAGGACAACGTCGGAATGGCTACATTATTTAGAATTTACCTAGACGGCTCACCGCGTTTTCAAGAAGAGATTTCTGGCGAAGCGACTTCAATCGAAATTGAGCGGAACAATGAATTGAACAAAATGCTGTTTGAAAAGCTTGGAGAGAAAAGAGATGAGATGTTCTTTGGCGATACAACGAAGTTTTTACTTGTCAACTCGAAAGAAGGCCAAGAATTCTATCTAAGTGTTAGTAAGTTTTTTGTCATCTCACCTTATACGTTACCAGAGCATATCCCTCATATCGTATCTTATTTAAAAGATGTGATTGCATCTGTTTGTGGACAATTTGAAAATGTACATGCTTAAATCAAATCTGAGAGTGGAGATGTAGGAAAAAATGGCGAAACAAAGGAAATTTGGAGGATACACGATATCCTCTAAAATCATGTCAGTCGTTACCGTAACATTACTCGCAACCGTTGCATTATTCGTTCTAACCTTTTATCTAGTGAGCCAGGATTTATCATCCCAGTTATTAAAGCAATTTGATTATCGATTAACAACAGATATTGATACTGCCAAAAAAGAAATCGATAACATCGATGGAAACGTGCTCAGCATTAGCGGGAAGGATGACCCCATTTATGCCGAGATTAAAACGAAATTCACAGAGCTTCAAAAAGATCATACGCTTGAGAACTTATACGTGTTATCTAATAAAGGCGGTAAAGAAAGAATTATCGTATTAACTGGAGAAGACAATGATTTTGACCAGGATTATGCATTCTCAGATGAGATGAAACAAGCTCTTTCTGAAGATAAAATGGTCAAAAGTGATATTTACAAAGATTCATTTGGTACACATAAATCAGTCTTTTTGCCAATCAAGGATTCAGGCGGTGAGCTGACAGGGATTTTAGGCATTGATTTAGATGCGTCTGTCGTGCCTCAAACAACGCAGAAGCTGACGATCTATATCACAGTGGCATCTGCCATTGTGCTCATCGGTGGATTACTCTTCTCATACTTTATGGGAAGAAGAATTGCGAAACCAGCACGTTCATTGATGGAATCAGCGAACCGAATTGCTGACGGTGATTTAACTGGTGTGGTAGAGGTTGAAAGTAAAGACGAGATCGGCCAGCTTGCCGCATCCTTCCAAAAGATGCAGGGGCGGATCAAAGAGCTCATTTCGAAAATCTCACACTCATCTAGTGAAGTGTCGAAAATGTCTTCACAGCTTCGTACGGTGACGAACGAATCGAGTCAAAGTGCGCAGCAAGTATCAGAAGCCATGACGAATATGAGTGAAGGAATCAATGATTCTGTCGCAAATATTACGGATTGTACGACATCCGTTGCTGAGATCGATACGCAAATCGAAGGTGTCACAAAAGAAGTTGATGAAATGAAATCTGTTTCATCTAACGTACAAGAGCAGTCAGAATCTGGTCAAAAATTAGTGAACCATGTGCTTGATCATCTGAATATGCTACATGACAAGATGACCAACTCAAAGCAGGCAGCAGAAGAATTACAATCTCATTCAACGGAGATTGAAAGTGTCATCTCGATTATTACAGACATTTCAGCACAAACGAATCTGCTTGCACTGAATGCTTCCATTGAAGCGGCACGTGTTGGAGAAGAAGGAAAAGGCTTTGCTGTTGTGGCAGATGAGGTGCGCAAGTTAGCTGAGCAATCAGCGGATGCGGCTAAAACCGTTTCAGACCTTGTCATCGGTACACAGGAAAACAGTCAGCGCGTTCTTGAAAGCGTAGAGGAAAGCAGTAAAGCAGTGGAAGAAGGACGTGAGCAAATGGAAGGCACGTCACAAAACTTCGCTTTGATTTACGACGGTGTGTCCCAGTTTTCAAGAAGAACGAACAATTTGCTTGCTTCTATTAAGCAAGTTGAGAAAGCATATCAAACGATTTCTACATCGATTGAGCAAATTTCTGTTGTATCGGAAGAACATGCAGCCAGCTCTCAAGAAGTAGCGGCAGCAACAGAACAGCAAAGTGCTGGTATGCAGCAAATTTCAAGTGCGATTGAACAGCTCTCTGATATGTCGGATGACTTAGCACAAATGGTCTCAACCTTCAAAGTCGACAATAAATAACGAGAAAGGGCTAAAATATTTTAGCCCTTTTTCTCTTTTCAGCGAAGAAGGGACGAGCACCTGAGCGCAGGATAGACACCGAATGCGAGGGGTTGTCTAGATGCTGAAGCTGGCTCTTGTGAGAGAGCCAGCTTTTTTGCTATGCTTAATCAAATACTTGCGGCGAAAGGAGAAACGCTATGGATTTTGCGCAGAGATTATCAGAAGAACGGATCAAAAAAGCGATGGATAACGGGGCTTTTGAAGGATTATCTGGCTTTGGGAAGCCTCTGCCAAAAGATGATGCTGCTCATGTACCAGAAGAACTTAGAATGGGCTACCGCATCATGAAAAATGCCGGATTTGCTGGGGAAGAAACAGCGCTGAAAAAAGAACTCATGACTGTCAAAGAGCTGCTTCGCTCCAGTATAGACGGAGAGGAGAGAAAAAAGCTGTCTCTCATATGTGAAGAAAAACAAAAACGTCTGGATGAACTTACATCTAAGCGCCAAACTTTTGCCCGTCCAGCTTCCTCCTTTTATAAAAATAAGGTCTACGAGAAATTAACGGAGCATAAAAAAAGATGATGACACGCTGCCTCTCCCTGAGCACATTGAGGGGGCTTTTTTTTATGTAAGCGCTACATTTTGTTGTTGACTACATGTATATATAAATATAAAATAAGAATCAAACATGTATATACAAGTTTTTTGGTTCTTTTTTCTTATATAAAAAAACGATCTCGGAGGGGATAGTATGGCTGATTATCAGGCAGCAGCAGATCAGATTGTGAAAGCCATCGGCGGCAAAGAAAATATTGATCAAGCGACACATTGTGTGACAAGGCTGCGCTTTGTGCTGAAAGATGAAGGTAAGGTGGATGAGAAAGCACTTGAACAAATTGAAGAAGTGAAGGGATCTTTCTCAGCGAACGGTCAATACCAAGTGGTGATCGGTCAAGGGGTCGTCAATCGAGTATATGCCGAAATGGTGAAACAGACGGGGATTGGGGAAGCCACAAAAGAGGACGTGAAGCGTGCCTCTGATCAGAAATTGAATCCATTGCAGCGTGCTGTGAAAACGCTTGCGGATATCTTTATACCGATTCTTCCTGCCATCGTCACAGCCGGTTTATTAATGGGAATTAATAATATTTTAACAGCTCCTGATATTTTCTTTGATCAAAAATCGATTGTGGATGTGTATCCGGCATGGGCTGATTTAGCGAATATGATCAACTTAATTGCAGGCACTGCCTTCACCTTCCTGCCAGCATTAATTGGCTGGTCAGCTGTGAAGCGGTTTGGGGGGAATCCGCTTTTAGGAATGGTCCTTGGGCTAATGCTCGTACATCCAGACTTGTTAAACGCATGGGGCTATGGAGCGGCTGAGAAGACCGGTGACATTCCTGTTTGGAACTTGTTTGGACTTGAAGTGCAGAAGGTAGGCTATCAAGGACAGGTTCTTCCGATACTCGTTGCCTCTTATTTACTTGCAAAGCTCGAATTATTTATTACAAAACGGACACCTGAAAGTATTCAGCTTTTAGTTGTTGCACCGATTACGTTATTAGTCATTGGATTTTTATCATTTATCGTCATTGGACCTGTTACCTTTGCAATCGGTAATGTTTTAACATCTGGACTTGTAGCTGTATTCCAGCAATTCGCAGCACTTGGCGGTCTATTATATGGCGGACTGTATGCAGCATTAGTCATTACAGGAATGCACCATACGTTCCTCGCTGTGGATATTCAATTGATTAACTCAAAGCTGCACGGCACGTTCCTATGGCCAATGCTTGCACTGTCCAATATCGCACAAGGATCAGCTGCACTGGCAATGATGTTTGTCTTAAAAGATGAAAAGCAAAAAGGACTTTCGCTGACATCAAGTATTTCTGCTTATTTAGGAATTACCGAACCGGCGATGTTTGGGGTCAACCTGCGTTATCGATTCCCATTTATTTTTGCACTGATCAGCTCAGGATTAGCCGGTATGTTTATCGCCTCTCAAGGGGTGCTGGCAAGCTCAGTTGGTGTTGGAGGCATTCCAGGAATTTTCTCCATTATCCCGAAATATTGGGGGGCATTTGCAATTGGAATGGTGATTGTACTCATCCTCCCATTCATCGGTACTCTTTTATATGCAAAACTAAAAAAGAAGAAGGATTTTTCAGAAGAACTTAACTAGTGGTGGTGAAGGAAATTGAATCAGCAATCAAATGAACCGTGGTGGAAAAAAGCGGTGGTCTATCAAATTTATCCGAAGAGCTTTTTAGATACAACGGGCTCTGGTACAGGGGATATCAATGGCGTGACGAAAAAGCTTGATTACATCAAAGAGCTTGGGGCGGATTGTATTTGGCTCACGCCAATGTATGAGTCCCCGCAGCATGACAACGGCTATGATATTAGTAATTATACAAAAATCCATGACATGTACGGCACAATGACAGATTTTGAACGCATGCTGAAGGAAGCGCATGAGAGAGGAATACGGGTCATCATGGATCTAGCCGTTAACCATACATCCATTTTCCATGAGTGGTTTCAAGCCTCGCGTGAGTCAAAGGATAACCCTTACCGAGATTATTATATTTGGAAGGAGCCAAAAGCGGACGGATCTCCTCCGAACGATTGGCAGTCGAAATTTGGCGGCCCAGCCTGGGAACTAGACGAAATAACAGGAGATTATTATCTCCATTTATATGATGTCACTCAGGCGGATCTCAATTGGGAGAAGGATGAGGTGCGCAGGAAAGTATATGACATCATGCACTTTTGGTTTGAAAAAGGAATTGATGGGTTCAGGCTGGATGTCATCAACAACATCTCAAAGG
The DNA here is from genome assembly GCF_038593175.1 of Bacillus sp. FSL K6-1006. Classification (NCBI taxonomy): domain Bacteria; kingdom Bacillati; phylum Bacillota; class Bacilli; order Caryophanales; family Bacillaceae; genus Bacillus; species Bacillus sp. FSL K6-1006. The sequence continues at coordinate 769,810 of NZ_CP151970.1, forward strand.
ATCAGCGCTTCTTAGATGATGCCGGACAATCTGTGCAAGGCGACGGCCGCATGTACTATACGGACGGGCCGAGAATTCATGAATTTCTGCATGAAATGAACCAGGAGGTTTTTTCGAAATACGATAGCATGACAGTTGGAGAAATGTCTTCAACGAATATCGCAGACTGCATTCGGTATACAAGACCTGATCGGCAGGAGCTGGATATGACGTTTAACTTCCATCATTTAAAGGTGGATTATCCAAACGGTGAAAAGTGGGCGATCGCACCATTTGATTTTCAAGAATTAAAGTCGATTCTGTCTGAATGGCAGACGAAAATGCATGAGGGCGGCGGCTGGAATGCGCTGTTCTGGTGCAATCATGATCAGCCGCGTATCGTCTCAAGGTATGGCGATGATGACACGTATCATCAGCAATCAGCGAAGATGCTGGCGACCACGATTCATCTGATGCAGGGGACTCCTTATATTTATCAAGGTGAGGAAATTGGCATGAAGAATCCTCGCTTTGAGGACATTTCGTCTTACCGTGATATCGAATCACTCAATATGTACGAAGTCATGCTTGAAAAGGGAAAATCAAAGGAAGAAGCACTCGCCATTTTACAGGTCAAGTCAAGAGATAATGCGAGAACTCCAATGCAGTGGACCTCAGAGAAGAATGCAGGCTTCTCAACAGGAACGCCTTGGATTGAGCCAGCCGATAACGACATTTCGGTCGAAGCTGCGTTAAAAGACCGGACGTCCATTTTCTATCATTACCAAGCCCTTTGCAGACTGCGTAAAGAACTTGATGTGATCACATCTGGCAGCTTCTCCTTACTTTTAGCAGAAGATCCAAAGATTTTTGCTTATGTTAGAGAAAGCAAGAATGAGAAGCTCCTCGTGATCAACCACTTTTATGCAGGGGAGGCGGACTTTACGCTTCCTGATGAGCTTGTGCAGGCTGTAGATGAGATGGAGGGGCAAGTCCTGTTATCCAATTATGAGGATGTGCCGGCACATATCAAGGGATTTACGTTGCGCCCATATGAGTCAATCGTTTATCATTTAACCAAACGCTAGAAAATGGGGCGGAGGGAAAATGAAAGAGAATAAGTTTCGAGTGATTTATGATCAGCTCGCAAGACGAATTGAGCAAGGTGAATGGCAGGATAAAGGCATCCTTCCATCAGAGCATGAACTTTCTATCATGTACGACACGTCCCGGGAGACGGTGAGAAAGGCATTAAATATTCTTGTGCAAAATGGCTATATTCAAAAAATCCGCGGGAAAGGCTCTGTACTGCTGAATCGGGAGAAAATGCAGTTTCCTGTATCAGGTCTTGTCAGCTTTAAAGAGCTTTCCCAAACGCTTGGCCGAAAGACGGTCACAACAGTTCATGAATTTGGTTTAATCAAACCGGATCAGTATATTCAGTCTCAGCTGAAAATTGATGAACAGACAGACGTCTGGAAAGTCATTCGATCTCGCAATATTAGCGGGGAAGAGGTGATTTTAGACAAGGACTACTTTTTGCAAAAGCATGTCGAAGTATTGTCTAAAGACATATGCGAAGGATCAATCTACGAGTATATTGAGGGAGAACTCGGTGTATCGATCAGCTATGCTCAAAAAGAATTTGTGGTAGAGCCATGTACAGAAGAGGACGCCAAGTACCTTGATTTGAAGGGATTTGACCATGTCGTTGTGGTAAAGAATTATGTGTTCTTAGAGGATACGAGTCTATTTCAATACACAGAAAGCCGTCACCGATTAGACCGCTTCAGATTCGTCGATTTTGCTAGAAGAGAAAAAATGGACAGAGCCTAGGCTCTGTCCTTTTCAGGTTTTGGAGAAGCGGGGATATACACAACGACAAAATCTTGATTTACAGGAGGAAAAATGATTAGACTGAATCGACCACTAAAATTACGGGATTTAGAAATTTTTAGCGTGATGAAAGATCATCGAATATTATGTTACGTCATCATTGAAGATACGCGAAAACCGTTTACGGCAGAAGATCGAAAACTAGATCCATTATGTTATATGGATGAAGAAGATATACAAGCGTATTTGAATGTTTTTCATATTTCCATTATCAATGATGAAAAATTAAGTGAAGAAAATTTAACTCTTGTTCAATCGTATTTTGCTGAATTTGTAAATAATACGAATGTAACGAATTTTATTACGAGAGATTATGTTCAAGAGGATTTATATGCCGTCGATGATGAAGATGACATCACATTCTTCAATAGAATGCTGCGTCATATAGGATCAGATGAGGTGAAACAATTTGATAAACGCAATTGGATTTATTTATCCCAAGATTGAGATGAGAAAAGACAGAGCATAGGCTCTGTCCTTTTCTTTTAGGATGATACATTTTTTCTTGTACGCTTGCGCTGGTAGTAATATAGGATACCGCCTGAGGCAAGCATGAGTACGCCAATCAATACAGCTGTATACATCATTGTTGCTGTATTCGGGAGTGTGCCGCCTGGGAGTCCGGTTCCATCTTGGTTTGGATCTGTACCTGTACCTCCGCCTGGCGCTGATGTACCGCCGTCTCCGCCAGTTTGATCTGGCGTTGTTCCAGCTGCCCCGCTTTGGTTGAGTACGGTATATTCGCTGAAGTGTTCAGTTTGACCTGATACGACACCATTTTCGAACGATCCGTTACTTGTTTTTGCATAACGGTTTTTCTTGCGGTCTACATAATATACACCAGGTTTCTTCGCCTTTTGAGGCTCATCTAATGTAAAGGATAGTGTGACAGGATCTTTAAAGGTAGAAACCTTTTTCTGATCTTGTTTGATTTGGAAATCATACGTATCCGTTAATGCATTTTTCACCTTATCCGTCTTTGTCATCCATATATCTGCGCTTTTCTCGGACAAGTTAGAGAGCGGTAATGCGAGTCCCACTTTGTCATGATAGATGGTGACGTTTGGATCTTGCTCTCTTTTCTTCAGCTCGGCTACCTGCGCTTTTGATAGAGACAATTGAACGTTTTTCGCTTCGCTCGCTTTGTCTAAATAGAGCAATGCTTTGTTTGTATGCTGCACATACGTTTGGAATTTCTCATCATCTTGAATGTCATAGGTGCCTTTTCCTTTCGCACGCGGAAGGAACACTTCTTTCACCCTGTGATCGATGACAGGAGAAATATGCCCGCCGTCTGCTTGTTCAATTTGCTCTTTGAAGATTTCATAGTCAACATAGCCTAAGTCTTCGCCGTGAGAGGCTTCTGTAAAGACACTGTAGCCATCTCCGCCTGTGCCGACAAATGCGTTTGTCGCCACGCGGTATGTTTTCTTATCATCAATGTCTGTTAGTTTGCCGTTTTCGTCTTTCAGTTTGACATCAATGAGTCTGCTGCCAGCTGGTTTACTCAGTGTAAACGTATATTCAATGCCGGCTACATGAGGGAATGCGCCGCCGCCTTCCTCAATGCCTGAAAGCCCTTGTTCGAGTGCTTTCTTAATTTGGCTGCCTTTTAAATCTGCGACATAGAGTGTGTTTCCGAATGGCATGACCGTTAAAATATCACCTAAAGTGATATCTCCTTTTTCAATGCTGCCTCGAATTCCGCCGCCGTTTGTGATGGCAAGATCAGCACCAGCAGATTCTTGTGCTTTTTTCAGCATGCCGTCAGCAATAAAGTTTCCAAGGTTCGTTTCCTTCGCACGGACATGCTCGCGTTGTCCATCTAAGAGGACATCAGCAGACCCGACTTTTTCCGTTTTTAAATCTTGAATATCTGCCTTGTACTGATCGAGGATCGCTTTTGCATCAGCATCTTCTTTGACAGAGTCATCGATGGTGATGAGATCAAAAGAAGATTCCTTTGGCTGTACGACTCCTTTTTGATTAAAGGCCACGTCTACTTTTCCTAAAAATTGTCCGTAGTCTTTTACCTGTGCGACAATCGTTGGTTCTTTCTTATTGACAACCTTTAATTTTTCAACAAGGGTGTGCGTGTGACCGCCAATGATTAAATCAATACCATCTACTTTTTGAGCAAGCTCAAGGTCACGGTTATAGCCAATGTGTGTTAAAGCAATGATTTTGTTGATTTTTTCTTCTGTTTGAATCGTGTTAACTGTTTCTTTTGCTTTCTTATATGCATCCTTGAATTGAATGTTGGGACCGCTGCTGGATGTAATGGCCGTGTCTTCAGTGGTTAAGCCGAATACAGCCACCTTTTCACCGTTTACATCAAGCAGGATGTATGGGTATATCCCAGCTTCTTTTTTCTCACCAGCTTTAAATGTCGCTGGCTTTTTCACTAAGCCGCTCAATTGTTTTTCCTTAGAGACATCAACGTTTGATGACACAATCGGGAATGCAGGCTTTTCAAATTGATGACGGTTTTTCGCATCTACATCTGAAGCATCACCCGTCAGGAATTGACGAAGAACAGAAGGGCCTTTGTCAAATTCATGATTACCAAATGTCATGGCATCATATTTCATTAAGTTCATTAGTTTTAGGTCGGCAAGTCCTTGCCATTTTGTGAAATATAGGTCACCAGAGAAGACGTCTCCAGCATCTAATAAAATGTTGTTTTTGCTTTCGGCTCGAACTTCTTTAATCTTTGTTGCACGTCTTGCCGCATCATCAAGGTGGGCATGTGTATCGTTTGTATGCATCACCGTTAAATTCCAGTTGTCTGATGCAGGCGGTTCTGTTGTGCCATCCTCTTTAAAGGCTAGCTTGTACACGCCAAGACCATCTGTGCTGGCGTTACGAACAAAGTCTACGCTGCTTGATTTTTCAGCAAACGGCTTAGCCATAAGAGAAGATTCGAATGTGACTGTTGCGCCTTTGATTGGTGCAATGGACCAGTTTTGATCCGCACTTGGGTTGATGGTTTTTTGTTCGATAATATAATCCATCAGTACTTGGCGGTTCTCATCAGCTGAGGCAAGCACCACTTTATCTTGCGTCAGATGCGGGAAGCCTCCGCCGCCAGAAGCTCGATAGTTGTTCGTTACGACTAAAAATTCTTGATTGTCAGAGACTGGTTTCCCGTTGTAGTACAGGTTTTTGATGCGGTTTGCATTCGCATTAACAAGAGTGCCTGTTGTGCTGTACTTAGCAGGCTGCGTCACATCGACTTGATAGGTGATACCATCGATCACATCAAAGTTATACGAGCGGTATTCTTCGTTTAAAATAGGCTGTTCATTTGAATCGTTTGGTTTGATTTGATTAAACTGTCCGGCAGACATCTCGAGCCAGTCTTTGACTTCACTGCCTCTCAGTTTGACAATCTGCACGGTGTTATCGTAAAGGTAGAGATCGCCGATATTTTTAATCGCTAAATCACCTTTTGCGATATTCGTATAATAATTCACACCGTTTCGACCGCCGGCTTTAAACGGGGCGCCTGCAGATAAAATCGGTAAGTTTTTGTACGCGGTATCCTTCATTTTTTCTTGTGCATACCATTTTTGTGCATCTGTCACAATTTGAATAGAAGGGTCATCCATCACTTGAGCAAAAAAGCTGTTAATGTCTGCTTCTGTTTTACCGACAGGTTTTCTCACATAATCAAGTGTGTTTTGATGAGTTGTTTGAATGGCATCTTTCACAGTGCTGTTTTGAGAAGTGACTCCTGCAACAGATTCAATCTTTCCTGTTCCGTCTGTGACCTTCCATTTGCTGCCGTCAGGCTCTAATGTTAAATCAATGACTCCGAGGTAGCTTCCCCAGTTTTTTGACATGACGACTGGAATGCCGTTGATCGTTCCTTTTGAGACATCGAATTTGTCGACGCCGCTATATTCAGCGCTTGGGAATGTGCCGTGCTGGTGGCCGGACACGATCGCATCGATGCCTTTTGTTTTCGTGGCAAGATCAAAGATCATATTTTCTGACCCTTTAGGCGAAGCGGTTTTTTCAATTCCTGTATGGGCAAGAGCGATGATGATATCTGCCCCTTTTTCCTTCATTTCAGGAATGGTTTCATTGGCAGATTCGACGATATCCTGCACTTGAACTTGTCCATCTAAATGTTTCTTATCCCACGTCATAATTTGCGGTGGAACGAATCCTATGTAACCGACTTTTACAGTTTGTGAAGCTCCGTTTGCATCTTTAAAGGTTTTATCTTGGATCACATAAGGCGTAAAACGGTGTTCTCCATTTAACTTTTTGACGTTCGCATTGACAATCGGGAAGTTAGCGCCGGCAATGGTACCATCAAGAAATGATAATCCGTAGTTAAATTCATGATTGCCAAGTGTTCCTGCATCGTACTTTAGTTTGTTGAGTGTATGAATAATGGGGTGAACCTTTGTTTGATTAATGATGCGGTCTTTCTCATTTTTGTAAACGTATTCTCCAAGAGGGGTTCCTTGAATCAGGTCTCCGTTATCAACAAGGAGTGTATTAGGATTTTGTGAACGGTGCTTTTCTATCAGCTCGGCTGTTTTTGCCAAACCAAATTCATTTGTTTCTTTGTCGCTGTAATAATCGTAATTCATCATGTTGGCATGTACATCCGTTGTGGCTAAGATGCTGACTTTTACGGCATCGCCGTTTTCTATTGCTGCATGAGTAGGTACTGCTGGGAGAATGAGACTAATCATCATAATGGAAGTGAGCAGAATAGACAGGTTTTTCCTTCGTTTAGACCTATGTGCTTGCTTCTTCACCTGATCTCCGCCTTTCTAATTTTTTTGACCACAATACCTATTGTAGAAATGTTTCGTTAACTTTTGTAGTTATTTTTTGCAGATTATTGTAAAGATAACATAAATCATACGAATTACCTTGTTGAGGGAATATAAATAAGTCTAAATGCTTATTTTCATCATAAGGGGTTTTCTGATCGGGATAGGATGTTTGATTTCAATGTACCCGGGTATAGTGTGTAATGTAACGATAATCAAGCAGGAGGGTTTCTACATGGGTAAGAAAATTGCAGTTGTATTAACAGATTACTTTGAGGATGTTGAATTCACCGAGCCTGCAAAAGCCTTTAAAGATGCAGGCCATGAGGTCACAGTGATTGAAAACGAAAAAGGAAAAACAGTGAAAGGGAAGCAAGGAGAAGCAGAAGTGAGAGTGGACGCGTCCATTGATAACGTGAAGCCTGAAGACTTCGATGCACTTCTGATTCCTGGCGGGTTCTCACCAGACATTCTGCGTGCAGATGATCGCTATGTCCAATTTACAAGAGCATTTATGGACGAGAAAAAACCAGTATTTGCGATCTGTCACGGACCGCAATTGCTCATTACAGCGAAGTCGCTGGAAGGCAGAGGCGCGACTGGCTATACATCCATTCAAGTAGATATGGAAAACGCAGGCGCAAAATTCAAAGATGAAGAAGTTGTCGTTTGTCAGGATCAGCTTGTGACAAGCCGTACACCTGATGACATTCCAGCATTTAACCGTGAATCATTAAAACTGCTCGCAAAATAAGCAGTTTTGACAGGATAAACAAAGCCAGCACCTTGCGGGGTGCTGGCTTTTTCTGCGCATGGATGGAAGAAAACGGCGTAAACCGCAATCCAGTTTCCTTTGCACGATTATTTTCTTAAGTTTTTTAGCTCGCTTGCGATGGCTTGCATTTCACTTGGGCTGAATGAAGATTTTTTCATCACCATTTGGTGTAGAAATTCAATATCTTCGTACTTGTCTGGACTGAAGTCCTCGGCTTTGATGACTCCAATGTTCAGCATATTTAACTTTTGCGAAATGTCTTCAATCAGCTGATTGACTTCAGCCGCTTTTTGCTCTGACAAGGGCGGCACGTCCTTTCCTGCATATGTGTTGAATAATATGTCTATTTTAACAGAAATGCAAAAGAATAAAAGGGCTATTAAGACGACACCGAGATGTTTTTCTCCTTTTTCTCCTGCTTGATCTTATCAATGATTCGTTTAGATTCAAACACGACAACCCCAGATAAACCGATGAGGCCGATTAAGTTAGGAACAGCCATCAGTCCGTTTAGCATATCAGCCACGCCCCAGACGAAATCATTCTTAAACACGGCACCGAAAAAGACAGCAATAACAAACACAACACGATAATACATCACATATGAATCTTTCGCCAAATATGTAAAGCATTTTTCGCCATAATAGGACCAGCCAATAATGGTGGAATAGGCGAATAAAAGTAAGCCGATTGCAACAATGATTGAGCCGATTGGACCAAGGAAATGAGCAAAGGATAACGAGGTGAGTGCATCACTTTTTTCTGTGACGTACATATCGGCCATGACAATTGTGATCCCTGTAATGGAACAAACAATCATCGTATCAATAAAGACTTGCGTCATTGACACAAGCGCTTGACGAGCAGGCATATCTGTTTTGGCAGCAGCTGCAGCGATTGGTGCAGAACCAAGACCCGCTTCATTGGAAAATACTCCTCTCGCCACACCCCAGCGGATTACGGTACCGATTGCACCGCCTGCAACGGCTTGACCTGTAAATGCATCCGTAAAAATGAGCCCGACGGCACTTGGGACAAGATCCGCATTCATGACAAGAATGATCAGTCCGCAAATGACGTAGAATAAAGCCATGACCGGTACAAAAATAGCCGTCACACGGCCAATGCTTTTAATCCCGCCTAAAATCACGAGGGCAGTAAAGGCCGTAATAATAATGCCGGTGATCCATGTTGGAATTTGAAAGGTTGAATTCATGACACCAGAAATCGAATTTGACTGCACGAGATTCCCAATCCCAAAGGCAGCCGTAGCGCCAAAAATAGCAAACAGCACCCCTAGCCATTTTTGCTTCAAGCCATGCTCCAAATAGTACATCGGCCCGCCGGACATTTCCCCTTTTTCATTTTTGACACGGTATTTCACTGCGAGAACAGCTTCAGCATATTTTGTCGCCATTCCAAAGAACGCTGCAAACCACATCCAAAACACAGCGCCTGGTCCGCCGGCAATGACAGCAGAGGCGACCCCTACAATATTTCCCGTTCCAACCGTTGCAGCAAGGGCTGTCATTAATGCTTGGAAGTGAGAAATATCACCTTCTGATGTCTTATCTTGCTTTGAAAATGCCAGCTTAAGCGAATAGGGGAGCAGCCTAATTTGAATGAAGAGCACGCGAAAGGTAAGGTAAATCCCTGTCCCCACGATCAAAAACAAAAGCGGCGGTCCCCATAATACATCATTGATACTGCTGACAATCTGTTCTACCCATCCCATATGTATCCCCCTTTATTTGTTTATTTCTCCTAAAGTGTCACCTTTTTTTGTATAATGTGTCAATGCCGATGGGAGTTTTTCTTGCAAAGTTTTCAAAAGAAAAAGGGCTTGATATGATAGAGAAAAGGTTTCCGAAAGCAGTTCTTAGGGAAAAGATAGGAGGAGAATGAAGAATGATTCATGTATTATTCGTATGTCTTGGCAATATTTGCAGATCACCGATGGCAGAGGCCATGTTTAGAAAACGAGTAGAAGATGAGGGGCTAAGCGAGCACTTTGTCATTGATTCAGCAGGCATTGGCGGCTGGCATCAAGGCAGCCCTCCGCATGAAGGAACACGAAAGCTGCTTGATGAAAAAGGGATCAGCTATGAAGGAATGTCCGCAAGACAAATCATAGATGAGGACATCACAGCATACGACTATATCATTGCGATGGATGCTGAAAATGTTGGGGCACTTCGCAGTATAGCCGGCTATGGGAAACATCACTTTATTGGCCGTCTTCTTGACTTTGTTGAAGACGAGATCGAGATGATGTGCCAGACCCTTATTACACTGGAAACTTTGAGGAAGTACATGATTTAATTGAAAAAGGAATTGATCGTTTTTTGACGTATGTAAAAAAAGAGAAACACCTTTAACTGAAAGGAGATCAGACGAGATGGAAGAAAAAAATCAAATCATGCTTCGAGGAGCTGTGATAGGAGCAGCTTGCGGCGCACTGCTGACATTATTTCATCGGCCAACGAGAATCGCGCTCAAAGACAAATGGGATGACTGTCAGGAAAAGCTGGCGGAATACCGTCAGGAGCCAGCCAGAATTTCTGCTTGCATGAAAGAAAAAATGGAAGAAACGAAGCAGCTGATGCGAACAGTCTCAGATGATTTGTCATTTTTAAATGAACAAGTCAATCAGTTAAAGGAAACAACCCCAAAAGTATTAGAGATTATTGAAGAAACAAAGGATCACTTTCGATCGAAATAGAAAGATTGGTCATTGGAGATGAGGCGTATGGGTTTTATTAAAGCGTTAATTGAACGCTTTTTGCTGCATGAAGGACCGGCAAAATCTGCTGAGCTTGCTTACTTCTTTTTGCTTTCATTATTTCCGTTTCTCATCTTCGTGCTGACGCTCGTTGGATATTTGCCGCTGACGTCGAAGGATGTCCTAAGCGTCATCTCTGGTTATGCGCCAGAAGGAGCGCTTTCGATGATTGAATCCATTGCCGAAGAGACACTGAACAGCCGTAACGGCGGATTGCTGTCATTCGGGATTATTGCCGCCCTTTGGTCTGCATCTAACGGGATTAATGCCGTCGTCAGAGCATTTAACCATGCTTACGAAGTTGAGGAAAATCGTTCCTTCATTCTCGTACGTTTGACATCCATCATCTTAACGATAGCGATGGTTCTTACGATTATTTTTGCCTTAATGCTGCCTGTCTTTGGAAAAGAACTTGGCTTATTTCTCGCTGAATTAGTCGGGCAGTCAGATGCCTTTCTCACCATTTGGACGGCCATGAGGTGGATCATTAGCCCGCTGATTTTATTGATTGTGTTTACAGCCTTGTACTATTTCGCCCCAAACATTAGATTGAAATTGAAATTTGTTCTGCCAGGCGCTATTTTTGCCTCGATTGGATGGATTTTGGTGAGCATGCTGTTCTCATTTTACGTAGGCGAGTTTGCTAATTACAGTGCGATGTACGGAAGTATTGGGGGAATCATTATTTTAATGATCTGGTTTTATTTAACCGGCATCATGATCATTCTTGGCGGCGAGCTCAATGCGCTTTTACATAAGCGTAAAATCGTACCAGGCAAGGTGTGAAGAAATCCGGGCATCCTAAAGAAGAACGAACATGTTCAATCTTGATGGATGGGGGAATCACATATGTCCAAACAATCGAAAAAAGGCGGAAGCAACACGAAACAAAACAAAGGCCATCAGCCAAAGCACAAAACAAGCGGCAGTGCAAACGGGCAAAATGGTTATCATTAAATGAAAAAAACTCCTCTGCGGTGCAGGGGAGTTTTTTATTTCGACAATCGTATATATCGCTTAAGAATAAAAGCTGTATCAGGTTTTGACTGGTAATGAGGATCATGCTGAAACCCTGCGTTTATCGCTACACGTTCACTTCTGACATGGCCAATAGGGCAAAAAATTTCAAATCCATCGACTTTAGGAGCAAAGGTTTCTGTCATAGCTTTGACGATGGCTGTCACAATGCCCTGTCCCTGCGCGTCTTCATCAATCCAATAACCGATATTGCCTAATTGTTGATCAAATGTCAGACGGAACACACCGATTAATTGCTCGTTCAGCTGAATGCCAGCTTCCAACCCTTTTTGTTCATCGTAAGTGGTTTGAGTTGATTGAATAAACGTTTTGACCGCTTCTATGCTTTTGCAGTGATGAACCCAAGGCAGCCACTCCCCTAAATGGGCCTTATTCTTTTGAATAAGGCTAAATAGTGAGTCCGCATCATCTAATTGTAGAGATGCCAAAGTCAATTCATTTGTGATGTGATATGTAAACAACGATTGATCCCCCATTTTAGTGACTTTCCAGCACTGCCTGCGTTCTCCCAAATCGAACGCAGCAAAACACAAATAATATCACGATGCTGACAAGGTAAAGCAAATTCATTCCTTCAAACGTTTGCACAAAGAATCCTCCGAGTACCGGCCCGAGAATACTGCCTGCACTAAACGCCATCCCGCACATTAAATTCCCGGCGGGAAGAAGATGCTTTGGCAATAAGTCGGTCATAAAACTGATGCCAAGCGAGAAGGTAGAGCCTACAGCCATTCCAGCGATAAAGAAACAGATGGCCACAGCCAAAACGGATTGAATGAAAATCCCTGCCAAAAGGAAAAAGAATGATCCAGCGAGTGTCACACATAAAATGATGCGGCGCCTGCCAAACCGGTCACTAAGCATCCCAAGAGGAAGCTGAAAGACAATGCTCCCAATGGCAAACGCAGGTAAAATAAACGCAACTGCATCTACTGTCACACCGCTCCTGAGTGCATACACAGGGAAGTTACTATTAAGCGTCGTTTCTAAAAAGCCGTAGCAAAATGGCATCATAAAGGCGACCCAGCCAAATTGAAAGGCCTTTTTAAAGCGCTTCAAACTGTTTGTCTGCTCTGACGTTTGCACTTCGCCTGTATCTGGATATGTATTTTTTAAAACAAACACAAGCAGCCAAATACATAAACTAACGGCACCAGAAACAATAAAAGGCAAAGCTGGATTGATCTCAATGAGCGGCGTTAAAAAAGGGCCGGCGGCAAAACCGAGTCCAAATGATAATCCATACAATGAAATATTTCGTCCGCGATTTCTTGATGATGAAGCATAGGTCACCCACGTCTGTGTAGAGAAATGCAGCATATGGTCACCAATCCCGATCATGAGCCGGAGGAAGAACCAGACGACATAAGATTCAAAAAACACAAAGCTAAACAAGCTTAAAAAGACAGCAGCGCCTCCAATGACGATTAACGGCTTAAATCCAAACCGGCGAAGCGGTGCTTCCATAAAAGGAGACGCAAGCAGCACACCGAGATATAAGCCTGTGGCATGCAGGCCGTTTAACGTAGGAGAAGTACCGGCATGTTCAAAGATAATGGAAATGACAGGAAGTAATGCACCCTGTGAAAAACCAGATACGGATACCAGTAAAATTAAAATCATAAAGTGAATTCTCGACATAAGATGCTCCTTACAAGTTCATGATTTCATCGTACAATGGAACCAGAGGGGTTTCAATAGAAAGGTGGAAAAGGAATGAAGCTGACATACGAAAAGGATCATTGGATCGCACTTATTGAGGACAGGCAGCTGCCTATTTCAGGAACAGAAGAACTGGGGTACCGCCCATCTCAATTGCTCACCTCAGCCATTGCAGGCTGCTTTGGAGAAATGCTCATTCATGTATGCCGTAAAAAGCGAATATCCTATGAAGGGATGAAGATCACATCTGAAACGACAAGGGCAGGAGCTGTAAACAAAATTTCCTGCATTCATTTACATATCTTATTTGAAGACATCAATACATCTGATGAACAAATCGATAAAATGATCACCCTTGCATTGAGGCACTGCTCTATGGTGCAGTCCGTGAAAGAGAGTATTGATATCACTTTCTCACACGCGCGAATCTAAAATGTATACGATGACGGCACTCACGAAAGAATAACAGTCAGACATATGTAAAGGAGAATGGCTGTATGAATCGTTTATTTCTTGTGATTGTCGCAATCGGTGTTCCGCTATCGGTGATTGGCAGTTTTCTTCATTTCCCGCAGGTCATCATGTTTACCGTTTATTGTATCGCCATTATTGGTCTTGCTAGTTTTATGGGAAGAGCCACAGAAAGTCTTGCCATCATTGCGGGACCTAGAATTGGCGGACTTTTAAACGCCACATTCGGAAATGCAGTGGAATTAATCATATCGTTTTTTGCCTTGAAGCAAGGACTGACGGCCATCGTACTTGCTTCATTAACTGGATCAGTCATCGGAAATTTACTGCTTGTGGCGGGGCTGTCTTTTTTTGTTGGCGGATTAAAATATAAGCGCCAAGTGTTCAATGTCCATGATGCAAGGCACAATTCAGGCTTGCTCATGTTTGCCATCATTGTAGCGTTTGTCATTCCAGAAGTGTTTTCGATGGAGATGGCAGAGAATAAGCAGTTTGTTTTAAGCATTGGGATCAGCATTGTGATGATTTTGCTTTATGTCGCGGCGCTCTATTTCAAACTGGTCAGCCACCGCGGAGTCTATGTTGCTAAGCAGGACAGTATGCAAGGTGAAGCGGAGACGGAAGAAGAAACACCTGAATGGTCTGGAAAGTTTGCCACTGTCATTTTGCTGCTTTCGACGATCGCAGTTGCGTACATTTCAGAGCGTCTTGTTCATACTTTTGATACGGTAGGAGAACAGTTTGGCTGGAGTGAGCTGTTTATCGGTGTCATTATTGTGGCCATCGTCGGCAACGCCGCAGAACATGCCTCAGCTGTCATCATGGCGTATAAAAACAAAATGGATGTAGCAGTGGAAATTGCCTTTGGCTCCACACTTCAGGTTGCCATGATGGTCGCGCCAATCCTAGTCATCAGCTCGCTATTTTTTGATAAGCAGATGCCGCTCATTTTCTCCTTGCCTGAGCTCATTGCGATGGCATCCTCTGTGCTGCTCACGGTGATTTTATCAAATGATGGGGATACAAACTGGTTTGAAGGCGCCACATTACTCGCTGCCTATTTTATTATGGCGATTGGATTTTTCCTTTTATAATCTTTTGTGGATAAGGGACGTCTTTGCGGAAAATACTATGGAAAAATGAATGAGAAAGAGTGATGATATGAAAAAGATGCTCCGCATCATGTTTGTTGTTCTCTTATCCTTAAGTTTTCTATACAGCTTTTCAGCGGAGGCGGCAAAGCCATTTAAAGTACCATCCTCTGTCGCCAGTATCTCCAAGGAGAATACGTATCCAAACGCGTCACAGGATCAGCCGCTGCTCCAGCCGAGCGAGCTGACGGCTGAATTGTTCAAAACAACAAGTGTACCGATTGAGAATACTCATTTGATTAAAATGCTGAATGAATCCAGCATTTCAGGGACGCCATTAGCTGTTGGATACCGTGCGACCATTTTCCTCGGGAGATGGGCGCTGAGCTACGATTCAAACGAAACGGTCGCCAACTGGGAATACAAAAAAGTGAATACGAACCACATTGATAACAGAGGCGGCAATAAAACAGCCATTGGAAAATACGTTCAAAAGCAGCAAGTGAAAGTAAGCGGCGGGCTCACAGCAAAAGTGCCGAACCCAGAAGATGTGAAAACATTGATGATGCAAAAAGCGATTCAAAAAACAAAGCTGCCCCTCGCTTTTGACACCGTGATTGGTGCAGGAACAAAACGAGATCAGTCATACCACGTCTCTCCGAAAAAAGCAGCATCGCTTCATGCCTATGCACCAGCGATTAACGAAAAAGGTAAGGTCACATACGGAGAAGTGTACCTTGTGCTAAAAGGAAATAAACGAAAACTCGTCGTAAAAAACGTGACCTCACAAGGAATCGGCGCTTGGATTCCTGTTCAGGATCACTTGACGTTTGGGTTTCAAGGGATGAATTAAAACAGTCATCTCCTCTTATCAAAAGAGGAGATGACTGTTTTTTTCTAAGAGGTTTTCTCTTTTTTTCTTTTTAGTTCATTCTTGTAAAAGTCAAAGGCGTTATATAAATACCAAATGATAAAAAGAAAGAAGATAACTTTAGTCAATATCGGTAAGTTGTTGAAAATAAGACATAGGCCAAAATAAGGGATGATCATAAATCCATAATAAGAAAACCACCATGTTTTAAAGATGAAACTCATCTCCTTGAAAATTGTAGACATTAACATCTTTATACATATATTACATTTTTTTGAGAAAAAAAGCCATAGTAGAAGTTGAATGAACTCAACGACTACTATGGCTTAAATTTTTTATTCCCCTAAATCCACATTATGATAAACCTGCTGCACGTCTTCAAGCTCTTCTAATACATCGATCAGCTTTTCAAATTGTGCTTTCGATTCATCGTCTAATGTCACTTCGTTTTGCGGAAGCATTGTGATTTCAGCGACAGTGAATTCTTCTACGCCGGCTTGTTTGAATGCTTCTTGTACTTGATGGAATTGATCTGGTTCAGCGTACACAATCACCGTTTCATCTTCTTCCATGATGTCACGTACATCAACGTCTGCTTCCATTAATAGCTCAAGCGTTTCTTCTTCGCTTTTCCCTTCGACACCGATGACAGCTGTTTCGTCAAACATGTAGGCAACAGAGCCGCTTACGCCCATGTTTCCACCGTTTTTCCCAAATGCTGCTCGAACATCTGAAGCTGTCCGGTTTACGTTATTGGTGAGGGCGTCAACGATCACCATTGATCCGTTTGGACCAAATCCTTCGTAGCGCAGCTCATCGAAGTTCTCTTCCGCACCGCCTTTGGCTTTTTCAATGGCACGGTCCACAATATGTTTTGGGACACTATATGTTTTTGCACGTTCTAGGACAAAACGAAGTGCTTGGTTTGATTCTGGGTTTGGCTCACCTTGTTTGGCAGCCACATAGATTTCACGCCCGAATTTTGCGTAAATACGACTTGTACTGGCATCCTTTGATGCTTTCTTTTCTTTAATGTTGTTCCACTTACGACCCATCTTATTCACTCTCTTTCACTTAGAAAATACACAGTATGAGGGTCCCCATGCTGCATGAAATCATTCTGCTATCTATTATACATGAATCAGTCAAGAGGATAGAAGTTAGAGGGGCTGAAATGAAGAGAATTGTTAGCGAATGTTCAAGTGTTCCATGTTTCTCACAAGCCCGAGTCAGCCCGGCAACTTGTATATAAAAAAATAACCCCATCATAAATGAGGTTATTTTGCAGGCTGAGGATAAGCGAGATCCTCAAGCAATTTGACATCATGCTGATGAAGTTGTTTGATCATTTCTTTTCGCACAGCGAGGGCGGCGTCGAAGTATTTTTCGTCTTCGACCATTCCCTTTACTGTGATTTCAATCCCGCGATTCAGCTTATTCAGACCCATAATTCCATGAACTTGAAAGGGTTCAATGGCGTTTTGAAATTCGTCTTTTTTAAGAAAATCATGATGCATTTGATTTAAATTGTCACATGCTGTTTCAAGTGCTTGAAAGGCGATATCTGGGTTTTGATTCGCGCTAATTAACACAGATTCCGTAATCCGCATGTAGTGCATGTTATAGTTTTGGATTTGACGGATATCTCCGTTAGAAATGGTTAACAGCTTGCCGCTCCATTCTCTAATTTGCAATGAGCGGAGACCAATCTCTTCAATGGTTCCATTAAAGAGGTTATTCACCGTCACATAATCCCCTTTATGAATCTGGCGTTCATAGATGAGGAAAACGCCTGCTAAAATATCACGAATCAGCGTCTGGGCGCCAAAACCGATGACGATCCCAGCAACACCAGCACCCGCAAGAATTTTCCCAAAGTCATGAAAGAACAGAGAAATGACATAGAGCACAAAGCAAATCGAAGCGGTGTATTGCGTGACCGATTTGACTAAGCTCTCGATCGTTTTCTTCTTCTTGTCCTCTATAAACTCAGTTCGTTTAAAGAAAATTTGAAGGGCTTTGTTAATCATAAAGACAGCAAGCCAAAGAATGAGTCCAACAAGGAGAATTTCAATGTATTTGTTTTTGACCACTGTCAGAAATGTATCGTCCATCTATCGGTTACCCCCTGGCTGTACGAGAAGTAAAATCAACATCTTGATAATAGCTGTTTTTCACTAAAACATTCGGACCGAGGCACTGCACGCTTGGGCAATGACAATTCAGTTCTTTTGCTAATTTTGTGTTCATCCAGCGTGTATAGGCTGATTGCAATGTATCAGTTGCAATATTTCCAAGCGGCGGTGTATCGCCAAAGTCTGTCACAATAATATTCCCATCAAAAATATTCACATTCAACCTTGAGCGTCCATCAGGGTCATTTCGTACCGTGACATTTTTCTCCTGGCGCAATCGGTTGAGGAGACGCTGGTCTTCTTCATCTGCACTGCATGAATAAAACGGCAGGGTGCCAAACAGCATCCAGGTGTTTTGATCACGAATATCAAGCAGCTGATGAATCGCATCCCGCATTTGCGGAAGCGTCAATGATTCAAGGGCGCTGGCGAAATCACTTGGGTACATCGGGTGAACTTCGTGGCGCTGGCATTTCATTTCCTCGACGATTTGCCGGTGGATGTGTTCGATATATGGAAGCGTACGCTTATTCAGCATGGTTTCAGCGGATACGGTTACGCCCGCTTTGACAAGTGCCTGACTATTTTCAATCATGCGGTTAAATAATTTCTCGCGCTGCTCAAAGGTTGGTTTTCGATCCATCATGGCAAAACCGACTGTTGCAAACTCTTCGACAGTGCCCCAGTTATGTGAAATGTGAAGGACATCTAAGTATGGAATAATTTCTTCATACCGCGCCAAATCAAGGGTTAAATTTGAATTGATCTGTGTACGGACGCCGCGTTCATGGGCATACTTTAATAAAGGGACGACATATTCCCGTACAGATTTAAGAGAAAGCATGGGTTCTCCGCCTGTAATACTAAGTGAGCGCAGAAGCGGAACTTCATCTAAACGGCGAAGTAACAAATCAATCGGCAGCGCATTCGGATCCTTAGGCTGTAAGGTATAGCCGACCGCACAATGCTCGCATCTCATGTTACACAGCGTTGTTGTCGTAAATTCAATATTTGTCAGCTTCATTTCTCCGTAATCCTGCACATCGAGATAGGCTTCCCAGGGGTCGTATGCAGGTGTAATCGGACGAAGTGCTGTTTTTTGGTTCATGGTATCTATCTCCTTTTCATTCGGGCAAACGTAGACCCGCCAACAGTTAATTTTAAGCCTCATCACGGTTATACGCAAGGGGGACACAATTGATTTGCAAGGGAAAAAAAGATAAGCTATAAACAAATGCTAAAGGGAGTGTATCGATGGGTAAGGCAGCAGACAGCAAAGAGCAGCAGGTTGATTATTTAAAGAACCGATTAGATATGTTTATGAATGTGATTGATTCATTAGATCCCGAATCAACAGACGTTGAGGATATAGACAGACTGATCCAGATGATTGATGACCTGGAAGCGAAATATGAACGGTTTAAAAACGATTGGAAGGAAGAATAGCTCGCGCGATGCGGGCTTTTTTCTTTAAATTGGCAGGTGAATCGGTGTATGAGTCTCGGTCTTATTCTGCACAATAGAAGAAAAACCGGGAAGTGACGTAAATGAAAAAATACATGCTGATCTGTTTATGTGCGCTTTTTGTTTCCATGCCTCTCTCAAAAGCGGAAGCCGTGTCTAATAAGCCCATCCACTGGGGATTTGCGAAAAGTAAAGAGCACAGGCCGCCAGATGCGGGCAAAGAATTAACGGCACTGTTAAAAAAGTATGATGCGTTCTATTTAGGCAACACGAAAAAGAAAGAGATTTATTTTACCTTCGACAATGGCTATGAAAATGGGTACACGCCCAAGATCTTAGACGTGCTGAAAAAACATCAAGTACCAGGAACCTTTTTTGTGACAGGTCACTTTGTAAAGGACCAGCCTGGGCTTGTCAAACGTATGGCAGAAGAAGGTCATATCATTGGCAACCATTCCTATCATCATCCAGATTTAACAACAAAGAGCACGAAAGAAATCAAAGAAGAACTGGACCGTGTCAATGAAGCTGTGTACAAAATCACAGGAAAACAAGATAACCTCTATCTTCGTCCGCCGCGCGGTGTGTTCAGTGAACGGGTATTAAAAGAAACAAAACAGCTCGGCTACCAAACCGTTTTCTGGTCAGTGGCGTTTGTGGACTGGCATATCCATCATCAAAAAGGAAAACAGTATGCTTACGATCAAATGATGAAGCAGGCGCACCCAGGAGCCATTTACTTACTTCATACCGTCTCAAGAGACAATGCAGAAGCGCTGGATGATGCCATCACCGCTCTGAAAAAACAAGGATATTCTTTTAAAAGTCTAGACGATCTCATGCTTGAAAAAGTATGGCATTTGCCACAGCTATAGAAAGAAGCCTGCAGAAGACCTGCAGGCTTTTTGATTTTTCCTCTCTAATTTTACGCTGAAACTAAAGAGAGTGATGAGGTGAAAAAAGAGTCAAACACTATTTAAAAATCCTAAACCACCCTTTATGTTTAAACCACAAAAGCATCCCTGAGACGAGGAGACCCATAAAAATCAGCACGCCAAAATAGCCGTATTTCCAGTGTAATTCTGGCATGTTGTCAAAGTTCATTCCGTACACCCCAACAATAAAGGTCAGTGGAATAAAAATGGTCGACACAATGGTCAATGTCATCATGATCGCATTCATCCGGTTGGAATTCAGCGTCTGATAGCTGTCTCGCAAATCGGCTGTCATATCACGGTTTGACTCAACGATCTCGGTTAACTTCAAAAGATGATCATAAATATCATTAAAATAAGCATGGCGGTTTGGATCGCTTTTCATCATATTTGTGTTCACAATACGATATAAAAGGTCCCTCATCGGGATAATCGTTCTTCGCAGTTTGAGCAAATCGGATCGAATACCAAATACTTCGTTCATCAGCGTGCCATACGTTTTATGCCCTTCTTCATCCTCAATTTCATTCAGCCTGTCTTCAATTTGATAAATAATAGGGAAATAATCATCAACAAGCTCATCAATCAGCATGTAGGCAATATGCTCAGGTCCGCTGTTTCTCGCTTTATCAGAGCCTTTGAGCTTTCGAATCACACGTTCAACGTACGGCGCTTCTTTCAAATGAAAGGTCACGATATAGTTTTCACCAACAAACAGATCGACTTCCTCAGAACGAAGCGTTTTTTGATTAAGGGCATGCAGCACGAAAAACAAATATCCTTCATAAAAATCAAGCTTGGGCCGCTGTAAATAATGAAAACAATCTTCAATCGCGAGTGGATGGAAATGAAAATATTCCTTTAAAAGCGCTGCTTCCTTTTCCGTTGGCGCATGAAAATCAATCCAATACCAGGCGATATCGGGGCTTGAAAGCTGCTGCAATGTTGCATGTTCAATCAAGTCGCCGTTTTTTGTCACTGCAAGTTTTCTCAGCATGTGCACCCCTCCAGACTTGCATTATATCATGAAGCAGCGCCGGTGAACTTATACGTTTTCTTCATAAAAAAAGCCGATCTCATTTTTGAGATCGGTTCAATGTGCGTGTATGATTGATGGATAAAACCGAGAATTAAGGGCGACGGAAGTTGACGAAACCACCATTACGGTCGAACCAGCCTCTAAATGCCCAGTTGATGTAGCCGCCGTCACCTTTGTTTGTGAAAGATCCATTTTCAAATACCCAGACTCCGTACGTAATACTTCCGTATTTCACAGTAGCAAACGTTTTGACGCCGTTGAAACGAGTCTCATAACCTTGGCTTAAGTTAAATACCATGACATTGTATTTTGCGCCGGCAGCATAGAAAGCAGACTCCATTAATCCTTTGACAAAGCCTTCACGGTTTGTGTTAGCATTTGCAGCATTGATTAATGCATTTGCAATACCAAGTACATCAAAGTTAATATTAACGTTTCCTGCAGTTGTAGATGCCTTACCTTCAGCAGCTTTGTTTAAGACAGTTTGCTGAAGTGTAGTAGAAACAGGTGCTGAAGTTTTTGGCTCAGCAGCGTCAGCGAATACTGGCAGTGTCGAAGAAACAGCAGTGGCAAGGGCAACAGAAAGAATTGTTTTTTTCATTGGTCGGATCTCCTTTGTTTTTAAATTTTGGGTCTTCTTTTTTGTAAAATGTGAAACTAAGTGAAGCCGGTCATCAATGAGGTAAATATGTTCCTGCAAGATAAAACAAATGATTGCCTAATCCGCTAATTTCTTTGTTCACCTCCTTGATATGTCATAATTATACAAATATTTTTTGAATGGAGGATATCACCCAGAGGTTCTATTTCTAATTTAAGGAAAATGAGCCTAAAATGTTGAAGGATGCTGTCGAATTTTAGCTGAATTCGACTAAAAACTTTCATCTATCCAAAAGGAGAATGACCACAAATAAGGAAGATATAACTGATAAATTCTTGTACTCTTTATGTTTAAAAGTATTCAATCTAGAGAATCATTCATGCAAAATGAAACAATCACATCTGCGTATGTTTGCAGAAAGGAAGAGGACATGTATGTGGGAAAAACAGCTTGCGGTAGAGCCGCCGTATCATTTCGATCAAGTGCTTAGACGCTTATCAAGTGATCCATTAAAAGCAGTCGATTTGAGTCAAAGAGAAATCAAAGTGCCGATCAGATTAGAGCAAAAACCGTACGTGGTCATCGTTCAAGCTACTGGAACAAAGGATGCGCCTATGTTCCGGGTGCGATCAAACGGCCCAGAGGAACCCCTTCTTTCTGAGGTGAAACGGATATTTGGCATGGAGCATCAATTACACATGATTCAAGACCATTTTTCTCAAACCAATCTAGCGCCCATTTTTGAGCAGCATATTGGAACGCCGCTCATGCTGGATTTTCATTTATATCATTGTTTAATGAAATGCATCATTCATCAGCAGCTTAATCTTTCGTTTGCTTACGAGCTCACGAAACGATTTGTCCATACGTACGGCGAGCAAATAGAAGGTGTATGGTTTGATCCTTTACCAGAAACCATTGCCTCTCTTGAAACAGATGATTTGAGAAAGCTTCAATTTAGTCAGCGAAAAGCAGAATATGTCATCGATGTATCGAAACGAATTGTGAGCGGCTCACTTTGTTTAGAGGAATTACACGATTTATCTGATCTGGAGGTAGAAGAGCGTCTGCTTCCGATTAGAGGGATTGGCCCTTGGACGGTTCAAAATGTGCTCATGAATGGGCTTGGAAGACCAAATCTTTTTCCGATGGCAGATATCGGCATTCAAAACGCAATGAAACGTCATTTTAACCTGCCTGAAAAACCGACAAAAGATGAAATGGCAGCGCTAAGCAAGGAATGGACCCCATATTTAAGCTACGCTTCTTTATATTTATGGAGAAGCATTGAGACAGATAAATAAATGAAAGGCATTTTCTCTCTTTGTCTAAGACGTGGTATACTAATGAGATGGAATAAAATGAAGACAACCTATTAAGGGTTCAAATAGAACGGAGAGAATAAAGTGAAAGAAAAACAGCAAGGTGCCCTTTTGCAAAAGGGACAGCAGTTCCCGCTTACCATTAAACGCCTTGGCATTAATGGTGAAGGGGTCGGTTATTTTAAAAAGCAAGTGGTCTTTGTCCCAGGCGCGCTTCCAGGTGAGGAAGTGGTAGTTGAAGCAACGAATGTCCAAGCAAAATATGCAGAAGGCACAGTCAGAAAAGTGCGAAAGCGTTCCGAGTATCGAGTCAAACCGCCATGCCCAGTATACGAGCAGTGCGGCGGCTGTCAGCTTCAGCATTTGGCGTATGAGCAGCAGCTAAATGAAAAGCGTGATATTGTCATTCAATCAATGGAGCGTCATACAAAGCTATCGGTTGAAAAGCTTGATATTCGGCCAACGATCGGCATGGAAGATCCGTGGCACTACCGAAACAAAAGTCAGTTCCAAGTAGGACGTTCTCATAGCGGAGACATCATTGCAGGACTTTATGGACTAAATTCCCATAAGCTTGTACCGATCAAGGAATGTATCGTGCAGCATCCAAAAACGAACAAAACAACAGGCGTTGTCCGCAAAATTTTAGAGAAATTCGGCGTATCGGTCTACAATGAACGGACAAGAAAAGGCGACGTACGCTCGATTGTCGTGCGTGTCGGTTTTGAAACAGGGGAAGTGCAGGTCGTTCTTGTCACATCAAAACCTGAATTTCCAAAGAAAAAAGAAATAGCCGAAGCCATTCAAAAACGTCTGCCTGAAGTGACGTCCATTATGCACAATATTAATGGTGAAAAAACGTCGGTCATCTTCGGCCATAAAACATCTCACCTAGCTGGCAATATGGTCATTCAAGAATTTTTAGGAGACGTCTCATTTGAATTGAGTGCACGTGCTTTCTTCCAATTGAATCCGAAGCAGACGCTAAAGCTTTACGATGAAGCGAAAAAAGCGGCCAAACTGACAGGCAAAGAAAAGGTTGTCGATGCGTATTGCGGTGTTGGGACCATTGGGATGTGGCTCTCAGATGGCGCCAAAGAAGTACGAGGAATGGATGTCATCAAAGAATCGATTGATGATGCCAAGAAAAATGCCAAAAAACACGGCATGAAAAACGCGACCTATGTAACAGGAACAGCTGAACATTGGCTGCCAAAATGGGTCAAAGAAGGCTTCCGCCCTGACGTCATCGTCGTCGACCCGCCAAGAACAGGCTGCGAGCGCACCTTCTTAGACACCGTCAAACAAGTCAAACCAAAACGCTTTGTCTACGTCTCTTGCAACCCATCCACACTAGCAAAAGACCTTGAATACATGTCAAAAGACTATAAGATCGAATACATGCAGCCAGTTGATATGTTTCCGCATACGGCGCATGTTGAGTGCTGTGCGTTGCTCGAATTAATTGACTAATCCTAAGTTAAGCGTGTTTTTTAACATACGTTTTATTAGGGTGTGTCTTAGGAATCGCTAATTTAATATTTGCTGAAACATAAAAAGCAGACGGTTCAGAAGTGCGATAATCCACTTCTAATTGGCCGTCTGCTTTTACTGTTATTTTATGAATGAAGCGAGCTAAAATTGTTGGAGTTAGCTCTGTGAGTGGTTGTTTAGGGTTTAATTGATTTAGGATATATGCTTTCAAATTAGCAACATCTACTTGCATATTACTTTCCTCATATTGCAACAAATTTAGTTTTCAACTAGTTTCTCTATTTCAGGATTTAAAATAACTACAAGACCGTCATAATTTTCTTAGTTAATTTTGTCAACTAACAACAAATCGAGTGCTTTTTGTTTCTTAGTACGGAGACTAGCAAGCTGTTTTTGTAATTTTTCATGATTATTCACTGGTTTTGAGTTTAACTTTTTTAGATTGTTGCACTGAAAGAAGCATAAAGATTTTTATGTTGGAGGGGGGAATGTTAGGGAGCCCAATATTGGTGACCATCATTAGAAGTCTGGATTTGGAAATTATAAAATACAGGGTGGACAGTATTCTATACATCTTCGGGAGGAATCGATATGATTAGTGGTGTGCCAGTTGTTGGTCGGATTATTAGAAAAGATATTTGAATTAAGTTGTGTTAGAAAAATAATTAAAAACCAAGCTGAATCAAATTGTGTAACTAATTAGGAAACTAGGTTTTTTTGTTATTATTTGAAATTTTTATATTATTTAGTTTTAATGCTGTATAATTGAATATAAGAACTTTTATGATTATTTTACTATAATAGTGAGGTTGTTTAAATGATTGAACTTGATTTTACTCGTATTCGGTCTTTTGATGGTAGTAAAGACGGGGGCTTTGAAGAGTTAGTTTGTCAAATAGCCCATTTAAATAAACCAAATCAAGGGAAGAATTTCATCCGAAAAGATGGTGCTGGTGGAGATGGCGGTGTTGAATGTTATTGGATCCTGGAAGATGGTTCAGAGCATGCTTGGCAAGCAAAATATTTTACTGACAGGCTCGAAGGTAGTCAATGGAGTCAAATAGATGGTTCAGTTAGAACAGCGATTGATAAACATCCTAGATTAACTAAATATTATGTAAGTGTGCCAAAGGATTTAAACGATAGTCGAAAAACTGGTCGTGGTGGGAAGCAAGTTGTATCTTCCTTAGATAAATGGAATCAATATGTTCAAAGCTGGACGGAATTAGCCAAAGATAAGGGAATGAACGTAGAGTTTGAATATTGGGGTCGTCACGAATTAAGTATGATGCTACAAAGGGACGAAAGTAATTATATTGGTAGAACATTATACTGGTTTAATGAGCCAGTATTGAGTATGGGAACTTTTACGGAATTAGCTAATAAATCGAAAATTTCTTTAGGTGAGCGATTTTCAGAGGAATATCATATTGATTTACCTATTCAGAAAAAAGTAGAGGGATTAGGTATATCTCCTGAATGGAAAGAAGCAATTAATAATCAAAAAAAGATTCTGTTCGATTTGATCCATAGGATAGACCAGTTAGATCGCTTTGAAAATAAAACTTTGAATAAAGGACCAAACTGGACTGTTTTCAAAGAGAATGCAACTAAATTTAAAGAATCGTATTTAGAAATTTTAATTACTAAATACGATGAACTTAGGATTACAAATATTAGGGGTGGATTTGAAGGTTTAAGAGGCTTAGCTGCTGATTTCAATAATTTTATTTGGGATAATATCAATGATAAGAACGAAGGATGGAAAGATATTAGGTATCAATTTAGAGGAGTTATTGAGGCACTAGATAGTATAGAGACTTTTATATTTAGTATTGCTACGGAAGCATATGAAACAAAAAGTGTAGTCATATTAGGAGATGCTGGAATAGGGAAATCACATTTATTATGTGATATAGCACAAAAGCGTATAGCTGAAGATTTACCTACTGTCTTTCTATTAGGTCAAAGGTATTCTGGAGGTAATCCACTTAATATTATAGCTGAAGAACTTGATTTGAGGGGCGTAAGTTTTAAACAGTTACTAGGGGCTTTGGATGCAGCTGGAGAAGCAAAGAAAACTAGAACATTAATTATTATTGATGCCTTAAATGAAGGTAATAATCGTTTTGATTGGCAAAATCAACTAATGTCATTTATAGCTGAATTAAAAAATTATCCTCATATCGCTTTACTTATAAGCTGTAGATCAACTTATAAGGATTTCATATTACCTGAAGATATTAAAGGGAACATAGTGGAGATTTTTCATACAGGGTTTAAAGGATTTGAACACCGAGCAGCTATGAAGTATTTGTCGAAACAAGGTATAGACAAACCTTCTGTACCACTACTATCTCCAGAATTCAGTAACCCATTGTTTTTAAAAACATGCTGTAAAGCAATAAAATCAAAAGGGTTGACTTCTTTCCCTAAAGGTCTTGAAGGCCAGACTGCAATCTTTAATTTTTATTTGGAAAGTATTGAAAATGTTGTTAAACGTAGAAAAAAATATATGGGGAATAGAAATGTTTCTAGTAGAATTTTATCAAAATTGATCGAACTAATATACCCAGATAATTTATTTGGAATTGAAATAAATTTAGCAGCGGACGTTTTTAGAGAAGTGGATCCTAAACCTAACTTTGATGATGATTTAATCGATATACTCATTTCAGAAGGTTTACTAGCATTAGATATGATAACTGATAGTAATGGAAATGCAATTGAAGTTGTTAGGTTTACATACGAAAGATTTAGTGATTATTTCATTGCAGAAAACATTATTGATAATCTGAATGCAGAAAATCTTGAAGCGGAGTTTGGAACTCATGGGAAGTTAGAAGAAATAATAAAGAACCCATATAAGTATTCAGGGATTATTGAAGCATTAGGCATAGTTTTCCCAGAAAGATTCAATCTAGAGTTTGTTGATTTTGTTTCTGAAGAAAGTACACATTATAATTCGATTTTTGATAAATCGTTTACGAATGTTCTTTTATTACGTAGCAAAGACTCTATTAATGATAGGACAGTTGCATTATTAAATAAAATTTCTAGTTACGGTTTTTTCAATGAGTCGCTAGATAAGATATTAGCTTTATCTACAGAACCTAATCATCCATTAAATGCAGAATTTTTACATGGAAATTTAAAAAGAAGAAAATTGACGGAAAGAGACCGCTTATGGTCAACGCATATAGCAGTAAGTGATTATGAGGAAGATGAAGAACAACCTGAATCTGTAACTCGAACTTTAATTGATTGGGCATTGTATGCGGATTTAAACGATGTAGAAGACGAGCGAATAAGATTATTGAGTTACACACTTTTATGGATGACAACGACTTCAAATAGAAAAGTAAGGGATCAAGCTACTAAATCATTAGTTCGAATTTTAAGTTATCGTCCATATATCATTAATGAGTTGCTACCGAAGTTTAATGATATAGACGATTTATATTTAAAAGAAAGATTGTATGCAGTTAGTTATGGTGTAGTCTGCAATATTAATGATTTAGATGAAGTAAGAGAAATTGCAGAGAAGGTTTATGAGTTGCAATTTACCCATAAGAAACCAGAACCACATCTTCTTTTAAGGGATTATGCTCGAGGGATAATGGAATACGCTTTATATAAAAACTTAATCGCTGAAGAAATGAGCAGAAATTTTAGACCGCCGTATATTAGTGAATGGCCAATTGAAAATCCTACTAAATCAGACATTAAAGATTTAGATGAAGATGAATATTCTTCGATTAAAAGTTCTCTTATGGGATTCCCAGGGGATTTTGGTAACTATACTATGTCCTGCGTACATAACTGGTCAGCAACATCACTAACGGAAAGTCGTCCTAAAACATCATATGAATTACATTTAGAATTTGCTGAAAAAGTACCTAGTGAGTTAAGAGAAGAGTACTTAAAAGAAATCAATCAAAGAATTAAATCATATGGTCAGCCCGTTACAGTTAATATTATAGACGATGTTTTAAATGATTCAGAATATGACCTTGAGGAGTTATTTAAAGAGGTTGATGAAATGCCTAGGGAAATTTCAGTTGTTACTAAAAATATAGATAGTCCAAGTGATAATTGGGATTCTTTAAAGAAACGTATCAATGATGCATTGTCAGAAGAGGTTAAAGAATATTTTAGGTGGCTAACAGGTTTAGGCGTTAATGATAGAGTAGCAATTTTTTGTAGAAAATGGGCGCAAAGATGGGTATGCAAAAAAGCATATGAGTTTGGTTGGACCTCAAAAATGTTTGGTGATTTTGAAAGAAGACACAGTAATACTTACGGTAGGGAAGGTTCAAAAATTGAACGGATTGGTAAGAAATATCAATGGATTGCATTTTATGAACTTTTAGCTAGAATGGCAGACAATTTATTTTGGGCTAACAAATATGAAGATGAAACAGAATATGAAGGGCCATGGCAGCTTTGGGAACGCGACATTGATCCTACTATATGGCTGAGAGCTACAAATGATTCAAATTGGGATGAGTTTGGAAAGGTTTGGTGGTCACCATATACACCGATTTTTAGTGTCAATGAATCGGATGATTGGGTGTTCGATGAAGACACACTTCCTGATTTCAAGAATTTATTGATAGTAACTGATAGTAAAGGTGAAAAGTGGCGTAACTTGAGTGGCTTTAGAAAATGGGCGAATAAAACGATTGATGGTAAATCTAAAGAAGAGTTGTGGTATAGAATTAATACATGCGTTGTACCAAAAAATGATGTAGATAATGTACTTGAAAAAATGAAGGATAAAGCTTTATTTGCCCCTTCTACTTTTGCGCCACGAGGTTCCTCACACCAAGGTTTTTTACGAGAATATCCATGGCATCCTTACTATAAGGATTTTGATGTTTGGCGTAATGGTGAAGATTCTCGAACTTTAAATATTCAACATTTAGTACCAGTTAACGAATATGAATGGGAAACAGGTGAAAGAGATAAATCCATTGACCAATATATTTCTCTCTATTTACCTAATCAACAATTAATTAAAGACTTTAATTTAAAGTGGTCATTAGGGAATTTTAGTACATGGGAGAATTCCGACGGCGAGATAATCTTTATGGATCCAAGTGAATTAGAAAAAGGACCATCGGCAGCTCTGGTTAAATCAGATCATTTTGAAAAATGGTTAGAAGAGAATGACTTACAGTTGACTTGGTTTATCGGCGGAGAAAAGCAAATTTTCAATGATGTAGGAAGTGTTTCAAAAAGATTAGAGTTCAACTATATAATTTCTATGGAAAAGGAAAATTTCATGGAAATAAATTGGAAAGATAACTATAGTTTTAAAAATTAATTAATTTATGGCATCAGTGGAAGAACAGTATTATTATCCACTGATGTAGTTATTTAGAAGGGATAGGGTTTGCCATCAGGAAGTTTTAAATTTAAGACTTCATGAAAAATTTGTTTATGCCAAACTAAATTCGATCCGATTTTGAAGTTTGAATTTATTCTTTCTCAGTTATTTGTTAGTCGACCAAATATTTTTTTGTGTTCAGAGAAAGCATGAAGTTCATCAATTTTTAGGAAATGAATCTAACAAATCATATTCATAAAATATAAAGTACAAAAGTTTAATGTAAAAGGTCGAGTATTATTTAAAGGAAACCAACATGAGGTTTACAAGCTGCCCAATAATAAGTCTTTTACTTAGCAAGGTGTACAATATTTATCCGGAGGTGAGACTTATTAAAATTTACATAACAAATTTTAATGAGGCAAGAAATAAAGAGGGTTTTCATTTAGTACGATGCTGACAAATGCAAGAGAGAAAAGAAGTGCCTTTCTAAGAAGTATAAAGACAAAATAGTGAACATAACCTCTTCGCAACGATGTGACAGAGGTGTTTTTATATTTGAGAATCGTCTTATAAATTCCTTGACGCTTTATTCACAGCTGGTATCAGCTTATTATTTAATATGACACATAAACGTTGACGAGCAAGATGATTAATACCGTGCATGTGGAGGCAATTGTATCGATGGTACGAGTGTAAAAAGTGAAATGAATAAAAATGGGTCGTGATTTGAATACTGGCTTCTAGTTTGTACGATCATCACGGACTTTTTATTAACTTATTCAGAGAGGTCGATCAAAGAATTTTTAATTCATGGAAAGGTGGAGGATGAGATTGAGTCAATTTAAAATCTTAACAAACTATATCCCTATGCTTCAAGTCGATGATATTGGTGAATGGGTAATAGATAAAGAAAATGATGGAACAGCAGAACACCCGATTCAGACGCCCTTTGTGAATTATTCCGAAACGGTCCGTCGTTTTATCGAGGATGTCTATACCTTTGCAGAACAACGTCAAGAAATGGAGCTTACCCGCTACAGTGAGATCCTCAAAGAAAATGGCATTGAGGGTGGAACGAACGATATGGAGAATGTGGACACCTCAAATGTAAATGCGCAGTGTGTACTGGCTCTCATCATGGGGGTTCTGAGAGCTGAACGATTTTGCGATGGTGTCATACTCGATTTCTTTACAAACGGAGCTATTGTCAAGTGGCTTGAAAGATTGGAACGTTTGGAGAATGATTGAACAAATTTAAACGATGATGTGATGATGGCGTGCGCTCAATTTTTATCAAATAACTTTCGGAAAATGAATTGAAAAAATTTCGTTTCAGGCACTATTTGAAAATAGTGCTTTTTTTGTTTGAATCGACATGTTTAAAATTCTTCTATTGACTTTCCCCTTTACTGAAAGGTTTATACTTTGATCAGATCAACAAATCGGAGGAGATGCAGGATGTTCAAAATCGGTGATTTTTCTATGTTAAGTAAAGTCCCTGTCAAAACCTTAAGGTATTATGACCAAATCGATTTATTAAAGCCTAAGCAGATCGATCAAGATTCTGGATACCGGTATTATTCAGCTGAGCAGCTGCTTGAGGTCAATCGAATTTTTCTGTACAAGGAATTAGGTTTTACGTTAAAGCAAATGGGACAGCTTCTTCGTGAAGATATTTCTGTCGAGCAGATTCAGGGTATGTTTCTCTTGAAAGAGAGTGAGATTCAGCAATTGATCGAGAAAGAACAACAGAAATTAGCGCGTATTAAGGAGCGGATGCACCTCATCAAACGAGAGGGGTGTGTTGAAAAAGAACAAGAGGTCATCATCAAATCGGTTGAAAGCAAACACATCATGTCTTTTCAATCCCATGGAACTGTTGACGAAATCCCTTCCTTCTTTCAAACGTTTCATCATTTGTTACATCCGCAAGAATTGAACTCTGAGCCACAAATCGTGCTGTGGAGGGAATCAATTGCTCAAGAAAGTGAGTTCGAATTTGAGGTGGGGTATTCCGCAAAAGCGTTAAGGGGCTCTCTGCCTAAAGGCATCACGATGCGTACGTTACCGGCTGAAGAAACCATGGCGACGCTCTTATTTCATTCAGATTCTCCATTCGCACAAACTGCTTGTGTTGACCTGGCGACATGGATCGAACATAACGGATACCGCGTGAAAGAAGATCAGCCGGGCCGAGAGATTTATTACCCGTTGGCTGAAAATGGAGAAGGAAGACTCATTGAAATTCAAATTCCTATAAAAAATGAAGTCAAATCGTAAACATTGCCCAAAGGAGAAACGTCACGATGAAAAATAAAGCCGTTGTCTATTTACTTGCTTTAGCAGCCTTTTTAATCGGAACAATCGAATATATCATTACAGGAATTATTCAAATGGTCGCAGATGATTTACAGGTCACGACATCAGCTGCTGGTTTATTGGTCACATCACTAGCACTTTCCGCAGCAATTGCCGCGCCGATTGTCATTGCACTGACCATCAATATCGACCGCAGAAAAATATTATCATGGATGCTGATCATTTTTACTTTAAGTAATATCATCACAAGTGTCAGCCATTCGTTTGAAATGGTGCTAATGACAAGGGTTTTACAAGGAATTAGTGGAGGGACGGCCATTGTGGTGGCAATGGCAGTGGCTACTCGTCTTGTCGAACGAGAAAAAAGAGGAACAGCGATTGGCATCATTTTAATGGGATTAAGCAGCTCCTTAGTTTTAGGTGTGCCAATCGGGACGTTTCTAAGCAGCATGATTGGATGGAAAGCATTATTTGCAGCCATTGGATTGATCACGCTCATTCCGCTGATTGTTGTGTATAGGCGCATCCCTTCTATGAAAGAACAAGAAACGGTGACGCTAGGTATGCAGTTATCGATATTAAAGGATAAGAGAATTTTGCTGGCAGTGACAGTGACGCTGTTCTATGTAGGAGGATACTCCACCTTATTTACCTATTTAACGCCCTTCCTGCAAGAATCAGCTAACCTTAGCATCACAGAAATCAGTGGCATTTTGTTACTAGCGGGAATATGCAGCTTTTTGGGCTCCAGTCTTGGAGGGGTTGCAGCAGATAAAAAAGGCCCAACATTCACAATTTTCTCCGGAATTATTCTACAAATCATCATGCTTATGCTGCTGGCATTTGTGACAGGGAAACTCGTGGTCATGGTGGTGGTGATCATGATATGGATGATTGCTACATGGAGCACATCGCCAGCTCAGCAGCTGTATCTCGTCACACTTGTACCCAAATCTCCTGATATCGCATTAAGTGTCAATACATCATTTATTCAATTCGGATTTGCTTTAGGCTCGGGGTTAGGAGGGCTTGTATTGAGCAGGACATCTATATTGCACCTAAGCTGGATCAGCGCTGGAACGGTTCTTCTTGCTTTACTCATGACTATCTTGATGGTGGCGTTTGACCGAATCTCTCAGCAGAAGAGTTTGAAGGTGATGGAGCAAGGTAGATAACATGATCGATTCACTAGTGAACATACAAATTTAGTATTGTATTGTGGGAACTGCTTATTTCGGGTAGTTCCTTGGCCCATTTCGTGGGCTTTTTTTATAAAAATTCTTATCTCTGCAGTTCTGCTTTATTACTTCTGTAAATACCTGATCTCCTTGTCATACTTTTGAATGAAATTGACTCAATAGAATTGACGTAAGAACCATGAATAGGTGAAGATGAAATAAACTGTAAGATAAAGGGAGACGGATGATGATACATATCATATTTGGGGCGGCAGCTGCCGGTAGTTTAAAACAAGCAGTACGTGAAATGAAGCAAGATCAAATAGATGATATCATCGCTTTTGATGATATTTATTCGATTGGACCACTTCTACATTTACACGAACATAAAGGACAAGCGAACCGTATAGAGTGGCTGCGTAACGTGATGTCAAATGAATTTGGCTATTTTGACGACATGGTCAACGATCAGCACAGAATGCTTCAGCAAATAAAAGAAATAAAAGCAGGCAGTCGTATTCTCATCTGGACAGGCAGTAATGCCCATGAGCAAATTGGCTTGCGATATGCCGTCTATTTATTAAAAGAAAAAAGGGTTGAATT
Organism: Bacillus sp. FSL K6-1006; assembly: GCF_038593175.1. Taxonomy (NCBI): domain Bacteria; kingdom Bacillati; phylum Bacillota; class Bacilli; order Caryophanales; family Bacillaceae; genus Bacillus; species Bacillus sp. FSL K6-1006. The sequence goes on from NZ_CP151970.1 coordinate 803,596, forward strand.
GTCTGTAATCAATATAACGACAGCATTTGATCAGCTGTTCAATACAAATACAAGAAGAATGGATATTCGACATTCCGGGGAAATTGCATCTGAAAAATTTAAAATTTTGTACGAGAGTAAAGAGCATATTCACACAGTGACAAAAGAAGAAAGAGAAAGATTACAAAACGAATGGCTTTCACTTGCTAAAGAAAATCATACGCTGCGGATATGGAAAAAAGGACAAACGATCAGCGTACCAGAAGATGAATTTGATGCTTATTTAGTGAAAATGGCTAAGCGGCTTCATCAGTCCGCGCCAGAAGAAGAGTACATCGTAACTCCACGTCTAATAGGAGAAGTCATTGGTCATTTAGATCAGTATACCGGCGATGATTTTATTGAATATCGACTCAAGACATTAATTGATCAAGGGATTTTTGACATGAAAGGAAAACGAACTTCCATGCGTTATTACTCGTTTAAACTGACAGAGTTCGGTCAGAACTTCAAAAAATGGGTATGCTGTCGAGAGTTTGTGGATCATCCTTTTGTGAAAATTGAAGGAGATTACGGTAGTGAACCTTTTCAATGCGGGCATTGTCAATGTCATTTAGAAAGAGATGATGTACCAGTAAGCGATACCCTTTTCTCAAAGATTTGGAATTGGAATGTACAGTATGGTCGCTGGTTTGACGAAGAAACCGATGATTTGCTGCCAAATGGCGTAGATATGGAAAGGAAGTTCAATCAAGAAGGAGAGCGTATCACGAAAGAAGTGAAACGTGAATTATCTCCTGCGTATCAAATTGAATACAGCCCAAGTGAAATGACGAGATATTTTATTTAAAACAATAGAATTAATTAAGTAAATGTAGGTTTTCTAAGAATTAGACATTCGTTGAACTGATGGGAAATGAATGTTTAATTCTTATTTTTTATTTATGAAAGAATTTAAGATTCGCAGAAAAACGGAATCTGCAATGGAAAGGGAAAATATTGAAACATTTTTTCGGTAAAATCGTAATAAAGATAGAGCGTTCAACAGAAACATTTAAAACGGAGAGGAGTATTACATGGAACAAGCTGCACTGAAAAAAATGAGGACTAAACAAGTAGTTACCTCTAATTTGCTATTTGGCATGATGATCTTGATTTTTTTGTTTTGATTCAAAAAGTTGAGATTCAATTTACATATTTCTTTCTTTGTTTAGGAATCTTCATGCTCCTTCAAGGCATTTACGGCTTGATCAAAAAAGGATCAACAAAGTCTATCATTCCCATATTTGAGCAGGTAGCCATTTATGAAAAAGAGAAATTGGGAAAAGAGTGGGAGAAAGAACAAAGAGTGGAAAATATTTGGAAATTGATATTGAGCGGGCTTATGTTCTTCCAATCATTTAGTTTTCAAACGTTACAAGATCCATTCTTTCATATAGAACCTAAGTTTCTCATTTTCTTATTTGTTATGGCTCTAGCCCTTATCAATATAAGTATGCTTTTTCGTTTTAGAAAAATCGACCGGTCGACTGAAGGCGAATTAACAGGCTATACAAAAGAGTCAAATATAATGGCAATAGCTTTAGGGTTCTTAACTGTAATCATCATCTTCATCTTTATCGTCATCTTTTTTCTTCCATAAAACAGAATTTTGAGGTGAAACAAATGAATGCAAACATTCAACAACTGATCGATCAGACAAAGGCGAAATTTGGTTTAGATCTTTACTATTTAAAAAGACACAGTTTTCATCGCTACGTCAATATGTTCAATGAAACGGTTTATACATTGAATATGGAATGGTTTCCCTCTCATGAAGCTGAACCCGAGGACGACGATCTAAACCCGGACGGCACAGCTGTGATTGACGTGAACTTAAATACAGGCCAGATTGAAACGGTCATTTTTGTCATGGACAAAACCTTCGCGAAGAATGGTGTCACATTTAAGAGGCCTTATCCAGCTCATGTCATTCAATGGATCGAACAAGAAACAGGATTGGTCTATGGTGAGCATTTTCACATGCATCAAAAGGAGAAAGGGGAACTTTTTTTCGAAGAAGCAATAGATGGTGTGAAAGTGACGCCTTCAGGCAGAATCGAAGTGAAATGGGATGAACATGGGCAGCTCATTCACTATATACATCGAGGGCCATTTATGGCAAAAAAACGACTAAAAACTGAAGAATATGTGCTTTCCATTGATAGGATCGAGAATTTAGCTCAGCAGCAAGTGCAGCGGTTTGATTGGCCATCCTTCGAGCAGAATCGAATCCGCCCTATATATGCGTTAGAAGAAATTTATGTGAAGAACGATGGAACAGGAACGATACCGTTTGAAATTGGACGTGAAGAAACGCATTGCATCCACATGCATCAGGTCATGGAGTGGAATGAACCGTTAAACAAAGCCTTTGAAAAAAAGGAAATCGATATAAACGAGGACATTACTGCTGAACAAGCCTTCTCACTGGAGCCTTCACCAGATACATTCCCGATCTCAAAAGAAGAGCAGGCTGCGTGTATCAAAGCGGTTCGAACCTTTTTGGCGCAAAAATATCCAAAGGATACAGGGAAGTGGGTGCTAAAAACACTCCACCGTGATCATGGCTACATCGAAGCGATATTAAAAACGAATGAGCAAGAAGGCTGTGATTTTATGGATAAGATCAAAGTCTTCATTGATGCCAGCACTTTTGAAGCCGTTAATTACATAGATAAAAAAGAGATGTTTCAAGTATGCGGGATACTCAATCCATCTCAAACAGCTAGTAAAATCACCATATCTCAGAAAGAAGCCTTTGAAAAATTGAGGGAACGCCTCGAACTTACACCCATCTATGTCTATGACGATGTGCAAAAACAATATGTTTTATGCGGAAAGCTCGACTGTCATGAAGGCGTTGATGCAGTGAGCGGTGAAGTGTTCTCTTTGACAGACCTTTCATAACTTCTAAAAGAACAGTGAGCAACTGTTCTTTTTTATCCCATTTTCCTCTTTTTAGAATAAAAATGGAATTTTGTAGAAGGAAGTTGTCGTTTCATCACGAAAGAAACAGATAAGAATATACTCATAGGTCCATCGGTTGGAATTCGTATTTCAAATAGTAAACGTCATACATATTGAAAACCCATTGCAGTCAAGTTGATCTACAAATCTTTTAGAAGAAAAAATGAAATCATGTCTCTAGTAGTAAGCGAAAATAGGCGGACTGAGATCATAGGATGAGTTGAACATGTTTGTTTTTAGGTAAGCTTAAAGCCATAAATAGAAGAAAGTGAGGATATCTACCTTGAGTACATTGGAAGTGTTTCGTCAGTTTTTGGTTGACCATTATCCTGCGTTACAAGATGAGCTTTGGCTGAAAGATGTTGATACCCTTCGAATTTCTCCTATTCTTCATCCTTTTCTGAAAAGCAAGCTGCCAGAAGGAATCGAAAAATTCACTTGTGTTCTATTCACGCAGCAGACAGATCAAACCGCTGCACCGCTCAAAGTCTACCTTTTATTAGATGAATATGAGCAATCGCTTTACGCCATTGATTTGATGAATGAACAAATAGCGCTTCATTAATACAGAAGCAAAAAAGCTGCTTGAGAGCTCCTCAGCAGCTTTTCTTGTGAATATTAGTTTGTCATATCAACCAATCTTGAGTGCAGGTTGTCCAATTCTTTCTTTGTTGGAAAAGAGCTGATCAGCAGCGTAGGCCGTCCTAGTTGATTAGGAAGCTCAGTATCGGTCACAATCATATCAATCCCAAGTCGATCCATTGTCAGTTCATTTAATGTATTTTCTGGACTTGTGAAAATATGAATGAGAGGAGGCAATCTTAATTTAATTAAATCCGCAATCAACAAACTATGATTATAACCTAATGTTGAAATGACAAAAATGTTCAACACATTTCTCCGATCCATTTCCAAATGAACAAGCCCCCTCCAGTTAGAAGTAATGATACGAATCAATTCTCGTTCATTTTTCACTAAAGAAGCAAGTATATCGTCTGTTTTTAGCTCTTGGATGATATGAGTAATCCTCGAATAGAAGTAAGGAAGCTGTTTTTTTACCTCTGATAAATACCTCGATTTCTTTTTGAAAAGGAATCCATCTCTTACGGTAATTTCCCTAGAATACACATAATATTGGAGAAGAATCAGTGTCATCGCCTTGCGATTAGCCACCTCTTGATGAAAAATCAACTCCAATTGATTGATAAAGGAATGAATGGCTTCGAAGAGGTGTGGTGTATGCGATTGAAAGAACATCAATTTTTCTTCGACAGTTTCAATTGATTTATAATGGCCAATAGCTGGTTCAATCAATAGTAAAAAGACAAATTCGTGACGATCCAACGTAACACCAAAAGTGTCCTTTGTCATTTGGCAAACGTGTTCTTCCAAGTTTTTGATTTGATTATAGATACCTTTAGCTGTAGATGTTTGTTTTTCCTTATCCAATGAGTACCTATAATTGCGTCGTATTGAAAAATTTTTCCTCACTCGGTGTATGGAAACGGCGAGCCATAGGCAAAATTTATCTATAGCCACATCAGGTAGATTGACTTCGAGCACCTGAAAAAGCTTATGTAAAAAATCAACTGCATCCTGCTTTTGAATATCATCGAATGGCCAAAGCCTGCTTCCATAGACTTCAAACAAAAATTCCACAAAAAATTGACGAATCTCCTTCTCATTTCCATGGAACTGCATACTATCTGGTCGTAACTCAATGTCATACGAGATAAGAAGCGAATTGATTTTATGAATGGTGTTATACAATGTGGATCTACTGATATTCAGCGTGTCCATCCATTCATAGAAAGACCTGTTTTGTTCAAAAAAAACGCCGTCAATCAATCGAATTTCAATCGTATCTTTTAGAATTTCTTTGATATAGTAGTCGACTCGTATCGTCTGTGTATAACAAATGGATATGCCTTGTCTTGGCTTTATGTGGATTAACGGCTCTCCGTTCTCTGTTTGGAACGACTTCATCTGTTCTAAATCGCTTTGAATGGCACGAACCGAACCGATATTTTCATTCGATATCTCTTGTAGGCTCCACCACTTATCTTTTGATACAAGCAGTTTTAAAATGTTTATCCATCTCTTTGATTTATTATCAATGAGCTCCATTAAACAACTAACTCCTTCCCTTGGCTTGCCTCTATATGATGAAGTTCACTTAAAGAACATTTGATTTTCTAAATAGGCATAAAATGATTTTAATGTTTAGGCTAAATCGTTTTGTCTTCACTTTTCATGATAAAAGAGAAAAAAATTAGACGAAAACAAATGTTATTCCCTGTTTCTCCATATATTTCTTTTAAAAGGTGATAAGTAAGCCATGAATCCTATAAAAATGGATCATTTTAGATATTTAAGTTTATTTTTTTGCTGTTGAAACGGTAAATGTAAGAATAAAACGCAACAACTTTTTGATTACCATATGAAAGGGAGTAGAAAGGAATGCGATTTATATAATGCTGAACTCACTCACCTTACATACGATATGATACATGCTTGTTTCATATGAACGAACCATATGTGAATACATGCTTATATATGCATGTACACATCGTTTATTGTTCATTCCAGTATAAATATAAAAATTCACATTTAATCTTTTCACGATCCTCTCACTATTCCCCATTTCTATAGACCCCAATCCATTTACTCAATCCACTACTCATGATGACCTTTCAAGCTCATGATTGATCAACTCATTTTATTCATAGGGTCTTAAGGTGCAATTTTTAGAAAATATTGATCAGAAGCGGGGTGATTGATCTGACAGTATACTAATGATTTTTTTATCGTTGTTGAAAATTAATTTTAGAAAAGGGTGGATGTATTGAAAAGAATATTGTCGCTGGCACTCATTACAGTGCTAGTCATACAGTCTAGTATATTAGGAGTCTTGCCTTTAGCAGGGGCACAAGCAAAAGAAATTCAAGAAAACATTTATGGGGATATTGAATTTGCTGATAGCGAAGGTAATAAGTTATCAAGCATGGAAGATCAGCAAGTAAGAAAGGCCACTGTGCATTGGTCTATAAAAGGAATTGATCTAAAAAAACAATATCCGTATGTTCTCACTCTTCCTTCAGCCATCCAGGTAGAGAAGGAGCAGAAGGAACCCATTACTGTGGGTGACATAACTGTTGGCGAGTATACCGTTTCAAAAGAAAATGAAGTGACGGTGACATTTAAAGAAGATGTTGAGATCGATCCAAATTTAGAAGGATCAATTGACATCGATGTCACCAGTATAACTCAGCAAGAAGAGAAAACAAAGCAAAATAAGGGTGAAGAAAGCCTTCCAAAAGATGACTCAATCTCATCTGAGAAAGATAAAGCTTCTAACAATCAAGAAGCCGCTCAAACGAAACAAAACGATGAAGATGAATTACTAAAAAACAAAGTGAGCGTATCTAAGCGTGCAGGGCTGCAAAGTGTTTCAAAACAAATGCTGATACAAGAAAATCTCCTCACTGATGCGAAATTAATATTTGAAGATCAGGAAGGAAATTCAGTTGAAAAGCCTGATATCAACTCACTGATTTCCATTAACTATGAGTGGGCCATCCCGAACGGTCATAGCTATAATGGCGGGGATGAATTCCATTTCAAGGTTCCAGAGGAATTAGTGATTTATGAAAAAATCGATCGTCTTGAGATGAAATTTAATCAGGCAACCATTGGTTATTTTTCTGTAGATGAAAGCGGAAATGCCTCCATCGAGTTCACTGATTTTATTAAACAATATTCAAATATTCATGGAACACTTCAAGTGTGGACGCAATTAGATAAAAAAACTGTCATTACTGAAGAAAAAGAAGTGGTCATTACCCCGATTGAAGGAAAGGATAAAATATCCATCCCGATTAAATACATTCCAAATGGCCCGAATGTCTCTAAAAAGGGAGAACCAAATCGAACTTACAATGCTGAAACCATTCAATGGACAGTAGATTTTAATATGGATTTAGAAGATGTGAAACAAGCGAAACTGTTAGATCCGATTCAAGAAGGTCAGGCGTTGAAAAAAGATTCAATTAAGCTTTATCGTATTGATACAAAGCTAAATGGCGAAACATCGATTGGTCAGCTGCTTGACGAAAACCACTACACAATCGGCCAAACAGCAGATGGTCAAGATTTCACGATTGAATTTAAAGATGACGTTCATCTAGCTTACCGTTTAATGTATGAAACGGATATTACGAATCAGGATCAATCTGCATTTCGTAATAAAGCGTCCCTTGTTTCTGGTGATAAAGTGATCAGTTCAGCAGAAGGAACAGTGAATGTGACAAGAGGCAGTCCTTTAAATAAAAAAGCCGCTCACTACGATCCAGTCACACAAACAATTACATGGGAAATTCGATATAACTATAACGAAAAAAAGCTGGCTCAAAAGGACGCTTTGTTAGAAGACTACTTTAACGGCACACAGGCGCTGATTTCTGATTCATTTCAAGTCAAAGAAGTCACAATTGATCAAAATGGCAACGAAGCAGGGACTAAAGCGTTTGAAAATTATGTAGTTCAACCTCAAAAAAAGGATGAACAAAACGGGTTTACCTTGCAATTCAATCAAGATATTCAATCAGCTTATCTCATCACCTATCAAACGAAAGCAGCCGAGCGGATTTTTGAAGCTGAAGAGATTATCAATACGGTAACAGCTGGCAAAGAGAGCAAACAAGGGAAGCAAAGAATTGACCAGCAAATCCTAACGAAAAGTCATGGAACACCGAATTACAAGAACAAGACCATTCCATGGCGTATCACCTTCAACAAAGATCAACAAACGATGAACAATCTAATATTAAAAGATACGTTTACAAACGAAGGATTGACGCTGCAAAAAGATAGTTTAAAAGTAACGACAGGCAATTCAGTGCTTGAAGAAGGCACAGACTATCTAATCGTTGAACATGCAAATGGATTTGATATTCAATTTATGAAAGAAATAAACACAGAACATACCGTCACATATACAACGGCTTTTGATTATGAAAAAAGAGCAGATAAGGATCAAAAGAACCTGCGTAATCATGTAAAGCTTGAATGGGTAAATGAAGATGGCAAGGATTTGACGAAGGAAAATCAATCTGTCTTCACGCCTGACACATACACGCAGTCAAATGGATTCAAGAACGGAACTTATGATGCAAAGAAAAAAGAGATCACATGGAATATCGGTGTGAACTATAACTTGAAACATTTAGAAGAGGCGAAAATCGAGGATTTCATTCAAGGAAATCAGCGTTTGCTTAAAGATTCAATCACCGTTTACTCGCTTGATTTACAAGGCGGGGAAAATGGAGCAGAAGAAAAAGAGGTATTAGCGAAAGAACATTATGACATCAAATTCCTTGAAAATGAAAAGGGAGAAACAGGCTTCGAAGTCATTTTCAAAAAAGCCATTGATTCCCCATACAAAATCACGTATCAAACAAGTGTTGAAGGAATGGATTTAGTACAGAAAACCTACGATAATAAGGCGACCCTTTATGATGGACAGACAAAAGAATCAGACGTGAATGCTGTAGTGTCCATTCCAAATGGAGGGAAATACACGAGCAAATCAGGAAATCAACAAGGGAAAGTCATTGATTGGAAACTGAATATCAACTTTGGTCAATCAACCGTCCAAGATGCGACGATTATAGATCATCCAAGCAGTAACCAAGCCATAATAGAAAACTCATTTCATCTCTATTCGACGACAATAGATGAAAAGGGGCAAGTGGCAAAAGGAGAAGAGCTGGAAAAAGGGAAGGATTATGAGCTAGACCTTGAATTCGATCCAGATTCTTTTCAAATTAAATTTAAAGAAGAAATCACGAGACCATATATTTTAGAATACCAATCTCTCATTTTAGATAAAGTGGGAAGTACACTTCAAAACGAAGTAACGTTTAGAGGTGAAAATGTAAAAGAAATCAAAAAGGAATCCGAAGCCTCAATTGTGGTCAAACGCACAGCTGGTATGGGAGATGGCACAGGAGCGATTGGTGCTTTAACCATTAAAAAGGTAGATGCAAGTACTGGAAAAGCGCTAAAAGGAGCAAGCTTTTCTCTGACAGATGCTGCGAGTGGTATCGTCATTGGAACAAAGGCAACAGATGAAGAAGGAGCTCTTCGATTTGATCGTCTTCTGTATGGTGACTATATCGTGACAGAAGAGAAAGCACCTGATGGTTATATTAAGACGAAGGAACCGATCCATGTAACGATTGATCAGCCTTACGAATTAGGAGATCAAGCGAAAACAGGAAATAGCATGACGGTGCAGAACCAAGAAATACGCCAGCATGTCAAATTAATGAAAAAAGACAAAGAGACAGGTGCTGCATTAGAGAATGCAGAATTTGAACTGAAAAATGAATCTGGAGAGACCGTCCAAACCCATTTGAAAACGGACGAAAAAGGAGAAATTCTTTTCAAACATCTTGAGCCAGGTTCCTATTATTTTGTGGAGACAAACGCACCGAAAGGCTATCAATTAAATCAGCAAAAATGGCCGTTCACCATTAAAGAAAATCAAACAGAAACAACAACTGTAACCGCCGTAAATGACATCATCAAAGGCTCTGCAGAATTGAGCAAAATAGGTGAAGGCGGAGAGAGACTAGAAGGTGCACAGTTCAAGCTATTAGATCAAGACGGGCATGAGTTAAAAGGTTCGCTTGTCACAGGAGAAAATGGCAAGATCACGATAAACGAACTAAGACCGGGTACGTATCAGCTCATTGAAACAAAAGCACCAGATGGTTATGTGTTAGATGAAACACCAATCAAATTTGAAGTACCACTTGATCCAAAGGAACCAGTCGTCATTTCGCAAAAGAACCTATATGAAACAAGTGCATTAGAAGTGATGAAAGAAGGGGAAGATGGCGAGAAACTTCAAGGTGTTCGCTTTGAAGTCAGGGATCAAAATGACGAAGTTGTGCGTAAAGATTTGACAACAGATGAAGATGGGAAGCTTTTTGTCGATAACCTCAAACCGGGCAAATATCAGCTCGTGGAGACAGAGAGTGTTGATGGTTACCAAAAGAATAATAAACCATATCCTTTTACCATCGAAGTCGCACAAAAAACACCAGCAGAGATCAAAGTGATCAATGATCTCAAAACTGGAGATGTCCAGCTCACGAAGCTCGGTGAAAAGAATGAAGTGCTTGAAGGAGCAGAATTTAAGCTTGTAGATGCAAATGGAAAAGAGATAAAAACAGGTCTCGTCACTGATCAGAACGGGAAGATCATCGTCAACGATCTGAAACCTGGAACCTATCAGTTTGTTGAAACGAAGGCTCCATTCGGTCATGAGCTCGACGAAACACCTGTCACTTTTGCTATTCCATTTAATCCTGAGAAGCTGGTTAGTGTGACAAAAGAAAATAGCCGCACTACAGGCGGAGTGCTGCTGCACAAAAAAGGCGAAGATGGGAAATCATTAGAAGGGGTTGTCTTTGATCTATCTGATGATAAAGGAAAGATAGTGGCAGGAGGAGAAGGAATCACAACCAATCAGGATGGAAAGATCACCTTCACAGGGCTAAAACCTGGAACCTATCAATTTGTTGAAAGAAAGAGTCTTGAAGGCTATGAATTGAGTGCGAAACCACTTGTCTTTCAAGTTGAATTAGGTCAAAAAGAGTTGATTCAAGTGGAGGCAATCAATCAGCTTAAGAAAGGTTCTGTTGAACTCACAAAAATAGGGGAAGAAAAAGAAAGATTGAAAGGCGCAGAATTTACCCTTTTCAATGACGATGGTAAAGAATTGATGTCAGGTTTAACAACCAACGAGAAAGGCATCATCACTGTCAACGATTTGAAACCAGGCGCTTACCAATTGGTTGAAACGAAGGCTCCTTTTGGACATAAACTAGATGCAGAACCAGTAGACTTTAAGATTGATTTCAATCCAAAACAACTGGTGAAAGTGACAAAAGAAAATATTCGGACGACAAGTGCTGTGCAGCTTCAGAAAAAAGGAGAAGATGGTCAGTTACTCAATGGAGTGACCTTCGATCTGCTTGATGAGCACGATCAACGTATAAAGAAAGACTTAAAGACAGACAAAAATGGTCAACTAACAGTCGATCAACTGAAGCCAGGCACCTATCAATTTGTCGAAACAGCAAGCATTGCCGGCTATGAACTGGATCAGACTCCTGTCTCATTTAAGATTCGTTTAGGTCAAGACAAACCAGCAAAAGTAGAAATGATTAACAAGCTGACGCCGGGAGCAGTGGAACTGACCAAAGTGGATGATGAGGGACACACGCTGGAAAATGCAGAGTTTGCTCTTCTGAGTAAAGAAGGAAAAACGTTGAAGAAATCACTTGTAACGGACCAAAAAGGAAAGCTTCACATCAACGATTTAAAACCGGGACAATATCAATTCGTTGAAACGAAAGCACCTCTTGGCTATCAATTGGATGATAAGCCGATCCTGTTCACAATTGAGAAAAATCAGCAGAAGCCGCTTCAATTAACAGCGAAGAATCACTTGATCTTAGGAAGTCTGCGTATCATAAAGGTAGACCAGCAGACAGATAGAACCTTAAAAGGGGCATCCTTTGACATTCGTACAAAAGTCGGGAAAACCATAAAATCTGTGACAACAGGAAAAGACGGGGAAGCTATTGTCAAAGGGCTTAAACCTGGAGAGTATCTACTCACAGAGACGAAAGCACCGGATGGTTATGTAGCTTTAAAGAAACCGCTCGCTTTTACAATTCAAATGGGCGAAGTGGAGATCAAGACAATGATTGTGAAAAATGCACCAGTGAAGAATGAAGAGGACCACACGAATCCTCCAGCTTCAGATAAAGGGGATCAACATCCGCCTCATGACTCAAACGGTGAGCTGCCAAAGACTGGAGAAGAATGGCTGCGTTACTTGATGTATGCAGGGATATTACTAGTAGCTTCTGGAACTGTTCTTCTTGTTGTCAGAAGAAGAACCATTCAGTAAAAGGAAGGAACGAGTGTATTGATGAAAAAAAGAACCTTATTAGGCAGCTTTTTGGTGGTCACGGGGCTGATACTCACCTCCGTTCCTTTTCTATATGAGTGGCGAATTTCACAAGAGACAGCAGCAATGGAACAGGCATTAAAGATGATTGCAGAAAATGACGGTGATGCCCTTTCTTCTATTCCACATTTAACTGTGTCAGAAGAAGACCTGCGAGATGTGATGGAGCTAGAGATCCCGTCAATTGATTTAAACGAAAAAGTGCTTCCTGTTACATCAAAAGAAAATTTAGGTATAGCACTGACTCAAATTAAATCTCATCAAATGCCAGGTGAAGGGAATTTCACGATTGCAGGGCATAGAGGGTATAGAGGCGACCGTCTTTTCCGTCAGCTGCCAGAGGTACCTAAAGGAGAAAAAGTTGTCTTACATCATCAAGCGGAAACATACGAATATAAAATTGTCAGCTCTGCTACGATTGAACCGACGGATGTGGATGTACTAAAGGATCGTGGGAAAAATGAACTGACATTGATCACTTGTACACTTGATGGTCAGAAACGATTTGTCTTAAAAGGAATACGAATCAACGCTTCAAAGGGTGAGCAGCCATCGGATGTATAACACCAACATAATAAATGATGGATGCGATGGAAAAGCAGCGCTCACGACCGATATGTTACACCAATTGTTATCAGAGCATTATCCAACTTTAAAAAACGAACGTTGGGAAGTTGATGTAGATACAATTCGGTCTTCGCCTATTCTTCACCCTTTATTAAAAAGAAAGCTGCCAATTGGTATTGAAAAATTCACCTGTGTTTTGTTCACGCAGCAGACAGCAGCTTTTGGAGAGCCTTTGATTGTGTACTTTTTATTGGATGAGAAAGGCGAATCGATTTACGCAATGGATTTCTTGCTTGAGCAGCAAGATACCCATTAAACGAGAAATAAAAAAAGAGGCTTTGATGAACGGGTTCGATCTTAAGGTAGAAAAATAAAATCAGTCATATCATGAGGACTCTAATTCGGATAAGAATTAGAGTTCTTTTATTTATATATAGGCATTTTACTAACTTTATTATCTACTAAAATTAGCATATCAATTGGTAGAAGTCCGCTGCCTAGCAGATAGTCTCCAACGTTTAGATGATAAAGATTTTATAAAATGGATTGAAAACAGAGGTCATAATCACGATTGACGACCAAAGAAGATCATCTAGTTTTTATCCCTTCCCCTGTTTCTTCAGAAGAAATATCAGAAAGTGCTAAAGATAATAATGTGTTGACTCCAAAATACTGATAAAATTTATTTAGATATTCCCTAATTATAGGTGTGGAGGTAGAAGAATGCTAAAAGAAGACCCCCAATATATTTTTCATCATGATAAACCACCAGAAGTTGCTCATGATTTAGCCGATGTAGATGAAAATTCCACTGAGTTGTTAATCACAGGAAAAACAAAAAATATTGAAAGGTTGAAATCTTTTTCTAATCTGACGAAATTGTGGATTTACAAAGTGAACCAAAAGGAATTCAATACGATCTTGAGCTTAGTTAATCCCAAAATGCTCTATATGCGTGAACTGAGAGTAGAAGATTTATCAATCATCAGTTCTCTTAAAGATGTTGAGGTATTGGCACTTGAATGGAATACAAAGGCACAAAGTTTATGGGATTTATCAAAAAACACTTTTTTAAAAACTTTATCCATAACAGATTTTTCAAAGTTGAATGACATAGCCCCTTTGCAGAAAAAAACTGATTTAGAATGGTTAGAATTGTCAGGCGGTCTTTTTAATTCATTAAACTTAAATACTCTTCAACCTTTAAGATACCTCAAGAGTTTAACATATCTGTGTTTATCAAATATAAAAGTGAAGGACGAGTCTTTAGAGCCGATATCGGAATTAGTGGGACTCAAGGAACTTGAAATTTCGAACCAATTCCCGACAGAAGATTATGCCAGGTTATCCGTAACCCTCCCAAATACGAAGTGTGATCGTTTTGCGCCATACATCTTTTTATCAAGTCTTATTGTAGATAAAAATGTGATGGTGATTGGAAAGCGAAAACCGAAATTAAATTCAAAAGTTGATGGGGCAAAGCTGCAAAAATACGAAGAACAATTTAAAGCGTACCAAGAAAAGTATATAAATTAACTTAAAAAGCAATGGAACATCAATTCCATTGCTTTTTCTATTGCTACTGTAATGGCTAATACCATCATAAATTTTTTCTTTCTTGTGATTCAATTACGCAAACAGCTTGAGCCCAACCACACCAATTACAATCAGCAGCAAACTCAGTATACGAACCATGTTTTTCGGCTCTTTAAATAGAATCATATTAAACAAGACAGAGCCCGCTGTTCCAAGTCCAATCCAGACCGTATAGGCAACGGATACTTGAACGGAAGAAAACGAGGCGTACAAAAACAAAAAGGATAAGGCAAACCCGCCGACAAATAAAATGCCTGTCGTGAATTGCTTTTTCTTACTAAACATATTGAGGCCAATGGTTCCGCCGATTTCGCAGGCAGAGGCTAACAGTACAAAAAACCAGCCCATTTATACCGCTTCTCCTTTCTGCTCATGTGCATCTCCATCAGACACTTTCAGTCCAATAATTCCGAGAATTAAAATACCCATAAATAAGAGCTTTTCTAATGAAAACGAACCGCCGAACAGCGCATAATCCATCAATGACGTACCAATCGTTCCAACTCCGGCAAACACGGCGTACACAGTCCCTGTCGGCAGCTTCTCGCAGGCCTTCATTAAAAAATAAAAATCAACCGGGATCAGGCAGATAATGACCGCCCATTCCCACACAGCATCAGCTCTATTTAAACCAAACACCCAAAGTAATTCGAATAAACAAGTGAGTGCAACATACATCCAGCTTTTTTTCATCGTATTTCCTCCTAAAACTTAAAAATGACGATTCGTCATTTCGAAACCAAAAAAGAGCGTACAGCAAGTGCTGTACTAAGTTAAGGTGTCTCTAAGCCAAGTGCGTAAAGAAGAAATTGCTTCACCTCTCGCTTTTGAATCAGAACCTCTTCTGTGTCTGTTTCCGTAAATAAGTACATTTGCTCTGCAGAAGATTCAAGTAAACCGATAATGAATTTGGCTGCATATTGACAGTTCAAATTCGCACGGACCCTTTTGTCCTGCTTTGCTTTTTCTAAAAAAGCAGCGACCCATTTGTAAATTGGCTCATAAATATCTTCCCATTCCTTTAAATGCTCGGTGGCGGCTAAGCCTGAGTAGGTCAGGGCAAGGACATCACGGTATTGCCTTGTAAAAGCGAAAATGAATTCAACAAGCGCATCTGCTTGATCGAGGACATCTGCATGCTGAGTTAATTCCTTTTCGATCGCAGGCACCATCTGTGCGATCAAATGTTCAGCGATAGCAGGCATGACGGAAAGCTTTGAAGGAAAATATAAATAAAACGTTCCTTGCGCTACTCCTGCTGCTTTCACAATATCCGAAATGGTCGTCTTTTCGATTCCTTTTTCTTTAAACGCATCAATCGCAGCAAGCATAATCTTTTCTCGTTTCGACATATCATCACCGGCCTTAACTGACTGAATGTCATTCAGTTTAGCGGGAAAATGACGATTTGTCAATATGGTTTTCTCTTCATTGAATGTGAGAATAAGTGATGAATAGATGCGGGCAAGCCTGAATAAGCTGTAAATATGGTCAAGCATCATCATGTGAGAAAGGGGCAGCTTTCTGTATGACATCCAGTGCTATGTTTTCCATTGCTTATTTTCTCCTGCTCGTCCCGCTCTATTTACATATGAGATACAGACAGGCAAAAAAGCACAATCGTTTTATTTATTTGCGGACAGAATTGGTTCTTGCCAGTCTGTTTATTTATACGAATGTTTTATTATATTTGACGGTCTTTCCAAATCGTTTTTCCGCCCCAAGAGATCAGGTGAGTGTTAATCTCTTGCCTTTGCAGTCCATTTATCAAAATCTTCACGCCTACCATCACGGCTATCCAAATCTTGTCTTTTTAAATTTAGCAGGCAACATATTGTTATTTGTACCACTCGGTTTTTTTCTATATCAAGCCTTTCGAACCATGCGCTGGCAAAAGGCGGTTCTTGGTGGCTTTCTCCTGTCAACCATGATCGAATTGCTCCAATGGATGTTCTCACAATCTGGTATCATTACAAGAAGCAGCGATATTGATGATATTCTTTTAAATACACTTGGCACAGCGCTAGGCTGTATCGTGTATCAGATCTATCGAAAAAGGAAGGAGAAAACCTAAGTGAAGCGAGTTTGTATCATTCCATGTGGCGCGAAGAAAATTTGGGACGTCGATCCAGAAGCAGGGAGCCAGCCGGCGAATCTCGTTTATTTAAGTCCGCTGCGTCAGCGTACGAAAAGCTATGCCCAAACTTTTTTTTCAGACTGGATGATCTTATCAGCGAAGCACGGGTTCTTAAAGGCAGATGATATCATACATGAAAATTATGATGTTGCTTTTGGTACACCGCATGCTAAGCAGATCACACGAGAAGAACTGAGCCAGCAATTTCATCAAAAAAATCTTTTCGCATATGATGAACTGGTGGTACTAGGTGGAAAGAAATATCGAAAAGTGATCGACCCTTTATTACAGCCTCATCAAAAAGCAAATTATCCGCTGGCTCCATATAAAGGAATTGGCTACATGCTTCAGGCGTTACATCAAGCAGTGGAATCAAAAATAGAACTTCCGCCGCATATTTAACACATTCACATCTACCGGTAAGCAGGGTTTTGATCTTTAAAAAGAGAATAATTGAAATAGCGATGCTGATTGTTTCATATCTTTTCAGCAGCCAATAGGATGCCCGTATCGCTCGGGTGAAGTGGCTCAATGAAAAAGGGAGGCGTATGAACATGACAACCATCTATTTAGCTGGTGATTCGACCGTTTCATCATATCCAGATCGTCCTGTTCAAGGAGGATGGGGAGAGTTTTTACACCGCTATACAGCGCAAGGGGTGAACGTCGAGAACCGTGCCATTGGGGGAAGAAGCTCAAAAACATTCATTGAAGAGGGACGCCTTGATGACATATTGGCTGACATTCAGCCAGGAGACTGGCTTTTCACACAAATGGGGCACAATGATGCTTCCAAGGAAAAGCCTGAGCGGCATACAGATCCTTTCACGACGTATAAAAGCTACCTGTCTCAATATATTCATGGAGCAAGAGCAAAGGGGGCAACACCACTTTTACTCACGCCAGTCGGCCGTTTTCATGAAAAAGACGGAGAATTTATCAATGATTTTCCTGATTATTGTGCCGCTATGAAAGAATTAGCTGATGAAGAAGAAGTCCTTCTCGTTGATTTAAATACGGCAAGCCTTCAGTTTTATCAAATTTCTGGTATAGAGAAAACGACCTCTTACTTTATGCTGTCAACAGGCATAGAGGATCGCACGCACTTTACAAAAGAAGGCGCAGATGCGATTGCAAGACTTGTTTCTCTTGAATTAAAAGACCTTGGTTTAACCATTGTGTGATGGATGACAGGACGAGTGAGCGCTCGTCCTGTTCTTTTTTTGTAGAAAGCTATTGATTCCCTTCACTAGAGTAGACTACAATAGGTACATATGATAATGAGAATCAATATCACTGAAAAATAGATCATTCGATGGAAAACTGGAGGGACTCAAATGACAGATCAGCTTGAATTGTTTGACGTTACCATTATTGGCGGCGGTCCAGCAGGCATGTACACCGCCTTTTATAGTGGTATGCGGGACTTAAAGACGAAAGTACTTGAGTACAACGAAAGCCTTGGCGGGAAAATCCTTCTTTATCCTGAAAAGGTCATTTGGGATGTCGGCGGTTTGCCGCCAACAAGAGGAGAACAGCTGATACAGCAGCTGGAAACACAGGCGAAAACATTTGAACCAGAGATTGCACTGAATCAAAAAATCACGTCATTCGAGCGAGATGAACATAATCATATCCTGCTGACGGCTGAAAATGGTGATCGTCATTTGACAAAGACCCTCATATTAGCGATGGGTCACGGCATTCCAGTTCAGCGGAAACTTGAAATCGAGGATGCAGACCGCTATGAAGTGACAAACCTTTATTACACTGTCCAGGAGCTCAAGACATTTGCAGGGAAGCGGGTTGTGATTTCTGGAGGCGGCGACTCAGCGGTTGACTGGGCCAATGCTCTTGCACCGATTGCTGAAAGTGTCACCGTCGTGCATCGCCGAGACATGTTTGGCGGACATGAGAAAAACGTCGCCAACATGAAGGCAACTTGCAAACGAATTTTAACCCCGCATGAACTAACAGAGCTGCATGGTCAAGGCGACAAAATTGCTGCGGTCACCATTCAAAACATAGAGACAGGTGAAAAAGAACGAATCGAAACAGATGCTGTGATCGTCAATCACGGGATGAAAGGCGATTTAAGCGTGCTATCAGAATGGGGCCTCAAGCAAGGTGAATGGGGACTGATCGAGGTTAATGAAAAAATGGAAACCAATTTACCGGGCGTCTATGCGGTAGGCGACTTGTGTACACATAAAAGCAAGGTCCGCTTAATTGCCGGCACGTTTGTTGATGGAGTCAATGCACTGAATAGCGCAAAGCTGTACATCGAACCAGAAGCTGAAAAAGTGGCGTACGTTTCCTCTCATAACGAACGCTTTAAAGAGAAAAACAAAGAATTACAAACGGCTGGAGCTCGTTAAATCATTCAAATAACATAGCAAAAGTGCTGCCCGCATCGCATGTGGCAGCACTTTTTATATGGGTCCATTAACTGCGAGGCGCAAATAACATCACACTGACTCCAGCCAAACAAATCAAAGCACCCATCCAGTCATATAGATCAGGTGTTTTTCGATCGACCCACCAGCCCCAGAATACAGCAAGAATGACAAAAACACCGCCATAGGCAGCATAAACCCGTCCGAAAGTCGGGAACTGCTGGAAGGTCGGAATGATGCCATATGCAACCAAGATGAGGCTGCCGGCGATTCCGAAGCTGACAGGCTTTGCTTCACGCAGCCAAAGCCATACCAAATAGCCGCCGCCAATTTCTGCTAAACCTGCTAATAAAAAAAGAACAATCGTCACCATCATATACGGACACTCCAATTTCTCCAATTTACACCCTATTATGACATGAGGAAAGAATGCGTTCTACCTCAATTGAATTGAGAGGGAGACGAGAGTTTGCTAAAATCAGCTGATCAGAGAGTGGTCACACATGGATTCTTGACTTTTGTACCACGAGTGATCCAAATGGTCTGTTATGTCGTAAAGTAAGTACATTCTCATGAGGAGCACACTTCCCTTTTTCAGCGCTCTTTTTTTCTCCTTGAAAAAAGAGTAAAGTACAAGGTAGGCTTATTTCAGTAAATCGAGTGATAAGCAATACGTGAAGGATTTCATGATGAATACGCATGCTCTTTCTCATGAAAAAGGAAGGAGATGACCATGGACACATTGCAAGATTTTGAGCTGTATCAAAAGATCAAATATGATCGTCACAAGCCCTCGCTTGAAGTGCTGTACGATCGCTATGAACGTGTGTTATATTCGTTTATTTATAAAATGACTGGCAACCGTGAGCTCGCGGAGGAAGTGCTTCAAGAGGTCTTCATCAAGCTCTGGCGCGGCATAGGAGAATATCATACGGATAAAGGGAAATTCTCCTCGTGGTTATTTATGATGTCACGCAACACGGCCATTGATCTCATAAGAAAGAACCGGAATGAAACGGCTTTGGAAGATGAGCATATTGAATATTTAGCTGATCATCAAGAAGATATATCAAAAGAAGTAGAATGGAACGAGGAAAAACAAATCATACGTGAAGCAGTATCTACATTGTCAAAAGAACAGCAAACCATCATAGAAGATGTCTATTTTAAAGGAATGACACAAAAGAGCATCGCAGACAAGCTGGGCATCCCTATTGGTACGGTAAAAGGAAGGGTTCGATTGTCATTGAAGCATTTGCGATCGAAACTGTCTCGCGGAGGAAAGGAGGAAGAGGCATGACTCAGTGTAAACATCAAGTGATTGATTATTTCAACGGGCATTTACAAGGAGAAGAAAAAACGCAATTTGAAGAGCACATCAAGCACTGCTCAGCTTGCAAAGAAGAGCTTGAAGAATTAACATCGCTCATGTCTGACATTCCATTTCTAGCAGGTGACCAAACACCTCCGGCAGGGATGAAAGACCGTATTTTATCCCAGGTGTTTGAAGAAGAGACAGTCGAAGAAAAGAACAGCCATAAAAAAGAGCTCAAGGCTGCACCTGAGCCAAACGAAATCAAACCGCTGCAAAAGAAACGAAACCAGTGGCTCTTACCGCTCGTTGCGGCACTGCTTCTCATATCAGCAGCTGGAAATGTGTATTTCTTATCGAATGGAAAAGAACAGGCGGAAGAACCTGTCAGGGTTGTTGCCACAAAATCATTGGCATCGGCCGCATCACCAAAAACGACAGGTGCTTTTTCAGTAATAGAGCATAACGGTAAAAAAGAACTTGTGGTGAGTGCAGACGGCTTAAAGGGTCAGCTTGATTCATCTGCTGTTTATCAAGTGTGGCTTATTAAAGGAGATCAGCCGGTTCCAGCCGGTGCCTTTAAAACAGATAACAAGGGGGAAGGAACCGTCACCTATGCGTTATCTGAAAAAGAAGCAGGCGAATCATGGGATACCGTGGCTGTTACACTTGAACCGAAAAAGGATAACAAGCTCCCGCAAGGCCCTGTCGTACTAAGCGCTGCTTTTTAAGTTTGATTCATGAAAAGGATGCCTTCTTGGGGCATCCTTTTTTGATAGCGAAGGGGAACATTTTGGCAATTGAAACGTAGTACATACGGAGGTGAAACACATGAAAACATCTATAGAAAAAGACCTATTTCTCTTATCAGTCAGACACGCATTGATTGCCATTTATTTTCTTGTGATCCCATTTGCAGTCCCCATTTTTTATCACCCATCTCCTTTATCGATAGCGCTTATTGCACTATTTATAACTCATAACTTAGCAGAAAGTATCATTTGGTTCTACAAATCGAGAAAAATTAGAAAGCACCAGTCTGGTGATTTATTAAAACGCGGGCAGCTTCTTAGCCAGCTCGTGCAAAGAGTTGAACAGCTCATCATCCTCGGTTTTGTGATTCTTTTGATCAATGAATGGATACAAGGAAGGGCGGATCTATCTACACTCTCATTCACTCTTTTTCTATTGACCGTTGTTTTTCTCCAGCACGTCCAGTTTTATTACGTTCAGCTATTTTTTAAAACGAGCAGCTGGTTCACTTATGTTCCTTCTTTGCAAAAGGCACGTCCTTCATACATGGCGAGGGAGCGAAACGCCCTGAAAAGGTCATAAATGTGCCGTCATTCGTTTGATCCAGCCATAAACATCAGAAAATTATGATAAAATGTGGAAAGAAAGAATGGAGAAGGGGAGTGCGAACGAGTGAAAGCAGTTGGACTATTGGAGTATTTGCCGATTGAGCATGAGCAAAGCCTGATGGATCAGGAGGTCGAAAAGCCTAAAGCGTCTGGCAGAGATGTACTGGTGAAGGTAGAAGCTGTGTCCGTGAATCCAGTTGATACAAAGGTGAGATCACCGAAGGATCAGAAGGAAGAAAAACTGAAAATACTAGGCTATGATGCAAGCGGTACGGTTGTTGAAGTGGGTGAATCGTGTACATTGTTTCAGCCAGGTGATCACGTATACTATGCGGGAGATATTACGCGTCAAGGCTCGAATAGTGAATACCAGCTTGTGGATGAACGTATTGTGGCGAAAAAGCCTGCCAATCTATCCTTTGCAGAAGCAGCCGCAATGCCCCTTACAACAATTACGGCTTATGAGGCTTTATTTGACCGGATGCATATGAAGCGGAATGCTGAAGGCTCAACCTTGCTGATCATTGGTGGTGCAGGCGGTGTTGGTTCTATCGCCATTCAACTAGCTAAATTAACGAAGGCAACTGTGATCGCTACCGCATCAAGACCAGAAACAAAAGAGTGGTGTCTGTCCTTAGGTGCCGATCATATCATTGATCATCATCAGCCGCTTTTAGCGCAGCTAGAGGAAAAAGGAATCGGCGAAGTGGATTTTATTTTATGCTTAAATGATACAGATGGACATTTCAAAGGCATGGCAGAAGCCATCAAACCGCAAGGAACGATCTGTACCATTGTCGAAAACCAGCACAACCTAGACATTCAATTACTCAAAAATAAAAGTGCGGCATTTGTATGGGAATTCATGTTCACACGCCCTATGTTTGAAACAGCGGACATGATCAAACAGCATGAGCTTTTGACAGAGGCGGGTGAGTTATTTGAGCAGGGAAAAATAACGCATACTTTAACAAAGGTTCTCAGTCCGATCAATGCTGCTAACTTGAAGCAGGCACATCAAACACTTGAGCATGGAAAGATGATTGGCAAATTTGTACTTGAAGGATTTGAGAAAGGGGAGAACGTATGACGTCATTACAATATCCGATTGGCTTATATGAACCGGTTGAAACAAAAACGAAAGCACAGCTTGAAGCATGGATTGATCAGCTGGCTGCAATCCCCGAAGAGTATGAAGCGGTGACTGCACCGCTTACAGATGCGCAGCTTGATACACCTTATCGGCCGGGAGGATGGACTGTTCGTCAGCTCATTCACCACGTAGCAGACAGCCATCTGAATGCATACTTACGATTCAAACTTGCTTTGACAGAAGATACACCGGACATACGTCCATATGATCAGGAGGGATTTGCCTCACTTCCTGACAGCAAGGCGCCCATTAGTTTATCCCTGCCTTTGATCAGCAGTCTGCATCGCAGGTGGGTCACTTTACTGCGGGGAATGTCAGAGGATGACTTCAACGCTTCTTATTATCACCCTGCCGATCAACAAACGGTGTCCTTATATAATGCAGCAGGAATGTACGTTTGGCATTCAAAACATCACCTTGCCCATATCACGGAATTAATCAAAAGAAATCAGTGGAATTAAAGGAGTAAACGCATGTCTGGTAGAAGAATTGTCGGCGCCATGTTTATCTGTATGGCGGGATTGTTTTATATAGCGAAATATGTTCTTTTTGAGATACGTTATAGTAACAGCTTAGGCTCAGAAAGAACGATTGAGGAACTTGAACAGCTGCTTCCTGGCGGTACGTGGATCAGCATCTTTTTTCTCATCATTGGCTTAGCCTATCTTTTATGGGATGACAGGGAAGTTCTTCAAAAAAATTTCGTCCTCTCAGATAAACAAGTAGAAGAAATAAAAAAGACGGACCTCAAGTGACCGTCTTTTTTCCTTTTCATATTTAGCCGCGTTCAGGACGCAGTGCTTTTTCTAAGATAGCAAGGCCTTCATTGACTTTTTCTTTTTCCTCGTCATTGAGCCGCTGCAGGGAATTTTTGATTTTTTCGTGTCCTTTTTGATAAATACTTCTGAAAATATTTTTCGCTTCCTCTGTCAGCTCTACGACAATGATTCTCCGGTCACGCTCAGAGTGCTTTCGCACGACAAAGTTAGATTGTTCTAACCTGTCAAGCAGGCCTGTCATATTGGACAAAGAAGCGCCCATTTTTTCAGCGATTTCGGATACTTTGAGAGAGCCATGGTTATTGAGCAGCATGAGCACCTTCATTTGAGGCATACTCATATCAAGCTTCATCCATTCAGAAACATCTCCAAGACCTGCAGCTGTGAGCACTTTCATATAAAGAACCCATGTCTTTTTTTCTTCTGGAGATAGAATCTCTTCTTTTAATACGGTGGTGTCATGAATATTATATTCCACGCTTGTTCACTTCCTTTAAGCGGCTCTTTTTCTTTATATTACTGATTTTTACTTCTAATTGAAAGGTTCGTCAAGCTTTTAAATGTTAAACTGCATGAATCAAGTGGTATTTGTTGTATAATAATGTTCAGTTGAAATAATGAAGCAACCTAGAAAGTTGGGAAAAACATGTGGAACAAAAAAACGGGTATGACGATCTTAAAAATGCTTTTTCCGATCGTCATTATCCTTGTCTTAATTTTTGTCGCGAAGCAGGAGCTGAGCGGACTTTCCATTAAAAAGACGTTTTATATTATTGACAGCTTGAACCGAATGGACTTGTTTATTCTTGTCTTTCTTGGACTTGTCGCGGTTTTATCGATGTCCTTATATGATTTTATTTTACGAAAAAGCCTGAATATGCCGATCAGCGGCTGGAAAACGATACGCATTTCATGGATTGCAAACTCCTTTAACAGTGTTCTTGGATTTGGCGGTCTATCAGGAGCAGGGCTTAGAACGCTTCTCTATAAGGAGTACATAACAGATACGAAAAAATTGCTGAAAGGCATTGCCCTTTTGACTTCCTCTGTCCTTTTGGGCTTATCTATTTTCAGTGATTTGATCTTGGTCAGGGTGCTTCCAGTTGAAAGTATTATCAGCCAGGAGCCGTGGCTATGGGCATTTGTCATTATCTTTGCCTGTATTGTACCGATATATATCGTCATGGCATCCATTCGAAAAAGCTCGATTGAGAGCGGTGAAAATGGACTGAAGCATCCAATTTACGCTTATATCGGAGCATCGTTTTTAGAATGGCTGGCAGCTGGACTTGTCATGTACATGGCTGTCGTCTCTATGGGGATGAATGTCGATGTCCGAATTGTCTTAGGTGTATTTGCGATTGCGTCAATCGGCGGTTTAATCAGTATGGTTCCGGGCGGCTTTGGTTCGTTTGACCTTATCTTTTTACTGAGCATGCAATACATTGGTTTTGATAAAGAGATGGTGCTGACGGCGCTCGTCTTGTACCGTTTCGTGTACTCGATTTTCCCGTTTATTTTAGGGCTTTGTCTAGCTGCTTACGATTTAACGGGAACGACGCTTAGACGTCTTGAAGGCAATCCGAAAATGGCACCTGCCATTGAAACAACGAACGTTTTAATTGTTTTGCACCGTGCTTTATTAATCCGTTTATTGTACGGATCTTTATCGATTTTAACCTTTGGAAGCGGCTTGCTTATCATGGCATCTGTTGTGCTTCCAGTTGATCGATTAGGTGTGATTACCAGCATTCCGCGCTTTCTGTTATCAGGATTTAATGGTCTTTCTTTAATGTTCGGAATCATTCTGATGATTTTGTCCATTGAAGTGTATAAAAGAACGAAAAGATCGTACGTGCTGACAATGATCTCCTTAGCAGGCGGTTTTGTGTTTACTTTGTTAAAGGGGTTTAACCTCAGTCTGATCTTTATTTTGCCAGTCATCATGGCTGTGTTTTTCTCTCTTCGAAATCAATTTGTGAAGCAGCAGGCACCTTACTCCTTAAATCAGTTTGTGACGGCTGCCGCTGGTTATTTATTCGTGCTCTTTAACTATAATGTGATTGGCAACTTTATTTGGACAAAAATCGGGCATTTCTTGAGTAAGGATTACTTGGTGCATAATGAACGGCATATCACGATGACAAGCATGATCGCTCTCATCGGTGTACCGCTTTTCTTCTTCATTAGTAAATTGATTTTTAATAAGAAAGCCTTTCCGATTGGAGAAAAAGCAGATGATGAAAAATTAAAAACGTTTTTAGAAGAAAAGGGCGGAAATGCCCTCAGTCATCTTGGCTTTTTAGGCGACAAAAAACTATTTTTCTCAAGTGATGGAGAAGCGATGCTTCAGTTTGGGCGAATTGGCCGCTGCGTCATTGTGCTCGGAGATCCATCTGGACGTGAGGCTTCTTATCCGCTTGTACTTGAAGAGTTTTTACAGGAGACAGAAAAAGCCGGCTACCGCGTCGCTTTTTATCAAGTAGAACGAGAAGGGATGGCTCTTTATCATGACTTAGGCTTTCACTTCTTTAAGCTTGGGGAAGAAGCCATGGTCGATTTAGAAACGTTTACTCTGTCAGGTAAGAAAAAATCAAATTTACGAGCTGTGGCGAATAAATTTGAACGAGAAGGCTACACCTTTGAAATGCTGGAACCTCCCTTTTCAAATGAGTTGATCTCCACCTTAAAACAGATCTCTGACAGCTGGCTCGGAAAGAAAAAAGAAAAAGGATTTTCGCTCGGTTATTTTCAAGAAGACTATCTTCAAAAAGCACCGATTGCGATTCTAAAGGATGAGCAAGGGCAGATCATTTCCTTTGTATCATTGATGCCGATGTATCAAGAAGGGGAGATTTCCATCGATTTAATGCGTCATATGCATGATGCACCGAACGGGATGATGGATGCGCTGTTTATCCACCTGTTTCAATGGGCGAAAGAAAGAGGCTACAAATCGTTTAACATGGGAATGGCACCTTTATCGAATGTGGGGACGTTCCATCAGTCCTTTCTCACGGAGCGTTTGGCGAGTGTTATTTTCAACAATGTCAGATACATGTACAGCTTCAGCGGTTTACGGTCATTTAAACAGAAATATAAGCCTGAATGGCGCGGGAAATATTTAGCGTATAAAAAGAATACGTCACTGCCTGTCACAATGGTGCTAGTCACCAAGCTGATCGGGATGGACCCAAATCGAAAGCGGCGTCCATAAACCAAAAGACCTTTACCTTTCACTAGGTGAAGGTTTTTTTAGACAAAAGAATAGCAAAAGTGGTAAAGTTGAAGGGTAAGGGGGATGTTCATATGACATTAAATGAATGGTTTACAAAGGGATTAGCTGAACGTACATATGTACACAACATGGAGAAAAACCGGGAAAATCTGCTCACGGTGTACAACCAGTATGCAATTCATCAAAAAGAAAAAGAGCTGCTTCAAAAGCTGCAAAAGAAAAAGCTCCGAGCGCTTGTCATCACAGCGGATTGGTGCGGAGATGCGATGGTCAATGTCCCGATTTTCATGCGTATTGCAAATGAAGCACTCATTGATGTGCGCTATTTCATTCGGGATGAGAATCTAGACCTGATGGATCAGTATTTAACGAACGGGACCGCAAGATCGATTCCGATTATCGTCATCATTGATCAGGACGGGAATGAAGTGGGCAAATGGGGACCTCGCTCAGCAGAAGCACAGCGCTTTGTCGATGAGAAAAAACCGGACAAAGATGCACCTGATTTTGAAGAAGCTTTTCAAGTATTTGCGAAAGAAGCCGCACATCACTATACGACCGACCGTTACTTATGGAAAGATATTGAGAAAGAAATAGTAGAAGTTTTGGCAAAAATATAAACCAAAAGACTACTTCGCCGCAATGGGAAGTAGTCTTTTTTTATCTTGTTTTTGCGTTTTACCTACAAAACCACCGCATAAAGATGTAGAAAACCGCAGAATTCTATCAAATACCGCAGAAAACCGCAAAGCACCACGATTTTCCCAACCACTTTTAGTTGAAAAACCTCATATATGCCATAAAATCAATGATTTTGCCCTTATCCAAAGGCTCATATAACGCACAATGGTTGGCTTTTTCCCAATACAAGAGGCCCAGCAACTATAGTAATCTAGTTGTAATCTCCTTTGAACGAACTAAAAAAATGACGGAAAAGGACAGGCGATCAATTTATGAAAAAAATCATTTATCTCGATCAAGAAAAAAAGAAGCTCGCTGAATCGAAAAAAAGAGAACAGCGTTCCATTAAATCACTGAGGCTGCTTGTGTTTTATGACGGACAAAGTCCTGCATGTGCAAAAATGATTGATTTATTAAGATCACTCGATTGGAAAAATCGGATTCACTTTGAATCCTTTAGACACTCGCAGCTGCTCAGGCTGAATAAAATCAGTGAAGAGAAGGCGGAAAAACGAATCGTGTCTATTTCTTTAGCCAAAAATCAGAAGAATTCAGGGATTTATACTTGGCTGCGTATGGCCTGCCATATCCCTGCTTTATGGGGAACGGTCCCATTCATCTTGCTCAGTATTTGGCTTGGCTTTGGACAGCATGCGTACGATTTCTTTGCAAAAAGACGGTATATTCATTCTGTCAAACGGGTGAACCATCATGACACAGATCAACAAGAGACCATTTAATAAATAGAAAAAGCATGACCTTCGATCGGCAGAAGGTCATGCTTTTTTGTAATAGGGAAGATATCCCGCTAAATGATCAAGAAGCTTCTTTGTATAGGACTGATACGTCTGCTCATCAAGCTCAGCACCTGCATAGGTAAGTAAGGTTCTAAGAGCAAACAAATATTCACTGTGCAGCTCATTGTGTTCAAAGTAAGGAAGGGCTGCTTCGACCAAATAGGTTTTCAAATCAAGAGGGTTTTCCTCAATCATCAATTTATAGATTTTGATCATATATAAACAGTTTGGCTGAATACGAGGCTGTTTTAACAGCTCGTGTATGTAGGGAAGTGCTTTTTTGCGGTCATATTCAGCATATAGTGTCGCAATCTCATATAGCGTTTCACAGTAACGATCTTCTATCTGTTCTTGATTAAAGTAATTGAGTGAATCTAATAAATAAGGCACAGCTGAAGAGAAATCACCTTCACGTTTTAAGAGCACCCCGTAATAAAAATAAGCGGACATTTTAATAAAGGCATCAGGGTGAAGGGACGTGTGCAAAATCACTTCCTTTATATATTTCTTCGCAGTTTGATAGGCTTTTAGTTCAAGTGAGATCACGCCGTGAATAAGTGTACAGTGAATAATCCGCTTGAAATTGTTCTTTTGTCTATATAAATCCATCGCTTGATGTGTCGCTTCAAGCGCATCACCCAGCTGTCCCAAGTTTCCAAGTGCTTTTGCATAGTGATAATACAAATCACTTTGTTCAACTGAAGCGTAGGAAAAGCAGCTTTCAAGCTTTTTCAGTCCATCTTCAAGCTGACCAATTTTAATTTGATGAATGCCGTCAAGATATTCAAAAATTTCTTTTTCCGTTTCAATAAAGGTTTTTTCGAATTTTTTGAGCACGCGGTGTGTTTTTAAGGCAAGCGGCTGTTTATCCGTTAGTAAATAAAATTGAAATAAAGACAAATGATACTGAATGCCTAAATCGAGCGAAAAGAACTGCTCCTCGTGCTGAATGATCATTTCTGCATTTTGTTCAGCCTGATCGAGAGCATAGAAATACATATTCATTTGAAACTCATCCAAAAGTGACAGCAGATGACGCGCCTTTTGTGACAGCTTTTCTTGGCTGATGCCAAGCCGTTCAAGCAGCAGATTGATCGTATCTTGATTGGCCTCCTTTGAGCCATTTTCAATTTTACTTAAATGAGAGACAGAACAAATTCCTTCTGCCAATTCAGATTGGGTCATATTTTGTTTATAACGGTAGAGTTTAATGATTTGTCCAATATTAATTTTCATTCCATCCAGAAGCCTCCCTTCCAATCATGGTTGAAAGCCTTTTGACAAAAAAACAAGATCAGACAAAATGGGAATACTTGAAAATCATTTCATCATCTTGGCTTTTTTCTCAAAATTTGTTTAAAACGTAATATGATTGTAACATTACTTGAAAAAGTCAAACAACTATTTAGCAGACGGGGAGAAGAGATACTTGATTTGCAACTGCACGCGATGACGTTTATAATGTGAATGAGAATCAATTTCAATTAAGTTGATTGAAAGGATGACATTTATGCCAGAAATGAAACAACAAACAGAAGCGTTAACGGTTCGAGACGCTGTCAGATATAGACGATCGATTCGAAAATTCAAAGACACACCGGTGACGATTGAGCAGCTTCAGCCGCTATTAGAGGATGCAGTCTATGCACCTAATCATAAAATCACGGAGCCGTGGCGCTTTTTATATGCGGTGACGGATGAAGCCAAAGCGACTTTTGTAGAGCGCTTCATTGCTTTCTTTCAGCGCAACAACCCAGATGCAAAAGAAGAAAAAATCAATCAATACAGAGAATACTTTTCTAAGGTTCCGGCGCTTTTACTTGTCGTGCTAAAAGAAGACGAGAACCCTGTAGTGAGAAATGATGATTTTGCCGCTGTCAGCGCGCTCATTCAAAATCTTCAGCTGCTTGCGTGGGATCAAGGGATCGGTATGGTATGGAAGAGCGGACGTATTTTATACGACAAAGGCTTTCAACAAGACATGGGATTAAAGGAAAACGAACGGTTTGCTGCGATCCTTCATATAGGTTATCCAGAAGAGGTGCCTGAGGAAAAATCACGCCAGAAAGCATCAAGTCTTCTTACTGAAATCAAATAAAAGAAAAGCAGACCGCTGAATAAGGTCTGCTTTTTTACTTATTGTTTTTTGGCGCGCTGATCGGCTGCTTTCATACGTGCCATTGCTTTTACGTCATTCGGATCTGCAAGTTCTTTGGAAAATTCAACATATTCGCCATCCGTCTCTTGTGCCGCGAGCTCGTGGTTGGATTTTTTGTGTTGGTCTTTTTTCAAAGCCTTTCCCTCCTTTACAAGATCACTTTAGTTATGTGCTTGTTGGAGGGGAATATCCGCCTTATTTGTTTCTTTTTTCTGCTGCTCTTTCCGCTTTTTTGAATTCCTGCTGATACAGGACTTCCTGGGTTTTCTTCAGCTTCGAAGTTGGCTGGTGTTCTTTTTTCTTCATCAAAATCGCTCCCTCATCTCATTTCTAATAGGATGGGTGTTTTTGACAACATTTATTCCCCAGATTGCAAAATCGCTTCTTTTAGTTCAGGGTGCAAAAAGTCATAAGAAGAGAGCAGTGCTTTTTTTGGCAGAGCACGCTGGCCTTCTAAAACAAGTAATGACATTTCACCAAGCGCCGTTTTGATCACAAAAGATGGCACCTTCAGCCAATGGGGGCGGTGAAGGGCAGAAGCAATGGTTTGTCCAAGCTGTTTCATTTGAACAGGATTCGGTGATGTCGCATTGAGCGGACCTGACAGGTCATCATGATGAATCGCATAAGCAATGAGATGTGCCACATCCTCAACATGAACCCATGAAACCCATTGCGAGCCAGACCCAATTGTCCCGCCGGCAAACAGCTTGTAAGGAAGTGTCATCAGCGGCAATGTACCTTTTTCGCCCAACACGACGCCAAAGCGTGTGTAGACCGTACGAATGCCGAGGGCTTCAATCTTTTGTCCCTCAGCCTCCCAAAGCCTTGATGTATGACTTAAGAAATCAGAATCCGCAGGAGGTGATTCCTCCGTAAAATCTCCTGTTTGAGAAGTGCCATAAATCCCAACAGCACTTGCTTGAATCAGTACAGATGGTTTTGATTCCTGCGCTTCTATAATGCGTTTTACCTCTTGTGTTGATTTGAGACGGCTGGAGAGGATGCCTTCTTTTGCCTTGTCTGTCCAGCGTGTAAAAATGGATTTTCCAGCAAGGTTAATCCATACATCAATGGCAGGTAATTCATGCTCAGGCGCAGCACCTTCGGTCAGCCACTGCACATAATGTAAATGATTTTGTTCGGATTCCTTTGGATTTCTTGTTAAAATATATAGATGATGTCCCTCAGCAGCGAGCACTTTTGTGACATGCTGGCCGATAAAACCGGTTCCTCCGGTAATGGCGATATTCAATTGACATCTCTCCTCTCATATACATACCTATATCTTTCACGATTTTGAATCAGAAGAAACATCCTGACTGTTTTGGAAAAGGAGTGATCACAGGATGCCTTATATTACAAAAATTTCTGCTCAGAAAAACAATACCGAGCGGGTCAACATCTTTCTTGATGAAAAGTACGACTTTAGCGTTGATTTAGATGTGCTCGTCCAGCACGATTTGAAAAAAGGAAAAGAGCTTGACGAAGCAGATATCATTGAGATTCAATTCGGTGATTCAGTGAAAAAAGGATTTCAGCAGGCCGTTGATTATTTATCCTACCGCATGAGATCAGTGAAAGAAGTCACCGATTATTTAACGAAAAAAGAAATCCCTGCACCTGCTATTAGTGAAATTATACACAAATTAAAGCATTATAAGTATGTAAATGATCTTGAATTTGCAGAAGCCTATGTCAGCACCCACCGGAAAACGAACAGCAAAGGACCGTCCGTCCTAAAAAAAGAATTGAAGCTCAAGGGGATAGACGATGACACGATTGAACAGGCGCTGTCGCAATACCCTGATGACCTACAGCTGGAGGAAGCTGTAAAGCAGGTTCTCAAGCTTGTCAAAAAAGAAAAAAATCGTTCTGCAAAAGAGATCGAGCAGCGCATCAAGCTGCAGCTACAGCGAAAGGGATTTTCGTTTGAGATCATTGATAAAGCCCTTCAAGAAGCCTATGATGGACAAGAAGAGGAAAAGGAAGAAGAAGCCCTCCTTTATATGCTGGAGAAGGCAAAACGCAAGGTAGGATATGACGGATCATTTGAAAAGAAGATGAAAGTGAAGCAATTTTTATTCAGAAAAGGCTTTGATCTCGATACAATTGATCACGTTTTAGACAAAGGGGAATGACAGATGGAAAAACGCTATAGTGAGATGACAGAATATGAATTGAAGCAGGAGATTGCCGCCCTTTCTGAAAAAGCACGAAAGGCTGAGCAGCTTGGCATTGTGAATGAATACGCAGTTTTAGAACGGAAAATTGATATGGCGAAAGCCTATTTATTAGATCCAGCCTTGATTCAAACGAAAACGACTTATCAAATCAAAGACACAGACGAAGAGTTTTATGTAGAATATCTAAATGGCGTTTTTGCGTGGGGATACAGAGTATCGGCTCCAAATCAGGAAGATGCCCTGCCGATTTCAATGCTGACGCAAAAGGACTGATCCTAAGTGATCAGTCCTTTTCTTTACTTCGAACGCTGTTTACGGACGTTGTTCTGAAGTACGATGTCGTGCTGCGTTTGCTGCGTTTCTCCGTTGACCTGAGAGGCAGAATGCTTTGCATTTGCCCATGGTTGAGGGTAAGCGGTTGTCCTTAATTGAACAAAGTCTGCCATATACGATTTCCCATTTGAACTCATATCTCAAGCACTCCCTTTGGAAAAATTAGCGTTTCCCTGATGCCCTCATACGTTCCTGTGGACGTGTATTCGTTTCACCATTCGGCCGTTTAGACGCATAAGCATCTGTAGCGCCTGGTTCGCCTTCAAACTTGTGATTTACCTGATTTGGAAAGCCTTTTGCTTTATTACGCATATCGATTCCCTCCAAACAATACAAATCATTTGCGTCTTTTGAAGACGTAAGGGTAGTATATGAAAAAAGAAGTTTTTTTAAAAAGGCACTTTCTGCTAGATGAAGGAGGAACAGGCATGGAACAATACTTTGAGCGACTAACAGAACAACTTATGGAAAAAAACAATATGCTGACATATGACGAAGCACGTACATGGGTAGAGCTGCTTTGGAGTGATTTTGAAACGACCTATGCAAAGGCTGGCCGTAAGTATAAAGGACAGGAAACAACAGAACGAATTGTCCAAGAGTGGATCGAGAGCTACGGAGCGCAGCTGCATTTATTTCAAAATAAACAATCAAAGGCAAACGAGCATCTGCAACAAAACAATCGAGGGCTGCTTCACTAAAAAGGCTGCCCTTTCACTTCCATTCATCTTTTTCAATAAATAGGAAAATATATAAATGAACAAACAATTTTATGAAACAATACCCAGTCTGTGATCAAAATTACAGGCTTTTTACAATGATTAAACTTAAAATTACATTAAATTCATCCTGCTGAAAATCAATGGAAATAAAACTCTGATATAATGAAACGATTAAAGAGACATGTAATTTATGGATAATAAAAAAGGGTTTCGTTTTCTGACAAAAAAGGAATAATGAACATATCAGACTATGTGAAAAAAGTGAAGAGAAGGTGCGATATGGAACGGGAACTGCTCTCTGTTATAATTCCTTCTTACAATGAAGGTGAAAACATCAGACGAATCTTTGAGGCACTCGAGGAAGAGTTTCGCGATTTTCATTATGACTTTGAAATCATCTTTGTGAATGATGGAAGCAAAGACAACACGCTTCAATACATGAGAGAGCTCTCTCGAAAAAGTGCAAAGGTTAAATATATTTCCTTTTCGCGTAACTTTGGAAAGGAAGCCGCTATTTTGGCAGGTCTTGAATATGCAAAAGGAGCAGCTGCGATTATTATGGACGCCGATCTGCAGCACCCGACGTATTTAATTCAGGACTTTGTCAGGGGA
This sequence comes from Bacillus sp. FSL K6-1006, assembly GCF_038593175.1. Classification (NCBI taxonomy): domain Bacteria; kingdom Bacillati; phylum Bacillota; class Bacilli; order Caryophanales; family Bacillaceae; genus Bacillus; species Bacillus sp. FSL K6-1006. Next base: position 837,661 of record NZ_CP151970.1, read on the forward strand.
TATGAAGAAGGCTATCATCAAGTCATTGCCAAACGAAATCGTAAAGGTGACAGCAAGCTGCGCTCTTACCTGTCATCCATGTACTATAAGGTGATGAACAAGGTAGTAGAAGTGGACTTGCGTGATGGCGTCGGGGATTTCCGTTTAATTTCACGCCAAGCCATCGATGCATTGCTTCAGCTGAAAGAGGGAAATCGTTTTTCGAAAGGGCTTTTTTGCTGGATTGGGTTTGAAGAAAAGGTCATCTATTATGAAAATGTAGAAAGACAGCATGGTGATACAAAATGGTCACTGAAGAAATTATTTAACTATGGCATAGATGGCGTCATTTCTTTTAACAACCGCCCGCTGCGAATTTGTTTTTATACTGGCATACTGATCTTATTTCTCTCATTGATTTACATCGTGGCCACCTTTATTCAAATCGTCAGAACGGGCATTATGGTGCCGGGTTATTTTACTTTAATATCGGCTGTGCTGTTCCTCGGAGGTGTCCAGCTTTTGAGTCTAGGTGTGATTGGAGAATATATTGGCCGTATCTATTATGAAACGAAAAAGAGGCCGCATTATTTAATCCAGGAATCAAATGTGATGGAACAAGAGACAAGCTCAAAGGAACAAGACCGAGTGTTAACACAGTTATTTAAATAACGTGGAGTCAAATAACCGGCAAGCACGAATCGCTTGCTGGGTTGTTTTGTTTCAAAGAAAAGTGGATCTTTTGTGGAAAGGATTTAGATGATGAAACGTAGATGGATAATGATAGGAATGTGCCTCATTCTCGCTTTATTAGGACACTCCTTTTTCTTATATGAATATACGCAAGGCCGGTATATGACAGGAGATGGAGACGGAATCTCACAAATGCTCCCATTTAAAAAGCTGCTTTACGATGAATACGTCAAAGGGAACTTCTTTTATTCCTATCAATTCGGTCTAGGCGGCGGTACATATACGCAATTAGGTTATTATTTCACAACGTCGACTGTCTTTATGGTCACAGTCGCTGTCGTCTGGCTGATGAATGCGCTTCATTTCATCCAGTCAACGGACATTCATTTCTGGGCAAATGCCGTCATTTGGCTGAGTGTGATCAAGCTGACGCTTATTCTTTTCATCGCTTACCGTGTGCTTCTTTCAATGGTTCAGCATAGGCTGAGCGCATTAACAGGAGCCGCAATTTACGGATTGTCTATTGTGTATTTTCGGCATCAAACATTTTGGGAGTTTTTCACCGACAGTATGATGTGGCTCCCGCTGCTTGTACTTGGGGTTGAACGGATTTTCAAAACAGGTAAGCCGGCTTGGTTTATTGCGGCGTGCAGCCTGATGCTTATCAACAATTTTTACTTTGCTTATATTCATTTTATCTTTTTAGCGATCTATCTTGTCTTCAGATATATCATCAAGCTTCGAAGTGAGGAGAACGGGTGGAAGGTGTTCTGGACGCTGGCGGTCTCTACGCTGTTATCCTTTGGAATCAGTGCCGCCTTTTTTGTCCCGTCTGTCTATGGCTTTCTGAATAATATAAGGCCGCCATATGATCAATCCATACCTTGGTTTGATCTGCATGATCATCTGCTGTTTACAAGCAGGGTGTATTTATTACCTGTGATCTTTCTCATTTGTATGTTCCTCGTTCCGCTTTACCGGAACAGGTGGTTTTTCATGTTTACATCGATCAGCGTTCTGCTCATTGTTTTTCACTACAGTCCAAAGATGGCGAGCGTGTTTAATGGTTTCTCAGCACCGCAGTACAGATTTGAGTACATTCTTGCCTTTACAGTTGGAGCGGTCGCAGCCATCACCATCAAGCATTTCTCGCAAATCGAGTGGAAGTGGAAAAAGCGTGCGGTCTTAGGCGCTTGGATCGTGTTTCTTCTCGCAGTCATCTTATCAGAACGAGCAAAGGGAAATATGGATGTTGTTGTATTTACAGGCATAGGACTGCTTGTGATCAGCTTGTTTTTCCTTTTGATTCATGCGGAAAAACGCCAGCACCTTCGTCTCTTTTCAGCTGTGCTCATCGTTGTCAGCTTACTGACAGCAGGCGTGTATCAGCAGGGCTACTTATCTGAAAGAAGCAATATTAAGAGCGTATCAGATACGTATCTGAATAGTGAGGCTTATGCTGGACATGAGCAAATGAAGCTCATTCAGCAGATTCAAAGCCGCTCTTCAAAAGATCCGCTTGCCCGGATTGACTGGATGAACGGCGTGCGCAACAACACCCCGTTATTTGAAGGCTTTCAAGGCATGAGTGCGTATTCAAGTATATTGAATCAGCATTTACTCAATTTCTACTGGAATGACCTGCAAATCGATATGGGACGGGAAAGTGTCAGCCGTTATGCAACAATGGGGGACAGAGCGAATTTATACAGCCTGACCTATGGAAAGTATTATATGAGAACGAGCGCGATGCCTTACTCACCGCCAGCTTATTTTAAGCCAATATTGGAAAGCGAACATTATAAAGTGTATGAAAATACACGGCCGCTGCCATTTGCAAGAACAACAAGCACCGTTTATTCAGAAGAATCCTTAAAGGATGCCTCAGCACTTGATAGGGAGCATGCGATGCTGCAAGGTGTGGTTTTAGACAAAAAAGGAAACGCTGAAATTGAGCACGCGCCAGATCGAGTCAAGGATACAAATATTCATACGATACAAGCCATATACGAACATGGCGTGCTTGATGTATACGGAGAAACAGGCGGCCTGAATATCACGCTGCCAGATGATATGGCCCGCGCTGGGGATGTGTATGTGAGCTTTTATGTGAAGCGGACAGACCGTAACGAAGGATTTCAGTTATCTGTTGATCACTACGTCACCTCAAGAAAAAGCAATACATCCATCTACAAAACAGGCGTCAATGAAGTGACGATTCGAGTCCCTGCGGAAAAGATTCTCTCGATTCGAGTACCAAAAGGGACGTATGAGCTGAGTCAATTAAAGCTATATCAAGAGCCTTACCGCGTCCTAGAGAAGGCATATGAAAAAGAAAAACAGGATCATGGCAGCCAGCAAGTAAAGCTCGAAAACAACCGCTTTACGATTTCATATGATAACAAACGCGGCGATGATTATATGGTTCTGCCAGTACCATATGAAAAAGGCTGGGAGCTCACGGTGAACGGACAGCAGACCGATATTGAACAAGCCAATTACGCCTTTATCGGTTTTCCAATAGAAAAAGGCAAAAACGAGATTGTGTTAACCTACTATCCGCCTTATATCAGAATTCTCGGGTTGATTTCACTCGTCAGTTTGATTGGTGCGATCTTATATGCACGGAGAAAACACAAGAAACACCACTTTACATCATAAGTGGTGTTTTTTTATCTTTCTCATCATTGATACAATCTACATAAAAGCATGTAAATGGGGGAGAACCATTTGACGTTAAACAAAGAATCGATTATTGATTATTATGAACACTCCATTGAATGGGTACAGTCGCTAACGGAATTAACAGACAAAGAATGGCGAAGAGCGATCGCTGATGGAAAATGGAGCACCGCTGAAATCATCGCACATTTCGTTCCGTGGGATGAATTTATTTTAAACGATCGCCTAAAGGAATTTTGGAACGATCAGCCGTTACCTCAAGCTCCTGATGTGCACAAAATGAATCAGCAGTCAGCTGAAAGAGCGAGAAAGGAAAAGAAAAGCGAGACGATCGGTCGATTTATTGCTGTCAGAACAGAATTACTTCAAGAAATGAAGAAAATCGAACCATCTCGCTGGAATGAACTCTTTTTTATTGGTCAAACCAAGCTGACGTTATTAAGATACTTCCAAGGGCTGAACGAGCATGATATCCATCATATGAAGCAGATCATTAAGCTTCTTTCTCAAACGAAAACGTCGCATAATCAAACAAAAAATGAAACAACCAGAGGCTTAGGGCAAAGAGAATTTCCTCAGAAGTAGACAGTAAAATGCCGCCTACCAATTCATCTGATAAATAGACAGCACCCCAAATAAACAAGAGATGAATTGAAATGGCATAGAAAACGATGGAGCGTTTTTTGGAACGGCACTTTCTAACAACCTTCATGAGCACATGCTCCATATGCTCAAAGGATATCCCAAGTATCACATAGATGCCCATAAATAAAAGCATGGATAAAATCGATTGATAAAAAGCACCCGTCAAATGAAAGAACAGCACACAAAACAACAAAAATATGTAACAGACAGCCGACGCCGCCATGAGCCATTTCAACCCTTGCCATAAAGCGTGAACAGATTGCTGCATAGGTGAACAAACACTCCTTTACATGAAGATACCTGCAAAAAGGACAGCCTTTTTGCAGGAAGTTATATGTTAATCCTCTTTTTTTGGTGCAGCGATCACAGGATGTTTTTCAGTATCAAGCAGTTTTAAGAAATCTTCACCTTGATCTAAATGATCAAGAACAAGCTGTTTCGGTGTCACCGCAAGCCACTGATTGAGTGAGATATCTGCATAATGATCGCTCTTAAAGATTTCTAAGAAATAAAGCGGTTCGTCACCTGTATTCTCTACATAATGCCCCATCGCAAATGGCACATATCCAACGTCTCCTGCCTGATAGTTGAAGGTTCTCGCATGACCATCAGAAGCAAATACCGTCATTCGTGCTTTTCCAGAAATAAAATATTGCCATTCATCCGTATTTGGATGCCAGTGCAGCTCTCGGATAGCACCTGGATCAACTTTCACAAGAGCGGATGCAATCGTTTTAGACGCTTTGAAATTGGTAGAGTCTGCAATCCACACTTGTCCGCCGCTTGACGTAATCGGCTCCTGTTTTAACAGCTCATATTTAAAGGAATTCGGGACTTCTCCTTGCTCTGTTTTAACCTTGTCACACTCAAGGGAACCAGGAATTCCTTTTTGGAAAATATACTTCTCTTTCTCTGGCAGCTTCTCAAATTGCTCCTTTGTCATTCCAAAGTTTTGGAGAACGACTTCCTCTGGGGTATGGGCAAGCCAATCAGTCACTTGGAACGTACTATTTTCAGAGAAGGAACCATCATCAAACACTAGCAAGAATTCAGCTCCCGGTTCAAGTGCTTGGATAGAGTGCGGCAGGCCAGAAGGGAAGTACCACAAATCACCCTCAGTCACATCCTCTGTAAAATTGCGCCCCTCTGCATCAACCGATGTAATTCGGGCTTCCCCATAAATCATGTACGCCCACTCCGCTTCCTTATGCCAGTGCAGCTCACGAATCGCACCAGGCTTTAGCCGCATGTTCACAGAGGCAAGACTTTTAGAGATTGGTAGTTCACGTACCGTGACTTCTCTTGCGTAACCGCCTTTTTCTAAACGGTTGTGCGTATCAGAAAAAGAATATTTCATGTTGGGAACCGTTCCATGATCGGTTTCTGGTGGCGTGAGCATATCTGGGTTTTGTCTGTCTCGCTCGAGATTACGTGGAATTTTGACCGTTGCTCCTTTTTCTCCTCGAATCGGCTGCGGTACACCATTTTGCTTTTCACTCATGATAAAATCCCCTTTCAACATCGTATTGTATGAGGTGACAAAAGGCCTTTCATTTCGCCCTCGTTTTCATAAGGTGAAACGAATCAAGAAGATGTCAATCTGATTCATCATTTTTTTGAACAGCGACCAATCGTTGGATGAGTTTGCTTAATTCATCAAACTTTCGTTCAAAACGTGTCAGCAAGTAAACCGTCAAAATGGCAGGAAAGCCAGCCTGACCGAGCTGCTTCAGCCATTCCTCTGAAAAAAAGGTCTCCATTTGTCTCACCTCCCAGCGGATGCTCGTCTTCTATATAAGTGGTATGAAAGAAGAAAAAGGAAAGCAGAGGGGGATAAAATGAACCATTAGACCCGTTTCACGAAGTTTACTTTTTTTAACTTTTGTCCACTTAATGCTAGTAGAGGGAACAAAGGGGAGGATGCACATGGATTATCGGCTGTTATTGAAAGCAAAATGGAAGGAAATCATTGATCACCCGCTCATTCAGCAGTTTTTAAGCAACCCGAAAAACGAGCAGCTGCTCCGGCAAGTTATGGAAGAGCCAAACGAGGAAAATGCCAAAAAACTAGATTCCGAGTTCAAACAGTTCTATCAGAAAATCCGCATCATCAAGTATATCTCCACAATGATACGCATCTTTTCAGTCGACTTTGACAAACGAGTAAAAAAGAAGCAGCAGCGTTTTCCGCTCATACTCGATCATCCTGATACGCAAGAAGTGAAAGACCCTGTTCAAACAGATACGTATGAAGCCGTGCTCTTCAACCAGCAAGACCTAGGGGAGCATCTGCAAGATCAAACATTGTACAAGGCCTACCAGCAGCTCACAGACAAACAAAAAATGGTCCTAACCCAAATCTATGTCGAAGGCCAAACAATGAAGGAAATAGCCGATCAGTTAGGCGAAACAAGACAAAACATCTCAAACATTCACAAAAAAGCGCTCAACAAACTAAAAGAAGAAACAGGGGGAGATGTCCGTGCAAGAAGACAAAATGACCAATGGAGAAATGGAAGAACTCATTGAAACCTTCACACCCATGATCAAAAAGAAACTACAAAACACGGCATATCAAGAAAGAGAAGACCTCGAACAAGAACTCTATATCAAACTCATCGAAAAAGTAGACTGGCTGATTTATCAAGAAGGACCTGGCTTTTGGGAGTTTATTGTGGAATATATGACGAAGTTGTAAGAGTGAAGCACAAAAAAGACTCGCTCACACAGAGCCGAGTCTTAATTTTTTTTGCAGTTTTTCTTCACTGAAAATCCAGCCGGTATAGGAATTTTTGATTTTGTGGTCCATGTCGATATGGCAGATCGCGACAAAAGGATAATGACCTTTGCTGCGGTAGCGCAAATCAATGAACCGCACCTCGTAATGATCCTTGTATTTATCCACTTCCCACCGGTAGACAGGGGAGAAGGAGAGAAAGGCTGAAATGTTTTCATCTTGTTTGGCAATTTTCATAATTTCAGTATCAGGGACCGGCACACGGTTAAAGGTGTCTAAAATGACGACTTCTCCATTCATACTGCGCCCAACATGGAAAGAGGATTTGCATTTCACAGCAATGCGCCATTGTCTGAACTTCATTGTAGGCGAAATAATAATCTCTTCAATTTCATCGAATCGTGCACGCAGCTGACGTTTAATCTGAAGCTGCATGATGACCCTGACGATATAGTAACAGAAAATCACGGCATACAGCGTAATAAACGTATAGCCGGGATGTCCGCCAATCGCCCAAACGACAATGGCGACAAGGTGTGTAAAAAAGATAAACGGATCAAACGTATTAATGATCCCAAGTGCTACCCATTTCTTCGAAAATGGACGAATGGCCTGCGTGCCGTATGCATTGAAAATATCGACAAACACGTGAAGCACAACGGCTAATAGTGTCCATAACCAGAGGTGAAGTAAATTCGCCCCAGGCACAAATGGGAAAATCACAGCCGGAATCAGCAATGACCAAAACAGTACAGCTGGAATGGAATGTGTAAATCCTCGGTGATTTCTTATATAAACCGCATTATTTTTTAGTTTTAGCACAGTATCAATGTCTGGTGCTTGGGAGCCGGCGATGGTCGCGATCATCACGGCGTGTGCCATGTGTGGATCTGCGCTGACGGCTGGATCTAAAAGTGCAAGTCCCCCAAGAGAAATGCCCATTACTACATGAGTACCAGTGTCCAATTGATTACCTCCTAGTTGTCATGCTTAGGAACAATCATACAAAGTATACGTCTCTAATCAAGACTATGTGCAAAATCACTTTTGCTTTATCCCGATTTAATGTAACATGTTAACGTATCTACAAACAGTATACAACAAATAAGGTTCTATTCAGAACGTTAGCCCTCGGTCCAATGAGAAGGAGTATAGATATGAAAGACATTCAAGAAAAGCTGGACCGCAAAGATATTGCGGGCTTTCAGCATGATCTAATTGATTGGTATGAAAAAGAACAACGAACATTACCATGGCGTGAAAATCAAGATCCATACCGCGTCTGGGTATCAGAAGTGATGCTTCAGCAAACGAGAGTAGATACGGTCATTCCGTACTTCAACCGGTTTATGGAGCAATTTCCGACGGTAAAGGATCTCGCTTTAGCTGACGAAGAAAAGGTCATGAAAGCATGGGAAGGTCTTGGCTACTACTCAAGAGTGCGTAATTTACAGGCAGCTGTGAAAGAAGTATATGAATCCTACGGTGGCATTGTCCCTGATACGAAAGAGCAATTTTCAAAGCTCAAAGGTGTAGGCCCATATACGAGCGGCGCAGTGCTGAGTATTGCCTATAACAAGCCGTATCCTGCGGTAGACGGCAACGTGATGAGAGTCATTTCTCGTATTTTGTCCATATGGGATGATATTGCAAAACCAAAAACGAGAAATATTTTCGAATTTGCGGTCGATCAGCTCATTTCCCGGGAAAAGCCGTCAGAATTTAATCAAGGGCTGATGGAGCTTGGTGCGCTCATTTGCACTCCAACATCCCCTGCCTGCCTCATTTGCCCTGTGAACATGCATTGTTCGGCACTCGAGGAAGGCGTTCAGCATGAGCTCCCAGTGAAAAGCAAAAAGAAAAAGCCGACTGCAAAATCAATGGCAGCAGCGGTGTTATTTGATGACGCAGGCAACCTATATATTCATAAGCGGCCAAGTACAGGCCTCCTTGCGAATTTATGGGAATTCCCTAATATGGAAACCGTGAAGGGAAGAAAAACGGAAAAAGAGCAGCTCATTGATTTCTTAAAAGAGGAGGGGGGTGTACAAGCGGAGCTTGGTGATTTAGAAGGCACCATTCAGCATGTATTTACCCACCTCATCTGGAATATTTCTGTTTTCTTTGGACGAGTTACCTCTGTATCTGATGACACGAAGCTGAAAAAAGTCACAATAGAAGAATTTGAGGCATATGCTTTGCCAGTCTCACACCAAAAAATTTGGAAGCTGGCACTTGAGCAGCCTAGTCATATTTAACCGTTGTACCGTGGGTATAATCAGCTTCATTTCGGTGCAGACCCCCGCGGTCTTCGATTTCAGAAATGATTTCTCGATACTTAGATTGCCCTTCTTCATTCAAATAAGGTAAAATTTGTTGGAAAGCATGATGAAAGTAAGCAAGCTCAGTATCTTTCCATTGATCCTTGGACATCATGCCAAGCTGGCTTAAATCGCGTCCGACATACATGAATGTAACCTCCTAATAGAAACTTTCCTATTAGTGTGAAGCGAATGAACGAAAACTATTCAAATCAGGAGATGAACCATAATGAGTCAACGTAAATGTGCATTAATTACAGGAAGCAGCAGAGGAGTAGGGAAAGAAGTAGCCCTTCGCCTCGCTGAAAAAGGATATGACATTGTCATTAACTATGCGAGAAGCAAAAAAGCCGCACTTGAAACAGCGGAAGAAATTGAAGCGATGGGCGTTAAAACATTGGTTGTGAAAGCCAATGTAGGCCAGCCTGAGAAAATCAAAGACATGTTTCAACAAATTGATGAAACTTTTGGCCGTTTAGATGTATTTGTGAACAACGCGGCATCAGGTGTTCAGCGTCCAATTATGGACCTTGAAGAAAATCATTGGGACTGGACGATGAATATCAATGCGAAAGCTTTGTTATTTTGCGGACAAGAAGCGGCGAAACTAATGGAGAAAAATGGCGGCGGACATATCGTCAGCATTAGCTCTCTTGGCTCTATTCGCTACCTTGAAAATTACACAGTAGTCGGCGTATCAAAAGCAGCACTAGAAGCTTTGACACGTTACCTTTCTGTAGAGCTGTCACAAAAAAATATCGTCGTCAACGCTGTATCAGGCGGCGCGATCGATACCGATGCACTCAAGCACTTCCCGAACCGAGAAGAGCTTTTAGAAGATGCGAAGAAAAACACACCTGCCGGCCGAATGGTGGAAATTAAAGACATGGTCGACAGCGTGGAATTCCTTGTATCAGGCAAAGCAGACATGATTAGAGGCCAGACGATTATTGTGGATGGCGGACGTTCTTTGCTTGTTTAAAAAAATCATGAATAGGATCTGCACCTTCTGCACAAATTAATGTGCGTGGAGGTGATAATGATGGATCAACAACAAAACAAAACAAACGCACAACAAGTGAAGAAACAAAACCAAGCTTCTGCACAAGGCGGTCAATTTGGTACTGAATTTGCTAGTGAGACTGACGTACAGCAAGTAAAAAAATACAACCAAAAAGCTGAGCAAAACAAACAACAAAACAGCTAATCACTGAAACAAAGGAAAGCACTTCATATACGAATGAAGTGCTTTTCTTTTTTGCCTCTCATCACCATCCGACAAAACCTGTAAAACCTCTACATAAACAGTCAAAGGATTTCTTCTTTCTTTCAAGAAATGGTATACAGACAAAAAGTGGATTCGATGAAAAGGGAGGAGTTAGATGTCTGATTTCGATCAGCTTGTAAAAGAACAAATGCAGCTCATGGATCAGCTGCTCGATGTGCAGGGAGAACTCGATCTATGCTTAGAAACAGAAAAACAATTGCAGCAGGATGAAAAAAAAGAAGAGTGGCATAGGCTTTGTGATCAGATCAAACAGAAACGTGAGGAACTGCAAAAAGTGCAAACCCTATTTACAAAACAGACAGAAGAGGTCATCAACTCATATAAACAGATGGAAAAGAGTTCTAGCGTGATGTAAGTCAGTGTGCCGTTCAATTGGGTTGAATGGCTTTTTCATTTCATTTTTTAATGATGTAACGGTATAATATAATAGAGACATGTTTAGTTGGGAAATTAGGTCTTTGGACTGTTAGGTTTGTTTGTTATAGAAAGTAGGGGAGAAAATATGGGCTATCCCAAGGAAGGAGAAACCATCCAAATTCAAAGCTATAAACATAATGGCTTGATCCACAGGATTTGGAATGAAACCACCATTCTGAAAGCAACGGAATTGTGTATCATTGGTGCAAACGACCGTACAATGGTGACTGAATCCGACGGCCGTACTTGGATGACGAGAGAACCGGCTATTTGCTATTTCCATGCAAAACAATGGTTTAATGTAATTGGGATGCTTAGAGATGATGGGGTATATTATTACTGCAACATCAGCTCTCCTTTTGCGACAGATGATGAGGCAATTAAGTATATTGATTACGATTTAGACGTCAAAGTCTTTCCAGACATGACGTACAATATTTTGGATGAGGACGAATATGCAGATCATAAGAGGCAGATGAATTATCCAAAAGAAATCGATAGTATCTTAAGAGAGCATCTGAATACATTACTGCATTGGATTCACCAGCGGAAAGGTCCGTTTGCGCCTGAATTTGTGGATATGTGGTATGAACGTTTTTTACATTATACAAAATAAGCAAGAGCATCAAAAAACCTGTTTGGCTTTTTAGGCTAACAGGTTTTTGACTGCGTACGGATAAGAGGCACTGATAGATTGGGAAGGAGATTTACATGGGGGTCATTAAACGCTACATGGCTTTTGTAACACCGTATAAAAAACAGATTGCATTGACAATGGTCATCGGAATGATTAAGTTCTCGATTCCCTTAACCTTGCCTCTGCTTTTAAAGTATGTCATTGATGATGTCATTCAAGGCTCGGGGTCAGCTGAAGAAAAGACATCAACTCTACTGATCATAATGGGAATCATGCTCGTATTATTTTTAGTGTTGAGGCCGCCTGTTGAATACTATAGACAATACTACGCTCAGTGGACAGGCAGTAAGGTATTATTTGATATTCGGGAAAAACTGTTCTCGCATATTCAAAAGCTAAGTCTTCGTTATTATGCCAACACGAGAACAGGAGAAATTATTTCAAGAGTGATCAACGATGTGGAGCAGACAAAGGAATTTGTCATCACAGGGCTCATGAACATTTGGCTGGATATGATGACTGTACTGATCGTGATCGCTATTATGTGTACACTGGATCTGAAGCTCACCATCGTGTCTGTCATTATTTTTCCGCTATACGCGTTTGCAGTAAAGTATTTTTACGGACGGCTTCGCAAGCTGACAAAAGAGCGGTCACAGGCGCTGGCTGAAGTGCAAGGGCACCTGCATGAGCGGGTACAAGGAATGCCGGTCATTCGCAGCTTTGCGATTGAAGAATATGAACAAGAGAATTTTCATGATGAAAACAAAAATTTCTTAAACAAAGCAATCAACCATACGAATTGGAACGCCAAAACATTTGCCGTCGTCAATACCATCACTGACATTGCACCGCTGTTAATCATTGCATTTGCTGGCTACACTGTGATTAATGGATCGCTTTCGATTGGGACCATGATCGCCTTTGTCGGCTATATTGACCGGATGTACAATCCGATTCGCCGTCTCATTAACTCATCCACGACGTTAACCCAGTCCGTTGCATCAATGGATCGGATCTTTGAGTTTATTGATGAGCCATATGAGGTCACAGACCGGCCGAATGCAAAAGAAGCCAATCATTTAAAAGGAGAGGTAGAGTTTAAAAATGTGTCGTTTCGTTATGAACACACGCAGGAAGAGATTCTGCACAATATCTCCTTGAAAGTAGAAAAAGGACAAACGGTTGCGCTTGTAGGAATGAGCGGTGGAGGGAAGTCGACACTCGTCAGCTTAATTCCAAGGTTTTATGATGTCACAAACGGGTCACTTGAAATTGACGGCATTGATATCAAAGAGTACAAAGCAAGAAGTCTTCGAAATCAAGTCGGAATGGTGCTGCAGGATACATTCCTATTCAGTGACACGATTAAAGAAAATATTGCGGTTGGTGACCCTGAAGCACCTTTTGAAAATATCGTGTCGGCTGCAAAAGCGGCAAATGCGCATGATTTTATTATGTCTCTTCCTGAAGGATATGACACGAAAGTAGGAGAACGGGGCGTGAAGCTGTCAGGTGGACAAAAACAGCGGATTTCCATTGCAAGGGTATTTCTTAAAAATCCACCGCTTTTGATTTTAGACGAAGCGACGTCCGCACTTGATTTAGAAAGTGAGCATTACATTCAAGAAGCGATGCAAAAGCTGGCGAAGGATCGCACAACCTTTATTGTCGCACACAGATTATCAACCATTACACATGCTGACCAAATTGTGGTCATGGAACAAGGCGAAATTGTGGAAAAAGGAACACACGAAGAATTAATGAACCGAGACAGCCACTATCGTCATTTATTTACCATTCAAACTTTAAATTAGTAGAAGCCTATCCGATTCTAGCGGATAGGCTTTTTTATGTTGTCAAAAACATGACATATTTCCCAGCTTGTCTCAATACAATTTTAAAAAGTATGACGGGGTGGTGAATATGTGAAAGAACAAGACGTGCTGCTAGATGTCAAACAGCTGTCCATTGCGTTTCAGCAGAAAAAGCAAAAAGTGCCCATCGTCCATCACATATCGTTCTCGATTCAAAAAGGGGAAACGTTAGGGATTGTGGGTGAATCAGGCTGCGGGAAAAGTATCACAAGCATGTCATTAATGGGACTGAATCAGCAAACCGATACAACGGGCGAGGTTCACTTCGAAGGGCAAAATCTGCTGTCACTTTCAGAGAAGCAGTGGCGAGAGATAAGAGGAAATGACATTTCAATGATTTTCCAAGAGCCTATGACATCTCTGAACCCATTAATGACCATCGGCAAACAAATGACGGAAGCCCTTTTCACACATCAATCAATCGGTCAGAAAGAAGCAAAAGCGAAGGCGATTGATCTTCTTCAAACAGTTGGGTTGAAGCAAGCGGAATCGTTACTTAAAAAATATCCACACGAATTATCAGGCGGCATGCGCCAGCGAGTCATGATTGCGATGGCAATGCTTTGTCACCCAAAGCTCATGATCGCTGATGAACCGACAACTGCACTTGATGTAACCATCCAAGCGCAAATCCTTCGTCTGCTCAAAAAGCTGAACGAAGAGATGAATACTGCTATTTTATTTATTACCCATGATCTAGGTGTCGTGCGGCAAATATGCCAGCGAGTCATGATTATGTATGCCGGTCGAATTGTAGAAGAAGGAACCGTTGACCGTATTTTTCAAAAACCTCTGCATCCCTACACGAAAGGTCTTTTCGCCTCAGTTCCATCGTTTAAAGAGAAAAAAGAAAAGCTCATCTCTATTGCAGGTCATGTGCCTAAGCCAGGGGCCATCCGGTCCGGCTGTCAATTTGCACCACGCTGCCCATATCAAATGGCGCAATGTCTTGAAAAAGATCCAGCCTTACAATCCATTGAACAGAATCACCGCGTGGCATGTTTTCTAATGGAAGGAGGAGAAGACACTGAGTCACCCACTTTTGCAAGTGAATCAGCTGACAAAACGGTATGACACAGCCGCTTTTTTTTCTAAACATAAACAATCGACTTTGGCTTTAAATCAAGTGTCCTTTCACGTGAAGGAAGGAGAAACGCTTGGCATTGTTGGTGAATCAGGCTGCGGGAAATCAACACTTGGCAAAAGCCTAATGAGATTGACTGAACCGACGTCAGGCTCTATTCAATTAAAAGGGCAGGAGATCACCCTTCTAAAAGAACGAGATATGCGTTCCTTAAGAAAAGACATTCAAATGATCTTTCAAGATCCATATGCTTCTTTAAATCCAAGAATGAAAATCAAAGATATTTTAGAGGAACCACTGATTGTCCATCAGCATGGGACGAAAGCAGAAAGACGGAAACGGGTAAAAGAGATGCTGCACATTGTTGGATTTGATCCTTCCTACGGAGAACGTTATGCGCATCAATTCAGCGGCGGGCAAAGGCAGCGTATCGGTATTGCTAGAGCACTTATTACGCACCCAAGTCTTGTCATTGCCGATGAACCAGTTTCGGCTTTGGATGTATCCGTTCAAGCGCAAATTTTGAATTTGATGCTTGAATTGCAAAAGACGCTTTCTCTGACGTATCTGTTTATTTCTCACGACCTTGGGGTTGTCAGATATATGAGCGACCGGATCGCCGTCATGTATGCTGGGCGCATTGTGGAGATGGGGCCTGCCGAAGATGTGTTTCACAGTCCCCTTCATCCCTATACGTCGCTGCTTCTGAAATCCATTCCACATATGGATCACGTACTAGAGGCGCAAGATGTGGCAGCAGAAGAGACCACAATGACGGAACGCGGCGGCTGTCCTTTCTACAAAAGGTGTCCAAAAAGATGGGAGAAATGCCTGAAAGCAGTTCCTGCTTTCTATGAGGAGGCAACGGGGCACGCAGCCGCGTGTTATTTATATCAAAAGGAGGAACACAATGAAGAAGACATGGTTATTCAGTAGTTTCATTTTTGTGCTGGCACTGGCGCTCTTTTTAGGGGGATGCTCGTCTTCACCGACATCAGAAGAAAAGGCAACAAAAGATACCCTCGTATTTGGCAGAGGGGGAGATTCCACTTCACTAGATCCAATCACAACAACAGAAGGCGAAACCTTTAAGGTCACAGAGAATATATTTGAAAAGCTCTTGAATTACGGTGAGAAAGACACGACCATCCATCCTGGCCTCGCAACAGAATGGGATGTTGCAAAGGACGGAAAATCATACACGTTCTACTTAAGAAAAGGTGTGAAATTCCACGATGGTACAGACTTTAACGCAGAAGCAGTGAAATTCAATTTTGAGCGCTGGATGAATGGAGACGCAGAAAAGTTTCCTTACTATGGTATGTTTGGCGGCTATAAAAAAGATAAAGGGCATGTCATTAAAGACATCATCGTCAAAGGCGAGCATGAAATTGAATTTCAGCTAAAGCGCCCGCAGGCGACATTCCTCAAAAACATTGCTATGTCACCATTTGGCATCGCAAGTCCAGCGGCTGTTGAAAAAAGCGGCGATTCATTTAGAGAAAATCCAGTGGGGACAGGACCATTCAAGTTTAAAGAGTGGAAGCAAAACGACCGTATCGTGTTAGAAAAAAACGAGGATTATTGGCAGAAGGATAAGCCAAAGCTGAATCAAATCATCTTCCGCTCCATTCCAGAAAACTCTGCTCGTTTAAATGCCCTTAAAACAGGCGAGATCGACTTAATGGATGGCGTGAATCCATCAGATTTAGATGGCATTAAAACCGACAAAGCACTCCAGCTCATTGAAAGACCATCGATGAACGTAGGCTATATCGGACTGACTGTCACAAGAAAGCCGCTTGATAACAAGCTCGTTCGTCAGGCACTCAATTATGCGGTCGATAAAGAATCGATTATTGAGTCATTTTATGGCGGACTTGCTGAGCCAGCAAAAAATCCATTGCCTCCAGCTTTAGAAGGCTACAATGACGACATTGAGCCATATCCGTATGATCCAGAAAAAGCGAAAGAACTATTAAAAGAAGCGGGCTTCCCTGACGGCTTTCGCATCAAGCTTTGGGCAATGCCTGTACCGCGTCCATATATGCCAGATGGAATGAAGGTAGCAGAAGTCATTCAGTCAAATTTTGAAAAGGTCGGCGTCAAAGCAGAAATTGTGACATATGACTGGGCCACCTATTTAGATAAAGCAAGTAAAGGGGAAGCAGATGTGTTCTTATTAGGCTGGACAGGGGACAATGGCGATCCTGATAATTTCATTTACACGCTGCTGGACAAAGACAGCATTGGCGGCAACAACTATACATTTTTTCAAAATGATAAAATGCATGACATTTTAATTGAAGCGCAAACAGACACAGATCAAAAGAAACGAAATGAGCTGTATAAAAAAGCACAGGAAATCATTCATGACGAAGCGCCTTGGATTCCATTGGTGCATTCGATTCCAATGCTTGCCGCTTCTAATGATTTAAAAGGCTATCAGCCGCATCCAACTGGTTCAGAAGCTTTAACTGACGTGTATTTCGAATAAGCAAATAAGGGAGATCTTGTATCTCCCTTATTCAAACAAAGAAAAAGGCGGTGAAAGCTGTTTGTTTGCTTATTGTATGAAGCGGGCAGGAATGCTCATCCCAGTACTCATCGGAATGACATTGGTCGTGTTTTCAATTATTCGTTTTATACCTGGAAATCCAGCGCAGGTCATCTTAGGACAGCGGGCAACGAAAGAGGCAGTAGAACAATTAACGATCCAGCTCGGTTTAGATCAGCCATGGTACGTTCAATACGGTCATTATATGCTTGGCCTTTTAAAAGGGGATTTAGGAACTTCCATTCGAACAGGAGCGGCTATTGCCCAGGAAATGAAGCCTTACTTATTTGCGACGTTAGAATTGACCTTTTTTGCCATGGTGCTGGCGATTGTTGTGGGAGTGAATGCCGGAATCATTAGTGCTTGGTTTAAGCATTCTTTCTTTGATTATGCCGCGATGTTTATTGCACTCATCGGAGTGTCCATGCCGATTTTCTGGTTAGGTTTAATGGGGCAGTGGCTGTTCTCGATCGAATTAGGTATTTTGCCGACAACAGGCCGAGAAGATGTAAGGAATCCAGTCGAGTCGATCACGTATATTCATACACTGGACACGCTTTTGCAAGGCCGGTTTGATCAATTCACTGACAGCATCAAGCATTTGATCTTACCAAGTACAGCACTCGCCACAATTCCTGCTGCGATTATTGCGAGAATTACAAGGGCAAGTATGCTGGAAGTGCTTCATTCAGACTTTATTCGAACAGCAAAAGCAAAAGGAGTACGTTCATTTTTTATCATTTATCAGCATGGCCTGAAAAATGCGCTCATTCCGATCTTGACGATTATTGGTCTTCAAACGGGCCTCTTGCTTGGTGGAGCGATTTTAACAGAAACCATTTTTGCTTGGCCGGGAATCGGACGGTATATATATGACGCCATCAGTTATCGTGATTACCCAGTCATTCAAACAGGTATTCTTGTCGTTGCGCTTATATTTGTCCTGATCAATTTCATTGTGGACATCTTGTATGCGGTCATTGATCCAAGGATTAAATATTAGGGAGGGAGAGTGACAATATGGAAGCACAAAAAGAGCTTGAACCACCACAGACAAAAGATGAACGCTCTCAATCATTGATTCTTGAATCAATGAAGCAGTTCTTTCAGCACAAGCTGGCGGTCATTGGCAGTGTGATTGTCTTTTTATTTCTGATCCTAGCGATCTTTGCACCGCTCATTGCTCCTTATGGAATCAATGAGCAATCACTTGGTGAGCGATTTAGTGCCCCTTCAGCTGCGCACTGGTTTGGTACGGATGATTTCGGCAGAGATATATTTTCAAGAGTTGTGCATGGAGCACGGATTTCCTTATGGGTCGGTTTCTTCTCGGTTCTCGGGTCTGTCATTTTAGGCACACTGCTTGGATTGATAGCAGGCTATGGCGGAAGAGTGCTAGATGCTGTGATCTCCAGACTGTTTGATATTTTACTCGCTTTTCCTAGCATTCTATTAGCGATTGCTATTGTCTCCATCCTAGGCCCCTCCTTACAAAATGCCCTTATTGCCATTGCGATAATTAATGTCCCAACCTTTGGACGGCTCGTTCGTTCAAAAGTGCTGAGTATTAAACAAGAAGAATACGTGCTGGCAGCAAAGGCGGTGGGGATGTCACACCGCCGCATCGTACTGCGTCACATTCTGCCAAATAGTATGGTGCCAGTCATCGTACAGGCAACGCTAGCAATCGGCACCGCAATTATTGAGGCAGCGGCTTTAGGCTTTTTAGGATTGGGGGCACAGGCGCCAAGTCCAGAATGGGGGAAAATGCTCGCCGATGCGAGACCTTATCTCGTTCAAGCCCCTTGGACATTATTCTTCCCAGGAATAGCGATCATGCTGACGGTTCTAGGCTTTAACCTGATGGGAGATGGATTAAGAGACACACTGGATCCTAAAATGAAAAAAATAAAATAAGACCGATTCTAGGAATCGGTCTTTTCTGTTTATGCTTCTTTTTCTTCTGTCTCAATTTCACTATCTTTTGGGTGATACGTCTGGAAGCTTGTAATCAATGTATCTAAATGCTCTAATTCATCACGGTATTCGATGATGCTGGACATGACATTCAGCATGTTGTAATCGAGCAAGTCGTTTTCTTGGTTTTGCTGATGCTGAATAAATGATTTCGTTAACGTCTCAAGGCGAAGAGAGCATTCATTTTGAAATTCATCATCCTGCGGCTTCATTTTTCCGACGAATTTCATCAATGTGCGCTCATGCCAATACAGTAAATAATCAATTTCATCCGTTAAGCTTTCCCTGAAATGCTCTGGCATTAAATGAATTTCATTTTCTAATTTATGAAGCTTTTTCAGCAAATACAGAGCGCGATTCGATGTCATAATGGCCTGCCTGAACAAAACAAGCTTTCTTGATTTGACATACGTGGTTTTCTTTAAATAGCTTCGTTCTTCTTTGTATAGCAAGTAAATATGATCTAATTTGATCATGCGTTCTTTTATTTGATCGATGTCATCCTTTAATGTGGAATGATCAGTAGACTGTCTGGAGCTCAGACGGATCCATTTTAAAATCTCCTCCGTATTTTCCATAATGTGATGAACAAGCTTTGTTTCATACTTTGGCGGCAGGAAAATTAAATTCACTAAAAATGAAGAAAGAACTCCTAACACCACTGTAGCTGTTCTGATTAAGGCAAAGGAAAGGAAATGATCCCCTGCACTTTCTAAAATCGCGATGACGGTCACAAGTGCAATCGGAATCGTGTGTTCAATCTTCAGCTTTAAATTAATGGCGATGACCATGACGGCGGTTAAACCGATAATGACTGGTCCTGTGCCAAAAAGCAGACCGAACGTAATGGCAAGCGCTGCTCCAATAATATTGGCTTGCACTTGATCAACAATGGTTAAAAAAGATCGATAAATAGATGGCTGGATAGCAAATACTGCTGCAATTCCCGCGAAGACGGGCGTTGGCAACCCAAGCCATGTTGCCAGGTAAAGCGCGAGTACAATGGCAATACCAGTTTTTAAAATACGGGCTCCAAGTTTCATTGGTTTTGTCCCTGCATTCCTTTCTTTTCGATAATAGATGATCACTCGTCATTTATCATTCATATTTTGATGAAACAACTAAGTAATATACAGCGGTCTTCCGAAATATTCAAGTGATTTTTGAAAGTTCATGAAAACATCAAAAGAAGGTATTGAGAAGAAATGTAACAGATTCGCACGCTTTTGACAAACAAGAGCTGGTAAATAAAAAAACAGGCGCATGTTTTTACGCCTGTTTGGGACTTCATTATGATTGTTTCAGCTGTGCAAATGCATGATCTACTGCTTGCAGCGTCTCAGAAATATCTTTTTCAGTATGTGCGATCGTTAAGAACCAAGCTTCATATTTAGAAGGAGCGAGGTTAATGCCTTGCGCGAGCATTAATTTGAAGAAACGGGCAAACAGTTCGCCATCCGTATTTTCAGCCTGCTCGTAGTTCACAATCGTTTCTGTTGTGAAATAAATTGTGAGCGCTCCTTTTAAGCGATTCACTGTAATATCTACTTGATGCTTTTTGGCATGGGCTAAAATGCCTTCTTCTAACATAGCGCCAAGCTGATCAAGACGCTCGTAAACGCCGTCTTCTTTTAACAATTCCAAGCAGGCAATACCTGAAAGAATGGATGCAGGGTTTCCTGCCATTGTGCCAGCTTGATAGGCTGGTCCAAGCGGGGCAACTTGTTCCATAATTTCTTTTTTACCGCCGTAAGCGCCGATAGGAAGTCCGCCGCCAATAATTTTTCCTAATGCAGTGAGGTCAGGTTTTACTTGAAGCAAATCCTGTGCACCGCCATACATAAAGCGGAAAGCGGTAATGACTTCATCATAAATCACCAGTGCGCCTTTTTCATGTGTGAGGTCATTGACCTGCTGCAGGAAACCGTCCTTAGGTTCTACGATGCCAAAGTTCCCGACAATTGGTTCGACAAGGACAGCTGCTATTTCATCTCCCCAGCGATCTAATGCTTCT
Organism: Bacillus sp. FSL K6-1006; assembly: GCF_038593175.1. Classification (NCBI taxonomy): domain Bacteria; kingdom Bacillati; phylum Bacillota; class Bacilli; order Caryophanales; family Bacillaceae; genus Bacillus; species Bacillus sp. FSL K6-1006. The sequence goes on from NZ_CP151970.1 coordinate 858,569, forward strand.
TTATAGCTGTCAATATCATTAAATGGAACGGTAATGACTTCATTGGCGATACTCTTTGGTACGCCCGCGGAATCGGGTGTTCCTAAAGTGGAAGGACCAGAGCCTGCAGCCACTAGCACAAGATCAGAGTGGCCGTGATAGCATCCGGCAAACTTAATGATTTTTGTTCTGCCTGTATATGCGCGAGCCACTCGAATTGTTGTCATCACCGCTTCTGTACCTGAATTGACAAAACGAACTTTGTCTAAAGCAGGCATGGCTTCCTTCAGCATTTTAGCAAAAGTGACTTCATGCTTCGTTGGTGTTCCGTAAAGGACACCTGTTTCAGCCGCTTTCGTGATGGCTTTTGTAATATGCGGGTGGGCATGTCCTGTAATAATTGGACCGTATGCTGCCAGATAATCGATATAGCGGTTTCCGTCAACATCCCAAAAATAAGCGCCTTCTCCTCTTTCCATCGCAACGGGTGAACCGCCGCCTACTGCCTTATATGAACGAGACGGGCTGTTGACACCTCCAACAATGTGCTCCAGCGCCTCTTGATGTAATTTTTCTGATTCTGTGAATTTCATAAATAGCCTCCTATCTCAACGTATCACGTCGTCTATCATTATTTTAACATGCCGATGCAAGCGTCCTTAGTTGAATATCCTCTCAAAATTGGATAGGCTAATTAAAAAATAGGTTGGAGGGATTGTGTCATGACAATCGAAGTAGGGCAGCAAGTACCTGACATTGAATTAACCGGTGACAATGGGGAGAAAGTAAAGCTTTCTGATTTTAAAGGAAAACATATTGTCCTTTATTTCTATCCAAAAGATATGACACCAGGCTGTACAACAGAAGCATGTGATTTCCGCGACCGCCATCAAAGCTTTGCAGAATTAGATGCTGTCATTATCGGCGTAAGCCCAGACAGTCAGGACAAGCACCAAAAATTTAAAGAAAAACACGATTTGCCGTTTCTTCTTCTTGTAGACGATGAACAGAAATTGTCTGAAGCCTTTGGGGTATGGAAGCTGAAAAAGAATTTTGGCAAAGAATATATGGGAATCGAGCGTTCAACGTTTCTTATTAATAAAGAAGGCACGCTTGTGAAAGAATGGCGAAAAGTAAAGGTAAAAGACCACGTAGAGGAAGCGCTTGAGGAATTGAAAGCTCACGCTTAATATCCTCACAGGATGAGATCGGCAGTCATGCCGGTCTTTTTTGTAAAGAAGAATAGGTAAAAAAGAGGATTGTAATTGACAAAGTTTCGGCTCTGGGGGTACACTATTTATAAAGATTATAATATAAGAATATTTTTGAAGAGAGGTGCATGATGAAATGGCTGCTCACGAACTAAAAGACGCTTTAGATGCTCTAAAAGAAACCGGTGTTCGAATTACTCCGCAGCGCCATGCCATCTTGGAGTTTCTCGTAAATTCTATGACACACCCAACCGCGGACGATATATATAAAGCACTTGAAGGAAAATTTCCAAACATGAGTGTCGCAACGGTTTACAACAATTTACGAGTCTTCCGGGAATCTGGATTAGTAAAGGAATTAACGTATGGTGATTCCTCAAGCCGATTTGATTTTGCGACATCTGATCACTACCATGCGATTTGTGAAAACTGCGGAAAAATTGTGGACTTTCACTATCCTGGCCTTGATGAAGTTGAACAGCTTGCATCCCATGTGACGGGCTTTAAAGTCAGTCATCATCGCTTGGAGATCTATGGTACTTGTCAAGAATGTGCGAAAAAAGAAAATCATTAATGAAAAAGCTGACCGTTTAAATGGTCAGCTTATTTTTATGACTTTTTTCGATTGTAGGATTCATCAAACTCTTTACCTTCTAATGCTGGATCAAGTGTAAGCGGCTCCCTGCAATGCATGCACATGTCCACCCGCCCAAGCACTTTTGTTTCCTTCTCACAGCCTGGACAAACGACACGTACTGCCTTCGTAGAAAGCATACCAATCCAAAAGTAAACGGCTGTACTTAATCCAATCGATAAGACGCCAAGCAGCATAAAGAAAGTCGACAGCCAAATCGATTCCTTGAAGAACACACCGATATACATGATCAGAAAGCCAACAAAAACCAAACTAAGTGCAAATGTTCTGATTTTATTAATCTTACTGGAGTATTTCGCCATCCCTAGTCCCCCTTATCTCCAATATAGCACATTTTACCTTTCCGTTTGAATTAGTTATAGAGTTTTGTGAATAAATTGCTTATAATGATTCAATGATCTTTTTTCATGTATTGAAGGAATTTTGATTCTATGAGGAGAAATACATAGCATTAGAGAAGAACCTTACACCCGAGTATTGGAGGAATCACTATGGAAAATCTTCTCCGTCCTATTTATCAAGAGAGAGCAAGCCATCCAGACACATTAGCTGTGATTATAGTAGAAAGAAGACATAAAGTATCTTCTGAGACGGATAACTTTGATGCAGCACTTTTAGTCATCGTAAAAGAAGCGGAAGAGCCGTTATTTATCAAGCACTATGAATCCGATCACCAAACAGCTTCTTTAAATGTTGTCACAGATGATCAACTGAAGGAATGGATTACCCTCGGCACTAACCGCCGAATCATCGATTGGATTTTGAATGGAAAAGTCCTGTTTGATCGAAATGAATATATCTTCAACTTAATTGATGAACTAAGTACATTCCCGTTTTCAAACCGCAAGCTCAAAATCGGTTTAGAATATGGCAAGCTCATTCGCAGATATATAGAAGGAAAAGCATTTTTTGAGTCAAATCAATTCCTCGATGCATATAATTCCATTGTGCATGCCCTGCATCACCTAGCACGTATTGAAGTAATTGATAAAGGCTTCCACCCAGAAGTGACCGTTTGGAACCAAGTGCGTCATATGGAACCTGAAGTATACAAACTTTACTCAGAACTGATTGAAAGCCATGAAAGTCTGCATAAACGTTTGGAACTTTTATTTTTAGCAAATGATTTTTTGATCCATTCAAAAGCGGAAATTGGTGCCGCTCATTTGCGTCATGTCATGGAACAGAAGGATATATGGCTTTTTGGTGAGCTTCTTGCACACCCAGATCTAAAGTATTTCACGCCTGACCTTAGCGTCATGATTGATTTCTTTGTGGAAAAAGGAATTGTTCAAGTGGAGCCGATTGAGACAAAGGGACAAAAAATCTATCATCGAGGATATTTTGTGAAAAAAGATATTGACGCATGAATATTATGATGGTATATTATTAAACGTCGCTAATGAGCAAATGAGTTGCTTTGAAAGAAAAGCTGACAAAAAGAAATTCTAAAAAACGCTTGACGCACACGGCGCTCAAATGTTATATTAAGAAAGTCGCCTCTGAGAGACGACGAAGATGATCTTTGAAAACTAAACAAGACAAAACGTACCTGTTAATTCGAGTTTTTATAAAAAAATCCTATGAAACTTCATAGGTAGTCAGTCAAACTGGCGAGGCAGGAAATGATCACATGCTAAGTTCGCTACATCATGTAGCAACGCATGTGTGATATGCATCCTGCATACCTCGGAGAGTTTGATCCTGGCTCAGGACGAACGCTGGCGGCGTGCCTAATACATGCAAGTCGAGCGGACAGAAGGGAGCTTGCTCCCGGATGTTAGCGGCGGACGGGTGAGTAACACGTGGGTAACCTGCCTGTAAGACTGGGATAACTCCGGGAAACCGGAGCTAATACCGGATAGTTCCTTGAACCGCATGGTTCAAGGATGAAAGACGGTTTCGGCTGTCACTTACAGATGGACCCGCGGCGCATTAGCTAGTTGGTGGGGTAATGGCTCACCAAGGCGACGATGCGTAGCCGACCTGAGAGGGTGATCGGCCACACTGGGACTGAGACACGGCCCAGACTCCTACGGGAGGCAGCAGTAGGGAATCTTCCGCAATGGACGAAAGTCTGACGGAGCAACGCCGCGTGAGTGATGAAGGTTTTCGGATCGTAAAGCTCTGTTGTTAGGGAAGAACAAGTGCGAGAGTAACTGCTCGCACCTTGACGGTACCTAACCAGAAAGCCACGGCTAACTACGTGCCAGCAGCCGCGGTAATACGTAGGTGGCAAGCGTTGTCCGGAATTATTGGGCGTAAAGGGCTCGCAGGCGGTTTCTTAAGTCTGATGTGAAAGCCCCCGGCTCAACCGGGGAGGGTCATTGGAAACTGGGAAACTTGAGTGCAGAAGAGGAGAGTGGAATTCCACGTGTAGCGGTGAAATGCGTAGAGATGTGGAGGAACACCAGTGGCGAAGGCGACTCTCTGGTCTGTAACTGACGCTGAGGAGCGAAAGCGTGGGGAGCGAACAGGATTAGATACCCTGGTAGTCCACGCCGTAAACGATGAGTGCTAAGTGTTAGGGGGTTTCCGCCCCTTAGTGCTGCAGCTAACGCATTAAGCACTCCGCCTGGGGAGTACGGTCGCAAGACTGAAACTCAAAGGAATTGACGGGGGCCCGCACAAGCGGTGGAGCATGTGGTTTAATTCGAAGCAACGCGAAGAACCTTACCAGGTCTTGACATCCTCTGACAACCCTAGAGATAGGGCTTTCCCTTCGGGGACAGAGTGACAGGTGGTGCATGGTTGTCGTCAGCTCGTGTCGTGAGATGTTGGGTTAAGTCCCGCAACGAGCGCAACCCTTGATCTTAGTTGCCAGCATTCAGTTGGGCACTCTAAGGTGACTGCCGGTGACAAACCGGAGGAAGGTGGGGATGACGTCAAATCATCATGCCCCTTATGACCTGGGCTACACACGTGCTACAATGGACAGAACAAAGGGCTGCAAGACCGCAAGGTTTAGCCAATCCCATAAATCTGTTCTCAGTTCGGATCGCAGTCTGCAACTCGACTGCGTGAAGCTGGAATCGCTAGTAATCGCGGATCAGCATGCCGCGGTGAATACGTTCCCGGGCCTTGTACACACCGCCCGTCACACCACGAGAGTTTGCAACACCCGAAGTCGGTGAGGTAACCTTTATGGAGCCAGCCGCCGAAGGTGGGGCAGATGATTGGGGTGAAGTCGTAACAAGGTAGCCGTATCGGAAGGTGCGGCTGGATCACCTCCTTTCTAAGGATATATGGAGCAGCGTACGTTTTCGTCTTGTTTAGTTTTGAAGGATCATTCCTTCAAAACATGTCTCTAGCGAGACAGGATTGTTCTTTGAAAACTAGATAACAATAAGTAATACATTCACATTGAATGCAATGCAAAGTTCATCACACATAGTGATTCTTTCTAAAGTAAGAAATGGTTAAGTTAGAAAGGGCGCACGGTGGATGCCTTGGCACTAGGAGCCGATGAAGGACGGGACGAACACCGATATGCTTCGGGGAGCTGTAAGCAAGCTTTGATCCGGAGATTTCCGAATGGGGAAACCCACTGCTCGTAATGGAGTAGTATCCATACTTGAATACATAGAGTATGAGAAGGCATACCCGGGGAACTGAAACATCTAAGTACCCGGAGGAAGAGAAAGCAAATGCGATTCCCTGAGTAGCGGCGAGCGAAACGGGAACAGCCCAAACCAAGAGGCTTGCCTCTTGGGGTTGTAGGACACTCTATACGGAGTTACAAAGGAATGATATAAGCGAAGAGGTCTGGAAAGGCCCGCCAAAGAAGGTAACAGCCCTGTAACTGAAATGTTGTTCTCTCCAGAGTGGATCCTGAGTACGGCGGAACACGTGAAATTCCGTCGGAATCCGGGAGGACCATCTCCCAAGGCTAAATACTCCCTAGTGACCGATAGTGAACCAGTACCGTGAGGGAAAGGTGAAAAGCACCCCGGAAGGGGAGTGAAATAGATCCTGAAACCGTGTGCCTACAAGTAGTCAGAGCCCGTTAACGGGTGATGGCGTGCCTTTTGTAGAATGAACCGGCGAGTTACGATCCCGTGCAAGGTTAAGCAGAAGATGCGGAGCCGCAGCGAAAGCGAGTCTGAATAGGGCGCATGAGTACGTGGTCGTAGACCCGAAACCAGGTGATCTACCCATGTCCAGGGTGAAGTTCAGGTAACACTGAATGGAGGCCCGAACCCACGCACGTTGAAAAGTGCGGGGATGAGGTGTGGGTAGGGGTGAAATGCCAATCGAACCTGGAGATAGCTGGTTCTCTCCGAAATAGCTTTAGGGCTAGCCTCAAGGTAAGAGTCTCGGAGGTAGAGCACTGATTGGACTAGGGGCCCCTACCGGGTTACCGAATTCAGTCAAACTCCGAATGCCGATGACTTATCCTTGGGAGTCAGACTGCGAGTGATAAGATCCGTAGTCGAAAGGGAAACAGCCCAGACCGCCAGCTAAGGTCCCAAAGTATACGTTAAGTGGAAAAGGATGTGGAGTTGCTTAGACAACCAGGATGTTGGCTTAGAAGCAGCCACCATTTAAAGAGTGCGTAATAGCTCACTGGTCGAGTGACTCTGCGCCGAAAATGTACCGGGGCTAAACGTATCACCGAAGCTGCGGACTGTTCTTACGAACAGTGGTAGGAGAGCGTTCTAAGGGCTGTGAAGCCAGACCGGAAGGACTGGTGGAGCGCTTAGAAGTGAGAATGCCGGTATGAGTAGCGAAAGACGGGTGAGAATCCCGTCCACCGAATGCCTAAGGTTTCCTGAGGAAGGCTCGTCCGCTCAGGGTTAGTCGGGACCTAAGCCGAGGCCGAAAGGCGTAGGCGATGGACAACAGGTTGATATTCCTGTACCACCTCCTCACCATTTGAGCAATGGGGGGACGCAGGAGGATAGGGTAAGCGCGGTATTGGATATCCGCGTCCAAGCAGTTAGGCTGGGAAATAGGCAAATCCGTTTCCCGTAAAGGCTGAGCTGTGATGGCGAGCGAAATTTAGTAGCGAAGTTCCTGATTCCACACTGCCAAGAAAAGCCTCTAGCGAGGTGAGAGGTGCCCGTACCGCAAACCGACACAGGTAGGCGAGGAGAGAATCCTAAGGTGATCGAGAGAACTCTCGTTAAGGAACTCGGCAAAATGACCCCGTAACTTCGGGAGAAGGGGTGCTTCTTAGGGTGTTAAAGCCCCGAGAAGCCGCAGTGAATAGGCCCAGGCGACTGTTTAGCAAAAACACAGGTCTCTGCGAAGCCGTAAGGCGAAGTATAGGGGCTGACGCCTGCCCGGTGCTGGAAGGTTAAGAGGAGCGCTTAGCGTAAGCGAAGGTGCGAATTGAAGCCCCAGTAAACGGCGGCCGTAACTATAACGGTCCTAAGGTAGCGAAATTCCTTGTCGGGTAAGTTCCGACCCGCACGAAAGGCGCAACGATCTGGGCACTGTCTCAACGAGAGACTCGGTGAAATTATAGTACCTGTGAAGATGCAGGTTACCCGCGACAGGACGGAAAGACCCCGTGGAGCTTTACTGCAGCCTGATATTGAATGTTGGTACAGCTTGTACAGGATAGGTAGGAGCCTTGGAAACCGGAGCGCTAGCTTCGGTGGAGGCATCGGTGGGATACTACCCTGGCTGTATTGACCTTCTAACCCGCTGCCCTTATCGGGCAGGGAGACAGTGTCAGGTGGGCAGTTTGACTGGGGCGGTCGCCTCCTAAAATGTAACGGAGGCGCCCAAAGGTTCCCTCAGAATGGTTGGAAATCATTCGCAGAGTGTAAAGGCACAAGGGAGCTTGACTGCGAGACCTACAAGTCGAGCAGGGACGAAAGTCGGGCTTAGTGATCCGGTGGTTCCGCATGGAAGGGCCATCGCTCAACGGATAAAAGCTACCCCGGGGATAACAGGCTTATCTCCCCCAAGAGTCCACATCGACGGGGAGGTTTGGCACCTCGATGTCGGCTCATCGCATCCTGGGGCTGTAGTCGGTCCCAAGGGTTGGGCTGTTCGCCCATTAAAGCGGTACGCGAGCTGGGTTCAGAACGTCGTGAGACAGTTCGGTCCCTATCCGTCGCGGGCGCAGGAAATTTGAGAGGAGCTGTCCTTAGTACGAGAGGACCGGGATGGACGCACCGCTGGTGTACCAGTTGTTCTGCCAAGGGCATCGCTGGGTAGCTATGTGCGGACGGGATAAGTGCTGAAAGCATCTAAGCATGAAGCCCCCCTCAAGATGAGATTTCCCATTCCGCAAGGAAGTAAGATCCCTGAAAGATGATCAGGTTGATAGGTCTGAGGTGGAAGCGTGGTGACACGTGGAGCTGACAGATACTAATAGATCGAGGACTTAACCTATATTCTAATGTGAAGCATGAACATTGTTATCTAGTTTTGAGAGAACATTTTTAAAATATCTCTTGATTTATTTTCAATACATAGTATAATATCTTTTGTCACTAAATTGTCTGGTGATGATGGCGAAGAGGTCACACCCGTTCCCATGCCGAACACGGAAGTTAAGCTCTTCAGCGCCGATGGTAGTTGGGGGTTTCCCCCTGTGAGAGTAGGACATCGCCAGGCTTTCTTCATTCCGCAGTAGCTCAGTGGTAGAGCTATCGGCTGTTAACCGATCGGTCGTAGGTTCGAATCCTACCTGCGGAGCCAATTTGGAGAGCTGTCCGAGTGGCCGAAGGAGCACGATTGGAAATCGTGTAGGCGGTAACCCCGTCTCAAGGGTTCGAATCCCTTGCTCTCCGCCACAATTTACATAATAAAGGGCCCGTTGGTCAAGCGGTTAAGACACCGCCCTTTCACGGCGGTAACACGGGTTCGAATCCCGTACGGGTCACCATTTTTATAGAATATACACCAGCATTTTTTATTCGGAGGATTAGCTCAGCTGGGAGAGCATCTGCCTTACAAGCAGAGGGTCGGCGGTTCGAGCCCGTCATCCTCCACCATATCTTTTATATCGTCGCGGGGTGGAGCAGTTCGGTAGCTCGTCGGGCTCATAACCCGAAGGTCGCAGGTTCAAATCCTGCCCCCGCAACCAAAATGGTCCGGTAGTTCAGTTGGTTAGAATGCCTGCCTGTCACGCAGGAGGTCGCGGGTTCGAGTCCCGTCCGGACCGCCATTTTTCAAAAGAATACTTGGCTCGGTAGCTCAGTTGGTAGAGCAACGGACTGAAAATCCGTGTGTCGGCGGTTCGATTCCGTCCCGAGCCACCACTATTTGCCGGTGTAGCTCAACTGGTAGAGCAACTGACTTGTAATCAGTAGGTTGGGGGTTCAAGTCCTCTTGCCGGCACTGTTTTTCAAAAGTGGAGGGGTAGCGAAGTGGCTAAACGCGGCGGACTGTAAATCCGCTCCCTCCGGGTTCGGCGGTTCGAATCCGCCCCCCTCCACCATTTTTTATTTTCATAGGGGCATAGTTTAAAGGTAGAACAGAGGTCTCCAAAACCTCCGGTGTGGGTTCGATTCCTACTGCCCCTGCCAATTTTCTTAATATGATTCATAACATCTATGGCGGTTGTGGCGAAGTGGTTAACGCACCAGATTGTGGCTCTGGCACTCGTGGGTTCGATTCCCATCAATCGCCCCATTTTATTATTGGGCTATAGCCAAGCGGTAAGGCAACGGACTTTGACTCCGTCATGCGTTGGTTCGAATCCAGCTAGCCCAGTTGATGTGCGGAAGTAGTTCAGTGGTAGAACACCACCTTGCCAAGGTGGGGGTCGCGGGTTCGAATCCCGTCTTCCGCTCCAATAATGGCGGCATAGCCAAGTGGTAAGGCAGAGGTCTGCAAAACCTTTATCCCCGGTTCAAATCCGGGTGTCGCCTTTTTTGAAAAGACTGCCGGGGTGGTGGAATTGGCAGACACACAGGACTTAAAATCCTGCGGTAGGTGACTACCGTGCCGGTTCAAGTCCGGCCCTCGGCACCATGTTTTTTAATATAAGATGCGCTCTTTAATGATCATGCCGGTGTGGCGGAATTGGCAGACGCGCACGACTCAAAATCGTGTTCCTCACGGAGTGCCGGTTCGACCCCGGCCACCGGTATCTAGTTTTAGATATTCTTTATTGTCGTCAATTACAGAAGAATTAAGGAATATCAACGTTTAAAACGTCTTTCTACAAATTGTAGGAGGGCGTTTTTTATTTGTTTTTTAGCTGCTTCTTCATACGACAAAATTACTTCAAATCGCGTTCACTGCTGAAAGGGTGAATTAGCTAAGAGGAACATATTAAGGAGATTAACTTTTACTTTATTGATGGTTGTCTTATTATTAAACTAAAGGGGCAGGATAATTGAAGAAGGATTGGATAAATTGTACACAAGAGGTGTTGTAATGATTACGGTTAAAAATGCTGAAAGTTATCTTAAAGATAGCATTAGTGAAGATAACGATGATATAAAAAAGGTTTGGGAAACATTTAAGGCTTTTTCAAAGGAGACAGTTGAGGGCGAAGAAGATAAAGAAATTTTATTTCAGTGTGGTGTCTATGATTTTACAGGAGAGGAACTATTTCATTTTGACTTTGTACGTCAGTTTACAGTTTATGAAGAAGATGATTATTCTCACATGGAACAACTACACTGTGAATTTTTATTTAAACCAACAAGCGAGTTAAAAAAGTTAAAGGTGGTAGAAGAATGGTCAATGGATTATGACGATATCAATCATTTTTTTAATCATATTGAAAGTATTCATGAGTTTAAAATACCTTTGAGTTTAAAGCCGATAAAATCAGAAATATATCAGGAAGAACTTTAATTCTTTTCATTAACAGGGGCTTTACTTTAAGAGGGTATACCTTGCCTTTTTAGAATAATTTATCACGGAGTGCTGGTTCGACCCCGGCCACCGGTATCTTTTAAAATTTTCATGATTGGTTTTTCCATGAACCTAACGTTTCATCCTCGTGGTAAAACGTTTTTTTGTGGTTTAAATGAGTTATTTAGATAAAAAATAGGAACCTATTAGAAAATAATGAGTATGTACTTCTTTTGGCAGAATAATCTTTAGATGATTTGCAACATTTGATAAGATACATTTAACCATGTAATGAAACAAAATGGAGCAGCGCATTCACATAAAACAGTGAACCATCTTTGTGTAACTAAATGAATATTTGTGGGTACATACACATCTTTAGCTGACATGACCCAGTATGAGGGGAGAATTTATGAAAAAACAAAATGATCATGAGGAGTTATTGACAGGTGGCAATGTCTCGAACGTATATCGTTCTGGAGATACGGTTCGTCGAGAGGAAAAGTCAGACAATATCAATATACAAAAGCTGCTAAAGCATTTAGAAAAAAAGAATTTCTCCTATGCTCCAAAGTTTTTAGGGGTTGATGAACAAGGTAGAGAGATATTGTCCTTTATTGATGGCGTGGCCGGTCATGATCCTTTAAAAGAATACATGTGTACTCACGATGTTTTAAAAGAAATAGCGAGCATGTTAAGGCTTTATCATGATGCTGTTCAGGACTTCTCCATTTCAGATGATTGGGAACGAATGGACAATACGCCTAACAACATAGAGGTTGTATGCCATAATGATTTTGCTATGTACAATATCATTTTCAATAACGAAAAACCAGTGGGAATTATTGATTTTGATGTAGCTGCTCCTGGTCCAAGGCTTTGGGATATCGCATATACCCTTTATACATGTGTGCCTCTCAGTAGATTTTTTCGCACTGAAACAGGGGAGGTCGTGAATTATCTTTCATTAGACCATGCAGACCAGATAAAGCATAGAGTCAAACTGTTTTTTGAATCTTATGGCGAGGAAATAGCAGAAGATTATTTGGATATGGTGCTGCTTCGTTTAGAAGGGTTATGTCAGTATATGAAACGACAAGCGTGTGAGGGTGATATCGCTTTTCAAAACATGATTCAAGAAGGACATCTTGAACATTATCAAAAAGACATTCAATTTATTCATGAACATAGAAAAGAATGGATGTAAAGAGGCGGCGTTGTGATCATGCAAACGAAGACGATATTACAGGCTATTATTCAAGACGAGGGAGTAAATGATTATCCTCTTTTTAGACAGTACTGTGTGAGAAAAGAACAGGGCCTGCGTAAAGATGCGCTAAACGTTCTTCAGGCCTTTATTGAAGAGATGAAAGAGAACGATTTTGAAGAACAGCGTGAATTTGCTGCTTGGCTGTTTGAGTGGATTGAACGGTTTGAGGATGGTCATCATCTGCTTGTGTATCCGCTGGTAAATGGGGTGATCCAGCCTGTTTTTCAAACGTGGGAGAAAGTTGACCCATTGGATGTAAGACTGTATCGCTGGCAAGGTTTGTTTGTACATCAGGGAGAAGGGCTGCCTCATTTATTGAAGGCACTAGAGCTTGGGGGCAGCAAGGAACAGCGTGTGATTTTTCAAATTTGTGAAATCTATTTATCGGCCTTGTGGTATTCGTTTCACCATATACATGAAGATCTTTATTTAAGCACCTATGAGAAGGATCAAGAGAGAATTCAAGGGATTGAAAATGTTATGATGCTGATTCAAAATAAAAGAATTCGTACCAATGTTCAAAAACAAGCCGTCTATTATGGCCAGCTTTTAAAGGACTGGATGGCGTTTCAGCAGACGGAGACAAGAGGCTTTATGACATGGTGTGCGGAGCGTAAGAAACCGTATGAGTGGGTAGAGGCATTTTATTATCAGCAATAGATGAGAAAACGGCAGAGTTCATTCTGCCGTTTTTTTAATGCCATATTCGCTTTGTTTCTATATGATCTGGACTAAAATATTTCAGAATATAGACATCTGGATTGCTTAGTTTCTTCCACTCCTCGAATCCAATCGTTGGATCAGCGTGTTTAAGAAGCAGGCTCATGATATTGCCATGTGTGACGAATAGGGTATGATCTTTTTCTAATTTTATTTGTTCGTGGAGTGCTTCTACAATACGATTCATGGCTTCTTGGCTCGATTCTCCGCCTTCACAGGTCATATGTAAGTCTGTAAAACTGAGCTTTAGCTTCTCAAACCAATCATCTATTGGTTTGCTGCTTAATACACGTTCAGAGAGGCGCTGATCGATTTTTATCTCGAGCTGTTTTGCATGAGCAAGGGGCTCAGTAGTTTGGATCGCTCGTTTATAAGGACTTGAGATAATTTGATTGAGATGAATGCTGGAAAAAAACTGTGTCAGTTCATGAGATTGAGTGATGCCTTGTGGGGTTAAAGCTGCAGCTTTAGATTGTGCATCTGCTTGGCAGTGTCTGACGATATAATATGTTTTCATTGGATACACCTTTCATTGAGTATAAAAAAATCATCCAGTATTGGATGAGGATTTACGAAGATCTAGGTAAGCTTGTTCGTATCTGTTTCTTTATAGGGATCTGTGAGCTTGGAGGTCAGGTCTAGGTTGAACAAAAAATCATCGACGGTGTCTGTGCCAAAGGGAAGTGTGGAGAAGTTGACTGGGATGCTGTCTTCTTGCTTTTCTGAAGTGATTTGCTGTGCAGGCTGCTTTTTTCTCCAGTTCTTAAACAAGCGCATGTGAGGCCCCCTTTTCTTTGAAAAAGATGGATTTATACATAATATACGGGGAGAGTTGTCCAGGCGTCAAATGTTTTCTTCAAAAGGAACGATTCTATTAATAAAACAAGAGCCACAGGAAAGTGCGGCTCTTGTTGTCAGTTTAGAATGCGCGTTGTAATGCTTGCAGTAATTTACGTTCGCATCTTAAGTTGTATCGCTTCTTATGGAGTTTCTCCGTTTTAAACCTGCCTATGACACGTCGAACATCGGGATCATAAATGATGAGCTCCCTGCAAGTTTGTTCATGTAATAGTGTTTGAAACCAGCTATATTTTTTGAGATGTGCTGCGTTCCTCGAGATCTCCTCTTCATCCACTTGTAGAAAAGGAATATACACAGCAAGTGAAAAGATGTCTAGAATGAATCCCATTTTGCTGCCTCCTTTCATTGTTACTCATTACGTTTAGGAGAAGGCGAGGTTTCATTCAATAAACATTAAAAACAATCCCAGTGCATAAACCATTCTTTTGATTCTTGGTCATAATAGAAATACATCGTGCCGTTATCACCAATCATGAAACGAGGTTTTTCTTCTGAGGCGATTTGGAGCATGAATTCGCCTTGTTGTTGATGGGGCGGGGATTGAATATACGCCCCATATCCACCGATTTTTGTGAACGAATAATTTGTGTATTGATTAAAGAAGTGGTCTGTCGCTTCTTCACTTTCGTTTACTTCTGTTAGGTCCACATATGACCATGCCTCTTCCCAGCAAGGGAAGTCCCTTTGCTCACTTTTGTTCCATTGGATTTGAAAAGCTTTGAGCCCTCTCACTTCTTCAGGAGTTTCAGCTACTTCTAAACCTTCGATTGATGAATATTCAATGAGCTTCCAGCCTTCGCCGTTTTTGGTGAGATCAATCGGAAGTGTATTCTGATTAAGAAAAATTTGAATCAGCTTACATTCATTGAAGCCGTTCATTCCTCCTGGCACTTCTGGTAAATAAATTTGTAAAATCGGAATCATGGCTCCATCTTGATCTATCGGCCAGCCTTGATTAGGATCGATGAAAAAATGACCTGCAAACCAGCTGTGTACAGCTGGATCAGGACGGAAGCCGCCAATTTTGGCGATGGCTGGCGTTTTCCCGATTAGATTTAATTCTTGAAAAGCTTTGATTTCCATGGGTTATTCCTCCAGCCTTTAGCCTGCAATATGTGCATCATGAAATGTGCCATTTATATTTCCTGTGACAATAATGACATGCCCCCAAAATAAATCACCGTCATGATAGTAGACTTCAAACTCTCCCTCAGGGTAAACATGCAGGCTTTCAAGTGAAATGCGGCTTATAAATTGATTCATTGTGAGTTCTTCTTGCTCTTCAGCTGATTCGTCTTGTTCCTGCCAATCCTTTGCTAGATCTATCAGCTGATTCGCGGCAAATGATTTAATAGAAGAATCCCATTTGGCCTGTTCTTGCATGAGGTGGTTTGCTGTTCGAAGAGAGTCATTTATTTTTTCATCTTCTTCGAGGTTAAAGTAGAGAAGGCACTCTTCATTGCTCCATTGGATGGTTTTTTCAAATAAGTCTAGTCCTTTTACTAACTCAAAGGTTCCAAGTATGTCATCATGATAATACACAGGCATTTGGGCTTCTTCTAAAATTTCTTGAAGCGCTTGATCCTGTGTATCTGTATCAATCAAAGATACAAGCATGAATTCACCTTCGCCTTTTTGAACCTGAAGTGTAACGATTGATTCTTTATGTAATTGTGCCTGTTTTTCCCTTAATCCCTCGTCATCTGTTAACCAGCAAAGTCTTACATTTTCGGTTATGATACGGCCGTTTTCTTTCCAAGCAATCAGTGGAATAGAAGCGGTCCAAAGAGGTGCCTGTCCTGCTTTTCCTGCCCCTACGCCAGAAGGTCCTGTAACAGCAATGATAGTGACTACATCTTCTGAAAATCTCTTTTCAAAAGTGTTGATTTGTTTGTTCATCTTCATGTGATGTCCTCCAGCCTGATTTTTTTGTCATGAACATATAAGTGTTGTGTTCAAGTTCTACCTCTTTATCACACCGCACATCAGTAGGGGAAATCAAGCTTTTTTTGTGTAAAACTGTTTTTTTAGGGAGGTACATGGATTAATGGAGGTTGAGTCACAATAAAAGAAGCATGGATCGAATTTTGTATAAATTTGGGTAAATGAGTCGAAAAGCCTAGGTGATTCTTCCTTTTCTTTATAATTACTTTGACACGAATAGATGAAAAAAGTAAAGTAATACTGAGTGATTTACAAAACCTTCTTCATCCACTAAAACATGAAGTGTGCGTAAATTTAATGTAAATGGATATTTTTCCTTTTATTTACTCGTATTTTTTTGAAACTTATGATGCTTCTCATTCGTTATATTAAAGGAGCGCATGTATCCGGCGGAGACAGAGCATCGGCATGCTTGGCGAAGAAGATTTACATTTGCAAAATGAATGTAAATTTTTTATGATTTCATTTATATCAGAACGATGATAAGAAAGAAGAGGTTTTATGAAAAAAATATTTGCAAACAAATATAACTTTTTTGTTTTGGCTGTCCTTTTATTCTGGGCAAAATCGTACACAGCCTACAAAATGGACTTTAATTTAGGAGTAAAAGGTTCTTTTCAAGAGGGGCTTCTCTTATTGAATCCATTTAGTTCAGCCATCGTGTTTTTTGGACTTGCTCTCTTTTTGAAGGGGCGTAAATCTGCCATTGTTTTAATTGTTATTGATTTTATTATGACCGCACTTTTATATGCAAATGTAGCGTATTACCGTTTCTTTGATGACTTTTTGACTTTCTCAACAATGAAGCAGGCAGGAAATCTTGGGGGAGGCATGACTGGCGGTGTGTTAGCAAGCATTAAGCCGCATGACCTTTTATACTTCCTTGATATTATCATCTTGATTGCGATTGTCATTTGGAGACCAGAAGTGAAGAAGTTCCAAATGAAAAAGACGTTTGCACTGCTGATTGTAGCTGCAGGTATTGGCCTGTTCTTTGTAAACCTTCATTTGGCTGAAAAGGATCGTCCAGAATTATTAACGAGAACCTTTGATCATAAGTATGTTGTCAAATACTTAGGTGTTTATAACTATACGATTTATGACGGGGTACAAGCAGCACAAAACGCAACACAGGTAGCAAATGCAAGCAGTGAAGATTTAACGGATGTTGTGAACTATACGTCTTCTCACTATGCGAAGCCAAATGCAGAGTATTTTGGTAAAGCAAAAGGCAAAAACATTATTAAAATTCATTTAGAAAGCTTCCAGTCTTTCTTAATTGACTACAAATTAAATGGAGAAGAAGTGACTCCATTCTTAAACAAACTGGCTCATGGGAAAGACGACTTTACGTATTTCGATAACTTCTTCCATCAGACTGGTCAAGGGAAGACATCAGATGCTGAGCTGATGATGGATAATAGTATGTTTGGCTTGCCAGAGGGAGCAGCATTTGTGACAAAGGGTGAAAATACCTTCCAATCACTACCTGCCATCCTAGATCAAAAAGCAGGCTATACGAGTGCAGTGCTTCACGGGGACTATAAATCTTTCTGGAACCGTGACACGATTTATAAACATATGGGAATTGATCAATTCTTTGATGCTTCCTATTACAACATGGATGAAGAAAACCTTGTGAATATGGGTCTGAAGGATAAACCGTTCTTCAAAGAATCAATTCCAATGCTAGAATCAATGAAAAAGCCATTTTATGCACATTTAATGACACTGACAAATCACTATCCATTTAATTTAGATGAAAAAGATGCGACAATCGCTAAGGCAACAACTGGCGATAAAACAGTCGATAACTATTTCCAAACAGCAAGATATTTAGATGAGTCATTAGAGCAATTCTTCAAAGACTTGAAAAAATCAGGTATGTATAAAGACTCAGTCATTTTATTATATGGTGACCATAACGGTATTTCTGAGAACCATAACCGTGCAATGAGTGAAATTCAAGGGAAAGAAATCACTCCTTATCAAAATGCACAAAACCAGCGTGTTCCGCTTATGATACGTATTCCCGGTAAGAAGGGCGGCGTGAACCATACGTATGGTGGTGAAGTCGACGTTATGCCAACACTTCTTCACTTACAAGGTATTGATTCAAATGAATTCGTGAATTTTGGAACAGACCTATTCTCTAAAAAGCATGATGAGACTGTTGCCTTCCGTAATGGAAACTATGTGACACCGAAATACACACTTGTCGATAATACCGTTTATGATACGAAAACAGGTAAAGTGGTGAAACAAAATAAAAAGACAGAGGCGATTAAAGCCCGTGTTGATAATCAGTTAAGTCTTTCAGATAAAGTGCTCTATAGGGATCTACTTCGATTCCATAAGTTATCTGATTTCAAACCAGTGAATCCATCGGATTATTTCTATGGTAAAGCAAACAAAGAAAAAGAAGCGGATTCTTCTGCTAACTAACTGAGTTTTGGGCAAGCACAGAAAGGTGCTTGCCTTTTTCTCTCTCTTCGCTTGATTTGTTGGCAAAATATGTTTATATTTAGGGAGAAACAAGCGTGACGCCGGCTGGCAGCTGGTGACACACATTTCGTCCTTGGGGAATTCAGGAGGAGCTTATGACAACAAATACAAAAACACAAAAAAAGAAATCAGAATTATGGGGCTGGATCAAAGCCATCTTAATCGCATTTATTGCTGTTTTTATCATTCGGAACTTTTTATTCGCACCGTATATTGTGAAGGGGACTTCTATGGACCCAACACTGCATAACACAGAGCGGGTGTTTGTGAATAAAACGGTTGATTATTTCGGTGATTATAAACGGGGACAGATCATTGTTCTTGATGGGGAAGACCGCAGCACTCATTATGTCAAACGATTGATTGGTTTACCTGGTGATAAAATTGAAATGAAAAATGATCAGCTATATGTTAATGGAAAAAAAGTGGCGGAGCCTTACTTAGCGTCAAACAAAAAGAAAGCAGCTGCAGATGGCACCTTGCTGACACCTGATTTTGGCCCTTTGACTGTTCCAAAAGGAAAGTACTTTGTCATGGGGGACAACCGCCAAAATTCAATGGACAGCCGCAACGGCTTAGGTCTTTTTACAAAGCGTGATATTCAAGGAACTACCTCATTTGTATTTTATCCTTTCCAAGACATTCGATTACTCAATCATTAATAAACAATAAAAAAGCACACAGCCGTGTGCTTTTTTCTATGTCATTGTCATTCAGACTGACTTTTTTTCATCGCCTGTTCAAGATCTTCAAGAATATCTTCAATCGCTTCTGTTCCAACAGATAAACGAATGAGCTCTGGTGTGACACCTGTCGCTTTTTGTTCTGCCTCGCTTAATTGCTGATGCGTTGTGCTGGCAGGGTGAATGATGAGGGATTTAGAATCACCCACGTTTGCGAGATGGGAGAAAAGCTGGACAGAATCAATGAGCTTTTTACCTGCTTCGCGTCCACCTTTAATACCGAATGTGAGGATCGCGCCTTGTCCTTTTGGTAAATAGGTTTGAGCAAGCTCATATGATTCGTGACTTTCAAGACCTGGATAGCTTACCCAATCGACAAGAGGGTGATCCTGTAAGAATTGTGCTGTTTTCAATGCATTTTCACTATGCCGCTCAAGACGAAGGTGTAATGTTTCTAAGCCCTGCAGAAGTAAAAATGAGTTGAATGGCGACAGAGCTGCCCCTAAATCACGTAATAGCTGTACTCGTGCTTTTGTGATATAAGCCGCTTCTCCAATTGCTTCTGTATAGGTCAGCCCGTGATAGCTTGGATCTGGTTCAGTCAGCCCTTTAAACTTATCGCTGTCAGCCCAAGGGAATCGGCCGCTATCAACGATGACGCCGCCAATTGATGTACCATGGCCGCCAATAAATTTCGTCGCTGAGTGGACGACAATGTCTGCACCGAATTCAATAGGTCTTAATAAATAAGGGCTGGCGAGTGTATTGTCAACAATAAGCGGGATATGATGCTTGTGTGCAATGGCTGAGATGGCTTCAATATGTAAAATGTCGCCTTTTGGATTCCCAATGCTCTCTGCATAAACTGCCTTTGTTTTGTCAGTGATCGCTGCTTCGAGTTCTTCAAGGTTGGATGAATCGACAAATTTTACAGTAATTCCGAGTTTTTTGAGTGTATGGGCAAATAAATTGTAGGTGCCGCCATAAAGACTGCTTGAGGAAACGATTTCATCTCCGGCTCCTGCGATGTTTAAAATAGAATAAGTCGTCGCTGCTTGTCCAGAAGAAACAGCAAGTGCACCAATTCCACCTTCAAGCTCAGCGATACGCTTTTCAAATACGTCATTTGTAGGGTTCATAATACGTGAATAAATATTTCCCGGTTCCTGAAGACCAAATAAATTCGCTGCATGCTCACTGTCTCTAAAACCAAATGAGCTTGTTTGGTAAATAGGCACGGCTCTTGAATAGGTCGCTGAATCAAGCTCCTGACCTGCGTGAATGGCTTTTGTTTCTAAACGAAATGGACGTTCTTCTGACATGTGTGTATCCTCCTTTTGTTAGATAAAACCAACTGTTTTGATAAGAAATATTTAATAAGACTATAAATCTTGTTCCCTGCTCGGTCAATCATTTTTTAGATAAATCTGAAAAAACAATAAATATAGTTGACAGGTAGGAATAGTGTGTATTAACATGAGCATACTGAAAACACGAACAAGAATGGCTGATCGGTCAACCGAAGGCTCTATCACTCAAATATGAGTGAAGAGCCTTTTTTTATTTGAATGAGAAAGGATGAAGAAGATGGAAAAAAAGAAAAAACGAAAAAAATACAGAAAACATATGGATCTGACACTCGATATCTTGATTGAGCGGAACAAATATGAGATTTACAGTAACAAGGAACGAATAGAAGCGATTTACGATCGGATTGATGAAAAGCATACAAGGACAAAATAACCATTTTATAAATTTGAGTTGATTTATGGGATTAATATGATTTAGGATGGTGCTAACAAATCAATATGATTAGCTGATCGGACAACGCGAAGGCTCTTATCTCTTTTTTGGGATAAGGGCCTTTCTGTGTATTTATCTGATCGTAAGAGGAGTGGAGGTTTCAATGACGATTTCAATTGATATTGTGGATAAATCCTTTTGGAAAGACAAACAGACCATTCGGGTACTTGAAGACTTAAGATTGAGCATTATTCCCGGTGAATTTGTGACAGTGATTGGTCCGAGCGGATGTGGGAAAAGTACATTGCTAAAGATCATAAGCGGCCTCGACACAGCGTATGATGGGCAAATTTTGATAGGAGGCAGACGGATCACAGAACCAGGAATGAAACAGGGCTTTATCTTTCAGGAACACCGCCTGTTTCCATGGCTGACGGTTGAAGAAAACATAGCGGCCAATTTCAATTTAAAACAACAGGATGTACGCCGCAAAGTGGATGAATTGATTGAAATTGTTCGATTAAAAGGATTTGAACATGCTTATCCACATGAGCTTTCAGGAGGAATGTCACAACGGGTTGCCATTGCGAGAGCACTCCTTCGTGATCCGGAGATCTTATTGCTGGATGAACCATTTGGTGCACTGGATGCATTCACACGAAAACACTTGCAGGATGTGCTGCTGGACATTTGGCAGGAGAAAAAAACAACGATGATGCTCGTAACTCATGATATTGATGAATCGATTTATTTAGGAAATGAAATTGTGCTAATGCAAGCGAGACCTGGCCGAATCCATAAGATTCTTCCTGTGAACCTGCCTTTTCCGCGTGATAGAACGTCAACCGCTTTTCAAAGCTTAAGACAAAAGGTGCTTTCAGAATTTGAGAAAACAGATGAATTGTTACTAACCGATGGCTTAGGGATTTAGGGAGGGGAAATCGCATGAAAAAGAAACAAATGATCGTTATCTTTTTGAGTCTGCTGCTTGTTTTAGCAGGGTGTGATCAAGCAGCAGACGGCTCGGAAAACAAGGTGAAAGAAATTAGGATTGGGATTCAGCAAAGTTTGAGCCCGCTGCTTTTAGCAAAGGAAAAGGGGTGGTTTGAACAATCATTTGAAAAAGAAGGAGTGAAGGTAAAGTGGGTGGAGTTTCAAAGTGGACCTCCCCAATTTGAAGGACTTGCTGCAAATCAATTAGATTTCACGCAAGTTGGAAACTCACCTGTTATAGCAGGTCAGGCAGCTGGTATTGATTTTAAGGAAATTGGTTTATCTCAGGATGGGCTGAAAGCGAACGGTATTTTAGTGAATAAGAACAGTGAGATTCAAAAAGTAGAAGACTTAAAAGGGAAAAAAATTGCTGTCGCTAAAGGGAGCAGCGGCTTTGACTTTTTATACAAAGTATTAGATCAGGCAGGTTTATCTGCGAAGGATGTTCAGATCATTCAGCTTCAGCCAGATGAAGCGATATCAGCATTTGAAAATGGGTCCGTTGATGCTTGGTCGATCTGGGAGCCGTTCTTATCACTTGAAACGATAAAGAAAGGAGCAAAGCTGCTGGTGAATGGGGAAGCGACCGATTTATATTCTCCAGGTTTCACACTTGTTCGAACTCAGTTTGCTGATCAGCATCCTGAACTAGTGGTGAAATTCTTAAAGGTATATGACCATGCGGTGAAGTGGCAGAAATCACATCCAGAAGAGGCTGTTACTCTATATGCGCGTTTAAAAAATTTAGATAAGAAGGTTGTCACACAAGTATTAAACAATACGGAGCCACTCAATAAGCCCATTTCTAAGAAGATCATCAATGCCCAGCAGCATACCGCTGATTTTCAATACAAAACAAAGGCGATCCAGCGGAAAATTGATGTTAATCAGGTTGTAGATAATTCGTTTATTGAAAAAATGCTGAAAGAGGAGATGGATGAATGAAAGCTGTATCGAATCCGGCTTTAGCATCTAAAATCGAGCGGGCAAAGAAAAAAAGGAGAAAAGCTTCTTCTTTATATAAGTTAAAGGGACTGGTATTACCTGTTCTACTTATTGCGGTTTGGCAGATCATAGCTGGTTCTCAAATTGTTTCTTCCACTGTACTTCCAGCGCCTGTCTTGATTGCAGAATCTTTTCGAGATTTATTTCGTTCCGGTGAACTGTTTGGCCATCTATACATCAGCCTTTATCGAGCGATATGTGGATTTTTACTTGGGGGAGGTTTAGGTCTTTTGCTGGGCGTATGCGCAGGGTTTTCTAAAAAAACAGAGCAGTATGTAGATCCGACCTTGCAAATGCTGAGAACCGTTCCACATTTAGCGGTCACTCCTTTATTCATCCTCTGGTTTGGTTTTGATGAAACAGCGAAAATTTTATTGATTGCACTTGGGGCTTTTTTTCCGATTTATATTAATACGTTTCTAGGTATTCGCAGTGTAGACAATAAGCTATTTGATGTGGCTCGCGCCTTAGAGTTTAATGTGTATCAAAGCATCACAAAGCTGATTTTACCGGCTGCTCTTCCTCATATTCTTCTGGGCGTGAGACTGTCATTAGGAATTGCTTGGCTTGGTTTAGTGGTAGCTGAGTTGATGGGTTCAAGCAGCGGCGTCGGCTATATGATTATGGATGCAAGGCAATTCTCTCAAACGGATAAAGTGTTTGTAGGAATTATCATCTTTGCAGTAGTAGGTAAGCTGACAGATTCATTTGTACGTCTGTTAGAAAAGCGTCTGCTCAAGTGGCGCACTAGTTATCAAGGTGAATAATAACAGGGGGCGATGTCATGAATATTTTATGGTTTATTCCAACGCATGGAGACGGTCGTTATTTAGGATCAGCGAAAGGGGCAAGACAGGCAGACTATCCATATTTTAAACAGATTGCTCAAGCAGCTGATCAGCTTGGTTATACAGGGGTCTTGCTGCCTACTGGGAAATCATGTGAAGATCCATGGCTGACGGCAGCTGCTTTAGCTGCGGAAACCACTCATTTAAAGTTTCTCGTGGCTCTTAGACCAGGGCTGATGCAGCCGTCTGTTGCTGCTAGAATGACGTCTACATTAGATCGTCTTTCAGGCGGGAGACTGCTGATTAATGTGGTAGCAGGGGGAAGTAAAGAGGAGCTTGAAGGAGATGGGCTGTTCATTTCTCATGATGAACGCTATGAGGCAACAGAAGAGTTTTTGACGATTTGGAAGCGGTTATTGAAAGGAGAAAATGTACAATTTCATGGCAAACATCTACAAGCAGAAAATGGCCGGCTGTTATTCCCACCAGCTCAAACCCCCCATCCACCAGTCTTTTTTGGCGGATCATCAGCAGCAGGAATTCAAGCAGCCGCCAAGCATACAGATGTTTATTTAACTTGGGGCGAACCGCCTGCACAAGTGAAAGAGAAAATTACACAAGTGAAGAAGCAGGCTGAAAAGGAAGGAAGAACGGTGAAGTTTGGCATTCGTCTTCATGTGATTGTGAGAGATACCGAAGAGGAGGCATGGCAGGCAGCGGAACATCTGATTCGTCATTTAGATCAAAAAACCATTGATGAGGCGCAAAAAGTGTTACAGGGGTTGGACTCAGTGGGTCAAAGACGAATGGTGGAATTGCACCAAGGGAGGAAAGACAAACTTGAAATCAGCCCAAATCTTTGGGCAGGCATTGGTTTAGTACGCGGCGGTGCAGGAACAGCACTCGTCGGAGATCCGCAAACAGTAGCAGATCGTATCATAGAATACCAGTCTCTAGGCATTGATACATTTATATTTTCTGGATACCCGCACCTAGAAGAAGCTTATTATTTAGCAGAGCTTGTTTTCCCGCTCCTTCCATTTAAGAGATCTGGGGATACAGGACTCTCTGTGCCAGCCGGTGAAATCATTGGGAACAATCATTTTCCAGATGCATCCTCTGCTGCTAGTTCCTCATAAATTTGAAAAAGCAAAGCAGTCTGCCATGGCTGCTTTGCTTTTTTTCATAGAATAGGCGAGTCATTTGTTGTGTAGTGCTGAACAAGGTAAGGGCTTTTTTCCCAATCGATTTTCTTGTATATACATATTTTTAGAGTCAAGAGAAGAAGGAAAATGTGCTCACTCTTTTATCGGAATGATCAGTAAATATTTCATAATTGGCATTATTGCGACATATAATCAGGACTTTTATATCTGATATATCGGGGGAATTCTTTCTATCTCACAAAAAGGAAAGAATAAATATGATAGATGATAAATATGGACTATTTGAAAAAAAGAAGAAAAAAGATGGTGAAAATGACATTAAATGGGTCTTGTGGTTCTTATGGGGTGTCAAAATCTAGTAAATAAGAGAGGGTTTAAACAGATGGAAGTGAATAATTGAATAAAAAGTCACATTTTAATCAAATGTATGTTCGGTCAAAAATGGGATGTTCTGTAGATGTTTGGCGTGTGACGCCTATGATACGATCATCATAAGCTGGGAGGTGAAAAGTATGACTTATGCAGCGCCGCAAGTTGACTATTCCACTATGGAACCTGCTATTATGGACCAAGCTTGGTTCTTAGTATTTGTTGCTGTCCTTCTTGGATTGGGAGCAACAGTCGTTCTAGGAGCAGCAGTTTGGTGTATCGCAAACGGCAAGGGCAGCTTTACAGGAGCCGTTCAGTGGGAAAGTGGCTTAAAAGTCCAAATTGAATGTAAGTAGCTATACTTAGGATTCATCTTTTTGCTTCTTAGATAAGACACCAGGGCTAAACCGTCTGTGGCGGGCGGTTTAGCCTGATCTGTTTTTAAAGAATATGCAGACACTTGGAGGTTATATGTTTACGATCGAGAATTTAACCAAGACGTATAAAAATAACGTGACTGCTGTCAATGATTTTCATTTAAAGATCGACCCTCATCAAATCGTTGCTGTTGCTGGACCGAATGGTTCGGGTAAAACAACGATGATTAACTGTATACTCGGCATTATTAAGCATACAGAAGGAAGGGTTCACTTGCAGGACGTCACAAATGATGAACCATCCTTTAAAAAACAAGTAGCCTATGTTCCAGATGACCTGCTGCTCCCTGAAGCATTGACTGGTGCTGAATATTTAGATTTTGTTTCTTCTATGTATGAATGTAAAACAATTCACAGAAGAAATCAACTAATTGAACTGTTTGATATGAACTCGGCTTTATCAAGACCGATCGAAACCTATTCACATGGGATGAAAAAAAAGACACAGCTGATTGCTGCATTTATGCTTGATAGTCAATTGGTGATCATGGATGAGCCCTTTAGAGGACTTGATATTGAAGCGGTTATAAACACAAAGAAACTGATGAAGCGGTATGCCGAGCACCATGGTGCGATCTTGCTTTCAACGCATGATATGCTTTCAGCGGAAGAGCTGTGCCACAAAATCGCCATTATTTCTAAAGGAAATAAAATGGATGAAGGAACGGTCTCAGCCTTAAAGGAGAAGTATCAATCAAGCACACTGGAACAGGTGTTTCTGAAAGCTTCAATGTTAAGTGATAGGGGTGCACATTTTGATGAAATCATTAATCATTTCTAAAATGATGCTTAAAATGTGGCAGCAGGAGATGTATAAGCTCTTTGATACTCAAACGAAGCGGATCATTGTGGTCTTATTCTTTTTGTTTGCCGTCACAATGGGAGCCATTATCGGATACAGCTTTACAGGTGTCTTTATGAAGGCTTTCTTAAATGGAGATGAACGTTCACTTGGATTACTCGTCGTGTCAATGGCGATCAATGCTTCTATATTTACAAGCTTGTTATTCGTTTTGATCAAGGTCAGAACACCTGAACAAGACCGGTTTTCTATGCAGCTCAGCTGGTTCCCGCTCTCTACCTTTCAGAAAAGTTTTGGATACTTCATTCCGATGGTGACAGTGGCGGCAGGGCTTGTTTTATTTTTTATCGGCATTCTGCTTTTACCTAATTTTATTGCCCAGGGAATTGGTATTTTTTTTATCTTCACTTTCTTTTTGATGGTGCTTTTGCAGTCGCTTTTTGTCTTAATGCTGCTCCAGTTTATTTACAATATCACTTATTTACTCGTTTTGAAATTAAAATTACCGTTGCAAAAATTTGCAGCGATATTTGTTTTATTGGCACTGGTCGTGGCGTATGGATTGACGCATTTTGATATTAGTCAAATTCAGCAATCATATATTCAGTTTGATTATCATTTGATGTATTTGACAGCACCGTTTTTCTTAGCGGCACAAGGAATGCCTCCTGAAGGGGTAAATTATGCCATTTTGATTCTGTTCATCCTCTTATCGGCAGGCGGGGCATTTCTTTCTCTTGCGATGATGCCGATTATGGCAGAGAAAAAAGCGCTAACCTTTTTACACAAGCTGCCGTTCTCTTCTTCAAAGAAGTGGTCGCTTATTGTGAAGGAAATGAAGTCACAGGTGCGAAATGAAGAAAACATTTTAAACTTTCTTATTCTCCTCATTGTGATCTTATTCGTCCGTTATCAGTTTGGATTCCGCTTTGAAGATGAAGCATTTTTTGTTCTATGCGCTCTTGCTGGTTTAACAGCCTTCAATTCGTTTGGCAATGATAAACGAATGCTGGGCATGTATAAAACATTTGGTCTGAGATCTTGGGAAGTGGCTTTATATAAATTTATCGGCCTTCTGCTCGTAGGTGTACTGCAAATTGTTTTATTCATGCTGACAACGCTGACGCTTCCTGATCAGATTTGGCACGCATTGATTGGTGCTGCCGTCTTATGCAATGCCACTGCGCTCTTTTATGTGGTAGGTATCTTACTTCCTCTAGATCGAAACAATCCCTACACAGGCATTTTTTCATTTGGAGCGCTTATTTTACTCATGATTCCGATTGTTTTTATTGGGAACTATGTCATAGGGGCGTCTAGTCAAGCGCTTCAGTGGCTGCTTATGGCTGCATTTGAGGGTCTGCTCATCTTTGCCATATACAAAGGTTTTTCATGGAGGTATTCACATGATTCAACTTCTTAACAATAAGCTAAAGATTGAGCGGGTACCGGCACTAGCGCCGTATGTGACCTTACAAAAGAGGCATCTCACGGATACGCAGTATGGAAGCACACTCCCGATCAATGAAAGTGCCTATCATATGTTAACGAAAGTGGACGGTAAAAGAACTGAAGCGAGTATTACCGCAGAGCTCGCCGATTTGTTTCAGGTCGATGAGTCGGTGATTGCTCGTGACTTTTATCAGCTGATGATGGGATTGAATCAGCATCACTTGCTGTCTATTCATTATCATTCACCATATCGGATTGTGACAGCCTGCTGTCAATTTTTCAAGCAGTATCAAGTCAAAATGAAGGAACGATTTGATTGTACTGGTCACTCGTTCCTTCACATTTTTGGGACGGCTTTGCTCATGGTGACACGTAAAATCATCTTTTTCTGGATGCTTTTCATGGTCATGGCAGGGATCGCTTTTTTATTCATTCCTGATCCGTCGATTGCAGCCATTGCGATTTATTTTACGATTATTTATTTCGGGTTAATTACCGGAACCGCCTTACATGAGGCGGCACATGGCTATGCGCATCGAAAATTTGCAGGGCGGGATGGGCCTCAAGGCTTTTTTGCGAGTGACATGATGTCAGTGAAGTTTGTAAGGCCCGTATTAGATCCATTTCAGAAAAAGCAGGTATGGATTACGCTGCTTGGTCCGCTTGTTCCCGGTGTGATTGGCGCAGCAGGCATCATTGTGACCATTTTATTTCTAAAAGAAAATCCGGTTTCGACAGGATTTTTCATTTTTTCAATCACGTATTTTATTCAATTACTCTATCTTCTTCCGTTTATGGGGGATGGTAAGTCCATTATGAAGCAGCTATTGCTTGGGGGAATGGGAGGACAACGATCATGAACGTACAGGCGATGAAACAAGGCGCGATAGTTGGTAGTTTTCTCGGATTCTTAGGCTTTCCGATGCTGACAATCGGTGTACTGTTCTATCATTTATTTCAATCAAAAACGAATGATGCTTTATTATTTAACAGTCTCGCTTTTGAAATGGAAGGCTCGTCCGCATTTACTTTTCAGATCAAGCCAAACTTTTTTATTTATATGATGGTGATTTTTGCTGTGAGTTTTCTCATTGTGGCATTCTTATCAGCCATGAAGCAGAAAAAAGCAAAAGGTTAGGAAAATTCTCCTAACCTTTTTTGGTATAATAGGAAATAAAAAACACCAAAGGGGATCACAATGTTTAAAAAATGGAGCATTCTTTTATTCACAGTTTTTCTATTAGCAGGATGCGGCGAGAAGGCCGAAGAAACCACGACAACCGAGAAGACGGTTTCGACAATAAAAACAGAGCCTGCCACTAAAAACCAAGTAACCATCGAACAAATGAAACTCTCAAAAAAAGAAAAAAACTTACTAGAAGCAGCAACGGCTAATGAAAAGGTGGCTCTGACACTGAAAGGATTAACGAAGAAGAATAAGAGTATTACGTTTATCGGGAGTCATTACAAAAATGGACGATTAGTGAATAAGGAAGCATCATCTGCTACCTTTACTTTACACCAGGATGGAACCGACCAAACGGTGAATGTACTTCTTCAATTACATCATGAGAAAGATACATATGAATCACAATTTAGTATTTGGTCAAATAAAAAGAATGATGGGATGACGAAAGCGACATCAAGCTTCCCGTTCAAAGTAAGTGACTATGTATTTTCTGCACAATCTGAAACTGTCAAAGTTGCTTCTGGAGGAAAGGCACTGATTGCGTATACAGCGGCGATGGGGAAAGACGGGGGTTCAACAATATTTGAAGAGATTGAGGAGAATCCAAAGCAAGCACTGAAGAATAAGTCACATGCATACTTATTTTATATCCAGCTAGATAAATAACTATCGTAATATATACGGAGAATATGAAGTTTTTTGACGAAAAATTTTCATATTCTCTTGACGAATTGTTAAGAAAGTTGTAACATAATAAAAGTCAACGCGATGACGTTGCTTTTAAAAGATTGATGCGGGTGTAGTTTAGTGGTAAAACCTCAGCCTTCCAAGCTGATGTCGTGAGTTCGATTCTCATCACCCGCTCCAATACATAATTTTGTTTATAACGCAGTATTTCGTTTCTTAGATAAACGAAGTGTTGCGTTTTTTATTATGTCAGTATAATGTGAAAAAGCACTGTCAGGCTACAGTGCTTTTTCAATGAGTTCATATTTGCTTTCTCCGCCATGTATTTGTACAAACATCTTCGTCAAGGATTGAATAAGAGCTTCACTCTTTTCCCGGGAAATAGATGGCGGGAAAAGGATGATTTGAAGAATGTTCTTTGTGTCTTGAGAAATTTGTGCTTTACTTGTTTGAGAAAATAATCCATTCAATCCTGCGCTGTCCTGCCATTTGATGTCACCAGCCTCATGTTTTGCCAGTGAAAGCGGTCCTTTGATGCGATCGGCATCTAATGTCAGGATAGGTAAGAAATATTTTAGTGAGAAAAATATCGACAAATCCTGTACGGAATTGGTCGAGTCAATAAATTGTTCCTTTTGGATGTTAGAAAGAAGTGGAAGGAAAGGAACGTCTTTTAAAAGATCCGTCCATTCTTTGATGGCTGGTACTTCTTCTAAGACTTTATCTTCGTATTCAAAAAATAAAGATTCTTGAAACAAGCGTAAGCGGCCTTTTAACATTTGAGGTGATGTACCCACTTCAATATGTGAATATTCAATCTGCCCAACATGGATAGACGGGTTTTGAGGATGAGAAATTTCCATATGTATCTTCACAGTGACTCACTCCAATCGGTCATGATACACTCGTATTATACTGAAAACAACAGAAGAAACAAAGAAAGGAGGTTTGCAAGGTGATTCATGTTGGAGAATTAAAAGAAGAATTGATTCAATATGCGAAAGAAATTGGTGTCGATAAAATTCGATTTGCAAGTGCCGATACATTTGATTCATTAAAGGACCGCCTCATCTTACATGAATCGTTAGGGTATTTGTCAGGTTTTGAAGAGCCTGATATTGAAAAAAGGACAAACCCTTCTTTGCTGCTTCCGAAGGCCAAATCAATTGTTGCGATAGCGCTCGC
The DNA here is from genome assembly GCF_038593175.1 of Bacillus sp. FSL K6-1006. Classification (NCBI taxonomy): domain Bacteria; kingdom Bacillati; phylum Bacillota; class Bacilli; order Caryophanales; family Bacillaceae; genus Bacillus; species Bacillus sp. FSL K6-1006. The sequence continues at coordinate 888,982 of NZ_CP151970.1, forward strand.
GTATCCTTCCAAAATGAAAGATGCTCCTCGAAGTACAAAGGATGCGAGACGGGGGATTTTTTGCCGGGCTTCATGGGGAACAGATTATCATGTTGTGCTGAAAAAAAAGCTTGATATGCTCGAAGAATTTCTGCGAAGCAAACATGTCGATATACGGACAAAATCAATGGTGGATACAGGAGAATTATCTGATCGTGCTGTAGCGGAACGTGCTGGCATTGGTTTTAGTGCAAAGAACTGTATGATTATCACGCCAGAGTTTGGATCTTATGTGTATTTGGCTGAAATGATCACAAATGTTCCGTTTGAACCGGATGAGAAAATTGAAGACCAGTGCGGAACTTGTAATAAATGTGTGGATTCGTGTCCAACGGGTGCGCTTGTGAATCCAGGGCAGCTGAATTCTCAGCGGTGCATTTCATTTTTAACGCAGACAAAAGGGTTTTTACCTGACGAATTTCGTTCGAAAATAGGGAATCGATTGTACGGGTGTGATACATGTCAAACTGTCTGCCCGATCAATAAAGGAAAAGACTTTCATCTGCATCCTGAAATGGAGCCAGACCCTGAAATTGCGAAGCCGCTGTTAAAGCCGCTTCTGACGATCAGCAATCGTGAGTTTAAGGAAAAATACGGTCATGTTTCAGGTTCATGGCGGGGGAAAAAGCCCATTCAGCGGAATGCAATTTTGGCACTCGCTCATTTTAAAGATACATCTGCCTTACCAGTGTTAATTGAGTTGATGCACAAGGATCCAAGACCGGTCATTCGGGGAACGGCTGCTTGGGCAATTGGCAAAATTGGCGATGATCAGCAGCTCCCAGAGTTGGAAAAGGCCCTTGAGCGGGAAAGTGATGAAGAAGCGAAAGAGGAGATTGTGAAAGGGATTGAGCTTTTACAGACACCTTTAAATACTAAATAACATCCCTGTGAACATAGAATGAACCAAACAAAGATTTTAAAAAATGTTTGGTGGTGTCTGTGTGAAACAATTATTAGAGAAAACTTTAGAAGACAGGCTGGCGTATTTAATCAATGACCGTGCAATCAAACAGCCGCAGCTTATGTCTGATGTGGAAGCAGTAGAGCGGAAAAAAGAGCTTTTTGCTAGAAGACAGGTTGAGATTGTGAAGGCGAAAGCAAAAACAAAACTTCTCGATTCAGCCATTCAAGATGATGGGGCTCAGCATGTGCAGTACCTTGCTCATCTCACATATGTATGCAAGGATGTAGACGATTCTTTTTATTTAGAGGAACAGGTGGAAAAAAGAGAAGCGTTTCTTTATAACAACATGCTTGTTAAAGATCGGATGATGTTAGAAGAGCGGCAAAGGGAAGAGCATATGGATGAGCGCTTTCAGACCGAAGAACAATTCGGGAGAGCCTTTCATTATGACCGGCGGGCAGCCGTGAAGTATGCGGAGACATATTGGAATAAACGGAATCCAGCCTATAAAAACTTTGAAGATAACTGTACAAATTTTATTTCACAATGTTTGAAAGCAGGGAACGCGCCAACGAGAGGGTATCCAAACCGCGGGTCTGGCTGGTGGGTGCGTCCGCATACGTGGAGCTATAGCTGGACGGTGGCTCATTCGATGAAAAATTATTTAGCGAATTCGAAAGCGGGTTTGAGAGCAAAGAAACTCAAAGAAGCCCACGAGCTTCAAATTGGTGATGTCATTTGCTACGATTTTGAAGGTGATGGAAGGTATAATCATACAACCATTGTCGTTGATCATGACAAAGGCGGAATGCCTCTTGTGAATGCACAGACGTATGACTCCCGCATGCGCTATTGGTCATACGAGGATTCGACTGCCTATACACCTGCTATTCGATATATGTTTTTTCACATTTTGGACGATGCCGCGAAGGATAGTTAGTGGTATAATGTTGAGCGGAAATGAAAATTAGAGGTGAACTTTTTTGGGACTTCATGTCGTTTTATATCAACCAGAGATTCCAGCTAATACTGGAAATATTGCGCGTACATGTGCAGCAACAAATACAACCCTTCATCTGATTCGTCCGCTTGGTTTTTCGACAGATGACAAAATGCTGAAGCGTGCAGGACTCGATTATTGGAAATATGCCAATGTGGTCTATCATGATTCACTTGATGAATTATTTGAGGCACATCCGAAGGGGCAATTTTTCTATATCACAAAATTTGGCCAAAAGCCGCATACAACATTTGATTACTCTCAGCTGGATGAAGACTATTTCTTTGTGTTTGGAAGAGAGACAAGTGGATTGCCAAAAGATTTGATTGAACAAAATATGGACCGTTGTCTTCGTTTACCGATGACAGAGCATGTTCGTTCTTTGAATCTGTCGAATACGGCAGCCATTCTTGTATATGAGGCACTTCGCCAGCAGCAATATCGCGATCTCATATAAGATCATGATTAAAAGCCGAGATACTGATCTCGGCTTTTTTATATGAGTTAAGAAACAGAAAGATGAAAAATATGACTTAATTATACTTTTTTTGACATGTTAAAAAATAGGTAGTATGATAGATTGTGATCACGTTTTCAAAAAATGATGAATCCATTAGGAGGAATAATGAGATGAAAAAGCTACTGATCACTAGTGCCATTAGCTCAGCAATTTTAATGGGGACGCTTCCAGTCAGTATTCCAGGACTCTCTCAGACGCAGGAGATAGAAGCAGCGCAGTTATCAAAAGGGATTGGCGGGCGTACTTATATCAATAGTAACGGATCCATATTGGTCACAAAAATTCAACTCCCTTCCACAATGAGTGTGTCAAATGGTACAGCTTATATTTATTCTGGATTCACAGGTTCAAAAGAAGTGGATATTGGTCTTCAATACAGTTCAACCTATAATGTGTGGAAACCTACGATGAAAGTAGGAGCAAATAATCAAGAGACATATATCGAAGGAAAAGATGACTTCACGTATACAAAGGGATTTAAACCTGGAAGTACTGTTCAAATGACGATTTATAAAAATTTGAATGGGCATACAAGAGCGACGTTCTGGGGCACAAATAATGTTGGTTATACCGGCCGCATTATTACAGAAATTCAAAACTCAAACATTGGCTCTGTGACCAAGTGGAAACTACTGTCGACGGTAGCAGTAACTGACGATATTTATCGAAAAGACATTCGGGCGAATTTCTCTACTCGTTTTACTGACATCACATTGGATAATCGTGCCGTTACACCTGTGGTCGATACGCAAGACTTTACGAAGGTGCAGGTGTCAGGGAATACAGTGAATATGCAAGTGCTGAAAACAACGAACTAAATGAAAAAGGATGTTCCGCAAATGGAACATCCTTTTTTTCATTTACCAGGCTTGCCTTCGTAGCCAGCAGTGAAAATGGATACTAAAAACGTAATGATGACGCCCATCATAATGACCGTTCTCATATAAGCTCCCCCTTATCCCTTTGTTCCGTTCGCTGCCTGTTTCATATGATGTGAAGTTCACCTTGAAAAGCAGGAGAAGAAAATCATTTTTCTCCTATTTTTCCTTTATTATGAAGGGTCTTGCGGATGGTTGTCAATTCAGTTTGCCAATTCGTCATTTTGAAGAACGAAAGCATGTAATAGGACGCCTCCGCATAGATTGTAAAACAGTATCTGATTTCTAGCTTCAATCTTGAAAGAGGAGGTTCATATGGATATTTTAAAGAAAATCGAACAGCACAGAGAAGAAGAGCAGCGTCTGAAATGGGAAGGCACATTCAGCGATTATTTAGACATTATTAAGGAAAATCCACTTGTCGCTCAATCTGCTCATTCTCGCGTTTATCATATGATTAAAGACAGCGGGATTGAAGAGGAGAATGGGGTCAGAACCTACAAATTTTTTGATCAGGAGCTGTTTGGGTTAGAGGAATCACTCGAAAGATTAGTGGAGGAATATTTTCACCCTGCTGCAAAGCGGCTGGATGTCAGGAAGCGTATTTTATTACTGATGGGACCAGTAAGCGGGGGAAAATCGACGCTTGTCACTAGATTGAAAAGAGGACTTGAAGAATATTCACTCACAGATCATGGCGCAGTCTATGCGATCAAAGGCTGCCCTATGCATGAAGATCCGCTTCATCTCATTCCGCAAAATCTGCGGGAGGATTTCTATAGAGAATATGGGATTCGTGTGCAGGGGAATTTGTCGCCTCTGAACATGATGAGACTAGAAGAGGAATATGGCGGCAGAATTGAGGATGTAAGGGTCGAGCGGATCTTTTTCTCTGAAGATAAACGGACCGGCATTGGTACCTTTAGTCCGTCTGATCCGAAATCTCAGGACATTGCCGATTTAACAGGAAGCATCGATTTTTCAACCATTGCTGAATTTGGATCAGAGTCAGATCCCCGCGCCTACCGCTTTGATGGAGAACTCAATAAAGCAAACCGAGGGATGATGGAGTTTCAGGAGATGTTAAAGTGTGATGAGAAATTTCTCTGGCACCTTCTGTCATTAACGCAGGAAGGAAATTTTAAGGCAGGAAGATTCGCCTTAATTAGTGCAGATGAATTGATCGTCGCCCATACGAATGAAACCGAGTACCGGTCGTTTATTTCAAATAAAAAGAACGAGGCGCTCCATTCAAGAATTATTGTGATGCCAATTCCTTATAACTTAAAGGTCACAGAAGAAGAACGCATTTATCATAAAATGATTTCAGAAAGTGATGTCTCAGATGTGCATATTGCCCCGCATACGCTGAAGGTAGCAGCAATGTTCTCCATTTTGACGAGACTGAAAGAGCCGAAGCGTTCTGATATTGATTTGGTGAAAAAAATGCGTCTGTATGACGGAGAAAGTGTCGAAGGCTTCCAATCAGTCGACATTGATGAGATGAAAAAGGAATTTCATGACGAAGGGATGAGCGGAATTGATCCGCGGTATGTGATTAACCGAATTTCATCTACCATCATTCGAAAGAATATGGAATCGATCAATGCACTGGATGTCCTTCGCTCCTTAAAAGAAGGGCTCGATCAGCATCCGTCTATCTCCAGCGAGGATCGGGAGCGTTATTTGAATTTCATTTCAGTCGCGCGAAAAGAGTATGATGATATTGCGAAGAAGGAAGTGCAAAAGGCCTTTGTGTATTCCTATGAGGAGTCTGCGAAAACGCTGATGGATAATTACTTAGATAATGTCGAGGCATACTGCAATAAAAACAAGCTGCGTGATCCGTTAACGGGTGAAGAAATGAATCCTGATGAAAAGCTCATGCGTTCAATTGAGGAGCAGATTGGTATTTCTGAAAACGCCAAAAAGGCATTTAGAGAAGAAATTCTGATTCGTATCTCGGCTTATGCGAGAAAGGGAAAACGCTTTGATTATAATTCACATGAGAGATTGCGGGAGGCCATTCAGAAGAAGCTGTTTGCTGATCTAAAAGATGTGGTGAAAATCACGACATCGACGAAAACACCGGATGAACAGCAGCTGAAGAAGGTCAATGAAGTAGTGGCTAGATTAATTGATGAGCATGGCTATAATTCAACAAGTGCAAATGAACTTTTAAAATATGTAGGCAGTCTTCTGAATCGATAATAAACGAAGGAGGCATTATTGGCGCATCAGCACCGGTAATGTCTTTTTTAGAAATGATCGTCAACTTGGATGACGAGCAGCATAGGATAAAGGAATCGATGGCTAGAAGAATTGTGCAAATAGGTGAGGAGGGGGATGGATGTCCCGGCAAGAAAAAAGTCAGTTTATTGTGTCTCAGGAAGACTGGTCCCTCCATCGAAAAGGCTATGACGACCAGCAGCGTCATCAGAAAAAAGTCAAAGAGGCGATTAGAAATAATTTGCCGGATCTTGTTACAGAAGAAAGCATCATCATGTCGAACGGAAAAGATGTTGTGAAAATTCCGATCCGTTCATTAGATGAATATAAAATTCGGTATAACTACGACAAAAATAAACATGTGGGTCAAGGCGATGGAGACAGCGAGGTTGGCGATGTTGTTGCACGTGACGGCTCGGACAGCAAGCAGGGTCAAGGAAAGGGGCAGGGTGCTGGAGATCAAGTTGGTGAGGATTATTACGAAGCAGAAGTCTCATTAATGGATCTCGAGGAAGCACTGTTTCGTGAACTGGAGCTGCCAAACCTCAAGCAAAAGGAGCTTGACGACATCATTGTTGAACAAATTGAGTTTAACGATATTCGCAAAACCGGGTTAACAGGAAATATCCACAAAAAACGAACGATGCTGTCGGCATTTAAACGAAATGCGATGACAGGCAGTCCTTCCTTTTATCCGATTTACCCAGAGGATATCAAGTATAAAACGTGGAATGAAGTGACCAAACCAGAGTCGAAAGCTGTCGTTTTGGCGATGATGGATACGAGCGGAAGTATGGGGCTTTGGGAAAAATATATGGCGAGAAGTTTTTTCTTTTGGATGACACGTTTCTTACGGACAAAGTATGAGACGGTCGATATTGAATTTATTGCCCACCATACAGAGGCGAAGGTGGTAGACGAAGAACATTTCTTCTCACGGGGTGAGAGCGGGGGGACCATTTGCTCGTCTGTCTATCGAAAGGCACTAGAGCTCATAGACGAACGATACCCGCCGTCGCGATATAATATTTATCCTTTTCATTTTTCTGATGGTGACAATTTGACCTCAGACAACGCCCGGTGTGTGAAACTTGTTTCTGAGATCATGAAAAAAGCCAATTTATTCTGCTATGGTGAAGTCAATCAATACAACCGGCATTCTACGTTAATGTCAGCATATAAACACATTCAGGATGAGAAATTTAAGCATTATATTTTGAAGCAAAAATCAGACGTTTTTCTCGCACTAAAAAAATTTTTTCAGCAGGAAGAAGTTCATTCATAACGAGCACATTTGAAAAAACCTTTCAGCATAAGGGCTGAAAGGTTTTTTGTGTGGAGAAGGAAAGGATCGCCAAAAAAAAAGTAAAACTTTCTCTTTGACATTTCAATTTTCATTTATTAATATTTAATCTTGTTAAATATAAGTTTTTCAAAAAAGATGCCGATCGTCTTTTCTTCTTTTTCTGCTCTTTGCTCATAAGTGAACAATAAGTATAAATGGGCTGCACACCATGATAGGGGCGGGAGTAGAAGAAGGGAAAAGGACAGAGTGTTGAGCTTGTTTCATATTCTGTCAGATGATGGGCATTCTAAGTTTGCTAAAGCAGATGACACTATATTTTTATACATGAAAGGAGAAACAAAACATGAACAGAGGGCGTTTATTGCTAACGAACATTATTGGCCTTATTGTGATTCTTGCCATTATTGCCGGAGGTGCTTATTACTACTATGAAAGCACAAACTTTGTCAAAACAGATGAGGCAAAAGTGACAGGTGACATGTATCAAATTACAGCACCAGCAGCTGGACAAATCAAAGGCTGGGATATCAACGAAGGTGACGAAGTGGAAAAAGACAGCACAGTTGCAAAAGTTGAAGGACAAACAAAAACAAACATTAAAGCAGTGGCTGATGGCACATTAGTCAAAAAAGAAGTACAAAACAATCAACAAGTGCAGCCTGGTACAGTTCTTGGTGAAACAATTGATTTAAGCAAGCTTTACATCACAGCAAATATTAAGGAAACAGATATTAAAAACATTGAAAAAGGCGACAAAGTCGACATCGTTGTAGATGGAGATCCTGATACAACATTTGAAGGAACTGTTGAACAAATTGGTTATGCGACAAACTCAACATTCAATATGCTGCCAGCAACTAATTCAAGTGGCAACTATACAAAAGTAACGCAAAAAGTAGCAGTGAAAATTTCAATTAAAAATCCATCAGACAAAGTGCTTCCAGGTATGAATGCTTCTGTCAAAATTTCATCTTAATGATGATTGATATCAAAATATGAAAGGAGGTTGTCTGAGATGGCAAATCAACCTGCAACGACAAAACAGGGAACAGGCTCCTTGTCTTTACTGATCATTTTAATGGCCGGTTTGTTCGTAGCGATTTTAAACCAAACGCTTTTGAACGTAGCTATGCCCCATTTAATGACAGAATTTAATGTGAGTGCAACGACGATTCAGTGGCTGACAACAGGCTACATGCTTGTCAACGGTGTGCTGATTCCGTTGTCTGCGTTTTTAATCACACGTTTTGGACAGCGCAGCTTATTCCTAGTGGCTATGATCTCGTTTACACTAGGTACATTTATTTGCGGCATTGCGCCAAACTTTTCAACGATGCTTATTGGCCGTTTGATTCAGGCTGTCGGCGGCGGTATCTTACAGCCGCTCGTTATGACAACAATCCTTTTTATTTTCCCTCCGGAAAACAGAGGGAAAGGAATGGGGATTTTTGGTCTTGCGATGATGTTTGCTCCTGCAGTAGGACCAACATTATCTGGTTACATTATTGAACATTATTCTTGGCGTATTATGTTTTATGGACTTGTGCCAATCGGTGCGATTGTCATTATCGCGGCTTTCTTTATGTTTAAAAATATTGTAGAGCCTAAAAAAATCAAGCTGGACAGTCTTGGTGCGATTCTTTCAATCGTCGGTTTTGCTTCCCTTCTATACGGTGTGAGTGAAGCAGGAAGTGATGGTTGGACAGATCCGATCGTCTTATCTACGATTATTATTGGTGCGATTGCGATCATTCTCTTTATTTTCCAACAGTTGAAAGTTGATAATCCGATGCTTGATTTCCGCGTATTTAAATACAGCATTTTCTCATTATCAAGTGTCATTAACATCATTATTACGGTTGCTTTATATACGGGGATGTTCTTACTTCCAATTTATCTGCAAAACCTCGTTGGGTTTACGGCATTGCAATCTGGGCTATTAATGCTTCCAGGGGCACTCGCGATGCTCATTATGTCCCCGATTTCAGGGATCTTGTTTGATAAATTTGGACCTCGTCCGCTTGCCATTGTGGGGATGCTCATTACCGTTGTCACGACGTATGAGTTTACGAGGCTGACCATTGATACTTCCTATAGTCACATTGTGCTCATGTATGCAGTACGCGCATTTGGTATGTCACTCTTGATGATGCCGGTTATGACAGCAGGGATGAACCAATTACCGCAGCACTTAAACAGCCATGGTACAGCGATGTCTAATACATTAAGACAAATTAGTGGTTCCATTGGTACGAGTTTGATCACAACGATTTATACGAATCGGACGACATTCCATTATTCCAATATGGCGGATCAAACAAATACTGCGGACCCGTTCTTTATGAATTCATTCCAGGCGGCTGTATCGAATGTGATGCATCATATGGGCATGACAGCAGAAGCTGCTCAAAAATATGTATCTACCCAGCTCTTTACAAAAGCACAGGTTGATTCAAACGTGATGGGCATCAACGATGCTTACATGTGGGTGACATTATTCTGTGCCGCTGGTGTCATTCTCAGCTTGTTCCTGCGAGATGTTCGTAAGGATAAAAAGCGAAAAGAACAGCAGCATAAGAAACAAGAAATATCACTGCTTCCGGCACCTAAGGAAGCTAACCAAGATGCAAGATAAGTGTGGAGGGACCGTACATGAAAATTTATGTTGTATACGATAGTGAAGGTGACCATACAAAAGCACTTGCAGAAGCAATTGCAGCAGGCGCGGGTGAAACAGAGCAAGCTGAAGTATTCATTGATCACGTGAAAGATGCGGATATTCGCAAGCTTGATCAAATGGATGCGATCATTTGGGGCTGCCCTGGTCACTTTGGTACCATTAGTTCTGGGTTAAAGACATGGATTGACCGTCTCGGCTACTTATGGGCAGAAGGAAAACTAATCGATAAAGTCGGTGCTGTTTTCTGTACAACTGCTACAACACACGGCGGTTTAGAAATGACAATGCATAATTTGATCACACCAATGTTCCACCAAGGAATGCTTGTTGTCGGCCTTCCTGGAAATGTCCCAGAGAATGCTTTATACGGCTCTTACTATGGAGCTGGTGTGACATGTCCGATCGATTCAGATGAATTGATTTCGACTGAAGGCATTGAACTTGGAAAAGCACTAGGAAGACGTGTAGCATCAGTCACTGCATCATTTAAGCGATAAGGAGAGGGTTCTTTTGGCGACGATTATTGTAGCGTTAGTAGCTGCTGTTCTAGTCATTATTGGATTAGTAGCGTTCAATGTCAGACACGCATCAGCCGATAAGGAAGAGATCAAAGAAGATGTCTCCAAACAGCCTGACGTGCCGCATAGCGAGCCAGAATCTGTGGCGAGACATGTAGAGCCTGAAGTTGAAAAAAAAGCGTCAGAGCCTTCTCAAACGGATGATGCTGCGTCTGGCGACGATTTCTATAGACAGGCGCTTCAAAAGTTTAAGCAGCCAGAACCACCTGTCAAAGAAGAAGAACCAGAGACAAAAATGAATGATGATATGTATCGTTCTGCTTTGCAGAAGCTAAAGCAGAAGGACAAATAAAAAAAGAGAACCTCTCATCAGGTTCTCTTTTTTTTATGGTACAAAAAAACCGCCGGCAGAAGCCGGGCGGTTTTCCTTCACTCTATAAAGTGCTAAAAGAGCAGATGCTCTTAAATTACGCTTTGTTAACGTTAGCAGCTTGTGGTCCACGGTTACCTTCAACGATTTCGAAAGAAACTGATTGACCTTCTTCTAAAGTTTTGAAGCCTTCGCCTTGGATAGCAGAGAAGTGAACGAATACATCGTCTTGACCTTCTACTTCGATGAATCCGAAACCTTTTTCAGAGTTGAACCATTTTACTTTACCTTCTAACATGAAATTTCCTCCTAAAGCGATCTTAACGCTTAAATTCACTATTCTTGCTCTTACACAAACTTCAAAGACGAAAACTCTTTCAAAACTTTCTTCTTAAAGATGATACGAACAAAAATAATTACCTTTACTTTACCAGTGTTTGCGGGAAAAAACAACTGTTATACGAAAACTTTTTTAAAAATAATTAGTGCTAACAAATTGAGGAAAATGCCTATGTCAAATGGTCTTTTTTTCTCTCTGAAAAGCTCACTTGATTTCGGCCGGACTCCTTCGCTTTATAGAGCTCCTGATCAGCTATAATCGGTAATTGCTTGATGTCTGCACCAGTTCCATGAGAATAAGCACATCCAATTGATACCGTAGTGTGAATGGACAGACCGTTTTTTAAATAAATCGGCTGATCGGCTATTTTTTTTCGCAAGCGTTCTGCAATCTGCCATGTTTTTTCAATTGTACAATTTGGTAGAAGGACAGCGAATTCTTCACCGCCAATCCGACCAATATAATCAGAGCTTCTTGTGTTTTTAATCAGTCTTGTACCAATTTCTTTTAAAACAATATCTCCCTCATGATGCCCATATTGATCATTGATGGTTTTGAAGTAATCGATGTCTAGGTAAATAAGGGACATTTGATGGATAGGCTGCTTCAACTTCTTAGTAAAAGCTTCACTTAATACCTCATCGAACTTCCGTTTATTTAAAACACCTGTTAAAAAGTCATAATGAGCTTGGAATTTATATAAATTTAACAGCTGATATGCTTTTGTTTGATGTTCAATGACATAAAAGTTAAACAATCCAGCAATATATGAGAAAATCCAATAAGTAGAATGCAGCTGAAATGATGTCTCATGCACGATCAAGATGAACAGGCTTGTGGCAACCACATTACCAATCGTAATGGATAACAGCATTTTCACAACATGATTCATATGACGCTCTGCAATCAAAAAAGAAGAAGCTGCGATAAACATCATGGAAAAAATATTGATGGAAGAAGCGATGTTGGCTTCAATTAATAATCGGCCAATGATCACAATAAAAGCTGCAATCATTGTTTGGGCGATGCCTCCATAAAAGGCCGTTAAAATAAGGGGAATATGTCTTAAATCGATGATCGCTGGTCCTGTTTTAATAGAGAAGAACATTAAAAGGACACCGAGTAACCCAGAAAGCATGCCTTTGCATATTTGTCTGAGCAAGGTATCTTCTTTCTTCAGAAAATTCTCTTTAAACACAAGCATAAATAAATAATGGAAAGTGACAAGAATTGTTAAATTAATAAAGAGGTCTCTTAGCAAAATAGAATCACCTTTTTAAAATTACTAAAATTTGTTGCAAAAGAAAAGGGGAAAAAGGATAATTAATAAAAATTTTAATGATGAGGAATTGAAGAAAATGCGGGGAAAACGCTTTCCAGATCAAACGGACTGGCTTTCTTTTTTTGAAAAAATGCCAGATGCCGGATTTGAAAAAGAAATGCCGGTTGAATATCAAGATTTGACGTTTCGGTTCGAGAATCAGGAGGAGCGATTTGTTGTGAACATGTCGCTTGCTATGCAGGAGTTTACCTTAAAGGTCGTTCGAAAAAAGACCGAATCCGTTTTAGGAATATATGATTTTAAAACAGTCCAGCATGTAGAGATTAAAAAAGATCGGAAGGAAGAAAAGGAGCTGTTGCTGATATTAGAGCATCGTGACGACTTCATCACAACAATCGAAATCACATTTCTACCTTCCTTTTGTCTTATGGTCAAAGAACATTTTTCAGGAGAATAAACAGGAGCCTCTTTTTATGAAGGCTCCTGTTTTATTATTTGTGCTCGATGTCATTGATGACTTGCTGGATCGATTCATCATCCATCACATTCATCACACTTTCATCAATGTGAAGAGATTGCGCATAAGATTCTCTTGGCTGATGAGTTCTTGATGGTGATTGGTGCTGGTTCGTTTGATTTGGCTGGACAGCTGTGAATGCCTGCTTGATCATTTGGCCAACTTCACCTGTTCCTTTTGATTCCTTATGTGAGCGGGACTCATGACGAGATGAATCTTGGTGCTGATGGTTTGCGCCTTTCATCATTGAAGACATATTCATTTGTGTCATGCTTTTCAGTCTTCTTCGTAAAACCGGGGAGAATAATGCAATGATAGCTGTTGATACTGCGATCATTGCGCCAGTGCTCATACCTTTTCTTTTTTTAAACAAACGAATCCCTCCATTTGATCGTGATGATCTTTCATCAAGTTTAGGATGACCAATCACAGCTGAATTATGAATTCATTTTGCGGAAAGAGAGGATATGTGCATAAAAAGCCGGCTGGATGAAAAACCTATGAGCAAAAGGAGGGAATAATTGATGAATAAGAAATGGATGCTATCTTTACTGCTCGTGCCAACATTAATCACCGCTGGGTGTGGAATGAACAACCAAGGCGATGAGCGTAGAGGAACAATGAAAAGGCAGTATGAAAATGTCACATATAAAAATGACAACATGAGACAGGATCAGCCAGATGTTCAAACACCTCAGAAGGTCAAAGTGGCAGATAAGGCGTCAGAGCTTGTAGCCAATATGTCTGAAGTGAAGACAGCAAACGTGCTTGTCACAGGAAAAAATGCATTTGTTGCCGTTGTACTTGAAGGCAATAAAAGCGGTGATGTGACGGACGATCTGAAAAAGAAAATTTCAGACAAAGTCAAATCAACGGATCAACAAATCGACAACGTGTATGTATCTGCTAATCCAGACTTTGTCGATCGTATGCAAGGTTATGGAAAACGTATTAAAAGCGGAGAGCCGATTTCAGGATTTTTCGATGAATTTACTGAAACGGTTAGACGTGTCTTCCCTGAATCAAAATAGCTACGACAAAAGCCGTATGTCATATGCGGCTTTTTTGTTTGGAACCGCACCTCGCGCACCTGACTGCATAAAGTAAAAAATATATCACCTCTTGTTGATCTTTGTTTCTTCATAGAGAGAGAAAGAGGGTGCAGGATGAATTCAGGTGGGGAGCAAATGAAAGCAGGGCCGTCATTGATTCATAAAAAACTTGTAAGCGGGATGATTGCAGCAGGTCTGATTTTTTATGCTTTCACCGCGTACTTGATTTATGTTGCGTTTCAGCTGACAGGACAATATTTGGAGCAGTCTTCTCCTAAAACGGTTATCACGGAGGGACTCAATAAGCAAGTCTATGAACATATTCGAATCTACTATGCAGAGGAAGAGGATGCTTTTGTTGATCTGACCATAGAGGCCATGAAGCAGGCAGAGAAGAGGACAGCGTCAGTGTTTCAATTTGAAGCTGACAGACCTTTAGACGTTATTTATTTTGATGATAAAGAGACGATCGAACAAATCGCTGGTATCAAGCATATTACGGGATTTTACTCCGATCATGATCAAATGATTGGGTTATATCCAGATAAACGGGAAGCATTATTAAAGAAAGAGACACTGCCTTTATACTTTTTCAATACGCTTTTTATTCATGAGTATGCTCATTTTGTTTTCTATGAAAAGGTCCATTCATATGAAGTATCTCCAGGCATTTTTCCGCTTTGGTTCCACGAAGGAACAGCAGAGTGGACGGCCTATGACGTGTTAAATGCTACGTCTGAACGCTTCGATGTAATTCCATTTCAATCTCTTCATTCTGATCAAGACTGGCAGAACTCCCGGGTAACGTATGAGACAGATGTCTATTTACAAAGCTATTATATGATCTATGAGCTGGTGCAGCTTTACGGACGAGACATCATACATGAGATTATGGAGGAAACTGCGAAAACGGGCCAATTTGCTAGCGGCTTTGAACAGGCGACGGGGGAGAGGCTCACAGATTTTGAAGAACAGTTTAAAGTGATGTATCAAAGAAAAAACGGCTGACCAGAGAAGGAGGTCAGCCGTTTTTTTAATGAAGAGGCTTTTGTTGATCTGCCTTGCTAGGAGGCATTTGAACCTGCCCCTGAAGCGGTGCAAAAGCTGACGTCATGGCTGTCATATCTTGTTTGGAAAGCTGAGGAACTTGATAGTAGCCATGCTTGTTTTGATACAAGAAAATTTCATATGCCATTTCGATAAAGTTCGGAATCTGCGCAGCAAGCACACGTCTGACAACAGGATTTGTTACTTCTAATGCGGACATGGAAAGTAGCCCAGCGTGTGATTTGACTAGGCTGAGCATATGTCCTGTGATGCCTAAGTCTTTTACATCCTGTAATGACTGATTCGGCTTCTTCGGCTGAGAAGGTTTGATTCCGTATGTCACTTGTGTGTGTTCTTTCATCATATAAGTAGCGGTTTCTTCACTAGGCTTTTGGCCTGTAGAAAAACAATCTACAGTGACATTGTACTGTGATAAAACGAACTGATATTGTCGATCCAGGATGTCGCATAATGCAGGATCTTGAATAAATTGCCGCAGGATCATATATTGATCCAAAATATTAATCGTGCCGGCTAAAATTTCATGTAAATCGAATAATTCATGCCCGCCATGGTTGAGCTCAGGCTGCTGAGCGCTTCCTTGAAACATTGGCTGCTGATCGTTTTGCATTGATATTCCTCCTTCTGTTTATGCAATCTGTTTTAATGTGAGGATATTTTCTCGTTTTCATGCAAAAAACATTATTTACAATTAGAGGGTTTTCTTTCTTTTTGTCGAAAAAAAGTATCAGACGAATGAACATGGGGGTACCAGATGCAGGACAAAATCATTAATCGTTTGATAGAAGACGAACATGTGCAGGCACCAGTGATCGGCATCGGTGTTTCGCCGTTTGAACAGCATCATCTTGAGGCTTTTTTTCAATCGTTGCCACATGAATTAAATGCCTCTTTTATTGTTGTGCAAAATCACGTGACAGGCGATTGTATAACAGATTTGGAAGCACTTGTTTTACCGATTGGCTACCGGGCAAAAACGATTAAACATGGTGAGAAAGTCATGAAGAAGACCATCTATTTTTGTCCGCAGCATGCGGCTGTGACGTTAACAGAAGATCATCGGCTTCATGTATCTGAGCAGCTGCCAACAAACAAGGGATGCTCTGTCGACTCGCTTTTTAAGTCACTTGCCAGTGTTCAAAAGGAAGAGGCGTTTGCGATCTTTTTTCAAAAAGGTCATTGTGTGGGGAGTGGATTGCTTCGGTTGGTTGAGCAAGGCGGTACAGCGTTATCGTGCAGTGAGGTAGAGAGTGGTTTTGACAGCATGTATCATCAATCATTCAAAAATCCATCCACCCTTGCAGCTTATATGGCCAATATCATCAATGTCCCGCATGCGGATGAGACGGATCCAGCTTTACTAAGAATCATTGAACGTCTCGAAATGTATAAAGGGATTGCCTTTTCAACCTATGAAAAGAAAAGGCTGCTTTCTGTTATTCAAAAACGCATGCGCACTGCAAACGAACCAATGTCATTATTAACAGAGTACGATCGTTTATTAGAAAGAGAACCAGATGAGCTTGACCGCCTGCATGCTCAGCTCCTAAGCGGCACGACTGCTTTCTTTAGAGATATGGAGGCTTTTCGAGTATGTGAACAGAAGGTGATCCCGTCAATCATTGACCATTCGATGAACAACGGGAAATCTCGGTGCCGAATTTGGATTGCGGGATGTTCGACAGGGGAAGAAGCTTATTCTTTTACGATTTTATTTTTAGAAGAAATGAAGCGAAGAGATGTGTCCATTGAACTTCAAGTCTTTGCGACAGATATCAACCGAAAAGCCATTCAAATAGCTAGTAAAGGTCTTTACTCGATAGAGTCTATGGCAAGCATACCGGAAAAATGGCGGGCGCGATATTTCGAAAAAAAAGGTGACGCTTTTATTGTGAAGCAGTCGCTTAGAAAACATATTGTTTTTGCTCCTCACAATTTATTGATTGATTCACCTTTTATCCACCTCGATTTTATCAGTTGCCGAAATGTTCTGATGTACTTTGAGCCAGAAGTACAAAAACGAGTATTATCCCGATTCCAATATGCTTTAAAAGATCAAGGGGTGTTAATCTTAGGGCCAAATGAAACTGTTCCCAATATTCCTCGATTGTTTCAATTGTTCAATGAGAAGTGGAACATTTACACCTATTCAAATGTTCCTGCATCTAGTGTCCCTTGGGTATATGACGCTCGTGATGCCGAGTTAAAAAAGCGAGCTGCACAATATATGGAAGAAGTGGGCGGAGAATATGACGCATGCATGGTGATCAATGATTGTGACAAAATTCTGGCGATGTCAAATGGGGCCTATTCCTTTTTAGACCGTACAGAAGTGTCAGATCAATCATGTGAATATGTCACACCTGATTATTTGAAAGAGATGTTGAGTCAAACCTTTCAAAAGGTATGGACGGACGAGACAGAGGTTGTGTTTCAGCATGTCCTCATTTCGGAAAAAGGAAAAAAACAGTATGCGGATTTTATTGTAAAGAGTTTTGATCACCGTTTTAAAGGGGTATACGTCATTCTCATTCGAATGAATGAGAGAGGGAAAATTCAAAAGAACAGCAGGGAAAAAGGGATGCCAGATCAGAATTCAGTTTATCAGCAGCGTATTGTCGATTTAGAAATTGAACTCAATGAAATTAAACAAAAAGAGCAGGAGGCAAGGGCTCAATTAAAAGTGAAAAACACGCAAATAGCGGAGCTTGAGAAAAAACATGAACATTTTATTAATATCATAAACAACTTAAGGGTAACAAGGGAAGAACTGTATAGACCTTCTGTCAAGCCTCAGCTTGCGACGTTGTTTGTGGACCGGGACATGAATATTCGCTATTACACTCCTACAGCCGCCTCTTTATTTACTTCAGCACAAATAAGGCAACAGCAATCCTTTCAGGCGATGGCTAAAAAGCTTACACAGGAAACGCTCTATCATGACATACAATCGGTTATCTCGGACAGGCGCGTCATCGAACGAGAAATTGAAACGAATGAAGGAGAACAATTTACTGTTCACATCACACCTATCTTTGATCAAGATCATGAGGGAGCGGTGATGACGTGGATTAAAATGACGGAAATGACAAAAATCAAACAGTCACTCCATCTAGCGGTAACAGCACTGGATAACAGCCATATCCATATTGTTGTTGCAACTGAGGAAGGGGTCATTCAATGCGTGAATCAGCGCTTTTGCCAGTTTGTACAGCAGCATGAATATGACCTGATCGGCAAAGATATTTTTTCTGTCTATCATTCGCTGTGTCAATGTGATGATTTAGAAAAGCAATGGGACGTTTGTTTAAAAGAAGGCAGCTGGACTGGTGAGCTGTACTTTCAGGATTTATCAGGCCGTGAACGATGGGAGAGAGTCTCTTTACACCGAATTGATGATCCTGACAAAATGCAGTCAACCGTGATGCGGATTTCTGAGGACATTACCAATCAAAAGCAGTCAGAGAAGATGCTGATGAAGTCCGAGATGCTGTCCGCAGTTGGTCAGCTTGCAGCCGGCATCGCCCATGAGATACGGAACCCGCTGACGTCGTTAAAGGGATTTTTACAGCTGATGATTCAAAGTAAGAAATATCAGAAGGATTATGCAGATGTGATGATGTCTGAATTTAATCGGCTTGAAGCCATTATTAATGAATTCCTTGTGCTCTCTAGAAGCAAATCGGTGAAATTTGAGCCGGTACATGTCAATCTTCTGCTCGAAGAAGTGATCATGGTCGTTGAATCACAGGCGGTTTTAAAAGGCGTATCTATTCAGAAGAATTTGTCTCCGTCGCTGCCAAACATTCAAGGTATACCAAATGAGCTGAAACAAGTTTTCTTAAACATTCTTAAAAACGGTATTGAAGCGATGGATGGTGTGACAGGTGTCATTCAAGTCACATCCGTATTGGAACATAATCAGATGATGCTGATTTTTGAAGACCAAGGAAAGGGCATACCAGAAGAAGAACTAGGGAAACTGGGTGAACCTTTTTATACAACGAAAGAAAAAGGGACTGGTCTTGGTTTAATGATGACGATTAAAATCATTGAAAGCCATGGCGGCAGCATTCGTTTTGAAAGCAAAAGCTTTGAGGGGACACGAGTGATTATTACGTTTCCAATGAGCTGACAGACATAAGATTTACAAGAAATCCATCTACCATCAATATTTACTTAGTACACTATGAGAGATAAAGCTCGGAAGGGGAGGGTCTAATGAAACGTGTTCGATCCATTCGTATGATCTGCTGTCTGGTTTTAGTGATCTTTAGTCTGCAATCCTTACTGCCTGGCATGATTACAGCAGAACAAGCCATTGCGTCTGAAAAGAAGGAAACGGTTTGGAACCAAAAGAAGCCAATGAAAATCAAGAAAGCCCGTCTGCTGATCGGAGAAACGGTGACGGTGAGTGGAATTGTGACAGCAGACCAATCGGCTATAGGCAATGGGAAACTGTCAACGTACATTCAAGACAAATCAGCAGGAATCAATATTTATTCAGTACAGCCCAACAACTTCCCAGAACTGAAAACAGGCATGAAGGTGACAGTAACGGGGAAGATCACGTCTTATAAAGGACTGATTGAAATTGTGCCGGATCGAGATGCCCTGAAGGTAGATGCTGTCAATCAAACCTTGCCAAAGCCAAAGCGAGTCTCACTGAAACAACTAGAAACGGATCAGGCACATAAACATGAAGGAAAACTTGTGAAGATCAAAGGCTATGTTGAATCAAAGCCAGAGCAGCCGGCTGGCGGTGGATATAATGTCGTGATTATTGATAAAAAATATCACAGCACCATCCTTAGAGTGATGGTGGATACAAGTGCCATTGATGAAGTAAAGACAGGGAAATGGTATGAGTTTACAGGAGTTTTAAGCAGATATGATACGCTGCAGGTGCTTCCAAGACACAAGGGTGATGTCAGTCTGCTGAAACGCCAGCCAAAGCCGCCAAAAATCAAGAAAGAATACGAGGCAACGGTTGACCGGGTAGTGGATGGTGATACGATTCATTTAAAGAAGCCTGTGCTTGGTACAACAAAGGTGCGCTTTGTGAATATGGACACGCCGGAAACGTACCATAAGCCAAAAAATGAATTAGATCAAAACCAGCTGCGTTTTGGACAGAAGGCGGCGGACTATTTAAATACTCTGCTCTCAAGCGGAGATAAAGTCACATTAAAGATTGGTCCTGAAGCGAAGGACGACTATGGACGTCTTTTAGCTCAAGTGAAAACCAAAAAAGGGGTCAATACGAATTTAGAGCTTGTGAAAAAAGGATATGCTCCTACGTATTTCATCTGGCCGATTGGAGATGAAAAGGACTATCAGATGTTCCAAAAAGCGGTCAAAGAGGCGAAAGAAAAAGGGCTGGGCATATGGAACGAAGCGGACCCGCTGCTGGAACAGCCGTTTGAATTTAGGGCACGTGAACAGAAAAAAGGACTGACACGCTACGTCGGTGATTCATCAGCGAAAACGTACGTATCGCCTGACAGCTGGAAAGAAATCGCTGTAGATAAACGCATCTTTTTTGCTTCAAAAGAAGAAGCAGAACAGGCTGGCTATCAGCCGGCAGAGGAAGCTGGGGAAGTCCCGTTAACCATTTTAAGCATGAATGATTTACACGGAAAAATTGATCAACAATACGAGCTGGATCTAAAAGGTGATGGCAATAAAGGAACGTACGGACGGATGGATTATGTGGCGGCTTATATGAAACAAAAACAAGCAGCACACAAAAATACGATCACAGTTCACGCCGGAGATATGATTGGCGGCAGCTCTCCAATATCGTCTCTTCTGCAGGATGAACCAACTGTTGAACTCATGGAGAACATTGGCTTTGATGTTGGCACGGTCGGCAACCATGAATTTGATGAAGGGGTGGACGAGCTATTACGGATCATAAATGGCGGAGATCATCCTAAAGGCACAAAGGGATATGACGGACAGAATTTTCCGCTCGTTTGTGCAAACTGTGAATACAAGGATACAGGTAAACCACTTTTACCTGCTTATGAAATCATGGATGTCGAGGGAATTCCTGTAGCATTTATCGGTGTTGTGACAAAGTCAGCCGCAGGAATGGTGATGCCAGAAGGGATTAAAGACATTCAGTTTACAGATGAAGTCAAAGCCGTTAATGAAGCCGCGAAGGAATTAAAACAAAAAGGGATCAAAGCCATTGCGGTCTTAGCTCATATGACAGCCTCTCAAAATGGAGATACCATCACTGGAGAAAGTGCGAAGCTTGCCAAAGAAGGCGATGATGAAATTGATGTCATCTTTGCGGGGCATAATCACGAAGTGGTAAACGGAGAGGTCAATGGGAAATTAATTGTCCAAGCCTTTGAATATGGGAAGGCCGTTGGCGAAGTCAATGTAACACTTGACCGCAAAACGAAGGATATTGTCAAAAAGAGTGCAAATATCCAGTATGTAGACCAGTCTGGTATTGAAAAGGACAAGGAAGCAGCCGGCATCTTGGCTCATTACGGAAAAGAAGTTGAGCCGATTATTAGTGAGGTAGTTGGAGAAGCTGGTGTCAAAATGGAAGGCGGCTATTCAAATGATGGAGATACGCCGCTCGGAAATTTGATTGCTGATGGTATGAGGTATTCTATGAAAAGTGATTTTGCCATGATGAATGGCGGCGGCATCAGACAAAACCTTGAAAAAGGGCCGATTACGTGGGGAGATCTGTTTAATATTCAGCCTTTTGGCAACGTCTTAGTTAAACTTGAGATTAAGGGGAAAGACTTGGCTGAGATCATTGAAGCGCAAATTTCTCCTCAATTTGGACCAGATTATAGCATTTCGGGTTTTTCATATTCCTATGATCCGGTAACATATAAAGTAGTCGACTTAAAGCTGCCAGATGGATCAGACGTTGAGCTCGATCAAACGTATACACTCACGGTGAATAACTTTATGGCAACTGCAACTGGCAGTAAGTATGCACCGATAGGAAGGCTGGGGAAAAATCCTGAAACAGGTCCAGAGGATTTAGAAGCCACTGTCGCTTTTGTGAAGAGCTTTGAAGGAGCTTCCATTGTGTATCAAAAAGAGGGACGCATTCAAAAAGCAAAACAAGAAGAAAAAGCAGCAAGCTAAAGAGCGTTTCATATAAGAGAAATGTAACAGGTAAAGGAGTTTAAGCATGAAAAAGTGGCTTGCACTTACTGTGATGACAGCAGGAATTGTCTTGCTCGGCTGGGGAATTTGGCAAATCGCCTCTACACACCTTCAAACAGCACAATCATTAGAAGCCGCGAAGAAAGCGGTAGCGGACGATCAAAGGATGTCAAAGAAGCAGTTTTCTCCTGAAGTGGGGAAAGCCTCTGGCATCCTGACGATTCCGAAATTAAAAGCAGACCTTCCCATTGTCGAAGGGACAGATGCGGATGATCTTGCCAAAGGAGTCGGGCATTACAAAGGCAGTTATTACCCTGATCAAAAGGGACAAATCGTCCTATCTGGCCATCGTGACACGGTATTTCGCCGAACAGGTGAGCTGGATATTGGCGATCAGCTGAAAATCACTGTGCCGTATGGTGAGTTTCTTTATGAAATCACACATACGAAAATCGTGGATCAGCATGATACATCCATTATTACTTTGCAGAATGAAAAGGAAGAGCTCGTGTTAACGACATGCTATCCATTTCATTTCGTCGGCAATGCACCAGAGCGATATATTATTTATGCAAAAAGAGCATCTGTCTAATGAAGAAAGAGCCTGCATTTAATCAGCAGGCTCTTTTTTTAATGAATGATCTCGTCCATGAGCTGAGCCATATCTGGTGGAAGCGGCGCTTCTATGCTCAGTTGCTCACCTGTAAAAGGATGTGTCATGTCTACTTGTTTGGCGTGAAGAGCGCATCTGTTGATATAAGCGCGAGCGCCGCCATAAAGTGAATCCCCGGCTAAAGGATGCCCAAGACTGCTAAGATGGACACGAATTTGATGTGTTCTTCCGGTCTCAAGTTGCAGCTTAACAACTGTCATTTGCAGGCGTTTATTGGTGTCCATAACCTGAAAATGAGTCACAGCACTTTGACCAGTAGGAGAGATTCTTCGTCTGACGGCATGATGCTTGTCACGGCCGATCGCTGCATTGATCGTGCCTTTCTTTTTCTTGAAAAGTCCTTCTGCGATGGCGATGTAAGTTCGGTTGATCGTTTTTTTAGAAAGCATTTGATCAAGCACAGCATGAGCTAACCTGTGTTTAGCAAAAATGACAGTGCCGCTTGTATCTTGGTCAAGCCTGTGGATATGTCTCACTCGCTTTTCCTCGCCATTTGCTTGAAAATGAAAGGCCACAAGGTTTGCCAGTGTGCCCGTTTGTCCCTTTTCATTCGGGTGCGTTGGTCGTCCAGCGGGCTTTTGCACAATCAATAAGTGCTCGTCCTCAAAGAGCACCTCTAATTCACCATATTCTGGCGTCACATCACTTTCTTCCGTTTCAAATAAATCGATCAGGATGTGATCGCCTGTACTGACTTTTGCCGCGTGATGGGCAGGCTTTTGATTTAAACGTATTTTTTGATGCTCCATCCAAAAATGGATAATCGGTTTTGAGGCCGATACGGCTGTTTTTAAAAACTGACTAAGTGAAGTGTCATGATGCTGCTCACCTGCTTTTAGTGAGAGCGTGTGCCCGTTAATATTCATAATATCCGTTCCTCTCTTTGGGTATATATAGGAAACACTTACCTTGGCGAACGCCTTTTTTTCTGTGCTATTCTGAATGGAGAACTAACGACAGAGAGGTAGATGCCACGTGAGAATAATGAAAGCTGCTACAGACCTGCAAGAGCAGGCAATTGAAGAAATATCAAAGGATGTTGAAGATCTTCTATCCCATGCTGTCGGTGAAAACCCAGCTGCGCGTCAACAAGAACGCCCGCTGACCTTTGTTGAAGGGGTTTATAACGGAACGATGGACGATGCTTTTCGTATTTTATCGGGACTTCAGCTATTACATACCATTATTGTAAAACCTAAACGCCATATGACAAAGCGTGATCGTGAGCTATTCGAGCGAAACCGTGAGCAGGTCAATGCATGCGGCTTTTCTTTTCCGTTTGATTTAGACGATTTTGCCAGCCGCCGCCTTCAAAATGCGTAAAAGTTGGTGTGAACTTCCTTGTTAACTTACAAGGCTGCCGCACATACTATTTTTAAGGGAACGGAGAAACCTTTAGATCTGTAATACCAAACCCGCTCTTTTTCAACATTGCCTATTTCTCCACGAATCGGAGCGCTTGGACCTCTTGCAGAATAAACCGAACACGGGTAGGAGCCTGACAAAATGGTACAGGCTCCTTTTATACATAATTATTTTAGCAGACATTCATCTTTGAAAGTCAATTTTATTCACGATATGATAGCATTGAGTATCATATTAAAGACTTTCGTAAAAAAAAGGAGTGGCCTCGTTGGTAAAGGCGATTATATTTGATTTTGACGGATTAATTTTAGATACAGAAACACATGAATATGAAGTTTTACAAGAAATGTTTGCAGAGCATGAGTCGGAACTGCCTCTTTCTGTATGGGGTAACGTCATCGGGACGCAGGCGGGCTTTAAGCCTTTTGAATACTTAGAAAAGCAGCTAGGAAAGACGCTCGATCATGAGGCACTCACAGCGGACCGGCGTTCTCGTTTTCAAAAGAGAATGAAGGATGAATCAGCACGACCTGGCGTAGAAGCTTATTTACAGGCAGCGAAGGAGCTTGGAATCAAGATTGGACTTGCTTCCAGCTCAGACTATAAATGGGTGTCTGATCACCTGAAGCAAATCGGTCTTTTCGATTACTTTGAATGTATCCGTACGTCAGATGATGTGGAAGAAGTCAAACCTCATCCAGAGCTTTATTTGCAAACCGCAAGCTGCTTAGGGGTAGAGCCAAAGGATTGTGTGGCATTTGAGGATTCAGTGAATGGATCAATTGCTGCCAAACGGGCAGGCATGAAATGCGTCATCGTCCCAAACAAAGTGACGAGCACGCTGCAGTTTGAAGAATATGATGTCAGATTAGAATCCATGGCTGAAATCGAATTGCTCCAGCTATTCCATCAGCTTGAAAAAGAGGATCAGTAAGGGGGCAAAAACATCATGGCAGAAAAACTCGATTTAACGCGGTTTGAAAAAAGAATGGTGATCCGTAATATCCGGGAAGAAGATATTGACCGAATCATCGCCTTGCAGGAGGTATGCTTTCCGGGCATGGACCCTTGGAAACGAGAGCACCTTGAAAGCCATCTTGAGCATTTCCCAGAAGGTCAGTTTTGTGCTGAATTTGAGGGGGAAATCATTGGCTCTTGTTCAAGTTTATTAATTAACTTTGATGAATACGATGACCGTCATACTTGGCAGGACATCACAGATGATGGGTACATCACTAACCATAATCCAGATGGGATGAATATGTATGGAATTGAAGTGATGGTTAGTCCTGAATACCGCCGCATGAAAATTGGCCATCGTTTGTATGAAGCAAGAAAAGACTTAGCGAGAAGATTAAATTTAAAAAGCATCATCATTGGCGGACGCATCCCGAATTATCATAAATACCAAGAGGAAATGACGCCTCGTCAATATGTGGAGCAGGTCATGCTTCACCAAATTTATGATCCTGTTTTATCTTTTCAGCTGTTAAATGAATTCAGCCTCATGCGGATCAACCCGAATTACTTGCCGGATGATAAGGCATCGAGCACATATGCGACGTTAATGGAATGGAATAATGTTGATTATCGTCCGCAATCGAAAAGATTTTATAAATCGGCGTTCCCAGTTCGCATTTGCGTCATTCAATATGCGATGAAACAAATTCATTCCTTCGAGGAATTTATGAATCAGGTGGAGTATTATGTTGATGTCGCATCAGATGCGTCAGCTGACTTTGCCGTATTCCCAGAAATTTTTACAACGCAGCTCATGTCTTACTTAGAGGAGCGCTCCCCAAGTCTTGCAGTTCAGCGGATCACGGAATATACCGAGGATTACATTAATTTGTTTACAGACCTTTCTGTGAAGTACAACATTAACATCATCGGCGGATCACATTTCGTTGAAGAGGAAGGGAAAATCTACAATATCGCTTATTTATTTAGACGTGATGGAACAATTGAAAAGCAATATAAGCTCCATATCACACCGAATGAAAGAAAATGGTGGGGGATTTCAGCAGGTGATCAGGTTCGGGTATTTGATACAGACTGCGGTAAAATTGCGATCCAAATTTGCTACGATATTGAATTTCCAGAGCTTGCTCGGATTGCAGCTGATAAAGGAGCGAAAATTATTTTTACACCGTTCTGTACAGAAGACCGTCAAGGCTATTTAAGAGTGCGTTACTGTGCACAGGCTAGAGCGGTTGAAAATCAGATTTATACCGTGATTTCAGGAACTGTCGGAAACCTTCCGCAAACCGAAAATATGGATGTCCAATATGCACAATCAGCGATTTTTGCCCCATCTGACTTTGAATTTGCAAGAGATGGAATTGTAGGAGAGTGTAATCCGAATATAGAAATGGTTGTCGTTGGCGATGTCGATTTAGAAATTTTAAGAAGACAGCGGCAAGATGGAACGGTACGTCAGCTCAAAGACCGAAGAAGAGACGTGTACCATATTGAATATAAGAAATAATGAAAGGAAGCGCCTATTGTTGAGGCGCTTCTTTTTGATGACATCAGATTTTTTCAATTGACAAAGGGATGCCGGAGCAAAATCTGAATATACTGAAAGGAGATCATGTGTTCAAAAAGGAGAGGAACATGGGACGACAAGCTAAACATTTGTATATCAATTTGCCGGTAAAGCATGTCAAGGAATCAAAGGCTTTTTTTGAGCAGCTGGGTTTTGAGTTTCAAGAGCAGCTTACGAATGATCAGGCAGCTTGTTTGGTCATTGGTGACACTATTACGGTCATGCTGTTATCCCATAAGCATTTTCAAACCATCTCAGAGAAACAATTGGTGGATGCAAGGCAGGGATCAGAGGTCATTGTCTCTATGCGGGTTGATTCACGAAAAGAGGTCGATGAGCTTGTCGAGCAGGCGATGGCAGCAGGCGGTTCACCGTTTAAGGAAAAGCAGGATCATGGGTTCATGTATGGCTGGAGCTTTCAAGATCTTGATGGTCATTTGTGGGAAGTATTCTATATGGATGAAGAGAGAAGCGGCCTTTCATAAGGGTGCTTCTTTTTTATTGTTTAACAGTGGTATGATAATGAGGAAGAATAGGAATTCATCTAGAGAAAAGTAGGTGCAGCATGGAGTTTTTACTTGTCTTACTGCCAGTGTTCGGTATCTTTCTTATCGGATATATTGGGCAGAAGGCCATTGGTTTTGACATACATACGCTCTCATCAATGTCTTTATATTTAATGTCACCATTTCTTGCGTTTGAAACCTTTTATCAAAACAAAGTATCGATGGACTATGTGTACCTATCTATTTTTGTCGTCGGACTTTGTCTTTCACTTGTTTTATGCGTTTTTATTTTATCTCGTATTTATGGTTATTCGAATGAAATGTATTGTGCCATGATTCTGTCGTCAGCCTTTATGAACAATGGGAATTACGGCACACCCGTTGTCCTGCTTGTCTTCGGAGCTGCTGGTTTAGATATTGCCATCGTTTTAATGGTACTGCAGCAGCTTGTCATGAGTACAATCGGTATGTATTATGCAGCAAAGGGCGGAGAGGATGCAGGAGATGGAAAGGTTGTGCTGAAAAAAGTGCTGCGTATGCCTGTTGCATATGGGGCACTCCTCGGTCTATTATTTCAGCTGCTTGATCTTTCATTACCTAAAGAGGTGATGACGGGTGTCCAGCTTGTGGGGGATGCCGCCATACCGACGATTATGCTTATTTTAGGCATGCAGCTCGCCGTCATTTCTTTTAAGCAAGTGGATTATCGAAATATTTCTTATGCTGTATTGCTGAAGCTGTTTATCTCACCTCTCATCGCATTTGGTTTTACGCTCATTTTACCGGTAGATGATTTGGTGAAACAAATTATGATCTTAGTTGCAGCCATGCCGACAGCAGCAAATACCACGCTGATGGCTGTACAATTTCGAACGAAACCTGAGTTTGTCTCAAGCACGACATTTCTCAGTACCGTTTTAAGCATCGTGACATTACCAGTTTTATTATGGATTTTATCTATGCACCCTCTGGGATAGGGGATAGGCGGCAAAACAAAGGGGGACATATCAATGAATGCAGATGTTCATTTTCAAGTGAGTGATGTGTTGAAAACAAAGTATTTTGCCCATGCAAAAGTGTTAGCAGGGGAAAAGGGATTGTTTCGGCAGGTCAAATGGGTCCATGTGCTAGAAGTGCCTGCTGTAGAAGATTTGTTAAATGGGGGAGAGCTCATACTAACAACAGCCGCAGGCTTTCATGATCAATTGGATGTGTTTCAAGCATTTTTAAAACAGCTGATCGATTCTGGTGCGGCAGGCTTGTGCATTGAATTTGTTCCGCTCAGATTCGATGTGCCGGAAGAACTGATTGCGTATGCAGAAGAAAGAGATTTTCCGCTGATTCTGTTTACAAAAGAAGTGAAATTCGTCAACATTACACAGCATCTCCATACGAGGATGATTGAACGCCAGTATCAAATGATGGCTGATTTAGAAGCACTGTCATCAAAGCTGAATGAGCTTTTGCTGACTCCGCATCCGCAGATGGATATTTTGGATCAAGTGTATCAGCACGTAAGGGGCATTCTTTTACTTATTCCTGTTCAGGGGGAGCCGATTATTTTATGTGATTCCTCTAAACAAACCGAAGAGCTGGTCATGAATTATTTACAGTTTGCTTCCTTGCCAAAAGGATATGAAGTGACCAAAAAAGAAGTGCTTGCACTCAAGCAGACATTTGCAGACCTTGTGCTTATTCATCAAACGAACGCGCTCTCAGAATTCGAACTGCTCGTCATGGATAAAGGGGCAAATGCTCTTGCACAGCAAACGCTAAGAGAGCTTTATACAGAAGAATTGAAGAAGACAAAAGAGAACGAATGGCTGCAAAAATGGTTCCAAGAAGAGCATTCAGAAAGAGATATTTTAGAGCATCTTGAAGAAACAGAAGGATTGAAAAAACCAACCGGCTGTGTGGTCATGCTCTTTCAAAAGAATCATCAAATCGAAGAAATTGCAGGAAATCTTTATTTTCTCGTATCGTGCCGCTCCATCTTTCAGCGAGCAGGTTTCCACTTGATTCCGTATGAGCATCAAGGACAAACCTTGTTTATTTTATTGAACACGAGAAAGAAGGAGGACTGGAAAGAGCGTGCAGAGAAGGCGGCAGCTGACATCAAACAATTGTATGATCGGGAGCAGCCACGCGGAACTGTGATCAATTTTGGCATCGGTCCATATTGTGAACAGTTTCAGCATATGAGAAAAAGCTTTCAGGCAGCCAAGGAAGTGCTGCATATAAAGAAAGTGATGCCCCAGCGGGTGGAAAGCCCATTTTATCAAGATTTGCATATGCTCCGTCTTATGCCTGTCATGCAGGAAAGCGGACTGCTTGAATGTATGGTGAAAGAGTATTTGGAGCCTGTGATTTTATATGATAAGCAAAATAGCGGAAGACTCTATCAAACGCTGAATATCTTTTTACAGACAAACGGTTCTAAAAAGGAAACTGCAAGCCGGCTCTATATTGTCAGGCAGACCCTTTATCATAGACTCGATAAACTGCATGCATTGCTTGGTGAGGATATGATGCAGGCACCGAAACGACAGGCGCTTGAATTTGCGATTCTTGCATATGAATTCCTGCAAGGAAATCGCCGTTAACAAGGTATGTTAGATTTGCTAAGGCAACCGAGTAGAGTGTCTTATGGTTCTTTTCAATCAGTTGACGATCTGTCTAATGTAATCAGCCCGTCCCCTTTTTTATAATGAAAGTAACGATTGGTTCTCTCTTACGGGCGGCCTAGTTTCAGTTTCATATGCCTCCCTTTTCATCCATATAATGAATGGAGAGGCAGTGTGCTGCTGAACCGGTCTAAGCTTCTTTAATGATGAAAACGGATACATGGGGGCGGGAAGATGAAAATACATGAGCAGGCTCAAAATCTTCAGGCGAAAGATGATCAGTTGATCTGGCACCATATGAAAGGGACAAACAAGGAAAATGAAAGCATGGTCATTCACGAGGCAGAAGGCGCATGGGTGACTGATATTCATGGGAATCGCTATTTAGACGGGATGTCAGGTCTTTGGTGTGTAAATGCCGGTTATGGCAGAAAAGAGCTGGCAGAAGCTTCATATAAGCAGCTAAATACAATGCCTTACTATCCGCTGACGCAAAGCCATGTGCCAGCGATTCAGCTGGCTGAAAAGCTAAATGAATGGCTTGGCGGGGACTATGTCATCTTCTTTTCTAACAGCGGTTCTGAAGCCAATGAAGCCGCATTTAAGATCGCCAAACAATATCATGCGCAAAAAGAAGAGAGCACAAGAACAAAGTTCATCTCCAGGTATCGGTCGTATCACGGCAATACAGCAGCAGCCCTTGCCGCAACGGGGCAGGCGCAGCGTAAATATAAATATGAACCATTAGGTCAAGGCTTTATCCATGTCGCACCGCCTGATATGTATCGTCATCCTGAGGATCAAGATACATTGGCAAGTGCAGCGGCAATCGATCAAGCCATGACGTGGGAACTAAGTGAGACCATTGCTGGGGTCATTATGGAGCCGATTATTACAGGCGGCGGTATCTTAATGCCTCCGAAAGGGTATTTGAAGAAGGTCAAAGACATCTGTGAGGCTCATGGAGCGCTTCTCATTGTGGATGAAGTCATCTGCGGATTTGGCCGGACAGGGAAGCGGTTTGGTTTTATGCATGAGGAAGTAAAGCCGGACATTATCACAATGGCAAAAGGGATCACAAGCGGCTACTTACCTCTTTCTGCAACGTGCGTGAAACGAGAAATTTATGAAGCGTACGCAGGGGAAGATACGTATGACAGGCTGCGCCATGTAAATACATTTGGCGGTCACCCTGCTTCTTGTGCGGTTGCACTTGCCAACCTAGAGATCATGGAAAACGAGAAATTAGTAGAACGGTCTGACACGCTTGGGCAAGACATGCTCGAACGTTTGCAAGAGTTAAAAGAGCATCCATTTGTCGGTGATGTCAGAGGGAAAGGCCTGCTGTTTGGAATTGAGC
The DNA here is from genome assembly GCF_038593175.1 of Bacillus sp. FSL K6-1006. NCBI lineage: Bacteria > Bacillati > Bacillota > Bacilli > Caryophanales > Bacillaceae > Bacillus > Bacillus sp. FSL K6-1006. Next base: position 919,910 of record NZ_CP151970.1, read on the forward strand.
TTGTCCAGGATCAACAGTCCAAAAAACCAGCTGATCCACAGGTTGTCGGTCAATTGATTGCTGAATGTAAAAAACGCGGACTGATCATCGGGAAAAATGGTGATACGGTTGCCGGCTATAATAACGTTGCCCAGCTTGCACCTCCGCTAAATATAACAGCCGAAGACGCTTCGTTTATTATCAACACGCTAAAAGAAAGCATGGCACAGTTATAGCAGAGAGATTTCTCTGCTTTTTTCTGTGGAAAAAGCACATACATAGATCCAGTAAGATGCTGCTAGGTGAAATCAGCATTGGATACACTAGGTGTATTGAAAAATAGAAGAGATTCTATTACTGTTAGGAGAAGACTGAACCAATACACTTTAGAAGGAGACGGCATATGAGTTTTCATGATCAACCCATTCTACCTGCTGTTCGCAATATGAAGCAATTTGAGGAATTTTTAAAAAGTCCATTTACATACGGGGTGTTACTTGATGTCCATTTAGGCCGGCTAAAGGGCATCATGAATGAGGCAAATGCCCATCATAAAAAAATGTTTGTCCATGTCGATCTCATTCATGGGATCAAACATGATGAGTATGGAACGGAATTTATTTGTCAGGAAATGAAGCCGGCAGGAATTATTTCTACTAGGTCTTCTGTCATAGTAAAAGCTAAGCAAAAGAAGGTATATGCCATTCAGCGAATGTTTTTACTTGATACAAGTGCCATGGAAAAAAGCATGGAGTTCGTAGGGAAACATCGCCCAGATTTTATTGAAGTATTGCCAGGGGTTGTGCCGGATTTAATTACAGAAGTGCGCGAGCGAGCTGGTATTCCAATATTTGCAGGCGGGTTTATCCGCACAAAAGAAGATGTAGAAAGAGCACTTGAAGCAGGAGCTACAGCTGTGACAACATCGAATACAGCCCTTTGGAAAGCGTTCCAAAAGTGAAAAAGATAAAATGTGAAAATTGATTGACAACGTTTTCATCCTCTGATACTATAGCACTAAGTTAATATCATGTGATGGAGAAACGGAGATCCACAACAGCGCTTTACTAGGTGACAAATGACCCTGATGTAAAGTATGTTTGTTGTGGATCTTTTTTCTTTATCTATTTTTACACATTCATAGGGGATGGCAACTGAACCAGAGGAGGAATTTTCATGACACCATTTTGGGGTGAAGTCGTAGGTACAATGCTTCTCATTATTTTTGGAGGCGGTGTATGTGCGGCAGTCAATTTAAAGAAATCGCTCGCATATCAGTCCGGCTGGATTGTAATCGCTTTCGGATGGGGATTTGCAGTAGCCATAGCAGCTTATGCAACAGGTGGAATCAGCGGAGCGCATTTGAATCCAGCACTAACAATTGGGCTTGCGCTTGAAGGAAGTTTTCCTTGGGCTGACGTACCAATGTATATTGCCGGTCAAATGCTTGGCGCATTAATAGGAGCTATTATTGTCTTTTTACATTACTTACCGCACTGGAAAGCAACAGACGATCCAGGTGCAAAGCTGGGTGTATTCTCAACTGGTCCTGCGATTCCGCATACTTTTGCAAACGTACTTAGTGAAGTCATCGGTACATTTGTATTGGTTCTAGGAATCTTAGCGATTGGTGCAAATAAATTCGCAGACGGAATCAATCCGCTGATTGTTGGATTCTTAATTGTGGCAATTGGTCTTTCTTTAGGCGGAACAACTGGTTATGCAATCAATCCTGCACGTGATTTAGGTCCGAGAATTGCACATGCGATTCTGCCGATTCCAGGTAAAGGCCCATCGAATTGGAAGTATGCTTGGGTGCCAGTCGTTGGTCCAATTTTAGGCGGCGCATTTGGCGGTGTTTTCTACAATGCAGCCTTTAAAGCGAACATCACTCCAGCCTTTTGGATTGTAAGCGTTATTTTAGTTGTGGTATTGTTAGGACTCTATGTCTCTACGAAAAATCAAACAAATGCTGTAAATGAAAGTATGTAAGGGGAGGAAAACATCATGGCAAAAGAAAAATATATTCTCGCTTTAGATCAAGGGACAACAAGCTCAAGAGCGATCTTATTTGATCAAGAAGGCAAAATTGCTCATACAGCACAGAAGGAATTTAATCAATATTTTCCGAACCCAGGCTGGGTAGAACATAATGCAAATGAAATTTGGAGCTCTGTTCTATCCGTCATTTCAACTGCTTTAATTGAATCAGGCATTGAAGCAGATCAAATCGCCGGTATCGGAATTACGAACCAGCGTGAGACAGCAGTTGTTTGGGATAAACATACAGGCGCACCCGTTTATAATGCAATTGTTTGGCAGTCTAGACAAACGTCTGGCATTTGTGAAGAGTTAAAAGCGCAAGGACACAATGAAACGTTTAGAAATAAAACGGGTCTTCTCATTGATGCTTATTTCTCAGGGACAAAAGTAAAATGGATTTTAGATAATGTAGAAGGTGCTCGTGAGAAAGCAGAAAATGGCGACTTGCTGTTTGGCACAATTGATACATGGCTCATTTGGAAGATGACAGGCGGTCAATCACACGTCACAGATTACTCCAACGCGTCAAGAACATTAATGTTCAACATTTACGATCTGAAATGGGATGAAGAATTACTTGATATTCTTGGCGTACCTGCTTCTATGCTTCCAGAGGTGAAACCATCCTCACACATCTATGGTGAAACAACAGACTATCACTTCTTCGGCAGAAATATCCCGATTGCAGGAGCGGCGGGAGACCAGCAGTCTGCACTATTCGGTCAGGCTTGCTTTGAAGAAGGAATGGCGAAGAACACGTATGGTACAGGATGTTTCATGTTGATGAATACAGGGGAAAAAGCAATTAAGTCGGATCATGGTTTACTAACGACAATTGCATGGGGCATTGACGGTAAAGTTGAATATGCTTTAGAGGGAAGTATTTTCGTAGCTGGTTCAGCGATTCAGTGGCTGCGCGACGGACTGAGAATGTTTAAAGACTCAAAAGACAGCGAAGCTTATGCAAAGCGAGTTGAGTCAACAGAGGGCGTATATGTCGTTCCAGCATTCGTTGGTCTAGGCACACCATACTGGGACAGTGATGTCAGAGGCGCTGTATTCGGATTAACACGCGGTACTTCTAAAGAGCACTTTGTCCGTGCAACGTTAGAATCACTTGCTTATCAAACGAAGGATGTTTTAGATGCGATGGAAAAGGATTCAAACATCTCATTAAAAACGTTGCGTGTGGATGGCGGAGCTGTAAAGAATGATTTCTTAATGGGCTTCCAAAGTGATTTGCTGGATGTACCAGTAGAGCGTCCAGAAATTAATGAAACGACGGCACTCGGTGCGGCCTATCTTGCGGGAATAGCAGTTGGCTTCTGGAACGACCGTTCAGACATTGCAAAACAATGGAACCTTGACAAGCGCTTTGACCCTAAAATGGAAGAGGACAGCCGCGACTCGTTATACAGCGGGTGGAAAAAGGCTGTAAAAGCAGCTCAAGCTTTCAAATAAACCAAAAGTATGGTATACTTCAAGTAAGTTAATAGAACGGTTGGAGAACTGGAGAGACCGCAGGCACCGAAGTGTAGAAATACGCTTTGGGTGTTTGCGGTCTCTTTTTCTTTACCGTACAACATGGGAGGAACAAGAGATGACTTTTTCTAGCTTAGAAAGAGAACAAATGCTGCAGGAAATGACAAAAAAACCATATGATGTGTTTATCATTGGTGGGGGTATAACAGGCGCTGGTACAGCACTTGACGCGGCTTCACGCGGAATGCGTGTCGGTCTTGCAGAAATGCAGGATTTCGCAGCAGGTACGTCTAGCCGCTCAACGAAATTAGTGCACGGCGGACTTCGTTATTTAAAACAATTTGAAGTGAAAATGGTCGCAGAGGTCGGTAAAGAGCGTGCCATTGTATACGAAAATGGTCCTCATGTGACAACGCCAGAATGGATGCTTCTTCCGATGCATAAAGGCGGGACATTTGGTAAGTTTTCAACCTCTATTGGACTTAGAGTGTATGACTTTTTAGCTGGCGTAAAGCATAGCGAACGCAGAAGCATGCTAAGTGCAAAAGAAACACTTGAAAAAGAACCGCTTGTCAAAAAGGACGGCTTAAAAGGCGGCGGCTACTATGTTGAATACCGTACAGATGATGCACGCCTCACAATCGAAGTCATGAAAGAGGCTGTGAAATTCGGAGCGGAAGCGGTCAACTATGCGAAAGTAAAAGAATTTATTTATGATAAAGGCAAAGTGGTTGGTGTTGTCATTGAAGATGTCATGACGCAGAAAACATACGATGTGTATGCGAAGAAGATCGTCAACGCGACAGGTCCATGGGTAGATCAGCTGAGAGACAAGGACCACTCAAAAGAAGGAAAACACTTACAGCATACAAAAGGAATTCACTTAGTATTTGACCAGTCGGTCTTCCCATTAAAACAAGCGATTTACTTTGACACACCGGATAAACGTATGGTCTTTGCCATTCCAAGAGAAGGCAAAACGTACGTTGGAACAACAGATACAGTGTACAAAAAACAGCTGGAGCACCCGCGTATGACAAAGGCCGATCGTGACTATGTCATCCAAGCGATTCAGTACATGTTCCCTGACCTTAATATTACAGAAAAAGATGTAGAATCCAACTGGGCCGGTCTTCGTCCGCTCATTCATGAAGAGGGCAAGGATCCTTCAGAAATTTCTCGTAAGGATGAAGTGTGGACATCATCTTCAGGCTTAATCACCATTGCTGGCGGTAAATTAACAGGCTACCGTAAAATGGCTGAGCATATTGTCGATCTAGTACGTGATGGACTGAAACAGGAAACGGGCAAAGATTATGGACCATGTAAAACAAAACATATGCCAATCTCAGGCGGCCATGTAGGCGGATCTAAAAACATGGCAGCCTTTGTTCAAGCGAAAACAGCAGAAGGAGCATCTGTTGGTTTAACAGAACCGATTGCACAAAAACTAGCTGAAAAATATGGCTCAAATGTCAGCAGTCTCTTCAAACGTGTCGAGCAGCTTCAAGGGGAAGCAGACAAACGAAATATTCCAGCGTATGTACTGGCAGAGCTTGTCTATGCGATTGAAGAAGAATTAGCCGTTACTCCTGTTGACTTCTTCTTAAGAAGAACAGGAAGCCTATTATTTAATATCAATTGGGCAAAAAAATATGCACAGCCAGTCATCGATTATATGGCAGAACGTTTTGGCTGGGATGAAGCAGCAAAACAGAAATATCAATCAGAATTAGATCAACTATTCCATGAAGCAGTCGTACCGCTTGATGCTGAATAAAAAGAAGACAAAGGGCTAAAGCAAGATCATTTTAGCTCTTTGTCAACAATCTGAAAGCCGATCATGTATCGGCTTTTTTTATTTGTGCAGCATTTTTTCCAGCTGCTAATGATATAGCATGACATAAAGGATGTTTCCATATAAAATAACAGTAGATGTTATTTTATTGATGATAAGAGCTGGGGAGGACGACCATGAGTTGGAAGACGAATTATGAGCGATGGATCAATGAGAAGCACCTGGATACTGAACTAAAGGAATGGCTGGAGACGCATCAAGATGACCACCAGGCCCTTGAAGACTGTTTCTACAAAAACCTTGAGTTCGGCACTGGAGGAATGCGCGGTGAGATTGGTGCAGGCACGAACCGAATGAATGTGTACACTGTTCGTAAAGCATCAGCAGGTCTTGCTGCGTATATTGCGAAACATGGAGAGGATGCAAAAAGAAGAGGCGTCGCCATTGCATATGATTCACGCCATAAATCGCCTGAATTTGCAATGGAAGCAGCCAGAACACTTGCTTCACAGGGCATTCAAACGTACGTATTTAATGAATTGCGTCCGACACCAGAGCTCTCCTTTGCGGTTCGTGAGCTGCATGCATTTGCTGGAATCGTCGTGACAGCAAGTCATAATCCACCAGAATATAATGGCTATAAAGTGTATGGTGAAGATGGCGGGCAGCTGCCTCCATTTGAAGCAGATCAAGTCATTCAAGAAGTAGATGCAATTGAAAATGAACTGTCGATTTCAGTTGATTCTGAAGAAACGTTGAAACAGCAAGGGCTGATCAAAATAATCGGAGAAGAAATCGACCATGCTTATATTGAAAAATTAAAAACCATTAGTGTGCACCCTGAGCTGGCACATGAGGTCGATGTCAAAGTCGTGTTTACTCCGCTTCATGGGACTGCCAATCACCCTGTCAGAAACGGGCTGCAGGCTCTTGGATATCAGCATGTCACTGTTGTGCCTGAGCAGGAAAAACCGGATCCACAATTCTCAACAGTGACCTCGCCGAATCCAGAGGAGCATGCAGCATTTGAGTACGCCATCAAGCTTGGTGAAAAACAAAATGCAGATATTCTCATTGCCACAGACCCAGACGCTGACAGGTTAGGTATTGCGGTCAGAGATCACGAAGGAGAATTTACTGTCTTAACAGGCAACCAGACAGGCGCCCTGCTGCTTCATTATTTATTGTCTGAAAAACAAAAGCTGGGTCAATTGCCGCCTCGTCCCGTTGTGATGAAAACCATTGTCACAAGTGAGCTTGGGCGCGCTGTAGCATCAGCTTTTGGTGCCGACACGATAGACACACTCACAGGCTTTAAATTTATTGGAGAAAAAATTAAGCAGTTTGAAAAGAGCGGAGAATACACGTTTCAATTCGGTTATGAAGAGAGCTATGGCTATTTAATTGGTGATTTTGCCCGAGATAAAGATGCGGTGCAAGCGGCACTTTTAGCCGTTGAAGTTGCTGCCTTCTATAAAAAGCAGGGCAAGTCCTTGTACGATGCGCTTGTCGATATTTTCAAGCAGTTTGGATTTTACCGGGAAGGATTAAAGTCGTTAACCTTAAAAGGAAAAGAAGGAGCAGAGCAGATTTCAGCGATCCTTCATACCTTTAGAACAAATCCGCCAGCTGCCATCGCAGGGCAGCGGATCACAGTGATTGAGGATTATCAATCAAGTCAAAGACAACTTGTGGCTGAAAAGAAAGAGGAAACCATTCACCTGCCAGCATCAAATGTGCTGAAATATTTCCTTGAGGATGGTTCTTGGTTCTGCTTAAGACCTTCCGGCACTGAGCCTAAAGTGAAATTTTATATTGCAGTCAAAGGCACGTCTTTAACAGATAGTGAAGAAAAGCTAAAGCATTTGTCAGAAGAAGTGATGAAAGTCGTTTATGATATTGTGGAAGAAACAGCGAAATAACGAAAGACAAGGCCATCGTGTATGAATGCATGATGGCCTTTTCTCAGCCAAAAGGATGAGAAGAAATCATTCTTTTGGAGAAAGAGCGACGAGGGGGCTCATGGTATAATGAGCGTAATGATAAGTGAAGGCTGCAAATGCCGGGGGTAAACAGTATGGGAGAATACCAAGAGAAGGTTGAAACATTAAAAACGTTAAAAGAAATTGCTGAAAAGCTAAATGAAGGCATGGAAATGAAAGAAACGCTTCATGAAGTGCTCCAAATGCTGATGGATGTCACAGGCTTTCATTCAGCATGGATTTATTTTATAGAAAAAGACGGGTCATATGAACTGATGGCAGAGGTTTCTTTACCTGAAGCACTCGCAAAGCATCAAAAACAGCTCATGTGTCAAAATGATTGTTATTGCATCAACCGGTACACAAAAGGCTCACTGCAATCAGCCACCAATATTATTAACTGCAAACGGATTGAAACGGCAATTGAAGAAAAGCTTGGGGATACAGAAGGAATTACTCATCATGCGACCGTGCCACTAAAAGCGTGTAAGCGTACATTCGGCTTATTAAATGTGGCGGCAAAAGGAAAAGTCACATTTACGCAAGAGGAGCTGAATTTGCTTGAAAGCATTGCACTTCAAATTGGCACCGCCATTCAGCGGATGAAGCTTGTGCAAAATGAACAGCAGCACGCACTTCTGGAAGAAAGAAACCGGCTCGCACAGGACTTGCATGATTCTGTCAACCAGATGCTGTTCTCTGTGAGTCTGACTGCTAAGGCTGCACGGCAAATGACAAGCGATCAACATCTAGGGGAAATGATTGATTTTATTCAGCATTTGTCACAAGATGCTCTGATTGAAATGCGGTCACTCATTTGGCAGCTGAGACCCAGAGGCCTTGAAAAAGGGTTTACGACAGCAATTGAAGAGTATGCACAGCTTTTAGGATTACGCTGCACTTTATCTTTATCAGGCTGTATAGAAATGGACCATTCTCACAATGAAACTTTGTTTCGGGTATGTCAAGAAGCGCTCAATAACTGTCAAAAACATGCGGAAGTAGAAGAAGTCGAGGTCAAGCTTGAGCAATCAAAAGACACGTTGGAGATGAAAATCATTGACCACGGAAAAGGTTTTCAATATGACGAGCAGATGAGCCTTCCTTCACTTGGGCTGAAAGGGATGTCTGACCGCATCCGAAGAGCAGGTGGTACATTTTGTATCCATTCAGAGTTAGGTAAAGGGACTACGATTCATGTAAAAGTGCCATTTTCACAAGAAAGGAAGGGATCGTCATGAGAGTTGTCATTGCAGATGATCATCATATTGTGAGAAAAGGGCTTGTGTTTTTCTTGCAGACACAGTCTGATGTGGACATCGTTGGTGAGGCGTCCAATGGGCAAGAGGCATTAGAGGTTGTCAGAGAAACCCGGCCTGACATTGTCTTAATGGATTTGTCTATGCCTGTAATGAATGGCATTGAGGCAACGAAACAAATGACGCTGGAAATGCCGGACTCCCGCATTGTGATCCTGACAAGCTATGCGGATAAAGATTATGTCATTCCCGCCATTCAAGCAGGGGCGAAAGCCTATCAATTAAAGGATGTAGCACCAGAAAAGCTGCTTTCGACCATGATTGAAGTTCAAAATGGCACCTACCAGTTAGATGGTCATATCACGACCTTTCTCGTGCAGCATCTGACAGAGCCAAAAGAGCAGAAATGGGCATTGATGAAAGAGCTCACCAATAGAGAGCGAGATGTCTTATTTGAGATTGCAAAAGGCAAAAGCAACAAAGAAATTGCCTCATCGCTGTTTATTTCTGAAAAAACTGTCAAAACGCATGTATCTCATGTATTATCAAAATTAGAGCTGGCAGATCGAACCCAAGCGGCTCTGTATGCAGTGGATTATCAAAAAAATCAGCCGAAAGAGCTGCTATGACAGAAGGAGATCTAGACGTCATGCTAAAACGTTTAAGCGCACATTCAATTCAATGAATTGAATAAAAAAGAGAAGCATGAACAGTCTAATTTCTAATAGAAAAACCAAAAAAGACTTGATGAGTGTATGCTCATCAAGTCTTTTTTTATTTTAAAGGAGGGGATGAACCGGTCAATCACAGGTGAATGTAAAATAGGAGGGGAACTAGTGAGGCATATGAATTAGTAAGTGATTTTCGTCATGATGACAAATTAAAAGAGAACTTGAATAAGCTTGCGATCCATACATTAACTCTAACGCTTCCCATTACAGCGCACTGCTAATTGTATATAAAAGGGAAGGGCTAAAAAAAATTCATTTTAGCCCTTTTTCTTTATGTGTACATCGGTTGTGAATAAACTTCAGAAGCAGCAGCCTCTGAAGCATGATCAATGTACTGCAGGAGCCCATATAAACATTTTTCAACATCTGCATCGTTCCGGTTAAATTGATACGCATGTAAGAAATGCTCAATACGTTTCGAGAGCAAATCATCTTGCGTACGTACCATAAGAATAAGTAAATTATCCCATTGCGAGCGATGCGTATAATAAAGTGCTTTATCATAATCCGCCACATTCATTAAACCTTCTCCTTTCCCTTGAGAAGTCTTCATTAGTTTGCTCGGATCATATCGACTTTTTCAGGGGAAAAGTTGGTGTCCGCATCAATCGTGTACCGGGAATTATAGGCTGAATAATTGCTTCATGTATGAAAAAGGAAAGGCTTGCTAAACCTAAACAAAACATATATGAAAGTGAGTTCAATGATATCATGCAGCCGAAATGGTGGATGCTTATTGCAGCAGGAATCGTTTTGCTTGGCAGTTTGATGATTCATCCTGCATCAAAAGCAGCAGTGCAGCCGTTTGAAAATTGGGAAAGACTTGCGTACACAGCGTTTAAAGATGAATATAAAGGTGCCGCATTAAATGATTATCATTACATTGGCCGGACAGAAGTGAATGATGAGCAGACAAAAGATGTGTTTCGCGTCACTGTAAAGGAAGGATCAACTCGCTTTGCCGCACATGCAGAAATTTATTTTCATCCGGTGACTGGTCATTTGATTAGTATTAACGTGTTTCGATTATAAAGAAGTCCCTTTTTTTGTAAAGGGTGCTTGAGGCGTTCAGTCAAAAAAGACAAAGGGCTAAAATAAAGATCATTTTAGCCCTTTGTCCAACAATTTTTTCGAAATGGAATTACTTCATGCTACCTTGAAGATAAGCGCGAATATCCACACCAAGTGAATCTGCTAATCGCTGGCCGTAATCTTCATCGGCACGATAGAAGTTGCAGATTGCAAGTAATTTTGTTTGGTCATTCACATCTTTCAAATCAGCTGTTAGGTTTTTAATCAATGCTTGTTTCTCTTCTTCAGAGTAGCTTCGATATTTTTCTCCAGCTTGTTTGAAATCGTTCGGTTTTTCAATTTTTTGTCTCACCATACGGTCACCGTGAAGAACTGGCTCACTTTCTTTGTAGTGAGGGTTTTCTTTTGGCTGATCGGCATAACGGTTTGGTTCATAGTTAATATGACCGCTTGGACGAGTCGTTGTCATAAAGCCATCCTGCTGGTTATTGTGTACAGGTGCATAAGGGCAGTTAACCGGAATGCGCATGTAGTTCGCACCGAGTCGGTGGCGCTGCGTATCAGGATATGAGAACAGACGGCCTTGAAGCAGTTTATCTTCAGATGCCTCAATTCCTGGAACAAATGCACTTGGCGTGAAAGCAGACTGTTCTGTTTCAGCAAAGAAGTTTTCAGGATTGCGGTTGAGTGTCATGCGTCCTACTTTTTGAAGCGGGTAATCTTCCTCGCTCCACGTTTTTGTTGGGTCACATGGATCATAATCAAGTTCATCATAATCGCTAAGCGGCATAAGCTGAACATATAAGTCCCATGCTGGGAAGTTGCCTTTTTCAATGCGGTCATATAAATCTCTTGTCGCATGCTGGAAATCGTTTGCTTGAATTTCCGCTGCTTCTTCCATAGATAAGTTGCGAATACCTTCAGAAGGTCTCCAGTGATATTTTACATATTTTGCTTCGCCGTATTTATTCACCCATCTAAATGTATGCACACCAGAACCGCGCATTTCAGCATAGCTTGCAGGGATTCCTTCATCAGAGAAAAGCCATGTGAGCATATGAGTGGATTCAGGCGTTAAGGTCATAAAATCCCAATAACGGTCAGGATCTTGAATATTGGTTACAGGATCTGGCTTGAGAGAGTGAACCATATCAGGGAATTTCAATGCATCACGAATAAAGAAGATCGGCAAGTTGTTACCAACGAGATCATAGTTGCCTTCTTCTGTATAAAATTTGACAGCAAAGCCGCGCGGGTCACGCAATGTTTCAGGTGAACCTTTCGGATGAATAACGGTGGAGAAGCGAACAAAAACGTCTGTTTGTTTTCCTTCTTCACTTAAGAAGGCTGCTTTTGTATGTTTCTCCATGCTGTTTTCTACTTCAAACACACCGTAAGCGCCGGCGCCTCTTGCATGAACGACGCGCTCTGGAATACGTTCACGATCAAAGTGTGCGAGTTTTTCAATCAAATGGTAATCATCAAGAAAGGTAGGTCCGCGGTGACCAGCTGTTCTTGAGTTTTGGTTATCGCCAACAGGCACGCCTTGGTTCGTTGTCAAATTTTTATGATTTGAATTTGTCATTCTTTTCTCCTCCTGTAAACAAAAAAGTGTTTTCTAGCAATCTATATACCCTAATTATATTGAATCAAACATGATAGTCAATATTTATTTATAATAATTTTAAATAAATTATTATTACAAGAAGGTAAAGAAAAAGACGAAAGAATAAATTCTTTCGCCTTAAAGCAGGAGCTCTCTAAGAGCATCTTTGTTTTGTGTTAAATCGTTTAGTGTGTATCGGTCTAGAACGCTTAAATAAGCAGTGAGTGCTTCATGAAGTACATGCTTTAATGAACAAATTGGGGAGATGATGCAGCTGTTTTTCTTTGGATCAAAGCATTCAACCATGACTAAATCATCCTCTGTATAACGGACAACCTCTCCAATATTAATGCTTTCTGGGCTTTTTCCAAGCCTGATCCCGCCATTTCTTCCGCGAATCGTTTCCACATACCCGCGTTTTCCAAGATGATAAATCACCTTTGTCAGATGATTTTTAGAAATGCCATAAACATCGGCGATCTGCTGAATATTTGACAGTTCATTATTTTCTCTCGAAGCTAAATAAATGAGTACCCTTAATGAGAAATCTGTGTAATTCGTAAGTTTCATTTTGACGACCTCTAAACCTAATAGAGTTTTGTATCATCGTAACACATTTTAGACAAAAACTGTTCGAGAAAGTGTAAAATGTGACAACATTTAAAACATGTATTATAAATATTGCTTTTAGAGACTGTCATCCATTACGATAAAGATGTATTTAAAATACTTCTTTTGAAAGAAGGAATGACGATGTTATCTAAAGATCAAATGAATGCAATAAAGCAATCAGCTCCTCTACTAAAAGCCGAGGGAACCAAACTTGTCACTGTTTTTTATCAAAATATGATTCGCCAGCACCCAGAGCTGCTCAATCAATTTAATAAAACAAATCTGATGAACGGAAGTCAGCCAGAGGCACTTGCTGCGACACTATATCAAGCTGCACTGCACATTGATCGATTAGAAGAATTACTTCCTGCGGTCAAACAAATTGCCCATAAGCATGTCAGTGTCATGGTCAAAAAAGAACAATACCCAATTGTCGGATATCACCTGATTGAAGCGATGAAAGATGTGTTTGGCTTAAGAGAAGAAGATGCCACTTTATTAGCTTGGAAAGCTGCATATGACATCATTGCGAATATTTTCATTACCATAGAAGCAGAAATGATGGATGAAAATGTGAAACAGACAGGCGGATGGGCAGATGTGAAGCCGTTTGTGATTAAGAAAAAGAAGCAAGAATCTCCATCGCTTATCTCTTTTTATTTAGTACCAGAAGATGAATCAGAGCTGCCATTGTATCAAGCAGGCCAATACATTACGGTTCAGGCAGATATGCCAGGAGAAGCCTATATGTGCAGCAGACAATATAGCTTATCAGACGAGCATCATCCATCTTATTACCGTATTACAGTGAAGCGTGACGGTCATGTGTCTACATTTTTGCATGATGAAATGGAAGAAGGGGACGTTCTTCAAGTGAGTATGCCGCAGGGAATGTTCTGCTTGCAAGGAGACACAAAAGAGCCTGTTTATTTCATCAGTGCTGGGTCTGGTGTCACACCAATGATTGGTTTAGTGAAAACTGCCGCACAAAACAGTCAGACATTCACGATGATTCATGCAGATCGATTAGAGGATGTAAATGCTTTTGAAAATGAGTTTGAACGCGTTCTAGCTTCAGCTTCCCATGGGCGCATCATCCTATGTAACGAACAATTTGCGCAGTCTGGAAAGGGTGAGCTTGTTGAGAAAGCGTCTTCCCGCATTGACCGTCCATTTCTTCAATCGGTGATCGGAGAAGGGAAAGGCCAATTTTATCTATGCGGTTCCCCGGTGTTTACACAGGAGATCATTCATATTTTAAAAGAGCTTGGAATTCCATCGCGCAATATTCATTTCGAAGCATTTGGCGGGCAATCCACAAAAGAAATGGAAGTCGTCTAAACGGTTGGCGGAACATCATGTTTTTTTACATACGCTCATATAGTAGGGATAAGTCCGATGAGGAGGGATGGTTTCCTTGAGCGTATCTGAAAAACGTCTTTTACAAAGAGCGATTGATGAAATTACAGAAATTGCAGAAGGATTTGGTCTAGATTTTTATCCGATGAGGTATGAAATCTGTCCCGCGGAAATTATTTATACGTTCGGTGCATATGGAATGCCAACACGATTCAGCCACTGGAGCTTTGGGAAGCAATTTCATAAAATGAAGCTTCATTATGATTTAGGATTAAGCAAAATTTATGAACTGGTGATCAATTCAAATCCTTGCTACGCCTTTCTACTAGATAACAATACGCTCGTTCAAAATAAATTAATTGTGGCTCATGTATTGGCACACTGTGATTTCTTCAAAAATAATTGCCGTTTCCAAAACACAAAACGAGATATGGTCGAAAGCATGTCAGCAGCGGCAGAGCGGATCAAAGAATATGAGCATATCTACGGAACAAAAGAAGTCGAAGCCTTTTTAGATGCCGTATTGGCTATCCAGGAGCATATTGATCCGTCTCTTGTTCGATCAAAATTAAGCTGGAATATGGACGATGAAGAAAGTGAAGATGATAAACCAAAACGTCAAACGCCTTATGATGATTTGTGGGGAATGGATGAGCCGAAAATGCGTGAGAAAAAGAAAACCGTTAAGCAGTTTCCGCCAAAGCCTGAAAAGGATCTTTTACTCTTTATTGAAGCGCATTCCCGGGAGCTGGAGCCATGGCAGCGGGATGTTCTTACCATGCTGAGAGAAGAAATGCTCTATTTTTGGCCGCAGCTGGAAACAAAGATTATGAATGAAGGCTGGGCATCGTATTGGCACCAGCGGATTATGCGGGAGCTTGATTTGGATTCAAGTGAATCGATAGAATTTGCGAAATTAAATGCAGGTGTGGTGCAGCCATCTAAAACAGGCATCAATCCTTACTATTTAGGGCTGAAAATTTTTGAAGATATTGAAGAACGCTATAACAACCCATGTGAAGAATTAAAAAAAGCAGGGGTCACAGAAGGATCTGGCCGCAGTAAAATGTTTGAAGTCAGGGAAATTGAATCGGATATTTCTTTTATTCGAAACTACTTAACGAAAGACCTTGTGATGAGAGAAGACTTGTACTTGTTTCAAAAGCAGGGGAGAGATTATAAAGTCATTGATAAAGAATGGAAGGCGGTTCGTGATCAGTTAGTCAGTATGAGAGTGAATGGCGGCTTTCCGTATTTGACCGTGATCGATGGCGACTATTTAAAAAATAACGAACTTTATATCAAGCATTGGTATGAAGGCATTGAACTTGATCTGAAATACTTAGAAAAAGTCCTTCCGTATTTATATCAGCTGTGGGGAAGAAGTGTGCATATCGAGTCAGTTCTTGAAGGAAAAGAAGTGATGTTTTCTTATGATGGAAAAGGGGTTCATAGGAAATATCTCGCTTAATGATCATAAAAAAAGATGTCCTCAAACGGACATCTCTTTTATGTGACTGGGGCTGGATTAAATAGACACAAATCGTTATGAATCCCCCAATGATCGGCCCATGTTTCTTTCCGGCCGCTGGCGATATCTAGTATATAATGAAACAGGTCTGTACCGACTTCCTCGATTGTTGCTTCTCCGGTTGCAATACGGCCGGCATCAAAATCAATAAGATCCGGCCATTGTGTCTGTAAGCTGGTTTTCGTAGAAACTTTTATTACAGGTGCTGCTGCTAGGCTGTATGGAGTTCCTCGTCCTGTTGTGAAAATTTGTACATTCATACCAGAGGCGAGCTGCAGTGTTCCGCAAACAAAATCGCTTGCCGGCGTTGCAGCAAATATCAGCCCTTTGGTGGCCGCTTTCTCACCAGGCCCAATCACACTAGATATTGGACTTGTGCCAGATTTGGCGATAGAACCAAGCGCCTTTTCTACGACATTGGATAAACCGCCTTTTTTATTTCCTGGGGAAGGATTTGCACTTCTATCTGCTTGACCTCTGCTTAAATAGTCATCGTACCATTTCATTTCCCGTATAAGTGCCTGCCTCGTTTCTTCATTCAAAGTTCTTGGAGTTAATAGGTGAATGGCATCACGCACTTCTGTCACTTCTGAAAAAAGAACCGTTGCTCCTGCTTTGACAAGGAGGTCTGCTGCATATCCAACGGCGGGGTTTGCTGTTACACCTGAGAATGCATCGCTTCCACCGCATTGTAAGCCTACCACTAAATCCGATACAGGACATGGGACGCGTGTCCGCCTATTGAGTTTCTTTAGTTTGTGCTCTGCAGCCTTCAGAATGGAGGTAATCATTGAAGAAAAGCCTGATTCCTCCTGTAATGTTAAAATATCGTCTTGCCGCTCTTCTGACACAATGCGTGATGGTATGAGTTTTTCACAGCCTAATCCAATGACGAGCACTTCTCCGCCAAAGTTCGGATGTGTGGCTAAGTTTTGGATGGTTCTGATGGGAATGACCGCATCTGGTGCATGAATGGCCACACCGCAGCCGTATTGGTGGTGGAGGGGAATTACGTCATCCACATTTGGATATTTCGGCAGCAGATCTTCCTTGATTTTTTTGACCGCATAGTCAAGAACCCCAACGACACATTGCACGCTTGTTGTAATCCCGAGAATATTTTTAGTACCAACAGAATGATCTGGATTTCGGTATCCCTGAAATTCATAACCATCAAGCTTTTTAAGCGGAGGACCGCTGTATGTTAGGCATGATAATTTGTCTAAAGGAGGAGGAGCTGGCATTTGAACGAGCTCTTCTTTCACCCAGCTTCCCTGTATGATGATTTCGTTAGCGTATCCAATGATTTCACCATATCGCACAATTGGTGCATGCTGTTCAATTGTCTTAAGTGCAACTTTATGCCCTTGAGGGATGCGTTCAGTTAACGTCAATCCACTTGAAAAGCTGGTGCCAGCTGGTAGTCCGCCATCATTTACGATGATTGCTACATTATCCTTTGAACTTACCTGAATATATAGGGGTGCTTCCTTTGCTTTTTGATTCAAGAGATCACTCCTTTGAAAGCGCTGTCTTTTTAAGAGGAGAGGAAGCATATCCGCTTCCGTATCATGGCGTTTGATTTAATCCTTTTAAAATCTTATCACGTACAAACTTCAAATGTTCATGCATATGGAAGTGTGCTTGATATGGGTCTCTAAGCTGAAGCGCTTCATAAATTTTCTGATGATAATTAACGGTCACATTTTTTTCTCGATAAGGAATTTGGCTGTCAATCTTGGCGTGTGATACTAAAAGCGCCTGAATCATGCCTTCAACAACTGGATTGTTTGCACTTAAGGCAATAATCCGGTGGAATTCTTTATCGGCTTCACCATAGTTGTTATCTGTACTTTCCTCAATCATTTCAATGGTTCTTTCTAATTTTTTTAATTCTTCATCACTAATTTTCTCAGCAGCAACGGTGACAAGGCCTAGTTCTAGTACCATACGAGCTTCTAGAATGGCTGGTAAATTATCTTGAGCCAGTGCGAGCATAACTGAAAATGGCTGATTGCTAATTTTATCATTAAAATATGTACCGCCTCGTGTTTTTCTAGTGATAACGCCTAATGTTTCAAGAGAACTTAAAGCTTCGCGCAACACAGGGCGGCTTACCGATAAAATATCCATGAGTTCCATTTCTGTTGGCAGTTTGTCACCAGCTTTTAATTGTCCGCTAGACAATAAATGAACGATACGTTCTATGACTTGTTTTGCTAATGTTTTTCGATTCACTGTTTCAAATTTAAGTTCATCCATACTTTCATTCACGAGTCATTCTCTCCCTTCAGTTGTTCAATTGTAAGACAAAATGAAGGGGAATACAATCATTTACAGTCAAACTACCGAATCAAACACGGTTTTTTCGGGTCGAATGTCCAGCCATTCATGAGATATTGCATCTGAATGGCATCATTTCTTGCACCAAGCTTCATTTGTTTATATAAACGGTTGGCTTCCTCTATCTTTTCTAGATCAATTTGAATACCCAGCCCGGGTTCTTGTGGCACTTTGACACGACCTTCTTTGATTGAAAGTGGGTTCCTTGTTAAATGCTGGCCATCTTGCCATATCCAGTGGGTATCAATCGCTGTTATATGACCTGGTGCAGCAGCGGCAACGTGTGTAAACATGGCCAGAGAAATATCAAAATGGTTGTTTGAGTGCGATCCCCAAGTCAAGCCGTTATCATGACACGTTTGAGCGACTCTAACTGAACCTTCCATTGTCCAAAAGTGCGGGTCCGCCAGTGGAATATCAACTGCATGTAATTGGATGGCGTGTGACAATTGACGGAAATCAGTTGCGATCATATTTGTAGCCACTTGAATGCCGGTAGCTCGTTTGAATTCGGCCATAATTTCTCTTGACGAGAATCCGTCTTCTGCTCCACATGGATCCTCTGCATATGCAAGTACATGTTGTTTTCCTTTGCAAAGCTGAATGGCTTCATCAAGAGACCACGCTCCATTAGGATCAAGTGTGATGCGCGCATTTGGAAAACGTTTTGAAAGAGATTCTACAGCTTCCATCTCTGCTTCCCCGGAAAAGACACCGCCTTTTAACTTGAAATCCTGAAATCCATAGCGTTCATAAGCCGCTTCAGCCAAACGGACAATGTCCATCGGTGTTAGTGCTTTTTGACGCCTTAGCCGGAACCAGCTGCAAGATGAATGATCTTCTTTCAAATAGGGGAGAGGGGTTTTCATTTGATCCCCTATGTAAAATAAATACCCAAGCATGTCAACGACCTGTCTTTGTTGACCTGTTCCTAATAAAGAGGCAACCGGTTCTTCTAAAAATTGACCTAATAAATCCAAGAGAGCCGCTTCTAACGCTGTAACAGCATGTATTGTTGTCCGTAAGTCAAAGGTTTGATTGCCTCTCCCGCTTCTATCGAGGTCTTGATATGTTTGCTGCACCGATTGCAGGATGGCATGATATTGCCCAATTGGTTTTTGGAGGACAAGTCTGGCGGCTTTTTCAAGTGTTTGTCGAATGTTTTCACCGCCGGGAACTTCTCCGACTCCTTGACGGCCGCTGCTGTCTGTTAGTATGACAACATTTCTTGTGAAAAAAGGTCCATGCGCTCCGCTTAGATTCAAAAGCATACTGTCATAGCCGGCAACAGGAATCACCTTCATGTCAGTAATGTAAGGGAGATTGTTTGCTCGTTCCTTTTTGACTTCTTTTAAGTATTGATTCATATAAATCCTCCTTTATATAAAGCGCTTTCAAATAGAGCTGGATGGGACTTGGGCCGGAGGTGTTGAAGGGGGTTCTTTTAACTTCACACGTTTAATGGGACCCACAAGGAATAAATAACTTAAGATTGCAATAACGGCATTACTGCCGACAAAGACGAGCGCACCACTGAAAGAGCCTGTCGCATTGACAATATATCCAATGATAATGGGTGTTGTAATGGATGCAATGTTGCCAAAGGTATTAAATAAACCGCCGCTTAACCCGGCACATTCCTTTGGGGAGGTATCTGATACAACGGCCCAGCCAAGTGCACCGAATCCTTTTCCAAAGAAAGCAAGCGACATAATCGCAACAACAATCCATGAAGATTCTGTATAGTTGCAGATGATCATACTGCATGAAAGAAGCATGCCGATAATAATGGGTGTCTTTCGTGCGAAAGTAAGCGATTTCCCGCTTTTTAATAAAAAATCGGATAACAAGCCGCCAAGGATTCCGCCTAAAAAACCGCAGAGAGCTGGCAGGGAAGCAACAAAACCTGCTTCGAGAATGGACATTCCTTTTGCTTGAACAAGATACACAGGAAACCACGTCAAGAAAAAATAAGTGAGGGTGGTAATGCAATATTGAGCAATATAAACCCCAATTAACATCCGATTTGAAAGTAATTGTTTCACGTATGGCCATTTGGATTCTTTGTTTTGCTGGCTCTTTTCATCGTCCATTGAGGTCAAAGCCCCGCCTTTTGATATGTAATCGAGCTCTGCTGCGTTAATTTTCGGGTGTTGTTTTGGATTATAGACGGTTTTTATCCAAAGAAAAGACAGCAAAATACCGAGGATTCCCATAACAACAAAAACAGAATGCCATCCTAAAGAATGTGTAAGCCAGCCCATAATTGGAGAGAAAATGACAAGCGCAAAATACTGAGCTGAATTAAAGAAAGCAGAAGCTGTTCCACGTTCAGAACTAGGAAACCATGCAGCCACTACACGGCTATTGCCTGGAAAGGAAGGAGCTTCCGCCAGCCCTACTAAAAATCGCAGGGTAAAAAGGAGAATAATCGCAGTACCCGCTGTAAAAAAACCTATGGCACCTTGAAACAATGTAAACAAAGACCAAAAGAAAATACTGCAGGCAATCACCATTTTAGAACCGAATTTATCCAATAAATAACCGCCAGGCAATTGGCCAATGACATATGCCCAGCCAAAAGCAGAAAAGACATAACCCATTGATACAGAGCTAAGACCAAGGTCATGTTGAACAGAATCTCCAGCAATAGAAAGGGTAGCACGATCTGCATAATTGACAGAAGTGACAAGAAACAGCATGAAGACGATAAACCAGCGGACAGACGTTTTTTTATCAGTTTGTGAAGCATGGAAGAGGTTATTTATCATCATTTCTTCTCCTTTTCTAAAATAGAGAATTGAGGAGGGCAGATGCCCTCTCAAATGCTTCAATTTTACGATTTAATGAAAACGGTTTGAATGGCTGTAAAGAATTCCTTTGCCGCTTCTCCTTGTTCACGAGAATGAGAGCTTGATTGTTTCATTCCACCAAATGGTGCCTGTAACTCTACACCAGCACTTTCTGCATTAATTCTAATGAGCCCAGCTTGGATATTCTGAATAAAGGACAGCATACGACCGATATTTTGTGTGAAAATAGAAGCGCTTAAGCCAAAAACCACATCATTGGCAATGTGAAATGCTTCATTGATATCTTGCACTTTGATTAAAGCAATGACAGGACCAAATATTTCTTCTTGAGCGATGGTCATGTCTGAGGTGACATGTTCGAAAATAGCAGGCTCAATAAAATAACCATTCTGATAATCACCATCTGTTAATGGTTCCCCGCCAAAAAGGAGGGTGGCACCTTCTTTTTTTCCAGTTTCAATATAGGAAAGGCATTGATCAAGCTGCTGTTTGCTTGCGATCGGACCCATCCATACGTCTTTTTTTAAACTGTCCCCAATAGTGATCTCTTGCGTTTTTTGAACGAGTTTTTCTTTAAAGGCATCATAGATGTCTTCTTGGACAATGACTCGGCTCGTTGCTGTACATTTTTGTCCAGTTGACCGGAAGGCTCCTGTAATGGCTGCTTCTACCGCAAGATCAAGATCCGCATCATTGGCTACGATAACGGGGTTTTTTCCTCCCATTTCAAGCTGATACTTAATCCCGCGATCAAAGGCTTTCTGACCGATGGCTTTACCCGTTGCATTTGATCCAGTAAATGTAATTCCTTGGATATTTGGATGTTCAATCATTCCTTGACCTACGACAGCTCCCGATCCTGTGACCATATTGACTACTCCTTTTGGAAGGTGGGCATCTGCAAAGCAGGCCATGATTTTTGCGCAAGTAACGGCAGTTTCTGTCGCAGGTTTAATGACGACCGTGTTCCCATAAATGAGTGCAGGAGCCATTTTCCAAATAGGGATCGCAATAGGGAAATTCCAAGGAGAGATGATGCCTACAACACCTAATGGAACCCTTTTAGTGAACATGAGTGCCTCTCGGTCAGTAGAAGGAATGACATCGCCTTCTTTGCGCATTCCTTCGCCGGCATAGTAGCGGAGAATGGCTACACCGCGTGCCGCTTCTCCTTTTGCCTCAGGCAGAGTTTTACCCATTTCTTTTACAGCAGTAATGGCAATGTCATCGAGACGTTCTTCCAGCAAATCAGCTGCTTTATAAAGATATTGTCCTCGTTCTGCACCTGATAAATCTCGCCACATCGTCTTTGCTTCATGAGCTGCAGTGATGGCTGCGTTTACATCTTCGAGACTTGAGCGCTGCACATATCCAGCAGCCTCCTCTTTGTCGGCAGGATTTTGAATGGGGATCACTTCTCCTGTGGAAGCCTTTACCCATTCACCATTGATATAATTGAAGTACGTTTTTTGTTTCACTGAAGTGGACATAATATGAGCTCCTTTCTTTCGTTAATTCACAGCCGCTTTTTTCGGGAAGCGTTCCATTGCGTGCTGTAAAATGTTCTCTAGTTCTTGATAGTGTTCTTTTTCTACAGGAACAACAGGCGGTCTTGCTGAATTGCGGACAGAATGTCCCATGATGTTCATGCCGGCTTTAATGAGTGAGACGGCATAGCCCTTTCTCTGTTGGCGAATCCGGTTAATCGGTAGAATAACAGTTGTGTAAATGTCCTTGACCGTTTCTTGATCACCCGTTTTTAGTGCGTGATAAAACATTCTTGAGATGTGCGGGATATAATTAGAAATTGCGGAGGAATAGGAATGAAAACCAATCGGTAAGTAAGCCGGCATTGTGACCTCTGCCATAGGCAATCCATTTATATAGCTGAGCCTGCTGCCTATTGTATAGGAAAGATTCACGTTTAAATCCATATCACCGACCCCATCTTTTACACCAACAAGCTGTTCAAAAGAAGTGAGCCGTTTGATTTGCTGCACAGAAAGAACAGCATTATCTCGTTGATATAAGATGGCATTTAGGTTTGTACTTTCTATAATGGTTTTGGCGTATTCATATAGTCCTTCTTGTTCACCATGAATTAAATAAGGAGGGAGTAATAAGTAACCGTCAACGCCTTTTTTCTCGGAAATTTTCGCCCACTCCAGTGCGGTATTTAAATTTCCGCCAACTCCTGAATAAACAGGAACTTGACCACCGGCAGCTGCAAGTGCCACATCAATCATTTGCTCGTATTCTTTTTGACTAATAGACTGAAATTCTCCCGACCCACATGCAATAAAAATGGCATCGAGCCCTTCGTCTAGTAAGAATTGAATGTTTTGAAATAGTGCTTCCTCAGAAAGCTGACCATTTGCTTGAAAAGGAGCGATAGGAAAACCTAATATGCCTTCTGGTGCTCTTCTACCTTGAATCATTGCTAAAAACCTCCTGTAATTTGTTAAAAAGAAAGGTAAGCGCTACCAAAAACTCTTTTGTTTAATTGTAAGACAAATAAACAATTTGTCAATATCTTTATTTTCAGAAATTTCAACTGGAAGATTGAACAATAAAAAGAGCAGGCATTTTCTACA
Organism: Bacillus sp. FSL K6-1006; assembly: GCF_038593175.1. Lineage (NCBI taxonomy): Bacteria > Bacillati > Bacillota > Bacilli > Caryophanales > Bacillaceae > Bacillus > Bacillus sp. FSL K6-1006. The sequence continues at coordinate 943,074 of NZ_CP151970.1, forward strand.
CCTGCTCTTACAATGTTCTTCGTTTTATTGATGAAGTAATTTAAAGATATGTTTTGCTTGATCTGTATTTTCCATCAGACCTTTTAGCTGCTGGCTTGTTGGGCCATACGCAAAGAATGGAACTTCATCACCGGTATGACCAGAAGTTGTCCAGCCTGTATGTGATCTTGTATTGATCACTTCTTCAATCGCATCATCAATTTTAACAGTATCTTTTGTTTCAGCGGCCTTTTGAATAGATGCTGTTTCTTCTTTTGTGAAATCAAGATTGATATATTGTTTCAGCGCTGACTCGACAGTCATGCCGCTGACAATTTTGTTTGCGATAAAGTCAGGCGTTTTTTTCGCTGCTTTGACCGGTTTGTAATCCCAGCTGCCTGAACCGTCTGCTCCGAAGGAAAGTCCGCCAGTTGAATGATCTGCGGTCGTGATGACTAACGTGTTTTTATCCTTTTTCGCAAAACGGATCGCTTCTTCAAATGCTTTTTCAAAATCCTTCATTTCGCTCATCGCACTGACAATATCATGATCATGTCCAGCCCAGTCAATTTGACTGCCTTCGACCATAAGGAAAAATCCTTTTTTGTTTTTAGACAGCTGTTTGATGGCTGAGGATGTCATATCTTGCAGGGAAGGGGTCGTTTGATCACGATCAATGGCTTTATCGAGACCTCCATCAGCAAAAATGCCTAACACCTTTTCATTTTTGTTTTTTTGTAAGGCGGCTTTATTGGTGACATAATCATAACCGGCTTGTCTGAATTCCTTCGTCAGATCACGATCCTTTCGGACAAAATCGACAAGTCCTCCGCCAAGCATGACATCGACTGTATGCTGTTTCCCGATTTTCTCATCGAAGAAATCATCAGCGATGGCTGCAGTGTTTTTCCTAGACACATCGTGAGCGGCATACGCAGCAGGCGTAGCATTTGTTAATTCAGATGTCACGACAAGACCCGTCGATTTTCCTTTTCGTTTGGCTTCTTCTAAAACGGTTTTTAGTTTTTTGCCGTTTTTGTTTACACCAATGGCATTGTTGTATGTCTTTTTACCAGTGGCCATGGCTGTACCAGCTGCTGCTGAATCGGTAATGTTACTTTTAGAGTCGTCAGGGTATGTTTTATGCATGCCAGTGAGGTAAGGGTCAAACGCTGTTTGCTTTGAAAGGTCACCGTTGTGTTTAAATGAGCGGTAAGTTGAAAGATAAGGTGTTCCCATGCCATCTCCAATCAGCACGATCACATTTTGCACGTCATTTTTCGGCTTCTTTTTAGCCTCAGCTTTGTCAGCTTGTCCAAATTCAATCCCTGAAAAAATGCCAATCGATAGCACAGATGCTGCTGCCACTGCAGCAATTTTCGTTTTCGAGCTTTTCAACACACTCATTCATTTTGCCTCCTCATTGTTTATGTATCGCTCTTACGTTTACAATGGTAGAGCAGAAGTGTGGATTCCTCTTTACAGCACCGTAAAGTTCACTTTAAAATTGTAAAGGTCCACTTTACATAGAATGAACCAAAAAGAGAAATGAATGTATCATTTATCCATGACAAGATGCGATTATTTTGTCATGATTGTGTAATAAAAATGAAATAAAAAGAACCCTAAAAAAAAATAAATTTTGCCGAATTAATAAGCATAATGTCGTAGGAAGTCAAGACTATTTCTTCTGGTATTTGATCCTTATAATAGGGAGTAGATAAAAATTCGGATCAGATAGATACATACAGGAGGAACAAATGAAAAAACAATTGATCACAGCTGCAAGTGCAGTTCTACTTGGGACGACATTATTTGCCGGCGCTGCCTCAGCACAATCAGTAAAAGTTCAAAAAGGTGACTCTCTTTCTGTTCTAGCGAAAAGATACAAAACAAGCGTGAGCAAAATTAAATCAGACAATAAGCTGAAATCTAACGTGATTTATGTTGGACAAACCTTAAAAGTGAATGGCACTTCTTCGAAAAAAGCAGTGAAGACATCAAAAACAACAACAAAAGTAAAAACGGCTTCAGCAACTGCCACTCATAAAGTTGTCAAAGGTGATACATTATCTAAGATCGGCAAAAAATACGGGATGACTGTGAAAGAGTTGAAATCGTTAAATAAACTTAAAACAGACCTCATTAAAATCGGGCAAAAGCTAAAGGTGAAAAAGACGTCTAAAGTAAAGGCGAAACCTGTGAAAGAAAAAACAGTCTCTACTTCTTCCTTAAACACGTCTAAGCTCATAGCAGATGCTAAAGCGCAAAACGGTACTCCATATAGATGGGGTGGAACGACACCGAAGGGCTTTGATTGCAGCGGATTTATGTGGTATATCATTAACAAACAAAAAAAGATTTCAAGACAAACAACTGAAGGTTTCTGGGGATCGATGAAAAGTGTATCCAAACCAAAGGCTGGAGATTTTGTCTTCTTTACAACGTATAAATCGGGTCCATCTCACATGGGTGTCTACCTTGGGAACAATAAGTTTATCCATGCTGCTTCTGACGGTGTAACGATCAGTGATATGACATCAAGCTATTGGAAGCCTATTTATCTTGGAGCGAAAACATTTGTAAACTAATTCATTTTAAGAGACTGCTATGAAGCAGTCTCTTTTTTCATATATCATTTGTGCCGCAGAACTGGTCTTTTTCTCATAGATCACTATCGGTCTAAAGGCTTTAAAATAACATAATTGTGACCCCGCTTTTAAAAAAAGGGTCTTATTTTTGTTGAATAATAAGTATATGAAAAAAATATAATCTTCCATGTTGTATCATAAATAGAGGGAGACAAACTATCAATTGAATAAGGATTGAAGAAAATCTAACCGTTTTATTGACAATATTTTCGTTGATATATAAGAATTTTCACTCTATTTTTCAAAAAAGTGTTTTCATTTTTTAATTTTCATATATAATAATTTTACGCCACCAATTTATTGCGCTAAATTTAATCTAAATATTCAGAAAATATTGTGAATTATATGAATGTGGCGTCTTTAGACTGATACTAAGTTTTGGGAGTGATGGTATGAGCAATTCGTTGTTTAGAAAAAAGAGCATTTCAGAGCTCATTGCGGCAACACAAGGGGAAAAAGCATTAAAAAAGGAATTGGGTTCATTTGATTTAACCATGCTGGGCATTGGAGCCATAATCGGGACAGGGATATTTGTTCTAACAGGTACAGGAGCCGTCACTGCGGGGCCAGGACTTGTGCTATCATTTGTCATCGCAGGTCTTGCTTGTTTGTTTGCAGCACTGTCATATGCGGAATTTGCTTCCACAGTGCCTGTGTCAGGGTCTGTGTATACATTTACGTACGCATCAATGGGGGAATTTCTAGCATTCATCATTGGCTGGGATTTAATATTAGAATATATGCTGGCTGCTAGTGCCGTTTCAGCGGGCTGGTCAGGCTATTTTGTGTCTTTTTTAAATGGGATAGGGATTCATATACCAGTTGAGTTAACAGCAGCACCAGGTGGTTTAAAGGGGCACGTGACATATTTTAATCTTCCAGCATTTATTATTTTAATGGTCATCACCTTCCTGCTGTACTTTGGTATTAAAGAATCAAAACGAGTAAATAACATCATGGTTATTATGAAAATTGCTGTGATTCTGCTCTTTATTTTAGTCGCTTTGAAATATGTAAAACCTGAAAACTGGACACCATTCGTTCCATTTGGGACATCAGGGGTCTTAAGTGCAGCAGCCCTAGTATTCTTTGCATTTATCGGGTTTGATGCAGTTGCTTCTGCGGCAGAGGAGACAAAAAATCCATCACGCAACCTGCCTAGAGGAATTATTACTTCTTTATTGATTTGTACGCTGCTTTATGTCGTTGTCAGTGCGATTATGACGGGCATCGTTCCTTTTATGAATTTTGAAGGAGTATCACATCCAGTGTCTCTCGTTTTACAAGTAGCCGGACAAAACTGGGTGGCTGGTATTGTGGATGTCGGAGCGATTCTAGGGATGACAACCGTGATGCTTGTCATGCTGTACGGCCAGACACGCGTGATGTTTGCTATGTCTCGTGATGGCTTGGTGCCAAAGGTATTATCAAAAGTTCATCCAAAGCATAAAACTCCTTACATCAATACATTGTTCTTCGGTACATTGTCAGCATTAATGGGTGGATTTATTCCACTTGATGAGCTGGCAAGTTTAGTGAACATCGGGACACTTTCAGCATTCATTTTGATTTCAGTGGCGGTCATTGTGATGAGAAAAACGCAGCCGGACTTACCGAGAGCCTTCAGATGCCCAGCAGTTCCGCTTATTCCGATCTTAGCTATTCTATCTTGCGGATTGCTCATTTATAAGCTTGGTGCAATCACCTTTGTACGTTTCTTAATCTGGCTTGCCATTGGGCTGGTTGTGTATTTCTTATATTCAAGAAAGCATTCAGAATTGAATAAAAAATAAATGAAAAAAGCCCGTGATGCTTGGCATTAGTCAAGTAACACGGGCTTTTGCTTTTGAGTGCTGATTAAAAACCTAATTGAAGATCGACATCGATTGATACGATGGCATAGACACAAACAATGACAAAGATATTCAGTACGACACCGAGGAAACCTGGACCCGTACGGCCTTTTTTAATGAACAGTTCAATAATGCCAAATGGAACTGCGGCCATTGCAAAAGGAAGCATTTGAAAAGAATAAAATGTCACGTTGCTGATAATGGCGAGGTTTAGCATGAGCAGGGATAATATCGCTGTGCCGACAGAAATCCAGCCAAATACATTATGCTCTTTAAAAATTCTTACCAATTCCATAATTCCACCTCGCTCACTTTTGCCGTTTTAATGCGTTTTGTCTTTACAAATTTCTCAATCTCTTTTGAAGGCCCAGTGACCACAGAGCCATAAATCGTGACGCCATTTTGATCGATATAGCGTATACGATTAGACAGGTCAAGATCAGGTCTGCCAGAGATCGTTGTTGCCCATGTCGGGTGCTGATTAACATAAGCAAGGGCATCTTTGAATTGATCTACCTCAGTTTTTGATGTGTGCTGAAGCTCTTTTAAAAATTCAGAGTCCTTCCCAGGAAAGCCGATTGGCCGCTGATTTCCACTTAATGAATCCTCTGTTTTAATCGCATTCCACAGCACTTTCATATCGTATTTTTTAGCAAAGGAATAAACATCCTTTGGTGTGTAAGCTCTGTCATAGGATACATACACTTCACTTACTGTTCCTTCAGGAAGCTTGTCTAACGTAGTGAGTGTTTGTTTTTTTGAGGCATCTGCCTGCGCCGAAGGATGGGTAAAGAAACCCTCCGTTTCGCGTGCGCTGTCACCATAATAAGAGATGGTAGGCTGCTTTAATTTATCGAAAAACATCTCGATTTGTTCGCTGCCAATAGCTTCTGTTTTATTGCCAATTTGCTTTTGCAGCTTCAATTCGGTGTTCATCCCAAAAAGTTTGACCTGACCTTTTAAATCCTTCATATCAATGGCCACGTTTGGTTTGGTTAAAGCGACGGTGACAGCTGCTGTTTCCATGAAGTGATTGCCTTTGCTCTCGGCGCCGCCAACGCCGTAGTATAAATAACTTCCTAATGTACAAAGCGGTAAAATAATGAGTGTCGATATGACAGCAAGTACGGAAATACGTAAATATGACTTTCTTTTTCCGTATTGTAAAATGGCTTTTTGCTTCTCAGGACTGATGGAAAAATCTGTCCAATCTGAGTCGTTCAGTTCCTGGCTTAAGCGTTTTTCGTTTTCTTCAAGTTCTTCTTCAAACGCTATCATTTCTTCCTCATTCATCTCACCATTATTATATTGTTCCCATCGCTTGTTAAACTCTTCATTCATCATTAACACCTCTGTTGTAAAGTGCTTTTAGGCGCTGCCTTGCACGAAATAAAACACTTTTAAAATTTGCTTCAGTAATATTCATGACCTTGGATGCTTCCTTGTAATTTAGCTCTTTTAAATAATACAATGTCAACGCTTCCTTGTAGTTATCTGGAAGCTGCTCCAAATACATGGTGAGAACTTCCTTTATTTCAACCTGTTCAGCAGGGCTTTGTACAGACGTTTGTAAAAGACCGCCAATGAGGTCATCCGATATGGTCACTTCTTTTTTATGTTTCCTGACATAATCAATAAAAGCATTTCGTGCCACCTGAAATAACCAAGGTTTCACTTTGCTATGGTCGTAGGAATGAATATGTATATACGCACGCATAAAGGTTTCCTGCAATAAGTCTTCTGCCAAATGTTTGTCTTTTGTCATGGAGAGCAGAAACCTGTAAACATCGTTCATATACATTTGATAAATTTCATCGATCGTCACTGATTTTTCTCCCCTCTATGTTATACACGCATAAGAAAGGCATAAAGTTGCACGAAACTTCTCATTACCGTACATTACTCATTTCTTTCGCCGAATCAAAATCATTTCTCCTTATCATAGCGAAATTTGCATCATTTATAAAGTATTTTCAATAGAACAAATCAGGAAAAAACATCGAAAAACGACAAAATTGGACACAATTCCTATTCTATTCTCCCCTAAAACCTTGTGCTTGAATACAGTCAGAACGTTCATTTTAAACGAAAAAAATAGGGAGGATTGGACTGCGTACAAATTTTTAGTACCAGGTAATAAAAAATTTGTTATAATAGAGACAAATCCTTCATTCTTCAAACAAAGGAAGTGCACTATGTATAAATTTTCAGGCTATACCGTCAAATTATTATTTGGTCTCCGAGGTGGAATCAAAGTATATCAAAAAGAGAATCTGCCAACTGATCGGGGTTTTGTCATTGCTTGTACACATGAGGGTTTTGTGGATGTTCTTGCATTAGGCGCAGGAATTCTTCCGTTTGAGATCCACTACATGGCGAAAAAAGAATTGTTTGCAAATAAATGGATCGGTGGATTTTTAAAAAAGATTCATGCCTTTCCAGTTGATCGAGAGAATCCTGGGCCAAGCAGTATTAAAACGCCCATTAAATTATTAAAAGAGGGAAAGATCGTTGGGATTTTTCCAAGCGGCACACGTACTACAGAGGATGTCCCTTTAAAAAGAGGAGCGGTTACCATTGCGCAGCTCGGTAAAGCGCCAATTGTTCCAGCCGCATACAAAGGACCTTCAAATGCGAAAAGCCTTTTCAAAAAAGGGAAAATGCGCTTAATCATCGGTGAACCGATTGAGCTGTCTGAATTTGACCATCTGCCGCCAAAAGAAAGATTAGGTGCCATGACAGAAGTATTAAACACAAGAATCAAAGAGCTAGAAGCTCAATTAATGGAAAAGGCATAAGAAAAACGACCGCTTGCTTAGGCAAGGGTCGTTTTTGTCTTAAGAAGCGCCTTCTTCAGCTGCTTCTAATAACTGTTCATTTAACTTTTTTACTTCGATGTATGCCACATGGTGTCCATCGACTTCATTAATAATAAATTCATAGCCTTGTTCACGAATGGCGTCATTTTTCTCTACTTCATATTTCTGAGTAAGGAACCAGCCGCCGATTGTGTCGACCTCTTCATTATCAAGCTGTATACCTAATAGCAGGTTGACTTGATCAACAAGAACCTTGCCATCAAAGATGTAATGGTCTTCTCCAAGTTTACGCACTTCGTTGATTTCATCAATGTCGAACTCATCACGAATTTCACCAACGATTTCTTCAAGGATGTCTTCAACGGTGACAAGACCTGCTGTACCGCCATATTCATCTGATAAAATGGCCATGTGTACACGTTCACGCTGCATTTTGAGCAGTAAATCATGAACAGGAACCGTTTCAATCACATGAATAATCGGATTTACAAACTTTTCGATCGTATCGCTTGTAGAGCACTCACCGCTAATGCAGGCAGTGAGAACCTCTTTAATGTTAAGAACACCGATAATGTTGTCTTTGTCGCCATCTTCAATTGGATAACGTGTATATTTCTCTACCTTTGTTACCTTCAGCATTTCCTCAATGGTAATATCATATGGGAAGCTGACAACTTCGGTACGAGGAATCATAATTTCTTTCGCCAGACGGTCATCAAATTCGAAAATTTTATTTACATATTTGAATTCAGACTGGTTAATCTCGCCGCTCTTATAGCTCTCTGATAAAATAATCCGCAATTCTTCCTCAGAGTGCGCCATGTCATGCTCAGATACTTGCTGAAGACCGAACGCTTTCGTTAACAAACGAGCAGATCCATTTAATACCCAAATAAACGGGAACATCACTTTGTAAAAGATCATCAGTGGTCTAGCAAAAAGAAGGGATACTTGCTCAGCCTTTTGAATGGCGAGTGTTTTCGGTGCAAGTTCTCCAACGACAACGTGTAAAAACGTCATGATACTAAACGCAATAATAAAAGTGACAATAGAACTAGCTGATTGAGGAATGGACAGCTCTGCAAAGAGCGGCGCAAGCATATGCGCAATTGTTTCTTCCCCTAACCAACCAATACCAAGGGCGGTAATGGTAATACCAAGCTGACAGGCTGATAGGTACTCATCAAGATGAGTCGTTACATGCTTGACAGCAACTGCTGTTTTATTACCTTCTGCGATTAACTGATCAATTCTTGAGCTTCTTAAGCGAATGATCGCAAACTCTGATGCAACGAAAAACGCGGTTAAAGCTATAAGTAAAGCGACTATGAGTAAATTAACTATGTCCAATTAAGGCCTTCGTTCTGACTTTGAGAACGAAGGTAACACCTCCTGTTTAGTAAAAATTTTAACTTAACAGCAGTAAAAATGATTGGACAGCCGTCATTTTTTCAGGAGTAAGCTGCTCTTTTAGTTTTTCACGTTGTTCTGGCTGAAGCTGCTTACAACGTGCCAAAATGCGGTCCATATGCTCATTCATCCGATCGATATCAGAGGTTAAATGGACAAGTTCATCATGATCTTCCTTTTGAGAAGGGAATTGTTCATCTAATCTGGATTTGATGTCAGAAAGAGCCAATCTCTGCTGTTTGCAAAGAACGATTAATTGTAATCGTTTTAAAGCATATTCATCGTAATAACGATAATTTGAGCAAGATCTAACAGGCGCAAGCAAACCTAGATTTGTATAATAATCTACAGTTCGTTTCGTCACCTGTGCAATCTGTGCTAGTTCACCAATACGATACTTTTTCTCAGCCCCATCTGAACATCTCCTCCTAACCGTCACGTTATAGTTTATGAAAATAGTTTAATATAATTCTAGTCTGAAACACAAGTTAATTGTTCATATTTCCTGCCAATAAGAAGAAACAGAGGAGGATTTCCCTCAATTTAGTCAGTCATGTCAAAAACAGCATGATGATACAGGAATTTTCAGATTATTTATGGTAAGATAAAATGAATACCGTTTCATATATATGTAGAGAGGCGGAATTTTACGTGAACCGGAGGTGGTTAAGTGGGGCCCTCAATGTAGTCTTATTTAATCAGTTAACCGTTTTGCAAAACATAACATCATCAATCAGGAGGTGACTCCTTGTTCTTCTAAGAAAGAGCAAGGTTAAATGGACGATATTGTTAATCTGAGTATAGTCGGTGTTTTGATTGCTTTAACAGCTTTCTTTGTAGCATCTGAATTTGCCATAGTAAAGGTGAGAAGTTCAAGAATTAATCAGCTTGTTGCCGAAGGGTCCAAAAAGGCCATCATGGCGAAAAAGGTGACATCAAGGCTAGATGAATATTTGTCAGCCTGTCAGCTCGGTATTACAGTGACATCCCTTGGTTTAGGGTGGATTGGTAAGCCGGCTGTGAAAGAACTTTTGGTTCGAGGTTTTGGTTTGACAAACATTCCTGATTCAGCAATCAGCCTGATCTCAGCAACACTTGCGTTCTCTATTATTACCTTTTTGCATGTAGTTGTAGGTGAGCTAGCACCAAAAACGCTTGCCATTCAAAAGGCGGAAAAAATGACGCTATGGCTGTCAGGCCCGCTGCATGCATTTTATATCCTTATGTTCCCTTTCATTTATGTGTTAAACGGATCAGCCCGTTTGCTAACTAAAATGATGGGCATCGATATGGGGTCTGAAAAAGAACATTCCCATTCTGAAGAGGAATTGAAGATTTTATTATCTGAGAGCTTAAAAAATGGGGAAATCAACCCATCAGAATATAATTATATGAACAAGATTTTCGATTTCGATAATCGAATTGCCAGAGAGATCATGATACCGCGGAGAGAAATTTGTGCGATTCCAGAAGATATGCCGTTAGATGATATCCTCGCCATCATGACGCAGGAAAAGTATACACGTTTCCCTGTTTTTTCAGGAGATAAAGACCATGTCATCGGCATGCTGAACAAAAAGCAGCTCTTTGCAGATCTTGTGTATCAAGGAGAAAAAGATCAACTGAAAATTCAAGATTATATATATCCAGTGATTGAGGTCATCGACACGATTCCTATTCAAGAGCTTCTCGTTAAGATGCAGCGTGATAGAATGCATATGGCGATCTTAACTGACGAATATGGCGGAACGTCTGGACTTGTCACAACGGAAGATATTTTAGAAGAGATTGTCGGAGATATTCGAGATGAATTCGATGAAGATGAGCAGCCAGTTATTCAAAAAAGAGCCGATCATCATTATGTTTTAGATGGCAAAGTGAGATTAGATGAAGTTCAAGATTTGATCGAGATCTCTTATCATGATGAGGAAATTGATACAATCGGCGGACTCATCTTAAAAGAGAATATTGATATCAGAGAAGGACAATCCGTCTATCTTGATGATATTCGAATGAAAGTGCTGGAAATGGATGGACGCTACGTTAAAAAGATCGATTTGAAAAAAGGCGTCACATCGTCAGAAAAAGGCAGCGCACGCACTGGGCTTGATATAAAGGAGCCGCTTTTAGTAAACGAAATGACCTTGAGCGAAAAATAAGCTCAAGGTTTTTTTAGGTATTTAGTCTCTTTTTAACGAATGTATGTTCGGTATATAATAAGAACAAACGTTCGATAGAGGGGGATGGACATGCTTTGGTATGAAACAGCAAGTATCACGGAGAAAAAAACCTCAATGAAACGAATTGAGTTTCATTTAAAGAATTTCAAAAATTATCAAGCAGCGATCTTAAATATCGAAAGGCAGCTTGAAAAAAGAAGCCCGCATCATCTCGACCACATGACTCGGAAAAAGTTAGAAGAACAAAAAAGTCAGTATGAACTCATCGTTGCTTGTATTGAAACGGCATTAAAAGAGTTGGACGAAATAGAGCAGCAGCTCATCGATTACAAATATTTTCGAGATTGGCGGATGGCAAAGTGTGCAATGGAAATTGGCTATAGTGAAAAAACACTCTTTTTGATGAAGCGCCAGCTCATGGATCAGCTGCTCATCAGCTTAGCCGCCATTACCAATATTTAAATAAGATGCTGTCCTATTTGATAAAACGCAGCAAAGAGACATAAAGACCCGATGATTGTGACCAGCAAGTAGACAGCAAGAAGTCCAATTTGCCGCTCATGCAGCATGGACGCAGCTTCTACACTAAATGTAGAGAATGTTGTAAAACCACCGAAAAACCCAGTACCAATGATCATAAGCAGCGGATCATTGTCAGACACTGCACCTGTCAGTAAACCTAAACCGGCAGCGCCGAGTAAGTTGATGAGAATAATACTATACGGAAAACGAGTATGAAACTTGGTTTTCTGAATCGATTGACTGAGGAAAAAACGAAGGGCACTGCCCATCCCGCCGGCAACAGCTGTATAAAATACAATCATTTATCTGCTTCCTTTCGGCTGCTCATGTTGTTGAAAGAGGCGCTGAGCGGTGATCAGTCCACATAAGGCAGCGCCCACTCCAGCAATCACTGAGAGTAGAATGTACATGATACTTGATGTGAACAGTCCATCCTGTAATAAGAGAACCGTTTCTTTAGAAAAAGTGGACATTGTCGTAAAACCACCGCAAAATCCTGTTCCGATCAAAGCAGCAAGATATTTTTTTCCTTTCCGAAACATAAAATATCCTGTTGAAAAGCCAAGAAACAGACTGCCTGTCATGTTTTCAATCAGTGTTGCATAGGGGAATGTCTGGCTGACAACGGATTGGCTAAGTTCATATCTGCAAAGGGTACCAACCAATCCACCGATAAATACGGCGAGATATGCTTTCATTTAATCATTTCTCCTTTAGAAAAAATGGCGGGTGATCCGTCACCACTCCATCAATGAGGTATGTTTTCATCCTGTCGGCTGTTTTTTGATCTTTCACTGTCCATATAAAGACATCCATTCCAAATGAGTGGATGCGGTCAATCCACCATCTGTTGATCATCGTTTTCTTCATATTAAGGCAATTCGCAAAGGAGCTGTACTCCGCTAATTTCCTTTTCGTCAGTTTAAAGGCAGAGGGTTTTATAATAAAAGCTGTTCGAAGAGAAGGGGCGTAAGCTTTGACTCTTTGAAGTGCATTGGCATCAAAAGATTGAACCATGATGTGACGGGAATAGGCAAACCGGTTGATGATGTCGACAACTGCCTTTTCAATCCCAATCTGCCGTTTTGGATGCTTGATCTCAATCAGTATCCCGACACGATGAGTGTACCTTTCAAGAATTTCCTGTAAGGTGGGAATTCGTTCGTTGGCGTACTGTGAATCAAACCAGCTTCCTGCATCCAGTTTCTTCAGCCGATCAAGTGTATAACTTTTCACTAAGCCGCTTCCGTTAGTTGTTCGATTAACGGTATCATCATGGATGACGGCTACGTGCTGATCCATTGTCAGCTGGACGTCTAACTCAATATAATCCGCACCTTGCTGAACAGCTAAATCAAATGCGGCGATTGTATTTTCTGGGGCAGCGCTTGAAGACCCTCTATGCGCGATAATATACACATGCTCCAGCTCCTGACATAAGTTCTGGTCTTATCATATCAAATTTTTGCTGTTTTTCCTTCTTTACTATATGGAACGATGGAGAGCTGTATGTAATGGAACATGGCGTGTGGTGAGAAAGCATCGTGTATAAAAGGTGAAAAGTTGCAGGAATATCCCAAGCTCTTATTGAGTAAATCTGAACTACATCATTTTTTCTTCGATCAATTTTGTCCAAATCGTCAGCGTTCGTCAAAATATTAGTGCTTTCGTCATGTTGACTGAAAATTCTGATGTTTTATAATGATGAAAAGGAGGCGAGATGATTGGGTAAAGGGAGAATTAGAGTGGAAGAACGTATTAAGGCTGAAACGGATGCTGAAATGTTTAAAGCGACTCTCCTTGATCAGGCTCAGAAGAAAAAGTAGTTTGCTGCCCGTCGATATGTCTCTAGCCAAAATTTCATATTTGAACTTCATGCCTCGGGATCAGTCCCGAGGCTTTTTATGTAGAGGTCAGACATTTAAGAGAGGACATGAACGAAGGTTATATTATAAACTAGAGAGGATTGTTTTAAAGGAGAGAGACAGACATGTTTACACAAAAATGGATGGATACATATTTTACAGTAGATATTGCGATCCAAATTGGTATTAGCCTTTGTATTTTATTGCTTTTTTTATTGCTTCGGAAAGTATTTACGAAGTATTTATTTCAGCTTCTGTTTAGGCTGACGAATCGGTCTAAAACGGAGGTCATTAACCAAATTGTTGTGGCATTTGAAAAACCAGCCAGGCTGTTTTTCGTGGCACTTGGTTTATATTTTGCGTTAAGACAGGCACCATACTTTGAGCATCATATGGATATCATCATTAAATTGTATAGATCTTCTATTATATTAATGCTGACGTGGGGGCTTTGTAATTTAACCGCTGCATCTTCTTTCTTGTTTCAAAAGGTCAATTCGAAATTTGAATTAGATTTGGATGATATTTTAGCACCATTTTTATCAAAGGTACTTCGTTTCATTATTATTGCACTGAGTATTAGCGTCATTGCACAAGAATTTAATTATGACGTAAATGGACTTGTGGCAGGGCTTGGTCTAGGTGGTCTAGCATTTGCGCTCGCTGCTCAGGATACAGTGGCTAACTTTTTTGGAGGGATCGTCATCATTACGGAGAAGCCTTTTACGATGGGCGACTTTGTGGAGACACCAAGTGTACTTGGGACTGTGGAGGACATTACATTTCGAAGCACAAGGTTTCGAACACCTGCTGAAGCCGTCGTGACCGTTCCGAATTCTACGCTTTCTAAGGAGCCAATCACAAACTGGACAAGAATGAATAAACGTCAGATTACGTTCTCTGTTCGCGTTTCCTACAATACACCAAAGGAAAATATTGATCAGTGTATTAAGCGTCTCAAACAGATGCTTCACGAGCATGATGGGGTGCATAAAGAGACGATTATGGTAAATCTCGATGTACTGGCAGACAGCTATTTGAACTTGTTTTTCAACTTTTACACTAATACGACAGCTTGGTCTGAAAACCTTGATATTAAGCAGGATATTAACTATCGCATCATAGATATTTTCCACGAGGAAGGCGTAGAATTTGCTTTCCCTGGTCAGGCCATTTATATGAAACAAAAAGGTGAGAAGCAGCTGGGTGAATAAAGGAGGAATGGTGCGTGGATCAAACAAAAGTGGAAGCACTAAGAGAGAAATTATCACAGGCTTCACATATCACAGTACTCTCAGGTGCAGGTATGAGTACAGAATCGGGTATTCCTGATTTTAGATCAACGGGTGGTCTGTGGACAGAAGATACTTCCCGCATGGAGGCGATGAGCCGGTCCTACTTTTTATCAAACCCTCATCAATTCTGGCCGAAATTTAAGGATTTGTTTCAAATGAAAATGAGTGGAGAATACGAACCAAATAGCGGGCATACCTTTTTAGCCAGCCTTGAGCAACAAGGGAAGCATGTGGATATTTTTACCCAAAATATTGACGGTCTTCATAAAAAGGCGGGAAGCCAGCATGTATATGAACTCCATGGCTCCATTCAAACGGCCACTTGTCCATCGTGTCAGGCGGTATATGATCTGCCTTATTTATTAAAAGAAGAGGTGCCGGTCTGTCAAAGGGTTTCCTCAGACGGCAGTACGTGTGGACGTGTGCTAAAAACAGATGTTGTCCTATTTGGCGATATGGTCAAACATTTAGACCAAGTAGAGACATCACTTCAGAAAACGGACATGCTCCTCGTCATGGGGACTTCCCTGGAGGTAGCGCCAGCAAGGTATATTCCAGAAGATGCAGCTCATGATCCTTCCATCTTCATGGTGATGATGAATTTGAGTGAAACAGAATTCGATCCGCTTTTTGATCTTGTCTTTCATGAGCGAATTGGCGATCTCGTGAAAGCTTTATAAATCATTAAAAAACCCGCATCCTAAAGGTGCGGGTTTTACTTTATTGCTGCAGCGGCTTCATTGTTTCATCAAGGACTTCAAATGTATAGCCCTTTGCCTTTAGCTGCGTGATTAAGCTGCTTAAGTATTTTGCCGTCGCCGGCTGATCATGCATTAAGATGATTTTTGGTTCTTTTGGATATTTTGTCTCCAGCACTTGCAGCTGATTTAATACCTCTGGTACATATTTTGAGCTTTTATATTTCCAGTCAAGACTGTCAATGGTCCAGTCCCAGTAGACAAAGCCTTTTTGTTTTAAACGTGCTTTTTGCTGATCGGTTAAATTTGGGGTGCTGCCATAAGGTGTTCTTACAAGATGGGTATACTCACCTGTGACAGAAGCCAAAATGCGCTGATCTTCCTTCATCTCGTTAACAGGAGAATCACTTTTTTGATAAAAGCGTTTCACATCATGGGTAATACCATGAAGCCCTAATTGATGACCTTCTTGATGGAGTCTTTTCACTGCTGCCGGGTGTTCTTTAATCTGCGGTCCGAGCATAAAGAATGTAGCTTTCACTTGATGCGCTTTTAGCACATCTAACAGCTGATTTGAAGTCGCTGATGGACCATCATCGAAGGTTAAAAAGATCGTTTGATCCGTTATATGTTTATTTGAATTGATCTTAAAATGTGCATCTAATGTTTTCCGAGAAGCATCTTTTGCTTTCATACTAGTACTTGTGTCCCTAAATTGACTGCTCGCAGACAATTTAGCCGGCTGATCTGCTGCCTGCATATTGGTTTTGGACATATCCCAAATAAAAAAGAGGATTAGTGTCAGGATGACAAAACCAATCGCCTTTGAGAGCAGCATTGTGTTTGAAGGTGTCTGTTTTTTTTTAACCCGTTGCATTACAATCGCTCCAATAAATCAAAAATTTGTGTCGAATCATGTAGTGGATTCTGTCTTATTTCGCTGTTTTTTGTCGTGTTTATATGGAGTAAGTATACAGGAAAAAAGAGCCTATGAATATAGAAGATGCTAAAAAACTGGAATCTTTTTGGTTATCAATCTATATTTGTTACAATGAAAGGTTATCCATTTCATATGATGTGAAATAATTCTGAATAATCATTGAAACGAACCCATTTATCCGCTAAGATAGCATCAGATTCAACCATTATTGCAAAGCGAAGGGGAGATTCCATATGAAAATATTGTACAATGGAGATTTCATTGAAAAAAAGGATGCACATGTTGATATTGAGGACAGAGGCTATCAATTTGGTGACGGAGTCTATGAGGTCATCCGTGTATACAATGGTACTTTGTTTACGTTAAAGGAACATACAGAGCGTCTGTTCAAGAGTGCAAAGGAAATTGGCATTCATCTGCAAGGTACAGTATCAGATATGGAAGAAAAGTTACAACAGCTCGTCGCTCACAATCAATTAACAGATGGCGGTGTGTATATTCAAGTCACGCGGGGTGTCGCCCCTCGTAAACATCAATATAGTGATTCTCTTACTCCTCAAATCACGGCATATACGTTCCAGGTGAAAAAGCCTGTTCAAGAGCAGAAAGCTGGGGCAAAAGCCATTTTATCTGAGGATCTTCGCTGGTTAAGGTGTGATATCAAAAGCTTAAATCTTTTATATAACATCATGGAAAAGCAGAAAGCATCTGAAGCTGGTGCGTTTGAAGCAATCCTTGTGAGAAACGGTTTTGTGACCGAGGGAACCTCCTCGAATGTATATGCCGTGATTGATGGCGTGATTCGTACTCATCCTGCAAACAATCTCATTTTAAACGGCATTACTCGTAGAAAGCTGCTGGAGGTATGTGAGGAAGAAGGATGTACGGTTGAAGAAACTCGTATAAGCAAAGAAGAACTGCTGAGCGCTCAGGAAATCTTCATCAGCTCGACGACAGCTGAAGTTATTCCGATTGTTGAAATAGATGGCGAGCCCGTAGGGGAAGGCGTTCCAGGAGAGCTGACAAAGCGCGTACAGGAAGGCTTCCAGCAAAAAATTAAACATGAAAGTGAAGCATCCATCTCTTCATAAATAAAAAAGGCTGTAAACCAATGTTTACAGCCTTTTGTGATGCATTTATTTCACAATAAGCACAGGTATATCTGATTTTGCTGATAACTTTTCACTCACACTGCCAAACAGCATTTTTTTCAATCTGCTTTGGTCACGTGCTCCCATGACGATGAGGTCTGCTGATATTTCCTCCGCATATTCGATAATCGCTTCTGCTGGTTCTCCTTCTACAATTTCAATGGCAGCCTCAAACTGCTCCTCATTTAAAAGCATTCGTGCTTCCGCAACGACCTCTTCTGTATGGTCTTCAAAAATCAAGGGACTTTGCTGTTCATCGTGAGGTACATATACAGGGGGAGTTTGAAGATCTGCCGTACCGCCGCCGATATAAGCTCCGCCAGTCATTGGGCGCGGTGCATCAAACACCTGTCTGTCTGTTTTGCCATCATGTGCATAGGTAACGGTCAGCTTGGCATGTAAGGTTTTAGCTAAAGCGATTGCCTTTTTTAATGCTTTCTTACTGTCTTCATGTCCATCAAACGCTACGACCATCCGATCAGCTTGAAACAATGTCCTCATTCCTTTCAAAAGGAGTCTTTACACTCATGGTATACCCGTTAATAGAAAAAGATACACATGAAGGAGAATGATTTTTGTTAGAAAATTTCATTTATTGAAAAATATTTATTGACAAAATAGTGACAGCCACTATAAGATAAAAAAAGATTCAAGAGCCAAAAGGAGGAAATGTCATGTGCAACATTGGAAGAATGAAATCAAACTGCATGAATGGGTTGATTCACGTGACAATTACACCTTCATTGGTCATTGAAAAGGAACTCGTCTGTTCCAATTGATCGGATGAATCAAGGCGTATGTTGCGTATTTGTCAACATGCGCCTTTTTACATGACGAAAAGAGGCGTACCAGCAAGCTGGTGGCCTCTTTTTTTGTTGAATTCATTTCGCATTTCGAAATAATGGGATGGAGATCAACGAATAAATGAAGAGGAGTGAAAGCATGTGAACATGCCAAAATCAAGACAAATGACAAAAACTCAAAAAACGAAACAAGGTGACTTGCAGGAAAATTTAGAAAGCGGCTAGCTTGAAAAGGAGAGACAAACATGTTTTCAGTATTTGCGAAATTAGGCTGGTTCTTTAAACAAGAGTGGAGGCGTTATACTATTGCTATTACGCTCCTGCTCATTGTGAATGTGCTTGAAATGCTGCCGCCAAGATACCTTGGCCAGGCAGTTGATGACATTCGTTCTGGTCAATTTACAACATCCAGTATTGTGTTTTATGTGACCATTTTTTGCTTACTAGGTGTCGTCGTCTATACACTTACATATTTTTGGATGTATCAGTTATTTGGCGGCGCAAATGTCATGGAGCGTGTGATGCGTGGGAAACTGATGCGCCACTTGCTTAAGATGACGCCTACCTTTTATGAAAAGAAAAAAACAGGCAACTTAATGGCATTAGGTACAAACGACTTGAATGCTGTGGCCTTAACAACAGGCTTTGGCGTTCTGACCTTGGTTGATTCCACTGCTTATATGCTGATGATCTTCTTTACGATGGGGCTGACGATTAGCTGGAAATTAACCTTAATGGCGATTATTCCTATGCCGCTGATGGCGCTCTTGATTGCGTTTTATGGAAGCAAAATCCATGAGCGCTTTACAGTCGCTCAAGATGCATTTGGTGATATGAACGATCGCGTTCTTGAATCAGTGGCAGGTGTCCGGGTCATTCGCTCTTTTGTGCAGGAGAAACAAGATGTCGAACGCTTTCGCGAAATGACAGATGATGTATTTCAAAAAAACATGCGAGTGGCGATCATTGATTCTTTGTTTGAGCCGACAGTGAAATTACTTGTGGGGATCAGCTACTTAATCGGAATCGGCTACGGAGCATACCTCGTGTTCCAAAGTGATTTAACCATTGGGGAGCTTGTTGCATTTAACGTCTATCTTGGCATGATGATCTGGCCAATGTTTGCGATCGGCGAATTGATTAATATTATGCAAAGAGGAAATGCGTCGTTAGACCGGTTAAATCATACACTCGGCTACAAGCCGGACGTAACAGATGCTGCTCAGCCGAAAACGTTACAAGAGCCTGGAGATATTGAGTTTGATCATGTGACATTCAGGTATCCAACTTCATCTAAAGATAATCTCATTGATGTGTCCTTTACCGTTCGAAAAGGACAGACGATTGGGATTACAGGCAAAACAGGAAGCGGTAAAACGACCATTGTCAAACAGCTTCTGCGCCAGTACCCGGCAGGTGATGGGCAAATCTTGCTATCAGGTGTTCCAATCCAAAACATTGAATTAGATCAGTTATTTCAATGGATCGGATATGTACCGCAGGATCATATACTTTTCTCAAAAAGCGTGGAACAGAATATGCGCTTTGGTCATCGTGACGCGAAACAAGATGAGTTAGCACAAGCAATCAAAGATGCTTACTTTGAAAAGGATTTACGCCTTTTGCCAGAGGGTCTAGAAACCATGGTTGGGGAAAAAGGTGTGGCGCTGTCAGGCGGACAAAAACAGCGAATATCCATTGCACGTGCTTTATTAATTGATCCAGGCATTTTAATTCTGGATGACTCATTATCTGCGGTAGATGCAAAAACAGAAACCGCTATTTTAGAAAATCTAAGACAAAACCGTCATGGCAAAACGACGTTTATTACAACTCATCGCCTATCAGCTGTTGAACATGCGGATCTCATTCTTGTCATGGAAGAAGGACGCATTGTCCAAAAGGGCACCCACAACGAGCTCATCCAGCAGGATGGGTGGTACAAGGAACAATTTTTGCGTCAGCAGCTGACAAATCAGCTGGAAGGAGGGGATGAGGCATGACAACAGGAAGAAGACTCCTTGCCTACGCACTCCTATATAAGAAAGTATTGTCTGTTGCCTTAATCTTTCTAATGATTGCAGTTGGTGCTGAGCTGACAGGACCGTTTATTGGGAAGAAAATGATTGATGATCATATTTTAGGTGTAGAAAAACCGTATGTCGAGGTCAATGAAAAGACAGACAAAACCGTTTATTACCAGGGAAATAACTATATACGAAGCGATCGATTAAATAATGGAATGGATTCTGGAAAGCAAATCAATGTAGTGCAAGTCGGGTTCGGTTACTATTTTGTGAATGAGCCGATTCGTTTTGATGGAAACAGAAAAATATCGGGAGATCAGCTCACCATTGATAATGGGAACAAGCGTGAAACCTATGAGGTAAAGCGTTTATCAAAAGAGGAGATTTTCGCTTTTTATCAGCCAGAAATCAGTGGTTTGGTGCAGCTTGTTCTATTTTATCTAGGACTGCTCATCGTTGCGATTTTCTTTCAGTATGGGCAGCATTATTTGCTCCAGAGGATTGCAAATCGAATTATTCAAAAAATGAGGGTAGACGTATTTGAGCACATCCAAACACTGCCGATCCGATATTTTGATAATTTACCGGCTGGAAAGGTTGTCGCGAGAATCACAAATGACACGGAAACCATTCGTGATTTATATGTAACAGTCCTTGCTAATTTCGTGACGAGTGCCATTTACATGATTGGGATTTACATTGCCATGTTTTTGTTAAATGTAAAGCTGGCACTCATTTGTTTGGTCGCAGTACCGATTATTTTCCTATGGTCGATGACTTACAGAAAGTTTGCATCAGTGTACAATCACCGCATTCGTTCGATCATCAGTGAAATCAATGCCAAGCTAAATGAAGCCATTCAAGGGATGACAATCATTCAAGCGTTTCGTCATGAAAAAGCGACGCAAGACGAATTTGATGAGCTGAACAACAATCACTTTCGATATCAGCGAAAGATGCTGCATTTAAATTCACTTCTTTCACATAACTTGGTTAACCTGCTGCGAAATTTAGCATATGTGGCACTCATTTGGTATTTTGGAGGTGCTTCGTTAAGTGCGACAGGCATTGTGTCCATTGGTGTGCTCTATGCGTTTGTCGATTATTTAAATCGATTGTTCCAGCCGATTACAGGCATTGTGAATCAATTCTCTAGGTTAGAATTAGCAAGGGTTTCATCGGAGAGGGTTTTCCGATTACTAGATGAACCAGGAACAGAAGTGGAAGAGCCTGTTCAGAAGAAGCTGGAGGGACACGTTCAGTTCAAAGATGTCACCTTTGCTTATAATGAAGGGAAAAATGTCTTAAAGAACATTACGTTTGAAGCAAAGAAAGGTCAAACGGTTGCACTTGTGGGGCATACTGGTTCTGGGAAAAGCTCGATCATGAGCTTGCTGCTGCGTTTTTATGACATTCAGCAAGGAGACATTCTCATAGATGGCGAAAGCATTTATGATCAGTCGCGCCAAACGCTGCGTAAACAAATGGGCATTGTGCTGCAAGACCCGTATTTATTTTCTGGAACAATTGCTTCCAATGTGAGCTTAGGAAATGAAGACATCAAAAGAGAAACCATTGAATCTTCATTAAAGCAAGTAGGCGCAGCAGAGTTATTGAAGCACCTGCCAGAAGGCTTTGATGAACCAGTCGTTGAAAAGGGAAGCACCCTTTCCTCAGGGGAACGTCAGTTGATTTCATTTGCGCGCGCATTGGCGTACGATCCAGCGATATTAATTTTAGATGAAGCCACAGCCAACATTGATACAGAAACAGAAGCGATCATTCAGCGGGCACTTGATGTAGTCAAAGAAGGACGGACGACTTTTGTGATTGCTCACCGATTATCCACTATTAAGAAAGCCGATATGATCTTGGTGTTAGAAAAAGGTGAAATCGTCGAGCGTGGCAGTCATGAACAACTCATGCAGCAAGAAGGGCTGTATGCACAAATGTATGAACTGCAAAAAGGTGCTGTTGCCAACAGCTGATGAATAGTAGAAAAAAGAGCCTCTTCCAATTGAATGAGGCTCTTTTCCTTTGCATGAAAAAGTCGGAGATTCTGTTCTCGACTTTTATTGATTATATTGTTTGGACAGGCTGCATCATCAATAAGCGATGCCGACGCGTTGATGTACAAACTCCTTCGAATTTAACTGCTGATATAAAAAGTGTGCGGTATCTTCAACTGAAATTTTCTTTCCATCTATAGGGAGAAAATCTTTCTCATAGCGATATGACCGTGTCACTTCTCCATTTGGTAAATAGGTTGGACAAATAATGGTCCAATCTAGATCAGTCGATTGAAGGATTTCAAACGCTTTCGCATGCTCTTTAGCTGCTCGGGAAGTGGTCCGTCTTGATTCATTTGTTTCAAAACGGTAGAGCTCCGGCTGCTTTCTTGCTTTTAAAATACCTGCTGTACCAATTGTAATAATTCTAGATGTATTTGTTTGCTTCATGGCTTGTACGATATGCTCCATTGAAACAGATAATGTATCGTCACCATCTGTTGATAGACAGCTCACAACAATATCTGCTCCTTTGATTGTCTCAAGCACATCTTCCCGATTTCTTGAATTGCCGGTGACTTGAAACATACCCGCAAGCATTTCTTCTCGGTTTGTTCGAATCAATGAACGAACCATGTAACGATCATCTACTTGAACGAAACGAAGAAATGCTTGTCCTACACGTCCATGAGCACCGAAAAGAGCTATTTTCATCTGTTCGATCCCTCCACTACATACTATAAGTGAAAAGGGCACAAAATGGTACAACTTTTATGTGATGCTTTTTTTATATAGATGAAAGGACCGAATACTATGAGCATATTCACATAATAGAGAGATACCTACAAATTGTAAAAGTTCAAAGTTCATACCAGAAATAATGTCCATGAAGATCCGCTCCTTTCTACTACATGATATGAGCTGAAAGGAGTTTGGTGAGGGATAAAAACAAAAAAAGAAGACACCATAAGAGGTGCCTTCTATGATCCAAATATGAAATTAAGCTTTTGTTCCGCCAAGGTTTTGTTGAGCGAAAGACACAAGACGTTTTGTAATTTCTCCACCAACTGAACCGTTAGCACGAGATGTTGTTTCTGCTCCAAGGTTTACACCAAATTCAGAAGCGATTTCGTATTTCATTTGATCGATCGCTTGCTCTGCTCCAGGAACTAGTAATTGGTTTGAACTATTAGAATTTGCCATGATGTGATTCTCCTTTTTGTATATGTTTTGTTTTTTTGGTTGGGTTTGCTGGAATCGCACCAGCGAAATGATCAAGTCATTTGCCACTTGGCGAAACCCAATGCAGTAACTGCTTTGTACTAAGTATTATGGTTATTTCCGAAAAAAACATACGAGAAAAGAACATGGTAAATGTTGTGTTAACATACAAAAAACCATCACCCAATGATGAGTGATGGCGCTGCTTATATATCTTCTTATTCTGCTGAGCGGATGCGCAGCTCCGTGTCTGAATCAAAGAAATGGGCTTTGTTCATATTAATCGCAAGAGGGATAGACTGTCCGGCCTGTACATCGGTACGAGAATCAACACGTGCAATAAACGATTGACCATCGATAGAAGAATAAAGCATCGTTTCTGCTCCCATTAATTCAGCTACTTCTACATCAGCATTAATTTTTGTGCCTTCAGACGCCTCTATAAATACTGGTTCATCGTGAAAATCTTCTGGTCTGATGCCTAAAATGACATCCTTTCCAATATAGCCTTGGCTGCGTAATACTTTCATTTTTCCTTCTGGTACACGAATATGAGTTTTTCCAACCGCAATGGCACCGTCTGAGAGCTTTCCTGTGAAAAAGTTCATCGCAGGTGAGCCGATAAACCCACCTACAAACACATTCTCTGGGTTTTCATATACATCTTTCGGCGCTCCAACCTGTTGAATAAATCCATCTTTCATGACAACAAGGCGGGTTGCCATTGTCATGGCTTCAGTCTGATCATGTGTCACATAGATAAATGTCGTTTGCAGACGCTGATGAAGCTTAGAAATTTCAGCACGCATCTGAACACGGAGTTTTGCATCTAAATTAGAAAGCGGCTCATCCAAAAGAAAAACCTTTGCATCACGTACAATTGCTCTGCCAAGTGCAACACGCTGCCTTTGACCGCCAGACAGTGCTTTTGGTTTCCTGTCTAAATATTGCTCAAGCCCTAATATTTTAGCGGCATTTCGAACCCGCTCATCAATTTCTGCTTTCGGAAACTTCCGAAGCTTTAATCCAAAAGCCATATTATCGTACACATTCATATGAGGATATAATGCATAGTTTTGGAAAACCATTGCGATATCCCGGTCTTTCGGTGCTACATCATTCATCCGTTTTCCATCTAACAAAAAGTCTCCTTGTGAAATTTCTTCAAGACCTGCAATCATGCGAAGGGTTGTTGATTTTCCGCAGCCTGATGGACCAACAAACACAATAAATTCTTTATCTTCTATATGTAGATTAAAGTTGTCTACTGCTGTTACCTTGTTATCGTACACTTTATAAATTTGATTCAGCATCATTTCAGCCATTAGCTGTCAGCCTCCCCAGTCCCTCTTTTTTGAAAGCGCTTTACTAGTAAATAAAGTGTATAAAATGAGGAAGAGTCTGTAAATGGACAACGTGCACAACATCCTATTTTCATTTTTGGGCAGGGTGCTCATGTCTTCGTTCTTTATGAAAGATCGAGTAGAATCATCATCAAATAAGCAGCTGATGCTTCTGGAAAATGTCGTATATCTAGACCAGTGCGCTCAATAAATTTATCAATTCGATATTGAAGACTGTTTCTGTGAACATATAACGCTTTTGCTGCCTTGGATGCGTTTAAATTACATTGCATATAGGTCATGAGAGTGCGATAAACATCCCGGTCAAAGACCGCTTCTTTAAAAGCATCTGAAATAGCGTGAGAGAGTGCAGATGCATCATAACAAATGAACGATGGCAGGCATTGATAAAATGTGGCAGCCCCTGATCTAAGCTTTTCTCGCTGCAGATGGCATAAAAAGAGCTGTTGTTCATTTAATAACCTCATCTGTAAATGGTCATTAGGCAAATGCAGCTGTCCTTGCATAAAGACTGAGTCTGTTAAAAAATCACTTGTAATAGCCAGAGACAAATCATTTAACTGATCTAATTGACTGTTTTCTGATGTGGCGTTTGGTTGAATCAACATAGCTGTTTCAGGGCCTGTCCATATGAAATGAGTATGTTCGAGGCTGTTATTCACAGCCTCTTTTATTTGCTGTCTTTGTTCTTCTTGATGGATCATTTGAAAATAATAAACACGGACGGGATGTTGGACAGTTAGTGGTTTGTTTTCAAAAAGATAGCTGAACCATTTTTGTTCATCTTCGGTCTGCGCTTTTTGAAACAGATCAATTGGTGTAAGAAAAGAGTTGAGAAGAAGTGTTTCTCTTTCTGAAAGCTCCGATTTGTTTACTCCAAATATTTCACCTTCTTCTGTTTGATACCAAAGAATTTGTTTGTCATGAGTAGGTGTGCTGATGATATGGTCTCCGTAAACAAGTTTTAATTTTTCTAACATGGCGGGGCTCCTTAATCAGTTTAATCATAGACATGGAACAGCATTAATTCGTGGATTTCTTCTTTTAAAGTTGGTTCTACTTCATGGGGCGGAAGCTGAGAGCCCCATTCAATGTCACCTGTTTTGTGGTAGATGCCTTCATAGTGCGCACCGTTGTGGAAAAAGGATATTTTCCAGCCTGGCAATTGTGCTTTCTTAAAAAGGGGTTTCCATTGAAAATGAGAAATCATATCATCATTGCCTCCTTGCTTTTATTGATGTAACAATAAACAAACACGACAACACGGAAACAACCTTGAACTTGATTTTATTGTATCTCATCTCATGAAAAGAGCATAGAAAAAGCATAGATTTAAGAGCACTGACATGTGACAAAAAAGCGTCAGTAGACGTTCGCGTGATCTGAAGTTGTGAGTGCCGTTTTTGAAAGGTAAGATGCGTAATCCATGATACTTTTCCCAATCATCCATTCTGATTTTTTCAAAGAGACATGCTGGAAAATCTCTCGGCCAGGGCGAGAATTAGCTTCAAACATCCAAATTGCACCTGTTTGATCAATGCCTAAGTCAAAACCGATTTCACCGATATGCCCGGACATTTTTTTATCTATCACCTGGCTGAGCATGATGGCAGTATGAGAAAGCTGCTGTAAAATCTGCAAACGTTTCTTTTCTTCTGGAAAGACAGCATAAAGTGTTTTCACCGTTCCCCCGTGTAACTGGTGAGTCGTGATGTTATGATCTCCAGAAACCTTTGCTGCTGCTGCTGTGACTGTCCAATCACCTTCTTTATTTTTATTCGTATGAACTCTGAAATCCATCGGTTGATTGTCTATTTGAAGGAGCTCAATTCTTTGTTGTGCAATAAATTCATGAATTGCATGATCTTTTCGCAGCTTTTGAACAAACTGATCTATTGAATCATATGGAATAGACCTTCCCGAATTTGAGTATACAGTGATTCCGTGATTTTCCTTCTTTAACTGATAAATACCGTCTCCATGACTTCCGTTTATCGGTTTTAAGTATATAATTTGATGCAGGTGGAGAAGTGTTTCAATTTTAATTAGAGCGTCCACGGGATCTAATTGTACAGAATGTGGGAGTAAGGACCATGTTTTTTCATCTGTTAATAGCTGTTCATGAATCTCCCATTTATTAAAAAAGTAAGGATTGAACCAAGGGATATCATAGTCTTGAGTGAGTTTTCGCTTCGTTTCTTGTATGAGTGCCGACTGAGCAGCTTTTCTATTTGGAAGCCGGTCATAAATGACTGACGGAAGGGGAAGTTGTTTTTTAACCCATGAATCTTGGTGGTACAACAGTCCTTCTACAATTCCTTTTTCCCAATCAATCGAATGTGACCCAAAAAGATAGGCAAAACCAGGATGCTGCCTGAAAGAGTGCAGCAGTTTGATAAAAAATTCTGATCTCGTTCCCAATGGCTGTGTACTTTGCTCAAAACCCGCAGTGAAAATGCCCATCAACGGCCCTATAAAAAGTGTATGGTCAATGATGATCACATCAGCTTTTGATGGGTAAGGAATCAGTAATCCTCTGTATAGATCTTCAGATAATAAAATTTTATTTGGATGCAGATGATAGGAAATGTTGAAGCCATCTACTAAACGGGACCCTAGAGCAAGAGAATAGATGGCATCTTTCTGTTTATAATGGACGGGAAGATGAATTGTTTTTTCACTTGTGAGGTGTGGGGCGATGATGCAGCGATTTCTGTTCATAAGAAACCTCCTTCGGTTGAGACTTTATCGTTTGCGCATGTTCAAGAATGGTACGAATCAATTGGTGTTCCTTCTCAGGGTAAGCTTTTAAAAAAGCGGACCGCCCTGGCTTTGATCTGATATTTGATATGAAAAGTCTGCCTTCACTTGAATGAAGTAAGTCTACTGCGAATTCAAAGCAAGGAGAGTAAGTTTTATCTATATAAGCTGGGATTGATGCCTGAATGGATGCAATATCATCTAAAAGGAGCTCCTTGATGTGTGGCTGCAATGTATTTAGATAGTGTTCAAAGCCTATCACAGGAGCTGATTTTTGTGTATGACTTAAAAGACTATTTTCTGCAGGTGATTTTGTGTGAATTCCCATGCGTTTCCATTGATTTTGTGAATCTTTCATAAGGAAAATCTTGATTTCATTGAATAAAATTTCTTTTTGATCATTCGTGTTGAAAAATTGAAGAAAATACCGGCCTGCATATTTTTTGCACCAGCGCTCCAGCTCTGACGTACGAGAAAATGTAATGGTTTGATTGGAACTTAGCTGAACGGTAAATGTTGATTTGCCATCAAAGGAAATGAAGTAAGTAGATGCTGCATGCTGATGGGAGAGAGGCTGCATTCTACAATAATCGCCAGCCCCGCACTCCCTTACCATATTGATCAGGTCTGAGGGCTCTTTTAATATAAAGCAGCCAGGTAAATATGGCTGTAAAGCAGAGCGGAGACGGAGCTGCTCAAATAGCACCATTTTATTTGAAATGCCGGTATTCAAAAAATTTGTTTTTGGATATTTTTTTAGCCATTCCATGATGGGTTTTGCTTTTTTAGATAGTGCGTCATGCCGGTAAAGACATCGGTCATAAATCAAGTCGGGAATCGGAAATTGTGCGTCGGCAAACCCTTGGCCATTCGTATATGTTTGGCCTTGTATCAAATTTGAAGCCGGCTTTAAATCAAATGGTGTAAAACGAACAACCACTAAACGATAAGAAGAGGCAGCTTTGGCGAGCTGCCGTGTGAATGCCTCTTCATACTGCGGAGAAAGGCTCACAATACCTAATGTTGTCATTAAAAAACACCTTCTTTTCAACTTCTTTTTTTTACCATCACAAAAACATTTTTTTATGATTTTACATAAAGCTTACGCTCCTTTATCATTACGACAGATCGCTTGATCATATGTCTCGCTGCATGCTTCATTTGCTTGGGAACTAGACAACAACTATAATACGTATAGATCAAAACAATAAACCTCGGGTGTTGTTTGAAAGGTAGATGACGACTTTGAATATATTCACAACGTTTATCTTTATGATTGTTATCGGCGCAGTCATAGGAGCAGCGACAAACCATCTTGCAATTAAAATGCTTTTTCGGCCTTATAAGCCATATTACTTATTCGGAAAACAGCTTCCATTTACACCAGGGCTTATCCCTAAAAGAAGAGACGAAGTAGCCAAGCAGGTTGGTGTCATGGTTATGGAGCATTTGCTCACGCCAGAAGGTATTCAAAAGCGATTTGAATCATCGGATGCAAAGCAGGAGATCCTGCGTACAGTCCATCAATATATTGACAAAGGCGCAAATATGCAGATCACCGTA
This sequence comes from Bacillus sp. FSL K6-1006, assembly GCF_038593175.1. Classification (NCBI taxonomy): domain Bacteria; kingdom Bacillati; phylum Bacillota; class Bacilli; order Caryophanales; family Bacillaceae; genus Bacillus; species Bacillus sp. FSL K6-1006. The sequence continues at coordinate 972,184 of NZ_CP151970.1, forward strand.
TTCTCCCTGCTAGAAAAATTCGGCGTTACAGAGGCTGATGTCAAAGCAGATAGATGGCTCCATCAGTGGTCTGACCAGAAGCTCGCTTCATTGCTTGAAACATATAACGAGCAAACTTTATCTGAATTGCTCCCGGTAGAAGTGGAAACCAAAATATCATCAAAAATTCCAGATGCAGCAGATTATATTTTAAAGAGAGGCATTCATTATTTTGAAAGTGATGAAGGCAAAGCCAGGCTTGGCAATATGATTGATGATTTCTTAAAAGAACGGGGAATGCTTGGCAGTATGGTCCAAATGTTTCTAGGGAATTCAAGCTTAATTGACCGTGTGCATCCAGAAATTATCAAGTTCTTAAGGAATGCAGAAACAAAAAGATTTTTATCAGATTTACTTGTTCAAGAATGGGACAAGGTGAAGCTATTTTCTCTTCATGAGCTTGATGAAAAATGGAATGTGAAGGAACTTATTTTTAGTGTGAAAAATCAATTGCTTTCTCATTTCTCTACAAAGCTGATATTAGACAAACCAGTTGGAACATATGTCAGTGCTGTAGCGGATGACCTTAAAACACATTTTGCGCCAGTGTTGATTGATAAGGGGATCGAAGCGGCTTCAAATGCTTTAGAGAGTCTGCTTGCAAAGCTGCAATTTGAAGATATCATTCGTGAACAAATTGAACTTTTCCCGCTTGAAAAAATGGAAGAGCTTGTAGTCAGCATCTCTAATAAGGAGCTGAAGATGATAACATTTCTAGGCGGTCTTTTAGGCGGGATGATTGGTGCTATCCAGGCTGTTTTTGTGGCGCTATTCTAAGACAAGCTATAGAAATTTTAATGAATTCATTGTATATATGTGAAACGAAAGCCATAGTTTGTTATAGTGGAGTGGTGTCCGCCGATCATATCGGTGATAACGGATAGAAAGGAGACATAACATGTCTGTAAATCTTTATGATGTTGCATATGACCTTGAAAAAGCATTGCGTCATAGCGAAGAATATTCAACTTTAAGAAATCTTTATGATGAGGTAAACGCGGATGAGTCCTCTAAAAGAATGTTTGAGAACTTCCGTGACATTCAAGTAAACCTTCAACAAAAACAAATGACTGGTCAAGAGATCACACAAGAAGAAGTGGAGCAAGCTCAAAAAACAGTTGCGCTTGTTCAGCAGCACGATAAAATCTCTCAGTTGATGGAAGCAGAACAACGTGTGAGTGTTCTTATCGGTGAATTAAATAAAATTATCATGAAGCCACTTGAAGAGCTTTATGGGAATCCAGAAGAAAACTAATGGAAAGGGCGATGTCATTCGCCCTTTTTTGTTTTATCTTTTCTCCTCAATATCTTTTAAAAAAAGGTTGTCGAAGCACATAAATTCTGCGATAATACTTATATTGAAAGTGCTTTCAAAAGGCGCTCTCAAGGGACAATTGGGTGCGTTTCACTTGGGATTTATGGCGTGAGCCAAACGAGAGAGAAGCGCTTCTGGGAGAAACGCAAAGCATCATAAGGGGATCTGATATAAGCAATGCTTTGGTGTGTAAATGATAAGGGGATCATGGGGAGCTTCATCACTCCATTGTAACGCATCCAAACCATACATAAAAAAAAGCCTAGGGGTAGGCTTTTTTTATTTATCCATCTATTCATAACCTGGGGCTCTTTCAACTGCATGTTCTAAAGCACCAAGCTAGGGCATATCCTCATCGTAAGTACAGTCATCAAGAAGGGGGATGCCTCAGTGTCAAAAAAACTACTTGCACTCAATATAGATGGGACGTTACTTCGTTCCAATGGTAAAATCCATTCTGCTACAAAAGAAGCTGTGGAATATGTAAAGAAAAAAGGGGTTTACGTGACGATTGTCACCAACCGGCATTTTCGTTCCGCTCAAAAAATTGCCAAGGCGTTAAAGATTCCAACATCAACCCTTGTGACGCATAGTGGTGCATTTATCGCCGATAAACTCGATGAGCCGCTTCATGTGAAAAAATTAACGGAAGAAAAGACTTTTAATCTTGTGCAAATCCTTGAAAGCTTCGATTGTAATGTCCGCTTGCTGCATGAAAAATTCTCGATCGGCAACCGGAAAAAAACGCAGTCTCAGCTGATGGGAAAGACGCTCATTCATCCGTCTGATCCAATTTTCTATCCTGTCCAATTTGTTGAATCGTTAAGTGATATGCTGATGGATGAACCAGTCAGTACACCAGTGATTGAAGTATATTCGACCGCGGAGCTTCAGCCTGAGATTCACAGGACCATTCAACAAGCATTCCCATCTGTTGATCTTATTAGGATCAGTGATGAGAAAATGAATATTGTATGCAAAGGGGTTTCGAAGGAAGCGGGACTTTCTCTTTTAACCTCTGCACTCGGTTTTACTTTAGAAGATACGGTCGTCATTGGTCATGGAACAGATGACATTCCAATGCTTGAATTGGCTGGTTTAGGTGTTGCTATGGGAAATGCCCCCAATGATGTCAAGCGTAAAGCCGATTGGGTGACGCGCTCGCATGATGAACAGGGTGTGGCTTATATGATCAAGGAATACTTTAGAATGCAGCAAAGAGAAGGATTTTTGCATCAATTCGATATTAAGAGATAATACAGTGAAGGCCCTGTCAATCAAGAAATGACAGGGCCTTCGTCTGTTCCCTTCATTGCTTTTCCTACATGAATTTTGTAAAATGAAACAAGTTTGAAGATAAAGGTGATATGATGCGAATTTTAATTAAAGGGCTGTCAGATGAACGATTTCATCGCCCGCTTGTCAATATAGCCAATTTATTTGAAGAAGATAGTGAAGTGATGTTTGATCCAAGTGAATTGGATGATGGTTTGGTCATGGTATTTAACTGGAAGGAAGAAAATGGCATGGTGGAAGCATCTGGTCATATCGATGGATCAGACATCACCAGTCGTTTTTCGCGGGATGTCCCAGAGAGCTTGAACGATAAGGAGCGCTGGAAACAAATCAAAAACACAGTGCTGTCTGTTTATTTACACTTGCTTCAGGAGCACACAGGAATGACACAAAAGTGGGGCATTCTCACAGGAATACGTCCTACGAAATTGCTTCATAAGATGCTGAGAGAAGGCATGTCAAAGGAAGATGCACATGCGGCATTAAAGCGTGATTACTTGATTCATGATGAAAAAATCAATTTGATGCAGGAGATTGTCGATCGTCAGCTTCAAGCCATTCCAGATCTGTATGACCTTCAGCAGGAAGTGAGTATTTATATTGGTATTCCTTTCTGCCCCACAAAATGTGCTTACTGCACGTTCCCTGCTTACGCCATTAAAGGACAAGCTGGCAGAGTGGGAACGTTTTTGTTTGGTCTGCATTATGAAATGCAAAAAATGGGCGCATGGCTAAAAGAACACGGGATCAAAGTGACGACCGTTTACTTTGGCGGAGGCACGCCAACGAGCATTACAGCGGAAGAAATGGATTTGCTGTATGAAGAAATGTACCGCTCGTTCCCAGATGTGAAGCATATACGGGAAGTGACTGTCGAAGCAGGGCGTCCTGATACGATTTCGCCTGATAAGCTAGAGGTGCTAAACCGCTACAATATTGACCGGATTAGCATTAACCCGCAATCGTATGAGAATGAAACACTAAAGGCTATTGGCCGGCATCATAGTGTCGAAGAAACGATTGAAAAGTATCACTTATCAAGACAGTACGGCATGAATAATATCAATATGGACTTAATCATTGGATTGCCGGGAGAAGGGCTCAAAGAATTTCAGCACTCCTTGCAGCAGACTGAAGAGCTCAAGCCTGAATCTTTAACCGTGCATACACTCTCCTTTAAAAGAGCATCTGAAATGACGCGCAATAAGGAGAAATATCAAGTAGCCGACCGAGAAGAAATCACACGTATGATGGATGAAGCGGTCACTTGGACGAAAGCACATCATTATCACCCATATTATTTATATAGACAAAAAAATATTTTGGGGAATCTTGAAAATGTCGGGTATTCATTAGATGGACAGGAAAGTTTGTATAATATTATTATCATGGAAGAAGTACAGACAATCATTGGCATTGGATGCGGTGCAGCAAGTAAATTCATTGATCCACGATCAGGAAAAATTACGCAGTATGCCAATCCAAAAGATCCAAAATCGTATAATGACCGCTATGAACACTATACAGAAGAGAAAATTCAATTCCTTGAATCATTATTTGTTTCTCACGTTTAAACACTGCGATGACGCAGTGTTTTTTTCATTTGTAAAAGGGTATATAAGTGATAAAAAGTTAAAGCAGGTGTACATATGATAGATGTGATCGGAATTGGGATTGGGCCCGCCAATTTAGGGTTGGCCGCTTTGTTAGAGGAGTATGAGGATGTCTCATGCTGTTTTTTTGAACAAGAGTCTGAGTTTGCCTGGCATCCTGGTATGCTGATCAAAGGAACGGATTTGCAAGTTTCCTTTTTAGCAGACCTTGTCACAATGGCGAATCCAAGGAGCAGGTATACATTTTTAAATTATTTACATGAAGCAAATAGACTTCACCGGTTCTATACATTTGAACAGTTTGATATCCCGCGGAGAGAATTCAATGAGTATTTATCATGGGTGGCAGGAGAATTAGACAGCTGTCAGTTCGGGATGAAGGTAGAAGAAGTGACGGACTGCCAAGAAGGCTACCTTGTGAAAGTCAGACGGCTGAACGATGGATCGCTTTCTGAATATCGTGCAAAGCATGTCGTGTTAGGCACAGGAAGCAAACCAATGATTCCAGTCGATGTGCCTGAAGCAGCATACCCATATGTGACCCATAGCAGCCGTTATTTAGATCAGCAGAAAGCACTTCATGAAGCTGAGTCGGTGGCGGTGATCGGCTCAGGGCAGAGTGCAGCTGAAATTTTCTTAGACCTGCTTCAGCATCAAAAGAAAGGACAGCAGCTTTCATGGTTTACGCGTTCTAGTGAATTTAGAGAGCTGGAGACGGCAGAACTTGGCCAAGAGCTTTTTACACCAAAGTATGTCGAGTATTTTCATTCGCTTCCTTATGAAGAACGTATGAACACATTGCCCAGACTGACAGGATTAAGAAATGGCATCGATGCATCAACGCTTTCGCGCATTTATCAGGAGTTGTATCATCGCTCCGTTTCAGGTGAAGAGCCATCTGTGCTCATTCAGCCAATGACCGAGCTTGAAGCGATTCAAAGAGGAGAGCATCAGCCTTTGGAGCTGCATCTCAAGCAGTGGCAGCTGAAGAAAGAAAAAAGCATAACTGTAGATCACGCTGTATTGGCTACAGGATACACACCGAATATTCCTGAATGGTTTAGCGCATATGAACCTTTGATTGAATGGGAAAGTGATGAGCATTTTAAAGTGACAGACGACTTCAGGCTTGTGTTCAAAGACAAGCGTTCAAATCATTTCTTTACATTCACGAATCTTGATCATTCTCATGGAACAGCGGCGACCAATTTGAAACTATCGATTTACCGCAACCAGAAAGTCATTCGAACCATTCGCGGTGTCGAGGAAGCGCCAGTCAAGCAAGAAACTGCATTTCAGCAATTTGAATAAAACATAGAAAAGGGCCCAAGCATAGGGCCCTTTTTCATTAGATCGTCGTTTCTTTTTTTACTTTTGGTTTTTCAGGTTTCCATTTGAAGATTTTGTTTAGGATTTGATAGATTTTCTTAGATTCTTTCGTTACGAGCGGTCCTAAGATCGCAAGGATTAAGACATACAATGCAGCAAAGGGCTTCAAAGTAGCGGCAAGTCCGCCGGCAATGCCAAGCTCGGCAACAATGATTGAAAACTCTCCTCTTGATACGATGGTTAATCCAATATTAGAAGAGGCTTTATGAGAAAATCCAGCTCTCCGTCCAGCGAACATTCCGGCAGTGAAGTTCCCAATTAAGGTAAGAATCACAGCGCCGATCGCAAGCCAGAAGGCATCATCCAATGTAAACGGATCGATACTGAGACCAAAGCTGAAAAAGAACATCGCTCCAAAGAAATCTCTAAACGGAACCACGAGATGCTCGATGCGGTCTGAGTGCTCTGTTTCTGAGAAAACAAGACCAAGTAAGAGAGCTCCAATAGCCTCTGCTACATGAATCGTTTCTGAAAAACCAGCGACAAAGAACAAAGCGGCAAAAATCACAATGATGAACACTTCGTTCGAACGGATATCAAACAACTTATTTAATAGTTTTGGCAGCTTCCGCGCAATGATAAAGAAAAGCATCATATAACCAAAAGCGATTAAAATCGATAATAAGGCACCGCCAACAGTAGTGGCATCTCCAAGGACAAGACCTGATACGACGGATAAATAAACGGCAAGGAAAATATCCTCAAACATAATAATCCCTAGAATTAACTCTGTTTCAGGATTCGCCGTTCGTTTCAAATCGACAAGGACCTTGGCCACAATGGCACTTGATGAAATGGTGATCACCCCTGCCATAATGAGAACCTCAAGGAATCCAAACCCTGTGATAAAACCGTAGAGCAGTCCTAAGCTGAAGTTGATCAAAATATAAATAGATCCGCCGACTGCAATAGATTTACCCGATTTAATGAGTTTTCCGACAGAGAACTCAAGCCCAAGATAGAAAAGAAGGAACAGGACGCCCATTCTGCCAAAAAACGAAATAATCTCCGTGCTTTCGATAAATTTCAAATCAATGATCCCGATAGTTGGAGCATGCGGCCCAACAATCATTCCGAGGACAATGAGAAAAGGGATGATAGAAAATTTAATTTTATTGGCGATTAAGCTGGCGATGGCGATAAGAATTAGCGCCGTCCCAACTTCAAAGACTAAATGATCCATTCATCACTCTCCCCCTCTAGAAAGAAAATCACGTACCAATCGCTTCAAGTGTTTTCTTTCGCCCGAAATGACCATCGTATCATTTGCTTGAATAATCGAATCGGCACCAGGGTTGAGTAATTTTTCATTTGTATGTTTAATGATCGCAATCACGGTGACTTCATAATTTTGTCTCACATCTAAATCACCGAGTGTATGTCCAACCGCTTTTGCACCTTTTTCCACTTTAAACCATTCAATGATCAAGTCGTTGAAGGCCATTTCAATGGTTTCTAGTGCCTGCGGTTTATACACCATACCGCCGATAATAGCAGCGATTTGCCGGGATTCAGCATCATCGAGTGAAATGGTAGACAGCACTTCATCTGGATCATCATCGTCAAAACGATAAATTTCCCGTCTGCCATCATCATGAATCACAATCGTCATCTTTTCTCTATTTCTCGTTTCAATTTCAAATTTCTTTCCGATCCCAGGAAGATCATTTTCTTTAATGTTCATTTTATCCCTCCGAATTTGATAGGCTGTGTTTTTCAAATAGTAAATGCGGATGAAATAAAATGAATCAGTAGAGGTAATTAGATTGATACATAACGGGGATCGCACACTTCATTTCCAAAAAACATAGATCAATGGACAATGCAGCTGATGGGGCAGGCTTTGGCAGAAAAGTCTTGGCATACGCCCTTGATAATCTGTCCTTCAACAGAATGGATGAAGCATGTTTTTTTGAAAATGAAGGTGTCTTCACAGCATTGATTTCTTCATCATAAATGGATGGAGAAATCAGGCTAGGTATACTCGCTTCTGCCTGTGAAGCAAAAACGACATTTGAAAAAGGAGAAAACATGACGATGAAGCTAACCAATATCATGATGGAACATCTGATCAATCATCCTCCTCCTTTCAAATTTATTTTCTTTCTTTTTTTACTATATAAAAATATATTTCTTGTTTCAATCATTATGCTTATTTTAGTATCAATTGATCTTGAAATTTTTTATTTAGAGAAAAAGGTTTTACATGATGAAAATGGAAGTAAGTGATGAGCTTTTAAAAGAAGAGGGGGATGGATGATGACATATATCAATTGTCAGTTAGACGGGGATGTTTTTGAAATCGTTTTCAATAGGCCTGAAGCTTATAATTCTTTTCATGTGGACATGTTTGCTGAATTCAAAGAAGCATGTGATGCAGCGGAGGAAAGCAGTGCAAAAGTCGTTGTCATCAAGGGAGCGGGAAAAGGATTCTCAGCAGGCGGAGATATTGGGATGATGCTCAAGCAGGAAAGTGAAGAAGATTTCTATCGTGTGATGGATTTGATCGAGGGAATTACACTTTCTCTAGCTAGTATGAAAAAAGTGACGATTGCGCTTGTTCACGGGTCAGCAGCAGGCCTCGCTTTTAGCTTTGCTCTAAGCTGTGACTACTTGTTTATGCATCAGGATGCAAAACTCGCCATGAATTTTAATGGAGTAGGATTAATTCCAGATGGCGGGGGGCATTTTTTCCTCACAAAAAGAGTGAGTGAGCAAACCGCTAAACAATTGATTTGGAGCGGACAAAAGCTGCCGGCTGAAGAAGCGTTAAAGCTGCGCCTTGCAGACGGGGTGTTCCAGGATGAGGTCGATACGTATCAAAAAGTGTGTGTGAAGCCATTTATGAACATGCCGCTTCAAGCCTTTATCGAAACAAAGATGATCTATTTCCAGCAGTCAGAATCAAAGCTCTTAGCAGTTCTTCAAAAAGAGAGAGCAGCACAGGCAAGACTGAGAAAAAGTCATGATCACAAGGAAGGTATACAGGCCTTTTTAGAAAAAAGACGTCCTGTCTTTCAAAAAGCATAAATGAACATGATGCCGGCGAAAGCCGGCTTTTTTAACGTTCAAATAAAAGCAGCTTTCCTGCTTGATCAACGAGTCGATGAGAATGCTTTGTGTATTGCTGTTCCATTAAGCGATGACGTCCTAATTCCTTTGCTTTCTCGTCACCATCCGCTGTGATTTTTTCATTTAATAAAGTCTCACCCGACCGGTCAAATACGGTTAAAAAGTATGTCTTCTCCATTCCTCATCTTCCTTTCTTCTGTTTTTAATGTAATTAAACATGGAATAAGACAAAACCTCTTTTTTAGCCCTTAAAAATGTGTTTTTTAGAAGAAGAGTGATAGAACGTGCATTCGTAAAAATGGCATGATAAAATATGGACAATGACAGTATCGGACAAGGAGATAGACGTTTGACTAAGCTCACCTTTATTCATGCCGCAGATTTACATTTAGACAGTCCATTTGCAGGAATGTCGACTATACCTAGTTCTATATTTAAGCGGCTCAAAGAAAGTACATTTCAAAGTGCTAAGAACATCTTTGATCTCGCCGTTGCGCGGGAGGTAGACTTTGTGCTGCTGAGCGGTGATTTATTTGATGAATCCAATCGCAGCTTAAAAGCACAGCTGTTTTTAAGAAATCAGTTTGTAAGACTGCAAACGCACGGGATTGAAGTCTTTATTATTTATGGGAATCATGATCATTTAGGCGGTGAATGGACACCGATTGAGTGGCCCGAGAATGTACATGTCTTTTCGAGCAGTACACCAAGTGAGCACTCCTATTATCGAGGGGATCAGCTTGTCGCGAGTATTTATGGGTTTAGCTACAAAGAGCGGGCTGTATATGAAAATATGACATCTCATTATGTCAAAACAACAGATGCTGCCTATCACATTGCGATGCTTCACGGCACATTAGCCGGACAAGAAGGACATGATGCATATGCCCCATTTCAGCTTCAGCAGCTCATAGCACAGGATTTTGATTATTGGGCGCTTGGACATATACATAAAAGAGCCCTTCTGCATGAAGACCCATATATAATTTATCCTGGTAATGTGCAGGGCAGACATATAAAAGAAACGGGAGAAAAAGGCTGTTACTTGATTCACCTCTCCGAAGATTCACGGGCAGCGGATTTTATCAGCTGTGCAGATATCATCTTTGAGAAACTGGCAATAGACATCACAGAAACAACTCATATGACGGATCTTGTCACACTTGTGGAAGGCAAAATCAATGAGCTGAAAGAGGAAGGCATTCCTCATTTTGTGAGAATTGAATTGACAGGTGATGCGCCTTCTTACTTTGAGCATACGCAGCTTGAGGTCCTCGAAGAGCTGATGACTGTTTTTCATGAGCAGGAGGAAGATGAAGATGTGTTTGTTTGGGTGATGTCAATTGATTGCCGAACAAACGAGGATGTGATTGATCCAGAAGATTCCTTTTTGAAGGAACTAACGGCAGAAATTGCACAGTTTGAGTCATATGAAGAGCTGCTTTCACCGATCAAGCGTCACCCAACCTACAGGAAGTCAGGAAAAGCGCTCACAAAAGAGGATGAAGTGGATATAAAAGAAGAGGCACAAAGGCTGCTGACGGAACAGCTGAAGCAATTATGAGAAAAGGAGAGGTATGATGAAAATACGTTCACTCCATATAGCGAATTTCGGGAAATTTTCAAATCGAACCTTTCACTTTTCTGATGACGGTTTTCAGCTAGTTTACGGCCTGAATGAATCGGGGAAAACGACATTGAAGGCATTTATTGAGTCGATGTTATTTGGTTTTTCAAAAAACAAGATATACAAGCCGAAACAAGGATCTTTCTATGGCGGCTCCCTCACTTGCTTAGATGAGGAGTTAGGTGTCATTCACATTGAGAGATCGTCCGATCGAGGCGGTCAAACGCAGGTGTTTTTACCGAATGGTGAAGTGAAAGATGAAGCATTTCTACGAACTCTTTTAAAGGGAACAGATCGCAGATTATTCCAATCAATCTATTCATTTGATGTGTTTGGACTGCAAAATGTCCAAGCCTTAAACGAAGATCAAATCGGTGAATTTCTCCTTTTCTCAAGTTTATTTGGCTCAGATGCTGCCTCCAAGATGGATAGCAGGCTGCTTAAGCAGCAGGAGCAGCTGTTTAAACCAAATGGACGCAAGCCGGAATTAAACCAGCAGCTTGATCGTTTAAAAGAGCTGGCTGCCCAGCTGAAACAAGCTAGATTGGCAGAAGGCCGTTATACAGAAAAAAAACGGGAGCATTCTGAATTCATAGAGACGATCACAGCGCTTCAAAAGGAAATGAAGCAGACAGAAGAACAGATTCAGCAGTTAAACGAACACATTCGACTTTATCCCATGTTAGAGAAGAAGATGGAGTTAAAAAAAGAATTAGCCCGTTATCCAGAACGAGTCAAACGCTTTAGAGCAGAAACAGAGCATGAATTGGATAAATTAGAATCACACCATCACCCGAAAAAGGCTCAAATGACTGCACTAAAGCAAAAATTAGATCATTTGCAAACCTCGCTGGCACAAGTTCAACCGCTTTATGACAAGGATACATTACTGGAGATGAAGCGTGTCGTTGATGAATCTTCTCATGCTGAACGTGTCAAAAACCGCTTAGCTGAATGTAAAGCAGAACGTGATTCATTGAAACAAAAAATGGACGAAGCCGCAGCGAAGCTGAAGTGGCAGCGTTCAGTCAAGCTTGAGCAGATTGACGACTCCCTTGAATTTGAGTGGGAATTAAAGGAGGCTGTCAGCCACTACGTTCGTTTAATGGACAGAAAGGCACAGCTGGATGACCGGTTTGATCATGCAAGACATGAGCTGGAAGAAGCGGAAACCGCTTTAAAAGGATTAAAGGAACAGCAGGCCAAATCGCACAGTTCAGTGGAAGCTGGGGAAACAAGAGCAAAAGAGAAACAGGTTCATTCCCGGGCGTGGTTATTCCCTGTGATGGTGATATTTGATGCTGCATTTCTGCTTGTCCTTTTCTTTTTAACAGAGTGGTGGGTTACTTTCTTATTTGCAGGGTTTTCTGTTTTTGTCTTCTTTGCTATTTACCCATTTTTGAAATCGACACAGGTGAAACAGGGAAGCGGCGGGGGAACATTCGATTCCTTCCAAGTACAGGCAGCTTCAGCTGAAACGCTTGTGAGGCAGAAGGAGCTTTTGTACGAAAGGATCATCCGGCAATATGAAGACTGGGAGCAGGAGCTGGAACCTGTCCAGCAGCAAGTAGAGGAAAAGAAAAAACAGCTGGGCTTGTCCTCAGAGCTTTCTTTCCTAGTAGAAGCCTTCCTTATCCTGAAGCAATTAAAAACGAATACAGCGGGATATGAGGAGCTTAGCCGGGAAATAGACGAGCTTGCCGGCCAGCAGTCCAATTATGAGCAAAGGGTGGAAGCGTTAAGCAGTCTTCTGCAGCGAAAGGAAGGCACCATTCAAGAGAACATCTCGGCCTTTCAAGAGATATTGAAAGATGAGGCGAAAAGAGAAAAAGAACGTCAGACATTGGATGTATCGATTCAACATGTGAAACAGCAGATCACGACGCTGGAAGGGGAAATTGACTATTACGAAAAACAAATGGACGCGCTTTTTCGCCAAGTAGAGGCAGAGTCCAAAAAAGATTACCAAATTCTTTCTCATCTATCGAAAGAATATCGGGAACGGCTTTCCCATTTGCAGCAGCTGAATCAAGAGCTGCATAGAAGCGGCTGCTTTGATGAGGAAGAATCGATTGTTCGTAAAGGATTGCGCCTTCTTGAAGAAGAGTGTGCGGAAGCAAAGCAGCACCTGAATAACATACAATCGAATGCGGCGAATATGGAAAAACGTCTGGCAGAACGAGCAGTGGAAATCCGGCAAATAGAAGCTTCAGGTACGGTGTCTGATTTGACTCATCAGCTTTCAGCTGAGCAGGAGCATGCAAAGCACCTTGCGAAAAAATGGGCGGCGATTCAGCTTGTCCGCTCCGTCATTCGAGAAAAATTGAATGAACATAAAGAAAAAAGGCTGCCAGCACTGCTGCAAACAGCTTCCCGCTTTATTCAGCCGTTAACGAATGATCGATATGAAGCCATTTTATTTTCACCAGAGGATGACCGGCTGATCGTGAAAAGGATGGATGGACGAATATTCCGCCCAGACGAGCTCTCGCAAGCAACCTGTGAACAAGTCTATCTGGCCATTCGTTTTGCACTCGCCTTGTCTCATCAGCAGGAATGTCAGCTTCCGTTTATGATGGATGACAGCTTCGTTCATTTTGATCATGTTCGTCTAGGAAGAGTGCTGGAATTGATGAATGAACTCACGCGTTTTGAAACACAGCTGTTTTATTTTACCTGTCATCAGCATATGGCGCAGGCTGCAAAAGATGGACAGATTACGAGTTTAGCAGTTGAATGATTGACAAATAATGACTTATGTTATACTTATATGAGCAGAAACATGGAAGGAGCTTTTATTGAATGGCTAAAGGGATCATGACCTATGATGTCGGCGAACAAGTTGACCTGCATTTATTAATTAAATCATCTACTAAAGGAATTGCAAGTAATGGCAAACCATTTTTAACGCTCATTCTTCAAGATCAAAGTGGAGATATTGAGGCAAAACTATGGGATGCAAAGCAGAATGATGAAATCACCTATGGACCGCAAACCATCGTGAAGGTAGTAGGCGACATTCATCATTATCGCGGGAGGAATCAGCTGAAGCTTAGGAATATACGCCCTGTTGCTGAAAACGAGCAAATTCGAATTGATGACTTTCTCGAAACAGCTCCTATTCCAAAACACGATATGATGGATACGATTATGCAATATATCTTTGATATGAAAAACCCTAATATTCAGCGTGTTACAAGGCATTTGCTGAAGAAATATGGACAGGAATTTGCTGATTATCCAGCAGCGACAAAAAATCATCACGAATTTGTCTCTGGACTCGCCTACCACGTCGTGTCTATGCTGCATTTAGCAAAATCCATTGTTGACCTATATCCATCACTAGATCGAGATCTTTTATATTCAGGTATCATTCTTCATGATTTAGGGAAAGTCAAAGAGCTTTCGGGCCCAGTCTCCACGACATATACTGTGGAAGGGAATTTAATTGGCCACATTTCCATTATGGTGACAGAAATTGCGAAAGCTGCGGAAGAGCTTAGCATTGATTCAGAGGAAATTCTTATTTTACAGCACTTAGTCCTGAGTCATCATGGAAAAGGAGAATGGGGCAGCCCGAAACCACCAATGGTAAAAGAAGCTGAAATTCTCCACTATATTGATAATTTAGATGCGAAAATGAACATGATGGATCGTGCGCTTGAGCATGTGAAACCAGGAGAATATACAGAACGTATTTTTGCACTTGAGAATCGTTCGTTTTATAAACCAACCTTCCATCACGAATAATCATGTCAAAACGTCCGTTTATGCGGGCGTTTTTTTTCATAACTTGTCTTCTTTTCGCATAAGCATGTAACACAAAGGAAGAGAGGAATGTCCTTAAGAAAAGGAGGCGATGAAAAAATGTTGTTTTTTCCGTGGTGGGTGTATGCATGTATCATCGGCATTATTTTCTGTGCGTATAAATTAATGACAACAGCCAAAGAGGAGCAAGAGATTGATCAATCCTTTATTGAAAAGGAAGGAGAAATTTTTATCGAGCGAATGGAACAGGAAAGAGAGCGCAGACGTCAGGATCAGCAGGTGAAAAGATCGCAGGATACTGCGGGACATGAAGATCATTCGATTGCTTAATCTCGTCATACAAAAACCCCTCTGCACGATGACGGCAGAGGGGTTTTTTGTGATTACTGGTTCTGTTGTGTCTGCTGATTTTGTGCAGGCTGTTCAGATTTTTCTTTGAACGTTTTTTGAAGCTCTTTATCTTTTACTTTCACATCAGCATCTTTTACTAATTTGTTTAAGATGTTTTGGATTTCATTTGTGTCTGCTTGTTTTTGGTCAAGCAGTTCTTTTTTCAAGTCCGCTTTCATGTCATCATATTTACCGCGTTCTTCAGTCTTTTTAATGATATGGTAGCCGAATTGGGATTTTACTGGCTTGCTGATTTCATTTACTTTTAGTTTGAAAGCAGCTTTGCTGAAGTTCTCGTCCATTTGGCCTTCTTTTGCGAACCAGCCTACATCGCCGCCTTGTGCTGCTGAAGCAGTATCAGTTGAATATTCAGAGACAAGGGCATCCCATTTTTCACCTTTATCTAATTTCTTTTCCACTTCGTCAGCTGTTTTCTTATCAGCTACTAAAATGTGGCTTGCGCGGATTTTTCCTTTAAGGTCATCGTAATACGATTTTACTTCTTTATCAGTGATTTTGATGTTAGCTTTGGCAGCCTTTTGAGTCAGCAGCTCATATTTCACTTGATCTTTGATGTAATCTTTACCGAATTCATCTTGAAGCTGTTTTAAACGATCTTCACCAAGTGTCTTTTTATATTCTTCCAATTTCTTATCAATTTCTTTATCAGATACTTTGTATTTGTCAGCAAGAACCTTTTGTTGAACAAGTAGGTTTAAAGCATCTCCACCTGCTTGTTTCTTAAGAGTAGTATAAAGTTCTCCTTTTGTGACATCTCCTGATTTTGTTGTGGCGATCACATCTTTATCACCGCTACTGCATGCGCCAAGAGTTAAAACACTTACTGCTGTTACAGCTGCTAAAGCCATTTTTTTCATTCAAAAAACACTCCTAATCTTTCCAATTTATTTATCATTGCTTGTATCATAACATATTGTGACACGCTGTAAAAAGAAATGCAAATGGAAGGGCATTCGTCTAGTCAAAAAATTGCGCGCGACATACACATATAGTGATCACAAAAAGGAGGCTGAATTATATGGGAGCAGGATATTCTAATGGGTTTGCTTTATTGGTCGTGCTATTCATTTTGCTGATCATCGTTGGTGCAGCATATCTTTACTAATTAAATCGCTGTGACAGAAGGGAGCCGTCCTGCCGTGCGTGAGGGCGGTTCTTTTTTCAAACGATGACAGGTGCCTAAACGTTTTTTATTTTTCTGCATACACTGAGCTTAGAACAGAGGAAGAACTGGCAGGAGGTGTTTTCACATGGGAGGAGAAGTCTTTGCTGGCGGTTTTGCACTAGTCGTCGTATTATTTATTTTATTGATCATCATCGGTGCATCTTGGATTTGCTAATGAAAATATACACAAAAAGCTGCCCTCAAACTGGCAGCTTTTGCTTTGATCTTAAATGGAAATGGTAATTTCAACAAATGATGAGATAAGTAAGATCAGTATCGATACATTGATAAAGCGAAACACCTTATCTTGCCGTTCTTCAGGAATCTCTCTGACAAGGCATAATGTATTAGTAAGCCTGTTTATTGAATACACAATAAACGCGGCAAAGACGATGA
This sequence comes from Bacillus sp. FSL K6-1006, assembly GCF_038593175.1. Taxonomy (NCBI): domain Bacteria; kingdom Bacillati; phylum Bacillota; class Bacilli; order Caryophanales; family Bacillaceae; genus Bacillus; species Bacillus sp. FSL K6-1006. The sequence goes on from NZ_CP151970.1 coordinate 988,275, forward strand.
AGTAAAATAAAACTATCGGAGATCCCCCCTCTCTATGCTATTCCCATACTACATTACCAAATTTTTTATGAAAAAGATAGAAGTTGGCTTTAAAAACCTCATGATGAGGAAGTTTGGTCAACTAAAATATCAAACTCGTCTTGAGCTTGATCGATGATGCAGGATTTAGGTGCTTTGAGCAGCTTCCATGCAAATAAAAAGTCAGGCAAACAATAGCCTGCATGTATACTTGCGATGATGATAAAATAGTGTGCGTACATAGGAAACGCCACGCCTAACAAAAAGTAAACCGGTGAGATGACACAAAACGGGCTGAGAAGTGAAAAAAGCATCACTTTCTTAGGCACGCGCTGCCAGCAATTTCGTTTCATCAATAGCGTCATTTTTTTCTTATTTTTCATCACTGGGATCAAGTGAACCACACGGTGGACAAGCAATGTCACAAGTAAGAGCACGGCAAAAAGCGGTGCGTTATGGCTGCTTAGCCGCGTTTCAGGATGAGTCAGTTGAAAACATAAAAATGCCATAATGAAAAAAAGGATAGCAAGACTTATGGCTGAAATCATCATTCTCGTATAACCATAATCCTTTTCAAGATTAATGGTCTTCCAACAATTCATTTTTCATCCTTCCAATCTAAAAATCGAATTGAATATCTCAAGATAATTTACTCTTCCTGAGGATAAAAATCAATGGTTTTGATGAAAAAAAATAAAATGGTGCCTTCATATGGAATAAAGAGAGGAAACTTTGGGTTTTTCAAGAAAAAAGAACAGAAGGGGGAGGTTCGTCTCTTTCGTCAATGAGTAATTTCGGCTAAAATAGAAGGACTAAGAGAAAGAGGGAACGTACATGAGTATTGAGGAACGAATGAGCCAGCTTGAATATTATATGGAACTTTTATTGAAGGCAGCCGATATGAGCCGTTATCCATATTATGCGTTATTGATCAGGCAGCGTGTATCGAAAGAAGAGGCAGAGGAAATTGAGCGTATTTGTGCTGAGCTTTCAGAGGAAATGGATAAGCAAAAAGCACAAGGCTACGTCATGTTTGACGATCTCCTTGCGCTCTTTGCGGGACAGTTAATTGAAAAGCTGGATGTTCATGAGACGATATTTGCTTTGCATGATCAGGGGCTGTTTCAGCCGCTAATGAATGAATTTATAAAGATCATTAAACAATTTGATTTGTTTTAGCCGCTTTTTCTGCTGCCTCAGCTGAGTTTTCAAGTTCCTCAGTCTTTTTTGTGACTTTTCCTCGCTCATTTAAAAAGTCCTTCTCAATGTTTGAAAACGATTTCTCAAAAATCTCCATGAAATCCTCACCATAAATGTTTCGGATAATACACATCATTTCTAAAATCTCAGGGAACTTTCCGTAAATGTCATGAAGCGGCTGTGCGCCTTTGACAATACCAGTTCGTGCCGGGTCATAATCTTCGAGTAGTTTATGGAATGTCTCTTCGCCTTTTGGCGTTAGCTCAATATACGTATTGCGCTTATCGTTTAACTTTTTAGAAAATTTTAAAAATCCTCGTTCCTCCAGTTTCTTGGAGAAGTTAAACGCCGTTGATACATGCATGACGCCAAACTTTGCAATTTCTGATATTGAAGCTCCTTTTAATTGATACGCAATCCACAAAATATGATGTTCATTGATATTTAGGTTATACGGTTTGATCCACTGCTGCCAGTCCTTTTCAATGGATTTCCAAAGAGCTTTGCTCAATTGGGCCATTCTTTGACTGAATAAAAGTGCTTCTTTTACATCGAAAGGCTGTTCCGAATGATTCATCCATTTCACCTACTTCTCTTTTTCTTGTAATTCTATTATGCCAATAAAATAAAGATTAATAAAGCTGAAAATTCAAGAATTTTTAAAAGTCATGAAAAACATTGTCAAAATAACCTTTTTTCAACAAAAAAAGTGCGGGATACGCACCCCGCACACTTTTGTAAACGAATATTTTTTTGTGAGTATATTAGTTTTGTAAGGTTTTCTCCAGTTGTTTGAGCTTTTCCTCAATCTCTTGAATTTCCTTTTGTAAGTCCTGCTGATGAGGTTTGATTTCTTCGCGCCATTGCTGAATCGATGTTTGCAATTCAGACCCGACTTCTTTAATCACCTCTGCGCTTTCTTTTGCTGTTTCCACAATTTGCTCTTTTAAAGCTTGTCCGTCTCTTTTTAATTTTGTCAGCGTATCTTCGAATTTGTCATAGCCGTCTTTCACTTTTCCGCGCACATCTCTGCCAGAAGAGGGAGTCGTCAGGAGCACTGCCGCACCTCCGAGGAGACCGCCTACAAATAATCCTGTTAATAAAGAACGTCCACTAGCCATTCAAATCACCTCTAGTCAAATTTTACACATTCGCATGTTCTCTCTGAGCTGACGATCAGCTTCATTGAACTTCCATACATAGCTTGCTTTATTTTAGCATACTTTTGAAGAAAAGGGAGGGGAGAAGGTTGTCTGTCTTTCTGTTCGTTTTTATGTGTATCGGCATCGTTTTTACAGGTGGTTCTATTCATTATGCAAGACAGCTTGGATATGCAGGGTCTTATCCGCCAAAACATGTCTTAAAGCAAAAAGCACTTGTGTGTGCGGCTGGTGCAGGGATTTCACTCCTCATTTTGCTGCTGACCCTTTTTCTTTTATAAAAGCATGAAAAAAACCTCTTCATCTATCATGAAGAGGTTCCAGCGTGTAGACAAACCCTCGCATTCTTTGTCAGTCCTGCGTGCTGGTGCTCACGAATATCAAATTCGCTCCGCGCCAGTACTCGTCCTTCCTAGACTTCAAAGGTTTTCTTTCACGCTGAAAAGAAGACAAAGGGCTAAAATCAAGATCATTTTAGCCCTTTGTCAACAATCTGAAACCTCTTCATCTATCATGAAGAGGTTCGGTTATTCGTTAAGCAACTTCTATCATTCTTGCACGTCTCAAAATGGACTGAGCAATTGGGAAGACAAATACCATAGCAATGGTATTAATCACGGCAGCTGGCAGGACCACGCCCACAAGAAGTGCCGGTAATGCAGCTGGCAGTCCAGTGATCAGTAAAGCGGCAGATAGGAAAATCACACCGGATACGATGGTTCCAATCGCAGTTAACACAGCGGTCAGCACCACTTTGTTCTTTATCTTCATGCAAGATAAGAAAAGGGCTAGGAAGATAAAGGCTGTCACTGGTTTATCAATCATATTCGGAATTTGTCCGCCTGGGAATCCCGTTGTTAATGCAGAAATCACGCCAGTCACTAGCGCAATCACGACAACATGCTGAACCTTTGGGAAAAGGATGATGCTTAAAAACATCATGACCAGCATCATATCAGGTTTCATTCCGAAAAAGATGGGCGGGAAAATCGTATGCAAAACAGCTCCCATTGCTGCAAGCAATGACATAATCACTAATTCTTTTGTTTTCATTTCTATGCTCTCCTCTGCTAAGCTCTTATAGGACTCTCCAATAATATGGCTCATCATTTATTGCAAGAGTCATGACTTTATATTTCTCGTTATTATAACAAATTTATTTCCCTATAGAAAAGCCTTTTTACTCATTTTCTTGCTGGAACTTTTTCATAAAGTCCGCAAGCTTTTGGCAGTCTTCTATTGAGACCGCATTGTAAATAGATGCTCTGCATCCGCCGACAGAACGGTGGCCGGCAAGTCCAACCATTTGCTCTTGCTTTGCTTTTTCCACAAAGGAAGAAGTAAGTGCATCATCACGAAGAGTAAAGGTGACGTTCATATGAGAACGGCTGTCAGCACACGCATGTCCTTGATAAAAACCGCCGCTTTGATCAATGGTATCATAGAGAATGCCTGCTTTTTGTTCATTGCGTTTTTCCGCTGCTTCTACACCGCCAGCATGTTTGACATGCTCAAGGACAAGTGACAGCATATAAATCGCAAAAGTCGGTGGTGTATGATAAAGAGAATTGGCTTTTGCATGTGTTGAATATTTTAATATTTTTGGCGTGCTGCTTTTCTCTTTCTCTAATAAACGTTTGCGCGCAATCACAATCGTGATACCTGAAGGCCCTAGGTTTTTTTGTGCCCCAGCATAGATGAGATCAAATGAAGAAACGTCTATTTTTTTGCTGAGAATATCACTGGACATATCCGCAATGAGCGGCAGTGACGTGTGCGGGAACGTTTTCCACTGAGTACCGAAGATCGTATTGTTCGATGTGATGTGTAAGTAAGCACCATCTGTTAAACCAGAAGTATCTACTTCTGGAATATACGAGTAGTTGTCATCTTCACTTGAAGCAAGCACAGATGTCTGACCAAACCCTTTTGCTTCTGACAATGCTTTTTCTGACCAAGCGCCTGTTTGAATGAAATGAGCTGTTTCGCCTTCATGTAAGAAGTTCATAGGAATCATCGCAAATTGAAGACTAGCTCCGCCTTGTAAAAAGAGGACTTCATAATCTTCTGGAATGTCCATCAGTTCCACCAAAAGCGCTTTTGCTTTATTGTGGACTTCTTCATATTCACCGCTGCGATGAGAAAGCTCCATCACAGACATCCCAGTTTGTTTAAAATCAACAAGTTCTTCCTGTGCTTTTTGAAGCACTTCTAGCGGCAATGCCGCCGGACCAGCATTAAAATTCGTCGTTCGTTTCATCACAATCTCTCCCTATTTCTCGCGTTAATGGATCAAAAGATAAAACCATCCTATCACAAATTTGAAGCATTTGGACAAAAAAATTGAATCGTTCAAAATATCTTACTATTAAAAGGCGGAAGCGATGAAAAGGGGTGAAAATAAGAAAAACCTCATCTGTTAAGATGAGGTAAGCCGCGTGTGGATGGCAGAAGAAATGTCTTTTAAATCCTCTGACGTGTATTGATCTTGATGTGATTTCCATACGGCACCAAAGCCATCACCTTTTCCGTAGCGCGGAATGATGTGCATATGGTAATGGAATACCGATTGTCCGGCTTTTTCACCGTTGTTGTTCAGGAGGTTTAACCCGATTGGTTCAAATTCCTGTTTGATCGCCCTTGCAATTTTCGGAATCGCTTGGAAGTAGTGGTTAGACACTTCTGGTGTCATCTCATAGATGTTTTCTTTATGTATTTTCGGGATTACAAGGGTATGTCCTTTTGTTACTTGGCTGATATCAAGAAAAGCCAATACATGCTCGTCTTCATATACTTTTGCACATGGAATGTCTCCATCAATGATCTTGCAAAAAATGCAGTCGCTCACGCCATGTCACTCCTCATTATTTTTCCTTTATCGTATCACAAAAAGAAGCAAAAAAGAAAACAGGACAAGCGAACTCCTTTGGTCGCTCATCCTGCTCCTGCAGAAGAAATGCTGATGCTTTCATTCGAATGCCTTTTGAATTCTCTATTTACTGAAATAAAGAATTCATATGCCTGCTATTTCTGCCGTAAACACCTCATTTGACGTTTTGGTTTGTCGTATACATATTGTATAGGACACAAAAATCAAGAATCAGTGAAGCAAAACAGAAGCTAAGGTTTTTAGATGAAAAACCAACTTGTCATGCGGTTCTTTGCCTTTAACAAACACCTCATTTACTTATTGGTCATCAAGTTCATTTCTTCTACATACATTATGATGACCAAAGCGCCTATTTTTTATTCATGACTCGTCTATAGGTAAACATTTCAAATTATCATTCGTTTTTGTTACTATAAAGGAAAAAAGAAAGAAAGGAACGAATTCATGTCCCTTCTCACTGTAAAAGATGTAACGGGTGGATATACGAAGAATCCCGTTCTAAAAAATATTTCATTTGAATTAGAAAGAAATCAAATCGTCGGTCTCATTGGCTTAAACGGGGCGGGGAAAAGTACAACCATCCGCCATATTATCGGGCTCATGAAACCGCATAAAGGTGTCATTCAATTGAATGGACGAACCCTTCAAGACGACCAAGAGGCGTATCGTTCACAATTTACATTTATTCCTGAAACACCTGTTTTATATGAAGAATTAACGCTAAAAGAACATTTAGAGCTGACAGCGATGGCTTACGGTCTATCAAAGGAACAATTAGACGAACGCCTGCCATCATTGCTGAAAGAATTTCGAATGGAGAAACGGCTGAAATGGTTCCCTGCTCATTTTTCAAAAGGAATGAAGCAGAAGGTCATGATTATGTGTGCATTCCTTGTGGAACCAGAGCTGTATATCATCGATGAACCGTTTTTAGGGCTTGATCCTCTTGCGATCAATGCACTGCTTGAACGGATGAATGCTGCGAAGAAAAATGGCGCTAGTGTCCTGATGTCAACGCATATTTTGGCGACAGCTGAACGCTATTGTGATTCCTTTATTATTTTGCACGAAGGGGAAATCAGAGCGAAAGGAACACTGACAGAGCTGAGAGAACAGTTCAATATGAGAGATGCGACACTCGATGATCTTTATTTGGAATTAACAAAGGAAGAAAGCTATGAGTAAAACTACGCAAACCATTTGGAAATCAAGATTAGAGGAACACGTACAAGAAACAAGAAAATACTTAAAATACATGTTCAACGATCATCTTGTCATTGTGCTCATTTTTTTCCTTGCAGGCGGAGCAAGCTGGTACAGCAGCTGGCTCAAACATATTCCGGCTCACTTCCCATCCTACTGGGTGATGGCAGTTGTTTTCTCATTGGTACTCACAAGCTCATACGTACGTACGTTGATTAAAGAAGCCGATCTCGTGTTTTTGCTTCCTTTGGAAGGGAAGATGGAGCCTTACTTAAAACAAGCGTTTAATTTTAGCTTCATTTCTCAGCTGTTTCCTCTCATTGTTGTATCCATTGTCGCACTTCCTCTTTATTCGGCGGTGTCTTCAGGAGGCATCACGGGGTATGTGCTGATACTGGCGCAAATGATTTTAATAAAGGGCCTGAATACAGCCATTCAATGGAGAATCACATATTTTCAAGGAAAACACGTGAGATGGCTCGATGCAGCCCTTCGTTTTCTATTAAATATGATGCTGATCTACACCGTCTTACAGGCAGCCTATGTGATTGCAATCGTTTTTTATCTTATCTACGGTGTCTATCTCGTCTACTTAACAAATGCAGTGAAAAAACAGCCCTTTCAATGGGAAATGCATATTTCTGATGAATTAAAACGGAAGCAGCGCTTTTATCGTTTAGCAAACTTATTTACAGATGTGCCTCACTTAAAGAAACAGGTGAAAAGAAGAGCATACATGGATTGGCTTATGAAGTTTGTTCCTTACGATCAGCGTAAAACTTTTTCTTATATGTATGTGAGGGCGTTTGTACGCTCAAATGACTATTTTGGTCTCGTTTTAAGATTAACGGCCGTGTTTGTCCTGATTATTTTGTATACAGGTGCAGCAGGCTGGGTGGGTGCGTTACTAGTCTTGTTCACAGTATTTATCACAGGTGTACAGCTTGTGCCGTTAACGAAGCACTTTGCTCATCTTTCATTACAGGCACTTTATCCAGTTTCTCAAAAAGAAAAGGATCGAAGCTTTTTTGTTCTCGTCCGTAATGTGCTGATCATCCAATCAATCTTGCTGAGCTGTGCGGTACTTCCAGCGGGAGGCTGGCAGGGAAGCGGACTGGCCTTTCTCATTTCTTTAGCATTTGTGCTTGTCCTCTTTAAGCCTTACGTACAAAGCAGGTTAAAAAAGATGAGATAAGTGGAGATTACAGCGAGCGTATGATGACATCAAGGAGGGGACCGGATGAATGCAGCTGAACGGGAGTTGTATGAAGAAGCCATTCTTTTTCAAACACGTTTTTTAAGAAAACCTTCAAAGATCGAACGGTTTTCAAAAGGAGTTCAGCAGCATGTGAACCGCCGAATTCCTGCCAGGTTTCATCAAGTCATCACAAGTGCAGTCAAAACAATGGTTGAATCCACCGTATCAGGATCACACTTTACTTCATTTTCAGTGATTGATGAACAATTATCTATTGTAGAACGAAATGAACTGGCAAAGGATAAAGTGAAGTATTACCAAAAGGCGGCTGCTATCGAAGGGGTTGGAACAGGTGCAGGCGGTTTATTCCTCGGAATGGCAGACTTTCCGCTGCTGTTAAGCATAAAGATGAAATGCCTTTATGAGCTGGCGTGTATTTATGGCTTTGATTTATCTCAAAAGGAGGAAAGACTCTTTTTGCTCTGTATATTTCAGCTCGCCTTTTCCAGCAGTGCCCATCGTCAAAAAATGATGAAGATCATAGATGATTGGGAAACGAGCCGCGAGGAAATGGATTGGTACAGCTTTCAGCAGGAGTATCGAGATTACATTGATCTTGTAAAGCTGTTTCAATTAATGCCGGTCGTCGGAGCCGCTGTTGGCGGGGTGGCGAATCATCAGCTGACAGGACAGCTCGGAGAGGTCGCACGCCATGTGTTTCACTTGCGAATATTGAAAGAAATGAAATAGAAAAGCCGCTGAGGACAGCGGCTTTTTTTATTCATTGTAGGAAAGAACGGCGTTCGCGAGTACCTTTGCTGCAATAGGCATTGCTTTTTCGTTGATATCAAACTTTGGATGATGATGTGGATACACGTCCTGGCTGTTTTCCGGCATGGCGCCTGTGTAGAAGAAGGTACCAGGTACATGCTGAAGGTAGTAAGCAAAGTCTTCTCCGCCCATTTGGGTTTCCGCTTCTTTTACTTCTGTGACACCTTCTGTCTGGTTTGCGATGCCAGCAATATATTCCGTCGGCTTTGGATGGTTTTTGACAGCAGGGTATCCTCTGACGTACTCATATGTGTAGGCAGCATCATGCATCTGGCATACCCCTTTTACCACCTGTTCAATTTCTCGTTCGATAATATGCCGTGCACTTTCTTCAAAGGATCGTGCAGTACCAGTTAAAACAGCTGAATCTGCAATAACGTTAAAGGCATTCTCTGCTACAAAACCTCCAACAGAAACAACAGCAGAATCAATCGGATTGACTTTACGTGCAACGACTTGCTGCAGGTTTGCGACGATTTGTGAACCGATGAGTACGGCATCTTTTGTTAAATGAGGCTGAGCGCCGTGTCCGCCTTTCCCTTGGACTTGAATGGAGAAACGATCGGCCGCTGCCATAAAGTTCCCGCTTTTATAAAGAATCGTGCCACAAGGCTCTGAAGACCAAAGGTGCGTACCGAATATCACATCGACACCGTCTAAACAGCCGTCTTCAATCATTGGTTTTGCACCGCCGGGAGCATATTCTTCTGCATGCTGATGAATGAGGACGATCTTTCCTTTTAATTGATCACGATGCGTATGCAAGACTTTTGCTAATACAAGAAGTGTCGCAGTATGCCCATCGTGACCGCACGCATGCATCACACCAGGCTTTGTTGATTTGTAAGGTACATCTTTTTCATCGTGGATGGGAAGTGCATCAAAATCAGCTCTGAGGGCAATGGTTGGTCCCGGAGAAGCTCCTTCAATAAAAGCGAGTACGCCATGACCGCCCACCTTGGTGCGCGTAGGTATTTGTAATGTATCATAGTAGCTGGCGATGAAAGCGGCTGTTTCTTCTTCCTGAAAAGAAAGTTCAGGATTCATATGGAGATGGCGTCTAATTTCAACCATTTCCTCATAATGTTCATCAAGACGTTCATTGATGCTTTTTTGTAAAGTGGATATTGTCATTGAATCGAAAACCTCCTTCATGCTCTTTTACTGATTGTATGGTAATTGTTAGAATCTTTCAACAGAAGAGGATTTCGTGGTCAGTAGCAAAAGGTCATTTTACATAAAAGTCGAAGTTGATATGAAGCAGGGAAAGGGAGGAGTAGCGTTGGGAAGCTGTCCAAATTGTTCAAAAACATTTTCTTTCGTCGAAAAATTTCATTTATCACATACGAAAATGATGATGTGTCCAAGCTGCCGGCATCAAATTAAAGAAACATTTCTCTCAAAAATGAGTTTTTTCATGATCTGCTTGATTCCACTATTGGTGCTGCTGATTCAATTGAAAGGTGCTTCACCTATGTTGAAGTGGCCGGTCTTATTAGGTTGGATATTGCTGAATTTCTATGTGCTTCAGCCGATCATTCATCGGTACGAGCTGAAATCAAGCTCATAAAATGAAGAGCCCATCGACTGGGCTTTTTTTGATGAAAAAAAGAAGTGCTGAGAGCAGCACTTCCTTAATTGTCTGTGACGGCATGATAGGATGTGAGGTAAGCTGGACGAGAGAAAATGGAGCCTGTATCCTCGTGTGGCTGAAAGAATGCTTCTGATTCTTGAAAGTCTTGAAATAAGTCCTCTGATTCCCAAAGTGTCAAAATCAAATAAACTTCTTCATCTTTTTGCGGTCTTAAAACGCGAATAGCCTGGAAGCCGCGCTGATGTTCTGAGATGTTCGTCTTTTTCTGAAAGGTGGATTCAAACAGTGCTCTGCTTTCAAGCTTAACAGGGATATGATTCAAGGTGACGAAACCAGATTGGACAAGCGCGCCTTTCGCATAAATCACATCATAGGCATGAGGGGCTTTAAATACAGTCTCACCCTCCGTTTCATGAAAAAGAGCTGCTTGTTCTTTTCCGACCATATAAAGCAGATTTTCCAGATGGTGTTTCTTTGCGATTTTATGCAAAAAATCTGCTGTTCCATATGTAATATAGAAATTCATCTAAACCGCCTCCTGCTTGATAGTATAACAAAAGAATGATATATAATTCTTTGGCAGTCAATCCATAAAACATATTATGAAGCAATACATCCCATACTATCCGTATAAAGGAATGAGGTGACCTAATTTGAAGAAAAAGAAGATAATCATTCCATTAGTCATTGCAGGAAGTACAATCGTACTCTCATTTATTGGCTATCTGACGATTTTATTTTTAGGACATTATGTCATAGATGAAAAGAAGCTTGTTTTTCACGCTTCCTCCAAAATCATTGATCAGAATGGAAAAGAACTCACAAGCATGTATTCAGAAAATCGGGATCCTGTGTCATTAAAAGAGGTGCCTGATAAAGTAGCAAAAGCTTTTGTGGCTGTTGAGGACAAGCGTTTTTATGAGCATCACGGCATTGATGCACAGTCTATTTCAAGGGCGGTTTATCGAGATATATTAGCAGGAGGGAAGGTAGAGGGCGGCAGTACAATCACCCAGCAGCTCGCAAAAAATATTTTTCTCACAAATGACAAAACCTTTCTTCGAAAAACAAAAGAAGTCATTATTGCCATTAACTTAGAAAGAGATTATTCAAAGGATAAGCTGCTTGAGATGTATTTGAATCAGCTATACTTTGGCCATGGTGTTTATGGTATTCAGGCAGCAGCCAATTATTACTTTAGTAAGGATGTCAAAGATTTAACGGTCAGCGAAGGTGCCACACTCGCTGCGATGCCAAAGGCACCATCTTCTTATTCGCCTGTTTTACACCCTGATAAAAATAAACAAAGGCGGGACACCATCCTGAATTTAATGAACGAACAAGGATATTTGTCTTCAACAGAAACAGTAGAAGCAAAAGGGAGAACACTAGGCATTCATTTGAAAAAGAAATCAGAAACGCCTTGGGTGGACAGCTATGTTGATCTCATCATTAAAGAAGCAGAGTCAGAGTATGCCATTTCACATGAACAATTGCTTCAAGGCGGCTATACCATTACAGTTCCGATTGATATGAATCTGCAAAAAACCGCATATGATGCGATGAAGAACAACCGTTATTTCCCGGGAAAAAGCGGTTCTCCGGAAGGCAGCGCCGTATTCATTGATAACGAGTCTGGTGGAGTGAAAGCAGCCATCGGTGGACGAGAATATCAGGCGAGAGGCTACAACAGGGTGACAGCTGTTAGGCAGCCTGGATCTGTTTTTAAGCCGATCGCGGTCTACGGTCCGGCAATGCAGGAGAAAAAATTCAGACCTTATTCATTGCTTGAAGACAAAGAAAAAAGCTATGACGGCTATTCACCAAAGAATTACGATGGGCAGTATGAAGGAAGGGTCACAATGGTGGATGCCCTCATGAAAAGTAAAAATACCGCTGCTGTGTGGACGTTAAGCCAGCTGGGCATTGACACGTCGAAATCATATCTTGAGAAAATGGGGATAGATATCTCGGATAAAGGACTAGCCATGGCGCTTGGCGGTTTAGAAAAAGGAGTTTCTCCATTACAGATCGCTGGAGCCTTCCATACATTTGCAAATGAAGGCGTATATAAAAAGCCTTTCTTCATTCAGAAAATCACCAATGATGAAGGAGAAACTGTAGAAAAGAATCGTGGTAAGCAAGAACGAGTGTTTAGCGTGCAGAATGCTTGGAATATGACAAGAATGCTTCAGCAAGTCGTCAAAGGCGGGACAGCCCAGAGCGGTTCATACGCTGGAGATTTAGCAGGTAAGACAGGTACGACCACATATTCAGGTGTGAAAGGTGCAACAAAGGATGCTTGGTTTGCCGGCTATACGCCTAGTACAACGGGTGCGATTTGGATGGGGTATGACAAAACCGATAACAGTCACTATTTAACCGGCGGCAGTCAATTCCCGGTGCAGCTGTTTAAAGATATTTTAACAGCAGCTCAAATCACCAATGAAACGTTTGAAAAACCAGAGGGGATTAAAGAGCTCGAGTCGCCCATCCATTTAGAGGGATTATCAGGATTTGAAGCCCGCTATGCGTTTAAAATCAAAGGCTTGTTTACATTAGAGCTGTCTTGGGACAATCAGGAGGATAAACGCATTGAATACCGCATCTATGAAAAGAGAAATGGAAGCGAGACGCTGATCGACACAGTGACTGGCGTGGACAGCTATACAATGCCGTATGCCAATGTATTTTCAAATGCAGAGTATAAGGTTGTTCCATATAATACCCAAACGCAAGAAGAAGGAGAAGGCAGTCCATATGTCAAGCCAGAGGCTTTTGGACGTTAATATTCGGCGATTTTTTGAACATTGAGCCGCTTTAGTATACCGTGCCTTGAAAAAACGGTATAGTAAAAGCAGGTTTGAGCCTTGTACAAAAAGAGAGTATAAGGCGAAAGGTGGAATGAAAGGTAATGGGAAAAACGAAGGTTTTTAATGACACGTTCTTAAAGGCGTGTAAAGGGGAAAAAACAGACCATGTACCAGTGTGGTATATGAGACAGGCAGGACGCTCACAGCCTGAATATCGTGCCCTTAAAGAAAAATACGGGCTATTTGAAATTACGCATCAGCCAGAGTTATGTGCTTATGTAACAAGACTTCCTGTAGAACAATATGGTGTAGATGCCGCTATTTTATATAAAGATATTATGACCCCGCTTCCGGCTATTGGAGTGGACGTAGAAATTAAAAATGGAATTGGACCTGTGATTGATGCACCGATTCGATCTAAAGCAGATATTGAACGTCTTGGGGAACTTCATCCTGAAGAAGACCTGCCATATGTGCTTGATACCATTCAGCTTTTAACGAAGGAGCAGCTGAATGTTCCGCTTATCGGTTTTGCTGGCGCACCATTTACGATGGCAAGCTATATGATTGAAGGCGGTCCATCTAAAAATTATCATAAAACAAAGGCGCTGATGTACAGTGATCCTGAGGCGTGGATGCTGCTCATGAACAAGTTAGCTGATATGACGATCACGTACATACGTGCGCAGGTAAAAGCCGGGGTCAGTGCATTTCAAATTTTCGACTCATGGGTTGGTGCTTTAAATGCCGCAGATTACCGGACATTCATTAAGCCTGTCATGCAGCGAATTTTCACAGAGCTGAAATCTGAAAACGTCCCAATGATCATGTATGGAGTTGGTGCAAGCCATTTAGCGAAAGATTGGCATGACCTGCCACTTGATGTGGTTGGACTGGATTGGCGTATGAGTGTAGACGAAGCAAGAAAAGAAGGGCTCACAAAAACGTTACAGGGGAACCTTGATCCAACTATTTTACTTGCTCCTTGGGAAGTCATTGAAGAGAGAGCAAAAGATATTTTAGATCAAGGAATGAAATCAGATCACTTTATCTTTAACTTAGGTCATGGGGTATTTCCAGATGTTTCACCAGATACGTTAAAGAAGCTGACAGATTTTATTCACGATTATTCAGCGAAACATAAAAAATCATCCATCTAAACTATTTCAAATGATCTGAAGGAGTGTTGGTTGTGGAGAAAAAGAAAATGGGACTTCTTGTCATGGCATATGGCACCCCATATAAAGAAGAAGATATTGAGCGTTATTATACACATATCCGTAGAGGCAGAAAGCCGGAGCCAGAGATGCTGCAAGATTTGAAGGATCGCTACAAGGCAATCGGCGGTATTTCTCCTTTATCAAAAATTACCGAACAGCAGGCAAATGGTTTGTGTGATCATTTGAACGACATCCAAGACGACATTGAATTTCATGTCTACATTGGCTTAAAGCATATTGAGCCGTTCATTGAGGATGCAGTTGCAGAGATGCACAAGGACGGCATCACAGAAGCAGTGAGTATTGTTCTTGCGCCGCATTTTTCAACCTTTAGCGTGAAATCGTATAACAAGCGTGCACAAGATGAGGCAGACAAGCTTGGCAATCTGAAGATTACGTCTGTGGAAAGCTGGTACGATGAGCCGAAGTTTGTGGACTATTGGGTGAAACAAGTGAAGGATACGTATGCATCAATGAGTGATGAGGAAAGAGAATCAGCCGTACTCATTGTGTCTGCACACAGCCTTCCTGAAAAGATTATTGCAGCAGGAGATCCATATCCTGATCAGCTCGCACAATCTGCCAAAATGATTGCAGAAGGTGCAGGAATTGAACATTATGAAATAGGCTGGCAAAGCGAAGGCAACACGCCTGATCCATGGCTTGGACCAGACGTTCAAGACTTAACACGGGACCTATTCGAACAAAAAGGCTATAAAACGTTCGTATATGTGCCTGTTGGGTTTGTCGCTGACCATCTTGAAGTGTTATACGACAACGATTATGAATGTAAAGTCGTGACAGACGAAATCGGTGCAGCCTACTATCGACCAGAAATGCCAAATGCGAAACCAGCATTTATTGATGCTCTCGCAACTGTTGTATTAAAGAAGCTTGACGAAAGCAAGTAATTATATAAAAGAAGGCGATCCTATGCATGACAATCAAAAACACCTTGTCATCATTGGCGGTGGCATCACTGGTTTAGCCGCCGCCTTCTATTTGGAAAAGGAAGTCGAAGAAAAAGGTCTTCCCATTCAAATATCTCTTATTGAAGCGAGCCCTAGGCTAGGTGGAAAAATCCAAACATTATATAAAGACGGCTACATCATTGAACGTGGGCCTGATTCATTTTTAGAAAGAAAGGTCAGTGGACCGCAGCTGGCGAAAGATGTAGGTCTCGCGGGTCAGCTCGTCAATAATGAAACAGGGCAGGCGTATGTACTAGTCAATGAAACCCTTCACCCGATGCCAAAAGGCGCTGTCATGGGTATTCCAACTCAAATCAGCCCATTCATCACAACCGGTCTTTTTTCAGTTGCAGGAAAAGCGAGAGCGGCAATGGATTTCGTCTTGCCAAAAAGCAAGCAAACAGAAGATCAGTCGCTCGGTGAATTTTTTAGAAGACGTGTCGGTGATGAAGTAGTTGAGAATTTAATCGAACCTCTTCTATCAGGCATTTATGCAGGTGACATTGACCGTCTCAGCTTAATGTCCACCTTCCCGCAGTTTTATCAAACAGAACAAAAGCATCGCAGTTTGATTCTTGGGATGAAAAAATCACAGCAGCATGCGAAAGCGCAGCAAGTGACAGCGAAAAAACAAGGGCAGTTCCAAACGATCAATCAAGGACTTCAAGCGCTTGTTGAAGCAGTAGAAAGCAAGCTCAAGCTGACAACGATTTATAAAGGGACAAAAGTGAAGCAGATTGAAAAAACAGATGGAGGCTACGGTGTGCAGTTAGACAGCGGTCAAACGCTTTTTGCTGATTCAGCCATTGTGACAACTCCGCATCAATCGATCTATTCCATGTTTCCAAAAGAAGCGGGGCTTGAGTACTTGCATGATATGACATCTACTTCTGTTGCAACGGTTGCACTCGGTTTTAAAGAAGAGGATGTTCATAATGAATATGACGGTACTGGTTTTGTCATCTCAAGAAACAGTGATTTCTCTATTACAGCCTGTACGTGGACGAACAAAAAATGGCCGCATACAGCTCCTAAAGGAAAAACGCTATTGCGTGCCTATGTAGGGAAAGCTGGCGACGAATCAATTGTCGAGCAGTCAGACCATCAAATCGTCAGCATCGTGCTGGAGGATTTGAAAAAAATCATGGATATTAAAGCAGATCCAGAACTGACGACAGTGACTCGCTGGAAGACGAGCATGCCGCAATATCACGTCGGTCATCAAAAAGCTATTTCGAACATGCGAGAAACGTTTAAGCAATCATATCCTGGTGTTTATATCACAGGTGCTGCTTTTGAAGGTGTCGGAATCCCTGATTGTATTGATCAAGGAAAAGCTGCTATTTCAGAAGCTTTATCTTACCTATTTTCATAAAAAAACAACTCCCTTTTCTGTCATGGAAAGGGAGTTTTTCATGTTCGAATCAATCAAAAAGAGTTGGGAATCATAAATGTGAACAAAATTGTTGCATCCGGGGAAAAGGGTGTGGTATATTACTTTCTGTACTTAATGACCAAAACGTTCAAATAGTCATTTTGGGAGTGAGATCATGAGTGTTGATAGGAGACAAATGATTTTAGACGGGGCTACGAAGGCATTTACTCAATTCGGGTATAAAGCCACCACAATGGACCTTGTGGCGAAGCTTGCCAACGTCGGAAAAGGAACCATTTATACCTTTTTCAAAAACAAAGAAGAGCTGTTCGATGAAATTTTCACATCCCTTTTAATGGAGATGAGGAAAATTGCGGATGAAGCAATGGATGAGGAAAAAAGTTTCTCTGAAAACCTTCACTTAGCACTCTTTGCAATATTGGAATTTCGAAAAAACCACCAGCTCACAATCAAAATCTTTCAGGAAAGTGCGGAGCTTGGCACGTCAGCGGTCAAGGAAATGATTGAGAAGATGGAGCAAATGATCATTCGCTATATCAAAACGAAAGTAAAAGAAGCGATTGATAAAGGCGACATTAAGCCATGTGATCCTGAATTGACTGCATTTGTGATGGTGAAACTATATATTGCACTTATTTTTGATTGGGAAAAGCGATACGAGCCTTTAACAAAAGAAGAGGTGGCCGAGTCGCTGGAACTTTATGTACTCAAAGGACTTTTAGCAGCACCATAATTTTTTTTAAGTTCAAATGACCAAATTCTAAATTTAGTCATTCATCTATGGGAGGAAAACAGCAATGAATTTAATTCGGAATCAATGGAAAGACATTGTGACGAGCAAAAAACTACTGATCCCGATTTTAGCTGTCTTATTTATTCCGCTGATTTACAGCGGTGTATTTTTAAAAGCGTACTGGGATCCATATGGTACAGTCGATCAGTTGCCTGTAGCGGTTGTCAACTTGGATGAAGGCAGTCATTATGACGGGAAGACACTGCATGTCGGCGATGATTTAGTGAAGGAATTAAAGAAAAACGATAATTTCAAATGGAACTTTGTCGATAGTGAAGAAAAGGCAGTGAAGGGATTAAATAATGAGGATTATTATCTCGTCGTGGAAATACCAAAGGATTTCTCGAAAAATGCAAGTACAGTCCTTGATAAGCATCCAAAAAAATCGAATCTGAAATATTATACGAATCCAGGCGCCAACTATGCGGCGTCACAAATTGCGAATAATGCCATTATCAAATTAAAAGATTCGGTTTCAAAGGAAGTCACAAAAAATTATGCAGAGGTCATTTTTGATAACTTCAAAACGATTGCAAAAGGCTTAGATCAAGCAAGCGATGGTGCGAAGAAAATTGATGACGGAACAAAAAATGCAAAAGATGGCAGTAACAAGTTAAAGGACAATTTAGCAAAATTGGCTGAAGGAACGTTAACCTATAGCGAAGGTGTTCATCAATTTGCTGGTAAAATGGGTGAACTGAACACAGGGATACAATCTCTTGACAGCGGACTTGGCCAGCTCTTAACAGGCTATCAAACCATCGATCAGAAATTTGGAGAGCTTGGTACAGGAATTGATACATTGACTGAAGGGTTAAACACAAGCCGTGAAGGTCATCAGCAGCTCGCTTCTAAAATGCCGCAATTCACAGCGGGTATTGAGCAGCTAAACAACAAAGCACAATCTTTTTCAGAAAAAATTGAAGCAGTAGAAAAAGTCTTGTCGTCACCAGAATTAGCGAATCTTGAAAAGATGGCGCCTAAACTCGATCAGGTGAAAAAAGACGCAAAAACGTTTAGTACAAAACTTGCTTCATTAAAAGAAGCGCTATCGAATCGAGATGCTAAAGTAAAAAGCATCATCCAAAACAGCTCAATGACAGATGAAGAGAAAAAGGCGGCAATGGATCAGCTTGACAGTCTGCCTAAAATCGAACTGCCAGATCTGTCTGGACTTGAACAAAGCTTAGCGGCCTTGCAGGAACTGCCTGATGCAAGTGAGGTTCAATCTGCGGTTGCTTCTGCAAAAGCTCAGCTGCAGCAAGTCAAACAGCTGCCAAAGAAAACGGAACAGCTGTACACATCTACAGTCGCGATACAAAGTGCGATTGATCAAATGACATCTGGAACGAATAAATTGTATCAAGGTGCACTTAAGCTCCAAACAGGTCAAGGCCAATTACAAGATGGTCTGCAAACAGCAAATGGAAAGCTGGATACAGCGAAAAGCGGTGCAGATAAGCTTGCGAATGGTTCAAGCCAGCTGAGTGCAGCGTTAAATAAGCTGGAAAGTGGTTCAACGAATATCCAAAGCAACACATCTAAGCTTGCTGAAGGCTCAAAATCACTCGATAAAGGATTGGGAGATTTAAAGAGCGGTACAGGTAAGCTGTCCGATAAATTAAAAAGTGCCGCTGATGAAACAGGAGAAATTGATGCGGGTCAAGACAATTACAATATGATTGCGAGTCCCGTGAAAACAGAAAATGATACAGCGAAAAAGATCGATAATTATGGTACAGGGCTCACACCTTATATTTTATCGATGGGACTCTTTGTAGGGGCTCTCATGCTCACCGTTGTATTCCCAATGAAAGACCCTGCTGGACGCCCTAGAAACGCGTTTGAATGGTTTTTCAGCAAATATAGCGTACTCCTCTTTGTCGGTATCCTGCAAGCAGTCATTGCAAGCTCCATGCTCATCTTTGGGCTTGGTCTTGAGGTGGAAAGCCTCTGGCGCTTCTATCTCTTTGCGATTATCGTCAGTCTGACATTCTTAGCGATCATTCAGCTGCTGGCGACAACTATGGGGAACCCAGGACGCTTCATTGCCGTTATTATCTTGGTTCTTCAGCTCGCAGCAAGTGCTGGTACATTCCCGCTTGAACTTGTGCCGAAATTCTTCCAAGTCATTCATAGTCTGCTTCCAATGACGTATACAATCAACGGATTTAGAACGATCATTGCAAGCGGTGATGACAGCTATTTATGGCACCAAGCAGCGATCCTTGGAACAGTTGCGATCATCATGATGGCGGCAACAACAGCATACTTTGCTTGGAACGTAAGAAAAATGAAACAGGACGAAGCTTAATTCATGAATCCTTTCTCTTTATAGAGGAAGGATTTTTCATTTGAAATTAGACATCTCGAACCTGAAGCGATATATTTTAAGAAGAGATGCTGAAAAAGGCATACATGGAAGGAATTGCTTTCAGACAAAGGAGGAAATGCCGAATGACAACTGAAGTAAACGAAACCGTTCAGCTGATTCAAAAGCTCGTATCAATCCCAAGTCCATCAGGAAATACGGAAAAAGTGATCGGCTTTGTTGAACGTTTTTTACAAGATTTGAATATTGAGACAAAACGAAATCGAAAAGGCGGATTAATTGCCACAATCAAAGGAACAGATGACAAGGAACACCGCATGCTGACAGCGCATGTCGATACGCTCGGTGCGATGGTTAAGGAAATTAAATCAAATGGACGGCTTCGTCTTGCACTTATTGGAGGCTTTCAATATAACTCAATTGAAGGCGAATATTGTGAAATTGAAACAGCATCAGGCCATACATACACAGGGACCATTCTTATGCATCAAACATCCGTTCATGTTTATGCGGATGCTGGAAAAGCGAAACGAAACCAAGAAAATATGGAGATTCGTCTCGATGAAAAGGTGAAAAATGCAGACGATGTCAAAGCACTTGGCATTCAAGTAGGGGACTTTATTTCATTTGATCCGAGAGTGGAAGTGACGTCTTCAGGGTTTATTAAATCAAGACATCTTGATGATAAGGCAAGTGTTGCGCTGCTTTTGCGGCTCATCCACCGGATTCAAAAGGAAAACATCACATTGCCGCATACGACGCATTTTTTAATTTCCAATAATGAAGAGATTGGCTACGGCGGCAACTCGAATATTCCAGAAGAAACAGTGGAATATCTCGCTGTAGATATGGGTGCGATCGGTGACGGTCAATCGACAGATGAATACAGTGTATCGATTTGTGTAAAGGATTCGAGCGGCCCTTATCACTATGGATTTCGCAAGCATTTAGCTGCATTAGCAGAAGAGAACAACATTGATTACCGCCTTGATATCTACCCTTATTATGGCTCTGATGCATCAGCAGCCATTAGAGCAGGGCATGATATCATTCATGGACTGATTGGTCCTGGTATAGATTCCTCGCATGCTTTTGAAAGAACACATGAAGATTCACTTGTCCATACAGCGGATCTCCTTTACTACTATGTTCAATCACCATTAATCACAGCATAAAAAAAGAACCCCTGATAGATGGGGTTCTTTTTGGTTAGCTTGAAAGCTGTGTTGGCTCAGGTGCCTCTTGTCCAGTCATCACACGATGTCCTTTTTCAGGGTCATACTGCCCTTCCCATTTAGACATGACAACAGCTGCAAGTGCATTTCCTGTTAAGTTGACAACAGTCCGTGCCATATCCATGATACGGTCCACACCTGCAATAAATGCAAGACCTTCAGCAGGTACACCGATCGTTCCTAATGTCGCGAGTAATACAACAAATGAAGTACCAGGAACGGCAGCCATTCCTTTAGATGTTACCATCAGCACAAGAACTAGTGTAAGCTGCTGGACGATCGTGAGGTCAATGCCATATACCTGTGCAAGGAAAAGCGCAGCAATGGCTTGATACAAGACGGAGCCGTCCAGATTAAACGTATAACCGATTGGGATAACGAACGAAACAATTCCTTTTGGACATCCGATGCGCTCCATTTTATCCATGACTCTTGGTAAAACTGTTTCAGAGCTGGATGTACTAAAGGCAAGAAGCATTTCGTCTTTCATGTAAGCAAGAAATCTGAAAATATTGACGCCAATCATCTTTCCGATAATTCCGAATACAACGATAAGGAAGAGAGCGAGCGCAAAATAAACAAGACCTACAAGCTTACCTAATGAAATGAGAGATTCAAGACCAAATTTTGATACGGTCACACCAATGAGTGCAAATACACCAAATGGTGCAGCTTTCATCACAACATTGACGACATGGAACATGGCATGTGATACACCCTCGAAGAAGGCGAGCACTGGTTTACCGCGTTCGCCAATTGCTGAAACGCCAAGTGCAAATAGCACAGTGAAGAAAATAATCGCAAGCAAATCACCTTCCGCCAATGATTGGAAGAAGTTCGTTGGAACGATATGAAGGAACGTATCAGCAACTGATTTGCTGCTTTGCTCTTTTTCCGTTTCAACATACTGGCTAATATCTTGCTTTTCCGTATTTCCAAAGTCAACGCCTGCACCAGGCTGTACAAAGTTTGCAAGCACAAGACCAAGGACAATCGCAAATGTTGTGATAATTTCAAAATAAAGAATGGTTCTAAAACCTAGTTTCCCTACTTTTTTACCATCACCCGCACCTGCAACACCTAAAATTAAGCTGGATACGACAATTGGTATGACAATCATCTTTATGAGCCTTAAGAAGAAGTCTCCAATTGGTTTTAAGTATGTCTCGACACCTGGGTTACCGAAAAAGATTGCCCCAACAACAACACCGAGAATAAGACCGATTAGGATTTGAGTAGCCAATCCAAATTTTAATTTTTTCATAGATTTCCTCCCTAACATATTCATTAAAGGAATATTCCCACCATATTAAGTTTTAATATATGAATTAAAGTATAACTAAATTTAAAGAGGTTCGTCCACGATTAAATTATATTAAGAAAATACAAAATTATTAGAAAAAATAGACATTTAGAACCCCCTCCATTGTTTCGAGTCAATAAAAAGTGCCTTCAGAACTAAAAGTCATCATATGAAAATACTAAAAAACCCTTTTGTGACGAGGGTTTTACCTTTTTACCTATTTTTCAGAAAAAATAAAAAGCACCTTTGACTCCAACTGATGACGGAGGAAAAAAGTGCTTTTTTATTCAATTTATTCCCTTATTTAAGATAACTTACTTGTGAGCATTCCTCACATTCATTACCGTAACACTCGTGCTGTTCCATTAAATCATTTCCACATTTTGTGCATTTCTTTGAGGGCAAATTTCTAAAAAACTCTGTGATTTTTCCTAGCATTTGTCATCCTCCAATACGATTTGTTGCTATTATTGTATTATAACAGATTAATAATTGTCAATCTGTTTTGTAACAATAGGCAGGAAGAATGCTTTTTCCTTGAAAAATGGGTATATTGTAAGAAGGGGATTTTTAGAAAAGGAGGGAAAAATGACGTTGAACTTAACCGTGATTGGATGCTATGGAGGGTTTCCGGCAGCTGGTGAAGCGACATCAGGCTACCTTTTTGAATCAAATGGCTTTCGTCTTCTTGTAGACTGCGGAAGCGGTGTTCTTTCAAAGCTGCAGCAATACATTGATATAGAAGAACTAGATGCTGTTCTCCTTTCTCATTATCACCACGATCATATTGCTGATATCGGACCACTCCAATATGCAAAGCTAGTGGGATATCATTTAGGAAAAAGCAGCGGCCCGCTTCCGATCTATGGACATACTGGTGATCAAGAAGCATTTGGGCGGCTTTCTGATGATGTACATACAAAGGCAAAGCCTTACCAGCCAGAAGAAAGGATTGAACTCGGACCCTTTCAAATTGATTTTTTGAAAACGGTTCATCCGGCAGAATGCTATGCGATGAGAATTCAGGCAGAAGATGCTGTGGTCGTGTATACTGCAGACTCAAGCTATCAGGAGGCATTTATTCCATTTAGCAAGGGGGCAGATCTGCTCATTGCCGAAAGCAATTTTTACGCTGGACAAGATGGATCAGGTGCCGGACATATGAACAGTACGGAAGTAGGGAAAATTGCAAAGGAAGCAAATGTTGGGGAACTTATCATCACCCATCTGCCCCATTTTGGACGTCATAAAGACCTAGTCAATGAAGCACAGGCGTTATATACTGGCAGTATACAGCTTGCCCATTCAGGGCTTAGATGGAACAAGGAAGGAAGATAGAGATGCTGTTTATCGATAACGAACAACATTATGATCCAATGATTAATTTGGCAATTGAAGAATATTGCTTAAAATATTTAGATCCAGAAGAAACATATTTGCTGTTTTACATCAATCAGCCGTCGATCATTATTGGAAAGAACCAAAATACAATAGAAGAAATCAACACAAAGTATGTGGAAGACAATGGAATCAAAGTCGTGCGCCGCTTATCCGGCGGTGGTGCAGTTTACCATGACAAAGGGAACTTAAACTTCAGCTTTATCACAAAAGATGATGGAGACAGCTTTCATAACTTTAAAAAGTTCACAGAGCCAGTTATCAAAGCGCTTGAAAAGCTAGGCGTTAAAGCTGAATTGAGCGGCAGAAATGACATCATGGCAGATGGACGTAAAATTTCTGGAAATGCCCAGTTCGCAACAAGAGGACGTATTTTCAGCCACGGCACACTGCTATTTGATTCAGAAATTGAACATGTCGTTTCGGCTTTAAATGTGAAAAAAGAAAAGATTGAATCAAAAGGCATCAAATCAATTAGAAGCAGGGTTGCCAATATTAGTGAACTGATGGATCAAAAAATGACAACAGAAGAGTTTAGAAAAATTCTTTTAAGCTACATTTTTGATACAAATGGGGACGTGCCTCAATATCGCCTGACTGAAAAGGATTGGGAAAAGATTCACGAGATTTCCCGAGATCGCTATCAAAAATGGGAATGGAACTATGGCCGTTCACCGAAATTTAATTTGCAGCATTCTAAGAGATTCCCTGCAGGCTCCATTGATTTGCGATTAGAAGTGAAAAAAGGGATGATCCAGGATTGCAAAATCTTTGGTGATTTCTTTGGCGTAGGAGATATTGCCGATATTGAGAAGCGGCTCATTGGCCAGCAATATGATCGTAAAACGATCAGTGACGTCTTAGAAAATATGGACATGCGTCACTATTTCGGTAACGTATCAAAAGAGGATTTTCTTGATTTGATTTATTAATCGCGGGAAAGCACTGCTAGGCATAGCAGTGCTTTTTTGATTGAAGGAAATGAAAGCGATTTACATTTGATCTTGTGGATTTTTTCGATTGTCGATTATAATAGAAAGGAGGAATGTTCGGCCATAAAATGAATGGTCATTCATTCATTGATGACATGTAAGGGGTGGGAGAATGGATTTGATTAAAAATCTTCAGCAGACAGCGATGACGAAGGGAGAAAATATCGCATTGATCTTTGAAGGAAAGAAGTGGACCTATCGAGAGCTGATGACAAGTATCGAGCGTTTTGCAGATGGATTAGTGAGCGAAGGGTTTCAAGCCGGGGATCATATCGCGCTTATTTTAGGAAATTCACCGCATTTTGTCATTTCTTTTTTTGGCGCATTAAAGGCAGGGCTTGTCGTTGTGCCTATTAACCCAACATACACACCTAGTGAAATTGGATATATGCTCATCACAGGTGATGTTAAAGGGATTGTTGCGCCTGAACAGCTTCTGCCAGTGTACGAGCAGGTGTATGAGCAGCTTCCTTCCATTGAAAGAGTCATTATTTGTGCAGAAAATGAAGCGGCGTGCAGATCAAGCTTCAAGGAAGTATCTGATCGGCTTGTTTTCTTTGGAAAGCTTGTGACAGGTGCTGCGAATGAAAACGTACACCCTTCCATTCAGCCAGATGATACCGCTGTTATTTTATTTACATCTGGCACGACAGGAAAACCAAAAGGTGCCATGCTGACTCATTTCAACCTTTATTCAAATGCCAGAGATGTCGCTGAGTATTTATCGATTGATAAAAAGGACAAGGTCATTGCCGCTTTGCCAATGTTCCATGTATTTTGTTTAACAGTCTGTATGAATGCGCCGTTGATTCATGGCGCGACGATTTATGTCTTGCCGCATTTCAGCCCGTCAGAGCTTTTGCGCATGATGGAAAAAGAGAAGCCAACGCTATTTGTTGGTGTGCCCACCATGTATAACTATTTGTACCGACAGGAGGGGCATAATGAAGCGATGTCATCTGCGAGGATCTGTATATCAGGCGGTGCCTCAATGCCTGTTGCCTTACTGCATGGCTTTGAGAAAAAGTTCGGAGTTACGGTCCTTGAGGGCTATGGGTTATCAGAGGCATCTCCAGTGACTGCATTCAATCCTCTTGACGGAAAAAGAAAACCGGGTTCTGTCGGAACTGACATTATGAATGTGAAGAATAAAATTGTGAATGAACTTGGAGAAGAAGTCGGTCCTAATGAAGTCGGAGAGCTGATAGCAAAAGGGCCAAACATCATGAAAGGCTATTATCAAATGCCAGAAGATACGGAAGCTGCACTAAGAGACGGCTGGCTGTATACTGGCGATTTGGCGAGAAGAGATGAAGACGGATATATTTACATTGTCGATCGGAAAAAGGATATGATTCTTGTTGGCGGTTATAATGTTTATCCAAGAGAAGTAGAAGAAGTACTCTATCAACATGAAGGTGTAGCAGAAGCCGTTGTCATCGGTGTGCCAGACCCAAACACAGGAGAGGCAGTCGTCTGTTACATTTCCCCTAAGAAACATGCTCACATCAATCAAGAAGACATCATCACACATTGTTCACGCTATTTAGCAAAATATAAGCAGCCCCAAACGATCCATTTCATAGATGATATTCCTAAAAACACAACAGGTAAAATTTTAAGAAGAGCGCTAAGAGAAAAGTATCAAGCAGAAGAAAGTAAATAAAAAAAGGGAGTCTCTGATGAGGAGGCTCCCTTACAAATCCCCGCACTTCAAGGTTTTCTCTCAAAGACATTTTAGCTCTTTTGAATGGCTTCTTTTAACTGTCTCTGAAAAGAATTCGACTGTTTTTGATTCAGTTCATAAAACGTTCCATCAACTAAAAAAACGACCTGTGATCGGTTGGTCCAAAGCTGGAAGGTGGTGCCGTTTGTTCGTCCGAACATCACCTTGGCGATATAATCAGGCTTTTTTAAATTTTTCTTGAGATGATTGCTTGTTTGTTTGCCTTTATTTAATTCTTCAATTAAATCTTCTGCTGTGTCCTTATCATCTATTTCATAAGAGATTGATTCATTCGCAGGTGAGAGCAGCAATTTTTCTGCTCGATTCTCATCAAAGATTTCGCTCGTCCGGCTGAACACATAAAAGAAAGTGATTAATAAAAGTCCAAAAATCACAACTCCTGCAAGGATTTTCTTCATTTTGATCCTCCAACTTACTGTTTTACATGTAGCTTCTCCGATTTTTGAGCCGCATAATCATTTTTTTCGCGAAAGCTTTTTCAGATGGGGCATGCTATGATGGAGCCACATGAGACAGGTTCTAAACGAAAAAATGCGCGACTAGAATAGAGAGAGGGATGGAAAGGAGGCTGACCTGTGCGAGTACGTAAATGGATAGCTCTTGTAACGGTAGCATACATATTGTACGGTCTTTTTATTTATTCGTATTTGTTTCTAATGGGGGATTCATCGGTACCTGAAAGTATAAAAGAGACAAGTGCAGATCCGCATACTTTTATGACAAGCCATGAGCTTGTGATCAGTGAGAATTTCTCGAACATACGGAACCTGCTGTATTTCATAACCATCCCATTAGATTGGTATGTCTTTTTTCTTTTGCTCATTTCAGGGTTTTCACGGAAAATAGCAGACTGGAGCTTGGCAGCAGCCCGTTTCAAGTTTTTAAGCAAACTTGTGTATGTGTTTGTGCTGTCACTTTTAACAATGATCATTTCATTCCCAATTAAATGGATTGGCTATCAGCTGTCTTTACACTACGGAGTATCTTCACAAAGTACGGCAAGCTGGTTGAAAGATCAAACACTGGATTTTTGGATTCAATATCCGCTCCTTGCCCTTTGTGCTATTGTGTTCTTTTGGCTGATTCAAAAGAGAAGAAAGCGCTGGTGGCTGTATGCGTGGTGTTTGACAGTCCCAGTTACGCTGTTTCTCTTCTTTATACAGCCGGTCGTCATTGATCCGTTATATAACAATTTTTATCCACTAAAGGATCAAGCCCTAGAGAAGAAGATATTAACGCTGGCAGACAAAGCGCATATTCCGGCAGATCATGTATACGAGGTCAATATGTCTGAAAAAACGAATACGATGAACGCTTATGTCACAGGAATAGGTGAAAATAAGCGTATTGTTTTATGGGATACAACACTGCAAAAGCTGAAAGACCGCGAAATTTTATTTATCATGGCGCATGAAATGGGACATTACGTCATGAAACATGTCTATATTGGGTTAGCAGGATATTTAGTGCTGTCACTGGCCGGATTTTTTGTAATCGACCGTCTTTATTTTTATCTTTATCAAAAAGGAGCAGCCTCATTTCGACTCAAGGTGTCTAACGACATCGCCGCTCTTCCGCTTCTTTTAATCATCGTTTCCATGCTGTCATTTGCAGCTTCACCTTTTACAAATGCAGTGTCAAGGCATCAAGAACGGGCAGCCGACGAATATGCGGTGAACATGACAAAAGACGGGAATGCAGGCGTAACGTCTTTTCAAAAGCTTGCAAAATCAGGGCTCTCCCAGGTGAATCCACCATTTCTAGTGAAGATTTTCCGCTATGGACACCCGACCATGATGGAAAGAATTATGGATATGGAAAAAGCAGCGGAAAAAGAGAAAACGCCGAAAAAGCAGGAATAAATAAAATCCGGCTGGATCAGCCGGATTTTTATTATCACATTTGGATTAGTTAGAAGCCGCTTGAACGTTGATTAACCCTTTTCCGTAATAGAATGAGTCACCAAGCGGTGTTGCCGTGTTTTCTAAGCGCTGGCGAACCTGAGAAGTTGATAGATTCGGATACTTAGAAAGGATAAGCGCTGCTGCTCCTGCTACATGAGGAGACGCCATAGATGTTCCAGTATAAGAAGTGTATCCACTGCTTGGCACCGTACTTAAAATAGAAGTACCAGGTGCAGAAACATCTAATTCAGGACCTGCGCTAGAAGATGAGTTTCTGACATTGTTACTGTTTACATTGGCAACAGCAATTGTAGAATCGTATTTTGCTGGATAGCCAACGGTGCTAGTAGAGCCAAATGAACCTGAATTTCCTGCTGCGGCAACGACAACTACTCCGCGGTTATTCGCTGTGTCAACAGCATTTTTAAGCGCTGTGGAGCCGTTTGGTCCGCCTAAGCTCATATTGATGACATCCATGTTATTCGCTACAGCCCATTCAATACCGCTAATAATCCAGCTGTATTGTCCGTCGCCATTACGGTCTAATACTTTCACAGCATATAGGGAAGCGCTTGGAGCGACCCCAAGAACACCAATTGTGTTATCAAGGGCAGCAATGGTTCCTGCTACGTGAGTTCCATGTGATTGAAAGTCTTGGGTGGCATTTGGCTCTGAAGGGACGAAGCTCGCACCGCCTGCAACATTTAAGTCAGGGTGTGCAGCGTGGATTCCAGTATCAAGGACAGCTACTTTGACATTAGCACCTTTATAACCTTGAGCGTGTACAGCTGGAGCTTTGATTTGAGGGATTCCATAAGGGACGGTTTGTGCATATGCTTCTGCTTTATGGTCTTCTTCTACGTAAGCAATGCTAGGGTCATGTTCAAGTTTCTTGGCGGCTTGTTCGGACATTTTCACTTGTGCAGCATTAATGAGGCGGTATTGTTTTTCTAGTTTTCCACCATTTTGAATGACAGCTTGTTTCTTAGAGCTGTTTGTGGTGGCAGAGGCTTTAAAACCAACAATATAGCTTTTTTCACTATCTGTTTTGGAGACCGTTTCGGCATTTGCCATGGATCCTCCAAACCCTGCTGAAAACAGAAGAGGGACAGCCAATAAAACACTTGTCATCACATTTTTCTTTTTCACGCACATTCCACATCCCTTTTTTCTTATTTCAGAATAATCATCCGTAGTCTATAAGAATGAACCGTTTGATTATTCTGTATATTCAGTTTAAGGGAAGTAGGCAAATAAGAGTAGACCCGAATTTTTGTGAAAGTCCTAGCGAAAATTGGGGAATTAAGTCACTTGGAACTGGTGGTAAAATATGTTTATTCTATCATTTCAGCGATGTTCTATTAAAAAGGGAGTGTGCTTTTTTTCTCATGATCCATTTCCGGTTAAATATTCGATACCCGAAAAGCCATAAAATAGGTAGAATCGTCTAGCATCTATTTCGAATTTCGATATAAAAAAATATTATTTTATCATTGTTTTTGCCATAAAAAAGAACCTGCTAAGATAACAGGCTCTTTAAGAAGGGGCGGATTGAGTTAAATGGCTGACCACGTTGTAATCACGGACCTTCCATTTACCATCTGACCATTCCACATAATTTAAGCAAGCATTAACAAGTCTCGTGTTCTGTAGACCCATATGTTCATCTGCCAAAGTGGTGAGTAAAGCATGGATAGCAGCTCCGTGAGCCACGATCAGGACATGTTGATCTGGATAGGCGGCTCTGACTTTCTCAATACCTTCTAGCATTCGGTTTTGAATCGTCTCAATTGGTTCCATATTTGGATACTGTTTATCTGGAAACAGCTTCTGACGCTCCTCAAACGACATGCCTTCAGCGTCACCATAATCTCGTTCTATAAAATCATCCATGATGACAAGTGGAGCATGGACATGATTTAAAATCAAGTGTGCCGTTTCTTTTGCCCTTGTTAGTGGACTGGAAATGACAACATCCCAATGGACATCCTTTAAGTAAAGTCCAGTTTGTTCAGCCTGCCATTTACCTGTGTCGTTTAAAGGGATATCTGTTCGTCCTTGAATTCGTTTCGCTGCATTCCAATCTGTTTCCCCGTGTCTGACTAGGCAAATTGTTGTCAATCAAATCCCGCCTTTTCTATCTTTTCTTCTATTATACTAAAGCAGAAGAAAAAAGACTGTATTAGCGATTTGTCAGGCTTGTTAAGGATTCGACGGAGCTTGCGACTTGAGACACCGTTTGTTTGACTTCCTTCAATTCGTTAAGGAAAGTCTGAAGGTCAATTTCAATTTTTCCGTTTTGGTTTTTGCTTAAGTTCATGCTGCTGACGATATCATCGAAGAGTGAATTGATTTGTGTCATTTTTTCTTTACTGTCTGTCACAAGTAAATTCACGTCCGCAATGTGCTGAGAGACAATGGCGATTTGTGAATTGGTATTGTTGACAAGTTCAGATACAGTTGAAACCGTTTTCTTTGTGTCCTCTGATAATTTGCGCACCTCGTTTGCAACGACAGCAAAGCCTTTTCCATGTTCTCCTGCTCGTGCAGATTCGATTGAAGCATTTAAAGATAACAAGTTCGTCTGCTCTGCAATGCCTGTGACAATCCCAAAGATTTGTTCAATTTGTTTGGCGATTTCCTCAAGACGCTTAATTTCTGTTTCAATCTTCGTCATGCTGCCATCAATCTGATTCATTTGTGTTTGCTGAATTTCTAATTCTTTTTTACCGCCGATTGATTTTTCTTCGACCTGTGCTGAAATTTGTGTTCCAGCTTGTGACATGTCCGCCATCTCATCCGATTTTGAGACAAGCTTGTCGACCGCACTTGTTGTGTTTGAGAAGAGCGAAGCAAGCGAATTTGAAGTCTCTGTGATTTTTGTATGAAGCTCTTGCTGCTGCTCTTCTGCTTCATCACGAATTTTAGAATATTCATTTTGGAATGTATCTAGGACAAGCTGCTGCTCTAAATTTAAAATTTTCGTCGTCGCTTTGACCGCTGTCTGATATTCTTTGAAATCTTGGATATGGTTAGCGAATAAATCCATAATTGATAGCAGAAGGTCTTGGAATGCTGCCATGTACCATTTAGGCTGGAGTCCAATCCGTAAATGAACTTGCGCAATTTTAATGCGTTTTGCCACATAGGCTTCGTCAATCACGCCTGCAAACATTTCGCTAATATGAATGCGGAGTGTTTTTTTCAAACGATCGACAGAACTATTGTCTTGAATGATATGCATCAAGGAAGACTCGACTTCTAAATTTTTATAAAACTTATCAACAATATGTGCAATATCATCCTGAACAATTGGATTGAGCTGCTTTAATATCAATAGGTCATGCTGCGTCAGGTCAATCATTTTGATTTGTTTCGCGATGTCCGTATTGTTCGAGAAGTTGATTCGTTTTATCCCATCATCCTGCTGTGTGAAAAAAGCAGTGTTTTTTCTTTTCGGTTCTTTTTTAAATAACAATGTGTTTGTCCCCCCATAATCATCAAAAATATCAGACTTTATGTTTTTTATCGGATAATATTGGATTTTTTAAAGGGGGGACGAGTGAAATTTTACTGTTCTTTATATGACCTTTTTAGTGGTTTTTTAGCAGGGCCTTCTACTACTTCTCCAGTAATGGAAAAACGTGAACCGTGACACGGGCAATCCCAAGTGCGGTCACTATTATTCCAAGCCACTTCACAGCCTAGGTGAGTACATGTTGTATCGACTAGAAAGACATTCCCATCCTCTGATTTATAGGCGCCGCACTTTTTATGTTCATACGAGATAATGCCGCCCTCGCCTGGTTTTAAATCATCGATTGTTTGATCAGTTCGTTTGAATTTACCACTGATCAGCTTGGCAGCGACATTGGCATTTTCTTTAACGAAATCTTTGACGAAAGAGTCAGTAACAGGTCTTGATGGCGTAAAGATTGATTCGTATGGATTCGATTTTCCTTCAATTAAATCACCGATAAGAGTGGCTGCGACGTGGCTTGTGGTCATGCCCCATTTTCTAAAGCCGGTTGCTACAAAGATATTCTGGTGGTGTTTGGTCAGGCGGCCAATGTAAGGGATTTGATCCATTGTGACCATATCGTGGGTTGACCAGCGATACAGCACTTCTTCTATTCCAAGGGTGGCGTCTCCAAACGTTTCTAGTCCTTCATAGTGAGCGGATTCATCTCCGCCTTGTCCTGTTTTATGGCCTTCTCCTCCGATGAGGACTACTTCTTCTCCGTCCCATTCTGCCGTTCTTAAAGAGTGAGCAGGCTGGTCAATTCCTAGGTACATTCCGTCTGTGAGTGGTTTGGTTGTTTTAGCTGCTACGACATAGGATTGCTCTGGATGAATACGGGTGAAATAAAGTCCTTTTCCATCATAAAAAGGAAAGTGTGAGCATGAAATGACATAGCGCCCTGTCAGATGATATCCGCTTTTTGTGACGACAGCAGGGCGGTTCCCTTCTTTTACATCAACAGCGGTTGTTTGTTCAAAGATACGTACACCTCGCTCTAGGAGCTTGTCGATTAGCGCATTGAGATAATGAAGGGGATGAAACTGTGCCTGATTGGTCATCGCAAGGGCTGCTTTAATGTCAGCGTCAAAAGGAAGCTTTGTTTTCCATTCCCGGTCAATACCAAGCTGTTTGTAGGCATCTAATTCCTTCTTTAACTTTTTTACACCGCTTTCTTCCTTTGTATAAAGGTAAGCATCTTTTATCTCTAGCTGACAATCGATGTCGTGCTCTTTGATACGAGCTTGAATGAGGTCTTTTGCTTTCTCATTTGCTTCTACATACAAACGTGCTTTTGGCATCCCAATTTGTTGAATCAGCTCATAATAGTACACATCATGCTGTGAGGTGATTTTAGCCGTTGTGTGTCCGGTCGTGCCTTGCAGCAATTGTTCGGCATCAATGATGATCACATCTAGTCCTCGCTCTGTCATTTCAAACGCCGCAGCGATACCGGTAATACCGCCGCCGACAATGATCACATCTGCTGTGAGATCTTCACTGACAGCAGGAAAAGAATGCTTCTGACTATCCGCCAGCCATAACGATTTTGCCTGTTCCATTCCTTTATGTTCTTGTTCCATGTTGTCGCCTCCAATGATTTGTTGTGTATAATTTTTCCACAATGCTGAAAATCATACATCTGAAAGGAAACAGGGGCGTCATACATAAAAAAGCAGCCAGCACATAAAAATAAACAAGATAAAAGGAAGGAGTGGACTAACGTGTCAACAAAGCAGCCGAAGAAAACATTACCGCCTCAGCACCAAAATGAACGTCCGGGTCTTGAATATAAAATGAACCCTAGACCTGTCTTTGATCGTGAGGTGCAGAATAAAAAGTTAGCAGGAAAAACAGCCATTGTGACAGGTGGAGACAGCGGGATTGGAAGAGCAGTCTCTGTTTTATTTGCGAAGGAAGGTGCCAATGTCGCCATTGTTTACTTAAGTGAACATCGTGATGCCGAGGAGACGAAGGACTATATTGAGAAAGCGGGAGGCCGTGTCATCTTAATTGCAGGTGATTTAGGGGATGAGGCTTTTTCTAATGAGGTCGTCAAAAAAACAAAAGATGCCTTCGGTTCCATTGATATTTTGGTGAATAACGCCGGGGAACAGCATCCACAAAAAAGCATTGAGCAAATTACCTCGCATCAGCTTCTTCGGACGTTTCAAACGAATATTTTTGCCATGTTTTATTTAACAAAGGCTGTTCTTCCTCATTTAAAAAAAGGAAGCAGTATCATTAATACAGCCTCTGTCACCGCCTATAAAGGGCATGAAACATTGATCGATTATTCATCCACAAAAGGGGCGGTCGTCACCTTTACGAGATCATTATCTTTATCGCTCATTAAACAAGGGATTAGAGTGAATGGAGTAGCTCCCGGTCCTATTTGGACACCGCTGATTCCCTCAACCTTTACGGAAAAAGAAGTCTCTGAATTTGGCGGAGATGTCCCAATGGAACGTCCTGGTGAGCCAGTAGAGCTTGCGCCAAGTTATTTATTTTTAGCGAGCGAAGACTCATCTTATATGAATGGACAAATGCTGCATGTGAATGGCGGGACCATTTTAAATGGATAAACAAAAAACTTGCGGTAAAGAGACGAGTTACTGTCTCTCTGCCGCAAGTAAAATCATCATGATTGATGTAAGCAGTGTTCTGCATATTGAGCTGACAAGTCATTGAATCGCTTTTCATCACGCTGATCCAGTGCCTTATCAATCTCTTCTCTTAGGAAGGTTAAGCGCTGTTTATAAAGCGCCTCATCTAAAACCATTTGAATATAGATGTCTAAAATGGTGACGCCGTTTTCTTCGGTTTTTTGGGTGTTGCGGGACTTCATGAGCTCAGCATACGTTTTTTTCTCTTTCATAAAGAATCCCCCCGATGCCTTTTTTATAGTATATGGATTGGCGGAGAAAAAATCAACAAGAATTTATAATTTTTAGACAATTTATTTTTGAGCAGAATCGACACCTCTTGTCCAATCGACAGGATGTGATATATCTTTAAAAATGGCTTTTCGATAGATCGAATGGACTAAAAAATATGATAAAAAGATGATTTTTAATAAATTTTGAAAAAATCCTGTCGTTTCTTATATGTTGGTGATAGATTAATAGTATCTAAAATAACCAAATATTAACACAGGAGGAAATGAAGTGTCAGGAATTAGTGAAACACCTTTAGATTCATACGTCATTAATCAAACAACAATGGCGGTCCTTCCAGTTGAAGAAGGAAAAAGAGTATATTCAAAAGTTATAGAAAGAGAGACAAGCTTTTACGTTGAATTAAAGCCCCTGCAAATTATTGAACGCAGCTGCAGATTCTTCGGCTCAAGCTATGCAGGCAGAAAGGCGGGAACATACGAAGTAACAGGAATTTCTCACAAACCCCCAATTGTGATTGACTCATCCAATCATCTGTATTTTTTCCCAACCTATTCATCCAACCGTCCTCAGTGCGGCTGGATCTCCCACAAATACATTCATACCTTCCAAGAATCATCCCTCGGAGACACGGTGGTCACCTTTACAAACGAGCAAACCGTCAAACTTGATGTCTCATATAAATCATTTGAGAGTCAGGTGCACCGGACAGCATATCTCCGAACGAAATTTCAAGATCGTCTCGATGGAGGTCTTCCGAAGAAACAAGAATTTATGCTGTATCCAAAAGAACAGCAGCTCAATCTCGTATACGATTTTATATTAAGGGAGCTTCGAAACAAATATTAGTCAAAAGCCAGCGGCAGAGCAGCCGCTGGACCTCTTATCCAGCATGAATGAAATGCAAAAAGGCGCCGCTACATCATAAAGAAGAATTCATTGAAACCAAATACGTATGTCTCGTCGTCTATTGGTTGTTTGGGAAATGACAGGGAAATGTGAATCCTTAGACATATTTTCATTCATTTATCCATAAATCACAGAAGAGACACGAGCTTGTCTGTTACAATAAAAGAAATCTTATGTGGTAAAGGATGCTTATATTTGACCGATATGAACGAATGGGATGAAGAAATGGAGGCTCTGTATGAAAAAACAATCACATTTGGTGCTGCTATTTATCCTAACTTTGACATTACTAGCAGCCTGTCAGCAAGCAGGTCAGCCGCCTTCAAAGCAAGACACAAAAGAAGCTGCTTATGAACAATGGGTGCAGTCTTATATGGATGAGTTAAATAAAGCATATGAAAATATGACCGGTCAGTTTATCTCAGATGGACATGGAAAGATCCAAACAAATAAAAAATTGACAGAAGCGACGAAAGCATTTGATCGTGTGATTCAAAAAGGGCTTGATCATCAAGAAGTTCCAGCTGCTTACCAAAAGGCCGATCAACAATTAAAGACAGGCCTTGCTTCATTTGAAAAAGGGATCAGTAAGGTGGAAAAGCTCTTGAAGCATCCCGATCAAGAAAAGCTGTTTATTTCCGCTACCCATCATTTTCAGGATGGCTTGCAGCAGACAGCCGCATTTATGGAAGAAGTAGGTCAGATTCAGCAATCATCCTAAAAAAGCCTGGAAGTAAACCTTCCAGACTTTTTTAAATGTGAAGGATTTTCTTTAAACGGCGAACGCCCTCTTGAATCATGCTTTCGTCCGTACAGGCGAATCCTAGCAGTAATCCCTTTCGATTGCTTTCAAAACAATAAGGACTTAATGGATAAATGCCAACGCCAGCTGCTTTTGCTGCCTCAATGCTTCCTTTTTCATCAAAGTCTTGCGCTCCTTCTAAAAAGACATGAAGGCCCGTATCGGTTCCGTAGATACGGAAGTGTTTGTCAAAGTGATGTGTCAAAAGGGCTTCCATCATGGCTGCCTGTCTTTTTTTATACAACTGTCTCATTCGCCTGACATACCGCGTGAATTCTCCTTCTTTGAAAAAAGAAGCGAGTGTGATTTGTTCCATAATGGGCAGCTGCCTTTGAATGAGTGATTGCAGTGCGGCAATTTCTTTCATGACTGCTTTGGAGCCGACAATGGCAGCCAGGCGGATGCCAGGTGCCAGCACTTTTGAGAAGCTTAAGATGTAAATCACATGCTCGGGTGCTTCTGAAAATAGGGAAGGGAGCGGCCCGCCATGGTAACGATAATCCCCATCAAAATCATCCTCTAATATATAAGACTGATGGCTGACAGCAAACTTCAGCAGCAGCTGCCTTCTGTTTACACTCATACATACTCCAGTTGGACGCTGATGGGAGGGCGTCACAGCAATCAGTTTTGTTCGCCGGGGCAATGTGTTCACCACCATTCCTTCTTCATCAACTGGTGCGGGGTGAATGTTCATTTCGCGATGCATAAACGACAGCCTTGCCCCAGGGAAACCTGGATCTTCAACAGCCACTGTATCACCTTTTTTAAGCAATACCTGTGAAATCAAATCAATGGCTTGCTGCGTACCACCTGTTAACACCATTTGATCTTCTTCTACATCAATCCCGCGTTCAACAGATAAATATTGGCGTATTTCTGAACGCACCTCCCATAATCCATGCGGTGAGGAATAGCCCCAATCCTTCATATCTAATCGCTGTAATGCTTTCATGAGCGAGCGCTTCCATATGTTTTGAAAGTGTGCATCGATGGCTGGCTCCTGATGACGAAAATCAATATCAAGCTTCTCATGAAATTGATTGGCTGACAGCCAATGATCCATTTGTTTTTCGGCTTCTTCAAAGTGAGGTCTTGTCGGAGGTGAAAAAGGCGGTTCACTTTGATAGGGAGGGGAAGCTGTATATTGATCGCTTGAAATGACCTTGGTACCGCCTCTTCTAGATGTGCTCACGTAACCTCTTGCCAGCAGCTCATCATAGGCAAGCTGTACGGTTGATCTTGATACATTAAGCTCCTGTGCTAACACTCTTGTCGGTGTTAACTGATCGTCAGGATGCAGTTTTTGTGTATGAATTTTTTGAATGATCTCAGTCACGATTTGCTGCCAGAGCGGAGTAGCGCTTGAACGGTCTAAATGAATATACATCGTGCACCTTCTCTCGTTTTCACATCATAAGTTGATGATGACACTGAATTATGGACTGGTCAATAGTGTCATTTTTGGATGTAGGAAGTAAGCCAAATGGTGTGTACACTGTTCTCATATGCAATGACATAGAGGAGAGAGTCAAATGATCCCAGCATCCAAAGAGGAAACGGCACACTTATCCATCATCCCGTTTATTTTCGTTTTACTTGGTCTTTTTATGATTACGATTGCTGTGAATCTGCAAGTGCCCCTTTATACGGCGTATGCAGAACACGCAGGGTACGGAAAGGCGGCAACAGCACTTGTATTTGCCGCGTATGTCTTCGGACTTATTCCAGTTTTGCTTTTTCTTGGCGGCATTTCTGACCGGGTTGGACGCAAACCGATTTTATTGGTTGCGCTTAGCTTTTCGTTATGTGCCACCTTGTTGATGATTATCCACCCTTCCATACAGATGCTCTTTGCTGCCCGGCTCTTGCAAGGTGTCGGACTTGGTCTTAGTGTTGGAACATGCACCGCATATTTGATTGCTTTATATCCAGAGAAGTCAGGCTGGATTCCAACTTTTATTGCACTATGCAGTTCGGTTGGATTTGGGGGCGGTGCTCTTTTTACGGCACTTCTTTCTTTTCAGCGTGTGTCCCTCACGCCGCTTAGCTATTGGATTGTGCTGGCTTTTTTGATCTTAACCATTGTGGGTGTCTTCTTTTTCGTGCCGCCTGTCCAAGGAGATTCAGGTAAACCGATGATGAACATGCCAAGATTTCCAAAAGGAACAATGCCGGCGAATGCAGCCATTGCTATCGCATGGTCGGTGTGCGGCCTTGTCATTTCAATTTTGCCAGCACAGCTTAAACTAAATGGTTATGAATTGTGGGTAGGGCCAGCGCTCTTTTTAATTAATATGGCAGGTGTCCTGATGCAGCCCTTTGTGCGCAAGATGAATAGCAGCACAGCGCTCCTTTTGGGGTTTATCTGTCTTCCGTGCGGATATGGCCTCTTACTATACGGTGCAAGCAGCGGGTCTATTTTCCTTGTACTTGCCGGAACGATGCTGGCGGGTACTGCCTGCTATGGATTTACTTATTTAGGTGGCCTTCAGCTCATTGTTGAGCGAGGGAAAAAGGAGGCGGCTAGAGCCGTTGCAGGGTATTACTTGTTTGCCTATTTAGGACTTGGTATTCCGAGTGTTTTTGTTGGACTCTTTGCTGATATATACGGTACTCAGATCGTGTTAACCCTCTTTCTCTTGATCGTTTTGGCTGCCTGCCTCATTCTCTTGATCTCAGGGGTCAGGCAGAAACAAAAGTAAGATGTCCATCTTTCTCTTTCTCTTCCAATTCGTTTAAAATATAGGCAAGAGAGGGGAAGATGAACATGAAAAAAGTGCAGCTTGACGGCGCAGCGTGCAGGTCGCAAGAAGAGCTTCATGACCAGCTAAAAACAGTTTTACACCTTCCTGACTATTATGGGAAAAACCTTGATGCCCTTTGGGACTGTTTGACAGGAGAGGTGACTCTTCCAGTTGAACTGACATGGGTGAATTTTCAAACGAGCAAAGACGCTCTTGGTGATTATGCTGAGAGCTTGCGTCAGTTATTTCAAGAAGCAGAAGAAGAACTGAATGGACAATTTCAATTGAATATTCAATAAGAGAAAAAGCAGCCGCTGCCGCAGGCTGTTTTTTGAGTTTTCGTCTTTTTTATACCGCTATTGAATATTTCACTAGATGTGATAATATATGAACTGTCGCTTAATTGATAATGATAATCATTTATGGCGGATAGAGCTTGATAGAAAGTGAGAAACCTGTATGAAGTTGTATCAATTAAGTTTGTTATTTGTATGTTTGGCATGTATATCTCTGTTTGTCGGCGTACAGGATCTGTCCATTTTAGAACTGTTTCATTTAACAGATGAACAAGTGCACACGTTAGTTTCAAGCCGCCTCCCGCGTCTCGTGAGTATTGTGCTTGCTGGTATGAGCCTTAGTTTATGCGGCTTTATTATGCAAAGCATGACGAGGAATAAATTTGTTTCACCAACCACTGCAGGAACGATGGATTGGGCGAAGCTTGGTATTTTAGCAGCAATGCTTGTTTTTACACATGCGAATCCGCTTATGAAAATGGGGATTGCGTTTCTATTTACTTTAGCTGGGAATCTTCTTTTCTTAAAAATCCTGCGGCATATCAAGGTGAATGATACGATTTATGTACCATTAGTCGGCTTAATGTTTGGGGGGATTGTCAGTTCAATATCTACGTTTATAGCCTATAAATATGATTTGATCCAAAACGTATCCGCATGGCTTCAAGGGGATTTTTCTCTTATTGTCCAAGGGCGTTATGAACTGCTCTATGTGAGCGTTCCACTATTGATCATTGCGTATTTATATGCTGACCGCTTTACAGTGGCAGGCATGGGCGAGAGCTTTGCTGTCAACTTAGGTTTAACGTATAAACGTGTGATGGCAGTTGGTTTGGTGATCGTTTCAATGATTACGTCTGTCACCATTTTAACTGTCGGGATGCTGCCATTCCTTGGATTAATCATTCCGAATATTGTTTCGATCTACCGCGGCGATCACTTGAAAAAAAGCCTCCCGCATACAGCTTTACTAGGAGCTATTTTTGTTCTGATTTGTGATGTGCTCGGAAGGGTGATCATTTATCCATATGAAATATCGGTTGGGCTCATGGTAGGCATCATCGGGAGTGCGATCTTCCTGTACATGTTATTAAGGAGGAAACGCTATGCATAAGAAACGTATATTATGTCTGATTGCAGCCATTGCAGCCGTGTTGATCGTAATTTTTATTACCTTTCAAATGGGGTACTGGCCGTACACAGTCCCAAGCCGTTTAAAGAAAGTGCTTGCGATGACATTAACGGGAGGCGCGATTGCCTTTTCATCTGTTGTCTTTCAAACTTTGACCAACAATCGAATCTTAACGCCGAGCATATTGGGTTTAGACGCACTGTACTTGTTTTTGCAAACAG
Organism: Bacillus sp. FSL K6-1006; assembly: GCF_038593175.1. Taxonomy (NCBI): domain Bacteria; kingdom Bacillati; phylum Bacillota; class Bacilli; order Caryophanales; family Bacillaceae; genus Bacillus; species Bacillus sp. FSL K6-1006. The sequence continues at coordinate 1,028,997 of NZ_CP151970.1, forward strand.
CGATTATTTATGTGTTTGGGTCGACTCATTTAATGATCGTCAATAAGAATCTTAATTTTTTCCTTTGCGTTGGGCTGATGATTCTATTTTCTGTACTGCTGTATACAGTCATGTTCAAACGCAAAAATAAACACATTTTCTTACTTCTGCTTGTTGGAATTGTGTTTGGGACATTGTTCAAAAGTCTTTCTTCGTTTATGGAAATGCTGATCGATCCGAATGAATATCAGGTCGTACAGGATAAATCCTTTGCAAGCTTTAATCACATGAACACGGACATCTTACTGATCGCTTCTGTTTTATTTGCGGCGCTGTGTGTTTACATTTGGACATTCCGCTCCAAATTAGATGTCATGTCTCTTGGCAAGGAACATGCGGTGAATCTAGGCATTGACTACGACAGCATCACAAAAAAGATGCTGATCGTGATAGCTGTCCTTGTGTCTATCGCAACGGCACTTGTCGGACCAATTACGTTCCTCGGCTTACTTGCCGTAAACGTCGCACGAGAGCTTTTTCGGACATACCGGCATACATACTTGCTATTAGGCTCTTTATTTATCAGCGTGATTGCTCTTGTAGGCGGGGAATTTCTTGTAGAAAAGGTATTTACTTTTCAAACGCCGCTTAGTGTGTTGATTGATTTAGTCGGCGGACTGTATTTTATTTATTTACTGTTAAAGGAGAGTCGTTCATGGTCTTGATGAAGGGCGTCAGTAAGGCGTATAACGGAAAAACAGTGCTTCACGACACAACGATCAGTGTGAAAAAGGGACAGCTGACGTCTCTCATTGGTCCGAATGGTGCGGGGAAAAGCACGCTTTTATCCATCATGAGCCGGCTGATTCAGCCAGACTCAGGTGCAGCTTATTTAGAAGACAAGCCATATAGTGCATACCCTCCGCAGGAACTTGCAAAGAAAATGAGTATTTTAAAGCAGGCCAATCATATGAATGTGCGGCTGACCGTTCGGGAGCTTGTCAGCTTTGGCCGTTTCCCTTACTCGCAGGGTCATCTGACAAAAGAGGATGAGAAGATGATTGATGTGTCCCTCCAATACATGAAGCTTGCCGATATCCAGCATCAATATGTAGAAGAACTGAGCGGTGGGCAAAGACAAAGAGCTTTTATTGCAATGGTGCTGGCGCAGGATACAGATTATATTTTCTTAGATGAGCCTTTAAACAATTTGGATATGAATCATTCTGTCGAGATGATGAAGCTCTTTCAGCAGCTCGTCAAAGATCTTGGGAAAACAATTGTTGTGGTTCTTCATGATATTAACTTTGCCTCTGTGTATTCCGATCATATCGTCGCCTTAAAAGATGGACAGGTCATTAAAGAAGGTGGAGTGGACGACGTGATTCAAACAGAAGCACTTGAACAAATTTATGACATGCGCATACCGATTGAAGTTATTCGTGGTGAGCGTATTTGCTTATATTTTTCTTAAAAAATGAAGAGGTGATTACGTATGAAAAAATGGATATGGATAATGACTGTATTAACAGCGATCGTGGTACTCGCTGGCTGCGGAAATCAAGGACAAACAGAAGGAATTAAAGAAGAAACTGTGACGGTAAAAGACATGCTGAATAAAGATGGTGTAAAGATCAAGAAAAACCCGAAAAAAGTGGTCGTGTTTGATATGGGAAGCCTTGATACGTTAGACAAAATAGGTGTGAATGTAACAGCTTTACCGAAACAAGCGGTGCCTAAATATTTATCAAAATATGAAGGAGACAAATATGAAAATGTCGGCGGATTAAAAGAGCCGAACTTTGAAAAAATTGCAGAAATTAAGCCGGATTTAATCATTATCCAGCACCGTCAAGCAGATGCATTCGATGAATTTTCTAATATTGCCCCTACGATTTATATGGATGTAGACAATGCCAATTATATGGAATCATTTAAAAAGAATGCCAAAACTTTAGGCAAGGTTTTTGATAAAGAAGACAAAGTTAAAGAAGAACTTGCAGCCATTGATCAAAAAGTGGATGCTTTAAAGAAAGAAGCAAAAGAGTTAAAGAAAAATGGGCTGGTGATCATGGCGAACGACAGCAAAATGACAGCGTTCGGACCTAAGTCAAGATACGGTCTCATCCACGATGTGTTTGGTATCACACCGGCAGATCAAAAGCTTGAGCCATCTGATAAACACGGTCAAAGCATTTCGTATGAATACATGGTCAAAACGAACCCAGACTATCTATTTGTCGTTGATCGAGGCGCAGCGATCGGAGAAGAAACGTCTGCGAAACAGCTTGTTGAGAATGATTACGTGAAATCAGTCAAAGCGATCAAAAACAACCATGTGGTGTATTTGAACTCTGACATGTGGTATCTATCCGGCGGCGGGCTTGAATCATTATCTGCCATGATTGGTGAAGTAAAACAAGGTATTAGCCAAAAATAATGAACGAAAGCTGCTCATCTTGAGCGGCTTTTTTATTGTGGATTCATAAAAATATGTTGCGTGCAGGAAACTTTCATCAAAATATGTTATAGTGGAACCTACATTGATAGACTAAGATAGAGTGAGGGTTCGGAAAGGATGAAGGAAAAAAGATCAAAAAGAAGACTAAGGCCTTGGGTAAAAGCCGTGCTGTTTATCATGGCATTTGTCATGGTGATGGCAGTGTCCGTGACTGGATACGCATACTATAAAATTTCAAAAGCGTCGAATAAGGCGCAAGTATCATTAGAAAGAGGAGACACCTCGCAAAAGCGTGTGAAAGCTTTTGATCCAGGAAAGGACAGCTTTTCGGTGCTGCTGCTTGGAATTGACAGCCGTCCAGGTGAAACGGTAGATGAAGCAAGAAGTGATGCGGTCTTACTGGCGGCGGTGAACCGAACAGACAAAACCATTAAGCTTCTCAGTATTCCTCGTGATTCTTATGTAGATATACCGGGAAGAGGATATGATAAAATTGCTCACGCCCATGCGTTTGGGAGTGCAGATTTGTCAGTCAAAACGGTCGAAAACTTGTTGAACATTCCTGTAGACTATGTGATTTCAGGGAACTTTAAGGCGTTTCAAGACATTGTGGATGAGCTAAATGGAATTGACGTAACGATTGAAGATGAAAGCATCGCAAAACAGATGGAAAAGGATTCAAAGGGAAAAGTTCAAGTGCAAACAGGCACTCATAGACTGAATGGCGAAGAAGCTTTAGCCTTTGTGAGAACGAGAAAGGCTGATAGTGATCTCATGCGCGGAAAGCGCCAAATGGAAGCACTTCAAGCCATCTTTGAAAAATCTAAATCGATTTCTTCGATCCCGTCATACGACAACATCATTGATACGCTTGGTGATAATGTCTCAACCAACCTTTCCATGAAACAGTTCATCGGTCTTTTTCCATTACTGAGCTCATTGAAATCAGTGGATACGATTCAGCTAAAGGGCCATGATTATCAGCCTGGGAATGTGTATTACTTTGAGTTAGATGGACCAGGATTAGAAGAAGTTAGAACAGAGCTGAGAAAACAGCTTGAATTATCATAAATAAGAAGGAGCCTGCCGCCGCGGCAGGCTTTTTTTGCATGGGTACCGCGCCGCATTTCAGCAAGAAGTTAATTTGCTTGATGCAGAAAATATGCAGTCAGCAGTTCCTCTACCCGGTGACGTATACGCGGATTAAAGTATTTATGCTTTTCTTCATAGCCATTTATGATAAATAGATACGTTGTAAATCCTTCATCGTGTTCAATTTGCTGTACTTTCATATTTTCTTTACGTAAATGCTGCTTCAGTTCGTAAAGTGCTTTCTGTGCTTCCTTTAACACAGAGGTCACAAGCTGAATGTATGGTTCATTTAGTTTAAATGTTTGATGTTGTTTTAAGTGTGTCAGGTCACGATTGAGGATGGAGATGACCATTGGAAGAAAGATGGCCTGTTCCATCATCTGAAGCTGTATTCTTGATAGTCTTGTCATGTCCAAGCCTGCTTTCTTTATGAATAGAACAAATGTTCTTGTTTATTATATCGAATGAGTCAAACAATCTCAAGGGGGCGAGTGGGATTCATTTGTATATTTTTATGTTTTCCATGTAAAATGAAATGTAGACAAACCTTGAAGGAGTCAAACAAGTTGACATCATTTCTTTCTCTATTTACTCATGAAAATATCACATCATTTTTTGAAAGCTACAAGGCTTTTGGACCAATTGTCGCTATATTGCTTCCTCTGATTGAAGCATTTCTTCCGTTTTTACCACTTGTGGCGTTTGCGGTGGCCAATGCAAATGCATTCGGCCTTTGGGAAGGCTTTTTATTAACCTGGATCGGTGCAAGTGCAGGGTCTATTCTTGTCTTTTTACTGATCAGAAAATTTGGACAGATGAGAATGCTGAACTTTATCAGCAGACACCCTTCCATTAAGAAATTGATGCTTTGGGTAGAGAAGCGGGGATTTGGTCCGTTATTTATTTTACTCTGCTTTCCTTTTACACCTTCTGCGGCTGTCAATGTTGTCGCAGGCTTATCAAGAATTAGCATGTGGCAATTTTCATTAGCTGCTTTAGCTGGTAAGTGTGTCATGCTCTTTATCATTAGTTTTATCGGTTATGATCTTTCTGCTTTAGTAAAGAATCCGTTAAGAAGTGTTTTTGCGGTTCTAGTTATCGTTTTATTATGGTATGTTGGAAAGAGAGTAGAAAATAGGTTGAATATTCGAATGAGCAAGCGTGAGGACAAAGGAGGCTCTTAATGAAAAAGAAGCCATTGCTGTGGTTGATGATTATTACATGCATCGTCTTATTGTTCCAGGTAAAGAATTTCATGTTTGTGAAGTATAAAGTAGAAGGGGTTAGTATGGACCCTACATTTACAGATGGAACAGAATTATTAATCAACAAGTTCTCGCCAAAACTCACGAAAATTAGCCGGTTTGATTATGTGTTATTTCACGGACCCAAAAATCAAATTTTGATCAAACGGGTCATTGGGCTCCCAGGAGAATCGATCAAGTATGTAGATGATCAGTTATTTGTCGATGGGGAAAAATGGAAAGAACCCTATTTAAAAGAGCAGAAAAAACATAAAATGGGGAATGTCCTGACAGGAGATTTTCAGCTGAAAGCTATCACAGGACAAGATAAAATCAAAAAAAACCATTACTTCGTGATCGGAGATAACCGAATACATAGCTTCGACAGCCGGCATTTTGGAACGATTTCAAAGGATCAAGTAGTTGGTGTCAAAAGAAATCAGAATGAATAAAAGAAGAGGCGCTCTGCACATGCAAAGCGTCTCTTTTTTTATTTTGCGGCTTTATATTCAGGATGTCTTTTTGCCCAGACATGATGTAAGAATCGAAAAAACGGTGGCAGCATCGCAATGACAAGAATGATTCTAACGACTTGTACAGCTACTACAAAGGTTGAGTCCTCATGGAGTGTGACTGCTGTTGTTGCCATTTCTGCAATACCGCCAGGTGAAAAGGCAAGAATGGCTGTAATGACAGAAATGCCTGTGACCTCTGCAATGGCAATTGAACTGAGAACCGTTGCAGCAATCAGTCCAGCTGAGCTGACGACGGCCACAATTAACGTGTTTTTTAGCCCGACAAACATCTGTTTATTCATTTTTGAACCGATGGTTGCACCTAGAAATACCTGTGACGCGATATTCGCTTGTGCTGGCCAGTAAGGAATCAAATCATGACCTATGAGAGCACCTGCACCTACTTGAAGAGCTGCAACTCCTAACATACTGCCAATCAGCCAAGGGGCAGGGAAATGAAGACGAACCGCGAGGCGTGACATAAGCCAGGCACCTAAAATAAGTGCGATACTCCACGAGATATTTGACAGGGTGAAAACGCCGGATGAAAAGGCGCTCCCTTGCACGGTTGCAGCTGCATCCGCTGGATTTTTTGTATTTAAATAGAACACCGTAAATGGGATGGTGAGTACCACCATTAATACACGTGTTGTTTGTACGAGACTGACAACGGCTGTATTTGCTCCAACCTCTTGGGCAATCCCTGGCATAGCAGATAAACCGCCTGGTGCTGTTCCGACAAAACTGGTCAGCATATCTGTTTTACTCAGCTTCCATAAGGCAAAGCCAGAGAGCATCGCCAGTAGAATAGAAAAAACGAGCATGAAACTCACAGGGAGCCAATGTTCAGTGAAAATATGAAGAACTTTCATGTTCATTTTCTGTCCGAGTTCGATTCCGAGAATAAATTGACCAAGGAGTAGCCATCTGCTGTGGATACGCAAGGTGTTGTTTCCTTTACGCTGAAACAGGGCGGGACGTCGCATGGCAATAAATGCAGCCGTGATTAATGTTCCGATCATCCAGCCAATAGACATTCCTGTTAAAGACAAAAGAAATCCACCTAAACCGCTTATCGCGATCAAAATGAGATCGGTTCGAAGGCTGTTTCCTTGTTTCATCACATGTAAACCTTCTTCCTGTAAATTTGTTCAGTAAGTGAAATGTTGTTATCTTCACTATAATACAAAAGTCTCTATAAATAAAATACGAATTTTTTTACCAATTTCATAAGATTATCTTATCGAGAATCAGATTGCCTATTGATATAAATAGGTTCGTAATTTTTACCAAGAAGCAAGGTAATATGCAACGATTTTCCCCTATTTTGGTTATCTGTTGACTATCATTTTCAATTACACTACAATCCTTAGTGTGAGGTGATGACATGAAAATTCCTTCTTTTAAATATAATGAAAAGGGTTTGAATCGCTTTTTCGGTCCTTTAGAGGGAAGGATTATGGAGATCCTTTATCAAGGTGAGGGTATGCCGATTAAAGAAGTGCAGCAGAAGCTGTCAGATGAGAAGCCGATTAATTTCAACACGGTGATGACTGTGCTGAACCGCTTAACCGAAAAGGGAATTGTCGAGAAGAAAACAAAAGGGCGTTCATCTATTTATAATCCCATTTTAACAAAAGAAGAATTTCTAAATGAGCAGACAAAATGGATTACCCAAGGGCTGATGGACGATTTTGGTCCACTGGCAGTGAATCATATGGTGGATGCAATTGAAAGTGCTGACCCTGAATTACTCAAAGTGCTTGAAGCAAGGCTGGCATCCAAAAAAGAGGAGCAGCAAAATGAATAAAATGAAATCGAGCCTGCTGTTTTTAGGCGGTATATTGATTGGTTTAACGATTTTTTATCAGATGGGTTATTACGTGCTTTCAAGCTTTTTTGGCTGGAATCAAGCATATAATCTTATTCATGTATGCCAGTCTGTTCTCGAATTCTATGGATTCACTCCTTTGAAATATTTTCTAGATGCTTTAGTCCTCTACACACTGGGATTTGCGATTTTCTATATGACGAAGCAAATCAAAACGTACATTCAATTCAAGCAAAATCTGATGCTTGCAGTCGATTACCACTCGACCGAATCTTTATCTGAGAAATATGCAAATGACATCATTGTGTTTCATTGTCATGAACCGCTTGCTTTTGCCATGGGGATGCTTCACCCAAAGGTTTACTTATCAACGTCTCTCATGGACATGCTGGATGAAGAGGAGATTGACGCTGTTGTTTATCATGAATTACACCACAAATACAGCTATGATCCTTTAAAGGCTTTCACATTCTCAATGCTCACAAAAGTCATTTGGTACATTCCAGTGTTAAAGCATATGAGACAAAGCTATTCCGTTTTTCGTGAAGTGATCGCAGATGACTATGCGATTCGGCAGACAGGCACTGAGCTTGGAGTAGGGCAAGCCCTTTTGAAGCTGATTAAAAAGAGAACGCAGTTTCAAAAACAAACGAAGTTTGCGGTATCCTTTGGAGATCGGGCATTGAATTTAAGAATACAGAAGATCTTAAATCCAACATACAATATTCCTTTCAATGTACCCATCATTCCCATTGTCACATCAACCATTCTCATGGTGGCCTTAATGATTATGCTTAACCTAAATTACTAATTTTTTTTACTTATTAACATTACATTATGTAGTGCAAAAACAGGAGGAAATCACTATATGAAAACGAATCAAGAAATAGGAACACTTTTTGTACGTGTTATTTTAGGTATTATCTTCTTTCTACACGGACTTCAGGCATATCAAGGAGGTCTGGGGGGAACAGCGGCATTCTTTGGACAAATCGGTGTACCGGAATTTATGGCCTATATTGTAAAGACAATTGAGCTGGTCGGTGGTATCGCCTTGATTTTAGGTCTAGGAACACGTATTTTCGCAGCATTATTTGTACCAATTATGGCTGTGGCGATTATTACGGTTGGTTTTTCTAAAGGATTTGTTGGCGGTTATGAATTTGAACTATCGCTGCTTGTCATGGCCCTTTATTTAACACTCAGCGGCAGTAAGATGCTGTCCATTGATGGGTTGCTAAAACATCAGCAGCAAAGCAATGAAGCAAAATTTCATTAAACGATCATGAAAAAACTCCTTCTGCTATTTGTGGCAGAGGAGTTTTTTTATTTATCAAATTGTCGTTTTCACGTTTGAAAAAGTGAAAGAGATGAGGGATTTATTGAGAATAGTATTTTATTTGATAGATTGAATGAACAAAAAGCCGATTTCATTTTTTGACGGAACATACGATCTCCTATTAAAATAGGACTATCTAAGACACATGGTGCGTTAAAAGATATAAAAACCATACAGCATGCTGCTGTTCATCTTGAGCGATACGTTTCATCAGCTCTTTTGTTCCTTGATCCCGGACATAATCTGATATCGTTAAGTAAAAATCGACTGTTCTTTGTTCATCTTTAAATGCGAAAAGAAGCCCTTCTCTAAATTGATCTGGACAAGGTTCTGTTACGCTTGGTTTGTGATTTTTACCTGTTAAAGAATAATACAGCTTTGAAAATAGTTGATAGTGTCTGACTTCATCCTGACGTATTTCTTGAATGATTTTTTTTGCCTCAGGAGTTTTTGCTCTTTGAGCAAGTTTTTCGTAGCATTGGATCGCAGAATATTCACCATTGATTGCTTTTTCAAGGTCTGAAATGATTCTTGTGTTTTGGCGCATGTCATATGGCGGGTAGTCGTAATAACCGTAATACATGATATTGCCAGCCTCCTTTGAGTTCATGATGGTTTATGATATGAGAAGAGTAAGGAAAGGTGCCTATATCTTTTTAGGAAAGAGAAGGGGAAAATAGCTATTTACTTTTATTTTCGCTAGAATATGAGTACATAAGAAAGGTGTTGTGGAGCGTGGAGATTCAGTTTTTAGCAGGCAGATCGGGGAGTGGAAAAACGACTGCAATCTTAGAGGAAATCAAAGAACAGCTTCGGCTTGATCCGTTGGGTCCGCCAATCATTTTTTTAGTCCCGGATCAAATGACATTCTTAATGGAATACGAGCTTGCAAAAACGTCTGAAGCTGGCGGGATGATCAGGGCCAAAGTATTTAGTTTCACGCGTCTTGCTTGGTCTATTTTACAGCAGACTGGTGGAGCGAACCGGCAATTTGTGACAAGCACAGGAATTCAAATGCTTTTAAGAAAAGTGATTGAAGAGGAGAAAGAAAAGTTTAAGGTATTCAAAAAAGCGAGTGATAAGCCGGGGTTTGTCGAGCAAATCGAAAAGACGATGGCTGAGTTCAAGAGATACTGCATGCTGCCTGAGGATATTGAAAAAATTTCATTACAGAGCATGCATTCAGAGTATACAGAAGAAAGACGGGCAGCCGAGAAATTGCATGATCTGCATGTTCTTTATCAGCAGATGGAGCAGCATTTACAAGATGAATATGTGCACTCAGAAGACTATTTGACGCTTCTCACGGAGCAAATTCCTTTATCTGAAGAAATAAAAGGAGCACACATTTATATAGATGGTTTTTATCAATTTACACCGCAGCAGCTTCTCGTCATTGAACAGCTTTTGCTGCATGCTGAGAAAATAACGGCTGCTTTCACAGTGGATCGTTCCTATCATGATAAACAGCCAAATGAACTTGATTTATTTCGTATGACAGGTAAAACGTATTTCCAGCTCTATCAGCTTGCTAAAGAGTGCGGCGCGTCCATTTCTGAGCACATTTTGGAGAAAAATAACCGTCATCTTCATACGTCGGATCTTGCTTATTTAGAACGGCAATATGAGCAGAGACCGGTGAAGCCATATCAGGAAATAACCCCTCATCTCACAGTGTCTAAAAGTGCGAGTAAACGAGCTGAAATTGAGGGAGTAGCGAGAGAAATTCTTCATTTAGTGAGAGAAGAAGGACTTAGACTGCGAGATATTTCGATTGTAGCGCGGCATGTAGACGACTATAAAGATACGTTAAAAGAGGTTTTTCGAGATTACGATATTCCATTTTTTATTGATGGAAATGAATCGATGCAGTATCATCCGCTCATTGAATTAATTCGTTCAAGCTTGGATGTCATAAAAGGAAACTGGCGTTATGAGGCCGTGTTTCGCTGCGTGAAGACAGAGTTCTTATTTCCGCTCGAACTTGCCAAAAACAAAGCGAGAGAACAGGCAGACCAGCTTGAAAACTACTGTATTGCTTATGGTGTAAAAGGAGAACGCTGGACAAACGGTTCCCGTTTCCATTACAGGCGATTCCAATCCTTAGATGAGGATTTTGGACAAACAGATCAAGAAATTGAAATGGAACAGATGCTGAATGATGTAAAGGAATGGATCGCACCGCCGCTTTTCCAATTGCAAAAAAGGCTGAAAAAAGCGCAAAAGGTAAAAGACATGGTAGAGGCAGTTTATGTCTTCTTAGAGGAAATACAAGTGCCGGATAAACTTGAAAAGGCTAGGCTGGAAGCTGAAGAAGCAGGTAGATTAGCTGAAGCCATGCAGCATGGACAAGTATGGGATGCTGTTATTCAATTAATGGATGAATTTGTTGAAATGCTCGGTGAGGAGGAGCTCTCATTTCCTTTATTCCAACAGATGATGGATACAGGATTGGCCTCTTTAAAATTCGCTTTAATTCCGCCTTCACTCGACCAAGTATTTATCGGAAGTATGGATTTATCGAGAATGTATCAAGTGAAGTGTATGTTTATCATTGGGGTAAATGATGGCGTTATTCCCGCACGTCCTTCTGACGAAAGTGTTTTGTCTGAGGATGACCGGGAGTGGTTAAAACGAGCAGGAGCAGAACTCGCAGAGACAGGAAAAGAACGGCTGCTAGATGAGCAATTTTTAATTTACCAGGCGCTGTCGAGTCCATCTCATCATTTGTATCTGTCTTATTCAGTGTCAGATGAAGAGGGGCGCTCTCTATTGCCTTCGCCTCTTATCAAGTATTGTCAGGAGCTTATGCCAAATCATGAGCATGCTTTGTATGTGTTAGACCCGGAACAGCTGGATGACAAGGAGCAATTAAAATTTGTAGCGAATGAGCATGTCTCGTTATCGTATACTGTCTCGCAGCTGCAGCAATGGCTCAACCAATACCCCATCAGTGGTGTATGGTGGAGTGTCTATAATTATTTGATGACGTCATCTCATCGGGATGTATCAAAAAACATCTTGTCGAGTTTGTTTTTTACAAATCGAGCGAAGCGCTTAAAACCAAACGTCACAAAAGAACTTTATGGTGATCACATTCAAGGCAGTGTTTCAAGAATGGAGAAATTCAATGCGTGTGCATTTTCTCACTTTGCTTCCCACGGGTTAAAACTAAAGGACCGGCAATTTTATAAATTGGAAGCACCCGATATCGGCCAGCTGTTTCACTCGGCCTTAAAGCATATTTCAGATACGCTTGTTGAACAAAAAAAGGATTGGAAAAACCTAACGAAGGATGACTGTGTCAACTATTCAAGACATGCAATCGAACAGCTTGCACCGCGTCTTCAAAAGGAAATCCTATTAAGCTCTAACCGGCATGCTTATATTAAAGAAAAGCTCCAGAAAATCTTGATTCGAGTCTCTTCTATATTAAGTGAGCATGCAAGAGTGAGTGGATTTTCTCCCGTTGGGCTTGAGTTAGGCTTTGGCGGCCAAGGGCCACTTCCGCCGTTTACTTTTCAATTGAAAAATGGCTGCACGATGGAGCTTGTCGGAAGAATTGACCGGGTGGATAAAGCAGAAGGTTCAAAAGGGCTGCTGTTGAGAATCGTCGACTACAAATCGAGTGAGAAAGGCCTTGATCTAGCAGAAGTATACTATGGGCTCGCCTTGCAAATGCTCACATACTTAGACCTGACGATTACGTATTCAAAGGAGTGGCTCGGTGTAGAAGCAACGCCAGCTGGCATTTTATATTTCCATATTCATGATCCGCTCATTCAAGCACCGATTCCGCTTGCAGAGGATGAAATCGAGCAGGAAATATTCAAGAAATTTAAAATGAAAGGTCTTTTGCTTGAAGATGTAGAAGCGGTAAAGCTAATGGATCAAACGCTTGAATCAGGAAGATCACAAGTCATTCAAGCTGGCTTGAAAAAGGATGGGTCTTTCCGTTCTGACTCTGCTGTTTTAAGTGAAGATCATTTCCATATACTCACACAGCATGTTCGGCGCACGTTTGAAGAGGCAGGCGAAAGAATTACAAATGGCGAGGTAGCGATTAATCCATATAAATTGAAGGATCAAACACCATGCCGCTTTTGTTCATTTAAGTCTATTTGCCAATTTGATGAATCGATAGAGGATAATGAATTTAGAGTGCTTTCATCTGAAAAGGATGATGTTGTGATAGACCGGATCAAAAAAGAAGGGGATCAGTATGCAAATACCAAAACCGAATAACAGTACTTGGACGGATGACCAGTGGGAAGCCATCGTTTCAGAAGGACAAGATATCCTTGTTGCGGCGGCGGCAGGGTCAGGTAAAACAGCTGTTTTGGTTGAACGGCTGATTCGAAAAATGACCCGTCCTGAAGATCCAGTTGATGTGGATCGTCTGCTCGTTGTGACTTTCACAAATGCATCTGCGGCAGAGATGAAGCATCGGATCACAGAAGCACTTGAAAAGGAATTAGCTAAGAACCCCGGGTCCCTTCATATGAGAAGACAGCTGTCGCTCATGAATCGTGCCAATATTTCCACCCTGCACTCCTTTTGTTTGCAGGTTTTGCGCACCTTTTACTATGAGATTGACCTTGATCCAGGCTTTCGTTTGGCTGATCAAACAGAAGGAGAATTATTAGGAGATGAAGTGTTAGATGAACTGTTTGAGGATGAATATAAGGCTGGAAAGCCAGCGTTCTTTGAACTGGTTGATCGTTACACTTCTGACCGTCATGATTTAGATTTGCAATGGCTTGTGAAGAGAATTTATGAGTTTTCCAGATCTCATCCTTCACCTGAACAATGGATGAGGGCATTCCTTTCTCTTTATGATGTAGATGCTCAAACAAAAGTAGAACAATTACCGTTTTACCCATATATCAAAGAGGACCTTTCTCTCGTTTTTCGAAGCTGTCTTGAACTGCTCGAACGAGCTCTCGCCCTATCAAAAGAACCGGGTGGCCCCGCGCCGAGAGCAGAAAATTTTATAGATGATTTAGAGCAGATCAATGAATTAATCAGGCACCAAGATGATTTTGAGAAGCTTTACGAGCTTTTGCCAAACATCAATTTTAAAAGGCTCAAAACATGTAAAGGGGACGAATATGACCCTGTGCTGTTAGAAAAAGCCACAGATGCACGCAATCAAGCAAAAAAACAATTAGAAAAGCTCAAAGATGAATACTTTATGCGCAGTCCCGCCCAGCATTTGAACAGTTTAGCTGAAATGAAGCCGGTGATCGAAACACTTGTGGAGCTTGTCATCCAATTTGGACAGCGTTTCGAAAGAGCGAAGCAAGAAAAATCAATCGTGGATTTTTCGGATTTAGAGCATTATTGCTTACGCATTTTAGCAGAGCAGGACGCGGAAGGAAATTTGATTGAAACAGAAGCGGCCAAGTACTATCAACAGCAGTTTGAAGAAGTGCTCGTTGATGAATACCAGGATACAAACCTTGTACAGGAAACGATTTTAAGGCTTGTATCTAAAGGGGAACATGCTGCAGAGGGCAACCTGTTTATGGTTGGTGATGTAAAGCAGTCCATTTATCGTTTTAGACTGGCTGAGCCTATGCTCTTTTTAAACAAATATAAACAATTTACACCAGACGGCAAAGAAACAGGGAAGAGAATTGATTTAAATAAAAACTTCCGCAGCCGTTCAGATGTGTTAGACAGTACGAACTTTTTGTTCAAACAGCTGATGGGGGAAACAGTTGGAGAAATTGATTACGATGAACAAGCTGAATTAAAGCTTGGAGCTAGTTATCCAGAAAGCGAAGATACAACGACAGAAATGCTTCTTGTACATTTAGATCAACAGGAAGCAGAAACTGACGAAGAGCGAGAAGAACTAGAGACCGTACAACTAGAAGCGAGAGTCATTGCTAAAAAAATAAGAGAATTGGTGGAGCAGCCATTTCAAGTGTACGATGCAAAACAGCAAATGACCCGTAACTTGCAGTATCGGGACATTGTGATTTTACTTCGCTCCATGCCTTGGGCTCCGCAAATGATGGAGGAATTGAAGAAGCAGGGAATCCCTGTGTATGCGAATCTTTCCTCCGGTTATTTTGAAGCAACAGAGGTGTCTGTGATTCTTTCTCTGTTAAAAGTCATCGATAATCCATATCAGGATATCCCGCTTGCAGCTGTATTAAGATCACCAATTGTTCATTTAGACGAAAATGAAATGGCACTGATTCGCACGAGTGATAAAAAAGGCACTTATTATGATGCTGTGAAGGCATTTATGAGTGTGACTCATTCAGATCACCCTACATGCAAAAAACTAGAACGGTTTTTCAGGTTGCTGCGTAAGTGGCGTGATTTCTCCATGAATCATTCAGTAGCGGAATTGATTTGGGAAGTATACCGCGATACGCAGTATCTAGATTACGTTGGCGGGATGCCTGGAGGCAAGCAGAGACAGGCGAACCTCCGTGCTCTTTATGATCGAGCGAAGCAGTATGAAAAAGCTGCCTTTAGAGGGCTGTTCCGTTTTCTTCGTTTTATCGAAAGAATGCAGGAGCGTGGAGATGATCTTGGTGCGGCAAAAACATTCAGTGAAACAGAGGACGTTGTTCGCATGATGACGATCCACAGCAGTAAAGGATTAGAATTTCCAGTCGTCTTTACCGCAGGACTCGGCAGAAACTTTAATATGATGGACTTAAACCAGTCCTACTTGCTTGATAAAGAATTAGGCTTTGGAAGCAAATATATTCATCCAGAGCTGAGAATTAGCTATGCAACATTACCGCTTGTGGCGATGAAAAAAAAGATGAGGAAAGAGCTATTATCTGAAGAGCTGAGAGTTCTATATGTAGCGCTCACAAGGGCTAAGGAGAAATTATTTCTGGTCGGCTCTGTCAAAAATCAGGTGAAGGCATTAAGCAAATGGCAAAATGCTGCAACCGGAGAGGACTGGCTCCTCCCTGATTTTGAACGTTATCAATCGAAAACATACTTAGATTTTATTGGTCCTGCTCTCATCCGCCACCAAGCAATGTCATCTATTTTAGAAGAAACAGGTGATGTTGTTCTGTCACACCCATCAGCATTCACGATCTCATTTACTCAAGCTTCCGATCTTCTAAAAGAAGATATGTCACTTGAAAAGAAGCAGCAGGACGAGGTGGTACAAGCTTTGATGGAAGGTCTGCCTGTTGAAAAATATGGTGATGCTGATGAGAAAGTAGCAGAGAGACTTTCATGGAGATACCCATACCTAGCGGCCTCACAAGTCGGCACAAAGCAGTCAGTTTCCGAGATAAAAAGAATGAAAGAAATACAGGATGAGTACAGTGTTCCTTCTTCTCTTCGAAAAGACCGTGCCACGATGTATGACCGGCCGGCTTTCATGAAGAAAAAAACACTCACTGCCGCAGAGCAAGGCACCGCAATGCATACAGTCATGCAGCATATTGCGCTTCCTTCTGACGAGCCCTTCGATGAAATCCGTATACATCAGCTGCTCGATTCCTTACAGCAGCGAGACTTGCTAACAGATGAACAAGTCCAGTCAATTGATCAAGAAGGAATTGCAGCTTTCTTCTCTACTTCTATTGGTCAAAAGCTGCGGAAAGCGGACTGGGTGAAACGAGAAGTGTCATTTAGTATGGTGTTACCTGTTAAAGAGGTATACAGCCATATTGATGCAGAGGGGGAGCCTGTCCTTATTCAAGGGATGATTGACTGTTTGTTTGAAACGGATGGAAAACTATATTTACTAGATTATAAAACAGATAGAGTGCAAGGCAGATATACAGACGGTCTTGAAGCAGCTGTACCTATATTGAAAAAGCGCTATGAAACTCAAATAGCGTTATATGCAAAAGCAGTAGAACGTTTAACAAACAGAACATTAGAGGAGAAAATTCTTTATTTCTTTGATGGTAATTTAGAAATTTCATTATAAATGTATCGGAATGAGAGGTGAATCACATGAGGATTCTGCATACGGCAGATTGGCATTTAGGAAAAACCCTTGAAGGCCGGAGCCGGCTTGATGAGCAAGCACAGTTTTTAGATGAGCTGAATCAAATCGTAAAAGACGAACACATTGATGTCATTGTCATGGCTGGAGACGCCTTTGATACAGTGAATCCGCCTGCTAGAGCAGAACAGCTTTTTTATGAAAGTCTATCCGCCTTATCAGATAAAGGAAAACGTCAGGTCGTGGTCATCTCAGGCAACCATGATAATCCGGATCGACTATCTGCCGCATCTCCTTTAACTAATGATCAGGGGATTCATTTAATTGGTTATCCGACAAATGACATCATCCGCGTCGATGTTCCTTCTTCAAGTGAACGTTTATCCATTGCAGCACTCGCTTATCCGTCTGAAGCGAGACTAAACGAGGTGCTGGCTGAAACATTTGAAGAGAAATTGCTTCGCGATCATTACAATTTAAAAATACAGCAAGCGTTCCAACATTTAAGCACTCAATTTCAAGCCGATACGGTCAATATCGCAACGAGCCATATTTATGTGGCAGGAGGAAGTCAAACAGATTCAGAAAGACCGATTGAAGTAGGCGGTGCATATACCGTTGCGGCAGAAAGCCTGCCAGAAGCAGCCTGCTATGTGGCCCTTGGTCATTTGCACCGCCCGCAAACCATCAAGCGTGCCAAAACGATTGCCCGCTATTCCGGGTCACCTCTTGCTTACAGCTTTTCTGAATCAGGATATGCCAAATCAGTCACAATTGTAGAGGCAAAACCTAATGAAAAAGCAAGCTGGAAAGAAGTGTTGTTATCAAGCGGAAAACCACTTGTGAAATGGAAGGCAACTGAGGGACTGAGTCAAGTGCACGAGTGGCTGGATGAAAAACGGGATCTTCAGGCATGGATTGATTTAGAGATTCATTTAACAGATCAGCTCTCCATAGAAGAGATCCATCAGCTCCGAAAGCAGCATAGCGGGTTTGTCCATATTAGACCGAAATTTAAAGAACTTCAGCAAATGGAAGAACAAAAGCAAGCCGAAAAGCTCTCAATCGAGGAGCGGTTCGTGAAATTTTATGAGCGCCAGACAGGCGGCGGTCTTCCTGATGAAAAAACAGTCAAGCTGTTTTTGGAGCTCGCCAATGAAATGCAAGAGGAGGAAGCGACTTGAAGCCGATTACGCTAACCATTAAAGGACTTCATAGCTTCAGAGAAGAACAAACAATTGACTTTAGCTCATTATGTGATGCAGGTGTGTTTGGCATTTTTGGACCGACAGGCAGCGGAAAGTCGTCCATATTAGACGCCATGACCCTGGCACTTTATGGCAAAGTGGAACGTGCGTTAAATAATACACATGGTATTTTGAACCAAGCGGAAGAGAAGCTGTCAGTTTCCTTTACGTTCGCTTTACAAAAGGAACACCACATTTCTTATAAAGTCGAACGTGCTTTCAAGCGGGCAGATGAAATGAAAGTCAGAACGACACTATGCCGTCTGATTGAAATTGGGGATACACAGACAGTTCTTGCAGATAAAGCGAGTGAGGTCAATCGTAAAATAGAAGAATTACTCGGGTTAACCATTGATGATTTTACGCGAGCGGTTGTCCTGCCTCAAGGGAAGTTTGCAGAATTCCTTTCCCTAAAAGGAGCCGATAGACGACAAATGCTACAGCGTTTGTTTAACCTGGAAAAGTATGGGGATCAGCTCGTTAAACGTTTGCGCGCAAAAGCGCAGAATCAGTATGGACAAAAAAATGAACTGCTTGCTGAGCTGAATGGCTTAGGAGAAGCTGGCCCAGAGGCGCTCGCAAAGGCAAAGGAAGCGGCTGAGCAGGCAAAGGCTATTTTTCATGAGAAAAAACAAGCACGGGATGAAGCGTTCACTGCTTTTACAAAGGCGCAAACAATTTGGCAGTATCAAAAGGAACGAGAAGCCTATGAGACGGAACTAAACCATCTGAATCAACTGGCACCATCAATGGAAGAAAAAAAGGTCAAGCTTCATATTGCTGAGCAGGCAGAGGCATTAAAGCCTTATGCGGATGCATTAACAAAGGCTGAAAATCAGCTTTCTCAAGCATTAAAAGAGAAGCAGGAAGCAGAAAATCAGCTACTGCATCAACGAACGATCTATGATCAAATGACGCAGAACTATGAGCAAGCAAGGCAAAAGAAAATAGAAACTGAGCCAGAACTTCTTCAAAAGAAAGAGCAGCTGCTTCAGCTAAAGGAAATTGAACGGAAAAAAGAGGCGGCTCTTCAGGAAAAGACGGCAATCGAACAGCGAAAAAACGATACAGCGCAGCAATTATTACAAAAAAAAGAAGAAGCAGACAATCTCCAATCTTTGTTAGAACGTGCACTGGCAAAACAAACACAGCTGAAGCGTGAGCTGGAGCAATTACAAGTCTCTGTAAAAGAACGGAAAAGTGTACAGGATGCTTTGCGTTTAAGCGAAAATGTTCAAAGAATACACCAAAGCATACACAAGGAAGAACAAAAGATGGAGGAGCTCAAAAAGCGATCAACACAGACCGCAGCAGCATATGAAAAGCTTCAAAAACAGCAAAAAGACCATCATGAAAAAATAGACCAATCGTTTCAAGCGATTGAACAGCTCTATTTCTATGTATGTGAATTCGAACGGGCTTTTACAGAATGGAGTAAAAGAGAACAAAGTCAGAAGCTCGCAAAATTAAAACAGCGTGATGCTGTTAGGGCGGCAGAATTAAGAAAAGAATTAGCGGCAGAGCTCGTAGATGGTGAGCCATGTCCTGTTTGTGGATCGATTCATCATGATCCAAAGGCATTGGAAAACAATGACCATGAAGAAACAGTGGCACAAATCGATGAAGTGATTCAACGGATGGACACAGAGCTCAAGCAGGCAGAGGAATATACAAGAGACATGTATGCCGCCAAGCAGTTATTGGAAACGCACGCCAATCAATTAGTAAAGCAGTTTGCCTTTTTATCTCAGAAAGCTCCAGGTGCGGAAGTTGCAGCAGCAGTAGAAGCAGTGCAAAAGCCGGAGTCCTTGCAGTATCTCATGCAAGAATGGAAAGGCTTGAAACAAGATATTCAAGAAGTTGAACGTAAACGAGCTCGTTTAATGGATGAAACATACGATCAAGCAGCAGAGATAAGCAAGACGAAAGATCAAATGACATTTGATCAGCAGCGTATCGAAGAATTAGACGGGCTGATCAAGGAGCTTCAATCTGAGCTTTCAGAGCAAACGTCTCAATTTGAACAGGCCTTCCCGCACTTTACATTGCGCCAAGTACAAGAGATGCAAAAGCAGATCGACGAAAAGGACCAGCAAGCGGAAGGCTATAAAGAGCGTATTGAGAAAAGTATTTCATTTTTGGAAGAAAAACAGCAGGCAAAAGAACAGCTGCAAACAGCCATATATGATGTAGAGAAGGAACTTGATAAACTAGCGCATCAGCTAGAAAGCCAGCAGCAGCTCATTTATCAATATGAAACAGATTTAGGGAGATATCCATTGAAAGCTGTCTCTATTTCTGAAGAGCTGATCGAGGTTGAACACACGCTTGCTCGTCTCAATGAAATGGAACAGCAATCGTACAAGCAATTACAGCATGCGCAGGAGCTCTTTAGTGAAGCACAAAGTCATTTTTCAAGCTGTGAGCGTCAGCTTCAAGAGGCTGACCGGAGAAAACAAGAAGCAAGTGCAGCATGGGCTAAAGAATCGGAGTCTTCTCCTTTTGATAAGCCTCAAGAGATTGAATCTGCTTTTATGAATCAGGCAGTACGTCACTCGGTTAAACAGGAAATTGACGAATTTGAGGATAAAAGAAAGCAATGTGCCGCAAACTTAAAGCGAATTTCTGAGCTGCTGAAAGATGAGTCACTAGATGAAAAGCAGTGGACTGATATTCAACTGAGGAAAGAAGCGGCAGAGAAGGCATTGGAAGAAGCAACAGTGATGAGCGGCTCTGCATATGAACATCTGCGTGTAATGGAAGAGAATCACCAGCGATTTGCAAGTATTCATGAACGCTTGGCGGAGCTGCAGCAAGAAATTGATCGGCTCGATAAGCTGCAAACCGTGTTTAAAGGAAATACATTTGTTGAGTTCTTAGCAGAAGAACAGCTGGAAAGTGTCAGTCGTGATGCATCTGCCCGTCTTGGTATTTTGACAAGACAAAGGTATGCGATTGAAGTTGATTCAGAAGGCGGCTTTGTCATGCGTGATGATGCGAATGGCGGTGTCAGACGTCCAGTGTCCAGCTTGTCCGGCGGGGAAACCTTCCTGACGTCGCTTGCGCTTGCACTAGCTCTTTCAGCGCAGATTCAGCTGAGAGGTGAGTTCCCGCTGCAATTCTTTTTCCTTGATGAAGGCTTTGGTACCCTTGATCAAGACTTGCTCGATACAGTGATTACCGCATTAGAGAAATTACAGTCTCAAAACTTAGCTGTTGGTGTCATCAGCCATGTGGAAGAATTGAAAATGCGGCTGCCGAAAAAACTGATTGTCCATCCAGCAGATCCAAGCGGGAAAGGGACAACAGTCTCAATGGAATTAATGTAAATATTGAGGTGATGACACGGTGGCAAAGCAAACAATTGGATTATGTGAGATGTGCGGAAGACAAGATGTCCTGCTCACAGAACATCACTTAACGCCAAGAGAAGAGGGCGGGGCTTTTTTACCGACTGCCTTCCTATGCATCCCTTGTCATAAACAAGTACATGCCCTCTTTACAAACCAGGAGCTTGCCGCACGTTTGAATACAATTGATGCGCTGAGGCAGGATGAAAAGCTTGCTTCGTACATCAAATGGATTCGGAAACAGCCGGCAAGCAAGCTGGTCAAAACGAAAAAATCGAGACAGCGCAGAAAAAAATAAGCATAAAAAAGCGCTCCTCTATTTGAAATGGGTGTAGAGGAGCTGCTTTATGCATTGCCTACCATATTCTGATCATTTAAGTCAGGATCCACATAGTTGGTGGCGCTAATGCCATTATTTAATATCAAGAAATCTCCGGTATTCCCCGCTCCAGAGCCTAAAGCAGATTTTGACGAACTTTTAGGCGACAGGTAGAATGAGTCACCGACGTTTACGACGCCTCCAGAAATAGAGTTAATGTAAATGGGTCCGACAATTGCTGGCATAATCGACATCCTTTATTCGAAGTCATATCACCATCATATGCGCAGGTAGGTCCAT
Source organism: Bacillus sp. FSL K6-1006 (assembly GCF_038593175.1). Lineage (NCBI taxonomy): Bacteria > Bacillati > Bacillota > Bacilli > Caryophanales > Bacillaceae > Bacillus > Bacillus sp. FSL K6-1006. The sequence goes on from NZ_CP151970.1 coordinate 1,050,619, forward strand.
TTGTGAGTTTTGCGGACTTTCATCATTGCTAAACAGCTCTCTAATATGCTTCACTCGCGCAACGCCATTCATTCTACAAGTAGAGCCGATTTGATAGACAGAGGACGATGATACCCCTTCTACATGGATTGAAGACACTTTAATCACAGGCTTTTCATGGTAAAATGCCGTTCTCACTGATCGTTCTGGCAGCATCAATGGAATGGGCTCATAATACACTTCAAATTCTTTCGCATCTAAATTTTCCGCTTCATAGCCATAAAACAAACTAATGGTTCGTTGAACAGCTAAAACCTTGACTGCCGGGCACAGCTCTTGTGTATCACCAATTTGAACCACACTCGAAATCCCGACAGAATTCACCTTTGAGAACTTCACTTTAGATGTGCGCTTGATCATTATCGAGGTGCCAGAGGAACAAACGGGCCAATAATCAGTGATTCTGGCGGTGTATCGAAAATCGAGGATAATTGTACATGGTCTGTGTCCCCGATGATAAACAGGGAAGAGGACGAAACCCCGACTACTTTAATGCTTCCGGTCTCGATGTTGCGGTTGACAACTGTGAAATTCATCCGTTTTCCTCTCCTTTCGTTTCACTTGGAATATGGGCTAAAAAGTGCTCAATCGCCCGCTTTACATCATGCTTCACATATTCAGCAATTTGCTCTGAACGCTGCAGCGGTGTCATTTCTTCCCGGTGTGGCAGCTGTCCCGCATAGTATTTGATCCTGCTGTCAATTTGCTTGCGAATATCCTCAATGATATGGTGTTTGTTGCTTTCATCGAGGGACCCTTCATATCGCTGTTCTAGTTCTTCAAGAAGTTCTGGAGCTTCTTCATTTAAAAATGCATCGACAAGCTGCCGTGTTTGATTGAAAAATTGATCAGCCATTTCTTGCTGCATCATTCCAATTCCCGGGGTTGTTGTTTGGCCCACTTCAAAGTTTTGAACACTGTTTGGATCAGATGGATTGAGGCCGATATTCAGCGTTCCTTCCAGCCGTTCGATTTTCAGTTGATCAAATTGATAATCAATCCGTTCAATATTCGTTGTCGGTTTATCTTTGATCATTTGTATTTCCTGCTGAAGCTCGTTAAGCCTTTTTTCAAGCATCATGAGTTGTTGCGAGTGTTTTTGAATGATGCCATATACCTGTGAAGCGTTGCTCTGATAATCATACATTTACATACACCTCCGGGGATTGCAGATGACTTAAGTTGTTGGTGACTGAAGCGGTACAAAAGGTGCTGTGCTTGCGCCTTGAGATTCTTCAATTCCTTGTGTACCTGCTGCGGCAGGCGCTGCTTCTACGTAGCTTCCCGTGTTATACAGGTTGGAAAGGGCCTTGATGGATCCAGCACTCCCAATTTGCAGAACAGAGGAGTTACTTACAGACTCTACACGTAAATAATTAATTTGTATCGCTTGATTAATATAGAAGTTCAACGGATCCTCACTCCTTACAAGTTACCAACAAGCGGTTGATCAATGACATCACTGTCGTACGTATTTGTCACACTTTTGTAGTTGCTAATTCGCAATTGATCACCAGTATTAAAACTGCCTGCGCCAGCAAACGTTTTAACCTGACTATTTGGAGAAATAGTGATGCAGTCTCCAACATGAACGACTCCGCTCGTTCCGACGGCATTTACTTTAAAGGCTCCCACAATAGCCGGCATAGCGGTGCACATCCTTTATAAAATTAGGGCACTTGTTTTGGGCGTTTCACCATAGCTTATGATGGGTCTTTTAATGTGTGATTGTCTTTTTGAAAGCTTTTGATGAGAGGAATTAGATGTATGGTTTACCCTTTTTTTGAGCAATCTTTAGAGGTGGATTTGATGCCTTTATTTAAGAGTGTGTCAAGCTCTTGACTGCACCTGATCGTTTCTTCGGCATTCATCCCGAATTTTTTTGCAGTCTCAATTAAATGTAATCTTTTTTGTTCAATTTCATAATTGATCATAACGGACGCCAACTCTCACATTTTTTATCAAATAGAAGGATATGGTTAGTATACCCTATTTTTCTATAAAAAAAGCTGTTTCGTCAATATGAGTAATAAAGTGACAAAATTCGAAAGTGTTCTTACGTACCAAAAATCTCTTTTTTGATCTCAGTCTGTAAATAACGTCGTCTTTTGTTGATATATTGCCGGATTAAGTCTCTTTCAGACTGCAAGACATCTTTTCGATCTTTCGTATATGGATCATCTCCAATTCGATCCTCAATCGATTCATGCCATTTCTCTATGATTGGGCAGAGCCGGTCTTCTACAAAATGTGTATCGAGTACATGCTGGAAAAGTGTGTAATAGGCTCTTTTAAACGAAGGGATATCTAGTAATCTAGCAGTTAATGTATTAAACCCGTTTACTGGGATATAATCAAACGGCATTTCTTCTCCATGAATGTCACGACCCCATGTTGCATCATAATCCCAAGGAAGTACTTGAAACCTCCCTTGTTCATTTACATAAAGGGCATAGTTATGAACAAAACCATCAAAGTTTTGTGTGCATACCACACCGATGAGCCAGCGGAAATACTGTGTCACATCTAGGTATTGTTCAATTTTTTCTGCAAAAGTGTCATCTTTCGCTGTGTTGAGAAAGTAAATAAATTCGCTCAGCCGCTGATCATGTTGAGAAGTCCCCGTTTTTTTCTCATATCCGAGAAGAAGGTGCTTTTTTGGTTTTTTATCAAAAGAACTCAAAAGGGAGAAGTTCGCGTCATCATCAACCGCATAATAAATGCCGCCTCCTGAAAGCTGCCGTTTTTTAAGAAAGAACTCATCGACGGATTCTATTTTTAAATAAATCCCTTCTTTTCTTCCATTTATGGTGAGAAACACATGAGAAGCGGCTGGGCTATGCACCCCCATCTGCTCAAAGAAATAAAAGGACAGCCTGTTTCGGATAAACGACGGATCATTGTACTCTGCATTTAAATGAAAGATGGATTCGCCTTGTCTTTGTTTTGGCTTTCGGTATTCAATTTGATAGGACTTTTTCTTAAGCTTTCTAATGTGCGATCCGCGGTATGAAGCATAAATATGTGATTTGGTTTGGCCGGTTTTTAGAATAGCTTCAACAGGTTCATCGTTCCAAATGTCTTTTTTTAATTCAATCAGGTCCTTTGGATGAATCCACATATCAAGTTGTTTTAAAGGTTCTGTGTTCATATGTTCATCAGCCTCCTATATGCTCTTCTTTACGATATGAAAGTGAAGGAATGTCCTGTACCGGCTGGTAGGTATTCATGGAGTTTTCAAGGAAAGAGGCATTCGTCACGAACACTTGTCTACCGAGTCTCGTAACATAAAGCAGAGAAGATAAACAGCTTTGTCTGTTTGTTTTGTCGAAGATAGACTGGGAGGGGAATTGTTCGTGAGTACATTTGATCATTCACACATTGAACATGCAGTAGCTTCACTTCGAAGTGAGGGACGTGATCATCACTTAGATCGTGAACCAGAATCGAGACGTTCGCATAAGTCAGCTCGTTCTCGTCATTCAAGTCGCGGTCATTGGTTCTTTGGCGGTGGTGGACGCCGTAAATCACGCCGCAGTAAAAAAAGCTACAGAAGCTATCGTTCAAAGAAAAGTTATCGCTCTAAGAAAAGCTATCGTTCGAAGAAAAGCATGAAGAGTAAAAAGTCATATAAAAGCAAAAAATCTTACAGAAGCAAAAAGAGCGAACCGAAAAAGTCACACCGCAGCAAATGCAGATCCCATCATAAGAAAAGCTGCCGCAAGTCACACCGCAGCAAATGCAGATCGCATCATAAGAAGAGCTGCCGCAAGTCGCGCCGCAGCAAATGCAGATCGCATCATAAGAAGAGCTGCCGCAAGTCACATCGCAGCAAGCACAGATCCCACAATAAGAAGAGCCGCAAGTCGCGCCGCAGCCATCGATCTAAACGTTCTCATCACCATAAACGAAGCCGCTCTTGCCGAAGATGTGGAAAGAAATCGCATCGTTCCAGAAATAGAATAAATGTTGAGCGTAAATGGGATCAAGGGAACATGTGGGAGTACCGCCGTTTCCGCTAAGCATTCAATCATCATTTTTGAAACCCTTTTTAAAAGAGAGTATGATAAAAAAGGGTTTTTTTTATTTCGTAGAGAAATAAAATGAGACATCATAACTTAGCGAAATGAAGATTGTGAGGGGAAGACATGAAGTTTTTTACAGGTGAGATACATAGCAGCATGTTTATTGGGATAGTCATTGATGATGAATGGGTGATGGACGTCAAAAAGGCAGAAGCCAAATTATTTGAGCTTGAGACACTGCCAAACTCTTTATCTGAGTGTATCAAAATGGGGGACAAGTTTGTTGAACATGTAGGACAGCTTCTTGATTGGGCTGAGAAAAAAGAAGAAGACCGCGGTTCTTATGTATATCCGCTTTCGGACGTGAAACTCCATGCGCCGATTCCAAAGCCGTCTAAAAACATCATGTGTGTCGGAAAGAATTATCAAGACCATGTCATGGAGATGGGAAGTGCGGCGGATATTCCTAAAGACGTGATGATTTTTACAAAGGCACCTACTTCTGTCATTGGACACGGAGCGGACATTCTTCTTCATGAAGGTGTGACCAGTGAACTGGATTATGAAGGAGAGCTTGCCATTGTGATGGGCAAATCAGGGAAAAACATTGCTCCTGAAGAGGTCCAAGATTATATATTCGGTTACACCATTTTAAATGATGTGACGGCAAGAGATTTGCAGAAAAAACATAAACAATTTTTCATTGGCAAAAGCTTAGATACAACCTGCCCGATAGGACCTTATATCGTTCATAAGTCAATGATCGAGGATCATGGTGCGCTCCATGTGGAAACAAAGGTAAACGGAGAGGTTCGTCAGTCTGCCAGTACGGAATTAATGATCTTCACAATTGAAGACATTGTCTCCACTCTTTCAAAAGGGATGACATTAGAAGCGGGTGACATCATTGCAACAGGTACACCTTCTGGGGTAGGGAAGGGCTTTGAACCGCCTAAGTTTTTAGCTTCTGGAGATCGAATTGACATCACAATTGAACCGATTGGAACGCTGACAAATCACGTCAAATAAAGCGCGTGATGACACAGGATTGTCGCTTTGTGTTCGACTTATTTCGTGGTACGATGAGAAGGTACTTGTTCTGATAAAGGGGGAAATCACAAATGGGAACACATTTACATATCACAGCATGGGTGCTGGGGATTATTTTATTCTTCGTAGCCTTTGCTCTTGCAGGTAAAAACGACAAAGGCGCTAAAATTGTGCACATGATCGTTCGCTTATTCTACTTGATCATTATCGCAACAGGCGTAGAATTGTATGTTCGCACAGGAATGAAAATTCCAGGTTTCGGGGGCGAGTATATTGGAAAAATGATTCTCGGTATCCTCGTGATCGGTTTCATGGAAATGGTCCTAGTGCGCAAGAAAAAAGGAAAATCGGTGACTGGTGTGTTGATTGGGTTTATCGTATTTGCGATTGTGACCATTCTTCTCGGTTTACGTCTGCCGATCGGTTTCCATATCTTTTAATATAAAAAGGGCATTGCTTATACGAAGCAGTGTCCTTTTTATGTGGCATCAAATTGTGAAACGATCCGTTGTCCGTCTGAAGTGGTCCATTCAAAACGAATGTGGCTGGCTGCAGGCTCATAGTGACATTGAAGTGCAAGTGATTGCGTATCTGTCGAAAACTGAAAGAAAGAGACGCGCTGCATTGAATGAAAGGAAGAGAAAACACAATCATAGACGGAAAAACCAAGCTGCTCTATCTGGTCAAGGATGTGATCAAAAACGTTTTCCGGTACGAACATGAGAAGATCAAGCCATCCTTTGGCAAGGGACGCCGTATATTGAATGTTTTCTCCTCCCTGTACTTCTATTAGCTGCCCGTTTTCATGAAGAATCATAGAACCGAGCAATTCCCCTTTTGTCCATTGGTCATTTTCCTTCAAACAGATCATTGTGCTTTGAAGACTTTCTGGCAGCATGATCTCTCCTTCTTCATCTTCAATCAGACAATGCCCGTTTTCAATGAGCAAATACCCGTTACACCATCTTCGGCTGCAGCGTTCAAGCTGCTTCATTCGATTTTCCATTTGCAAAAGCTCCTTTCTTCTTTCTTTTCTTACCAAATCAAGCTTGTCCTATACGCCGGGAAAAAAGGACAAATCAACTATCAAGGAAACGATGCATAAACTAAGAAAGGCTGAATGAGAACACTTGAGGAAAAACGGATGGGAGCTGATGATGATGTGTGGAATTACAGGCTGGGCAGACTTTAAAAAGCAGCTCATCCAACAGGATCATGTAATCAATCAAATGACAGATACATTATCTAAAAGAGGGCCAGATGATACAAATACGTGGAAAAGTGAGCACGTTCTTTTCGGGCATAAAAGGTTAGCGGTGGTAGATGTAGAAGGCGGAAAGCAGCCGATGACATATACACATCAAAACCATGCTTATACGATTGTATACAATGGAGAGCTCTATAACACGGAGGATATAAGAAAAGAATTATTAAAAAGGGGGCACCGCTTTCTTGGGCATTCTGATACAGAAGTTCTTCTTCATGCCTATACAGAATGGAAGGAAGAGTGTGTCTCCCATTTTAATGGCATTTTTGCATTTGTGATCTGGGATAGTGAGCGTGAATTGTTATTTGCAGGGAGAGACCGGCTAGGCGTCAAGCCATTTTTCTATACAGAACGTCATCATTCCTTCTTATTTGGTTCAGAGATCAAAGCACTTCTTGCTCATCCTGATATCAAAGCAAAAGTCGATTATGAAGGGCTGTCGGAGATCTTTGGCTTAGGACCGTCAAGAACACCAGGTCAAGGAGTGTTTAAAGGGATAAAAGAGCTGAGACCTGCACATGCCTTGACCTTTTCAAAAGACGGACTGCGCGTGTGGAGATATTGGAATGTCAAAAGCAAGGAGCATACCGACTCACTTGATGACACCGCACAGCACATTAAGCATCTCTTTACAGATGCCGTGACAAGACAGCTCGTCTCTGATGTGCCTGTATGTACATTTTTATCTGGTGGCGTCGATTCTAGTGCCATTACTGCCATTGCCGCTAAGCACTTTGAGAAAATAGGGGAAGCACCGCTTCATACGTATTCCATTGACTACGAAGGAAACGATCAATTCTTTGAGGCAAATCAATTCCAGCCGAATGCTGACGGCCCATGGATTGATCAAATGACAAAAGCGTTTCAAACGAATCATCACAGCTGTATCATTGGACAAAAAGAGCTCGCTTCCTATTTGAAGGAAGCCGTTGAGGTTCGAGACTTACCGGGTATGGCAGATATTGATTCTTCCTTGCTTTGGTTTTGCCGAGAAATTAAAAAGGACTTCGTTGTTGGCTTGTCAGGTGAATGTGCTGATGAAATCTTTGGCGGCTACCCTTGGTTCCATATGGAAAATGAAACGAATGGTTTTCCGTGGATGAGATCGACTGAAGCGAGAACTCAGCTCCTGCAAGACTCGTGGCAAAAAAAGCTGTCACTTAAGGAATACGTGCAAAGCAAATATGAAGAAACGGTGGCAGAAACGCCTCTTTTAGATGGAGAAACTGGCGTTGATAAAGCCCGTAGAGAACTTTTTTACTTAAATATGATCTGGTTTATGACAACACTGCTTGATCGAAAAGATCGAATGAGTATGGGGGCTAGTCTTGAGGTACGTGTGCCATTTGCAGATCATCGTCTTGTCGAATATGTGTGGAATATTCCTTGGGAAATGAAAATGCATGGAAATCGTGAAAAAGGGGTTTTACGAAAAGCATTAGAGGGAATTTTACCGAATGAAGTGCTTTATCGAAAGAAGAGTCCTTATCCGAAAACACATCATCCAGCCTATACTCAGGCTGTGAAAGAGATGCTAACAGACTGCCTCGCGCAAAAAGACTCTGTACTTCACGAATTTTTAGACCCACATCAATTAAAGCAGCTGATTGAAACGGAAGGAGCTTCTTTTCATGTGCCATGGTATGGCCAGCTCATGAAGGGCCCGCAGTTGATTGCCCATCTTGCACAGATTCATCATTGGTTTGAAACGTATCGAATTGATATAGAAGCGTAATAAAGGGTCGGCTTTCTTGCACTTGTTGAAAGGAAGCCGGCTTTTTTGATACATAACATGAGACTTTTTGAGCACATCAAAAGTTGATCTAATCTTTCTAATTTGTATAATTAACTTAAAGTGAATTAATTTGGAGGAAAAAGGAAAATGAAAATCATTGTGATCGGAGCGGGACCAGGGGGCCTTGCAGCAGCTATGATGCTTCAAAGCAAAGGACATGATGTTCATGTATACGAAAAACAGCCCTTTGTTGGCGGGCGTAACGCTAAGTTTCAACTTGGTGATTTCACGTTTGATACAGGTCCTACCTTTCTCAGCATGATTCATATTGCAGAGGAGCTGTTCACCTTTGCTGGTAAAAATCTTTATGACTATATTGATGTGATTGAATTAAAAGAGATGTATAGATTAATATTTCAAAACAATCAGCTCGATATGATTCGGGATCGCGATGAAATGTACAAACGATTAGAAGCCTTTGCACCTGGTGAGGGCGAAGGGTATCTAAGATTTATGAAGGATACAAAGCGCAAAATGGATCGTTTGACACCAATTCTACAAAGTAAAATGGACCGCTTTCATCATTACCTTCGCCTGAAGGTGATCAAAGCACTTCCACAGCTTTCACTAAATAAAAGTTTGTATGATGTGCTGTCAGACTATTTTTCGAATGAATCAGTGAAATATGCTTTTACATTTCAATCAAAGTACTTAGGAATGTCCCCGTGGGAATGCCCTGGTGCGTTCTCGATCCTTTCGTTTATGGAACATGACACAGGTGTATTTCATCCGAAGGGCGGTGTCAATCAGCTGTCAGAAGCGATGGCAAGGGCCGCGCTTGAAGCTGGAGCAGAGATTCATCTGTCAGCTGGCGTCGAAAAGCTGCTCACGGAGGGAAGGAAAGTAAAAGGCATTCGTTTAGAATCTGGGGAAGAAATACAAGCAGATGAGGTTGTCGTCAATGGAGACTTTGCACATGTGATGACAAAGCTTGTCGAGCCAGGACTCTTAAAGAAATACAGCGAGAAGAAATTAAAAAAGAAAAAATTCTCTTGCTCTACCTTTATGCTTTATTTAGGACTGGATACCATATATGATGAGCCGCATCATACCATCGTTTTTTCCGATGATTATGCTAGATTTGTCAAAGGCATTACGAAGACATATGAGCTGCCAGATGACCCGTCTATTTATATTCAAAATGCAAGTGTAACCGATGACTCACTTGCTCCAAAAGGAAAATCAGCTCTTTATGTGCTGGCTCCAGTTGCCAATAACCAAAGCGGTATTGATTGGGAGGCGCAACAAGATGAATTTAGAGAGCTTGTGCTGGATACATTGGAGCGGAAAACAGGCTTTCAGAATGTGAGACAGCATATAGAAGTCGAGCGGATGATCACACCGAAGCAATGGGAGGAAGACCTTTACGTATATGAAGGAGCTACATTTAACCTCGGCCACCAGCTGACGCAGATGATGGTCCTAAGGCCGCACAATGAATTTGATGAATTAAAGCACTGCTGGCTCGTTGGAGGAGGAACACATCCAGGAAGCGGACTGCCAACCATTTTAGAATCAGCACGTATCACGACAAATGCCATTCTTAAAAAAGAGAAACATTCACACAAAACAATGCCGCATCAAGAAAAGGGGAGCGCCTCATGAAAAAACATATATTAATTGCAGGCGGCGGTATTGGCGGAATGATCTCAGCGCTTTATTTAAAAAAAGCGGGACATGATGTCACCCTTGTCGAAAAAAATGAACGGCTTGGCGGGAGACTTGCTTTTGTACGTGAGAAAGGATATAAAGTAGATGAAGGTCCGACCATTGTCCTACTTCCTGACATGTTAAAAGGCATTTTACATGAGGTAGGAATTGACGATTCATCTCTTGATCTGCTGCAGCTTGATCCGCTGTACACAATTCAATATCAAGATGGAACCTCCTATACGAAATACTCTGATGCACTTCGTCAGCTAGATGAAATCAGACGTGTATTTCCAAAGGAAGATCAAGGGTTCCTGAGGTTTATGGAAGAAATGACAGACCGGTTTCAAGAAGGGCAGCAAGCCTTTCTAGAAAAATCATTTCACGAAAAACGTACATTTTTTACAAAAGCGAATATGAAGATTTTAATGAAATTAAAGGCGTATCGAACGGTACAAAGTGCTCTGAAAAAATATTTCTCAGACGAACGCCTGCGAGATGCATACGCACTTCAAACCCTCTATGTTGGGGGAAACCCGTATGAAGCATCGGCTATTTATTCGCTTGTGTCCTATAGTGAGCACGCGCATGGAATCTACTATTTAAAAGGCGGCTATGCGAGTTTAGTAGATATATTGGAAGGGCAGCTCATCAAAATGGGTGTGCATGTAAGAAAAAATGAAGAAGTCACGCAATTGGTGTTTGAGGGGAAACGGGCAGTCAAAGCTAAAGTAAATGATGAATATGAAACCGCTGATGCATTTGTGATCAATGGAGATTATCCAGCTGCGTTAAAACAGCTTGGTTTAGACGAACAAGATCGCCGGAAATACGTGCCGTCCTCTGGCTGTGTGATGGTGTATCTCGGGTTAAACAAGATGTATCATGAAGCACCTGTTCATCAATTTTTTATGGGAGAACACTTTGATCAGCATATGAAAGAAGTTTTTCAAACGAAAACGATTCCTCAAGACCCGTCGTTTTATACATTTAATCCATCGATCATTGATCCATCTCTTGCCCCAGAAGGCTGCAGTGTTCTATACATGCTCGTTCCCGTTCCTTCAGGAGATCATATCAACTGGGAAGAGGAGACAGAGTTTGTCGAGAAGATGGTGGATGTCCTTGAGAAAAGAGGCTTTCCGAGATTGCGAGAGTCGATTGTCTGGAAAAAGGTCAGAACACCAAATGATTCCTTGCGAGAAGGATTGTTTGAAGGCGGCAGCTTTGGACTTGCGCCTAATTTGTTTCAATCAGGTGTCTTCCGCCCGCAAGTGAAGGTCAGTGAGACAGATAATCTTTATGCGGCAGGTGCTTCCATCCATCCGGGCGGCGGGGTGCCGATCGTGATGCAAAGTGCGAAGCTGATGGCTTCTGTACTACTAAAAGATTTGAATGATAGAAAGGAAGTGAAGCTAAGTGGTTGATGTACAAACAGCATTAAAAGTGTGTGAGGAAACCATTCAAACCCATTCAAAAACGTTTTACCGGGCCTTTTCCATGCTGCCTAAAAAGAAAAGACAGGCCGTCTGGGCCGTATATTCCTTTTGCCGTAGAGCAGATGACATTGTAGATGAATCTCCTTCGCCAAAAGAGGACCTTGCATCCTTTCGGGAGACGTTTGATCGATTTTTACAAGGTGAGGTAGACCGGAATGATCCAATATGGGTGGCGCTAGAGCATACATTTCAAGAGTTTCGGATGGATGAAGCCCCGTTCCGTGACCTGCTCCAAGGACAGGAGATGGATTTAGAGCAGCAGCGATACGAAACGTTGGATGAACTGCTCATCTATTCCTATCATGTTGCTAGTACAGTTGGGCTTATGCTCCTTCCCATTATTGCACCGCGTAAAAAAGAGCAGCTAAAAGAAGCAGCCATTTCGTTAGGGATTGCTATGCAGCTAACCAACATCCTTCGAGATATCGGCGAAGATCAGGCTGAAAGAGACCGCATTTATTTGCCAAAGCAAGTGATGGATCAATTCGGGTACACAGAGCAAGAATTGCAGGAAGGGATTGTGAATCAAGCCTTCCAGCACGTCTGGGAGTACATTGCCTTTGAGGCAGAGGCATACTACGAGGAGTTTTTTGACCATCTTCATGAATTCCCGCTCTATTCACGAATACCGGTGAAAGCAGCAGCCTACTTTTATAAAGCCATTTTAGATAAAACAAGAGAAAACGAATACCGCGTCTTTACAGAGCGAGCATTTATTTCAAAACAGGAAAAAGCACTTATTTTAGAAGATATTACGTAAAAAAGGACTGCACCCGCAGTCCTTTTTATGTGGAAGAAAAACGATACTCCGTCCATACTCTGGAACGCCAGCGCCTATACATGAAGATACCTCTTACCCATTCATCCACAATAAAAGAAATCCAAACCCCGATGAGCCCCATTTCAAACTGAATGCCTAACAAATAAGCGATCGGAAGCCCAATTCCCCACATTGAAATCATCGCCATATACACTGGAAACTTCGCGTCACCAGCAGCCCGCAATGAATTAATAATGACCATATTAAAAGAGCGTCCCGGCTCTAAAATGATCGTCAATAGGAGAAGTGTGGCGGCGATTTCAATGATTTCACGATTGCTAGTGAAAAAGGTAAGCAAATGCGTCGATGATAAAGATAAAGCAGTGGAAGAAAGAAGAGAGATCCCAATGGCCCAGTATAAGCTTTTCATACATCTGCGGTAGGCAGCATCAAATTCATTCGCTCCAATATGGCGCCCGATTAAAATCTGTGTCCCTTGGCTAATCGCTGCACCAAACAACATAATAAACATCATCAAATTTTGAGTGTAGACCTTTGCGGCTAAAGCCTGCGTCCCCATAAATGTAATAAACAGTGTAATAATCATTTGAGAGCCGTTATAAGAAAGCTGCTCTCCAGCAGAAGGAATGCCAATTTTCAGCAGCTTTTTTAAATGCGTCCGCTGGATGTGAAACATACTCTTCAGTGAAAAGCGCAATCCAATTCGGCGGCGGACAATGAGGATCATCGCCATCAATCCGATCAAACGAGCCAGCGAGGTTGAAAAGGCAACACCCATGACACCTAATACAGGAAAGCCAAACGGACCAAAAATGACCAAATAATTGCCGGCAACGTTGAGCAAATTCATTCCGATGGTGACATACATCGTGTCTCTTGTATATCCGTAGCTTTTTAAAATAGCACTATACGTCATAATGAGTGCTTGAATAAAAGAAAGCAGGCCGACAATTTGTAAAAAGACCGCCGCATCCGGCATGAGTTCACTTGATAAGCCCATCATGTGCAGGATTGGAACAGCTAACACAAACATGAGGAGACTAATGACAAAGCTGATCAAGAAGTTGGTTCCTAGTGAGACATAGGCGACTTGAGTCGCTTCCTGCTTGCGGTCAGCTCCTAAAAGCTGCGCAATCACAATGGTCGTTCCTGTTGTAATGAAGCTGAACATGACAATTAATAAATTCAGGAGCTGGTTGCTTACACCTACTGCGGCCACACTGTTATCGGAGTATTGGCTGAGCATAAGTGTATCAGCGCTCCCCATGAGCATATATAAAGAGATTTCGATAAAAATAGGCCAAGTTAATGCAAATAATGAAGGGTGTGTTTTCTCATCTATGGCTTGAACCTTTTCATATGACAGGGTTTGAGATTTCATCACATAGCCCCCTTTCGTATAAATCCGATTTATAGTGTACCGTGCATCGACTATAATAAGAAGAGATGAAACCGAAACTTATTGGAGAAATCCGACTTCATAAGGGGATGAATATGGATCGATTTATTACATTTACTGTACCGCCGTTTCCTATTTATATTGCTTCAGGTAAAGGTGTATTTCATCAAGGAGAAAGACATATCTCAAGAACCTTCACTGTATTTGACCTTCTCTATATCACAAAAGGTGAACTATGGATGACAGAGGGCGAGGAGGCTTTTCATGTAAAAGAAGGTGAATATATGATTCTCTCACCGGGCCTGTCTCATGGTGGACATCTGCCGTGTGAAGAGGAAACCCACTATGAGTGGCTGCATTTCTCAATTGACCGATTTGAGCTGACGAACCGGCCGAGAGAACACTGGATTGATATGAAACAAAATCAAGCGACCTTCGAAAAGCCGGCAACCTATGAATTTAGTCTGCCCCGTTTAGGAAAAGTGAAAGGACGAAGTGTGTTAAAAAAACACCTTTCAGCGATGAGAGCACTAAATCATGATGCATCTGAACTTCCGCTGAAAAAACAGCTATTATTTGAGGAAATGCTCATTCACCTGCAAAAGGAAGCATTCCATATTCCAAGTGCAAAGGAGACTGTCGCATCAGAAGTGGTTCACTATCTTGAGCATCACTTTATGGAGAAATTACACATGGAGCAGCTTGCAGAGAAACTGCACTATCATCCTGATTACATGACAAGATGTATGCAGACGGTGTATGGATTGACGCCAAACCAGTACAGCCATCGTCTCAAAATCGAAGAAGCCAAAAGCATGCTGGCCTCAACGAATGAAAAAATCGCTGCCATTGCAGATCATGTAGGTATTGACGACCCTACTTATTTTTCTAAGCTGTTTCGGCAAAATGAAGGCATGACGCCGATTGAATACCGTCATTTAGCAAAAAGAACGACAAAGTAAAGGAACGTGAACAGATGAAAAAAGAAAAGGAAGAGCTTGTGAACATACGTCCATTAACCGAAACGGACTTAGAGACGGTGTGGCATTTAAAATTTAAAGCATCAGACCAGTCCTATCGAAAATGGAATGCCCCTTATTTTTATGAACACGAAATCCCGCTTGCTGCATTTAAGAAACGGTACTTACAGGAAGAATCCATTCCCCAAAAGATATATGGCATTGAAATAGATGGTGATATCAAAGGCACCGTATCATATTATTGGGAGAATGAACGTACGAGGTGGCTTGAATGCGGCATTATCATTTATGATTCACGCTTTTGGAACGGGGGTATTGGGACAAAGGCATTAAATCTTTGGATTGATGTGTTATTTACGCATATTGATATCCCTCGAATTGGTTTAACAACTTGGTCAGGGAATGAACGGATGATGCGGTGCGCAGAGAATTGCGGATTTATCCTTGAGGGGAGACTGAGAAAGGTCCGTTATTATCAAGGGGTTTATTATGATTCAATGCGCTACGGAATGTTGAGAGAAGAATGGAGAAGCCTTCCGCGGAACAATGATAAAATATTTTAGGACAAAAGTATTGTATGTTTGAATAAACTGAAAAAAATCGGTTTTTCAAGCGAATAATAGAAAATGTGTTTTTTTACATAAGGGGGAATTTAAATATGAGATTAACGGGTCTATTCGTTTCACTTGCTGTTGCCATCTATTTATGGTTTGATGCGCCAAAACATAACAAAGACAAATGGCTGTGGGCTGTTTTAGGCGTGCTATTTAGCACCATCGTACTTGGTATTTATTTGATCAAGACAGAGAGGAAGGGGCTGGGCTGGACGATCTTGATTTTAACCATCTTGTTTTATCTCATGCTGCTCATCTCTGTTTTGATCGGTGTTATTCTTTTTTATCAGGCGCCTTCATGAAGAAGGGCCTTTTTCTTTTACCTTTTGAGCCGGTACACCAGCAATGACGATCTGCTCTTCATGAAAGGAACGATTCACCACGGCATTTGCTCCGATTGAAATATGATTTGCAATGTAAATGTCTCCAAACAGCTTAGCACCGGGGCCAACCCATACGTGATCTCCAATGGTTGGTACATCCTTTTCGGAATGGTTTTGGCCAATATTCACCCCTTGATGAATATCACAAAATGCCCCAATTTTTGCGTGCTTATTCACAATTAAGAGACCACTATGATTGATTCTAAGGCCGGGGCCAAAGACGCCAATCGGAATATCAAAGCCAAGCTGCATGCCTTTCTTTTTATGTAAACAGCGATAAAACCATTTGCGCAGTAGAGCGCCGCTATTAGAATAGTACTCATATTTTCGCAAATACCTTTGATATTTCCATATATCGTCCCCAAACCACTTTGGTCTTCTGCGCGTGATCGCTAATGCTTTCTTATCCTGCGTTAAGTAATGGTGAAGATCGTGCTTTGTAAAAATCATCAAATTCCCCTCCATCCCTTTATGTTTCAGAGAAATTATACCATCCAAACCATTTATATCAAGAAAAAATGATGTTACTTCTTCAATTTTCTACCTTCATTTCATCCAAATTTCTTCATAAAATAAGCGCTTTGAGTTGAGTAGAACAAAAGAACCAGGAAGAATGATTTGTAATTTTTTTCAATATCAAACCGTCTCATGCGTTCCATCTCCTTATAGCAGTAAGGTTTGTAAAAATTACTCGAAAATACTCATTAAAAAGAGAATATTGCATTCATGTGCTTTTTGAATCATCTTTTTGAATACAATTGACTTTCCTATCTCACATCCTCTAGGCTAATAAATGAAAATGATAATCTTTATCAATTGGAGGAGTGTTTTATTATGTCCATCAAAACCGTTTCTAAAAATCAGCAATTTTTAGAGCAGCAAAGTCAAAGAGAATCTAATGCAAGGTCTTACCCGAGACGGTTCCCGTTAGCCATGCAAAAAGCCGAGGGTATGATCGTGACAGATGCAGATGGCAGAGAGTTTTATGACTGTCTGGCAGGCGCAGGAACACTTGCACTTGGTCACAATCATCCGGTTGTTATAGAAGCTATTGAACGTATGCTTCATGAAAAAAGACCATTGCATACGTTGGACATAACCTCAGAAATTAAAGAAGAGTTTGTGAATGAAATTTTTTCTCACCTGCCAGAAGAGTTTGCAAAGAGAGCAAAAATTCAATTTTGTGGACCAACTGGCGGTGATGCCATAGAAGCTGCGATTAAATTAGTCAAGACAGCGACAGGAAATCGTTCCATTCTTTCTTTCCACGGTGCTTATCACGGTGCGACACATGGCACGATGTCATTAAGCGGAAATTTGTCTCCAAAGGAAAGAGTGCAAGGGTTAATTCCAGATGTGCATTTCATGCCTTATCCATATGAATATCGCTGCCCATTTGGCATTGGCGGGAAAGATTCACACCGCATTTCCAGCTCTTATATTGAGCGTGTATTAAATGATCCTGAAAGTGGTATTCTACCGCCAGCAGGTATGATCTTTGAAGCAGTGCAAGGTGAGGGAGGTTCAATTCCAGCATCTATTGAATGGATAAAAGAAATGAGAAGAATCACAAAAGAAAAAGGCATTCCGCTCATTATCGATGAGGTTCAATCAGGCATTGGCCGAACAGGCAAGATGTTTGCCTTTGAACATGCGGGAATTGTGCCAGACGTTATTGTATTATCTAAAGCCATTGGTGGAAGCCTGCCGCTTTCAGTTGTGATTTATGATCAAGATTTGGATCAATGGAATCCAGGTGCACACATTGGCACATTTAGAGGGAATCAGATGGCGATGGCTGCAGGAACCGCTACGCTTAAATTTATAAAAGAAACCAATCTGCTTGATCATGTAGACCAGCTAGGGGATCGCATGCAGGCTTATTTAAAAGACATACAAAAAAATGTACCTGCTATCGGTGATGTTCGAGGAAGAGGATTAATGATTGGTGCTGAAATAGTCAATCCAAATGAAAAGCAGGATGTGGATGGAAGTTATCCAGCAAATCCTGAGCTAGCCAGTCTCATTCAAAAGAATTGCTTCGACAAAGGCTTAATTGTAGAGACAGGAGGCCGTTTCGGTAGCGTCATTCGATTCTTACCGCCATTGATCATGACAGAAGAACAGCTTGAACAAGTCATCGCTATTTTCAAAGAGGCCGTTTACGATGCAATCAACTAAAGCTTCTGTGGATTCATTATTTATCAATCAAAGCCAGCTTGGAAGAGAGTCCTTCCGAGCGGCTCTTCATACATCTATCGACAGCTTACTGGATCAGTGGCAAAAAGACCAAGGTCCATACAGCGGAATATTGCCTGGGAAATTAGCGGCTAGTGTCGAATCCTTATTTCAGCTTCAACCGTCTGGCGAATCAATGGAATCTGTCTTTCAAGATATACAGCAGCACCTTTTGCCGCATCTCGTTGATGTATCGCATCCTAAATGCTTGGCACATTTGCATTGTCCGCCGCTTATTCCTGCACTTGCCGCAGAGGTGATAGTGAGCTCCTTTAACCAATCAATGGATTCTTTCGATCAAAGCGGTATTGCATCTTTGGTTGAGGAGGAAATTTTAAAGTGGCTATGTGCGAAGTTTTCTTATGGAAATCTAGCAGATGGGACATTTACGAGCGGTGGCACCCAATCTAACTACATGGGACTGCTTCTTGCAAGAGATGCATTTTGTGAAAACACATGGCAATGGAATGTTCAGCAGAAAGGCTTGCCGAGTGAGGCTCACCGCATGAGAATTCTTTGTTCTAAGAATGCTCATTTCACTGTGAAGAAATCTGCATCCCAGCTAGGCTTAGGGGAGCAGGCAGTTGTTCTGGTAGAGACAGATGAGCATCACCGCATGGACCTCAACGATTTGAAGAAGAAACTTATTGAATTAAAGGAACAAGATCTCCTGCCTTTTGCGGTAGTGGCGACTTGCGGGACAACTGATTTTGGCAGTATTGACCCAGTTCGAGATGTGTATGACATCGTCAAGCCATACGGTCTATGGATTCACGCAGATGCTGCCTACGGCGGAGCGCTTGTATTAAGCGAAACCTACGGGAATAAATTAGACGGTATTGAACTTGCTGATTCCATCACGATTGACTTTCATAAACAATTTTATCAGCCGATCTCCTGCGGAGCATTTTTGCTAAAGGATAAAAGACATTTTGGTTTGATTCATTATCATGCAGATTATCTCAACCCAAAGGAAGATGAACTGGATGGAATACTACATCTTGTCCATAAATCTGTGCAAACGACGCGCCGGTTTGACGCTCTGAAATTGCTTCTTTCTCTTCGTCTGATTGGGGAGGAAGGATTTGGTGACATCATTGACCATACCATTGATTTTGCAAAGGATGTGGCCGCGCTTATTGAGAGCAATGATCACCTTGACTTGATCAATCCTGAGCCAGAAATCAATGCAGTTGTGTTTCGATTTAAGGGGGCGGATGACATCAATAAAATCATCCATCGAACGTTATTCAAATCAGGAACTGCTGTCATTGCGAAAACAGTGGTGGATGGTCAAACATGCTTAAAATTCACTTTGTTAAATCCGAGAACGACAATCACACATATTGAGGAAATCCTTTCTGACATCGTTGATATCGGGATCGCTCATATTCAATCCGGGAGGGTACTACGTTGAGTCAATATAAACAAATGGCTGAAAATGCAACTATGCAAAGCTTTTTAAACTGTTTTTTACGTGAAACAGGAATCGATCGATCTGCAAAAAAAGAGACGAAAGCAGATGGTTTGCTTGTATTCGTGGCAAAACTAGCAAAGCAAGACCTTGAGCTTGTGATTCCGATCCGATATTTTTCATCTGTAGGCCGCCATCTCTTTGATTTTCCGATTCGCTTTCGTCCAAGTGGCAGCGAAAAAGAGGGAACGATCGTCGATTACACGACACTTGTTGCTTTATGTTCAAAGGAGCTCCTCATTGCATATGGCCGCACTGATGCAGAGGATGAATTCATGCTGCGCATCATTTTAAGCTGCCGAAATATTGAACGATTCTTACGGGAGAGAGAAAGTGATCAAGCTGCTTTATCTCAAGCTGATTTTGAGTACATCGAGGCTGAGCAGTCACTTCTCCTTGGACATTTAACACATCCTACACCAAAAAGCAGACAAGGGATGACAGAAGAGGAGGAAGCCGTCTATTCTCCTGAGCTGAAAGGAGCTTTCCAGCTTCATTACTTTAAAGCGCACCATTCGATTGTGCTTCAGGATTCGTCTATTTCACAATCTGCGGCAAGCCTCATGTTAGAAGAGCTTTCGCGTCAGGTGCCAGAAGAAACAGAG
Source organism: Bacillus sp. FSL K6-1006 (assembly GCF_038593175.1). Taxonomy (NCBI): domain Bacteria; kingdom Bacillati; phylum Bacillota; class Bacilli; order Caryophanales; family Bacillaceae; genus Bacillus; species Bacillus sp. FSL K6-1006. The sequence continues at coordinate 1,070,418 of NZ_CP151970.1, forward strand.
AGACTGAATAGGTTAACAGAAAACGGAGAATTTGTGCTCATTCCGATTCATCCGCTGCAAGTCAAAGTGGTCATGGAGAAGGCATTCGTGAAGCGTTATATAGAGGAGGGGAAACTGACTTATTTAGGACCGCTCGGGTCTGAATACACAGCGACCTCATCCTTTAGAACGGTCTATCAAAAGGATTCTGCTTACATGCTCAAATTCTCTGTTCCTGTGAAAATTACGAACTCTTTACGTATCAATAAACAAAAGGAACTGGATCGAGGAGTAGAGATGTCCCGCATCTTAAAAACAGAATTAGGCGTTTCTTTATATGAAAAATTCTCTGGATTCCGTGTCATTGAAGATCCTGCATATCTCTCTATTCGAGGAGATGAAGCGGAATCTGGCTTTGAAGTGGTCATTCGTCAAAATCCATTCTTGCATCGTGAAAAAGGCGCAAGCTTAATTGCTGGGCTATGTCAGGATCATGCGTACGGAGGAAAATCGAGATTAGCAGGAATTATTCATAAACTTGCAGATTCAGAAGGCCGGTCAACAGAAGCGGTCAGCCAAGATTGGTTTAAACAATATTTGACCATTTCGTTAAAACCGATGCTCTGGCTGTTTGAAACGTATGGTCTTGCACTCGAGGCCCATCAGCAAAATGCTGTTGTGCAAATGAAGGATGGTTATCCAGAGACTTTCTATTATCGTGACAACCAAGGCTACTATTATAGTGAATCAAAAAAAGATAAGCTCGCAAATCTAGTTCAAAACTTGAGCGTAAGAAGTGAAACCATTTGTGCGGATGATGTAGCCGTTGAGAGACTCCGTTATTATTTCTTCTTTAATCATTTATTTGGTCTCATTAATGGCTTTGGCACAGAAGGTCTAGCAAAGGAAGAAGATTTGCTGGCACTCGTGAGAGATACATTGCTCGCTCATGAGGAGACGTACGGAGCATCTGATCTGACTAACAGCCTTCTCCGCTCAAAAGAACTTCCTTCAAAAGCGAATTTGCTGACACGATTTGAAGATATGGATGAGCTGACAGGATCTCTGGAAACACAGTCTCGTTACACGGCTGTCTTGAATCCGCTCTTTTTACATAAGGAGGCGCTGATTGGATGAGGCATCGCATCAGGTTTATTCGTGCTGAATATGAAAGAGATGTCCAGCTTGTCCATAAGTGGATGCAAGAAGAGTACGTTCACCCATTTTGGCATTTGAATATTCCATTTCCTGCTTTTGAAAAGCATTTTTATCAGGCCATACATGATCCGCATCAAACCCTTTATTTAGGCACGATTGATGGGACGCCAATGAGTTATTTTGAGGCTTACAACGTGAAAGGGGATATCATTGAATCCTACTATGAGCCTTCTCCGCATGATCAAGGCATCCACCTGTTAATAGGGGAGCCGGATTATGTGGGAAAAGGATTTGCTGCGCCGCTCCTTCAGGAAATGACAGCATTTCAATTTGAGCAGAACAAACGAACAGAAAAAATCGTTGCTGAGCCGGATATTCGCAATGAAAAAATGATTCATGTATTTGAAAAATGCGGCTTCGAACGTGTGAAACCAGTCACTTTACCCGATAAAACAGGTCTTTTGATGTTTTGTGATCGAGAACGATTCGAAAGGAAGTATAACCATGACGCGGTTCAACAAGCAAAATAATATAGTGGATGTAATTGGGATCGGCATTGGCCCGTTTAACCTCGGGCTTGCCGCATTATCTGAAGAGGTAAATGAAATCGACGCTTTGTTTTTTGAAAGAAGTGAAGCCTTTCACTGGCACCCAGGGATGCTCATTGAAGGGACAACACTGCAAGTCCCATTTTTAGCGGACCTTGTCAGCATGGCAGATGTGAAAAGCAAATATAGCTTCCTCAACTATTTGCAGGAACAAAACCGTTTGTATTCATTTTACTTTCTAGAAGACTTCCATATCCCGCGCAAGGAATACAGTCATTATTGCCGCTGGGTCGCTGACCAGTTAGACTCTTGCCGATTCGGCATGAATGTCGAATCTGTCTCACTGATCGAAAAGGCAGGGGAAAAGCGGTATGAAGTGCATGTCCGTCATGTAAAGGACCAAACTGTAGAGGTGTTTGAAAGCAAACATCTCGTCTTAGGAATTGGCACGCAGCCGGCGATACCCGCATCGCTCCAGCCAGCTTTAGGAGAGAAGGTTTTTCACTCAGCTGACTATTTAAAACGAAAGAAAGAAGGCTGTTTCAAAGGGAAATCTGTGACAGTTATCGGCTCTGGTCAAAGTGCGGCAGAAGTGTTTTATGACATTTTATCAGATGATGAGGCGAAGGATATTCACTGGTTCACACGGTCAAAAGGATTTTTCCCAATGGAATATTCAAACCTTGGACTTGAGTATTTCTCCCCTGACTATATTGATTTCTTTTATGAGCTTCCGCAAGCCAAAAAGGATGCGTTATTAAAACAGCAAGACTTGCTGTATAAAGGTATCAGTTCGGCGATGATTCGTGATATTTATCATTTGCTTTATGAACGTTCCGCCTGTGGAAAGCAGCTGAACACAGTGCTTCAAGCCATGACAGAGGTTAACCTGATTGAGGAAACTACAGGCAGATTATCACTTTCATGCACGCAATGGGTCAAGGAAGAATACTTTACACATGAAACGGATATTGTCGTATTGGCGACTGGCTACCAATCCGTTCTGCCGCCGTTTATCAACCCTATTTCTCATCACATTCAATGGGATGATCAAGGACGTTTCCAAGTTGAACGTGAATATCGTTTGAAAACAAATACGATGGGTGAAAATGATATTTTTGTACAAAATGCAGAGCTTCATACACATGGGGTCGGCGCTCCAGATTTGGGGCTGGGGGCTTATCGAAACAGTGTGATCATCAATGAACTTGCTCGTCAAACCGTGTATCCACTTTATCAAAAGCATGTCTTCCAGACATTTGGAACACACAAGAACGCACACACATTTGAAGAAATCAAAGGATAAGGAGGATGAAGCGATGAGTGTACAAGATGAATTGAAAAAAGCGGTGAATTCTGCTGCTTGGAAAAAGGCAAACCAGCGAATGGTGGCAAAAATGCTGTCTGAATATATGTATGAGGACATGCTTCATCCTGTTGAGCTGGATTGTAAGGATGGCATCGCGCAGTATGAATTAATCATTCACGAACATAAGAAATATCGTTATCTGGCAAAACCTCGGTTGTTTGATAGTTTTGATACAATCGCTGAATCAATTGAGTGCTGTCAAGATGGAAAATGGTCAAAGGATGTCAGTGCCATTGTGTTTTTACTAGACATTCAGCCGATCATTCCAATGTCTTCTGATACAACAGGCCATCTTATCAAAGAGCTTCACCATACTTTGTTAGCCGATGTCCATTTGCTGTCGAAAAAAGCACTTCGTGCGGATGAACTGACAGATACGGATTATGCATGGATTGAAGGAGAAATGACAGGCCATCCTTGGATTGTGTATAACAAAGGACGTATAGGATTCAGCTACGATGATTACTTAGCTTATGCACCAGAACGGCAGGAATGTGTGCAGCTGTCTTGGATTGCTGTACATAGAGAGCTTGCGACATTCCATGCAGTCGATCATGAAAACTATGAGCAGGTGATCGCCAAAGAATTAGATGAAGTCACGATTCGTCAATTTCAGCGTGTGTTAAAGGATGAAGGACTGAATGCAGCTGACTATTATATGATGCCTGTCCATCAGTGGCAGTGGACGCATATGATTATTCAGCATTTCCCGGAAGATTTGGCCTTGCGCCGGATTGTGTATTTGGGAGAGGGACTGGATCAATATATCCCGCAGCAGTCGATCAGAACCTTTACAAATATCTCAAACAAAGGCAAGCATCATATTAAACTGCCAATGAGTATTTTAAATACACTCGTGTACCGTGGACTCCCATCAGAACGTACGGTCATTGCCCCGCGCATTACAGCGCATATTAAAGGGATTGCCGATCAAGACTCATTTTTATCTGATGTCTGCCGCGTCATTTTACCAGGTGAGAATGCAAGTATCAATGTCGATCATCCATACTACAGCAAACTGCCTGGTGCGCCGTATCAATATCTTGAGATGCTCGGTGTCATTTTTAGAGAAAGCATTTATACGTACTTAGAAGAAGGGGAGAGCCCTGTTACACTTGCGGCACTCACTTATGAGGATCATGAAGGTGAGCCGTATATCAAGCAGCTGATTGAAAAATCAGGTCTCTCAGCAAAAGAATGGATGGCGAAGTTTTTCCATGTCGTGATGCCGCCGCTGCTGCACTTTATGTATCAATACGGCACAGTCTTTTCACCGCATGGGCAAAATACAATTCTTGTGTTAAAAAATCATCAGCCGCATCGTTTGGCGATCAAAGATTTCGTTGATGATGTGAATATAAGTGACCAGCCGCTGCCTGAATTAGCTTCATTAGAAGAAGATTTAAAAGAAGTGCTGCGCAGTGAGCCGCCAGAAGGTCTGGTGCAATTTATCTTTACAGGATTATTTATTTGCAATCTGCGTTATGTATCCAACGTATTAGACAATCACAATCTGTTAGATGAAACGACTCTTTGGCGTTTGCTTGCTGAAGAAATTCAGCAGTATCAAAAGCAATTCCCGCAGCTAAAAGACCGTTTTGAATTATTTGATCTATTCCAGCCGAAGCTGACAAAGCTTTGCTTAAATCGTAATCGAATGATTGATTATGGCTATGGAGATGGAGATGACCGCCCGCATGCATCAGAGCATGGGAAGGTCACAAATGCACTCGCTCATGTTCTTTCGTCAGTTGGGGAGAAGTAATAGAAAAGCTGTAGACATCAAGTGTCTACAGCTTGTTTGTTTTTTAAGAAAATGCTTGAGAGGCAAGGAAATAGAAAAGGGCGGGATCATTCAGTTTTTCTTTCCCGCGAATCATCATAAAATGCGCTACGTTTGTTTTTGTAAATCCTGCTTCAACAAGTGTTTCATGCAGGCGTTCAGCAGTTTCTTCCTGCATATCTAAACGAATTGCGCCTGAATAAGACGAGATGAGTGATTGGATGAGCGAGAGAGCGGTTTGTTCATCGTTTGCTGTAAGCGGTCCAATCATTAGATTAGCAGGGGTTTCGATGCCAAAGGCAAATCCAGTTGTTTCATGGTGCTCATTCTTTGCAATCAGCCGGAACGATGCTCGTTCCATTCGCTTTCTTATAAAGCTTGATCGATTGGTGCCTGCACCTTTTTCGTCAAGTGCTTCAATAGACGGAAGGTCCGCTTCATCAGCAGGAGAAAGGTGAATCCCGCCTGGCACACGAAAAGCCGCTGGATTCGTGGTCTGTGCTTTGTATGTATGAATGTAGCCGGCCGTTTGAAATCCAATTTTTTCGTAAACGGGCTGTCCTTGTACAGTAGCAGTTAAAACGACAGGAACGCTTTGATCGCTTCTGCGAAGCAGGGTGTCAATCATTTTCCGTGCAAGGCCTAAGCCGCGATGTGTCTCAGATACAATAACGGCACCAATTGATGCTGCTTTATCATATTGGAAAAGTCCTGCACATGAGATCACTTGTCCATCTGTTGTTGAAAAACCTGTAAAATATCCGTTTGTTAAAAGAGATGTAAGCTCATCCGCATTGTAATCAGGCCAGTCGACCTCTTTTGACAATGCGATAAGATCGGGTATGTCATCAAGTGTTAAAGTTCGTTGTACAACGTTTTCCAATACACGCAACTCCTTCTTAGCTGATTTCATCTATATGTATCGTACCATATGAAGGCATAAGAAAAAGGAAAAGGAAGATCCTTTTCCTCTCAGCGTGTATCAAAAAAGAACCCCCAATGACGGAGGGTCCAGTCTTAATGAACATTAAAATATCGAGCATCAGGGTGGGAAACGACGATCGCTGAAACAGATGCTTCAGGTTCCATCATGAATCCTTCTGTGAGATGGATGCCGATTTTTTCAGGCTGAAGCAGCTTGAACAGCTTTTCTTGATCCTCAAGATTTGGACACGCTGGATAACCAAAGGAATAGCGCTGCCCTTGATATTTCGCTTGGAATCGTTTTTCCATTGTAAAATCGACTGGGTCAGGGAATCCCCATTTGTCACGAATCACTTGGTGGGCTCTTTCAGCTAATCCTTCTGCAAGCTCAAGTGCCAGAGCTTGGACAGCATGCATTTTTAAATAATCTCCTTCCTGCTTAAATTGCTGCGCGACCTCGCGTATACGCGCGCCGGCTGTGACGGCGAATAAGGCAATATAATCTTTCTCGTTTTCATCACTTTTCCGTACATAATCAGAAATGGAGCGGTACGGGAGCTTCTCCTGCCTTGGAAATTGGAACGTTTCAATGATGCGGTCAGGCTCTTCGGGATCATAAATATGCAAATCATTTCCGTCTGAACTGGCAGGGAAGAATTGATACACAAATGCTGGCGCAAACCAGTTTTTCTCTCTGCCTTCGTTTAGAAGATCTGTGACAAGCTGTTTTAATTCCAATGCTTTTGGGTGCTTTTCAGCTAATAAGGTTTTGATCTTTCCCTTTAAGCCGAGATGATGACCAATAAGCATTTGTTCATTCACATAAGGCATAATATGATGCAAATCGATGTCCCTCACATAATGGCGTGCGGTATTTTCTGGCGTAAATACCGGTGCCTTCGGGAGTGCTGCGCGTTTTTCTAGTAATTCTATGACAGCTTTCGGCTGCTTTCCTTCCTTTTCCTTGAAAGGTGCCGCTGGCTCTTCTTGCGGTTTTGTTTGAAATTGAAGAGGATTCGCTTTTAACTCATTGGCTAATGATAGTCCGTCCATCGCATCTTTTGCATAAAGAACAGGTCCATCATAATGAGGCGAAATTTTCATTTTCGTAAATTTACGAGAAAGGGCAGCACCGCCGACCAAAATAGGAACAGAAATATTGGCTTTTTGTAAATCTTGAGCGGTTAGTACCATTTGCTGTGCGGATTTTACAAGTAAGCCTGATAATCCAATCATATCTGGTTTTTCCTTTTGCACAGCTTCAATCAATGTTTGAGGTGTCACCTTGATGCCGAGGTCGACCACCTGAAAGCCGTTATTGCTCAAAATGATGTCGACGAGGTTTTTCCCGATATCATGGACATCTCCTTTTACGGTCGCAAGTAGAATCTTTCCTTTCCCGCTCGCATGCTGCTTTTCCATATATTGCTCAAGAAACGAAACAGATGCTTTCATGACCTCAGCCGATTGAAGCACTTCGGCTACAATCAATTCGTTTTGATTAAAAAGGCGACCAACTTCAGCCATTCCCTGCATTAACGGGCCATTGATGATATGAAGCGGCGATTCATATTGCTCCAAAGCAAGGGATAGGTCATCGATGAGACCTTCTTTCGTTCCCTCGACGACATAGAGCGCCAGCCTTTCATCAAGTGATAAGGAGATCTTTGGTTTTTTCTCCGTTTTCTTTTTGCCGCGGTAAAATTGGGTGAATTCAGCCAGTGTTTGATCATTTGTTTCATAAAGCAAGGTTTCAGCTAGTTTGATTTCTTCCTTTGGAATGGAAGCGAAGCGTTCAAGCTTTTCTGTATTGACAATGGCATAGTCAAGCCCTGCTTGCACGCAGTGATACAAATAGACGGCATTTAAGATTTCTCTGCCAACAGGCGGAAGTCCGAAAGATACGTTGCTGATGCCTAAAATGGTGAGGCACTCAGGCAGGGTTTCCTTAATCATTTTAATGCCTTTGATCGTTTCTTCAGCGGCGCCAATATATTGCTCGTCTCCAGTGCCTACGGGAAAGACAAGCGGATCAAAAATGATGTCACTTGCGGGAATACCATATTTCTTTGTTAGTAAATCGTGAGAACGTACAGCAATTTCAAGCTTTCGTTCTGCTGTCACCGCCATTCCTATTTCATCAATCGTGCCAACAACGAGTGCACCGCCATATAGCTTCACAAGAGGAAGAATCTCTTCAAAGCGTTCCTCGCCATCCTCAAGGTTGATGGAATTGATGATGGCTTTCCCTTGAGAGTAGGTGAGTGCCTTTTCAATCACGTGTTTATCCGTTGAATCAATGACAAAAGGGGCTTTCACCTTTTTCATGGCTTCTTGTAAAAAGCCTTCCATGTCTGCTGCCTCATCACGGTCTGGATCGGCGAGACACACATCAACGACGTGAGCGCCATTTTTCACTTGAGCACGAGCAATTTCTGCTGCTTCTTCAAACTTTTGTTCCGCAATGAGCCGTTTGAATTTGCGAGAACCAATGACATTGGTCCGTTCGCCTACAAAAAGAGGACGCATCGAATCCTCATAAATAAGAGGCTCAATTCCTGATACGGTATGCTGCGGTGATTCGCGGTTGATATGACGCGGCTGAAGCGTGCGTACTTCATCTGACAATGCTTGAATATGCGCAGGTGTAGTTCCGCAGCAGCCGCCGACAATATTTAACCAGCCTTCCTTAGCAAAGGCGGCGATTTTTTTAGCAAGAGAGGCAGGGGATTCATGATATTGGCCTTCTTCATCTGGGAGACCAGCATTCGGATAGCAGCTCACCGCTGACTTTGCAATGGAGGAGAGCGTGCGGATGTGGTCTGTCATAAATTCTGGACCAGTCGCACAGTTAAGGCCCACACTGATTGGTTTCATATGCTCAAGAGAGATATAAAAGGCTTCAATATCCTGACCAGCAAGGGTGGTGCCCATCGGTTCAATCGTTCCTGATACCATGAGTGGTAATTGGATGCCCGTCTGCTGGAAGGCTTCCTGAATCCCTTTGAATCCAGCTTTTACATTCAGCATATCTTGGCTTGTTTCTAAAAGAAGGGCATCACACTTTCCGTCAATCAGAGCGCGGGCCTGCTCTTCATAATTTCTGACGAGCTCACTGAAGGTTGTGCCGCCTGTTACAGATAATGTTTTCGTTGTCGGGCCCATTGCGCCTACAACAAAACGAGGCTTTTCCGGTGTAGAGAAACGGTCAGCTTCTGCCTTTGCCAGCTGCGCAGCTCGAACATTGAGTTCATAGGCAAGGTGCCCAAGCCCATATTCGTCAAGGACGAGCTTTGTCGCGCCGAACGTATTTGTTTCAATGAGGTCAGCACTTGCTTCAAGGTACTCCCTATGGATCTTAGAGATGATGTGAGGGGCTGTCACATTCAAATACTCGTTACAGCCCTCATACTCTTCTCCGCCAAAGTCCTCTGCTGTCAGGTTGGCGTTTTGAATCATTGTGCCCATTGCCCCATCAAGGACGAGGATGCGTTTTTTGAGCTGTTCAGTGATAGTTGACATGGACGTTAGACTCCTTTTCTTTCTGATGGATGTAGGTGGTCAGTTCTGCTGTTAAATCTGATCGAAGGAAAGGAGTAATTAAATAAATGCCATTAAACAATTCGCAGGCTGTATCTAATAAAGAGCGGGCAATCGCTAAGCCTTCTGCTCGCTGCTTTTCTTTATCCTCGCCAGCCTTAGCCATAATGTCACGAATAGAATCAGATAATTTGATGCCTGGAATTTCGTGATGAATAAACTCTGCATTTCGGCTGCTTGTTAACGGCATAATGCCGATATAAATCGGTTTATCCAAGTGGCGGCTTTCCTCATGAATTTTCACAAGCTGTTCCTCAGAATAAACAGGCTGTGAAATAAAATAATCAGCACCGTATTCGATTTTTTTCTCAAGACGTTTCACCGCTTTATCAATATGGCGCACATTTGGGTTAAACGCGCCAGCCACTGAAAAATTGGTCTTTTTGCCAAGGGGCTTTCCTGAGAAAGAAAGGCCTTCGTTAAACTGTTTGATGAGACGAATCAAATCAAAGGAGGTTAAATCATACACAGATGTTGCACCTGGGAAGTCTCCAATTTTAGATGGATCGCCTGTGATCGCTAAAATATCGGTTAATCCAAGGGTATCGAGCCCCATTAAATGAGATTGAAGCCCAATCAAATTACGGTCGCGGCATGTGATATGAACAAGAGAACGCATATCGAGCTGCTGCTTTAATAATGCGCCGCAAGCGACATTGCTAATGCGCGGAGTCGCAAGAGAATTATCGGCTAACGTCAATGCATCAATGCCAGCATTCTTTAATTCATTTGCAGCAACGAGAAATTTTTCGAAGTTCAGCTTCTTCGGCGGATCAAGCTCTACGATAATCGATCGTTTTTTCACAGCCAGCTCATCAAGACCTGGCTCAGTGCGCTGATCTTGGATGGAAATGATTTCTTCTTTTAACACCTTCACTTCTTTTTCAGTGATCGGTGCTAAATCTTTGACCGCTTCAGCCATTGCGCTAATATGCTGAGGTGTTGTTCCGCAGCAGCCTCCGATAATACGTGCGCCCTGATTTCTAAATTCAAGTGCACTTTTTCGGAAATAATCGTTATCGGTATCATAGACGAGTCTGCCTGCTTCAAGTGAGGGGAGACTGCTGTTAGGATAGACAGATAAATGCGAATTTTCCAAAAGTGGAACGCCTTCAAGTGCCTGAATCATGTGATAAGGGCCCAGCCGGCAGTTGATGCCGACAACATCTGCACCAAGAGATGATAACTCAGATAAACCATCCTTCAGCGGGGTACCATCCTGCAAAACGCCTTGTTCATGCATTGAGACGTTCATGACAATCGGAAGAGTCGTTTCTTTGCGGGCAATTTGGAGAACAGCCTTCGCTTCTTCTATATCATAATATGTTTCAAGCAATAATCCGTCAGGCTCTTCATTTAATAGGATGTACAGCTGCTCTCTAAAGCTTCGTTTGATTTCTTCTATAGAGTAAGCATTTTTGTTAAACGTCCGAATGCCGCCAATTGTTCCGAGTACATAAGCAGAGCCTGCGGCTGCTTTTGCAATTTGTACCGCTTTTGTATTGATGCGTTTCGTTTCTTCCTCTAGGCCGTAGCGGGATAGTTTAATATAATTCGCACCGTATGTGTTCGTTTGGATGATGTCAGCGCCTGCCTGCACATATGCTTCGTGCACGCGTTTCACTTCATCCTCTTTCGATAAATTTAATTCTTCAAAGCAGCGGTCAATGCCGTAAGAGTATAAAAGTGTTCCCATCGCTCCGTCAGCAATCAGTACGCGGTTTTGTAAGTCTTGTAATAGGCCCATTGTATTCCTCCTTATTTCTATGTAACAAAAAAAGCCTTCTGATAAGAAGAAGACTTTTTGGCTGTATCGTAATTCTTCTCCTTATCTTCCAAGCAGTTGCTTGCTGGATTTAGCACCTTGGTCATAGAAAATAGATTTCTACTACACCGGTTGCTGAGGCTTCACAGGGCCAGTCCCTCTGCCTCTCTTGATAAGAAAGCAATATGAACATGTCAATGAATTGAACTTCCATCAACTGTAACGAAAAATGCAGAAATAATCAATGGAAAATTTGAAATTTATCGAAAATTTATAAATTGGACATCAATCGGCAAATCGGCCTTGCGCATAAGAGAAATCACCTCTTGTAAATCATCTTTATTTTTCCCTGTCACACGCACTTGGTCATCCTGAAATTGTGATTTCACTTTGATGCCTGACTGCTTGATAAGCGCGTTGATCTTTTTGGCGTTGTCTTGATCAATCCCGCTGATCAGCTTCGCACGCTGGCGTACTGTACCGCCTAGGGCATGCTCAGTTTTTCCGTAATCGATGTTTTTAGTTGGAACATTTCGTTTGATCAGCTTTGTCACAAGCACATCTTTTAACTGCTCAAGTTTGAAGTCATCATCAGAAATGAGGACAAGCTCTTCTTTTTCGAGAGAAATATCACTTTTACTTCCTTTAAAATCATAACGGTTTTTAATTTCTTTCAGTGCTGCTTGAACAGCGTTTTGCACTTCAGGCAGTTCAACTTTCGATACAATGTCAAATGAGCTTTCTTTTGCCATCACACATGACCTCCAAGTTTAGATATTGCGTCTATTTTATCATGCAAATAGCAGAAGAAGAAAACTTTATCAAAGAGTAAAGCCGCCAGCCGTATAAATCGTGTCCAGTTTGTCCACTTTAGCTAACAGAACTAGAGATGTTCATGCAGGAAGAAGTATAGTAGAATAGAGTGAATCAAAAGATGAACGAACGCTCTTTTATGGGCAGATAGGAAGGAAGAGAACATGAGACCAGGTGAGCAACTGACCTTGCAAATAGAGAATGAAATGGAATACGGCTACTTTTTGACAGACGGTGAAGATTCGGTCCTCTTACACCGCAGTGAAATGACAGAAGATATTGGTGACCGAGATGAAGTAGAGGTCTACTTATATGTAGATCATGAAGAAAGACTCGCTGCCACGATGAAAATACCTACAATTAACGCACATACATACGACTGGGTAGAAGTCGTGGACGTGGTAGAAGACATGGGCGCATTTGTTGATGTTGGGCTGTCAAAGGATGCACTTGTTGCAACAGAACACCTCCCGCCTTTTGAGGAAGCATGGCCGAAAAAAGGAGACAAACTCTACTGTATGCTGAAAGTCACAAGCTACGGCAGAATGTTCGCAAAACCAGCCACAGAAGACGTGATCAGTGAATTGTTCACAGAGGCACCAGAAACCTTAATGAACAAAGAAATCACTGGAACAATCTATCGTTTAATTGCGACAGGTTCTTTTATGCTGACAGATACAGGCGTGCGTGGGTTTATTCACCGCACGGAACGAAAGGAAGAGCCACGATTAGGATCGACCGTGACAGGACGCGTCATTGCAGTGAAAGAGGACGGAACGGTGAACGTTTCTCTGCTTCCTAGAAAACAGGATGCACTATCTGTCGATGCAGAAGAAATTTTAACCTATATGAGAACAAGAAACGGCGCCATGCCTTATGGGGACAAAAGTGATCCAGAGGATATCCGCGAAAGATTTCAAATGAGCAAGGCAGCCTTTAAACGAGCACTAGGTCATCTCATGAAAAATGATTTAGTTTACCAAAAAGAAGGCTGGACATACGAGAAAAAGTGAGCATTTGCTCACTTTTTTATTTTTGTCTTAAATAATGGATTTTTTCTGTGAAAAAAGTCATGAAAAACCTTCACTAATCATTGAAACAACGCCTCTCAAATCCGATAAAAAAGGAGTAAGGATGATAAAAGGAGTGTGTTTTTGGATGAAAGTGAAGATTTCATTACTTCTGATGGCAGCCATGCTTATGGTGCTCGCCGCATGCGGTAATCAACAGGAGGGGGCGCCAAAATCAACTGCGAAGCATATTGGCGTTATGCTCACAGATGATGGTCTTGGTGATCAATCATTTAACGATTCATCATTTAAAGGATTAGAAAAAGCACGTGATGAGCTTGGCATTGAATTTGATTATAGAGAAATTGCAGAAACTGATACATATGAAAAAGGGCTGACAGAACTCGTAAAAGATGGAAATGATCTTGTCATTGGTGTAGGTTTCAGTATGCAAGAAGACCTGGAAAAAGTCGCAAAGAAATATCCGAAGAAGCAGTTCCTTTTGATCGATGCTGTATCTGAGCTGAAAAATGTGACCTCTGTGACGTTTAAAGAAGAGCAAGGCAGCTATTTAGCGGGAGCACTTGCTGCAATGACAACGAAAAGCGATGTCATTGGATTTGTTGGCGGTGTTGACGCAGATGTCATTCATCGTTTTGAAAAAGGATTTCAAAAAGGGGCCAAATCAGTCAATCCGAAAATCAAGATATTATCCACCTATGCCGGTACGTTTAGTGATGCAGGCAAGGGTAGTAAAATAGCCAAAGACATGATCAAAAAGAAAGCAGACGTTTTATATGCGGCAGCCGGTTATACAGGTGTCGGTGTATTAAAAGAAGCGCAGGCGCAGGGTAAATATGCCATTGGTGTAGACAGCGATCAGTACTATACTGCTGAAAAAGCGGTCATTTCGTCTATGGTGAAAAAAGTCGATGAAGTGGTCTATCAATTCAGTGAACAGCTCGTCAAGAACAATCAAATGAAAAGCGGACATGTTGTCTATGACTTAAGCAATGATGGAATCGATATGGCAAAAATCCGGATCCTGAAAAATGCTGAGACACTGACCAAAAAATTAAATGGTCTGAAGCAGACGCTTCTAAAAGAAGAGGGGGACGCATCATGAGCTTACGCGTCAAAATTTTACTTAACTCACTTATTTCACTTCTTTTAGCAGTTGGCGTCATCGCCTTTATCATTGTCAGCATGACAAAGATCCAATCATCAAATGAGACAGATGTGCAAACCTTATTAAACGTACAAAAAACGAAGGCAAGCTTTGAAAGTGTCGAGCAAGCCATGACCAATTATTCGATGACACTCTCAGATGAACAGCTAGAGATCGTTCAAAACGATATTTCTACAGCAAAAAAGCAGCTGCAAACGCTAAACAAACATGCAGGAAATATGAACAAAGAGGCATTAACAAGGTTAAATTCAAAATTTGACACGTGGACCAAGGAAGCAAACAACGCCATTGGTGAAAAAAACGCATCGGATGCAAGACGTGTGGCAGCAAGAATTGATGGCGTTTTAAACGATGTGCATACGATGAATAAAAGGGCAGAAGAAGAGTATAAACAAAATCTAGAGGCTGCAGCAGACAATGTCCAATGGATTATCACAAGTGCACTCGTCTCAGCACTCACACTGATTGTCATTGCTGTCTTTTTGAATATTGGATTAACGCGATCCATCGTGACACCCATCAAATCACTATCCTACAGAGCAAAGCAGATCGCAGAAGGCAATCTTGCTGTGGAGCGGATGGATATTCAGCGCAAGGATGAAATCGGCGGCTTGAATGAATCCTTTAATCAAATGACAGATCAGCTGATTAGTCTGATTAAAGAAATCAGCAATGTCTCAAGCCGAGTAGAGACATTCTCGATCCACCTGAATGATGAAAACAAAAAGATGATGGAGTCTGCGAATCAAGTATCTGTTTCGACAGACGAAATGGCCAATGGGTCACAAGCGATTTCAGAAGATCTCCAGCACGGCGTCAGCTTGATTGAGAAAATGGACCAGCATGGACGTAAAAATTCAGAACGCTCGCAAACGGTCATCCGCAGTACAGAGGATGCCATCGAAGCCGTAGAAAGCGGAAAGCACACGTTAACAGAAACAAAAACAGCGATTGAAAAAAATACACATGCCACGAGACAAATCGAAGAATCAGCAGGAGAATTTACGCAATACGCCAGCGGAATCTCGGCCATGGCCAAAACGGTTTCTGACATTGCGGACCAAACAAACCTGCTTTCCTTAAACGCAGCCATTGAAGCGGCAAGAGCAGGCGAAGCTGGAAAAGGCTTTGCCGTTGTAGCAGATGAAATTCGCAAGCTTGCTGATGAATCGTCTAATGCAACAAGACAAATCTTTGACATGGTCAGTCATATTGAAAGAGGCATTCAATCCATTAGTCAAACTGTTCAAGAAGGGGTCAAACTTTCACTTCAGCAGCAGGATGCGATGGACAAAACCTCACACTCCTTTGAAGATATAGAAACAAAAGCGCAGCATATTAAACAAGAAATGGCGGTCTTAAATGACCAAATTATGCAATCAACAGAACTTGGCGGACAAGTGCTGCACTCGATTGAAAATATTAGTGCAGTTGTAGAAGAAACAGCAGCTGGCAGCGAAGAAATTTCTGCCTCAGCCAATGAACAGCTGCAATCGTTCCATCAAATGAACAAACAGGTCGAAGAATTGATGAGTATGACGGCGAGGTTAAATGAAACCGTCCAGCGATTTAAACTTTCATAAGAAAAGCACCCTTCCCGTGTTGTGTCAGGGAAGGGTGCTTTTTATGATCATTTGCCTGTAAAAAAGATCGCAAGCGTGCTAGGCCCTGAATGGGACCCAACAGCGGCACCGATGATTTGAATATCAATTTCCTTTGGATGAAATTCGGCTTCGATCAGCTGTTTCATGTCTTCCGCCAGTGCAGGATCATCACCATGACTAATACCGACCGTTTGGTTCGACCAATCCGTTCCGCGTTCTTTCATTAGTTCAATAATGCGTTTCAGCAGTTTTTTACGTCCGCGGATTTTTTCAAGCGGGATGAGTTTTCCATCTTCGACATGTAAAATGGGCTTAATACTTAACAAACCGCCAACAAATGCGGACGCTTTACTGATTCTTCCGCCCCTTGCTAAATACGATAAATCGTCTACAGTAAAAATATGTTGTAAAGATTCACAAAAATGCTTTACAGACGTTTCAATTTCTTGTATTGTATTTCCGTCAATGGCAAGTGATTGAGCGTGTTTGACAGCAAGCCCATAGCCGAGTGAAGCGCATTTAGAATCGATGATTCGTAAATCAAAATCAGGGTATTCTTCCTTCACTTCGTTTGCCATCATCACAGCTGTCTGGTATGTACCTGAAAGCTCTGATGAAAAAGCGACATAGATAGCAGATGTATGGGTTTGAGCGGCAGAAACAAAGGTTTCCTTGATCCGGTTTGGTGAAGCCTGTGACGTTTTTGGACTGGCTCCTTGTCTCATCGCATCAAATACTTGTTTTGGTTCAATGGTGATCAAATCCTCAAATTCCTGCTCGCCAAGCAATACGCGGAGCGGAATGAGCGTTATGTTATGTTCATCATAATAAGAAAGAGGCAGATCAGCAGCACTGTCTGCTATGATATGAACAGTCATATAAATCCCTTCTTTCTAAAAAATAAGCCATATTTTACATCTTTTTAGCCTAACTATATCATAGAAATCATCTTTTCGTGTTCAAATTCTAAATTTTAGGGAAAACCATAGAGAGAATGGTAAGTGGAGGAATGACAACATGTTCATTGGAGAAGCAAAAAAACTCATTGTCGTCGTTATTGGTGCATTACTCAATGCGATTGGACTGAATTTATTTTTAATCCCAGCTGACGTATATGCAAGCGGTTTTACAGGGGTAGCCCAGCTGTTATCCAGCTTAATCGATCAATATGCGCCATTTTATGTATCAACAGGGATTCTATTATTTATTTTAAACATTCCAGTCGGCATTTTAGGCTGGATGAAAGTTGGCCGTTCCTTTACTTTGTACAGCATCATCAGTGTTGCACTGACGACCATTTTCCTTGGCATTTTACCAGAAACGAGTGTTTCCCACGATATTTTATTAAATGCTGTGTTTGGCGGTGTCATATCCGCAGTAGGGATTGGGATTACGCTCAAATACGGGGCATCGACAGGCGGACTAGACATTGTTGCTATGGTTTTAGCGAAGTGGAAGGATAAACCAGTTGGCACGTATTTCTTCATTTTAAATGGAATCATCATTTTTACAGCAGGATTATTACAAGGTTGGGAGAAAGCATTATATACCCTTGTCACATTATATGTGACCACAAGGGTCATTGATGCCATCCATACAAGACATGAGAAGCTGACCGCGATGATTGTCACGAAGAAAGCAGATGAAATCAAAGAAGCCATTTACGGAAAAATGGTCAGAGGCATTACGACTGTACCTGCAAAAGGCGCATTCACCAACGAGCAAAAGGAAATGATGGTGATCGTTATTACAAGGTATGAGCTGTATGAACTTGAACAAATTATTAAAGAAGTCGATCCAAAAGCCTTTACAAATATTGTACAGACAACCAATATTCTTGGATTTTTCAGACGAGATTAAAAGGTGGGTAGCAGATGAAAAAAGGGTTTGTGCTTCTCCTCATTCTATTGGTTTTAGCCGCTTGTGGACAACAAAAAAAGGATGAACCAGACAAGGAGGTATCCGGTCAAATGGGAGAAAAAACGGTTGAGCTCACAGTAGACCCCGTCCAGAAAGGTTCTTCAGTTCAATTTAACATGTCACTGAAAAATGAATCAGACCGAGATTTTGAATTTACTTTTAACACAAGCCAAAAATTCGAGCTTAGTGTGTATGACGAAAACGGGAATGAACAATACCGCTATTCGAAAGACCGTATGTTCACACAGGCCATCCAAACTTTTGTGCTGAAAAAAGGCGAGGCCTATGATTTTCAAGATACATGGTCAAACGGTGTAAAGCCCGGAACATACGAAGCAGTCGTAACGTTTAAAGGAAAAGCAGAAGGGCTGAAACAAATCACGGAGAAGAAAACATTTCAAGTCAAATAAGCGAGGGAATCAGAAAAAGCTGTCCACATTAGGTGAACAGCTTTTTTTATGTTAGAGATCATCGAGCAAGTCTTGGAAGGTATGCAGCTGGTTTCTTTCTGCATCTGTCGAATTGGCAAATGCAGAGGATACGGCATTTTTCGCTCGCTTGACTGCCTGCTGACGCTCTAACCCAGATGAAAATGAAGAAGTAAGAGCTTCTTCAGTAAACGATTTGGCTTGATCAAAAAGTTCGTTTCTCACAATGAACCTCCAGAAGCATCAGTCTTCATATTCCCTCTGTCTGACGCTTCTTCAAGTGTCGAACGATAAGGAAAACGTGCGTCATGAAGACTGACTGAATCTTTACCTTGTTGTATAAAGCGTTTCGATTTGCTTCTTTTACCCATTCGGAATCCGCCCCTTTACACAAGCTGACAGGACAACCTGTCTAACGGTAGTATGCCCGCTTTCATCTGCTATGTATGAATGGAAAAATTAAAGCGAGAAGTAATTCGTTAGAAACTTTGCAATCCCATCTTGTTCATTTGTATCAGTGACTTCATTTGAGACACGTTTCACGGCATCAATTCCGTTGCCCATTGCTACACCGCATCCAGCAAATTCAAGCATTTCTAAATCATTGTCTTCATCTCCGAATGCCACAATCCGCTCCTTAGGAACACCGTAATAATCACTGATCTTTTGCAGTCCAACGGCTTTGTTCATGCCTGTTTTAATGATTTCAATCACGTGCCACGGGGCAGCCCAGCGCCTGTGATCAATCACTTCTGCATGAACATCTGATAAATAGCTTCGAATGGCTCCGACGTCCTCTTCTTTTGCATGAATTAACACGCTCGTCACATTCTCTCCAAGGTTGTCTCTAAGGTCTCCAACAGTGACTTTGTTTGCATTCATATTAAAGATATCAATGAGTTTTTCATCATGATAATGGAAATACAAATCGTCTAACACTTCAGCTAAGACATTATGCACTTTATATTCTTCACTAATGTCTACAAGCTGTTTGACTACTTGAAGATCAAGTGACGTATGAAATCTGCCCCATTTTTCATCAAGAGGATGATGGACAAACGCTCCGTTAAAATTCACAATGGGTGAATCAAGCTGTAATTGCTGATAATAAGGAGAGCTGGAACGAAATGGCCGGCCTGTTGATATACAGACATGATGCCCGCTGTCTCTCACTTTTTGAATGACGTCAAGTGTATGCGCAGAAATGGTTTTATCATCTTTTAATAATGTGCCATCCAGGTCAAGTGCGATTAGATAAGGTTTAGTCTCCATAAAATCTCCTTTGATCTGTAAGTGATAGGAGGCAATTCATGTTAGCGCCTCTTTCTATAGTGTATCTTTATCACATCTTTGTTGTCTACATGTTAAAATAAACAAAGACGGGAATGATAAAGGAGGATTCATAGGCTGTGATCACCATTGATGAGCAAATTACGCGCGATATTCCATTTTTACATATCGTAAAAGCTGAAAATAAAGACAAACCGCTGCCGCTTGTATTTTTTATTCACGGATTTACAAGTGCACGCGAGCATAATTTACACTTTGCCTTCCATTTGGCGGAAAAAGGCATAAGAGTCATTTTGCCTGACTGTGCTTATCATGGTGTAAGATCAGAAAACCTCAGCTTAGAGGAACTGGCATCAAAGTTCTGGGAAATTGTCCTGAACGAAATTCGTGAAATCGATATACTTAAAACATACTTTCAAGAAAAACAATTGATTGAAGCCGATCTGATAGGCGTTGCGGGTACATCCATGGGCGGCATCACCACCTTTGGTGCACTTGCCAAGCATGATTGGATCAAAGCCGCTGTCAGCTTGATGGGAAGTCCAAACTATACGACGTTTCTAAAAGCACAAATCATGGACATGCGTCACAAAGGGTTAATGAAAGACATTACAGACGAAGAGGTTCATCTGCAATTAGACGCCCTGCGCCCATATGATTTAACGCTGCAAACGGATCGATTAAACAAAAGACCGCTGTTATTCTGGCATGCAGAAAACGATCCTGTCGTCCCTTACCGGCACGCAAAAACTCTATATGATGAGTTAGTAGCCACACAATATAAGCAGGATCCGCATCTGATTCGTTTTATCACTGATGGACAAGCTGGACATAAGGTCTCAAGACAAGCGATGTTCGAAACGATAGACTGGTTTGAGACACATCTGAAAAGCACAAACGTTTAGTCATAAGAAAAAGTACGTTATACTAATGGAAAAAGGAGTGGATATCATGGATGAAGCATTGAAAGAAAATATTTTAGGCGCCCTAGAACAGGTGATTGACCCTGAGCTGAATGTCGACATCGTCAACCTTGGACTTGTCTATGATGTCGATCTTGATGAGAATGGAAAAGCGGATATCACCATGACCTTAACATCAATGGGTTGTCCTCTTGCACCAATTATCGTAGATGAAGTCAAAAAAGCATTAAGTGATCTTCCAGAAGTAAAAGAAACAGAAGTTCACATCGTATGGAATCCCCCTTGGACACGAGACAAAATGTCAAGATACGCAAAAATCGCGCTCGGTATTCAATAAGCACAAAATGAAAAATGCCTGGTATGAGTTAAACTCATGCCAGGTTTTTTTATGAAAAATTAAGGTGGAGGAAGAGAGTAGCTTGATATAATAGATGTAATTTTATAGAACGGAGTACCTATCATGAAACAAAAATGGCTATGGATCGTTCTTTTGATCGTATATGCTGCTGCATTTCTTATATCAATCACTATACGAGAAGGCCAAGTACACAAAAAAAAGGATCTTGAGGCTTTTACTGATGTCAGTCATCTCATGCCTGTCAAAATCAAAAAAGTTGTTCAAGGGAAAGAGATAGACACGTTAAAAGAAGTATTGAAAGAAGCAAAAGCTAAACACCTGCCGATTTCTATTGCCGGAAAACAGCATAGTATGGGCGGCCACACATATTATGAAAACGGCATCGTGCTCGATATGACGGAATTCCGCCAGATTTTAGCGTTTGATCCAAAAAAGAAAACGATTCGGGTTCAAAGCGGTGCTACATGGGATGATATACAAAAATATGTGAATCCATATGGCCTAGCTGTGAAGGTGATGCAATCGCAGAATATCTTTACAATTGGCGGATCTTTAAGTGCAAATGCACATGGACGTGACATTCGCTACGGGTCACTCATTGATACGGTACGTTCCTTTAGGCTGTTAAAAGCAAATGGTGAGATTGTCACAGTAAAGCTAGGTGATGATTTGTTTTCTGCGGTCATTGGGGGATACGGATTGTTCGGTGTCATTTTAGATGCTGATCTTTCTTTAACAAAAGATGAATTATATAAAATGGAGACAACCTCTCTAGATTACGATGAGTATACGGATTATTTTCAAAAGCATGTCAAACACAATAAAGAAGTACGCATGCATCTTGCCAGAATCTCAACAGCAAAAACAAACTTTTTGAAAGAAATGTATGTGACGAATTATTCCCTCTCTTCAGATCAAAAAAACGAATCATATCAAGAGCTGAAAGAAGATCAACTCGTTATGCCATTGAAATTTATGCTCGGCCTTTCAAGGAGATTTGATATGGGGAAAGATCTGCTCTGGAATTTGCAAAAGAAGTATTTCCTAAGTCAAAATGATCAGCTGATCACAAGAAACAATGTGATGCGTTCTGATTCTGCCTTTTTGGAATATGAAAATGAGTCAGACACAGATGTGCTGCAGGAATATTTCGTCCCAGTTGACCGTTTTCGTGCGTACATCGATGACATGAGAGCCTTCTTACAACAGGAAGATTTGAATCTAATGAATATCACAATCCGCTACGTTCAAAAAAATGAAAAAGCGGATCTCTCATATGCGAAACAAGATATGTTTGCCCTTGTGCTTTTAGTGAATTACGGGTTCGAAAAAGAAGAGAAGGCGGAAGCAGAGCGGATCATTCGAAAAATGACAGATATCACGCTGCGGCACGATGGAAGCTATTACTTACCGTACATGCCTTATCAAACGAAGGCGCAAATGAAGCGGGCTTATCCTAAAACCGATGTATTTTTCCAAAAGAAAAAACAAGCAGATCCAGATGGCACGTTTACCAACTACTTTTATGAGAGGTACAATACACAATGAATGCAAAAGCAATGAAATGGTTCGTCTACTCTCAAAGTCTGCTGTTTTTCGCCAGCAGTTTGATATTCCCCTTTTACATTCTTTTTATTAAAAATGTTGGATCAAGCTATTCACAGTTTGGACTCGCCTATGGTCTGTTTGGTTTAAGCGGTGCGTTTATTCATTTACTTTTAGGAAAACTGCCGGAAACCACTGACAGGCGGCTCTTTTTAATCATTCATTCGTTCGGTATGGCGTTTCTTTTGCTGCTTTTTCCGCATATAACAGAAGTGGAGCAAGTGTATATCATTCAGCTTGCACTTGGTGCGCTGGGCGGCTTTCAAAAACATGGGGAGAAACTGCTTGTCACTGATCTGACAACAGAGAACAAAAGAATGAAAGAAGTCGGTCACTATCATTTTTGGACAGCCCTATTTTCATCCATTGCCATTATGCTTGGCGGCCTGTTTGCTGATTTCTTTACCGTTTACTTCATTTTTTATGCAAGCTCCATATTATATTTATGCAGTGCACTCATGGTCCTCTATATCAAAAACGAAAGATAAATCCGCATGTCTCATGAAGATATGCGGTTTTTTTGTTGAAAAAAAATGAAAACAAATATTAAATATACAATTGAATTAATTTTTATACATGTTATAATGTTAAATAATTTCACAAAGATCAAGAGGGTGTATTGACGTTGAAAATAGGTATTATAGGTGCTACAGGGTACGGTGGTGCGGAATTGGTTCGTATCTTCAAGCATCACCCGCATGTGGAGGAATGTATATTGTATTCATCAAGTGGTGATGGGCAATCATACAGTCAATCTTATCCGCATCTGACAAACATGACTGACCAAACATTAAAAGCCATTGACCCGGCTGCCATTGTGCAAGAGACAGATGCTGTGTTTTTAGCGACACCAGCAGGCGTATCTAGTGAACTGACACCAAAGCTTATGAATCAAGGAGTGCCGATCATTGATTTATCAGGTGATTTGCGCATTCAAGATGGAGCAACCTATGAAGCTTGGTATAAACGAAGGGCAGCGGATGCAGCATCTGTCCAGCAAGCGGTGTACGGTTTATCCGAACTGAATCGTGACAAAATTCAACAGGCTGAAGTGATTGCCAATCCGGGCTGCTTTCCTACCGCAGTTCTTCTCGGTTTAGCACCGCTCATCAAACAGAATGTCATCGATGAATCCATGATTATAATAGATGCAAAAACAGGGGTGTCCGGTGCCGGACGATCTGCCTCACTTGGCACGCATTTTTCAGAACTAAACGATAACTTTAAAATTTATAAGGTGAATGAGCATCAGCATACGCCAGAAATAGAGCAAATATTAAGAGAATGGAATCCGCAGACGGCGAACGTCACATTTTCTACGCATCTTGTCCCGATGACAAGAGGGATTATGGCGACGATGTATACACAATTAAAAACAGAAGCCACAAAAGAAGAATTGATGAAGCGAATGAAAGACTTTTATGAAGATTCCTATTTTGTCAGAGTGAGAGATCACGGCGTTTATCCACAAACGAAAGAAGTATACGGCAGTAACTTCTGTGATATTGGCTTTCATTTAGATGAGCGAACAGGGAGACTGACAATCGTGTCGGTCATAGACAATCTCATGAAAGGCGCGGCCGGCCAAGCGGTTCAAAACTTCAACATTATCAAAGGCTTACATGAAGAGGCGGGCCTCACAATGACACCTCTTTATCCATAAGAGAACAGGGGAGACAACAAACATGATCGAATTGAATGAAAAAAGCATTGTCAAAATAGACGGTGACGTATCATCACCAAAAGGCTTTGAAGCAAAGGGGATTCACATTGGCTTGCGCTATTCAAAAAAAGACCTTGGCCTCATCGTCAGCGAAGTACCAGCAGCAAGTGCAGCGGTCTACACACAAAGTCACTTTCAAGCTGCGCCTCTCAAAGTCACACAACAAAGCTTAAAAAAGACAGGACAATTAAAAGGTGTCATTGTCAATAGTGCTATCGCCAATGCATGTACTGGTGAGCAGGGAATAAAAGACGCATACGACATGCAGGCAGCCTGTGCAGATATGTTAGGTGTAGCACCTGATTACATTGCTGTTTCTTCTACTGGTGTCATTGGGGAATGTCTGGAGATGGATAAAATCAAAAAGGGCATCGCCGATTTAAAAGAAGCAAAAGCCGAAAAAGGCCATTTTGAAGAAGCGATCTTAACGACAGATACTGTCATTAAAAATACAGCATACACTCTTACGATAGACGAAAAAGAGATTATCATTTCAGGCGCAGCAAAAGGCTCTGGCATGATTCACCCGAACATGGCGACAATGCTTGGCTTTGTCACAACAGATGCAAATGTTGAACAGGAAGCCTTACAGCAAGCGCTTCGTGACATTACGGATGTGACCTTTAATCAAATTACCGTCGACGGAGAAACTTCGACAAACGATATGGTGCTTGTGATGGCAAATGGCATGGCACAAAACGATGTACTCAATGAAGAGCATCCAGAATGGCCATTGTTTAAAGAAGGATTAAAACTTGCTTGTGAGGATTTAGCCAAAGAGATTGCGAGAGATGGAGAAGGCGCAACAAAATTAATTGAAGCGAAAGTCGCTGGTGCTAAAAATAACTTGGAAGCCGGCATCATTGCGAAAAAAATCGTTGGTTCAAGTCTTGTTAAAACTGCCGTATATGGTACGGATGCCAACTGGGGCCGAATCGTTGGAGCCATTGGTCATAGCGCAGCTTCCGTCACACCGGAAGAGGTAGAAGTCTATTTAGGCGGACAATGTTTGTTCAAACGCAATGAACCGCAGCCATTCTCAGAAGAGGAAGCAAAAGCATATCTAGAAAAGGATGAGATTACGATTTTCATTCAAATGAGTGAGGGGAATGGTGAAGCAGCAGCATGGGGCTGTGACCTTACCTATGATTATGTGAAAATTAACGCGAGCTATCGCACATAAAGAAGGAGATAGACATGAATAAAACGATCGTGTTCAAGTGTGGAGGCAGTGTCATTCGAGAACTTTCAGATACCTTTTATGAAAATGTCCGCTCACTTCAAGCCGCTGGATTTAAACTGGCTATCGTGCATGGCGGAGGACCTGAAATCACCGACATGCTGCAAAAATTAGAAGTGAAAACAGAATTTGTTGACGGGCAGCGTAAAACAACGAAGCCTGTGTTAGAGGTAGCCGAAATGGTTCTTTCGGGAACGGTCAATAAATACTTTGTGTCAGAGCTCGCAAAGCATGATATTTCATCTGTCGGCGTATCCGGTAAAGATGGGCAGATGCTTGTCGCCGATTTCCTAGATCAAGACGTTTACGGGTACGTTGGCGAAATCAAAGAAGTTCATCCAGAGATGGCAGAAGCACTCATGGAAAAACAATTCATTCCTGTGATTGCGCCGCTGTCTATGACGGAAGAATGCCAAACCTTAAATGTGAATGCCGATTTAGCAGCATCAGCTGTCGCCGGAGCCATGAAGGCTGATAAGCTTATGTTTGTCACAGATGTTGAAGGCATTTTAAAAAATGGTGAACTATTAGATGTCGTCACCGAACAAGAAGCCCTTTCACTCATTGATGAAGGCATTATTTCCGGGGGAATGATTCCAAAAGTACAATCCGCATTGAGTGCTTTATCAGGTGATGTGGATGAAGTGATGATCGTAAATGGCAAAGGCAGTATCTTTACAGGAGAAACCTTTAAAGGAACAAGAATTGTGAAACAAAAGGAGGCGGTCCTGTGAGTCATCTCTTTCAAACTTATGGTCGGTGGAATGTTGAAATTAAAGAGGCTGCAGGTTCTTGGGCAGTCGATACAAATGGAAAAAAATATTTAGACTTTATACAAGGCATTGCGGTTACAAATTTAGGCCACAATCACCCAAAGGTCAATGAAGCCATTAAGGAACAGCTTGACCACGTCTGGCATGTTTCAAATCTATTTGAAAATGGACTGCAAGAAAAAGCAGCAGAAAAGCTGGCAGAAAACAGTTCAGGGGATCTCGTGTTTTTCTGCAATAGCGGGGCAGAGGCAAATGAAGGTGCCATTAAATTAGCACGTAAAGCGACAGGGAAAACAAATATCATTACATTTTTGCACTCTTTCCATGGGCGCACGTATGCTGGTATGGCTGCGACAGGCCAAGATAAAATCAAAACTGGCTTTGGCCCTATGCTAGAAGGCTTTCACTACGTACCGTTTAATGATCCAGACGCTATGTCAGCGTGTGAAGTCGATGATGTGGCAGCGGTGATGCTGGAGGTTGTGCAAGGTGAAGGTGGAGTGAATCCAGCGACACCAGAATTTCTAGAAGCCGTTCAAGCATTTTGCAAAAAGCATGAAGCACTGCTGATTGTAGATGAAATCCAAACCGGCATCGGTCGAACAGGAACAGCATTTGCGTACGAAGAGACGTGTCTTGACCCTGATATTATCTCTTCGGCAAAAGGGTTAGGAAGCGGCTTTCCAGTTGGTGCAGTCATAGGGAAAAAAGCTCTAGGAGATGCATTCTCGCCAGGTTCACATGGTACAACATTTGGTGGAAATATGCTTGCCATGGCGGCTGTGAATGCGACACTCGATGTCATTTTCAAAGAAGAGTTTCTTTCAGAAGTGAAAGAAAAGGGTGATTACCTGTTAGAAAAGCTGCAAAATGTCAAACAGCTGAATATCGTAAAAGAAGTGCGGGGAAAAGGATTGATGGCAGGTATTGAATGTGATCAGCCAGTCGCCGGCTATATCACAGCTCTTAGAGAACAAGGGCTGCTGGTGCTTCCAGCTGGTCCGAATGTCATTCGTTTATTACCTCCGCTGAATGTGAAGAAAGCAGAGCTGGATCAAGCGATCGAAACAATTGTTCAAGTATTAGCCAATAAAACAGTTTCGGTGTAAATTTTTTTTACAAACAAACGTATAAAAATGCATTTATATCATTAATTATTCAATTTTGGGGTGACATAAGCATGAAGGGTTATTTAAATTTAGAAGATGGAGCCTCTTTTGAAGGAGATCTGACAGGAGAAGCTGGCATCACAGGTGAAGTGGTCTTTTTTACAGGTATGACAGGTTATCAAGAGGTGCTCACAGATCCTTCCTATAAAGGTCAGATCATTGTTTTCACTTATCCGCTGATCGGAAATTACGGCATTAACCATGAAGACTTTGAGAGCAAGAAGCCTCAAGTAAAAGCGGTAGTTGTTTACGAGGCAGCAGAGCATTTTTCACATCATCTTGCAGCGGTCAGCTTAAAAGATTATTTACAAAAGTGGAATATCCCGCTTCTGACACATACAGATACGCGCGCAGTCGTGCAAAACATCCGGGCAAATGGAACGATGAACGCTGTGCTCAGTGTAGACGAAAACGAAACGCCGCCTGCAATGAAACAAGACAATGTCGTCGCACAGGTGACAGATAGTGAAATCTACACACAAGGCAGCGGTGAGGAACATGTGGCGCTCATTGATTTTGGCTTTAAAAAATCAATTGCAGATTCGCTTGCAGCGCGCGGCTGTAAAGTAACCGTCATTCCATATAAACAAATGGAAAAGGTATTTGAGATCAAGCCGGATGCGATCCTCTTGTCAAACGGACCTGGAGACCCGAAAACCATGACACCGTATTTAAAAACAATTCATGACATCATGATGTCATTTCCGACACTTGGGATCTGCCTAGGTCACCAATTAATCGCTCTTGCACTTGGCGGAGATACGTATAAGCTGCCATTTGGCCACAGGGGAGCGAATCATCCTGTCCAGGATACAGAATCCAAACGTGTCTTTATGACAAGTCAGAACCATAGCTATGTTGTGAATGAAAAAAGCATGAATGACAAAGAAGTGGATGTGAAATTCCTTCATGTCAATGATGGATCTGTAGAAGGATTCATTCATAAAGAAAAGCTGATTATGTCAGTTCAATTTCATCCAGAAGCACACCCAGGGCCTGCTGAAAGTGAATGGGTATTCGATGATTTTATTGAGAAAGTGAAACAAGCAAGGAGAGAAGTCGCACATGCCTAAAGATCAAAGCATACAAACCATTCTAGTCATCGGGTCTGGTCCAATCATCATTGGTCAGGCAGCAGAATTTGATTACTCAGGAACACAAGGATGTATGGCCTTAAAAGAAGAAGGCTACAAAGTCATCTTAGTGAATAATAACCCAGCAACCATTATGACAGACGAGTCATTTGCTGATGAAATCTATTTTGAACCGCTTTCAGTTGATTCAGTGACAAGAATCATTGAAAAGGAAAAACCAGATGGTCTTTTAGCCAACCTTGGCGGACAGACGGCTTTAAACCTTGCTGTCGAGTTAGAAAAAGCCGGTGTGCTGAAAAAGCATGGGGTGACTCTGCTCGGAACGTCAGTTGAAACCATTGAAAACGGTGAAGATCGAGAGAAATTCCGTGCTCTCATGAAGCATTTGAACGAACCTGTGCCGGATAGTGAAATTGTGGATAATGCGGAAGATGCTCTTCAATTTGCAAAAGAAGTCGGCTTCCCAGTCATCCTAAGACCAGCATACACACTTGGCGGTAAAGGCGGCGGAATCGCTCTAACAGAGGAGGCGTTTAAGCCGCTCATTGAAGGAGCTCTCTTAGCGAGTCCGATTCACCAGTGTTTAGTTGAAAAAAGCATAGCTGGCTTTAAAGAAGTCGAATATGAGGTCATGAGAGACCGTCAAAATACGTGTATCACGGTATGCAACATGGAAAATATCGATCCAGTTGGTGTGCATACAGGAGACTCGATTGTCGTTGCACCTTCCCAAACATTAACGGATCAGGATTATCAAATGCTCCGTTCAGCGAGCCTGAAAATCATTTCAGCGCTGGATGTAGTCGGCGGCTGCAACATTCAATTTGCCCTTGATCCACTCAGTAAAGAATACTTTGTCATTGAGGTGAATCCTCGGGTCAGCCGTTCTTCTGCTCTTGCATCAAAAGCAACAGGCTATCCGATTGCGAAAATGGCAGCTAAGCTTGCGGTGGGTTATACGCTAGACGAATTGAAAAACCCGCTCACAGGTACAACCTATGCTAGTTTTGAGCCGGCACTAGATTATGTTGTCGTGAAATTCCCGCGCTGGCCGTTTGATAAATTTAAACAGGCAGACCGTCAATTAGGCACAAAAATGAAGGCGACTGGTGAAGTCATGGCGATTGATCGGAATTTAGAGTCAGCCATTCAAAAAGCAGTTGCATCACTTGAAATTAAAACGAAGGGCTTCCACCTGCCAGAACTGAAAGAGCAATCGACAGAACTTTTATTTGAACTTATCAAAACACCAGACGATCGCCGGTTTTTCGCTGTTATGGAGCTTCTTTCAAGACAAGAAACAGTTGAAACGATTCATCAAACGACGAAAATCGATCGATTCTTCTTACATGTGTTCCAGAATATGATTACGCTCGAACAAGAATTGAAAGATCATAAGGGGACGCTATCAAAAGATACCTTGAAAAAGGTAAAGGAAAAGGGTTTCCTTGATGAAACGATTGCTCTTCTTACGGGTCACACGGAAGAGTCAATCAGGCAGCTTCGTCAAGAATACGGCATTGCTGCTTCATTTAAAATTGTCGACACATGTGCGGCGGAATTTGATGCTAAAACGAATTACTTCTATTCCACCTACTTCGGCAAAAGCGATGGTGAACATCAAGAAAAAACAAAGCAGCGTGCACTCATCATTGGCTCTGGTCCGATTCGAATCGGGCAGGGGGTCGAGTTTGATTATAGCGCTGTTCATGGCGTTCTGACCTTGCAAAAGCTTGGATTTGAAACCATCATGATGAACAACAATCCAGAAACAGTCAGTACTGATTATGAGATTGCAGATCGTTTATATTTTGAGCCGATTACATTAGAGCACATCCTAAACGTTGTGGAAGCAGAACAAATTGATTTTGTCATTGTCCAATTTGGCGGACAGACTGCGATTAACGTCGCAGAAGGCTTAGAAAAAGCCGGTGTCACATTGTTAGGTACGTCCTTTGATACGCTGGATGCACTTGAAGACCGCGATTTATTCTATCAGCTTCTTGATGAACTGAATCTTCCTCACGCAAAAGGAGATACGGCTCATTCAAAAGAAGAAGCACTCGTACATGCGAAAAGCATCGGTTACCCTGTATTAATTCGCCCATCGTATGTCATTGGTGGAATGGGAATGATCGTTGTTCAGTCAGAAGCACATTTGGCATCACTGCTTGATCAGCCAGATCATTTGCCATACCCAATCTTAATTGATGAGTACGTCACGGGAAAAGAAATTGAAGTGGATCTTATTTCTGACGGAAAAAAGGCGTTCATTCCAACCATCGTAGAACATATTGAGAAAGCGGGCGTGCACTCAGGTGACAGCTTTGCCATTTTACCAAGTATCTCAATCAGTGAAGACATCAAACAGCAGGTGCATACCGCGTCTGAACAAATAGCGAAGAAATTATCATTCAAGGGCATTATGAATATCCAATTTGTCATCAAAGGGGATCAGGCGCTTGTATTAGAAGTGAATCCGCGGGCAAGCCGGACTGTACCGGTCGTCAGTAAGGTAATGGGCATTGATATGATCCCAATGGCCACTCAATTATTAGCTGGTGCATCGCTTGAAGAACTAAACCCTGCAACGAAAAACAAAGGGGGGACAGCGGTCAAATTCCCAGTGTTCTCATCACATGCCATTCAAGATATCGACCTCAAGCTGACACCTGAAATGAAAGCGACAGGAGAAGGAATGTGTGTAGGCAAGAACGCCGAAAGCGCCTTGAAAAAAGTATTTGCGCCGATCTGGAAGCAAAAAGGAAGCCTTTTTATACAAGGCAGCGAGCAATTGATAGATGAAGCGAAGCATGCAGGCTTTGACGTCTGGACTGGCAGCTTTGAATCTTGGCTGCAGAATGAAGATAAATCCCTTCATATTCATTTAGGAGAAGATGAAGAGGCAAAAGAGCAGCGTGTAAAAGCACTCACACACGGCGTTCAAGTCCTAACCGAATATGAAACAGTTCAAGCATTCCTGCAAGGAAAAAATGGAGATGTATCACCAGTTTCGCTCCATGAATTATATAAAAAGGAAGTGACGGCATGAGTCAAGTCGACGTACAACCGGCATTATACGGAAAAGACTTTTTATCATTAAAAGATTTCTCAATCCATGAGATTGCATATTTAATTGAAAAAGCTGAAGAAATGAAACAAAACCCATATCAAGATTTATTCAAAGGAAAAACGTTAGCGATGATCTTTGAAAAATCTTCAACTAGAACCCGTGTCTCGTTTGAAGCGGGGATGACGCAGCTAGGAGGACATGCGCTCTTCCTCAGCTCAAATGATTTGCAAATTGGCAGAGGAGAAACCATCAGTGATACAGCGCAGGTGCTGTCTGGTTATGTCGACGGTATTATGATTCGAACCTTTGAACATGAGAAGGTTGAAGAGCTTGCACAATACGCGTCTATTCCAGTCATTAATGGATTAACCGACTACTCACATCCATGTCAGGCGCTTGCTGATTTATTAACCATTAAAGAAACAAAAGGTACTTTAAAAGGAATCAAAGTGGCCTATATCGGTGACGGAAATAACGTGGCGCACTCCTTGATGGTCGGCTGTGCGCAGCTAGGCTGTGACATTGCGGTTGCATCACCAAAAGGCTATGAACCACTTCAAGAAGTCACAGACACTGCCCGTGAGTTTGCAAAACAATCAGGGGCAGAAGTGACCGTGACAACAGATCCTGTTGCAGCTGTAAAAGATGCAGATGTTATTTATTCAGATGTGTTTACAAGCATGGGGCAGGAAGCAGAAACAGAGAAACGTCTTGCTGAATTTAAAGAATATCAAGTCAATAACGAACTGATGAGTCATGCAGCAAAGGATTATATTTTCCTTCATTGTCTACCGGCACATCGCGGGGAAGAAGTGACGGCAGATATTATTGACGGGCCGCACTCAAAAGTATTTCAACAGGCAGAAAACCGCCTGCATGTGCAAAAAGCGTTAATGAAAGAACTTATGTATCGAACATCCAAATAAATCCAAGTGTCCCTGACTCGTATGAGCAGGGACTTTTTGCATAAAGGATTGGAGAGGCAAGGGACGGGACATAATAACATCAATCGAGAAAGGAGGATGAAAATGGGTCAGCAGCATCAGTTTAAATCAGGGAATAAAGCACCGAATAATGGTGTGTATATCGAGATCGGTGAAACTGGCAGTATGGTGAAAGATCCTTTAAAGATTAAGCTTAAAGCAGGCGACGTCTTTCCTGATAACTCGAACCATAATCGTGTTTGGACCTACCAAAGAAAGCCGTAAGCAATTGACTAAGAGTCAGCAGGAATAAGACTTTAGAGGCATGTATCATGCCTCTTTTTTCTTTATAATAAAAAACAATTAAGTTCAAATTTTCAAATAAATAGTATGAAAAAAAGAGAACTTAAGGTAAAATATGTAATATATTGTTGAAAGGATTTGTGTGATGGAAAAGATGAATCTCAGTGAAAGTGTTTGGAATAAACGCTTCACCTCATTATTCATATCAAGACTCATTAAAAACACAGGGGAAAGTTTTGCTTTTACATCCGTCCTTTGGCTATTGATTTTAAGAGGGGATGGAGCGCTCGGTACAGGACTTCTTCTAGCAGTAACGGTTCTCCCTTCATCTTTGTTAGCCCCAATTTTAGGACCTCTTATGAAAAAGCACCATTTGTCTAAATGGATGTTCGCTTCAGATGTTGTTCGAGCAACAATTGTACTCATTATTCCACTTCTGCACTTTTCGCATCTATTGCCTCTATGGTTATTGATTTCATTAATGGTTATTCAATCGGCAACAGGTGCAGCATATAATCCAGCTTCGGTGGCGATCTTACCGCAGATTGTTCCAAAGCATCTCATTCAAAAAGCAAATGCAATCCTGCAATCTTCTTTTGAGATTGTTGCACTTGCAGCAGTCATGGTAGCTGGTCTTTTGGTTAAATTAATTGGACCTGCAGATACTCTGCTGATCACCACTGCTTTATTTGTGATTTCTGGTCTGTTTATTATCGGGGTCAAACTAAAGAAAACCGATGAAGAAAAAGCAGCGGGCATTAAACAAGCGAAGAATACATATTTGTATAACTTAAAAAGAGGGTTTCTCGTTGTCAAAAACCATCACATTTTATTTGCGCTCACGCTGTATTGTATCTTAATGAATGTCGCAGCAGCTCCGTGGCAGGCACTGTCAGCGGTATACGTAGCAGAAGCGCTGCAAAGCGACTCCATGGTGTATTCCATTTTAAGAGGTGTTGCCGCAGTTGGCGCGTTTATGATGGGCTTTGCTCTGGCAAAGGTGAAAATTAAGAGATTTGGTTTGTTCTTTATTGTCGCTGGCATGATTGAAGGGGCTGCATTCTTTATGACAGGGATGAGTACATGGCTGCCGGTTGTTCTGCTTGCTTCCTTTATTTTCGGAGCTGCTGTCAGTGCGATCAATGTGCCGGAAATGGTCATTATTCAAACATCTGTTGACCAAGAGGATCAGCCGCAAGTATATGCTGTGATCAATGCCTCATCAAATGTCTTTCTCCCGCTTGCAGCTGTCGTATCAGGCGTCCTGGCAGAAAGATTTGGAGCGGGACCTGTCATTGCTGGCGGAGGAATCCTTGAAATTTTATCAGGTATCGCGATCTTCCTGTTTACAGGGCTTGCGAAAAGCCATTTGACTCAAGACAAACAGAAGTCCGAAACCGTCGAGGTATAAACAATAAAAACCCCCTGTATGTTTAAGGCAGGGGGTTTTAGCGTGCCGCAATCACTCTGAAAAGAAAGAAAAAAGAGCTAAACATCAATTTAGCTCTTTTTCACAAGTCATATTAAGAATGTTTTGTTGAACTTTCCGTTTCTTTCATTGGACTTACTTCAGCAAAGATGAATAAAATAACCGTAAACACAACTGCAAGAATGGAAGTGAGCGTAAAATCATAAGCAGCTCCATTCATAGAGGCAACGATGTAACCAGCCATATGTGTCAGCAGAAAAGTCCAAATGAGGGTGATAATATAATGCATAATCCCACCGTCCTTTATGTAACAATCTATTGATTATCATACCATAGATGCAAGTGAAGGGAAAAGACTGTTTTCCGCCTTTATGTGACCATTTTAAGACCTTCTGCTATAAAAATAAAAAGAATTCTTCTGTCTTTAGGGGATTTCCTTATTCCTACAAGAGTTGTTGTTCATATCATAGAAAGCAGAATCACTGAAAGGAGGCTGGCCATATGGGTGTAAGCGAACGTTTTTTCCAGCTTGGTTCCCAGTGGAACATCATTCACCTTCCTCAAAAACCAAATGGCTTTGGCATTCTAATCCTCGGTGACCGAAATCACTTTGTGCAGGAAAATACATCATTCTGGCTTCAGCATTATGGAAGAAACCAGCTTTTAACTGCCTTAAAGGATGAAGGATATACATTGTTTAATAGTCATCTTCATGGGAATCACTGGGGATGCGAAGATGCTGTTTTTAGTGCCAAGCAGCTCGTGCATCACACACTAAAACAAGAAATATTAAACCGGGAAATTCATGTGCTCGCAGAGGGAATGGGTGCACTTGTTGCTATGAGCCTTGCTGAGGAGATGCCTGAAGTACTAAGGTCCATTGCGATGGTGAATCCATGTCTGAATCTGGATGCACAACGAGAAAGAGAAAAGGAACACAAATTCTTTTATAAGCAGCTGCTCAAAGAGTTAGCAGAGAGCTATGGCTGTTCTGAAAAGGAAGCTGAAACGTATCCACTGCCTTCTTGTCCTGTTCATTCTGCTCATGTACCGATTCATATATGGCAAAGGCTAAACGGCGCACCTTATGCATATGAACTTCACGCAAAGCCTTTTATTGATCAGCATATGAAAAATCCAGAACATTGTCAGGTCGATCTCACGCTGCATATGTTTGATCATCCGAGAAGAATCTTTCAATCCATTCACAAGTTTTATAAATCGCATGAAAGAGAATTGTGATGAATAGGATGATAACAGCCCTTCATAGAAAGGGCTCTTCTTTTTATTCGATATTAAAAAAGGGGACGTGAACATGGAAACAGGACTGATCATAGGGGCAGATGAGTTTTTTGGCCTGACACTTTGTGAATATATGATGAAAGAGGGCATTCAAGTGGATATCACGCGTCCTCATGATCTTAAAGAAGAACAAAAGGCACTGTTAGAAGAGCGGATGATGTGGCTGGGCAGAAATGATCTCGTTCGTGTCATTGACCTTCAGGATAGCAAAGACACGTATGACCTCATTTTTATTCAATCAGAGGAACCGCATAACAGGCAGAAAGACATCAAAGCAGAGCATGGCATGTACCAGATTCTTTATGAAAAACCTGAAAACGAATCAGTGAAACAGAATGTGCCGGCAGTTATTCTTCCTCGCATGTTCGGACCATGGACACTCAATGAAGATCAAACAAAGCGTGCAGATTCACTTTTTGTAGAAGATGTGGCAAAGGAATTGTTACAATGGGCTTCGGACACAGGTCAAAGACAGGACATGACGTATGAATTGAAGGTAGAAAGCCAAACAGATGACAAACAAGCAGAAGACATGATTGCAGAATGGAAAAGACAAAACTCAACATTTTTCGACAAAAAGCAAGAATGATCTTCCATCTTATCTTTTTTCAGTATAAAATAAACCTATATTTAACATACAGGTTCATCACTGCATGTTGCAAAAGGGAGTTGAACATGGCATGAAGTACCAGCGGCTTGTCATGATCTTTTCGTTCCTTCTTCTATTATCTGCCTGCTCGCAGGCGCCTTTAAAAGGAAAAATTGAGAAGGTGGGTTTACTCGTCCCCGATACGATCAATGATCAAGTTTGGGGAACGAAAGGTTATAAAGGCTTATTAAGTATCCAATCAACATTTGGTGTAGATGTTTATTATAAGGAAGGAATGGTCGACAAGGAGAAAATCGTTGATGCCATTGAAGAATTCCATAAAAAAGGAGTCAATTTAATTATTGGCCATGGCAATGAATACAGTGAAATTTTTAACTTGATCAGTGAAGATTATCCAAACATACAATTTATTACGGTCAATGGAAACAAGCCTCAGGCGGGCAATGTCACAAACGTGACGTTTAAAGGTGAAGCGATGGGCTTTTTCGGAGGCATGACAGCTGCACATATGTCAAAAACAAAAAAGATTGGTATTCTTGCTACATATGATTGGCAAAGTGAAGTAGACGGCTTTATCAAAGGAGCAAAATATCAAGATGAACATGTACAAGTATTAGCAGAGTTTGTCGAAAACTGGGATGATGCTGACAAAGCGGTGGAGCTCTATCAAAAATTAAAAAAGCAGGGCGTTGATGTTGTGTATCCAGCAGGTGATGGTTATAATATCCCTGTCATTGAACAAATCAAAGCCGATAATTTATCAGCGATCGGGTACGTCACCGATCAATCCAACCTCGGCAGCCATACAGTTTTAACGAGCACTGTACAGCATGTTGATAAGGCGTACAGTATCATTGCAAAGAAGTTTAATGAAGGCAAGCTAAATGAACAAGATGAGTACTCCTTTGATTTTAAAGAAGGAGTGGTCGAGATGGGGAAATTTAGCTCCACCATTGACGACGCTTTTGTGAAAGACATTGAAAGTGATATTGCGTCTTACAAAAAAACCGGAAAACTGCCAAATGAAAAGTGAGGAGACGACGACATGCAGCACGAAAAATCGATGGAATTTTTACAAATTGCCATGAAGTATTTTCCGCAGGCGAAGGAAGAGTTAGATAAAGCAGGGATTCAGCTTGACCCTGAAGCACTTCAGCCGCTTCTAACATTATTTACATCTGTCATGCAGGAAGCATACGAGCTTGGAAAAGCAGATGCAGAATCAGAAAAAGCCACAGAATAGTGGCTTTTTTTATGATAATTTTTTCTTGAAGGCACTAATCATAGGACCAACATCTTTAAACACAGGCTTCAGCTCATC
This sequence comes from Bacillus sp. FSL K6-1006, assembly GCF_038593175.1. Taxonomy (NCBI): domain Bacteria; kingdom Bacillati; phylum Bacillota; class Bacilli; order Caryophanales; family Bacillaceae; genus Bacillus; species Bacillus sp. FSL K6-1006. The sequence continues at coordinate 1,107,644 of NZ_CP151970.1, forward strand.
GATGGAGTTCATAATGTTCCCAATTTGATTCATGACATGCATGTAGTCAATTGAGTCCTCACTTGAAGATGTCTCCGCACGTTCCTCCTTTGCCTCTGTCTTGCTTTTCTCCTTCTCAATCGGCTGTCCAAACATCATTGCTGAGAAAATATCTTTTTGTGCCATATCACATGTTCCTTTCTACTATTGGTATATATCATTAATCTATGAAAAAAGTGAGAGGAAAGGTTAGACGTTTGTATTGCCAAGAAGAAAAAAATAAGGTAAAATTAGTACCAGATACTAATATAAGATCACAATATCACATGCTCGTATGAGTAAAAGGAGTCTTATTCAATGAATGCTGGAATTATTGGCCTTGGCCGCTATATACCTGAAAAAGTATTAACAAATCATGATTTAGAAAAAATGGTTGAAACTTCTGACGAGTGGATTCGTACTAGAACAGGTATAGAAGAAAGAAGAATTGCATCTGATGATGTCAATACATCTCATATGGCGCTTGCTGCTGCAAAAAAAGCATTAGCTGCCGCAGATGTGGCTGCAGAAGATATCGATATGATTCTTGTGGCGACAGTCACGCCAGATCAAGCATTTCCGACAGTTGCTTGCATGATTCAAGAGCAGCTCGGTGCACATAAAGCATGTGCAATGGATATTAGCGCTGCGTGTGCTGGCTTTATGTATGGGCTTGTAACTGGAAAACAATTTATCGAATCAGGAACTTACAAACACGTGCTTGTTGTCGGTGTAGAAAAGCTTTCTCGCATTACAGACTGGGATGACCGTAATACTGCTGTTTTGTTTGGAGATGGAGCTGGAGCTGCTGTGCTGGGAGAAGTCAGCGAAGGCAAAGGAATTCTATCATTTGAACTTGGAGCAGATGGAAGCGGCGGGAAGCACTTGTACTTAGATGAAAAAGATCATACAATCATGAATGGACGAGAAGTATTTAAATTTGCTGTAAGACAAATGGGAGAGTCAAGTGTAAATGTCATTGAAAAAGCTGGACTATCAAAAGAAGACGTTGATTTCTTGATCCCGCATCAAGCAAATATTCGCATTATGGAAGCAGCACGCGAACGCTTAGAGCTTCCGGTTGAAAAAATGTCGAAGACGGTTCATAAATATGGAAACACATCAGCAGCATCCATTCCAATTTCACTATGTGAAGAAATCGAAGCCGGAAAAATTCATGACGGCGATGTGATTGTAATGGTTGGTTTTGGTGGCGGATTAACTTGGGGCGCAATCGCTATGCGATGGGGCCGATAAAAGAGTGGGGTGCACAAATTAATGGATAAGAAACGAGTAGTTGTTACAGGATTAGGTGCTTTGACACCTCTTGGCAACGATGTAGAGTCAACATGGAAAAATGCTTTAGCGGGTGTATCAGGGGTTGGACCGATTACACGTGTCGATTCAAGTGAATATACCGCAAAAGTAGCGGCAGAACTAAAAGATTTTAACATTGAAGATTACATGGAGAAAAAAGAAGCGCGGAAAATGGCACGCTTCACACAATATGCAGTCGTTGCAGCTCAAAAAGCGCTGGAAGATTCACGTCTTGAAATCACAGATGAAATCGCACCGCGTGTTGGTGTATGGGTTGGGTCTGGTATTGGCGGGCTTGAAACATTTGAAGAGCAGTTCGAAGTGTATTCAAATAAAGGGGCAAGACGCGTCAGTCCATTCTTCGTCCCAATGATGATTCCTGATATGGCGACAGGCCAAATCTCTATTGCACTTGGCGCAAAAGGGGTTAACTCTTGTACGGTGACAGCATGTGCAACAGGAACAAACTCGATTGGTGATGCATTTAAAGTTATTCAGCGCGGAGATGCAGATGCAATGATCACAGGCGGAACAGAAGCGCCATTAACAAAAATGTCGTTTGCAGGTTTCTGTGCGAACAAAGCCCTTTCGACAAATCCTGATCCAAAGACAGCAAGCCGTCCGTTCGACAAAAACCGTGACGGATTTGTCATGGGTGAGGGTGCAGGGATTATTGTTCTTGAAGAACTTGAGCATGCCTTAAAACGTGGTGCGACCATTTATGCAGAAATCGTTGGTTATGGTTCAACTGGAGATGCCTACCATATTACAGCACCAGCTCCAAATGGAGAAGGCGGCGTCCGTGCAATGAAAGAAGCGATTCGAGATGCAGGGTTGTCTGTGGAAGATATTGATTATATCAATGCCCACGGTACAAGCACACCTTACAATGATAAATTTGAAACAATGGCGATTAAAGAAGTGTTCGGAGAGCATGCGAACCAGCTTGCGATCAGTTCGACAAAATCAATGACAGGTCACTTACTTGGCGCAGCAGGCGGAGTAGAAGCCATTTTCTCTGTTCTTGCGATTAAAGACAGCGTCCTTCCTCCAACCATTAATCTTGAAACACCGGATGAAGAATGTGATCTTGATTATGTAGCAAATGAAGCACGTTCAAAAGAAGTACAAGTGGCTTTAAGTAACTCACTTGGTTTTGGCGGGCATAATGCGACAATTATTTTCAAAAAATACGAAGCGTAATACTTTCTGAGAAAGCGGCGGTCGATAAACAGATCGCCGCTTTTTTGCATATGATGAAAATGGAGGTGTTTTAGCGGTATGGGTCTGATCAATACACAATATCTCATTCATCAATCATCATCATTTCAGGAGCTTGCAGCGCGCTTTGTTCCTTATTTTAAAGGGGCCGAGGAAAAAGAATGGTCGTCTATCCTCGCTCACCTGCAGCATCACGGGATGGTTCGGTCTTGGAGCTCGTGCAAAAACATGATCGACAAGCTCAAGGAAAAAGGGTATTTCAAGCTTGTCATGAAAGAATATCAAACGCTTCAAAAGCAGTGGAAAGGTCCTGACATTCCCGTGTTTATTTTACCTGTCAACGAGAGCAGCAGAGAAATCAGAGAGCAATTTTATTATCAATCCGGCATGGCATTTGATGACAAGGTCTTTCTTTTTTTGTCTCCAAATACCCCGAAGGAGCGAATCGGTACATTGCTGACTCACGAATATCACCATGTATGCAGGCTGCATTTTCTCTCAAAAGAAGAAAAAGACTTTACATTCCTCGATACAATCATGATGGAGGGGCTCGCTGAATATGCTGTGTATCATAGATATGGAGAAAACTATACAGCGAAATGGACCACCTTCTATAGCGAAGAACAGCTTCAGCGTATGTACAAGAAATGGGTATCCAGTCATCTTGATCAAAGAGTCCAGGACGACGAAAGGCTGATACAGAATCTTCTTTATGGAAAAGGGAACTACCCTAAAATGCTTGGTTACGCTACCGGGTTTTATATTGTGAAAAAATATTTCAATGAGCACCGAATCAGCGAGGAGTCTATGATTGCAGAGCCAGCAGAAACCTTTTTAAAGGCGATAGAATCACAAAGTGAATAATTCACATAAAAAGAGACATATTACAAATTTACTAAATACTTCTTGATTTCGTCATAGCGATGTAATAATATACAAATAATTCTTTTTATTTTTAAAATACAGAATATTCAGGTTCGATTCTATTGATCTAAGGAGAAAGGGGCGAATGAATGAGCACGCTGCTTGAAGTGCAAAACTTAAAAACATATTTTTTTCGAAAAAAGGAACCGATACCTGCTGTGGATGGCGTTGATTTCAGCATCAACAGAGGAGAAACTGTCGCATTAGTCGGTGAGTCTGGGTCTGGCAAAAGCATTACGTCCTTATCCATTATGGGTCTGATTCATGGAACGGGTGGGAAAATTATGGACGGTTCCATTAAACTTGATGGAAAGGACCTTGTTACATATAGTGAAAAGGAATTATGCAGCATCCGCGGTAATGATGTATCTATGATCTTTCAGGAACCCATGACCTCACTTAATCCCGTCTTAACCATCGGAGAACAAATAACAGAAATCCTCATCTATCACAAAAAACTTTCAAAAAAAGAAGCGGTCAAAAAAGCGGTTGATCTGCTGAAGCTTGTTGGTTTTTCCCGCCCGGAGCAAATCATGAAAGATTATCCGCATCGTTTATCAGGCGGCATGCGGCAAAGAGTGATGATTGCCATAGCGTTAAGCTGTGACCCGAAGCTTCTCATTGCAGATGAACCGACAACTGCCCTGGATGTGACCATTCAAGCACAGGTACTCACATTAATGAAAGATTTATGCTCTACCTTTGGTACATCTATTCTTCTTATCACACATGATTTAGGTGTCGTGTCTGAAGTTGCAGATCGAGTGATTGTCATGTACTGCGGACAGGTTGTTGAAAATGGAACTGTTGAAGAGTTGTTTGAACAGCCGCTTCATCCTTACACAGAAGGGCTGCTTGAATCGATTCCTGTCATTGACGGAGACATACAGCCGTTAACAGCCATCAAAGGGAATGTTCCTGCGCCAGATCAGCTTCCAGCCGGCTGCCGCTTTGCTCCTAGATGTCCGCAAGTGAAGGAACGCTGCCTGGGAGAACTGCCTAAGCTGAGAACATTTGAAAATGGCAGAAGCGTCAGATGTTTCTTATATGAGGAGGCAGACCACACATGACCCTTGCTCAAAATCAAAAACAAATAACGGAATTACCAGAGAAAGAAACGATCCTTGAACTGAAACAGATTCGAAAGCATTTTCCGATTAAAGCGGGCGTCTTTCAAAAGAAAGTCGGTGCAGTGAAAGCTGTTGACGGCATAGACTTGAAGATTTATAAAGGTGAAACGTTAGGTATTGTCGGGGAGTCAGGATGCGGGAAATCCACACTAGGCCGGACAATGATCCGCCTATACGAACCAACAGACGGTCAAATTTTTTTTAAAGGGCAAGACATCACGCGCGTATCAGAATCAAAGCTAAGACAATCTACACGAAAAAACATCCAAATGGTTTTTCAAGATCCCTTTGCATCACTCAACCCTAGAAAAACACTTCGAAGCATCATCAAAGAACCCTACAAAACACATCACTTATATTCCTTAAAAGAAAGAAATGAAAAAGTGGAACAGCTTTTATCAAAGGTAGGTCTTCATCCAAGCTTTGCGAACCGCTATCCCCATGAATTTTCAGGCGGGCAGAGGCAGCGGATCGGCATCGCTCGTGCGCTTGCCATGAATCCCGACATGATCATCGCAGATGAGCCTGTATCAGCACTTGATGTATCCATTCAGGCGCAGGTTATTAATCTGATGGAGGAGCTTCAGGAGGAATTTGACCTTACCTATCTATTTATCTCTCACGATTTAAGTGTGGTCAGGCATATTAGCGATAGAGTCGGCGTCATGTATCTCGGCAAAATGATGGAGCTTGCCGATAAGCATAGTCTGTACGATGACCCGCTCCATCCGTATACACAGGCTCTGCTTTCTTCCGTTCCTGTCACCCGTAAAAAAGGGCAGACGAAAAGAGAACGCATTATGCTCCAAGGCGATCTGCCGAGTCCTGCAAATCCGCCAAAAGGCTGCGTATTTCACACAAGATGCCCGCACGCGAAAGAAATCTGTAAAGAAAAAGTACCAGCATTTCAGGAATTAAAAACGAACCACTTTGTTGCCTGCCACCTCTACAACGCTTGATCAAGCTTGTATGATCTCATCTTTGAGAGGGGGGATGAAACAGGATTCGATCATTATTTTTAAAAAAGAATAGGGGGAATTGTCTATGAAAGGTAGAAATAGAAAGTCCATTTTGGTCAGTTTACTGCTGATCTTTACATTAATCCTTGCTGCTTGTTCTGGTGGAAATAAAACGTCTGGAGACAGTGGAAAGAAATCCACAGGTAAACCGGTACAAGGCGGCGATCTTGTCATCGGTTCAATTGCAGAGCCAACATTATTTAACTCGCTGTATTCTACAGATGTGGCAAGCTCTGATATTGAGGAAAGAATCTACAGCTTCTTACTTCAAACAGACGGAAAGCTCAACCCTCAGCTATCGCTGGCAGAGGATATTAAAGAATCTGATGACGGCAAGCAGTTTGATGTCACCATTAAAAAAGGTGTGAAGTTTCATGATGGTGAAGAACTGACTGCTGATGATGTTGTGTTTACATACAGCATTCCAATCAATAAGGACTACAACGGGGAGCGCGGATCAGGCTTTGAAGTTTTAGAGTCTGTTAAAAAGACAGGGGACTACTCGATCGAATTCAAGCTCAATAAAAAAGATCCGTATTTTTATAATGTCACACTAGGAAGCTACGGTATTTTACCTAAGCATATTTTAGGTGATGTGCCTATAAAAGATCTCGGTGAAAACGAATTTAACCGAAAAAAACCAATCGGTTCAGGTCCATTTAAATTTGCAGAATGGAAAGAAGGAGACTACGTCAAACTAGAAGCCTTTGACGATTATTGGGATGGACGTCCTTACCTTGATACTGTCACAATTAAAACCATTCCTGATCAGAATGCAGCGATTGCCCAGCTGTCAGCAGGAGATATTGATTTCTTTGCTGTACCAGGCTCCGAGCTGCAAACAGCTGAAAAAGTGAGCAACATTAAAATCGAATCTGATCTAGGACTCAATTATTCATACATTGGCTGGAACCAGAAAAATGAACTCTTTAAAAGTAAAAAGGTCCGCCAAGCGCTGACACATGCTATTGATCGTCAAACGATTGTTGACCAAGTGCTAGATGGAGACGGCAAAGTAGCCAACATTCCAGAAAGTCCGCTGTCCTGGAACTATCCAAAGGATGAAAGTGTGCCAGTATTTGAATTTGATCAAGAAAAAGCGAAAAAGATGCTGAAAGAAGAGGGCTGGGAGGATACAGATGGAGACGGCTATCTTGATAAGGATGGCAAGAAATTCTCCTTTGTCATAAAGACCAACCAAGGAAATAAAGTTCGTGAAGATATCGCTGTCGTTGTCCAGCAGCAGCTCAAAGAAATCGGTGTGGAAGCAAAGCCGCAAATTGTGGAATTCAGTGCACTCATTGAGCAGACGACACCGCCTAAGTGGGATTATGATGCGCTGCTGCTCGGCTGGAGCCTTGCGACATTCCCTGATCAATTCAGCATATTCCACTCAAGCCAGTCTGAAAAAGGCTTAAATAACATCTGGTATAAAAATAAAGAGGTCGATAAGCTGTTAGTCGATGCTAAAAACTTAAGCGATCGAAAAGATTATTCAAAGGCATATGAAAAAATTTATAAACTTATCGCAGAGGATCAGCCATATACGTTCCTTTACTATGCCAATTCACATCGCGCTATGCCATCTAATCTCCAAGGCTACTCTTACCACCCGAAAGATGAGTATTACAAAATCGAAAAATGGTGGCTTGAACAGTAGGCTGATAGTGAAGAAGGGGGATTCTCCCCCTTTCACCGTGAGAACAATCCCTTGCATTCGGTGTCAGTTCTCTGCGCGGGTGCTAAAAAGATCACTTCGTTCGCTCCGCATCAGCACGAGAATTCAAGGGTTTTCAGATCACGCTGAAAAGAAGACAAAAGGCTAAAATAACATCATTTTGGCCTTTTTTTCACAGAATGGCGATCCGATGAAAAAGGAGTTGTGCATATGGTTACATATATCATTAGAAGGACATTGCTCTCCATTCCCATTTTATTAGGGATTACCATCTTGTCCTTTGCCATTATGAAAGCAGCACCAGGCGATCCGATGTCACTCATGATGGATCCTACTATTAGTGCGGCAGACCGGGAAGCCTTTATTGATAAGTACGGCTTGAACGATCCTGAATATGTGCAATATATGAAATGGCTTGGCAATATGCTACAAGGTGACTTTGGCACATCCATTGTCAAAAAGGGAACACCCGTGGCTGATTTGATTTTTGCCCGGCTGCCAAATACCCTCATCCTCATGATCTTTTCTACAATAGTTGCCCTGCTGATCGCCATCCCATTTGGTGTTCTTTCAGCAAAACGTCCGTATACAAAGCTTGACTATGGCATTACGGTTACATCTTTTATCGGACTGGCTATTCCAAACTTTTGGTTTGGTCTCATCCTCATTATGGTTTTATCCGTGAACTTAGGGTGGTTTCCAACTGGCGGAGTCTCTACCTTGAATGCTGATTTTAATGTGTTTGACCGGCTCCATCACATCATTTTACCAGCCTTTGTTTTAGCAACGGCTGATATGGCAGGGCTGACCCGGTACACAAGGTCGAGCATGCTTGATGTGATGAGGCAGGATTACATTCGCACAGCAAGAGCGAAAGGCTTTAGAGAAAACAAAGTCATTTTTAAGCATGGTTTAAGAAACGGTCTTATGCCTGTCATAACGATTTTCGGATTAATGATACCATCTTTTATTGGCGGCGCAGTCGTGGTGGAACAAATCTTCACCTGGCCTGGACTTGGAAAGCTGTTCATTGATTCTGCCTTTTCGAGAGATTATCCGGTCATTATGGCAATGACCGTTATTTCCGCAGTGCTTGTGGTGGTTGGAAATTTAATAGCGGATATTTTATATGCGATCGTTGATCCGCGTATTGAATATTAGAAGGGAGCTGAAGCACAATTGGCACAGCCTAATATGGGAACACCTCCTGTTGATATCAAATTAAAGGAGGGCCTTCCGCCAAAGCCAGAGACGATGCTGCGTTTGTTTTGCGAGAAATTTTTCAAAAATAAATTGGCGGTTGCCGGCTCTGTGATCTTATTGATCATTATCTTTTCAGCCATTTTCGCTCCAGTGATCGCTCCATATACACCAGAACAGCAAGATTTATTGAAGCGGCTCCAGCCGCCAAGTGCCGAGCATTTTATGGGCACTGACAAGTTTGGCCGCGATATTTTCTCAAGGGTGCTATATGGCGCGCGGGTCTCTTTATTGGTCGGTTTTGTCTCAGTGCTCGGTGCAATCACCATTGGTACTGTCGTTGGTGCGGTTGCGGGGTATTTCAAAGGGTTTGTTGATTCTTTGTTAATGAGGTTTGTAGATGTCGTGTTGTCGATTCCAGACATTTTTCTATTGATTACGCTCGTCACCATTTTCAAACCGGGCATTGATAAATTGATTTTAATCTTTGCTTTGACAGGCTGGACAACAACGGCCAGACTCATCCGCAGTGAATTCTTATCACTTCGAACAAGAGAATTCGTCCTCGCGGCGAGAACCATTGGAACGAAAAATCATGTCATCATCTTTTCGCATATTTTACCGAACTGTATCGGTCCTATTATTGTGTCAGCTACATTAAAAGTAGGCTCCGTCATTTTAGCTGAATCAACGCTCAGCTACCTTGGCTTTGGTATTCAGCCGCCAACGGCAAGCTGGGGCAACATGCTGCAAGACGCACAAAATTTCTCCATTATGGTGCAAGCTTGGTGGTACCCGCTTTTCCCAGGTTTATTCATTTTGCTGACTGTTTTATGCTTTAATTTTTTAGGAGATGGGCTGAGAGATGCGCTTGATCCTAAAAAGCTGAAGTAAAGTTTAAAAGGGCTCTGCGTTTCCTGAACGAAAGAAAGACATGAAGCTCATCATTCTCAGCTTGAAGTTTTGATAAAGTTGGAATAATTTCTCTATCCCTTGCCCATACTGTGGACAACAGTTTTTATAAAGTGAGGGATTGGTTATGTTATTTCTTCATGACGTATGGGTGAATTGGTTTGAAGGGGAAGAGAATGGCTACAATGTGTGTCATTTTCATGAGTGGCGTAAGGAGGACAGTGTTGAACTGTTAGATCAAGTGCCTTTACTTAAGGTGCAGAGCCCTTTGTTTGATTACATAGAGAATGATCTTTCAGAGCTGCCGAAGACGCTGCTAGAGTCTGTATTTGAGAAATCATATATTCGAAAAAATCATGAACGCCGTAAATTAGAGTATTGCTTTGTAGTCACCGACGGAATTCGAATCATTGCTGTAGATACGATAGGGTATTCCATACCTGTGAGAAAAAGCCGCTTGATTCCAAGGCAGGAGCAATTGGTGTATGAAATGGTGAAAGATGTGAAGGCAGAGGAATATGAATTTTCTAAGGACAGCCTTGAATCGACGAAAGAATATCACATTCTATCACTGCCGCCGCAGCATATCAGCGGATTAACGAGAAAAGAAAGACAGCTGAAACAGCTGATGTTTATGGCGCTCGATCAATTAAAAGGGCTCAAAAACAGGGCGGAGATTGCGTATTGGTATACGGAATGGAACCCGCGCATGTACAACCAAATCAAACGAATGTCTTTCGAAGAGATTTGGAACATGCTTTACAATGAAACGATTGATGGGTGGTCAGAGAATCATTTAGCCTTCTGTGAAAAAATGATTAAAGGGCAGCCTTTTTTCGAAAAGCTTTGGGAAATGGAAAACGAATCAAAAGTAAATTAGAAAAAGCTTGCAGCGGCAGTGCTGCAAGCTTTTTTTATTTGCGTTTTCTGCCAAGACCCATCGCATTCTCCATTTTTTTCAGCATTTTGTTTGCTGCGCGGTTTGCTTTTTCAGCACCTTCGTCTAGAATGCGGTCAAGCTCGTCTGATTCAATGAGTTCATAGTATCGATCTTGAATTGGTTTTAAAGCATCAATGACAACGTTCGCAAGATCTCCTTTAAACTCACCATATCCTTTGCCTTCGTACTTTTGCTCCAGCTCTGCAATGGATATGTTGCCTAATACAGAATAAATCGTCAGCAAGTTGGCAATACCAGGCTTGTTCTCTTTGTCATACCTCACGATGCCTTCTGAATCCGTCACAGCACTTTTAATTTTCTTTTCAAGCTGCTTTGGTTCATCTAATAAGGTAATGAAAGATTTTTGGTTCGGATCGGATTTGCTCATTTTTTTCGTTGGATCTGTTAAAGACATAATTCGTGCGCCTTCTTTTGGAATTTTCACTTCAGGCACAGTGAAGATGTCATTGTACTTTCGGTTAAAGCGTTCAGCGAGCGTTCTAGTCAATTCAAGATGCTGCTTTTGGTCTTCTCCAACAGGGACTAAATCAGTACCATATAATAAGATATCGCCAGCCATTAATGGGGGATACGTTAATAGGCCTGAAACAACTGCTTCTTTACCAGCGGATTTGTCCTTAAATTGGGTCATTCTTTCTAATTCCCCAATATAAGCAACACATTGAAGCATCCATCCTGCCTGGGCGTGAGCAGGTACCTCTGATTGGATAAACAATGTCGCTTTCTCTGGATCAAGACCAACAGCTAAATAAAGAGCTGCTAAGCTTCTAATATTTTGGCGGAGAGCTAATCGGTCCTGACTCACTGTAATCGCATGTTGATCCACGACACAAAAATAGCCATGATAGTCATGCTGCAAATCAACAAATTGCTTCATTGCTCCAATATAGTTCCCTAACGTGACAGAACCGCTCGGCTGAATGCCTGAAAAAATTGTCTTCTTTGTCATACTAAAACCTCTTTTCTTCAATATAAAAAGGCCCACCCATCACTTTTCAACAGAAAAGGGACGAATGAACCGTGGTACCACCCTTGTTATTTCACATAGAAATCACTCAAGACGTTGATAACGGAGACTGCTCCGTCTAAGCCTACTCACTTTTTTAGAAGTGTTCGGTTAGCTGCTCCAAAGCCCATTCCATACATGCCATTATCTGCTCACACCGGCCGCAGATTCTCTGTAAATGGTGAATATATGTACTCTTCTTTTTCATCGCAACAATATGTCTATCTATTATAAAGGATGACCATGAAAAAGTCACGAAGCCCTTATGTGACCTTCTCATCATGCCTATTGACACTTAAAATTTTAGATAAAATAACAAATATCTGTCAGAATTTTTTAAAAAAGGATGATTAATTATATGTATAAAACATTATTCCTGCTGAATTTGTTAAATTATTTTAATCAATTTACGCTTTAATTTGTTGAAGTGATTGAGACTTTAGTTTATAAAAATCCCTCTTTATCCCCATTTACGTTTTTAAAAAATATATGAAATTGATATTGCAATAAATTATTCTATTCATTATAATGAATTTGTTCACACGTTTGTGCTAGGCTCTTTACATAGTGAAAATTCAGAAAAAACAAAAGAAATAGAAAGTAAGCTATTCAGGGACTTTTTTACGCTATTTCTTAAATCTGAATCTCATCTTCTATCGAGACCTTTGAACTAAAAACATATTATAAGGGGGAATACAGTTGAAAAAGCGTTGGTCTGTTGTTACTTTAATGCTTATTTTCACACTTGTATTAAGCGCTTGTGGTTTCAGCGGAAACAAATCAGGCGACAGCACGAGCAGTTCTGGAGAGGCTAAAACAACATTAAATGTGAATATCTCCACTGAGCCTTTTTCTCTACATCCGGGATTGGCAAATGATTCAACTTCAGGTAGTGTCATCCGTCAGACTTTTGAAGGGTTAACAAGAATTAACGCTGAAGGAAAGCCAGAAAATGCAATGGCTTCTGATATCAAAACAAGTGCTGATGGTAAAACTTATACATTCACACTTCGTGATGCAAAATGGTCTAATGGCGACCCTGTAAAAGCAGAAGATTTCGAATATGCTTGGAAATGGGCATTAGATCCTAAAAATGAATCTCAATATGCTTACCAGCTTTACTATATTAAAGGTGCTGAAGCAGCGAACAAAGGGAAAGCGAAAGTTGCTGATGTTGGCATTAAAGCTAAAGACGACAAAACGCTTGTAGTTGAGCTAGAAAACCCAACACCGTTTTTTACTGAACTAACTGCATTCTATACTTATATGCCAGTCAACAAAAAAGTGGCTGAAAAGAATAAAAACTGGTACACAAATGCTGGTGAAAACTACGTATCTAACGGACCATTCGTTCTTTCTAAATGGAAACATGGCGGTTCTATCACGCTTGAAAAGAACAATGAATACTGGGATAAAGATACTGTGAAATTGAAAAAAATCAACATGTCTATGATCAAAGATACAAACACTGAGCTTAGCATGTTCAAAAAAGGCGAGCTTGACTGGGCTGGTTCTCCAACTGGAAGCCTTCCAACTGAGTCTTTAAAAACATTGAAAAAAGAAGGCGGTCTGAAAATCCAGACGATCGCTGGTATCTATAACTACAAATTCAACACAGAAGTAAAACCTTTAAACAATGCAAACATCCGTAAGGCCCTTGCATACTCAATCAACCGTCAAGCGATCGTTGACAAAATTACGCAAGGTGAACAAGTTCCAGCAATGGCAATCGTTCCACCAACAATGGAAGGATTCACAGATAACAAAACTGGCTACTTCAAAGATCACGATGTAGATACAGCTAAAAAGCTTCTTGAAAAAGGTGCGAAAGAATTAGGTTATAAGTCTGTTTCTGATCTTCCAACATTGAAACTTTCTTACAACACAGATGAAGGCCACCAAAAGATTGCACAAGCAATTCAAGAAATGTGGAAAAAAGATTTAGGTGTGAAAGTTGAACTTGATAACTCTGAGTGGAACGTATACATCGACAAAATCCACAGCGGAGACTACCAAATCGGACGTATGGGCTGGTTAGGTGACTTCAACGATCCAGTGAACTTCCTTGAGCTTTACAAAGATAAAGACGGCGGAAACAACGACACTGGATGGGAAAGCAAAGAGTACAAACAATTGTTGAATGATTCTGCAAAAGAAACAGATAAAACGAAGCGTGAAGAAATGCTGAAAAAAGCAGAAGAAATCATCATCAACGATATGCCTATAGCACCAATTTACTTCTACACTCAGCTTTGGGTACAAGATCCAAAACTTAAAGGTGTAGTTGTATCTGGACTAGGTGATGTTCAATACAAATGGGCACATTTCGAAAAGTAAGAGTAATAGTGTAAGAGATCTACGGCAAGGATCTTAAGGTATATGGAGGATGTCTCTCCATATACCTTTCTTGCTGATTAGAGAAATTGTTGTAAAATCATGGAGGTGCAATTCCGTTGCTTAAATATATCGGTAAGCGATTAATATATATTTTAATCACACTGTTTGTTATTGTAACTGCAACTTTCTTTCTCATGCAGGCAGCACCTGGTGGTCCATTCTCTGGTGAGAAGAAACTTCCTGCTGAAATTGAAGCAAACCTAAACGAGCACTACGGATTGGACAAGCCCTTATTTGTTCAATATGTAAACTACCTAGGTTCAGTTGCAACATTAGATTTTGGTCCCTCATTTAAATATAAAGGACAAACCGTAAATGACTTAATCAGTTCTGGATTCCCCGTTTCCTTTACCCTCGGAATTGAGGCAATTCTCCTCGCATTAGCATTTGGTGTATTGTTTGGGGTCCTTGCAGCGCTCTATCATAACAAGTGGCAAGACTATACGATTGCCATTTTAACGATCTTTGGAATTTCAGTTCCAAGTTTCATTTTAGCGGCGCTACTACAATATGTATTTGCATCTGAGGCAAGTATTATAGCGATCTTCCCAGTTGCAGGATGGGAGTCTTGGGCAAGCACCGTACTACCTTCTATTGCACTTTCCTTCATGCCAATGGCATTTATCGCTAGACTTGCACGGTCAAGTATGCTTGAAGTACTAAATAGTGACTACATTAGAACGGCTAGAGCGAAAGGGTTAACAAAATCTGCTGTGACGATCAAACACGCCATCCGAAACGCATTGTTACCTGTTATCACATACATGGGACCAATGGCTGCTTCAGTTTTAACAGGTAGTTTTGTCGTTGAGAAGATTTTTGGTATTCCTGGCTTAGGCTCTCACTTTGTCACAAGCATTACAAACCGTGATTACACCGTCATCATGGGTGTCACAGTCTTCTACAGTATTATTCTATTAATCAGTATTCTAGTCGTTGACGTCCTCTACGGTATTATCGATCCTAGAATTAAACTGACGAAGGCGAAGAAAGGGGTCTAACACATGGAAGAGATGAGAAAAGATTTATTTGTGCCTGCGACAGCTGACGCAGCAGAATCTGAAAAAATTTCTAAACCTAGTCTATCTTTATGGAAGGATGCCATGCTTCGCTTCCGTGCCAATAAACTTGCAATGGTTGGACTTACAATCATTTTTATTATCGTGATGCTGGCCATCTTTGTTCCGATGTTTTCTAAATACGATTACTCTACGACTGATTTGCTGAATGCTGACCAGCCGCCTTCAAAAGAACACTGGTTTGGTACAGATGATTTAGGACGTGACATGTTTGTCCGTACATGGGTCGGGGCAAGAATTTCGATCTTTATCGGGCTTGCTGCAGCGGTGCTTGACGTGATTATCGGTATTATCTGGGGAAGTATTGCTGCATTCAAAGGCGGCCGTACAGATGAAGTGATGATGCGTATCGCAGACGTTTTATGGGCAATTCCAACACTATTAATGGTTATCTTAATGATGGTTGTTCTGCCAAAAGGATTATTAACGATTATCCTCGCCATGACAGTCGTAGGCTGGATTAACATGGCACGTATTGTTCGGGGACAGGTTTTACAATTAAAGAGTCAAGAATACGTTCTTGCAGCACAAACATTAGGTGCGAAAACATCTAGACTTTTATTTAAACACTTAATTCCAAACTCAATGGGACCAATCCTTGTGACGATGACATTAACGATTCCTTCTGCTATCTTCACAGAGGCATTCCTAAGCTACCTAGGGCTTGGTGTACCGGCTCCGTTAGCGAGCTGGGGAACAATGGCGTCTGACGGAATTCCAGCCATGACGTATTACCCTTGGAGATTATGGTTCCCAGCCGCATTTATCTGTATTACAATGTTTGGTTTTAACGTGGTTGGAGACGGACTAAGAGACGCTTTAGATCCGAAGTTGCGTAAATAAGGAGTGATTAGGATGGAACGTGAACGTATTCTAGAGGTGAAAGACCTTGCAATCTCATTTAAAACATATGGTGGAGAGGTTCAAGCCATTCGTGGTGTGAACTTCCACTTAAATAAAGGCGAGACACTTGCTATTGTAGGTGAATCTGGCTCTGGTAAAAGTGTGACATCACAAGCGATCATGAGATTAATTCCGATGCCGCCAGGTTATTTCAAGCGCGGACAGATCCTGTTTGATGGCCAAGATATTGTCAAGAAAACTGAAAAACAAATGCAAACCATTCGAGGAAAAGATATCTCAATGATCTTCCAAGATCCGATGACGTCTTTGAATCCAACGATGAAAGTCGGGAAACAAATTACAGAAGTGCTGTTCAAGCATGAACAAATTTCAAAAGAAGCGGCTGAAAAAAGAGCCATTGAACTATTGGAGCTCGTTGGAATTCCAATGCCTGAAAAAAGAATTAAACAATATCCGCACGAATTTAGTGGCGGGATGAGACAAAGGGTTGTCATCGCCATGGCGCTTGCAGCAGATCCAAAGCTGCTGATTGCCGATGAGCCGACGACTGCACTTGATGTAACAATTCAAGCACAAATTTTAGAATTAATGAAAGAAATTCAGCAAAAGGTTGACACTTCGATTATCTTTATTACGCATGATCTAGGTGTTGTTGCCAACGTCGCTGATCGTGTAGCTGTTATGTATGCAGGACAGATTGTGGAGACAGGGACTGTCGATGAAATTTTCTACAATCCTAAGCATCCGTATACATGGGGACTTTTAGCATCCATGCCGAGTCTTGACACAGATGGCGGAGATGAAGGAAAGCTGACTGCCATTCCAGGAACACCGCCAGATCTGACAAACCCGCCGAAAGGAGATGCATTTGCACTCCGCAGCGATTATGCAATGAAAATTGACTTTGAACAAGAACCGCCAATGTTCAAAGTATCAGATACGCATTATGTGAAATCATGGCTACTTCATCCGAATGCACCTAAAGTTGAACCGCCTGCTTCTGTAAAGGCGAGAATGCGTGAACTAGAAGGTAGCTACGAAAAACCTGTATTAGTAAAAGAGGGTGAATAGCATGGCAGAAAAACTGTTAGAAATCAAAAATTTGAAGCAGCATTTCCATACAGCAAGAGGAACTGTGAAAGCAGTTGATGGGGTTTCATTTGATATTTACAAAGGTGAAACGCTTGGTCTTGTAGGTGAGTCTGGTTGTGGTAAATCCACTACGGGCCGTTCGATCATTAGACTTTATGATGCGACAGATGGTGAAGTTCTTTATAAGGGAGAAAATGTACACGGGAAGAAATCAAGACAAAAAATGCTTGAGTTCAACCGTCAAATGCAGATGATCTTCCAAGATCCATATGCTTCACTCAACCCTAGAATGACAGTGCTTGATATCATTGCAGAGGGCATCGACATTCATGGCCTTGCAAAAACAAAACAGGCGCGTAAAGAGCGTGTGTACCAATTACTTGAAACTGTTGGCTTGAACAAAGAGCACGCGAACAGATACCCGCATGAATTCTCAGGCGGTCAAAGGCAGCGTATCGGAATTGCCCGTGCATTAGCAGTAGAGCCGGATTTCATCATCGCCGATGAACCAATCTCTGCATTAGACGTGTCGATCCAAGCGCAGGTCGTCAATTTATTGAAAGAGCTTCAAGAGGAAAAAGGTTTAACGTACTTATTCATTGCCCATGACTTGTCCATGGTAAAATACATCAGCGATCGTATCGGTGTGATGTATTTTGGAAAATTGGTTGAGCTGGCACCAGCGAATGAATTATACGAAAACCCGCTTCATCCATATACAAAATCATTGCTGTCTGCGATTCCGCTTCCAGATCCTGATTATGAGCGTAACCGCAAACGAATCAAGTATGATCCATCTGTTCACAAAGGAACAAACACCGAGTTCCGTGAAGTGAAGCCAGGTCACTTTGTGAGCTGCACAGAGGAAGAATTCAAAGAGCTACAGGCGAAACAATCATAAGAAGGAAGAAGCACTGCTAAGTCAGTGCTTCTTTTATTTGGGTCTGGTTTCATATATTGGAAAGTGTCACTCATCAAAAAGAAATAAACTCAATCATAGGTGAAGTGATAATGAGGAGTTTAATTCAAAATAAGGAAAAATATGATACGCTTAAGTAATGAAAGTTCAAATTGTATACTATTTCGTTTGGGGGAGGACAATTGAAAAAAATAACATTATCAAATGGAGAAACAGTTGAAGTCGAGTGTCTTAGTTGTGCTTTAACGAATGGATTAGTTGAACCAGAAGGTGGTGTGGTTATTGAAACAGAGTACTTTCACGCCCATCAAGATGTCGCTTATCCAATCAGAGGGCTAATAATTTTAGCTTCAAAAAGACACATCAAATGTTTAGATGATTTAACTAATTCGGAAAGATTAGACTACATAGACGTTTTAGCAAAGATAAGAAAAGCACAAAGAACCGCTTTAGGGATAGAACATGTCTATTATTTTTACAACGAAGATACAACCCATCATTTTCATACTTGGATGGTACCAAGATATGAATGGATGTATAACTTCGGGCGTTCAGTTGAATCAGTCCGACCAGTATTACTTCACGCTAGAAATGAAATGAACACTAAAGAAAATATTTTAGAAGTTAAGGAAGCCATCAACATTCTGACCAAAGAATTAAACAAATAAAAGGAGGGAAAAATAGGATGTTGAGATGGAAAACCTTTCGTTATTCATTGCTTCATGTTCTCATTGTATTCATGCTTTTTTCAACGTCTTTTTTCAGGAAACCAAACGGAGGAAAGTGGATGCTCGCGTTTATGGTACTCATTGGGATTGTGTCTTTTTCAATGGAATATATGCTTAACCGAAAGACAAGCGGTCAGAAGCAAGAAGCATGGCGCGTAAAATATCTTTATTTCATTATGCTTCAAATTGCGATGACAATTATCCTGTTTGTCTGTATTCAACTCGTCATGAATCGTTCGTTATAAAACTTTTTTTGCGTTAATTGAAAAAAAGTGAAACTACTTAAGACTTTGCTGCGTCTTACTAGTACAGGCGTTTAAATAGCAGGAAATCGGGAATATCTAAGGAAGTGGTTCTTAACTAAAGCATAAGGAGCAGATCCATGAATTGGTATGAAAAGCTCAGTGAATACTTCCCGATAGAAGAAATGAAGTCAAAAGAGCATATGGAAGCTTTATTAAAGGAAAGAAGTGATATTTATCATAAGGAAGAAGGACCTCATCATGTGATGATGTACGCCGAATTTGATTCTTTCATCTTTATTGATTATTTATTTGTTTCCAAAGATGCAAGAGGTGAAGGCCTCGGGTCAAAGCTTATTCATAAGCTGAAGGAAAAAAAGAAACCGATCTTGCTTGAGGTTGAGCCTGTAGATGAAGATGATGCAGATACTGCAAAACGCCTAAAGTTTTACCAAAGAGAGCACTTCAAGCATGCAGAATCAATCGGTTATAAACGCAAGTCACTTGCAACAAATGAAGTGAACCGCATGGAAATTCTTTATTGGTCGCCTCTTACAAATCATGAGGAAGAGATCATGGAAGCCATGAGGAAGACCTATGAACGAATCCATACGTATAAAGATGAAGAATGGTATGGACAATCGTATGAGGATGTTGATGATGTATTGAAGATCATTGAAAATAGAAAGCAAAAAAATATTTTCGATCATCTCGACTAAATGAGAATGTTCTGACATCCAGCAGCACCACAAAATGAATGAAATTGTCTAGTTTTTGTCACAAAAATTGCAAGAAAATCTGTTCACACTTACTTTTTTATAGTATAATCACTATAAAGATTACTTATTTAGAACAATTTTAATTTAAGAATACAGATCAATATTCATTCTACAAATTGAGGAGTGAAGATTTATGGTAACATTATACACATCACCAAGCTGTACATCATGTAGAAAAGCAAGAGCGTGGTTAGAAGAGCACAATATCCCATATCAAGAGAGAAACATTTTTTCTGAGCCTCTTTCAATCGATGAAATCAAAGAAATTCTTCGAATGACAGAAGACGGTACAGACGAAATTATCTCAACACGTTCAAAAGTATTCCAAAAACTAAATGTCAATGTTGAGACAATGCCGCTTCAACAATTGTATAAACTAATCAATGAGCATCCAGGTCTTTTGCGTCGTCCAATTATCTTGGATGAAAAAAGATTACAAGTTGGGTACAATGAAGATGAAATTAGACGTTTCTTACCAAGAACGGTTCGTACATTCCAACTAAGAGAAGCTCAGCGACTTGCTAACTAATAAAAACATAAAAAGCTGCCGATCATTTGGCAGCTTTTTTTATTTATTTTCAGCCGTTTGTTCGTAAAAGAGGCTCGCTAATATGACCACTATGACGGTTAAAAACGGAAGCATCAATTCAAGCGTGGCATGCTGTGCCATAAATTCAGCCAATTTCACATCACGTACAATCATTTCACCCCCTGTAAAGGCCAAGAGAGCACTTCCTCCGTATAAAAGAAACGGAAATTTAGTTAAAGCTGCATGAATCAGCTTGCTTCCCCAAATAATAATCGGTACAGAAATCATGAGACCAAAAGCGGTCAGAAGCATGTTGCCTTTTGCTGCACCTGCAACTGCGATGACATTATCAAGTGACATAAAGAGGTCAGCAATCACAATGGTTTGAACCGCACGCCAAAGGGAGCCGCTGCTCTTAATCCGAATGGATTCCTTCTTTTGTTCAATTAACAGATTGTATCCTATATAAAGGAGAAAAAGACCGCCAATAAACTGCAAATAAGGGATAGTCAATAAATAAACTGCGGCACCAGTCATTGTAATTCTCATCAGCACGGCCAAAAGTGTGCCGATCCAAATGGCTTTATTGCGTTTCTCATGTGATAAGCTTCGACTGGCCATCGCAATGATGAGCGCATTATCTCCGCCTAAAATCAGGTCTATGCCAATAATCATCAGTAAGGATACGATCCACTCTGTTTCCATCTATTTCACCTCATGTCCCAAATAGAGCTCGTACAACCAATATATGAGGACAATTCAAATATATGTTTCTGCAAGTTTTCTCTGCAAAAAATGCGTTTTTATTTCTTTTATTCATGTTTTATCATAAAATAGACAGTACGAAGCAATACCTCAATTCTTTAAACGGTTAACATGTAGACGGAACGGGTAAAGTGTAGTAAAGTACTATTAATTGGGAGCTTGTATGTCCCTTCAACATCTTATATAGAAGGGAAGGTTGGCAAAATGGAAATCGAAAGAATAAATGAACATACAGTCAAATTTTATATTTCCTACGGTGATATTGAAGATCGCGGATTTGACCGTGAAGAGATCTGGTACAATCGTGAGCGCAGTGAAGAGCTGTTTTGGGAAGTAATGGACGAAGTGCACGAAGAAGAAGAATTTGCAGTAGAGGGACCGCTTTGGATTCAAGTACAGGCACTTGACAAAGGTCTTGAAATTGTCGTGACAAAAGCCCAACTTTCTAAAGATGGACAAAAGCTCGAATTGCCGATTCCAGAAGATAAAAAAGATCAAACAGATGAAGAAAGCTTAGACGCACTGCTTGATGATTTTCATAAAGAAGAGCAAGATCAAGAAGACCATAATGAGAAGGACAAAAAACTTCAACTTCAATTCGTATTGAAAATGGATGACTTTGAAGATTTGATTGCACTTTCTCAATTAAATATGCAGGATTTTACCACAAGTTTATATTCGTTTGAAAACCGTTATTATCTATATGTTGACTTCCACGAGGATTTGTCAGATGAGCAAGTGGAGAATAAGCTCAGCATTTTGCTTGAATATGCTCACGAATCAGTGGTCAGCATCTACAGACTGAAAGAATACGGTCAGCTGATTATCGAAGGGAATGCCCTTGAAACGATTCAACAGCACTTCTCGTAACTAACAAAAAGTCGATTTCTATAGAGGAATCGGCTTTTTTATCTGAATGAATAGGTAAATAAAGAGATCGGCAAGGAGAAAAATGAAATGAGAAATGTAGTCAAAGTTCTATTTTTTCTAATCATTACGGTAGGTGCTTATTTAATCATCCAATTGATTGTCGGTGATTTAGCGGTAAGTGTATTAAGTTCTGTGAGTGTTCTATTTACTTTATCGATTATTTTCATCGGATTTGTTATTTTCTTGGAGAACCGGAATCCGTCTCAAACGATTACATGGCTTGTCCTGCTTGGCAGCTTTCCGTTATTCGGCTTTTTGTTCTACATTTTCTTTGGACGCAATATCAAAAAGCGCCGGCTGTTTGAAAAGAAGGCGGTATTGGACGAGAAGTTAATTCAGGAAGATGAACGTATCCATAGAGAAGCGATTGAAAAAATGACGCATATGGGTGATCATCAGCAGCTCTTATTTAAGCTGGCCCACAGACTCGGACATACTCCTATTACATATCGCACGTCCTCTAAAGTCTTAACCAATGGTGAAGAAACATTCTCTCATATTTTTGAAGAGATTAAAAAAGCAACTCATCACATTCATTTAGAATATTACATTCTCCGCCACGACGACCTTGGCCAAGAATTAAAGGACATTCTTATTGAAAAAGCGAAAAATGGCGTGATTGTCCGCTTTTTATATGACGATGTAGGAAGCTTAAAGCTCTCCCGTCAATATATTGCTGACCTAGAAAAGGCTGGCGTTCAGATCGTTCCGTTTTTACCAGTAAGGCTCCCCCTTTTAAATAATAAAATCAACTTCCGAAATCATAGAAAAATTGTCGTAATTGATGGGGAAGTGGGATTTGTCGGCGGGCTTAACATTGGAGACGAATACATGGGCAGAAGCAGACAATAT
This sequence comes from Bacillus sp. FSL K6-1006, assembly GCF_038593175.1. Classification (NCBI taxonomy): domain Bacteria; kingdom Bacillati; phylum Bacillota; class Bacilli; order Caryophanales; family Bacillaceae; genus Bacillus; species Bacillus sp. FSL K6-1006. The sequence goes on from NZ_CP151970.1 coordinate 1,130,206, forward strand.
GGATTCTGGCGTGATACTCATTTGATGATTAAGGGCGAAGCTGTTCGTGACCTCCAGCAGATTTTCATGCAGGATTGGTACTATATGACGAATGAAAGATGCTCTGGTGTGGACTATTTCAAAGATTTCAGCCACCTTGAGAGTACAACAGAAGGCGTACAAATGATTGCTGGCGGGCCTGACAAGCAGTGGGAGGTCATTAAAAATCTTTTTTTCTCCATGATCATCTCCGCCAAAAAGTCCATCTGGATCGCTTCACCGTATTTTGTGCCGGATGATGATATTTTGTCCGCATTGAAAATTGCCGCATTGAGCGGAGTAGATGTACGGATTATTGCTCCAAAGAATCCAGATAAACGGATTGTTTTCCATGCATCTCGTTCATACTTCCCGGAGCTTCTTGACGCAGGAGCAAAGGTATACGAGTATGATCAAGGCTTTATGCATAGTAAATTTATTATTGTGGATAGCGAGCTGGCTTCGATAGGAACGGCAAACATGGATATGAGAAGCTTTCATTTGAACTTTGAAGTGAATGCCTTCCTCTATAAAACAAAAAGCACCGAGAAGCTCGTCAATGATTTCTTAGGTGATTTAGAGCAGTCACATGAAATTGTTCCAGAAGAGTTTGCAAAGAGACCCTTGGGGGTCAGACTGTTTGAATCAACAGCAAGATTATTATCACCACTTTTATAAAGATTGTATTTTCCCCCTTTTCTATAAGGGGGATTTTTGATTTTACCGAAGAAATGATTATTAAAATTATCTTTTGACACGGTAAAAATTCATTTTGCCTTTTCGCTTCCTTATAGACGAACAAGCTATAATACGGTTATCAAAGAGCGAGGGGCGAACTGAATGAACGCAGCAATTATGGATAACGGTAAGCTTATCCGAATGACACATCATCTATCGAAAAGCCGTCTGGAGCATGTAAGAACGACGTGCAAATTTTATTGTACTGAGTGCAGGGAGGAGGTGCAATTAAAGCTAGGGGAGCATCGTGTCTATCATTTTGCGCATAAACAGCTGACAGCATGTCCGCTAGCTTCAGGCGAAACGGCTTATCATCAGGCGGGAAAGGAAGCCATTATGAATTGGCTGAAGGGGCTTGGACATAAACCGGCGCTGGAAAAGTATATGTCAAATATTCATCAGCGTCCTGATGTGACCGTCTCTATAGAAAATGAAAACTATGCAATTGAATTTCAATGTGCAAATATTTCCCGGCAAGAGCTTCGCAGAAGAACAGCAGGTCTCCGCGAGGCAGGGCTCTTTCCCATATGGATGATAGGGGCAAATCGTTTAAACCGAAAATCTGCCCAGCTTTTTTCTTTCTCCTCCATTCATTGGGGAATTTTAAGGGAATCAGAGGAAAGGCGCTTGATTTTTTTCTGCCCGATCCAGAAAAGGTTCATCCATCTTGATCAATTCCTCGTGTTTCAACCAACGAAAATATGTGCGGCCATGACTGTCAGACCACCTTCAGCATACCGTGATATTCCGGCACTTCTATCTCTGCCTTCCAGTAAGCGTCAAGTAAACCAACAATGGATTAAATGTATACAGCAATTTAGGCAGCGTCCTCCTCGCAGTTTATCAAATGAAAGCAAACGTTTGAGAAATATTTTTTATGAGCATCATCATACGGCATTCCCTTTTTTGCCAACTGAATTATTTATTCCGGTGCAAGAAGCGTATATCTTTACAAGTCCCGTGTATGTTTGGCAAGGGTGTCTCTATGATTGGATGATGCGGAAAAAAGGAAGCGGAAGAGTGACGATTCAACAGCTGATGATGGAAATCAATCGCTGTGTGCAAATGAAAGAAGTGAAACTCCGATATGGCGATGTTTCAAGAGAAGAAATAAAAGAGGTGGTCACTGCATATGTAAATGCGCTTGTAAGACAAGGGTTTTTACATATGACGAAAGAGGGTAATTATGAAGTATCGTCGAATCAAATGCCTATACGAACACTAGATGAAGTGTTAAAACGAGATGCTTTCTTATTTCATTAGCATGTTTCATGACCACTTTGATCATGATAAGAAAAAGGTGGTGTTGCTATTGAATCAAAAGAAACGCTTTTTCCTCATTTTTTTAGTCTGTTTGGTATTTATTTCTGCATATGATTTGACAAATATAGTTCAAAACAAAGAAGATAAATACAACACCAATTTCTTTCACTTTCCGAAAGGTTGGTTTAACACAACTCATGCAAGGGGGATTCATATGACTTCACAAAACAAAAACAATCATTTACCAGACAGAAGCGAAGTAAAAGAAGAAAACAAATGGCGTCTTGAAGATATTTTTGAAAGCGTCGATGCATGGAACAAGGAATTCGAAGCGGTCAAAAAAGAAATTCCGAAGCTGGCCCAGTTTAAAGGAAAGCTGGCCCATTCTGCTGATGTTCTGTATGAAGCCCTCACCTTTCAGGATCAACTTTCTGAAAAGCTTGGCAAGCTTTATACATATGCGCACATGAAATATGATGAAGATACAACGAACTCATCATTTCAGGCGTTAAATGATAAGGCATCGAATCTATTTACACAGCTGTCTAGTACATCTGCTTATATTGTTCCAGAGATTTTATCGATCCAAGAAGATAAATTGCAGCAATTCATACTAGAAAAAGAAGAATTAAAACTGTATTCACATGCTCTCGAAGAAATTAATAAAGAGCGTCCACATATTTTAAGTGAAGAGCAAGAAGCTTTATTAGCTGAGGCATCTGAACCACTTTCATCTTCATCTACTACCTTTAGTATGTTTAACAACGCCGATATTTCGTTCCCTTCTGTAAAGGATGAGAATGGGGAGGAAAAGAAGATTACCCACGGCAACTTCATCACATTTTTAAATAGTGATGATCGTGAAGTGAGAAGAAATGCCTTTAAAGCTGTGTATAAAACGTATGATCAGTATAAGAATACACTTGCTTCTACACTGAGCGGTTCGATTAAAAAGGATAATTTTTATGCAAAAGTGCGAAATTACAAATCCGCAAGAGAAGCAGCATTATCACGAAACAGCATCCCGGAAGAAGTGTATGACAATCTAATTGATACAGTTCATCAATATTTACCGTTATTACACCGCTATATTGAATTGCGTAAAAAGGTATTAAAGCTTGATGAAGTGCACAATTACGACTTGTATACACCACTTGTGAAAGATGCTGGCATGAAGCTCACCTATGATGAAGCAAAGGATTATATGCTGAAAGGGTTAGCGCCATTAGGAGAAGAATATGTGTCCGTGTTAAAAGAAGGACTCGACAATCGCTGGGTAGACGTTTATGAGAATAAAGGGAAACGAAGCGGTGCTTATTCATCTGGGAGCTATGGTACAAATCCATATATCCTCATGAACTGGCAAAATAATATTGATAATTTGTTTACTCTGGCTCATGAATTTGGGCATTCTGTACACAGCTACTATACAAGAAAGCACCAGCCATATCCGTATGGAAACTATAGTATCTTTGTAGCTGAAGTGGCTTCCACTACAAATGAAGCGTTACTAGGCGAATACCTGCTCAATCATTTAGACGATAAAAAGCAGCGTTTGTATGTGTTAAACCACTTGTTAGAAGGATTTAGAGGAACGGTATTCAGACAAACGATGTTTGCTGAGTTTGAGCATCTTATTCATGTGAAAGCACAAGAAGGAGAGGCTTTAACGCCAGAATTTATGACAAACCTTTATTACGACCTGAACAAGAAGTACTTTGGTGACGGCATGGTGGTTGATAAGGAAATTGGATTAGAGTGGACGAGAATCCCTCATTTTTATTACAACTATTATGTGTATCAATACGCGACAGGCTATAGTGCGGCGCAGGCATTAAGCAAGCAAATCTTACAAGAAGGAAAACCAGCGGTAGAGCGCTATACCGATTTCCTTAAAGCAGGAAGCTCTGATTATCCAATCAATGTGCTGAAAAAAGCAGGGGTTGATATGGCTTCTAAAGAACCAATCGAAGCAGCATGTCAATTGTTCGAAGAAAAACTAAAAGAAATGGAAGAGCTCATCTCCAAAACAGGTGAGTAATGAAAAGACTTCTGTCAGACGTGTGAGTGCTATCTCATCTTTTGACAGGAGTTTTTTTCTCATAAAAAAAGACCTCTTCAGATGTCGAGGCCGTTCCATGTCAATCATCAACCTTTAAAACCTCTAAAGGTCTTACGGTGATTCATTCGATAAAGCGTAAAAAGAATTGAAGCAAATAAGAGTGGAGACGTCAAATAAAGAGGAAGCATCTTCATTAAGCCTAATATATTTAAAAAGAAACATAAGCCAATGGCAACAAGTCCAATAGTTGTGCTGCGCATGCAGATCCCCCCATTTTTTTGTTACTTTTACTATATGAAAGTGACAACCCTCTTATGTTTTGTGACAAAAATATGAACATATAGTATATCTGTTGTCATAAGTCGACAAAATTTGATATACTACAGATGTGAAATTAATCACATACAAACATTACCCCTTTGTTTGACCGTGAAAAATTTCTCCCATCCCCTTTGTTGTCGTTAAGACATAGTGAAACCGCGCTTATCCCGGCGCGGTTTCTTCGTGTTTATAAATGGAACGAATGTTCCTTTTTGGAGTAAAGAAAAACATGGGTCAGCACCCATGTTCATTTTCACAGCGATAGACATCAAGATCTGTATGGTGGTCATTCTCTTTATAGCGCCAAAACATTTCTTGCTGCACTTGTACACGTTCTACCTTTTGAGCGAAAGCCAGCTTCTTCATTTCTCGTTCAACTTCTTCAAGCGTCAGGTCATAGACAACGGCTATCTCTTTTGCGGAAGCAAATTGAAAGTAAGCAATAAACCATTCAATTGGAGGACGTTCTGATGGTGTTGGTTTTTCACCAATCATTTCAAAAAGAATTTCCTCGTATATATCATAAGAGTAGGCACCTGAAATTTTTAATCCTTCGTCTCCATTTACGGTATTAAAAAAGGCGAAGGTCGGAAGCTCAGATACGTCCATTTCAGCTGCAATTTTCATATCACATTGCAGTGCTTTCACAGCACTTTGAGAATGAATGTCGCGCTGGAATTCCTCGATGTCCAGACCAGCACTTTTTGCATTTTCTATCAGTACCTGCTCACTTGTGACATCTTGCTGATGGCAAAAAAGTGATTCTTGAATAAGACGCAAAAATTTCATTCCGCATTTTCTGCCTTGAAGCTCCGCTGCTTTTAGTGCGAGTGAGGCGAGGTAGGGTGATGTCACAATTTGTTCAGACAGCATTTGTTCTTTTTTAGTCTGCGTTTTAGTGGCAAATTTCCCCCATGCTTCAGTCAGTAAATGTTTCTTTCTTTTCCGATTCAAAGCATTAATACTAGAACTTGTTACCGTTCGTAAAGTGAAAAAACGGCCATATTTCATTTTCAACTTTTTAATGGATGGCTCTAATAACCAGCAGTCTGGGCTTAGAGGATCAATGAATACATAGATTTCAATCGGCTTTTGAGGATGTCCGTGACAGTGTGAGAAATATTGATCGTGCGTATTGCAGCTCAAGATCGTCCATCCTTTTCAGGTGTTTGGTTGACCATATGACGAGCCGTCAGAGAAAGTCGTTCAAATAAAAAGTCACGAATATCGCCGGTTAATCCTACTTGATCCATTGCATCCTCCATGCATTCAAGCCATGCGTCAGCCCGCTCCTCAGTAATCGGAAAAGGGAGATGTCTCGCTCGCAGCATTGGGTGGCCATGCTCTTCTGTATAAAGCGGTGGTCCGCCTAAATATTGCGTTAAAAACTGTTTTTGTTTTCTTGCTGTTTCTTTTAAGTCATCCGGGAAAATAGGATGAAGCAAAGGATGACACTTTACATTTTCATAAAAAGTATCAACAAGTTGCGATAGAAGTTCCTCTCCAACCGCTTCGTAAGGTGCGTTAAACGATTGTACCATGTTGACTACTCCTTTTACTCGTAGTTAATAGGATGACTCACCCTATTGCGCATTACATTTATTTCAAAAGTGATATTCAGTTTGTTCTATTTTATTGTTTCTATTCTTGTACTTATTTTAACAACCTCATCTCAATTCCACAAACAAACCGCTTTGGTCTGCTCAAAATAAAGAGAGAATCGGATTCTGTGATCAATTGACCATATCATAACACATTCAGTCAAAAAAGGGGGAAAAGCGACATACAAAAAACCGAAGAGGTTATTCTCTTCGGTTTAAGCGAAATATTGAGCTGTGATTTTCTTGACATAATTTTGTGTTTCTTTAAATGGAGGAATGCCTCCGTATTTATCTACATTTCCTGAGCCTGCATTATAGGCAGCTAAGGCGAGTGAGATATTTCCGTTATATTTATTGAGCATTTGTTTTAAATACTTCGTTCCGCCTTCAATGTTTTGGGACGCATCAAAAGCATTGTTGACGCCAAGTGATTTAGCAGTAGATGGCATGAGCTGCATGAGTCCAAGCGCACCTGCATGGCTGACAGCATTTGTGCGGTAGCCGGATTCCTGCTTGATGACCGCGTGAATCAGCTTTTCGGGAACGCCATGCTTTTGAGCCATTTGTGACACGATTTGATTAATCTCTTTTGATGATGAGCTGCTTGAGACAGCCTTTTGAAGCGGCGGCGTGTAGCTGTTGTTTAAGACATTTCCAATGCCATTCGCTGTATTTAATTGATTGTCATTTGCATATAAAGATTGGGCCTCAAGCTGATCACTGCCGGAAGTGGCAGATAAATATGGGTTTGTACGCGCATATTGCGTGTTTGGAGCCGTTGATGGATCCGTGCCCAAAAAAGCTGAGATGGAAAGCGGGAGACGTGATAATTCCGATCCGCCTAAAAAATCTTGCAGCAGCGACTGAAATGAAGCTTGGGCATTCGATTCTTGACCCCCAGACATTTGCGTTTGTGCTGGATCTGTCTGTAACGTTTTAAGCGCTTGAAGCTGCATAAAGGATTGAAGTTGATTGACGTTCATCATGTTCCTCCTTCAAGGAATTCATCTATTCTGTGTTTTCATTTTTTCTTCATAAAAACGAACGACTTTGTTTTTTGTGTTTCGTACTGGAATATGAAATTTGCGGAGCAATGCGGAGAAAGCGGCTTGTCCGATTTCCAGATCGCTCACTTCAAATTCAAGTTCATAGTCCTCTATTGTTAAATATCGGCTGTGATCCAAAACAATTAAGCCTTCTTGGATCATTTTTTCTGCTCTTGACGTTTCAAGTGAACCAAAGTACACAATTTGATCCTTTTGAATGTTCAGGTGGTCTAATCTCTCTGCAACTTCACCTTCTGGCAGCTTAAAATCGTCAAGTTGAGAAGGGGGAGCAATCGTTTGGTGGGTTTCGAGCAAGCCTATTTCGTGTGGTTCCTTTAATGTGAGCACCCATTGACCGTTTTTTTCTCTCATTCTTAATGCAGCCAATTGAGATTTTATATCAAATTGAGGTGTATCAAAATAATAGTTGGTTTGCGTATGGAAATCCGCATCCTTCAATTGAAAATGCTGTTTCAGCTGTTCAAATTCTTCTTTCATTAATAATTGCTTTAGTTCGATTTCAATTTCCTGTGCCATTTGACATCAACCTTTCATTAGAGGAAATATGATTATTGTACATGAAGTGTGTTCAACATGTAAAAGACTGTTTTTTTCTCTCTATTTTCTTTAGGAATGGACCAAAATGAATGAAGAATCTTGGGAAAGGATCATTTAAAAGAGAAAAACAGGATTTTCTCAAAAAGTTCGGTTTATCAATATTGAACTTGATATGATAAAATAAAGCTGTACTTTGTTGTAAAGGAGATCATGATGCAAAACAGAATTGAAATCACAGAAGCAACTTTAAAAGAAGACAGGCTGATTTTGACAATCCAGTCAGAAGAGCAAATCCAAAAAGCAAAAGCATCAGGACAAATGCTTGTTGATTCTGATCACTTTGCGTTCGTTTACATACTTGAAACCGAGGAGTCCTTTTCGTATCTTATTTTAGGGGAACATACATGGGCTCCATTAAAGGAAGCAATGAATCGTGACATCCCTGTCTATTTGGCATCAGATGAACATTCACTGGAACTCATTCAGCTTCAACAGGAATTACATTATTTAATCGACAATATTAAAGACAATGCCAATTACGGAGATATGGAAGAGAAAGTGAAAAGCACATTCCTCTGAAATAATTAGGTATATGGAATTGGGGGAAGTTTCATGGACAAAAAACAATGGGATCAATTCCTCGCACCGTATAAACAAGCAGTCGAAGAACTAAAAGTGAAACTAAAAGGCATTCGAAAGCTGTATGAATTCGAGGATGACCATTCACCAGTAGAATTTGTCACAGGCCGAGTGAAACCCGTTGCCAGCATATTAGAAAAGGCAAAGCGTAAAAACATCCCGATGCATGAGATTGAAACGATGCAGGATATTGCTGGGCTTCGCATTATGTGCCAGTTTGTAGAAGATATACAAGTCGTGAAAAAAATGCTCCAGTCACGTAAAGATTTTGTGGTTGTAGATAAACGCGACTATATTGCAGAACATAAAGAAAGCGGATACCGCTCTTACCACCTTGTTGTGTTATATCCGCTGCAAACCGTAAGCGGAGAGAAACAGCTCCTCGTCGAAATCCAAATTCGTACGCTTGCGATGAACTTTTGGGCGACCATTGAGCATTCTCTGAATTATAAATATAGCGGGAACATCCCGGAGAAGGTCAAGCTGCGCCTTCAAAGAGCATCTGAGGCAGCATCTCGTCTCGATGAAGAAATGTCCGAAATTAGAGGGGAAATTCAAGAAGCACAAGTGGCATTTTCCCGGAAAAAGAAAAACGACAGCTGAGCCAGTTTGATCAAATATGATGCTGCCCTCTCATAGCAGCAAGGTGAAAAAGGAGAAGAATTCATGAAATTTGCAGTTTCTTCAAAAGGGAATTCTGTATCTGACACGCTCAAAAGTAAAATTCAGACTTACTTATTGGATTTTGGTATGGAACTAAATGAAGAGGAACCGGATCTTGTCATTACGGTTGGTGGAGACGGCACCCTTCTTTATGCGTTTCACCGTTATAGCGACCGTCTAAATGAAACAGCTTTTGTCGGTGTTCATACAGGTCATCTTGGCTTTTATGCTGACTGGGTGCCGAGTGAAATTGAAAAACTCGTCTTAGCCATTGCGAAAACGCCTTATCATATTGTGGAATATCCGATCTTAGAAGTCATTGTCAGATACAACGACGGCGGCAGAGAAGAGAAATATTTAGCAATGAATGAATGTACAATTAAAAGCATGGAAGGGACACTTGTGGCAGATGTTGAAATCAGAGGCCAGCTGTTTGAAACATTTAGAGGTGACGGTCTTTGTCTGTCTACACCATCTGGCAGTACGGCCTATAATAAGGCACTGGGTGGCGCCATTATTCACCCTTCCATTAGAGCCATTCAGCTGGCAGAAATGGCTTCAATCAACAACCGAGTGTTTCGGACGGTCGGTTCACCGCTTATTTTGCCTGACCACCATACTTGTGTGATTAAGCCGAGGAATGATGTCGATTTTCAGGTGACCATTGATCATTTAACACTGCTTCATAAAGACGTCAAATCCATTCAATGCCGGGTGGCAGACGAGAATGTCCGTTTTGCCAGATTTAGACCGTTTCCGTTTTGGAAAAGGGTGCAAGATTCCTTTATCGGAAAAGGAGAATAAGAAAGAGGTTGTTCCCGCTGGAATACTTTACGTTAAACAAAACCATAACAGCCAAAGAAGAAGGGCTGCTTTTAAAGGAATATTTAATTGATCTTGGCATTTCGAAAAGAATGCTGACAGATATTAAGTTTGCTGGCGGTGACCTCCTCATTAATGGAGAGCATGTTACCGTGAAGTGCGAGCTACATGAAGGGGACAGGCTCACCATTTTATTTCCCGAGGAAAAAGTGAGTGAAGGACTAAAGCCTGCACCGATTCCACTTGATATTATATTTGAGGACGAGCATGTCCTTGTGCTGAATAAAAGGCCGTATATTCCTTCAATCCCTTCTCGGGAGCACCCTGAGCACAGTATTGCGAATGGATTGCTGCATCATTATGCCAAGCAGTCTGTTCGGCATACGGTCCATTTGGTGAACCGTCTTGATCGTGACACATCTGGCGTCATGCTTGTGGCGAAGCATCGCTTTGCCCATAGCCTTTTATCAAAGGCGCAAAAAAGTGGAGCGGTTAAGCGAACATACAGAGCGTTTACACATGGCATGATCACAGAAAAACATGGAACGATCGCTGCAAAAATTGCCCGAAAAGGGGATAGTATCATCGAGCGGATGGTTGATGATACTGGGCAGAACGCAGTGACGCATTATTCCGTGCGAGCGGTAATCGCTGAGTTGAACATGTCGGATGTGTCTCTCTCGCTTGAAACCGGAAGAACACATCAAATTCGTGTTCATATGCAATTTCTTGGGCATCCGCTCATCGGAGATACGCTGTATGGCGGAACGACCGAGCGGATAGACCGGCAGGCACTGCATAGTGAAACCCTTGTATTTCCTCATCCGATGACAGGTGAGCAAATGACATTTTCAGCCCCGCTTCCTGATGATATGAAATCATTGCTTTTTTAAATAGAGAAACCCGGTCACCTGCAGCGCAGGGCCGGGTTTTTTATGATGTGAAATGCTGAAATCTTGACTCATCATAAGGCATGGATGAAGGAACGGAGACCGTTTTAAGCTCAGGGTATGTGAGGGCAGACAGCTGGTTGCCAAATACGCAGCCTGTATCAATATTGACGGTTCTGCCAACGAATCGAGGTTCTTTCACTGGTGTATGGCCGTACACAATCCACGGTTTTCCGTGATACTCCTTTGCCCAGTCTTTCCGAACAGGCCGTCCATCTGGCCATGTTTCTCCTGTGACGGCACCAAATAATAGATAGGACCGCATCTGTTTATTCGGCTTTTTTCCAATATCCTTTTCCTTCATCGCTGCGTGCGCAATAATCAGCTCATCAGGAATAAGTACATCATAAAGCGGAGCCTTCTCGAATAACTGCTTAAATTCATGTGACAATTTGTTTTGTTCATGAATTGGCAGTTTTTTTATTTCGTTCACTGTGGTTTCGATGCCATGAAGCAATTTGACGGGATTTCCTTTTAAATAGCGGTAAAGCTTAAAGCAATGGTTGCCAGGTACATAGCGGATTGCGCCGTGTGAATAGGCATGAATGACAAATCGCATGACGTCTACTGACTGAGGTCCACGATCTGTTAGATCACCAATAAGGGCCAGCGTTCTCTTATCAGGATGGACGGGTAATCCATGTTTGAGTTCATATCCTAGTTTGTGTATGAGGGTAAGCAGCTCTTCGTAGCAGCCGTGGATATCGCCAATAATATCGAATTTCATAAGGTTTCCTCCTGATTTTTTTCATCCATTCGTCGGATATAAAGAAGTTTGAATTTTAGAAAATATAACGAATGGCTTTCATTTCATTTGGGCAATTGTTAGAATCAATGCTTTAACGTAAGACTTAAAAAATTAAACATGAATGTTAGGAGGCTTTAGCCAATGGAGCATACATCTGTTTCATCACTCGTTGTCGTTATCATTGTCGCCTTTTTCACCCCTATTTTATTGCACCGATTTAAGCTGACCATTCCGGTCGTTGTAGCTGAAATCATCATGGGGCTCATCATTGGGAAAAGCGGTCTTCAACTGGTTGTCGAACATGATGCGTGGTTAGATACATTATCCATGCTCGGTTTTATTTTTCTGATGTTTTTAAGTGGGCTTGAAATAGATTTTTCTTCTTTTGAGTCAAAGAAGAAAGCAAGAGAACTTCCAAATGGTTTAAAAGAACCAAATACATTTAAAGCAGCCACCATTGTTTTTCTTGGGGTATTTTGTATTTCCTTTATCCTGTCCTATGCGTTTGTACTCGCAGGGTTTATCCAAAATGCTTTTTTAATGACGCTCATTATCTCTACCATCTCATTAGGCGTAGTGGTTCCAACTTTAAAAGAGGAAAAGTTGATGCAGACGAATATCGGTCAAATCATTCTGCTTGTAGCTGTCATTGCCGATTTGGTCACGATGATTTTGCTTGCTGTGTTTTCCTCCATTTATGGAGATGGAACAGGGAACATGTGGCTCCTGCTCTTATTATTTGCTGCAGGCATTCTTCTTTATTTATTTGGCCGCGTATTTAAGACAAAGTCAATTTTTCAGTCGATGTCTAAAGGGACCGTGCAAATTGGGACAAGGGCAATCTTTACTCTCATTATAGTCTTAGTTGCCTTATCTGAATCACTCGGGGCTGAAAATATTCTAGGGGCGTTTTTAGCTGGCGTGCTTGTGTCCCTTCTTTCACCAAATAAAGAGCTCGTTCAGCAGCTGGACTCATTTGGCTATGGATTTTTAATCCCGATCTTTTTTGTGATGGTCGGAGTAGATCTGAATATATGGGCACTGTTTAAGGACCCGACGATTATGATCATGATTCCGCTGCTGTTTATTGCGCTGCTTATAAGTAAGCTCATCCCGATTCTTTATTTGAAAAAATGGTATGACATGAAAAAGGTCATTGGCTCCGGCTTTTTATTAACTTCAACGCTATCTCTCGTCATTGCAGCTGCGACGATTGGTGAGCGGCTCGGTGTCATTGATCATAAAATGTCAGGGGCGCTGATTTTAGTTGCTGTGCTAACGAGTATTTTAACACCTGTTTGGTTTAAAGCGCTGTTTAAAAAAGAACAAGCGGCAAGCCATAAGAAGCGTGTGACCTTTATTGGAGCAAATCAGCTGACCTTACCTGTCACACTTGATTTACATCAGGATGAATATGACATTCGGATTTTGCATGTTTTTCAAGAAAATAAGGAAGCACTGCTGGCAGACTCTATCTTTGAAGTCGAATCAATTGAACAATACGATGATGAGACGCTGAGAAAGGCAGGCGTCGGCCAAGAAGATGTCCTAGTCGTCGCAACAGGCAGTGAGACGAAAAATAAGGAAATTGCTTTATTTGCAAAAGAAGAAGGTTCAAAACAAGTCATTGCAAGTGTCAACAAAGCAGAGGCAGAGCTGACATTGAAGGAAGCGGGAATTGATACGTTTTCTACTTTCCTGTCATCTAAAACGGTGCTAAGAGCTTTGATTGAAGCACCTGATGCGATTCGATTGCTAACAAATGAGGATTCTTCTTTGTATCAAATTCAAATGAACAATCATCGTTATCATAATGTCATGCTGAGAGAATTTCCTTTCACCGGTGATTTGGTATTTGTCCGTATTTTCAGAGGGATAGACAGCTTAGTACCGCATGGAGATACTACACTCAGAAGCGGCGACCGTGTGCTTGTATCGGGCTCCCGGGAGTATGTGGCAGGACTAAGAGCCCAATTAGAATGACAATGAACCCTTGACCAATGAACAATTCCTGATTAAGATAGAGGTACAACATCATATATTTGATCCACTAGGGGAGTCCTTTAAAAGGGCTGAGATAAAAGTGTCGACTTTTAGACCCTCATTACCTGAACAGGTTCATACCTGCGTAGGGAAGTGGTGCGGTTTTTGACTATGCTTTTTACAAATTCCAAGCCACTTTCCACGCGGAAAGTGGCTTTTTTATATGGAAAAACAGGAGGAGAGAAACATGACGTTTTCAACAGAATGTAAAGAGGCTGCAGCAGCATGGTGGAATGGAAGCTTTACACATCCTTTTGTCAAAGGGATTGGAGATGGCACACTTTCACTCGATCGTTTCACCTATTACGTGATGCAGGATTCGTATTATTTAACTCATTTTGCAAAGGTGCAGGCATATGGAGCGGCGATGAGTGAGGACTTACATACGACGGGCAGAATGGCGTATCATGCCCAGGGCACGTATGAAGCAGAGCTGTCGCTGCATAGGAAATTTACAGAGCTTCTGCAGATTTCTGATGAAGCCATTGAGAACTTTAAGCCTTCTCCCACTGCTTATGCGTATACCTCTCATATGTACCGATCTGTAAAAAGCGGTCGGTTTGAAGAGATTTTAGCCGCGTTATTACCGTGTTACTGGCTCTATTATGAGGTAGGTGAAAAGCTGAAACAAACAACACCTGACCATCCAATTTACCAAGAATGGATTTTGACATACGGAGGCGATTGGTTTAAGGAACTCGTCTTTGAACAAGTGAACCGCTTTGATGAACTAGCAGAAAAAGCACCAGACCATGTACGGGCCAATATGAAAGAAAATTTCGTGATTTCAAGCTATTATGAATATCACTTTTGGGAGATGGCGTATCAAAAAGAAATGTGGCAAACAGCATGCTTAGATGGGGTTGGTGCAAATGGAACTCCACGCAGTGACAAATGATTCCCTTCCTGCGGGTGAACTGATCAAACAAATAAAAGCCATAGCGTCTGAAGTGGATTTTATTCATATTCGGGAACGGTCTAAAACAGCAAGTGAGCTTGTTGATCTCGTGAAGAATCTCCTTTTAGAAGGTGTACCGAAAGAAAAGCTCGTCATCAATGACCGAGTAGACGTTGCGCTGCTTACCAATATTCACAGGGTGCATCTACCGGGCCACAGCTTTTCGCCAAAAGAACTGCGAAAAAAATTTCCTCACCTTCATGCGGGAGTATCTGTCCATTCGATAGAAGAAGCGAAAGCAGCAGAGAAAAATGGAGCAGAGTATGTCATGTTTGGGCACGTATATGCCACCTCTTGTAAACCAGGACTTCAGGCAAGAGGTGTACAGCTTGTGAAGAAACTGACTTCTGCACTAACAATTCCAGTGGTGGCCATCGGCGGGGTGACCCCAGAACGAGTTCCAGAATTGAAACAGGCAAATGTGAAAGGAATTGCTGTCATGTCTGGGATTTTTGCTCATCATCAGCCGCGTATGATGGCACAAGCATTTTCTGAAAAGGTAAAGGAGAATCCTTATGAAAAAGCATTATGACGTTGCAATCATTGGTGGTGGAATCATAGGGATGTCCATCGCTTATCACCTTGCAAAAGCAGGAAAACAGGTGGTCTTATTTGAAGCGAATGAGATAGGGAAGCAAACGACAAGTGCGGCTGCCGGGATGCTCGGTGCACATGCGGAAGGAGAGGGTCATGAGGATGTTTTCTTTCAGGCAGGCAGAGCAAGCCAGGCATTGTACGAAAAATTAAAAGTCGATCTTCTTCATGAATCAGGCATTGATATTCGAACTTCAGCGGGCGGTATCATGAAGGTCGCCTTTACAGAAGAAGAGAAACAAGCCCTTTGCCGGATGCAGCATTTGTCTACATTTAAATGGCTTGACGCAAGCAGCGTAAAAAAATGCATGCCTCAAGTTACAGATCACATGCTGGGAGCAGGTTTGATTGAAGAGGATGTGCATGTGGAACCTTACGCTGTATGCAGGGCTTTATGGCAGGCGGCTGTCCGGTACGGGGCAGATGTGAAAGAGTGTACACCTGTGATCGAAGTGAAGCGGGACAAAGAAGCGTTAACTGTCAGAACAACGAAGGGCACATTCACATGTGATGACCTGACAGTCGCAAGTGGTGTATGGTCTGGCCGTTTTTTTGAAGAACTCGGATTATCTCATTCTCTTTATCCAGTAAAAGGGGAATGTGTGTCTGTATGGAATAATGGTCCGGCGCTCGCACACACCATTTATCATGATCATTGTTATATCGTTCAGCGAGATAGCGGAAAGCTTGTTATCGGCGCAACAATGAAGCCAAACGAGTGGCAGGCTGTTCCAACGCTTGGCGGCATGGAAGCTGTGATTCAAAAGGCGTCTCAGCTTATGCCTTCTATTAAGGAGATGCCGATTGAAGAGTGCTGGGCTGGCCTTCGTCCGGCGACAAACGACCGGCATCCTTATATCGGAAGACTTCCAGAAGACAAGCGTATTCTTTTTGCTGCAGGGCATTACAGGAATGGCATTTTACTTGCGCCGATTACTGGAGAAATCATTCGTGACCTGATATTAGACGAACCGGTCAAAGAGGAATGGCTTCATGCGTTTCGTATTGGACGAAAGGAGGCACTATTCGTATGAAGATTCAATTGAATGGCAGAATCGTTGATTTCGATCAAGAGAATGGAACGATCTATGATCTGCTATCAGCCTATCAGCTTGAAAACCGTGTGGTGATCGTTGAAAAGAACCATGAAATCATTGATAAAGAAGCGTTTCAACAAGTAGAAATTCAACCAAATGACACGATTGAAATCGTTCATTTTGTAGGAGGAGGATGATCCAATGCTGCACATTGGCGGAAAAACATTCACATCAAGACTATTACTCGGAACAGGAAAGTACCCATCATTTGAGGTTCAAAAAGAAGCGGTGAACGTATCGGAAGCCGAAATTTTAACCTTTGCCGTCAGAAGAATGAACATATTCGAAGCATCTCAGCCTAATTTTTTGGAGCAGCTTGATTTATCAAAATATACGCTGCTTCCGAATACAGCTGGAGCAAGTACAGCAGAAGAGGCAGTGCGTATTGCCCGTTTAGCAAAGGCTTCTGGGCTTTGTGACATGATCAAGGTAGAAGTCATTGGCTGTTCAAGGTCTCTTCTGCCAGATCCAGTTGAAACATTAAAAGCATCTGAAATGCTGCTCGAAGAAGGATTTATCGTGCTGCCATATACATCTGATGATGTGGTGCTGGCAAGAAAATTAGAAGAACTCGGTGTCCATGCCATCATGCCTGGTGCTTCACCGATTGGTTCAGGCCAAGGCTTACTAAATCCTTTGAATCTCTCATTTATTATCGAGCAGGCGAAGGTGCCGGTCATTATTGATGCTGGCGTAGGTTCTCCGAAGGATGCAACTTATGCGATGGAGCTTGGAGCTGACGCTGTATTACTAAATACCGCTGTGTCCGGTGCAAAGGATCCTGTGAAAATGGCAAAAGCAATGAAACTGGCGATTGAATCAGGAAGACTAGGCTATGAGGCAGGACGTATTCCGCTGAAAAACTATGGGACAGCGAGCAGTCCACAGGAAGGAATGCCGGCATTTTGAGCACTCGTTATTCACGCCAAGAGCTTTTTCAGCCAATTGGAACAGAGGGACAAAAGCGGCTAAATGACTCAAAGGCGGTCATTATTGGAGCGGGGGCACTTGGAACCGCAAGTGCTGAAATGCTCGTTCGTGCCGGCGTTGGTTCTGTCACCATTTTGGACCGAGATTATATTGAATGGAGCAACCTTCAGCGTCAGCAGCTTTACACGGAGCAAGACGTGAAGGATCGGCTGCCAAAAGCTGTGGCGGCTGAAAAAAGACTCAAGCAAGTAAACAGTGACGTGCACATCAAAGGAATCGTGATCGATGTGACTGCTCACAATATTGACGAACTTGTCAGTGAGGCTTCAATCATTGTCGATGCAGCGGATAATTTTGAGGTAAGAATGATTGCAAATGATGCCGCTGTCAAACATCAAATTCCGTTCCTTTATGGGGCCTGTGTAGCAAGTTACGGCATTCAATTCACTGTGATCCCTGGTGAGACGCCGTGTTTACACTGTCTGCTTGAACATTTGCCCGCACAAGGCATGACATGTGATACAGCAGGTATCATCAGTCCAGTTGTGCAGCAGGTGGCCGCATATCAAGTGGCAGATGCACTTAAATATTTAACAGGACATCAAGTGACGCCAATTTTAAAATCCTTCGATTTATGGAAAAATGAACGGTCTGATATTCGATCGGCCGCGTCTTTAAAGAAGAAGCAATGTCCAAGCTGTGGACTGAAGACGTATCCATTTCTTTCATATGACAAGAGAGCGAAGGCAGATGTACTATGCGGCCGCAATACGGTACAAATCCGCAGTGCAGCAGAAACACCGCCGCCTTTACATGAAGTTGCTCTTCGGTTAAAGAAAGCAGGAATGGATGTGCTTGAGAATCCATATTTGCTTTCGTGTCAAAAGGATGAATTTAAACTTGTCTTATTTAAAGATGGCAGAGCACTTGTTCATGGTACGAATGATATTGCCAAAGCAAGAACTATTTATCATCAATGGATTGGCTAATGAGAGGTGTGAAGAAATGATCAAAAAAGCATTCACAATCGCGGGTTCTGATTCTGGCGGCGGAGCAGGCATTCAGGCAGATTTGAAAACCTTTCAGGAGCTAGGTGTGTACGGAATGTCTGCGATCACAGCGATTACTGCGCAAAACACACTAGGTGTTCACGGGATATACCCGCTTTCAATTGAGGCGTTAGAGCGTCAAATAGATGCAGTGGCAGAAGACTTACTGCCTGATGCCGTCAAAACAGGGATGCTGTGGAGTGCAGACATGATCAAAATCGTTGCTGAAAAAACGGTTCAATATGAAATGAAGCTGATTGTAGATCCAGTCATGATCGCAAAAGGAGGAGCCTCTTTATTAAATGAAGATGCGGTCTCTGCGATGAAAACACACTTGCTGCCTGTCAGCTATGCTGTAACACCGAATCTTCCTGAGGCAGAAGTACTAACAGGCATACGTATTCAGACGAAAGAGGACCGCTATGTGGCAGCGGAGCGTCTTTATGAGCTTGGCACGAAACATGTCGTGATCAAAGGCGGCCATGGTCCGTCTGATGGGATGATTTCAGACCTGCTGTATGATGGAAAAGGCTTTATTGAAGTCACAAATGAACATATTGATACACCACATACACATGGTACAGGCTGCACGTTTGCAGCAGCATTAACAGCTGAAATTGCGAAAGGATATTCGATGAAGGAAGCCTTTGAAACAGCAGAAACCTTTGTCCATGAAGCCATTAAATTCCCTTTACGTATTGGATCTGGACATGGGCCTACGAACCATTTTGCTTATCAGCAAAACAGAATCAAACGATAACGGAATCGAACCGTCTTCACTTGTGAGGGCGGTTTTTTCGCGAAAATGAAACTTTCTTTCAGCGGAAATTGTCATTCTCTTATGATCTATGATAATATTATGATCAGGTACTAATACTATGTCTTGAAAAAATAGGAGGCTTTATTACATATGAACTTTTCTTTAGAAGGCCGTAATATCGTGGTGATGGGTGTTGCCAATAAACGAAGCATCGCTTGGGGAATTGCCCGCTCACTTCATGAAGCTGGAGCTCGTTTGATTTTTACTTATGTTGGAGATCGTCTTGCTGAATCGGTAAAAGAGCTGGCAAGCACACTTGAGCGTGATGATTCAATTATTCTTCCATGTGACGTGACAAGTGACGAAGAAATCGAAAAATGTTTCGCTGCAATTAAAGAAAAAGTACAAGTCATTCATGGCGTTGCGCATGCCATTGCATTTGCAAACAAGGAAGAGCTTGTTGGCGAATACTTGAACACGAATCGTGAAGGTTTCCTTTTGGCGCACAACATTAGTGCATACTCATTAACTGCTGTAGCAAAAGCAGCACGTCCATTAATGACAGAGGGTGGAAGCATTGTGACGCTTACATACCTAGGCGGAGAACGTGTTGTATCAAACTACAACGTAATGGGTGTAGCGAAAGCATCACTTGAAGCAAGTGTGAAATATTTAGCAGCTGATTTAGGCGCAGAAGGCATCCGCGTGAACAGTATTTCTGCTGGTCCAATTCGTACGTTATCTGCAAAGGGCATCAGCGGCTTTAATACCATTCTGAAGGATATTGAAGAGCGTGCACCGCTCCGCCGTACAACAACCCCTGAAGAAGTTGGCGATACAGCTCTATTCTTATTCAGTGATCTATCTCGCGGCATGACAGGTGAGAATCTGCATGTTGATTCTGGCTTCCATATCATTGCCCGCTAAACGAATACAAGACTTGCAGCATACCGATGAAGGGTATGCTGTTTTTTTATTTTTCTTCTGATTTGAGGCCTCCGTTCATATATATAAGGAATGAATCATTCGGGAGGGATTAGTATGTCAAATAAAGGTGATGAGAATCAAAAGCCGCTGATGTATATTGTTCAGCCGAGCTATCAAGAATCAAAGCCGGCCATGCAAAATATTGTGAGAAAGCGAAAGAAATCAGAAAAACAGCCAGAAAGTGAGACCAATGCAAAAGATGTGATCGAAGAAAGCAAGCAGGAGGAACCTGCAGCTCAAGAAATAGAGCATAAAAAAGAAGCCGAGCCGCCTAAACTTCAACATGAACGAGATATAACTCAAGAAGCTGAGTTTACAGAAGAACAAGAGATCCCACAAGAAGCAGGGCCTTCACAGGAACAAGAGGATACACAAGAAGCCGAGCCTGCGCAGGAACAAGAGATCACACAAGAACCAGAGCTCATACAAAAGCGAGAGTCTCAAGAAGAAGAGGGAAATCAGCCAGAAGGTGTCTTTCATGAAACAAAAGAAGAACCAAGAAGAAAACGAGTGAAAAAGCCTTTAAGTCAGATGAGTATTGATGAAAAAGTCGATTTTCTCACAAGACTGCCTCATAATATGCCAAGGGCTCTTTGTCTGATTGAAGCTGATGGTAAAACATATCGAGGGATCATCATGGATCGAAAAGATGATACTGTGATCATTCGTACAGCAGGCGGGGGAAATCCAGTCGAATTAGCGATTGCTGAGATTTCTTCCATCCACCCGCTAGGTTTTTAATTAATAAAAAAAGTCCCATTTAGGGACTTTTTTTGTTAGCAGTTACGATTTATGAGTCGTGGGTTTAGGCACTCGATTGCGCAGAAGCAGTCAAGGTCTACTTCAACGCAATACTTCGATTTTTCTAATCGGAACACATCACATAGGGAATCTTTATCTGTAAAATCTAAAATATGACGGTCTTTGTCAAATGCGATAAGCAAGCTGAGTGTTGCACAGTGATCACAGATATGTTCGACTCTGAAAAATGCAGTACTGAAGCAAGGGCCTGCATCTACTTCTCCGACGTTTCCGAATGCGACGAATGGTTTTGATTTGGATGTAAAGAGAACAAACGGGACAGTGTCACCTAATGAATGTGATGGAGAAAGGAGATTGCTGTAACAGCTGGTCGGGCAATCTTCTTTGACAGCATTTTGCAAGTCGCTAATGTTTTCAACAGCCTCTGTTACACAGCTCCATGAATGATTGCGGCTCATATTCAACCCTCCTATACTAGGAAATTTGTTTGAGTGTTTGAGCACTGTCATCATCTTCAAGCTATCTTTGCCGGCTCGTGCATCTACTTTTAACCAATGCGGAAGCAGCCGCTTCTTATGCTGACTGCTCCGCATGATTGGCTGTCATTCGTGAGGAAGGGGATGCTTTGACTCATGACAAGTTAGATGAGTGGCCTGTTGATTTAGCCGTGGTGATGATGCTTTTTATCTTTTGATGGCATGACTCTGTCGACAAGCTCTGGGTTTAAGCATTGGATTGCGCAGAAGCAGTTTAGATCAACCTCAATACAAAAGTCCGTTTTTTCTAGACCAAAGAAGTCAGGGTCACAAGGGTGACACACGCTTAGCGTATGTCCGTGTACATCAACAGGTCTTAATACAGATAACGTAGCACAGCAGTCGTGTAATTTTTCAACCCGGAAGAAAATAGATTCGAAGCATTGGCAATCGTCAACGAATCCTCCGATGTTTCCGAAAGTAGAGAACAACCCGCCCTTTTTATCAAAAAGTAAAAACGGAATCGTATCTTTTCCAGAAACTGTTGGGCTTAATAAATTACTGTAGCAGCTCGTAGGACATTTATCTTCTACAGCTTCCTGCTCTGCTAAAATCTTATCAACCGCATCGCATACACAGTTTTCATCATGTCGGCCATGGTGTTTTCCGCAGCTCATGGATTTCAGCTCCTTTAACAAGGTATTTGACTTTAGTCCTTAACAACATATGTATGCGCCCTCTAGTTGGTGTGGGTAAATGACCATTTATATTTGATGTATTTTGATAAAAGGAAAAGCAGAGCTTTTCGCTCTGCTTTTGTACATTAGAGGATACCGATTGCAACGATTGTCGCAACAAGTGTTTGAGTAAGTGTTTGGATTGCGATAGAGATGTCCGCATCGATTGTAGATACTGTAACGTTTCTTGAATTTTCGATGACAAGTTTTTGGCGGTTTGTTTGTTTGTGAGTAGCGGCTTGTAAAAGATCCTGCGTAACGCGGTCTGCCAAATCACCGTCAGCGATTGAGATATTTGTAATAGTGATGATCGCTGTTTGAATCGCTACTTGGATAGATGCTGCAACCTGTGCATCAACAGAAGAGACGTTAATGTCACAAGAGTCTCTGACGATAATGACTTCTTCAGATGTCTGCTTTGTGAAACTTACTTGATCCAAGTCTTGTAAGACATCTTCATCATCATAATAGTCGTCACAAAGTGCTTTTCTTTCATAGTTGCAATCGTCGTGGTGTCTGTGGTGTCCGTGATGTCCGTGGTGTGTACAGTTACGATCTAGAGCGACCCAAGAATATGGTTTAGAATCCATTTCTATTCCTCCTTCCGTTTACTTTATTAAATGCTGGAATGCGTGGTTTTGTCTCGGGCATTTACCCTAGCAGGCAACCCATTTTTATTTAATCGTTATTACGCTGCGCATCACGGCGTTGCTGAATACGATTTCGAAGTGAATTTCGTTTTGGACGTACTTTTGGTTCAGGCTCTACTTGTTCCGGCTGTTTTGCTGCCTCAGCCTGCCTTTTTTTCTCCTGCTGCTGTTCTACGAAATCATTTGCTTTCTTTTGCAAGTCCTCCACTAATTTCAAAATCATTCTTCTTTGATCATCTGAGATATTTGCTTTCTGATCATCAGTAATATTGTTTTTGTTTAACACATCACTGACAAGAAGACTTGTTAATGGATCAATATCAGTATTGATTTGAAACTCCTTTTTTTCGTTCTCTTCAGCCACGATGATTTCACCTCTTTCATACGTCATGTTAGAAAAAGAAAGGGTCAAAGAATGCCGGCTTCAACTAAGAGTACATTCAATGTTTGAGTGAGAATTTGGACGGAGTTCATAATGGATGCATCTGATAATGTAATCGTAATGTTATGGCAGTTGATGATTTGAATCACAGTTTTCTTTTGGACTGTCACTTGTTGTGTGGATAAAAGCTGATCTGTGATGTCGGCAGCCACTTCATCGTCTGGTACAAGAATTTGGATTAAAAGAGTAATGATTGTCGTTACGGTCGCTTGAAGGGAGAGTGCAGCTGTTACATCTGTTTTATGAATTGTGACATTTTCGGAATCTTTGATCTCAATGAAATCATCATAATTGCTGATTAATTCGTTTAACAGTTGTGTATATAATATTTCAGCACTTTCTTCAATAGACAATACTTTCACTCCTTTCTTATCTATACATTATTTAATGCAGCAAGGACGCAAGGTGGAATCGGAAAGTGTGAAAAAGTACAACCCAATTTTATTTCCGCTTGATTCATCATGACGGTCTTTTTTCTTGCATATATAAAGAAAGGACGGAAAAAGAAGAAAGAAGGAGGTGGAGGCTTCTGAGCGGTGCTTTGTCATTTGTCGTGTTTGCCCTCGCATCCTTTAGACTGACGAGACTGATTGTGTTTGATACCATTACGGCCCCTTTCCGCCGTCTATTTCATGAAGAACAGGAAGAGGTAAACGAACAAGGTGAGGTCGAAACATATATCATCATTAAAGGGGAAGGACTGCGGTCTTGGGTTGGAGAACTGTTAAGCTGTTATTGGTGTACTGGCATATGGTGCACTGCTGCCTTACTTCTGATATACATATTTTTTCCTGTCATCAGCATGTGGCTTAATTTACTATTAGCGATTGCCGCAGCAGCAGGCATCATTGAAGCGGTCGTCTCAAAGCTTGTGAAATAAACAGGCATTCTGATCAGACACGCTTTCAACAAATGCATATACTATCATGGAATAGGAAAGGAAGGGTTGCGATGAAACCAAACGAAACGCCGTCACATACGCTTCAAGGTTATCCAGCGCAGTCAAATCAACAATCTGTATATACGAAGAAAATCAAGAAAACAGGCTGCGGCTGTGGAAACAAAAAGAAACCTCAATAGAAGAGAAAAACAAAAGCCGGATTTATCCGGTTTTTTTGTTGCCCTTTTTTTGAGTGATGCATATGTAAGAGGGAAGGGGTGACCAGAATGGATGCATTCGAACAATTAATTGGTTCCTTGTTCACTAAACCCCATGATGGGAAAGAACAAGCGCACGAGAAGGCTGAAATGGATCTAACGGATAAAGCGAATGATCTTGAGGAGCACTTAAAAGAATTTGGCGTGAAGATGGAGGCTTTTGCGAAAGAAACAGAAGCATTCATGATGCGTCATAGAGAGGCAGATTACGTATTTAAACAGCAGAAATAAAAATTCCGCACTTTTTTATGTGATCGTCCAAACCATTTCTTTCATTTTTCATACTTTGTAAGGGAGAAGAGGAGGTGCTTATATATGAGTTGTTACGGTGGCGGTTCTTGCGGCGGCTACGGAGGTGGCTACGGCGGCGGATATGGATCAACATTTGTTCTTGTCGTTGTGCTTTTCATCCTTCTAATTATCGTTGGTGCTTCTTTCTTTAACTACTAAAAAGTAAGAAGGTGAGGGAAGCAAGGGGGAAGCCTTTTGCTTTCCTTTCTCTTTGATCAAACAAGGTTTTAGGATAGGCACATATCCCGCCTATTTTCATATAGTAAGGTGATTACTCCACAAAGAGGAGGCAAATGAATGGATAATAAATTCTTTAAAAGCGTAGAAAACAAAACCGGTGTGAATATGAATGATGTGTTTAAACTTGCAGGTTCTTTGCAAAATGCCAACTTTAAAGATGAGAATACCGTTCGAGGTGTCATTAAAAAAGTAGCGCAGCTTGCGAACAAACGTGTACCTAAAGAAATGGAAGACAAAATCGTTCAATCGATTACTAGTGGAAAAGAAAAGCTTGATTTCAATACAATCTCTAAAATGATGAACAACAAAAAATAAACAACAGGCTCTCCGTTTAAAGGGGGGCCTGTTGTTTTTGCGTAAATAATTCACGGTTTTTCTTTAGAAGAGGATATAAAAAGCGAGAACGATGAGCCGTTTTTCCTCGTCTAAATGATGGAACAGACAGATAAAGAGATTGTTCAGCTCTTGTCATGGCAACGTATAATAAACGGCGCTCTTCTTCCAGCGCTTCTTCATCACCGTTTCTGAGTTCATCCAGTGAGAAATCATGGGGCAGTGCCCCGTCGACCACACAAGTGATGTATACTGTCTGGAACTCAAGTCCCTTTGCGCGGTGGATCGTCATGAGCTGAACACCGGGTTCATCTGTTTTTTCCTTTTCGGCAGACTTCATATGTTCGGCATGTGCGAGAAAGGCTTCAATCGTTTCAAAGCGTTTGGCGGCTGTTTTCACATCACGTACATCATCCGCTCCTTTTTCAAGTACATTCGTATCGTTCACCCGTTTTTTTAAGTAATCCCCGAGTCCCATCTTTTGTTCAATAAATGTCACTGCGTCCGATGGCTTTAACGTCCGTAACGTTCGGAACAAAGGAACAATTGATTGCAGCTTTTTCCGCTGAAACGGCTTTATATCTGTCAGTTTTCCGAGCGCTTCTACCATTGAGCAATCTTCTGTGATGGTCAGTGCCTTTAGTGTATTCAGGGTTTGCTGCTTTAAAAAGAAAACCGGCAGCAGCTGTTTTATGGCGGCCACATCATCTGCATCCTGACTTAAGGAAAGAAAGGCGAGGAGAACCCGAACCATTCGTCTGCTGTAGAAGGCTTTGACGCCGGCATCCGTTTCATACGGAATGGCCGATTGATGCAGCCGTTCATAAATCGCACGGCCGCCTGTATTCGTTCGAAACAGCACGCAGAAGTCATTCGGCTTTGCACCGTTTTTAATTTTCTCCTGAATATCTGCGACAATCATCGTCGCTTCCTCTTCTTCATCATATGGATAAAAAAGCGTCGGGGGAATTTTCTCCGCGCGCACGGCTTTTAACGTCTTCTCATAGCGATGCTGATTTTTCTTAATAATCGCATCAGCACTTGCGACAATCGTATGGTGAGACCGGTAATTCGCATGTAAATGGACGATCTGAGCCGAAGGATAGTCCTGTTTGAATTCAAGAATGAAAGCAGGATTGCTCCCTCTAAAGGCGTAAATGGCTTGATCATCATCACCTACACAAAATAACTGCTCTGATTCTCCGGATAAAAGCTGAATCAATTGATATTGTACTGGGTTAATATCCTGAAATTCATCCACTAAAATATACTGGAATCGTTCTTGATACCGTTTTAGCAGTTCGGGCTGTTCTGTCAGCATATGTAAGCAGGCAATCGCCATATCATCAAAGTCAAATTGCTGATTGTCTCGTTTTTGCTGTTCATATGATTGATAGATCGTCCACATATGTTTTTCCTTTTCATCCTTCAAATCAGGAAGTTCACCTGGTAAAAAGGCATTTTTCCAATAGCCGATCGATTGCAGTACTTGATCAGTAGGGTAGTCTTTTTCATCAAGCCCTTCATTCATTATGGCTTTTCGAATGTATTGCTCCTTTTGCCAGTCAAACTTGATCAGATGCTGGCCGTTCCATTTGCTTGCGTCATCGTGAAGCAGCATTTTATAAAAAAGACTGTGGAAGGTGCCTGTCACTACTTGGCTGGCTTGTGAAGGATGAAGCTGGTATTGCTTGCGCAGCCTTTCTTTCATCTCACTGCTCGCTTTGGTCGTGAAGGTCACGAGTAAAATATGATGAGCAGGAATATGATGATGGGACATGAGATAAGCCGCTCTAGCCGTCAGGACTCTTGTTTTCCCGCTGCCGGCACCAGCCAGCACAAGCATCGGACCATCTTGATGTGTGACAGCTTGAAGCTGCGGTGTGCTGAAGGTGATATGCGGAAAGAGGTCGATCGTATGAACTTGTTCATTCTCTTCTAAATGTAAGGCGTCGCTAAATTGAATTGACCTAGGTTCCTGCCAGTCATATGATTCGTTCGTTTGCGAGATGATCTGTTTCCCGGTTGGAAAACGGAAGCCGCCAAGTTCTTTATAAGAATCTCTTTCCTCTTGATCTGCCGTTTTATTGTGATCAGCTTTTTCACAAATCTCTTGCTGAGACATGTGCTTATGAATAAAGGCAGGTTCATCATGTATATTTAATCTAAAAAAGACCGGTTGTCCGCAATATGGGCAGAATAATTGTCCTTTTTTTCCCTCGTCATGGAGGAATTGATAGTGTTCTCTCGAATACGTATGTAATGAGATCGTTCGATCATGTCGTCGTGCGCATTTCAAAGCTAGTCCTCCAATAGTCAATCAATCTTAAAATGAAACACATCTAATCATATCAAATGAGGCGTGTTTCAAACAGTCATAATTAGGGAATAGTAGAATAGAAGAGAAGCAAAGGAGGCGTTCTTGATGGGATATATAGCCCCGATTCAGCCGGATCTGTATTTTCAATATATCAATCGTCCAGCTCCTCAAGATAAAGAAGACTATGCGAAAGTAACAAAGGTTACTCGCACCTTTCATGACAAGATATACAGAGAGCTGGAGAAAAAAGAGGACTTAGTGACAGAAGCGGAAACGAAAGTACAGCAAAAAAAGCGGGAACGCTTTGTACGAGATATGTTTATGGAGGAAGGCAAGGGCATTCATATCAATACGTATATATAAATGATTGCGCTTTCTTCCTGTGGCGAACGATAATGAAAAAGAAAAAGCCAGAGCATCTTGAATGCTCTGGCTTTTCTTTTGGTCAAACAGACAGCGTTTTTGTCATTTTGACATGTGTGATCCCTGCTTCTTCAAACGGTTCAGAAACCGCTTTGTAGCCTTTCTTTTCGTAGAAAGGAAGAGCTTGGACTTGGGCATGCATCACCGCTTCTTTTGCTCCATTTGCAATCGCTTCTGTTTCTAGCGCCTCTAATAGTTTGTGGCCAAGGCCGAAGGAGCGCGCCTCTTTTAACACACAAATGCGTTCAAGCTTTGCCTTTGATCCCTCAATGATCCGCAGTCTAGCAGCCGCCTGAGGTTTTTTGTCATCATTGTAAATGACAAAATGGGTGGCTTTGTCCTCTAGTTCATCTATTTCGATCTCTACTGGAACTTCTTGTTCTTTTACGAATACTTCTTTTCGAACATAGTATGCATCTTCTCGTTGTGTTTGTTCTGTTGCGATGACTGTTTTCAAATGTCTTTAACCCTCTTCTCCTAAAATAAATGTTTCATAGACGGTCCAAGATCCGTTCTCTAATTGATATAAAAGGTGGAAGCGATCCACTGTTTCTTCATGGTCAATTTTTCTCAGCTTTAATGTGCCAAGTACGTCTGAATGCTCATCATCGGATAGTTTTTGAGCGACTGTCACATGCGGAACAAAGGCATATTCAGGTGTACCAGCAAGTGGCTCTGCGTACAATCTTTCATTGAGCGCCATGATGTCCTCGTTCGGTTCTACTTTCATATAAATGACGTTGTTTACAGGAGCGAATGAACTGAATTTTTTAATACGTAACGTAATAGGAGAAGCATTTTTTGCATAATCTCTTAACGTTGAGACGACCTCAGCCGCTTCTAGATCCGTTAATTCAAAAGGTGTTCTTAATGTTAAATGAGGCGGTATGAGTGCATAGTTCGGATCATAACGCTTCCGGTAAGAGTTCGCAATATCTTGCAATTTTTTTGATGGAAATATAACAACTCCGTATTTCATCATGTTCCCTCCTGAATAAGAAAGTATTTATTATTGTTTATTATAACAAAATTCAGTTGATTAACGAATATGGGAGCATTCTTTTTAACGAAGGCGCAATGAGCGGCTGCCAAAACGTCCATTTATGATCCCCTTCGAATGTCTCAAATAAATAATCCGCACCAGATTGTTCAAGAAGGGCCTTTAAATCTTCATTCGGCTGAACAAAATCAAGCACCTGGCCATCTGTTGTTTTCACAGCCGTTTCCTCAAGCCCAATTTGATGGATAATGGCATAATGAGAAAGGGCTGTCGACTGTTTGACGGCTTCTAGAACCGACTCGTCAACGTAAGGGGACTGCAAAATCAGCCCGCCGAATAAAGAAGGATAATCAATGGCTGTCATAAGGGAAATCGTCGCACCAAGTGAATCACCAATAAACGTTCGTCCTGATCCAATTTGATAGGTTGGAAAGTGTTGATCAATATAAGGAACCAGTTCATTTGCTAAAAAGCGTTTATACGCTTCAAACTTTGTACCTTCTGGATGATACGTGTTTCGTCTTTCCGTGACATTTTCATAAGGAACACCAATGATAATCGAGCGTTCCATTTCTTTGTTTTGCATCAATTCTTCTGCCTGTCTGCCTATTTTGCCTAGGCGGAAATAATCATGACCATCCTGGGCAATGATGACATGATATGTATAAAGGGGGGAGTAATTGACTGGCAAATAGATCAAAATGGTCATGTCCGCCCCAAGTTCTTTTGACTGTAAGGTTTCTTCTTGAATGATTCCTGTTTTCTTCACCATAATCCATTCCTCCAGCTAACCAAATTCATCATAAAGTGAAACGTTTCCATTCATTGTAACACGAAAAACAGCGTTGTTCCTATATGCTAACATGCAATCAAACCGTATAACATCGATTCTGTTATAAAATACAGAAAATTTTAATTAATCATGACATTTCCCCTTGAAAAATGAGATTTAATGGGTTACAGTATTAAGAATTAGAACAGACAGACAACACATTCTTATCGTGAGAGGTGGAGGGACTGGCCCTTTGAAACCTCAGCAACCGGTATGCATCACTTCATGTGATGTACCAAGGTGCTAAATCCAGCAAGCAGCTTTTTTGCTTGGAAGATAAGAGGAAGCGATTAAACCCCTTCTTCTTATGAAGAAGGGGTTTTCTGTTTTGAAATCAGATTTTTACTTAGGATGGTGTCAAATGACAGAACATGTGGAAACGAAATTAGCGCAGATTGGAAACCGTAGCGAAGAGGTGACTGGCACTGTCAGTCCTCCCGTTTATCTTTCGACAGCATATAGACATAGAGGTATAGGGGAATCTACAGGATTTGATTACATTCGAACGAAAAACCCAACAAGACAGCTTGTAGAGGATGCAATTGCTTCACTCGAAGAAGGGACGGCCGGTTTTGCCTTCAGTTCGGGAATGGCGGCAATCCAAACGATCATGGCTCTATTTGAAAGCGGAGATGAACTCATCGTCTCATCAGACCTATATGGCGGTACATACCGTTTGTTTGAAAACGAATGGAAAAAGTACGGCCTGCGTTTTCTTTATGACGATTTTTCAGATGAAGACTGTTTACGCTCTAAAATCACGCCAAACACAAAAGCGGTCTTTATTGAGACACCGACAAATCCACTGATGCAGGAAGCAGATATTCAAAAAATAGCGAAGATTGCAAAAGAGCATGGCGCTTTGGTGATTGTCGATAACACCTTTTACACACCAGTCTTGCAAAAGCCGATTACGCTTGGAGCGGACATTGTCATTCATAGCGCAACCAAATATTTAGGCGGACATAATGACGTTCTTGCCGGGCTTGTGGTCACAAAAGGAGAGCAGCTGTCTGAAGACATGTTCCAGCATCAAAACGCGATAGGAGCGGTTCTATCACCATTTGACTCATGGCTTTTAATGAGAGGAATGAAAACACTGGCTCTTAGAATGCGCCAGCACGAGGCAAATGCGAAGGAGCTGGCTGAGTTTTTAAAGAAACAGCCAGAAATTCAAGATGTCCTTTATCCAGGAAAGGGAGGCATGCTGTCATTTCGAGTAGCTAAAGAGGACTGGGTCAATCCATTTTTAAAGCAGCTAAAAACGATTTGTTTTGCTGAAAGCCTTGGCGGAGTCGAAAGCTTCATTACGTATCCTGCAACACAAACGCACATGGATATTCCAGAAGAGATTCGCATTGCAAACGGTGTATGTAACAAGCTGCTCCGTTTCTCTGTTGGCATCGAGCATGTAGATGATCTGAAAGCAGACTTGAAACAGGCACTATCACAAGTAAAAGAGGAGGTACACGCCAAATGACCACACACGATTGGACACTCGAAACACAACTCGTTCATAATGCGTTTAAAACAGACCGTTCAACAGGTGCAGTCAGTGTACCGATTCAGCATGCATCCACATTTCATCAAAGCAGCTTCGATGAATTTGGCCAATATGACTACTCCAGATCGGGAACTCCGACACGTCAAGCATTAGAGGATACGATTGCAGCGCTGGAAGGAGGAACGAGAGGGCTTGCCTTTGCATCAGGCATGGCAGCCATTTCAACCGCTTTTCTTCTATTATCAAAGGGAGATCACGTCCTTGTCACAAGAGATGTGTACGGCGGGACTTTCCGAATGATCACCCAAGTTCTTTCAAGATTTGGAATTGAGCATACCTTCGTGGACATGACCGATTTGAATGAAGTCAAAAGAGGCATTCAATCAAATACAAAGGTCATTTACATGGAAACACCGTCAAATCCAACACTAGGGATTACAGATATTGAAGGTGTTGTCCAGCTTGCGAAAGAGCATAACTGTCTGACTTTCTTAGATAATACGTTTTTAACCCCTGCGTTTCAGCGTCCGCTTGACCTTGGTGTTGACGTTGTTCTGCACAGCGCAACGAAATTTTTAAGCGGCCACAGTGATGTGCTGTCAGGCTTAGCCGTGGTGAAAGATGAGAAGCTGGGAGAGGAACTTTATTCGCTGCAAAACTCCTTCGGTGCGGTCCTTGGCGTGCAGGACTGCTGGCTTGTGTTAAGAGGGTTAAAAACCCTTCAGGTGAGATTAGAAAAAGCAAGCCAAACGGCCTTCGAACTAGCTTCATTTCTAAAAGAACATCCTGCGGTGAAAAAAGTATACTACCCAGGCTTAGACGATCATCCTGGGGCACACATTCAGCGCAAGCAAGCAAGCGGAGCTGGAGCCGTTCTCTCATTTGAACTAGAAAACCAAGCGGCTGTCAAAGAATTGGTGGATGCCGTCACATTACCTGTATTCGCCGTCAGCCTCGGCGCCGTTGAATCGATTCTGTCATATCCAGCCAAAATGTCACATGCGGCTATGCCAAAAGAAGAAAGAGAAAAAAGAGGGATTACAGATGGGCTGCTTCGTTTAAGTGTCGGAGTTGAAAACGGAGAAGACCTCAAACGTGACTTCAAACAAGCACTCGATCAACTAAAGCCCGTCCTTGTGAACCAATCATAAAGAAGGAGAGAAAAAAGCCGGCACAGCCGCCGGCTTTTTGACCTTTTTTAAACAAAACCATTGACGCTTTATTATTATGGTTATATAATAGAGATTGTCAGTAACAGAAAGCCCAGAACTGATACATAACCCGATTCCGTAGCTCAGCTGGGAGAGCGCTACCTTGACAGGGTAGAGGTCGCTGGTTCGAGCCCAGTCGGAATCATCGTTGAAACCCTTGCCTAGCAAGGGTTTTTTGTTTTTTTGACAACGAATATTTGTTCTGTTTCTTTTGATTGGGGACGAATTGGGGACGAACTTTATCCGCCAGATTGTTTCTCAATATTTTTAGGATCAAAATGATTAAAGTGTTCTGCAGTGTTAAATTCTAATTTGTTTGTGACATGACCATAAATATCTGAGGTTGTTTTAGCACTGGCATGTCCGGCTCTTTTCTGAATAGCATTAATGCTCTCACCTGCTTCTATAAGGAGAGCGACCATTGTATGTCTTAAATCATGTAGTCGAATGTTTTTTAATTTGTGTTTGTTTTTGATTTTTGACCATTTGGAAGTAGGGGTTGTGTAATAGTAAGGCTCACCAAAACCATTATGAAATAAATATTGGTGATCATCTCCTTCCCATAAGTCACCAACTAATAGTTTTTCTTTTTTCCACATGATATGGTACTGCTTTAATTCATCCATATACCAGTTAGGCATCTTTACAAAACGTTTAGAACTTCTTGTTTTAGGTTCTTTAACATAGGGTTTGCCATCAACTGTCTTTGAGATTGAACGATTAATATGAAAGCCGCCGAGATCCCAATCAACATCCAAATGCCATTCAAGTGCAAGACCTTCACCGCGTCTTAGACCGCCGATCATAGCAGCTAAAAAATAAAGTCTCCATTTAATATCAACTTCTTTATACAAAATTTTTATACATTCAGCAGCTTCGTCAGCTTCAAAATAGTTCATTTCTTGCTTTTCATGTTCTGGTTGAGGAAGTCCTTTCATAGGATCAACCTTAATGATCTTCCATTCTTCAGTTGCAGTTTTAAAAACAACTTGTAGAATTTTAAAAATGTCCTGTATAGTGGCTCCGCTTAAACCTCCTGGTTTCCCATCTTTTCGTGCGCCATCTTTTTTTAAACTGTCTAAAAAATCTACAATATGAAGGCTTTTTATTTGCTCCATTCTTTTATTGCCAAAGACAGGGAGAATATGATTTTTTAAATGTCTCCAATATACATCGGAAGTAGTGAGAGAGTATGGTTTTCCGCTCTTTCGATAAAGCTTCTTCTCTTTCCACTTAGCGATAAAAGATTCAAATGTTAATTTTTCAGGTTCTATGTATTCTTCAGAAGAAACTTCGATTTTAAATTGATAGAGCTGATCTGAGAGATACTCTTGCAATCTTCTTTTCGTCTTTAATAGTTTAGTATCTTCTATGCGAATGGTTTTAGTTTTTTTCTTTCTTTTTCCGTTTATATCGTGACCAGCTTCAACAATTAATCTAAAAGAATTGTTTCCTCTTTTTTCAATGCTAGCCATATAAATCACTCCTACTATGAGAAATCTACAATAAATAATTTAAAGTCTTTTTCCTTTTTGAATAACTAAAACATTGAAGCTTACATATTAATAAAAAGCATATTCAAGCATTGTTTTGTTTTGAATCTGATTGTAATAGTTTGGAAAGGTAATCAGATTACGATAGAACATTTCCAGTCTATGATGCGCAAAGTCAAATGAAACTCCAAAACGTCTTGATATAAAGGGCACAGCTTCATATATGGAGTTGGGCATATCTATTTTATTCAAAATGAAACTTGGAACTGCAAAGTGATACATGAATGCATTCGCTTGATTTTCTTGCATTTGTTTAAAGAGATAATGTGTATTATTCTGTGCCCCAGTGTGTTTTAAAATGTGGCAAAGTTCATGACAAAAATCTTCTCTTTGTTGAAATGAGTCTTTCCTTTTGTCTATGACAATAACTTTCTTATTTAGGATACTAATCGCCTTTGATTCTGCTGATTTATAAATAAGAGAAATATCAAAGTGTCTGGCCACTGCTTCAATATTTAATGGGTTCATATCATCTAAAGATAATTTGCTATAAATATCTTTCACTTCTATTTCTAATGCGGAATACATGTATTTCAAGAAAAATCCCCCCTAGCTTAAGAATGTATGTTCGTATTTTATTTTAAAAAAATAAATACTCGAATTGAGTATCTATTTAAAATTTGACTTTAACCTTTTTCTCATCAGTAACAGTAGTTCCATTACCAACGGAGCTGTCAAAAACAAAAGTGATTTCTTTTATGTCTTTAGGATCACTTTCAAAAGGTATACCTTGAGTAATATCCTTTTTTGCTCCTGAATAAAGTTCCCATTCTCCAGAGTCAAGTAGTTGGTTTTCTTTAGCGTTAACTTGTTCTTTTGTGTTCAAGATAACATGTGATATTTGTGGCCATAGTAAATCAATTTTCCCTTTGTTCTCTGCTGAAAAAGATATTTGTATGTAATTAACGGGGTTTTTAAGTTTCAATTTAAGCCCCTGTTGATACGATTCGAGAAGATCATCTGAAATATTAGATATACTCAAAATTTTTACGTCCTTGATATTTATTGACAATGGATCAAGGTCAGTGGTTTCATCAACAACTTTAATATTTTTTAATTCATATATTTCGTTGTCCTCACCTTTATTCTTTTGACCAACTTTTGTCAAAGGACCATCAACGTATTCTCCTTGCTTTGGAGTCTCTTGTTTTTTCTCTGTGTCTTTTTCATCAGTACCAGCAGTATCGTTATTACCGCATGCACCAAGGAAGACTAAACAAAAAATTAGTAGAAATAACAATCTTCCTTTTTTCATTTAATTAGATCCCCCTGTTTTTATAACTCCGAATTTAATCTTTTTTACCAAAACCTTTTTTAAGGATTAATTCTAATAATTCACGAGCTTCTTCTTCGGTAATTTCTCCATCTCGAGAAGCGATTAATGTTTCCGGATCATTTAATATTCGACTTGTTTGTTCATCAATACTGTTTCTACCTTTGAGAAGAAAATCAATCGAGACATCTAAAATGTTCGATATAGCTATTAACGTATTATGGTCTGGCTCTCTTTTCCCTAATTCATAGGCTGTATATGCTGGTCTGGAAATACCAAGTTTATCTGCCATATATTGTTGCGTTAGTTTTTTTTCTTTTCTAATTTTTTTCAAATTATCTGGAAACATTTTATCACCTACCCTTTAATAAATACATTCTAACGTAACGTTTAGTTACATATAAGTGAATGTAACAAAAAGAAACTTTTTTTCTCAAAGGGGTTGATTTTGTAACACAATGATACTATCATAAGAGTAACGAAACGTTACTTTTCCAAAAAGGGGTGTTACAATGCGTGACTGGTTGAAATTAGCTAGGGAAAGTAAATCTCTAGTACAACAGGATGTAGCAAATCTTGTCGGTATTGAGAGACCTTACTACACAATGATAGAGACTGGGAGTAGAAAGCCCAGTGTTAAAATCGCAAAAAAATTAGCAGAAGTATTAGAAATCGATTGGACTTTGTTCTTTGATGACAATGCTTAAATTCAATAAGGAGGTTGTTAAATTGCCAACAAAAACAACTATGACTGTTCAAGAAACGGCTGATTTCCTTGGGGTACATCACGACACTGTTTACACAATGGTTCGTGAAAAACAAATACCGTTCTTCCGAGTAAGAAAAAGAATTTTCTTTAAACGAGAAGTTCTTGAAGAATGGCAATTAGCACAAATGGAATCCAATTTTCAGCCAGTTGAATGATTAATAATTTACCACCTTAGAATACAGCGGATTTTTAGGTTTTTCTGTTCCAATTCGCAACATGTTCTATATAGGAACAATAAGGGGGTGAGGAAGTTGAGGTTGGGGGTAGTGCTCCGACAAGCAAGGAAAAGAGCTGGGATGTCTCAAGAGAAGTTGGCTGAATTGTTAAGTCGCTCAAGGAGCTGTATATCAAAATTTGAGAACGATCAAAAGATGCTTGATGTTCCTACATATGTACGGTGGATGGAGGCGACAAATGCAAAAGAAGCCATGATCGCAACTTTATGTGGTGTCGATCCACTTGCGGTCACTCAGCAAATTACAGCCATTATGGCTTTGTTTGGAGGATGAAGATGAGAAAAGCGATTTTCAAGAGTATTGATCATGAAGGGATAACTGCTGAAATGATCTGTATTGAACAACTACAAAAAAGATTAATGAAAGCACTTGAGAGTGCTGATATCGCTACGGCATTAGCAGCTCACAAAGATATTGCTAAATCATTAAACCAAATTCAGCGTTACGAAAGCCAAGCTAAAGTTCATTTATTAAAACAGGCTGCGAGTATTACAAAAATCAAATATCCAAAATCACTAAAAAATAGATTGAGAGGATTGATCTAGTTGAAGTATTTGTTCACAGCAAGTCGTTTAATGAAGGCGAAAGATATCGTGAAACAATGTCAGATGCGTCATACAGAGGAAGGGCTCATTTTATTAGCCGCTCTGGAATTACAGATCAGAACGGAAATAGAAAACAGAAAAAAGCAGCAAGCTCCGACACTTA
Source organism: Bacillus sp. FSL K6-1006 (assembly GCF_038593175.1). Taxonomy (NCBI): domain Bacteria; kingdom Bacillati; phylum Bacillota; class Bacilli; order Caryophanales; family Bacillaceae; genus Bacillus; species Bacillus sp. FSL K6-1006. The sequence goes on from NZ_CP151970.1 coordinate 1,166,971, forward strand.
CTGCTTAAATCATTTCAAACCATGAATAACAAAATGATCGATCTCATTATAGCGTTATTTAGAGATCACGACAAGGCTTATTCTTGTCGTCCGGCTTGCGGATGGGACAGTGCACACCTACCCCCTCAAATCATGCTCCATCCGCGGTCGGACGATGCGAATAAGCATCAAATAATGTGTTAAGGAGGAAAGAAGTCTTGAGAACTAAACCAGTTATTAAACCTTTCAGTGAGAGACAGTCTGATCAGTTCTATTTATCACAAGTGAATGGATCAATTGTGATGACTAACAAAGGTAAGCCAATGTTCCAATTTCCTGATAAACAAGCCTTTGAGAAATTTCAACAACTAAAGGCAGAAGCGATCCGCTCAAAATTAGAGATTTCTTAATGCTTACACCAAACAGAAGAGGAGGGAAGAAGATGAATATTGAGCATCCGATCATCACAGAGATTAATAGATATGGCTATCCAAAAGATATGGTCAGGCAAGAGGAACACTTTGGAATCGATTTTTATGGGTCAGAAATTTTGTTAGAAGATGACTATGTTGAGGATAAAAATTCGGGTGAACTGATCTTGCGAGAAAATCTAGAACGATATCTTGCAGAGGAACTTGATTTTGAATTTAAAACAGCAAAATAAAAGAGTTCACTCCCAACAAGTGAACTCTCATCTAAATAACCAGACACAGAATAAGGTGTCAACCACTATTATAAGCAGGTTGGCACCTAAATTCAATGGGGGGGTTCTTATATGAATGGATTGTCAAATGTTGATTACTCGAACTATATGGCAGCTTCACAGCCATCAGCAGGAACTTCAGTAACAACCGAAGCTATGGTTAGTCGGCAGGCACAGGAAGTACAAGCAGCTATGGTCATAGCAAAGAAGTTTCCAAGAGACGTTTATGCTGCTTTTGAACGAATCAAGAAAGCATGTGAGCGTAGGTTATTAGCTGAGAATGCTGTCTACGAATATCCACGAGGTGGAACAAAGGTATCAGGTCCTTCAATTCGTCTGGCTGAAGCTCTGGCACAGAATTGGGGAAACATTGATTACGGAATCATGGAACTTGAACAAAAAGCAGGAGAATCTTCTGTTATGGCTTATGCATGGGATCTTGAAACCAATACTCGTCAGACCAAAATATTTACGGTGAAGCATGAACGAAAAGCAAAAGGAGCCATTACAAAGCTCAACGATCCAAGAGATATATATGAACTGGTTGCAAACCAAGGTGCACGTCGAGTTCGTGCCTGCATTCTTGGAGTGATACCAGGAGACATTGTTGATGCAGCAGTTGATATGTGTCAAAGAACACTTATTGATGGCCATAAAGAGCCTTTAGAAGATCGCTTAAGAAAAGCATTAACAACATTTAAAGCTGATTTTGGTGTTACGAAGGAAATGGTCGAGGAATATGTCGGAAGCAAATTGGATGCATTTACTGAGCAGGATTACCTCAAAATAGGACGCATCTATACGTCACTTCGTGATGGTATGGCAAAGAAAGAGGATTATTTCAACGTCAAAGTTTCAGGTGCTACAAAATCAAAAATCGAAGAAGAGTTTCTAAAGCAGCAGGAACAAAAAGAGAGTGATGTAAAGGCTGGTGAGCCAGCAAATGATGATTCCGACAATCAACAAGGAGAATTATTACTCTAACGAGATCGATCAAGTTTATATGTCAAATTCTCAATATAAGAGTTTCTTAGAGTGTGAGGCGGCTACAATGGCAAAACTCAACGGTGAATGGCAGCCGCCGTCCTCTGAAGCTCTACTCTTTGGTCAATATGTTCATGCCTGGCTTGAAGGAGAGCAGGCCTTTGATGAATTTAAGATGAATACACCTGCTCTATTTACACAAAAGGGCCAATTGTATAAACAATATCAATTGGCTGATCTCATGATTGAAGCTATACAGAATGACGATTTATGCATGTTTGTTCTTCAAGGAGATAAAGAAGTGATTATCACAGGTAAGTTGTTCGGAGTACCTTGGAAAGGAAAACTCGATGTGTACAACCCTGCAGGTGGTCGCTTTGCTGATCTTAAAACAACTCGTTCTCTCAGAGAAAGAATATGGGATCAAGAGCTTGGCTATTGTTCATTTGTAGAAGCCTACGGATATATTGCTCAAGTGGCCCTCTATGCGGAAATAGAAAGACAGGAAGCAGGACGTAGTGAGTGGTTAGAACCTTTGATTGTGGCCATATCAAAAGAAGATCCACCAGATAAAGCAGTTATCAATATTGATGAGTCAAGAATGGAAATTGAGTTAGAGGATATAGAAAAAAACATGGAGCGGATCGTTCAGGTTAAGCATGGCGGAGAAAGACCTAGAAGATGTGAAAAGTGTAAGTATTGTCGATCTACAAATCGACTTAACCGCATTATCCATTTTTCCGAGCTGGTGAACAGCTAGTGATTGAGAAGCTAATCATTAAAGTTCCTATTCCGTTTGTATACCTGTCTTTATCTAAATCAAGTCATAATCAAGCTGCGTTATTTAGAGCGTATGTAAAGGGTTATATCCAAAGAAATGAACCAGGTCTTACTTTTATTAGGATCAGTGGAATGTACGCTTTATGTGAGACTAAAATGCCTTAATTGACGATGTTGGGGAGGAGGAAGTTATTTGTCTACTGGATGGGTAAAACTGCATCGAAAAATATTAGAACACGAATTATGGAATGACGTGACTACCTTTAGACTGTTCACTTTATTAGTTATGAGAGCAAGTCATCAAGATGGCTTCAAAATGAATGGAGTTGTATTAAATAAGGGCCAGTACATAAGATCGTACTCAAAACTATGTGAGGACCTCGCTTATAAAGAAGGAAGAGGGTTAAAAAAGCTGTCTAAAAGTACAATTATGCGTTCAATTAAGAAACTTGTTACGAACAACATCATTACTGTTAGCGAAACGGAACTAGGAACACTATTCACCATTGTTAAATACGAGTCATATCAAGAGTTTTCGAGCGATCACGAAACAGAACCCAGAACGGAAGAAGAACCTATCGCAGAACGAAGACGGAACGAAAGCGGTACGAAGTCGGAACTATATCAAGAATTAAAGAATTTAAGAATTAAAGAAGAAGAGGAAGAAGAAAAGAGAGCCTCAGTAGAAAATGATTTAACTCCTTTCCAGCAGATCGAAGAAAAATACTTATCACGAAAAGGTGGGTTGATGTTAACACCAAAAGATTCAGCTGCCATTGAAAGGATTCTAAATGAGAGAATCCCACATGAAAACATTTTGCAGTGGATCGACGATATATTCGATCAATATCAGCCGAAGCATAGAGCAGACAGTATTAAATCATTTGCGTACCTAGAATCAGCAATTCTTGATCGTTGGTTTGCACAGCAGCACCAACCTCAGCCTCTTAAAAACAATGTTTCTGAATTTAAACCAAAGCAGCATAGGCAAAGTAATTTAGATGCACTAGCTCAATACGCAAAAGAAAATGGGATTAAATTTGGAGGAGGTTGATGGACATGAACCAAGAGCAAGCAATGTCTATTCTAACAAGAATTGCAGCTGCCTATCCAAGGTTTGAACTCACTACAGACGCGATCGGAAAAGAAAGAATTAAACTCTGGCTTGACCACTTAAAGGATCAACCCTATGAACAGGTTTTGAAAAAGATCGACCAGCACATTGCTGAAAAGAGATTCCCACCTGCTATCGCAGAGATCAAAATCAAACAACCAGAGCAAAACGAATTCTTAGCGAAACAGAAAGTGTGGGAACAAAATGCAAAATTTGCGAAACGTAGAGGCTGAACAGTTTTTATTAGGTTGTATCATCCTTGAGGGTGATCTGATTAAAGAAACGGCACTAGAGCCCAGACATTTTGCTGAAGAACGGCATAAGCGGATTTTCGAAGCGATAAGGGAAGTGGACAAATTAGGTAAGCCTGTTGAATTGGCCAATATCGCTGCAGCTATGGGAGACCTTTTAAATTCAATTGGAGGCTTTGAATACTTAACCAATCTTGCAAGTACTGTTCCCTCAAAACATGCTTTCGAGACCTATGAAACATTAATTTACGAGGCTTTTAGACTCCGAGATTTACAAAGTGCTGCTTTAGCTTTTGCTAATGCCCCATGTGATGAGGGCATCACTGAGCTTTATCAAAAGACCATTGAAGTGCAAGAAGTTGGAGTTAAAGCTACTCGGACGAAAATGGATGTTCTGACCGAGATATTCATGAGCATGGAAGAAGATCAAGGGGATCTTACAGGAGTCGACACTGGTCTTGCGGATCTGAACGCCATGACAGGTGGTTGGCAAAAAAGCGATTTGATAATCGTGGCTGCTCGTCCATCGATGGGAAAGACTGCTTTCGCTCTTAACCTAGGCTGTAATAACGCACTAAAGGGTGGAGTAACAGATATTTTTTCGCTAGAAATGTCAGATACACAGTTAACTCATCGAATGTTAAGCAGCCTTGGAAGAATTGAAGGCACGAAGTGGAGGAATCCGAAAAAGTACTTTAGCGATCAAGATTATGATAGAGCCAACAAAGCTATGGGTGAATACGAAAAATTAGATATCTACATCCATGATCAGCCCACTCAAACAGTCGCAGATATCCGGTCACAGATCCGTAAAACGAAAAAGGATCATCCTGATCAAGATCATTTAGTGATCATTGATTATCTTCAGCTCATTACCCCAATCGGTAAGTTTGAGAGCAAAAACTATGAGGTTGGAGCTATCACAAAAGAGCTGAAGAATATGGCGAGAAGCTTTAATGTCCCAATCATTTTGCTATCACAACTCTCACGTGGAGTGGAACAGAGGCAAGATAAACGTCCAATGATGTCTGATCTGCGTGATTCAGGAAGCATTGAACAAGACGCTGATATCGTTACGTTCCTCTATCGTGATGATTATTACAACAAAGATAGTGAGCAGAAAAATATAGTCGAAATCATCTTTGCTAAACAGCGAAATGGTGAGGTTGGGACAATTAATGCTGCATTTATGAAAGAGTACGGAAGGTTTGTAAACTTATCGCGGCAAATGGAAGCCGCTTTATGAAATGAGGAATGAACATGTCAATCAATAGCGATCAGCGCAAACAGTTCTTGCTCAAAGAATTGAAGCGCATTGGATATAAACCAAGTGAGAATGAAAGTCTCGAAAAACTATCACTCTATGATCTTGAAATGATAGTCATTTCAGCCAAGAGTAAGCGAGGAAATAAGGCTTTAACATATAACGCGAGGATGGGGGCAATCGAATGAAAATAGCATTCACCGTCTACGGAGAGCCGGTAGCACAGGGGCGTCCAAGAGCTACTCACATGAATGGTATGACAAGATTATACGATCCCAAGAAGTCACGAGACTTCAAGCAATACGTGAAGTTGGCTGCGAGCGATCACCGTCCTGATCAACTTCTTACTGGTCCGCTGGAGTTGAGGGTTAAAGTTTACAAATCCACTTTAAAAAGCTTCAGCAAGAAAAAGGCCGCAGAAGCTGAAAGAGGCGAGTTGAGGCCCGCGAAGAAGCCCGATGTTGATAACTACATCAAAGGGATAAAAGATGGCCTGAATAAAGTCATTTGGCAGGATGATAGCCAGATAGTTGATTTACATGTAAGTAAGTTCTACAGCAGCTCACCGAGAATCGAAGTCGAAGTCTCAACTCTCACACCAACCCATAAGGAGGAACAAATATGTCTTTTGTAAATTTTGATGGATCAGTCAAGAAAGTAAATCATAAGCCTAAAGGTGTTACAGAATTGGTCCTTGAAATCTCAACGAAGGATCTAGGAAACAGCATTCAAAACCTTGCTGAAATGATTGATAACGATGTGCGTGTTGAAATTGAAAGCGATATTGTCCGCTATAACGTGCAGATCAATGCTCACACTGAGCGGCCAATTGTAAATTATGAAGTAGATCAGAGCGGTGTGGTCCATATAGCAAAACCTGAGTCAGAACAGCTCGAAGCTGAACTAGGTTTACCAGAAGAAAAACCAAAAATTGAAGAAAAGCCGATGGAGATTAAGCGTGAAGTGGTGGATCAATTCATCGTTGAAGGTATGGCTCCAAAACAGGAAGGTTTCCCTGAGAATATGGCTGACATTGTGAAACGGCGAATTGAGGGTGAATCATACCGCAAGTTGGCCACAGAGCTTGAGATGTCATCCGGCACCGTCGTTGATCTGATCAATGACTACCGAGCAGCAGTGGCTCCGCTTGCTGAAAAATGGTGGGATTGGAAAGAGGATCAAGCCAACGAAGCTGAACCGTTGCAAAAGGAAAATGCTGAAGAAGAAGCAGCTGAAGGTGAAGCTGAAGGTGAAAAGGGTTCAGATGATAGCGTATCAGATGAATACGATATTCCTAAAGATGAACAAAAAGAAGAGGAAGACGGGGCTGCATAAGATGGCACGTAAACGGTCAAAACGGTGGTTCTTGCTTTATCGCGAAGAGGATGGACAGCGCGTCCACCTCTATGAACCACTTAAAAAATATGAACTGCACAGTCGTATCAGGAAAGGATGGAGGATAGTCAGATGATTAATAAAATCAAGTTCTTCTTCAAACATAAGCACTTCTTTTGCTTTAAGTGTAGGAACCTTGTTTCAGTTGAGCGAGGCTATGAGTTGGAATTTTGCACACGGGTTTTCAATGGTCCTTACTGCTCGAAGTGTGGAAGGAGTTTCAGGAAATGAAACAGATCGTCAAAGGAGATTGGGTGGAAGTTGTAGGTAAAGGTGATCACAAACATTTACGCGTTCAGGGTTACGTTCTTGAAATTGCTGAGGGAGAGCTTTTAATAAAGTCACGTTTCGGACGAAAGGGTGTCTATCCCGAAGATTGGGCTAAAAACATGGATATAACGGTCACTGAAGCTGGCTTAAAGGATCTTATTAACTTGGCCTTAGACATAAAGGACAAGCATCTATTTGAAATGTATACGCGTGATTTACAAGCTCTACAGAGCAAATAAAAAGAACCAAAGCACAAGGCTCCGGCTCTAATGAATCTCGACAATTCATTATAACATGGGAGGCCTTGTGCGCATGAATAATCCTTACAAACATATAGACTCTAACATCTCAATTAATCAGCTTTTTGAAAAAGGAGAAGTTAAAGTCATCATCCTAGATGGCCATTCCAACGAAGCGTTTTTAGCTGAAGCACCTATTTACGGTAAAACGGAAATCACTACACGTGACGGCCAATTCACAAACTTAAATTACTCAAGTTCACACAAAATAAAATAGCAGGAGCTTCCTCCTGCAGGGAGGCAGTCAAAATGAAAGAAATCTGGTATTCAAAATCACCATTTGCTGAATTTTGTATTGTCAATACAGCGAGCGGATACGTTGCCTATTGGCGTTCTGATCTCTTAACAGATGCAAAATGGAGCGAGTATGACACATATCAATCCTATCCAGCAGCACGTCGGAATCTTGGTAAAGTCGGCTGTGCTGGAAGTATGAAAAGGGTCGAGCGGTTGCCATGGGAAATCGTGGCATGACCTTGAAGGGAATATGTCTCACTAGTGAGTTTACACCGTTAGAAAAGGGCGTAGAATACTTTCTCTTTCCTCTTGGTTCCGCTCATTATTATGTATCAAAATTTGATAGTCCTGGCTCACACTATGGAGCATTTGAAGCCAGGCATTTTTTAATAAAGCAAAAAGGACAACACCAGCAACAGCTGACACTGTTCTGAGGGAGGATCATATGGAGTTTAAACCATCTGAAAACATGTCATATGAAGGGCTTTGGATGGCTCTGGATGACATCAAACGACGAATAGGGGATGCGGTGCTGTCTGGTGATCGCATCAATAGCCCTTACATCAAAGGACAAAGAAAAAAAGCTGAAACAATTAAAGATGAGCTGCTGCGCCGGTTTGATCAACAGGCCAAGCAAGCAGAATGAAAAAAGAGAGGAAGATCATTATGAAACTGAGAAGCATTTTTTATTTAAACGTACAAGGCATAAGACTTTTGGGAGGGTGGGATCACTACCCTAGTGAGGACGAAATGCGAAACGCATTAATTAATATGTACGGCTCTTGTACTCACTTAGGAGAACGGCCAATTATTTTTGAAGTCATTAAGCAAAACACGTTTTATCAAGGGGATATACAAGATTTGCAGGAGGGCTTCTGATATGAAAACTGTGCCAGCGATTGTATTTAAAAATAAACACACTGCCCGCTATCTAAGTTATGGACCTGATTTTATGGATTTAACCGATCCTAACGGAGATGTAAAAGAAATTGTAGATGCGTTGTGTCTCATTAGAAAAGATTGTGAGAAGCCAAGTGATCAAGATTTAACCGATTTTTACAACCTTGTGTCTCAACACAATGCTCCTCTTGATATTAACGATCTCAAAAACTGTTACGATCCTGCTCATGTTGATTATACAATCGAAGAATTTGAAAGAATCAAGGCAAGACATGAGGAGGAGTATTGATGCGAGAGATTAAATTTCAGGCATGGGTAATTCAACATAAATTAAGTAGCTCTAATATGCATTGGGCAGGTATAGACAGTTACGAAGAAATTATTGATGTTCATGACATTTCTTTTGATAACGGAAAAATAGATTACGTTACAGATAAAGATGGTGATGAATATTCGCTTGCTGATAAAAGTTTGAAAGCAGTTCGACGATACACCGGATTAAAGGACAAGAACGGCCGGGAGATTTATGAGGGAGACATAGTTAGAGGGTCACTCCGATTGCACGAAGATGTTGATCCAATCATGCGAAAGGTGTGTATGCATAATGGCTGCTACATGTTCGGAGTTTGGAATGCTCATGAGTATTTCAACAAACATCAGCATATCGAAGTTGTCGGCAACATCTATCAAAATCCTGAACTGTTAAAAACGGAGGGTGAATGATGGCAAAGTCAGCCCTCACACTAAAATTAGAGAGGCAGATACATGCCAAAACTCAAGAAAATCAAAGTATGTATGGATGTTTTGAAGTGACCATCGGCTATGAGTATGGTCGAGCAGGATATGAGCGAATTGACTATCTGACTTTTGACACGAAAGGCATATGGAGAGCATATGAAATCAAAGTATCTCTTTCGGATTTTCGATCTAGCGCCAAAAAAAGTTTTGTCGGTCATTACAACTATTATGTGCTAACAAAGGAACTTTACGAAAGGGTAAAAGATGAGATACCAAGTCATATCGGTGTTTTTGCTGATTATCGGTATGTCAAAAGAGCGAAGCGCCAAGAGCTTGCTGTAAACGAAAATGTTTTAAAAGAAGCGTTTATGCGTGCCGGTGCAAGAGAAGCTAACAAATTATACAAACTACAAGAAAAAGGAGTATAACAAATGAAAAAACTACTAATCACACTATCTATTATTGTGGCTGCGGTGCTTTGTGCGCCGGCAGCCGCAGCTGTAACGAGCGGATACAAAACAGTAGACGGACACACAATCAGCGTATCAACGGATGCAAATTCATATACACCGAGAGCTAAATCAATCGACGTGACAGCACGTAAAACGGGATCTGAAACGGTCTATTATCGTTTCACTTTGCAAAAAAAGGTGAGCGGCAAATGGAAAAATCAACGGTTCAGCTTGGTCGGATCATTTAAGAACGCCACACCAGCAAAGGAGTTTTACACAGTTAATCACACATCCGGCACGCATCGGATCAAGATGACCATATATAAAAACAGCAATTGGACAGGCGTTAAAGGGCATATTTATACGCCCGCTTTCGAGGTGCGGAAATGACAATCAGAACATGGCATGACTTAATAAGAAGGTATTTCCCTGACGCTGATGATAAGCGATGTGAATTTATCTTGTGGGAAAAGACTGCTTTTCCTCTTGTACCTGTAGAAACTATTGAAAGGCAGCTGCAAGAATATGCCGAGGAGGTCACGAAATGATGAATGTACGAATTGTTGATGACAATTTTAAAGAAATATCTACTCAACCGATTGATATTAAAAAGGTTGATAACTTGATTCGTTTAGTTGCAAAGTATGGGATTGCTGATTTAGATGGGGATAAATATAAATACGAATCAGCTATCTATCTGCCATTGGAGAATGCGTTTGAGATCAGAGTCTTTCCAATAGAAGAATAAATCATATGACATAGATCGGTGCAAAATTGCTCTGGTCTATGTCTTTCATTGTTTATAGGAGGTCGAGGAAATGGGAGCTGAACAATTGTGTTTACTGCCAGGGATCGATGAGAAACAAGTCAGAAATGCTCTGATCAAAGAGCTGAAGGTTTATAGGGCGTTGAAGGTTAAAGAAGAAAACAGAAAAGAGCAGGAAGCAAACGGTGCAACAGGCCTTTTTCCTTCTCTCAGGAACCAGGAAACTTTAAATGAACTGAAGGTCCGGCAGATAGAAAGAGCGCTTGAAAACAGCCTGGATGAAATTGAGCAAGATATCATCCGGATGAAATACCTGACATCACGTGTGGTGAAGGATTTGGAGGTGTGTGAAGAACTGGGTCTGAAGAAAGACCGGTATTACAAATTGAAGAAGCAAGCGACGTTTAACCTTTCGACAGCACTCGGAATCATATGAGTGCTGTTTTTTGTATCTTTATTCCTATTTAATGACAAGTTTTGTGTTGGTAAAATTGACCTTGTCAATGAATAGGAGGGAGTGACTTCTTCTGGGGAAGATACTTGATGCTAAAGCATTAACAAGTGCCATGGATACAAGAGCGAAACACTATCAGGAACTCCGCGAACAAATGGTAGATTTAAAAAAGGCATTACAAGGTGTGGCAAACCTCGGTGATGATTTCACTGGTAAAGGTGCCGATAATATTAAAAGCTTTTATAAAGAGCTAGCTGGGAATGTGGACATGTTTATCAGCTTCATTGATAAGCAAATAGCTTTTCATGAAGGTGTGTCTGGGACACTTGATGATACGAGCTTTGGCGGTGATACTTTTGTAGAAGAGCACTTTTTAGACAACGCTGTACATATGGGTATCAAAAATGCCAAAAGCATTGTAAAGGATCAAAAAAAGGCACTCAAAACCATATTTGAAGATATCGATGACCTTATTTCTTTGGAGGTATTTGATAGCCAAACCTTTGATGAAAAAATAGAAGATGCGGAAGATGAACGAAAAAAGACAGTAAAAGACTTAATAGAGCTTGATCAAAATTTAAAAGATGAATATGCTTTGTCAGAGACGGAGCAGCAAGCTACAATGGCATTGTACGCAGAAATGATGAATGCCACGAATGACGGGAAATCCATTTCACCTATGAATTTTGACAAAAAAGCATTTCAAGATAGTGAAATCTACAAGGCGAAAAGCGATATTGAGAAGCAAACTGCTGAATATCTCAAAATCAAAAAAGAACAAGAAGAAGCCCGCGAGATCGCAAAGGAACAAGAAGCGCTCGCCAACCGTCCTTGGTATGAAAAAGCCCTTGACTATGGGGGAAACATTGTCAATGAGCTAACAGGTGTGAATGATGCTAAACGTGCAGCTACGGGCGTCGATCCAATCACAGGTGAAGAGCTTACGGCAGGCCAACGAGTCGCTGCAGGTGGCATGGCAGCAGCCGGTTATATCCCTATCGTCGGCTGGGCAGGACGCATTTTTAAAGGCGGGAAAGCCGTCTATAAAACCACCCAAGCCACGTCAGCCGCAGTCAGAGCGGTCGACATCTATAAGACGTCACAAAAATCTTTTGATGCCCTAAAGACATCCCAAAAAGGTTTATACGGGCTCACCGCGACCAACGGCTTCAGCGAAGCGATTACAGGTCGAGACATGTTTGGAAACAAGGTCTCGAAAGAACAGCAGGAAGCAAGTATGAATGCGGCGCTTGCAATGCTTTTACCGTTTGGTATGAAAGGACCTGTGAAGAAAACTCCAGGAGTTATCCAGAAGTCAAATAAACAAATTAGTGAAAGCTATGATGAAATAAAGAGATTCAGGGAAAAAGCGGGATTAAAACCTTATGCTATTGATTCTGGTGATACGGTAGCAGCAGTTAAAGTTAACGACAGGACATTTTTTGGAGTGAATTCCACGATCACTAAAGAGTCGCAAAAAGCAACAAGAGAGCTAAGACAAAAGTGGTTAAAAGAAGTACAATGGGTTCCACCTAAAAAGAGTTCCCCTAAACATTTAGGCCATGCTCAGTCATTGACACATGCAGAATCTCATTCATTAATTAGAGCTTTTGAAAAGGAAGGTCAATTACCGCAAAAAGTAACTATGTTTGTAGATAGGAAGACTTGCAATATTTGTAGAGGAGAAATGCCAGCCTTGCTAAAAAGGTTGGGGGTTGATGAATTAGAAGTTTATAGTGGTGGATTAGAAAAGCCTTTAGTTATCAAAGCAACTAAATAAGGAGGAAATTTCGTGATTGTATATAACGGACCAGTTGAAGAACCAGTTGAAAACCCTGGAGAAGAATTTATTAAAAATATTTTCTTTGAAAAAGAAGCGGATTATTGGAAACAAGGAAGTGGAGATTCTTGTTTTGAGGTAGAGGGAGAAGATGAATGGCTTATTTTCTTTTATGATGAGCCATATGGATTCTTTATCATGAGACATCCAGATTATTTAGTTCCTTTGAAAAAGGATGTTGAAATAGAAACAATAGAGCATTTGGTTGGTGGAGAGCCAATGAAAGTACCATCATGCAGTTATGTAAGTCGAGAAGAAGCATATAGAATTGTTCAACACTTTTTAAGTACAAAAACTATGCCTGATTTTGTTGAATGGGTTGATTTATATGACATCGATTTTGAACATGATTTTTAAAACTAGAGTGTCCATCTTTATGGGCGCTTTTTTATTTGCATTGCCGAGATAAAGCAATCATGAATATTTTGTTTTGTCCAGAAAGAAACCTGAGGACGCTGATCATTGAGCACTTTAAGTGCCTTAATGGATGTATGTTTTTTTGTTGACATAGATAGAACTATTATGTAGAATGGTCCCATTATGAGACTGAGAGAGGCGATGTGATAAAATTGTTGAACGAGAAAGCAAAGCGTTTTTGCAGTATACGGCAAGATTTAGAAATGATCTATGATTACTATGCCAGATCTGTCGGGATTTCCTATACGACATTATTTGTTTTGAATCTTATTAGTCAGTATGAGGTATGTACACAGAAAGTTATTTGTGAAAGATCAATGCTTCCAAAGCAGACAGTGAATAATGTAATTAAGAAGCTATCAGAGCAGGGTTATCTCGAATTGGGAGATATGCCTAACAATAGCAAATCAAAGCGAATTCTGTTTACTGAAAAAGGAAAAAAATATGTAGAGCCAATGATTCAGCATATACATAATGCTGAAAATACGGCAATGGAGCAATTATCTGACAGTCAGCAGGATGAACTTCTTTATATTATGGAACTATATGAACAAGCATTTAGGAAAGCTATGAAAAATGAGTGAGGAGCTAGATGATGAGAAAAAATATTGGAGCAAAATCTTACGTGTTACCACAACCAGTTTTTATTATTGCAGCGTATGACGAAAATGGAATTCCGAATGCCATGGCTTCTACATGGGGCGGTATTAGTAATGAAAATGAAATTTCAATCTGCATTAGTTCAGAACGAAAGACGTTAAAGAATATCATGCTGCATGGTGCATTTACCGTAAGCATGTCAGATGCGTCTTTTCTTGAGGCGTGTGATTATCTTGGAAATGAAACTGGAAATGAGGTTCCAGATAAATTTGAAAGAGCTGGATTTCATGCAGTTAAGGCGGACTTTGTTGATGCACCACTGATTGAGGAACTTCCATTTGCGTTAGAGTGTAAAGTGAAAAGTTATGATGAAAAAGAATGGCGCATGATTGCTGAAATCGTGAACATCAGTGTTGAGGAAGATATACTAAATGAGAAAGGTAGAGTCAATCTGGATAAATTCAGTCCACTTGTATTTGATCGGGGGAGCAGAAATTATCATAAAATAGGAGAAAAAGTAGGAGATGCTTTTGAGGATGGACTGTATCTTAAGAAGAACAAGTAAAAAAATATTAAAGACTTATTAATTGAAATTAGAATGAAGATACTGACATGTTTAGTGAATCTGTAGATGAATTAATAAGTAGTATCTAGAGAATGTTTTAAACCTTGATTGGCTTTATGCCTTTTAAGGTTTTTTTATTGGGCTTTAAGCCGAGAAAAAACCGAGAAAAAGCCGATAAAAAGGGGACCTTTTTTCCTAAGTGGATCATCGTATGATAGAGACAAGCAAAACGAACGTGAATATTTTGTCCAGAAGGAAGAACCTGCGGACGCTGATCATTGAGCACTCTAAGTGCTTTGATTGGTGTCCGCTTTTTTTATTGGGAGATGCGCCTTTCCCTTATCAATGGCGTATCTGGATACGGAACAAAGGTGTTGAGGAATGTGGCCATACGAGAGGGACATTCTGAGCCTGGATAGCAGCTGGTCTGCGGCGGCCGTATCGAGGACAGTTTTTCATTTTACTTGATGATTGACTGTACTTGGCATCCTCTCGGAGTGTAGTCATCATTTCAAAATCTATTTAAGCGAATAGCGTAAGGTGGTGCTTATTCGGCAAGGAGCGAGTGAAATGAAGATCAGGGATTCTGTTTCTAAAGAGACATTAAAGCAATTTAAAAGCATTGCTCCTGGTTCTAATCGAAAGAAGAAGAGCAATGCTGATCCGATAACAAAGCGAGATTGGGAAGAAATCATGGGAACGAGACGCGAAACGTATCAACGACAAGGCGGCCGGGTCCGAAGAAAACGCTGATTTGATGGGAACAGTCGTCTTTTGGGTGTATGGCTGCAGGTGCTTTGGTGAGGGATAGGAGCGCAAAAATATAAAAAGGGAGATGATGAGCATGGCATCAAAGTTTGGTGTATCTGCTAATCCGAAAAAAGCGAATCATACTTTAGGAAAGGACAAGGTTGTGGTTGTTGCGATTCAGAATCACAATGATTACATTTGTGGGCCAAACCTTATTCCTCAGCGAAAAGTAGAAGGGAAATGGGTCACAATCAAGACGAATTCACCTAACCCGCTTAACCCAGCAGAGAAAAAGTACGATGAATTCGATATCAAGGAATCACTAAGTAACAAAAAAGGTACGTATCGATTCAAGGTTGAAGTAGAGCGCTATGACAAGAATGGCAATCATGTTGAAACCGTCGGTACATTCTACACAAACGAATTTTACATCAAGTAAGCAGCTGATGCCGCCTCCTGGGCGGCATCATTTGTTTTATAGGAGGAAACATCGATGAATATCAAAACAATCCCCGTACATAAAATTAATCCTGCACCATATAATCCCCGCATCGATCTGCAGCCAGGAGATCACGAGTACGATTCACTAAAACAATCCATAGATAAGTTTGGATACGTTGATCCGCTAATCTGGAATGAACGGACAGGTCACCTTGTAGGCGGTCATCAACGTTTCAAAGTATTGATGGAAGATAAACCGTCTGAAATTCTGGTATCAGTGGTTTCTTTAAATGACCAGGATGAAAAGGCCCTAAACGTAGCATTAAACAAAATCAGTGGCCATTGGGATGAAAACAAACTTGAAAAACTTCTAACAGAGCTAAAGGATAACAATCTTGATCTAGAAACTATTGGATTTACTGAAGAAGAATATGAAGATCTATTAGACAGTGTTTCTATTGAAAATGATATCGTCATTGTTGAGGAAGATAATTTTGATGTGCAAGAGGCACTAGACAATATAAAAGAACCAGAAACAAAGTATGGGGATGTATGGCGGCTTGGCCGGCATACCCTAGTGTGTGGAGATGCGACAAAGATAGAGGATGTTGACCGATTGATGTCTGGCCATAAAGCAGATCTAGTCATAACAGATCCACCTTATAATGTAGCGGTGAAAAGTGATAGTAAAAAGTTAAATGATGATGGCCATGCATCGATCTTAAACGATTCGATGGATGATGGTCAGTTTGATTTATTTTTAAGAGAAGTGTTCCTGAATTATTCAAGAATCATGAACGAGAAGGCAGCTATATATGTTTTTCATGCTGCTTCATATCAACGCGCTTTTGAGAATGAGATGCGTCACGCAGATATTGATATAAGATCGCAGTGTATCTGGGTAAAAAACTCACCGACATTCGGATGGGCGCAATATAAATACATGCACGAACCGGTTTTCTATGCATTCAAAAAAGGCTATTCACCTAATTGGTATGGAGATAGAAAACAAGTTACTGTTTGGAGAGCTGATACCTCAGAAGAAGGAGGACCAGCAACAATTTGGGAAGTTTCCCGCGGTGATACTACAAAATATGTTCATCCCACACAGAAGCCGCTTGATCTTATTAATATCCCATTAAGTAACAGCAGCAAAAAGGGTGATCGAGTAGTAGATTTCTTTGGAGGTAGCGGATCAACTCTGATGACGTGTGAACAAACGGACAGAGAGGCTCTTCTTTTGGAGCTTGATCCTTATTTTTGCGATGTAATTAAAAAGAGATTCGCTGAATTTACTGGAATTGAATCTGAGTTGGTTTCTTCTTTATAGAATAAAAAAAGAGGGTGCTGACAACACCCTCCCTTCAAAGACAGAAAGAAACTCCCTGCCTAAGAGCGTGATCAAGACGCGGCCGCGTTTATGGGAAAATATCACGCTCTCATCCACTATTGTAATGGAGGTCAGGGAGAATGACAACAGAAAATACAAACACACGTTCCCTTTCTGACGAAGAAAAGACGGAAATGCTTATGATCCTTCAAGCTGAACAGGCTGAAGGTATAGATAAATCAAAAGAGAACTATCGCAAAATCGCTCAAGCTGGTATCTCTCAATGGGTCAGAGACTTTAAAGCAGGAAATATCAAATTGTCTACTGTGGAAGATCTGAAGAAGCTCATAGAACTTGATATAGAGCTTCAGAAAAATAATGAATATTAATATCTAGTTTGCTGTTGTTGCTGAAGTTGATAATGAGAAATTTCTATTCTATTAGTTTGGACTGTTGCTCCTTGTACATCATCTCCAGAAGCATAGATTATCCTAGCGCGTTGTACACTACCATCCCAAAAAACATCTCTGATAAAAATTCGTCGCGGATAATCAAATAATCCGTCGATTGAAGCTGTGATAAAAGTTCCGGCTTTTAGTTGTCTAAAATCAGCATAATTTGAGTTCTGAACTGGATAGTAGTGAGGATAGTAAGAATGGTTATTTGGAACATTATTGAATTGCTGTTGTGGGTAATAATACATTTTTAAATCAATCTCCTTTTTCATGTCTTTCAAATTATATATATGAAGGACAGACTCCTAGTTGGAACGGGAGTATATACTCATTTTATAAAAACAAACTCAAAACTTAATTCAGCAGTTCGGAGGTGGGTGATATGTAATGGCTAGACCGCGCGATCCGAGAAGAGATAAAGCTTTCCGTCTTTGGAAAGAGAGCGGTGGAGCCCGCTTACTAAAAGACATTGCAGATGAGTTGGGTGTGACAAGCAGCACCGTCCGTAAATGGAAAGCGAACGATAAATGGGATGATAATTTCAAAGGGAGCGCTCCTAAATCGAAAGGGAGCGCTCCTAAACGTCCTGGCGCACCAAAGGGAAGCGAAAATGCTAAAGGAAATAAAGGAAACAAAAGAGCAAAAGCTCCACCAGGTAACCAAAATGCAAAAGGAAATAGAGGCGGTGCCGCTCCTAAAGGAAACAGAAATTCTGTGCGGACAGGTGAATATGAATCTATTTTGTTCGATTATATGGACGACACAGAAAAAGAGCTCTTTGAGCAGATTGAGACTGATCCGCTCTATCAAATTGAATTGACTATACGCGAGCTTAGTATTCGAGAGCGGCGCATGATGCAAAGAATCATGAATTATGAGAATGGTTTAACGGATAATCAGCGACGTGTTCTTCAGCAACTTAGAAAAACAAAAGATGTCGCACCTTTGACAAGTGAGAATGGTGTTGTCAAATACGTTCCAATTATCAATGAACGACTTGTAGTCACTGAGGTTGAAGAAACTCAATTACCTGTGATTGACCGCATCCTTGAAATAGAGGAAGCATTGACGCGAGTAACAGACAAGCGTCTTAAAGCCATTAGGCAGAAACACGACATAATGAAAACTATGTCAGAGCATGAATTGAGGCTTCGTGGTCTTGACCTTGCAAACCGAACGAGAGAAGCAGAGCTTGAGCGGATTACCGCTCGACCTGTCGATGATTCGGTTCAAATAACAATTAAGCGGAAGAATAAAGGTGATGGCTGATGGTTCAAATGATGGAGAAGGAAGTCAATCCACATTTTGAGGACTTTCTTTTTGATTGGGATCAGAAGTTTCAGTTCTTGGTGGGTGGTTACGGTTCATCTAAGAGTTATCACATCGCACTGAAACTCATCCTAAAGCTGCTGGATGAAAAGCGAACCGCTCTTGTGATTCGTGAAGTCTATGATACGCACAGAGATTCCACGTTTTCTTTATTTGAAGAGATCGTGAATGATTTAGGACTCGATCATGTCATTCAGTGCCGCACATCACCGCTCATGCTTAAATTTCACAACGGCAGCCGGATCATCTTCAAAGGGTTGGACAAGCCAGCCAAATTGAAGTCGATCAATAACATCTCGATCATATGGATTGAGGAATGTTCCGAGGTTAAGTACGAGGGATTTAAGGAGCTGCTTGGTCGTTTGCGTCATCCAACATTACAGCTGCACATGATCTTATCAACGAACCCTGTCGGCCAGGATAATTGGACGTACAGACATTTCTTCCGAGATGAGCAGCTGAAACGTTTTGTCCTTGATGACGAAACCTTATACAAAGAGCGAACGATCGCTATCAACGATACGTACTATCATCATTCTACAGCTGAAGACAACTTGTTCCTTCCGGTCAGCTATATTAAGCAGCTGGATGAACTAAAAGAATATGATCCAGACCTTTATCGCATAGCCCGAAAAGGTCATTTTGGCATTAACGGAATTCGTGTTCTTCCTCAATTTGAGGTGCAGCCGCATGAAGATGTGATGCTGGCCATCTCAAATATCAATCGGCCTTTGCTTAGAGCGGGGATGGACTTTGGTTTCGTTGATTCATATAACGCTGTTGTTAGGTTAGCTGTAGATCACGAGAAGAAGTATCTATATATCTATTGGGAGTATTACGATCGTGGAAAGACTGATGATGTCACGGTTGAGGATTTGAAAGAATTCATAGAAACAAAAGAGCTGATCAAGGCAGACAATGAACAAAAGACAATCGCATATTTCCGCAAGATGGGATACAACATGGTGGCCGCTCATAAGTTCCAAGGATCACGCTTGCAGTACACCAAGAAGATCAAGCGGTTTAAGAAAATCATTTGTTCCGACTCATGCAAAAACACGATCTATGAGCTTCAGCCGCTCACGTACAAAACAGACAAGCACGGCAATATCATAGAGGACGAGTTTCAGATTGATCCTCATACTTTTTCAGCCATCTGGTATGCGTTAGATGATTATGAGGTCACCGATCTGAAAGAGCAGCCTAAAGAGCGGAAACGCCCTAATAGAGAAAGGAGGTCGATGAGAAGGCTATGACAAAACATGTGAAAGCTACTGTGTTTAAAGCAGACATCTCTCAAACTACGAAACAAATTCATGATGATAGTTTTAACTATGAGACTGATGGTTTGATCGAACCGCCATACAATATCAAAGAGCTCAAACAAATAGCTGAGTATTCTACCATTCTTCAGCAATGCATCGATGCTTATAAAACGAATATTCTAGGTTTCGGCTTAGGAATCGAGTATACTTTCGATTTCAACGCAGAGAACGCACCGAAAGAAAAGAAAGCTGCAGCTGAGAAAGAATGGACCCAACTTGAAGAGTTCGCCAGATATATGAACTATGATGAGTCAGCCGAAGTGGTTCTTGGTTATGTAATAGAAGACCGAGAGAAAACAGGTAATGGATTTGTGGAAGTGCTTCGAGAAGGTACAGGGAAACCTGCAGGTATTGAGTACCTGGATGCACAATACTTACGAGTTTGTAAGCTGAGCGATCCCGTTGAAGTCGATTTCCGATACACAGAAAACGGCCAAGTGAAGTCATTGAAGCGAAAGAAGAGATTCAGGAAGTATGTTCAGAAGAACAATACCAAAAAAGTATTCTTTAAGGAATACGGTGATCCAAGAACAATGAATGCTGCTACGGGAGAATATAGCGAAAAAACTCCCCCTGAATTTGTAGCAAGCGAAGTCATTCATTTCAAGATCGGTAGCGGTACATATGGTGTTCCTCGTTGGATTGGTAACATCGTCAATATGTATGGAGCCCGCAAAGCTGAGGAGCTGAACTATCTGTACTTTAAACAAGGTCGTCATGTGCCGGCAGCTATTACAGTGGAAAATGGCATGCTGTCTGAATCCTCGTACGAACAGTTACAGGAATACATGAACGGCATCGAGGGATCTGACAATGCACATAAATTCCTGTTACTTGAAGTGGAAGGAATTCCAAAGAAGGATGAAATATCGAACGATGAAGAGCCGGCTAATGTAAAGGTGGATATAAAATCACTGGCCGAGATTCTCCAGGAGGATGCGCTGTTCCTTGAATATGATGAGAAAACGAGAAACAAGATACGTTCCTCATTCCGTCTGCCGCCAATCTACACAGGCGAATCACAGGACTATAACAAGGCGACAGCTGACACTGCTCGTAAGACAACTGAAGAGCAGGTATTTCAGCCGGAGAGAATGATCATCACTGGCAAGCTCAATACACTCTTTCTCCCTGATCTCGATCTCTGGCATGTGCGCCTTATATTAAATGGTCCTGACTTTCGTGATCCGCTCGAAATTGCAAAGGTTCTTACACCATTTATTCAAGCAGGAGCGGTTTCACCGAATGACCTGCGTGATCTGGCTGGCCGTATTCTTGGTAAGACACTTGAAGAATGGCCAGAGGAAGAATATCACCGACCAATTGAGGCGAAGCCAAAGGCATCAACTAGCTTGCTTGATACGGTTTTTCAAAAGTCTGCAGGTTCCCAGGAAAATCTGATTCATCTCTTAAAAGATGTCAGGGATGAACTAGAGGAGATCCGCAAATGAGCAAGGTTGATCAGCTGATAAAAAACATCAATACCTTTGTACAAAAAGCGGAGGAAGATGAGGTCAAGGAACTCAAAGCGGCGGTGTCTGATTTCCCTGAACTGAAGGATGTTCCCTCTTTGGTGGAAGAGTATGAGAAAACCACCGCAAAACTTCTCAGATTGCAGCGCAGGACGTTTTTAAATGCTCTGAATGGATTTATATCCAAAGACGATTCGGAGACGTTAGAATCCATTCTGGCGTTTTTTAATAATGATCTATTCACTTCAGATGAATTTGCGGATCTGTTCGGAAAAGAAACGGCTGTCTTTCTAACACTCACCGTCACGGAGCTGGCCGAGAAAATCATGAATTCCATCGATGCAGATATTCCATTCAAGGTGCTTTCTGAGAAAACTGAACAGTGGATTGAATCATGGTCACAGGAATTGGCGCAGCTGATGCAGTTGAATACTCATACAGCCATTGAGCAAACCTTGAAAGAGGGTATAAAAGAAGGCCGCTCTATCCAGGAGATTGAAATGCAGTTGAAGGATCTTCCTGAATTCAGCCGGAAACGCGCACGTGTAACAGCCATTACAGAGGTGTTGACCGCTTCTTCTGTTGCTCAACATGAATCATATGTACAATCTCCAGCTGTAACGGGGAAGAAGTGGAAGCACAGCGGAGGGAAAAAGAATCAGTCGAGAGAAAGTCACGTGCAGCTGGACGGCACGATTATCCCTCTTGATGAAGAATTCGAGATACCAGGCAGTGGGGAGCGGTGCATGTTTCCGAGAGATACTAAGCTTTCTCCCAAAGAGCGTGTGAACTGTCATTGCGCGGTTGGACCTGTGGTTGATCCTATTATTCTAGGATTGTCAGCTGAGGAAAAAGAAGAGATTAGAAGAGAAAGAATTATCTAACATGAAATTAATGTATATTATGCTAAAAATTATTATATAATCATTCTGTTTTGTGATATCTTTACTTTATATTAAAAGTAAAGAGGTTATTAAAATGAATAGTTCATTAATTCCTACAAAGAGAATACCTATTGATAGACAATCAGAAATTAAATATCTTGAGGGGCAAAAAACTCGATTAAAATTTAAAGAAAAAAGAAGAAAAGTTGTGTCCACTTTAATAGGATCAGTATATTTCATTATTGCTTTATATTTTTTTATATTTAGTAAATCGGAATTCAGTGGCATACTTACTTTAGCTTTATTTGTATCAGGCATGGTTATGATTTGTTTATCATATTTCATGCCAGAAAGATCAACAACATTGTTATTTGATATTGAAAGGGAAATTGAATTGTTGCGAAGCGAGGATTCGCTAAAAAATAGAAGTGAGACACTATTCAAACAACATGATCTACAATTGAAAAGATATTATGACCTTAATTTAAGGCAAAACTCTTTTGTGTTTTGGGTTGGGATTAGCTGTATTGCTCTAGGTTTTGGATTTATAGGAATAACATTGTATCTAATATCAGGTAATATATTGGGTGATCCACAAAACAAAATAATAGTAGCTGCAACTGGTGCTCTTGCAGGAATACTTTCCAATTTTATTGGAGCTATTTACTTGAAAATGCATACTAATTCGATAAACTCTTTAACCGAGTTTCATAATAGAATTGTTAATACACATCATTTTTATTTCAGCAATTTTTTAATCTCTCAAATAAGTGATGAAAACAAAAGAGAAGAAACATTGGCAAACCTAGCACTAAATATAAGTAATGATACATCCACTGAGGGTAAAGCTAAATAATACCCAGATGGGATTAGTAAAAGAGTTGAGATAGACACTTACAAAACATGGAATGAAATAGTATAATATCCTCATTACTTTTGGAATGAGGGGAATTTATGAGTTCTATGGAATTAACATCAAATATAATAAATTCGTTAGCTTGGCCAGTCACTGTAATTCTAGTCATAATTTTATTAAAGAAACCCATCTCTGAATTGATTTCCACAATTGAAAATATCCGGTTTAAGGACTGGGAGTTTCAAATAAGGAAAAAAGCGGATACTGTTGAAGGTTACACTAATAAAGTCGTTGCAGCCTCAGGGAAAACTTTTGAAATCAAAAAATATTTGGATGAGGAATCTAACTATAAATCTATAGAACAACTTAATAAAGATCTAGATAAAAAGATTCTGGATTTATACTCTGTTTCATTAGATCCTAGAAGAGAGCTATCTTTGAATGATCCTACTCACCAATTCCAATCAACAACCTATACAGCGAGTTATTTACTTATTAAAGGCATTATTACAACAGAATTGAATGAGGCTGTTCGAGAATTGAAAGAATTATATAGTAATTTAAATAGAGCTGATGAGTATTCCAAGAAGAAATATCAAGAAAATGCAACTAAAATATTAGCTGTACTAGACAATAAAATAAAAGAACTCCAATCAGAGACCTCTCATTCAAAGTGAGGTCTTTTTCTTTTGAAAGGAGGTGAATGAATTGCCGAGAGAATTGATAAATGCAAAAATCACACACGTTTCATACGTGGACAAGGCTGCTAATCAAAAGCAGTTTTTTTTTATGAAATCAGAAAAAGAAAATGACTTTCAAAAGGAAATCAAAGTCATTGCCAAAGCTGATGATGCACAGCGTCTTGTGTACGGTATTGTATACGAACCAAACGTAGCTGATGCACATGGGGATTACATGACACCAGAAGAAATTGAGAAAGCCGCTCATGGGTTCCTGAAGGATGCACGTGAGATCGACAAGCAGCATGATTTCCAAGGTGGTGTCGGGGAAGTCGTTGAATCGTACATTGCTCCGTCTGACTTTGAAATGGGCGAGGAGATTATCAAGAAAGGATCGTGGGTCCTTGTTACAAAGGCTTCCGAAGATATTTGGAACCAGATTCAAAAGGGTGAGATCACCGGATATTCAATGGCCGGAACAGCAGACATAGGAAAACAAGAGCGTGAGCCAGCTTCTGAAGAGAAGGGGCTTTTTTCTTTGCTTAAAAACTTCTTTTTATCAAAAGGAGAAGTAAAGAACAGATACGACAAAGGCCGCATGCGTCGTGAGTTTTGGGCGGCACAAGATGCACTGAATTCCGTTTTGTATAAATGGGATTCTTACGACGATGAAGACTTGGAGACTGATCCTGAAAAGGTAAGGGCAGCACTGCAAGACTTTGTGGAAATTACACAAGAGATTTTGCTTACTGATGACTTGGCTGGGATCCAAACTGATCCACCTGAAGCTGTCGCAAAAGCTGGCCGAAAGTTTTCAACTGCTAACTTAACTGAATTGAAAAATGCAAGAGCCGCTATCGACAATCTGTTGAGTCAAGCGGAAGAGAAGGAGGAGAACGAAGAAGTGAAAAAAGAAGATCTGCAAAAGATGCTAGATGACACAATTGCACCGGTTGTAAAACGACTGGAAGACCTTGAAAAAGGAGAAGGCGAGCAGCAAACTGATCCGCAAGAAAATCAACCAGATGAAGCTGTTGCAAAAGAAATGGCCGCAGCTGTAGAAAAGGCACTGGCTCCAGTAGTTGAAAGAGTCGAAGCGCTTGAAAAAGCACGTCCGCAAGGTAATGGAGTAGGGGATGCACAACAACAAGACTTACAAAAATCTGAAACGGTATGGGGCGGCTTGCTTTAAGCCGAGAAAAGGAGGAACTAGAGTGAGAAATCAAGAGGTAATTAACAAAGCGGAAGTGACGCTTGGTACATTAAAGACAGGCGGTCTCATGAATCCGACCCAATCTAGCACATTTATTCGTATGGTGCAAAATGCACCAACACTGCTACAAGATGCACGTGTTATTCCAATGGATAGTGATGCACAAAAAATCGAAAAAATCGGTTTTGGTCAGCGGATTCTTCGTCCTGGTCAAGAAGGTGTAGGTTTAACTAATGAGCAAAAGACTGCGCCAACTACAAGCACTGTGGAGCTTAATGCAAAAGAAGTCATCGCTGAAGTAAATATCACATATGACACGCTTGAAAATAACATCGAGGGTGATAATTTACAAAATACTATCATGCAAATGCTTGCTGAGCGTGCAGCCGTTGATATTGAAGAATTGATCCTAAATGGTGATACAAAATCTGAGGATACTTACCTTGCTCAACTTAATGGTATCCGCAAACAAGCGGAATCCCATATCGTAGATGTAGCTGGCGAACCACTTACACGCCAAGTATTCAAACAAGGATACAAAGCTGTTCCATCTAAATATTTGCGTATTCCACAAGAGTTCCGTTTCTATACGTCTCCAGGACAAGAAGTTGAATGGAAAGACAAAGTAGCGGAGCGTCAGACAAGTCTCGGAGATGCAGCTGTACAAGGCGGGCTTTCCTCTGCATTCGGTGTGCCGGTCAAAGGTATTGCAAACATGCAGCCATATGAAATGGGAGAGGACGGCACAGATGTTTCAGACATTTTATTGACTCATCCAAAAAACATCATCTTGGGCTTCTCTCGTAATATCCGTATTGAGGTTGATAAAGACATCCGTAATCGTAAGTTCATTATCGTCCTTACTGCGAAGCTCGACAGCAAATTTGAGGAAGAGGATGCTGTTGCTAAGATCATTAAGGTCAAGGAGTGATCAATATGTATACAGCTGAATTGATCAAGGGAAAGACATACTCTGTAATGGGTCATGTCTTTCTTTTAAATCAGGAAAAAGAGATTGAGAAAAAGGTCTTTCAATATCTCAATGGCAATGATTTTTTCTCTTGTAAGGAAGTGAAAGCTCCTGTTGATGATCCAAAAACGGATGATCAAACAAAAGAAAATCCATCGGAAGAGGAAGAACCAAAAGAGGCCGAAGAAGAACCGCAACAAGAACAAAAAATCTACACTGAATCAGAACTGAAGGGCATGAACAAAACTGAACAAGAAGCCATTGTTATTGATCTTGGCGGCGATCCGACTCAGCTCAAAGATAAGAGTGAGAGAATTGCCTTCATCCTCAAGCAACAAGAAAAAACAGGAGAGTAAGGCTGATGCTGATCTCTCCTGAAGATGTTAGGGCATATACCGTATTCGAGAGTGTGAAAAACCGCTCTGATGAACTCTTAATCAGTGACATCATCGAGGCTGAAGCTGAGGTATTTAAGATCGTAGGTCATGATTTCACAAGTGAAAAATATCAGCCGCTTCCTGAAAAAGCAAGAATCGCATTGATTAAAATGGCACAGTTCTTTGCGCTGATCAACGGGGATGAATCAATCATCAAAGGGTACAAGTCGGAAAAGATCGGTGACTATTCATACACCTTGGCAGATGGTAACGCCGTTTCAAAGCCAGATGTGTATAACCTGTTGATAGATTTCATTGAGCCGGGAGAACCGCCAGAAGATCCAGGCAGCGTCAAATTAAGGTTGAGATCGCTATGAGCTATCAATCGTTATTAACGGATCGATGCGATATATATCACTTGCAAACAGAGCAGCTGTCAAAAGATCGCTATGGAATACCTGTCCAAGATGCGCAGCCGCTCTTTTCATATCCTGATGAGCCTGATCAAG
Organism: Bacillus sp. FSL K6-1006; assembly: GCF_038593175.1. Lineage (NCBI taxonomy): Bacteria > Bacillati > Bacillota > Bacilli > Caryophanales > Bacillaceae > Bacillus > Bacillus sp. FSL K6-1006. Next base: position 1,193,570 of record NZ_CP151970.1, read on the forward strand.
TTGCGCAGCCATGTTATTTTACGGAGAAAAACCAATCCATCACACAGCAGGAGCCAAACGCAACCATTCATCAATCGTACCTTGTTCATTTTCCTATAACCGCTGATGTTCGTGTAAATGACAAAGTAGTATGGGAAGGCATTACTTTAAAACTGCAAAAGCCAAGGAAGATCAAGAACCATCATATTGAGGTGGTAGCGATGAGGAGTGAAAGCCTATGAGGATTGATGGTCTTGATCAGTTCATAGAGGATTTGAATGCAGCTGTTAATGGCGGCTTGCAAGCAGAATATGAAGAGTGGCTTGAAGGAATGGGTTATGAGTTCCTAGATATTGTTCAGGATGAGGTCATTCGTACAAAAACAGTAGATGCTCGGCGCTTGCTCAACTCATTCCAAAAGGGAGACCAAGAAAACGTCTTTTCGATGAGCAGTGGCGGTCTCACCCTAGATGTAGGGACCAACTTAGAATATGCATCTTACACAAACGATGGCCACTTTACCATTGATCCCTCCAAGAATCAGGACAGACGATGGGTTCCTGGCAGATGGGTTGGTGACCGGTTTGAATACGATCCAAACGCTGAAACAGGAATGCTTCTAAAGTTCCAGTGGGTTGAGGGCAGCGGCTATTGGGATAATGCAATATCCATCTTTGAACAGATGTTTGACCAATCATTGGACCGCAAGCTGCAGCAATGGATCGATGAACAGTTTGGGCGGTGATTAAATGAATCAAGAAGTCGGCGCCATCATGAATTATTGTTACAAGCGGTTTCCGGTGAAAGTATATGAAAAAGAGATTCCTGAACAGTTTCAGATCCCATCGATGTACTTTCCTGCAGCATGGACAAACACAAAAAACGATACTGTTTCAACGTTCCTCAAAACATACACGCTGCATATAAAAGTGTTTCACAAGGATTCTGGACAGGCTCATGATGCAGCTGAATCGATTGTAGATGCCTTGTCAGCTGATCGGAATATCATTCAGATGGTCAGTGTAGAAGGTGAACCGCTCGATCAATATGTGCGAATCAAGAGGGCGGAAACTAGGAATGGTGATCAAGGCGTGGCAACGATCGTCTTCACATGGGATAGTGCCTATTGGTACAACCGAGACGAGCAACCAAGCCTAGACGACATAAATTTTTCAGATGGGGTGATAAAAAGTGGCCAAGAATAAAAGCGAGCCGGTGAAAGAAGAGAAAGCCGCTCCGGTTCTTCCTAAAGAAGCAGCATTTTCATTTGAAGCCTTAAAGGAGCACAGTAAGGATCTTTTTGGGGTCAAACCAGAAATCCTTGAAGGTGCTCTTTTTTATATCAAAGATCAACCAATTACAAAAACAGAAGCAAAGAAGCAGATTGATGCTTTTTTGTCTAAGGAGGTTTAAGCATGAATGGAGGTACTTTCACGCCAGGTACAGAAAAGAAGCGCCCTGGTATCTACTTCAATTTCAAAACCACAGCACAGCAGCGAATTACTTTAGGCGATCGCGGAACCGTTGCACTTCCGATTACGATGAGCTGGGGAGAGCCTAAGAAGTTCATCTCTATCTCTGGCATCGAGGACTTAAATAAAAAAGTCGGCTTAAACATCGATGACAAATCACTACTTCTTTTCCGAGAAGCGAAGAAAAAAGCACAAACAGTTCTTTTATATCGCTTGAATGAGGGTGAACCTGCAAAGGCTCAGATCAGCGAGAATTTCAACGTTCTTGCCAATTATGGCGGACAGAAAGGTAATGAGGTCACGATCCAAGTCACTGAAAACGTATTGGATAGTTCCAAGCGTGACGTGGTGACTTACGTGGGTACTGATATTGTGGATAAGCAGATTGTCACTGATGTCAAAGAGCTGAAGCAGAATAAATATGTTTCGTTTTCTGGTGAAGGTGAAGTGACAATCACAGCTGGCGTAACACTAAGCGGTGGGAAAAACGGTGTGCCAAGCGTGGCAGATTACACAGCATTCCTTGAAGAAGCTGAAACAGAATACTTTGACGTAATTGCGCTACCTAATAACACTAGCGAGCAGTTAAAAGCGACATTTGTGGCTTTCATCAAGCGGCTGCGTGATGATCAAGGACGTAAGGTGCAAGGTGTTTTGGCAAACTATCCGGCTGATCATGAAGGAATTATCAATGTCACAAGCGGTGTTCTGCTAGAAGACGGCACAGAGATCACGCCAGCCAAAGCAACTGCATGGGTGGCCGGTGCATCTGCAGGAGCAAACTTCAATCAGTCGTTAACCTTTGTTGAATATGAAGGGGCTGTTGATACATTAGAGCGTCTTGATAATGATCAAGTGGAATACCGCTTGTCACAAGGCGAATTCTTGTTCACGTTTGATGCGAGAGATCGCACAGTGAGCGTTGAGAAGGACATTAACTCCTTAACGACTTATACAACCGAGAAGAACAAGACATTCGCTAAAAACAAAATCATTCGTGTGCTCGATGCGATCAACAATGATCTCACACGTGAATTGAAGGATTTAATTAAATTACGCAAAGCAAATGGCAATGACATTCCGGCATCGGATGATGGTCTGCAGCTGGTGAAAACACTCATCACGCAATATCTAACTCAGTTGCAAGACGGATCTGGAATCACTGGCTTTGACTCTGAAACTGATATTACGATCGCTTTAAATGAAGATCGTGACGGTTTCTTGATTGATCTAGCTGTTCAACCTGTTGATGCAGCTGAAAAATTCTATTTCAATGTAGAGGTGAAATAAGATGGCTTTTAAAGCGCAGAATACCATTTCAGGTAAGGAAGGGCGCTTATTCCTCGATGGTGAGGAATTGGCGTTCATCAAGACGTTTGAGGCGAACGTGGAGAAGAATAAATCAGAAGTTAACGTTATGGGCCGTCGTATGACCGGTCACAAGACAACCGGTGCAAATGGTACCGGCACAGCGACTTTCTATAAAGTCACATCACGTTTCGTTCAACTCATGCTCAACTATGTAAAAAAAGGACAAGACCCGTACTTCACTATTCAGGCAGTTTTGGATGACAAATCATCTGGCCGCGGCACCGAGCGTGTCACATTGTTTGATGTGAACTTTGATTCTGCAAAGATCGCAGGGCTTGATGTGGATTCAGAAGCACTGGAAGAAGAGGTTCCTTTCACGTTTGAGGACTTTGATCTTCCTGAGAAGCTGAAAGATTCCTTTTAAAATTTAATCACCATAGAAAATGTAACAAAAGAACTGACTAGTGAGTGTTTTTAAATAAGGTATTTTCACTTTTTTGTACAAATATGATATACTTTTGATAAATGGGATACATGGGATAATAGTGAACCCACCCTTCACCATTCGAGAAAAAACTTGTTTACATGCAAAGTGATTTGCATACAATAAAAAGAAGCCAGGATGCGTCAACATCCCGGCAATGTACAATGAGGCCCTTCAAGGGGCTGGCTTATCAATTAGATAGTTTTAAGGATAGACTTTCCCTTCAACCGTCCAAAGCTCAAGGGGAGTCTATTTTTTGTTTATATACGTCAACAAAGCAAGGATAAACATCCCGAATAAAAGCATTAGGGAAATCGCTTGGAACGTTGACATGAGCATCACCCCCTTCCTATCGGGGATGAGCCAGACACCCTTGAGCAAGCCGTTCAATTGTACGAATTATATTATACATGAAAAGATTGGAAAGCACATTCAAAAAATGGTTGTGCTTTTTTGCATTCAAAAAACAAATCAAAGGGAGTTTTTAAACATGAGCGAAAAACAAACAAACAACGTATATGATCTTTCATTCTTTATGCCAGGACAAACAGCTGAGACAGAAGAAATCAAATCAATCATTTCAAAGCGCTTTGTTGATAAAAAGGGTGAAGTGATTCCATTCGTATTCAAAGCCATTACAACTGAGCGCATCGATGAACTAGAGAAAGAAAACACGACTTTCAAAAATGTTAAAGGTCGTGGACGTGTGAAAGACTTGGATTCTCAACGCTTCTATGCACGTATTGCAGTTGAATCAACTATTTATCCTGACTTTAAGTCAAAAGAATTGCGCGAAGCATACAACACACAAGATCCAGTCGAAGTGGCAAAACGTGTCCTGTCTGTCGGCGGTGAATATGCGAACTGGTTAAACAAAGCTATTGAGGTCAACGGTTTTGAAGACGAGATTGAGGACCTTGAAACAGAAGCAAAAAACTAATAAAAGACGGGAACAAAGAGGCTGTGTATCTTTATTACTGCATGCACGAGCTTCATTACTCCCCGTCTGAACTCTTAGAGGTCTATGAAGCGCCGAGGCAATTCAAGGCCTTTTTGTTTGGGTTGATAGCCCATAAATTAGAAGTGCTTGAAAAAGAATCAAAGAAAGGGGGATAAGACATGGCTCGTTTAACCGCTCGGTTTGATTTACAAGACCGGATCACGCGTAAATTGCGTTTGATCAGAGGAGACCTAGAGAGACTTGATAGATTGCGCCGCAGATCAGAGCGGCCAATCACTTTAAGAATCAGGGACAATGCCACAATTGCATTAAGACGTGTGCAGCGGTTTGTTTTGCGTGATCTTGCTCGAACTTATCAGCTGACACTGGATGTAAATGATCTGGCCACAAAAGCACTACGAAAGTTCAATGGCTTTTTACAACGCAAGGTGCCGCGTACTCATAGTGTGCTGATGCGCATTAAAGATCAGGCAACACCAGGGCTTGTCCGGCTGCGCCGTTATATCAACCGTAACTTTGGCAAAGTAGAACGGTTTGCCATAACGGTTCATGATCGTGCAACCGCAGGGATCAGACGTATTGCATCATATGCAGCGCGTCAACTTGGTCGGGGCTACAGCTATACAATTAGAGCCGTTGATATGGTCCGGCGCACGGTAAGCCGTATAGCGTCGTATACTCGGAACACGTTAGGTACTGAATACAGGGTGGCGATTAATGCGATTGATCGTTTCACCGCTCCAGTTCGTGGGGCTGTCTCATTTGCAAATACCCATTTGGGACGGACTTACACAACCACAATTAAGGTTCTTGATCTTATCACTAAGCCTTTACGGGGGATTGTGTCAGCTGTCACCAGTACACTTGGGTTGCTTGGAGTCGGTGCCGGTGCAACAGGTGGTATTGTCGTGCCGCTCAAAATGGTTGCGGATCGCCAAAACATGACAACGGCATTTGAAACATTGCTCGGTAGCAGAGGAAAAGCAGATGCACGACTGGATGAGCTGACAGCCTTTGCTGGTCAAACACCATTTACTCGTGATGAGATTTATGAGTCAAGTCGTGTCCTCCAAGTATTCACAGGGAACGCTCTATCAACTACAGAAGGAATGAAGCTAGTCGGGGACGTTGCTGCAGGTGTTCAACGACCATTTTCAGAAGTTGCGCTATGGATGGGGCGTTTATATGACGGCATTAAATCGGGGCGTCCTATCGGTGACGCAACGGCTGCTCTTCAAGAAATGGGGGCAATCTCTGGTGATGCCAGAGGTAAGCTCGAAAAACTTGCAAAGAGCGGCAAGGACATAAATAAAACGTGGCCTGAAGTTACAAAAGAGTTTGGCAAATACAACGACATGATGATCAAAATGTCGGACAACTTGGCCAACTTATTCCTGGGTGTTAAATCATTCATCAATAACAGCATCCTTATGCCTTGGGGTAAAGGACTTGCAGCTGCGTTCCAACCCGCTCTTGAAGCATTTAGAACGTGGCGTGGGGAATACTCCTTTGTATTGACTGACCTTTCCAACAAAGCTGAAAAAGCGGGTAAGAAATTCGCTAATAGCTTCCTTGATCCGACCAAAAGTGTTTTCGGATTTATTGGTGATCAGTTCAAAATTTTGTTCCCTGGAGAAAAACTCTCCAAGAAGCAAATGAAAGAGCTCAAAGTGAAATTTAAGGACAACCCTAAGCTGAAGAAGCACTTTGAACAACTAGAAAAATACAGAAAAATGGATTTTGAAACTCGGTGGAAGCTCGTCCTTGATAACACGAAAGATGTTTTCGGAGCGTGGTGGGAGAAGACTGGGAAACCAGGTCTTTTCAAAATGGCCGAGAATGTCGGGAAGACTTACGGTGGCATTATAAACGGTGTGATCAACGGTCTACTTGGTATTGATGACAAATCATCCGAGGACAGTTTCACTGATGCAGGAGCCAAAGCAGGAAAGATATTCATTGAATCGTTTCTTGAAGCACTTGATCCTGTGCAATTAGGTATTCGGATCGCCAAGAAGATTGGCGAGATCAACTGGAATGCCCTTACTGGCGAAGGTTCAATTGCCGGTGCGCTGATTGCCAATGCGTTTGCGCTTGCGTTCTTAGGAAAGGTGGCCACATTATTAAAGCCGCTTAAATCCATACTCTCAGGAGCCTTTGCTGCCTACAAATGGGGAAAAGGTTTAAGAGGAGGAATGGGAGCAGGAACGAGCGGCGGTGTAATTGGAGGTTCTGGAGGAGCAGGGAGACCGCCAAGGAACCAACGACCTCCTGAATATCGTCAGCCTTGGATCAATAGAGGTGAGCCGGTACGTCCAACAACGCCAAACCAAGGGCGTGGCGGTGGATTCTTAGGAAATCTCGGTAAAGGTGCAAAGAGCATCGGAAAACGTATTCCTATTCTCGGTACACTGATTGCGGCCACAGAACTGATTGGCATCAACAATGATAATAAAGGTGAAAAGATCGGTGGGTTCACAGGAAATCTAGGAGGCGGAATCGGTGGAGCGGCAATCGGAACAATGATCGCCCCTGGAATTGGAACAGCAATCGGTGGAATCTTAGGGAGCATCTTTGGCGGTGATCTTGGCAAATGGATTGGAAAGATGTTCGACAATGGAACCATCAAGAAGAAATGGGACGAGATCGTCAAATGGTCAGAGGATGCAATCAAGTGGATTAAAGATACATGGAAAGATATTTCTACTTGGTTCAATGACAACGTTGCTGAACCAATTGGTGATTTTTTTGAAAAAGCATGGACAAAAATTAAAACCACTTGGGAGAAAGTCTCTAACTGGTTCATGGAAAAAGTATTCATACCTATCTATAACTTTGTTGTACCAATCATCAACTTTGTGGTTGGTGTTTTTGTTGTTGCTTGGAACATTATTAAAACTGTTTGGGGTGTTGCATCAACGTGGTTCATGGAAAAGGTATGGAAACCATATGGTAAATATGCACTAGAAGCCATTGGATGGGTATGGAATAAACTTGTTGATACATGGAATTGGATCAAAGAGACATGGGGAGTATTGTCTGAGTGGTTTAATGAATATGTGTGGACACCATTTAAGACATATGGCATTCCAGCTATCATGTTTATCTGGAATCTATTCAAAGGTACATGGAACTGGATTAAAACAACATGGGTGATACTTGCAGCTTGGTTCGATGAGTATGTGTGGCAGCCGTTTAAAACTTACGCTTTACCAGCCATTATATTCGTTTGGAATCTATTTAGAAACACGTGGAATTGGATTAAAACTACGTGGGAAAAACTCTCTACTTGGTTTTATGAAAACGTATGGCAGCCATATAAGAAATATGCGGAACCAGCGATTACCTTCGTGTGGGAGAAATTTCAGGATGCTTGGGAAACGATCAAGGGTATATGGGATGGAGTTAGTGGATGGTTTGAAGAAAAAGTGTTTAACCCATTAAAAAAACATGCTGATAACTTAAAAAAGACATGGGAAGGAATCTTTGGAGTTGTAGGGGATGTAGTTGGTAAAATTAAGGAAACCACCGGAAATGTATTTAAGGTTTTTGAAAAAAAAGGTGAAGAAAAAACAGGTTGGAAACCTATGCCTAAAGGAAAAAAACCAGATCAGAAAGCCACAGGCGGCTATATCACCCAGCCAACCTTATCGTGGGTCGGTGAAGCTGGTAACGAATTTGTCATTCCAACTCAAAATAACCGAGGGCGCGGAAAGATGCTGCTTGCACAGGCTGCTTCTCACCTTGGAATGTCTGTTATGCCAAGCGGTGCATCACCAACCTCTCCAGCAGGTTCATCATCTCCTATGCGACCGGCTGCTGCTTCATCAGTTTCCACTTCTGCAGGTGGATCGGTATCAATTGGAGATGCGGGCAACGCATCAAAATATGGGGAACAGTTTAGCACTGACTTTGAAAAAGGGTTAAACAGCAAAGTCGTTTCACTGGAGCAGTGGAAGCAAGCCAATATCAAGCAACCATTTACTCAAATTCAGACATCGACTCCGCAGTATGGAGCGCAAACTGTCACCGGCTTTGCTGCAGGTCAAAATATGACACCAACCGGTACAGGTCAATTCTTAGATCAAAATGTAAGGCAACCTTTCTTATCCGCTCGCCAAGAGTCACCTACCTGGGGAGCTGGACTGATTGACGCATTTAATAGCGGCATGAGATCAAAAGGAAGCGAAGTGACACAAGCAGCCAAGGACATGGCCAAGAAAGTGGAGCAAGCCTTCCGCGAAGAGCTAGACATTCATTCTCCTTCACGTGTCATGATGAGTCTTGGAAAATTCGCATCGATCGGTGTCGTTAAAGGTCTTGATTCGGTCGACGTGAAGAAGTTTGCTGAAAATCAGGCTGGTTCCTTAATCGCTGCATTTAGTGGAATGGGTGCATCTAACCTGAGTGTTCAACAATGGCTAATGGCTGCATTAATGGCAACCGGAACATCTATGAGCTGGTTACCTGGATTGATGACGATCGCGCAGAATGAGTCACGTGGAAACCCGAAAGCTATCAACCTATGGGATTCAAACGCCAAGAGAGGAACGCCGTCTAAAGGATTGATGCAGACCATTGATCCGACCTTTAATTCTAACAAGGCAAGCGGCATGAATGACATCTGGAACCCGATCCATAATGCTGCAGCTGCTATCAATTACATCAAAGGCAGATATGGAAGTGTCTATAATACGCCTGGATTGAGAAGTATCAGAAACGGTGGACCATATAAGGGTTATGCAAACGGTGGTTTAATCACGCAAGAGCAAATCGCCAGAGTGGGTGAAGGAAACAAGCGTGAATGGATTATTCCTGAAGAGCGCGGCATACGTGGCCGCTATTTATTGGCTCAAGCTGCACAGGCTTTAGGAATGGACGTATACGATCCGGGCAACACTGCATCATCTGAACTTTCACAAGGGCAGGTGCAAACAGTAACAGCTGGCACAGCAAATGCACCGTCTGCTTCTGGTGGTTCAAAACAGGTCATCATTAACTTTAATGGTGATCAGCACTTCCATAACGGCCAAGATGAAGATTCACTTGTTGAAAAGATCAAACGATCAATAGCTGAAGAACTAGAAGTAGAGATCAACACAGGAACGAAGGGAGTCGTGATCGATGGCTAAATCAAAATATCAATTATGGATTTCGCAAGGAAAGGACAAATTACGATTCCCTGTCCTTCCAGAGAAACTCGAATTGAACAACAACGTACAAAATGAATCTATCAAAGTATCAAAATTTGGCGAGCTCACATTCTTGGATGTACCAGGGGCTCGTCAAATTTCATTTACAGCCTTTTTTCCGAAGAAGTATACACCGATCGCTGAATATAAAAATATTCCATCACCAGAGAATGCAATTGCCAAAATAGAGCGATTCATGAAGTCAAAAAAGCCTGTACGCTTTATCGTTACTGGAACCAAAATCAATATGCAATGCAGCATAGAAAGCTTTAATCACAATGAAGGTACGTATGACGTCGGCGATCGTGAATTCACGCTGCAGCTGAAAGAATACAAAACCGCATCACCTAGAAAAATCAAACGGAAAGCCAAAAAGAGTAGCAAAAAACGCAGCTCAAAAGGTGCACCAAAAGTATACACCGTTAAAAAGGGCGATACATTGTGGGATATTTCTGGCCGCTTCTATGGTGATAGTACAAAATGGCGCCGCATTTGGAATGCGAATAAAGCCGCAATGATCAAACGAAGTAGACGCAATATTAGACAACCTGGGCATTGGATTTTCCCCGGTCAAAAATTAAAAATACCACAATAGGGGGGCTGACATTGATTGAGCTTTTTGCCATCAGAAGCGGCACCATGTACGAGCTTGTGACAGAGAGTGTGACACTTCGGGGGCAAAGGTATCAGGCTCCCCGCTCAATACAAGCAACAATCGTGACAAAACAAGGAAGTCAAAAGTATTACAGCATCAAAGAGGGTGACACTGTTCTTTTCAAGTGGAAGGGAAAAGAGCTTTTCAGAGGAACAGTGTTTGCAAGAACACCGAAGGACGAAAAGCTCACTTTTACCGCTTATGACATGCTTCAGTATTTGGTGAAGAACCAGGATGTATATGTCTTTGCAAACAAGCGGGCTGATCAGATAATGAAGCGGCTTGGTCAAGATTTTCAGATCCCGATGACGTCAATCGCTAACACTGGCCATGTCATTAAATCGCTTGTATTCAAAAACGATACAAGCCTTTATGACATCATCTTGCAGGCTCTAAGGGAAACAAAGAAGCAAACAGGACGTAACTATCAAATCTATTCTGCTAAAGGCAAGATGGGGCTGAGAGCTTGGCCTGATCCGTCCGAAGTATGGGTCATTGAATCAGGCGTGAATCTCATTGATTATCAGTACAGCACCTCGATTGAGGAAACAGCCACACGTGTGAAGATGAGAGCGACACATGTGGAAAAAATTAAGGTGCTGAAGAAGGAAAAAAAGAAATCTAAGACTACTGACAAAGATAAAGAAAAAGATAAGAAAACGACCAAACCTACGAAGCCGAAAACTGTCACGCAAAAGAAAGAGATTGAGATGCTGGCTGTGGCGAATGATAGTGCTGCTAGAAGCAAATACGGCATCCTGCAGCACGTCGAAAGAGTGTCAGGGGAGATCAACCAAGCACAGCTGCAAAAGAGGGCTGATGTTCGTCTCTCACAGAAAAAAAGCGTGAAAAAAGAACTCAAAAGTATTCAAGCTCTAGGTATTCCTGGATTACAAAGCGGCATGCCTGTCCGGATCATCATTCCGGATATCGGCATCAAAAAAACGTACTGGATCGATCAAGACAGCCATGAATTCAAAGGGGTTAAACACACCATGACGATCGATGTCGTTGAAAAGAATACAATCCCAACGGGGAATCAGTCATGAAACTAAGTGAGGCAATTAAGCGATTGGCCGTCAATGCTGTGGATGCACAATCACCAATGGAATTGATACTCGGTGATGTTGTGTCTGTTTCCCCTCTTAATGTCAGGTTGAATGAAAATGACAAACTCATCATTCCTGAAGAACTTCTTATCTGGCCAGCTCGATTGGACGAGGGAGAAGATGATGAGCTACAAGAAGGCGATAGTGTCATGGTCCTTGCGATGACAGGCGGCCAAACGTTTTACATCTTAGATAAAGTAGTAGGAGGTGGTTCATGATGGCACTCTCTCCAGAAGAAGAAATTGAAGATTTTGAGGAAGATGAAGAGGATATTGTTGAACCTTCGACTACCTACCGAATCGACTTTGAGTCTGGCCGTTTAACCAATGAAAAGATTAATGGTCTCGATGCCATTCGCCAATTTGTATATATGGCCCTAAGAACTGAACGATATTCGCATGCTGTTTATAGCCATGACGTAGGATGTGAGGTTCAAGAAGCTGTGTCTGATGAAGAATCAACGGACGAATACAAGGAGATGGAGATTCCGCGTCTAATAGAAGAAGCACTTCTTGTTGATGAGAGAATTGAAAGTGTGCAAGATTTTGAGGTCACAAAAGAAGGGGCAACCTTTAAAGTGCTCTTTAACGTGGTGACAGATGAAGGGACCTTGGAGATTGAGGAGGTGATCGGAGATGTTTGAGGAACAATCGTATGAAGCCATCATGGAACGCATGTTGGAACGTATACCCGATGATATTGATAAACGTGAAAACAGCGTCATATGGAATGCGTTGGCTCCTGCAGCTGCCGAACTTGCTCAATCTTATATATGGCTTGACCAAGTATTCGATCTTGTTTTTGCGGATACAGCGCAGGGAGAATTTTTAGATCGACGAGCCGCTGAAGTGGGGATCACTCGTAAAGCGGCCACAAGTGCTGTATGGTCTGTTGAGGTGACACCTGAAACTATCAGAATACCAACGGGATCAAGATTCTATATCAACAATCTGTACTTTCAATATCAATCTGACGGCACTTTGAAGTGTGAAACGACTGGTGCTGTAGGCAATGGGAATTTTGCAGAACTGCCGCTTCTATCACTTGATAACATACCAGGACTAGAGTCTGTCATCTTTGAAGAATTGAAGATACCAGGTCAAGAGGAAGAAGACGATGAAGCTCTGTATGAACGATACTTAATGAGAGCAAGACGTGAAGCTGTCAGTGCCAACAAAGCTCACTATAAAAAGTGGGCTGAAGAAGTTGAAGGAGTTGGCAGGGCGAAGGTCTTCCCGCTTTGGAACGGGGAAGGCACAGTAAAAGTTGTCATCACAGATGGGAATTTTGATGTTGCGACGGATCTGCTCGTCAATAAGGTCAAAGAGTACATTGATCCGGTTCCAGGAGAAGGAGAAGGGCAAGCACCGATCGGGGCTACTGCCACTATTGAAAGCGCCAAGTGGAAAGATGTTGAGGTGTCCGTATCTGTGGAGCTTAAAATGGATTACTCCATTGAGGATGCACAAGAGGAAATTGAAGAGAAGGTCAAAGCGCTTCTAAAATCACTTGCCTTTGAAGAAAATGTGATCAGAATGTCAGCGATCAATGACATTTTGTATCATGCGGATAGTGTGTCTGATTATGCGGATGTATTGATCAACGGTGAGGCAAAAAACTTACCGCTTCAGGACATTGAGATTCCGCGTCTAGGGCAGGTGAACGTTATTGAGCAAGCTTGACGAAATGAAAGCCTATCTACCTTCCTATCTAACGGAGATCACTGAATTTGATGAATTAATGAAATCAGAGGCTCCAGAGATGGAAAGGCTAGATGATTCTATTTTTGATATGACTGATCAACTGTTTCCGCTCACTGCCACGTGGGGGCTTAATCGATGGGAAAGGATGCTGAAGGTGCAGCGTGAGTCAGGTGATTCTATTGAGCTGCGCAGGGCACGTATATTGAATCTTATGTCCAATATTCCACCGATCACTTATGCTTCTTTAGAGAGGGCAGTCAATCGGTTCTTGAAGAACCCTAGCGCAGTGGTTCGTCTAACGACAGGCCGCTATCATTTCTCTTTACGGGTAAACCTGGATGATCTACAAAACACAAGATACATCGTTGAAACACTGGAAAATCTCAAACCGGCTCATTTGGCTTACAAATTCACAAGCGTTCATCACACAGACGTTCACAAAATAAAAGATTATCATAACCGGCTCACACTGCGCAGCAGAGTGGGCTTTTTTGATCACATCCCGATCCTGCTGAATGGGGAGTTTTTACTGAACGGCACTTTTTATTTGAGCGGATCGCGCAATTCAACTGACATCCCTGTTCGGTTTAGGCAGTCTTTAAAATTGGCTATGAAGTTCAAAAAAGAAATGAAAGTTCTTGGACGTACAAGATATGTCATGGTAGGAGCCAAACACGAAACGGATCAACAAGCGGCTCTTACGCTTCGATCGCGCTTCAATCAGTTTAGAAAAGAAAAAAAGAAAATGACATTCCGCATGGCTGCTCATGTATCAAATGAGCAAAGTGGAAGTGTAATCATTAAGCAGAAATATTGGACGCTTGATGGCTCAGTACCGCTAGACGGTTCAAAATATCTAGCTGCTACGTCCAAACAAATAGATTTATAAAGGAGGATCATAATGGCTGATCAATTAACCGTTACAACGCTTTATGCTCGGCAACAAATGGCGAAGGCTAGAGCGGAAGGAACGAAGCTCACAAAAGTGGTTAAGATGGCTTTCGGAAAGGGTGGGACGAAGGATGGGAAACCAATCTCACTAGACGGCACTGAACAAGAACTCAAAAAAGAACTTGTTCAAAAGGATATTGATTCATATGAGTTTATGGAACCAGCCAAAATTCGCTACACCTGCACCATTGCTGAAGGTGAGCTTGCTGGAGAAGTCATCAACGAATTGGCTCTTGTTGATGAAGATGGGAAGTTTACGGCCATTCGTACAATGACGGACAAGCAAAAAGATGGTGACATTGAATTCATCTTTGAGATTGATGACATCTATTAAGAAAGGAGCGATCATTGATGGACATTAAATCTCCTAAGACTTTTGAAACAAGTGACAAAGCTCATGCTGATCTGTTCAATGACATGGTGAAGGTATTACTTGAAAATGATACTGGACTGTTAGATCAACTCGGTGGCCATATTGGTGACACCAAGCCGCATGCATCAGAAGCAGAGAAGAAGAAATGGAATGAATCGCAGTTATATAAGATCACAGCTGATGACGGCAAATACTTGATTTCTGTTCCAGCTGATAAAAATATTTATGATGCGATTAAAGACAAGGGAACCTGTACTTTTATCGCTTCCCCAGGAGTAGAAGATTCTCCAGCCCCTAGTAACGCCTATTTAAGAGGAATACAGACAGTTGGCCAAGATAAGATTGGGACCGGTTTTGCGGTAGACACGTCAGGTAATGCGTATTACTTCTACTATAATTCTAGCCATATATCTATCACTTGGACGCAGCTGCCGTCAGTTGCCGAAAGGAATAAATGGAATAATGGTCAGTTATATAGGCTCACACCAAACGATGGAAGAATTGCAAGGGTTCCAAATGGTACCGATATATTTAAACTACCGACAGGTCCTTACATGGGAGCTCAACTCCTTAATACTCCTGTACAAAATGACGGGAGTTTTTATTACGTTGACGTTTTTGAAACAGCCTATGAGCAAAACGAAGTAGTATATAAACGTATTATCGCTACAAGATCTTTTGATAACATAACTTGGATTGGTACATTCCATGCTCAAGGTTTCAAAGGGTGGGAGAGAATTACAACCAGTAAAGATGCAAAACTCGACTGGAAGTTCCCAACAATTGAAAACGGATGGAAAACATACAAATCCGAGGTCAATAATGACTATCGGGTTCGCGTTGCGAAGGATGCGATGGGGATTGTTCATGTAACTGGAGCCATCGCAGGTGGAACAATTGGGGATGTACATGCCTTTATGTTGCCAGAAGGATGTGAGCCACCATTCCCTATTTATAATGTAGGCATTGCATCTAGTACAGGAGGATTTAAGGGACCTCAATTTAGTCGTCAGTATATAGCAACGAATGGTCGATTTATCATACAAGATACAACCAGCAATAATGAATTCATCACAGTTAACTGCACCTTTAAAGCAAAGGAGTGATTTTATGAAGCCTATATACGCCTTTGATAAAGATTTTAAGTATATAACTGGTGGAGATAAAGAAATACCCGATGATGCTGAAATTCCAGAGGGTTTTACAGATGTTCAACCGCAAGAAGGGTTGTACATCGCAAAATACAATCCTTCAAGTAAGACATGGAGCGAGTCGGCAACCCAGGAGTACATTGATAGCTTACAAACAGAGCAACCGCCGTATGATATTGATTTACTAAAACAGCAAAATGCGGTGTTAACTAAACAATTGAGTCAGCTTTCAAAAGATGCAGCTGCAGCTAAATTGCGTGAGGCACAAATGGCAAAACAATTGGCTCAACTCATGACTGAGATTCAGGAGTTGAAGGGTGGTGAAAAATCATGATATATCCAACAGTTGCGGATATAAAGCAGTTTTGGGATTGGAAGTGTTATGGTCCAGAGGATATTGCTTTTTATGTAGAAATCGGTTGGATTAACAAAGAAGACTATGAGGAAATAACAGGAGAACAATACGAAGCCTAGAGGGGCTTTTTATTTTGCCTTCTTTAAGGAGGTGGACAAAGTGAAGGAGTAGGTGAGTATGGTGGAAATGGATTTGGCTCAATATTTGATGACACAAGGACCCTTTGCGGTTCTTTTTTGTTGGGTATTGTTTTATGTTCTCAACACGACAAAGGAAAGAGAAAACAAGCTCAATGAACAAATCGAAGCGCAAAATGAAGTGTTAGCAAAGTTTAGTGAAAAGTATGATGTCGTGATCGACAAGCTCGATAAAATTGAACGGAATTTAAAATAGGAGGGAACATTTATGAAAAACTTCGACAAAGGCACGGTGATCCGCACGGTGCTTCTATTTATGGCATTGATCAACCAAGCGTTAATTCTATTTGGCAAGCCAATATTGCCGATCAGTGAGGATCAAGTCACTTCATTGGCTGAGACATTGTATCTTGCTTTCTCAATGATCTTCACAATCGTAACAACCCTTGTTGCATGGTTCAAAAACAACTATGTGACTGACAAAGGCAAGTTACAAAAAGAAGTCCTGAAACAAAAAGGATTAACAAAATAAAAGCTGCCTTCGGGTGGCTTTTTAAATTCCATTAAACGAATGGGGAGAACACAAATGAATTTTAGACAATTAAGCAAGCTTGTTGATCTTCGAGGAAAAACAAAAAGAAACGGGAGCTATTCAAATGTGGGTGTCAATGCAAAAACGGACATCGCGGTACATCATAGCTTAACAACATCGGGAAACAGCGCAGCTTTTGCAAACTATCATGTAAGCACTAATGGTTGGCCGGGTGTAGCTTATCATTTTGTCATTCTCAAAGACGGTACAATTGAATGGAATCATGATCTAGGAATCAAATCTTATCATGTAGGTAACTCAAACCGCTTTGCTATCGGCATTTGTCTTGTGGGCGATTTCAGAAGTGAAAAGCCGACAGCAGCACAGGAAACGAGTTTCCGAGCTTTAGTAACGGCATTGAAGAAAGATATGCCGAACTACAAAAGAACAAGAGGTCATAATGAGTTTCCGGGCTATTCTTGGAAAGCGTGTCCTGTCTTTGATTATAAGGCAGTTTTAGCTGGTACAGTAAAGCAAACAATTACAAAACCAACGAAGGCATCACCAGCACCATCCAAAAAACCAGCTTCCAAGCCTTCTAAAAAGACATACAACCTGCCTTCTGGCATTTTAAAAGTGACAAAGCCTCTTACAAAGGGATCAGCAGTAAAAGCCGTACAGCAAGCCCTAGCGGCGGTTTACTACTACCCGGACAAAGGAGCGAAAAACAACGGTGTTGATGGCTATTACGGACCGAAAACAGCGGATGCGGTCAAACGGTTCCAATTGATGCATGGACTTGCTGCCGATGGCATCTATGGTCCAAAGACTAAAGCGAAGCTCGAAAAGTTATTAAAATAAAAAGGGCAGGCGGTTATGCCTGCTCATTTCCAAAAAGTTTTATATCTTTTTTACCATTACTTTCTCGCCGTTAAAGTCCAGTTCACCATTAAATTGAAATCCGAATTTTAAATATAGATTTTTAGCAGGTTTATTTTCTTCATATATACTTAAGTAAATTTTATTGCTTTTATAAATTTTAGTAAGGTGTCGAATCAGGGCATCAAGCATTTTCTTACCCAAACCTCTTCCTTGAAAACGTTCATCAATAAAGAACCGATCAAGCCAAACTCTCCCATCTTCGTTTGTTTTTGAATCCCCTGGAAATAAACCATACATCGCAAAACCGATTAGATCACCTTGATAGTAAAGTGCTGCTGGTTGATAATATTCACATTTTACAGCATCTTCTAAACAAACTTTTGATGACTCGACATAAGATTTTTGTTGTCCACTTACTTTTAAATCCAATACTGCCGCACGATTATGATCAGTTACCGGCTTTATTTCTATATTCATTACATATTCCTCCAATGTTGTTGTGTTTAGTATCGACTAGCGACTCTTAAAATTTTCTTATCCAAGTACATAAATCATAAAGTATACTGTTACCATATAGTCAAGGAGGATGTTATTTTTGAATAAAGATTTAAAGAAGTATTTCACAACAGGAGAGTTTTCAAAGCTTTGCGGCATAAAAAAGCAAACTCTTTTTCATTATGATGAGATAGGCTTATTCTCACCAGAAATTAAAAGGGAAAACGGTTACAGATATTATTCATATCATCAATTTGAAATTTTTCAAGTCATTAGTCTATTCAAAGAACTTGGTGTTCCATTAAAAGAAATAAAACGATTAATAAAGCAAAGAACACCAGTAAAGATATTGGAAGTTCTTAAAGAAAAGTCTATTGATATTGAAAAGAAAATTCATAAATTTAATCAGTTGCAAAAAATTCTAAAAACTAAAATGCAATTAATTGAACAGGCACTTGAAACTGATTTTTCATCGATTTCTTTAAAATTTTTACCCGAAGAAGAATTTATGTTAAGTAGAAAAACATTAAATTTATCTGAACGAAAATACGTGGCAGCAATTTCAGAGCTCATCCATCTTGCTCAACACTATGAGCTAGATGAAGGATATCCGATAGGAGGTATCCTTTCGCAAGATCAAATTCTAGGACAAGACTTTTATAATTACAGCCATTTCTATATGAAAATAAAGGGTTATTCAGAGAAAATAAATTATTTTATACGCCCAAAAGGTATGTATGCTGTAGGTTATGAGATTGGTGGTGAAATTGAAGATGCGTACCGTAGAATAATGGAATTCGTTGAAAATAAGGGATTAAAGATCGGTAAGAATGCATATGAAGAATATATGTTAGATGAGATGACAGTAGATGGTTACGAAAATACTTATGTTAAAATTCTTCTTCAAATTGAAGAGAGATAAACAAATGCAATTCAAACTCAATACGTCAAACAGATTAATAAATAAGAATTATGCAATGTGAAGTGCATGAAAATATTAAACCCCTTTCCTTAGTGGATTGGGGCTTTTTTATTTGTCTTAAATTACATACTTTACTACTAATACACCATTTGACATTCGGTCATTTGTAACTATGGAAATTACTGTATATTTTAAGTTATGCTTGATGGGATTAAAAAGGGGAGGGTTTGATTTGAATAAAAAATGGATAACAAGAGTTTCATTATCCATTGTAGCTGCGTTGGGTATCTCCTGTACGCTTGGAGAGTTTGCAGATGCAAAAGCTAATCAGCCACAATATGAACAAAAAACACCGTCTGAATCATTTACAAAAAACGATGCTGAATTATATCAAGGCGCGTTAGATCTTGGTCTAACTGACAATGACATCTTCAAAATCGACAGTCTTTTCGACAAAGAAGATAAAGCCACAGTACATAATGCGTTTGTTGTAGTGATGAGTATAATCACAGGCATAGCTGCGGTTATTGGTACCGGTTACGGTGCAGGTCGCTATATTGCAAAACAACTGTACAAACGTAAACAGCTTTCAAAGGCATATTATAAAAAACATAGATGGAAATTCAGAGCCGCTTTGGTGCCGGTCATCGGCATTCCTGGAACGTTTGGCTTTGATGACTACTACATGGACATATGATTATGTTTGAATATATTTTGATTTTACTTATAGTTGCAACTTTGTTACTAACCGTCGTAGAGGTTTCAAAACTCAAGAAAGAAAATAAAATCCTCAAAAATGAAATTGAGGATTTAAAGAAAAACATTAACAAATGAAATTATTGGCCGCCTAGAAGGACGGCCTTTTTATTTAAAGTATTTTTACATTAAGTATATCTGCAAATTTTATTAAATTTGTATCAGAACGGCTATCTTTTACATGAAACAGTTTCTTTATGTGGTCCACGTATACAACTCGCCCCGAAATTTCTCTGGAAAACCCATTATCGAATAACTCAAAATTGAGGGGCATGTCCTCTCTCATTGCGGTTGCAATGGTGTATTCAAATTCTTCTAATTGCTCAGGACTTAGAATCGGCTGTTCAATTTTCTTTTTTGAAAGATGCAGTTGTCTTAATGCCTCATTATGTTCAGGCAAGATGAATTTCATTTTCCACCTGTTTTGATCCTTCCGATCATCCCACATACTATCACCTCAAAAGGAATTATAACCGAATGTTTGTTCTGTGTCTAAGTTTGAGTTATAATAAATTTATATACGGTTTACCCTGCGGAAACAGGGGAGAAAAATTCGTATATTTCAATGATTTACTTCTTTATCAATCCACTATTACTCATGTATTACTCACACGGCTCCTTTGCAGGAGCTCTTTTTTTGTTATTTTTGCGGTATCTTTTCGGTGCTTTGTAAATTTCTGTATGTAATAATATATGTAATATAAGGGAAATTCGTGGAAGGGGAGTAAGGGATGGAGAAAGTTCTTTCTTCACATGTTGGTGTGAAAATAAATGAATGGTATAAAATGATTCGGCAATTCAGTGTTCCAGATGCTGAGATTTTGAAAGCAGAGGTAGAACAAGAAATTGAACGAATGGAAGAAGACCAGGATTTACTGATTTACTATCAATTGATGTGCTTTCGTCATCAGCTTATGCTTGATTATATTAAACCCTCAGAGCAGCGCTCTATATCCATTGCAGACTTAGTTGATAAAATAGAAAATTCCAACCATAAATTGTCCGGCATGCTGCAGTATTACAACGCGTTTTTTCGTGGGATGTATGAGTTCAGTATAAAAGAATATGTACAGGCCATCCAATACTATAAAATGGCCGAGAAACAACTTACGCTAGTTATAGATGATATTGAGCAAGCCGAGTTTCACTTCAAGGTGGCTGAAGCCTACTATATTATGAAACAAACTCACGTTTCTATGCATCATATTTTAAAAGCGCTTGAAATCTACGATCAATACGATCTGTATAAAGTGAGAAAAATTCAATGCTTATTTGTAATAGCAGGAAATTATGATGATTTGGCTCGACACGATAAATCAATTCCTCATCTAAAGAATGCAATTAAAATTGCAGAGGAAATTGGAGATCAAAAAATCCTAACTAAAGCATTTTTGAATATTGGCCATACATTTGATAGAGATGGTCAATGGGATGAAGCTATCAATTATTTTGAGAAGGCTATTCAAAAGGCAGATGATGATTCTGAGCTTCTTACCAAATTGTATTTTGCGATTAGCTGTACGCAATTTAAAGCAGGAAGACTTAAAGAAGGAGAAGCATCTTTAAAACAAGGAACTAATATACTTGAGGAAGCCCCTAATAAGCTTTATGAAAATCTATTTACCTTCTTAGAAGCGGTTTATGTTAATAATATAAATGAGGAGCAGCTGGCCGAAGTGTTTCAGTATCTAGAACAGAAACAGCTTTTCGCTTACGCTGAGGCATGCTATATAGTGTATGCAGATGAGTATGGGAAACAAGGTCAATTTGAAAAAGCAACAGCTGCTTATCAAAAGGTATTAGAAACACAACTCAAAATTCAGAGAGGGGATTGTTTGTATGAGTTTTAAGAAGGGTTTTACGATGATTGCTCTTACTGTGGTTGCAGCTGCAGGAGTGTACACTATTGCAACTGATCGAAACACTACATCGATAGAAATACAAAAAATCGATCGAAACACGACTATGATCGATCGAAACACAACTTCTCAAAACGTATAGGCAAAATTAAAACAGACCCTGCATGGTCTGTTTTTTTATGGGGACGGATTGGGGACCAACCCTTTCAGTTTTGTTCAGAAATGAAAATATTTATTCAGAAAGGCTCATCATAGAACCTTATTAAATCAGTCTTTTTCAGGGAAGGTCTATTTGCTTCAGATGAGGTCATTCACCTTGACAGGGTAGAGGTCGCTGGTTCGAGCCCAGTCGGAATCATCGTTGAAACCCTTGCTTAGCAAGGGTTTTTTGTTTTTTTGACAACGAATATTTGTTCTATTTATTTTAATTGGGGACGAATTGGGGGGCGAACTTTATCCGCCAGATTGTTTCCAGTTGGCAGGAGGTTTTCGATTGCTTGCCTAACAGTCTTCTCGTCTTTACCTGTTTTTCTTTTCAGATCATCAATTGTTGGATTCTTACGGAAGCGGCTCATATTATAAATAATTCGATAAATCTTTCTCTCGAGATCAGACATACAATCACCACCAAAAATAGTTTGTCAGAATATAAGTTCGTGTTGAAGTTTAGTTAAATGAAATTAGGAGGAAATAAACTTTGAAATCTTTTTGGGAAATAGACGAGGAAGGTTACTATACGTTAAAAAAGATCACCGCAGAAGAAGTAGATAAGGCTGAAAAGAAACTAGGAGTCACTTTACCAGATACATATAAAAAGCTCATATTAGAACAGAATGGTGGTTATACAGTTCATAATGCTTTTCCAACCAATCACTCTAATTCATGGGCTGAGGCTCATATTCAATTTAATCATCTTTTGGGAATTGCAGAAGATGAGGGGATTATGGATAGTGCCTATTTAATAAAAGAGTGGGAGCTGCCAGAAGGGCTTGTTTTGATTAACGGGGATGGCCATACTTGGGTAGCGATGGATTATCGAAAAACGAAAGAGAATCCTGCAATTCATTATTTTGATGTTGAGATGGAAGAAGACTTTAAGTTAGCAGATTCCTTTGATGAATTCATTGAGGGGCTTTATACAGCTGAGTACACTGCCGATGAGGAAGCAGCAGAGGGTGAATATGAACTTTCTGAAGTTCATTTAAGTAAAGAAGAACTTGAAGCCATATTTGAATTGGACGTCCTTGATGAAGAGAATCTTTATAAAATTCAATACTACCCGATGGTTGATTTGAACGAAATTGAATGTTTTTTTAAAAAGATGCAATATCACATTGAAAAAACAAGAGATGAAGATGATCTTTATGAAGTAGCTTCTGCGATTAACAACGTTCTCTTATTGAATCCCAATATGCCAATCAACGATAAAATTAATGGAAATCTAAATCAAATTGCTAAATTTTTAGAAAAAAATAAAGATCCACTTATAGTAAATCTCGGAGAACATATTGCTATGAAAACAAGTTTCCTTTAGTAAGCTTGGGCACAAAAAACAGGCCATACTAGTGGAAGATTTATTTGGAGTATCATCAAATAATAAAAGGCATACCAGAGAGGCGAATTCGTCTCTCTTTTTTGCGGTTTCTTTTCGGTGTGGAATATTCAAACGGATGATAATATATGTAATTATAGGGAAAATAAAGGAATGGATAGGGGGAGGTTTGTTTGGGAGAAAAAGTAGCAAGCCCATTTGTTGCTAAAATGATCGGTGATTGGTACGGATATATAAAGAAACAGGACATTCTAAAGGCTGAAAATAAGAGAAAAGAGATCGTAATAGCCTTTGAAAATATGGAAGAAGATCAAAATGTCTTATTATACTTTAACTTGATTGATTCCAGATACAAAATGTTGGCGCAGGAGTTTGAGGGATCAAAAGATATATTGAAGCAAATAGACATTGAAGAGAAGCAGAAAACGGATGACATGATTCAGTATTATTATTTCTTCTTCAATGGCATGTATGAGTTTTATAAAAAGCGCTTTTCAGACGCTATCAACTATTATCATATTGCAGAGACCCGACTTCGAAACGTTCCTGACGATTTAGAACGTGCTGAATTTAATTATCAGCTTTCGATTGCATACTACGAAATCGCACAAAATCATTTCTCCATTAACCACGCCAAAAAAGCTTTAGAAAGCTTTAAATCAGCAGATTTACAAGAGAGTCGGGTTGCTACTACTCTAATGGTAATCGCATCAAATAAGATGGATTTAAACCAATTTGTACAAGCTGAATCCACCTATAAGGATGCTATCAATTTAGCAGCAGAATCTAAAATTGATTTTCCACAAGCGCTAGGGTATTTCAATCTTGGGATATGTTATGAGCGTCAAGGAAAGCTTCAGCAAGCTTTAGAATGTTTACAAAATGTCTTTTCAGTTGAATTAAAAAAGCCACACAAACCACTGTATATGAGAACAAATTACATGTTAGCGCGTGTACTCTTCCAGTTAGATAAAAAAGCTGAAGGGCTGGATGCACACAATGAGTCACTCATGTTAGCGAATGAATTAGCTGACAATGCGTATATTGCTAAGTTAAATATCATACATTCAATATATGTAACAGATGATGAAATTCAGCTCGACGCAGCTCTTGATGTACTGAAAAAGCAAAAACTTTGGACAGATGCCGCAGAATTGTCAATTATGGCAGCAAGATTTTATAAAAAGCAGGATAATTACAAACTGGCATCAAAATACTTTGATGAAGGTTTGGAATCACAGGCCAAAAAATTGACATGGATGGAGGAGGAAGCTGAATGAAGCACCTGAAAGTTATGATATTAAGCCTTACCTTATTAATGGGGATCACAACCACTGTACATATAAATTCCTCAAATGATTTTCAAACCGCAGAAAACGGCTACTTTGGTTAAGCATGAAGTCTATTAATAAAAAAGCCCTTTTTGGGGGCTTTTTTTATTTGAATATTATCTGCTATTTTCATTGCTGTTTCAATTGATCAAAACACAACTTCAAAACGTATAGACAAAATAAAAACAGACCCTGCAAGGTCTGTTTTTATGGGGACGGATGGGGCCTAATCATTACTATCTTTTTCATTAAGATTAGAAGTTCCCTATACGCTCCATTGCTTTATCAAAAGCTGCTTTTCTTTTGTATCTTCATAGTCAATACTTTGAATTATGTATACAAAAAGAATTTAATTACTTCGATTTTTCTCTCCCCAATCACATAACTGTTCTAAAATTGGTAAAAGTGTTTCTGCCTTATTTGTAAGACTGTATTCCACTTTGGGGGGGACTTGTGGATATTCCTTTCGTATAATCATCCCATCTGCCTCTAAATCTTTAAGTTGTGCACTCAATGTTTTAAAGGTAATCGTTCCAAGTCTCCTTTTCATATCATTAAAGCGAACGGGTTGATTTTCCGAAAGGAGATACAGAATTAGCATTTTCCATTTGCCTCCTATAACTGATAAAGTATATCCAAAAGGTGTCTCTTGGATATTACCCGTTTTTCTATAATCGGCCATACTCATATTGACACTATCCTTTCTGGTAGTAACTATCTAAATAGTGCGTACTTTTTTTCTCTCTATATTCATTTTATACTTACTTTACTTTGAAATAAAGGAGAGAAAACGATGACTAATATTAAAACCTACAATCACAATCTATGGGATCACGGTATTACCCAAGGATATAGCGTTAAAGGAACAATCTACATTTCAGGTCAATTTTCATACGATAAAAATGGTATGTTCGTTGGTAAGGAGAATATTGAAGCTCAGACTCTGCAAACATTTGAGAACCTTGATCGGGTATTGGTGGAATTGGGAGCTACGAAATCCAACATTGCATATGTTGAAATTTTTCTAACAAATCCACAAGAACACTCCGAAACGGTCATAGATCTATTCAAGGAATACTTAGGTCAACACAGACCAGCTGGCAGTCTCATTGGTGTGACATATCTGGCTTTCCCAGAGCAATTGATTGAAGTCAAGGCTATCGCACACACTGATTAAATATGTTATCGTATGCACATCATCATGAAAATTGTTATTATGTTACTGCGAAAGGTCTTAAACCTAACCCGGACGGAATTCACATCAATGCGATGTCCCAGAGAATATTTGGTATAAGATACTATGAAGCATTTCGAAAAAAAGAACATATACATGAGCCATTACCAAATGAACATGAGTTAGTGAATGAATGTCATAATAGAATGAATACCTCAGCGGAGAAAACATATATAGCACTAGAAAAGTTCACGTTAGGAAAGATGACTTACGAAGAGTTGCTGAAGGCCTTATCGTAGGTAAAACTCATGGTAGACTTTGAATGGACAGAAACACATATCTCTTGAAAGGATGATTGAGGTGGTGAAAACAGATAAAGTCTCCTCCTGAATACATGAAATCACATTCAGGAGGAGATAAAAATGTTTAAACAAATAGACGAAAATTATCCGAGAAAAGAGCACTTTCATCATTATATGAAGGTAACCCGATGCTCATATAGCCTGGTGATCGATCTAGACATCACGAAATTGCATTCAATATTAAAAGAAAAAAAGCTAAAAGTATATCCTGTGCAAATTTATTTGTTAGCAAGGGCTGTGCAAAAAATACCGGAGTTTCGGATGGATCTAGTGAACGATGAACTTGGTCACTGGGATCTTCTCCATCCTAGTTATACGATTCTAAATAAAGCAGCAAAGACATTTTCAAGTATTTGGACGCCTTATGACGAAAACTTTGCTCGGTTTTATAAAAGCTGTGTAGCGGACATTGAAACTTATAGTGAAAGTAACAAACTCTTTCCGAAACCTAATATGCCAGAAAACATGTTCAATATTTCAAGTCTGCCGTGGATTGATTTTACTTCTTTTAACCTTAATGTATCTACAGATGAAACTTATTTACTGCCGATATTTACGTTAGGTCAATTTAAGATGAAAGGAGAAAAAATCATCCTACCCGTTGCGATTCAAGTACATCATGCTGTTTGTGATGGCTATCACGTCGGTCAATATGTGGAATATTTGAGGTGGCTTATAGAACATTGTGAAGAGTGGTTAAGCGATTCATTGTATACTTAATTTTCAAAAGGTGTAGTCATTTAGAAAAAGGCAGACTTTGCAGAGTCTGCTTTTTCTGTTGTTAGAAGAAATGTGTAAAATCGCGGTTACTCAATTGTTCTTTTTGCGGTTTCTTTTCGGTGCCTTGTAAACTCATACATGTGATAATAAATGTAATATAAGGGAAATTAGTGGAAGGGGAATAAGGGATGGAGAAAGTTCTTTCTTCACATGTTGGTGTGAAAATAAATGAATGGTATAAAATGATACGGCAATTCAGTGTACCCGATGCAGAGATTTTGAAAGCTGAGGTAGAACGAGAAATTGAGCGAATGGAAGAGGACCAAGACCTGCTCATTTACTATCAATTGATGTGTTTTCGACATCAGCTTATGCTCGATTATATAAAACCTTCATTCGATCAATCAATTTCCGCGCTAGTCGATAAAATAGAGAATTCTAACCATCAACTGTCTGGAATGTTGCAATACTATAATGCCTTTTTTAGAGGTATGCATGAATTCAGTAAGAAAGAGTATGTACAAGCCATTCAATATTATAAGATTGCTGAGAGGCAGCTGGCGCTTGTTGTAGATGAAATTGAACAAGCAGAATTCCATTTTAAAGTTGCTGAAGCATATTACATTATGAAACAAACCCATGTTTCTATGCACCATATTATAAAAGCCCTAGAGATTTATGATCGTTATGATCTTTATAAGGTGAGAAAAATTCAAAGTCTATTTGTGATCGCAGGAAATTATGATGATTTTAAACGATATGAGAAGTCGCTCCCCCACTTACATAAAGCACTAGATCTTGCTGAAGAAATAAATGATCAAAGATTAATCGCTAAAACTTATTTGAATCTTGGAAATACGTATGACAGGCAACAGGATTATATTAAAGCTGCTTCCTTCTATAAAAAAGGGTTGGATAAGATGACTGAAAACAATGAAGATATTAGACCAAGATTATTTTTTAGTTTAAGTTGGACTTTGTTTAAAAGTGATAAAACAAAAGAAGCACTTGAATATATCGCTAAAGGAATAAAAAGTGCAACAGCAGAAAACAATCTGTTTTATAAAACATTGCTCAATTCATTAAAGACAATTTATGTAGATGAAGGTATTGAAAATATACGAAAAATGTTTAAAGGGTTAGAGGAAAAGAAGTTGTATCCTTATATTGAAGAGTTTGCTTTAAGCCTTGCAAATCTTTATGAAAAAAGGAATGATTCGGAGAGGGTAGCAGATTATTATAGAACTGCCATAGAAGCTCAAACCGAAATCCAAAAAGGGGAGTGTTTATATGAATATTAAAATGAAGATATTGATTAGCGCCACTTTATTGGTAGGTGCTGCTTGCCTAGGTTCTTTTAATTACTCACAAGAATCAACTGATCGAAATACCACCGTATTTCCTCAAAAAACCGATCGAAACACGACGATGATCGATCCAAATTCAACATTTGAAAACTCATAGGCAAAACTAAACAGACCTTGAGGGTCTGTTTTTTTAAAATGGGGACAGATTGGGGACGAACCCTTTCAGTTTTTTATCAGAAATGCACTTGCACATTATAGAACCTTATTAAATCAGTCTTTTTCAGAAATTCTACAAGACATCACAAAAATCCTTTGACGCCCTAAAGACATCCCAAAAAGGTTTATACGGCCTCACCGCCACCAACGGCTTCAGCGAAGCGATCACAGGCCGAGACATGTTTGGAAACAAGATCTCAAAAGAACAGCAAGAAGCAAGTATGAACGCGGCGCTTGGAAAGCTTTTGCCGTTTGGGGCGAAAGGGTTTCATGGAAAAATGGGGATTAAGAAAGATGAGAAAAATTCTTTATCTCCAGGTAATGGATTAGCTATACATGAATCTAGAGGTGGACACTTAATAGAGAGACATGTTGGGAAAACAGATGAAGAACTATTAGAAAGGCTGAAAAGTAATCCTAAAATCACGGGTTCTTCTACTTTTAACGATAGAATGACTGCAGAAAGAGTTGCTGATTCAGTTTTGGGTGATCCGAAGAGTGTTGATAAAATACAAAAGTGGTTATCCGACCCCAACAGTAGACCTACATTACCATTAAAATATAAGGGTGATGGAGAGGTAATTGGAAGAAGTGTTTCGAGAAATTCAGAAGTAGTTGAGAATGTTACAAATGCAAAAATTATACTGAAAAAAGATGAGAATGGCGGTTTTATTTTAACAGGATACCCTGTTAAATAGAAAGAAGGATGATAAAATGAATGAGAGTTACAGTTATTTAGAGGAGTTAGAAGATTTTTTAGGTGGGACATTTCATCAGGATATCGATTCACCAGAAGAAGCGTTAGAGGAGTTTATTCATGAAGCTACTAAAGAATGTCTGCTGTCTACTATAAAGGATTGTCAGGATTTTTTGAATGGTACTTTAACAATAGAAGAAAAAGAAAGCTTTATCGAAAATAATGCAGAAATCTATTTTCCGGCGATCTCATTAAATCCTATACAGTGGTTTAATAAAATAGTAGAGGAAATGAAAGAAGCAGTGAAAATGAAGTAACTAAATGATCCTTGATCGGCCAATGCCTTTCAAGGTTTTTTGTGTCAATTGGTCATCAAATCAAGAAAAAGGGGATCTTTTTTCTATGCGGATCATCGTATGATATAGATAAACAAAACGAACGTGAATATTTTGTCCAGAAGGAATAACATGCGGATGCTGGCATTGAGCACTTTAAGTGCCTGGTACTTGGCCACTCCAGCCAGATCTTTTTTATATCTACTGATAAATTCTTTATTGGATGAAGGAATTGAACGGGTTTGTAATTTGAGGTTTTAAAAAGGTAAATGAGTAGTTGGTCAATGATATACTGATCTCATTAGAAACTAGGAGGTCCCCACTTTGAAACCATTTTGGGAGAAAGAAGAAGAGAGTCCTTTCACGTTAGAAAAGATAGATGAGGAAAAAATTCGTGAAGCAGAGGGAAGACTTGGTGTCACTTTACCTGATACATATAAAAAGCTCATTTTAGATTGGAACGGTGGTTTTACAGTGCGTAATGCGTTTCCAACTGATCAGCCGAATTCATGGGAGATGATCATGTTCAATTTGACCATCTAAGAGGAATCGCCAAAGATGATGGCATCATGAATAGTTCCCAGTTAAGTGATGAATTGGAGCTGCCGGAGGGACTTGTGATCATCAGCGGAGAGGAAGAGACATGGATCGCAATGGATTATCGAAAAACGAAGGAACACCCGCCTATCCACTATTTTGATTTAGAAATGGGAGTCGATTTTAAGCTGGCGGATACTTTCGATGATTTTATTGAGCAGTTATATACAGCTGAAGATGTGATGATCGAGGTAGTAGAAATTGATGAGGAATGCTCGGATTTGTATATCAGTAAAGAAGAGCTTGAACAAATTTTTGAGAGACAAGACCTTTGTCAGCAGAATCTCTTTAAAATGGCACATTATCCGATGGAAGAAATTGAAGAGATTGAATGGTTTTTCGATCGTATGAAAAAATGCATCAAACAGATAAAAGATCAACATGTTTTGTATGAAGCAGCGACAACGATTCACTCCATCCTTCTGTTAAACCCGGATATGCAAAGAAATGACCTTATCAATCAAGAGCTGAAAGAAATAGCGGAGTTTCTAGAAAATAGTGGTGAGCCTGATACCGCTTTTTTGGGAGAAGACATTCATCCAGTGAAAAAACGATAGTGAAAGAAGAAAAGCCCCTGAAAAGGGCTTTTTTTGTAATCTTATTGAAAGTCATATTTAAATGAAGTATAGTAGTTTTAAATTATGAAGAGGAGGATGGTTAAAAATGATGCATGCAGGAAGATTACGCCAGAAAACTTTGAACAATCAATAATTTCATATGTTCAAAGGCTCTGTTTTCATCAAACAGAGTAAACGGGGTAGTCTGCACATTTTTAATCATTTTCAGCGGTCAAGTATGTAACTTTACTTGAAGACAGACAGATATCGTTTCTGTCTTTTTTTGTAATTTTTTATTGATATAAAGAGAGAGATGAGTCTAGCCGTGTTTACTCTAGCCACAGATAGCAGCCTATTTGTGGTTTTTTGATGATTTTCTTAACGCCTGTTGATCATGAATAAATGAGCAATTGGAGGAAAAGAATATGAATAGACTAGAATTAAAGCAATTAGCCAAACATCACGGATTAGAAATTTTAGAGAATACCATCAAAATAAATGAATCAGGTGTGGATTTCCGTGTCGCACATGTCGAAGATTTACATGGTGATCAATGGATATTAAGAATGCCTCGCAGACCTGAATCAATGAAACATACCTTACAAGAAAAAAAGACATTAGATCATATGAGTAAGCAGGTTCACTTTCAGGTCCCTCAGTGGTCTATCTTTACAGAAAGTCTGATTGCTTATAAACAATTAGAGGGGGTACCGGCGGCTAGTATTGATGTGGAGAAGCAATCATATGTGTGGAGTTTTGATCAAACGAAAGTACCGCAAGCTTATTATGAATCATTAGGAAGAGTTCTAGCGAATGTACATTCCTTAGATCAACAGCCATTTAAAACGATCGGTGTGGAGATGCTCAGTGCTCATGAATTAAGAGGATCAATGAAACAGCGAATGGAACGTGTCAAATCGCAATACACCATTAACAGCGGGTTATGGGAGCGCTGGCAAGAATGGATAGCTAAAGATTCTTTATGGCCGCCTTTCGTGGGAGTGAAGCATGGAGATTTGCATCCCGGCCACATTCTGATTGATGAAAATCAATGTGTGACGGGTGTGATTGATTGGTCTGAAGTGGGGGTTGGTGATGTATCTGCAGACTTTTTGTCGCATCAACTTCTCTTTGGGAAAGAAGGGTTAACAAAACTTATCCATGCATATGAAAAAGCAGGCGGGAGAACTTGGCCAGGAATGGATGAACATATAATAGAACTTCTGACGACAAGTGCGATCACTGTGGCCGAGTACGCACAGAGATCAGGATTGAAAGATATGCATGAAACTGCAGCATACATGTTGGCAAACGAAAGCTAATCAATCAGAACGAATCCAAAAAAAGCCCTGAAAAGGGCTTTTTTTAATCTAATTCATGAAAAAACTGTTTGAGTTGATCAATGAAAACGGATTTGGATTTTCCTTTTTTATAAATGAACTCGATATTGATGTTGAACAAATGATTCAGCATCTTCGTATGTTTAGTTTTCCCAGGATTGAAATTTTGCAATTGTGGGATTTGCTTGGTATTGATAAAACGCTTCAATATCCTGTCTATCGAATTGGCGAATAACAACTCGGTTTGTTCTTGTAAATATGCTGTTTGCATTCTTCATGTGTTAACCTCACTTTTTAGTTTGTTCTTGATTTGAAAAAGTCTATCAGCCATTCAGATAGCTGCTGTTGTGCTTTGCTGACAAATCGATCTGCATAATAAATTAATTCCAAGTGCCGGACAGGTGCTGGATCAGCAATAGGAATCGAAACAATATTAGGCCACATCGAATGTTGCTTTAGTAATCCTCTTGGCTGAATGGTTGCACCGATGCCGGCTTCAACCAGCTGCAATAGCGAAAACGCGGACCCAACCTCCATGGCAGTGTCTAGTTCAACACCCTGTTCTTTACATACGTCATCTACTAAATCCCTTCCTAGATATCCCTTCGGATACATGACCAACGCACGGTGAGTCAGCTCTTTTAATGACACTTCGCTCTTTTGGGCCAAATCACTTTCTGAATGAACAAATAATTCGTAAGGCTCACTTCCAAGTGGAATTTGAACGAGACGCTTATCCGCAGGCCCTCGCAGTCCGATGCCGAGATCCACTTTATGCGAAAGGACTTCTTCACGAACGAAGATATTTGAATATGCCTTTAGATTGGTTTCTGGATAAAGAGTTTTAAATTCTACAAATAGTGGCACCAGCTGAAAATCAAGATCTGAAGGGAGTACTGCGAGACGAACGGTTCCTCGTTTTTCCGATAATAGTTCTTTCATCGCATTTTTTGCATCTCTTTCAGCTTGAAGCATTTTCACGCCATATTGATAAAGCAGCGAACCAGCTTCGGTAGCAACGACCTTTTTGCCGATTCGATCAAAGAGTGGCATCCCAACTTCTGCTTCAAGCAGTCGAATTTGCTGGCTAAGTGTAGGCTGTGATATACCTAGCTGCTCAGCGGCTTTTGTAAAATGCAAATGGTTGAATACAGCCATAAAATAGGTAATATGCCGGGTATCCATATGTCCACCTTTCATAAATGATAGTCATTTCCTATCATCATAATACGATTTATTGTATTGATCAATGAATGCGGCAGATTTATACTCAAAGTAACCTTAACAAGATGAGAGAGAAAGAAGGGTATTGATGAAAAAAATATATTATTTAGTCGCTTTATTTTTAGCCGCTTTAAACTTACGTCCGATCATTACTTCCGTGGCTTCCATGATGAGCATGATCCAATTAGAGCTTGGAGTAAACGCACTGACAGCAAGTCTTTTGACCACTTTGCCTGTCCTTTGTATGGGAATATTCGCTCCCGTTGCAACGATACTCAGCCGGCGTTTTGGTTTAGAGAGAACGCTGTTTTTCTCGATTCTTCTTATCACGATTGCCACTGGACTGCGTGGTACTAGCCAATCGGTTGCTATCCTGCTCATGACTGCGTTTGCTGGAGGGGTAGGGATTAGCTTCGCAGGTCCTTTATTGTCTAGTTTTATTAAAAAATATTTCCCGAGAAATCCTGGTATTGTCAGTGTGTATTCAATTTCGATGACAATAGGTGCAGCGCTCGCTTCCGGCTTCACGATTCCGATTTATCTACGCAGTCAGCATCATCTTCCATTTGCATTGTCCTGCTGGGCTATTCTAGGGGTGATCGCCCTTATTCTATGGATAGGTTTAGCTCGCAAAAATGAGCAGAATGATCTTGTAACGTTGCCGTTAAAATTGCCGCTGCGAAACAAAAAGGCCATTCAATTCACCTTGTTCTTTGGCTTTATGTCCAGTATGTTTTATTCTTTGACGGCATGGATTTCACCGATTGCTCTTAGTTTTGGAAACAGTCCGCAATATGCTGCCATGCTCTTGACCATATTTACACTCATTCAGATTCCGGTGGCACTACTCGTTCCAGCGGTCGTTACTCGATTAGGAAAACCGAAATTATTTCTCATCTTATGCAGTCTGTCTGAACTCATTGGACTTATCTTTCTTCTTCTGCCAATGCCGATCTTGCCAGCCGTCATTTTCCTAGGTATGGGTGCCGGGGGGTTATTTCCTTTAGCGCTTATGCTCCCGATTATGGAGACGAGTACTCCGGAGGAAGCCGGAACCTGGTCCGCGATGTCGCAGATGGGCGGGTACATCGTGGGTGGATTCGGTCCGTTTTTCATTGGTTTGGTTTTCGATCTAAGCGGACATTTTTATGCTTCCATTGTGGCAATGCTTGTCATCGTCTCGTTAATGATTGGCGTTCAGTTATCAATGAAACTTGGTAGAAAAGAAGAAGTGTCGAGTTAAATGATGCAGCTTCACATTTCAATATAAACGGGGGAATTCTATTGCTCATTCGAGAAGCAAAAACGATCGATTATCCACAATTAAGACAAATCTGTTTAGAATCCCGGCGCCAGAGCTTTCACTGGCTCAATCCAGAAGAACTCCATCTGCAAGATTTTGATCAAGATACGCAGGAAGATCAAATTTTCTTAGCTGAGGACAACAATAAAATCCTTGGATTCATTTCTCTATATGTACCAGATCGTTTTATTCACCTTTTGTTTGTACATCCAGAAGCTGCTGGTCAAGGGGCTGGCGATCTGCTGCTCAAACAAGCGATAAAAGTTTTAGGAACACCGGTCACCCTCAAATGTGTCTCCGACAATCACAATGCTTTATCTTTTTATCAAAAAAGAGGGTGGAAGGCTGTTGTGGAAGAAGGAGAACCTGGGGCGGAATACTGGGTGCTTATTTATGAATAGAAGTCATTTTATCTTATCATTCACAGGGCCCTTATAGGGCCTTTTTGCGGTTTCTTTTCGGTGTCGAATGGCGCATAAAATAGTAATATATGTAATTATAGGGAAAATAGAGGAAGGGGTAAGAGCTGATGGAGAAAGTGCTTTCTTCTCACGTCGGTTTAAAAATCAATGAATGGTATTATCATATTCAAAAATTTAACGTACCGGACGCCGAAGCATATAAAGAGGAAATCAAATCAATGCTTGATTATATGGAAGAAAATCAAGATTTATTTTTGTATTTCTCACTCATGGAGTTCAGACATAAATTAATGCTTGATTACTTGAATCCTTTAGAAAATGGGAAAGAGCGGGCCAACTTCAAGGAGCTCGCAATGAAGATCAAAAGGGACCAAGAGAAATTAACAGGACTGCTCGAGTATTACTTCAATTTTTTCTACGGCATGTATGAATTTGAAAACTATGAATACCTAAATGCAATTACCTTCTATAAACGGGCAGAAAAAAAGCTGTCTCTTGTCAGTGACGATATTGAACGGGCCGAGTTCAATTACAAGATGGCTGAAATCTATTACCACATGAAACAAACCCACATGTCCATGCACCATATCGCACAGGCGATAGAATGCTATCGAGAAAAAGAGACATACACTGTAAGAGAAATACAATGTTCTTTTGTGATCGGATTAAACTATATAGATATGGGCTGCCCCGAAAAAGCAATACCCCATTTTCAACACGCACTAGAAAAAGCCGCCGACAACTCAACAAAACGATTAAAAGGATCAGCACTCTATAATTTAGGGTTGAGTTATTTTCATCATAATGAAATAGCCCAAGCAATTATACATTTTAATGACTCAATTCGAGCATTTAGAGAGCAGGGATACGAACATTTAAATAGAATCTTAGACCCGCTCATTATGTTGTCAAAAGCCTATTTCAAAAAGAAAGAAAAGGATTTAGGTAAGTATGCTTTATATAACGGCATAGAACTATCTGAAAAGCTGAAAGACCATGTGCTGTTATTGATATTCAAATTTTTAAGATCACTATATGTTGACAACAATTTTGAGCAGTTGGAAAAAATTATGGAATCGCTAGAAATAAAGTCAATGTATCCTGATCTTGAAGATTTAGCAAAAGATGCTGCAAAATATTATAATGAAATGGGAGATAAAGACAATGCGATGCATTTTTATGAAAAGATTCTTTATTTCCAAACTCAAGTGAAGCGGGGGGACTGTCAGTATGAAATTTAAAACGTTATCAATAGTATTTGTGATGATCAGTGTCATCAGTATTGTTGGTTATTTTACATCTGAAGTGACAGCAAGTCATGATGAAGCTAGGAGAGGTCATACTGCAAGTATCGGTTATACTGCTTAAATAAAAAGCCCTTAAAGGGCTTTTTATTTTAAGACGGAATATATGCTATGAATAAAGAATATTTTTTCCATAGAAAAGATATTGAGGAGGAAGTAAAGTGACAATGTTAAAATCAACATTATTTCGAAGGATTTTCATTATATCTTTTGCTTTAGCCTTTATGATTAGCCTGTTCAATATGGCTGTGTTTCCAGGGACGCCAGCGTCTTATTATGTTGGCCTAGTTTGTAAGATGTTGTTTATCAGTTTGTTAAATGGTTTGTTTTTTGGAACAATCATCTATTTGATTGGCGTCTTTCTCGGTGCTAAATCTTCAAAGGAAAATCAATAAAAAGTGAGCGGCTATAGTCTGCTCTTTTTTATTTGAAAAAATTTGATATCTAATGAAGAGAAAATGAGTTACTTCATGTACGATCTAGATCGTAAATCCAACATATGTATTTTTCATCATACATTACATTATTTTTAATATCCTACTGCATTCTATTTTAAAGGATGTTACCGTTGGATGTAAGGAATGATTGGCCAGTCTTCCAATAAGTGTTGGAGGGAAATCATGAATTACAAAATAGAAATGTTAAAGAATATGAAAATGGTGTTTATGAGAAATATAGGACCATACGGCAGCAAAAAGAATTTAGATATGATGAAAAGTTTTAAAAAATGGATAGCCCAACATCATTTAAATGATGAATTGGAGGAATATGGTATATATGGTGTTCCTCAAGATGATCCTGAAAGAACTTTACCTGAAAGATGCAGATATGATTTCATGTTAATGACAAATAGAGATTTCTCAAAAGATCAAATGGTTCAGACTGGTCATTTTGAAGGGGGAAAGTATGCCGTTTTTACGGTGAAACATACGACTGAAAAAGTGAATTTGTTTTGGAGTCATTTACCTCATGTTATTCAAAACAATCATTTGGACATTCGTCAGGCTCCTATTATAGAGCGATATAGAGAAGAAGAAGGCGAAGATAAGGTGTGTGAGTTCTTACTGCCTATTTTTTAAAACCCTTGTCGAACTTCTAAGAATAAATTTGTAGATGTGATATGTAGCTGAGGGACAATGACATTCCTCGGAAGAATGAAAGAAACTCATTGTAGTCCGAATAAGCACAACTTATAGACATAATGAAAACTGACCTTTATGGTCTGTACAGATTGTTGACAAAGGGCTAAAATGATCTTTGTTTTAGGCCTTTGTCTTTTTTTCAGCGTGATAGAAAACCTTTGAAGTCTAGGAAGGACGCGCACTGGCGCGGAGCGAATTTGTCATTCGTGAGCCAGCAGCGCGCAAGACTGACAACGAATGCGATATTGAATATATCGCATGAATGAGGAGTGATTAAAATGTTGAAATCAACATTATTCCGAAGAATTTCCACTATATTTTTTATGATTAGCCTATTCAATATGGCTGTGTTTCCAGGGACACCAGCGTCCTATTATGTTGTGCTTATTAGTAAAATGAAGATATTGATTAGCACCGCTTGATTGATAGGTGCCGTGCTTCACACAAAACATCATTCCTTTATTAGCCTGGAATGGAAGGCAAGCGTATAAGTCGATAACTGAACAACGCAGTCTCAAAAGTCCTCCGTGTCTCATTTTTCTTCCGTAAAACTCCACTTTAAACTCATTCAAAAAATTTCTATGTGAATAGACTGTATGGAATATAAAAAATAGAGAAGGAGGCATTATCGTGGGAAATATAACACAGAATTTATCGGCTCTTGGTTTAAATATCTCGCAAAGTGTAAATTTTGGTAAAAACCAATCATCAAATCCTACCGCAAGTTCGAAATTTAATGGGCTTTTTGCGGGACTTACACCAGGTACTGCTCTCGGTATCGTCGGTGATTCAGGTTATTTTTATGGCCCAGGTAGTTTTGTTACTTATAACCAAACAGAGGGCATTGTATTTTTTAATGACCCAACTTCGGTTGGAGGTACTGCAACTAGTTTAATAGATGTGAATAAAATTGAAAGTGTAACGTTAACTGGTTAAATATAGTAGACTTTCGGTAAAGTGTGAATATACCTATAGCTGGTATGCGTTAGTATTAACTTAAGAGGGATTTTCCAGGGGAATAATCTAATTAAGCAATGAAGTTGCTAACGCTATATTCATTTGAAGATGTACAGAAAATGTTATCGACAAATAAGAAAAAACATCATTCAGCTTTTTGCTGGGTGATGTTTTTCTTATATCAATAAACAGCTTAAAACAAAGTCGATTCGAGATAACAATTGAGGGGATGCATGATTGAGTGTTTTTTACTAAAAGAACAGACTGTTAATCGATCTGTCAGCTAGCTCATTATAGAGGATTTTGTTGTTGAATCATTCAATAGCTTCAATAACAAGTGTCTGTCAGTAGAATCA
The DNA here is from genome assembly GCF_038593175.1 of Bacillus sp. FSL K6-1006. Classification (NCBI taxonomy): domain Bacteria; kingdom Bacillati; phylum Bacillota; class Bacilli; order Caryophanales; family Bacillaceae; genus Bacillus; species Bacillus sp. FSL K6-1006. The sequence goes on from NZ_CP151970.1 coordinate 1,231,745, forward strand.
AAGCTTGATGCCATTTCTTCTTCATCACTTCATTTATCAGCATGTGCCCATGCTATACTTTGACTAGATCAATTTGTAAATGGAGGCTCATGATAGGGGGAGCATTGTGTTATTCATCATAGGTATCGTTATCGCTTTTTTTATTGCTTTTTTAGGCTTTACTGTTTTATTAGAAGTTGGTAATGGCGGGGGAACTGCTATCAGTATAATTGGTGCAGTGATCATTTTACTGATAGCGGGTAGATTACAAAGAAAGAGAGAACAGAACGAACCAAATATCATGTTAGACAAGATGATGATGCTCTTTCACGAAAATGGGTTTCACTTTTCAAAATACTTCTTTTCACAAAATGTTGACAAGGCATTGGCAGTTAATGAAGAGGCAAAGAAAATACGTTTTATTAAACATCAATCTAGCGGGTCATCTCGTAAATCTACATTTGCAGTCACTGACCTTTCACTGAAAGATATTCATCAAGTCGAAATTTTAGAAGATGGTGTACCGAGTGAACATTCAATTGAGATCGACTATACAGGAGCGTTTTCAGAAGAGATTTCGACGCTTCAATTAAGGTTAACAATGAATGATAAAGAAAAATCAACTATCACCATCACTTTTCTACAATTTGATTTACCTGTTAGTAAGAATAACGCTGAATATTTGGCTGAACGAGAAAGTTTGGATGAGGTGTATCATCATATTGATGTAATGATGAAATCTGCTGATTAAATACATTCCATGAAGTTACTATAAAGAAAGGAGTCACAGTTTCATGTGATTCCTTTTTTATCTTTGTTCTTGATCACCTATAGCGTGGTGAAAGGTAAAGTGAACTGGGAAATTTCTCGTCCCATTTTCTTTTACACATATAATGAACTACTGACAAGGCTGGTCCAGTTATTGTAGTTGAATGTTTTTCTCAAAAATGAATAAAGATAGAGTAGATAAGAAACGAACATTGATATCGAAATGACTCATGTGATGAGGAGGAAACATACATGCAAAAGCTTTGCAGGGAAGTCTGGATCGAGGTCAATCTTGACGCGATTAAAAGAAATATCGAAGCCATTCAAGCGCATATTCCAAGGAAAAGCAAGATCATGGCTGTCGTAAAGGCAAATGCTTATGGACACGGCTCAGTTGAAGTAGCGCGGCAGGCACTAGAAAGCGGTGCGACAGAGCTTGCGGTTGCCAGCTTGGAAGAAGGTATTGTATTGCGGAGAGCAAAAATTGAAGCACCGATTCTGGTCCTTGGATTTACCCCGCTCGACTGTGTGAAAAGGGCTGCAGCCTGGAGAATTGATCTCTCCGGCCTTCGAGAAGACTGGATTGTTCAAGCAAATGAGATCTTAGCGGAAGAAGAAAGTCAGCATCGCCTTGGGATTCATGTCAATGTTGACACAGGGATGGGACGATTAGGTGTACGGACAAAGGAAGAGCTGTTAGAGGTGGTGGAGGCGCTTGAAAAGAGTGAAAACCTGAGGTGGGATGGAATATTTACGCATTTCTCCACTGCGGATGAGCCTGACCCTGATTTCACACTAATGCAGCACAGCATTTTTATTGATTTTCTTCGTTTCTTAAAAAAAGAAGGCATTACTTTGCCCACGGTACATATGAACAATACAGCGGCTGCCATCGCATTTCCTGAATTTAGCGCAGATATGATACGGCTAGGCATCGGACTTTATGGACTGTATCCTTCGCAATACATTAAGAGTTTAGATGCTGTTAAGCTAGAGCCCGCTCTCAGTTTAAAAGCAAGGATTGCATTCGTGAAGGAAATGGTGACAAAGCCAAGGACCGTCAGCTATGGGGCAACCTATGTAGCAAAACCTGATGAAGTTATAGCAACCATACCAATCGGTTATGCAGATGGGTACTCACGAGCATTATCCAATCGAGGATTTATGCTTTTCCGCGGAAAACGAATGCCGATTGCTGGCCGCGTCACCATGGATATGACGATGATCAGTTTAGGAGAAATGAAAGCAAAGCAAGGCGAAGAAGTCGTCATATATGGTCGTCAAAAGGGCGGAGAAATTTCTGTCGATGAAATCGCCGAAATGCTCAATACGATCAACTACGAAGTCATCGCCACCTTAAGCCGGCGCGTCCCAAGATTTTATCGTCGCGGCGGAAAGATTATTAAAATATCGACACCGGTGATGTATGTGTGAGGGTAAATAACAGGTGCAATTTGAGGATATTTGTTCTGGTGTACAATGATAAAAATTAAATTTTATTACAAATATGTCGATAAAAGGAGGGATATTTAAGATTTGGAGGAATGAAATAATGAAAAAAGGTTTATTCTTAGTGCTTTTGACTATTTTTATGATGGTCACAATTCATCCGTTAAAAGCTCATGCAGCTGAAACAAATGGGTGGACGAAGCGAGCGGACTTACCGGAAGAGAGACTTCATTCTAGTTCCGCAGTAGTAGATGGGAAGATTTTTGTTTTTGGGGGAAGTAGTGAAAAATCATCGAGTAATAAAAATACTTACATGTATGATCCTCACAAAAATGAGTGGAGCTCAAAAGCAGATATGCCTAGAAAAAGAACAGATAGTACAGCAGTGGCTATAGGTAAGAAAATATACGTCATTGGAGGAGCATACCGAGAGAGCGAAAATACGATTGATATTTATGATGCAGAATCTGATACATGGTCGGAAAAACCAATTCTAATACCAAGTTCTGCTGTGACAAATGGAGATATTATTGCGACTGAAGAAAACGATAAGATTTATATTCTTGCAACGAGTAAAAGTCCTTATCAAGAACATAATTTTTATAGTTATGATACAAAAACGGATAAATGGCAACAATTAAAAATGTTTCCTCAGAGTTTTACTGGGATGTCTATGTCAGAAGTCATTAACAATAAAATTTATGCTACAGGCGGATATAGAGGTTCCCAAAATACCCAAATATATGAATATAACATTGAAACAAATAAGTGGGTACAAACAAAATCAAAGCTGAATTTTTATCAAGTAGGAGCAGCGTTTACAACATATCAGGGAAAATTATTTATGGTAGGCGGTCAGCATAGCGTTGACAGATCCAGCTCAATATTACCATATACACAGTATTATGATATCATTTCTAATTCCGTGAAAAAAAGTATAAGTGAATTGCCTGAAGCTAGAGTGGGATCAAGTGCTGTAACACTTGATGGTACGATATATATCATAGGTGGAAGGAATTTCAAAGAATATTATCAATCAAAATCGATTAAAAGTGATTACAAATCAGTGATCTCTATTTCATTAAAAGATTTGCAAATTGCTGAAGGTGAAACAAAGCCAGGTGATGGAACAAGCGAAGAACCCAAAGATCAGGACGGAACAAAGCCAGATGATGGCACAACCGAAGAACCAAAAGATCAGGACGGGACAAAGCCAGATGACGGCACAACCGAAGAACCAAAAGATCAGGACGGAACAAAGCCAGGTGACGGCACAACCGAAGAACCAAAAGATCAGGACGGAACAAAGCCAGGTGACGGCACAACTGAAGAACCAAAGGATCAAGACGGAACAAAACCTGGTGAAGAATCAACAAAAGGCATACTTTCAATTACGATGATAAACGGGCTGCAAAAGGATTATCTGCTTTCAATGAAAGAAATCAACGATTTTCTTAACTGGTACAAAGAAAGAAGCTTTGGTATTGGTATGAACTTCTATGAAATCAATGATGAACACAATAAAGGTCCTTTCACAAGTAAGAAGGATTATGTCGTATACCAAAATATCTTAATGTTTGATATCAAGCAATACTGAAATCCATAAATGATAAAGCTGCTGATAAGAGATCAGCAGCTTTTATTTTGATAAATTTGTTAAAATTAGGATTAACGTCATGAAAAAATGTGATATCTTTTAAAAAATCTGCTAAACATCCTATAACCACATCCGATAATAGAATTGTCAGGGTTGATAAGCCCTAGAATAAAGGACTTTTTTCAGACAAGGACGTCTGTCAGGTCCCACATACATGGAGGTAATAGGAAATGAGAATTAACCACAATATCGCAGCACTTAACACATTGAACCGTTTGTCTGCAAACAACGGTGCGAGCCAAAAGAACATGGAGAAACTTTCTTCTGGTCTTAAAATCAACCGTGCAGGAGATGACGCTGCAGGTCTAGCAATCTCTGAAAAAATGCGTGGACAAATCCGCGGATTAGAAATGGCATCTAAAAACGCACAAGACGGTATCTCTCTTATCCAAACAGCTGAAGGTGCATTAACTGAAACTCACTCAATCCTTCAACGTGTTCGTGAACTAGTTGTACAAGCTGGAAACACTGGTACACAAGATAAAGGTACTGACCTTCAATCTATCCAAGATGAGATTAAAGCTCTACAAGAAGAAGTAGACGGTATCTCAAACCGTACAGAGTTTAACGGTAAAAAATTGTTAGATGGTACGTTTAAAGATACTGGTGATCCTGCAACTACAAAAAGTTTGACTTTCCAAATTGGTGCTAACGCAACTCAACAAATTGATGTTAATATCGAAGATATGGGTGCGGATGCAATTGGTGCAAAAAATGCTGGAGTAATTGTTGCTGGTCAAAGTGTTAAAGACATTGATGTGACTAAATTTGCAGATGTAGCTGCTGCTGCTGCAGGCGGTTTTGATGAGCAATTAAATATTGTTGATTCTGCAATCAACCAAGTATCTGCTCAACGTGCTAAGCTTGGAGCAGTTCAAAACCGTCTAGAGCACACAATCAACAACCTTGGTGCTTCTGGTGAAAACTTAACAGCTGCTGAGTCTCGTATCCGTGACGTTGACATGGCGAAAGAAATGAGTGAGTTCACGAAGAACAACATTCTTTCTCAAGCTTCTCAAGCAATGCTTGCACAAGCGAACCAACAGCCACAAAACGTACTTCAATTACTACGTTAATAACGGGCCCCTTTATGGGGCTTTTTTGTATTTATTAATTAAAAAATATGGATGATATTTAATTTTTTAATAAAATTTAGGAGTGGGGTATTAAGCGTAATTGTGAATTTAGACAGATAAATTCATAAATTAATCTTGAATCAAGCTAAACATCCTTTAAAATAAACCGATATTTTAATTGTTAGGGTTGTTAAGCCCTAGAATAAAGGACTTTTTTCAGACAAGGACGTCTGTCAGGTCCCATATACATGGAGGTAATAGGAAATGAGAATTAACCACAATATCGCAGCACTTAACACATTAAACCGTTTATCTGCAAACAACGGTGCGAGCCAAAAGAACATGGAGAAACTTTCTTCTGGTCTTAAAATCAACCGTGCAGGAGATGACGCAGCAGGTCTTGCAATCTCTGAAAAAATGCGTGGGCAAATCCGCGGATTAGAAATGGCTTCTAAAAACGCACAAGACGGTATCTCTCTTATCCAAACAGCTGAAGGTGCTTTAACTGAAACTCATTCAATCCTTCAACGTGTACGTGAACTAGTCGTACAAGCTGGAAATACTGGTACACAGCAAGGTGAGGATTTAACTGCAATTAAAGACGAAATGGATGCTTTAATTGAAGAGATTGATGGTATTTCTGATCGTACAGAATTCAATGGTAAAAAACTTTTAAATGGTGATTTTAAAGCTTCTACCCCACCAGTAAATACTGACCCATCTTTAGTTTTCCAAATCGGAGCTAATGCAACTCAACAAATCAAAGTGAACATCCAAGATATGGGTGCAGATGCTTTAGGTGTCGATAATGGAACTGGTGGTATCGTTGCAAACCAATCCATTAAAGATTTAGATGTAACAGCCTTTGCAACTAATGCAGCAGATGCTACAGATGTTGGTTTTGACACACAACTAAAAATTGTTGATTCAGCTATCAACCAAGTTTCATCTCAGCGTGCTAAACTTGGTGCAGTTCAAAACCGTCTAGAGCACACAATCAACAACCTTGGTGCTTCTTCTGAAAACTTAACAGCTGCTGAGTCTCGTATCCGTGACGTTGACATGGCGAAAGAAATGAGTGAGTTCACGAAGAACAACATTCTTTCTCAAGCGTCTCAAGCAATGCTTGCACAAGCGAACCAACAGCCACAAAACGTACTTCAATTACTACGTTAATGACAGGCCCCTTTATGGGGCTTTTTTTTATGTTTTTTTCTTCGCGTTTTCTCCAGTCTTATGATTCTTAAACCCCTGTTATAAATCATGAAAAATGACCTTTAAATTTGGAATACTCTAGCGAAACGACCATAGTGAATGAGACTTTATCCTTATTTATTCCTTTTTTATTAAACATATTCCATAAATGTTCGATAAATGGATTGTAAGGCTTACAAAAAAATTCTAATTTAGAACTTTTGGATAAGGACGTCCAATTGGTTCAAACACATGGAGGTCATTTAACATGAGAATTAACCACAATATCGCAGCACTTAACACACTGAACCGTTTGTCTGCCAACAATGGTGCAGGGCAAAAGAACATGGAGAAGCTTTCTTCTGGACTTCGTATCAACCGTGCAGGAGATGACGCAGCAGGTCTTGCGATCTCTGAAAAAATGCGTGGACAAATCCGCGGATTAGAAATGGCGTCTAAAAACGCACAAGATGGCATTTCGCTTATTCAAACAGCTGAAGGTGCATTAACTGAAACACATGCGATTCTTCAACGTATGCGTGAATTAACAGTTCAAGCAGGTAACGTTGGGACTCAACAAACAGAAGATTTAACAGCTATTCAAGAAGAACTTACTGCTTTGGTTGATGAAATTGATGGTATTTCTCAGCGTACAGCATTTAACGGAAAGAATCTGTTGGATGGTAGCGTTGAAGAAGGATTCCAATTTCAAATTGGCGCAAACATTGAGCAAAATATCAACGTACAGATTGGCAAAATGGATGCAGAAACTTTAACTGTAAAAGATATTGTAGTTAATGAAGAAGGCTTTAACTTTGACACCGAAGTAGCAAAAATCGACGCAGCAATCGGCGCTGTATCTAAACAGCGTTCAGCTCTTGGTGCAGTCCAAAACCGTCTAGAGCACACAATCAACAACCTTGGTGCTTCTGCTGAAAACTTAACAGCAGCTGAGTCTCGTATTCGTGACGTTGACATGGCAAAAGAAATGAGTGAGTTCACAAAGAACAACATTCTTTCTCAAGCATCTCAAGCAATGTTAGCGCAAGCAAACCAGCAGCCGCAAAACGTACTTCAATTATTACGTTAATGAAAAAGCCCCTTTGAGAGGGGCTTTTTTTATTTCATTCAAATGACAGCAAGTGCTCTAGACGAAAGTCAGGAACCGCTTCATGGAAAAAAGCTCGGTTGCCTTCATCGTTCTTTTGATCCCATTGCTTCCACCATTCAGCGGTTTCTCCAGAGGTGTCAGCTTGAATCATGTTGTGCAGCTGTTCTAAGTTGATGATTTCTCTTGGTTCTAATAAAAAAGAATGCATCCGGTGATATGCCTCAAGACATTCAGGCTGTTTTGTCACAATGGCGAATTGTACGTAGCGATTTAAAAATTCCTGTACGAACGTCAAGTGGGGGATGGTTGTTTCTCCTTTTAACTCGACGCCGTCCCACGCCATATCAGCAATTGCACAAAGCCACCAGCCAAGTTCACTCGCTTGCTGCATTTGTTGTAATGTGTCCTTTTCAAAAGACAGCCGCTCATTTTTTTGTGCTTGTTTGAGCATACGGTGAAGTGTTTGTGCTTCGAGGGCTGCCTTTGTCATGCCCTGTCCATGAATGGGATCTAACGTACACAAGGCATCGCCCATCACCAATAATCCACTTGGCCAATCCTGCATGTGTTCATAGTGATGTCTCACGCAGGAAGGAACTCTAAATCCTTTTGGTTTTGTAAAGGGCGTTAAATGGGTGATGGCTTCTGCTATCGCGGGGTGGGTCAGTCCAGCGGTTTCTGAATCAAATTGATCTGCATCCGTTGTGGGATAATGTGAACCGCCGGCTGCAGAAAGAAGCACAGCTACTAAATCATGATCAACCCGTTCAAACAGTCCTGTTGGAATTTGCTTGTCTGGCTGGCCAACTACGACCATTGATTGCAGGGGTGGCGCACCTGATGGTATTTGATAATATCTTGTGCTGTATCCTAGAAACACATGTAACTCATCAGTCTGTGGCAAGGTTAATCCAGCGTCTTTCAACCATTTTGGCAAATTAGACATTCTTCCAGACGTATCGATCACTAAGTCTGCTTTCATTTCATGAATGCTGCCAGGTTTTACTTGCCGGTCCTTCACAATAAGCCCCATGACTTGATTAGTCCCCTCTTTAAACTGAAGGGAGATGGCTTCATGTTTTTCTAAAAACTGCACACGTTCCTCTGTTACCATTCTTTGCATCAATACCCACTCTAGCATTGCTCGTCTTGTGACGGCGGTTTCTTCTGTATCAGTGAGCGTTAACTCGCCATCTTTTGTGATAAATCGAGAGGTTTGATGCATGGTATTAAATCCGTCCATTGCCAGTAACTCTTTTGTATAACCAGGGAATAGACGTTCAACGATTTGCTTGCCAAGTGGCAGCATTCTATGTGGATGAAAGGCTTGAGGAGTGCCAAGACGATTCTCAGGAGAGTCCGGCAGTTCATCCTTTTCAATCATCAATACTTGATGATAAAACGTTGATAAAACTTTTGCAGCGAGCATCCCGGTGATACCTCCGCCAATGACGATTGCCCTCTCATATTTCATGGGTTGTGTCACAACATGCGCCTCCAATGAATATACAAAATGGTTACATGACCATTTCATCATATGTCGATTCATTAATTATAGCAAATTTACGTTTGAATATAGAAAGGAAAAGTACTTCTTTTTACTCGTAAATATGAAGAATTTCTTCTAATCATTATCATTATTTTAAAAAGTAACTATTAATTTAAGAGGAACGACCGATAAACTATATAAGGGGGTAGAGAAATTGGATATACTACAGAGTATTGTGACAGCAGCACCTTATATGATGCAGATTTTAAAAAACGAAGTGACGATGGGTGTCATTGATCGAGAGAAATTCTTGCTGTATTTGCCATCGAAAGATGTTGATTTTCAAATTCGAGCAGGAGAACTCATTAAGCCAGATGATTTAAATATGAAAAAAGCGCTCAGAGGTGAGACATCAAGTATGTTTGTGCCTGAATCGGTTTACGGAATACCGTTAAATGCAATGGGTCTGCCAATTTTTGATGAAAATCAACAAGTTATCGGCGCACTCGCTTTAGGTTTTCCACTTAAAAATCAATTAGAGCTTGAAGCATATATGGAGTCATTAAATGACATCATTCAAAGTATTCAAGAAAAGGTGCATGTGGTGGCGGCACATTCAGAAGAGCTTTCTGCGACAAGTGAGGAAATGACCTTACAAACGCAGCAAACACTTGAAAGCTCGAAAAAAACATCTGATATTACAAAAATGATTAAGGGCATTTCGAAACAAACAAGTTTGCTGGGATTGAATGCGTCAATCGAAGCAGCCAGGGCAGGAAAAGAGGGAGCTGGATTTAGTGTTGTAGCCAGTGAGGTTCAAAAGCTTTCAAGTGAAACTTCACGTGCAACAGAAAATATTGAAAGTTCACTGCAAGGGATTTCCTCTAATATACATACATTACTTGAGAGTATGGACCATATGAAAGGTTCATCATCAGAGCAGGCTTTACTTGTGACAGAGTTTAGTGAAATTGTGGAACGGCTGACGAGCGTAAGTAAAGAAATGAAAGAATTCATGCAGCATGTGATGTCAACGTAAAAAACGAATCCAAGAGGGATTCGTTTTTTTGATACGCTATTTTCTTTTGTTCCGGTCAAAGCGATAATCGTATGTTTCTCCCTTTACCACATTTAAAAATTCATGCCCAATTTGAACAAGCTGTCCATTTTTCCATTTGATGAGAGGGTCTTTATCAGGGTATTTCCAGTAAATCGTTTTCTTTCGGTGGGTGAGTTTGTTTTCAATTTCTGCTCTAACTGCGTTCTCCTTTAGTTTCCCTCCGCTATGTCGATAGGTGTTGATGATATATGTTCCGTCAGGTGATGTCATCGAGCGGATAAAGGTTCCGTGAGATACACCTTGAAGAGAAAAGCATTTCCAGTAAATGATGCCAGCGAAGCTAAGGATTAAGATGACAAAGGTGATAGTGTTTTTCTTTTTTAACATGAATTCCTCCAGATGTAGATCACAATATTTCTAATTTATGAGAGAGAATACAAAAAGATTCATATAGTCCAAAAGTTCTATTCATTTCAATTATCGGTCATTTTTTCTCAAAATTCAACAGATAGCCGAAAAGATAAGGAAAATTTAAGGATGTATTAAGTCGATAGGTCATGCGAAATCCCTTTACAAAAGAATTTAAGATCAGTAGACTTATGCTCATATAGAGAAATGGGGAAGATGGAATGACGCAAATCATTGATACATATCAAAGTTATGAAGAGCTTTCCGCTCATGAAAGAGAGGGAATCGACTATCAAATTCTTCACGAGCGGAAAGGAGACCAGCTTTTGGTTTTGTCCCCTCATGCTGGGGGAATTGAATCCGGCGTGAGTGAGCTCATTCATGAAATCGCAAGTGATGATTCTATGTATTTATTTGAAGGCCTTAAAGTGAAAGGCAATCATGTGCTTCACATTACAAGCACACGTTTCAATGAGCCGGTCTGCCTTTCTCTAGTGCATGCCCATCATTACACGTTTGCGCTCCATGGCTACGGGGAAACGGAGGTGCTTCAAACATTAGTGGGCGGGACAGACAGAGAAAAGGCGGCAGAAACAGTGAAACGTTTAACGCTTAATGGATTCCCTGCAGTGCTGCTATCTGAATCTGATCGCTATTCAGGAACACACCCTCACAATATTAATAATCAATGTCTGACCGGAAAAAGTGTACAACTTGAAATCAGTCAGGCGCAAAGAAGAGCATTCTTTCAAGACTTCAGACGGCGCTATCGCCGTGAAACGCAAAATGAGCAATTTTATCGGTACACAAATGTACTCAAGCAAGTATTAAATCTTTATGGATAAACCCTGTCGCCCTATGCAGAAGAGGCTTACGTTTGATAAACAGCTTCTTTTTCCGCGACCTTCTCGGCTTTCATTAAATAAGATGTAAACTCTTGTTGGAAGCGAATGCCTGCTTTCCGCTGTTCGAACAAGGCCAGCCGCTTTTCAGCGAAAGCCCAGGTGACATGAAATGTTTGCGCAATGTGCAAAATGGCTTGCTGCCGAAGGTTTGGAAGCTTCAATTGCATCAGCATAAAGGTCGGCACACAAAAGTGATACATGAATTGTTTAGCTTGAAACTCTTGCAGTTCTCGAAAGAGTTTGTGCATCTTGAAATGATTGCCTGCATGCTTCAGCACATGACAAAGCTCGTGGGCAAAATCCTGCCATTGTTCCTCTGACGATAGAGATCTGTTTAATATAATACTGTAAAGACCTTGATGTTTGATCATCATGCTGCCAGTATCCTCATAGTGGACCCATACATGAAATTCAGAAGCGATCCTTTGCATGTCTCTATAAGCAGGACCGCTTATTTGTAATTTGGCATATAACCGCTTAATCTCTTCTTCTAAATGGGTTAAAAAACCAGTCATTTAAAAACCTCCAAGCAAACGTATGTTCTGTTTTTGGCGTAAAAGAAAAGTCCATATAGGACTAAATAGCTAATGAAGCTATTACTTATTTTTAATATCGGCTTATTTTTAACAATTTTAACATAAAATCAAGGAAAAATGGAATTAATTCCTGTTTTTTTCTTCTTTTTTGCGTTTTCCATTACTAAAAAGAGTGGTTTGAATTCAAATTTTACCATAGTCTTATCACTAAAACAAACCCAAGTTGTCTTACGAACGCCACCAATTGATGAGAAAGATCAATTCAATTTAGCAAAAGGGAGTGCAGAACATGGTAGAAATTTATCAAGATTTTATTCCAGTTGGAAACGGGAACCGCCCAGGATACGCCATGACACCGATGTATGTGACGGTGCATAACACAGCAAACACGTCAAAGGGAGCGGATGCAAAAAGTCATGCGGCATATGTGAAACGCCCAACGACAGCAGAAAGCTGGCACTTTACAGTGGATGATCATGAAATCTTTCAGCATCTGCCGTTAAATGAAAATGGCTGGCATGCAGGGGACGGACATGGAAATGGGAATAGAAAGTCGATCGGCATCGAAATTTGTGAAAATGAAGATGGGAATTTCCAGCAAGCGGTTAAACATGCGCAATGTCTCATCCAAAAGCTGCTGAAAGAGCATAATATTCCACTAGCGAATGTGGTCACACATCAGCACTGGTCTGGAAAAACATGTCCGCGTCTGCTTCTCGCTACATGGGATGAATTTAAAAAAGGAATTGAAACGGCAGGAGACCCTGAGACGGTCATTACGTATGTCGTCAAAAGCGGGGATACGTTAACGAGTATTGCCAAAGCTCATGACGTCACAGTTCAAGATCTTCAAAAGTGGAATAACATTAGCGACCCGAACAAGATTCAAATTGGACAGGTTCTCAAAATTTATCGAAACGATGGAAAAATGATGTATGAGCTGCCAGATGGGATTTTAAAGGTGACTTCGCCTCTAACGAAGGGAGAGCACGTACGCCTCGTCCAAAAAGCGCTTGCTGCTGTTTATTTTTATCCTGATAAATCGGCTGCAGATAAAGGCATCGATGGTGTTTACGGAGAAAAAACGGCGAATGCCGTAGCGCGCTTTCAGCTGGTGAACGGTTTGACAAGTGATGGAATATACGGTCCTAAAACGAAGGAGAAGCTGCTTAAACTGTTAAATCAGTGAGTGTTTCTGTTTGTATGATTGGATGGCTGTTTCACTCTTTTCAATTAATCGCTTAGTATATGGGGACGGCTGATATTCGGCAAACTGAACATATCTCAGTTGTTTGATTTTCTTTTTCATTTTGGCACCTCAATCGTTGCAGCGTATAGTGTATTGTATGCAAGTCTATGTGAAAATGGAAGCAGGACGCGGATTTCGTTCCGCGTCCTTTAGTGTAATCAAGCCTTTTTATTTTTATACTCATCCAGAAGCTGTTCATTCTTTTTAAAAATTCTCTCAGTATGGGGGCTTACCTTATAATCGGCCATACTGATATGGCGTTTTTTCTTTAAAATCTTAAAAGGGTTTTTCTTAGGATTGTTGTTATCCCCTTGAAGTGCGTGGTCCATCTTCATCACCTTCCTCTTCGTCAGGCAAGATTAGGTCATAAATTGTTGTAAGTGATGTCATTAATAAATAGTCGAACTCCGTGACAATCTCATCGGAGGTGAGCTTAATGACAAAATGAGCATCTGCTACAGAAAATGGGATGAGCACCAAATGACCGAAATCATCGTAATATACTTCCTGCCTGTCAAGCTTCGCCTGAATAAGAGCCCGCTGGTCAAGTGTCCGAAGCAGGTCGTCTTTTTGTTCCTGCATATCGTATGGACAAAGCACCGCTTGAATATTCATCTTGTCGGCAAAAGAATAAATAAGCCGCTCAATTCCCTCTATATATGCCTCTACACTTCCATAATATACATGGATCGGTTCATTTTTCAATAGGTATTGGTACGTTTTTAGTTTATTGAGGTAAGAATGAAGCAGATCGTTATTTTGTTCAAGGAGTTGATGGGTGTCGGTTTCCAGCTCATGATTTCCGAGTTTTTTAATATAGGAGCTAAGAAAGATGAAAGCATCAGTTAATGCGAAAAATACGGCAATGATCAAGTAGTGCATCCAATCAGTGAAGATAGAAGAGGGGTCATTTGTCCAGTACACAACAGCACCCGCTACATAAATCCAATACCACGTTTTACGAATGGCAAACATCTTTTCTTTTACTTTTTGTTCAAAGCGCCAAACCGCGAATACATACACAGCAAGAGCACCTAGCAATAACCATACAGTCAATTGAAAAAATAATAGCATGTTCTTCTCTCCCATAGACAGATGAATACTTGTTTATTTCTATGGATATGATTGGAAACCCTGCTTCATGAAAAAATGTCCTGCAGAAGGACGGTTTTAAGTGTGCGGGCAAATAAAAAAAGACCTGTCAGACAGGTCTTTGATATTAGAGAATCGCATTTAACACAAAGTATATAAGAGCTCCTAGAGTTCCTGAAATCGGTAATGTAATCACCCAAGTGACAAGCATACGTTTTGCTGTACCCCAGTTAACCCCTTTGACTCTGTGTGCAGAACCTACACCTAGAATAGAAGATGAGATAACGTGAGTCGTACTAACAGGTAAGTGAATAAACGTCGCACCGAAGATAATAGCTGCACCCGTTAAGTCTGCAGATACTCCGTTTACTGGACGAATTTTCATAATTTTACCGCCGACTGTTTTGATAATCTTCCAGCCGCCGATAGAAGTACCGAGTCCCATTGCAAGCGCACAAGAGAATTGTACCCAGAAAGGAATGTCGTCTGTTGTATGCAAATTACCTGCAATTAAAGCCATCGTAATAATTCCCATCGCTTTTTGCGCATCGTTTGTCCCATGGGTATACGATTGCAGTGCAGCCGTTAAAATTTGAACACGTCGGAATTGTTTATTTGTTTTTGCGAGATTGTTGTTTCTAAATATAATTTTGATAATGGTATACACGATATATCCCAATACGAAAGCTAGGATAGGTGAAAGCAAAAGAGCTTGAATGATTTTAATGAATCCCGAATAGTTTAAGGCGCCAAAACCGGCAGAAGCAATAACCGCACCTGCAATTGATCCGATTAATGCATGTGAAGAACTACTCGGAATCCCGTAATACCAAGTAAGCAAGTTCCATGTGATGGCGGCAATTAAAGCAGCCAAGATCACAACAGAGCCGTTTTGAAGCGTAAATGGATCTGCGATATCTTTTGTAATGGATTTTGCCACACCTGTAAATGTCATTGCTCCTAAGAAGTTCATGAACGCTGCCATGATGATCGCATGTCTAGGCTTTAATGCCTTCGTTGAAACTGAAGTCGCAATGGCATTTGCTGTATCGTGGAACCCGTTAATGAAATCAAAAGCAAGTGCACAAATGACAATAAGTATGGTAAGGATGAGTAATGTGTCCATGTTTAACTAACCCCGTTACGCATTCTTCATAATGATTGTTTCTAGATTGTTGGCAACACTTTGACAGGAATCAGCGATTTCTTCAAGTGTTTCGTAAATTTCTTTGTATTGAATCACTTTAATTGGATCTGTTTCTTTTCCAAACAAGTTCTTTAATGATTTACGATGAAGATTGTCACAATTATGTTCAATCTCTTTGATCTTGATTGCGTGCGGATGAATATCTTTCAAGCGATTTTCAGCTAGTAGATCAATTGTGATTAAAATTTCTTTGGCACACTCTCTGATGTAGTGGCTGAATTTGTCGATATGTTCGTCAGAGCTTGTAATTGAGTAAATTTCTAATGTTGCGGAAAAATGCTCAATTCCATCTAAAACATCATCGAGGCTATTCGTCAATTGAAGAATGTCTTCACGTTCAATCGGTGTAATAAAGGCTTTGTTCAGCTCTTTAATCATGGTATGAACATGATTATCACCTTTTGTCTCATATTCCTTCAATGTGTCAGAAAATTCTTTCAGAGTGGTTTGATTTGTTACTTTATAGCTAACAAAATACTCAGCAGTTTCATCTAAATTTTTAGCAATTTCCGTTAACAAGACGGAAAACTTGTCTTTTTTCCTTTTTAACATGTAAAAACCCTCCATTGTATAAATGAGACAATGCACACATCAAATAATTATATATTCTTTTGTCGAAAAAAAACAGGTGTAGTCGAAAATTTCTTCACTTTTTCTATTTGATCTTATTCTGACCTAAAGATGTGATCTCAACACACCTTTTTCTAAAAGGGGAAAAGCCACGAAAAAAGCGGGCCATATTTGACGCCGCTTAAAGGCTAAGAAGCTGAATGAATCAGCTTAAACCGTTCACAAACAAGAAGCATATCCTCTTTGAATTCTAAACCGTATGATTGGAGTGCTTCTGTGAAAAATTCTTTATGTTCTCTGTACCAATAGTCATAAGATAAGTCGCCTTCACCCTCTGCTTGTGCAAATGATACGGGAACTTCATTCATTGGCATGACATCTACATGTGTAATTTCAATGATGGCTTTTGGCTCTTCTTGGCTATCCAAAATGACCGCATATTGTCCGGGTTGTGGAAGCGACTCCTGTTCCTTTTCATAAAAAAGGTGTCCAGAACAAGTGGCTGTTTTTTTTCCTTGCTTTACAAGATCAAGCAAATGATCAGGATCTGAGCCGAATGCCCACACTGAAACAAACGCGTCAGCAGGTGCTTTTTCTGATTTCTCTTTCCAATAGTCTTCCCAAAATAATCTGCATTTGTTGTTCAATGCTTTTCCCCCTCTTTGTTGTGTTTATTATACCTTGAAGCTGAATCGTTGGAAATGATGTGTCTTTATTCCTAATGAGTGAGTGCGTCATATGTTTTGAAAAACAATGTTTGATTTGGGAAATGTAGGATGATAGGATGAAAATTTTTGAAATTTTAGAATAATCTATTGTATTCTGGTCAAGAAGTCGGTAAGGTCAAAGTAAGAATATGGAAGGGGTGTTGTTCATGAAACGCATTTCTCTAACTGTTTTGTCCATATGTCTGTTTGTTTTCTCGTTTTTTCTGCCTGTCAGCCAAGTCAATGCGAACGAATCTCATGGGAGTAAAGTAGCTGTGGGTAAAGATGGCATGGTGGCTACTGCTCACCCGCTGGCATCAGAAGTAGGTGCTGATGTATTGAAGAAAGGTGGAAACGCAGTGGATGCTGCTGTTGCCATCCAGTACGCACTGAATGTGACAGAGCCAATGATGTCTGGAATTGGCGGCGGTGGTTTTATGATGGTTTATGATGGAAAGACAAAAGAAACATCCATCATCAATAGTAGAGAACGAGCACCACAGGGCGCAACACCTGACATGTTTTTAACGGATGAGGGAAAAGTCATCCCATTTGCTGAGCGGTCCACACACGGTAATGCGGTTGGTGTCCCAGGGACAGTAAAAGGTCTCGAGGCAGCATTAGATAAGTGGGGAACCCGTTCGATGAAGGAATTGATTGAGCCTTCCATTCAGCTTGCAGAGGATGGATTTGAAATCGATTCTGTTCTGGCAAAAGCCATTGAAGATCATCAAGAAAAGCTGAAAAAAACGGCTGCAGCGCCAATCTTTCTTCCAGATGATCAGCCGCTCAAAGAAGGCGATCTGCTTGTACAGCCAGGTCTTGCGAAAACATTTAAGCTCATTGCAAAAAAAGGAAGCAAAGCATTTTATGAAGGAAAAGTAGCAAAAGCACTTGCAAAGACAGTCCAAGATTTTGGCGGAACGATGACAACTGATGACCTTGGTCGTTATGAGGTCAAGACTGACAAGCCTATCTGGGGGGACTATAAAGGATACCAGCTTGCAAGTATGCCTCCACCAAGCTCAGGCGGTGTGTTTATGCTGCAAATACTCAAAATACTAGATCACTTCAATCTATCACAATATGACCCCAAATCATTCGAAAAATATCAGCTGCTAGCTGAAACAATGCATCTCTCCTATGCTGACCGTGCTGCATATGCAGGCGACCCCGAATTCGTAGATGTTCCACTAAAAGGACTACTAGACGATGATTACATTTCAAAAAGAGCTTCTCTCATTCAATTAGATCAAATGAACAAAAACCCGAAAGAAGGAGATCCATGGGCGTATGAGGATGAAAAAAATCCATCCCCAATTGTCCCGCAGCCAGAAGATAAAACCATTGGCGAGACCACTCATTTTACTGTTGCCGATCAGTGGGGAAATGTCGTGTCATTCACAACAACCATTGAACAGTTATTTGGTACAGGAATTCTTGTTCCGGAATATGGCTTTTTCTTAAATAACGAACTAACAGATTTTGACGCAAGACCAGGCGGAGCAAATGAAGTCCAGCCAAACAAACGTCCATTATCCAGTATGACCCCGACCATCATATTCAAAGATAACGAGCCGGTCATGACTGTGGGCTCACCTGGAGGAACGACCATTATTGCTTCTGTTTCACAAACGATCCTAAACTTGCTTGAATACGACATGGAGCTGCAAGATGCGGTGGAAGAGCCGCGGATTTATACAAACAGTCCAACTTCTTACCGTTACGAAGTAGGTGTTCCCCTTGATGTGAGAACGAAGCTAAATGACATGGGTCACCGTTTTGGCAGTTCACCTATTGATATAGGAAATGTGCAAGCCTTACTCATTGATCGGAAAGCAGGGACATTTACAGGAGTAGCTGACTCCTCAAGAAATGGAACCGCTGTTGGTGTCAATTTAAAGCTATCTGCCGATTAAGACCTTTTCCTGGGAAAAGAAGCGCCTCTTCAAGATGGCGTTTCTTTTTTTGTTTAAATGAAAAAACAGAGTTGACACCTGTGAATAGTTTGAATAATATATAGACTAACATCAATCATACATAGCTGATCGGACAACCGAAGGCTCTTGGCAATTTGAAGTACAGAACTGTGATGTATTTCAGGTGGCTAAGGGTCTTTTTTGCGTGTGAAACGGCAAGGTTGGTGTCACTATTATTTGATAACGGGGAGCGGAATAACATGAAAAAGTGGAAATGGGTCTCTATCGTGACCATCATATTAGTCTTGGCTGTGACGAGTACTGCATGCTCAAACGCAAACGAAGCTTCAAAGCAAAAGGGAAAGGTTGAGCTGTTAAATGTTTCGTATGATCCTACACGTGAATTGTATCAGGAATACAATCAAGCCTTTCAGACGTATTGGAAAGACAAAACTGGTGAGGATGTCACGATCAAGCAGTCTCACGGTGGATCAGGAAAGCAGGGAAGATCGATTATTGATGGACTCGAGGCAGATGTGGCAACACTGGCTTTAGGGTATGACATTGATGCGATTGCAGATCGCGGACTGCTTTCAAAAGATTGGCAAAAAGAATTTCCAAATCAGTCCACACCGTATACATCGACCATTGTGTTTCTTGTGAAGAAAGGGAATCCCAAAAACATTAAAGATTGGGACGATTTGATTCGGCCAGGTGTGTCCATCATTACGCCAAATCCGAAAACGTCCGGCGGTGCGAGATGGAATTACTTAGCTGCATGGGCCTACGCCGATAAAACATTTCATGGGAATGAAGAAAAAACAAAGGATTTTGTCAAAAAGCTATATGAACATGTCGAAGTCCTTGATTCAGGTGCACGCGGAGCCACAACGACCTTTGTTGAACGCGGACTTGGGGATGTGTTAATTGCATGGGAGAATGAAGCCTATTTAACGCAGCACGAACTAGGCAAAGACAAATTTGAGATTGTCACCCCATCAATTAGTATTCTAGCGGAGCCGCCTGTTGCGGTTGTTGATCAAAATGTGAAACGTAAAGGAACAGAGAAAGTGGCGAAGGCTTATTTAGATTATTTATATTCTAAAAAAGGGCAGGAAATTGCGGCGAAAAACTATTATCGCCCTAGAAATCAAGAAGTCTTAAACAAATATAAAGACCAGTTTAAAAAGATTGATATGGTGACGATTGATCAAGCGTTTGGCGGGTGGAGAAAAGCGCAGAAAAGATTTTTTGATGATGGCGGCTTATTTGATCAAATATACAGCGGACAAAAATAGGGGGCGATGTGATGAAGAAAACACATGCAGCCGCCAATAAAAGAAAACGTATATTGCCTGGATTTGGTCTGAGCCTTGGGGTGACGCTCGTTTATGTGAGTGCGATTGTCGTCATTCCTTTATCCATGGTATTTATTTGGACGGCTTCATTAGGAGCAGAGGGGATTTGGAAGGTATTTACCGATGCAAGAGTATTGAAGTCGCTTCAGCTGACCGTGACGACTTCCTTTGCAGCTGCTCTCATCAATGCAGGGTTTGGTGTACTGATTGCCTGGGTTCTCGCCAGGTACACATTTCCTGGAAAGAAAATCTTAGATGCTCTCATTGATTTGCCTTTTGCTCTCCCAACCGCTGTTGCGGGTATTGCCCTCACCACCCTTTATTCTCCTAATGGATGGATTGGTCAATTTCTGCATATAAAGGTGGCGTACACACCGATTGGGATTATTTTGGCACTGATTTTTATTGGCATTCCATTCGTTATCCGAACCGTTCAGCCTGTGATAGAGGGGCTGCAGCAGGAAGTGGAAGAGGCTGCGGCGATTCTTGGTGCGACAAGGAGACAGACCTTTTTTCACATACTGCTGCCGGCCTTGTTTCCTGCGGTGATGACTGGATTTTCACTTGCGTTTGCAAGAGCGCTAGGTGAATATGGCTCTGTTGTGTTTATTGCTGGAAATATTCCGTTTAAAACAGAAATTACACCGCTGATGATCATGTCCAAGCTTGAACAATATGATTATCATGGTGCAGCAGCAATTGCATGCTTGATGCTGCTTCTTTCATTTTTCATTCTGTTATTGATTCACGGCATTCAGTGGTATGTTGAGCGGAAAAAACAAGTATACGTGAGGTGAAACCATTGGAGAGAGAGTTTAGTCATCAGCACCATATTCGGTATAAAAGTCCTGTAACCGAATCTAAAGCAGTGAAAATCCTATTGATTACGGTCGTGTATGCTTTTTTGATTTTATTTTTACTTATACCGCTGATCGCCGTTTTTTCAAAGGCATTTGAGAAAGGGTGGAGTTCATATCTTCTGGCCATCTCACATCCAGATACACTAGCGGCGATCAAATTGACCGTTTTCATTGTCGTCGTCACCTTGCCGCTTCAAATGATCTTTGGGGTGAGTGCTGCATGGCTTATCACAAAATTTAACTTCCGCGGAAAACGTTTGTTAACGACTGTGATGGACCTCCCGTTTGCCGTTTCGCCTGTGATTGCTGGAATTGTATTTGTGCTTTTATTTGGTTCAAACGGGCTTTTAGGACCTTGGCTTATGGCGAATGGATGGAAAGTCATTTATTCTGTACCAGGCATGATCCTAGCAACCATATTCGTTACATTTCCATTTATCGCTAGAGAATTAATCCCGTTTATGCAGCATGAAGGCATTCAGGAGGAGGAAGCATCGCTCACACTGGGTGCAAACGGATGGAAGACTTTTTTCTTTGTGACACTGCCGAATATCAAATGGGCTCTTTTTTACGGTGTCATCTTGGCCGGGGCAAGAGCGATTGGTGAATTTGGTGCCGTGTCGGTTGTATCAGGTCATATTCGAGGGATGACCAATACGATGCCGCTTCATATCGAAATTTTATACAATGAGTACCAATTTCAAGCCGCTTTTGCTGTGGCGTCTCTCATGGCGTTTGTGGCAGTCATTACTTTAATCATTAAGCAAATCATTCAGCAGAGGGATCACCGGCTTGGCAAGCGGTCAACATAAATGGAGGGATGTGCCTTGGGGATTACAGCAAAACAAATATCAAAACAATTTGGCCAGACAAAGGTTTTGCAAAACGTGGATTTATCGATAAGAAATGGTGAATTGATCTCTTTATTAGGACCGTCTGGCTCTGGGAAGACGACGTTATTAAGAATCATTGCAGGTCTTGATTACGCCAATAACGGGCAGATTTTATTCGGAGATCAGGATTACACACACATTCCAGTACGAAAACGGCAGATTGGTTTTGTGTTTCAGCAATATGCGCTTTTTCGAAATATGACGGTTTTTGATAATGTGGCATATGGACTGAAAATGAAACCTAGAGGAGAAAGACTGCCTAAAAAAGACATCAAAGAGCGGGTACATGAGCTTTTAGAGGTTGTTCAGCTTACGCAGTTTGAGCAGCGGTATCCAGAACAGCTGTCAGGGGGGCAAAAGCAGCGTGTAGCACTGGCGCGCGCACTTGCCGTTCAGCCGAAGGCACTCCTGCTGGATGAACCTTTTGGTGCACTTGATACAAAGGTGAGGAAAGAATTAAGGCATTGGCTGAAAAAAGTTCATCGTGACTTTCAAATGACCACCATTTTTGTGACACATGATCAAGAAGAAGCATTTGATATTGCTGATCGTGTTGTGGTGATGAATGAAGGAAGAATCGAAAAAATTGGCACAAAGGAAGAAATGGCAGTGCAGACAGACAATCTATTTGTATCTGAATTTTTAGATATAGGAAGCCACATTTAACAAGCAGTATAGAAGATTAGAAGGAAGAGACGCGGTGATGACTGCGTCTTTTTTTATTTAAATTTCCCTAGGGACATTGACTTATAATTTTGAATATTATAATATCTTTACAAAGGTAACGGTATTGAACATTTTTTAGAACGCATAATTGTAAGCGCTTTATAAAAGGTTC
The DNA here is from genome assembly GCF_038593175.1 of Bacillus sp. FSL K6-1006. Classification (NCBI taxonomy): domain Bacteria; kingdom Bacillati; phylum Bacillota; class Bacilli; order Caryophanales; family Bacillaceae; genus Bacillus; species Bacillus sp. FSL K6-1006. The sequence continues at coordinate 1,254,070 of NZ_CP151970.1, forward strand.
TATTCTAAAAATGTTCTTTCTTTTGTTACATGTGTTCATATTTATACCAAATGAATGGGGTGGTTGTTTGAACAGCTTGTTTGAGTTAGATGAACAACTGATTAAGCTGCAGTTCGAAGCATCTTCGAGAGAGGAGGTGACCACATATTTAGCAGGGCGGTTAGAAGCTGGAGGGTACATTAAATCGAGCTTTTTACCAGCAGTGCTTGAAAGAGAAAAAACATATCCTACAGGCCTTCCACTTGCAGCCTTTGGGGTAGCGATTCCGCATACAGATCCTGAGCATGTGAACAAACCAGCGATTAGTGTAGCTACTTTAAAGGAACCTGTCATTTTTCATAAGATGGGAAGCCCAGATGAAACAGTGCAAGCTAAAATTGTGTTTGTCCTAGCAATCTCTGAGCCTAGCAAACAGCTTGTGATGCTGGAGAAGCTGATGACACTTTTTAGAAAAGAAGAAGTGATGACGAAGCTCTCTTATATGACATCTTATGAAGAAGCGGTTGACGTGCTTCAGCAAGAACTAAACCAATAGTCATTCACGAAATTATGTAAGCGCTTTATCTGAAAAATTCAGGAGGTGGATGTATGATCAAGCAAGCCGTCGATTTTATATTAGACCTTGGACCAACTATTATGCTCCCGATTATTATGACGCTTTTCGGTATGATTTTAAGGCAGGGCTTTAAGAAATCCTTCAGGGCCGGTATTACGATCGGAATTGGTTTTGTCGGTGTCAATCTTGTCATTAATTTGCTCGTGAGCGGACTTGGGCCAGCAGCAAAAGCCATGGTTAATTCCCTTGGGCTAAAGCTCGATATTTTGGATGTTGGATGGCCGATTGGAGCTGCCATATCCTTTGGTACACCCGTTGCCCCGCTCATGATTCCTCTTGTGCTTTTATTAAATGTCATCTTATTGTCTGTAAACTTTACGAAAACGCTGAATGTGGATATTTGGAACTTCTGGCATTTGATTTTCGCAGCCTCTGTTACTTACTACGCTTATCATAATATGTTCTTGGCTCTTGCTGTTGGCTTGATCGTCTCTGCGATCACGCTAAAGTTAGCCGATTGGACGGCGCCGACAATCGAACACCATTTCGGTTTAAAAGGCGTATCGATGGCTCATGCGGAAACGGTCAACTTCGCCCCGCTCATGTATGCGTCCAACCGCGTCATTGATAAGATTCCTGGTTTAAACAAAATTCATGCTGATCCAGAAACATTGAAGAAACGCTTTGGTATCTTTGGCGAACCGCTTGTGATGGGTCTCATACTTGGTATCATTATTGGTCTTCTCGGCGGCTATGATGCAAAAGGCGTGATGACGCTCGGTATTCAAATGGCGGCAGTTCTTGTCTTAATGCCAAGAATGGTTGCGTTATTAATGGAAGGACTGATTCCAATCTCTGAGGGCGCTCGTTCTTATATTCAAAAGCGTTTCCCTGGGAAAAATGTCTATATTGGTTTAGATACAGCGATTGTGATTGGTCATCCAGCGAATATGGCGGTAGCCCTTTTAATGGTGCCGATTACGATTTTGCTAGCAGTTGTTCTGCCTTACAATGGCATGCTCCCGTTTGCTGACTTATCGGTTCTGCCATTTACAGTTGTCTGGGCAGTAGCAGCCGCTCGTGGAAATATTATTCGCGGCCTTATTAACAGTATTTTTACATTAATGATTGTCTTCTTTATTGCAACGAACCTTGCTCCGCTTGCGACAACCATGGGGAAAGCAGTCGGCTTTGATTTCCCAGAAGGGGCAAACATGATTTCAGGTATTGATCTTGGTTCTCACGTCATTCCTTGGATCATGGTGAGACTTCTTGATCCGAGCAACCCTTACTTTATTGCAGCCATCATCTGTGCTCTGGCTTATGGGCTTCTATGGTACTGGGTGCGAAATGATATTAAAAAGCAGTATGCAAAAGAAATGGGCTTAGATCAGAAAGAACAATAAATGAGCTGGAGGGATTCTAATGGCGAAGAAAATATTAGTATCATGCGGAACGGCAGTTGCAACATCAACGGTTGTCGCTAAAAAGGTAGAAGAGACGTTAAAGGAAAAAGGATATGATGTCGTGGTGGAACAGTGTAAGGCATCTGAAGTCCCGCAAAAAGCGGAAGGCGCCGATTTAATTGTGACGACAACGCCTGTAAGTGATACAAAAGGGACACCTGTGATTCAAACATTATCCTTTTTAACTGGATTTGGTATTGAAGATGATATCGAGAAAATCATTGATCATATCAAGTAGAGGGCTATTTTCTGAAGGAGCTTTTCCGGCTCCTTCTAGTGATTTGAAAGGAGGAAGTCTTATGCAGCATCATGCTTATAGCCGAACGTCTGCAGTGTTGTCTATTTTTCTTCCGGCTGTGCTCATCTGTCTGTTTTTTTTCTGGTCTCTTTATACGTTATGGTCAGCAGGACCTGAGCCGTTAGCTGTGTTAGGCGTTTATACACTGCCTATTCTCATGCTTTCTAGTATTACAGGACTGAATCAGCCGACAAACGTCATCATTAATGACGATCAACTGAAGATAGGCGCTTTTGGCAGATGGCACACATATGCAGTTTCTGATATTAAAGGAAAGCTTTTTTTAAAGCCTTATCCTCATATCGGGAAAGTCTATGTCAGGGTGGGTCCAGCCCGTATATTCGGAGGGCGCTACTGGATATCCAGTGAAATGAGTGAGTACAAGCAGCTTGTTCAAACGTTGCAGGATTTTGCGAAGGGTGATGAAAAGGAGGATGCCGCTACATGAAATCAGCTGTCTTTTATTCTTCAGAGGACATTCGGTATGAGGAGCGGAACCGGCCAGTCATCGGTGATGATGAAGTTTTGTTAAAGCTGCGAGCCTGCGGCTTATGTGGAACGGATATTTACAAAGCAACACATGAGACAGTACCTCCTGGGACAGTGCTGGGGCATGAAATCGCTGGTGATATTGTCGAGACCGGCAAGCACGTGACAAATGTCCAAACGGGAGACAGGGTCTATGTGGCACATCATGTGCCTTGTTTCACCTGTGACTTTTGTCAAAAGGGTTTTTATACGATGTGTCCGCAGTTTACAGCCACAAATGTAGAGCCGGGCGGGTTTTCAGAATATATCCGTGTACCTGCTTTGCATGTCAAGCACACGATGGGCAAGCTTCCAAAAGACGTATCGTATGAGCAAGGGGCGATGGTAGAACCGGTTGCCTGCTGCCTGCACGGGTTTGAACGAGCTCCTGTTCACCCAGGAGATTCCGTTTTGATCCTTGGAGCGGGGCAAATTGGCTGTATTCAATTGCAGCTCGCCAAATATTATTTGGCTGGGAAAGTGATGATAACAGACGTGAATGAGAACAGGCTGCTGCAAGCGAGGAGTTTAGGTGCAGACGTCTCCTTTCATCCAGCAGCCGAGCCGGTGGAAAACCGGGTGATGAAAGAAACAGATGGAAAGGGAGCGGACCTCGTCATTATTTCTGTTGGGAGCAGTGCGCTTTTAAAAGAGGCGTTTCAGGCTGTAGCGCGAGGCGGGACGATTTTGGTGTTTGCTCATTTTCCAAAGGGAGATGTGGCCATTCCTGCTGAACGATTTTTTAATGATGAAGTGAAGGTAGTAGGAGCCTATTCCTCGCATCCATATCATTATCGTGAAGCCCTTGAGCTTTTGAAAGCAAAAGTGGTCAACACTGAAAAGATGGTGACGCATCGTTATCCGTTAAGCCAGCTGCTTCAGGCGATAGAATGTGCGAGGCATCCTGAGGGTGAGAGCGTCAAAATCATGATGTATCCAGATGAATGAGTGTATGAGATTAAAAGAGAAAGAGAAGTTCTTTGGAAAAGGGCTTTCCCTTTCTCTTTTTTTCTGATAAAAGATGAAAACGCTTAAAAATGAGAGAGAAATGCTTGACTTCGATGACACTTAAACGTATGATGATTACAAATGTAACACATAAGAACAAATGTAAAGGGGAGAGAAGAAATGCAAAAACAAATCACTTTGCCTGAACAGATTAGCCATGAGAAATTAGCAGATTTATATAAACAAATGTGGTTAGTGAGATATTTTGATGAAAAGGTCGACCAATTTTTTGCAAAAGGACTTATCCATGGCACCACTCATTTATGTGTTGGACAGGAAGCGTCAGCTGTTGGATCGATTGCCGTATTAGAAGATAAAGATAAGATCGTCAGCACACACAGGGGACACGGTCACTGTATTGCAAAAGGGGCCGAGGTTAATAAAATGATGGCTGAATTGTTTGGACGTGAAACCGGCTATTGTAAAGGAAAAGGCGGCTCGATGCATATTGCGGATTTAGAAAAAGGAAATCTTGGGGCAAATGGAATCGTTGGCGGCGGTATCCCGCTGGCAACAGGTGCAGCGCTCACATCTAAAATGAAGCAGGAAGGCTTTGTTGTTCTTTGTTTCTTCGGAGATGGTGCCACAAATGAAGGCAGCTTCCATGAAGCATTAAACCTTGCGTCTATTTGGGATTTACCGGTTGTGTTTATTTGTGAAAACAACCAGTACGGCATGTCTGGCCCTGTGAAAGAAATGATCAACATTGAAGACATTTCAACAAGAGCAGAAAGCTACGGAATGCCAGGAAAAACGGTTGATGGAAATGACATGGTCGAAATTATGAACACAGTAGATGAAGCAGTCAGCCGTGCGAGAGCGGGAGAAGGCCCATCACTCATTGAAATGAAAACGTACCGCTGGAAGGGTCACTCTAAGAGTGATGCGAAAAAATACCGTACACGTGAAGAAGAGACAGAGTGGAGACAAAAAGACGGAATCAAACGCTTTAAGTCTCTCTTGATTGAACTGAATGTTTTAACAGAAGAGCAGGCAGCAAGCTTACAGGAAGAAGCGAAGCAGGAAATTGAAGCGTCTGTAGAATTCGCCAAAAACAGTAAAGAACCGTCAATTGACACACTATTAGAGGATGTATACGCCTAATTAGGAGGGAAATCACGTGACAAAAACAACAGTGAGAGAGATTTCATATTTAGAAGCCGTTCGAGAGGCTATGAGTCAGGAAATGAGAGAAAACCAAGATGTCTTCATTTTAGGTGAAGATATCGGCGTATATGGAGGTGCTTTTGGAGTCACGCGCGGCATGATTGAAGAATTCGGTCCAGAGCGCGTTCGCAATACACCTATCTCAGAGGCTGCCATCGCAGGTGGGGCAGTCGGAGCGGCTTTAACTGGTATGCGGCCGATTTTAGAACTTCAATTCTCTGACTTTATAACAATCGCAATGGATCAGCTTGTGAACCAAGCAGCCAAAACACGATACATGTTTGGCGGAAAAGGAAAGGTGCCGCTTGTCGTAAGAACACCAGCAGGATCAGGAACGGGTGCAGCGGCGCAGCACTCACAAAGCTTAGAAGCGTGGATGGCGCATATTCCAGGACTCAAAGTGGTTCAGCCTTCAACAGCCTATGATGCAAAAGGACTTTTAAAAGCGGCGATGGATGATGACAACCCTGTCATTTTCTACGAGCACAAGCTTTTATATAAAACAATCGGTGAAGTGCCTGAAGAGCAATATTCCATTCCTCTAGGGAAAGCAGATGTGAAAAGAAGCGGGAAAGACGTCACGATTGTAGCAACAGCGATTATGGTACACAAAGCGTTAGAAGCGGCAAAGGAACTAGAAGCAGAGGGAATTGATGTTGAAATCATTGACCCAAGAACACTTGTCCCATTAGATGAAGAAACGATTATCGAATCTGTGAAGAAAACAGGTAAATGTATCGTGGTTCATGAAGCAGTAAAACGAGGCGGCTATGGCGGAGAGATTGCAAGTATGATAGCGGAAAGTGAAGCCTTTGACTACTTAGATGCGCCAATTAAACGACTTGGCGGTCTTGCGGTCCCAATACCATACAACCCGACGCTGGAAAAAGCGGTCATTCCACAAGTGCCAGATATTATTGAAGCAGCAAAAGAGCTTGTGCGCTCTTAAGTAAAGGGGAGAAGATCATGCCAAAAGAGATATTTATGCCGAAGCTGAGCAGTACGATGGAAGTCGGCACCTTGCTTCAATGGTTTAAAGAAGAAGGAGATTCGGTTGAAATCGGTGAGCCTCTTTTTGAAATTATGACAGACAAGATCAATATTGAGGTGGAAGCCTATGATGATGGTATTTTTCTAAAGAAATATTATGAAGCCGATGATCAAATTCCAGTCAATGCTGTCATTGGATACATCGGAGAGGCAAATGAACAGGTGCCAAGCGAACCGCCAGCACAATCAGATGAAGATTCACCAGGCAGCAGCGAATCGTCTTCATCAGACGCGGCTTCATCCAGTTCTGCTGAAGCCCCAAAAACACTTAATGAAAAAGTACGTGCCACACCTGCGGCGAGAAAAACGGCAAAGGATCATCATGTAGCGATTCATGAGGTATCTGGCACAGGACCTAAAGGCAGAGTTCAAAAGCGGGACGTCGAGGCGGCCGTCCACTCTAGTGAGAAAGATCAGCGCGTGTCACCGCTTGCAGAAAAAGTGGCTGCTCGTGAAGGAATTGATTTAGCGAATGTTGCTGGATCTGGTGCACACGGTAAAATTATGAAGAGTGATGTAACGGCAGCAGCTGCAAAAACAGTAGAGTCTTCTCCAGCGAAAACACAAAAACTAGCTGGTATGAGAAAAGTGATCGCTGACCGCATGTCACAAAGTGCCTTTACAGCACCGCACGTGACATTAACAAGTGAAATCGATATGACAAAAGCGAAAGAAATACGCAAACAGCTATTGCCAGCGATTGAAAAAGAGACAGGCTACAGACTGTCGTTCACAGAAATTATCATTCATGCGGTCAGCAACGTACTCACGCGCCACCCGCAGATCAATATGACATTTGAACAAAATGAGCTCCATTTCCATGATGATGTGCACATTGGTCTCGCTGTCGCTGTAAAAGATGGCTTAATGGTTCCAGTCATTTCTCATGCGAACCAAAAAGGGTTAAAACAGCTGACAAAAGAGGCAAAAGAAATCGGCCGAAACGCACGTGACCAAAAACTGCTGCCAGACCAGCTGAAAGGGTCCACTTTTACCATTAGTAACTTAGGGATGTATGCCATTGATACCTTTACCCCGATTATTAATCAGCCGGAAGTGGCGATCTTAGGGGTTGGGCGCATTCAAGAAAAACCTGTTGTAGTAGATGGAGAAATTCAGGTGCGGCCGATGATGGGTGTTAGTTTATCGTTTGATCACCGAGTGGTAGATGGCGCACCAGCGGCTGCCTTTTTAACAGACCTTAAAAAAGTGCTTGAACAACCATTTGAATTGCTAATGTAGGAGATGAATCGGATGACGAAAACGTATGATCTGACAGTCATTGGCGGAGGGCCTGGCGGGTATACTGCCGCCCTTCAAGCAGCTGAGCGTGGACGGAAGGTCGCATTGATTGAAGAGGATTTTCTAGGCGGTACTTGTTTAAATCGGGGCTGTATTCCTTCCAAGACACTGCTCAAACATGCAGAAGTCATTGAATCAATTGAGAAGGCGAAAAGCTGGGGAATTGAAACAGGTGATTTGGTCCTTTCCTTCGATAAAATGAGAAAGCGCAAAGATGACGTCATTGAAAAGCTCAGAGGCGGAATTGCCTTTTTATTAAAGCAAGGAAAGATTGATGTATATAACGGCAGAGGTACAGCTGTTACAAAGCACCGGATTGAGATTGAAAAGCAAGATGGTTCAGAATCGATTGAAACGAAAGAGCTCATCATTGCCACTGGATCTTCACCTGCCATTCCGCCAATACCGGGCCTTAAAGACATTCAATTTGACACAAGTGATACGATCTTTGACATCCCAGATATTTCGGCTTCTGTCGTCATCATTGGCGGCGGTGTCATTGGACTTGAGCTGGCTTGTATCTTCCAGAGTCTTCAATCAAAAGTCACGATTATTGAAGCGGCTCCGTCTATTATTCCACAAGAGGATGAGGAAGCATCTAAGCTGCTAGAAAGAGAATTAAAGAAAAAAGGCATCCATATCGCGAAAAAAACCACTGTGACAGAGGTGACGGAAAGCGAAGGAGTCAAAGCGGTTCATGCATCAGACGATAAAGGAGAGACGCATATCTTTACGGCTGAAAGACTGCTTGTTTGTGTAGGAAGAAGACCTAGCGTTTCTGCTGTCAGCCAGCTTGACCTTCAGCTGGATGGTCCTTTTATCAAGGTGAATGACAAGATGCAGACAAGTGTGGAAGGTGTCTATGCAGTTGGGGATGTTGCTGGCGGCTATCAGCTGGCTCACGCAGCGATGGCAGAGGCCGCTGTTGCGGTCAGTAATATTTGCGGTGTGCCTGAAAAAATGAATGCTGATATCATGCCTAGATGTATTTATACATTACCAGAGGTAGCGAGTGTTGGTCTGACTGAGAAAGAGGCAAAAGCCAAAGGACTTAACGTGCGGGCAGAACGATTTGATTTAGCGGCAAGCGGTAAAGCACTAGCGGCAGGTGATCAAACAGGCTTTATTAAATTGGTATACGATACAGCCTATGGTGAAGTGATTGGCGCGACGATGGTTGGCCCGCACGTCACAGAGATGATTTCAGAAGCTTCCTCCTTTATGTATTTAGAAGGAACAGCAGAAGAGATGGCGAAAATGATTCATCCGCATCCGACCATCTCAGAAGGTTTTTATGAAGCAGCACTTGATATCGTGAGTAAGCTGAGAAAATAATGGCCAAACAAGGGATAGGGAGGAGATGCATGTGCACGTCCAGCTTCATCAGAAAGCGGCACTTGTGACAGGTAGCACAGATGGATTTGGAGAAGCCATCTGCCTGGCTTTAGCCCGGGCAGGTGCACATGTTTTTTTACACACGTTTCATGATGAATCAAAGGCTAAAACCATTCGTGAAGACATTCAAAAAATGGGCGGTCAAGCGAGTATCATTCAGAACCCGCTGGAAACACCGCGTGATGCCGCGCGAATGCTGAGGCAAGTGATTGATACATGCGGTAAACTGGATATTTTGGTCAATCAAGCAGAGCAAGGAGCGGACGCGAAGCTTGATGACGTGGGCCCTGATGAGTGGGTGGATGAAGTGGAATCGGCTGTGAATACCGTCTTTCTTTCCAGTCAGGCTGCTGTATGGCATATGGTTGATCAGAGACAAGGCTGCATCATTAATATATCGTCATCAGGCAGTATTACAGGTGATGGCGGGATCTCGCATGCTACTTCGAATTCTATGCTGAATGCCATGACAAAAGGGTTAGCGAGAGAATTTAAAGACAAAGGCATCCGGGTGCTTGCGCTGCTGCCGCCTCCTCTCCATTTGGTTCCTGATACAGAGCAAATCAAGGAGACTGTGGCCCATATGACGGTGTTTCTCAGTACATCCTATGGTGCATTTACAGATGGCGTGGCGATTATGCTTGATGGGGGTGAGAGTGCTGGCTAATGTTCAAAAACCAGTTCTCATCGTTGGCGGAGCCCAAGGGATCGGAAAAGAAATAGCTGAACGATTTTTAAAAGAAGGGCACCAAGTCGCCGTGTCAGATATAGACGAAAAGGGACTTTCGCTCTTAAAGACACAGTATCCTCAGCTGCTGATATTTCAAGCTGACGTTTCATCGTGGGAAAGTGTTCAGCAAATGATATCAGCAGCTGAAAGGGAGCTGGGTGGTATTGCTCACCTTGTGTATTCAGCAGGAATGACTAAATCACTGCCTTTTTTAGAAGTCGATTTTTCACTTTGGAAAAAGACACTGGCTGTGAACTTATATGGTCTTTACTATTGCATCAAAGCGTTGGCACCCTATATGTGTGAGCGGCAGGAAGGCAGTGTTGTCATTATTGGATCGGGATCTTCAATCACCGGCTCAGGCGGCGGTATTCAATATTATGCATCAAAAGCAGGTGCTTTTGGATTGATGCGTTCGCTCGTAAAGGAACTAGGCTCGCATCAAATACGCATCAATGTGATTGCTCCCCGCGTCATTGAATCTCAAATGCTTGATACGCTCTATCCTACTGTAGAGGAGAAACGGCAGCTGCAATCACTCATTCCCATCGGAAGATTAGGAAAGCCTGAGGATATCGCAGGGCTCACTTTATTTCTCACACGTCACGAGGGGAGCTATTTGCACGGACAAATGATCCTGTTAGACGGAGGGAGAACGTATCAGCCAAAATATACTGAGGGAAAAAGAGCGGAGAGTTAATCGCTCTTTTTGTCATTTTCATAACAATTGTTCCAATTGGAAACGAATGTTTGGTATACTGGTAATCATAGTATATTAAAAGGATGATGTCACATGCTGAATTGGGAAGAAAGACGACAGCTCGTCAAAGTTGCTCATCTTTATTATACAGACGGGTGGACGCAGCAGGAAATTGCAAAAAAGCTCAATGTCTCAAGACCAGTCATCTCAAAGCTCTTACAAAAAGCAAAAGATGTGGGAATCGTGGAAGTGTACATTAAAGACGAAAGCATTCATACGGTGGAACTTGAAAAGCAGCTAGAAACAACCTTTCAATTAACAGATGCGGTCGTTGTCCCAAGTGTCGGGACAATGTCTGAGATGGTGAAGCGGGCAGTCGGTCAAGCAGGCGCCTATTATTTGTCTAAAAACATGAAAAATGCGGAGAAAATCGGCATTTCATGGGGGACGACGCTTGCGGAGCTTGTAAAAGAATATCCGTTTGAACGAAGAAACGATGTGAAGGTCATTCCTTTAGAGGGCGGAATGGGCAGGCAGGCGGTCGACATTCATGCCAATCAGCTGGCATATGAGCTGGCAAAGAAAATGAACGGCACGTGTTCCTATTTATATGCCCCTGCGATTTTAGAAACAGAAGAATTAAAAGAACGGCTTATGGCGATGCAGGACATAGAAGCTGTGCTTGAAGAAGGCAGAAATGTGGATATTGCCCTCATCGGTATTGGCAACCCGCATAAAGGGTCAACTTTAAAAACAGTCGGTTATTTAAAAGAAGAGGACTTATCTGGTTTAAGGCAATCAGGGGCTGTCGGTGATATTGGCTTTCGTTTCTTTGATGGAGAAGGAAAACCTGTCCAAGATGAACTGAATCAAAAGGTCATTGGCTTATCGCTGGAACAATTAAAGAGCGTCAAAACGGTCATCGCTGTTGTAGAAGGAACCCATAAAGCTGAGAGCATTTTAGGGGCTTTAAATGGCGGCTTCATCCAAGTACTGGTGACAGACGAACTAACGGCGGCAGCCATTTTAAAGGAAGCATCCGTTCAATAAAAGACTGGCAGCGTTCGAATGGTATAACAAGAGCAACATCAAACGAGAAAGGAGCTGTGTATCTTGAAGCAAACCGAAATGGAAGCAAACCTACACTGTACTCGGTGCCAAGAAGAGACCCTCCACAGCATCGTTTATGTGAATGATCAGATGAAAAGCGTTGAGTGTACAGAGTGTCATCAAAAGATCAGTGTGCAAGTCGACATCATGAAGGAATTTTACAAGGAAGTATACGAGAAAATAGCGACAAAGCCAAAGCGGATCACGCAGGAATATAAGTCGAACCTGAATGGATTTATCTCAAGACTCCCAATCCGCGTGCTTAGTAAGCCATACCGGCTCATGAGATATTTAAACGAATCATACAAAGTGATCAAACAATATAAAAAATGAAGCAGAGCACCGTTTAGTGCTCTGCTTTATTTTGTGTTTTTTTCATATAATAATAAATAGGCAGTCCAGCCATCCCGATCAGCATGGAGATCAGGCAGCTTTTCCAATCGGTGATCATGGTGCTGATTAAAACGAATAATGAACCGATAATCGCAATGATCGGTGTCAGCGGGTAAAGTGGTACACTGTACGCACGCTTCATTCCGCTGTTTTGTTTTCTCAGCTTAAAGACGGCGAAAAAGGCCATCACATAAAAGATGTAGATCATGAAAATCGAGACCTCAGACAGCTTCTCCGGATTACTGACGATCATAAACACAATGGCGATCAAAATTTGCACAAATACAGCGATCCAAGGTGTTTTAAACGTTGGGTGAATCCGCGAAATCGCGTTGGCGAAAGGAATCTGCTTTCGTTCTGCCATCGCAAAAATCACACGTGGGAATGAAAGAACCTTTCCGTTCAAACAGCCAAAGATGCTGATGATGATCCCAATACTAATGATTTTCCCGCCAATTGGCCCAAAGAGCATGGTAGCAGCAGTGCTTGTCGCATTTTCACCTAACTGGACGATTTGATCAGCTGGCAGCACGTGCAAAAGTGCGACATTAATAAAGAGATAACAAGCCGTCACGATTAAAATTCCGCCTGCCATCGCTCGAGGCAGCAGTTTCTCAGGGTTTTTCATTTCACCCCCAAGCGCCGCAAGTAAAATCCAGCCATCATAAGCAAACAGCGTAGCCAAAATCGCTGCACCGAAATTCATTTGAGCGATACTATCGTTGACGGCCATCAAGATGTTTTCGTTACCTTTCCATATGCCAAACACAATAATAGCGGCAATTGGGACAAGCTTTCCGATAGTGGTCAGCCCCTGAACAAATCCGCCGTATTTTGTTCCCATTATGTTAATGATACATAAAAATAAAACGGTGATAATGCCGATCGTTGTAGACCATAAAGTCGAAAGAGAAAATAGATTGGCTAATAATGAACCAAAATAAAGACCAAGTGCACCAATGATGGCGGGTCCGTAAATAATAATCTGCACCCAGCCGCATAAGTAGCCCCAAAATTCACCATACACTTCTTCAAGATAGGCGTACAACCCGCCGGTTCTCGGGATTTGTGTACCAATTTCAGCGACAGTCAGTCCGCCTGCAAGGGTTAAGATGCCACCTAGCAGCCAAGCGAATAAGGCGATGTCTGAGCTTCCTGAATAGGAAAGGACGTTGCCTGGCTTCATAAAGACGCCTGACCCGATAATGGTCCCGATGACAAGAGATAGGGCGAAAAATAAGCCGATGTCTTGTTTTAACGCTGGTTGTTCTTTGTTCATTACACACGACCTCCTGCATCACTTTCGTACGTTACTGTGACATGTATTTTGTTCATTGTAATACGATTTTAGGAAAACAAGAATTAAAAAAATTTTCTGATTTTCGTATTTGTATTTGAAAGTGTTCGTTTATTGGAGATATTAGGGTGAATGTTGTGTTAAAAACGAACAATGAAAGTTTATTTTTGATTTAATGTTAATTTAATGACCGGAAACCGAACATCCAGTAAACGTGCAGCCAAATGGTTGACTTTTCTTGAAAAATGAACTATTTTATTCATAAGGATATTATCTCGAATTCGAGATAATTTAAAATAGGAGTGAAAATAATGAAAATCAATGGGATTCACCACGTATCTGCGTTAACAGCCAATGCTCAGAAAAATGTTGATTTCTACCGCCAAATCCTTGGCTTAAAACTTGTAAAGAAAACAGTCAATCAGGATGATCCGTCTATGTATCATTTGTTTTATGGAGATGAGGTCGCTTCACCAGGAACAGAGCTAACATTCTTTGAAATTCCAATGCTTGCCCGCCGTTTGGAAGGGACGAATGCGATCACAAGCACAGGTCTTCTCGTTTCTTCTGAAGAGGCACTCACGTTTTGGGAAAAGCGGTTTGAAGATAAAGGCGTGCAGCAAGAAACAGCTTCCTTGAGAGGCGGAAGACCTGCTTTGCGTTTTAAAGACCCAGAAGGGCAGCAGCTGTTTTTAACAGTAGAACCGAATACGCAAGAGGCAGGCTCACCGCCAGTGCATGACGATATTCCGGCAGAGTTTGCGATTAGAGGTTTAGGTCCAGTTGAATTAACCGTTGCAGAAGCTGACAAGACGATCCGTGTTTTAACAGACATCCTTGGCTTCACCGAAAGAGCACGTGAACAATCAAATGATGGTGAGATCGTGACCATTTTTGAGTCAGGAAATGGGGGTGCTGGAACAGAAATTCATGTGATCGAAAAAACAGAAGGGCCTTCTGAACGTTCCGGCAGAGGAAGTGTGCATCACGTCGCATTTCGTGTGAAAGACGCAGAGGAGCTTGAAAAATGGTATGAAAAAATCTCAAAAGCAGGCTTCACGAACTCTGGTGTTGTAGAACGTTTTTACTTTAAAGCTCTTTACTTTAGAGAGCCAAATGGTATTTTATTTGAAATTTCAACAGATGGCCCTGGATTTACAGTCGATGAAGGGGTGGATGAGCTTGGCGATCAATTAGCCCTTCCGCCGTTCCTAGAGCATAAACGAGCAGAAATTGAACAAAGATTAACGCCAATTCAGTCGTCATAAAAAACAGCTCATCAACTGAGCTGTTTTTTTATTAGGAACTGACCTGCTTAGATTCAGATTGTGTTAATGTGACCTGCTTTGTTTCTTGTTTTCCGTTTCGAATGAGGGTGATGCTCACGGTGTCTCCTACTTTTGCATTCGTGTATAGCTCGTGACGTAATTCACTGCCAGTTTTGATTTGTTTCCCATTGATGCCGGTAATGACATCCTCTGACTTTAAGCCAGCTTTGGCGGCAGGTGAGCCTGCGGCGATATCTTTGACATACACGCCTTTATTGAGCTGACTGGTTTTGAGTCCGAGAGTTTCTTTTTGATACACATCTGGAACTTGTTCGAGATCCAGCATGCTGATGCCGATATATGGACGTTCAATTTTTCCTTTTGCGAGAAGCTGATCAGCGATTGGTTTGACATCATTGATTGGCAGTGCGAACCCAATGCCTTCAACACCTGTTTCAGAGATTTTCATACTCGTGATCCCCACAACCTTTCCGTCTGTCGTCAGAAGCGGGCCTCCGCTGTTACCTGGGTTAATGGCTGCATCTGTTTGAATAACATTAATGCTGCTTTCGCCTGCTGATGTGTTCATAGAGACTGTTCGGTCGACACCGCTGACAATTCCTTGTGTCACCGTTCTTGAAAGATCTTCACCAAGCGGGTTTCCGATCGCAATGACGGTTTCTCCAGCACGCAGTGAGGAGGAATTGCCTAATGCCGCAACCTTCGTCACATGACTGCTGCTAATTTCCACAACGGCTAAGTCAGTGAGCGGATCAGCTCCAACCAGTTTTCCTTCAATGGTTTTGCCATCGTGTAAGGATACGGTTAGTTTATTTGCCCCTTCAATGACGTGGTTGTTTGTTAAGACATAGGCTTTATTGCCTGATTTTTTGAAAATCACTCCTGAGCCTGTACCGGTTTCTTCCTCTTGACTGCTTTTGTTTTGCTGTGATTCATCGAAAGGCGTATTGAAATCGCCAAAGCTCGTGTCTGTTTGCGTTTGGTAGTTTGTAATGCCGACAATAGCTGGTGATACATTTTCGACCATACTGGAGATGCTGCTTGATGAATTTGATGTTTGGACGGCTGTTGTTTTTGACGAATTCGTGTGATTTGTCGATACTGCTTCAGTTTTCGCTGCCGAATCATTTGCAGTGCTGTCTGATGAATGCTGAGCATATGGCGTAAGAACGTAGACACCTAACGCTAATGTACCGCCTACAACACCGCTGACAAATGGCTTAAACCAGCCGTTTGGCTTTTTCTGTTTTTGAGGTTGTTCAATTGTTTGTTTGTCATCTTTGTGCTGTGTCATTTCAATCACTCTCTTTCAATGATTTTTTCATGTATGTGTTTGGGTGTTTTACCGTATGTGGTGGGGACTGACTTTATCGTATGAAAAAAGTGTGGGATAAAAATGAAAACATTGTGGGAAATTGTTAAAATAAGTAGTGAATCTAAGCAAGATAGAGGAGATTAAACTGTGGAGACAATTGGAATCATTGGATATGGAAGTATGGCTGATATGATGGTGCAAAAGTGGCTGGAAAATGGGGTGCTGGATGCTCATCAAATCATGATCCATACAAGAAGTGAAACGGAGCGCCTTCATCAGCTCAAAGAAAAGCACCAAGAAGTCAACATTTGTTCATTAGACGAACTTTCTGCGTCATGTGATATATTGTTTGTCTGCGTGCCGCCGCTTGCAGTACTTGATGTTCTGGATCAGCTGCCTTCTCGAGCGAGAGCGGTACATATTGTGTCAGTAGCAGCAGCTGTGACATTAGAAAAGTTACAGGCGCATACAACACAGCCAGTGTCTAGATACATCCCAACACTCACGTCAGCTGTTGGGACGGGCGTATCACTTGTTGCGCATGGTGCAGCAGCAGGACGTGAGGACAAGGAGCGTTTGCACCGGCTGCTTTCAGCTTTTAGCATCGTCAGGGAAGTAGGGGAAGACCGGTTTGATGCGGCGAGCAATTTGACAAGCTCATCTCCTGGTTTTATCGCTGCTCTTTTTGAAGAAATGGCGAAAGCGGCTGTGAGAAATAGTGATCTTTCCTTAGAGGAAGCGAATGAATTTTTAACGTATGCCCTTTTAGGAACTGGCCAGGTCCTCGTAGAACGAGGCCTAACCTTTGCTGAAACTGTCGCTAGAGTGGCGACAAAAGGGGGAATTACAGGAGAAGGTGCTGAGGTCATTCAACAGCAGGCACCTCAGATGTTTGATGATTTATTTACACAAACCATGAAGAAATATGAACAGCTGAAATCTCAGATCAACGAAGCGGATAAACACCACTAAAGACATAGTTAGTGGTGTTTTATTTGTTAAAAAAATCCTTTCTAAAAAAGCCTTTTGACCTGTATTATCTGAGTCTAAACTCCTTATTTTCGGACATTGTATTGAAAAATCAATCAAGTTCTCATATAATTTTTTAGAAAATTTAGAAAAATATACACAAATTTTATGTTTAATTAAAGGGGGATGGGAATGAAGCTCTATGTATCTGTCGATATGGAGGGGATTACTGGTCTAGCTGATCATACATTTGTTGATTCGCGCCAGCATAACTATGAGCGGGGCAGACGCATTATGACAGGTGAAGTGAATGCTTGTGTAGAAGCGCTTCTTCAGCATGGTGCCACCGACATTTTGGTGAATGACAGTCATTCTAAAATGAATAATCTTTTGATCGAAGAACTGCATGAAGAGGCAGTTCTCATATCAGGTGACGTAAAGCCTTATTCAATGGTGCAAGGATTGGATCAAACCTATGATGCAGCTGTTTTCTTAGGTTATCATGCAAGGGCATCAATGAAAGGTGTGATGTCGCACAGTATGATTTTTGGTGTCAGACATTTTTACATAAATGATCATCCAATTGGGGAAATGGGCTTTAATGCGTATGTTGCAGGCTACTATGGTGTGCCGGTGATTCTTGTTTGCGGGGATGATCAAGCAGCACGTGAGGCAGAAAAGCTGATGCCTGGTGTGAAAACAGTGGCAGTGAAAGAAACCATCTCAAGATCTGCTGTGAAATGCTTACCTCCTGCCAAAGTCAATAAACAAATCTCGCAGCAAGTGGAAGCCGCGATGAAACAGATTGATCAAATGAAGCCGCTGACGCCTCCTGATCAGCCGCTGCTTAAGATTGAGTTTGCCAATTATGGACAAGCTGAATGGGCGAATTTAATGCCGGGTACTGCCATCATAGAAGGAACAACGACGGTGACGTACCAAGCAGACAATATATTAGAAGCCTATCAAGCGATGCTTGTCATGACAGAGCTTGCCGCACGTACAACATTTTGTTAAGTGAGGGGGAGACAGCAGATGGCCAGCTTTTTGTTCAAGCGTTTTATTGCGATGATTGCTACGATCTTAACGATTACGACTTTAACGTTTATTTTAATGAAGGTCATCCCAGGATCGCCTTTCAATGAAGAACGAAATACAAACGAAACCGTCCAGCGAAACCTCGAAAGCTACTATCACTTAGACGAACCACTCTATGTTCAATATGTCATCTATTTAAAATCCATTGTTACCTTTGATTTTGGTCCTTCCATTAAAAAGCCTTCTGAAAGTGTCAATGATCTATTGGCGAGAGGCTTCCCAGTCTCATTAGAACTTGGTCTTATCTCGATATTGATTGCTGTCATCTCTGGCATCCTGCTAGGGGTCATGGCTGCCCTCCGGCATAATGGTTTGATTGATTACATCGCCATGACCATTGCAGTTTTCGGTATATCCATTCCAAACTTTATCTTTGCTACCCTATTAATTCAGCAGCTTGCTGTCAATTTGAAGCTCTTTCCTACAGCGATGTGGACAAGTCCAATGCATATGGTGCTGCCTACAATCGCCCTTGCTGTCGGCCCAATGGCCATTATCGCCAGGTTAACGAGATCGAGCATGATTGAAGTGCTGTCACAAGACTATATCCGTACGGCCAAAGCAAAAGGGCTTTCTCCCTTTAAGATTGTATTTAAGCATGCGCTTCGGAATGCACTTTTACCCGTTGTAACCATTCTTGGAACACTTGTCGCAAGTATTTTAACAGGAAGTTTTGTCATTGAAAAAATCTTTGCTATTCCTGGGATGGGAAAATACTTTGTCGAGAGTATTAACAACCGTGATTATCCTGTCATCATGGGAACCACTGTTTTTTACAGCATTATTTTAATCACACTTCTCTTCATTGTCGATGTGGCGTATCGTCTCCTTGATCCGAGGATTCAGCTGCATCAGAAAGGAGGAAAGGCATGAGTATACACCTTCAGCATGATCCACCGAACAGGCATCCTGAAGTGCCAGACGAATGGTTTTCTCCACGAGAGCAAAAGAAAACAGAAGCCCATGCCATTAAAAGACCCTCTCTTTCCTATTGGGCTGATACATGGAGGCGGCTGAAGCAAAATAAGCTTGCGATGTTTAGCCTATCGGTTCTGATTTTTCTTTTTGTCATGGCAGTCTTAGGCCCATTGCTTGCACCAAATAGTGTGACAGAGCAGCGTCTTTCGATGCAAAATCTGCCGCCCTCGGCTGCTCACTGGTTTGGAACAGATGAGCTTGGACGAGATGTGTTCACACGTACTTGGTACGGAGCCCGTATTTCATTATTTGTGGGTGTCATGGCAGCCCTGATTGATTTTGCCATCGGCGTGATTTATGGGGGCATAGCGGGCTATAAGGGAGGCAAATACGACCATGTCATGATGCGGATTGTCGAGGTGCTCTACGGACTTCCTTATTTACTCGTCGTCATTTTATTGATGGTGCTCATGGGGCCAGGGCTTGTTACCATTATTGTAGCGCTCACTGTCACCGGATGGATTGGAATGGCAAGAATTGTGAGAGGTCAGGTTCTTCAGCTGAAAAGCCAGGAATATGTCCTTGCCTCAAAAACCTTTGGTGCCAAAAGCCTGCGGATCATTCGCCGCAACCTGCTGCCGAATACGATGGGGCCGATTATCGTCCAGATGACCCTGACTGTGCCGACCGCGATATTTGCTGAAGCGTTCCTAAGCTTTCTCGGTTTAGGTATTCAAGCACCGTTTGCAAGCTGGGGCGTGATGGCCAATGATGCTTTGCCGACTGTGCTGTCAGACAATGGACATTGGTGGCGTTTATTTTTCCCGGCATTTTTTATTTCACTCACGATGTTTTGCTTTAACAATTTAGGTGATGGCTTGCAAGATGCGCTTGATCCAAAGATGAAGAGGTGAAGCGCTTTGAAAAAAGTTCTACAAATTATCGATCTGCACGTCAGTTTTCGGACATACGGCGGTTCAGTTCAAGCAGTACGCGGAGTGAATGTCGATGTATATGAAAAAGAAACCCTCGCCATTGTGGGAGAATCAGGCTGCGGAAAAAGTGTGACATCACAAAGCATTATGAGGCTTCTGCCTGCATACAGCGCGCAAGTCGATCAGGGAGAAATCTGGTTTCAAGACCGCAACTTGCTGTCATTATCTGAAAAAGAAATGCGCGCCATACGAGGCGTGGATATTTCGATGATCTTCCAAGATCCGATGACAGCACTCAACCCAACCTTGACAATAGGAGATCAGCTGATGGAGGCGGCGAAGGAGCATCAAAAGCTGACGAAAAAAGAAGTGAAAGAAGCCGCCATACAAATGCTTGATTTGGTTGGTATTCCGCAGCCAAAGGAGAGACTAAAGCAATATCCGCACCAATTCAGCGGGGGAATGAGGCAGCGGCTCATGATTGCCATGGCACTTATTTGTGAGCCAAAGGTGCTGATCGCAGATGAACCGACGACCGCGCTGGATGTGACCATACAGGCACAAATTTTAGAGCTGTTTAAAGAGATTCAGAGGAAAACAGGGGTTACCATTATCTTAATCACACACGACTTAGGGGTCGTAGCCCAAGTTGCCGACCGGGTAGCGGTCATGTACGGAGGGAAAATGGTTGAAACCGGAACAAGGCAGGATATTTTTTACAGTCCGCAGCATCCTTATACAAAAGGGCTCCTGCAATCCGTTCCAAGACTTGATATGAAAGATGAACTGATTCCGATTGAAGGAAGCCCGCCTGATTTATTTGCACCGCCAAAGGGCTGTCCGTATACCGATCGCTGCCCGGCTGCCATGAAAGTGTGTGATCATATCATGCCGCACGAAACGCAGCGGTCACCTACTCATACAGTGCATTGCTGGCTTCAGGATGAGCGAGCGAACCAAGCGATGTTATCTTCAACACAAAGGGGGAGTTTTTGATGAGGAAAAAAGGGTGGATCATCAGTATTTGTTTGTTTATCATCATACTGCTCGCTGGATGTACAGCCAATGAGCAAGCAGGTAAAGGATCATCAAGCAATAAGGATGAAAAGAAAGTATTAACCTTAAATAACGAAAACGAACCGACGTCATTTGACCCGCCGATTGGTTTTAATAATGTATCGTGGCAAGGTCTGAATAACTTAATGGAGGGATTAACGAGACTGAATGAAAAGCACGAACCATCTCCTGCAATGGCGGAAAAATGGGAGATTTCAGAGGATGGAAAAACATACACATTTCATTTAAGAGACGGCATCAAGTGGTCGAATGGTGACCCAGTGAAAGCGAGTGACTTTGAATATGCGTGGAAGCGTCTGCTTGATCCGAAAACAGGCTCATCTGCATCCTTCTTAGCATACATGATTGAAGGCGGAGAGGCATTTAACAGCGGAAAAGGAAAGAAAGAGGATGTAAAAGTCAGTGCTGAAAATGACAAAACGCTAAAGGTCACACTGGCATACCCGCAGAAATCGTTCTTAAATATGACCGCAAACCCTGCCTTTTTCCCTGTCAATGAGAAGGTAGCAGAGAAGGATCCAAACTGGGCAAAGGATGCCAAAACCTTTGTTGGGAATGGACCGTTTCAGCTGACACAATGGAAGCATGATGAGAGCTTCACTATGGAAAAAAGTGAGACGTATTGGGACAAAAAAACAGTCAAGCTGGATCAGGTAAAGTGGCTGATGATCAGTGATCGAAACACTGATTATCAAATGTATCAATCGGGAGATTTGGACACTGCCTTTGTCCCAGCAGAACAAAGTGAAAATTTGCTGAAAAATAAAGATGTGCAAATTGAAGATCAGGCCGGACTGTTCTTTTATCGTCTGAATGTGAACATGGAACCTTTTCAAAATAAGAACATTCGCAAAGCCTTTCAAATGGCGATCAACCCGCAAGATATCGTGGATTATGTCACGAAGAATAAAGAGAAGCCTGCCCGCGCCTTCGTTTCACCGGGGATTTTAGATTCAAAGGGTGAAGATTTCAGAGTAGCTGGCGGCGATCTTGTCAAACAAGATACGAGTGAAGCTGCGAAGCTATTAGAAAAAGGGCTGAAAGACGAGAACTATTCGAAGCTGCCGCCCGTCACATTAACATATAGCACAAAGCCTGAGAATAAGAAAAAAGCTGAAGCCATCCAGCAGCAATTAAAAGAAGCGCTGGGTGTGGACGTGAAGCTTGCAAACATGGAAGCGAATGTATTTGCAGAAGATCAAAAGGCGCTGAAATTCCAATTCTCGCAAAGTTCATTTTTAGCAGACTATGCAGATCCGATCAATTTCCTAGAGAGCTTCCAAACAGGGAATGCGATGAACCGGACTGGATGGTCAAACGACACCTATGATCAGCTCATTAAAAAGGCGAGCCAGGAAGCAGATGAACAAAAAAGAAACAGCATCCTTCATGATGCAGAGGCACTTCTCATTGAAGAAGCACCGATCATTCCAATTCATTTTTATAACCAAGTGCATTTGCAAAAAGAGGGCGTGAAGGGAATTGTCCGCCACCCTGTTGGGTATATCGATTTGAAATGGGCACAAGTAGATGGAGAGTAATTGAAGGAAAAGAGGAACACGGACGCTTTGAACAAAAGCGTCTGTTCCTTTATTTGTTCATGTTATGGAGAAGATGCCCATAGATTGTAAGAAATAAAGAGAAAGAGGGGATTGGCATGAACCAGCTGCCAGCGGCGCTTCAAACAGGGGATACGGTGGGGGTTATCGCACCAGCAAGCCCGCCTGATGAATTGAAATTAGCAAAAGGGATTGCCTTTTTAGAAAGCCTCGGGCTGAAGGTGAAAAAAGGGAAGTATCTTGATTCCCGGTACGGATATTTAGCAGGTCGTGATCATGAAAGAGTGGAAGATCTTCATGGCATGTTTCAAGATCCAGAAGTCAAAGCGGTTATTTGTGCCTGCGGAGGGTACGGAACCGGAAGACTTGCGGAAGTCATTGACTATGATCTCATTCGCCGGAATCCAAAAATCTTTTGGGGTTATAGTGACATTACGTTTTTACATACGGCCATCCAGCAGCAGACCGGCCTTGTGACTTTTCATGGTCCAATGCTTTCCTCTGATGTGGGACTTGAAGAGGTCCATCCGTATACGAAGGATACCTTTTTGCAGCTGTTTACGCCGAAGGCCTTTACGTATTCGCATCACTTGTCACCTCTTCATACCTTCTACCCCGGCACCGCTTCAGGGGACATCATAGGAGGGAATCTTGCCCTCATCGTGACAACACTTGGCACACCTTTTGAAATTGATACGAAGGGAAAGCTGTTGTTCATTGAAGATATTGACGAAGAGCCTTATAAAATCGATCGCATGATGCAGCACCTCACCTCTGCTGGAAAATTGGATGATGCGGCTGGATTCATCATTGGCGATTTTCATCAATGTGAACCAAAAAAGAAAGACCAGTCCTTAACGTTGGAACAGCTATGGGAAACCTATATTGTGCCGCAAAAGAAACCTGCACTTGGCGGCTTTCGGATCGGTCATTCATCACCCAACTTTGCCATTCCGATGGGCGTGCAGGCTGCACTAGATGCGGAGGGGAAAAAACTGCACATTTCCCCAGGGGTCGCAGCGAAAGAGGCGATTAAATGAAAATTGTGGATGTTCGTACATGCAGAACGAGTGTACCGCTAAAAAAGCCTTTCAAAACCGCTTTAAGAACGGTGTATGACGCAGCATCTCTGATCGTCATCATCACATATGATCAAGGTGACGTCAGCTACGGAGAGGCAGTTCCCACATCGGTGATTACAGGAGAAACGCTGGAAAGCATCGACTATGCCATCTGTGAAGTGATCAGACCCATTTTGCTAGGGGCTTCCTTGGCAGAGTATGAACAAATCTTTTCTGCTATGAACCGCGTGCTCGCAAGCAACACAAGCGCAAAGGCTGCAATCGATATGGCCATTTATGATGGTTTAGCAAAGCAGGCAGGACTTCCGCTTTATCAATACCTTGGCGGATATCGTCATCAGCTCGAAACCGACTATACGGTCAGTGTAAACCGGCCGCTTGAGATGGCGGAAGATGCGAAGCAATACGCAGCCGAAGGCTTTCAGACGTTAAAGGTTAAAGTAGGAAAAGATGATATACACACGGATATTCAGCGGATCAAGCGGATTCGAGAAAAAGTCGGTCCGGATATTCAGATCAGGCTCGACGCCAATCAGGGCTGGACGTGGAAGGAAGCGATCACAGCCATTCGAAAAATGGAAGCGCTGAATATTGAACTAGTAGAACAGCCAGTGCCGAAAGAAGATATTGAAGGTCTGCGCCGTGTGACAGAAGCAACTGAAACACTGATTATGGCAGACGAAAGCATTTTCAGTTTTCATGATGCCATTAGGGTGCTTGAAACGAGAAGCTGCGATCTGATCAATTTAAAATTAATGAAATCAGGCGGCATAAAAGAAGCATTAAAAATCAATGCCCTAGCCGAAGCATACGGTGTTCAGTGCATGGTTGGCAGTATGATTGAGTCAAAGCTTGGCATTACAGCAGCGGCACATTTCGCCGCAAGCCAGCCGAATATCACCCGCTGCGATTTTGATGCCCCGCTTATGCTGAAAGAGGACTTGATAGACGGAGGAATCGTGTACAAAGGAAAAGATATATTTTTACCGCTGCATCATGGGTTAGGCATTCAAGGGGTGAAAGGAGTCTCATGATGATATACGAATCAAAGGTTCCAGTCGCTAACGTATGGACAGCGCCGCATTCGCCGAGAGAAATCGATCAGAAGGTACTTCAGGACTCCATCAACATCAAAGAGTGGATTGACCAGCAAACATATGAAGAAAAGCTGGCTTTATGTGAAGAGAATTTGATTCAATCTCAAGTACTGCTCGGCGGACGAGTGATTGGATTAGAAGAGACAGCTGGCTGGATAAAAGTCGTCATACCGCAGCAGGCCAGCCGGAAACATCCGCAAGGCTATCCAGGCTATATACCTGCTGAGCAATTAACGCAAGTAACAGAGGGAAGTGCGTCAGCTGCATCTCTTATCGTTTGTCAGAAAAAAGCCACGCTATATCAAAACGGGAAACCAGATATGGAGATTAGTTTTTTAACAGAGCTGGCAGCAACCGAAGAAACAGATGATCAATTTCATGTTGTCACCCCAGTAGGAATAAGAGAAATCAACAAAGCGGATGTACGCCCAGGCTCACATGCTTTCTCTATGACCGGCAAAGATGTCGTAGACGCAGGAAAACAATTTATAGGCCTTTCGTATTTATGGGGAGGCATGAGCAGCTTTGGCTATGATTGTTCAGGCTTTGCTTACAGCATGTACAAAGCGTGCGGATATCTTTTGCCGAGAGATGCAAGTGACCAAGCAGTTCAAGGAACGCCGGTTACATCAAGCCATTTAGAACAAGGCGACTTGCTGTTTTTTGCAAATGAAAACGGAAAAGGAGCGGTCCGCCATGTAGGGATCTACGCTGGGAACGGGATGATGCTTCATTCGCCCAAAACTGGCAGACAAATTGAGCTTCTCTCCCTTTCTGGCACTTCATATGAAAAGGAATGGGCAGGTGCAAGGCGGTATTTACCAAGCGAGAGGAGGAGCGATCATGACAGTTGAACCACTCTTACAAGTAAACAACCTTAAAAAACATTTTCATCTATCGAAAGGGAGGACCTTAAAAGCGCTGGATGGTGTCTCTTTTCAGCTGAAACAAGGAGAAACCTTTGGTCTCGTTGGTGAGTCTGGCTGCGGCAAATCCACACTTGGAAAAGTGCTCATGCGTCTTTATGAACCTACAGATGGTGAAGCCTTATATGAAGGGAAAAGTCTTCACCACCTTTCTAAAAAAGAATCATTTGATTTCAACCGGCAAATGCAAATGGTCTTTCAAGATCCGTATTCCTCGTTAAATCCAAGACTGTCAGTAAAAGATATTATGCTGGAGCCAATGGAGATTCATCAGCTTTATGGCAGTCAAAAGAAAAGGATTGCCCGCGTGAAAGAACTGCTTGAAGCGGTAGGATTAAGCTATGATTTTGCTACCCGCTATCCGCACGAATTTAGCGGGGGACAGAGGCAGAGAATCGGCATTGCAAGAGCACTTGCCTTAGCGCCAAAATTTATTGTGGCAGATGAGCCGATTTCTGCACTAGACGTCTCTGTCCAAGCGCAGGTCGTGAACCTGCTGAAAAAACTGCAAAAAGAGGAAGGATTAACTTTTCTTTTTATTGCACATGACTTGTCCATGGTGAAATATATTAGTGACCGGATCGGTGTCATGTATTTAGGTCATCTCGTCGAATTGACGACGAGTGATGCATTATATCAAACACCGCTTCACCCATATACACAAGCCTTGCTGTCTGCCATCCCCATTCCAGATCCTGACGTAGAGGACAAGCGCAAAAGGTTTATTTTAAAAGGAGAAATTCCAAGTCCAGTGAACCCGCCAAGCGGCTGTGTATTTCGAACACGATGTCCTGCCGCGATGGATGTGTGTGCTGAAAAAAAGCCGACATTACAAGCGGTGGAAGAAGGACATGAAGTCGCCTGTCATTTATACAATAGAAAATAGGACAAGCCCGATAAAAAGCCAGCAAGTAGACAAACTGTTCTACATGCTGGCTTTTTTAGTGGATGAACGCCGAATAGGCAATGTACAGCATCTGAAAGAGCCGCCAGATTTAATAATTTCAGAAAAGTCCACTTTAATAACGGTGTACCCGTGAGCGGTTAATAAAGCATTTGTTTCTTGGTTGCTGGGCAGGCTGATCACTTTTTTCTGCCCAATGGATAAAACATTTGGTCCAAGTGTGAATTGCTCTTGTTCGCTGATTTCAATCAAATCATAATACGTTTTGAGCAGCTGGAGATCCTTTTGCTTGAACGCGTCAGGATAAATGATTATCTCGTCATGAGACAGAATATTCATCACACAATCAAGATGCAAAATGTGAGGAGGAAGGTGAATCGGAATGATGTCATGATCCGGCAGTTCCTTTTTTAGCTGGTAGATAGCGGCTGAACTAGTTCTTTTGCTCGTGCCAACAAACACACGCTTCTGATCCACAAGCACATCGCCGCCTTCAATCGTTCCGTCTGTCAAGGTGACAGCTGACCACCCTTTTGCGTGTGCCCATTCTTTTAGGTATTGTTCTTCCCCTTGCCGTACCGGAGCGGCCATACTTGAAACAAACAGTGTCTGTCCAATCGTAAACCCAATATCCCGAGTGAAGACTTGCTCAGGGAAGCGTTCATTCGCCGGGAGCAGGATAGGCCGTACTTGATGATCTTTAAGGGTTTGGATCAATTGCTTATGCTGAGCGACTGCTTTCATTTGAGAAATATTTTCTTTCGCAAAATGTTTCTGGGTTTCGTTAATAATTTGTTTGATTTCCATATAAATAGGACTGCATAAAAGAACTTCTTCTAAATCGTCGTATTCATTCATGCATTGCGGCATTTTGTATAATTGCTCTGCTCTCATAGAATCCATCAAATGGCCTCCTTGTTCATTCATAGTTCTATTATTCCTTCTTCTAGCCATGGTTGAAACATTTCCGAAAGAAAATCTCTCACATAAGACTAAAGCAAAAAGTTTAGACAAACCTAAAAGAATAGTGTTTAATAAAAGTCGTTCCGCATCCACGAAAACAGCAAGAAGGAGCTATGATGATGAGTGAAGAAAATTTCAAATACTGCAAGGAATCGAAAGTTGTTAAAACCAGCAGGGTATTCCCTCTCGATACGAATAACCACCAAACGTTATTTGGCGGCAAATTAATGAGTTATATAGATGACATTGCCTCCATCTCGGCAGCAAGACACAGCCGCAGTGAAACGGTCACAGCTTCAATGGATTCTGTTGACTTTTTAGAGCCGATTGGACAAAAGGAGTCAGTATGCTTGGAATCCTATGTCACATGGGTCGGTACGTCTTCTATGGAAGTGTTCGTCAAAGTCATTAAAGAAAACTTGATGTCTGGAGAGCGCAGACTCGCAGCGACTTCATTTCTGACATTTGTCTCATTAGATGAAAACGGAAAGCCTAAACGAGTCCCGCAGGTGATGCCGGAAACAGAGGAAGAAATCATGCTTCATCAAACAGCGAAGCAGCGGGCAGAGGAAAGAAAAAGCCGCCGAAAGCATAGTAAGGCGCTTGCTGACGCACTTGGGACAGATAAGCCTTGGGCGTAAAAATCACCCTTTAAGCGGTGATTTTTTTCTGTGCCAGTATCTTGCATGGCAAGATAGTGTATGATAAGATAAAGCTATCTTGTGATGCAAGGTACTGGAATCGGAGGAACAATCATGACAACATCCACACAAATGCTAAAAGGAATTTTAGAAGGCTGTCTGCTGTCGATTATTTCTGAGGGCGAAATTTATGGGTATGAAATGACGAAGAAGCTCGCGCATTATGGGTTTGATCAAATTAGTGAAGGCAGTATCTATCCGATTTTGCTGCGTATGCAAAAGGAACAGCTGGTGACCACCGTAACAAAAGCGTCAGCGAGCGGTCCGAAAAGGAAATACTATACGCTCACACAAGCGGGAGAACAAGCGCTCACAGAGTTTATTGACCGCTGGAATGAGCTTTCAAAAAATGTAAACCGCTTATTACAAAAAGGGAAGTGAGATTATGGTATCAAAAGAAACAAGACACATTCTACTAGAGCTGCAACTTTATCTCATATCAAAGGGAAAAAATCAGGATGAAATCGATGAGCTGATGGATGAACTGACAGCACATGCGGTTGAGGCTGAAAAAGACGGCAAAACAGGTGAGGATGTGTTCGGAGGAGATCCGCGGAGCTATGCTGATGAACTGGCAAAAGAGCTGTCAGGAAACCATAAAGACTGGGTGCCATTCGTCAGTGCTTTCTTAATTGGATCGCTTTTTTATATGATCTTATCAGATGCAATCAGCCAAAACTTATCCTATTCTTGGTTTGCTTTAATTGGATATCCGCTCGTTTTAGTGGCCAATGTCATCATGATCATTGTGATGTTTAGAGCGTCTGCCTTTCAAACAAGCAGCCGGGTATTTCTTTACTTTTGGATGTTAGGAATCTTTCAGCTGACAGCGATGGTGACAATCAAACTATTGGATCAAAAGGTCGGCACACCACTACTTGTCCTTACTTCTGGCCAGAGGTGGGGCGTCATTCTGCTCATGCTGCTATGCATCGTTGTATTCAATGCAATCTTAAAGGCGAATGTCGTTTCATTGATTCCGATCATCTTTTTCGGACCGCAGCTCATCTTCGAATGGATTGGCTGGACGTCACCAAGTGTGATTTTGCTGCAAAGTCTGCTATCTATTGTGATTTTAATAGGGCTTATGCTCATTGTCCTGCGCCGGGCAAATAAGAAAAATGAAAATACGAATGTAAACTGAGCACATCTCATACAATGTGCTTTTCTTTTTCTAAAAAAATGTAGAAATGGAATTGTGTTTTTCATTACAATGGGGAGAGGACAAAAATGAAAAGGGGTTCTGTTTTTGGATATCGTATGGGGATATGTACTCGTTTTTGTATTGGCTGCTTTGCCTTTTTTTGAGGTGATTGGTGTCGTTCCATTCGCAATCTTAAGTGGGCTGCATCCTGTGACAACGGCTGTAATTGGATTCATCGGCAACTTTCTCACAGTTTTGCTTCTCATTGTGTTTGTGGACCGGTTTAAAGCATGGTGGTTAAAGAGAAAAGAAGAGAAAGGTGATGAAAAAGGCGAGAAAAAGCAGCTGCGGGCGAGAAAAATTTGGGAACGATACGGTCTGCCTGGATTAGCGCTCATTGGTCCTTTTATCATCGGCAGTCATTTAGCGGCCTTGATGTGCATGAGCTTTGGAACGAAAAGAAAGCAAGTCGCGGTGTGGATGACCGTCAGTTTAATGATGTGGACAGCGCTGGCTGCAAGTTTAACCGGTGCGGGCTTCCATTACTTTGCCCCAGATTCAAATGGGTTGTTCGGAGATATTTTTAGCAAGTAAAAAAGGGGGGATTATCAATGACAGTTCAAACAAGAACAGTATTTGAAACAGAGCGCCTGAAACTGAGAACGATGAATGAACATGATGCGTCATTTTTATATGACGAGCTGTTCCAAGATGAAGAAGTGATGAAGTATTATCCTTCTTTGAAGGATGAACAGCAGACAAAAGAGTGGATTGCATGGAATCAAAAAAATGACCGCATGTACCACACCTCGCTATGGATCATTGAAGATAAAGAAACAAATGAACGTCTTGGACAAAGCGGAATTGTTCTGCAAAATATCGAAGGACAAACGGAGCTTGAGATCGGATATATGCTAAAGAAAGCGGCGTGGGGAAATGGCTATGCTGCTGAGGCTGCAAAAGGCTGCCTTACCTATGGATTTGAAGAAATGAAGGTCAGACGAATGGTCAGCCTAATTCGTCCTGAGAATGAAGCGTCGGTGAAGGTCGCTTTAAAAATGGGCATGAAAAAAGAAAAAACCATTTCAAAATGGGACCAAATCATTGATGTATACAGCATTACCCGTAACGGAGAAAACGGCTCGCTTACCGATTAAGCAGAGCCGTTTTTTTATGCACGCTGTTCTAACTGAAGCAAATATTTCTTCCGTTCAATCCCCCCGCCGTAGCCTCCAAGCTCACCACTTGTTTGAATCACGCGGTGGCAGGGAATGATAATCGCCAATTGATTCGCACCATTTGCATTACCAACGGCACGAACCAAATGCGGATCGCCCAGTTTCGCGGCTAGATCACGATAGGATCTCGTTTCGCCTGCTGGAATGAGTGAAAGCTGCTCCCACACCTTCATTTGAAAAGGGGTGCCATGTAAGGAAAGCTGTACAGTAAACTTGGTCAGCTTTTTCTCAAAATATAAAGCCAATTCCTTTGCTAATTGCTGATGGACGTTTGTTTCTCCAACTAAAATGCGGGCATGATGCTTCTTTCTTAATGTTTCAATTTCTTTTTCGAGTCCCCGCCTGTCCATAAACTCCAGTAAATACACATGTGTGGCATCTGTCACACTCATCATGCGCCCGATCGGTGTAGAAATAAAATTAGCATAAAGAATGTGAATCTGCGCTTTTTTAGGGGGATTTCCCATGATTTTCGTAAATGCATCATTGAAGGCGCTTGAAGATTCATAGCCGAAAGTGACCTGCTGATCGATTACTTTTTTTCCGTTCAAAATTTCTTTAAAGGCAAGTCCCATTCGGCGAGATCTTGCATATTGTACAAAGGTCATGCCGTAAATGTCTTTAAATTTTCTTCGAGCTGTGGCAGAGTGAATCCCTAATTGGCGAAAGTCCTCTTCCTTCCAGCGTTTCTCAGGATTTTTTTCTACTGCTGAAACGAGTGTTTTGACTTCTTCAGGAATGCTGTTCGGGTATGTTAATGGTGTGCAGCGCTTGCAAGGGCGATACCCTGCCAGCAGTGCTTCCTCAGCTGTAAAGAAAAACTCACAGTTTTCAAATTTTGGCTTTCTAGCCGTACATGTGGCATGACAGAAGATGCCGGTTGTCTTAATACAGGCAAAGAATGTGCCGTCATATTGCGGATTCTTGTCAACAAGTGCTTGATAAAATTCATGTTTTTGTTCATCGGTCATCATCATATGAATCCACCTCTTAATTTTCTATAAAATGTTTTTCAGCATTATTTGGAGTACAACGGATGATCTGTAAATGCATCATCCTAAAGTTGAACGTTCATCACATCAATCTGATTTTATTATATCAGCGGTGTGATCGTTGCTGTACCCGGAATAGATCCTTCTCCCTCGTATAACAAATCAAGCATCATAAACGTGTCAATCTCCTTCTTTTCTCATTTTTTACTTAATGTTTTAGTTCATATATTTTAGCTGCTTCTGTTTCATTTCTTCATAAAATGCTTCAACTTCTTGTTCGTAAAGTGCGGTCTCCATGTCCTTGTATTTACGCTTAATCGTCAATGTCATAAAAAATAAATGAATTGTCATATACGCTCGTTTCCTTTCAGTTCGCAGCATGTGAAACAGCCCGCAGATCTTCTTTATCAGTTGACCTGTTTCTAACCCTTAGTATACGGAGGTCCCATAAAATTTCTTTCGAAAAATGAACAAGTATATTTACGTGTGGCAAGCAAAGCGGTAGACCGGTATTTCGGGGTGTGATACAATTTTGACACACAGAATCTGCTTTAAGTCAGATCTGTTTATTAAGAATTGGTTTTCTAGGGTTCCGTGCGGGTGGCGCAGTCTGGACCGAGAGAAAACACATAAGGTCTACAAAATAGACCGTATGTACACGGAGGGATAAAAGCCCGGGAGATTTGATCAAACGATCGATTTCCGGGCTTTTTTTGTTGGTTGGAATCGTTCAGAAAGGAAGGATTAGATGAAATGGGGAAATGTCTTTATTGCGGCGATCTTTGAAGTCGGCTGGGTGATGGGGTTGAAATATGCTGACTCTTTATTGGAGTGGGCCGCAACCATCGTTTGTATTGTCGTCAGCTTTTATTTACTCCTGAAAGCCACGACTGTACTGCCAGTTGGCACACTTTACGCCGTTTTCACCGGACTTGGGACAGCAGGTACTGTCATAGTAGGTATGGTAATGGGTGAGCCGGTACAGCTAGTGAAATTACTTTTAATCATGGTGCTTTTAAGCGGTGTATTAGGGCTCAAACTGACCACGGGTGAAAAGAAAGGGGAGACTGAATCATGAGCTGGCTTTTACTCATTGGTGCAGGCATTTTAGAAATGCTTTGTGTCACCATGATGAATCAATTCCAGAAAGACCGGCATGTCAAATGGATTTTATTCATTGCAGCTGGATTTTCGCTGTCCTTTCTCATGCTCTCTCTTGCGATGAATACAATTCCGATGGGAACGGCATACGCCATTTGGACTGGCATTGGAGCTGCTGGAGGAGCCATTGTCGGCATGCTGTTTTACGGTGAGTCGAAGGACGCAAAACGTATTTTCTTTATCGCACTGATTTTATCTGCGGCGGTCGGGTTAAAAATCATTGAATAAGAAAAGGGTGGCATCTGTCTGCCAGCCTCTCGATGTAGACAAACCCTCGCATTCTTTGTCAGGGCTGCAAAGGTTTTCTATCACGCGTTAAAAGTAGAAAAAGGGCTCAAATAAAAATCATTTGAGCCCTTTTTTGTTACATCGAATGATGATTGGAATCGTTTTCATTTTTGCGGTAAAGCTGACTCACTAGAAGAAAACAGACACCAAATGTGAGTAAAGGAATGAGTCTCTCACCGGCTATAAAAAGATAAATACCTGTGATCAGACATACGATGCCGAGCCAAAAGCTCACTTTACCAAACAAAGTCATGCTTTTCATCTCCATCACTCCTTTTGTGATAAAAGGTCTACTCATATTATATCACGCTAGGTGCGAAATTGAATGAATATTCAATAAAAAATAGACTCTTCATTGCTTTTTCTCTTTCCAGTCCAGTATAATATTTCATTAGAATGAAAACGTAAATGAGGTCATGATACATGAGAACATTGATTACAGAGAAACTTGAATTACACAGACAAAAGCACGAGCAAAAAGGCAGATTACTTGTCAGCTGCCCGGATCAGCCTGGTATTGTATCAGCTGTTTCTTCCTTTTTATTTGAGCACGGAGCGAACATCATTGAATCGAGCCAATACACAACCGATCATGAAAGCGGCCGGTTCTTTTTAAGAATTGAATTTGATTGGAAAGACATCTCGGCGAATATGGATCAATTGAAAAATAGCTTTGAGCCAATCGCAGCATCATTTCAAATGACGTGGAGCATGTCGCGTGCAAGTGAGCTTAAAAAGCTGGCAATCTTTGTCTCAAAAGAGCTTCATTGTCTGCATGAGCTTCTATGGGAATGGCAAAGCGGAAATTTAATGGCTGAAATCGCAGTTGTGATCAGCAATCATGAAACGGCAAAAGATACAGTAGAAGCACTCGGAATCCCATTCCATTTTGTAAAGGCGAACAAAGACATTCGCAAAGAAGCTGAAAAAGAGCAGCTCGCCTTATTAGAAAAGTACGACATTGATGCGGTTGTGCTTGCCAGATACATGCAAATTTTAACGCCTGGATTCATTGAAGAGCATCCGAACAAAATCATTAATATTCATCATTCCTTCCTGCCAGCATTTATTGGTGCAAACCCCTACAAGCGGGCATATGAGCGGGGAGTCAAATTAATTGGTGCGACTTCTCATTATGTCACCAATGATTTAGATGAAGGACCGATCATTGAACAGGATATTGAGCGTGTAGATCACCGGGATGATGCGGAAGCCCTGAAAAATATTGGCCGGACAATTGAGCGCAGTGTGCTTGCACGTGCTGTCAAATGGCACCTTGAAGATCGAATTATTGTTCATGAGAATAAAACGATTGTCTTTAATTGACCGCTTGACTTTTCTTTAGCAATTGGTGATAATATAAAAAAATTAACGAGCGTTGAAAAGGAATAGTAAGCAGGAACTGGTGCGTAAAGAGAGCAAATGATGTGCTGAAACATTTGCCGCAGACAGCTGCTGAACCTGCCCTTTGAGCCTTAGAGGAAAAATCTAAGCGCGTGCCTGGCGTTACAGGAGTTGAGTGGAATAAGCAGATCGCATGCTTATTCAATGAAGGTGGTACCACGGAAAATCCCTTTTCGTCCTTTACATAAGGAGAAAAAGGGATTTTTTTGTGCCTAAAGGTATAGCGGAGGGAATCAAGGATGAAAAAGCAAAGGATCGTCATAAAAATTGGCAGCAGTTCATTAACAGAGCAAAAAGGAGCCATTGATGAACAAAAGATGCGGGATCATGTAAGAGCCATCGCAAAGCTCAAAGAAGCAGGTCATGAAATCATTTTAATTTCGTCAGGAGCCGTTGCAGCAGGATTTGGCAGCTTAGGCTATCCATCAAGACCTGTGACCTTAAAGGGGAAACAGGCAGCTGCCGCCGTTGGT
Source organism: Bacillus sp. FSL K6-1006 (assembly GCF_038593175.1). Classification (NCBI taxonomy): domain Bacteria; kingdom Bacillati; phylum Bacillota; class Bacilli; order Caryophanales; family Bacillaceae; genus Bacillus; species Bacillus sp. FSL K6-1006. Next base: position 1,288,603 of record NZ_CP151970.1, read on the forward strand.
CAGGGCTTGTTAATGCAGAAATATACAGAGCTTTTTTCACAGTTTCACATGACACCTGCTCAAATGCTTTTAACACGTAATGACTTTTCAGATCGAACAAGATATCGAAATGCTTACGCAACGATGATGGAGCTGCTGGAAAGAAAGATTTTGCCGATCATAAATGAAAATGATTCAGTCTCCATCGAGGAGCTTACCTTTGGGGATAATGACATGCTGTCAGCTCTTGTCAGTGGATTAATCCATGCAGACCAATTGATTATATTAACAGACATCAATGGCATTTATGATGCAAATCCAAATGAGCATCCTGAGGCGAAGCGGTTTGATGTCCTGACCCACATTTCAGAAGAATTGTTTTCATATGCAAAGAGCACCGGTTCAAAGGTTGGAACAGGCGGAATGAAATCGAAGCTGTCTGCTGCACAAACGGCACTTTCACTTGGCGTGAAAGTCTTCATTGGCACAGGCACTGGGGAAGACAAACTGCTTCGCATTCTTGCGGGGCAAGGCGATGGAACGTATATCGGTGAACAGGATTTATCAGCCGTGAACAACCGTCGTCAATGGATTCAATTCCACTCACCGGTCTCTGGAAAGATCATGATTGATGCAGGAGCAGAAGCGGCGATTTTGCATAATGGCAGAAGCCTTCTTCCGGCAGGAGTCATTGATGTCGCTGGTGACTTTTCTAAAGGAGAAGTCGTAGAAGTCGTCGGTCCAAACGGATTAGTTGGTAAGGGACAAACCTTGTACGCCTCCGATGAGCTTCTCGGCATTAAAGGAATGCGAAGTGACGAGCTTTCAAAAGAGAAGCCTGAGGTCATACACCGAGATCACTGGGTACAGCATGTACAAAACTGAGGAGGGAATACGATGAATGAAGTTCTTGAAAAAGCAAAAAAAGCAAGTGCAGCCAAAGATCAGCTGCTTCTAAAAACGACGGAACAAAAAAATGCTGCCCTGCACGCCATCGCGAGTGCACTAAAAGCATCTTCAGCTTATTTAATAGAGGAGAACCTAAAGGATGTTCAGGCTGCTGAGGAAAAGCAGTTCACGCCATCTGTCATTGACCGGATCACACTCACGGAAGAGAGAATTGAAGCCATTGCAGACGCGACCCTTCAACTCATTCAGCTAAAAGACCCAATTGGTGAAACGTTAGAAACCATTCAAAAAGAAAACGGCCTGCTCATCGAAAAGGTCCGTGTACCGCTTGGAACGGTTGGAATGATTTATGAAGCAAGACCAAACGTGACAGTCGATGCTGCGACCCTTTGCTTGAAAACTGGAAATGCTGTGATTCTGCGCGGAAGCTCATCTGCTATTCATAGTAATAAGGCAATTGTAAAGGTGATTCATGAAGCGCTTCATACGACGGATATTCCAGTAGACAGTGTGCAATTGATTGAAGATACTGGCCGTGAAACGGCGAAAACGCTGTTCACCTTAAATGAATACCTGGATGTCCTCATTCCGCGCGGCGGGAAGAATTTAATTGATCTTGTCGTGAGAGAGTCAACTGTGCCGGTGCTTGAGACAGGTGCAGGAAATTGTCATATCTATATTGATGAAACAGCAAAAAACGAAATGGCTGAGCGGATTGTGCTGAATGCCAAAACCCAGAGACCATCTGTTTGTAATGCGATCGAGAGCATTGTCATTCATGAAACATGGGCAAAAACATACGGTGCTTCGTTATTTGAAGCCCTTCAATCAAATGGGGTAGAAATACGCGGTGATGAAGCCGTTTGCGCGCTTGCTCCTAGTGCTGCATTAGCGACAGCAGAGGACTATGCAACGGAGTTTTTAGCACCGATCGTCAGTATTAAAATTGTAGAAAACATAGAACAAGCGATTCAGCATATTCAAACATATAGCTCTAAGCACTCTGAAGCGATCATTACGGAAAACGATGAGCATGCAGCCCTTTTCTTAACAGCTGTCGATGCTGCCGCTGTTTATCATAATGCCTCTACTCGTTTCACAGATGGCTTTGAGTTTGGCTATGGAGCGGAAATAGGAATTAGTACACAAAAACTTCATGCAAGAGGGCCAATGGGTCTGCCAGCCTTAACGTCTGAAAAATTTGTCATTCGTGGTCAAGGACAAATAAGAGAATAACGAATTTAAAAGAGAGTCTTGTGACAACAGGCTCTCTTTTTCCTTTCATTTTTGTATTTCTCCGGTCAAGTATGATAAAATATGGTAATGTTTTATATTTTGAGAAGATTGGAGAAGGCAACGTATGGCGAAAATCATTCCCTCTTCGGATATTGGAGTGAAAATCAACAAGTGGTATGAATTAATCCGCAGATTTGATTCAGAACAAGCAGAACAGTTAAAACAGGAAATTCGCACCTCTCTTGATTCAATGGAAGAAGATCAGAATTTGCTTCTCTATTTTTCTTTAATGGAATTTAGGCATGAGGTCATGCTCGATTATTTAAAGCCATTAAAGGAAGGAAAGCTTCGCGCCAACTTTTCCGAGCTTTCGAAAGAAATAGATGAGCATCAAACGCATGTTACAGGCATGCTTGAATACTACTATCATTTTTTTAGAGGCATGTATGAATTCGGGCGGAGGGAGTATATTGCTGCCATATCGTCTTATCAAAAGGCAGAGCACAAGCTTTCTTTTGTATCAGATGATATTGAACGTGCGGAATTTCATTTTAAAATGTCAGAAATATATTATCACATGAAACAAACACATATCTCGATGCACCATGCTAAACTAGCGCTGGATGTTTATGTTCAGCATGAACTGTATGCGCTTCGCACAATTCAGTGTGAATTTATTGTGGCTGGTAACTACGATGATATGAGAAGGCATGAAAAAGCATTACCACATCTCGAAAGAGCACTTGCGAGATCAAGAGAGTTTCAGAATGTGCGTTTTATTGCCTCCTCTTTGTTTAATATGGGCAACAGTTATTACCGAATGGGAGACTTGACCCGCGCACTCGAATTAATGAAAGAATCCATCTCGTTATTTGATCAAAATCAATCCGATCATCTTCGTCGATCTATAGACCCTCTTTATACAGCCGCTCAGATATTATACAAACAAGGAAAACACGAAGAAGCATTACACTACAGAGAAGAATGTATGAAGCGAGCAGAAGCTCTTCAAGATGACATTCATCTTCAGAAAACCATATTTCTAGAAGCATTGTATTTAAGACAAGATGCTGAGCATATCAAACGAATTTTCCATTTTTTAGAGTCTGTCTATGCATATCCAGATATAGAGGAGCTGGCATTAGATACCGCAAAGTATTATAATGAAATGGGGGATTATGAAAAATCTTCCATGTTCTATGGGGAAGCGGAACATGCTCGAATCTATATTCAGAGAGGGGATTGTTTATATGAATTTTAAAAAATGGGCAGTCGTCTGTACAAGCATCACCATTATGGCATTGTGGCTGGCAGCAGCAAATGCCGACCCAGATAACAGAAACCATACGCTGGAACAACCGAATCCGCAACATGACACGATCTAAAAGCCCTTGTTAAAGGGCTTTTTTTACTGCCTAAACACCATTCTGCGGGACATGCTCATAAAAAGGAAACGAGGAGGAAAACTTAAAAAAGAGTATTTATTGATTGACTCTACAATTTAAATTTTGTACAATTCAATTGTAGGAAATATTATTGGAGAGAAAGAGGGTTATATTCATGTCAGACGTTTTATTTACAGCAACGGTATCAGCTGTCGGAGGAAGAGAAGGTAAGGTTGTTTCAACAGATGGTGTACTTGAGCATGATGTAGCAATGCCTGGAACACCAAGAGCAAAAAAAATTGAAAAAGCAACAAATCCAGAGCAATTATTCGCAGCAGGCTACTCTGCATGTTTTGATTCAGCCCTTCAAATGGTAGCAAGACAAGAGCGTATCCGTTTTGAAAGTGAAGTAACAGCACATGTCAGCTTATTAAAAGACAGTTCAGATGGCGGCTTCAAACTAGGTGTTCAATTAGAAGTAAAGGGAACTGGAATTGAGCAGTCTGCATTGGAAGAACTTGTTCATAAAGCGCACGGCGTATGCCCATATTCAAAAGCAACTCAAGGAAACATCGAAGTAGAACTAGTAGCTGTCGCACAATAATAGATATCAATAAAAGGCTGAGGGAACATTCCCTCAGCCTTTTGATTGTGTTAAATTTTGCAAAAGCTCATGTAAAGAGGCACGCAGTGTTTTTAGCTCTTCTTCCGATCTTCCTGTCCCAGTCAGCATGTGAGACGGAATCGCAGTGGCCTTTTCTTTTAGCTGCTCTCCATATTCCGTTAAACGAATTTGCACAGACCGCTCATCCTCTTTCGAACGTTCTCGGATAATGAGTCCGTTTTGCTCCATTCGTTTCAGCATGGGCGTGAGTGTACCGGAGTCTAAATAGAGAAGCTCTCCCATCGTTTTCACATTTAATGTTCCATGCTCCCACAATAAAAGCAGTGCCAAATATTGCGGATACGTAATGTTTAATTCTTCTAACAACGGTTTATACTGCTTCGTCATCTCTCGTGAACTTGCATATAACAAGAAACAAAGCTGGTTTTCCAGCTTCATATGTTCAAATTCATTTGTCATGTCAGTCACCAACTATTTTTTGTCATACTTATCATTGTATAAGATTTTCTTCCTTTTTAAAATAAATACAGACGAAAAATGAAAAATTCTTCAATGTGCCATAAATGTTTGAGAAATGAAGAGAACGTGAAAAGGATGAATAGATGGAGGAGGAGATTGAAGATGAAACCATTATTCACAGCAAAAGTAAAGGCGCAGCATGGAAGAGCTGGACATGTTCGTTCAGAGGATGGTGTGCTCGATCATAACATTGTCATGCCTAACGCTAAGAAAGATGGAGAGACTGGTACAAACCCAGAGCAATTATTTGCAGCAGGCTATGCAGCTTGTTTCGGAGGAGCACTTGAGCAGGTAGCCAAGAAGCAAGGGATAGAAATAGAATCGGAAGTAGAAGGACATGTCAGTCTTTTAAAAGATGAAAGTGACGGCGGCTTTAAGCTTGGCGTAAAGCTAATTGTATCTGCGAAAGGTCATGATCATGACAAAGTGAAAGAGCTTGTCCATGCTGCACATGAATTCTGTCCATATTCAAAAGCAACAAGAGGGAACATTGAAGTAGAGCTTGAAGTGGCTGAATAAAAAAGTTTTCTATCACGCTGAAAAGAGAAACACCTGCTGATGAGCAGGTGTTTCTTTTTTAATATTCTTTCTTTTGTTCGTATGCTTCCCATGCTTCAAATGGCGCAAGGGTTTTTTGAGGTGTCAGCTTGTAAAATGGTATATTTCTTGATTCGTATTCTTTGTTGATTTCTTCATAAATAAATGAGTCATCAAAACCAGAATCCGCTGCATCCTGATGCCCAGCGGCAAAATACACAGCTTTTGGTCTAGCCCAGTAAATAGCGCCAAGGCACATCGGACAAGGCTCGCAACTTGTGTATAGAGTGCAGTCTTCTAATTGGTATGTATTCAGCGTCTGGCACGCCTTTCGAATGGCTGTGACTTCAGCATGTGCGGTTGGATCATTTGCTGTTGTTACGTTGTTGCTGCCCTCTGCAATAATCTGACCATCCTTGACAATGACTGCTCCAAAAGGGCCGCCAGTACCACTATTGACTCCTTCTACTGCAAGATCAATTGCTCGTTGTAAAAAATCTTCGTGATTCATTGTCTTCCTCCCTTTGTTCGACTGACTTCTCTAGTATAAACGAATCATGCTAGAAAAGAAATCATCATAGCAGGAGATCGAACAGGCCAAATTACGCATAAAAAACCCCTGCCGCGTTCAGCAGGGGAGAGACATTCAATTAAGCGTGCTGCGCCAGCTTTTTACGAGCGACTTCAGCAGCTGTGACCATGTTTTTCAAAGCAGCAATGGTTTCAGGCTCTTGTCTAGTTTTTAGACCACAATCCGGATTCACCCAGAAGCGATCTGTTGGACAAACGTTCAGCGCATCATCAATGATCTCGCTCATTTCTTCAACAGATGGAACGCGCGGGCTATGGATGTCATAAACGCCTAGTCCAAGTCCTTTCAAATACGGGTGTTTTTCTAAGTAATCGAGGAATCCGCCATGACTGCGTGAATGTTCAATTGTAATCACGTCAGCATCCAAGTCTTCGATTGTATCGACAATATCCTCGAAGTTACTGTAGCACATATGTGTATGAATTTGTGTTTCATTTTGAACGGATGATGTAGATAAACGGAAAGACTCTGCTGCCCAGTTTAAATATTCTGCCCAATCACTTTCTTTGAGCGGAAGTCCTTCTCTTAGCGCAGGCTCATCCACTTGGATCACTTGAATACCAGCTGCTTCTAAAGCTTCTACCTCTTTACGCAAAGCGAAAGCAATTTGGAAAGCAATGTCTTTGCGAGAGATATCCGTTCTTGGGAAAGACCAGTTTAAGATGGTAACAGGTCCTGTCAGCATGCCCTTGACTTTTTTCTCTGTTAAACTTTGTGCGTATACCGTCTCTTTCACTGTCATTGGCTCTGTAAACTCTACATCTCCATAAATGATTGGCGGCTTCACGCAGCGTGATCCATAGGATTGTACCCAAGCAAATTTTGTAAAGGCAAATCCGGCTAGCTTCTCACCGAAGTATTCAACCATGTCTGTACGTTCAAATTCCCCATGTACGAGCACATCCAGACCAATTTCTTCTTGAATATCAATCCATCGTTTTGTTTCTTTCTTAATAAACTCATCATACTCTGCATCTGTCCACTCATTTTTGCGCCACTTTTGACGAGCACTGCGCACTTCGGCAGACTGCGGGAAACTGCCAATTGTTGTTGTTGGAAGAAGCGGGAGCTCAAGAGATTCGTTTTGGATACGAAGGCGTTCTTCAAAGGCAGCTGGACGTTTAAAATCTTTCGATGAAAGATTGTTGCGTTCCGCTGTTAGATCCGCATTTGTTCCTTTTGCGAACTCTTTTAAGGTAAGAAGTGCTTGTGCTGCTTCGTTAATATCAGCATCAATGGCAGCTGCTCCTTTTGTTAAACCTTCTTTTAGTAATGTCAATTCAGCCAGCTTTTCAGTGGCATAAGACAGTCCGTTTAATAGTTTTTCTTCAAGCTGTTCGCTTGGGTGTTTGGCAACTGGCACATGCAGCAAGCTGCTTGATGGCTGCAGCCACACTTCTTTCGGCTGAACGTCAGCAATGACTTCAGAAATAAAGGATAATCTTTCGCCAAGGTCTGATCTCCAAATATTTCTTCCATCAATGACGCCTGCTGCTAAAATTTTATCTTTCGGGAAACCGTGCTTTTTCACTTGATCAAGGTTGCGCCCTTGATCATGGACAAAATCAAGACCAATTGCTTCAACAGGATATGTGACAAGCTCTTCATACGCATCTACTGAATCAAAGTATGTTTGAAGAAGAATGTTCAAGCCAGGTACGGCTTCTTTGATCGTTTGATAAATTTCTTTTACGGATTTTACGTCTTCACTGGAAGCTGTGACAAGTGCAGGTTCATCAATTTGAACCCATTTGACGCCTGCTTCTTTAAGTTCTTTTAAAAGCTGAGTATAAAGCGGCACTAGACGCTGCTGGATTTCTTTCACTTCATTTGCTTCATAACCTTTAGAAAGTGAGACAAATGTATATAGACCAAGTACAACCGGTTTTGTTTCAACACCAAACGCCTTTTTCACCTTTTCGTAAGCTTCAAGCGGCTTGTTGTGTGTGAGTTTAAATTCTGTGCTTTTTTCGTATTCTGGAACGATGTAGTGATAGTTTGTATTAAACCATTTTGTCATTTCACTTGAGACGGCATCTTTTGTTCCTCTTGCCATCGCGAAGTATGTATCTAGCGGGTCTTTTAAGCTGCGGAAGCGCTCTGGAATCCAATTGAACATAACAGCGGTATCCAGCACGTGATCATAGAAGGTAAAGTCTCCAGAAGGAACAACATCAATTTGTTGATCGATTTGTGTTTTAATGGCAGTTAAAAATTGTTCATCCAGTGTGCTTAAGAGGGTTTCGCGGTCTGTTTGACCTTTCCAGTAAGACTCAAGTGCTTTTTTCCATTCTCTGTTTAAACCAATGCGCGGAAAGCCTAGATTACTTGTTTTAACAATTGTCAATTCCAATTCCTCCTCTAAATATAAAAAGACATTTACGCTCATGATCATGATTGATGAGGTAAATGTCTGGTTTAAAAGACAAAATGTGTGTGCGAAATAAGGCGTGAGTATCACTGACGCTTTTCCGACATCTCCTATCAACCGTAGGGGGTTTGATGTGATAGAGCGGCTGGTATCCTGGCTGGTGAATCTGCAAGCTTTTCATCCTTCCCATCCTAATGACAGTGGATTCCTGAGAAAAGCTCTCCTCACTCACAGTGGCGGGACCGCGCCGGATTTTCACCGGTCTTCCCAATTAAAATTCGACGTGTAATCGAATTACCGACTCTCAAACTATGAATTTATTGTGTTCGATTATATAACGTTCACTTCATTTCGTCAAAGTAAATTTTGAATAATTTTAATTAAAAAAATCCTGAGAAAATTCTATCTTTTCTCAGGACCTCTATTTAAGCTATAGAGATAAAAGATCTGCTTCTAATGTTTTTTCTAAAAGGACATCAGGCGCAGTTAAATATAAAAATCCATTCCCTACAAGGGCTTTCGACTGTTTTAATGGAAGGGTTCTTCTGACAAGCTGAGCATAAACCTCAGGCTCTGTCAGCTTGCGCTGGAACGCTTCTTCTTCGGCGTTTTTAATAATGGCTAGTGCACCGCTTACGTGAGGGGCAGCCATTGAAGTCCCTGTGAGCCTGCCATATTTATGGTTAGGGAGAGTGGATAAAATGTCTTCTCCTGGAGCGACGAGGTCGATTTCTTTATTGGCGTTAGAAAATTCAGAGGATTCTCTAGCAAGGGAAACAGAACCGACGGCAATGACTTCATTGTATGCTGCTGGGTAGGAGAACTCTTCCGTACGCTCGTCCCCGTCCCCTTCATTTCCTGCTGCGCACACAACAAGCACACCGCTTTTTACCGCATTTTGAATGGCTTCCTGCAGGGCAGGCTCATTGCTTGGACCACCGAGAGACATAGAGATAATATCCACCTTCTGCTCTGCGGCATAGTTGATACCATCAATGATCCACTCATATTTTCCGCTGCCATTTTCACCGCCAAGAACTTTCACGATGAGCAGCTTGGCTTCAGGGGCAACCCCTAAAATTCCGCCATTTTGATCGGTTGCGGCAATCGTTCCTGCTACATGGGTACCATGCCCATTATAGTCTTTTACATTTTCAGCATCTCCATCGTCATCATCGGTAAAGTTCTTCCCACCGATAATCTGATCTTTTAAGTCGGGATGCTCTGTGTCACAGCCTGTATCAAGGACAGCAATGGTTATGCCTTTTCCTTTGAAGCCACTTGACCAAAGTTCGGGTGCTTTAATCTCCTGAATACTTTCCGGCGTCTCTTTCGCTTCCATCACATTGGCTTTTACTTCATACGGAATTAAGCGAATTTCACCTTTCATAAGAAAGCCCTCCTTATTTTGTTTTCAAAGTAGATTCAGGCTGCATAATGTTATTGTATAAAAGAAACTTTTGATCGGAAAGGGTCAATTGTAATAATTTTTCAAATAATCAATCTATTATCAAAAGTGCAGTTCTCCTCACATATTGACGAAAGAGCTCACCTTTTGAAGAAAACTCTTGATATCATATGAAAAAGAAGGAAATGCTGCATAGTGAGGTTGCACCTGTACAGATGAAAATGGGTGAATAGAACTAAAAGAGGCAGACTAAAAAATAATGAGATGAAGTAACAAATTGAGAAGAAGGATCAAGTTAAATGTTTTTTCTCAAAAATAATTCCCTCCATAAAAAAATAGATGTGAAGATTGTGACTGTTCCAAATGAGAAAGGCAACATATAATAATGGAAAGACAAGCTTGCCTTTTAGATAGGAGAGATAGAGATGAACAAAGGGAAGATACTCGTAGTCGAAGATGAAAAGAAAATCGCTAGGGTGCTGTCACTTGAACTTGAATATGAAGGATATGAGGTGACAGTCAAAGAGACAGGAATGGACGGCCTTCAGGCTCTTGAAGAAGACAGCTTCGATTTGGTGCTGCTTGACGTCATGCTTCCAGAGTTAAGCGGTCTTGAAGTGCTGAGAAGGGTTCGAAAGACAAATACAGCGACACCTATTATTTTGATTACAGCAAGGGGGAGTGTCCCTGATAAGGTAAGCGGGCTCGATCTTGGGGCGAATGATTATATAACAAAACCTTTTGACATAGAAGAATTATTAGCACGAATTCGCGCGCAGCTAAGACTGAATATACATGCACAAGAAGAAAAGGAGACAGAGCTGAGCATAGCAGATTTAACGGTCAACGAGAAAACAAGAGAAATACAAAGGGCTGGGCAAATGCTTGAACTCACGCCGAGAGAATATGACCTGCTTGTCCACTTACTGAACCATCAGCAGCAAGTGCTCACAAGAGATCAGCTTTTAACAGCGGTTTGGGGTTTTGATTATTTTGGTGATACAAATGTGGTAGATGTCTATATCCGTTATTTAAGGAAAAAAATCGATTACCCATTCGAAAAACAGCTGATTCACACAGTGAGAGGTGTGGGTTATGTGATGAAAGGATAAAGAATGAGATTAAAAAATAAGATTCAGCTTTATACGTCGTTGTCTTTGTTTTTAATGGTGCTCTTGTTTCATACAGCCATTTATTTTATTTTTTCAATGACCTTGACGCAAAAAGATATGTCCCGCTTGTCTGAGGTGGCTGAAAATATTGCCATTGCTTTAAAAAAATCAGAGGAAGAGGGTCTTCCGTCCTCGGAGCTGCTGAAGGCGTACCTGCCTCAAAATGGTATGATCCGAGTCGTGACAGAAACGGGAGAGTCAAAACTGACTGTCACAAAGGAATCAACGTTTAGCTCACTGCCTTTTACATACGAATCTGGCCAGACAGCAGAAATCAAAGAATACAATAAGCATATGATTGCGTTCGCTGCTATTCCGGTCATTTGGACAAATGGTGAGATTATGTCGCTTCAAGTATATGAAGAAATCGAAAATACGGAAGAGAACTTAGCGTTATTAAAAATGATTTTAATCGCTACCGGCGTTTTGTTTATTGTGCTTTCCTATTTTGCAGGCCACGTTTTAACAAAGCAAATTGTCCGGCCGATTAGCAGAATGACGAATACCATGAAGGCAAGTATGAAAGAGAAGGCGTTTAAACGAATTGAATTAACAGGCGATTCAAAGGATGAACTATATCAAATGGGACAAACCTTTAATGAAATGTCCGAGATTCTCGAGAAGCATTATGAAAAAGAACAGCAATTTTTGCATGATGCCTCCCATGAATTGAAGACACCGATTACCGTCATTATGAGCTACAGCAATTTACTCAAACGCTGGGGGCAAACACGTCCAGAGGTTGTAGAAGAATCCTCCCAAGCGATTCATGATGAAGCGAAAAAAATGAAAAGACTGACAGATCAATTATTGACATTGGCGAAAAACGGCCAGCCGTTATACTTGGATATGAAGCCGGTTGATCTTGGTCATTTGTGCAAGCAGCTTTGTCATACACTTGAAGTGGCTACCAATCGAACGATTCAATCTCATGTGCAGACAGATCAGCCGCTGATCGCAGAAGGAGACGAAGAGAAAATCAAACAGCTTTTGACCATCTTAATTGATAATGCGGTCAAATATAGCAGAGAGCCAGTTGATGTGACCTGCGGATGGGCAGAAGACAAGCCATTTATTTCAGTGATTGATCAAGGAATTGGCATAAAAGAAGAGGATCTGCCGAAAATCTTTGACCGCTTTTTCCGCGTGGATGAAGCGAGAAACAGTGAGACGGGCGGAACCGGACTCGGTCTTTCAATTGCGAAGCAAATTGCAGAAGAACATGAGGCCGAGCTGAAGGTAGACAGCCGTATCGGCGAAGGGACAGCCATGACCATTCTTTTTCAGAAATAAATGGGTCTTTTCTCATCAATTTCTCATTTCCTCCTTATAAAATAGGAAATAGGAAGGAGGCGCTGCATGTCTAGAAAAACGAAAATGGTGCTTGCGCTCGCAGGATGTCTTGTGATTCTTGCGGCCTTTGCAATGCTCATGATCCAAACCATTGATCAAAAAATATTAAGTGAAGCAGAAATGAAAAAAATGATCGCAAAAGACTACAATGGAAACATTACACATATTGATTTAATCAATCATAAACAGGACTATACAATGACGCTGGAAAATGCAAACGGCATCTATCAAATCATTGCATCTTCTGCAAGCGGTCAAATGAAAGAAATTAGACAGTTAAAAAGCTATCAAAAGCCAAATGAAAAAAATGCTGAGCTCCAGGCAGAAGAGGCGGCTGTTAAAAAGGTGAGCGGAACTGTCATTCAAAAAAAAGAGACGTCAGATCGTTTCATTTTTACCATCCAATCAAAAAAAGAATTATATCAAGTCGAGGTCGACAAACAGTCATTTAAGGTGCTTGAAGCAGAAAAGAAAAAACCAACCTCTAAAGAAAAGAAGCTTACGAAAATCACTGTCGAGGAAGCCATCCAAATTGCCGTCAAAGAAGTTGGCGGAACAGTGGATGATGCTGATCTTGAAACATTCAGCGGTATGCTCGTATTTGAGGTGGAGCTGGATTTGCCTGACGGCAGAGAGGCGGAGGTGCTTGTGAACGCCTATACAGGGGATATTGAGGGCATTACGTACGAAAACTAATCTTTTTCTCATGATATTCTCATGTTTCTTTCCTTCCTTTATCATCTTGTTTTCTTAAGATAGAGAAGAAATCAAATAGAGGAGGAAATGAACATGATGAAAAAAGTACTAGTAGCTACAGCATTAACGGGAACTCTTGTTGCAGGTGGTTTCACACTTCAAGCGCAAAATACAAATCAAACAGCAAACGCCGAGCAAGTCGTGCAAAAGAAATCGTCATTTGTTTCAAAGAAACAAGCTGAAAAAGCAGCCTTAAAAGTGGTGAAAGGCTATGTGGATGATGTGGATCTTGAGCGTAAAAAAGGAAAATGGGTGTATGAGGTCGAGATCAAAAAAGGCGGCTTTGAATATAAAGTATATGTCGATGCAAAAACTGGAAAAGCGATGAATGATCCAGTCAAAGAAAAGAAACAGAACGTGAAGATCACGAAAAAACAGGCTGAAAAAATGGCTCTTGCAAAAGTAAAAGGCACAGTCACTGATTCTGATCTAGATAAAGAAAATGGTGTGTACATTTACGAAATTGAAATCACAACACCAAGCGGCGAGGAAGTTGATTTTGAGATTTCCGCTAAAACAGGCAAAATCCTGAAGCAAGAATGGGATGATTAAGCTATGACCAAACCTTACACTTTCATGTGTAAGGTTTTTTCATTGGGACAAACTACGGGAAAGGAGGCGAGAGAATATGAAGAAAAAAGAAGAAGAGCAAACAATGGATCACGCGGAATACGTTCCGCATCCTGATGGAGAAGGATATGCTTTGTTTTTGCATGATTCCTTTCATCTCCTCTCCCAAGAGGATATGAATCAGCCGGAAGAGGAATAAAAAGACATGAAAGGGCGATGGCCGAGCTGTCTATCGCTCTTTTTTGAAAAGTAAGCGAATACATAAGGATATTTGGCATCTTGCTTATTGACATCATTCCGCTTTTTCTGTAATCTCAGTGTGTTAACAATATGAGACTTCGTTAGGTGAGGCTCCTGTATGGAGATACGCTGCTGCCCAAAAATGTCCAAAGACGCCAATGGGTCAACAGAAATCATCGACATAAGGTGATTTTTAATGCAGCTGGATTTGATCCTATGCCGTACAGTGCTAAAGCTCTACGATTGAAGGAGCAAGTGTTTATTTTGTCATGCTTACAAAGCGCCTTCATTCGGTTGAAGGTGCTTTTTTATGAGAAAAGGAGGTGTGGGGATGGATCATCCCGATTCGAGACACATAGAGAGTATGTCAAAAGATCAGATTGACGCATCAGACAGAGGAGATCCTGACCCCCGCACATTCTAAGGGATTCGGGTATCTCCTGACTTTGGGGAGGTAACAGCGATGATACAGAACATTACGTACGATGAACTCATTTTAAGAATCATTATTTTATTAAGAGATGGCAAACGCAAAGAATTTAAAAACATTATGGAAGAACTTCAGCCATATGATATGGCCTATTTATTTAAAGAACTTCCAGAAAAACACCGCGGCCGTTTCCTCAGCTTTTTAACAATCGATGATGTGACGGAAATGATGGGTGAGCTTGAGCGCGAATACCAAGAAATTGTGCTTGAAAAAGTAGGAAAAGACAAAGCCACCTTCGTCACAAACAAAATGGATAACGATGACCTAGCCAACTTGTTTGATGAAATGGATGATGAGCTGAAAGATCAGCTTTTATCAAACATGGAGGCAGAGGAATCAAAGGCCGTCCAGCTTCTCATGAATTATCCTGCTGAGACAGCAGGCCGGATCATGACCAACCGGTACGTATGGATTCCTCAGCATTATACGGTTCAGGACGCAGTTGTAAAGCTGAAAAGCTTTGCTGAAATTGCAGAATCGATCAACTATTTATATGTCATTAATGATCAAAAGCAGCTTGTAGGGGTTCTGTCGTACCGGGATCTCATTTTAGGTGAACCAGATGAAAAAGTGCAGGATCTTATGTTTACAAGAGTCATTGCCGTTGGAGCTTTTCAGGATCAGGAGGAAATCGCAAAGCTGATTGAACGGTATGATTTTCTTGCCATTCCTGTTGTAGAAGAGAACAATGTCCTGGTCGGAATCGTCACAGTCGATGATATCATTGATGTCGTCATTCAAGAGGCAGGAGAAGACTATGAGAAGTTCGCTGCCTCTGGTAAAGATATTACGTTCGACACGCCCGCTTTTGTGGCAGCATACCGGCGTCTCCCGTGGCTCATTTTGCTCTTATTCATTGGGCTGATTTCAGGCAGTATTTTAAATTACTTTGAAGATACCCTTCAGCAAGTCGTCGCCTTAGCCTTCTTCATGCCGATGATTGCCGGAATGACAGGGAATACAGGCACACAGTCGCTTGCGGTCGTCATTAGAGGACTTTCAAAAGAAGAATTAACGAAAAAAACCATTATGCGCCTGATTTTTAGAGAGCTCCGAACAAGTATTTACATTGGGATTGTCTGTTCCATCATTATTACAGTCGTCGCAATGGTGTGGCAGGGTAATATGATTTTAGGATTTGTTGTTGGTTCGTCACTGCTTGCCACACTGATTATTGGAACGATGGCAGGTACGATCGTGCCTATTATTTTACACAGATTAAACGTGGACCCTGCGATTGCATCTGGGCCGCTGATTACAACATTGAACGATATTTTATCACTGCTCATCTATTTTGGTATTGCGACAGCGTTCCTTCATACACTTATGTAGCAAGAAGGCTGTAAAACATGACGTTTTGCAGTCTCAGCGCGCTGACAAACCCTTGCATTCGGTGTCAGTCATTGCGTGCCGGTGCTCACGAATGTTCAATTCGCTCCGCTCCGGTACTCGTTCTTCCTTGACTTCAAAGGTTTTCAGATCGCGCTGAAAGGTAGACAAAGGACCATCCCTTGTCCGCAATCTAAGCCTGTAAAACATGACGTTTTACAGGCTTTTTTTGTATAAAGATTGCATATAGCGCTTCCATCCTTTACATTTTAAGGAGAAGGTGGGAGAGAAACATGAAGAAATTCTTATTCATTTTGATGTGTATGTTTTTGCTGAGTGCATGTCAAAGGGAGGACGAGGGGAAAGACCGAAGGCTAGTGGCTGCAGAGCATATGCTTGAAGCCATCACCGAAGGAAATAAAAGAAAAATGGAAGATATCTACGTCGAAGGTGCGGTCCCGAGCCCGGATGACATTCTGAAACTGAAAAAAGAATGGGGCATAGACACGCTTTCTTATGAGGATTTTCAATTGGAAGAAGCCAGCATTCATGTGTTCCATGCGAATTATGAAGATGCAAAAACCGGGAAGAAAAAGGCACTTGCCCTGCGGGTGAAAGAAGATCCTGAAAGAGGTGGCGTGCTGATTGACTTTGTAGGGGTTGTAGAAGGTACTGAAGCTTCCTCTAAATAAAAAGAATCGTTCAAAAGAGCGATTCTTTTTTTGTTTAACGATTTTTATACCGAAAGTGTGCGTTAATCTGACCTTCCAGCATTTTTTTCTTAAATTGTCCGCTTTTTAGCGCTTGTTCTTTTTTCTTCATGTCTTTTAAAATTTCAGCTGTCTGCACACCGTCTTCCCGTTTATTGGCGATGTCCATCAAACGTTCAACATCTGCAAAAGAATATTTCCGTGTGCCTCTTGTTGAGCGCTGGGGGTAAATGAGTTTACGTTCCTCATAATATCGGATTTGCCTGACGGAAAGCCCTGTTAGCTCACTGACAATCCCGATTGAAATGACTTTTTTATCTTTATAAGATACATCTTCCTGCGTCATATACTCACCCCTGCAAGTCTTTTCTTCATATTATATAGAACGAGAAGTGAAAAAACCTATCGTTTGTTAGAAAATATAACACAAAAACGAAAAAAATGAAAAAACCATGGGAGGAAAGATTACAGAGAGTGTGCAATACATCTTACGGCGGCATATAATCATGGTGAATTGACATAGGAGGAGGAGCATATGATGGAGGAAGCACAGATCATTCGTATGGCAAAAGAAATCATCGCATTAGATGTGAAGAGGGATGAATTGCTCGAGCAATTCATGCAGGCTGCAGGTCAGAATGCACATGCGCTTCTAAGAGCCATGCAAAATGATTTGTATAAGAAGTCTTCATAAGCACCCGATCCAAATCACTTGATAGGAGGGATAATCGGTGCGGCGTATATTAAAAGAAGCTTTAGCAAAGGAAAGACATTATTATACGAAGCAGCTATGTTCATTAGGGGTTTACAGCCCTGATGCGGCCAAGAACATGACAATTAGTGACTTAAAAAAAGAGTATCATTTCTTTTTCAACAAAACAGAACGCTGTCTGTAAAAATCCCTTGAAATGTGCGTATGTCACATAAAGGGTTCTTTTTTTTGTTTAATATTATAGCAATATTGAATTTTGTAGAAATTTGGCGAATGAAGTGCAAGAAACCATAGATTCTTTACAGATTTTGTTAAAGTGTGTCGCATCTTGATGGTTTGCTGAAAAAGCTTTTTTTCGAGATGATTGTGAAAAATAAGAAGGATTTTAAAAGTTTATATCGAAACCTTATACATAACACGAATGGAGTCACTTATGTGGTTGAAAGGGTTTTCAAAAACGTACTTCTATTTTTTACGAAAGGCTCCAACTGCACCGCAAGACAGCCTTGAAGTTAAAAAAATATTATAAGAGGTAGATATGTGATGAGACTATCGTTTAATGAAGAAGAAGTAGAACGCTCAATGACGCTTTACAAGGTTTTTGCAAGAGCATTTAAAAGCGTTTCAGAACACAGTATTAGAGACAGCAAAGAGCATGGATTCAATCCAACTGAATTTGCCGTTCTTGAATTACTGTACACAAGAGGTGCTCAAAAGCTTCAGCAAATCGGCTCAAGACTCCTGCTTGTCAGCGGGAATGTGACGTACGTAATTGACAAATTAGAACGAAATGGTTTCATTGAAAGAGAACAGGACCCCAAGGATAAACGGTCTGTTTATGCCCATTTAACGGAAAAAGGGCGAAGCTATCTTGACAAGATTTATCCGATCCACTCTCTTCGGATTGCGCGTGCATTCTCTGGTCTGACGCGTGAAGAGCAAGAGCAATTGATTAGTCTATTGAAAAAAGCAGGTATTCACAGTCAGCATTTATTATTTAGATAAAACGAAAGGGTGCCATCATTGGCACCTTTTAAATTGTTGACAAAGGGCTAAAGTGATCTTTATTTTAGCCCTTTGTCTTCTTCTCAGCTCAGCGTGACAGAAAACTTTTGAAGTCTAGGAAGGACGAGTACCGGAGCGGAGCGAATTGAGCATTCGTGAGCACCGGCACGCAGGACTGACACCGAATGCGAGGGTTTGTCTGCACGCTGGAAGGTGCCATCATTGGCACCTTTTTTATGTGTCAAGCAGCGCCGGATAGGCGATGAATTTTTCAATATCGCTTGCTGGCAGCGGCTTGGCATAATAAAACCCCTGCAGGTCGTCACAGCCCTGGGCAGATAATAGCTGAGCCTGTGCAAACGTTTCAACACCTTCTGCTATCACTTCGAGAGATAATTGGTGTCCCATCGCTATAATAGCCCCTGTAATCTGTTCAGACTTTGAATCACTTAAAATGTCCTCAATAAAGGATTTATCAATTTTCAGTCGATGAATCGGTAAATCCTTTAAATAGCTTAATGAGCTGTGGCCTGTACCGAAATCATCAATACTAATGCGGACGCCAAGCTGTTTTAGCGACGTTAACACCTGTTTTGATTGCTTGATATTGTCCATTGTCATACTTTCTGTGACTTCAAGCTCCAAGAGTGACGGTTTCAGGTCGTATTTTTTCAGTGTGAGCTTGATCAAATCAATTAAGTCTTCAGAATTGAATTGTTTCGCAGATAAATTGACAGCCACAGGAATCTTTAGCCCATCGTCATACCACATTTTTGCCTGCTTGCCAGCCGTATCAATGACCCATCTGCCAATATCAATGATCAGGCCTGATTCCTCTGCCAGCTCAATAAAAGCCTCAGGTGATTTTAAGGAACCATCTGGTGCCTTCATTCTCAAAAGGGCTTCAACCCCAGTCATCTTTCTAGTTTTGGCACTGACTTGAGGCTGGTAGTGAAGGACAAATTGCTCTCTTTGAATGGCATCCCTCAGCTCCAGCTCCCGGTTTAACCTGTCCTCACTTAATCTTTCCATGGATTCGGTAAAGAACTCATAACGGCTCTGCTTATGTTTTTTGGATAAATACATGGCCATATCGGCTTTTCTCATCAGCTCCATCCCGTCTTTGCCATTTTGCGGAGAGATAGCGATCCCAATGCTGATTGACGTAATAAGCTGATGGTTCTGGATGAAAAAAGGACGTTCAAATTGATGGATGATATTTTTAGAAAATTGTTCGATTTTATGTGTATCATGATCCATGTGGGGAAAGATCATTAAAAATTCATCACCGCCAAGTCTTGCGATAAAGCCATTGTCCGGTAAACATTGCGTCAGTCTGTTTGCGGCAGCTTTCAGCAGTAAATCTCCTATGTTATGCCCGAGTGCATCATTAATAATTTTAAAACGATTTAAGTCCAGAAACAGAACCGCTGTTGACGTTTTTGACTTTTCTTGAGCGGAGAGAACATCATTTAAATGATTGATGCCGTGGCGGCGGTTAGGAAGCTCTGTTAGTGCATCATAATGTGCCATCACATGAATTTCTTTTTCTGCAATCCGCTGCTGCGTTAAATCTTTTAAAACAAGATAAATGCTGTCGAGTGAATTGTTCACATGAACAGGTATGTAAGTGACATGATAATAATAAAAACGATCTGCTGTTTTCAGTTCTGCTTCGCGTGTGATAGCTTTTTTTGACTGAGAAATAAATTCTTCCCACAACTCAGTCGGCATCACATATTGGCTGACATCATCACCAATCTTAGAATTGTACAACTCTAAGATTTGTTTACCAGAGTCATTTGCAGAAAGAACCTTTCGATCGACAGATAACACGATAATGCCGTCTATATTATGTTTGATAAGCGATTGAAACCGCTGTTCATTTTCTTTCAGCTGATCTGACTGCGTCATGATCCGGTGATCAATATAGGCCCCAAAAATCATCAGTGTTTGGACTATAAGTGTCATTAAGCCGATAAAAATCGACAGACTGAATGGCGACATTTCAAGAGATCCACCTATAGCAGCCTGTCCATTTGAATGATAAAACATGGTAGAGGCAGCCATACCAGTATAATGCATACCTGCTATAGCACCGCCCATCAACATTGAACCAAGACTCTTTAAAAGATAATTCTCCCGTTTACTTTTCGTGCGGTCAACACGAAAGAAGAGTTTCAATGAGAAGTAGGAGGTAATGGCAGCAATGAAAAACGAAAGAAAAAAGAGGACTGGATCATAGCTGATTGAGACATTGGCCATTGATTCCATTCCAAGATAATGCATGCTGCAAATAGCTGAACCCATGGTGATCGAACTAATGAGCAGCCGTCTTCTAGAGAGCTGTTTTTGAATGCATATTGAAAAAGCGATCAAGGATCCGATAAATGAGGCCAAAATCGATAGAATCAGTAAGGATGTATCATATGTGATGCCAACACGCATTTGAAATGCCATCATGCCAATAAAATGCATCGACCATATCCCCATTCCCATGATCATTGCACCAATGAGCAGCCATACCTTTTTCTTTGCACCGCTTGACTGTGCTACCCTGCTGGCTATATGAAGAGCTGAGTAGGAGGCGACAGCGGCGACAGCGATTGACAGAAAGACAAGCCATCCATTGTAGCTTCCTGTTAAATGGGTCATGTAAGAAAACCTCCTGTACTTTAAAACAGACATATACTTAATATATCGGATCGAATGGCTTCTGTGTTCACCTTTCCTTCACTTAAATACAACAATCAACGTTTTTTTCACCCTTCTTTTATAGTAAAATCAAATTTAATGTAAAAAAACGACGAAAAGCGAATCGTTTCTTCGGTTTTATTCGTTTAATATATGGTGTGATTCTAAAAGAGATAGAATCAGTCAAATGATTATGTGTGAAAGGGATTGATAAACATCGAAGATTTTATTATTTCTTTAGCTGATGCCTTTAAGAACTTGTCATACTTTGGCATCTTCCTCGCATTATGCATTGAATTTGTACCTGCTGAAGTGGTTTTGCCTCTTGCGGGTTACTGGGTCTCAGAAGGGGACATGGCCTTTATCGGTGTTGTGGCGGCCGGCTCTATTGGCGGTGTGGCTGGTCCTTTGACCTTGTACTGGTTAGGACGTTACGGCGGCAGACCCTTTTTAAATAAATATGGAAAGTACTTTTTTATAAAACCTGAGTCGCTTGATAAATCGGATGCTTTCTTTGAAAAGCATGGCGGATTCGTCGCATTCAGCGGCCGGTTCATACCAGGAGTCAGAACACTTATCTCCATCCCGTGCGGTATTGCCAAGATGAATGTGTGGGTCTTTTGCCTGTATACGTTTTTGGCAATTACACCAATTACGTTTGTGTATGTGTATCTTGGGTTTATGCTTGGGGAGAATTGGAAAGAGGTTGGCGCCATGATAGATCCTTATCTTTTACCAATTGGGATCGGTGTTGTGTTATTGTTTGTTGTCTACCTATTGATAAAACGAAGAAAAAGAAAAACAGAAACGCCAACTGCCTAATCAATGGATCGAACAGAAAGTCACCTGTTGACAATCCAGTGTCTATTGATTATGATATAATTAATCTAAATATTCTAAATCCCGCCAAAGGGGAGTAGCGTCCGGTTTTTACCGGAAACAAAGTCGTCATTACATGGACTGATGTTCATCGGCTTTGTTGGCATGATTCTACATATCACATGTCTAGCAAGACCTTTGCCATTACAGGCAAAGGTCTTTTTTGCATTCATAAGCCTTTGTCTGTTGTGGGACAATAGATAAAAACAAGGAGGAATGATGATGGATGCAGCTATTATTTTAGAGTACGGGTGGGTTCTGCTCGTACTGATTGGATTAGAAGGGATTTTAGCAGCTGATAACGCGCTGGTCATGGCCGTGATGGTCAAACACCTTCCTGAAAAACAAAGAAAAAAGGCATTGTTTTACGGACTTGCAGGTGCGTTTGTCATGCGGTTTGGTTCTCTGTTTCTTATTTCGTTTTTAGTGGATGTGTGGCAAGTTCAAGCCATTGGTGCAATTTATCTTCTTTATATTTCCATTCACCATATTTTAAAATCGCACGTATTTAAGAAAAAGGAAACTGAAACAAATGTGAAACAAAGCGGCTTCTGGGCAACGGTCGTGAAAGTAGAGCTGGCCGACATTGCTTTTGCCGTAGATTCCATTTTAGCGGCCGTCGCTTTAGCTGTGACACTGCCAAAAACAAGTCTTCCGCAAATCGGTGGACTCGATGGCGGTCAATTTATTGTCATTCTTTTAGGCGGTATCATTGGTCTTGTGATTATGCGATTTGCAGCAACGGTCTTTGTGAAACTGCTCAAAACAAGACCGAGCCTAGAAACAGCAGCATTTGTCATTGTCGGATGGGTGGGTGTGAAGCTCACGCTTTATACACTGTCACATCCAGCTATTGGGGTCGTATCGTCTCATTTTATCCATTCAGCATTATGGAAAGTCATTTTCTGGACAGTGCTTCTCGCAATTGCAGCATTTGGCTGGTTTTTATCAAGTCCATCAAGAAAAGGCGGGCAGGAAAACGAGGAGAAGCAAGAGGCACGCCTGGGAGAGTAGGTTTTTTGAAAGAAATATCATTTCATTTTCATAACACGTATATTACAAATAAGGGGGAGATACCCCCTTATTTCTTTGCTTTTAGACGAAACATTGTAAAGTAGATGGTGACAAACATGTCATAATTGAGTAACAGGAAATGAATTCCTCATTTCTTCCTTTGCGCTTCCCTCATAAATTAGCTATCATAAATGAGTAATATAGGGAGAACTGAGGTGAAACCATTGCTTAGCCTTTTGTTTAAAAAAGGAAAGAAAAAGCAAACATTAGAGCAGTCGGCTATCAGTATTCAACAAGGTGATATCGAACTGCAAAATGCATTAATAGAGCAATACAAACCATTTGTCGCTAAGACGGTTTCATCCGTTTGTAAACGATATATAGATGAAAAAGATGATGAATTCAGCATAGGCTTAATAGCCTTTAATGAAGCGATAGAAAAATACTCTGCCGAAAAAGGAAACTCACTGCTTGCTTTCGCAGAATTAATTATTAAAAGAAAAGTGATTGACTATATTCGAAAAGAAGCAAGAAATGCGCCAACGGTTCAAATGGACCTGCAAGAAAGTGAGAACGGCGAATACTCTCAAAGCATGATTGAAGCCGAGCTCTCTGCAAATGAATATAGGCGTTTAATTGAACAAGAACATAGAAGAGAAGAGATTGAACATTTTAAAGAACGATTGAAAGTATACGGTCTCACGTTTCAAGAGCTGCTTGAGCATTCACCAAAGCATGCAGATGCCAGGCAAAATGCCATTAAAGTAGCCCATACACTCGTTGAACACGATGAGCTGAGAACCATTTTATTTCAAAAAAAACAATTGCCCGTCAAACAGCTGGAAAAGTTAGTGGAAGTCAGCCGCAAAACGATTGAGAGAAATAGAAAATATATCATTGCGATGGCGATCATTATGACAGGTGATTATGTGTATTTGAAAGATTACCTTAAAGGGGTGCTTAATTCATGAGAAGAGGCATTATAGTAGAGAAAAACAAAAAATATGTCACGCTGCTGACCCCTGATGGACAATTTCTGCGGACAAAATATGAAGAGCAAAACTATGAAATCGGCCAAGAAGTGACATTTCCGAATGAATCACGTCTCGAAAGAAAAAGAGCCGGTTTTTTTGACCTGCTTCGTTTACGTCCGTTAAATGCAGGAATACTATCAATTGCAGCGATTATTGTCGTAATTTTTACTATGATGCCATCTTTCTCAAGTCAAAAAGCATATGCATATATGACAATTGACATTAACCCAAGCTTTGAGCTGAAGCTTGATCACAATTATCAAGTGATCGGTGTCACACCGCTGAATAAAGATGCAAAGCAAGTACTGGCGAGTATGAAGGATTTAGAAAAAAACGACATGACCAAAGTCGTCCAGGAAATTATAGATGTCTGTGACAAAAAAGGATATGTGAACCATTCTAAAAGTATTTATATTTCAACCGTTTATGAAAACAAGCAGGACAATACATATAAAACAAACGTAAAAAGCAAAATTAACACCATTTCTGGTGAATATCAAAAACGCAATTATAAGCTGGAAACTGTGGAAAGTGACATGGAAACAAGAGAAAAGGCTCAAAAGGCAGGCATTTCAACAGGAACATATATTAGAAATCAAGAAATGCAAGATCAAGAACATGAAGACATCAAAAAGGATGAAGACGGAGCAGATAACGATGCTGTGAAGGAAGAAGATCCTAAGAAACATGATGAAGAACAAGCAGATAAAGACAAACAAGAAGACGTAAAGACAGACGATAGCGAAGAGATGCAGCCAGATCAAGAGGCTCCTGAAGCTGAGGACAAAGAGCAGAAGGAGGCAGAGAGGGAAGAGCAAGGATCTGTTCAAAAGCCTCAAAAACCTGATGATGCAAGCAAAGACAACAAGATAAAGGAAGAAAAGGATCATTCTTTCGATAAAGAGCAAAAAAAAAATCATTCAACTGATCCTGATGAAAGAAGACACTGGAACGGCACATCACGTGGTGATGTGGAAAAACATGCAAAAAAAAACGGCAGGGATCAGAACAATCCATCCGCTGAACAAAAAAGAGAACATGTGAAGCAAAAAGGGAAAGGTGCACCGTTTCCTTATCGCGAGAACCGGCATGAGCACACATATGAACAATAAAAAACGCCAGATTAGCTCCGGCGTATTTCACCATGTCTTTATTTAGATTGATTGCCCATTTGTGATTGAGCCTGTTGAACGAGTCTTTTTGTGATTTCACCGCCAACAGAACCGTTTGCACGTGAGACTGTATCTGAACCGAGAGTGACGCCAAATTCTTGAGCGATCTCGTATTTAAATTGATCTAAAGCTTGTTCTACTCCGGGAACAAGAAGTTGATTTCGATTTGCCATGTCATATTCCTCCTTTCACCTCATGTTTGTTGCGCCTTCTTATTTTGAAAAAAAGCCGCACATTTATGCTGGCAATTGCTGTACAAAAAAACCGAGATGATGAAGGTCACCTCGGTTCTTATTTATCCCTTATTCAGCTGAAGCGTATTATACATCATTTCTTGAGCTGTACTTTGCAAATGAGAAGTAAATACAGAGAAGACGGTAGAACTGATAATGCCTTTAATCAAATTCCATTGGCTCTTCGTCAATTCTGTAAACTCGATATGGAGCTTGTCTGTCTGCTCCTCAGTTATTTCTCGTAAATTTGTTTCCTTTAATGGAAATTGTGTATGATGATAAATAAAATCAAGGACGTGCGCATATGCTTCATAAAAACGGATTGGACTAATAATATCATCTGTTCGATCTGTGATGGTGTTAAATAAGGCAGATAAGATCATACGAATGGTATCGAAGTCAAAAACTGATTTTAAATCCCTGACAATTAATAAAATAACGACCTGATCAATAGAGTACTTCTTGCCAAGCTCTGGATGGCCAATCATATCTTTAATATCACGTTTGATCCAATTTTGAATCGCCGTCGATTTAAGAGAAGTCAGCTCACACAAGTTGCCAAGCTCAACAATTTCATTTGTAGAAAGACCATGCTCTGATTTTTGCTTCCGCCGTTCAAGCTTCTCAAAAAAAGACGGGATCTTTAATTCATCATAGTCATGATCCTTGCCATTTTTTACAGATAGTTTCAAAAGCTGAAGCGGAGTCAGATCTCCCTCTCCTTTTAGAGAATACAGAAGTCTTGTCATGTCAATTCTCGTTAATTTAAAAGTAACCATGTTCCACCTCATTTGTACGTCAAAACGTGATTATTGATCTAATTCAACATCATAGTCTCTTTTTGATGAAAATGCAAAATAAACTCAAATTCAAACCTGTGCGTCACAATTTGTACACTTTTCTGCTGGGGCAAATGTCGTAAATATTGATGTGATGGGGCTTTAGCCGTTATGATAAACAGAGAAAGTGATTCCTTTTTCCTTGCAATTTGAGACGTTTATTTTTATAATTTTATTAATAAGTTCATTTGAACTTAATATGACAGCGGAGGTTATGTATGGGTAAGAGAATATTTCTGTTTATATTAACGAACATTCTTGTTATCACTACGATTGGTATTGTACTGTCGGTTATTAGTGCAGCAACTGGTGTTGGTTCTTATATAGGAGCAGACGGAAGACTTAATATCCTTTATCTTCTTGTATTCAGTGCAGTTGTTGGTTTTGTTGGCTCGTTTATGTCACTTGCAATGTCTCGCTGGATGGCAAAAATGATGATGGGTGTACGCGTGTTAAATCCAGAAAAGGATTCATTAACATATGATGAGCAGCAGCTTGTTGACCGCGTGCACAGACTTTCAAGAGCAGCAGGCCTTTCTAAAATGCCTGAGGTTGGTATTTATCAATCATCTGAAGTCAATGCATTTGCAACAGGTCCTTCTAAGAGAAGATCACTTGTTGCGGTATCAACTGGATTGCTTCATGAAATGGATGATGCAGCAGTTGAAGGTGTAATCGCCCACGAAGTCGCTCACGTTGCGAATGGTGATATGGTGACGATGACGCTGCTTCAAGGAATCGTCAACACGTTCGTTGTGTTCCTTTCAAGAATTGCGGCATGGATCGCAAGCCGTTTTGTTTCACGTGAAGAGCTTGTGCCGATTGTTCACTTTATCGCTGTGATTGTTTTCCAAATCATTTTCTCTATCCTAGGAAGCCTTGTCGTGTTTGCATATTCTAGACACCGTGAATTCCATGCAGACCGCGGCGGAGCCGACCTTGCAGGTAAAGACAAAATGATTCATGCGCTTCGTTCACTTGAGGCGTACACGTCAAGAATCAAAGATGATGATCAAACAGCAGTCGCTACGCTGAAAATCAGCGGTAAACGAAAAGCTTCTCTTTTCTCAACACACCCTGATTTGAACGAAAGAATCAGAAGACTAGAAGCAAAATAAGAAAGACGAAAAGACATTCTTTAACAGGATGTCTTTTTCTTTTTGATGAAAAAGAAAATAAAGCATAAAATAGCTTTAAAATCATGTCTCTTTTCATTAAAATGATAAAGGTATTCGAAAAGATAGATAAAAGAAGGAATGACAATGAATCCTATAAAAAAGCTAATTGACCGGCTGTCAGCTTTTCAGTTGATTGCCCTTTATTATTTTCTTGCTGTGACCGTGTCGTTTATTCTTCTCAGCCTGCCAGTGGCTCATCAAGAGGGAGTCAAATGGACATTCATTGATGCCTTGTTTACAGCGGTGAGTGCGGTAAGTGTTACAGGACTGACTGTTGTCGACACCTCACAAACATTTAGTGTGGCAGGGATGTGGATCCTTGCGTTTGTTCTGCAAATTGGAGGCATCGGCATTATGACGCTCGGTACCTTCGTATGGCTTGTCATGCGAAAAAGAATTGGAATTAAAGAAAGAAAGCTGATCATGGCAGATCAAAACCAAAGCAATTTATCTGGAATTGTGAAACTAATGAAGCAGGTCTTATATTTAATTTTGCTGATTGAGTTTGTCGGCGGGCTGATTTTAAGTATGTATTTTCTCAAGTATTACGATGTGCAAAGCGCTTTCTTGCATGGCTTCTTCTCAAGTATTAGTGCGACAACCAATGGGGGCTTCGATATTACAGGGAGTTCTCTTATCCCTTACAAAGATGATTATTTCGTCCAGTTTATTACGATGCTGCTGATCATCTTTGGAGCGATTGGCTTTCCTGTGCTTGTGGAAGTAAAAGATTATTTGTTCAATCAGGACCGTAAGCACGCATCGTTCTCATTGTTTACAAAAATCACCACGCTCACGTTCGGCGGCCTTGTCGTTGTTGGAGCGATTGGAATCTATGCACTTGAAGCCGGGTTTAGCTTTGTAGGGAAAAGCTGGCACGAAATCTTGTTCTATTCTTTGTTTCAATCGACTGCAACAAGAAGCGGGGGGCTGACAACGTTAGATATTACGCAGCTGACGGAACCGACGCTTTTATTTTTATGTATGCTCATGTTTATCGGGGCTTCCCCAAGCTCTGTGGGGGGCGGCATTCGGACAACTACGTTTGCTCTTAATTTACTTGCCTTGTTTCATTTTGCTAGGGGAAATAAATCCATCAAAATCTTCAAGAGAGAGCTTCATCAAGCGGATATTAATAAATCTCTTATGGTAACCATGATGGCCTTTATTTTGGTCTTTGGTGCTACGTTCCTGTTATCCTTAACAGAGCATAATACACTTCTTGAAAATTTATTTGAAGTCTGCTCTGCTTTCGGAACAACGGGGCTGTCGCTTGGGATCACCTCAGATCTCACTGTGTTTGGTAAATGTATCATCATGGTTGTCATGTTTATTGGCCGGATCGGTATTCCAAGCTTTTTATATTTAATAGGCCGAAGAGAAAGCGAAGCAAATTATCATTATCCGAAAGAGCGCGTCATTATTGGCTAAACAGCATTCAATTTGAATGCTGTCAGCGTGTAAACAAACCCTCGCATTCGCCCGCAGTTCTGCGCTCCGGTACTCACGAATGTCAAATTCGCTCCGTTCCGGTGCTCGTCCTTCCTAGACTTCAAAGGTTTTCTATCACGCTGAAATGAAAACAAAGGGCCAAAATGATTTTCATTTTGGCCCTTTGTCAACATCTTACAGCATTCAATTCGAATGCTGTTTTTTTATTTCCATTATCTAACTGGCTAAATCACATGGGATGTTCGCAATCTATAGGTAAGAGGTGAACGAGACGTGCTGGATGTGTTATGGAAAGCAATTGTCATGCTGCTAGTTGGTACCTTGCTGCTGAGAATAGCAGGGCCTAAATCGATTAGTCAATTAACTGTACAACAAACAGTCATCATGATTTCAATCGGATCGATTATTATCCAACCCTTTATTGAGCATAATTTACTTGAAACCATTTATGCAGCTACCATCTTTATTGTGGCACTTGTCATTATGGAGAAGCTGTCGATTCAATCGGATTTTTTTGAAAAATTGCTTTCAGGCAAATCGGTCGTGATTTTACAGGATGGCCAAATGCTTGATCATAAGCTGAAGAAAACAAGGCTCACAAGGGACGAATTTAAAATGCGTTTAAAGCAGCAAGGCATCACTGACATCAGCTGTCTCAAAAAAGCCACGCTAGAAGCCAATGGGCAAATTGGCTATGAGTTAAAACCTGAGGAAAAGCCAGTGACGGTCAAGCAAATGAAAGAACTCCTTGACCAATTAAGAGAAGAACTAAACCTGTCAAAAAAGGACTGAATGCAGATGAAAAGAAAAGCAGCGAAAAATGAAGCATTAACAAATAATATGACGCCGACAGAAAGTATGGCACATGATCAAGGACAAACTCAATTTGACGAACAATCAAGAGATCGTCAGGCAAACCGAAATTCTCATAAAGGGAAACAAGGGGGAGCATCTCGTGACTAAGAAGCATATGAAGAGCAAAGAGATGAAGGACCATAAAAAGCCAATGGACCCAGATATTTTAGAAGAGGAATTTGGCAGTGAGCTTGGAGATATTAACAGCAGCAAATGGATTGATACGTTGGTAAAGCCAAAGAAAGATGATGCATGTCAGCAGAATAAGAAATAGAAAAAACGATCCATGAAGGATCGTTTTTTATTTGATATAACTGCCTTGCCTGCCGGTGATCGTTCGCATGAGATTGGTCATTTTGAGCTCGATCACTGGCTGTGCAACGGTTTTGACAAAAGTGCTAGACAGGGTAAAGGTTAATAGAATGGTCAGCAGCAATAAAATGAGTACACTTGCTGCATTTAGCGCCCAGTCATCAAACCAAGTGGTTCTTAGCAGCTTGATCACAAAGCCGTGTAATAAATAAACATATAACGTTCTTGTTCCCCATTTTGTAAAGAAGAAACGGCGTGTTGGAACTAATGCAAAGAAGCTGAAAGTAGCGCCAAATGCAAGCAAATACCATGCCATTCGTTTCATCGCCGCAATCATTCCTTCATCCCCAAGAGAAGCATACGACTTTGAGCCAAATAAGAAGGAATAATCAAATTCATAGAAGTAGCAAAACAGGAACACAGCCATTAATACAAAAAGTGCTGCCAGCTTTCCTTTGCTTGTACGGATGAATTCAAAATGCTGCTTTTTTAAATAGAATCCAGCTAAAAACATAGGCAAAAAGACAAACGTACGTGATAAGCTGAGTGTATCGCTGATGCTGTCCACATAACCGACGAGTAAAGCAATCGATAAACTGACGATCATCGCCCAGTGAAACGGCAGTTTTGAAAAAGGAATGAGCAGCAAATTCCAAAAGAATAAACTAATTAAAAACCATAAGGACCATTGTGGGTCAATTGGATTTAAATTGGCCATGCTTTGATCCTGCAAGAGATAATAGTAAACCGAATAGATCACCTGAAAGATTAAATATGGGATGATCAGCTTAACGGCGACTTTTTTCATAAAGCCCGGTTTTCTAAACCCTTTTGCAAAAAAGCCAGAAACTAAAATAAAGGCGGGCATGTGAAAGGTATAAATAAACTTGTATAAATAGAGCATCCAGTCATTATCATGAATGAATGATCGTAACAAATGACCAAAAACAACTAGAAAAATCAGAAGGAATTTCGCATTATCAAAATAACTATCTCGTGAAGATGCCATAACATCACCTTTCCTGCTCGATTTCAAACATAAATGTTCTAAGTGCACTGTTCCCTTATTTGCCTCATTCTAAAATACATTTTCGCTCAATTCGCTATTTGATGTGAAATTGTAGAATGGTTGTAAAAGAAGCGTAAGAAAAGTGAACCGTTATACAATCCTGTCATCCAAATGAAATAAATGAGACAGTCTTCGTGTAAAAAGTTATCTTTTTTTATGAGTCGAATGAAGGAACAATGAAAATATTGTAGAAATATTGTAGAGGAATGAGGCTGGAAAAGGAGTGTAAGAGAATGACTGAAACGCTCGATGGCAATAGGTTAACCCCTGCGGGAGATATCAGAAAATTAGAAAAAGAGAACGAATATTTGCGAACTGAGTTAATGCAGCAAAAAATGCTATTAAATAAGACGCTAGATGCTATTTTTATATTTGATCAGCACCTCAACATCATCCAAGCCAACGAAGCAACATGCAGGCTTGTCCAGACACCGAAAGAAGACCTCCTCAATAAATCCGTTCTAGATTTCCTATACGGCATCCCGAAAGATAAAATTGAATGCTCACTCGATCTATTTTTTCGAAAAGGTACGTTAAAAAGAGAGATCTCCATTCAGCTGGAAAATGGTGAGACAAAATACATTGAATTTGTCGCAGAGCACGATACCATGAGTCAGCAATATATTGTGGTCATGCGAGATATTTCTTCAAAGAAAATATTAGAACGAGAACGCTCCATGAATGAGCAGCTGTTCAAAGATTTGTTTGACCGAGCCATTGACGGGATGGTCATTTTTGATCAGGATGGCTGCATGATTGATGCGAATCATTCTTTTTGTCAGAGCTTTGAGCTGCAAAAGACTGATTTAACCGATCGCTATTTACATGAATTTGTCGAAGAAGAAAATCTTCCCGCCTTGCAGCATCTTTTAACGTCACTTAAAGAAACAGGGAAAGCAAAAGGGGAGCTTCCTGTTACCCTTCAATCTGGCCAGCAAAAATTATTTGAACTCACCATTACATCAAATGTGATGAGTGGTTTTTATATGTCCATCATGCGGGATATTACAGAAAAAAGACTGATGGAAGAGAAGCTGTTAAAAAGTGAAGAACGCTTTAGAGAAATTTTTGAAAATGCAATGGATGCCATCATCATATGGGCGGACGATGGAGAGATTGTGAAAGCCAATGAATCAGCCTGCCGAATTTTTGAATTACCGATGCACTCGCTGATTGGCAAAAAACTCACCGACTTTCTCGTCAAATCTGATAAGAGATATAGACCAACAAGAAGACGCTATATCAGGAATGATGAAATAAGGGAAGAGCTGTTGTTCAAAATGGCTAATGGACAGTATAAAGAGCTTGAGTTTACTTCAAAGCATGCGGTATTAGAAGGACAGCACTTAACCATTTTACGTAATGTAAGTGATCGAAAAAGAATGGAGCAGGAGCTGCGCGAAAGTGAGCTCAAATTCCGTAAAGTATTTAATGGCTCAATGGACGGCATTGTTCTTTTTGATAATCAATACCGAATCATTGAAGTCAATCCATCTGCCAGCGAGCTGCTTCAATTGAAGGACGATCAAATAACAGAAATGAATCTTTTCCACATCCTTGCCCCTTATCAAATAGAAAATTTGGCTCAGCCCGCCGAGGCGATGTCATTAGATGAAATGGATAATGAGGTTCCGTTTGTACTGAACCATCCAGATCAGCGTATCCTGGAATTCTCTTTTAAACGCAACATTATCCATAATATGAATTTGGCGATCTTTAGAGATGTGACAGAGCGGAAGGAATTAGAAGAGCGGGTGAGAAAATCAGATACCCTTCATGTGGTCGGAGAGCTTGCCGCTGGAATTGCTCATGAAATTAGAAACCCGATGACAGCATTAAAAGGCTTCATTCAGCTGTTAAAAGGAAATATAGAAGGGGAATATTCGCTCTATTTTAATGTCATCACATCAGAGCTGAAAAGGATTGAATCCATCATCACCGAATTTTTGATTTTAGCGAAACCGCAAGCCATTGTATATGAAGAAAAAAATGTGGTGCAAATTGTGAAAGACACGATGGATCTTCTGCACGCACAGGCGAATCTTGGCAATGTTCAAATGCATCTCAATGTGCTGGATGAGATTCCGCTCATTTATTGTGAACAAAACCAATTAAAGCAGGTCTTTATTAACATTTTAAAAAATGCAATTGAAGTCATGCCGCGCAAAGGAAATGTCTATGTGAGCATTCAGCGGAAGGGCGAGGAGCATATTGTCATTTCACTGCGTGATGAAGGCTGCGGAATGGCAGAGGATAAGCTAAAGCGTCTAGGCGAGCCTTTTTATACAACGAAAGAAAGAGGAACTGGACTTGGCTTAATGGTTAGTTATAAAATTATTGAAGAGCATCAAGGAACCATTGAGGTAGAAAGTGA
Organism: Bacillus sp. FSL K6-1006; assembly: GCF_038593175.1. NCBI lineage: Bacteria > Bacillati > Bacillota > Bacilli > Caryophanales > Bacillaceae > Bacillus > Bacillus sp. FSL K6-1006. Next base: position 1,321,606 of record NZ_CP151970.1, read on the forward strand.
GGAAGGCGTAGGAACCGTCTTCCATCTCACGCTGCCACTTAGGCAGCAGAAACAAGAAGGAGAGCAGTAACGTGTATTATACCGTCTATCACGCACCCATCGGGGAATTATACATACTAGAAAAGGACGGTGCCATCATCGAGGTGATGTTTGATGATGAACCGTTTTTAGCAAAAAAGCAGGCAGCGAATCTAAAGCAAGCAGATACGCCTGTCTTACAAGAAGCGAAAAAGCAGCTAGATGAATATTTCAAGGGTGAGCGGCAAGTATTCGATCTCCCGCTCAAGCAAACAGGTTCTCCGTTCCAAGAGCAGGTGTGGGAAGCATTGTCGGCCATACCATATGGTGAATCAAAAAGCTATGCAGACATTGCAGAAGCGATTGGCAATCCAAAGGCTGTAAGAGCCATCGGACAAGCTAACAGACGAAATGCATTACCTATTTTTATCCCGTGTCACAGGGTGATTGGAAAAGACCGGTCTCTGACGGGCTATGCAGGATCGAAGACAGACATGAAAGCGGTCCTGCTTGAATTAGAAGGCATCCCATTTGTTCAAAAATAAATCGATTGACCTGTTCCAAATGTTTGTCAAGCGACATATCCTTTTATTAAGCTAAAAAAGTTGGTTTAGGGAAAAAGGAGGGCGCTGGCATGTTTTGGGGCAAAAAAGGCAAAATGTATGCCGTTACGTCACTATGTGTCAAAATGAACGTTTTGACAGAAGAACAAAAAAAAGAAATCTTAACAAAAACGAATCAAGAAACAAAAAAGCGCGGTGCTCTTAAATGACAAGAACACGGCGCTTTTTTGCGATCATTGAGAGATGCTTTCGGCGAAAAGAGCATCAATCTCTTCTGCATAGTTCGATGTGATAATTCCCTTTTCTGTAATGATGCCTGAAATAAGATGATGAGGAGTGACATCAAAGGCGGGATTGAATACCTGAACATCAGGCGGTGCAATGGGGACGCCGTTTAATTCCTTTACTTCCAGCGGGTCGCGCTCTTCAATTGGAATATCTGACCCGTCGCGGGTGGATACATCAAAGGTTGAAAGCGGTGCTGCTACAAAAAACGGAATGTTAAAATGCTTGGCTAGAACGGCAAGACCTAACGTTCCAATCTTATTCGCTGTATCTCCATTACGGGCGATACGGTCAGCTCCAACAATGACAGCAGAAATTTGCTTTTCCCTCATCGTATGGGCTGCCATGTTATCTGTAATGAGCGTCACATCCACGCCGCCTTGCATGAGCTCCCATGTTGTCAGACGAGCGCCTTGAAGAACAGGGCGTGTTTCACATGCATAAATGTGAAGATCAAGATTTTTCTTTTTGGCTAAATAAAAGGGAGCAAGGGCTGTTCCATACCGGCTCGTTGCGATGGAGCCTGCATTACAAATGGTCATGATACGGTCACCTGATTTAAAGAGCTGAAGTGCATTTTGACCGATTTGTCTGCATGTTTCTTCATCTTCTATTTGAATTTGAATGGCTTCATGCACAAGGTCTGTTTTGGCTGCATTCACTGATGCTGCACGCTGAATGCGCTGCAGCAGCCGGTCTAATGCCCAGGCGAGGTTCACAGCGGTTGGACGAGCACTGTTTAAATATTCTTTGATTCGAATGACTTCTTGTTTAAAAACATCCAATTCTTCTGTTTCAATTGCTTGTGCACTAAGCGCCAGCCCAAAAGCTGCTGTAATGCCAATCGCAGGCGCTCCGCGTACTTTTAATGACACAATCGCATCATACACATCTTCTTTCGTATATAAATGCTCAAATACGGTTTCGGTTGGTAATTTTTGCTGATTTAAAATGTTAATACGGTTTTCTTCCCATTCGACAGAACGGGGGACTTCAAATTCTTTTGACAAAACCCGTCACTCCTTTACAGATGGCTGGAATAATGCGACGAGGTCAGACGCTGTTTCCACTGCATGATATTGTTTGATAAATGTTTTTCCAAGTGTCAGTGCTGCTTTTTTCTGTTGAATCCGTCTAGTTGGTGATGGAATTGCATCAAGGTCAGCGGCATGAGCAAGACCAATTGTTCGGCGGACAAGCTCACAGCCGGCAAAGCCTGTTGCTTCTTTTAAAATCCGGTCAAACGTTGTTTCTAAAAAGCTGTCCGATACACTAAACGCTTCAATGCTGTCCTCTTTCCAAGCTTTTGTGAACACTTCTTTGAAGGTTGCCCATACATTGACGACATGGTTAAAAAGGTGCTGCTGCTCGTGTTCATTCTCGCGAGATAAAGCATTCAGGAACAGATTGGCGATAAAGTGGCCGATATCGAATCCGAAGGGACCGTAAAACGCGAATTCTGGATCAATGATTTTCGTTTCAGTTTCATTTGCAAAAATACTGCCTGTATGAAGATCTCCATGAACCAATGTTTCAGCTGATGTCAGGAAGATACGCTTTAATTCTGCTGCCCTAGCTTGCACTTCAAGATCTGCCCAAAGCGCTTCTGCAGATTCTCTTAATTCTTCTTCGAAGTCATTTGTTTCACTATCGAAGAAAGGGTCTGTGAAGACGAGTTTTTCTGTGATATCGCACAGGTCAGGGTTCGTAAATTGCTTCACAAATTGTTTTTTGATTTTAGGATTTGTAGCAAAGTCAGATGTGTAAAAAAGTGTTTTTCCTAAAAATTCTCCAACATGATCAGATAAATGCGGATATTGTTTTCCGGCAATTAGCCCTTTTCTGACGATTTCTAAGTGGGAGAGATCCTCCATGGCTGTCACTGCAAGAGCTGTATCTGAATAATAGACTGCTGGTACGAGGTGAGGCGCATATTCTGACTGCTTGATCAGGGCGGCACTTTCAATTCTTGCCCGGTCTAATGTAAGCGGCCAGCTCTCCCCTACCACCTTTGCATAAGGCAGCGCCTGCTTGATGATCAAACCTTTTTCTTGTTTGTGATCATAAATATGAAAGACGTAATTTAAATTCCCGTCCCCAATTTCAGTACATGTCAAATGACTGCTTTCTTGGATCAAGCCAAGTCTAATTGCGAGTGCAACTGCCGAGCTTTCTGTTAGTTCTTCATATGATGCCGTAAGTGTAACCAATTGCTTCCCCTCCAAATCATATAAAAAAGCCTCTTTCTCCTGAGAGAAAGAGGCTTGATGGTGTGTATGCCCAAAGCCTCTCTTATCTCTCAGCACATACGTCTGATGGAATTAGCACCGTGCCCTATAAGACAATTGTCTTGGCGCTTTATTTGCTGCGCCCCACTTCACAGTGGTATTAACGGTCGGTTGCTGTTGGGGTCAAAAGGCCAAATCCCTCGCCCAACTCTCGATAAGAGAAATCAATATGTAATTGTTTCGTGTCTGTTTGCATTTCTTAATTCAAGATATTATCAGAGCTGCGCTTTACATGTCAATCTTTTTTCAAAATTGCTTTACAATTCATAAAACAATCCATTACAGTGATTGTATTGTCACGTAACTTGAATAGAAGGTGAAGAAATGGAATTCCAGCAATCAGATGTGTTGAAACAATTACCGAAACAATTTTTTGCGTCCCTTGTCCAAAAGGTGCAGAAAAAAGTGCGGGAAGGGGCAGATATCATTAATTTGGGGCAGGGAAATCCTGATCAGCCAACTCCTCCGCACATTGTAAAAGCCATGCAGGAAGCGGTAGCAAAACCTGAAAATCATCAATACTCCTCATTCCGTGGAACAGCGAAATTAAAAAAGGCTGCTGCCGCTTTTTATGAAAGAGAATATGGCGTCACACTTGATCCAAAAACGGAAATTGCGATTTTATTTGGCGGGAAAGCAGGGCTTGTTGAGCTGCCGCAATGTCTGCTGAATCCGGGTGATACGCTTCTTGTCCCTGATCCTGGTTATCCTGATTATTGGTCAGGCGCTGTGCTTGCTGGAGCGCATATGGTAACCATGCCACTTCTTGAAAAAAATGATTTTTTACCTGACTACGATTTGCTGCCTGAAGATGATAAGAAAAAGGCAAAATTAATGTATTTAAATTACCCCAACAATCCGACGGGGGCGACGGCAAGCCGTGCATTTTTTGAAGAAACCGTTACGTTTGCGAAAGATCACGAGCTATGTGTAGTCCATGATTTTGCATATGGCGGCATTGGATTTGATAGAGAAAAGCCGCTCAGCTTTCTGCAAGTAGAGGGAGCGAAAGAGACGGGAATAGAAATTTACACATTATCTAAAACGTACAATATGGCAGGGTGGAGAGTAGGATTTGCAGCCGGAAATTCATCTGTTATTGAAGCAATTGAGCTTTATCAGGATCATCTGTTTGTCTCGCTGTTTAAAGCCACTCAAGATGCAGCAGCGGAAGCGCTATTAAGCGATCAAAAGTGCGTGCAGGTGCAAAATGATCGATATGAGAAAAGGCGGAATGTGTGGATGGCTGCCTGCAAAGAAATTGGCTGGGAAGTCAGTGCACCAAAAGGTTCATTTTTTGCTTGGTTAAAGGTGCCGGAAGGATATACATCTGAAGCCTTTTCTGACTTATTATTAGAGAAGGCACATGTTGTTGTTGCGCCAGGCAATGGCTTTGGTGCTCACGGTGAAGGGTACGTGAGAGTAGGGCTTCTAACAAGTGAGGAGCGGTTACAAGAAGCCGCTCAGCGCATCGCTGCTTTGAAGCTGTTTGAAAAAAAGCCATTGACAACATAAAAAAATGGTGCGATAATTCAGGCAATATTTAAGAAAATTGAATATTCTTATCAAGAGTAGGCAGAGGGACTAGCCCAATGAAGCCCGGCAACCGACTTCCATGAAGCACGGTGCTAATTCTTGCAGCAAGCGCTGAGAGATAAGATTCGGATGAATGACACGAAACAACCTCTTTAAGGCGCTCATGAAGCACTTGAAGAGGTTTTTTTATTGAACATATGCATGACGCAATCGAAAGGGGATTCCTAGTGAGTGAATTACTGGCAACATACGTATTAACACATCGAGAGGATGAACAAATAAATCGAAAAGCGGAGCAGATCGCGCTTGGTTTAACAGTTGGATCATGGACGGATTTGCCGCAGCTCAAAAAGGAGCAGCTTCAAAAGCATAAAGGCCGAGTTGAAAAAGTATTAGAAAAGGCTGTTCCAGCCGAAAATGGCCTTTATCAATCAGAGGTGACCATTGCTTATCCTGAGGCAAACTTTTCAGCTGATTTACCAGCTGTTTTCACGACCATTTTTGGAAAGCTTTCACTAGACGGAAAAGTGAAGCTAGTCGATATCCAATTTTCTGAAGAATTTAAAAAAAGCCTGCCAGGACCTGTATTTGGAATTGATGGCATACGAAAAAAGGTAAATGTGTTTGATCGTCCATTATTGATGAGTATTTTTAAAGGCGTTATCGGCCGTGATATGCAGGATTTAAAAGAGCAGCTCCGCTTACAGGCATTAGGCGGGGTTGACTTCATCAAAGACGATGAAATTTTATTTGAAAGTCCATTAGCCCCTTTTGAAGAGCGAATCAAAGAAGGAAAAGCGATTTTAAAAGAAACCTATGAAGAAACAGGACACCGCACACTGTATGCTGTCAATTTAACGGGCAGAACCTTTGACCTGAAGGATCGAGCGAGAAAGGCCGCTGAACTTGGGGCAGATGCGCTCTTATTCAATGTCTTTGCATACGGCCTGGATGTCATGCAAAGCCTAGCTGAGGACCCAGACATTCCACTGCCGATTATGGCGCATCCCGCTGTGAGTGGTGCTTTGACATCCTCTCCTGAATATGGATTCTCGCATTCTCTTCTTTTAGGCAAATTAAATCGATATGCTGGCGCTGATTTGAGCCTCTTTCCCTCACCTTATGGATCGGTTGCACTTCCGAAAAAAGATGCCTTTGGAATCTATGAAGCTTGCGTGAAAGAGGATACGGTTCAAAAAACATTCCCTGTCCCGTCAGCAGGCATTCATCCAGGAATGGTTCCAGTATTGATCAAAGATTTTGGAATTGATCATGTGATAAATGCAGGTGGAGGCATTCACGGACATCCGCGGGGAGCCATTGGCGGAGGGAAGGCATTTCGTTCGATCATTGATGCCGTGATACATGAAGAGACCATCCAAGATAAGGCGGCTACCTGCCAAGACTTAAAAGCGGCACTTGATCTTTGGGGAAGGGTAGCAGAATAATGAAAAAACCAATTGTATGCTGTGATTTTGATGGAACAATTACAAAAAATGATAATATCATCCGCATCATGAAACAGTTTGCACCAAGTGAATGGACGAAGCTGAAGGATGGTGTCCTGTCAAAGGAAATCACCATTCAAGAAGGCGTCGGGCAGATGTTTCAATTACTGAAAAGTGATCAGAAGGATGCCATTCAATCATTTATTTTAGAAGATACAGAGATTCGAGAAGGATTTAAGCAATTTGTCGATGAGGTAAAAAAAGCAGATATTCCTTTCTATGTACTTAGCGGGGGGATGGACTTTTTTGTCTACCCCATCCTCGAAGGCATTGTCGATCGAGACGATATTTATTGCAACCATGCATCATTTGTGGAAGACCATATTCAGATTGAATGGCCGCATGCCTGCGATACGCAATGTCAAAATGGCTGCGGATGCTGCAAGCCCTCAATCATTCGAAAGCTGACTCATGAGGATGACTTCATCATCATGATCGGAGATTCAGTGACTGATGTGGAGGCGGCGAAGCATGCGGATCTTACGTTTGCGCGCGACTACTTGCTCAATGAATGTCAAGAGCTCGGGCTCGTACACAAGGAATATGACACATTTATTGATCTACAAGCGCAATTTGTTCAAATAAAGGAAGTGAAGGAATGGCAGACGCAAAGAGCAAACGCTGGCAGGAGCTAGCAGACGTTAAACGTGAACTGGCTCAAAGAGATTGGTTTTTCGGAACAAGCGGTAATTTATCGATCAAGGTGTCGGATGATCCAATCACGTTTTTGGTGACGGCAAGCGGCAAAGATAAACGAAAAGAAACAAAAGAAGATTTTGTGCTAGTAAATGCGGCAGGCCAGCCCCATGATCCGAACGAGCCGCTTAGACCATCAGCTGAAACACTGCTTCACACGTACGTATATGAACGGACGAAAGCAGGCTGCTGCCTCCATGTCCATACAATCGATAATAATGTGATGTCAGAGCTGTATGGGGATAAGGGAGAGATTCGTTTTAAAGGCAACGAAATCATCAAAGCGCTTGGTTATTGGGAAGAGGATGCAGAAGTGTCGATTCCGATTATTGAAAATCCAGCTCTTATTCCGCAGCTTGCAGAGCAATTTGCCAAACATCTGACACTAGAGGCGTCATCTGGTGCTGTACTCATTCGCAATCATGGTATTACAGTCTGGGGAAAAACAGCCTTTGAAGCAAAACGAGTATTAGAAGCATATGAATTTTTATTTAGCTATCACTTAAAATTAGCGCTTTATCAACAGCAGCTTGTAAGATAAAAAGGAGGAAAAACACATGGCGACGATTTTGATTCATAATGAAGAGAACACATTACTTGAAAGCGAGCAAGAGGTAGCATCATATTTGGAAAACCAAGGGGTCATTTATGAGCATTGGGATATTGAAAAGCTGCCAAACCGTTTATCAGAAAAGTATGATTTAACCGATGAGGAAAAGGAAGAGATTTTGACTGTTTTCCAAAAGGAAATCCAAAGTATTTCTGAAAAAAGAGGGTACAAAGCGCAGGATGTCATTTCATTATCTGATGCCACGCCAAATCTTGATGAGCTGCTCCAAAACTTTAAACGTGAGCATCACCATACAGATGACGAAGTACGCTTTATTGTGAGCGGGCACGGAATCTTTGCTATTCAAGGCAAGGATGGCGTCTTTTTTGATGTGAGATTGAATCCAGGTGATTTAATTTCTGTTCCGCCAAACATTCGTCATTACTTTACACTTCAAGAGGATCGCAAAGTGGTCGCAGTTCGCATATTTGTCACAACTGAGGGCTGGGTGCCAATTTACGAGGAAGAAACGGTTTAATGATAGAGCTGATCATTCCGCATGAGGCGGAAGATCAGCTTTTTTTTAGGAGATTAGACATAAAATGAGAAAGAAAATAGTTGATTTTGATCTTCTGCATAGGATAAAATTCTGTTTAATCAATGTGTCAGTCCTGTCCAAATTTGAAGTTTACCCCCAAATTTGATTGGGTAAAAGGTCTTTAGGCTGTAAAAAATTAAATAAAATAAGCATATTTAATTTAATTTACAAATAAAGTATAATTTTGGTGTCGGATCATTTTGAGCATAGACAGTCGAAATCATTGCGGGAGCTGAGATCATGAATATTTACGTAAGGAAAGAACAATTGCTGATGTCCATTGATGAGAAGAGAAAACAAATGGTAGAAGCTGCTCAAGTGGAAGGTTACACTGGTGAGAAGACAATTAAATATAGTCAAGAACTGGACAACCTGATGAATGAGTATCAGCATCTTCTTTTTCATGAGAAACAATCTGCCCCCTCCTTTCATGATCTTGTGTCTCAAATGAGTCTTTTATCTGTGAACCGCCCCTCTTATTGACATGAAAAACCGGTCTTGCATAAGCAAAACCGGCTGACATCTTCAGTTATGCTGAGTGAGCAGAAGGAAGCATGATCATGACAGTCGTTCCTTTATTCACTTCGCTATGAATATCAATTGTTCCGCCATACATCGAAATGATTCGTTTACACACGACAAGCCCAAGACCTGTGCCTTTTTCCTTCGATGTAATAAAGGGGAGGAAGATGTGCTTTAACATCTCTTCTGGTATGCCTTCACCTGTATCCTCTACTTTAATGATGACATGTTCTTTTTCAGCTTCGATCACAATCTTCAAATGACCGCCGTTTGGCATCGCTTCTAAAGAGTTCTTTGCTACATTTAAAACAACTTGTTTAATATGATCCTTTGTGCAATACACGCCCACATCTTGAATCGTATTGATTTGCAAATCCACTTCGACATTATAAAGATTTGCCTCAGAGAAAACGATCGGCATGATCTCACTTACAATTTCTTTTACAGAGTTATTCTGCCATTTTTCTGCCGTTGGTTTTCCTAATACAAGAAATTCACTGACGATTTGGTTGATCCGTTTAATTTCTTCCTCGATGACAGAAAAATAGAGCTGATCTTCTTCTGAATGATACTTCTTTTGCAATAGCTGGATAAATCCGCTAATCCCTGTTAATGGGTTGCGAATTTCGTGTGCTGTACTTGCTGCGAGTGTTCCGATCAATTCAAGCTTTTGCGCTTCATTTTGATGACGCTCCTGCTGAGTTTGCCGCCTTAACACGATATATTGGACGAGTGTGAATAAAATATTTAATAAAATAAACGCACTGGATAAAGGGATGAGCATCACAGACAGCACTTCACTTGTTGAAGCACGCTGCGGAAAAACCTCCAGCTTCCAGCTGTTTTCATCTAAATATGTAGACACGGTGCTGCCGCCCTCGGGTACTGGCTGTGGACCGCTTGTAAAGACGACATGTCCATTTTGATTCAGCATCTTAAAATGAAGATCAGGGTTCAATACATTCATAATATTTCTTAAATAGTCAATTTGAATGGCGGCAATCAGTACATTGGTGACCTCTTCGTTTTCATCGAGAACAGGCACACAAATGGAGAGAATCCGCTGTTTTGTAATTCGGCTCACATAGTTGTCTGTGATCACGGTCTGCTTGGTCACTTGAATGCGTTTAAAGTAATCTCTGAATGATAGGTTAATTTTTTCCTTTAACGGGGTGGTGCTTGCTGTTACATTTCCTTTTTTGTCTAGGAGATACAGACCTGAAAAACGAGGTTCTTGTTTATAGATTTTCTCTAGGATGTTTTGTACTTTTTTCGTCTCAAGCGGCTGGTCAAATCCCATGGCGAGGGAAGTTAATCTCGCTTCTGTTTCACTTATTAAATAATTCATTTGATTTTTGTGAATATTTAACATAAGTGTAGCGGTTTGTTTGTTCTTTAAATCGATTTTTTCAGTTTCTTTTTCGTAGATAAAATAACTAATGATTAGGGTTGGAAGCATGACCAAAATAAGGTAAAGCCTGATCTTCTTCCAAAACCCTTTCAGTATACTCATCATTCATCGCTCCAACGTATTACCTAATAGACTTATTATAGCATTGAACCTATCTTTATTACGATGACTTGTGTGATTTTTAAAAAATTAGGTGATTCGTTCTGGTCTCATTTTCGTGCTAAAGATGGATCAAAATGTTGACATTTTACTTATTGTTTATTAATGTCACATTAGTGGGTTGCATTTCATAAAGGATGATAAAAAATGGAAAATCATAATGTTGAAAAATCATTGAAACTATTTATTGTATTATCACGTGCCTATCGCTCAATTAATCATCACATGAACAAACATATTGTGAAGCACGGGCTGAATCCAACTGAATTTGCTGTGCTAGAATTGCTGTATCATAAAGGTGATCAGCCGCTTCAGCAAATCGGTGATAAGATTTTACTTGCAAGCGGCAGCATCACGTATGTGGTTGATAAATTGGAGAAGAAAGAACTCCTCAGCCGCAAGGCTTGTGCAGAAGACCGCAGGGTGACATTTGCGCATATTACCAAGCAGGGACGAGCTTTGCTTGATGACATCTTCCCAGATCATGCGAAAGAAATTCATGAGATGATCAGTGTCCTCAGCGAAGAAGAGAAAGATGCCTGCATCGATATGCTCAAACATGTAGGGCTGCGTGCAAAGCATTTATATGATCATCAAGAATAAATAAAAAGGAAGCCGCTGGCTTCCTTTTCAGCGCGCAGGCAATCCCTCGCATTCAGTTGTCAGTCCTGCGTGCCGGTGCTCGTTCCTAGACTGCAAAGGTATTCTATCACGCTGAAAAGAAGACAAAGGGCTAAAATAGAGATCATTTTAGCCCTTTGTCAACAATCTGTAAAGAAGCCGCTGGCTTCTTTTTTTATTTCGCTTTTTTCTCAATCGGTAAAATGAGTACTTCTACACGCCGGTTTTTACTTCTGCCTTCTGCTGTATCGTTCGAGGCAATCGGTTTGAATTCGCCGTATCCTTTTGTACTAAAGTTCTCTTGGTTTAGATTGCTGTTTTCAAGAAGAATATTTAAAAAGTTCACAGCGCGAATGGCGCTTAAATACCAGTTTGATTCAAATTCTGAATTTCTGATCGGTACATTATCTGTATGTCCGCTAATGACAATGTCACGAGCAGGATTAATGACGAGCAGTTTTGAGATTTCTTTTGCTAACGGGACATCCTGAGGGCGAATAACTGCCCGTCCAGAGTCAAAGAAGATACTGTCCTCAATCGTAATGAGAAGACCTTCATCCGTAAGCTTTGTTTCGAGCTTTGAACCAAGTTTTTTATTTGCAATGAATGAATCGACCTGCTTTTTGACCTTTGTGAGAATCGCTTGGTCCCTAGCCTTTGCTTTGGCTTCTTCATCTTTCTCTTCCTCGGCTGCTTTCTTGACTTGGTTGCTGTTTTCAGTTTCTTCCGTGCTTTGCATGCTGGATTGATCCATAACACCAGTACCGCCAGTAAAAACTACATTAAAAGACTTAGCCATCTGTTCATATTTTGCCGCATCAATTGAACTAGATGCAAAGAGCACAATGAAGAGGGCGAGAAGAAGCGTTAGTAGATCGGCATAAGGGATAAGCCAAGATTCATCTACATGGTCTTCATGATCATGGTTTTTACGTTTCCTAGCCATTTTGATTTTCTCCTTCTTCAATGACAAGATTTGCACGTTCTTTTGCTGGTAAGTACATAAGAAGTTTTTGTTCAATGACTTTTGGAGATTGACCTTCAAGAACAGAAAGAATACCTTCGATCATAATCAGACGAAGCTTTACTTCTTCCTTTGATTTACGCTTCAGTTTGTTGGCAAATGGATGCCATAACACATATCCGGTAAAAATCCCAAGCAGTGTTGCGACGAAGGCAGCACTGATCGCATGTCCAAGTGCTTCAATATCTCCCATGTTGGCAAGTGCGGCAATAAGTCCGACAACGGCGCCAAGTACCCCTAGCGTCGGAGCGTATGTACCAGCTTGTGTAAAGATTAATGCACCTGACTGATGTCGTTCAGACATGGCGTCAACTTCTTCTGTTAAGACGTCTCGAATAAATTCAGCACTTTGACCGTCAACTGCCATGCTTAACCCGTTCTTTAGAAAATCATCATCGACTTCCTCAAGACTTGCTTCTAATGCCAAAAGACCTTCACGACGCGCAATTTGTGCCCAGTTTGAAAATAGAGGGATCATTTCTTGAATCGTTGGAAGCTGGCTGTCTTTGAAAATTTTGCCGAACAATTTTGGTGTTTTCTTAATTTCACTAGAAGGGAATGCGATGACAACAGCTGCAACCGTCCCAACAATGATGATTAATATAGCCGCCGGGTTGAGAAGAGCAGTTAGACTCACACCTTTCAAAACCATACCGACACCTAGTGCAATAAATGCTAAAATAATACCAATTAACGATGTTTTGTCCATTATCTCACCAAATCCTTTAACTATCTTTTTCTATAGTTAATATCGGTGTGTTCCAGAAGGGTTTTAGTCAGAATATAAAATTAAGACACTTTCTGTGAAGAATTTTTGACGAAAGCGCTTTCTATCTGCATAAAAAGAAAACTCCCTCTCATATAAAGGGAGTCTCCATTTAATCGTTTTGAGCGGGTTCATCTAAATGAAGCAGCTCTTTTAATTTTTCTTCATACATGATTTTAACAAGATCGTAGCTCCAATTCATCATGTGATCCACCTCTTTTTCTTTTATCGTAAAGGAAAAGAGGCGGGGGAGCGTCGTCGTTCAGATGGAACTTAGACGCCGCAACATGATGGAGATGCATATCATCCTGAAGATGTAGTTATCCTTTTTTTACGACGATTTCGTCATGTTCAACATCCACAGTAAATCCAGAAAGCTGCTCCTCTTCAAGCAGGATCTCCGTCATTTGGTCTTCAACGTGCTCTTGGATGGTTCTTCGAAGTGGACGAGCACCAAATGCAGGGTGATATCCAAGCTCTGCGATTTTTTCTTTCGCTTCATTTGTGACATGGACTGTTAAATTCTGCTCTTTTAATTGCTCTGACAGCTCATTGAGCAGAAGATCAACAATCTTCACTAAATCATCTCTGTCTAATGATTCAAACTGAATGATGCTGTCAAAACGGTTCAAAAATTCTGGTTTGAAGTAGCTGCTTAGTGAATCAATGAGTGATTGTTCCTCAATCGCTTCTTCCTGATCAGACTGAAAGCCGACCTTGACCGTTTTATCTGCGCTGCCTGCGTTACTTGTCATGATGATGACTGTATCTTTAAAGCTGACCGTTCTGCCTTGGCTGTCTGTTAAGCGGCCATCTTCCATGATTTGCAGGAACATGTGCTGTACATCTGGGTGTGCTTTTTCGATTTCATCCAGCAAAATGATGCTGTATGGTTTTCTGCGCACTTTTTCAGTCAGCTGGCCAGCTTCATCATGTCCAACGTAACCAGGAGGAGAACCGATGAGTTTGGACACAGAGTGTTTTTCCATGTACTCACTCATATCTAAACGAATGATCGCATCTCTTGAACCGAATAATTCTTCAGCTAACGTTTTAGACAATTCGGTTTTCCCGACACCTGTTGGTCCAACGAAAAGGAAGGAGCCTGTTGGTCTATGTTTCGATTTTAAACCAGCTCTGCTTCTTTTCACGGCTTTCGCCACTTTATCAACCGCATGTTCCTGTCCAATCACTCGTGCTTTTAGACGGACGTCAATTTCTTTCATTTTGGTTTGTTCGTCTGCTTGGAGTTTCCCGACAGGAATGCCTGTTTTTTGTTCCACAATGGCCTGAATGTCCTCTGCTGTAACGATATGCTCTTTTTCAGTTGTTTTGTTTTGAAGTCTTGCTTCAATGGCTTCTTCTTCATCGCGAAGCTTCGCTGCTTTTTCATATTGTTCTTCTTTTAGCGCAGCTTGTTTTTCTGCGGCAATTTGCGCTAGTCGGTTTGTCAGCTGATCTTCACTTGCTGCATCAATGGAGAGGTTCGCTTTTGAACCAGCTTCATCCATTAAATCAATGGCTTTATCCGGCAAATGACGGTCTTGAATATACCGCGAAGATAATTGAACGCACGCTTTGATTGCTTCATCTGAATAGGTGACACCATGATAGGCCTCGTATTTATCTTGAATGCCTTTTAAGATGTCGATTGCTTCATCTTGTGTTGGCTCATCTACGATAACGGGCTGGAAGCGCCGTTCGAGTGCAGCATCTTTTTCAATTTGGCGATATTCTTTTAATGTCGTCGCACCTACTAGCTGCAGCTCGCCTCTTGCAAGGGCTGGTTTTAAAATGTTTCCAGCATCCATTGATCCTTCTGCAGATCCTGCGCCCACAAGAAGGTGGATTTCATCTACAAATAAGATGATATTTTTACGGCTTTGCAGTTCTTTGATTAACTGCTTCATTCTTTCCTCAAATTGACCGCGTACACCTGTGTTTGCGACAAGTGAGGAGACATCTAATAAATAGATTTGTTTGTTCTTTAATTTATTTGGCACATCGCCGCTCGCAATTTTGAGCGCGAGTCCTTCTGCGATCGCTGTTTTCCCAACACCTGGTTCACCAATAAGAACAGGGTTATTTTTATTTCTTCTATTTAAAATCTCAATGACTCTTGCGACTTCTTCATCTCGGCCAATGACTGGATCAATTAAACCAGCATTTGCTCCATCTGTTAAGTTACGGCCAAGCTCATCGAGTAAGCCTTTTTGCTTTGGCTGCTCCATGTTTGGGGCATGACTTGCTGCCTGAGAGAAGAATGAACTTCCTCCAAAAAGCTGAGGTCCCATTTTCATTTTTGACTGCTCCATCAAAGAGGTATAGCAGTCTTCACATAAAACCATTTGGCTCCGGGACGAATTTACTTGCATATTCAGGCGAATAGTTGCTTCATTTACTTGACAATGTTGACAACGCATTTGCCATGACCTCCTTAAAATAAAGTTTGACTTTATTTGACCAATGAATGTTAAAGAAAATGGTCTATTGTTTGACCATCTTTGACTATAGTATACTCTGACCTATTTTGACTTTCAACTGTTTTGCTCAAAGGGGAATAAAAACCCTTTTTTGCATTTAATCATGGTTTGTCCTTCTTTTCAAGGAACTTGTCTCATAGGATAAAAAAGAGACAATCGAAAGTGATGGGTGCGGAGGGGTCACATGAAACGTTCAAATGAATCCGCTTTTCAGCTTGCCTTTGTTTATGTAGGAACAGTGGTTGGAGCTGGGTTTGCGACAGGGAAAGAAATCGTAGAATTTTTTGTTCGTTTTGGCTGGATTGGACTATTAGGAATCCTGATTAGCGGTGTTATTTTTACTGGCCTTGGGGCAAAAATGATGCTGATTTCGAAACGAATCGAAGCAGAATCTTATCAAGATATGAACCGTTTTTTATTTGGCGCAGCTGCGAGTCGATATATTAATATTGTCATGTTTTTTATTTTACTTGGTGTCACCTCAGTCATGATTTCAGGCGCAGGGGCTATTTTTGAAGAACAGCTTGGCATATCGAAGGAATATGGGATCTTTTTGACGATCATTTTGAGCGTCATTGTACTCTTTAAAGGTTCAAAAGGGCTATTTGGAGTCAACGTCCTTGTCGTTCCAATGCTGATTTTCTTTTCAATGATCGTGTTTCTTGATTCATTTGTGTTTAGCAGCAGTGAAAGTTATGTTCTTGCGCTGCAAATGGGTGAGGGCGAGTGGGTATTATCAGCCGTGTCATATGGTGCCTTTAATTTAGCACTGTCACAGGCAGTGTTAGTACCCGTCGCAAATGAAATGACCTCTGAAGCAGTCATTAAAAAGGGAGCGGTGCTTGGGGGCATCATGCTGACACTCATTTTGCTTGCTTGCTTCTTATCTCTTTCTTCATTAGATATGCTGGAGGCGTTTGATATTCCAATGGCCCAGGTAGTGTATCAAGTCGCAAACTCGATTCATCTCATTTATTTATTTGTCATCTTCGGTGAAGTTTTTACATCCGTCATAGGCAATTTATACGGGCTGGAGAGACAGGTGAGGGCATATATCCGAATGAACAGCATCTTTACGATATCACTTATTCTCATATGCTGCTATGTGATTAGTAAAATTGGTTACGGTACACTGATTTCAACGGTTTATCCGGTTTTTGGCTATGTCAGCATCTTTTTTATCCTCTTTCTTTGTCTAAAAAAAGTGCCTGCCCCGATAGTTAAGTAAAGAAGGGATAGCCTGCATGAAAAATATGTGGTACACTATCCTCTGTGAAAATTGAACAAAAATCCGTGAAGACGGGAGAGGTTCTAGCAAAACCCTCTATAAAAAACTAAGGACTTGCCGTATCCTTGGATGTGGCATTTTTTATTTTTTATGGCTGGGACACCTCATACACATGTAAAGGTGTCTTTTCTTTTGAGAAAAATAGGGGTTTTCAGGAGCCTTTCAGATGCAGTGTTGTACGGTTGTACTCATCTGCAAAAGGAGGAGAACAGAAAATGAAAAATGAAAAAGCAGTCGTTGTCTTTAGCGGGGGACAGGACAGTACGACATGTTTATTATGGGCACTTCAACAATTTGAAGAGGTAGAAACCGTGACCTTTCATTATAATCAGCGTCATCAAGAAGAAATTGATGTCGCCAAAAGAATCGCTGACAAATTAGGTGTGAAGAATCATCTGTTAGATATGTCTCTTTTAAATCAACTGGCACCTAATGCTTTAACAAGAGATGACATTGACATTGAGGAAAAAGAAGGAGAGCTTCCTTCCACATTTGTACCAGGAAGAAACTTAGTGTTCTTATCTTTCGCCTCTATTCTTGCGTATCAAATTGGAGCAAGACATATTATCACAGGTGTTTGTGAGACAGACTTTAGCGGCTATCCAGATTGCCGTGACGAGTTTGTGAAATCTTGCAACGTCACAGTGAATTTAGCAATGGAAAAACCATTTGTGATTCATACACCACTGATGTGGCTGAATAAAGCAGAAACATGGAAGCTGGCAGACGAGCTTAATGCGCTGGATTTTGTGAAAAATGAAACGCTCACTTGCTATAACGGCATCATCTCTGATGGCTGCGGGGAATGTCCTGCGTGTAAGCTGCGGAAAAATGGCTATGACACTTATATGGAAAGGAAGGAGGCAAAATAAATGCTTTCTCAAATCTATCCACAAACCGATCATCCATTTTCATTTGAATTAAATAAAGACATGCATGTTTCTGCTGCCCATTTCATCCCGCGAGAAGATGCGGGCGCATGCAGCCGTGTTCATGGTCATACGTACACCATCAATATCACGATTGCGGGAGACGAGCTAGATGAATCGGGTTTCCTTGTCAATTTCAGTACATTGAAAAAGCTCATTCATGGGCAGTACGATCACACGCTGCTCAATGATCATGAGGAATTCTCATCAAACGATCGATACGCGATGCCAACCACTGAGGTGGTAGCAAAGACCGTACATGACAAAGTCGCAGCGTATTTATCGACTTTAGCGAACAAGCCGGCATGTGTTCAGGTCTTTGTCAGAGAGACACCAACAAGCTATTGCATTTACCGTCCGAAACGAGTTGAGATCAATGGCTAAAGCGATTCCCGTATTAGAAATCTTTGGTCCAACCATTCAAGGAGAAGGAATGGTCATTGGACAAAAAACCATGTTTGTCAGAACGGCTGGCTGTGACTACTCGTGCAGCTGGTGTGATTCCTCCTTTACATGGGATGGCTCAGCTAAGCATGACATTCAGTGGCTTGAGGCAGAAGACATTGTCAAAGAATTAAAAAGAATAGGCGGACAGGCTTTTTCTCATGTCACCATTTCAGGGGGAAACCCAGCCCTTTTAAAACAAATGGAATCCCTCATTGATTTACTGCATGAAGAGGGAATTGATACAGCGCTTGAAACACAAGGGACGATGTATCAGGAATGGTTTTTGAAAATTGATGATTTAACCATTTCTCCTAAGCCGCCAAGCTCGAATATGAAAACAGATTTTACAAAACTAACACGTATTATAGATGAGCTGAAAAACGGAAATAGGTTGCAGCATGCTAGCCTGAAGGTCGTGATCTTTGACGATCGTGACCTAGCGTATGCGAAGGATGTTCATGCAAAATACCCTGAGCTTCCTTTTTATTTGCAGGTAGGAAATGATGACACGACGACAGCTGATGATGCGTACTTATTGACGCATTTATTAAAGAAATATGAAGCGCTTGTCGATCAAGTAGCGCAAGATCCAGACTTAAACCGCGTAAGAGTGCTGCCGCAGCTGCACACGTTATTGTGGGGAAATAAACGAGGCGTATAGAAAGGAAGAGATGACATGACGACAAGAAAACCAGAAGAATTAGAAGGTGTCACGCTACTGGGAAACCAAGGAACCAATTATTTGTTTGATTATGCACCACAAGTGCTTGAAACGTTTCCAAATAAACATACAAATAGAGATTACTTTGTGAAATTCAACTGCCCAGAATTTACCTCACTATGTCCGCAAACAGGTCAGCCTGATTTTGCGACAGTTTATATCAGCTATATCCCAAATGAAATCATGGTCGAAAGTAAATCGCTAAAATTATATTTGTTCAGCTTCCGTAACCATGGTGACTTCCATGAGGACTGTATGAACATTATTATGAACGACCTGATTGAATTGATGGATCCAAGGTATATTGAAGTTTGGGGCAAATTTACGCCAAGAGGCGGTATTTCCATTGACCCGTATACGAACTACGGGAAACCTGGCACGAAATATGAGGAAATGGCAGAATACCGTATGATGAACCATGATATGTATCCGGAGACGATTGATAATCGGTAATTATTCCGCTGTGTGAGACGGAGTGTGAAACGAATTGGTGTCACATTAAAGTGGAAAAAGTCACACCTGAAAATACTCATGGGAATTGTATAAAAAGTGTGACCTGAGGTGCAACCTGAACTGTGACTTTTATGCAGTGAAAAATTGATAGTACAGAAGCAGATGAAGGCGTACAATTTGTACGTCTTTTCTTTTTTATCCGAAAGAAAAAATGCCTATTTAGAGATCATAGGCATTAAATATTATGATCATATCTTCTTGTATTGTTTAAAGTTAAGTTTCTGAACCTTCTCTTTAACATTTGAAACAGCTCATTTTTGAATTTCATCAAAGTTCTCCTGAATATAGTCCATGACACTTCTGATTAGAACTTCACTTTCAAAATTGACTATCTCATTTATTTCTGACTGTTCTTCATCTGTTAGGTGAGGGTATTGATGTTGTTTAGCATTTACTTCAGCAGCTACTTCAATCCTCACTTTAGTTGTTCTGGTTGTACAATTTCATATTCACCTTCTGCATACTCTTGCTCCGCATAATGGCTCCCCCATTGACAGAGCTCCTGCAAGATAGGTTTAAGAGATTCTCCAAGTTCAGTGGATGAATATTCAACCTTCGGCGGTACTTGATTATACATCTTTCTGGTCACAAGTCCACTGGCCTCAAGCTCTCTAAGTGTTTGAATCAGCATTTTCTGCGTGATATTTGGGATAATGCGCTTTAATTCACTCGTTCTCTTTGGTCCATTCATTAAAAAGTATAATACAAGGCCTTTCCATTTTCCGCCAATCACTTCCTTTGTCACTTCAAACCCGCAGCTGAATTTTTTCATGTCTAAAGCTCTCCATTCCACATTTATTACTTTTTAGTTACTATATCACAAAAAAGTGGGTACTTCCGATAATGTGCTTGCTGGAGGATACTATATCTTGTAAGTTGCTCTTCAAGTACTTAAAGGTACTAGACATAAAATAATATGAATTCTAAAGGAGTGTTAAGTATGGGGAAATTTGAAGGTAAAATAGCGCTTGTAACGGGTGGAACAAGTGGGATTGGTCTTGCTGCTGCACAAAAATTTGTAAACGAAGGTGCATATGTGTATATCACGGGACGTAGACAAAACGAACTTGATAAAGCTGTTAACCAAATTGGCAAGAACGTAACCGGTGTTCAAGGTGATATTTCTAAGCTTGAAGACTTAGACAAACTATATGACATGATAAAGCAGGAAAAAGGTAAGTTGGACATCCTTTTTGCTAATGCAGGCATCGGCAACTTCCTGCCATTAGGTGAAATTACTGAAGAGCAGGTTGATAGAACGTTCGACATTAACGTGAAAGGAACCATTTTTACTGTTCAAAAAGCGCTATCACTATTCCCGGACAAAGTAGGTTCTATTATTGTAACGGGCTCTACTGCTGGATCAATTGGCAACCCAGCATTTAGTGTATATGGAGCATCTAAAGCAGCATTAAGAGCACTAGTTCGCAACTGGATTCTTGACCTAAAAGGTACTGAAATTCGTGTAAATGTGGTAAGTCCAGGAGTGATTCTTACACCTGCATACGATGAGCTTTTTGGTGATGCACTTGAAGGAGCGATGGAAAATGCCAGAAATACTGTTCCAGCTGGAAAAGTTGGGACACCTGAAGAAGTAGCAAACGCTGTAACTTTCCTTGCTTCAGACGAAAGCAGTTACTTGACGGGTGTTGAATTGTTCGTAGATGGCGGGCTAGCACAGGTATAATGTCACTGCGAAGAGATTACAAATCGTCCCCAAAAAAAGTTAATGGGGATTTACTTGAGTCATATAAAAAAGTCGTTTTCCTGATGTCCTGAGTAACCACAAATGCTGCAAACTAAGTTTGGTGATGATATGTAAAATGAGAAAAAAGGAAAAGACATGCCGGATGCATGTCTTTTTTTGCGAATCAACCATAAAAAAAGAGAAGAGTCATGTCACTCTTCTCATACGAATGGGAATAGAACTTGCTAGGACGGCTGGGGGCTACCAGCTCGTAAACATATTATACATGACAGAACGTACGTTTGTAAAGGGGATCATGTTTTTTTGCTTATCTCATTTGATGTAAGATAAAATAGAGGGAATGAATGATAAACGGAGGCGTTTGAGTTGGCAAACAAAGAAGAGCGGACAGAGCAGCTGCTAATGGATCTAAGGGAAGAGCTTCAAATACTCGAACATCAAAACAAAGAACGGTATAAATGGAGTGCCTCCACATTGCTTGGAGTGATTGCCCTCTTGATTGATAAAGGAGTGATCACACCCGAGGAAGTCGAGATGTACAAGACGAAGGCGGAAATGCAAACCTTTCATATGAAAAAAGATTGATGCTTTCTTCATATGAAGTAAGGTAAAAATAAGAAAAGGACATAACAAATTGATGACTCAATTGATATTATGTCCTTACTTTCTGCAATTCGTTTTCACAGCATTAAACAAGCTTATACATTAAAACATCATCCCAGTATTCATGGTCATTTATTTTAAATTCTTTTATTTTACGTCCTTCTTCTATAAACCCCATCTTTTTGTACAAAGAAATGGCCTTTTGATTTGTTGAGAAAACGGCTAAACTAACCTTTTCAATTGAAGGGTTCTTTTCTGCCCAATGTAATAATGCTGTTAGCAGCATTTCCCCTACGCCTAAACCTCTATAGCTCTTATGCACCATCAACCCGAAAGAACCCGTATGGGAAGTTCTTTTTCTATTTGATGAATGTTCAAAGGCTAACCATCCAATGACTTTTTCATCAGTTTGAGCAACTATGTACGTCTCATTTTCATTATCTATTCTTTTCTGTATCCATTCCCTGTGTTCTAAGAGGTTTTTTTTGTTTTCTTCAGGCGATGTAAGTAAATAATCTGATTCAGCAATAACAGATTTCTGTATTTCTAAAGTCATTTCAGCATCTTCCATTTTTCCAAAACGTACAATGATATCATTGGAATTTTGCATATTAGTTTTCTCCTGTCTAGAGCTAATACTGCATCTCATCATTTTTTAAAATGAAAAAGAAGGGTATTGAAATAGCTTTCACCATTTGGCTAAATCGTGATTAGCTTTGCTTCGTATGTACCGATTGTCTGAATTGAGGATTGCAAATTAATGTACGGAGTCTTTGATGATTTTATAGTTTTTATGATTAACGACTGTTAGTGAATCCAGTTCTAGATCTCTATAGTTGTCCATAATGGTGACATCCACAATGACAGAGTTTTCATTCACTTTTTCAACTACACCTGTTAAACCATTTCTAAATTCGATCACATTTCCAATTTTTGCAATCTTCAACCGATCCCTCTCCTTTAAAAACAGATTTCATTCCCTATTAAAAAGTATTTTGCAATATTTTCATACCAATGTAAAGGATAAAGACGTTTTTGTTTTGTTTTCGTTGTATGCTCTTCTAACGAATGGTATATTTAATAATTGATCATGGCTGAAAAGGAGCGGTTTTTTTGACTGAAGAACAAATCCTCACAATCCTCGAATCTTTACGGAATGGGACGGAAAAACAGGTGGCCATCCAAAAAGATGACTTTTTAACGTTTCGTTCTGTTTTGGTGAATCAAGATGATTTTAAACATTTTCGCGGGATCGCCAAACATGGTGGAGATGTTATTTTTGAATATCTTACAGAAGCAAGAAGCTAAAGCTTTTTCTCATTGATGAGAGAAAGCTTTTTTATTTTCGTTCTTTTGTCACACTTCAAACGACTCTGATACATATGAAAAGAAAATGTAATAACCCATAATCAGGAGCATAAGGATGATGATAGGTGAAAAAGGGACCTTTTTAAGCGCTAACAATTCCATTTTATGTGCGCTCAACTAGGACATGCCATTTAATGACGGAATTTGGACAGGCATGTAAATCTTTGTGCGTGAAAATAGAATGAGCTCTTGTTAGAGTGGACAAGTATCTTACAGCCTACTTTGATTATAGGAGGAAAAAGGCGAATGATTAAAATTCATACAGCTCTTTTTGTCATCCTTATGCTCGTTGCAGCAATGAAGATGGACAATATACAAGAGCAGCAAGGCACATTAAGTCACGAACTTTCACAAGCACCTGTTAAACATCAGCTTTCATATATAGATCAAGACCACGAGCAAGTCATCCCAGCATTTTCTGAAGAAAAGCGTCAGCCAAAAGTGAAATTGCTAAGTACGTCAACAGAAGAAAAGTCTTCAAAACCGAAGCAAAAGAAAAAAGTAAAATCTGAAACAACGAATAAGGCAAGCGGAAAACAGTATTCTAATGAAGAAATGGACTTGCTTTCTCGGTTGGTACACGCTGAAGCGAAAGGTGAATCTTACGAAGGGAAAAAAGCGGTGGCAAGTGTTGTCTTAAACAGGGTGGAGCATCGTTCTTTTCCTGACAGCGTGAAAGGTGTGATTTATCAGCGAAATGCCTTCCAGCCAGTATCGAATGGAAGCATTCATGATAAGGCAGATCAAGATTCCATTAAAGCGGTGAAGCAGGTAGTAAAAGAGCATGACAGAACAACAAAGGCTATCTATTTTTATAATCCAAAAACGGCAACAGATCATTGGATTCGTTCCCGCAAAATTGTAGAACGTATCGGACGTCACGTGTTTGCCGTATAGAGAAAAAGAGCGATCAATGAGATTGCTCTTTTTTTGTCTTCAATTATTAAAATATTTTTTGGACTTGTCTCATAGAATGTGAAAAGAATTTGCTTTAGACAAGGGGAGGCTACATGAATCGATTTGTAAAAGGGGTCATTCTGCTATCTGTCGCAGCTTTTATTGCGGAGTGTATAGAGTTTTTAGTCAATATGATTTTAGCCAGAGAGCTTGGAGAACATGGAATGGGTTTATATATGAGTATCCTTCCAATCATCATGCTTGTCCTTGTGATCGCCAGTTTAGAGCTGCCAGTCTCCATTTCTAAATTCATTGCAGAATCACATGAGCGTCTCCACAAAAGCATGCTCCGTCATGCCTTTAAAATGACACTTGTGGTGACAAGTACAACAACAGCTATAGCAGCTATTGTACTGCCTTTCATTCCAGTGTTTCAGTCGTATCATCCGCTTATGAAGGGCCTAGTGCTGTCACTTATCCCGATTATTGCGTTTACCTCCATTGCCCGCGGCTATTTTATGGGAAAGCAGCAAATGGGCAGAATTGCTTTAGCCAATATGCTGAAGAAAACGATCCAGCTTATCTGCTTGTTTTTGTTTTTTCATTGGTATTCGTTTGATATTGAAACAGCAGTACTCATCGCCATTGGTGTCATTGTTGCGAGTGATCTTGTTGTCTTTATTTATTTATACTCCCAATACGTCATGGCAAAAAATGCTGTGAATGTCAGGTCTGTTGAATTAAGAGGAAGTGATGTGCGAAAGCGCCTATTAGCCGTTTCCATTCCGACAACGGGCATGCGCATCTTTCATGCGATCGCCAATGCGGTTGAACCATTTTTAATCAAAGGAGCGCTCGTAGCAGCAGGCATTTCTGGAACACTTGCTGTTGATCATTACGGCATGCTGGCTGGTGTCGCAATGTCGATCGGTTTTTTCCCAGCGTTTATCGCTCATTCCATCATGATTGTGATGATTCCGAGTGTCTCTGAAGCCTATGCTTTAGGTCAGTATGATCTTGTGAAAAAACGTGTCAGACAGGCGATTCTTATAACGTTTGGATACGGGGTGCCGGCAGTGATGGTCATGTATTATTTTGCTTACCCGCTCACACAGCTCTTTTTTGATTCACCGCAAGCTGCTGTCTATTTACAGCTGCTTTGGCCATACTTTTTATGCCACCTGTTTGTGATGCCGTTTCAAGCGTGTTTAATCGGGATGGGGCTCATCAAAGATGTGTTCCTACATAATATATGGGTGCATGTCGTCTCTTTTTCTATGGTGTATTTCCTCGGTTCAATTGAAAGCTTGAATATGATGGGGGTCATTTTAGGGATGAACACAGGCATGCTGCTGTTGACTGCCCTGCATTATGCGACGATTTGTAAGGAGCTCGGCGTTTCAATGTTTCTTACATTGAAAAAAGCTTGAATGTCATCACCATCGAGAGGGCAAGCTAGAAGAAAACTGGGAAGGAAGATCATGATGAATCGTAAACATCTACCCGCCAGTCTTCTGATGATGACCCTGCTTCTATTTCTAACGAGCACAGCAGCAGAAGCAAAAGAGCCTGTGATGGCGCCAAGGATAGAGGCGCCGACATTAAATGGTGACATAAAGATGGTTCCCGAAAAAGGGAAAAAGACCATTTTGCATTTTTGGACAACATGGTGCCCGTCCTGCAAAATGGAGCTGCCCGAATTTGAACAGATTGTGAAAGAAAATCAGAGTGATGTTGACATATTGACCGTGAATTTACTAGGTGCTGAACAAAGTAAACATGCTGTTGCCCAATTTGTGAAAGACAGAAGGTTTACATTCCCGATCATACTAGATGAACACGGAGAAATGATGAAGAAATATCAAATCATCACCATTCCAACGACCTTTTTGATTAACGAAAAAGGAGAAGTGGTGAAAAATCATGTAGGTCCACTGACGAAAAAACAAATCAAAGAGTGGACAAATTCGTAGAACAAATCCTTTCTGTGAAAGAACCAATTCTGTTGGTTCTTTTTTGTGTTCGTTTGCTTTTCATCTGAATACACTGTGCTCAGAAGAAGACGGAACGGTCTATATCAATAATGATAATTATTATCAAAAAGAAATTATAATAATTATTAATTGAAAATTAATCAGAACCTGTTATAATGAGTGACAGACCAATAAAAAGCTTGAAATAGCAGAAAATATAGATGAAAAAGAAACGGGCAACGATTGATAATATGAAAATGATTATCAATTAGAGAGGAGAAAACAATCATGAATGAGAATACAGCACTTTACCAAACGACAAATCAAAAGGAATCGAAATGGTCCTTACATAAATGGGCACAGCACGGAGAATTAATTGCAGCAGGTATATCGGGGATTCTTATTCTAACTGGATGGATTCTAAAGGATCAGAGTATGTGGAGCATTCCTCTTTTCATCCTAGCATTTGTTATTGGAGGTTTTGCAAAGGCGAAGGAAGGAATTGAAGAAACGATTTCGTCGAAGACCTTAAATGTGGAACTTTTAATGATTTTCGCAGCGATAGGATCAGCTCTGATTGGCTATTGGGCAGAAGGCGCTATCTTAATTTTTATTTTCTCACTGAGTGGTGCGCTTGAAACGTATACGTCAAATAAAAGCAAGAAAGATTTAACAGCATTAATGAGCATTGCACCAGATGAAGCAACTTTAATTGAAGAAGATGGTACGACCATTCAAATCGCCGCTTCATCATTAACACCAGGTGACCGGATTATGGTCAAAGCTGGGGAACGCATTGCAGCAGATGGTGTCATTTTAAGCGGGAGAACAAGTGTGGATGAATCTGCCCTCACAGGCGAATCTGTTCCACAGGAAAAAGGGCAGGGGGAAGACGTATTTGCAGGAACAGTGAATTTAAATGGTTCCTTAACAGTGGAAGTCACGAAACATAATGAAGAAACGCTATTCCATAAAATTATTAAACTTGTTGAATCCGCTCAAGAAAGTGTTTCGCCAAGCCAGGCATTTATCGAAAAATTTGAGGGTGCCTATGTAAAAGGCGTGCTGATTACCGTTGCGGTATTAATGGTTCTGCCTCATTTTGTCCTCGGCTGGAGTATGAGTGAAACCTTCTACCGGGCAATGGTGTTTATGGTCGTTGCTTCACCTTGTGCTCTAGTTGCATCAATCATGCCAGCCGCACTGTCACTGATCTCAAATGGCGCGAGAAATGGAATGCTTGTTAAAGGAAGTGTCTTTTTAGAAAAACTAGGCACAAGCAGCATGATTGCTTTTGATAAAACGGGGACAATTACAAGCGGGAAGCCAGCCGTAGAACAAGTCGTCATGGCTAAAGGGCAGGATGAATCTGCTTTTTATCAGGCACTCTATCAAATTGAGAGTCAATCAAACCACCCATTAGCGAAAGCAATTTCTGATATGGCAAAAGAACACCAAACAGAAAGATCAGTCCATGTCACCATTGAAGAAGCCTCTGGATTTGGTGTAAAAGCACAATTAAATGGAGAAACGTGGCGGATTGGGAAGAAAGACTTTGCGGGTAAGGCGTCAATCGACCGCGAGATTGAAGAGACAGGTGATGACCTTTCAGCTCAAGGATACACAGTGGTCTACGTTCAAAAGGGTGAAGAAGTTGTTGGCTGTCTTGGCCTTAAGGATCAAATCAGACCTGAAGCCAAAAAAATGATTCAAGAACTAAATGATTTAGGCATCCAAACCGTCATGCTGACAGGAGATCAGCAAAAAACGGCTGAAGCGATTGCGCAGGAAGCCGGTATCCAAACCGTAGTGGCTGAATGTCTTCCAGATGAAAAGGTACATGAGGTCAATCAATTAAAAAAACAAGGTAATTCAATCATCATGGTAGGAGACGGAATCAATGATGCACCAGCGCTCGCCACAGCAGATGTTGGGGTTGCGATGGGCGGAGGCACAGACGTTGCCTTAGAAACAGCGGATCTCATTTTAATGAAGAACAATTTAAGTAACCTAACAAAGATGATCCGTCTTTCAAGAAAAATGAATCGAATCATTAAGCAAAACATTATTTTCTCATTAACGGTGATCTGTCTGTTAATTTGTGCGAATTTCTTACAAGTGCTTGATTTGCCTTTTGGTGTCATCGGGCATGAAGGAAGTACGATTTTGGTCATTTTAAATGGTCTGCGTCTGCTTCGTGCATCTTAAATCAATCATCAGGGCGCACTGGATTCATGCCAGTGCGCTTTTGTGCGAAATACAGCAAAAACTGATACAATAGACCAGTAGTAAAACGTGTGAGGAGGATCATGATGAACCGAATGAAGAGCTTGTCTTCTTGGCTTAAGAAAGAAGACATTCAAGGTGCATTTATACATACAAAGGAAAATGTGTTTTATCTATCTGGATACTTCACAGAGCCGCATGAAAGAGTGATGGGGCTGTTTGTGTTCCAAGAGGCAGAACCATTTTTTATTTTGCCTAAAATGGAAGTCGAGCAGGCAAAAAATGCAGGATGGTCCGGCGATATCATTGGATATGAAGATCATGAGAATCCATTTGATTTCATTCAATCAGCGATAGAAAAACGAGGTATTCAATCGGCGCGTCTTGCGATTGAAAAAGAATCGATTCCGCTTCAAAGAGCAGAACAGCTCCAAGCTGTCACCGGGGCAGAAACGTTCGTCCGGGCTGAAGATGCGCTCGATCAGCTCAGACTGATCAAAGATGAATCTGAAATTGCTACACTGAAAAAAGCGGCTCAATTGGCAGATGAAGGTGTAAAAATTGGTATTAACGCCTTAAAAGAAGGAATCACAGAAACAGAAGTGCTCGCTGTCATAGAATATGAACTAAAGAAAAAAGGCATTCAAGGCATGTCCTTTTCAACCATGGTTCTCTTTGGTGAAAAATCAGGCGAGCCTCATGGAAATCCGGGACAGGCAGCCTTAAAAAAAGGCGATTTTGTGTTATTTGACCTTGGCGTCATTGTCGATGGATATTGCTCAGATATCACAAGAACATTTATCTATCAGGAAGCTTCTGAAAAGCAAAAGGACATCTATCAAACCGTCTTAAATGCAGAAATGGCAGCACTTGAAATGAGTAAGCCAGGCGTGAGAATCGGCGATCTTGACTTAAAAGCCCGCGGGCTGATTTCAGAAGCGGGGTATGGTGAATATTTCCCACATCGCCTCGGACATGGGTTAGGGATTTCTGTTCATGAGTTTCCTTCTATGAGTCAGGCAAATGACGACCTTCTGCAAGAAGGTATGGTGTATACGATTGAACCAGGAATTTATGTCCCGGGAGTCGGCGGCGTAAGAATTGAAGATGATGTTCTCATTACGGCAGATGGTCCAGTCACCTTAACCAATTATCCGAAAGAGCTGACGATCATCAAGTAATAAAAAAATCACGATGAACGTCCAGGTCTTGGAAGTGTCATCGTGATTTTTTATCACTCTTCTCGATCCTTATCAACAAAAAAATCATCAATTGATTGAAACGGTTTGATTTTATGTTCTTTTCCTAAAGGATGTAATGCAAAACGAGCAGAAAACAAAACAGTCATACATAATATAATCCATATGATGAAACCCATCTTGAATTCCCCTTTCCATCCAGTGATTTGTTCAGCTCACATACATCTTAAAGTATGAAACGCTTACCATATCAAGAGAAAGTAGGAGAAAAAATGGCAAACATAAGGGAGATTGCGAAAAGAGCGGGCGTATCTGTGACAACCGTATCACGTGTGTTGAATGAGCATCCTTATGTTAAAGAAGAAAAAAGGGAACGTGTTCTACAAGCGATGAAAGAGCTCAAGTATACGAGAAACATCCAGGCGGTTCATTTAGCGAAGGGCTATTCGAATATGCTTGGCATTGTCCTTCCAAACATTGAACACTCTTATTTCAGCACACTCGTCACAGGTATTGCAGAAAAAGCACAGGCGCGCGGTATGCATTTTGCTTTATTTCAAACAGGATATGACCCATTAAAAGAAAAAGAAGCGTTAATGAGTTTAAAAGAGCGCCGTGTGGATGGTTTAATATTTTGTTCAAATGCGTTAAGTGATGGTCACATTTTAAAGTGGCAGGAATCAGGGCCGATTATATTTTGCCATCCTGCGCCGCACGATCAATGCTCAACCGTGTCGATTGCGCATGATCAAGCATTTAAGGAAGGCCTGTATCATTTGGCTGCATGCGGGCATCAACGAATTGCGATCGTTCTCGCCAGAACAGAAGGAGCGAATAGCAAGTCGCGCCTTCAGGCTTATCAAGACATGATGCAATCGCTCGGACAGACCATTGATGAGGAATGGATCATCGAAGGGAAGTTATCCCTGCTTGATGGGAAGCAATTATTTGCAGAATGGCAGGAAATGAAAAATCGTCCTACAGCTTTATTCATCACAAATGACGAAGTCTCTGCAGGCTTTTTATTAGAGGCGCAGCGTCATGACATAAAAGTAGGAGAATCACCAGCCATACTCAGCTTTCAAAATAACCAATTGAGTGAGGTTTTAGGGATTTCCAGCATTCATATTCCCCTCAAACAAATGGGACAGGAAGCTTTTGACTTGTTCGACCGGGCATTAAAGGGAGAGAAATCAGAAAAAAGAATGCTGCCATTTCACCTGATTGAGCGGACAACAACCGTTTTGAAAAACAATCGTTGACGCACGTTTCATCTGTTTTGTACGATAAGAGGGATTGAATAAGAAGGAGGTGGGGATGTTCATGGAATCCTTCACCGTTGATAAAGCGTTAAATAATAATGTCATCATCGCAAGACACCCTTCTTTGGGCGAAGTGGTTCTGATTGGGAAAGGGATCGGCTTCGGTAAAAAATCGGGTGATCTTCTCGATCAAGACGTGTTTGAAAAAATGTTTGTGTTAAAAAACACGAAGGAACAAACAGAATATAAACAGCTGCTTCATCATATTGATGAGAACATGATTGAGCTTGCCAATGACGTCATTTATCATATACGAGAAAAAATGGGACAGCGATTGAATGAGCATATTCATGTTGCACTGACCGACCATATTGCGTTTAGTTTTAAGCGGGTGCAGCAAGGCTATGATATCACGAACCCTTTTATGCTTGAGACGCAATCGCTTTACCCGAAAGAATACGAGGTTGCAAAGGAAGTCGTTGAACTGATTAACGAGCGGCCAGATGTCGAAACGAAGCTGCCAGAAGGAGAAATAGGCTTTATAGCGCTTCATATTCATTCAGCTTTGACGAATCGGCCTTTATCTGAAGTGAACCGTCATTCGCAGCTCATTACACAAATGGTCCAGGTCATTGAAGATTCATTTCATATGAAAGTAGACAGAGAAAGTATTCATTATTTACGCTTATTACGCCATATTACGTTTTCAATTGAGCGTATTAAACGGGGAGAATCATTAGAGGAGCCAGAAAAATTGCTTCATCTATTGAAAAATGAATATCCTTTATGCTACAATACTGCTTGGAAAATGATCAAAATTTTGCAGCATGCATTGAAAAAGCCTGTACAGGATGCTGAGGCCGTCTACCTGACACTTCATCTGTACAGATTGACAAATAAAATTTCATAGTTTCCTTGAAACGTGTAACTGATTCGATCAGGCATGAGTGACTTAAGGTAAATACAGGATAAGATCCTGTTATTTGCGCAACCTTATATCACCATGCCTTTTTTTGCGTTTGAAAGTGAAATGTAAACGGTTAATTATGAAATGTACGTCAGGGAGCATCCCAAATGTATGTTGTAAGCGAAAACAAAAGGAGGTTCAACCAGTGTTTAAATCACTTTTTGGTGTGTTGCAAAAAATTGGACGAGCACTCATGCTTCCAGTTGCGATCCTTCCTGCTGCCGGTATTTTACTAGCACTTGGGAATGCGATGCAAAATCCGCAGCTGATTGATGTAGCTCAATTTTTAAGCAACGATACAATTCAGCTTGTTGCAAGTGTCATGGAGAATGCGGGGAACATCGTCTTCTCGAATCTTCCGCTATTATTTGCTGTAGGGGTTGCCATCGGTCTTGCCAATGGAGACGGAGTGGCAGGAATTGCCGCTATCATCGGTTATCTTGTCATGAACGTAACGATGAGTGCCGTATTAATGGCCAACGGATCCATTCCATCCGATTCACTCAAACTAGCCCAGTTCTTCAAGGAAAGCCATCCAGCATATATTAATATGCTCGGTATACCGACCTTGTCTACCGGCGTTTTTGGCGGGATTATCGTCGGGGTATTAGCAGCTTATATGTATAATAAATTTTACAAAATTGAGCTCCCGCAATATCTTGGCTTCTTTGCTGGTAAGCGTTTTGTTCCAATCGTTACTTCTATTTCAGCACTTATTTTAGGGCTATTGATGCTAGTCATTTGGCCGCCAATCCAAGGTGCACTGAACTCATTTTCAACAGGACTGCTCGCAGCGAATGAGCCGCTGGCTGCCTTTGTATTCGGTGTCATTGAACGATCATTAATTCCATTTGGTCTGCACCACATTTTCTACTCACCATTCTGGTATGAGTTCTTTAGCTACAAGAGCTTATCAGGAGAGCTTGTCCGTGGTGACCAGCGTATTTTCATGGCGCAAATCAAAGATGGTGTTCAGCTGACAGCTGGTACATTCATGACAGGGAAATATCCGTTCATGATGTTCGGTCTTCCAGCAGCAGCACTTGCGATTTACCATGAAGCAAAACCAAAGAATAAAAAGCTAGTAGCAGGAATAATGGGATCAGCGGCCCTTACTTCTTTCCTAACAGGGATCACTGAACCGCTTGAATTCTCATTCTTGTTTGTTGCACCAGTATTATTTGCGATTCACTGTGTATTCGCTGGATTATCCTTTATGATAATGGATATTCTAAACGTGAAAATCGGGATGACCTTCTCAGGAGGGTTAATCGACTTTTTCCTATTTGGTATCCTGCCAAATAGAACCGCTTGGTGGCTCGTCATTCCAGTAGGTCTTGTCCTTGCTGTCATTTACTACTTCGGATTTAGATTCGCCATTCGCAAATTTAATCTGAAAACGCCAGGCCGCGAGGATGAAGCAGCAGACGGAGCAAGTGAGGCGAAGTCTGAAAAAGGTAATGACTTGCCTTATGAAATCCTTGAAGCAATGGGTGATCAAGAAAACATTAAGCACCTTGATGCTTGTATCACGCGTTTACGTGTTACTGTCAATGATCAGAAGAAAGTGGACAAGGACCGCTTGAAAAAGCTTGGCGCTTCAGGTGTTCTCGAAGTAGGGAACAACATCCAGGCAATCTTTGGACCGCGCTCTGATAATTTAAAAACACAAATGCAGGACATCATTGCAGGCCGCACGCCTCGTCCAGCGAAAGACCCTTCTGCAAAAGAAGAAGTCAGCCAGCAGGTCGAAGAAGTCATTGCAAAGCCGCTTCAAAATGAGCAAGGGGAAGAAATTTTTGCTTCACCAATTACAGGGGAGCTTCATCCAATTACAGATGTACCAGATCAAGTATTCTCAGGGAAAATGATGGGTGACGGTTTCGCCATCTTGCCAACAGATGGAACGGTTGTTTCACCGGTAAGAGGGAAGATCTTAAATGTGTTCCCGACGAAACACGCCATTGGCCTGCAATCTGATGGTGGACTTGAAATTTTGATCCACTTCGGAATTGATACGGTCGGCCTCAAAGGAGAAGGGTTTGAAGCATTTGTACAAGAGGGAGATCAAGTAGAAATCGGTCAAAAACTTTTAGAGGTTGATATTGATAAAATTAAGTCTGAAGTACCATCTTTGATGACTCCAATTGTATTTACCAACTTAAGTGAAGGACAATTTATTGACCTTCAAGCATCCGGTGAAATCAAAGCTGGACAAGAAAACATCATGAAAATTTCAAAATAATTTTCATAACTGCCGTTCTTGTTAGATGACAAGCTCGGCAGTATGATATAATATTGTGGATGTATTAATTGTATAAAAAGGAGATTGATAAAAATGGCTCAACAAACATTCAAAGTAACTGCAGATTCTGGAATTCACGCACGTCCTGCAACAGTTCTTGTACAAACTGCTAGTAAATATGATGCTGATATCAACTTAGAATATAATGGTAAAACAGTGAACCTGAAATCTATTATGGGTGTAATGTCTCTAGGAATTGCGAAAGGTGCTACAATCACAATCTCTGCTTCTGGTTCTGATGAAAATGATGCACTTGCTGCGCTTAAAGACACAATGAAAAGTGAAGGCCTAGGCGAGTAATGCAACAACTGAAAGGAATCGGTGCTTCAGCAGGCGTTGCGATTGCAAAAGCGTATCGTCTGGAAGAACCAGATTTAACAGTTCACCAAAAAGACATCAATGATCCAGAGACAGAAGTGAAGCGTTTTGAAGAAGCAATTCATGTTTCTAAACAAGAACTTGAAGCAATTAAAGAGCATGCGCTAAAAGAGCTTGGCCAAGACAAAGCAGATATCTTTTCTGCCCACCTTCTTGTGTTAAGTGATCCTGAACTGCTAAGCCCAGTAAAGGATAAAATCAAATCTGATAAAGTAAATGCTGAATTTGCTTTAAAAGAAACAGCGACGATGTTTGTCACAATGTTCGAAGCAATGGACAATGAATACATGAAGGAACGTGCGGCGGATATTCGCGACGTAACGAAACGTGTGATTGGACATTTGTTAGGCGTTGACATTCCAAACCCAAGCATGATTTCTGAAGAAGTCATCATCATTGCTGAAGATTTAACACCTTCTGATACTGCTCAGCTGAACAGACAATTTGTCAAAGGCTTTGCAACAGATATCGGCGGTCGTACTTCTCACTCAGCGATCATGGCAAGATCTATGGAGATTCCAGCAGTTGTTGGGACAAAAGAAGCAACAAAAACGGTGAAAAACGATGATCTGATCATTGTGGATGGTATTACTGGAGACGTCATCATTCAGCCTTCTGAAGATGAAGTGAAAGCGTATCAAAAAAAGCATGAAGACTACTTAGCTCAAAAAGCGGAATGGGCGAAACTTGTTGACCAGCCAACGGTTACAAAAGACGGCGTTCACGTAGAGCTAGCTGCAAATATCGGAACACCTGAAGATGTAAAAGGTGTACTTGAAAATGGCGGCGAAGCAGTCGGATTGTACCGTACTGAATTTTTATACATGGGCAGAGACCAGCTTCCTACAGAAGAAGAGCAGTTCGATGCGTATAAAACAGTTTTAGAGAAGATGGAAGGGAAAGCAGTGGTTGTCCGCACACTAGATATTGGTGGCGATAAAGAACTTCCTTACTTGCAGCTTCCAAAAGAAATGAACCCGTTCCTTGGCTATAGAGCCATTCGCCTTTGCCTGGAAGAGCAGGAGATTTTCAGAACACAACTACGCGCCTTACTTCGTGCAAGTACATATGGAAACTTGAAAATCATGTTCCCTATGATCGCGACGTTATCAGAATTTAGAGAAGCAAAAGCCATTTTACTTGAAGAAAAAGAAGCATTGGTTGCCGCTGGTACAGACGTTTCTGATTCGATTGAAATCGGAATGATGGTAGAAATTCCATCAACAGCTGTCATCGCAGACCAATTTGCAAAAGAAGTAGATTTCTTCAGTATTGGAACGAATGATTTGATTCAATACACAATGGCTGCTGATCGAATGAACGAACGAGTGTCTTACCTTTACCAGCCTTACAACCCAGCGATTTTACGTCTTATTACGCTTGTGATCGAAGCAGCGCATAAAGAGGGTAAATGGGTCGGCATGTGCGGTGAGATGGCAGGAGATGAAATCGCAATACCGCTACTACTTGGATTAGGATTAGATGAATTCTCAATGAGTGCAACATCCATTCTTCCAGCTAGAACGCAGCTAAGCAAGCTTTCTAAAGAAGAAGCTGCATCATTTAAAGAGCATATTTTATCACTTAGCACAACAGAAGAAGTGGTTGATTTCGTCAAGAAGACGTTTCAACAGAACTAAGTGAATGAAAACCAGACAGATGAAACTGTCTGGTTTTTTTGTCGAATTTTATCATATTGAGTCATATTGGGCAGTGAGAAGGGCACCCTATAATTAAAAAATGGAGGTGACCAGATTGCCTTTCTCAGACTACAAACCGGGTGATCAAGTATATGTGATTTATCGAAATCCACATGCTGCAAACGTAGCACAAATTAAAGAAGCAGAAATTGTTTCACATCCATACAACGAAGAAGAGCTTGCCCTCTTTTTGCTTGAAACGTATCATCCACTAGCACCAGATGATGCTGTTTTTCCAACATATGAAGAAGCAGAAGCTCTTTATCAAGACTTGTTTGAATAAGGGAGATTTTAGAAAGGATAAAAGCCATCCTGTGCGGTTAAAGTAACGGTATGAAAACCTTAAAGGTAAGGATGTGCTTAATATGATCAAACCTTTCGTTCCCCAGCTTGTTTACATTGAACCTCGGGCGTTAGAGTACCCGTTAGGACGAGAGCTGAAGGAAAAGTTTGAGGGTATGGGAATCGAAATAAGAGAAACGACTTCACACAACCAGGTCAGAAATATTCCGGGAAAAAATGACTTGCAAAAGTATCGTAATGCGAAGTCAACACTTGTCATTGGTGTGCGGAAGACATTAAAGTTTGACTCGTCTAAACCATCTGCAGAGTATGCGATCCCATTTGCAACAGGATGTATGGGGCATTGTCATTATTGCTATTTGCAAACAACAATGGGAAGTAAGCCGTACATTCGAACGTACGTCAATGTAGAAGAAATATTAGATCAGGCAGATCAGTACATGAACGAGCGGGCGCCGGATATCACGAGATTTGAAGCATCATGTACTTCAGACATCGTAGGAATTGACCATTTGACACATACACTCAAACGAGCGATTGAATACTTCGGGCAGACGGACCTAGGAAAACTTCGCTTTGTCACGAAATTCCATCATGTCGATCATCTGTTAGATGCAAAGCATAATGGCCGGACAAGATTCCGTTTTAGCATCAATGCCGATTATGTCATTAAATATTTCGAGCCTGGCACATCACCGCTAGATCAGCGGATTGAAGCGGCTGTTAAGGTCGCAAAGGCAGGCTATCCTCTAGGCTTTATTGTTGCTCCAATCTACATCCATGAAGGCTGGCAGGAAGGATATAAAGTTCTTTTTGAAAAGCTTGATGCAGCTCTTCCTGAAGATGTGAGAGACGATATCACCTTTGAGATGATTCAGCATCGCTTTACAAAACCAGCAAAGCGTGTGATTCAAAAAAATTACCCAAAATCAAAATTAGAGTTGGACGAAGAAAAAAGAAGATACAAGTGGGGAAGATACGGTATAGGAAAATATATCTATCAAAAAGATGAGGAACAAGAACTGAGAGAGACTTTAGAGTCATATATAGATCAGTACTTTCCTTCTGCAAAAATTGAATATTTTACTTAAAACAAGCCTATATGGCTTGTTTTTTCTATTTAAATTTTCTTACAACTATTGAATGCGGTATCATTTTGCCGATATATAAATTAAGGTGTGAAAGTAGATGTAGGGGTGATGAGATGTTTAAGAAACTTCAAGTGAGAATAGCTGTTTTCATCTCAGTTATTTTAATTTTAACCGTCGTGGCTGTTCAAGTGGGTTCCAACTTAGTGTTAAGACCACTGATTGAACGAGATGCAAAAACCACCGCAGCAGCAACGGCAGAAAGTATGAGAGACATTATTACAGAAAAGCTTGATAATTACGGCAATACAATTAATAAACTCGCAACAAGTACAATGACTGAAGAATTTGCGCGAAAACAAACCAAGCAAACATTGGCTTTTGAAAACGATGAACTAAAAAACATGCAGGAACAGGATAAACTCATTTCGTTTGCCTATATAGGTACAAGTGACGGAAAAATGTTCGGCTTTCCGGAGTTCGATCTTGGCGAAGGGTATGATCCATCGAAACAAGGCTGGTTTAAACAAGCAGCCGAAAAGCCTGATCAGGTCGTTTGGACAGATCCATATGTTGATGAAGCAACGAAAAAAATGATTGTCTCAGCCACGAAGGCGATTGTCAAAAATGGAAAAGTCATTGGGGTCGCTGGACTTGATTTGAAGCTGTCCTCCATTCAAACGTATATAAATGAACAAGAGATTCCTTATAAGGGGACCGCTTTCTTAGTTGATGGCACAGGCACCCTTTTGGCGCATCCAACAGAGCAAGGAAAAAACATATCAAAGGTCGCTTCTGTGAAAAAAGCGCTTGACAACTCAGGTGTTGATGACAGCAAAGAACTGACGGTCCTATCTAAAATCAAAGAAGCCGATTGGACGGTTGGTGTCAGCTTTGAGAAAAGTAAACTGCTTTGGATCATAGAACAAATGAATCAAATAAGCATTATTATATCTGTCATTGCCATTATTATTGCGATGATCCTCAGCTTCTTATTGGCAAGAAGTATCACTACGCCAATCAAGCGTCTAATAGAGCATGTGCGTAAAGTGTCAGAAGGCGATTTAACAAGTACGCTTGCAGTGAAATCCCAAGATGAAATTGGTTTCCTCACGAAAAGCATTAATCAAATGACCGAGGATATCAGGGAGTTAATTGAAAAAGTGAAAGGGGCTTCAGATCAAGTTGTGAAATCAGCAGATGAAGTGACCCACATTTCAAATGAGACTTTGCTGTCTAGCGAACAGATTGCAACGGCCATTCAAGAGGTGGCAACAGGAGCGACTAAGCAGGCATCAGATGCAGAAACGATTAATGAAAAATCAGAGCATTTGTATGAGAAAGTACGCCATATGGGTGAGCTTGCCACGCAAATGCAGACCAACTCAAAATCATCTGAAGATGCAAGCTATAAAGGACTTGATGCACTTGGTGTGCTTGTCCAAAAATCCACACAAGCGAGTGAAGAATCGAAAAAGGTTGAGCAAATGCTGCTAGACCTTGAGCATAAAACGAAAAATATTGAAAACGTCGTGACTGCCATCTCTGAAATCTCGGATCAAACGAATTTACTTGCACTGAATGCAAGCATTGAAGCAGCGAGAGCAGGAGAAAGCGGACGAGGATTTGCTGTAGTTGCAGAAGAAGTGAGAAAGCTTGCTGAACAATCTGCTCAGTCAACAAAACACATTAGTGAAACCGTCAAACTCATTCAAGATGAATCGAAGAAGGCGGCTGAAGCGATGACAACAGCAAGTAAAATGAATGAGGAACAAGGTGCCGCCATCAATGCAACAGGTGAGGCACTCAGCAGCATCACAATGGAAATGCAGGCACTTGTCGGTTCAATCGACAGCATTCATACACAGATCAATGAAATGACAGAAGAACAGCAGAAGATGAGTGACTCGATTCAAAGCATTGCTGCCATTTCAGAAGAATCTGCTGCCTCAGCTGAGGAAGTGCATGCGTCTACAGATGAACAAGTTCAAGCGTTAGAAAGAACGAAAACTTCAACTGAAATGCTGAACGAATCAAGCCAGGCACTGCGTCAGGCGGTTGACCGATTTAAGGTGTAATGAGCGGAAAGGAACCTTGCGATGTGAGCAAGGTTCTTTTTGTATGATAAAATAAACGAGAGGAGGTGTTGACATGGATGTCAATCTAACTGGAAAAAAAGCATTGGTAGCTGCAAGCAGTCAAGGTATCGGAAAAGCGATTGCCTTTGCTCTAGCAAAAGAAGGAGCAGATGTGATGCTCTCGGGAAGACATGAACAGAAGCTGAAAGAAACAGTCAACGAGCTGTCTCCGCTTGTTAAAGGACAGCTGACTTATCAAGTATGTGATGTATCTGACGCCGGGCAAATCAAGGCGCTTGTTCAAGCGGCGGCCGGTGATGAGAAGTGTCTAGACATTCTTGTGAACAATACAGGCGGGCCAAAAACAGGGACGCTCGACACCTTAACAGATGAAGATTGGATCGAATCATTTCAACTTCATTTACTCAGCTATATTCGATTATTAAAAGAGGCATTGCCTTATTTGAAAAAACGCGGCGCACGTGTGTTAAATATTGCGTCAATGTCAGTGAAAGAACCGATACCGGGCTTGATGCTGTCGAATACATTTAGACCGGCCATTGCCGGCTGGACAAAAACAGCCGCTCAGGAGCTTGCGAAGGATGGCATTTTGATCAATACGTTAGCACCGGGAAAAATTGAAACAGACCGTGTGAAACAGCTGGAAAAGCACCGAGCACAAAGAGAGAATCAAACGGTTGAAGAAATCAAAGCACAGGCTGAACGAGCGATCCCGCTTGGCCGTTACGGACAGCCAGAGGAATTTGCAGCATATGCAGTGTTTCTTTTATCTGAAGCCAATACATATATGACAGGTCAAACACTGATCATTGATGGTGGATTGACAAAGTCTCTTTAAGGAGGAACAAGTGATGGCACAAATCAAAACAGTTGGTTTTATAGGAATCGGTGTAATGGGACGCAGTATGGCAGGGCATTTAATGGATGCAGGCTATGAAGTTATCGTTTATACAAGAACGAAAGCAAAAGCAGACGCATTGATTCAAAAAGGGGCATCATGGAAGCCGGCAGTAAAAGAGATTGCAGAAAGTGCAGATGCCGTCATCACAATGGTGGGATATCCATCGGATGTAGAAGAGATCTATTTAGGTGAAGATGGGCTTGTGGCACATGCCGCTCCAGGTACATATCTCATTGATATGACGACATCGAAGCCTCAGCTTGCAAAAGAAATTGAGCTGAAAGCGAAGGAAAGAGGTGTATATGCATTAGATTCACCTGTATCAGGCGGAGACATAGGAGCCCAAAATGGCACGCTGGCCATTATGATCGGCGGAGAAAGGTCAGCCTATGAAGCCTGTCTGCCGCTATTTAAGCAAATGGGTGAAAACATTCAATATCAAGGACCGGCAGGAAGCGGTCAGCATACAAAAATGTGTAACCAAATTGCCATTGCAGCGGGGATGGTCGGTGTCGCAGAGGCAATGGCCTATGCCGAAAAATCAGGGCTTGATCCAGAGCAGGTGCTCAAAAGCATCACAACAGGTGCAGCCGGCAGCTGGTCCTTGTCAAATCTTGCACCAAGAATGCTGAAAGGCGATTTCGAGCCAGGGTTTTATGTGAAACATTTTATCAAGGATATGGGCATTGCACTTGAAGAAGCAGAGCTGATGGGGGAAGAAATGCCAGGGCTCTCACTTGCGAAGTCACTTTATGAAAAGCTGAGCGAACAGGGTGAAGAAAACAGCGGGACCCAGAGCATCTATAAATTATGGGTCAAATAAATAAACTGCCCCGCCTAGGTGGAATAGTTTGCAGCTTTAAACAAACTCTCAAAACAAACTAAAAACCTGTCCCACATAGGGACAGGTTTATTTGATATTATTTTCCGATGAATTGCTGCGTCCAGTAGTTGCCAGATTTCACATAACCAACACCGATATGTGTGTAGCTTTTGTTTAAAATGTTCGCTCTGTGGCCTTCACTGTTCATCCATGCTGTCACAACTTCTTGAGGAGATTTTTGACCTTGGGCAATGTTTTCACCTGCTGATTTGTAAGTGATACCGAATTGCTTCATTTGATCAAATGGAGATCCATAAGTTGGGCTTGTATGAGAGAAATAGTTTTTATCTTTCATATCTTGAGATTTTGCGCGAGCAGATTTACTTAATTTAGAATCAACAGAAAGGGCCTTTAAGCCTTGTTTTGCACGCTCTTTATTTGTCAGCTCAACCACTTCTTTTTCAAATGCATTTAAGCTGCTGTCTGCTTTTGATGCGGTTGTGTCTTTTTGGTCAGCTTTTGTGTTGCTGCTTGTGTTTTCTTTTGCTGGAGTGCTTGGTTTAGAAGCAGTTGGTTTTTTCACTGATTCTTGTTTTTGTTCTTGTTTTGCTTTGTTTACTTCTTTCACTACTTTTGTTCCTGTAACAGGTTGACCGCTTTTGATCAGTTTGTTTAATAGAGCTTCGATCTCTTTTTGATTCGACTTGCTTAGCTTGTTTACATCTGAAGAGATATGTAATTTTGCTGCTAGTGTATGAAGATCAATGGCTTGATGCTGTACATTTATTACTTGTTTCAGGTTAAGCTCCTTCGCATCAGCTGAATGTCCTCCAGTGAATGTGATGAGTGCAGCAGCTGTCAGCGCTGAAAAAAAGAATGATTTCTTCTTCATATTGTAACTCCTCCTAAAATCTTTGTTTTGTTTTCTCACAAAAAATCATAACATGGACTTTTTGTTATAAACGTACCAGCATCCTCCATTGACAATGCAAGTTTGTCATTTTTGTTAAAGTCATCGTAAGAGCCGCTTCATATCAAAGGATAGGGAATTCTTCCATTTAAAGAAAACGACATAAACATACCAATATTTTAAAGTGTTAGTATATTTTTTTGCAGATTAGGGATTGACAGCTTTTTTTCACTCGTTTCGCTGTAACAACTATTACAAAAGTGTTACAATAATGAGTGGTAATTGTAAAAGATTGAAAAGGATGAGAGGAGCTACATAAGTGGGAGAGAAACAGCATCAAGGTGCTGCCGAGCAAAAAAAAATCAAGCGCCGGAACGCCTGGAGAATTAATCTCTTTTTCTTCGCTGTATTTAGTTTATTTGCTGGACTTGTGATCAAGCTTGGTGTGCTGCAAATCGTCAATGGTGAAGATTATAAAAAGCAAGCCAACCGAACAGAGGTCAAAACAGCATCATACCCGTCTCCAAGAGGAAAAATGTATGACGCGAGAGGAAGAGTCGTCGTTGATAACGAAAGTGTACCTGCCATCGTTTATACATCAGAAAGCGGTGTGAAAGCGGAGGATAAGATTAAGGTAGCAAGAAAACTTGCGACTTATATAAAAATGGATACTGATTTTTTGAGAGAGCGTGACATTCGAGATTTTTGGCTGGCGAGCCATCCGAAAGAAGCGGATAAACTCATTTCAAAAGCGGAGAAAAAAGATATCGATGCAAAGGATGTCTATCCGCTTCAAGTAGAGCGTGTCCCAAAGAAAGAAGTCAAAGCGATCGAAAAGGATGCAGAGGAAAAAGCTGTTGCAGCGATCTACCGTAGATTTACAGGCGGATATGCCTTTGAGCCCCAAATCGTGAAGGCAATGAACCCAAACGAAGAGAAAAAAGGGGACGAAAAAGTGGCTTTACTCGATGAAACGAAAGAATCAAAACAAACTTCATCCGTAAGCCTGACATATGAAGAAATTTCACTTGTCTCAGAGCATCTTGATGAACTGCCTGGTGTGAACGTCATCAACGACTGGACAAGAAAATATCCGTATGAAAAGACCCTTTATAATGTACTTGGCGGTGTGACTACACCAGAGCAAGGAATCATTAAAGAGCGTGAAGATTACTATATGGCAAGAGGCTACTCGCGAAATGACCGGGTAGGGAAGAGCTATTTAGAATATCAATACGAGGATTTTCTAAACCCAGAGAAAGCGACCGTTCAATATACACAGGTTGGCGGGAAGCTGCTCGATGAAATCAAGCGGACAGAAGGACGAAGAGGACTTGATCTTGCGCTGACATTTGATATGGAGCTGCAAAAGGAAGTCGACAAAATCGTTGAATCAGAGCTTAGATCCGCCAGCGCGAGAAACTATATGATGGATCGTGCCTTTGTCGTCATGATGGACCCTCACACAGGGGATGTTCTCGCCATGTCAGGCAAGAAAATGGACGGCAGAGACGTCACAGATTATGCGATCGGAACATTTACGACCCAGTACGAAATGGGCTCTGTTGTCAAAGGAGCCACAGTACTTGGCGGTTATCAGGACGGGATGTCACACAACCAAGCCTATATGGATACACCGCTCTATTTTGCAGGGAGTAATGGAAAGCCGAAACAGTCTTACAAAGTTCTTGGATGGGTTAACGACATTCAAGCACTCCAAAAAAGTTCCAACGTCTACATGTTCCAAGTAGCGATGAGAATGGCGGGCATCACCTATCAAAAGGATGGTCCGTTACCTGCAAGGCCTGAGCACTTACAAAAAATGAGAAACTACTATGCGCAATTCGGTCTTGGCGTGAAAACGGGGATCGATCTGCCGCAGGAATCAAGCGGGATGCAGACGCATCCTAAGACGGTCGGCGGACTCTTGCTTGATGAAGCAATTGGTCAGTATGACACGTATACACCGCTTCAAGTGGCACAATACATGTCAACGATCGCCAATGGAGGCAGCCGTATTCAGCCAAGAGTAGTGAAAAGTGTTCATCTTCCAACGAAGAAGGATGAAGTAGGCCCAGTCGTAAAAAAATATGAGCCGAAAGTGCTGAATACGATTAACAACTCGAAAGCAGATATTGACCGCGTAAAAACGGGACTGAAAATGGTCACATCAACAGGCGGAACTGCCGCTGGCCGGTTTGGTCAGCATGATGTCGCAGGAAAAACAGGTACAGCGCAAACGTTCTACTATGGTGCCAACCGCAGCTGGTGGGGAAATTCAACGTACAACTTAACCTTTGGAGGATATTATCCTTCTTCTAATCCAAAGGTGGCGTTTAGTGTCGTGACACCTTATGTCTCAGATAAGGATCCTGTTATTAAAAACATCCCGAGTAAAATTGTGGATAAGTACGTTGAATTACAAAAGAAATATGAAAAACAATAAACCGCAGGGAGCACAGCAGCAGAAAGTGCTCCCTTTTTGCTGAAAATATGGACGTTTCCCTCGATGACAGAAGGAAAATACGGGTTTTCTAGCGAATCTTTTTTATACATCAATCTAAGGACAACCCTAAAAAATGAAAAGGAGGGTCGGACGACGATGGAACAACAAATGAAAGATTCGAATCAATTGTATTCGAACATCGATTTACATGCCGTTCTTTCTTCTAATGGCCGCTTTCTCTACATTTCTTCCAACTGTAAACAGCTTTTGCTCTATGAACAAAAGGATTTACTAGGGTGTTTTTTGAAAGACTTTGTTCATACCGAAGATCAATTTCTCGTCGAAAGTTATTTTTACAATCAGCACATGCTAGAGGTTTGCCACTTTAGACTGCTAAGAAGTGATCTGACAGCTGTATGGATCGAAGCAAGCATTGATTTTGTTGCTTGTGATGGGTTAGACAACGAAGTAAGTAGAGAAATGATCCTGAAAATGAGGGTGCTGGATACTGAGCCCCAAAAAGCAGCATTTCAAACAACATCAAAAGTAGCAGAACAGTCGTTAGGCAGTCTGCCGGCTTTCCAAAATGTCGGTGAAGCTGAACAATTGATTGCCATGCTGCCAAATCCGTTATGTATTACGACTTTAGGGAAAATTGTGTATGCGAATGATGCGATGCTGCAATTAATGGGGGTAAGTGCAAGAGATGACATGATCGGCAAGTCCGCGTT
Organism: Bacillus sp. FSL K6-1006; assembly: GCF_038593175.1. Classification (NCBI taxonomy): domain Bacteria; kingdom Bacillati; phylum Bacillota; class Bacilli; order Caryophanales; family Bacillaceae; genus Bacillus; species Bacillus sp. FSL K6-1006. The sequence goes on from NZ_CP151970.1 coordinate 1,366,419, forward strand.
TGATTTTATTGCTGAAGAGTACCATGATATTGTCAGAAGCCGAATAACAAGGCTGCAGCAAGGCCTTCCAGTCGGAATGATTGAACAGATATGGAAGCGTCAAGATGGGAGCAGTATTCATATTGAGGTAAAGTCATCACCGACGATTTATCAAAATCAGCGGGCAGAGCTTTTACTGCTCGTGGACATCTCATCCCGTAAAAAATTTCAAACCGTTCTTCAAAAAAGCCGGGAGAGGTATCAGCTGCTCATTCAAAACTCCATTGATACGATTGCGGTCATCCATGATCACAAGTGGGTATTTATGAATGAATCAGGCATTAAATTATTTGAAGCCGAGCATTACGATAAATTAATAGGTAAGGATATCTTTCATCAAATCCATTCCTGTGATCAGCAGAAGGTCAAAAAGAGCTTATCACGTATTATTGAAAGAGCATCAGATTCTGAGATTGTCACAATGAGCTGTCATACGTTTAAACATAAGCTGATTTATACAGAAATGGTCTGTATCCCAACTACATTTTTTGGAGAAACAGCGGTTCAAATTATTTTAAGAGATATCTCCGAACGTAAGCAGACAGAAGAGCTCATGCTCCGCTCTGAAAAATTATCGATCGCAGGTCAATTGGCGGCTGGTATTGCACATGAAATCAGAAATCCATTGACCGCCATCAAAGGCTTTTTACAGCTCATTAAACCGAAAACAAAAGACCGCGATCAATACTTCGAGATTGTTTTCTCTGAGCTGAGCCGAATAGAAATTATCTTGAGTGAGCTGCTAATGCTGGCGAAACCGCAGCAAACGTCCTCAATGCAGACGCTTGATTTGAAAAAAATCATCAGCGAAGTCACAGCCTTGTTAGAAACACAAGCGAACTTAAATGGCATTTTAATGAACACAAGTGAGATAGAGGAGGGTCTCCTGATGAACGGGGATCAAAATCAGCTCAAGCAAGTGTTTATCAATTTAATCAAAAATGCCGTAGAATCCATGCCGGACGGAGGAAAGGTAGACATCACAGCCAAAGCAGAAGGTGATGGAATACTTGTCACCATTCGTGATGAAGGGGTTGGCATTCCTGAATCGGTGATGAAGCGGATTGGAGAGCCCTTTTTAACCACAAAGGAAAAAGGAACCGGACTTGGCCTCATGGTCACATTTAATATTTTAGAAAATCATAACGGGACGATCCGTGTGGATAGTCAGCCTGAAAAGGGCACCGTATTTCACATCATGTTTCCTGCAAAATAAAAACAACGGCAAGAGAGCCGTTGTTTCAATCTAGCGAATGAATGGAACGTTTTTCAAGTACAAATTGTTCTAGCCGGTCAAGTCCTTCTTTCAGCGTTTCAAGTGAATAAGCATAAGACAGGCGCACGTACCCTTCGCCGAGTGGAGAGAAGGCTGAGCCTGGTACGACCGCAAGTCTTGTACTTTCTAACAGCTCCATGCAAAAATCAAAGGAACTCATCCCAAACGATTCAATGGATGGAAAAATATAAAAAGCGCCAGAAGGTTTAATTACCGGAAGCCCCATAGAAATGAGCCGATCATATACATAATCGAGTCTTTTCTTATATTGCTCTCTCATGATCAGTGCATCATCCACACCATTTGTCACAGCTTCAAGTGCCGCCTTTTGTGAGACAGCTGAGGCACAAGACACGTTATATTGATGTACTTTTAATACATGTTTAGCAATTGGAGCTGAAGCAAATAAAAATCCAATTCTCCATCCAGTCATGCTATGAGATTTAGACAGTCCATTGATGACAATGGTCTGTTCTTTTAAGAAAGAGGCAATTGAATGATGCGGCCGGTCAAATGTCAGCTCGCTGTAGATTTCATCGGATAAAATAAAGATGTCTTTTCCTTCAAGGAGCTGGGCAATTTCTTTCAATTCTTCTTCTGAAAGCGTGACCCCAGTCGGGTTTGAAGGGTAAGGAAGAACCACACACTTTGTCTTTTCCGTTAACGCATCCTCAATCAGCTTGGCATTCAATTTAAAGCCGGCATTCGTTGTGTCAATATGTACGGGCATGGCACCGCACATTCGAATGATCGGTTCATATCCGGGGTATACAGGTCCAGGTAAAATGACCTCATCGCCTTCTGTTAAAATGGTTCGAAACGCAGCATCAATTGCTTGACTTGCACCTGTCGTCACAATGATTTCTGACTCTGCATCATAATCAAGATTCACTTTCTTCTTGATATAATGCTGGATCGCTTGTCTTAGCTCTAGGAAACCAGCATTGTGAGTGTATGAGGTGAAATTCTCGTCAATGGCTGCTTTGGCAGCTGTTTTGACATGATGCGGCGTATAAAAATCGGGCTGGCCTATCGTCAATGAAACGACATCCTCATATGACGATACGAGATTTGAAAATGTTCGAATGCCTGAAATTTCAATATCCTTTACTCTTGGATTCAGCAAATGCTCCATTTCTCATCACCTTAAAAATTTATGTTTTTATCCTATTTTACCATTCACTGCATAAATGTCACCTGCGAAAGGCACTGGATATCGTTATATGTAGTCTATTCTCCTATCCATCACCGCATGAGTGATATATTGAAGAAAGAGCAACATTTATTATAGCGTAACCTCAAGAGAAAATACAGGCTGTGATGAAGATGATTAGAAAACGGCAAAACTGCGTAAACTGAAAGAACATGAGAATCAGGGTCATGGGAATGGCTTTCATAGACATACGATCTCCTAAAGGAGGACGATAGATGGAACAATCAGCGAAGACATCGAAAATCGCGTTCCTATCCGTGCTGAGCAACACATTTGTGGTCATCTTAAAAATCATTGTGGGTCTTTTAACCGGATCTGTTGCTGTTTTATCAGAAGCCATTCATTCGTTTCTCGATTTAATGGCGTCGTTTATTGCATTTATTTCTGTTCGTATTTCAAGAAAGCCAGCAGATTCTAAACATCCTTATGGACATGGAAAAGTCGAAAATATTTCTGGAACGATTGAGACCCTGCTGATTTTCGTTGCTGGCATTTGGATTATATACGAATGTGTTCACAAATTAATGCATCCAGAGCCAGTCAAGCTGCCTGTGCTTGGTATTGTGGTCATGCTGCTAGGCGCGCTCATCAATTTTGTTGTATCGAGGGTTGTGAACAAAGAGGCTGAGCGAGTACATTCAGTTGCCATGAAATCAAATGCACTGCATCTTTTAACGGATGTGTTTACGTCATTAGGGGTGGCATTTAGTTTATTGCTTGTGGCATTAACCGACTGGTATTTCCTAGATCCGATCATTGGAATGGTTCTGGCCCTCTTTATTATGCGTGAAGCGTTTAAACTCATGAAGGAAGCCTTTCCGCCGCTTGTTGATGCTCGGTTAACACCAGAGGAAGAACAATCGATCGAAGCGATCATTCAAGGATTTAGTCAAGAATTTATTGAATATCATGACTTTCGAACAAGGCGGTCTGGTGCCGAGGAATATATTGATTTTCATTTGATTGTAGATGGAAAGACAACGATTGAAGATGTTCACCAATTATGTGATCGAATTGAAGAGAAGATTCAGCTGGAATTTCCGCATGCACAAATCTTTATTCATGTGGAACCTGAAAGTGAAAGAAGCGGACAAACGTAAAAAAGGCGATCAACCTATTCTCAGGTTGTATCGCCTTTTTTTACGCTTCATCTATGAAATGAAATCAATATCCATAAGCAGTATCGTAGTCTTCATACCAAGAGATATAAGCTGTGTCATCATTTGACAAACCATGCTTCATATCTAAAAAATCAGCCTCGCAAATATCTTCAATTACAGTCATTTCGTTGTTCTTTAATAATACGACAGTTCCCATCATGAACACCTTTCTTTAAAAAATCCTTGACTATTGTACCATTTGAAGAATCATTGTCAACAGAAGAATGGAAACAAGACAAAAATATCACAAAATGTTAAAAAATCAGGAGGTAAAAGAACTAGAAGTGCCATGTTTTTCACAAATTTTCAGTATTTATTCACATAAATCGCTTAGATCAAACTGATCTAAAATGTATGTAAAAGTGTAAAGCTCCATTGATCTTACTATATTCATAGGATATAATAACGAATGATTATAAGAAATTTATAGAAAACATACATAATAAAGGAGAAATAGGATGGAAACCAACATAACAGAACCACACATTCAAGAAAAGAAGCATCCTGAGCTAGCAGGTGTAGGCTATCGTTTTCTTGCACACCTTTTGGACGGTATCATTATCGGTGTACCAATTGCATTTATCATGTTTATTTTGGCGTCAGTCTTTTTTATCTCAAGCCCAGAGGCAGCAATGATGATGGATGACGACAGTTATTACTATTCTTCAACCGTCATAACGGATGAGGAATGGGAAGCTATTATGGGACTGATCTTTTTCTATATAGGGGCAATCCTGATGGGTACCGTGGTGACATGGCTTTATTACGCCATCATGGAATCATCAAAATTGCAAGGAACACTTGGAAAGATGGCTCTCGGCATCAAGGTAACAAAAGTCACAGGAGAAAAGGTCACATTCGGACGTGCAACTGGCCGCTTCTTTGCAAAAGGCTTTTTGTCTCCGATCTTATATATTGGCTATATCATTGCCTTTTTCACAGAGAAAAAACAAGCACTTCACGACTTGATTGCAAGTACCATTGTTGTGAAGAAATAATGAAAAAAGCACCTCTGCTATATGGTAAGAGGTGCTTTTTTTCATAGATCGCTTGTATGGATGAGGGAAACAGCACATAAAATAGAATGATAGTGAAAATGAGGCAGGGAAGGGAGACAATCGATTGAGAACAGGAAAAAAGACCGCAAAGAAAAAAGGGGCAGGCTTTGGGCTGTTTTTGACAGCACCTGTGCTGGCCTGGGCGTTGTATGATTTTGCAAATACGATCTTTTCATCAAATATGATCACCATTTTCTTCCCGTTTTACTTGCAGGAAACGATCGGGGACAGTGCGAGAATGGACCAGATCGCCAGCACCTTTATTTCTTATGCAAACGCACTAGCCAGCTTTTTTCTCGTCATTTTTACACCTTTATACGGAGTGCTGATTGATCGTACAGGGAAAAAGAAACGCTACATTACGGTGTTTACGTTCATATGTATTGCTTGTACGCTTTTGATGGGGATTTTTGCTGGGATTGATTTCTCAAGTGAATGGTTTGGGCTGCCTGTTTCTTTATTGGTCGTGGTCACCTTGTTTGTGATCGCAAAGTTTTTTTATCATTCTAGTCTTGTTTTCTATGACACCATTTTGCCCGATCTTGGGACAAAGGAAGAAATCCCGCTTATTTCAGGATTTGGTATCGCTGTTGGCTATTTAGGAACACTTGTCGGCCTCTCTGTTTATTTACTTGTCGGCAATGACCAGTTTCATGAAGCATTTATTCCGACAGCTCTTTTATTCCTTCTCTTTTTTCTACCCTTTCTCTTTTTTGTAAAAGATCCTCATCCGCTGCCTCAGCAAGAGAAAAAGGCGTCTTTTTTCAGCGGGTACAAAGAGATTGTTCACACGTTTAAAGAGATGAAAAAGTACAAGCCAGCTTTTATCTTTATGATTGCTTTCTTTTTTATGAATGATGCTTTACAAACAGCGATTGCGATGATGGCTGTTTATGCCAAAATCATCATTGGCTTTACCGCTGGGCAATTTATTTTGCTCTATCTTGTGTCGACCATTTCAAGTATCATTGGCTCCTTTCTGTTTGGATATATCACAAAAGCGATAGGGGCAAAGCGATCGATTACAGTTGTGTATGTCATTTTGATTGTGGCGCTCATTCTGGCTGTGACAGCGGCAACCGAATGGGTCTTCTGGATAGCGGGCAGTTTATTCGGGATCTCACTTGGCGCAAGCTGGGGGGCATCACGAATCTTGATTATTGAACTGACACCGAAGGAAAAAAGGGGACAGTTTTTTGGCCTCTTTGCATTCTCAGGGAAGGTATCTTCCATTATCGGGCCGATCATTTATGGCTCAGTTACCCTGCTGTTTGCAGAGCACGGAAATCTCGCAAGCCGCCTTGCACTAGGGTCTTTGCTCATCCTTGCAGCGATAGGACTTGTGATTCATCAATTCGTTCGAGAGAAAGCGTAAAGAAACGTCAACTTTTTACCTATGCTGCCGATATAAAAAGTACAATCTTATATTGAAGAATAGAGGGATTTCCGTGGCTTTAAACAAACAAGAAATTTTACTTGACTCTGGTACCAATGAATTGGAAATTGTGAAGTTTGAAATTGGTGCAAATCAATTCGGCATTAACGTCATGAAAGTAAGAGAAATCATTCAGCCGGTTGAGGTGACGGTTGTACCGCACTCTCACCAAGATGTAGAAGGGATGATTAGTTTACGAGGCGAGATTTTACCAGTCATCAATCTATTTTCCTTTTTTAATGTCGAGTCAGATCAGTCAGAACAAGAGAAATATATTGTGACTGAATTCAACCAACGGAAATTTGTGTTCCATACAGGAACGGTATCACAAATTCACCGCGTCAGCTGGGAAGAGATTGAGAAGCCGACTGCACTCAATCAAGGGATGGACCGTCATTTAACGGGCATCATTAAGCTTGATGAAAAAATGATTTTCCTTCCAGATTACGAAAAAATCATTTATGATATTGAATCCGCTTCTGGTGTTGATACGTATCATATGTTTGACGGTGAGAAAGACGAGAGAAGAACAGGGAAGAAGCTGTATGTCGTTGAAGATTCTCCGCTTCTCATGCGTTTATTAACAAATGAATTAACCGAAGCAGGCTATAAAAACATTGTGACCTTTGAAGATGGCAAACAGGCATATGATCATGTCATGGATCTTGTCAGCAAAGGAATCAGTGTCACAGAAGAAATTGATATGATTATTACGGATATTGAAATGCCTAAAATGGATGGCCACCGGCTAACAAAACTGCTCAAGGACAATCCTTTAACAAATTCCATTCCGATTCTTATTTTCTCTTCGTTAATCACTGAAGATTTGCGTCATAAAGGGGAAACGATCGGGGCAGATGATCAAATCAGTAAACCAGAAATTCATCAGCTGATTGAAAAAGTCGATCATTTTATTATCTAAACAAAAAAACCACTCGGTATGAGTGGTTTTTTTGTTTAAAAATAACTTTCCCCGAGTCGTTTGAAGACGGGCTTTGTGTAATGTGATTTTTGTTTTGTGGCGGCAGGTTTTTCTTTTAAACCGACATACGTTTGAAGTATTTGCTTTGCTCGGTTTAATGACATATTCGCTTTCGGATTGCGATATGATTGATTTAAATTTCCTAAGTGTGGCAAAAATTCGAAGTCTTCTTTCGTTGGTGGCAGGTGAAAATAATAATCTCCAATTTCAATCAGCACGTCGGACTGTTGTTGACTATACTTGGGATTGTTAGAGAAATGTAGGCCCACTTTTCTTCCTTTACCTTCTTGCAATAGTTTTTGCAGCGCGCGTTTTTTCAAAAGATAAAGAAACTTGGGGTTTGGTGCGGTTTTAGCATGGCGGTTAACAGTATAAATGGCTTTTGCGATGTTTTCTGCTGTAGGTTCTATGTCTTTAGTATGAGCATAATCGTCCATTTTTTCTCTCCTTTGTCTTTCGTCTTCCTGTGCTTAGTATAAATTATACGTTTTTATTAGTAAATTGCAAATAGAGTTATTGTAAAAAGAAAACCTTTGGTATAAAGGGATTAGGGAGGATTAAAAATTTTTGTGTGTTTGAATCCTTCTCAACTTCCCCAAAATTTATAAATTCATCGCCTCTTCAAAAAATTCAACTGATTCTATTTCTGTTGATTATATAGTAAGTATATAAGTTATGAATCATTTGAGGGTTATTTTTTAGAAGGTCTGCACTATTCTTTTGCTTATCAGTATAGTCGCATGAGTATGTCGTAAACTGTGAACGGTAAATTTTTAGATTAGATTGACAGCATAAAGGAGATGTCAGAGGAACAGTCTCGAAAAGCGTTAAAACAAGTAAAGCTTTTGTCCATAAATGGATAGGGGCTTTAACTGGATAAAATTGGTTATTCGGTTAGTTAAAACGTGATATGATTGTAAAAAGGAGGTAATATCATGACATTCAAAAAAGCGTTCAATATAGGTTATTTTGTTTTGCTTTTATCTTTTATTGTCGTATATTTCTTGCTTCCAGTCGATCAATTATTTACAGCAATTATGATCCTAACCGTATTATTTGGAGTATATCAATTTGTGTTTTTCAAGAAACTAAAAGAACAAAAACAGCAATAAAAAATGCCCTAGTCTGCATTCGTCGAGGGCATTGAAATTTAAACCATTCTCATTGCTTGTATTTTCAATAGTTATTTATGATGGGTTTAAACACCTTCTTCATTTTAGCAAACACACTATCTGTCATCAGTTTTCTTCTACCCGTTTAATCTGAAGAGAATCAGTCTGTTTTAATTTTCTATATGCTAAAGGTGTCGTATTTTTTATTCTTTTAAACAAATTGATAAAATAGCTTGTGCTGTTGAAACCTACTTGGTAGGCGATTTCTGTGATAGTGAGATCCGTTTCTTGGAGCAGGATGAGGCTTTGCTGAATTCTATATTCATTTACATAATGCATAGGTGATTTCTTTAAAATGTCTTTGAAGGATCTGCAGCATTCTGAGCGGCTAAGCTGTCCTGCACGAGCGATATCTTGGAGAAGGATCTTTTCATGATAATGCTGATGAATCCAATTCAGCATGTGTTTCATCCGTTCATTTTTATCGTGTTTACGCGCATCATGTTTCATTTGGAAGCCATTTTGTAATAAGCTTTTCCAAATGGTGATGAGCTGAATATTGAGTTCAAGTTCATAATAGACTGGAGTTTCATCAATTAATTGTTGAATGGTTTGAATACATTGATAAATCTGCTTTGGCCAGTGATCTTTTCGGTTGAGTAAAATATAAGGTGTCTGGCTCGCATGCATATAAGGATGGACAAAAGTGGTGAATAATTCATTCGCTGTGATGAAAGAGGGAGAGACATTTAAACAAACATAAGTACATGCCGTCCCATTCGCATCTTTTACCATGTGCAGGCAGCCACTATTGATGAAAATGCCATCTCCTTTCTTTACATATAATGTCACTTCATTAATATGAAATTCAGCCTCACCCTCTAAAATAAAGACAAATTGAAACTCGTCATGCCAGTGAAGAGGAATATAGCCGCTTCTATGATGACGAATTTTCGTATGATAAAGAGCAATAGGCCATGCTGTCGTGGAATGCTCCGTTAATTCTTTCAGGTTGTAGTCAATCAGAAAATGATGGTTGTGCATGATTCTCCTCAATATTCTTTTATTTTTATGTTCAATTCATATATCAATATGTAACAAATTGAACTACTATCAACTATATTATCATGATTTGTTGAGAATTGAGGAGAATGAAAATGAATAGGAGAAAGGGCATTTTACTTGTACTCATAGGCGCCATCTGCTGGGGGGTAGGAGGAACGATTTCACAAAAATTGTTTCAGCAATATGGGATTGATGTCAATTGGCTTGTGACGGTCCGGCTGCTCATCTCAGGGGGATTGCTTTTATTTGTTCATGTGATGACAAAAGAAAAAACACATCTGATGGGTGTGTGGCAAAAGAAGAGGACAGCGATGCAAATCCTTCTATTTGGGCTAATGGGGATGCTGTCTGTTCAATATACGTATATGGCATCCATTCAACATGGAAATGCTGCTGTGGCAACGCTGCTGCAGTATACTGCCCCTGTTATGATTATCGCGTATTTGGTCATTCGCAGGCAATCAACCTTCACTAGAAGAGATCTGGTCACAGTGGTATTGGCTTTAGCGGGTATGTTTTTCTTATTGACGAATGGTTCTATTTCAACATTAACCGTTCCATTTGCGGCAGTGATTTGGGGAATATTATCGGCTGTGGCGCTCTCGTTTTATACGTTATATCCAATCAGCCTGTTAAAACAATTCGACTCTCTAGTGATTGTCGGCTGGGCAATGCTGATAGGAGGAGGCGCCCTTAGCTTGATCCATCCCCCATGGAAGGTTAATCTCACTCATTTACCTTTTGAAGCGTATGTCTATTTATTATTTGTGGTCATATTTGGAACGATGATCGCTTTTTGGTTTTACATAGAAAGTTTGCAATACTTATCACCAAAAGAGTCGAGCTTAATTGGAAGTGTTGAGCCCCTTGCAGCAGTCGTTACGACTGTTTTCTGGTTAAAAGAGCCATTCGGACTTTTCCAATGGATAGGGACAGCTTGTATTGTCTATATGATTTTATTCTTGGCATTGTATCAGCCGAAAAATGAGGGGGAGGGGTGTTGAACAATAGAAGGAATGATAAGAAGAATTGACTGAATGAAATATAAATAAAGTGAACTATTAGTTCATGATAACTACCTATTTATTAAAATGGGTAGTTTCTCAAATGATATTTTTTTATATGATGTAAGCAGATGAATTATTTTGTATGAATAGAATAAGCGCAATAAAAACAACCATTAAAGTCAGTTTCATTCGTCATTTGTTTGGCTTCACCCATGGCGCTCTCCCCATTCATATGCATGCCAATCAATGTACGGCTTGCAGCATCACCTAAAAATGCACAATCTTCTGTATGTACAACAAACTGTCCCTGTTCATTCTTTGTATGAATAAAATAGTAACTTTTTAGCATTTCCTTCACCTCCAACCTGACTATCCTACTATAAAACGTTTAATGATGTAAAGGAATTTTATTGTGAAAAACAAGAAAAAATGGATCAACAAAACAAAACGAGAGGTGCTAAATGGATGGAGGGGTTAGTAAAGCGAGGTATATGTGATTTATTTATGCATGCTTCAAACAGATTCTATGGGCAGAGGAAATGACATGAAGGACGTTTCAGCCATGCAAAAAGGACTTTCCTGAAAAGAAAGTCCTTTTTGCTATTTACTTATTGAACTCCCTGACCCTTTAGTTCACGCTGCACGTCTAAGTCGGCAGCTTCTCTGCTGAACTTTGGCAGTGTAATGAAGTAAAAAAGGAAGACGAGTAAAATAATAAAGCCCATTCCGTAATAAATATAAGAAACATTTGTAATGAGTTTTGGAAATAATACAGCAATCAGACCTAATGTCATCGATTGAGCAAACATAGTGAGCGGATCAACCCATCCTGACACACGGCCCATCAGGCGAGGGTGGACGATTCTAGGCAGCCAGCCGCCAATGACAATGTTGACTGGGCCAATGCATGTACCAATGACAAATGATGTGACATAAAACAACCATAATGTATGGGTAGAGCCAAGGACAAAAATCAAAATACCTGCGACCAGAATTGGAATCGACATGAGATATTGCATCTTTACCTTTTTAGCGAGGACAGAGCCCATTAAGCTTCCAACGAGCAGTCCTGCACCGATCGCAATGGTAAAGAAGGATGTATGCAGTTCAAAATGGTCCGGTGAAAGTCCATATTTCATTGTAAACATCGGAAGAACGGCAAATGCGCCATTGACAAGACCGAAAACAAAAAAGCCAAAAATTAAAGAAGCCAATAATTTGTTTTTTAAAATATACAGAATGCCTTCTTTAAAATCTTTCAGAGACGTTTTGATGGTCATGCCTCTCCAGCCAGCTTGTCCATTTGGCTGGCGCGCTTCAATTGGAATGTTACATGAACGAATCAGGATGCCTGAAATAATAAAGCTGACTAAATCAATTGTAATGGCACCGTGAAGTCCAATCGTTTTATACATAATGGCACCAATACCAACGCCAAATACCATAAATAAACTAAACAGCATTTGATTTAAGCCAGCGGCTTTTGCATATTGATCTTTATTTAAAATGGCCTGAACGAGAGAAGCTTCAGCTGGATAGAAGAATTTCGTAATGGCACTTCGAATAAACAAGATCAAGAAAATAAGTGGCAGTGAATTAAAATAAATAACGATGAATAATACAATCGTCAGCCCAGCTCGTATCCAATCACAATTCTCTGCGACTTTTTTACGATCAAAACGGTCTGCGACTACACCGACCATAAAAAAGACAAAGACGGTAGGAAGAGAATACATGAGCTCAGCCAATGTGGCGTATGCGGGCTGATGACTAAAATGGTCGAGCAAATAAAAGGCAAACGCCATATTGCCTACTGTTGTCCCCATTTGCGAAGCTAGTGCTGCAAAAAAGAGACGAACAAAATTTCTGTTTTTAAAAATATCCATAAATACGCTCCTTAACCTGAAGATCCCACTTTATATCATATAAAATTTTAACCATTCGTACAATTGATTTCATCTACTGGCTAATGGTCACAGGTGTTCCGTTTGGAACGAGTGAAGCAAGCTCGATGACATTCTGATTATACATGCGGATGCATCCTCTAGAAACAGCTTTACCAATTGAAGACGGGTTATTCGTACCGTGAATGCCGTAATGAATTTTTGAGAGGCTCAGCCAATAAGCGCCAAAGGGCCCTCCTGGGTTTGGCTGTCTGTTGACAATATAATAAGAACCTGTCGGTGTCATATTTAAAATTTTCCCTGTTGCAATCGGATACGAACGAATAAGCTGTGATCCAGAAAACAAAACGAGACGTTTCGTTGAAATCGAAACAAAAATGCGGTAAGGGATCGTATTAGGATCCGGCAAACCAGGAATGATAATGACCTCATTTTGTTCGGGCTCGCGAGCTTGAAATGATGGATTTGCAGCCTTTAAGGCATTTGTTGTAGTTCGAAAATCAAGTGCTATAGAAGCAAGGGTTTCTCCACTTTTCACCGTGTATCGAAGCACCAAAGCACACTCCTTTTACTCAAATAAAAGAAGCCATGATGCCGTCACTTGACATACTATATGGACGGAATCAGGCCCAGTAAGGTTTCTCCTAACATTTGTCATGAAAAAGAACTTTGATTATACATATGCAGGAGAGGGCGGTTTGGCTTCTATTTATACGCGAGATGTCAAGGTAAAAAAGGTTAACTCGGGTTTGGCTAAAAACCGAAGCGGCAGCCGCGTTGTTCCAAGTCCACGGTTGACATAGATGCGGTGCTGATCGATGCCGTATAAACCTTCTACATATGTACGGCCGTAAGGTGCTGTGAGAACCGGTCCATAGAAAGGCAGCTGCACTTGACCGCCATGCGTATGCCCGGAAAGCTGCAAGTTAATAGGTGTTGTTTTCAGCTCTAAAGCGGCATCAGGCTCATGGACGAGCAGTAACGTAAATAAATCAGATGATACTTCCCGTTTGATCAAATCGTAATCAGGCACGCTCATCATGAGATCATCCAGTGAAGCAATCTGAATATGCGCATGATCTTTTTCTAATAGAAACACATCATTTTTGCATAAAGTAAATCCACAAGCCTCCATTGTTTTCTCATAGAGCTCCACGCCAAATGGTCCGTAGTCATGATTTCCGTAGATGGCAAGCTTACCGAACGGAGCATGAAGCTTATTCAAATAAAGCTTCGCTTTTTCATGCTCTTCAGAGGATGCTTGAAAATCAACGAGATCACCTGTGAACACAATGAGATTTGGAGATGCAGCATTGATTTTCTGGACGATGGCTTCTAGATTCTTCGCAGGGAATGTATCACTCAAATGAACGTCACTAAATTGGGCTATTTTAAACTGGTCAAATGAAGCTGGAAGCTGAGCATCTTGAATGGTCAGTGACACGGTATCGATCATGCGCGGCTCAATGTACCTGGCATATCCATATCCACAACTTGCAGCCAAAAAACCGAGAATACTCGCACCAGCTGCTCCTTTTAAAAATTGTCTGCGGGAAAGCTGCTTCATATAAGACTCCTTTATAAATAAAATTAAGTATAGCATCATATTTGGAAAATCTCCCATATGGTGCACCGAGGGTCAATCATGATATGATAGACAATAATGAATGAATAGTCATTCAAATGACACAGAGGGGGAGAACAAATGACGAAACAAACAGTGATTGTCACAGGGGGATCAAGCGGTATGGGGAAGGCGATGGCTGCTCATTTGGCAGCTGAAGGCTGGAATGTCGTGATTACTGGTAGAACGGAAGAGACGCTGGAAAAGACGGCAAAAGAAATGAAGCAGAAGGGCGGATCGGTCGCTTATTTCCAAATGGATGTACGAAACCCGGAGGATGCTGACCATATGGTCAAGTTTGCAGTGGATACATTTGGTGATGTCGATGCCCTCATTAACAACGCAGCAGGAAATTTTTTAGTGCCAGCAGAAAAACTGTCTCCTAACGGCTGGAAGGCTGTCATTGATATTGTGTTAAATGGTACATTTTTTTGCAGCCATGCAGTGGGGAATTACTGGATTCGTCAAAAGAAAAGGGGGAGTATGATTAACATGGTGGCCACCTATGCATGGGGTGCTGGTGTAGGCGTGGCGCATTCGGCGGCAGCAAAGGCCGGTGTGTTGTCTCTCACTCGAACGCTTGCTGTGGAATGGGGGAAGCAATATCGCATTCGCGTCAATGCGATCGCACCAGGTCCAATTGAGAGAACAGGCGGTGCAGATAAACTATGGGAATCTGAAGAGGCAGCGCAAAGAACAATAGATAGTGTTCCTCTTGGCAGACTGGGCACACCTGAGGAAATTGCAGCGCTTGCGAGCTTTTTATTGTCTGAGCATGCGTCTTATATAAATGGAGATTGTATCACGATGGATGGGGGACAATGGCTCAACCAATCACCATTTTGATTGACGATGTAAGACCTGCTTTTGATGTGGTATAATCACACAAAGAGAGAAGCAGGTGATGAAAATGGTCGATCCATTGGATATTTTAACGAATATTGAAGATGTTTTCCCGCACTATCAAGCAATATTCAGTGCGGAAGAGCAAAAAGTGATAGGCTATGAGATTCTAGGAAGAATGAAGCTTGAGTCAGAAACGGTCAGCCTAGGCTCCTTCTTTACGGATTCATCTATTCCTGACGAATATAAATTGGAAGTAGATCACAAAGTATTGACTCAAGCACTTGATCTCTTCACAACTGCAGATGACGATTTGCTCATTTTTATTAATCATGATGCCAATATCCTCATGCTGGATCATGGTGAAAGTTTTTTAGAACTTTTAAAGGAATATGAAGCAAGGGGCATTCAGCTTAACCGGTTTGTTATTGAGTTTGCAGAGCATACGTTTAGCGGCGACATTGAACAGCTATACCATACGTTAACGTATTATCGTACATATGGGATTAAGATCGCCGTCTCAAATATAGGAAAAGAAAGCAGTAATCTGGACCGGATTGCCTTGCTTTCACCTGATTTATTAAAAATAGATTTACAGGCATTAAAGGCATCGGCTCCATCTCCTTCCTATGAATATGTCTTGTACAGCATTTCATTGCTTGCAAGAAAAATAGGAGCTGCCTTAATTTATGAGGATATTGAAGCAAATTTCCAGCTGCAGTATGCTTGGAGAAATGGCGGGAGATATTTTCAAGGGTTCTATCTTCATGAGCCTGCAGGAGAATTAATCGACCGAAGCCACCGAAAAGATCAGCTTAGAGAAGAATTCCAGCAATTTATTGCCCATGAGAAAAAGAAGCTGCAAGCTGTCTACGAACATTCTGAAACATTTTATAAACGAATTCATCAAGCTGTTACGACTTTAAAGAAATCGTGCAGCACAAATGATGAGCTCATTCAAAAGCTGGCACTTGAACTAACAGATTGCAGCTTTCGGATTTATATGTGTAATGAAGAAGGTTTTCAAATCACTGGAAATGTGTTTAAAAAAGAAGAAGAATGGCTGTTTCAGCCGGAGTATATAGAAAAAAACTGGAGCTGGCGTCCTTATTTCCTAGCAAATATTCTTCAAATGAGAATTAGCGGAAAAGGATTTTTCAGCGATATTTACAGTGATTTAGAAACCGGTGAGAGGATACGTACGTTTTCTTATCCTTTAGAGGGTGATATGTATTTGTTTATAGACCTTCCGTATGCTTATTTATATGAGCAAGATGGATTAATTTGAAGACGCGGCGTGAAGACAAACCCTCGCATTCGTTGTTGTCACTCCAGCGTGCCAGTGCTCACGAATGTACAATCGTTCCGCTCTGGTACTCGTCCTTCCTAGACTTCAAAGGTTTTCTATCACGCTGAAATATAAACAAAAGGCATTTTAGCCTTTTGTCTCAATCTGAGCAGCCTCGCAGGCTGCTTTTTTTGATAGAAAAAAGAAATAAAAAATGGTTGACAATGAAACTGATAATCATTATCATTTAGTTATAGAGAGAAGCTACTCTCTGTTCCCCAACCCCTCTATCAGATCAAGATCCAAAAAACTTGGCGCTACCCCCGCCAAGTTTTTTTTGTGCTTCAATCTTTCCCTTCATGCATAGGACAGCCCAAACTCTCCATACATCTTAAGTGATGATAGTTAGACGGTAGGAGGGAAACATCATGATCAAACGTGACATGCGGCTGCTCATTGATTTGCCAAGACCAGATCACCCAGATGCAAATGGTGCCGCTGCTGTGCAAGAATTACTCGGCGGGAAATTCGGTGAAATGTCCACATTAAATAATTACATGTTTCAATCCTTTAACTTTAGAGGAAAACGAAAACTCAAACCGTTTTATGACCTCGTATCCAGTATTACGGCTGAAGAATTCGGTCATGTCGAGCTCGTAACCACAGCCATCAATCTCATGATTACAGGAACCACCCATGGCGGGGATCCAGATACGACGCCGATGAAGGCAGCTGTCGATAAACGAAATACACAGCATTTTATTCAAACAGCCCAAACAGGCTATCCGTTTGATTCAATGGCAAAACCTTGGACCGGAGAGAATGTGTTCTCAAGTGGCAACCTCATTCTTGATCTCCTCCATAATTTCTTTCTTGAATGCGGAGCTCGTACGCACAAAATGCGTGTATATGAAATGACGGACCATCCTACAGCAAGAGAGATGATCGGTTATTTACTTGTCAGGGGCGGCGTGCATATTGTGGCATATGCAAAGGCACTTGAAGTCGCTACAGGAGTAGATTTAGGGAAAATGCTGCCAATCCCAAATCTCGACAACAAATACTTTGATTCAGCGAGGAAATTTGAAGACCAGAATGTTCATACAAAGCTGTACACATTTAGTGATACGGATTACAAGGATATCAATAAAATTTGGAAAGGCAGCCACCCGATTGATGGAAAGCCGCTGACAGTCATTGAGGGCACCCCGCAAGGAGCACCTGTGCCAGATTATAGAGAATTGCCAGAAGAGTTTGCTCCGGGGATTTCTAAAGAAGATTTTGATGAAATTGCGAAACGGCTGATGAGATCTGCCGGTTTATAAAAATCATGGTGCATGAGATGAGAAAAAAGACTCAAACTAAAAAAACAGATTCTTTTTCTTTTTTTGAATTCAAGAGGAAAAATATCATCTGAGAACACTTTATGGTATGATGCTTTGTAGGACTTGTGTATAATCAATACGGGTTCATCTTGAGTTGTTTTTTTGAAAGGAGTCTTTTTTTAGAATGTCACAATTAATGGGTATCATTACAAGGCTGCAAAGTCTTCAAGAGACAGCAGAAGCTGCAAACGAGCCGGCACAGCGTTATTTCGAAGTGAACGGTGAGAAAATCTGTAGTGTTAAGTATTTCGAAAAGAATCAAACGTTTGAATTGACTGTTTTTCAACAAGGGGATAAGCCAAATACTTTCCCATTTGACAACATTGATATGATTTCGATTGAGATTTTTGAGCTTCTACAATCCTAAGCTGAATCGTATGAAATGTTTTTTCTGAGGATTCCTTCGTTTATTGCGGCAGCATACATGGATCATCATAGATGAGATGTACAAATGGAAGATGATCAATCAGCGCATTTTTCGGATAAGAGACCATTAAAAAGGAGTTCCTTTCTGTGAGTGATTCTTTTTTCTACAATCTTTCTGAAGATCATTTAGCGTTTTCTGATGTCGTCATGAGAATGAAAGACTTTATTCGAAAAGACCCTAGATCCGCCTATGTGTTATCAATTGGTACGGACTCTCAGGTCAATCAAAATGTCACAACATTTATGACTGCAATTCATCTCCACCGGATTGGCAAAGGAGCTTGGGGTTGTCTCACACAACAAGTGATCGAGAGAGCCGTGCAAAGTCTTAGAGAAAAAATTTCATTAGAGACAGCGTTTAGCCAAAAGGTATGTGCAGACATCCTTGAGGGGCCTTTAACAGAACTGATGGATTTGCTTCTTCCGTTTGCTGAGGAAGGGGCAGACCTTCGTTTTGAAGCCCATCTGGATATTGGCAAAAAAGGAAGTACGAAAGAGCTGATTCAGGAAATGACCGGAATGATCACAGCTATGGGAATTGAAGCAAAAATAAAACCCGACTCATATGCAGCATTTTGCTATGCCAATCGATACACAAAATAAATTCCGTCATTTTTCTCCAAACCTTGTCGAAACGTGCGGTTGACGATTCGATTCTAGTTCCTTATTCTAGCTGTATAGAGAGGAAGCAGACATTCAAAAGCCTGCTAATCAATATAAAAGCATATATGAAACAGGGGGCCTGATGTTGAATGAGCGTCATCGAAAATCGTTTTAATGAAGAAGAGAAAAAGCTATTATTAAACGTATTGCTGAATCAGGAATATGCTGTCGAATTACTAAGCAGTGAGATCAATGATATAGAATGTGGGACAAAAAATGTCGACGACAATACGTATAAGCAATTGATCACATTGTATGACAGAGTAAGGTTTGAGAATTAATATTGATTTAACATTCTATTAGATACTCGGGGGCTGAGTATCTTTTTTATGCAGAAAAAATCTTTCGACAAATTTCGTTTTAGTTTATGCTTAATGGTAAAGGGGAATGTATGATTGATGATTGAGAGAAAAGGGGTCGAAGAAACATGATAGAGATAGAACCGACTCAATTGCTTGAGTCAACAGTAGCCGAGCATATGATTGATGCAGATAAGGTGGCACATGTTCAAATTGGAAATAATCTTGAGCATGCCCTATTGGTTCTAACAAAAACAGGATATACAGCCATACCGGTATTAGACGCTTCTTATCATTTACACGGGTTAATTGGAACGAATATGATTATGGATAAAATCTTCGGTTTAGAACGTATCGAATTCGAGAAGCTGGACCAGTTGAAGGTTGAAGAGGTCATGCTGACGGATATTCCGAGACTTAAAACAACAGATCCTGTACTAAAAGGCGTTCACGCTGTGACGAATAATGGATTTGTTTGTGTAGAAAATGAGGAGCAGGTCTTTGAGGGCATATTTACACGACGAGTTGTATTAAAGCGCTTAAATGAGGTCATTCATTCCGCGAAAAAATGAGCTGCAGCCCAGCTTATTTTTTTTGCCTTCATAAGTTAAAATTTATATAATGAGCATATAGAATAAGAAAAACTTATAGAGAGAAAGGGGACGCCCATGCAGCTTCAGGAGTTACATATGCTTGTTGTGCTAAGTGAAGAATTGAATATGAGAAAGGCTTCAGAGCGGCTCTTTGTCTCTCAGCCTGCTTTATCTCAAAGATTGCAGACGATTGAAAAGGAATGGGGAACCAAAATCTTTTTTCGTTCTCAGAAAGGGCTCACCGTGACTTCGGCAGGAGAACAGATTATTCAATTTGCAAAAGAGGTGACGGTTGAGCAGGATCGAGTGAGAGAACGAATCGATGAACTCGAAGGGGAAATTCACGGTACACTAAAGCTTGCGGTTGCATCCATTATTGGACAGCACTGGCTGCCGAAAGTGTTAAAGCGGTATGTCGAAAAATACCCAAATGCCAAGGTGTCACTCGTGACCGGCTGGAGCAGTGAAATGCTCAAAAGCTTGTATGAGGACCATGTGCACATTGGGATCATTCGCGGCAACCCTGATTGGAAGGGGACAAAGGAATACTTGATGACAGATCATTTATATTTAGTCGATTCCGTGATCAAGGACGTAGATGAATTAATCAAGACGGAGCGGCCATTTATCCAATTTAAAAGCGACAGCACATATTATCAGGAAATCCAGCACTGGTGGCACCAAAAATTTAAAGTGTCTCCAAAGCAGACGATTCTCGTGGACCAAATTGAAACATGTAAACAAATGGCCTACCACGGCATCGGCTACGCCATTTTGCCTTCTGTTACCTTATATGACCACGAAAAAAGTGTTTATAAAACACCGCTTGTTGATGTGAATGGAGAGCAAATCGGCCGTGACACATGGCTGCTAGGCTATGAAGCGTCTTTTCAGCTAAAACAGGTGCAAGCTTTTGTCGGTGTGGTTAAAGAAATGCTTGAAAATGATGCGGTGTAAGTACCTTCTTGGAATAGGGAGGTACTTTTTTTTATGAAATCATTTGACAATGAAAATCATTATCATTTAAAGTGTACATATAATAATTGAAAATGATTATCATTTAGATGAGGTGACCGATAGATGAAAGCACTAATTGCATTTGCGAGTATGTCTGGAAATACGGAAGATATGGCAGCAATCTTAAAGCAAACACTTGAAGGAAAAGGGATCGATACAGAAATGATGGAATTTGATGATACGAATGCAGAAGACCTTTCCTCATACGATTACGTATTCATTGGTTCTTATACATGGGGTGATGGAGATTTGCCTTATGAAGCAGAGGATTTTTATGAAGAGGTCTCTACTCTTGAACTTAGCCACATCAAAGCAGCTGTCTTTGGATCGGGTGATTACAGCTATCCGAAGTTTTGCGAGGCTGTCCATACATTCCATGACATGCTGAAATCAACGGGTGCATCCGTTTTTCCTGAAACATTAAAAATGGAGCTTGCGCCGGATACAGATGAAGATGTGGCGTGCTGTCAGGAATTTGCAGCGAGCTTTTTAACGTGGGCTGCTTTGTCTGAGAAACGAGTTGAAAATCATGTTTCATAAAGGAGCAACAGCCGTTGCAGCATCTAAAAGTGGTGGATACTTTGTTGCTGTAAAACGTGAAGGTATTTTTCACTATAGTGTGGAGAGCGGATGGCAGCAGCTGTTTAAGCTCAAGCATAAAATCCATGCGATCAGCTATATTGGCCCTTATTTATTCGGTGTTGGTGAAAATGGCACAGTAATTAGATCAGGAGATGAAGGCAGTACATGGGCGTTATCTTCATTCCCAACAAATGCAGTCGTTTGGTCTATTACAGGACGCAAAGATGGGTTTGTATGTGCGCATGGAAAACATAGTATCTATGTGTCAAATGATTTCGGAATTTCCTGGGAAATTATGAAGCCATTTGCTCATGTGAATCATCCGCCGGTCATTCGTTCTTTATGTGCTGCAGGTGACCATCTTTATATTGGAACACAGATTCATGAGGTTCACGGAGGAATATGGGTGTATGACTTGCAAAGTGAACAGATTTTTCTTCTAAACAGAGAGGAGCACCGCATGACAGCTTCTATGCTGCTCTGTCATGAACATCTTCTTGTTTGTGCGTTAGGTTCAAAAAAAGGCAAAAAAGGATCTGTTCAAATTTTAGATTTACATACAAATATTCTGCATGATATTCAATCACATGCCTTTGCTAGAGAAGAATCATTTTTGGATGTGTCAGAGGATAATGGCATTGTGTATGTGACCACCTCACAAGACGAACACGGATTTTCTAAAGTGTATCAGCTTGATATTGAGCAAAAAGAGCTCAAATGGTTTGATACGATCAAAGGACATGGTTTTCGTGTAGCCAATCAAAACGAAAACTTTTTCTGTGCGGGTTTATATGAAAGTAAGTTTGTCAGGCCATATGAGGAGCCTGCATTGATTCATTGATAAGGAGGAAGAAAAAGTGACAGAAAAGGTTTTATTGGTATATGCCACGATGTCTGGAAATACAGAAGCGATGGCAGATTTAATTGAAAAAGGGTTAACGGAAGCAGGAGCCAGCGTGGATCGGCATGAAGCGATGGATATTGATGCCGAGCTGCTCAATGATTACTCGCACATTATGTTAGGGGCGTATACATGGGGAGATGGCGATCTCCCAGATGATTTTATTGATTTATATGAAGAAATGGATGACCTTGATTTAACGGGTAAAGCATTTGCAGTATTTGGTTCTGGCGATACATCTTACGAACATTTTTGCGGAGCTGTTGACCTAATTGAAGAAAAAGTGAAGGAGCTTGGCGGTGACATTGTCCTGCCCTCAGTTAAGATTGAGCTGAATCCAGAAGGGGAGGAAGAAGACGAATTAATTTCTTTTGGCAGACAATTTGTTCAGCTTCACCAGCAAGAAGCGGGATAATCGGTCCCGCTTGTTTTATTTTCCATTGCGGAGATGACTCTAACACTTGTCATTAAAACACTCCTTTGGTACAGTAATGAAGTATAAATTAAGAGGAGGACATACATACATGAAACAAATGGACGCTAATGAAATTATTTCATTTATTCAAAATAGTACAAAATCAACACCTGTCAAAGTCTATATCAAAGGAGACTTAGAAGGTATTGAGTTTGGTGAACATGCAAAAACATTCATCACAGGAAACACTGGAGTTGTTTTCGGTGAGTGGAGCGAAATTCAAGAAGCGCTAGCATCTAACAAAGATAAAATTGAAGATGTTGTCGTGGAAAATGACCGCCGCAACTCTGCAATTCCGATGTTAGATTTGAAAAACATTAAAGCCCGTATTGAGCCAGGGGCAATCATTCGTGACCAAGTTGAAATCGGTGATAATGCAGTCATTATGATGGGTGCTTCTATTAATATCGGTTCTGTGATTGGCGAAGGTACGATGATTGACATGAACGTGGTGCTTGGCGGCCGTGCGACAGTAGGTAAGAACTGTCATATCGGTGCTGGATCTGTTCTTGCAGGTGTCATTGAGCCGCCGTCTGCTAAACCAGTTGTTGTAGAAGATGACGTTGTCATCGGTGCGAACGCTGTTGTTCTAGAAGGTGTGACAATTGGTAAAGGTGCAGTAGTAGCTGCTGGTGCGATCGTTGTAAACGATGTAGAGCCTTACACAGTTGTAGCAGGTACACCTGCTAAGAAAATCAAAGACATTGATGAGAAAACAAAAGGTAAGACTGAAATCAAACAAGAACTGCGTCAGCTTTAATTATATAATTCGCAGCTGAAGACAAAGACGTGGATGAGATATCCACGTCTTATTCGTATAGAAGAAAGGAAGTGAGTTCACTTGTTAAATCGTGAGCAATTAATATCCATTCGAAGAGATTTACACCAAATCCCTGAGCTTGGTTTTCAAGAATTTAAAACTCAAGCGTATCTCATTCAGCACCTTAACACCTATTCAAAAGATCGAGTTGAGATTGAAACGTGGCGAACTGGGCTTTTTGTGAAAGTGAAGGGAACAAATCCAACGCGCGTATTTGCTTATCGTGCAGATATGGACGGTCTGTCTATCCCTGAGGAAACAGGGTATCCATTTGAATCTGTGCATGAAGGAAAGATGCATGCATGTGGACATGACCTTCATATGACCATTGCACTTGGTATCATTGATCATTTCGTTCATGAACCGATCAAAGAAGACGTATTATTTATCTTCCAGCCGGCAGAAGAAGGGCCAGGCGGAGCTGAACCGATGCTTGCAAGTGATGTATTGAAAAAATGGACACCAGACTTTATTACAGCGCTGCATATCGCACCTGAATATCCTGTTGGAACAATTGCTACGAAGCCTGGTTTGTTATTTGCCAATACGAGTGAGCTTGTGATTGAGCTTGAAGGAAAAGGCGGACACGCTGCATATCCTCATTTAGCAAATGATATGGTTGTTGCTGCAAGTGCACTTGTAGGTCAGCTGCAATCGGTCATTTCGCGTAATGTCGATCCCCTTGATAGTGCGGTCATTACAGTCGGTACAATTACCGGTGGAACGGCTCAAAATATTATTGCGCAGCATGCAAAGCTTGACGGTACCATTCGCACACTATCCCCAGAGTCTATGGACAAGGTGAGAAAGCGAATTGAAGCATTGGCAAAAGGCGTTGAAATTGGCTACGAATGCAAGGCTACCGTTCAATACCCTTCCTCTTATTACGAAGTGGACAATTCAAAGGATTTGACAGAGGAATTTATGTCATATGTAACCGAAGAAGGGCTAGCAAATGTGATTGAATGCAGAGAAGCCATGACAGGAGAAGATTTTGGCTACATGCTGAAAAAATATCCCGGCTTCATGTTTTGGTTAGGGGTCGATTCAGAATACGGCCTGCACCATGCAAAGCTCCAGCCTGATGAAAACGCGATTGAAACAGCTGTGAATGTCATGACGGCTTATTTTAAAAAGCAAGCTGGGGAATGAATAATCGAGCTGCCTCCTGTACACCTTATGAACAGGAGGTGTTCTTGATTATGACAAGAATTGGTGTAGAACAATCTTTATCCGATGTAGAAGAACTATTGAAGCAAAAAGGATATGATGTCGTACGTATTCAAAATGAACAGCAAACGGATCAGTGTGACTGTTATGTCGTCACAGGACTAGATTCAAATGTTCTTGGCATTTCAGACACAACAACAAAGGCATCTGTTATTACAGCATCAGGTATGACGGCTGATGAAATTTGCCAAGAAGTAGAACAGCGTGTTCAATAAAACAAGAAAAAGAACCGGTAGATTATGATCCCGGTTCTTTTTGCTCTTTTTCTATATCGAGTACTTCTTTCATTTTTTTGCGCAAGATTCGTTCCACTCGCCATTGCTCCATTGTTTCAGTTTTCGCTATGATGCGCAGCACAAGGGAAGAGGAACCGAACGCCTCTACGCCGACAACTTGAGGACCTTCGATAATTTGAGGAGTTTCCTCCCGTACCTCATCACAGGCAGCTTGGAGGGCTGTGATCATCTGATCCACATTTTCATCCGGTGACAGCTCAATATCAACGAGTGCCTGCATCGTCCCTCTTGAATGATTGCTCACATTCAGTATGCTGCGATTTGGAATGAAATGAAGGGTGCCGTCAAAGCTTCGAAGCTGCGTGGTTCTTAGGCCAATTTGTTCGACAATCCCATCGAAGCCAGCGACCGTTATATATTCTCCTACATCAAATTGTTTTTCCAATAATATAAAGAATCCAGTCACAATATCACTCACTAACCCTTGAGCGCCAAAGCCGATCGCAAGTCCCACAACGCCCGCACCTGCCAGTAAAGCGGTCGGGTTATAATGAAATAAGTCGAGGATCATCACAACTAGAATAAAAATCAATAAGTAGGCGAAAATATTTAACGTCAAACTTTGCAGTGTCTGAGCTCTTGATAAAGAGACCTCATGCTTTTCAGCGAATGTTGAATAGGCGCGCTTAATCATCTTGTTTCCTATGGCTCTGATGATAAAGTAAATGGCAAAGATGGCGACTAGTTTTAGCAAAATCATACTGCTATTGAGGATAATGGAAACCCAATCTACTTGTTGAAATGCTCTCATAATCTTCAAAACCTTTCTATGTATGCTCTAAAAGAGAAGCTAATCATTTGTTCCCTTATGCAAGTCATGTTAAACTTTTGATAAGTAGAGCAGGAATTGTGACAAATCGTTAATTAAATTTATTATTAATTAATATTGACTAAAAATCGCATAAGTATTATAATTGTAATTGTGAAGTTATTAACTAAATGAGAATTTTAAGTTTTGATTCTCATTTTATATACAGCTAAGAAGACTGTATAAAGATATTATTTTTTGGAGGGATTTACATATGGCAGAGCGTTTTGTAGGAAAACAAGCTCCACGTTTTGAAATGGAAGCAGTACTTGCTAACAAGGAATTTGGTAAAGTAAGTTTAGAGGAAAACATGAAGAATGACAAATGGACAGTTCTTTTCTTCTATCCAATGGATTTCACATTTGTTTGCCCAACTGAAATTACAGCAATGAGCGATCGTTATGACGAGTTCGAAGATTTAGATGCAGAAATCATTGGTGTATCTACTGATACAATCCACACGCATCTTGCTTGGATCAATACAGACCGTAAAGATAATGGTCTAGGTGAATTAAAATACCCGTTAGCTGCTGATACTAACCACACAGTATCTAGAGAATACGGCGTTTTAATCGAAGAAGAAGGAATTGCTCTTCGCGGTTTATTCATCATTAACCCAGAAGGCGAACTACAATACCAAACAGTATTCCACAACAATATCGGTCGTGATGTAGATGAGACATTACGTGTTCTTCAAGCATTACAAACTGGTGGACTTTGCCCAGCGAACTGGAAACCTGGTCAAAAAACACTTTAATTGATAATTGAAGAAACAGGAGGGTCTAACTGATGTTAGACCTTTTTGTTTCGACACATACAATGGATGGAGGCGCTTCATAATGAAATTACGTCAACCAATGCCAGAACTAACTGGTGCAAAAGAATGGTTAAATGGAGAAGTAACAAAAGAAGATTTGATTGGTGATAAACCAACATTGATTCATTTCTGGTCAGTCAGCTGTCATCTTTGTAAAGAGGCAATGCCTCAAGTCAATCAATTCCGTGATGAATACAAGGATCAATTAAACGTTGTGGCAGTTCATATGCCTCGTTCAGAGGATGACCTAGATCTAGAAAAAATCAAAGAAGTTGCGAAAGAGCATGAAATCACGCAGCCAATCTTTGTGGACAGTGATCATCACTTAACAGAAGCCTTTGAAAACGAATATGTACCGGCATATTATGTATTTGATAAAACAGGTGCTTTGCGCCACTTCCAAGCCGGCGGAAGCGGAATGAAAATGCTTGAAAAACGTGTCAATCGAGTGCTTTCTGAGTCTGAAAAGGCTGCAGAATAAGCTTTTCCCCCATAAATGGGGGTTTTTTCATGGACAAAATTAGGAAGCATATGGCTTCGGATGAGTTTTTATGTAGGTGTTATTCCTAAGAAAAGAGAAAATGAGGGAGTTTATTAAAAAATATCCCTGAAACAAAAAGGTATAACGACCTATTTACATTTTTGTTTTGAAATGAAAATGTAAAGATTTTAACTTTTTACTATTCAGAACGTTTTTGCACAAAAGAAATTTCAGTTAGGTAAATAACTATATAAATCAAGTAGTATAAGCGTTTATTCAATTTTTTTACAATATTTTAAGGTTTGTCAAAAGCCTATAGTGGCAATGAAATGGGTGCCGATTTTTCCTCTTTGGCAAAATTTTAGTTGAAAATACCTATCTGTTAGCAAACTGTAAAATGATAAAAAAATAGTTGATAAAATTAGTTTTCTAATCTAATATTTACTATAGAATATTTTTTATATGATGAGGGGGAAATCCATTGTTTAATGAGAGGGAAGCGTTACGTTTACGATTGGAACAATTAAACGAGGCAGAAGTAAAGGTCATCCGTGAATATCAAATTGAGCGAGATGCGATTTATGCAAAATTAAGAGAATTAGACCGTCAAGGAACAGGTCTAGTGTCAGATACAAAAAAAGAAGTACGTACAGAGAGAAAGACGGATTCACTGCCTGTATTAGCTGAGCTTGCTGCGCAAGAAATGAGAAGCTACCAGCAGCCGGCACAACCACAATCATCATCTTTAGGAACAGGACAGCTAAACGGTGCGCCTGTAGGTATTCCTGAAGGATCGACAAGACGCAGAAGAGGCACAGCTCGTCCTGGCTCTAAGGCAGCGAAGCTTCGTGAAGCTGCGATTAAAACGTTAAAGCGTCATAATGCAGCGATTAAAAGCTCAGAGCTTCAAAAAGAGATCGAAAAAGAGAGCGGTCTTGAAATTCCAAATATGACAACGTTTATGCAAAGCTTAATTAAAATGTACCCTGAAGTGAAGAAGCCTTATCGCGGACAGTATATTTTAGAAGGCGACATTCAAACAGAAGACGAATAAATAAAAAACTGCTGGGCATAAAAGCCAGCAGTTTTTTATTTTGAGAATTATTTCTTTTGATCAACTGTATAGACAATTTTGCGTTCCTTGGGCAGGTGATCACGCTGTTTTTTGAAGCTGTCGATTTTGACTGTCATGACCTCTCCATTACGCTGCACTGCATCGACTTGTTCCTGAAGTGTTTGAACTTGTTCGTTGAGTTTCTTCAAGATCGGTTCGATTTCTTCTGTCGTTTGCAGGATGCGGTCTCGTGAGAATGGCTGTGCATTTGTTTGTGCTGACTGGTCAATATCAGCAAAATGAGAGGCGATCCATTCTTCGCTTTCTGCTAACTGTTTTTGATAGCTTGTGAGCGTTTCGTAAAAAATCGCTTCTTTTGCTTTTTCAATTTGCAGTAATTTCTCCTGTGTTTCATAAAAACGCTCTTGAAGATGTCTGATGCCTTCCTGTAATACATGGAGCTCTGCGTTTTTATTGCCCAATGTTTGCTGCAGCTTCTCAATCACTGCGGATAAAGTATTTCCTTTTTTCTCCTCTTTTGCAAGTCGTTTATCTTGATCCTCTATCCGTTCATTTAATTGTTGAGAGATTTCTTTATATTTGACAACTTTCAAATGCAGCCTGTGTTTTTCTTCTGTTTCTTTTCTTCTATGATAGGTTTCCTTTTGCAGCATCTCATGGAGAAGGACCATTTTATGTAATAATTCTGATTTGCTGTAGGAGAGTTCCTGTATTTTTGAGGCAGCATCGTGTTGATCATTGGTCATTTCATCCAATTGTTGTTTTAATTGCGTGAAATCCTTTTTCATCTCATGATATTCTTGAGTTAACTTCTTATTTTTAGAATACGTATATGAGGACTGTAAATCAGAGATCATTTGTTGATATTTGGCAGTTTCAGCTTTTAAGTATAAATTCTCTTGAGATAAATCATGGAATAGGGGAGAAGCATGGCGCCTGTTCATCGATAGACCCTCCTTATTCATGTTACCAATAAAGTATGCGAAAGGAGTGCGATTAGAACAACCATATCAAAGGAGGACTTAGAGGATGCACGTAGTGAATGTAATTTTAGCTGGAGGCGCTTCCAGACGCTTTGGAGAGCCAAAGGCAAGTCATATGTATCAAGGGAAACCATTATTTGAGCATGTGAAAGAGCAGCTTTTAGGAGGGCAGACGGTTATCATCAGCCATCCGTCGCTTCTTCCTTTTTTCAAAGCAAGAGGTGAACAAAGTGTGTGGTTAGATGAAGAAGAGGTGCGCGGATGCGGACCGCTTGCCGGCATATATACGGCGATGCAAAAGCAAAAGGCAGAATGGTATTTAGTAACGGCATGTGACATGCCTTTCATCCGGAAGGAAACGGCGAAAGTATTATCGTCCTATTGTAGCGAGCACACAGACGCCATCATTCCGCTTGTTGAGGGCAGATTACAGCCTTTGTTTGCGCTTTATCACCGCCGCTCTCTGCCGTTTATTCGCGCGTGTTTAAAAGAGAATCAATTAGCCATTAAAGACTTGCTTCAAAAGCTTCAAGTGCGCATCGTTTCAGAGGAAGAACTGAACGTGACATCAAACGAATTTCGTAATATCAATAAAAGAAGCGATTTACCTGAAAACGGTATGATATGATACATAAAAACGGTGAGGAGAGAGCAGCATTGAATGACCGATATTCAAGACAAATCTTGTTCCCTCCGGTGGGGGAAAAAGGACAGCATGCGCTGGCTGAAAGTCATGTTCTGATCGTTGGAGCCGGTGCTCTTGGTACCGCCTCTGCGGAAGGGCTTGTTCGGTCTGGCATCGGTACGCTTACGATTGTCGATCGTGATTATGTGGAATTTTCAAATTTACAGCGGCAGCAGCTGTACACGGAACATGATGCAAAGGCGCATATGCCAAAAGCAGCTGCGGCAAAAAAACGTCTCGAGCAGATCAATCATGAAGTGACCATACACGCCCTGATTGAAGATGCAGGGGCGGAGCTGTTAAGGCCGTTATTCCAGAGAGCAGATATCGTCATTGATGCAACAGATAATTTTGAGACAAGAATGGTCATGAATGATTTATCACTAGAAACAAAGACGCCGTGGATATATGGCGCTTGTGTGAGCAGTCAGGGGATGTATATGGCCATATTGCCGGATAAAACGCCATGTTTATCATGTGTGTTCACGGCAATGCCTGTTGGCGGCTTGACGTGCGATACAGCGGGGATTATTTCACCTGCCGTTCAAATGGTTTCTGCTTATCAGCAAACAGAGGCACTCAAATATTTAACAGGTCATGAAGAGCAAATCGAGCGGAAATTTGTCACGTTTGATCTTTGGCAGTCTACATCCTTTAAAATGGATTTATCTCGCACGAAGCAGAAAGACTGTCCAACTTGCGGCACGGCAAGAACCTATCCTTATTTACATGACCAGCGTAAAAAATCCACGGTGCTTTGCGGACGTGACACCGTTCAAATTGTATCAAAGGATTTAGCAAAACTATCATTTCAGCATATAAAAGAGCGGCTCTCATCTATATGTGAGGTGGAAGTAAACGACTTCTTAATCCATGTACGCTACGAAAACTACCGAATGGTCTGTTTCAAAGGGGGACGTGCATTAATCCATGGAACAAATGATGAAAAAGAAGCCAATTCATTACTAGCAAGATTGCTAGGGATATAGGAGTGAAGTGTGATGGAAAGACGGCAGCCAATACAAGTAGAAGAGGCCATAAAGAAAGTCCACCAATACGAAAAACATGGAGAAATAGAATGGGTCCCTTTAAAGGACAGCCTTGGACGGTTTATTGCAGAAGATATTTTGGCAGACCATGATGTTCCGGCATTTGATCGTTCTCCGTATGATGGCTTTGCACTTCGGGCAGAAGATACAAAAGAAGCATCAAGCGAGCATCCAGTTGAATTCGAAGTCATTGATCATATTGGTGCAGGAATGGTCTCAGCAAAAACCATCGGTCCCTTTCAGGCCATTCGTATTATGACAGGAGCAAAAATTCCAAATGGCGCAAATGTCGTTATCATGATTGAACTGACGAAGACTTTTGAAAAAGGCGGCAAATCATTCATGTCACTGAAAAGACCGCTGAAAAAGGGAGACAATATTTCTCGTCAAGGAGAAGAGGTACTCAAAGGAAACGTGATGGTCAAAAAAGGAACAGATGTCACTCCTGGCGTCACGGCTCTATTGGCGACATTCGGATATGCGGTAGTGCCAGTTGTCAAAAAACCGGTGATTGGCATTATCTCAACAGGCACAGAGCTTCTTCAAGTAAGTGATGCCATGGTGGACGGCAAGATTAGAAATAGTAATCTTAGTATGGTCTATGCGCAAGTACTTGAGGCCGGAGCTGAGCCGCTTGATTTAGGCGGAGTCTCCGATGACTTTGACAAAAGTTATCATGCAGTAAAAGCAGCCATGAGCAAGGTAGACATTCTGATCACAACAGGCGGTGTGTCAGTGGGCGATTTTGACTTTCTGCCTGCCATTTATGAAAAACTGGGAGCCAAGGTGCTGTTTAATAAAGTAGCCATGAGACCTGGAAGTGTGACGACTGTGGCTGCAATGCCAAATGGTCAATTGCTGTTTGGGCTGTCAGGAAATCCTGCTGCCTGTTTTGTGGGCTTTGAATTATTTGTGAAGCCGATCATCTATAAATGGTCTATGAAAGAAAATCCATTTCCCGCTTTTGCTGAGGCGAAACTCACACATGATTTTCCAAAAGCCAATCCGTTTACTCGTTTTGTCAGGGCGGCCCTTCAATTCACTGGCAGTCACATCAGTGTGACTCCGACAGGTCTTGATAAATCAAGTGCAGTGACCTCTATTGCAGAGGCTAATTGTTTCATCGTGCTGCCTGGGGGAACAAGAGGTTTTCAAGCAGGTGATCAAGTTGCTGTTCTGCTGTTTCAGCACAAAGGCGGTGGTTCCTCGTGCTGGATGACAAATTAAGCATATTACAGGTGGTCGGTTATCAAAATAGCGGCAAGACTACCTTGATCGAAAAGCTCTGTCAGCTGGCTGAACGTGAAGGGCTGAAGCTAGGCTGCTTTAAACACCATGGACATGGCGGGACACCAGATCGTCTTTTCAAAGAAAAAGATACCGATCGATATGTACAAGCAGGGGCATATGCCGCAGGTGTTGAAGGAGAAGGTGAATTTCACTTTTCGATGCAGCACATCACGTTAGAGCAGCTGCTCAGCATGTGTCAGCATCTTCCGTTAGACGCTGTTCTCATAGAGGGGTACAAACAGGCGCCTTATCGCAAAATCGTTTGTGTAAAGAATGAAGAGGAGCTTATTGACCTTTCAACTCTTTCTAATATACAGGCAGCTATTTATTTTTCTCAAGAGGATCCATTAACCGAAAATTACCCGTTTCCTGTGTTTTCAGCTTTTGATAAGCGCGGGATGACATTTGCTTTTCACTTATTGAAGGGAGGCGGCACGTTTTGAGCGAACTTTTTAAAATAACAAAAACGCCGATTGAGGTTAACGAATTGATTCAGCATGTGACAAGACGAAAGGCAGGAGCGATTACAACGTTTATCGGGACGGTCAGAGAATGGACAAACGGCAAGAAAACATTGCGTTTAACGTACGAAGCATACATACCAATGGCGGAAAGTATGCTAAGGCAGATTGGACAAGAAATGAAGAATCGGTGGCCTGACACTGAAGCAGCGATTGTGCACCGGATTGGAACACTTGAGATAACCGATATTGCTGTTGCGATCGCCGTTTCTTCTCCTCATAGGAAGGCTGCCTACGAAGCCAATGAATATGCTATTGAACGAATCAAGGAAATCGTTCCTATTTGGAAAAAAGAATATTGGGAAGATGGAGAGGCCTGGATAGGTAATCAGCTTGAAACGGTTTCATATCCAGAAGGTAAACCTAGCCATCTTCAACTTGCAGAGAAAGAAGGTGATCAGCATGATTAATGTGTTATTGTTCGCCGGCCTTGCTGAGAAGGCCGGGAAACAACAAATCATCATTCAAAAAGAACAAACAACGGTTGATGAGATTAAAATAGAATTACAGGAGGTATATGGTGTTGATGCTGCACAAAATGTAATGGTTGCAGTCAACGAAATATATACGAGGGAAAATGCTGAAGTGCGTAGCGGGGACACTGTTGCACTCATTCCTCCTGTAAGTGGTGGATAATAGATATTAGAGGATTTGGTTATGGCCGCCCGGCTGTAACCAATTTTTTATGTGTGAAAAGTTTGTAGAGGTACTTGGGTGTAATCTTCGTAAATAAAACATCCCCTTCTTGCTTTAGAAATGTGAGGATCGAGCTGCTGAATGAGATCATACAATTCGCTGATTCGTCTCACATTGAAATCTGTTTGGGCTTGAAGCTGTTCCTTTAATTCTTTTGTGCTCACAATGCTTCCCTTTTTCTCTTTAATAATATCTACACATCTTGCAGCGTAGTATATTTTGTCGTTAGAAGGTCTGCTTTCTTTCATATCAAGTAATTTGAGCTCATGATAAATCGATTCTCTTTCCTTTCGAAAGTATTGCCATGCTTCTTGTTCCTTTTCATACAGTAAAATCAATTGCATTTTCAATTTTTCTCTTAACATTCACTTGACTCCATTTCCACTATCATTTAACCTACCTCTATTTTACATTATATGAAAAAATAACTTTTGATCAAGTAAAATCCCTTTATTTTTAATTTTTTAATATGAAAGTATTGATACTAAAGACTTATTTGTTCTGTAAAAGAAACCAATCATAGTCCTATAAAGCCGGGATTTGTCCAAATTACTAGGATTATTTTAACAAAAAATTGTTGTGTCTATCTAAGACCATGCGAATCCAAAAGAAAAGGATATTTATTCCGAAAGACATATTGTTTACTTAATAAAATGTTTTTAAGTCAGTAAAAGCACGATTCTTGATATGAATATGGTCGGATCATGGGGTCATTTGAAGGGTTTCATTCGTGAAAATAGAATAATAGATAAAATTTTTTCTCAACGAAAATAAGAAAATCAAATGATCGATCACTTATTGGCAATCTTTTGATAAAATAGAAAGAAAAAGAGCGTCATTGTGCGTTTGCATATTTGCTTGACATAGAGAGGATGACATTTGGTGAAAGAAAACATGCAAAAACCTACGATCATTGGAGTGAGCACAAGACCATCAGAGCACCTGAAAAGAGTATGGGAACATCCAGTTGTTTGGTGGCCTTTATCTTGTGTGCTTATTTTAACAGTTGTTGTGACTTATTTGTCTGAGCTCGTAAATAAGGGAATGTGGGCAGATTTAAGTTTGCCGGTACCTGTTGTTTATGTGGTGACGCTCATTGGTCTGGTATTTGGGATTGTCATCAATGCTGCTATATATAAGTTCATCGTATTTTTAGCGAAAGGTGATGCATCATTTCGGCAGCTGTTTTCAGCGGTTCTGTTCATTACACCCGTTACGATCATTGGGACGATTATTTCTCATTTGGCAGTAATCCTTTTTCATGTTCCAAAAGATGTCACGGTTACTTCGTTAAACGCACTCATTCGAATTTCTGGTCCATGGCAGGCGGTGTTAGCCAATATCGATTTATTTGTGATTTGGAATCTTGTTTTAACAGGCTTTTTATTCATCCAAGTTGGGCGTATATCACCGAAAATTTCTTGGGTGATTATAGGCGTCTTTTATATCTTATCGTTAATTTTTCAATATGTAGGAACAGCAATTAACATATCAGTAAGCTGGGGGTAGAATGTTTTTATGAGAAAGAAAATCATCATCGGATCTATTTTAATTATTGTGATTGGACTATTTATTGGATTTAATATTGCGAAAAACCAAGCAAAGCCTGTTTCTACAGCAGCGATTAAAACAGTCAAACTCACGCCGAAAGAAATCACATCTACGGTGATGACACCCGGGACACTTTCATTCTCTGAAGAGCAGTTCATCTATGAAGAAGAGGAAAAGGGGAAATTGAAGGGAATTGCTGTGAAAGAAGGGGAAAAGGTAAAGGCTGGAACGCCGCTTCTTACATATGAAAACAAGGAACTGGAGCTTGAGGAGCA
This sequence comes from Bacillus sp. FSL K6-1006, assembly GCF_038593175.1. Classification (NCBI taxonomy): domain Bacteria; kingdom Bacillati; phylum Bacillota; class Bacilli; order Caryophanales; family Bacillaceae; genus Bacillus; species Bacillus sp. FSL K6-1006. Next base: position 1,401,343 of record NZ_CP151970.1, read on the forward strand.
GCAGCAAGCATTAGCCGCTGAGTCAAGTACATTAAAATTGGAACAATTGCAAAATAGGTTGAGTGAATTAGATGAGAAAAAAGCAGGCGGTTCTGACGCTAATGCCAAAAGCGAGCGAGATCAGCTTCAATTAGAACTGAAAGCGGCTGAATTAGAACAAAAGCAAGCAGAGATCAGCCAAGAAAAAGTAAAGGCGCAAATAGAAGATTTAACCGTACATAGTAAAATTGATGGAACAGTGATTTCCATTGAGCAAGAGGCCGGAGCAGGGGGGCCGGAAGATAGGCAGCCGATCATCCATATTGGTAATGAGAAAAAAATGATCGTGCGGGGTTTGATCTCAGAGTATGATGCCATCAAAATCAAAAAGAAACAAAAAGTGAAGGTAACGTCTGATGTCATTCGCGGGAAGAGCTGGCAAGGAGTCGTGAAAAAAGTAGGTGCTGTTCCTGTCCAGACTGCGGCCGAAACAACTTCGAGCGATCAAACGGTTCAATATCCTGTTGAAGTTGAAATAAAGGGGAAGAAACCTGAGGCGAAGCCTGGTTTTAAAATGATCATGGAAATTGAAACAGATAAGCGCCAAGCGCAAACAATTCCTGAAACAGCAGTAAAAAAAGAGACTGATGGACAATACGTTTATGTTGTTCGAGAAAATGTACTGAAAAAAGTAAAAGTGGTCATAGGGGAAACGTCAGGTCATGATCTTGAAGTGACAAAAGGTGTCAAGGCAGAGGACCAAATCATTGCTCATCCAACAGATGACATGTATGACGGAATGGAAGTGAATGCTGAATGATTCAGCTTTCCAACGTAACAAAAAGCTATGAGGTCGCACACGAAACATTTGATGTATTAAGTGACATGAATCTTGTCATTGAAAAAGGTGAGTATATGTCCATTATGGGCCCGTCAGGCTCTGGAAAGTCAACGTTAATGAATATTATTGGCTGTTTAGACCGCCCGACGACGGGACAATATCATTTTCAAGGTACAGAGCTGTCAGCAGCAAAGGATCAAGAGCTCGCGGTCATTCGAAATCAATCCATTGGATTTGTTTTTCAGCAATTTCACCTCCTGCCAAGGTTAAATGCGAGACGCAATGTTGAACTTCCGATGATTTACGCTGGGATCAGCCAAAAGGAAAGAAAAGAACGTGCGGAATTGGCACTTGAAAAGGTTGGTTTGGCAGATCGAATGAAACATATGCCAAGTGAGTTGTCAGGAGGACAAAAGCAAAGGGTGGCAATTGCACGAGCGATTGTCAATAAGCCTCAGCTTATTTTGGCAGACGAACCGACTGGTGCTCTCGACTCAAAAACAAGCATGTCAATTATGGAACAGTTTACACAGCTGAATGAGGAAGGGACAACGATTGTGCTTGTCACCCATGAAGAAGAAATAGCTGCGTATACAAACCGTACGGTCGTTGTGAGAGATGGACGGCTTGTTGAAGATAGATGGATGCAAGGGGACGCTATGAATGAAACTCTTTGAAAATATCAAAATAGCGCTGAATTCGGTTTTAGCTCATAAATTACGTTCTATTTTAACGATGCTTGGGATTATTATTGGTGTTGGATCAGTCATTGCAGTCGTGGCGATCGGTCAAGGCGGTGAGCAAATGTTAAAAGGATCGATTTCAGGTCCAAACAATACCATTGATATGACATATACGCCTTCTGACGAAGAGTTAAATGCAAATCCAAATGCTTTATTCGAAGCCTCATTTACTGAGGAAGACATAAAAAGCATTAGGACAATCAATGGGGTGAAGCAGGTCGCCTCCTCGACTGCACAAGGAATGCAGCTGAGATTTCAAGATACGACAGTTGATGCGACAGTTAACGGCATAAATGAGGGGTATACGGATGTACATTCATTACAAATCGCAGAAGGACAGAATTTAAGAGATATTGACTTTAGAAGCGGCAGAAGAGCTGCCCTCATCTCGGATGGCTTACAAAAAGAACTATTCAATGGACAAAAGGCATTAGGTGAACTGATTTGGATGAATGGACAGCCAGTTGAAGTCATCGGTGTGTTAGCAAAACAGAAAGGGATGTTTTCATTTGATATGAATGAAATATATGTCCCATTTACGATGCTCACCTCCACATTTGGTATGAATGAATATGATAAGTTGTCTATTCAAGTCGCACATGCGGATCAAATGAAGGAAGTAGGAAAGAGCGCGGCTGCCATATTAAATGAAAATCATCATACAGAAGATGCTTACGAAATGATCAATATGGAAGAAATCGCAGAAGGGATCGGTCAAATAACGTCCGTTATGACAACGATCATTGGCTCAATAGCCGGAATCTCTTTACTTGTCGGCGGCATCGGTGTGATGAATATTATGCTCGTTTCTGTGACAGAGAGGACAAGAGAAATCGGTATTCGAAAGGCGATGGGCGCAACAAGGGCGCAAATTCTCGTTCAGTTTTTAATTGAGTCTGTCGTTTTAACACTCATCGGCGGGCTGATGGGAATTGCACTTGGTTTAGGCGGTGCTTCGCTAGTATCACTATTTGCCGGCTGGCCGTCTCTCGTATCTTGGCAAGTGGTTTGTGGAGGCGTACTGTTTAGTATGCTCATTGGTATTGTTTTTGGGTTAATTCCTGCGAATAAAGCAGCGAGGCTAGACCCTATTGAATCGCTCAGGTATGAATAATTCGGAGAAGAAAAAAGCATACAAACGGTTTACATTCGCCTTCATTACCCATCAAAAGCTTTTATGCAAATCGCATAAAAGCTTTTTTTAGTTCCATTGAATGAAATAAAAAATGATAGAAATGCTAATATCATGACTTTCATCTTAATGTCACATATTTTTCAGTTTACAAATGGTACATATAAAGGTAAGATGACCATGGTGAAAGATTTTGATAGTTATTGAATGTATTTGATTGTTTTGTATTGATAATGTTGAAAAAAGTGATTACAATAAAGGTGCGCGCAAAATGAATACGTTTTCAAAAGGGGTGTTCTCATGTTAACACCGGAAAGACATCAACTCATTATCGACAGCTTAGAAGAAAATGATGTCATTAAAATACAGGACTTAACGATGATGACGGATGCGTCTGAATCTACAATTAGAAGAGATTTATCAGCCCTTGAAGAAAAAGGATTTCTGAAAAGGGTTCATGGAGGAGCGGCCAAGGTTTCGAGTATTCGCCTTGAACCAGATGTATTTGAGAAATCTGCCAAAAACCTTCAAGAAAAGTCATTGGTTGCAGAGGCAGCGGCATCTCTTTTAAAACAAGGCGACTGTATTTATTTAGATGCTGGTACAACCACACAGCAAATGATTGAATATATCGATCCAGATCAAGATATTGTCGTGGTGACAAACGGTGTGATGCACATTGAAGCACTTATGAGAAAAGGTATTTCCTTTTACTTGATAGGCGGATCAGTGAAACATCGAACAGGAGCCATGGTGGGAGCCGCAGCTTTGACAGCGATGGAAGATTATCGTTTTGACAAAAGCTTTATTGGGACAAACGGGATTCATCCCGAGGCGGGTTTTACAACACCTGATCCAGAAGAAGCGCTCATGAAAAAAAGAGCCATGAAACAGGCGAAAAAAACCTATATCTTATCAGATGCCTCGAAGTTTGGCGAAATATCGTTTTCAACCTTTGCTAGTTTACAGGAAGCCACCATTATCACAAACGACGCAAAAGAGGATTCATTCGATAATTACCATGAAAAAACGGTTATAAAGGTAGTGAAAACATGATTTATACAGTTACTTTAAACCCATCAGTTGATTACATTGTACACGTGGAGGATTTTGCAGTCGGCGGTTTAAATCGTTCAACCTATGATCAAAAATATCCAGGTGGTAAAGGAATTAATGTCTCAAGGCTATTAAAACGTCACGGTGTTGAATCAAAAGCACTTGGATTCATTGGTGGATTTACAGGCAAATATATTCAAGATTTTTTACAGAACGAACAATTACAAACAGCCTTTCACGAGGTGTCAGAAGATACAAGAATTAATGTGAAACTAAAAACAGGTGAAGAGACAGAAATCAACGGACTCGGCCCATCAATTACTGAAGCGCAATTTGAGTCATTTCTATCTCAATTTTCTTCATTAACTGAAGGAGATGTCGTGGTTTTAGCTGGCAGCATTCCTTCTTCATTACCTCATAACACATATGAGCGTATTGCTGAAGTTTGCAAAGAGCAAGGTGTAAGAGTTGTTCTTGATATTTCTGGCGAAGCGTTAAAAAAAGCAGCTGACATGAAACCATTCTTAATGAAGCCAAATCATCATGAACTGGGTGAAATGTTTGAGACGAGTATTTCATCAGCAGAAGAAGCAATTCCTTATGGGAAAAAGCTGTTAGAACAAGGTGCTGAACATGTCATCGTCTCCATGGCTGGAGATGGCGCCCTTTTATTCAGTAAAGAAGGAATCTATCAGTCCAATGTTCCAAAGGGAACGCTCGTTAATTCAGTTGGAGCAGGAGATTCAGTCGTTGCAGGGTTTTTAGCCGGCGTTTCAAAAGGCCTTTCAATTGAAGATTCATTTAAGCTTGGTGTTACTTCAGGAAGCGCTACAGCCTTTTCTGAGGAGCTTGGCACAAAAGAGCTTGTTGACACACTATTACCACAAGTAAAAGTCACACGCATTTAAAGGAGGAGTCATCATGAAAATTACAGAACTACTCACGAAGCATACCATTAAGCTTCAATTAGACAGCCAGCAGAAAGAAGGAGTCATTGAAGAGCTGGTCACTGTTTTAGATACAGCAGGCAAGTTAAATGATAAAGAGGGCTACAAAGCAGCTGTAATCAATCGTGAAAAACAGAGCTCTACTGGTATTGGCGAAGGAATTGCCATCCCGCACGCTAAAACAGCAAGTGTAAAAGAGCCTGCCATTGCATTTGGCCGCTCAACTGCTGGTGTTGATTATGAATCACTAGACGCGCAGCCGAGTCATCTTGTCTTTATGATTGCCGCAACTGAAGGCGCAAACAACACGCACTTAGAGGCACTTTCTCGTTTATCCACACTTCTAATGCGTGAAGAAATCCGAAAGCAGCTCCTTGAAGCGGCGACTGAAGATGAAATCATTGAGATCATCAATACACATGATCAAGATGATGAAGAAGAAGAGGAAGTTCAAGAGGAGCCGGCAGCAGAAGGAAAACCCGCTAAAATTTTAGCAGTAACAGCTTGCCCAACAGGCATTGCCCATACATTTATGGCAGCAGATGCTTTGAAAGAAAAAGCAAAAGAAATGGGCGTTGACATTAAAGTTGAAACAAATGGCTCTGGCGGTATTAAACATGCCCTTACAGCAAAAGAAATTGAAGAAGCACCAGCCATCATTGTGGCAGCGGACAAGCAAGTAGAAATGGAACGCTTTAAAGGCAAGCATGTCATTGAAGTCCCTGTAACAGCTGGTATTCGCCGTCCACAGGAATTAATTGAAAAAGCAATCAATCAAGATGCGCCGATTTATAAAGGTTCAGGCGGCAGTTCTTCTAAAGATGAAAATGAATCATCTGGCAAAGGAAGAAGCGGATTTTACAAGCACTTAATGAGTGGTGTAAGTAACATGCTTCCATTTGTTGTCGGAGGCGGTATCCTTGTTGCGATTTCATTCTTTTGGGGCATTAACTCAGCAGATCCTAAGGACCCTTCATTTAATTCATTTGCAGCTGTCTTAAAAGGAATTGGCGGCGATAATGCGCTTGCCTTAATCGTTGCTGTATTAGCTGGGTTTATTGCCATGAGTATTGCAGATCGTCCAGGTTTTGCGCCAGGTATGGTCGGTGGTTTTATGGCGTCAGCAGCAGGTGCAGGGTTCTTAGGCGGACTGATTGCTGGTTTCCTAGCAGGTTACATTGTTGTGCTGCTCAAAAAAGTATTCACATTCGTACCGCAGACACTCGACGGGATTAAACCGGTTCTGCTGTATCCATTGTTCGGTATTTTCTTCACAGGCATTATCATGCATTATATTGTCAACACACCAGTGAAAATGGTGATGGACGGATTAACACATTGGCTTGAATCATTAGGTACGGGAAACCTTGTCTTAATGGGTATTATTTTAGCTGGTATGATGGCAATTGATATGGGAGGCCCAATTAACAAAGCGGCTTACACATTTGGTCTTGCAATGATTGCTGCTGGCAACTATGCACCGCATGCTGCAATTATGGCAGGCGGAATGGTACCACCACTAGGTATTGCACTTGCAACAACGATCTTTAGAAATAAGTTCTCAAAACGTGACCGTGAAGCAGGGATTACATGTTACTTCATGGGAGCTGCCTTCATCACTGAAGGGGCGATCCCGTTTGCGGCAGCAGATCCTCTTCGTGTGATTCCTTCAGCTGTTATTGGTGCAGCAGTTGCTGGCGGATTAACGGAATTCTTTAGAGTGACGCTTCCTGCACCGCATGGCGGACTATTTGTTTTCTGGGTAACAAATCATCCAGTTCTTTATATCATCAGCATCTTAATCGGTGCTGTTGTGACAGCGATTTTACTGGGTATTTTGAAAAAACCAGTCAGGCAAGAAGCGTAATGCAGAAGAGAAGCATCGTGAAAAACGGTGCTTCTTTTTGTTTAATCATCAGTGAATTAGGAAAAAATATCTAATTAGATGGTTGTCTTGTGAATTTTTAAATGACATATGATAAAGTAAAGTTATTCAATTCACGTTTCAAGTCTTTTAGCAGAAAGTCTTAGGAGGAAGCAGTATTTTGAACGAAGAAAACAAACAAAACGAAAATGAAATTCAATCTGATGCGAAGCAAGCCAAAACAGAGAAGAAAAGTTCACTGTTTGAATGGATCAAAGCCATTTTAATCGCACTTGCACTCGTCTTGCTCATCCGTACGTTTATATTTGAACCGTATGTGGTGGAAGGAGAGTCAATGGAACCAACACTTCATGACGGGGAAAAGCTGTTTGTCAACAAAACCATTAACTATCTCGGTGGTGTAAAACGCGGTGACATCGTGATTATTAATGGAAAAGATGGTCAGAAGATTCATTATGTCAAACGATTGATCGGCCTTCCAGGTGATACGATTGAAATGAAGGATGATACGCTTTACATTAATGGTAAAAAAGTAGATGAGCCTTATTTAAAAGAGAATAAGGCGCATGCGAAAGAGTATGAAGTGCATTTAACTGGAGATTTTGGCCCAGTGAAAGTACCGAAAAACGATTACTTTGTGATGGGGGACAACAGACTGAATTCCATGGACAGCAGAAATGGACTTGGCCTCATTGAAAAGGATCGGGTTGTCGGGACATCAGAATTTGTTTTCTTCCCATTTGGCGACATTCGACAGACAAAATAAAAGCACCTTCTCATGGGCAAGAGAAAGGTACTTGAACGAGCGACCCTTACAGAAGGGTCGTTTTTAATTTGGCGTGAGCACTGTAACAATGATCACAATCGCTAGAACAGAAGCGAATACAGATCCGGTAATGGCTAAAACGGATCGAAACAACCCGATCTTTAGGTTTTCTTTTCCCCGCTTTTGTAAAAAACGTTTGGAAAAGATGTGAACCAGTGTGTAAATGAGGATAAGCCCAATATAAAGGCCAAAGTCCCTCGCATTAAAGCCTGTTGCAGATAAATAAATGCCCATAAAGAAAATCAATAAACAGTATTCCATCAGTGTGAGTAATCTCAAATCGCCCGAACTCCTTCAATCAATCATTCCCGTTTATTATATCATAATAGACAAAAAGCCTTCGTTCTTAGCGAGAGACGTTTCTATCAAACGTTATTCATGTTATACTTCATATTGATGAATGAGTGATGGAGGATTAATAAATGATTGCAGTAAATAATGTTAGTTTGCGCTTTGCTGATCGTAAACTATTTGAAGAAGTAAATATTAAATTCACTCCTGGCAACTGCTACGGATTAATTGGTGCCAATGGAGCTGGTAAATCAACGTTCCTAAAGATTCTTTCTGGAGAAATTGAGCCTCAAACGGGCGATGTTCATATGAGTCCTGGTGAGCGTTTAGCGATTTTAAAACAGAACCACTTTGAATACGAAGAGTTTGAAGTGCTGAAAGTCGTCATCATGGGTCACAAACGTCTATATGACGTGATGCAGGAGAAAGATGCGATCTATATGAAACCTGATTTCTCAGATGAAGACGGGATTCGTGCAGCGGAGCTTGAAGGTGAGTTTGCTGAATTAAACGGCTGGGAAGCTGAAAGTGAAGCAGCGATCCTATTAAAGGGCCTTGGCATTCCAGAAAGCCTTCAATCGAAGAAAATGTCTGAGCTTGGCGGTTCTGAAAAGGTAAAAGTACTTTTAGCTCAAGCTTTATTTGGCAAGCCTGACGTTCTTCTTCTCGATGAGCCGACGAACCACTTGGACTTACAAGCAATCCAGTGGCTCGAAGAGTTCCTCATTAACTTTGAAAATACCGTCATCGTCGTTTCGCATGATCGTCATTTCTTAAACAAAGTATGTACACATATTGCGGACCTTGATTTTGGAAAAATCCAAGTATACGTCGGTAACTATGATTTTTGGTATGAGTCCAGCCAGTTAGCGCTGAAACTAAGCCAAGAAGCAAATAAGAAAAAAGAAGAACAAATTAAGCAGCTTCAAGAATTCGTTGCCCGGTTTAGTGCGAACGCTTCTAAATCGAAGCAAGCGACATCAAGAAAGAAATTGCTTGATAAAATCTCTTTAGATGACATTAAGCCGTCTTCACGTAAATATCCGTATGTTCATTTTGCGCCAGAGCGCGAAATCGGAAATGATGTCCTTCAAGTAGAAGGTTTATCAAAAACAATTGACGGTGTGAAAGTACTGGATAATGTCAGCTTTATTATGAACCGCGAAGATAAAATTGCGTTCTTAAGCCGTAACGAGCTTGCTGTGTCCACTTTATTTAAAATCCTTGCTGGTGAAATGGAGCCAGACAGCGGATCATTTAAATGGGGCGTCACAACGTCACAAGCCTTTTTCCCGAAAGATAATAGTGAATACTTTGAAGGAAACGATGTTGATCTCGTTGATTGGCTTCGTCAATATTCTCCGAATGATCAAAGCGAAAGCTTCCTGCGTGGTTTCCTAGGACGTATGCTTTTCTCTGGGGAAGAAGTGAAGAAAAAAGCAAGTGTCTTATCAGGAGGAGAAAAGGTTCGTTGTATGTTATCAAAAATGATGCTGTCTGGAGCGAATATTCTGCTGCTGGATGAGCCAACGAACCACTTAGACCTAGAATCCATTACAGCGCTGAATAACGGCCTCATGAGCTTTAAAGGAGCTATGCTCTTCTCATCTCATGACCATCAGTTTGTTGAAACAGTCGCAAACCGAATTATCGAAGTGACGCCAAATGGCATCGTCGATAAACAAACAACATATGATGAGTTTTTATCAGATCAAGACATCCAAAAAAGACTTCAAGAGCTTTACGCATAAATAAAAAAAGACATCCTATGGATGTCTTTTTTTGATTAAATCGCCCAGTTTCCATTTCGGAAGATCGGTTCGCGTTTACCGTCTTTTGTGATCCCGTCAATATTCATTTCCTTTGAACCAATCATAAAATCAACGTGTGTAATACTGCTGTTCACACCCGCTGCATCCAATTCTTCTCGTTTCATTTCTTTTCCGCCTTCGATATTAAACGCATATCCGCTGCCGATGGCAAGGTGGTTTGATGCATTTTCATCGTAAAGTGTATTGTAATAAAGAATATTTGAGTTAGAAATTGGTGAATCATCTGGTACGAGGGCAACCTCACCTAGATAATGAGAGCCTTCATCTGTTTCAACGAGAGATTTTAACATATCTTCGCCTTCTTTTGCTTTCACATCCACAATCCGGCCATTTTCAAAGGTTAATGAAAACTCATCAATGATGTTTCCAGCATAGCTGAGCGGCTTTGTGCTTGAGACTGTCCCGTTTACACCGTCTTTTTTCGGTACGGTAAAGACTTCTTCTGTCGGCATGTTGGCCATGAACGAAACGCCGCGTTCACTTACGCTGCCAGCACCTACCCAAATATGCTGCTCTGGAAGCTCAATCGTTAAGTCTGTGCCCGGTGCTTCATAATGAAGCTTGTGGTAGTGGCGTTCATTGAGTATTTTGACCTTTTCATTTAATGACGCATCGTGCTTTTTCCAAGCCTCAACTGGATCTGATTGATCAGCGCGTGCGACTTTAAAGATTTGATCCCACAATAACGTGACAGCTTCTTCATCTGTATGATCAGGGAAAATCTTTTTCGCCCATTCTTTTGATGCAGCACCTACGACTGTCCAAGCGACTTTGTCAGATTGAACGTATTGACGATATGTATGTAGTGCTGAACCAGCAGCTTTTTGCTGTGCAGCGATTTTTTTCGAATCAATGCCTCGCAAAAGGTCAGGGCTTTCTGACAGGATGGTAATAAAAGCGCCTCCGCGTTTTGCGATGGTTTCCATCATCTGTGCTTCCCATTCAGGGAATTGCTCAAATACTTCTTGCGGTGCATGTTCATACTTTAAACGGGTGAGAACACCATCACTCCAGCGGATATGTACGTTTTTCGCCCCGCGCTCATACGCGTGTTTCGCTACAAGACGAACAAGATGTGCAGATTCAGTAAATGCGGATACAACGACTTCCTGCCCCTTTTGTACATTCACACCGACTTCAATGATGGTCTTCGCATATTGATCTAGTTGTTTTTCAAATGAACTCATAAAAACCCCTCCTTTAGTCATGTTCATCATATCAGATTTATGACCGAAAAGGAAAATGGGGAGCCCGTTTAAAGCCAAAATAAAAAAGCCGCTTTCGTGCGGCTTTTTTAGCGGTTCAGTTGTTTCACAGGCTGTGCATTAGAAGGCGGCATATGTGAAAACGACAGGCTCATTCCTCCTAAAATAATACCCGTTAAAATGACTGTGACAACGACCCGTTTACCTAAATCAAGCAACATGTTCTTCCTCCTTCACGTTTATCCATTTCTCACGATATGATCGAAATGACAAAAAAAGAAGTAGAACAAGAAGATTATTTTAAAGTTTTTTGCAATTTGTCGATCACTTCTAATGAACGACCTGTTCCAATTGCAACAGATTCAAGGGGATTGGCTGCAATATGGACTGGAACAACAATCTCTTGAGAAAGCCATTCTTGTATTCCATTTAAAAGAGCGCCTCCGCCAGTTAAAATGACGCCGCGGTCTACAATATCTCCGCTTAGCTCTGGAGGGCTGTCCTCTAATGTGGCACGAATTGCTTCTAAAATATGAAGAAGTGATTCTCGCATGGCGCCTTGAATTTCATGTGAGACAAGTGTGATCGTTTTTGGCAGACCTGTCACAAGGTCGCGACCGCGCACTTCTAATGATTCAGGCTCATGTTCAATAAGACCATACCCAATTTCCATTTTCACCTGCTCGGCAGTCCGTTCGCCGATTAACAGGTTATATTTCTTTCTGACAAACGTAATGATATCTTCATCCAGCTGATCGCCGCCAATTCGGATCGAATGACAAGAGACAACGCCGCCAAATGAAATGATCGCAACTTCTGTTGTTCCGCCGCCAATATCGACTACGACGTTCGCCACAGGCTCGTCTACCGGAAGATCAGCACCGATTGCAGCTGCAACAGGTTCTTCAATTAAATGCACATGTTTTGCTCCGCAGTTTTTCACAGCATCGCTGATGGCGCGGCGCTCAACAGCTGTTGAACCAGAAGGTGTACATACAACGACAGTTGGCTTTCTGAAGGTAAACCCGATATTTTTTCCTGCTTTTTTCATGATTTGTTTAAGTAAATCTGTTGTCATATCATAATCAGCGATGACACCGTCTTTCATCGGACGGATCGCAACAATTTTCCCAGGTGTTTTCCCGATCATTTCTTTTGCTTCTGATCCGACGGCAAGTACAGTCTTTGTTTCTGTATCGACTGCTACGACGGACGGTTCATTTAAAATAACTCCCTTATTTTTACTATAAACCAATATGTTAGCTGTTCCTAAATCAATTCCAATTTCGGCATTTTGAAACATGTTTTCACCCAATCTCTATTTTTGCTGTTTTAAACAATTTTACATTTAAAAGTTCAGAGGGTTGATGTCATTTGTGGGGGTTTGTGATCACCTTGAAATGAATCTGTAAAATTCAAGTATCATTTTGACAATCACAATAAATTTTCCCTTTGTTTTTTCTTTTATGAAAAAAATTTTTATAGAGGAGAAACCTTTTAAGAATCTCTTACGTCTACGATATATCAATTGGTGAAAAACAGATTGATCTTGAGCTAATGAAAGAAAGAGGGAACGAAATTGAAATCTATCGGAGTCGTAAGAAAAGTAGACGAACTAGGGCGTATTGTGATGCCAATCGAATTGAGAAGAGCACTTGATATCGCTATTAAAGACAGTATGGAATTTTTTATAGATGGAGATAAAATCGTCTTGAAAAAATATCAGCCAGAGGGCGTTTGTCTCATGACTGGTGAGATTACATCAGAGAACCATGAATATGGAAATGGTCAAATTACATTAAGCGCTGAAGGCGCAGAACTGCTGTTAAAAGAACTGCAAGAAGCTCTTCAGAAGTAATCAAAATAGCCTGCTCTCTTCCTTTGTGCTGAGAACAGGCTATTTTTTCTTTAAAAAAGTTCCTTAAAAATGCCCCATCTCCCTCAAAAAATAAGTGGAAAATGGTACAATTGACAAAGAATCTCAGGGCGGCAGGTGGAATCATTTGAACAAAACATATCAAGTTCGGATCGTGTTATCTGTTCTTGCATTTATCTTAATCATAAGCTGGGATTTCTTTTATTATGTAGGCGGCTATCAAATTAATTGGCCGCTCGATCTAGCCTTTACAGTCGTTGTGTTAGCAGGGATCTGGGTTGTCTCAGGATATGTAGACCGCTTGAATTTACTTGTGTCAGATCTAAATAAGAGAGAAAAAGAAGCACACGAACTGACAGAGCGGCTGAATCGAATTACAGATAACTTGCAAGAAATTGTCTTTGAAACAGATGAAAAAGGGCACATCATTTTCTTAAATCAAGCATGGAAACAAATGACCGGCTATGACATAGATGAATGTCTAGGTACGATGTACAATCAGTACTTTGATCAAGAAGAAAGAGTTATTCAGCATTTGTCATCTGTCATCAAAGAGCATAAAGATTCAGGGCGGATCGAGCTGCAGCTTCTTCATAAAGAGGGAAAGAAAGTATGGGGAGACGTTCATTATAAGCTCTACTTTGATGAGGAGCACCAGTTTACTGGAGGTATTGGAACAGTTGCAGATATTACAAAACAAAAGCTGGCAAAGCTTGAGCTTGAAAAATCAAATCAACAAGTGCAAATGCAGGCGCAAAAGCTGGCCGTTGCAGGACAAATAGCCGCTGGAATCGCCCATGAAGTCAGAAATCCGCTGACCTCAGTAAACGGCTTTTTACAGCTGATGAAAACACAATATCCTGAAAGAACCGATTATTTTGACATTATCTTTTCTGAAATTAAACGGATTGATTTTGTTTTAAGTGAGCTGCTGGTGCTGGCAAAGCCGCAGTCGGTCCATTTTCAAGAAGTTCAGCTTCATGGACTGTTAGAACAGGTGATTACATTGCTAAAAACCAATGCAGTCCTTTCGAATATTGATCTCAAACAGCCATTTAAAAAGCAGGATGCCGGCGCTATATTAGCAGACGCTAACCAAATGAAGCAGCTGTTCATTAATTTAATCAAAAATGCCATTGAGGCAATGCCTGAAGGCGGCAGTATATACATATCAACAGAAAAAGTGATGAACGAATGGAAAATTACCATTCAAGATGAAGGAAAAGGGATGTCTGAAGAGGATATTCAGAAAATATATGATCCTTTCTTCTCCACAAAAACAGAAGGGACGGGACTTGGCCTCACCATCTGTGCAGCGATTTTAAAAGATCATCACGGTAGGATGGATGTGGTCAGTGAGCTGGGAAAAGGTACAGCTTTTCATATCTATTTACCTGTGTGGCAAAAAAGCAGACACCAGCAAGGCGAGAGGACGTGATTTCATGAAGGAGAAAGCTTTATTTGTATATGGGACGCTTCTGCAGCATGAAGAGCACCACGAGACGTATATGAAAGAAAGCAGGCCATTAGCTAAATCAGCTTGGATCAGCGGCAGAATCTATGATACAGGTCAAGGATACCCTGCGTGCGTTCCAAAAGAGAAAAGCACAGTATATGGAGAATTGTACGAGGTAACCGCAAGCACGCTGAATAAGATAGATTTGCTTGAGGAAGGGTATGACAAGCAGGTGGTCGATGTCATGACAGACAAAGGGCCGGTGGCGGCTGTTACATACACTTTACCAAAGCAGAAAGCATCATCGCTGAAGGAGATCGAGAGCGGCTGCTGGAAGGAATATAGAATGTGGCAGCAGCAGCCGGCATCCTTCTATTATTTTGCCTATGGCTCCTGTATGGATGATGCAAGATTTAAACTGGCGGAAGTTGATCATTATTTTAAACAAATCATCGGCGGCGGTGCTCTGAACGGCTTTACAACTAGATTTACATTGGTAAGGCCTGATGGATCAAGAGCCGATATGGTAGAAGACGGCGGAGAAACAGAGGGTGTTTTATATGAGGTTCCTTTTGATGCCATTCGATATTTGTACAAACGAGAAGGCGTCTATGAGGGCACATATCGTCCAGCTTTTGTCGATGTCAAAATAGGTGATCAAATATATGAAGACTGTTTAACCTTTCTTGTTCTTCAAAAGAGCGAAGAAATTGCTCCGCCAGGTCATTACCGCAGTGAAATTGAAAAAGGAGCAGATCTTTACTTAAGTGAAGCATTCCGCAAAAAAATTCGCTCGCATATGGATTCATTAATCAAACCGTAGTAAAATGCATGGTAAGTGAGATAAAAGGAGTCTGAACATGAAAAAGGAATATGCAGTCATTGGTCTTGGACGCTTTGGCGGAAGTATTTGCAAGGCGCTGAGCGAAGAAGGACTTGAAGTCATGGCCATGGATATGAATGAAGATCGAGTGAACGAATACGCGAAAATTGCCTCACATGCGGTGATTGGTGATTCGACGGACGAATCTGTTTTAAAAAATCTCGGCATTCGCAATTTTGATCATGTCATCGTTGCGATTGGTGAAAACATTCAGGCCAGTATTTTAACGACGATTATGCTGAAAGAGCTTGGCGTTAAAATGGTCACAGTAAAAGCGCAAAACGATTACCACGAAAAGGTGTTAAATAAAATTGGAGCTGATCGTATCGTTCATCCAGAGCGGGACATGGGCAGACGAATTGCACATAAAATCATCTCCAATAACGTATTAGATTATCTTGAGCTGTCAGATGAGTACAGCCTCATTGAAATCGTTGCCAACAGCAGGCTTGCAGGGCATTCTCTTTTAGATCTCGATATTAGAGCGAGATATGGCATTAATATTGTGGCGATTAAGCGTGGAAAAGAAGTGATTGTTTCACCGCTCGCAGATGAAATGATACAAAAAGAAGATATTCTGATTGTCATTGGGGCAGTTGCCGATATCGGACGTTTTGAAAAACGAGAAATGCAGAACGATTATTAAACACTCCTAGGCGGGGTGTTTTTTAATATGATTGTGTACACATGAGGTGGACAGTGAAGAGGGAAGAAGACATTAAAAGGGCTGTTTTGTTCTGCATAAACAGCTAAAGTCATTCATCATATTTTTCATGCAATTATCACTATTCAGAAATAAAAATCAGTCTTTTTATCTGGGTGATTTTCTCTAAATGTCATTGACTGGGCAAACAGATTCGTTTACGATAAGAAACATTATATTGTTTACTTGGAGGAGGCAGTGTCGTTGGATAAGGAGCTTTTCAGACATCAAATTGAGGTAGCTGCAAAGAGAAAAAAAGCAGCCCTAGTGATTAAACATGCGAAAGTTATGGACGTGTTTAACCAGGAATGGATAGACGCTGATGTCGCTGTTGAAAATGGACAAATAGTAGGGATTGGAGAGTACGAGGGAGAACAGGAGCTGGATGCAGCAGGTCAAATGCTTGTACCTGGTTTTATTGATGGCCACGTTCATATCGAGTCCTCTATGGTTACCCCTGCTGAATTCTCCAAAGCTGTCGTCCCGCGCGGTGTGACAACTGTCGTAACAGACCCGCATGAAATTGCCAATGTGTCAGGGATCACAGGCATCCGTTTTATGCTGGAAGAAGCGAGAAAAGCTGCCTTAAATATTTATTTCATGCTGCCATCCTGCGTACCGGCAGTCAGTTTTGAACGATCAGGTGCTGTTTTAAAAGCGAAAGATTTAAAGCCTTTGTATCAAGAGAAAGAGGTTCTTGGTCTTGCTGAGGTGATGGATTACGTCGGTGTGGAGCAGGCAGAAGAAGATATGCTTCAAAAGCTGCTTGATGCTCAAAACGAGAATAAATTGATTGATGGCCATCTAGCAGGCTTAACAGACCGATTAATAAACGTTTACCGCACAGCGAATGTCCAAACAGATCACGAGGTGACAACAGCCGAAGAAGCCCTTGCACGTGTAAAACGAGGCATGTATGTCATGCTGAGAGAAGGCTCTGTTGCCAAAAACGTGAAAAGCGTTTTACCAGCTGTGAATGAAAAGAATGCGAGACGCTTTTTCTTTTGTACCGATGATAAACATTTAGATGATTTAATGGCTGAAGGAAGTATTGATGAACAAGTACGTATGTCTATAAAAGAAGGGTTAGACCCATTTTTAGCGTATCAAATGGGAAGTTTAAACGCAGCAGAGTGTTTTGGCCTCAAAACAAAGGGAGCCATTGCACCAGGCTTTGATGCTGATTTTATGCTCGTCTCTGATCTTCATCAAGTAGACATTACCAGCGTATTTATTGCTGGAGAATTAGTGGCGCAGCATGGAGAGTACAAGCCAGGTGTCGAAAAAATTGCACCGAGTCCAGCCTTATTACAATCTGTTCATGCTATAGACGTTCAAGAGCAAGATTTGGCTCTGCCTATCACAGCTCATCAAAAAATGAATGTCATCCGCATTATTCCAAATCAGCTAGAAACAAAATTAGAACAAATCTCTCCTTCAGAAACGAACGGACAATTCACTAGTGATACAGAAAGAGATCTATTAAAAATGGTGCTTGTCGAACGCCATCAAGGCTTATCTGAAATGGGGATAGGGATTGTCAGCGGCTTTGGATTAGAAAAGGGCGCAATTGCAACAACGGTTGCGCATGATTCTCACAATTTAATTGCGGTTGGCACAAATGATGCTGATATCGTGAAAGCCATTGACTCGTTAAAAGAAGCAGGCGGCGGTTTGACTGTTGTCAAAGAGGGCCAGACTCTTCATACACTGCCATTACCGATCTCTGGTTTACTTTCAGATCAGCCGGCACATCTTGTAAATGAAAGCCTTCATGCACTCCATGAAGCGTTAAAAGAAACAGGTTTTATTTTAGACTTTAATCCGTTTTTGACGCTGTCCTTCTTGGCACTCCCAGTCATTCCTGATGTGAAAATGACGACAAAGGGTTTGTTTGATGTCAGAAGCTTTCAGCATCTCCCAATTCAATCATAAAAAGAGAGAAACCGCATATGTATATATGCGGTTTTTTCAATGAACGGTGAAAAAAAGAGACACAGCCAAGCGGCTTGTGTCTCTTTTTGTGATTACACTTCCATAATAATCGGTAAGATCATTGGACGGCGTCTTGTTTTTTCATAAAGGAAAGGTGCAAGGGTGTCAGTAATTTCGTTCTTAATTTCAGACCACTGAGTTGTCTTACGTTCCATTACTTTTTCAAGATGCTTCGAAATTAAATCCTGTGCATCGTTGATCAGGTCTCCAGATTCTCTCATGTAGACAAAACCTCTTGAGATCAAATCAGGACCAGCAGAGATTTTGAATTCTTTCATGTCCATGCTGACGACCACAATAACAAGGCCCTCTTCAGAAAGAATGCGGCGGTCTCTTAAAACGATGTTTCCGATATCTCCAATACCGCTTCCGTCGATATACACGTTGCCTGATGGGATTTTGCCAGCGACACTTGCTTCGTCACCTTTCAGTGCAAGAACTTCACCGTTATCCATGATAAAGCAGTTTTCCTCAGGGATGCCGCAATCATTCGCAAGTTTGATATGCGTTTTTTGCATGCGGTATTCACCGTGAATCGGCATAAAGAATTTTGGTTTAATTAAACGGAGCATGAGTTTTTGTTCTTCTTGTCCGCCGTGACCAGATGTATGAATATTATTTAGCGAGCCATGAATGACCTCAGCACCTGCACGATAAAGCTGGTTAATGGTGCGGCTTACACTAATATTGTTACCTGGGATCGGTGAAGATGAGAAGACAACAGTGTCTCCAGGGTTAATGGAAATCTGGCGGTGAGTACCGTTCGCAATACGAGAAAGAGCTGCCATCGGTTCACCCTGGCTTCCAGTACAAAGAATGGTCACTTTGTTTGCTGGAAGGCGGTTGATTTCATTATGTTCAATAAACGTGTTTTTTGGACATTTAATATAGCCAAGATCTTGTCCAATATCAATAGCAGACTCCATACTGCGTCCAAATACAGCGACTTTTCTGCCGTTGGCAACAGCAGACTCAATCACTTGCTGAAGTCTGTGAATGTTTGAAGCAAACGTGGCAAAGATGATGCGTCCATCGACTTTTCTAAAGATGTCATCAATGCTTTCACCTACGCGTCTTTCAGACATCGTAAATTCTGGGATTTCACTGTTTGTACTATCAGATAAAAGACAAAGAACGCCTTCTTTTCCGATCTCAGCCATTTTGGTTAAATTGGCAGGCTCGCCAACAGGAGTAAAGTCAAACTTGAAATCACCTGTATGTACGATGTTACCAGGAGGTGTCTTCACGACAATTCCATAAGAATCTGGAATACTGTGTGTCGTTCTAAAGAAAGACACAGCTGTTTTTCTAAATTTAATGGTATCTTCTTCTTCAAAAATGTGAAGTTTTGTTTGTCTCAAGAGACCATGCTCTTCCAATTTATTACGAAGTAGGCCGATTGCGAGTTTGCCGCCGTAAACTGGAATATTCACTTGCTTGAGAAGGTAAGGGATACCGCCGATGTGGTCTTCATGTCCGTGAGTGATGAAAAGACCTTTGATTTTATCTTCGTTTTTAACTAAGTACGTATAGTCAGGGATGACGTAGTCAATTCCAAGAAGCTCGTCTTCAGGAAACTTAATGCCTGCATCAATTAAAATGATTTCATCTTGAAATTGAACGCCATACGTGTTTTTACCGATCTCGCCTAAACCGCCGAGCGCAAAAACTGCCGCCTGATCGTTTTTAACAAATTTCATTCCTCTCATAGCTCCAATACTTTAAAATTTTCACTTTCTCGTTCATAGTCTAAAAAAGCACCGTCTACAGGCTGAATGAATTCAATGTTGTAGTTATGTTTTTTCAACTTATCGCGTACGTCTCTTTCAGAAACCGCTTCAACGTATAGTGAATCTGTGTGTTCTCTTACAGGTACCTCAGTAGTACTTGCCTGAAAAAATACCTTATATATCATCCAAATCTCTCCTTAAATACCGTATGTTACACTCGCTTATTCTATTATATTAAAAAAACGCGCATAAGAAAAGTCTCTGAGAAAAAAGGACCTTCGGCAAATGTGCGGAAGATCCTTTTAAGCAATTGATTTTTTGCGAAGCATGTCCTTCCATTGTCTTCGAATTTTCTTACGCAGACGACGAAGCATCACATGCCGCCTCCTTTCGGGTTGAAGTAAGCTTAACCAGTGTGTTCCGGTCTCTCTATATACTTGTATTATATGATGTTTCTATTGAATGTTACATGGTTATATGTGGGAAATAGGCGCTTTCAAAAGGAATTGGTTTCGAAAGCTGAAATCTTTCTGTATGATGAAAGGGAGTGTGTATACATAACGAAGAGCAGGAGGGCGAGATATGAATAAAAAAGTCATCTTCTTTGATATCGACGGTACTTTATATGACCATGATAAAAATATACCTGAGTCAACGAAGCGAGCGGTTCATTTATTAAAAGAAAAAGGTCATCATCTCTTTATTGCATCTGGGCGTTCTCCTTTTCTGATCCGGCCCATTTTAGAAGAATTAGGGCTTGACTCATTCATTGCTTATAACGGTCAGTATGTCATGTATGAGGGAGACGTTATTTACGGCAATCCGCTGAAGCAGGAGCTGATGGAGCGGATTTATGAGACAGCGGATCGTCATGATCATCCGCTCGTTTTTATGGGAGAAGAAACGATGAAGGCGTCTGTGCCGAATCATCCGTTTATCCATGAAGGAATCGGTACTTTGAAAACAGAGCATCCTGAGCACGATGTATCTTTCTTTAAAGAAAACGACATTTTTCAAATGCTGTTATTTTGTAAGGCAGAAGAGGAAGTGGAGTATAAGGCATTCCGCGAAGAAATTGACCTTGTCAGATGGCATGAGCTGTCAACGGACGTTCTGCCAAAAGGCGGATCAAAAGCTGAAGGAATCAAACGAGTCATCGAAAGACTTCCTTACGATCAAAAGGATACCATTGCCTTTGGAGACGGATTGAATGATAGAGAAATGATTTCGTTTGCTGGAACAGGCGTGGCGATGGGAAATGCTGTGAGTGAACTGAAAGCATTGGCTGATTTTGTGACAAAGCCGGTAGATGAGGACGGCATATTCCATGCAGTGACCCAGCTTGGCCTCATTGAAGAATAAAAAAGAAGACCCTTAGATCGCGGGTCTTCTTTTTATGTTATGATCTGCCGATCGCAACAGAGTTTTCTGGCTCAGCGAACGGCTGATCCTTTTGAATATGATCATAAAACATAATGCCATTTAAATGGTCAATTTCATGCTGAAAAACAATAGCGGGGAACCCTTTTAGACGGATATCAATGTCCTCTCCTTCAAGCGTAGTGGCCTTGACCCTGATTTTTTGATATCGAGGAACAAATCCAGGGATGGCTTCATCAACTGATAAGCAGCCTTCACCAGTCGCTAAATAAGCTCTTTTGACTGAATGACTGACAATACGCGGGTTGAACAGAGCATAGCTGTATTCTTCTCCGTCTTCATCCTCACAGTGAACAGCGATCATGCGTTTACTAATATTGATTTGCGGAGCTGCCAATCCAACGCCGGGTCTTAGTCCGTATTTTTCAGCAATGTCAGCATCCTGACTGTTTTTGACGAATTCGATCATGTCAGCTAATTGCTGTTTTTCCTCTTCTGTCGGCGGGAGCTCGACCGCTTCAGCTGTTTGTCTTAAGACGGGATGTCCGTCCCTTACGATATCATCCATGGTAATCACAAAACTTCACTCCTATTTCCTTTGTATGTAAAGTATATAAAATGATACACAACATATGCAATGAAATAAAGAAGACCGGTCCTGTGAGACCGGTCAGAGGCTTAAACAGCCTTAGCAGCAGCCACCGCCGCCGCCTAAGAATGCTGCGCCAACGATAATTAATAGGATGAAAAGCACAACGATTAAAGCGAATGTACGTCCGCCGCCGTATCCGTATCCACCGCCATAACTTGGGTAACAACAGCCGCCGCCATATCCGCCACCGAATCCATACCCGTAACCGCCGTATCCACCATACATACTTCCATGACTATAATTAGACATACTTTTGACCTCCTTTGGGAATACACTTGGCCTCTCATAAGTGAAGGCGAAGCGTGTAATATAAACTATGTATGAATGCACTATTTGTATAGTCATGCGCCTATTGCTTGAAAAAAATCTTCTCCGCCTCACATGACTGACCTCTTTCCTTGTCACAAACGTCTATAAAAATTATAGTGGTATGTGGAGATGTAAAGGGGGCCTTGTGATGAGACAGATGAAAAGAAGCTTGAAAGCAGGTGCTGCTTTAGCGGGGATATGTACCCTTTTGCTGACAGGGTGCGGAGGTCAAAGTCCATTCAATGATATGCAGGACGCGATGACGAAAATGAGTGAAAAAGAAGCATCCTTCGAAAAAGAGCAAGGTACACTGCAAAGCTATGAGGAAAAAGAGCAGAAGCTGTATAAAAAAATGATTCAAACAACAAAGGACCATACAAAAACAGTGGCAAGCCTTTCTGATCAGGCGTTAGCATCGGCAGCACAAAGAGAAGAACATTTAAAAACAGAAAAAGTCAGTATGGATGAATCGAAAAAAGAATTGAAAACAGTAAAGGAATCTGCTGCACGATTGCAAGATGCGGGGTTAAAAGAGAAAGCAGATCAAACGGTCAAATCAATCGAGAAACGATATGCGTCATATGATCAGCTTTACAAGGAGTATCAAAAGGCGCTGAAACAAGATCAGCTTTTGTATCAATCTTTAAAGAAAAAGGATCTAGGATATGAAGAGCTGAAGTCAAAGCTGAAGACCGTGAATCGTTCATATAGCAAAGTCAGAAAAGAAAGTAAGAAGTTCAATCGATATACAGACCAATTGAATGATCATAAAAAGGCTTTGTATAAAGCAGCAGATCAAGGATCGAAAAAGAGCTGAAAAAACAGCTCTTTTTTTATTTTTCGACAAAAACAAACATTTTCTATTGTAGTACAGCAGTACACTCTATACTAGTACAGATTAGGTTGTTTGTTAAACAGATTGATACAGTTCACCATAAAAAGTAAAGCGAATACATTTATTTAAATAAAGCCGTTAAATCAATTGACGGACTATTTTTCTTGTTGTAAACTATTCCTTGTTAACAGAAGTTGTATTAGTTTTTTGTGAACTATCGTTAATACAGTTATAAGGACTCAAAAACGAGTGATCAACCAATGTTTCGACAACGATCTTAGTGGCTATTATATACAGGAGTCATATGAGTATTTTGGGTTATCCTATATCTGTATGTATAAATGGATTCACGACAAATGGACTGTTAAAAGAAAGGAAGAGGTGACTTTAGAATGGCTGCAAAAACAAAAAAAGCAATTGTTGATAGCAAAAAGCAATTTGATGCCATCAAAAAGCAGTTTGAAACGTTTCAAATTTTAAACGAAAAAGGCGAAGTCGTAAACGAAGCGGCAATGCCGGATCTTTCAGATGACCAATTAAAAGAATTAATGCGCCGTATGGTGTTTACACGAGTATTAGATCAACGTTCAATTTCATTGAACCGTCAAGGACGTCTTGGCTTCTATGCGCCAACAGCTGGACAAGAGGCTTCTCAGCTTGCAACTCACTTTGCACTTGAGAAAGAAGATTTCATTCTTCCAGGATATCGTGATGTACCACAATTAATCTGGCATGGTCTTCCGCTAACAAAAGCATTCTTGTTCTCTCGCGGACACTTTGTTGGTAACCAAATGCCTGAAGATGTGAATGCACTTTCACCGCAAATCATTATCGGTGCTCAAATCATTCAAGCTGCTGGTGTAGCTCTTGGTTTGAAAAAGCGCGGTAAAAAAGCTGTTGCAATCACTTACACTGGTGACGGTGGAGCTTCACAAGGTGATTTCTACGAAGGTATTAACTTTGCAGGGGCTTACAAAGCGCCAGCGATTTTTGTTGTCCAAAACAACAGATATGCGATCTCTACACCTGTTGAAAAGCAGTCTGCTGCACAAACAATTGCACAAAAAGCAGCTGCAGCTGGTATCGTAGGCGTACAAGTTGACGGTATGGATGCATTAGCTGTTTATGCAGCAACTGCTGAAGCTCGTGAGCGCGCTGTAAATGGTGAAGGTCCAACATTAATCGAAACTCTTACATTCCGTTACGGCCCACATACAATGGCTGGTGACGATCCAACAAGATATCGTACAAAAGAAGATGAAAACGAGTGGGAGCAAAAAGATCCATTGGTACGCTACCGCAAATTCTTGGAAAACAAAGGCCTATGGTCTGAAGAAGAAGAGAATAAAGTGATCGAAGATGCAAAAGAACAAATCAAACAAGCGATCAAAGAAGCTGACGAACAGCCTAAGCAAAAAGTCACTGACTTGATTGAAAACATGTACGATGTAAAACCATTCAACTTAGTTGAACAGCTTGAAATTTACAAACAGAAGGAGTCGAAGTAAGCCATGGCGCAAATGACAATGATTCAAGCGATCACTGATGCGTTACGCACAGAACTGAAAAATGACGAAAACGTTCTCGTTTTCGGAGAAGACGTTGGTAAAAACGGCGGCGTATTCCGTGCGACTGAAGGATTGCAAAAAGAGTTTGGTGAGGATCGTGTATTCGATACTCCACTTGCTGAATCTGGTATTGGCGGTCTTGCTATTGGCCTTGGACTACAAGAATTCCGCCCGGTAATGGAAATTCAATTCTTCGGATTCGTTTACGAAGTATTAGATTCTGTTTCTGGACAAATGGCTCGTATGCGTTACCGTTCTGGCGGACGCTGGCATTCCCCAGTGACAATCCGTTCTCCATTCGGCGGGGGAGTTCACACACCTGAGCTTCACGCTGACAGCTTAGAAGGACTTATCGCACAACAGCCTGGTATCAAGGTTGTTATTCCTTCAACACCTTACGATGCAAAAGGACTTTTAATTTCTGCAATTCGTGACAACGATCCTGTAGTGTTCCTTGAGCATATGAAACTTTATCGTTCTTTCCGTCAGGAAGTTCCTGAAGAAGAGTACACAATTGAAATCGGTAAAGCTGACGTGAAACGTGAAGGTTCTGACCTTTCAATCATCACTTACGGTGCAATGGTTCACGAATCACTAAAAGCTGCTGAAGAGCTAGAAAAAGAAGGCGTTTCTGCTGAGGTTATCGACCTTCGTACAGTAAGCCCGCTTGATATTGAAACAATCATCGCTTCTGTTGAAAAAACAGGCCGTGCGATCGTTGTTCAAGAAGCACAAAAACAAGCTGGTATTGCTGCAAACGTAGTAGCTGAAATCAATGACAGAGCGATCCTTAGCTTGGAAGCACCAGTACTTCGTGTAGCTGCACCTGATACTGTATTTGCTTTCTCTCAAGCTGAGAGCGTATGGCTTCCAAACCATAAAGATGTACTTGAAACAGCGAAGAAAGTTCTTGAATTTTAATTAAATGACAGAGGGGAAAAGAATTTATTTCTCTTCCCCTTTATCAATTACATGACCGTGTAAATATACACAACAAGGGTTCAACAAAATCTAGGAGGCGAAAAACAGTGGCATTTGAATTTAAACTTCCGGACATCGGAGAAGGTATCCACGAAGGTGAGATCGTTAAGTGGTTTGTTAAACCAAACGACGAAATCAATGAAGATGACGTTTTAGCAGAGGTACAAAATGATAAAGCAGTTGTAGAAATTCCTTCACCTGTTAAAGGAAAAGTATTAGAATTAAAAGTTGAAGAGGGAACAGTTGCAACTGTAGGACAAACAATCATTACGTTTGATGCACCTGGTTACGAAAATCTTCAATTTAAAGGCAGCGAAGAAGAAGGCGAAGCAAAAACTGAAGCTCAAGTACAAGGTACTGCTGAAGCTGGTAACGAGCCAGAGAAGAAAGAAGTAGCACAAGAAGAAGCGGCAGCAGCAACTGGTGCAGGCGCACAAGAGCAAGTAGACGCTGATCCAAACAAACGCGTGATCGCTATGCCATCTGTACGTAAATATGCTCGCGAAAAAGGCGTTGAAATTTACAAAGTTGCAGGTTCTGGTAAAAACGGCCGTGTGTTAAAAGAAGATATCGACAGCTTCGTTAATGGTGGTTCTGCAGCTCAAGAAGCAGCACCTCAAGCAGCTGAAAGTGCGAAAGAAGAAGCAGCTCCTAAAGCGGCAGCAGCTCCAGTTCTTGAAGGAGAATTCCCAGAAACTCGCGAGAAAATGAGCGGAATCCGCAAAGCAATCGCAAAAGCAATGGTGAACTCTAAGCATACAGCTCCTCACGTAACATTAATGGATGAAGTTGATGTAACAAACCTTGTTGCACATCGTAAACAATTCAAACAAGTTGCAGCTGATCAAGGAATCAAGTTAACTTACTTGCCTTACGTTGTAAAAGCTCTAACTTCTGCTTTGAAAAAGTACCCAGTACTTAACACTTCTATCGATGATAAAACGGATGAAGTTGTTCAAAAGCATTACTACAACATCGGAATTGCAGCTGACACTGAAAAAGGCTTGCTAGTTCCAGTTGTGAAAAATGCAGATCGCAAAGCGATTTTCGAAGTTTCTAACGAAATCAATGAGCTTGCAACAAAAGCACGTGATGGTAAATTGGCTCCAGCTGAAATGAAAGGTGCATCTTGCACAATCACAAACATCGGTTCTGCTGGTGGACAATGGTTTACTCCAGTCATCAACCACCCAGAAGTAGCGATCCTTGGTATTGGACGTATCGCTGAAAAAGCGGTTGTTCGTGATGGCGAAATCGTTGCAGCTCCTGTCTTAGCTCTTTCCCTAAGCTTTGACCACCGTATGATTGACGGAGCTACTGCGCAAAATGCCCTTAACCACATCAAGCGTTTATTGAATGATCCACAATTAATTTTAATGGAGGCGTAATGTCATGGTAGTAGGAGATTTCCCAATCGAAACAGATACTCTTGTCATCGGTGCAGGTCCTGGTGGATATGTAGCTGCTATTCGTGCTGCACAGCTTGGACAAAAAGTAACAATCGTTGAAAAAGGAACACTTGGCGGTGTATGTCTAAACGTTGGCTGTATCCCTTCAAAAGCATTAATCAATGCTGGCCATCGTTTCGAAAATGCTAAGCATTCTGAAGACATGGGTATCAAAGCTGAAAACGTAACAGTTGATTTCACAAAAGTTCAAGAGTGGAAAGCTTCTGTTGTTAATAAGTTAACAGGTGGAGTTCAAGGTCTTCTTAAAGGAAATAAAGTAGACATCGTCAAAGGTGAAGCTTATTTCGTAGACAGCAACTCTGTACGTGTAATGGATGATAATTCAGCACAGACTTATACGTTCAAAAATGCAATTCTTGCAACTGGATCTCGTCCAATTGAATTGCCTACTTTTAAATACACAGACCGCGTGATCAACTCAACTGGTGCTTTAGCGCTTAAAGAAGTACCTAAAAAGTTAGTTGTCATCGGTGGTGGATACATCGGTACTGAGCTTGGTACTGCTTATGCAAACTTTGGAACTGAAGTTGTGATCCTTGAAGGTGGAGACGAAATCCTTCCAGGTTTCGAGAAGCAAATGAGCTCATTGGTTAAACGCAACCTGAAGAAAAAAGGAAACGTTGAAATCCATACAAACGCTCTTGCAAAAGGCGTTGAAGAAAAATCTGATGGTGTCACTGTTACGTTCGAAGTAAAAGGCGAAGAAAAAACAGTTGATGCTGATTACGTACTTGTGACTGTTGGTCGTCGTCCAAACACTGATGAGCTTGGTCTTGAGCAAGTTGGTGTTGAATTGACTGACCGCGGAGTTGTCAAAACAGACAAACAATGCCGTACAAGCGTATCTAACATCTATGCAATTGGTGACATCGTTGATGGACCACCACTTGCTCACAAAGCTTCTTACGAAGGTAAAATTGCAGCTGAAGCAATCGCTGGAGAGCCAGCTGAAATTGATTACCTTGGTATTCCTGCTGTTGTATTCTCTGAGCCAGAACTTGCAACTGTTGGATACACTGAAGCAGAAGCAAAAGCAGAAGGTATCGAAATCGTTGCAGCGAAATTCCCATTCGCAGCGAACGGACGTGCACTTTCTCTTGATGCAACTGATGGCTTCATGAAAATGATCACTCGTAAAGAGGATGGTCTAGTGATCGGTGCTCAAATCGCAGGTGTTGGCGCTTCTGATATGATTTCAGAGCTTAGCCTTGCAATCGAAGCTGGAGTGACTGCTGAAGATATCGCTATGACAATTCACGCTCACCCAACATTAGGTGAAATTACAATGGAAACGGCTGAAGTAGCAATCGGAAGCCCAATCCACATCGTAAAATAATGAAACCTATGAAGCCCTCTCCTTGATGGAGAGGGTTTTTTTGGTGCCCTGAACACCATATGAAAAACCCCTCATGAGGTGAGGGGTTTCAGCGTGTAGACAAACCCTCGCATTCTTTGTCAGTCCTGCGCGCTGGTGCTCACGAATGTCAAATTCGCTCCGCGCCTGTGCTCGTCCTTCCTAGACTTCAAAGGTTTTCTATCACGCTGAAAAAAAGACAAAGAGCTAAAATAAAGATCATTTTAGCCCTTTGTCAACAATTTGAAACCCCTCATGAGATGAGGGGTTTTTTCATATGGATATATATAAGTGTAAGGTAAATATCATTAGTTTGTATTGACGCGGTCTAAAGCATGACATAAAGGCGATAAGATCTCCTGTTTACTGCGGACATTTCCTTCCACCTTCACGATCACTTTTTCATCATTGACAAGTAAAATAGCCGGTAATTCGTCCACTTCATTTTTCCAGCCTTTACGATCTTCTTTCACAATCATTTTTGACATTTCCTTAGGGTATTCATTTTTTAATTCGAGGACTGCATCATAATATGGGCTTTCTTTATCAAGGTTTTCTGCATCAGTAAAAAAGAGAATTCTCGGTTTTTGAATATGACGGACTTGGTCGGTCTGATTCGGTATGATATACGCAAATGAGCATGAACTAAGTACAAAGAGCATGGGGAATATAATGAGAAGTGTCCTCATAAAATTCAATCTATTCACCTCAAAATCATTTGGGGTTGTCCCAACATTTTTAGGAGCTTGTTCCCTGTTAGTCACTCTAGTGTATCATGTCCCTTTTGACAATTTTCGATTGTTACTCAATTGTTACAGAATTGATATGAAGCAAAATACAATTGAAACGTTCCCTCAATATGATGAGAAAAAAGCACATATTTATAAAAAATGATTAAATGTGTCATACAATTAACCGTTGACAACTTAAATGTGACATCATATTATAGAAATAAGAAATAGATCAAACGCTTTCAAACTATGAATGAAGAAAAGGGGAATGTACGTGGGTACAATTATTTGTCAAGATTGCAATGAAACCATTGATCAGTTTGAAAATGAAAAAGTGACAACGCTATACGGAACGTGCGGTCACTGTCATTGCTGTGATGAAGCCTCTGAATAAATAAAAAAGCATGCAGCTCCATTTGGGGCTGCATGTTTCTTTTTTATAAAATTGGTTTTTGTTCCTTAATCACACGGATCATTTCAAGCGTTGAATCTTCAGGTCCTTGGACAGGGAGACCAATTTCAATATTTTTAAAGATATACGATATATTTTCTTCTGTGATAATTTCACCTGGTATAAAAATCGGAATACCTGGCGGATACACCATCACAAACTCTGCGATAATGCGGCCGACTGCTTCCTTAAACGGAACGACTTCCGTTGTAGCGTAAAAGGCGTCACGCGGTGTCATAGCAAGCGATGGGATCTCAGGCAGCAGCACTTCTGTTACCGCTTGTTTGCCGCCCTCACGAGTAGAGGCTGCGGCAATTTCCTGCATCGCCGTCACGAGCGTATCAATTGTCTCATCTGAATCGCCAGGGGTGACGATACATAAAATGTTGTACAGGTCAGAGAGCTCTACTTCAATTCGGTAACTTTCTCTCAGCCACTTTTCGACATCATGTCCGTTTAACCCAAGGTCTTTAATAGAGATAATTAATTTCGTTGGGTCATAATCGTAAGTGGAAGCTGAACCGAGTACTTCCTTGCCAATGCAGGTAATGCCGTCAATTTGATTCAAACGGTCTCTCGCTGATTCAGCCAAACGAATGGCTTCATCAGCTAGTGCCTTACCTTCAGTGGCTAATCGTTTTCGAGCGACATCAAGTGACGCTAAGAGCAAATAAGAAGTGGACGTTGTCGTCAGCATACTCAAAATCGATTGCACGCGGTCTTTTGAAACAAGCCCTTCCTTCATATTTAAAATAGAGCTCTGCGTAAGAGAGCCGCCAAGTTTATGGACACTTGTTGCTGCCATGTCGGCACCTGCCTGCATGGCAGAGAGGGGAAGCTCATCATGAAAATGTATATGCACACCGTGTGCTTCATCGACAAGGACAGGCACATCAAATGAATGGGCAATGTCTACGATTGATTTTAAGTCTGCTGAAATACCAAAATACGTTGGATTAATGACAAGCAAACCTTTCGCATCTGGATGCTCAGTGAGCGCCTTTTTGGCTGATTCAGGTGTAATCCCGTGAGAGATGCCAAGTTCTTTGTCTATTTCTGGGTGAATAAAAACAGGAACTGCGCCAGAAAATACAATCGCGGACATAATTGATTTATGGACATTACGCGGAACGATAATTTTATCTCCAGGTCCGCATACTGTCATCACCATTGTCATGATGGCCCCGCTTGTACCTTGAATGGAGAAAAACGTATGATCAGCACCGAAGGCTTCAGCAGCAAGCTCCTGTGCTTCTTTTATCATCCCTCGAGGTGAATGTAAATCATCGAGAGGTTCTATATTAATGAGGTCAATGCTTAATGCATTGTCGCCAATGAATGCTCTAAATTCAGGATCCATTCCGGCTCCTTTTTTATGGCCTGGAATGTGAAATTGGACTGGATTCGTTGCTGCGTGTTTTTTTAGTCCAGTATATAAGGGTGTATCATGTTGTGACAATTGCTTTCCCACCTTCATCGAAATACCTGCTATTATTGTGCCAATTACAGCAGATTTCATTGCATAAAACAAAAGAATTATATTATGAACTGATCGGAATGTAAAGCATAAAATCAATCGGTTTCTGATCAAACAGATGCTATAATAAAAGTTCAAATGAGAAATGAGTGTTAAAGTGAGGGACAAGTAAATGGAATATCAATATCCAATGGATGTCGACTGGACGACAGAGGAAAAAATTGCGGTCATTTCATTTTTTCAGGCTGTTGAAAAAGCCTATGAAAAAGGAATTGCGAAGCAGGAGTTATTAGATGCTTATAAACGATTTAAAGAGGTTGTGCCATCAAAAGCAGAGGAAAAAACGCATTGTGCGGCTTTTGAAAAGGGAAGCGGGTATTCCCCTTATCGTGCAGTGAAAACCGCAAGAGAGGCAGAAGAGACAGCCGTTATACGCATGTAAAAAACGAGCCTATAAGGGCTCGTTTTTTTATACAGATTCTTTCTGTGTGAAGCGGTATAGATACGTCAGCGTGCGGAAGGCATTTTCGATTTTCGATAGGAATTCTTCATTATTCATTTGAACGACTTCCTCTCTAGGCAGCTGGATGCCGCATAGAAGCTCGGCTTTCTTGACTGTTTGAACACGTTCAAAAAGCGTTTTCAGCTGTTCGGAATCTAGTTCGCTGTGCCGCATGACATCTGGTTTCATATGATCTTTAGACCAAACAAAATCTTGCGGTATTTTCTGCTGGATGGTGTCTAGCTCTTTTTCAAACAGCTGGCCGTACTCACCTTTCACTGGAGATTCATAAATGAGCGCAAACCAGACAAAGACATGTGTTTTCCAAAGCCCAATTTGAAAATGAGGGAGCTTTTTATATCCGCGCTTACTGTTTGCGAAAGCAACCCATGTATCATTTGGCGGGTTGACAGATCTTCTAGCATGCTTTGCGACGTGTACAAACATTTCGTCTCCTGTAATAGAAGAAAGAAGTGGTGCAAAATGTTCGCCAAGTGCCTCAAGCTTTGGACGGACTCTTTCTTTTAATACAGTCATTCGTTCATCTAAACCATCAACTGTGAATGTTTCAAAATCTTCATCTCTAAAACGCATTTCACTCATGTTATGCCTCCTGTATCTTTTCGCTGATCATATTTTATCATAGCTTGGGTCAAGCTCAAAAAAAGATGCACCGTCAGATAAAAGATTGTAAAGGGCGTGGTGCAGCGTTTAAAACCTTTCATTTTGTGGTACATCATTAATAGGTAAAGACACAATTTTCAGAATGTCGTTGCGGTTATGCGATCGCTTCATACGATATAAGCAAGAACCATTTCTCTTATCGATTGAATTTTTATCAATGAAAACTGACAAGGAATGAATCATTCTCTGGAAGGGGCGTTGACCAATGAAGCAAATCGTGAAGCAGGGGTATAGACAGGAGAAGAAAAATCGCATCGCTGTGTGGAGATTAGAGGTTGATTATGAGCTTTCTACGCTTCATGAAGCCATCGAACAAAAAGATGACATCCAAATCGAACGCAGCAAACGAAAGCTTGAGCGCCTAAGAAAAGAATGGGAGCAGCTTCAAGGGTAAAACAGGGTGAGGTAAAAACGAACCAATTCATCGGTTCGTTTTTGTATGAAGCTGCTTTTTTCTTGCTTTTACGTACATAATATCAGTATGCTATTACAAATAGGTCCTACATAGAAAAGAGGTTTACAATCTGATGACAAACTGGGTGGAAATTGACCGTCTTGCAAAGCTCTGGGTAAAAGAAGCAGGGAGCCGTATTAAAGCGTCCATGCAGGAAGGTCTATCAATTGAAACAAAATCAAATCCAAATGATCTAGTCACGAATATCGATAAAGAAACAGAACGTTTTTTTATTGAAAAAATACAGTCGACATTTTCAGATCATCACATTTTAGGAGAAGAGGGACAAGGGGAAGATGTCACCTCACTCGACGGAATTGTGTGGATCATTGATCCGATTGATGGCACAATGAACTTTGTCCATCAAAAGCGCAACTTTGCCATTTCAATCGGGATATTTGAAAATGGTGTGGGGAAAATCGGTCTTATTTATGACGTCATTCATGACGAGCTCTACCATGCCATTAAAGGAGAAGGAGCCTATATGAACGATATCCTGCTCCCTCCATTAAAAGATGTGGAGATTGAAAAAGCCATTGTGGGTATTAATCCGACATGGGCGATTGAAAGTCCTTATTTTGACGCCAAACCATTTGCCCGTCTAGTGCGTGACGTGAGAGGGACACGAACGATTGGATCAGCTGCCCTTGAGCTTGCTTATATTGCAAGCGGCAGAAGTGACGCATATGTCACCTTAAGGCTTGCACCGTGGGATTATGCAGCGGGCTGCGTGCTGCTTGATGAAGTAGGGGCCGTTTACTCAAATATTCACGGAGAACGTCTTACGTTCCTAGACAAAAACAGCATAGTGGCTGGAAATCGATCCATTTGTGAAAAAATCTTGCATGATTACATAAAAGGAAGCGGAAATAAAAAATAAACGACATCACTTCATGAGAATGAAGTGATTTTTTGTTTTTCCTGAAACTTTTTGGTAAGGCGAATGTCTATACGAATGAGGCCTTAATTTCATGTAAAGGATTGTGTATCAATGTTTGATTTGTTTAGTGATTTATCGCTCCATTTTGAAAGGTATTTTATTTTAAATGAGTACAGTATCCACATCATTCAATGGTGTGTACTTGGACTATTTGTCCTTTTCGTGACACTCCCCATATGGAAAGAAAAGAGGAGTAGTTATGTATTCTATGCTGGTATCGTATTAAGAGTAGTGCTATTAGGCGGGATGACAGTTGAAATGATCCACCAAGTCCTGTCTAGACAGTATACGATCGAAACATTTGAAGTGCTGACAGATTTCATGCAATTTCTCATTTATGGGTACGTCTTGCTTGCATCACTGTACTATGTCATTACTCTTCCTTATTTAAAAAATAAAGGTATGTTCTTTGCTTTTGATTTATCTGTATTACTTCTGCCTTTATGTCAAACAGTGTTTATTGTGTTTGCTGAAAGCAAAAAGTTCTTTCTTAGCAGTGATACGGGGTTAGTATGGAGAGATATGATCACCATTTTGGCTATGGCTTGCTTTGCCGCTTTGCTGCTCCACCTTTTCTTTCGCTTGTTTTGGCATTGGAAGTGGAAGGAATTGCTTTTGTTTTATATCTTGATTTTCGCAGCCTTGCTTTATATATTTTATCCTTCTATTTCGAAGTATGAGCTTCAATCTACATTTAAATCGATTGTCATTTTAGTAGCAGCGGCAGGAAGCTTTATGACGATTGATTTGTTATCTGCTTTACTACGGGACAAGGTGAGATTAAGGCAGTGGGGCGCTGGTTGTATAGCTGTCTTTTTTCTGCTATTACTCAACCCGATTGTCAATATTCCTCATACCATGCTCCAATTCACCAAAACGGAACTGGTAGATACTTTTTCAGAAGAATATTGCCCTTTATCAGCAGTAAGTGCAAAAGCATTCGCTTCAAAATTTGTACCAGAGGATCAATCGCTTTATTTAAATGCTAGTCATCAGCCTATCCCTTATCATTACGTGTTTGCAGATGATCAGTATGAAGTGAATATTTCTGCGTTTACAGGCGATTTAAGCGGATATTCTTATCGAGGTCGTGTAGAGGGGAAGGAACTGACCGATACAGAATATAAGAAAAAAACCATTGAATTTTTCGAAAGAAGCGGGCGGTCAATTGATCTGCAGCGCATTCAATTAGCTGTAAAAAAAGAGGACGGAGAGACGGACGTTCTTCTTCTGCCAAAAATGTCTCAGAATGAAGAGGACAGTTTAGCGTTTGCCACCTGGAAAAAAGGGACGCTTCGACAAGCGCAATACGAAAACGCTATCTTTCAATTAAAGGATATAGACGGCATCCGTTTAACAGAAATGGAGATAAAAAACAGGATCAACAGTATTTATAAACTTTTAAACCTAAAGCTGCCAGCTTATCAAATCACAGGCATCAATGATTTTTATTTGGATTGGCAGCATGAAGTGAGAGTCACAACAAAAGATCAATCTGAGTTTCTGTTTAATGGCTCAACAAAAGATATCATCAGCTTCAAGTTGTCAAAAGCGTTTCTTCAACAGAAAAAAGAGAACGTCAGCGATGAAGATTTGTTAAAAATCATAGGGAAAAAGCCAAAAGACGTAAGAAAAGTAACAGGCACTAGTGAAAGTAAACAATATATATTTAAACGCTCCTCTCATGTCGTCAATCTGTTTAAAGGGGATGATGGAATTGAGTTGAGAGTACAAGCAGATTCTTCAATCCCGCACGCAGTATCTAATCAAGATCGGGAGGGGGTCTATCAGCAAGTACTTAAAAGGTATAAACCATATACGATCTATAAAAAACAAATAAAACCTGTGAGGATGATCGACAAAGAAGGGAACATCGACATTTCATGGCTTGTCATTATACAAACCTTCGGATCAAATGAGCATAAAATCTATGAAGTGAATGGGCGAACAAAAGAGGTGCATCGTTTTGACAGATAAAGAAAAACAAGCCATCTTTCAAGACTTATATGAACTGTATCAAGAAGGGGATCTAGGAGCCGAGGCAGCCAGCTGGATGAAGGCACACGAACAGCAATTTCAGCATACGGCCGCGGGAAGAAAGCAGTCTTCAGCGCCGATGGAAAGCCATAATGACTATGACGAGTTAAAACGCATGAAAGGGTTTATTTACTCGTTATACTTCTTTTTTATCGTTTTATCGATTTGGATGACTGTGTGGTTTTATTTTTGATGTCCAGACCAGCCGACCAAATTGAAAAAATCTATGAAGAATATTTTCAGGAAATCACCAAATATTTATATCGCCGGACGGGAAATATGGAAACGGCCAAGGACCTTGCGCAAGACGTATTTATGAAGGCACTGCATGGGTTGTCCTCCTTTAAGGGACATTCTAGTATGAAAACATGGCTTTATACCATTGCGTATCACACATTTGTGAATGACTATCGCCGAAAAATAAAATGGACTTTTACGAACGTAGAAGAAATGGATTTCTTAGAGCAGCAGTCGTTCACAACACCAGAAGATTACATCGAAACACAAGCCGACATAGAAAGGCTGTGGCATCATATTCATCAGCTGAAGGATTCATATCGGGATGTCCTCATTTTAAGAGATATTCAAGAATTATCATATGAAGAAGTAGCTGAAATTTTGAATTGGACTTTATCTAAAGTCAAAACAACCCTTCATCGAGCGAGATTAGAGCTGAAGCGAATGCTACATTGTGAGGAGTTCAATAAATGAGCTGTTATTTGATTGAAGAATTGTTACCACTTTATATAGAGGGAGACACAAGTGCAGAAACAAATAAAATTGTTGCAGAGCACATACAATCCTGCGAAAGCTGCCGTCACCTTTATCACGAAATGAAAGAGCCAATAACTCTTATACAGGCTCCTGATCTCGTGCCATATATAGATGAAAAGGAAGAAAAAAGAAAATTTGAAAAGCGCTACTATGGTAAGCTGCTTTATCGAGCAAGTATCGCGTTTGGTATAGGGTACGTCATGATGATCATTCTTTATTGGCTGAAATAAAAAACCCCCATCTGGATGAACCAGGTGGGGGTTTTTCTGAGATTAGTTTAATTTTTCTTTCGCAATTTGAACTGCATCATAGAACGTTTTCAATTGCTCTTGAGGAATTTTCTTAAGCATTTGGTTGAAAACAAGTAATTCAGTAGAGCTGAATCCAAGACCTTTTGCGATTTTTGAATCAATCACAACGTTTCCTTTTTTGTCTAGAACAAGGGCATCACCAGCAAGATCAGCAATTCTGATCACTGATTTGAAAAGCTTTTCAAATTTAGCCGCTTCTTCTTTTGTAAGACCAAGTTCAACAGCTTTTGCTGCATCAAAAACCAATTTCCCTTTTTCGTTTTTAGTGATGCTTTCACTGAAAACGATTGTAAGAACAGCTGCGCGATCTAAGAATTTCTCAGCAGTCGCCGCTTCTTCTTCAGTTAGTCCGAGCTCAACAGCTTTTTTCACATCAAATGTGTAGCTGTTGTCTTCCTCAACAAATGAATTGATGAGAATGTTGATGACACGCTCGTTTTTCTCCAATAATTCTTTAATGATTTGCTGCTGTTCAAAAGGAATTCCTTTGAAAGTTGCAGCGCTTGCTTGCCCAGGAGCTACTGTTGTGAAAGTAAGAATGATAGCTAAAGCGAAAAATACAACAGAGCTGAGCGATTTGCTCAAAAACTTCTTCATGCTTCTTTTCTCTCCCTTTTCTGTTAAATTTTGTTGCAAGAAAAGCATACCATGAGAAACTTTGTGGAAGAATAGGAAAAATGTAACTTTCTGTTTGATTTTGGAGAACTATAAAAGTTCTTGTCGAAAAATATAGGGGTGCAGATTGCTTACTTTTGTCAATTCTTCAAGATACGTTCCGTCTGATGAATGGAGCTTTCATAGGTGATTTGTCTTGTTTTTACTCAAAATAAAAAGCCTTCTACATATAGAATGTAAAAGGCTTTTAACTAATTTTATGATTGCACGTTTAATTTTCTTTTTAATGTAAATCCTGTACCCATGAAAATCATGGCGAACACGATACTAAAACATATACCCAGTATGTTTTTTTCTGCAAGAGATACCCCAATAAACGCCATACTGACAACTGCAAGTAATGCACATAATAATAGAAGCCATTTGATTTGTTTCATTTGTCTCCATCCCTTTTTTTAGAGTTAATATAAGTTTACAGAAAAACGATCGGCATTTAAAGGGGATTGTGATATAATATGAAAGTTATCTAATTATTTTAGGAGATGAAAATGTGAAACTTCGAAAAGACCTTCGCAACATCGCAATTATTGCCCACGTTGACCATGGTAAAACGACGCTTGTTGACCAATTGCTCCATCAAGCTGGTACTTTCCGTGCGAATGAAAATATCGCTGAGAGAGCCATGGATTCAAATGATTTAGAGCGAGAGCGCGGTATTACGATTTTAGCTAAAAATACTGCGATCCATTATAAAGATACACGCATTAATATTTTAGATACACCAGGACACGCCGATTTCGGTGGTGAAGTTGAGCGTATCATGAAAATGGTAGATGGTGTACTCCTCGTTGTGGATGCTTATGAAGGCTGTATGCCTCAAACACGCTTTGTGCTGAAAAAAGCACTTGAGCAAAACTTAACACCAATCGTTGTCGTCAATAAAATTGACCGCGACTTTGCTCGTCCGGCTGAAGTAGTTGATGAAGTGATCGACTTGTTCATTGAATTGGATGCAACAGAAGAACAGCTTGAATTCCCAGTTGTCTATGCATCAGCAATCAATGGTACAGCAAGTAACGATGCGAGCAAGCAAGATGAAAACATGGAATCTTTGTTTGAAGCCATTGTGAACCATATTCCTTGCCCAGTTGATAACCATGAAGAGCCGCTTCAATTCCAAGTGGCACTACTTGATTACAATGATTATGTTGGCAGAATTGGAATTGGCCGTGTATTCAGAGGAACAATGCAAGTAGGACAGCAGGTAGCCTTGATGAAAGTCGACGGCACTGTGAAACAATTCCGAGTAACAAAGATCTTTGGTTTCCAAGGGTTAAAACGAGTGGAAATCAACGAAGCGAAAGCGGGAGATCTTGTCGCTGTATCTGGAATGGAAGACATCAACGTAGGTGAAACGGTTTGTCCGGTAGAACACCAAGAAGCACTTCCAATCCTTCGTATTGATGAGCCGACACTTCAAATGACGTTTGTTGTAAACAACAGCCCATTTGCAGGCCGTGAAGGAAAATACGTGACATCACGTAAAATTGAAGAGCGTTTAGAGCAGCAGCTTCAAACAGACGTCAGTCTTCGTGTGCATCCAACTGATTCACCTGATGCTTGGGTTGTTTCTGGACGCGGAGAGCTTCACTTATCCATTCTCATTGAGAATATGAGACGTGAAGGATTTGAATTACAAGTATCGAAGCCAGAAGTTATTGTAAAAGAAGTTGATGGTGTTCGATGTGAGCCTGTAGAGCGCGTTCAAATTGATGTACCAGAAGAGCATACTGGCTCTGTTATGGAATCAATGGGTGCAAGAAAAGGTGAAATGATTGACATGATCAATAATGGTAACGGTCAAGTTCGCCTGATCTTTACAGTGCCATCACGTGGTTTAATTGGTTATACAACTGAATTTCTTTCATTAACTCGTGGTTTTGGTATTTTGAACCATACGTTTGACAGCTACCAGCCAATGCAGTCTGGTCAAGTTGGCGGACGCCGTCAAGGTGTACTTGTTTCAATGGAAACAGGTAAAGCGACTGCTTACGGAATCCAAGGTGTTGAAGAGCGGGGTGTGATCTTCGTTGAGCCGGGTACTGAAGTATACCAAGGGATGATTGTTGGGGAGCATAATCGTGAGAATGACCTTGTTGTAAACGTAAGCCGTATGAAACAACAAACAAACGTACGTTCAGCGACGAAAGATCAAACGGTTAGCATGAAAAAACCTCGTATTATGTCACTTGAGGAATCTCTTGAGTACTTGAATGAAGACGAATACTGTGAGGTTACACCTGAATCAATTCGTCTTAGAAAGAAAATTTTAGACAAAAACGAACGTGAGAAAGCAGCGAAGAAGAAAAAGCTAGCAGGATTATCTTAATTCCATGAAGAATTAAAAAGATAGAACCCTGAAAGATAAGGGGAGGGAATCTTTTTGAATGATCAGGAAGTAAGTGAAAATCTATCCTTTTTCGCGATGCTGTTTCGTGTCGATGAAAATCCGCAAACAGGGATGTGGCTCCTATATGGCACCATCCTTGTTTTAGCGATTATTGTTTTTAAGCTCGGCTTTGCAAGACGCTTACCGATTTTAAAAGCGCTCGTGATTTATTTGTTTTTGATTTTTGGCTGCACGTTTCTCACATTTCTAGGTATCTTCCTTCCAGTAGCGGAAGGACTGGTTGTGGCAGCTGCCATTTTGATTATTTATAAAATACGGCTGCATCGTGCGAAAAAAGAAGGAACAGTTAATACGTAAAAAAAGACCTGAACATGTGTCAGGTCTTTTTTTATGTCTTTTGTTCTTTCTTTCCTTTTTTCTTCTTTTTCTCTTTCGTCGCAGGATCCTGATAAAGAGAGAATCTGCCAGTTTTGATGCGGGCTTCAGTCTTTATTTTAATGCGTTCTTGGCAGTCATCGCACATATATGTATGAATTGGCCGGTTTCTTAACCGTTTAGCAACAAGTGTATCATCATCAATGGTTTCAAGCTTTTCACATAATGAGCACTTCACTCTCATCATTTTCACCTCACTTTATTGCATTTATTATAGCATGTTTTCCAGCTACTTAAAATCAGCGTAGAAAAAGGCTTATATCACAGGAGATATAAGCCGTTCTCATTATTTCTTCTGATTCATATGATGGTTTGATTGGTCGTTTTGATTTTTTTCTAACTGCTTTTGATCCTGTTCTTTGAGCTGATTATTCGGATCATTTGTCGGGTCTTTTTCGTTACGCTCGATCTCATTTCTCGGCATCTCTGGCATCACGCGGCCGACAATGGCAGCCAGTTCGTCCATAATACCGCTTACCGGACGGCCTGCTTGGATTTCTTTGCCCATTTCTTTTAAACGGCTGACTGTATCTGGATCAGCAACCACAACAGCATTTGCACCTTCAGGGTCATTTCTCAGCGCTTTTGCAACTGAATATTTAATGGTTTCTACTTTGCTTCTATCTAAATCATCTTTTACATCAATACCAACAACAGCATAGCGGCCGATGACAATTGCCGTTGCATCATTGACATCTGCTACATGCTCTGTCACATTGACAAGATGCTGCGCAACATCTGTAGATGGGCGGGCTTGATTTGTCTTTTTCTTGGATGAGTCTGACACCCGTACTAAGTGCTGGCGTCCATCTTGCTTGTCCAGCGCTTCTGGCTTTTCCTGCTGCTGGCAAGCGCCTAACAGAATGATCGTTTGAATCATGAATAATGTTAAAAATAGTCGCATCTAAATTCCCTCCTTCACAAACTGCATGATTTATTTTATTGTTGAATTAACCTTCTAACTTTATTCATGAAAACATATATTTTAACAATCGTTTTGGGAAAGACAAGGATGAATGAAACCCCGATCAGGAGGCGAAGGACCTGAGTAAAATTTATGTATTAGACACAAATGTGTTATTACAGGATCCGAATTCAATCTTTTCATTTGAAGACAACGAAGTCGTCATTCCGGCCGTTGTGTTAGAAGAAGTAGACTCGAAAAAGAGATACATGGACGAGGTTGGGCAAAACGCCCGGCGCGTCTCACGTTTAATCGACGGTTTGAGATCGAAAGGGAAACTGCATGAAAAAATCACGCTAGAGTCAAAAGGGACGCTGCGCATCGAGCTGAATCATCGCTCTTTCCATGAACTTCAAGAAATTTTTATTGAAAAAACGAACGATAATCGGATTTTAGCGGTCGCGAAAAATTTGAGCTTAGAGGAAGAAACAAAGCCTCACGGCCGGCCTGTCATTTTGGTCAGTAAGGATGTCTTAGTCAGGGTAAAGGCAGATGCGATAGGTCTTCAGGCAGAGGACTTCTTAAGTGACCGTGTGCTGCAAAACGAAGACATTGATAACGGCTATCATGAGCTCTATATTCCGACCGAGCAATTGAATACATTTTATAAGCAAAGTCAATTGCCGATAAAAGAAGTCACAAGTGCACCATTAAACCCTCATCAATTTGTCATTATGAAGGGGAATGAAGGCGGTTCTGCTTTAGGAATGCTTGATCAAAAGGCAGAGCATGTGAAACGGCTGATTTATGATCAAGAGCATGTTTGGGGAATCCGTCCGAAAAATGTTCAGCAGACGATGGCCCTAGAGCTGCTATTGCGACGTGATATTCCGCTTGTGACATTGATCGGAAAAGCGGGTACTGGTAAAACACTCCTTGCACTTGCTGCCGGATTAATGCAGACAGAGGATCTCGGCATGTTTAAAAAACTGATCGTAGCCCGTTCCATTGTTCCTGTCGGCAAGGATTTAGGCTACTTGCCAGGTGAAAAGGAAGAGAAACTCAGACCATGGATGCAGCCGATTTATGACAACCTGGAATTTTTATTTAATACAAAAAAACCTGGTGAACTTGATGCGATTTTGGCGGGAATTGGTTCTATTCAAGTGGAAGCTTTAACGTATATCCGTGGAAGAAGTATTCCTGATCAATTTATCATCATTGATGAGGCGCAGAATTTAACGAAACATGAGGTAAAAACATTATTAACGCGCGTCGGAGAGGGAAGTAAAATCGTGCTGATGGGGGACCCGGAGCAGATTGATCATCCTTATTTAGACAGCTTAAATAATGGGCTTACGTATGTCATTGAGCGGTTCAAAGGTCAGCAAATATCTGGACATGTCAAGCTTGTCAAAGGAGAAAGGTCTGGACTTGCACAGCTTGCAGCTGATTTGCTGTAGTCCAGACCCTCTGTCTTATGTAATGATGAGCTCTTTGACACCTTTTATCGGCTGAGTGAGGTTGGACTGATCTGCGAAATAAACGTGGATTGGTCCTTCTTCAGTCATCGGCTTCCCATTTTGGCTGAAGTGTGCAATGCTTTCCATTGCCTGAGAAAGCGGAACAGCAATTGTCTCTGTTTCTGTGACAAATTCGCATGTGTCTGCAT
Organism: Bacillus sp. FSL K6-1006; assembly: GCF_038593175.1. Lineage (NCBI taxonomy): Bacteria > Bacillati > Bacillota > Bacilli > Caryophanales > Bacillaceae > Bacillus > Bacillus sp. FSL K6-1006. The sequence goes on from NZ_CP151970.1 coordinate 1,443,668, forward strand.
GTTCAAGCGGTTCTGCATTTTTCAGCATATCACCCAGCTTCATTCCGAAGCTGCCTGTGACGAGTCTTTCCTTTTCGTACTTCTTCTCTGTTTTTAAAGTGGGTGGAAGGGTTTGACCTTCTCTGATCACCCGCTCTTGGTCAAGCTCCTGATCCAGCTGATTTTCTTCATTTGCTGCGCTGTTTTCAAAAAATGAATCCATTAAAAATTTGCGGTCATCAAAAATCCATACACTTGGATCAATGGTGATCTTGTACTTTACGTTCCCCTTAATTTGAATGATACTCATGTTCAAGACAACCCCTTTCCACCATAAATTATAGAAGTTTTCTCCTGCTTTGTCACTTTCATAAACATGCTTCTCCTTGTACACACTAATCGTACATGAAACATAGGGAGGATATTGGGCATGGCATGTCGCAACAATGAAGAGCTTCAGCAATTTGTAGAAGAAGCAAAAAAAGTGGCCAAAGATGGCAAAGTAGCATCCTATATTCCCGCTCTCGCCAAAGCGGATCAGACGGATTTATCTGTGGCTGTGTACCATGTGAGTAATACTTGCCACTCGGCAGGAGATGTAGATAAACGCTTTACCCTGCAAAGTATTTCTAAAGTATTAGCCCTTGCGCTCGTACTCTCAGAAGAAGGGCCAAAAAAAGTCTTTCAATTTGTTGGACAAGAGCCTACAGGTGATCCGTTTAATTCAATGATTAAGCTGGAAACAGCAAGTCCGAATAAGCCGCTGAATCCAATGATTAATGCAGGAGCGCTTGCAGTCACAAGCTTGATAAGAGGAGCGACTCCGCAAGATCAGCTGAACCGCCTGCTTGGCTTTATTAGAGAGCTCGCAAATGATAAAAGTATTACATACTGCAAAGAGACAGCGGCATCCGAATTTGAGACATCGATGATTAACCGGGCTATGTGCTATTATATGAAGCAATATCATATTATTAGAGGGAACGTAGAAGAGGTCATGGACGTGTATACGAAACAATGCGCCATCATGATGAACAGCTTAGATTTGGCGAAAATTGCTTGTGTTTTTTCATTAGATGGCAGACATCCAGAGACGGGCCAGCAAATTCTTTCAAAAGATGTCGCTAGAATTTGTAAAACCTTTATGGTGACGTGCGGCATGTATAATGCAAGCGGGGAATTTGCCATTAATATCGGCATACCTGCTAAAAGCGGTGTTTCAGGCGGGATTATGGGAGCGGCACCATATGATTTTGGGATCGGAATTTTCGGTCCTGCCCTGGATGAAAAAGGGAATAGTATTGCTGGGATTAAGCTGCTTGAGCTCATGAGTGAAAAATATGAGATGAGTATCTTTTAATGTGGAATGTCTTCTTTTTATTTTTACAAAGCGAACTGTACAAATCTGCTTGCAATTTTGGGCGTTTCGCTTTATGATAAATAGAAGAATTAGGTACTCGCCTGGGGAACGGAGGGATACTTTTGGCGTCAGAAATTTTAGTCGATCATCGGCAAAAAGCACTGGCTTTATTAAAATTGGATGCAGATAAAATTTTAAAATTGATCCAAGTGCAAATGGACAACTTAACGATGCCGCAATGTCCTCTTTATGAAGAGGTTTTAGATACTCAAATGTTCGGATTATCGAGGGAGATTGATTTTGCTGTCCGGCTTGGATTAGTTGATCAACATGAAGGCAAGAAACTACTCGATAAACTTGAGAGAGAGCTTTCCGCACTTCATGATGCGTTCACAAAAAAATAACGATTGAAAACTCAAACTTCCACAACATAGGTTTGAGTTTTTTTGTCCTCTCATTTCTTTTGATGGATTGACGGCAAACGGACTTGATTCTTTCATGAATGACGAACAATATAAAAGAGGTAAAACGGGATCAAACGGAGAAAATGTAGTAGAATAAGAACAGCTAAGAAGATATCAAGCAGTAGAAACAGACGTTAGGAAGAGGATTATATGTTAAAGAGAATGCTAAAATCGTATGACTACTCATTATTGTTCGCCATCATCTTAATCAGCGCATTCGGTTTGGTTATGGTATATAGCTCAAGTATGATTACATCTGTTATCAGATACGATGCCGCGCCAGATAACTTTTTTAAGAAACAGCTCTTATTTATGATTGTTGGAGCAGCCATCTTAATCTTTACAGCATTAGTTCCATATCAGCTGTTTTCAAATAAGAAATTCCAGATTGGTATGCTGCTGATTTCAGTTTTTTCCCTCATCTATGTGTACTTTCTCGGTCATGTTGCAGGGAACGCAAGAAGCTGGATCAAATTAGGCCCTTTTAGTCTTCAGCCAGCTGAATTTGTGAAGATTGTCGTCATCATCTATCTTGCTGCGGTGTATGCCAAAAAGCAGCATTATATTGATCATATTTTAAGAGGTGTCACGCCTCCAATCGTGATTGTCTCTATCCTGTGCGGATTTATCATTTTGCAGCCAGACTATGGGACAGCCTTTATTATTGGCATGATTGCCCTTGCGATGATTTTATGCTCAGGCTTTAGCGGCAAAACGCTTGCGAAGCTGCTGGCGCTATTTAGTGCAGTGATGGTCGTCGTGACCCCGTTTATTATTCTTTTTTGGGATAAAATTTTCACGCAAAATCGTCTCGGACGTTTTGAGAGTTTCCAAGATCCATTTAAAGATGCAGGGGCTACTGGGCATCAATTGATTAATTCATATTATGCGATTGGATCAGGCGGCTTTTTTGGACTCGGTCTAGGGGAAAGTGTTCAAAAGTACGGGTATCTTCCAGAACCGCACACAGATTTTATCATGGCAATTATCTCAGAAGAGCTTGGTTTTTTCGGCGTGTTTTTTGTTCTCGCTCTTCTTGGTTTCATCGTCGTGAAAGGTTTTTATATTGCGAGAAAGTGTGAAGATCCGTTTGGAAGTTTGCTTGCAATAGGAATTTCCTCCATGATTGCGATCCAAACTTGTATCAATTTAGGCGGTGTTTCAGGTCTTATTCCAATTACTGGGGTGACACTTCCGTTTATCAGCTACGGGGGATCGTCTATCATTTTACTTAGCATCTGTATGGGAATGCTGCTGAATATCAGCATGTTTACTGAATATAAAGAGCGTTATAAAAAGAAAAAATCAATGAGCAGACCATCGGTTGAAAAAAATGGATTGCAGAAAACTTTGAATCTTTAGAAAACAAAAGTGTACAGTTTTCATTTCTTCCTTTATTATAGAGTACATATAAAATTTTAAGGGATATGGAGGAGTGAGAATGTCACAGAGAACAATTCAAAAGGTTCTAGTTGCAAACAGAGGGGAAATCGCTATCAGAGTCTTCAGGGCCTGTACGGAGCTCAACTTACGTACAGTGGCCATTTATTCCAAAGAAGACTCTGGCTCTTATCATCGCTATAAAGCTGATGAAGCATATCTAGTTGGAGAAGGGAAAAAACCGATTGATGCCTACCTCGATATCGAGGGGATCATCGAAATTGCAAAACGAAATGACGTGGATGCGATTCATCCAGGCTACGGATTTTTATCCGAAAACATTCATTTTGCAAGACGATGCGAAGAGGAAGGCATTCAATTTATCGGTCCAACTTCTCAGCATTTAGATATGTTTGGAGATAAAGTAAAGGCGAGAGATGAAGCGAAAAAAGCTGGTATTCCAGTCATTCCAGGAAGTGACGGACCAGTTGATTCGGTCGAAGAAGTCGAAAAATTCGGTGAAGAATACGGTTACCCGTTTATTATTAAAGCTTCACTAGGCGGCGGCGGCCGGGGTATGCGCATTGTCAGATCAAAAGAAGAGCTGAAGGAAGCCTATGACCGTGCGAAGTCAGAGGCAAAAGCTGCTTTTGGAAATGACGAAGTATACGTTGAAAAGCTGATTGAAAATCCAAAACATATTGAAGTGCAGGTGATTGGAGACAATCACGGCAATATCATTCATTTATATGAGCGTGACTGCTCTGTTCAAAGGCGGCATCAAAAGGTCATTGAAGTGGCGCCAAGTGTGTCTCTAACAGATCAATTGCGTGAAGATATTTGCGAAGCAGCTGTCCAGCTGTCCAAGAATGTATCGTACATTAATGCAGGGACTGTAGAATTCCTTGTTGCAAATGGAGAGTTTTACTTTATTGAAGTCAATCCAAGGGTGCAGGTAGAACACACGATTACAGAAATGATCACAGGTGTCGATATCGTTCAAACCCAAATTCTTGTTGCAAAGGGGCATAACCTTCACAGCAAAGAAGTTGGTATTCCAAAGCAAGAAGATATCTTTACACACGGCTTTGCCATTCAATCAAGGGTCACAACAGAAGATCCTTTAAATGACTTTATGCCAGACACAGGAAAAATTATGGCCTACCGCTCAGGTGGGGGATTTGGTGTACGTCTTGATACAGGGAACAGCTTCCAAGGTGCGGTCATTACACCTTATTACGACTCACTATTGGTCAAGCTGTCTACATGGGCGCTCACGTTTGATCAAGCGGCTGCTAAAATGGTTCGAAATTTACAAGAATTCAGGATTCGCGGGATTAAAACTAACATCCCATTTCTTGAAAATGTGGCTAAGCATGAGAAGTTCCTAAAAGGGGAATACGATACATCGTTTATCGACTCAACGCCAGAGCTATTTAATTTCCCTAAGCAAAAAGACCGCGGAACGAAGATGTTGACTTATATTGGTAACGTTACCATTAATGGGTTTCCGGGTATTGCGGAGAAAAAGAAGCCTCATTTTGACAAGCCAGACGTACCGAAGCTTCCTCTTAATCAAGAGATTCCGTCTGGGACAAAACAATTGTTAGATACGCATGGACCTGAGGGACTTGCCAACTGGGTAAAAGAACAAAATAACGTCCTTTTAACTGACACAACCTTTAGAGATGCGCATCAGTCTCTGCTTGCGACACGCTTCAGAACACATGATTTAAAGAAAGTTGCCCAGCCGACAGCAGGTTTATGGCCAGAGCTGTTTAGTATGGAAATGTGGGGCGGGGCTACATTTGATGTTGCGTACCGTTTCTTAAAAGAAGATCCTTGGGAACGATTGAAAGAGCTTCGTCAAGAAGTGCCAAACACGCTGTTCCAAATGCTGTTAAGATCATCAAATGCTGTCGGATATACAAACTATCCGGATAATGTGATCAAAGCATTTGTAAAAGAATCAGCCGAGGCAGGCATTGATGTGTTCCGTATTTTCGACAGCTTAAACTGGGTCAAAGGCATGACGCTTGCCATTGATTCTGTTCGGGAATCAGGCAAAGTGGCAGAGGCGGCGATTTGTTATACGGGAGATATTCTTGATCCATCTCGTCCAAAATATGATCTTGATTACTATGTATCTCTTGCAAAAGAGCTTGAATCTGCCGGCGCACATATTTTAGGTATTAAAGATATGGCGGGGCTATTAAAACCGCAGGCAGCCTACGAGCTAGTCTCTGCTTTAAAAGATGAGCTTACGATCCCTATCCATCTTCATACGCATGACACGAGTGGAAATGGACTGTTCACCTATGCAAGAGCGATTGATGCAGGTGTTGATATTGTGGATGTTGCCGTCAGCTCTATGGCAGGACTCACATCGCAGCCAAGTGCAAGCTCACTTTATTATGCTTTAGATGGTCATGAAAGAAAGCCAGACATGAACGTCCAATCTGTCGAACGCCTTTCTCAATACTGGGATTCCGTCAGAAAATACTATCATGAATTTGAAAGCGGCATGAATTCGCCTCATACAGAAATTTATGAGCATGAAATGCCTGGCGGTCAATATAGTAACTTGCAGCAGCAGGCGAAAGGTGTCGGTCTTGGCGAGCGCTGGAATGAAGTAAAGGAAATGTACAGACGTGTGAATGACATGTTTGGTGATATTGTAAAGGTAACACCATCCTCTAAAGTAGTTGGAGATATGGCACTTTATATGGTGCAAAATGATCTAACAGAAGAAGATGTTTATGAAAAAGGCGCAACACTAGACTTCCCGGATTCTGTTGTGGAATTATTTAAAGGCTATTTAGGCCAGCCGCATGGCGGATTCCCAGAAAAGCTGCAAAAGCTGATTTTAAAAGGGGAAGAGCCTCTTACTGTCAGACCTGGTGAGAAGCTGAAGCCAGTGGACTTTGAAGACATTAAGAAGCAGTTCAAAGAATCTCATGACCTGACGTTAACAGAGCAAGACGCAATTGCGTATGCCTTATATCCGAAAGTCTTTTCTGAATTTGTCCAAACAGCAGAAAGCTATGGTGACATCTCTGTTCTTGATACACCAACGTTCTTCTACGGGATGAGGCTTGGAGAAGAGATTGAGGTAGAAATCGAAAAAGGAAAAACCCTGATTGTCAAACTCGTATCAATTGGTGAACCGAATCCAGATGCCACAAGAGTTCTTTACTTTGAGTTAAATGGCCAGCCGCGTGAAGTGGTGATTAAGGATGAAAGCATCAAATCCTCCGTTCAAGAAAAAATGAAGGCGGACCGTTCAAATCCAAATCACATCGCCGCATCGATGCCAGGCACTGTCATCAAAGTACTCGTGGAAAAAGGGCAGAAAATTTCACAAGGTGAGCATTTGATGATCAATGAAGCCATGAAAATGGAAACGACTGTACAAGCACCATTTTCTGCGGTCGTAGATGAAATACATGTGACAAATGGAGAACCGATTCAAACCGGTGATCTGTTAATCGTATTAAAGCCTGAATAAGAAGTGAGACACATCCACCGTGATGTGTCTTTTTTGAGCGCATTAAAATGTGCAGCAGCCAGTGAGAGTGATTACACTATAGAGTGAGGTGAAGAAAGTTGGACAACATTGTTGTGATTTGGTTTCGCCGGGATATGCGATTAGATGATCATATCGCCTTGTCAAAAGCGATCACATATGCAAAAAAACACGAGTACAAATTATTTGCTCTTTATCATCTAGATCCATTTTTTACTGAAATGGACCTCGATTTAAACAACGAACATTTTTTTCAAAACTTGGCGCATTTTATCAAGAAAGCAAGAGAATCTCAAATGTATGTTCATCTTCTCTATGGTGATGTCTTGCGTGCCTTTCAGCAAGTTATCGATGTGTATGACATCAAAGCTGTCTTTTTTAATGAAGATCAAGTGGGAATCGGTCAAAAGCGTGACCATCAAGTAACCGCTTTTTTAGAAAAGAAGGGCATTCATGTATCAAAATGGCAAGATACACACCTTCACGGGGCGCAAGATATTTTAAAAAGGGATGGCACTCATTATCAAGTGTTTACTCCATACTATCAATCATGGCGAAAGCAAGAGAAGCAGCCTGTGATAAAAGTTGACAAATCATTTCTCAGCAGCGCTCATACGATTTGTGATGAGTCACTTTCACACAAAGGGAATAACAAACTGCGCAGTATAATCATGAGATGCTCAAGAAAATTTGATCAAATCGGCTCACACAAAGCGATGAACACGCTGCATGACTTTAGCCAAAAAAGACTAACACGTTACCATGAAAAACGAGATATGCCATCTGTTTTTGGAACGAGCAAGCTGTCACGTTTCTTAAAAACAGGGACCATCTCAATTCGAACGATCTTTCATGCGGTACATAAGGAAGCACTGTTTGAAGACGAGGGCAGAGAAACCTTTATCAAAGAGCTGGCGTGGCGAGATTTTTACCATATGATTTATGCTCATTATCCAGAGATGAAAGAAAAAGAAATCAATTCAGCGTTTCAAGGGATGAAATGGAATGAAGATGAGACGCTGTTTGAAGCATGGTGTAAAGGTGAAACAGGCTTTCCTCTCGTTGATGCAGGGATGAGACAATTAAATGAGGAAGGCTGGATGCATAATCGTTTAAGAATGGTCACTGCCTCATTTTTAACAAAGGACTATTTGATTGATTGGAGAAAGGGAGAAGCGTATTTTGCAAAAAAGCTTGTGGATTATGATGAGGCTTCGAATATCGGAGGATTTCAGTGGGCAGCTTCTGTTGGGACAGATGCCGTGCCGTACTTCCGTATTTTTAACCCAACGACCCAGTCGAAGCGGTTTGATCCAAGCGGGGAATATATTAGAAGATATGTACGAGAGCTAGAGCATGTTGAGGAAAAATGGATTCATGAACCAATTAAAATGCCGATAGATGAACAACGGAAATCGAGCTGTGTGCTGGGTGATACATACCCGCTGCCGACAGTTGATCACAAGGAAAGACGCAAAAAAGCCATCTCGCTATTCGAAGAAGCAAAACGACAATAAAGAATCCCCCTCTCTACATGAAAGGGGGATACAATTTTTATCTAAATGGCTCTTTGCTTTCATATTTAAACCGGGCAATAAGTAAGCAGAAGTAGCATAGCACCCCAAACAAACAAGAAATAAAGAATGAATGAGCCAGCGCGTAACCAAGTGCAAGCTGAGAATAAACAGACATCACACCTGAAATGGCTTGAAGTGTAATGAGAATGGCTGAAATGATCCATCCATAATACAGCTGCTTCTGTTCTTTATAATGTTTTATGGCATGGAACATAGCGACAAATATCCAGACGAATAAAAGAAGTGCTGCTGCTCGGTGAGACATTTGAACCCACTGATTAAAATACGCTGGAAGCGCACCGTCTTTTGAACAAAACGGGAAGACAGAACAAGCAAGGCTTGACTTTGTATGTCTCACATAAGCGCCCGTATATACCACGATATACGTATACGTGATCAACCCATAAATATGGAACTGCATTTTTTTGCCGATATGAAGCGGCTTCACAAGTTTTGTTTCAGTTCTGGTTGCTTCAAAGACAAGAAGTGCAAGCAGTAATACTGAAGCAAATGAAATGAGTGAAATACCGAAGTGCAGTGCCATCACAAGTGCGTTAGAACCAAATACGACGGCAAGAGCTCCTAACAGCGCTTGAAGCATTAAAAATATAATGGACATGATGACCAAAAATTTGGTTTCACGGAATACTGGACTAATTTTTTTCCAGCATAAGACCGCCAGTGCCAGAACAAGAATGGTGGAAACCCCTGTTGACATACGGTGACTCCATTCGATGATGGAAGCGGGGTTCATTTCAGGAAAGAAACGACCGTGGCAAAGGGGCCACTGTCTACCGCAGCCAAGACCCGAACCGGTTTTCGTCACAAGCGCACCGCCAATCAGTACGATCAGCATCACAAACGTTGTGATCACGCTCAATAGCCTTAAAGCAAATTTCATCAAATTATTTCACCTTCTCTAAAAAACTTCTGATGTAAATGAAAACCTCACATGCTCTCAAGTTTAAGCCAAATGCGTGTTCTGTTGCAATTCATAATGACCAAAGTTCACAAAAAAATGATATGTTAGTTCACAAAGTTTACAGATTTAGAGTGCTTGATCTTTCTTTGACAGTCTGATAGAAATAGAGGAGAGAATATTTCATTTTGCACCGCCTTCTGAAACACACATATATCCTAATAAATTCACGAAAAGTTCACAAATAACTTCAAGTTTGTCGTTTATTATTTAATAGGATGTTTTTTTACAGCTGTTTATCTTGTATGATAGAGTTGTAATGATTTTACGTGTCATTCTTTCGTTTGAAGGTTTGGGCAAGGGAGGTTATACACATTGGCAAATTCCAAAACAGCCGCGGAAGCAGCTATTCATGGACAAATAGAAGAAACAACAGCGTGGAAAGATTTTCTTGCTCTGATTAAAATGGGCATCGTCAATTCCAATTTCATTACGACATTTACTGGAATGTGGCTTGCTTTTTATTTTACAGGTATGAGTTTTCTTGGAAATCTTGATATTGTGCTGTTAACAATGATTGGTTCTTCTCTTATTATTGCCGGTTCATGCGCAATTAATAATGCGTTTGACCGTGATATTGATATATTAATGGAAAGAACAAAAACAAGACCGACGGTTACAGGTAAAATTCAGCCGGGGCAAGCGTATGCATTTGGCATTCTGCTTGTTGTATTAGGACTCATTATGCTTCTGATGACAACCATTACATCAGCAGTGATTGGATTTATTGGAGTCTTTACTTATGCGGTTCTTTACACCATGTGGTCTAAACGCCATTACACGATCAATACAGTTATCGGAAGTGTATCTGGCGCGGTTCCGCCATTAATCGGCTGGACAGCTGTCACAGGTACAATCGACACAACGGCTTGGGTTTTGTTTATGATTATGTTCATTTGGCAAATCCCGCACTTCCTGTCACTTGCGATTAAGAAAACGGAAGATTACCGTAAGGCGGGCATTCCAATGCTGCCAGTTGTTTACGGCTTTGAAGTCACAAAACGCCAGATCATCATTTGGACAGCATGTCTTCTACCGCTTCCATTTTTCTTAGGTGGATTAGGATGGCCGATTGTCGCACTTGGTACATTGCTTAATATTGGATGGCTTGTTATTGGCCTTATGGGCTTTAAAATGAAAGACATCATGAAGTGGTCGACGCTCATGTTCGTTTATTCATTAAACTACTTAACCATCTTTTTCGTAGCGATGATTATTATTACACTATTCTAGAGTGAAATACACTTTGATCACATCAAAACAAAGGCTATATCTTATAACACAACATTTTCTAACAACTATGAAAGCCGCCTGATATTCAGTTCTATTTAGGCGGCTTTCTGTTTATACATAGATGGTATTTTGAGTAAAAACATCATTTTTTTATGAAAAGAGGAAATGTAAGTGCTTTTATAAGAGGCGGGGGTTATAGATGGGTGAGAAGTGATTTTATAAATAAGAGGTAAAAAGCGAAAGGCAAAGGAGATCAAGCAAAAGGGGTTGGGACAAATTATGATAAGAAAATGGCGTGTTTATTCACTGTTTCTCTTACTGACGCTCGTTTTGGCGGGCTGTGGTGAACCATACTTATCAACACTCAAGCCAGTTGGGGAAGTAGCAGATAAACAGTTTTTCCTAACGGTACTGAGTACACTTATTATGGTTCTTGTCGTCATTGTTGTATCGATCATTTTCTTTTACGTCATCATTAAATTCAAACGTTCTAAAGTGGGAGAAGATACGATTCCAAAGCAGGTGGAAGGGAACCGCAACTTGGAAATCACATGGACAGCGATTCCGATTCTTCTACTCATTATTCTCGTTGTACCTGTTGTTGCATACACGCTTGAACTAGGGGACACAAGCGCTATGGATAAGAAAAAACGAGATCCTGAAAAGACACTTGTTGTTAATGTAAGGGCCAGCTTATATTGGTGGGAATTTGAATACCCTGATTATGGGATTGTCACAAGTCAGGAATTGATCGTACCAACAGATCAAAAGGTGTACTTTAAGCTGAAAGCATCCGATGTCAAACACTCATTCTGGATTCCATCGGCTGGCGGTAAAATTGATACAAACACAGATAATGAGAACAAATTTTATTTAACCTTTGACTCGAAACGAACGAAAGATGCAGGGGAATATTTCTACGGGAAATGTGCGGAGCTTTGCGGGCCGTCACATGCTTTAATGGACTTTAAAGTTAAAACGCTTTCTCAAGATGAGTTCTTAGGATGGACGAAAAAAATGGCTGATTACAAGAAGCCTGAATCCACAAAGGATCTCGCTTTAGAGGGTGAAAAGCTATTTAAAGAGAAAAACTGCTTAAGCTGTCACGCAGTAGAGCCTGGTGACAAGCGGCCGGAAGCAGCAAGGACAGCACCAAACCTTGCGACCTTCGGAGAGCGAACGAAAGTAGCTGGAATCAAAGACATGAACAAAGAAAATGTGAAAGCATGGCTGAAAGATCCGGAAAGCTTTAAACCAGGTAATAAAATGACAGGAACGTACCCTAAATTAAATGACTCAGAAGCAGATGCACTTTACGAGTATTTAAAAGGTCTTAGAATCGAGTAACGCCTAGAGCAAATATTCAAGAGGGTATGTGATCAATGTGAAGTTTTTGTTAAGAGCTCCCGAATATGTCTCTACAACCGAGAAGCCGTCATCTGTCAGACATAGTCTGCTTAAAGGATCGTGAAGAAAGACATCTATATGAAAAGGGGCAAATGGGAGATAAGAGGGGGATTTCATGGTGAGTACAATAGCTAAAAAGCGGGGGTTTGGCGCTGTCTTATGGGATTACTTGACAACGGTTGACCACAAAAAAATTGCCATATTATATTTAGTGGCAGGGGGATTTTTCTTTTTGGTTGGCGGGATAGAAGCGATGTTTATCCGTATTCAGCTAGCCATCCCTGAAAGTGATTTTGTCAGTGCAGGGGTTTACAATGAAATCATGACGATGCATGGAACGACAATGATTTTCCTTGCAGCTATGCCGCTTTTATTTGCATTAATGAATGCGGTTGTACCAATTCAAATTGGTGCACGTGACGTAGCATTTCCGTTTGTGAATTCACTTGGTTTTTGGTTATTCTTTTTCGGAGGAATTTTCTTAAACCTTGGATGGTTTATGGGCGGAGCACCTGATGCTGGCTGGACTGCATACGCTTCGCTCACGCTGAATTCAGAAGGGCATGGAATGGATTTCTATATTTTAGGTTTGCAGATTGCGGGTATTGGTACGCTGATTGCCGGGATTAACTTTCTTGCAACGATTATTAACATGAGAGCGCCTGGCATGACGTATATGAGAATGCCGCTCTTTACTTGGACGACATTTGTCGCCTCTGCACTTATTTTATTCGCATTCCCGCCGCTGACAGCAGGGCTTGCGATGCTGATGCTTGATAGAATGTTTGACACGAGCTTTTTCAATCCAGAGCTTGGAGGAAATACAATCATCTGGGAGCATTTGTTCTGGATTTTCGGACACCCGGAAGTATATATCTTGATCCTGCCGGCATTCGGGATCTTCTCTGAGATCATTCCGGTGTTTGCAAGAAAAAGATTGTTTGGTTACTCGTCCATGGTGTTCGCTACTGTATTGATTGGTTTCCTTGGATTCATGGTATGGGCGCATCACATGTTCACTACGGGGCTTGGACCTATCGCCAATGCGATCTTTGCTGTAGCGACCATGGCAATTGCGGTGCCAACAGGAATTAAAGTATTCAACTGGCTGCTCACGATATGGGGCGGTAATGTGAAGTTTACAACGCCGATGCTTTATTCTGTTGCCTTTATTCCGTCGTTCTTACTTGGCGGGGTAACTGGGGTCATGCTTGCGGCAGCTGCAGCGGATTATCAGTTCCATGATACGTATTTTGTTGTGGCGCATTTCCATTACGTCATTATCGGCGGGGTTGTATTCGGTATTCTAGCAGGTGTGCATTACTGGTGGCCGAAGATGTTTGGAAAAATACTGAATGAGAAGCTTGGAAAAATTGGCTTTGTGCTGTTTTTCATCGGTTTCCATTTAACTTTCTTTATCCAGCATTTTCTCGGTCTATGGGGCATGCCGCGCCGGGTCTTTACATTCCTGCCAGGTCAGGGTCTCGAGCTTGGGAACTTGATCAGTACAATTGGGGCACTGTTTATGTTTGTAGCTGTTGTGATCATGCTGATTAATATCATCTGGACAACAGCCAAAGGGGAGCGTGTATCGAGCGATCCTTGGGGAGATGGAAGAACACTTGAATGGGCAGTGTCTTCGCCTCCGCCAGAATACAATTTTAAACAGCTTCCGCTTGTCAGAGGACTAGATCCATTATGGATTGAAAAAATGGATGGTAAAAAAGGAATGACAGCATCTGAACCGCTCGATGATATTCACATGCCGAATAACTCCATCTTGCCTGTCATTATCTCATTCGGTCTATTTGTGTCAGCGTTTGGTTTCATGTATCGTCAAGAGCACAGCTGGGGGCTTCCGGTGATCTTCATTGGTCTTGGCATTACGTTTGCGACCATGCTGGTTAGGTCTCTGAAAGATGATCATGGATACCATATTCACAAAGAAGATTTGACTGACGACGATGATAAAGGGGTGAAAGCATAATGGAACCACAAAAAATGACGGCGGAAACCTTTCCGGCTTCTCCTGAGAAGGCCACGTTAGAAGGGAAGAATAAGTTTGTCGGGTTCTGGCTGTTTCTTGGAGGAGAAACCGTTCTGTTTGCATCGCTTTTCGCCACTTATTTGGCGCTGAAAAACTCAAATGCAGGCGGAGCAAAAACAACTGATATGTTTGACCTCACACTTGTCTTTATTGCCACAATGCTTCTATTAACGAGCAGTTTAACGAGTGTGTATGCCATGTATCATATGAAAAACTTTGCCTTTAAAAAGATGCAGCTTTGGCTTGGTATCACGGTCCTTTTAGGTGCTGGATTTTTAGGGGTTGAGATTTATGAGTTTTATCACTATGTGCATGCGTATGAGTTTACGATTACCAGCTCAGCTCTTGGTTCTTCCTTCTATACACTTGTAGGAACTCACGGAGCTCACGTTGCCTTCGGACTTTGCTGGATTACCGCTCTTATGATTCGAAATATGAGACGCGGACTTGATTTATACAATGCGCCGAAATATTATGTGGCAAGTCTCTATTGGCACTTCATTGATGTTGTGTGGGTCTTCATCTTTACCGTTGTATATTTAATGGGAATGGTGGGATAAGAATGGGAAATAAAAACACAAATCAGTCCAAAGTCGATCTTGTATATCGTAAAAAGAAAAATGCCGAGGAAATGAAGCATCAGCTCATTTCCTTCGGCTTGATGATTGGATTAACATTTGTTGCGTTTTTAACGATCGCCTCAGAAGACGTTGGAAATTGGTTCGCAGTACCATTTATTTTACTGCTTGCAGGCATTCAGGTAGCTTTTCAGCTTTATTATTTTATGCACATGAACCAAAAAGGGCATGAAACACCCGCCTTGTTTCTATACTCAGGTGTGTTTGTTGCGTTTATTACCGTATTAGCCTTTTTGACCATTATATGGTGGTAAACCCGCTTTGCCCTTGAAGGAGGCGCAGCAATGGAGAACTTAGAAATATTCGGATTTCGGGCATTATGGAGCCCTTATTATTTGACTTGTATTGTGATAGCAGCTGCTCTTTATCTGCTTCTTGTGACAAAGGGAAAGCACCGTGCGACGGTGAAAGAGAAAACGTTATTTCTGACGGGGCTTGTTCTGTTATATGCTGTGAAAGGGAGCCCAATTGATTTAATGGGGCATATTATGTTTAGTGCACATATGGCGCAAATGGCGGTGCTATACCTAGTCATCCCGCCTCTCCTTATTACAGGATTGCCTCCAGCCATATGGGAGCGGATCATTCAAACACCAGGTATTCAAGCTGTTTTCCGTTTGTTTTCCAAACCTTTAATTGCACTGCTTGGATTTAACGGATTGTTTTCGCTGTATCACATTCCGCTTGTGTTTGATTTTGTGAAAACAGATCCGTTTTACCACGCATTGATGACGGTGGTTATTTTTATCGCTGCCTTTTTCATGTGGTGGCCGCTTGTCCATAAAGTCCAAAGTCAGCCGCAGATCACAGGCATTTTGAAGCTTGGATATATCATGGCAGACGGGATATTGATGACTCCGGCCTGCGCACTCATCATGTTTAGTGAGGCACCGATTTATGCAACCTATTCAGATGCAGGCGCCTGGATACAAGCACTGCATTTATGTGTGCCAAGTGATATGCTTGCTGGCCTTGCTCTCACTGGCCCTGATATGTTCCACACCTTGCCGCTGCTAGAGGATCAGCAGCTAGGTGCCATTTTAATGAAAATTATTCAGGAGATTGTGTACGGCTCTATTCTTGCTGTTGTCTTCTTTGACTGGGCAAGAAAAGAAAGAGCGAAAGATGCCGTACCAGATGCGCTTATTCCGAAATATGAATAAAAAAAGCACAGCCAGATGGCTGTGCTTTCATCTTATTAGAAAAAGGGCTAAAATAAAGAATATTTTAGCCCTTTGTTTTATGCTTCAGCCGTCATGGCTTCTAGTTTTTCCTTCAGCTGTGCAAGTGTTTTTTTGCTCGATTGGATGAGAGACTTAGGGAATTCTTCGCCTTCGCCGTATTCAACGCCATGTGGATAATAGTGTTTTCCAAGTAATGGTGTTAGAAGCTGAATGTGTGCCTTTTTGGCACCGACATCTCCTTCAGTAGCGTAGCCGGAAATCCGTAAATAAAAGGTTCCCTCTACCATGCTGTACTTTCTGTCGTATGTCACACGCTCATAATCCCATTGATCGGCTCGTACAAATCCTTCGCTTTCCATAATGAAATCTAATTTATTTAAGTCAGCTGATACCTCTTCAATCCCCGTACCTTCAAACTTCACCCAAAACCCCTCCTTATAAAATTTCCCTTTACTGACAATCATAGTATGAAAGCGTTAAACTTTCAACTGTGAAAGGTATGTTCTTTTATAAGCTGGTTACAGTAATAAAGAAAATAACGGATGGAGGAATCAACGTGAAAACGAAAAAAATCAAAGATATTATGACAAAAAAAGTAGTGACATGCCAGCAAGATGACAATACGTATGAAGCAGCAGTCAAAATGAGAGATGCTGATATCGGTGCCATTCCAGTGGTTGAAGGAGATCAGCTCGTTGGGATAGTGACAGACCGTGACCTTGTGCTTAGAGGCATTGCAGAAAAAAAGCCAAACTCACAGGAAGTGGGCTCGCTGATGACAAAGGAAGTACTAACAGCTGAAGAAGATGCAACACTTGAAGAAATTGTCCGGCTCATGTCAGAGCATCAGCTCCGCCGCATTCCTGTTGTAAAAAACGGCGCATTAACAGGGATTGTCGCTCTAGGAGATTTATCAGTCGAAGATTTATCAAATGATCGCGCGGGAGAGGCACTGACAGAAATCTCTCAACAGGATCAAGATCATGGACAAGGATTTCTTCATTAAGAGGGGCATATTTTAAATTCGTGTTAAATAGGCTGTATTGTCGTTGATAAATGGAGCAAGTTTTGTTTAAATGACAGTAGAAGGTACTTTTTGTACCTTGCCAATTTAACGGAGGTGTTTATTTGAAAACTGTGCTCAAAACACTCCTCATCCTCCTGATTATATCTGGAACGTACGTTCTGTTTATTCAATATGGATCTTCACCAGAAAAAGAAAACAGCAATGAACCGAAGGTGTCTAATGAAGAAACATCTAGCGATAAGCCGATCAACATCCCGAAAAAGGGACTCATGTCCTTTATGGGGAAATCTTCAAACGAAGTGCTTAAACAGCTGGGAGAACCAGATCGCATTGATCCTTCCGCATATGATTATGACTGGTGGATTTACAACCAATCGAAGAAGCACTATATTCAAGTAGGGGTAAAGGATAGTAAAGTGGTGACCTTGTTTGCAACAGGAGACGGACTGAATGTAGAACCGTTTAAAATCGGTCAAGCCACAAGTGAAGTATTTAAGAAAACACAAATTGCACCTTACATTCATGTAGAGGATGAACAAAATTCATACCGCTTTGAATTCTCAGAAGATGATATGAATACAAGACCCACTGTGAAAGTGGGAGATGATGTGTATGTTCAGCTTTACATGGATAAGTTTGAAAGCACCCTTTCAAGTATCAGGGCCTTCAACGCAGATACATTTGTGAAACAAAAGCCGTATGAGGTGGTCTATCGAGGTCAATTGATAGAACCTGAGGCGATATCAGGAGAAAAGTGGAAAGATATCGAAGCTTCCAGTCAAAAACAAATTTTTGATATGACCAATATTATCCGCCATAAGTACGACCTGCCGATCTTAAAGTGGGATGATGAAACCTCTGAAGTGGCCTTCATGCATAGTGAGGACATGAAAGAGAATCATTATTTCTCCCATGAATCTAAAAAATACGGTACGCTGAAAGACCGGTTAGAAAGAGGCGAGGTGGGCTTTCAGCTCGCAGGTGAAAACATTGCTTATAACTATGTCGATGGACCCGCAGCGGTAGAGGGCTGGCTCAATAGTGAAGGTCACAGGAAGGCGTTATTAAATAAAGATTACACGCATCTTGGCGTAGGGGTAAAAGAAAAATATTACACCCAAAATTTCATCAAGAAAACATCTTAAACGAAAGCAGCTGCATGGTCGCAGCTGCTTTTTTGATGGTTAAAAAGAGGCTCACCAAAACAGATGCTGATGTATATAGTATAGTAGGCATTTGTATGGGGGGTGAGGATATGACAAACAAGCAAAAACAAACATCCATTGATGAATTTAAACAATTCGTCAGACGCCATCCGAAGTTAATTCAAGAAGTGCAATCGCAAGAAAAAAGCTGGCAAAGTGTATACGAGAATTGGGTCATGTTTGGTGAGGAAGATGAGATGTGGTCACCTTACCGGCAATCGAAATCTGAAGATGCGAAAGAAGAAAAAGCCTCTAAGCCAAGTGAAACAGGAAAAGCAGATTTTATGTCTAAAATGGTTTCTGCTGTGAAAAAAATGGACGCTGATCAAATGAATGAACAGATTAACAAAATGAGCCAGTCTATTTCCTCTTTACAAAGCTTACTCGGCCAATTTTCATCCAATGGTTCAAAGAAAGGTTCATCTGGAGGCAGTCAGCACCCATTCTCCTTCAGGAAAGATTAAGTGAAAGGGGATGCTTCTGGTGCGAAAAGAAGTACAGGAATTTGTCATGGCCGAAGAGGAGCGAATCAAATTCATAAGGCAGCGTCCTATCTGGTACAGACAGCTGACGCGGCATCCTGAAAATCTAACGTCCTTTGAATTAGATAAAATGAACTTTTACGAAAAAACCATTCCTCATCGTGTGAGTCAGTTGAGCAATAGCGTCCAAATGGCTGAAATGATGATTCAAATGTTCCAAGCAATGCGCAATCAAAATGGAGCCGGCTGAGGCTTTTTTTGAGTTGATTAAGATGTCTATTTCCTGAGCATCCTATAAAAGTATATGAAAGGAGAATCAGATGATGAAATGGATGCTGTCAATAGGCGCATTGCTTTTTCTTGTCACCGGGTGTCAAAGTCAACATGGAGAAGAGCAAGTGATTAAGCAAGACCCAGCAGTACCAGTCATGCAGCAAGCCCAAAGCGCAATGAAGCAGCAAGGCTTTTTGAAATACAAAGTGCAAGGGTCGTCTGTCTATATAGAAAGTACACTTCAAGATTTTCATCTTCAGCCAGAGCGTCTGAAAAAGAACGAGAAGGCGGGATATTTTACAGTGTATGTAGACGGGAAACGTGCAGGGAATGAGTATACCGCGGCATTTGTGGTCAAGCATCTTTCAAAAGGAAAGCATAAAATGACCGTTGTGCTGAATTCCCGTCATCCAGAATATCAACAGAAAAGAGAGACATGGGATGTATTTGTCACGTAAAAGCATTTTCTGATCCATAGGTTTCGTGGTAAACTATGAATTGGAGGTGCAACATTTATGTATGCGACAATCGAATCTGTGGAGCTCCAAGAGGAAGCAAATCAATTGGCTGCCATGATTCTTCAGTCGGAGGAGGCTGAACATTACCGCAACTGCTTTAAGCGTCTCCAGCAAGACGAAGAAGCCCAACAAATTATTGCCCATTTTACAAAAGTAAAAGAGCAGTATGAGGATGTGCAGCGGTTCGGCAAGTATCATCCGGACTATAGAACGATCTCAAAGGAAATGCGTGAGGTCAAAAGAAAGCTAGATCTTCACGATACAGTGGTTGATTTCAAAAAAGCAGAAACAGCGATTCAATCCATCTTAGATGAGATTAGTATTGAAATCGGTCAAGCTGTATCAGCATATATTAAAGTTCCAACAGGGAACCCATATTTTGATGGTCTATCATCATGCGGCGGCGGCTGTGGATCAGGTGGCAGCTGCGGCTGTAAAGTATCTTGACGAGACTTGAATGTCTCGTCTTTTACATAATGAATGAAAAGAATTGAAAAGCGGCAGGTGAAAAGATGGAAACCAAACGTCAAGGGATGGTTGTCTGGCTGCATTCGTTAAAGCAGTCAAAAGCGCTAAGAAAATTCGGGAATGTTCACTATATTTCAAGGAAAATGAAATATGCCGTGATCTATTGTGATATGGATGATCTTGAGCGCCATATGGCTAAACTCAGCTCGTTACCATTTGTGAAACGTGTTGAGCCTTCATATAAACCTTTTATTAAATTAGAGTACGAATCCAAATTGGACAAAGCAAAAGAGTATGATTATAAGGTGGGCTTTTAAAGACACAAAAAAATCCCCGCGGCATCACCCGCGGGGTCCTTCTATTCTTAATGATTCATTAAGGAGAAGGCAAAGGGAGAGGAGAAACCGGAGGAAGAACTTATGGGGAAACGTAAGTCTTCTCCGCGGTTGGCAACAGCACCACATCAGATGCTGTTATAAGTAGTATGACCCCGGATTTCTTGATCTATACATAGAAAATGAATGAATATCATTGCATTGTTCCTTGAGGAGTGATGTGGTAAGATAATGTTGAATTTTTTGTCATAAACAATGACGAATAGAAGCAAGCAGAAAAAGTGGTGGAAAAATGAGAGTCATCTCTGGAACGAGAAAAGGCCGCACTCTTAAAGCGGTACCAGGTCAATCAACAAGACCGACGACAGATAAAGTAAAAGAATCAATATTTAATATGATCGGCCCGTATTTTGATGGCGGATGGGCTCTTGATTTATTTGCAGGAAGCGGTGGTTTAGGGATTGAAGCGCTTTCTAGAGGATTCGATCATTGCATATTTGTTGATCGAGATATAAAGGCGATTCAGACGATTAAAGGAAACCTGAATCAATTGACGCTAATGGATCAAAGTGAAGTGTTTCGAAATGAAGCAAAGCGTGCACTCGCAGCTGTTGTGAAACGAGAGGAATCCTTTCAAGCCATTTTCCTTGATCCGCCCTATAAAGATCAACAGCTAAAAGCACTTCTTGAAATGATTGACGAGCACGCCTTGTTAACAGATGACGGCGTGATCGTGTGTGAGCATGATAAAGACGTGAAGCTGCCAGAAGAAGCAGGGCAGCTCCACATCACAAGACAGGAACTGTACGGATTGACTGGTATTACGATTTATAGAAAGCGGGGAAATTAGCATGGGGAACATAGCCGTTTGTCCGGGCAGCTTCGATCCAGTTACATTGGGGCATTTGGATATCATCAAAAGAGGTGCAAAGATTTTTGATGAAGTGTATGTATGTGTATTAAATAACTCATCTAAAAAACCGTTATTTACTGTTGAAGAACGGTGTGAGCTTATTCGCCAAGCGACGAAGGAGCTGCCAAATATCAAAGTTGAATCGTTTCACGGCCTGCTTGTTGATTATGCAAAGCAAAAAGAAGCCAAAGTCATTTTACGCGGATTAAGGGCTGTGACGGACTTTGAGTATGAGATGCAAGGCACCTCAATGAACAAAGTGTTAGACGATGAAATTGAAACGTTTTTTATGATGACCAACAATCAGTATTCCTTCTTAAGCTCCAGTATTGTCAAAGAAGTAGCGAAATATCATGGGGCAGTCAAAGATCTTGTACCAAAAGAGGTAGAAGCAGCGCTGAAGGAAAAATTTAATGGATGAGTGCACCCAGCACTCATCCATTTTTTAATTTCCGATAGTACAGTGCGATATACACAATCAAGCTGCAAAGTGTGATCAAAGGACCAGCTGTCACAAGCTGATTCCAAACCACGCTGCTGAACATGACGACCTGCTGGCCTGCATCAAAGGCACCCGCTGGGAGAGCCATGTCTGATCGAGAGACATAAAGAGGCTTGAATAATAAAAAGGCAAAAACAGCTGCATAAATTCCGTGAAGCAAACGGGCGAAGAAAAACGGTTTAAAGCGGATATCGGTTGCCGCCAAAATGCCGGCGACTTGGGCTTGAACAGAAAACCCGCTGAATCCTAAAATAAAGCTGACGACAATGGTTTTAGCGAGAAGGGTGACTTCCTGTGACCCCGCCATCTGGCTTCCTAATGTGATTTCAAATAAACCGGCAATCATGGCAAGGTCTAATTCTGGCGGAAGATGCATCGTTTGCAGCATATATCCGAGCCCGATGGATAAAAGGTCTGTCACATGGACAACTGACAGCATTTTGCTAAACACAGAAAATAAGATAATAAAGCCGCCAATCATAAAGAGTGTTTGGACTGATGACATGACTGCATCACTTAAAATTTGGCCGAGCGGTCTTTTCTCTGCGAGTCTTGCTGTATGAAGAGCATTGAATGCCTCTTTAAACGGCGGGAATAAAAACTTCTTGCGGCTTCTTAGGTGTGCATCATGCCGCGCTTTATACGCGCGCATCGTCACACCAACAGCGAGATTCCCTAAATAATGAGCGCTGGCGAGTACAATGCCTAAAGCTGGGTGATGAAAAAAACCAACAGCCACCGCACCGAAAATAAACAATGGATTTGATGAATTTGTAAAGGAAACGAGACGCTCTGCTTCGATCCGCGTCAGCTGCCTTTCCTGCCTCAGTCTTGTCGTTAATTTCGCACCAGAAGGAAACCCTGAAGCCATTCCCATAGCCAGTACAAATCCGCCTACACCCGGCACCCGGAAGATGGGGCGCATAAATGGCTCTAATAATACCCCGACAAATCTGACAATCCCGAAACTAATTAATAGCTCGGACAAAATAAAAAAAGGAAGCAATGATGGAAATACAACCTCCCACCACATTGCAAGTCCATTTTTCGACGCTTGCAAAGAGGCTTGTGGATGTGTAATCACAGTGGCTGTTAAAAAAATAAAAAAAGCAGCGATGAACAGAGTGTTCCATTTTTTCATGGAGATTTCGCCCCTTGCCGTTATGATCTATTGGCGAGCTCGTGATATTAGAAAAAGAAACTAGCCGAGCCTGTCTTCTATTACTATACGAGCAGTAGGGGCATGTTTAGACCTATAGATTCGTATATATGCATAGAAAGAGGAGGGTGGATTTTCATGAAGCGACCGATCATCGGGCTTGCACTAGGCTCCGGGGGTGCGAGGGGAATGGCGCATATCGGGGTATTGTCTAGTCTTGAGAAGCAAGGAATACAGGTAGATATGATTGCTGGAAGCAGTATTGGCGCACTTGTTGGGAGCTTTTATGCGGCAGGACAAGACGTAGAAAAAATGAAAAAACTTGCACTTGTCTTCAGAAGAAAGTATTATGCTGACTATACACTGCCAAAAATCGGTCTTTTAAAAGGAAATCGAATTTTGCAGCTGATTCACACGTTTACATATGGGAAAACATTCGAAGAATTAAGAATGCCCCTTGCGGTGGTTGCCTGTGACCTCGAAACAGGGGAGAAGGTTGTGTTTAAAGAAGGGTCTGTCTCACAAGCAGTCAGAGCAAGCATCAGCATTCCAGGCGTGTTTGTTCCTCACGAAATGGGCGGCAGACAGCTAGTGGATGGAGCGGTTGTTGACCGCATTCCTGTGTCTGTTTTAAAAGAAATGGGCGCAGACCTTATTATCGCCTCTGATGTATCAAGGGTGAAAAAAACAGAAAAGGCGACGAGATTATCGGATGTGATTATGCAAAGTTTGGACATCCTTCAAAATGAATTGGTCCGTCATCAAACCATTCATGCAGATCTCATGATCCGGCCGAGGCTTGAAACATTTAGCTCTAGTTCGTTCACCCAGGTTCAGGAGATGATTGAAGCTGGTGAGCTCGCCGCAGATCAACTAGCAGGTAAACTGAAAGATGTCATTGATAAATGGGAGTGTTAATCGAATGAAAAAATTGAATATTCGCTGGCTCAGCTTTTTTGTCGTTGTTCTTGTCTTATTTGGCTTAACTTTTGTTAAACTGCCGTATTACGTGACAAAGCCGGGTGATGCAACAGAGATTGCCCCTCACATTCAAGTGGACGGTGGATACGGCGAGAAGGGCAGCTTCTCTCTTATGACGATAAAAGTAGGTCCAGCCAATCCGTATACGTATTTACTTGCGAAAATGAATAAATATGACGAGATCGTCCCAGAAGAAAATATTAAAGCGGACGGAGAGTCGGATGAAGATTATATGAAAAGACAGCTTCAGCTGATGAAAAGCTCTCAAGAAAATGCCATGATTGCAGCGTATACAAAAGCAGGCAAAAAAGTAGATTATACGTTTAATGGGGTATATGCGAGCTACGTCATGAAAGGCATGCCTGCTTATGGCAAAATTGAAGTGGGCGACCGGATTAAAAGCGTTGATGGCAAGACGTATGATTCTGCTGATAAAATGGTGTCGTATATCAGCCGTCAAAAAGCTGGTACATCTGTCCGTTTTGTCCTTGAACGAAACGGCAAGGATATCACGCAGAAAGTGAAGTTAAAACCTTTTAAAGAAGAGCCGAACCGAGTTGGAATTGGCGTATCATTATTTACAGACCGAAATGTGAAAGTCTCGCCTTCCATTAAGGTCGATATTGAAAATATCGGCGGCCCGTCGGCAGGTTTAATGATGTCACTTGAAATTTATAACCAGCTGACAAAAGAAGACGAAACACATGGTTATGCGATTGCAGGGACTGGAACGATTGACGCTGATGGTACGGTCGGGCCAATTGGCGGAATAGATCAAAAGGTTGTTGCAGCAGATAAAGCAGGAAAAGATATCTTCTTTGCACCAAACGATAAAGGTGATCCAAATTCAGACTACAAAAATGCAGTGAAAACAGCAAAAGATATTAAAAGTAATATGAAAATCGTTCCTGTGGACACAATGCAGGACGCACTGAACTATTTAAACAAGTTAAAAGAGAAAGCATCTTAAGTGAAAAAAGAGCAGCCTTTATCACAGGCTGCTCTCAGCGTGTAGACAAACCCTCGCATTCGGTGTCAGGTCTCTGCGCCGGTACTCACGAATGTCAAATTCGCTCCGTTCCGGTGCTCGCCCTTCCTAGACTTCAAAGGTTTTCTATCACGCTGAAAAGAGGACAAAGGACTAAAATAAAGATCCTTTTAGCCCTTTGTCAACAATCAGAGAGCAGCCTTAGGCTGCTTTTTTTATCGAGATTGGAAGAGACCAGTCTCTTCATCATAGCGGATCGGTGAGGTTTTAAATTCTGCTTCTGTTAACTTTGTTTGCATTGGTTCGCTGATGGGAAGGCTGAAGACGCGGGAAGCGCGAATGTCAAGATCAAGGGCAGGATGTGAAAAGGAAGACAGCTTGCTGACAAGCGGTACGTCCAATTCCTTTTTTACAAGAGATAAATATTGCTGACCTTTCTTTGACATACCAAGTAAACGAATGTATGGTGCTTGTTTCTCCTTTAGCAGCTCATGCATGACCGTTTTCTTCACCCTCATTAAAAGGTGCGTATTCATCCGCTGCAGCCTTGTCCACGTATATCGTTTTGTTTTCACAAGTGATAGATATTCCTCGTAGGAGGACGCATGTGTGATCGCCTTTTGCATGCGGTGTTCGATGCCTTCTTCAATTTCATAGATGCCTTCTAGTTCTGCTGTATCCATTGTGTGAAACACATGTTTTAAGAAGCTGAAATAGTCTTCTTGCGTATGTAAAAGATCATAAGAAGAATAATAGTCATGTAATTGCTTAAGCGAGGCTTCCGGGAGATAAGAGGCGACAGTTTCAAATGACCCATTCTCTTTTAAGGCTTTTCGGATGCTTGTAGCGCTTGCGATTTTCTGATGTTTAGGAAGCTCTTGATCATGATAACCGGATGCAATTCTTTGAGAGGTAAAGGGCTCTATGTGAGGAGATCTCTCTAAGATGGCTTTGACATAATGGAAGCCTAAAATGTTATTAGGCCTAGACAGATCCAGTAAGTGTTTCGGATCAATGACCTCTTGAAACGCAGCGGCAGCGGCAGCCGGATAACTAAGACCTTCTTTTACCTTTGCTTTTGTGAAAAGGTCGATTTCTTCTTTTTTCTCATGCCAAGCGTGAGCTGTTCGCTCAAATGCTTTGATGTTTCCGTCCTCACTTCCGAAAAAAAGGGAGCGGCATTTTAAAGCATCTAGAATAGACACAGCGCCGTTTGCAAAGGTTTCTGCCTTTTGCACTGCATATATGTATGGAAGCTCACACACGATGTCTACACCGTTTTGCAATGCCATTTTTGTTCGTGCCCATTTGGAGACGATAGCGGGCTCTCCGCGCTGGAGAAAGGATCCGCTCATGACGGCAATGGCTACATCTGAGGAGGTATGTGTTTTCGCCTGGCGAACATGATAGGCATGTCCATAATGAAATGGATTGTACTCGACAACAACTCCTGTTGCTTTCAATAGATGTTCCGCCTTTCTTGCTATGGTTAAATGGTCTATGCTACAGTAGCATAAGGGAAAAATGAAGCCCATTTTTTTCAGTGTAGGCATTCCGTGAACTGATGTCAAACAACGCTCTGACATCACAAAGGACTGTAAAGAAAAAATATTGACAAATAGCATGATGAAAGCTATAATCATGTTTGTTGCTCTTAGAGGTGATACAATTGAAATGGACAGTTTATCAGTTACATCAAAAAGCTAAAAACAGCTTCGATTTTCATGAGACGGTTGACTTAAATGAACTTACTAGCCTTCATTCAGATATACGTCGTATTTCACCGGTAGAGGTGAAAGGGACTGGAGTGATCGAATCAAAGCAAGTCGCATTTGATTTAACCATCACAGGTGAAATGACATTGCCTTGTTCAAGAACGCTTGTTGATGTAAATTATCCATTTGCGATTTCAACGAAAGAACTATTTGTACTTCATAAGACAGACGATATAGAAGATGAAGACGTATCTGTTGTAGAAGACGATATCATCGACTTAACGCCTATAGTCAAGGAAGAAATTCTTCTTGAAGTGCCGATGCAAATCTTTTGCGACCAAACAGACGTAAAAGGTGCTGCACCACAGGAAGGGAATGACTGGGCGGTCATTTCGGAAGATGCACATCAAAACCGAATTGATCCGCGTCTGGAAGGCTTGAAGAAGCTCTTAGAAGAAAATAATGAATCTTAACTCTTTAAGGAGGTGGGAATAATGGCTGTACCTTTTAGAAGAACTTCTAAAATGAAAAAAAGATTGCGTCGTACGCATTTCAAACTACAAGTACCTGGTATGGTAGCTTGCCCAGAATGCGGTGAAATGAAAATTTCTCATCGTGTCTGCAAATCTTGCGGAACATACAAAGGCAAAGACGTAAAAAGCAACTAATGCTTGATAAAAAAGCGTAAGGGAATCTTCCCTTGCGTTTTTTTATTTGTCTATTTTTTAGGTTTCTCTCCTGCAAATAGTCTATCTACTCTAGTAAGCGCATATGATGTGGTATTCAGATTCAGGGGGGATGATCAATTGACGATTACAAGGCAGGACGCATGGACACAAGATGAAGATTTACTTTTAGCAGAAGTCGTCTTAAGGCATATTCGAGATGGAGGAACGCAGCTTTCCGCATTTGAGGAAGTCGGGAAAGCATTGTCAAGAACAGCGGCAGCATGTGGCTTCAGGTGGAATTCATACGTCAGAAAACAATATCAGGCAGGCATTGAGCTGGCGAAAAAACAGCGAAAAGAACTGCGTAAAAAGATTGGGATTCATTCCTCGGGTTTACCACAGAATACGTTAACGATAGAAGAAAAGGCAACTTCAGATCAGGCTGAATTGACCTTGCGAGAAGTGATTCAGTTTTTAGAGAAGCTTGAAAAAGAACCGGCTGGCTCAGCTTATTTACGCGAAGAACTGGCGGACACGCAGCATCAACTGAAGTCGCTCACAGAAGAAAATGAACATTTGAAGCGGCAATTAAAAATGACGGAAGAAGATTACCGGGCACTTATTGGGATTGTTGAAAGAGTCAAACAGAATATCAACTTAAAAGAATATGCTAAATAAGAAAACGCCCCTCACAGAGAAAGGAGGGGCGTTTTGCCATCAGTGATTAAGCGGATTCACCTGTATTCTTTTGAATATGGGCAGGTTCCCAGATGAGTGGATTTTCACCTTTGTCGCGTTCCATATCATATTTTACCGCTTCAAAGCCCATTTTATCCCAAAAACCAGCAGATTTGACGCGTGGATTGGTCCGGATTGGCAGTCCGAAAGATTTGGCGAAATCAACAAGTGCTTCGCCGTACCCTTTACGTTGATACCCAGGAAGCACTTCCAGCTTCCACAGCTCTAAATAATCATGATTGTGGTCAAAATACGTTGTCGTCGAGCCGTCCACTTGATAAAGGCTCATACGTGCAACCAGCTTATCTCCAAAATAAATCCCGTAAAATGGAGAGTTGCTGTCATTTTCAATCATATTACTTTCAAGGTCTTCAAGCATGGATAGTTCTTGTATGCCATATTCCTTAAATTGTTTAAATTCCTCTAAAGTTTTGTAATTGATTAGAAGTCGTTTTACTTGTGTCATATGATCTTCCCCCTTACACACATAATGTTGACAGTGATGTCGTTGAAGGCGTTTTCATCCCATCCGCCTCAAAAAGTTTTTACACTTATTATTATAGTTTTTAAATTAAAAAAATTCAATCGCGGCGCGCCATCTGCTTTTTGCATCGCGGCTTGAAACTGTTAAAATGGTTGATATGATGAAGTAAACAGAAAAAGGGAAGTGCGGCAGTTGAACATAGGAATCATTGGCGGCGGTGCGATTGGTCTGCTTTGTGCCAGTTATTTATCACAGCATCATGACATCACTGTTTTGACAAGAAGAAAAGAACAAGCAGAGGAGATTCGAACATCAGGTATTAAGCGAACGGTAAAAGGAGACACATTCCTGGCGTCTGCGGAGGCAAGGGCAGGGATTACAGGAGTATTTGATCTGCTGATTGTGACGGTGAAATATCACCAGCTGCAAGAGGTGCTTGATGAACTATCCACATTACCTCGTCAACGAATCTTATTTTTACAAAATGGCATGGCCCACTTATTAGATTTAGAAAACTGGGACACGCCGCATTCGATATATATCGGTGTTGTAGAGCACGGGGCGATGAAGGTATCAGATCATGCAGTAAACCATACAGGGATTGGTGTCATCAAGTGGGGGGCTTTTCATCCTGAGGATGCAGCTGCTATGAGAAATGCTTTGAATGAAATGCCGGCCCAATTTCAGATGATTTATACGGATGAATGGAAAAAAGTGCTGGAGGAAAAACTGCTGGTCAATGTCTGTATTAACCCGCTCACGGCTTTATTGCATGTGAAAAATGGAGAATTGATCGCAACTCCTGCATATGAATACATGATGAAATGTGCATTTGAGGAAGCATTGTCCATTCTAGGTCTGGCTGAAAAAGAGCGGCTCTGGTCACACGTCGTTTCCATTTGTAAGAAAACGGCCGCCAATCAATCGTCAATGCTTCAAGATATCGTCAAAGGCCGTGAAACCGAAAGAAAAGCCATCGTTGGCTATCTTTTAAAAAAGGCTCAAGCTCAAGAAATTCTGGCGCCACATCTTACTTTCTTCAATCGAAGCTTGGAAGTATTGGAAAAAAAGCAAACAAAATCTTTTGAGTGAGCTCATTTACATGCTATACTTTTTTCGGGAAACTAACTATTTATTGAAGAAAGGAAGTTCTAAACATGCAATTGACTGAACTTTCCATCCGAAGTCAGAATTTATTCATACGTGATTATATAGAAGAAAAAAAAGAGATGACTGCTTTTTTTGATTATGATATACATTCTGAGCACACATGGAAAAAAAGATACGACGATCTCATGGAAATGAGCTTCCCGCGCGAGGCTTTAGCGGATTATATGAGCGCATACCACGCAAAGTTTGAATCGGCAGCGATGCGTCAGAA
The DNA here is from genome assembly GCF_038593175.1 of Bacillus sp. FSL K6-1006. Taxonomy (NCBI): domain Bacteria; kingdom Bacillati; phylum Bacillota; class Bacilli; order Caryophanales; family Bacillaceae; genus Bacillus; species Bacillus sp. FSL K6-1006. The sequence goes on from NZ_CP151970.1 coordinate 1,473,279, forward strand.
CATTGAAAAGATCCGTGATGAACGGAGTGTCATGGTGGTTGGAGGACAGCAGGCAGGCCTACTGGCAGGACCGCTTTATACCATACATAAAATCATATCCATTATTCAGTTCGCAAAAGAAAAAGAATCAGTGCTTGGCGTTCCTGTGATTCCAGTCTTTTGGGTAGCAGGTGAGGATCATGACGTAGATGAAATTAATTTTGTCTACACATCTGGCGAAAAAGGTCCAGTCAAGCAAAAGCTGCCATTACATAACGTCAAAAAAACTGCTGCCAAAAGAACACCTCTGCATCAAGAAAAAACAGAGAAATGGCTTCGCGATGTGTTTTCAACATATGAAGAATCTGCGTATACAAATGACTTGCTTGATCAGCTTCTTCGATGTTTACGCAAATCACAAACATTTACGGATTTCTTTGAATGGATTGTATGCGACCTTTTTGAAGAAGATGGACTGCTTCTATTTAATTCAGGAGACTTAGGTGTCAAACCACTTGAGCGTACGTTATTCAAGCATATTGTTGAGACAAATGATGCGGTCACAGCTCGTTTAAATGAAACGCAGACTGCCATGAAACGAGCGGGATATCAGCCGATCATAGAAGCTGGTGACAATCAGGCGAACCTGTTTTACGAATATGATGAAGAGCGTTTCCTTATTGAAAAAGAAAACGGCCAGTTTTCTATATCAGAAGTGGGGCTTACGTGGACAAAAGAAGAGCTTTTGCAGGAAATTGAGGAGCACCCAGAACGGTTCAGCAACAATGTGGTGACGCGTCCCTTAATGCAGGAAACCCTTCTCCCAACACTTGCTTTTATGGCAGGACACGGTGAAGTCAACTATTGGGGAGAACTGAAAGGAATTTTTGAGCATTTTGAATTAAAGATGGCACCCGTTCTTCCAAGACTGCACGTGACCATTCTTGAAAGGCACATCGATAAGAAGCTGCCGGTCAGAGAACTTTCTCTTGAAGAAGTGCTCACAAACGGAGTAAAAGAAAAGAAAGAGGCTCACTTTGAGCAAAGCCTTCCAGACAGCTTTGTTCAAGCCGTTGATCAGGCGAAACGTGAATTAGCGAATGTTCATGGCGTATTGAGGCAAGAAGCACTGGAGGTTGAACCAAACTTCGAACAGCTGCTAGATAAAAATGCCAAATTTATCGAAGACCAGCTTCAATTTGTTTATCAAAAGGTGGCGCAGCGTGTGGAAGAGAAGGAAGGATATATCCTTCGAGATTTTGAACGGATTGAAAACAGCTTAAAACCATTAGATGCCCCGCAAGAAAGAATTTGGAATATCATGTACTTTTTAAACAAATATGGTCCAGAATTCTTCAAAACGTTCAAAAATCTGCCATTTTCATTTCAAAACAAGCAGCAAATTGTCAAACTTTGAAATAAAGTTTTAATGAACCCTGACTAGTTCAGGGTTTTTTTTTATGTAGAAACAGTGTAAAATAAGTTTTGTGGAGAGAAGTGGTGGATAGTGGAGAGTAAGGGTGAGAAAGTGGGGCTCTGATTATCATGTTCATGGGTGAATACCAACATACGATTGATACAAAAGGGCGCATGATCATCCCTGCTAAATTTAGAGACGGTCTCGGAGAACAGTTTGTGCTGACGAGAGGGCTTGATCAATGTTTATTTGGCTACCCTATGAGTGAGTGGAAACTAATCGAAGAGAAACTCAAAGCACTGCCGCTAACGAAAAAAGATGCACGTGCGTTTACCCGGTTCTTCTTCTCTGGCGCAGTTGAATGCGATCTGGACAAGCAGGGGCGTATTAACATCGCATCAAACCTACTCCAATATGCAAAACTCGAAAAAGAATGTGTGGTCATCGGCGTTTCAAATCGAATTGAGTTGTGGAGTAAGTCGATCTGGGAACAATATACAGAAGAGCAAGAAGATTCTTTTGCTGAAATTGCTGAAAACATGATTGGATTTGATATATAATAATCCCTTGTGCAGCAAGCTTTCTACACATTCATTTCTATTTGAAAAAGGTGGGACCATAACATCATGTTCCAACATGAGACAGTATTATTAAAAGAAACAGTTGACGGTTTAAACGTCAAAGAAGACGGTACATATGTAGACTGCACGCTGGGCGGAGCAGGTCACAGCTCATATCTACTATCTCAACTATCAGAAAAAGGTACATTGATTGGATTTGACCAAGACGATGCTGCACTGGATCATGCACGAGAGAAGCTCGCGGATTCTAAAGCGAACATTCTTTTCATAAAGAGCAACTTCCGATATTTAAAAGAACGTCTGAATGAACAAGGCATTACAAGCGTAGACGGTGTGATTTTTGACCTTGGGGTTTCATCTCCTCAGCTCGACACACCAGAGAGAGGCTTTAGTTATCACCATGATGCACCTCTTGACATGCGAATGGATCAAACAGCCGCATTGTCGGCAAAACAAGTGGTGAATGAATGGCCGTTTGAAGATCTAGTTCGGATTTTCTACAAATATGGGGAAGAAAAATTCAGCAAGCAAATCGCACGCAAAATTGAAGAAGCTAGAAAAAAAGCACCAATTGAAACTACAGGTGAGCTTGTCGACATTATCAAAGAAGGAATTCCCGCACCTGCAAGACGAACTGGCGGACATCCAGCAAAAAGAGTGTTTCAAGCGATCCGAATTGCCGTAAATGATGAATTGAAAGTTTTTGAAGAAGCACTAGAACAAGCAATAGAGTTACTCAATCCGAAGGGGAGAATTTCTGTCATTACATTCCATTCACTTGAAGACCGGATTTGTAAAAGTACATTTAAAGAAATGTCTTCTCTTCCAGAACTTCCGCACGGACTACCAGTGATTCCAGAAGGACTTGAACCAAAGCTGAAGCTGATCACGAGAAAACCAATCGTTGCATCAGAACAAGAGCTGGAACATAACAACCGTGCCCGTTCAGCGAAGCTCCGAATTGCAGAAAAAAAGTAAAACGACACCATAGATGATGATAAAAAGGAGGTTTCTTATGAGTAATTTGGCTTACCAAAGAGAAGTAAAACAATATCAAACAGAGCAGCAAGGCCAATCGGTTGTTATTAAAAGAAGAGGTTCTATCACACTTGGTGAAAAAATCTTACTTGTCATGTTTGTCATGGCTCTTATGTGCAGCTCCATTCTCATCATTTCTAAAGCCTTTGCTGTCTATCACGCTAATATTGAAGTCCAGAAATTAGAACAGCAAGTATCTTTAGAATCAAAGAAGATCACTGAGCTTCAAAAAGAAAAAGACTTGCTGAGTGAACCGGAGAGAGTCATTGATACTGCGAAAAAAGCAGGCTTAAGCATTTCGAAAGATGTTAAGAAGGTCGATTAAGATGGCGATGCCTAAAAAGAATAAAATGATGAACAGAGGCGCGGCAATTGCGAGTATTTGCTTCGCCCTGTTTTTCTTTATCATCCTTGCACGTTTTATCTATATTCAGATTACAGGAACGGTCGATGGCCAAGTGTTAGCCGCAAAGGCAAATGAACAATATCAATCGAAGAAAACACTTGAAGCCAAAAGAGGGTCTATTTTAGACCGAAATGGAAATGTGATTGCAGAGGATACGTCTGTTTATAAGCTCATTGCGGTCATGAGCAAGAAAATGACAGTCGACCCAAAGCACCCGATGCATGTCGTCGACAAAGAAAAGACAGCAAAAGAGCTGTCAAAAGTCATTGATATGAGTGAAAGCGAAATTTTAAAGCGTCTGAATACTAAAGGTGCGTTCCAAGTGGAGTTTGGTAAAGCTGGGAAAGACATCAGTTTTTCAACAAAGGAAAAAATTGAAAAGCTAAAGCTTCCAGGGATCGCATTTGAAAAAGACACGAAGCGATATTATCCAAACGGCATGTTTGCGTCGAATCTGATCGGTTATGCAAGATTAGATGAGGCAACGAAGGACATGTCAGGCGCGATGGGACTTGAGAAGGCGCTGAACAAATTTTTAAAAGAAAAAGACGGCTATGTGACATATAACAGTGACAGAAGCGGATGGGCTCTTCCAAATAGTAAAGAAGACATTGTCGCTCCGAAGGATGGGAAAAATGTCACGCTGACCATCGATCAAAAAATCCAGGCGTTCCTTGAAGAAAGTATGACTCAGGTTGCCAAAAAATATAAACCGAAGAAAATCATTGCCACAGTCGTTGACCCAAAAACGGGAAAGGTGCTCGCGATGGGACAGCGGCCAAGCTTTAATTTAAATGAATTAGACATTACGAATTATAACAATGATGTCATTTCATATGCGTTTGAACCAGGTTCAACGATGAAAATCTTCACACTTGCTGCAGCAATCCAAGAAGGGGTCTACCAAGGCAATGATAAATATCAATCTGGTACTTATAAAGTAGGAGGAGGCCTTGTAAGAGACCACAACAATGGAAATGGCTGGGGAAAAATTGACTTTCATGAAGGTGTTCTCCGTTCGTCTAACGTAGCTTTTGCAAAGCTGGCAAAAGAAAAACTAGGCTTCACGCGCTACGAACAATATTTGCAGAAGTTCCATTTCTATGACAAAACAGGTATTGACTTGCCGAACGAAGCGTCTAGTAAAATCAATTACAGATACGAATATGACAAAGCATCGACGGCTTACGGTCAAGCGTCTGCCATTACACCGATTCAACAAATAGAAGCAGCGACAGCGATAGCAAACGGCGGAACGATGATGAAGCCATATGTTATTGATCATATTACAGACCCGAACACAAACAAAACAATTTTACAGCACGAACCAACAGTAGCTGGAAAGCCAATTTCCTCTGATACAGCAAAGCAAGTCCGTGACATTTTAGGTGAGGTGGTTTCCTCGAAGATTGGAACAGGCCAGCCTTACCAAATCAAAGGATTTGACGTTGCTGGGAAAACAGGAACAGGACAAATTGGCGGTGCCGGCGGTTATCTCAAAGGAAGAAACGATTACGTCTTTTCATTTATGGGTATGGCGCCAAAAGATGATCCGAAGCTGCTCGTTTATGTAGCTGTACAGCAGCCGCAGCTGTCTGACACAGAAACTGGCTCTGCCCCAGTTGCACAAATCTTTAACCCAGTGATGAAAAATAGTCTGCTATATTTAAATATTGCACCAACAAAAACAGACGATAAAAAATCAGGCGAACAAAAAGTGAAGCAAGAAACAATGCCTTCATTCTTAGATTTAGAAGTGAAGCAGGCGGAAACAGAAGCCAAAAACAAAAACTTAACGCCTGTTGTCATCGGCGACGGCCTCTCCATTAAACGACAGTGGCCAAGTGCAGGCTCTGAATTCTCTGAAAGCCAGAAAGTTTTCTTGAAAACAGCAGGAAAAACGATAAAAATGCCTGATATGACAGGCTGGTCGAGACGGGAAGTCCTTCAATATGCATCCATTTCCGGTGTGCATATCGAAACAAAGGGACAAGGATATGCTGTCAAACAAAGTGTGAAAAGAGGATCGGAGATTTCAGATGAAGTAGTCACTGTGACATTTAAAAGTCCGAATTAACTGCAAAACCTAGCAAACCACTTGCTAGGTTTTTTCTTTTGCCGAGCGGGATAGACGAGACGTTCTACATAAGGACGGGCCTGCATATGATGGAAACAAGCCATATGTATGTAAGGAGTGAACCAGGCGTGCGAGTATCAAGTGTAACAGTGAGAAAACGATTGCTTTTCGTGCTGCTGTTTGGGGTGATCATTTTTTTCATCATAGATACTAGATTAGGATATGTACAGTTTATTATGGGCGAGAAGCTCACAAGCTTAGCAAAAGATTCATGGAGCCGGAACCTCCCGTTCGAACCAGAAAGGGGAGATATTTTGGACCGAAATGGGGTAGAGCTTGCGACGAACAAAAGTGCCCCATCTATATTGGTCGTCCCGCGGCAAATTAAAAATCCGGCAGAAACAAGCAAAAAACTGGCGGCAGTACTGAATATGTCTGAAGAGAAAGCGTACAAGCACGTCACAAAGAAAACATCCATCGAACGAATTTCTCCAGAAGGGAGAAAAGTATCTCATGAAAAAGCAAAAGAAGTCAGAGAGCTTGATTTAGATGGTGTTTATGTTGCAGAAGACAGCATCAGACACTATCCATTTGGCAGTTTTCTTTCTCATGTGCTGGGCTTCGCTGGAATTGATAATCAAGGGTTACTTGGACTGGAAGCCTATTATGATGATGACCTAAAAGGTGAAAAAGGCTCTGTAAAGTTCTATTCCGATGCAAAAGGGCAGAAAATGCCAGATGAAGCAGATGATTATACACCGCCTAAAGATGGTCTTGATATGAAGTTAACTGTCGATGCGAAGGTGCAAACCATTATAGAACGGGAATTAGACAATGCGCAGGCAAAATATAACCCAGATGGGATGATTGCAATTGCGATGAACCCGAAGAACGGTGAAGTGCTTGGGATGTCGAGCAGACCGGATTTTGATCCAGCGGATTATCAATCAGTTGACTCGAAAGTGTTTAACCGAAATCTACCGGTGTGGAGCACATATGAGCCAGGTTCGACGTTTAAAATTATTACGCTTGCAGCAGCACTAGAAGAGAAAAAAGTCAATTTAAAACGCGATCATTTTTTTGACAGCGGTTCTGTGACAGTTGATGGTGCAAGACTTAGGTGCTGGAAAAAAGGCGGCCACGGATCACAGTCATTTTTAGAAGTGGTTCAAAACTCCTGTAACCCCGGTTTTGTTGAACTAGGCGACCGTCTAGGAAAGGGTAAATTATTTTCCTATATTAAAAATTTCGGATTTGGCCAAAAAACAGGAATCGATCTTCAAGGGGAAGGGCGAGGCATTTTGTTCCCGCTGGACCGGGTTGGCCCTGTAGAGCAGGCGACAACTGCCTTTGGTCAAGGTGTATCTGTTACGCCGATACAGCAAGTAGCTGCCGTAGCAGCTGCGGTAAATGGCGGAACACTTTACACGCCGTACATTGCAAAAGAATGGATAGATCCAATCACAAAAGAGGTAGTGAAAAAGCAATCACCGATTGCCAAAAAGAAAGTGATTTCAGCAGAAACATCCAAAGAAATCAGATATGCGCTTGAAAGTGTAGTCGCTCAAGGAACTGGCCGAAATGCATTTGTTGAAGGATATCGAGTTGGCGGAAAAACAGGGACAGCACAGAAAGTAAAAGACGGCAAGTACATGGAAAATAACCACATTGTGTCGTTTATCGGGTTTGCGCCTGCTGATGATCCAAGTATCGTTGTATATGTGGCTGTAGATAACCCGAAAGGCACTATTCAATTTGGCGGGACAGTTGCTGCACCAATTGTGGGTCATATTATGCGGGACAGCCTGCCTGAGATGGGTGTGAAAAAAAGAAAAGGACAAATTGAAAAGAAGTACCAGTGGCTGGACACAAAAACCATTGAAGTACCGAATCTTGTAGGGGGATCTGTTTCAGACCTTGAATCCTTACTGATTAACCTTAAGATCGATGCTTCTGGAACGGGCAGTAAAGTGGTGAAGCAATCGCCTGCTGCCGGGACAAAGGTCAAGGAAGGCTCCACCATCAGATTATACTTAAACGATGAATAATAAAGAATGAACAGAGGGTAGCCGCACTCATTCGGCTGCCTCTTTTTGTTGAAAGAGAAGGTCTGTTTGAAAAAAAGAGCCTAAAGTGTGTTTTTTCCAAGAGAAACTTAAGGAATACGCTGGATGTATCCTTTTTTTTACGATAAAATATAGACTGTGTGTTTTTTTCACAAGACATGCACGTGAACGAATTTGAGAGGTTTGATATGAAATGAAATTACAAGAACTCCTTACATACTTTAAAAGTGAAAATGACGAATTAATAAACGAAAATCCTGATATCACTTCCATTGAAATGGATTCAAGAGAGGTGAAAAAAGGAAGCCTTTTTGTCTGTATAAAAGGCTATACAGTAGATGGACACGATTATGCTGAAAAAGCGGTGAAAAGCGGGGCTGCAGCGATTGTAGCAGAACACCCTCTTAACATATCAGATGTACCAGTCATTATTGTAAAACACTCTCAAAGAGCTCTTGCAAGAATAGCTGATGCGTTTTACGAGCAGCCAACTCATAAGCTGAATCTCATCGGGATCACAGGAACAAACGGAAAAACTTCGACAACACACATGATTGAACAAATGATGAGAAAAGCTGAAAAGAAAACAGGCTTAATCGGTACAATGTATATGAAGGTGAATGATGACATTCTCGATGTGAAAAACACTACACCTGAAAGTGTCACACTTCAGAAAACCTTTAAACAGATGCTTGACCAAGATGTAGACACAGCCATTATGGAAGTTTCATCACATGCACTGCATCTTGGCAGGGTACATGGATGTGATTATGATATTGCCGTTTTCACAAACCTTTCGCAGGACCATCTTGATTACCACAACACAATGGAAGAATATAAACATGCGAAAAGCTTGCTATTTTCACAGCTTGGCAGTGCCTTTCATCACGATAAGCCAAAGCATGCGATTTTAAATGCAGATGATGACGCTTCGAGTTATTATGAAAAAGTTACAGCTGCTGAAGTCATGACATATGGCTTAGAGCAAAAAGCAGATGTGATGGCAAAGAATATTCAAATCAAACCGAAGGGAACTCAATTTGATTTGATCACTCCAATTGGCACAAAAAATGTGACAGTTGCCCTCATCGGTAAGTTTAATGTGTACAACATCCTAGCAGCTGTATCAGTAGGGATCGTATCTGGCTTAACATTTGAAACGATTGTAAGTGCTATTGAAGAGCTGGAGGGAGTCAAAGGCCGATTTGAACTTGTGAACTGTGATCAAGATTTTCCTGTTATTGTCGATTACGCCCATACACCTGACAGCTTAGAAAATGTCCTGACAACGTGTAGAGAATTAACAGAGGGCAAAATTTTCTGTGTGATAGGCTGCGGCGGTGACCGTGATAAAACAAAGCGTCCTCAAATGGCCCAAATCGCTGTGAAGTATGCAGATGAACCTGTATTTACATCAGACAACCCAAGAAGCGAAGATCCTTCAGCTATTTTAAAGGATATGGAAAATGGGGTGCCAGACGCATATTATCATAGTTTTGTGAATCGCAAACAAGCCATCTTTTTTGCAATTGCCAATGCGAAAAAAGGCGATACAGTCTTAATAGCGGGTAAAGGTCATGAGACATATCAAATCGTTGGCGATCAAGTTTACGATTTTGATGATGCACAGGTTGCTATGGACGCTATTTTAGATCTAAACAAATCTTAAAATGATGAAAAGAGTGTAATGAAATGAAGCATTTTGTACAAAAACAACATACGAAGAACGTGAATGAATACCTTAATAATGAATGTAATTTTCTGATGGAAAACGGCTTTGGAAATTCGGAAGGAGTAAAGAACGATGCTTGAACAGGTGATATTGTTTACAATCATAATGGGATTTTTAATCAGTGTTCTTTTATCCCCGATTTTTATTCCGTTTTTAAGAAGGCTTAAATTTGGTCAAAGTATTAGAGAAGAAGGACCACAGTCTCACCAAAAGAAATCAGGTACTCCGACAATGGGCGGAATTATGATTATCTTTTCTATTACAATTACAACGATTGTGATGATCAACAAATTTTCTGAGATTAGTCCAGAAATGTTTTTATTGTTATTTGTCACGCTTGGCTACGGTCTATTAGGATTTTTAGATGATTATATTAAAGTAGCGATGAAACGAAACCTAGGTTTAACATCGAAACAGAAATTAATCGGTCAAATCGTGATCGCAGTGATTTTTTATGCAGTCTTCCATTATTATCAGTTTGCAACGACGATTCGCATTCCAGGAACAGATGTCAGCTTTGATTTAGGATGGGCTTACTTTATCCTTGTCGTTTTCATGCTTGTCGGAGGTTCTAATGCCGTGAACTTAACGGATGGACTGGATGGTCTATTATCTGGAACTGCTGCAATTGCCTTCGGAGCCTTTGCTATACTGGCTTGGAATCAATCACAGTACGATGTAGCGATCTTTTCAGTAGCTGTTGCTGGAGCCGTTCTTGGGTTTCTTGTGTTTAACGCGCATCCTGCAAAAGTATTTATGGGTGATACAGGGTCGCTTGCTTTAGGCGGAGCGATTGTAGCGATTGCCATTTTAACAAAGCTTGAAATTTTGCTTGTCATTATTGGAGGAGTATTTGTTGTCGAAACGTTATCTGTTATTCTTCAAGTGATCTCCTTTAAAACAACTGGAAAAAGAATCTTCAAGATGAGTCCGCTTCACCACCACTATGAGTTAGTTGGCTGGTCTGAGTGGAGAGTAGTTGTCACCTTCTGGACAGCTGGTTTATTACTTGCTGTTTTAGGAATTTACATCGAGGTGTGGTTATAATTGAATAAGATGCAAATGTTAAAAAACGAAAATGTACTAGTATTAGGTCTTGCAAAAAGCGGATATGCGGCAGCTTCAATTCTTCATGAGCATGGAGTAAATGTCATAGTAAATGACCAAAAGCCGTTTGAAGAAAATGAACCTGCTCAGCTTCTTTCTGAAAAGGGGATAGATGTCATTTGCGGCAGCCATCCTCTTCGTATGTTCGATGATAAAGAAATTACGATTTTAATTAAAAATCCTGGAATTCCATATGAAAATGTGATGGTTCAAGAGGCGCTTCGCCGCCAAATTCCAGTTTGGACGGAAATAGAATTAGCTTATCATTTAACCTCAGCTCCTTTTATTGGGATTACTGGATCAAATGGAAAAACCACTACCACGACTTTGATTTATGAAATGTTGAAACAAGACCGTCAAAAAACTTTAGTGGCAGGTAATATTGGCACAGTTGCCAGCGAAGTCGCTGCAAAGGCAGCTGGTGATGAGTGGATCGTAACTGAACTCTCTTCTTTTCAGTTAATGGGAACAGTTGAATTCAGACCTAAAATCAGCTTAATATTAAATATTTTTGATGCACATTTAGACTATCACCACACTCGTGATGAATATGAAAAAGCAAAGCAGAAAGTTTACGCACATCAACTGGATGATGACATAGCAGTCATTAACCTCGATGATCCATCAGTCGTAAAACTGGCTGAAGCTTCAAAAGCAAAAAAAGTGTTTTTCTCCGTGAAAGAGCAAGTAGAACATGGTGCGTATATTAAAAATGGTGCGATCTACTACATGAATGAACATATCATCGATTTAAAGGATGTTGTTCTTCCTGGTGAGCATAACCAAGAAAATATTTTGGCAGCTATTTGTGTCGTGAAAAATGCAGGCTGTTCAAATGAAGCAATCGCACACGTTCTCACGACATTTAGTGGAGTGAAGCACCGTCTGCAGTTTGTAGATACAATTCAAAGCAGAAAATTCTATAACGATAGTAAAGCCACCAATATACTGGCAACAAGTAAAGCATTGTCAGCTTTTGAGCAGCCGACTATTTTATTAGCCGGCGGACTTGACCGGGGCAATGAATTTGATGAATTGAAACCTTTTATGAAAAATGTAAAAGGAATTATTACATTTGGTGAGACGGCACCTAAGTTTGTGAAGCTTGGTGAAGAACTGGGAATACATCACGTAAAACATGTCGATAATGTTGAACAAGCAGTACCTGCGGCGTTTAACATTTCTGAAGAAGAAGACGTGATTTTATTATCCCCGGCTTGTGCAAGCTGGGATCAGCATAAAACATTTGAAGAACGTGGAGACATGTTTGTAAACGCCGTGCATATGCTTAAATAAGGGCTTGTCTCTCGTATGACTGACAGCCCAAATGAAATTATGCTTGGGGTGTCGGTCTCTTGACGAATAAGAAAACTTCTCCGGACTTTTTGCTTGTTGTCATTACGTTACTTTTATTGACGATTGGTTTAATTATGGTGTACAGCGCTAGTGCTGTGTGGGCATCGTATAAATTTGATGATTCGTTTTATTTTGCAAAAAGACAGCTTTTGTTTGCCGGAATCGGAGTTATCGCGATGTTTTTCATTATGCGAGTCGATTATTGGACGTGGCGGACTTGGTCAAAGATATTGATTGCTGTTTGTTTTCTCCTTTTGTTGCTTGTACTTATTCCTGGTATCGGTATGGAGAGAAATGGATCAAGAAGCTGGATCGGTGTCGGTGCGTTTAGTATTCAGCCCTCTGAATTTATGAAGCTTGCGATGATTGCGTTTCTTGCAAAATTCTTATCTGAAAAACAAAAAAATATCACATCCTTTCGTAAAGGTTTCGCACCAGCATTAGGCATTGTGTTTTCTGCATTTGCCATCATCATGCTGCAGCCAGATTTGGGAACAGGGACGGTAATGGTTGGAACCTGTATTATTATGATATTTGTTTCAGGTGCGAGAATTGCTCACTTTATATTTCTCGGTCTTTTAGGGCTCAGCGGATTTGCTGCACTAGTCTTATCAGCGCCCTACCGCATAAAACGAATTACATCGTACTTAAATCCTTGGGAAGATCCACTAGGCAGTGGGTTTCAAATTATTCAATCCTTATACGCTGTTGGTCCAGGCGGTTTGTTCGGGATGGGTCTCGGTCAAAGTAGACAAAAATTCTTTTATTTACCTGAGCCTCAAACAGACTTCATCTTTGCAATATTGTCTGAAGAACTTGGCTTTATAGGAGGATCACTCATTTTGCTGCTCTTTAGTGTTCTATTATGGAGAGGCATACGAATAGCACTTGGAGCCCCAGACTTATATGGAAGTTTCCTAGCAGTTGGCATTATTTCAATGGTTGCCATTCAAGTGATGATTAATATCGCAGTTGTTACTGGACTTATCCCTGTGACAGGTATCACGCTCCCATTCCTAAGTTATGGCGGCTCATCACTGACATTAATGCTGATGGCCATTGGCGTACTCTTGAATGTAAGCAGGTACGCTAGATACTAATGCTGCTAGTTCATGAAACCATGATGACATTTATTTTGCAAAAGTACAAAAAAATGATTTGAAGAGTGAAAAAGACAGCTTTAGTATCCGAAAACATGTTTTTTACCTCTTCTTTACAGGTTTTAACGGAGCCCTGTTGTTTAAAACAGGGTTTATACTTTGTTCAGAGCAGAAAAAAATTGAGGGGAAATGGTATAATGCGTATAGTAATCAGTGGAGGCGGAACAGGCGGACATATTTATCCGGCCTTAGCTTTTATTAAAGAAGTGAAAAGACTGCATCCTGATGTAGAATTTTTATATATTGGTACTGAAAATGGACTTGAAAAGAAAATTGTAGAAAGAGAAAATATCCCTTTCAAGTCCATAGAAATTTCAGGTTTTAAAAGAAAGCTTTCCTTTGATAATGTAAAAACGGTGATGAGATTTCTAAAAGGCGTTCAAAAAAGTAAATCTTACTTAAAGGAATTTAAGCCAGATGCGGTCATTGGAACAGGTGGTTATGTGTGCGGCCCTGTTGTTTATGCAGCTTCTAAGCTGAAGATTCCGACCATTATTCACGAACAGAACAGCCTGCCTGGTATCACAAATAAGTTTTTAGCAAGGTATGTTGATAAGGTAGCCATCTGTTTTGAAGAAGCAAAGGCACATTTTCCATCTGAAAAGGTTGTATTTACGGGAAACCCTAGAGCCTCTGAAGTCGTCTCTATAAAAGAGGGGAAATCTCTGAAGGAGTTTGGGCTGGATGAAAAGAAAAAAACGGTTCTTATTTTTGGCGGGAGCCGGGGGGCTGCGCCGATTAATAGAGCAGTTATTGACATGCAAGATGAATTAAAGGCTAAGAACTATCAGCTTTTATATATCACAGGTGAGGTTCATTATGAAAAAGTGCTGAACGAACTAAAGGAAAAAGGTGCAGCACCTAATATGATTACAAAGCCTTTCTTGCATCAAATGCCGGAGTACTTGAAATCGATTGATGTGATTGTTGCAAGAGCGGGAGCCACAACGATTGCTGAAGTGACAGCCCTTGGAATTCCAACTATTTTTATTCCAAGTCCATACGTGACGGCAAATCACCAGGAAATCAATGCAAGATCACTAGAAAAGCATGACGCTGCAATCGTTTTAAGAGAATCAGAGCTTTCTGGAGAGAGCCTCCTTCATGCCATTGATGAAATTGCTGGTCATGAAGAAAAATTAAACGAAATGAGCCGTTTAACAAAAGAACTCGGAGTACCAGATGCGGCTGGACGTTTATATAATGTATTAAAAGAAATTACGACTACATGATGGAATGATATTAGGTAAGGCGGAGGGTAATATGGAGAACTTGAAGAATGAATTATTAGAAGCGCAAGTCGGTAAAGTGCTTGAAAATGAGCCGCTTGCAAATCATACGACAATGAAAATAGGCGGGCCGGCAGATCTATTGATCGTTCCTAAAGATATTGATGCAGTTAAAACGATCATGGATCAGATAAAAAAACACCACGCGGACTGGACGGTTATTGGAAGAGGATCAAATTTACTCGTACTTGATAAAGGAATACGCGGTGTCGTCCTGAAGTTAGGCGCTGGACTTGATCACTTAACTGTAAATGGTGAAGAAATTACAGTTGGCGGCGGCTATTCTGTTGTAAGGCTTGCAACGTCTCTTAGTAAGCAGGGTCTTTCAGGGCTGGAATTTGCAGCTGGTATTCCAGGGTCTATTGGCGGCGCTGTTTATATGAACGCAGGTGCGCACGGATCTGATATCAGTAAAATTCTTGTGAAAGCGAGAATCTTATTTGAAGATGGAAGCATCGAGTGGCTAACAAATGAGCAGATGAACTTTAGCTACAGAACGTCTGTCCTTCAAAAGGAACGACCAGGCATTGTTCTCGAGGCCGTGTTTAAGTTAAAACAGGATGATCGCGAGAAAATCACAAAGAAAATGCAGCAAAATAAAGACTATCGCAAGGAAACACAGCCTTATAATCGACCATGTGCGGGAAGTATTTTTCGAAATCCGCTGCCTGAATATGCAGGACAGCTTGTAGAAAAAGCGAATTTAAAAGGGTACCAAATTGGCGGAGCAAGAATCTCTGACATGCATGGAAACTTTATTGTGAACGCTGGCGGGGCTACTGCTCAAGACGTGCTGGACTTAATTCAGTACATCCAAAAGAAAATTAAAGATGACTACAATGTAGATATGCATACAGAAGTAGAAATTATCGGTGAAGCAAATTAAAAGCAAGATTTATGAATGATGGCATCACAGGAAAACAAACGGCATGAAGAATGCCGTTTGTTTTCTCATCAAAATGATGACCCAAAGGTGTGGACAAGCAGCTTTGAATGGGGTGAAGAATATATATGCGGCCTGATCATGAAAATGAAAAGATCGTCAATATAGAAGAACGGATTCCTAAAATTAAAGAACAAAGGAAGCAGAAAGCGAATCGGAGACTAATCTCTTTTATTCTACTGTTTTTTATCATGGTTTTAATCATTATTTATTTGCAGACACCAATCAGTAAAATTTCTTCTTTAACTATTACGGGTAACGAGCATGTCCCTACAAAACAGCTTGTGAAACTTTCCCAGATTAAAGAAGGCGAAACAGAGTTTTGGAATTTAAATAAAGATTTAACAGCAGATCATATTAAACAAAACAAACTGATTAAAAGTGTCAGTATCAAAAAACATTTTCCAAATAAGGTTAGTATTGCTGTCAAAGAATATGCCAATATTGCTTATCTTCAAAAGGGAAATCTATACTATGAGCTTCTTGAAAATGGGACAGTATTGCCAGAAGAAGTCACACCAAGTCATGCAGGACCTATTTTTGTTGATTGGGACAATAAAGAGAAGCTGAAGCAAACGGTTAGAACTTTAAATCAGCTGCCAGCCTCTATTCAGGAACTCATCTCAGAAATATATTATGTGCCGACAAGCTCAAACCAGTGGCTCGTTAAATTTTATATGAATGACGGGAACACCGTGATTGCATCAATTAAAACATTCGCTGATAAAATGAAAACCTATCCTGCCATTGTAAAAGAACTTTCGCCATCTGAAAAAGGCACAATCCATATGGAAGTCGCGACGTATTTTGAAGCGTTTAAATCTAAGAAAAAGGAAGATGAACGTTGAGAGGCAAAACAGTTATATTCTCAATTGTAATGCTTGTTCTTGGTTTTCTGATTTCTTTTTCATACCAATATACAAAGCAGCATCAGGCAGATGTCATCCGAACAGAGCAATGGAAAAAAGAATATTCCTTGAAAAGTCAGCTGACAAAGCAAGAAAAGGCGAATCAGAAACTTGAAAAAGAATTATATAGCCTACAATCACAGGTTCAAGCCACTGAGGCCAATTTGAAAAATGAAAAAGAGCAGTATTTTAATGTATTGGAAGATGTTGAGAAATACAGGATGTTTACAGGAGAGATCGGTGTAAAAGGAAAAGGGGTAAAAGTATCCCTTGAAGATGCATCTTATATCCCGAGTGGACAAAATGTCAATAATTACATTGTTCATGAGAGCCACATTTTTCATGTGATAAACGAACTGTTTATATCAGGGGCCTCTGCTGTATCTATTAATGGACAGAGAATTACACACCAATCGTACATACATTGTAACGGCCCAGTTGTCACAGTTGACGGGGTTCAGCATCCAGCGCCATTTGTTATTTCTGCTATTGGTGATCCGGCTGTGTTAATACCTGCATTAAATATTGCAGGAGGAGTAGTCGATCAGCTGACAAGTGATCACATTTCGATGACGATTGAAAAAAAGGATATTCGTATGAATCCTCTTTTAAAACACAAAGATTAAAAGTGAAAAGGTGAGTGGTGTTGAGGAAAAAGAAGCCTTTACTTAGTTTGACAGCCTTAATGGTGATATTCGGCATCATGGTCTCCATCCAATTTAATTCATTGCAAAAGCCCAAAGTTCGTGATACTCGCGATGTGTGGGAGCTAAGAGAGGATTTATCTGCATCTAAAAGTAAAGAATTGGATTTACTGAAAGAAATTGATAAATACGATGAAATGCTGAAAAAGTATGGTCATCAAGGAGATCAATCAAAAGAAGCTCAACTGACAAAAACATTAAAAGATTTAAAAGAAAAGGCTGGTTTTACAGAAGTGACAGGGGAAGGAATTGAAGTTGACATCTCTCAGCTTTTCTCCAAGGAACTGACCGGGGAAGAAGTGAAAAATATCCCGCCTGATCTTCTGAAAAAGTTAATCAACGAAGCAAATATGTATGGGGCAAAACATATTTCCATTAATGACCACCGTGTGATTAATACAAGTGTGATTCGAGATATTAATGGCACGACGAAAATGGATGGCTACAGCTTAGATGGTGATGAAGTGACCATCAAGATGATCAGCGACCAGGCCGACAAATTATATAGCCGTTTAAATGTATCAGATATTGGTGATTTGTTTGCTCAGGAAAATTTCGGCTTAAGTATTAGCCAGCCGAAGCAGCAAATTCAATTAAAAGCATATGACGGTGCGATTCAGTTAAACGAGTTGAAGCCTCTTGACGATGTAAAGGAGGGAAAATCTTAATGTGGCTTCCTGTACTTGGCTTAATCATAGGAGTTGCGATCGGTTTCTTAACAAATTTTACGATACCGAATGAGTATTCTAATTATCTTTCCCTCGCTGTACTTGCTGCGCTTGATACATTGATTGGTGGAATCAGGGCACATCTGCAAGGGGCATACGATGAACTAGTGTTTGTATCAGGCTTTTTCTTTAATATTATACTTGCAATAAGTTTAGCTTTTCTGGGCGTCCATCTTGGTGTAGACTTGTATTTAGTCGGAATGTTTGCTTTCGGCGTTAGATTGTTTCAAAATATAGCAGTTATTCGAAGAATTCTACTAACAAAATGGACAATTTCTAGAGAAAAAAAGAAAAAAAGTGAGTCATAAAAAAGGATATACATATGATGTAACGAATATTTTCAGTAATCCTAATAAAAAATGTTGATTTTTTAAGTTTTGTTACACACTTGTAAAAACACATTCATTGTATTGTTGTTCAGCAAATAATAGAATAGAAAGTATTGATATGTGAGGAGGTGCCATAGAATGAACAACAATGAAATTTACGTCAGCCTTGACATCGGTACATCCAATATAAAAGTCATCGTCGGAGAAATGGCGGATGATTCGCTTAACATTATAGGTGTTGGAAATGTCCCTTCAGAAGGGTTAAAAAAAGGATCGATTGTTGATATAGATGAGACAGTTCATTCTATTAGACAAGCATTTGAACAGGCTGAAAGAATGGTAGGTTTTCCTTTACAAAAGGCGATTGTCGGAATTAACGGAAACCACATTCATATTCAGAACACGAGCGGCGTGGTCGCAGTATCTAGTGAAAACAAAGAAATACATGCTGAAGATGTGAGACGTGTCTTAGATGCTGCACAGGTAGTATCTATTCCTCAAGAACATCTCGTCGTAGACGTCATCCCGAGACAATTTATCGTCGACGGAAGAGATGAGATCACTGATCCGAAAAAAATGCTTGGTGTTCGGCTAGAGGTGGATGGAACGTTAATTACAGGTTCTAAGACGATTCTACATAACTGGCTCCGATGTGTAGAAAGAGCTGGAATTGAAATTATGGATATTTGCTTGCAGCCGCTCGCATCGGGCTCAGCAGCATTATCGAAAGATGAAAAAAATCTAGGGGTAGCTCTCGTCGATATTGGCGGCGGATCTACAACGATTTCCGTATTTGAAAACGGGCATCTCTATTCTACTCACAGTATCCCTTTGGGCGGAGAGAACATTACAAAAGATTTGTCTATAGGACTTAGAACTTCTACTGAAGAAGCTGAACGAATCAAAAAACAATTTGGACATGCGTTTTATGATGAGGCATCGTCTGAGGAAACATTTGAAGTTTCTGTCATCGGTACCGATCAGAAACAGACGTATACACAGCTTGAAGCGGCTAATATCATCGAGGCGCGGCTGGAAGAAATCTTGCTCTTTGTGGCAGAGGAATTAAGAAATATGGGTGTCCATGATTTGCCTGGAGGATTCGTTTTAACAGGTGGACAGGCAGCTATACCAGGTATCCTTTCTCTTGCACAAACGGTCTTGCAAAACAATGTTAGAATTGCAAGTCCGAATTATATTGGGGTGAGAGAACCTCAGTATATGACAGGAGTGGGTCTGATCCACTTTGCTTATCGCAATGCAAAGATTCAGGGCAGACAGGTTGGATTCCAAATGCCGGATGAGGCGTTTCATGAAGTAGGCGCGTCCATGGAGCCGGTTTCTTCTGCACCACAAGTAAAAGAAGCGCAGCCAAGACCGAAAGTAAAACAAAAAGCACAAGAAGAGACAAATAAAAAACCGGGCAAAATGAAAAAACTATTTAATATGTTCTGGGAATAGAATTAGATTTTCGACGGATTAGGAGGATTCAGCATGTTGGAGTTTGAAACAAATATAGACGGCCTAGCATCAATTAAAGTAATCGGAGTAGGTGGAGGCGGAAATAACGCTGTCAACCGAATGATCGAAAATGACGTACAAGGTGTCGATTTCATTGCAGTCAACACAGATGCACAGGCGTTAAATCTATCAAAAGCAGAAACGAAAATGCAAATCGGTGCTAAGCTGACAAGAGGGCTTGGAGCAGGTGCGAATCCTGAAGTCGGTAAAAAAGCTGCTGAGGAAAGCAAAGAACAGATTGAAGAAGTATTAAAAGGCGCAGACATGGTCTTTGTTACTGCTGGTATGGGCGGTGGAACTGGTACGGGTGCTGCACCTGTCATTGCAAAAATCGCAAAAGATTCTGGTGCATTGACAGTTGGAGTCGTGACTCGTCCTTTCACATTTGAAGGAAGAAAGCGTCAGCTTCAAGCAGTCGAAGGAATTGCTTCTATGAAGGAAGCAGTTGACACATTAATTGTGATTCCAAATGATCGCTTGCTTGAAATTGTTGATAAAAACACGCCAATGCTTGAAGCATTCCGTGCAGCAGATAACGTGCTACGACAAGGTGTTCAAGGGATCTCAGATCTTATTGCTACACCAGGTTTAATCAACCTTGACTTTGCTGACGTGAAAACGATCATGTCCAATAAAGGTTCTGCTCTTATGGGTATCGGTGTTGCGACTGGTGAAAATCGTGCCGCTGAAGCTGCGAAGAAAGCTATTTCTTCACCACTTCTGGAAACGGCAATCGACGGTGCACAAGGTGTCATCATGAATATTACTGGTGGTACGAACCTAAGTCTTTATGAGGTACAAGAAGCAGCGGACATTGTGGCTTCTGCATCTGATGAAGATGTAAACATGATTTTCGGTTCTGTCATTAATGATAACTTGAAGGATGAAATTGTGGTAACCGTGATCGCAACGGGATTTATTGAGCAAGAGCCAGAGGTGTCAAAACCACAAAGAAATCCATTAGGGCAAGGATTAAAGCAAAATCAATCCATTCCTCAAAAACGTGAAGTAAAACGTGAGGAACATCAGCAGTCATCATCTCAGCCGAGACAAAATACACAATCAAGCGATGATACGCTGGATATCCCAACGTTCTTGCGCAATCGTAATAAACGCTAATCGAGTATCACTCATCCCCTTCCACCGGAAGGGGATTTTTTCATGTCCAATATATAAAGAAACCTGTATCACTCCTAATCAAAAAGTCTTGAAACTGTCTGGGCTACTTTATTCAACATATGTATTTCGACTTAGAGTGATTAAGTAAAAAGAATCATTTTTAAATCCTATTACAAAAAGCGACAAAATGATGAACTTTATTTGACTACATTAAATAGAACACCATGAATCTTGTCATGAACAAAGGAAAGGGAGGAGTTAAACCCATACACTGTTTGACCATTTGATGAGGAGGGATTTGATTGAAAGTGAAGTTTCGCAAGACCGCCGGCTATCGTTTGATGAGTCTTTTGGTGATTGGTACTTTAACGATGACAAGCTTTGGGATGGTTCAAGCAAAATCGACTTCTACCTCATATCAAGAGGAAGCTGTTTCCTCCAAGAAAACAAAAGCAAAGATCTCATCTAGATTAATGAAACAGTTTCAACAAGAAGACAAGGTGACCTTTTTAGTCAAAATGAAGGAACAAACCAATGTCAAAAAAGTGGCGAAGGATGCTGTGTCAAAGGCCAAAAAACAGAAGTTAACAGCAGCTAAAACGCAGTACACAAAAAGATCAGCTGTCGTATCAGAACTAAGAGCGACGTCTGAAGAGACGCAAGAAGCGCTGCTTGCTTATTTACAAAAGGCACAAAAGAAAAAGCAAGTGAAGGATATTCATTCGTACTATATTGTAAATGGTCTCGCTGTGACGGGAACGAAAGAAGTCATGGAAAAGGTGGCTTCCTTCCCAGAAGTAGATCAAGTGCTGCCAAATGAAATCCGTCAAATCCATCGTCCTGTTGATTTGAAAACTTCAAAGAAAAACAAACAAATCAAAGCAGCAGATGGAATCGAGTGGAACATTTCTCAAGTTCATGCCCCAGAAGCGTGGGCTTTAGGCTATGACGGAACTGGTACCGTTGTGGCAAGTATTGATACAGGTGTGGAATGGGATCATCCTGCATTAAAAGAAAAATACCGTGGATTTGATCCTGCACGTCCGAATGAACCTTCTCATGAATTCAATTGGTACGATGCAACGACAGGTTCTGAAGCGCCATACGATGATTTAGAGCATGGTACACATGTAACGGGAACGATGGTTGGCTCTGAGCCAAATGGAGAGAATCAAATTGGAGTCGCACCAGGTGCAAAATGGGTCGCGGTGAAAGCTTTCTCAGAAGATGGTGGATCAGATGCTGATCTGCTTGACGCAGGTGAATGGATTTTAGCTCCAAAAGATAAAAACGGAACTCCTCATCCAGAAAAGGCGCCAGATGTGGTCAATAATTCTTGGGGCGGTGGCCCTGGTCTTGATGATTGGTATAAAGATGTGGTCAATGCTTGGAGAGCAGCGGACATCTTCCCAGAATTTTCAGCTGGTAATACGGATTTATTTAACCCTGGCGGTGAGGGATCTATTGCAAATCCTGCGAACTATCCCGAAGCCTTTGCGACGGGTGCAACAGATCAAAACAACAAACTGGGTTCTTTCTCTTTGCAAGGCCCCTCTCCATATGGGGTCATGAAACCAGATATTGCGGCCCCAGGGGTAAACATTCGTTCTTCTATTCCAGGGAAAGGGTATGAGGATGGCTGGAATGGAACCTCGATGGCAGGACCGCATGTCTCAGCTGTTGTGGCTCTTCTGCGCCAAGTACAGTCAGATCTGTCTGTTGAAGAGATTGAAGAAATTCTCATTGATACTGCAAAACCACTGACAGATCAACAATTCCCGGAATCCCCTAACAATGGCTATGGGGCAGGATTAGTTGATGCAAAAGAAGCCATCACAGCATTAACAGATGGAATTGGCAAGATTGAAGGGCAGGTAACAAAAGAAGGAGAAGATACAGAACCACCTGTTTTTTCTCATAAAGGACCGAATGAAATTTTTGCCTCTACGCCAACACCTCTTAGTATTACAGCAGAAGATGAAGTAGCTGTGACAAATGTCTCCTTGAGCTATCAAGTGGATCAAGGGAGAAGGGAGACGCTGCAAGCAAAACGAACGGATGGAAATCATTTAAAAGGGACATATGTTGTCCAGCTCCCAGAACTTGAGGGAGAAAACGTCACGTACCGATGGATTGTGAAAGATTTTGGAGAAAATGAAGCCGCATCAGAACCGTATACGCTTCCGATTAAAACATCCATCACGACTGGCTACTCGCAAGATTTTGAAGCTTGGCCAAGTGGATGGTTCAGTGGTGGAACAAAAGATCCTTGGCAGTGGGGGAAGCCGACCACAGGTCCGAAACAGGCCTTTACTGGAGATCATGTCTACGCTACAAACCTAGACAGTCCTTATGAAAATCAAACAGATGCTCATTTATCTATGCCGATGATTGCTGTACCTGAGTCAGGCTCCTCCTTTTTACAATATCAATACTGGCATGACCTTGAAGCAAATTATGACTATGTGCATATTCATGTGCAGCCTGAGGGTGAAGATGCTGTCCAAGTGGTATCCTACACAGGCAAAACAAGTGGATGGACAAAAGGAGAAGTAGATTTATCTGCCTACAAAGGTCAGAACGTGAGAGTTATTTTTCAGCTAAGAACGGATGGCAGTGTGACAAAAGACGGTTTTTATTTAGATGATGTGAAAATAACAGATCAAGCCTTGCCTCAAAAGGCAAAGAAACAACTTGGCGTCATCAAAAAAGAAAAGCCAGCACAGGAGCAGAAGAAACCCGTCGATCCGAAAAGTGCAAAGCCTGCTAAAATAAAAGAAAAGCATGTCCAGATGAAAAAGGAAAAAAGCTTAGATGCCCCATCTATCAAAGCTCTTCCGATGAAGGCAGAAATCAGTGTTCTTGAAAGCGGCAAGTCCACGTACACGGATGAAGCGACAGGGAGATATCAGCTTTCTCATGGTGCAGGGGAATTTACAGTGAAAGCTGAAGCATATGGCTTTGAATCACGCACACAAAAAGTCAATATTCCTGCAAATGATCAAGCAGAGGCAAATTTCTCCTTACAGCCACTAGAAAAACGAACGATATCTGGCACAATTGTAAGCGAAGCAACGGGTGAAAAAGTAAAGGATGCTACGGTTTATCTTGTAGAGGATGCGAAAGTTGAGCCGGTGAAAACTGATGAATCTGGTGAGTTTTCTCTAGAGGCATTGAGCGGTGTGTATACAGTCAAAGTATTTGCGAAAGGGTTTAAAGGATATTCGTTTACAGCTGATGTGACAGAAAAGCCGCTTGAAAAAGCAATCAAGCTGGAACCTTTCATCGGTTTTGCTGGCGAAATTGGCTACGATGACGGAACAGCTGAAAATGCGCGGGCGTTCTATGATCCTGGTAATGGCTGGGCGGTGAAATTTTCATTAGAAAAAGGGAAGAAACAAGCGCAGGTCGCAGGGGGACTTTTCCGTTTCTGGACAACAGAGTGGCCAGCCCCTGGCGGGAATGAATTTGCGGTTGAAGTGTATGATGCTTCCGGAAAGGACGGTGCTCCAGGTAAGAAAATCGCTGGACCTTTCAAAGCGAATGCGCTGCGTAATGGTGAATGGACAAAAGTAGATTTAGAAGATCAAGCCATTACGGTGGATGGAGATTTCTATCTTGTCTATATTCAAACGAAAAAGAATACGGAATCTCCAGGCCTTGCAACAGATGAAGATGGACCAAATGCTGAAAGAAGCTGGCAGCTGACAAGCGGTGCCTTTTCTCCTTCTCCAAAAGAAGAGGGAAATTATATGATTCGTGCGCTTGTCCAATATGAAGCAGATGTGCCAGAAATAACATCTCCAAAGGCTGGAACGATCACGAACAAAGATGAACTGGAGATTGAAGGTAAAGCCTCTCCAGGGCTTGATGTAGCGATCTATCAAAACGATAAAGAGATTGCCAAAGTGAAAGCAGATCAGTCGGGTGCTTTCAAAGAGAAGGTTACAGTGTCAAGCGGAGAGCATGTATTTACGGCTGCCACTGTTACGGATAAAGGCGCAACGAAAAAATCCAAATCAGTCAAGGTGATCATTGATCAAACAGCCCCAGTGGTAACGATAGATACACCAAAAAAAGGGGAAAAATCTAACAAAGAATCACTCACTGTAGAAGGAAAGGTAACCGATGATCATCTTGATCAAGTCACTGTGAATGGAAAAAAGGCAGCAATAAAAGATGGGAAATATTCTGCAAGAATCCTGCTTGAGAACGGGAAAAATACGATCAAAGTTACAGCAAAAGATGCAGCAGGAAACAAAGCGACTAAAAAAGTCGATATCGATGTTCAATACGAAGCGCCTGAGATTTCTAAGCTGACACCAGCAGAGAATGTCAATCTATCATCAGGTGAGTCTGTTAAAATTTCATTTAACAGCAGAGAAAAGCTAGACGCAACGTTTGTCATTCATATGCCGCTGACAAACGCGAGATCAAAGCTGCAAAATACAACAGAGCTGCCGCTTCGTGAGGTAGCCGGCGGAACATATGAAGGCTACTGGACAGCTACTTCTACCGCTAAAGCAAAAGGTGCAGTCATTGAAGTGATTGTTCGGGATGATTATGGAAATGTTACTCGACAAAAGGCTTCAGGCACATTAAATATCAATGAAAAATAATCCTTAAAAAAAGGCACGACTCCTTGGAGCGTGTCTTTTTCGTTTCGAATAATTGTTTGAAAGCTTGTCCGGAAGCACACTCTCTTGCTTTGTGCTCTCATTCCTCGACAAAAACAATAACAATCCACCAAAAGTTCTCTATCATCCCCAACAAGAATTGACAGACTTCCATCTCTTGGCTGTTTTATACTGGTACAAACAAGTGCAAGTACTGCTTTTGATTCTTTGTTTCAGATGAAAGGAGCAGAAGGTGGTCATTTATTTAGATGTGATTTGGCTGTTAAACTTTTGTTTTGATCTATTGCTTCTCTTACTCACTGCATTTATTCTCAAACGACAAGTAAAAAAACGGCGATATATGTTAGGAGCTCTGATTGGATCGAGCATTGTTCTCTTGCTCTTTACACCATTTGCAATGTTTGTGTCACACCCTTTGGGCAAACTGCTTTTTTCTGTCTTGATCGTGCTTGCCACTTTTGGATTTCAAAGATTTCGATCCTTTTTTCAAAACCTGTTTGCTTTTTACTTTATCACATTTTTGATGGGAGGAGGCATGATCGGGGTTCATTCGTTTTTACAAACCAATACTGTTATTCAAGACGGGCTGTTGATTTCACAAAATGATGGCTTTGGTGATCCCATTAGCTGGCTTTTCGTTTTAACCGGCTTTCCTGCGATTTGGCTGTTTTCAAAGAAAAGATTAGGAGAGGTCGGTGCGAAAAAAAGACAGTTTGATGAACAAGTCCTTGTGGAGATACACATTCACGGGGAGATCATCCGTTTAAAGGGACTCGTCGATTCCGGTAATCAGCTGTATGATCCTATGACGAAAACACCTGTGATGATCGTTCAAGCAGATCAGCTCATGTCCATTTGCGGAGAGCCATTTATAGAGCTTATGAAGCAGTCTCATCCTGTTGAAGTGATGCAAAAGCTCGATGATCAATTTCCGCTTCTTGACCGTTTAAGACTTGTTCCATATCGAGCGGTAGGTCATGATCACGGGTTTCTTCTATGCTTAAAACCAGATACGGTCATCATTTATTCAAAGACGCATATGATCCAGCCAGCCAAGTGTTTTGTAGGCATGAGTCTGAGCGGTTTATCAGCAGATCAGGAATTTCAATCCATCATTCATCCAGATATGTTAGACGGAAAAATCATCCAAGGGGTGTCTTAAGTTTTGGTGATGTCTTTTATCTTACGAGGTCAACTTGACATTTAGAAGGGAGAAGAAGATGAAAAAGTTAAAATTTAAACTCACTTACTACTGGTATAAACTCCTCATGAAGCTAGGTCTTAAGAGTGATGAGATTTATTATATTGGTGGTAGTGAGGCGCTGCCGCCGCCATTATCAAAGGATGAAGAGCAGGAACTGCTTGTCAAATTACCAAAAGGTGATCAAACAGCAAGGGCCATCCTGATCGAAAGAAATTTGCGGTTGGTGGTCTATATCGCAAGAAAATTTGAAAACACAGGGATTAATATTGAGGATTTAATTAGTATTGGAACCATTGGCCTGATTAAGGCAGTCAATACATTTAACCCAGAAAAAAAGATCAAGCTTGCGACATATGCTTCGAGATGTATTGAAAACGAGATTTTGATGTATTTGCGCCGAAATAATAAAATTCGTTCAGAAGTGTCGTTTGATGAGCCGCTCAACATTGATTGGGACGGAAATGAATTGCTTTTATCAGACGTACTTGGAACAGATGATGATATTATCACGCGGGATATTGAAGCAAATGTAGATAAAAAACTGTTGAAAAAAGCGCTGGAGCAATTAAATGACCGCGAAAAGCAGATTATGGAGCTCAGATTCGGTTTAGTTGGCGGTGAAGAAAAAACCCAAAAAGATGTCGCTGATATGTTAGGCATTTCCCAGTCGTATATTTCAAGACTTGAAAAAAGAATTATTAAACGATTACAAAAAGAATTTAACAAAATGGTCTAAAAAATTTTTTTTGAAAGCTCTGTCCCTTTGCTGTCAAAGGTATCAACTTCTTTTCTCATGATTCTCATCATCACTCGTGCATATTTTTCCATCCCAAGGAGATACTGAACTTTGTACAACAGCTCCTGTAGGGAGGGAAAAAAGTGTCCAGAAATAAAGTGGAAATCTGCGGAGTCGACACCTCCAAACTGCCTGTTCTGAAAAACGAAGAGATGAGAAAATTGTTCAGACAGCTGCAGGATGAGGGTGACGATACAGCAAGAGAAAAGCTAGTCAATGGCAATTTGCGGTTGGTTTTAAGTGTGATTCAGCGTTTTAACAACAGAGGCGAGTATGTGGATGATCTCTTCCAAGTAGGCTGTATCGGATTAATGAAATCAATTGATAATTTTGATTTAAGCCACAATGTCAGATTTTCAACTTATGCGGTCCCTATGATCATAGGAGAAATCCGTCGATACTTGCGTGATAACAACCCAATTCGGGTGTCTCGTTCACTTAGAGATATTGCCTACAAAGCGCTTCAGGTTCGTGAGAGGCTGATAAGTGAGACAAGCAAGGAGCCAACGGCAGAAGACATTGCCAAAGTGCTGGAAGTGCCTCATGAGGAAATTGTCTTTGCCCTAGATGCGATTCAAGATCCTGTTTCTTTGTTTGAACCGATCTATAATGACGGAGGAGATCCGATTTATGTGATGGATCAAATTAGTGATGATCGGAACAAAGACACACAATGGGTAGAGGAATTGGCCTTAAAAGAGGGAATGCGCCGATTGAATGATCGAGAAAAAATGATTCTGCGCAAACGCTTCTTCCAAGGAAAAACGCAAATGGAAGTCGCTGAAGAGATCGGAATTTCTCAAGCACAAGTCTCAAGACTTGAAAAAGCAGCCATTAAACAAATGAATAAAAACATCTTTTAAAGCCGCCGCTTCATGTGCGGCTTTTTTCATTCTTGGAAAGAGCACGTCTCTAGTATTGACTCTGTTATTTTTTTCATTTAATCTGTTTTTAACAAATGTTATTTTAGATATCATTTGTTAGGGAACACTTAAGCGGAAAGAAGGGTTATTATGACATTCCATGATGAAAGAAGGCTGCTCATTAAGGTTGCGCATATGTATTATGAAGAAGGCGCCACTCAATCTAAAATAGCAGAAGCGGTTGGGGTTAGCCGTTCGCTCATATCGAAATATTTGGCAAAAGCACGTGAAGCAGGAATCGTGGAAATCATTATTCATGATGAAGTGAATCAACAATATGGATCGTTAGAAAGAAAAATAGAGCGGAAATATGGGCTGCGAGAAGTCGTCTGTGTGGAAACGCTCAGTCAAGAAACAACAAAAAGCCGAATTGGCGCTGCGGCGGCAGGCTTTTTATTAAAAGTCATGAAGGATGGACAAGTCATCGGTTTTTCCTCAGGAACCACTTTGCATGAAATGGCGAAAGCGCTTACGTCAGTTCAGCACTATCCATCCGTGACATTTGTTCCGCTAGTCGGGGGTGTGGGAAACGAAGATGTTGATATCCATGCCAATTATATTATTGCGAGATGCACAGAGGCACTCAAATCTAAATGTGAGTTTTTACATGTGCCTGTCATGCTTGATACGAAAGAAGCGAAGGATGTACTGATTCGGCAGCCGTCAATCAAAAAAGTGATTGAACTAGGAGAATCATCAAATATTGCGGTTGTCGGGATTGGCGGGGTTCCGCAGCATTCAACGATGGTGAAATCTTATATGACAAGCGGAGAGGAGGATATTCTTCAAGCGAAGGATGTAGCGGGTGACATTTGCTATAACTTTATTGATCACCAAGGAGAAGTGTATCCTCACCCATGGAACAACAGGGTAATGGGCATAAGCCCGCAAAAGCTGAAAGAAATCCCGCTAGTCATTGGTGTCGCTGGAGGAGAAGAAAAAATTGAAGCGATCCGGGCAGCATTAAAAGGTGGATTAATTCATGTATTAATTACGGATGAACGAACAGGAGATGCCTTATTAAAGTAACTACCTAATATGATTAGGTAGTTTTTTTTGAGTCTTTAGACTCAAAAAGATTGAAAATTTTATCGATTTTATCTTGACACAAAGTTGACACATCATATAAACTAAGTTCATAACAAATGATAAATAAAATAACAAATGTTACAAGAAACAGATTTTCGTTAATTTTTATAACATTTGTTAAAAGTTTCAGATTATTTTTCTAGCAATCTACCCGAGAAGCAAGAAAACCTGAAAGGATGATTTAGATGTCAATCTATCAACAGTTGTTAGCTCGAGAACGCAGTGGAGATCCAATCAAAGTAGGAATTATTGGGGCAGGCCAAATGGGCTTTGGACTTATTTCACAAATTTCTAAAATTCCAGGCATGATTGTAGCAGGTGTTTGTGATATTCACCTTAGTGCAGCAGAGAAGGCAGCGAATTTTTACAAGCAGCATGCGAAGCCGCATCAAATGGTCGTCACAAATGATTATAGAGAAGTGATTCAATCAGATTTTGTGGAAGTTATCGTAGATGCAACAGGAGTGCCAGAGGTTGGAGCAAACATTTCTTTGGAAGCGCTTAATTCAAAGAAACATCTCGTTCTTTTAAATGTAGAAGTTGATATTACCATCGGTTTGGTGATGCATAAATTATTCACAAATGCAGGACTTGTTTATTCTGGATCAGCTGGAGACGAACCGGCAGCAACACTAGAATTATATGAATTTGCAAAAACAATGGGACTTGAGGTGCTCGTTGCTGGGAAAGGCAAGAACAACCCATTCTTCCCAGAAGCAAATCCAGATACGTGTAAAGCAGAAGCAGATAGTAAACATATGAGTGCACATATGCTCGCTGCCTTCCAAGACGGAACAAAAACAATGGCAGAAATGAACTTATTAAGTAACGCGACAGGGCTTTTGCCAGATAAAGTCGGTATGCACGGAGTCGAAGCAAATTTAGAGAATGTAGCAGATAAATTGAATCAAAAACAACAAGGCGGCGTGCTCGATAACTTCGGAGTCGTTGAATATGTAAACGGACTTGCTCCAGGCGTATTCGTTATCGTCAAGAGTGATCTAGAGCCAGTAGATGAAGAGCTTCGTTACTTAAAAGTTGGAAAAGGTCCTCACTACACGCTTTACCGTCCTTTCCACTTAGCGAGCCTTGAAACACCTGTTACGATCGCAAAAGCGGTCTTACAGCATGATTCATCGATCCACCCGATTGGTGTACCAGTCTCAGAAACAGTCGCTGTTGCGAAAAGAGATATTAAAGCAGGGGAATCACTTGACGGAATTGGCGGATACTCCGTAAGAGGTGTACTTGAAACACATCAAGACATGAAAACGAACGGTCACATTCCAATTGGCTTAATCAGCGGAAAAGTCGTAGCGAAAAAAGACATCAAATTAGGACAGTTCCTGACTCATGATGATGTAGAGCTTGATTCAAACACAACCGTCTGGAAGCTGCGTTCATTACAAGATCACTTATTTCAATCATAAGGACGTGAAGCTATGGAAAAATTAGCAATCGTACTTTGTATCATTCTCATTGTGCAATATGGGTTATCTTTTATCCAAATCAAGTATTACCGTAAAAGCATGGACTCACTAATTGAT
Organism: Bacillus sp. FSL K6-1006; assembly: GCF_038593175.1. Taxonomy (NCBI): domain Bacteria; kingdom Bacillati; phylum Bacillota; class Bacilli; order Caryophanales; family Bacillaceae; genus Bacillus; species Bacillus sp. FSL K6-1006. The sequence continues at coordinate 1,503,935 of NZ_CP151970.1, forward strand.
GACTACAGAGGGAAACAGGGATATCACTTATTCTCAGGAATGGAACGGCGCAAAGTTGGCCCTGGAGCCATTGCGCTCATCATTGTGGATGAATCATATATCATTCAAAAATGCCATGTGCTTGGCGGCGTGTCGATCTTATCTAAATTTAAAGAAGTCCCTGCATATGAAGGCAAGCATGTAGGGACTGTGCTGGACGAGCACCATATGATGAAGAAGACGTTGAAAAAGCGCAAAAAAGCGCCAGCTGTCATGCAAGCACTTTCCATGGCGGCTGAGCAGGCACTTGTCTCGATTTCGAAAAAAAATATAACAAATGTGAACTAAGGAAAGGGGAGATGAAACATGGAATGGATTCAATGGTTTGGAGAGCACTTTATCGGAATGTTTGAAGCCGGCGGAAAGCAGTTCATGGGTCTAATTACAGGTATCGTTCCAACGCTTGTTGTGTTACTTACTTTCACTTATGCTGTCATGAAATTTATTGGAGAAGAGCGAGTGAATAGAGCCATTCAGTTTGCAGCGAAATATACCATTTTGCGCTACACGTTAATGCCGATCTTATCTGTTCTTATTTTGACAAACCCAATGGCTTATACGTTTGGCCGCTTCTTACCTGAAAAACAAAAACCAGCATTCTATGATTCAGCTGTTTCATTTGTTCATCCGGTGACATCACTGTTCCCGTATGCCAACGCAGGAGAACTATTTGTCTACTTAGGAATTGCGAACGGGATTAAAGAAGCTGGATATTCAATGTCAGAGCTTGCTGTTCGTTACTTCTTAGTCGGGATCGTCGTCATTTTACTACGCGGAATCATTACTGAATGGATTACAAAATATTTAGCAGGAAAAATGAAAGCGAATTCACAATAGGGGAGGGTTAGACATGACAAACCACAAAGTATTTGTTGCAAAAGGTGCTGGCGGATGGGGAGAAGGCTTAGAGCTTGAACCAACTGGTAAAAGAAGAAAGGTTGTTTCCATTACAGGGGGAGGCATTCACCCGGTTGCACGTAAAATTGCAGAAATGACAGGGACAGAAGCATGTGACGGCTTTAAAAACTCTATACCAGAAGATGAAATGATGTGTGTTGTCATTGACTGCGGTGGAACAGCGCGAATCGGACTTTATCCAATGAAACGCATTCCTACTGTAGACGTTTTGGCATCCTCTCCTTCTGGGCCGCTTGCTAAACATATTACAGAAGATATCTTCGTATCAGGCGTAACAGAAAAAGATATTTCCTATGCAGAAGCATCTGATGGTGAGGCGAAAGCAGAAGGTCAGGAAAACAGTGAGTCGATTGACAAAGAGAATTTCAAAGAAACGTATGCAAAGCTGAAAGAGGAAAATATTGAGCGGCAGGAAAAAGGCAATTTCCTGATGAGATTCTCACGCGGAATCGGGAAAGTCACCGGTACGTTCTACCAGGCCGGCCGTGATTCTGTTGATATGCTTTTGAAAAACATTATTCCTTTCATGGCATTTGTCAGTATGTTAATTGGAATTATCAATTATACAAAAATCGGTGACCTGATTGCCCATTTTCTATCACCTTTGGCAGGATCTCTTTGGGGGCTCTTACTGCTCGTTGTGGTCTGTACACTGCCGTTCCTATCACCTGTCTTAGGACCTGGAGCAGTCATTGCCCAAGTCATCGGTGTTCTGATTGGTAGTCAAATTGCACTAGGAAACATTCCGCCTCAATTTGCACTTCCTGCACTATTTGCCATCAACGGCCAAGTAGGGTGTGATTTTATTCCAGTGGGGCTGTCACTTGGTGAAGCGAAGCCGGAAACGGTACAATATGGGGTACCAGCTGTTTTGTATAGCCGTCTTATTACAGGGGTTCTATCTGTTGTGATCGCATACGTTGCCAGCTTCGGTATGTATTAAGTATTAAAGGAGGAATCGAGATACATGGTAACACAATCTGTCGTAAAAGAAATTGGGATCTTAGTCCCTCAATTTAAAGAAGATAAGCTGATTGTTTTATTTGGACCCGCAGCGCCGCAGGAATTAAGAGATATGTCTGTCATTCATGAGTTCGAGCATCTAGAAGAAGAGCCGCTAAAGCTAGGCGGAACCATTCAAGTGGGCGATCAAACGTACACGATCACAGCCCTCGGCAATAAAGCAAATGAGAACTTTAAAGAGCTCGGCCATATTTCGATCTACTTCCAAGAACCGTTTGATGATGTATTACCAGGTGCTGTTTTTGCATCCCCGCACACGTTTCCTGATATAAAAGAAGGCGTACGAATTGAAATTTCGTAACCATGTAAAAAAAGCTGTTCCTAATTAGGAGCAGCTTTTTTATATGAGGTTTACCAGAAAGAGCATTTACGATATGCTGTAAACATTCATTATTTGTATATTCAGAATTTTTAATCAGGAGGAAGTTATGGTGTCACTTGAATTGAAGAATGTTTCATTAAAAAGAAATGGGAAATGGCTGCTGCAGTCTATTGACTGGCAGGTGAACAAGCAGGAACACTGGGTGCTTTACGGTTTAAATGGTGCGGGAAAAACCGCTTTATTAAATATGCTCTGCTCCTATTATTTCCCCACATCAGGCGAGATGACAGTGCTGGGACATGTCTTTGGCAAGGAAGCTCTTGGTGAAAAGCTCAGGAGGAAAATTGGTCTCATCTCAGCGGGACTTGAAAAGAAATTGCATAGAGACGACAATGCTTTTGAAATTGTACTTAGCGGCGCATTTGCTTCTATCGGGCTTTATGAAACCCCGACAGATGAAATGAGAGAGAAAGCCATTGATCTATTAAAAGCATTTGGTTCATTCAAATATGCCAACAGAACATATGAAACCCTCTCACAGGGAGAGAAGCAAAAAGTCTTGATTGCGAGGGCTTTAATGAATGATCCGCAGCTTTTGATTTTAGATGAACCTGTGACGGGTCTTGATTTTTTAGCAAGAGAGCAAGTGCTGGAGACCATCTCATTTATTGCAGCAAAGCCTGATGCGCCTACTTTGCTCTATACGACCCATCATGCAGAGGAGATTCTGCCTGTTTTTCAGCACACCTTATTATTAAAAGATGGATCTGTTTTTGATCAAGGAGAAACAAAAGAAATGATGACAAGCGGCTTGCTTTCTTCTTTTTTTGAATGTCCGGTAGATGTCATGTGGAGAAATGGCCGTCCGCATTTAAGTAAATTGTAGATAAAAGAAACTATTGGTCTGCGTCCCTGCTTTTCCATCATACATATTATAGTAGAAAACGAAAGGCGGGGAAGGACAGATGATCAGTATTTCTGAATTCCAAATCAAGGATGTCGTCGATGTATCCAGCGGAAAAAAACTAGGCACCATTGGGGACATTGATATTAATGTGACAAGCGGCAAAATACAAGCGATTATTATTGGCGGCACAGGGAAAATGATGGGATTTTTCGGAAAAGAAGAGGAAATGATCGTCCCTTGGCGAAATATAGTAAAAATTGGCGAAGATGTGATACTTGTCCGATTGTCTTCTTAATTCATATAACTCCTCAATGAATCATTCAATTTTTCCTTAAAACAAACTCTCCATTCTCAGCAAACAATGTCTTTTTCGGGTAAAAAGATTACGTTTTCATATCAATTTGAAAAAAAACCTGCAGAAAGGGCACATTTGAGTGTAATATTTAATGAATCCCACTAACTGTCTATGCATGTCTTGTGGTAAAATAGGAGCGATATAAAGAGAGATGAATGAAAGGTGGGAGGCAGCTTTGACACACAAATATGACCCCTTTCAGCAGAAATCACCATATGCAATGACCATTCATGATTGGACGAACATGACATGTTCTGGAAAAGAGGTATTGGCCGGATTTACGACAAAAAATGGCGGCTTCAGCCTACCTCCATATCAATCATTGAACACTGGACTCCATGTAGGAGATGATGCTTCTAGTGTTCAAATGAATCGTCAAGTCATAGCAGATGCTGCTGCTGTGCCGCTCTCTGATTGGGTGTTTGCAGACCAAACACACGAGGATCGCATCCTGAAAGTCACCAAGGAGCAAAGAGGAAGAGGAAGTCTTCATTATCATGAGGCACTGCCTGGTACAGACGGTTTATATACCTCTGAGACGAACATGATGCTCGCTCTTTGTTTCGCTGATTGTGTTCCGCTTTATTTTCTAGCTCCGCAAAACGGATTAATTGGAACGGCTCATGCCGGCTGGAAAGGAACCGTCAAGCAAATTGGTGCAAAGATGGTTGATGAATGGGTCCGCCAAGAAGGTGCCAAGGCCGATCATATTCAAGTCGTCATTGGACCATCCATTGGCAGCTGCTGCTACATAGTCGATGACGCAGTCATGGATCAAGTGAAACAGCTTCCTTTTTCAACAGAGGATGTGTATTCCGAGATTTCACAAGGACAATATAAAATTGATTTGAAAACATTAAACAAAAACGTATTGCTTCATGCAGGAATAAAAGAAGAAAACATACATGTCAGTTCGATGTGCACAAGCTGCAATGATCAGCTATTCTTCTCACACCGGCGTGATCAAGGCAAAACAGGACGTATGATGTCTTTTGTCGGGTTTAAGGAGGCATAAGTGCAATTGAATGTACGAGAGAATCTCAGACAAATAAATGAACAAATAAACGAAGCATGTAAAAGAGCCGGTAGACATCCAGCAGATGTATCGGTCGTTGCTGTGACAAAGTATGTTTCAATTGAACGAGCACAAGAAGCCAAAGAAGCAGGAATTATGCATTTTGGTGAAAATCGTGACCAAGGGTTACTTGAAAAGCAGGCGGCCATAACCGATGAAAACATTAGCTGGCACTTCATCGGCAGTTTACAAACACGTAAAGTGAAATCTGTCATTCAGACAATTGACTACTTACATTCGCTCGACAGGATGTCTCTTGCGAATGAAATTGAAAAAAGAGCGGATCACACAGTTCGCTGTTTTGTACAAGTGAACACGTCACTTGAGGAGTCAAAACACGGCTTGAAAAGTGAAGACGTCATTCCGTTTGTGAAGCAGCTCGCTGATTTCAAACAGATTGAAATTGCTGGACTGATGACGATGGCTCCATTTACAGATGATCACACTGTGATTCGAAACTGTTTTAAAACATTAAAAAACCTTCGAGAAGAAGTAAAACATCTTAACCAAGTAAATGCACCTTGTCAGCATTTATCGATGGGCATGTCAAATGATTTTGAAATCGCAATTGAAGAAGGTGCGACATTCGTTCGGATTGGCTCTTCACTTGTTGGAAATGAAACAGGAGGTGCGTGACATGAGCATAAAAAATAAGTTTAAAAGCTTTTTCACTCTCGACGATGAAGAGTATGAGTACGAATATATTGATGAAGAAAGAGAACCCGTTCATGAAGAAAAAGGAACGAAGGACAAAGCAGCATTTCAAGATCGTCCGCAGACAGGAAAACAAAATGTTGTCAGCTTGCAAAGCGTGCAAAAATCCTCTAAAGTGGTGTTAAGTGAGCCGCGTGTTTATGCAGAAGCGCAGGAGATTGCAGACCATATTAAAAACAGACGTGCAGTCGTCGTGAATTTGCAGCGCATTCAGCATGATCAAGCAAAGCGAATCATTGACTTCTTAAGCGGAACCGTTTATGCAATCGGTGGAGACATCCAGCGTATTGGCTCGAATATATTCCTCTGCACACCTGATAATGTAGATGTATCTGGTACAATATCAGAGCTATTGACAGAGGAAGAACCTCAGAGGTGGTAAATCATAGTGATTCTAAATTTCATTTTTAATATTTTAGGAACGGTATTAACGATTTACTCATTCGCGATTATTATTTACATCTTTATGTCATGGGTGCCATCTGCAAGAGAAACTGTGTTTGGCCGTTTTCTGACAAATATTTGCGAACCGTATTTAGAACCATTTCGTAAAATTATTCCGCCAATCGGCATGATTGACATCTCGCCGATTGTGGCATTGCTTGTGATTCGTTTTGCATCATCATATGGACTAACTGGTCTTTACAATATGATTGTGCGCTTCATGTAAACAGGCTGCCGGGCTTGGCACTGCCAGGCTCTTTTACATAAGAGGGGAACAAAATGAGCGATATCTATCAGCATTTTAGAAAAGACGAACAGCCATTTGTTGACCAAGTGTTAGGCTGGAAAAAAATCGCACTCGACCAATATCGAATGAAATTAACAGATTTTCTTGATCCGCGTGAGCAATTTATTACTGAATCCGTCATCCAGCATGGCGAAGAACTTGGGATCATGTTTTTTGGCGGGTATGAGGGAGCGGAGCGCAAAAGAGCTCTCATTTATCCTGATTATTTAGAACCTTCTATTCAAGATGTTGAGCTGTCATATTTTCAGGTGAACTATGCGAAAAAGTTTATTTCCTTAGAACACCCGAAGCTTCTCGGCTCATTGATTGGGACAGGCTTGAAGCGTCAAAAATTCGGAGATCTATTATTTTCAGAGGAAGATGTGCAATTTATTTGTACAAGTGATGTCGCCGATTTTGTGCGGGCGCAGCTGACACATGTCGGCAGAGCAGCCGTTTCATTAGAGGAAATCACGCAGGCAGAAATAAAGCCAGTGATCACGAAGACTGATATCAAAGAAGATACCATTTCTTCACTTCGGCTGGATGCTGTATGCGCTGCTGTCAGCCGTCAGTCTCGGCAAAAAGCACAGCTTTTAGTTAAAAATGGGCTTGTCAAAGTCAATTGGAAAGTCACTGAGGACCCTTCCTTTACAATCGGTGAAGGCGATCAGCTCTCTGTTCGGGGATTTGGCCGCTTTAGCCTCAAAACGATTGATGGGAAGACCAAAAAAGATAAATTCAAAGTAACATTTGAGCTTCTGACATAACGAACTTGAATCTGGAGGTGGCGAGGTTGCCATTAACACCTAATGATATTCATAATAAAACGTTCACAAAAAGCTTTCGCGGCTATGACGAAGACGAAGTAAACGAGTTTTTAAGCCAAGTACGTAAAGACTACGAGATCGTACTTCGTAAAAAGAACGAGCTTGAAGACAAAGTAAACGAGCTTGACGAAAGACTAGGTCATTTTGCAACAATTGAAGAGACATTAAACAAATCGATTCTTGTGGCGCAGGAAGCAGCGGAAGACGTAAAGCGTCATTCTGATAAAGAAGCAAAATTGATTATTCGTGAAGCAGAGAAAAATGCAGACCGTATTATCAACGAAGCGCTGTCAAAATCAAGAAAGATTGCAATGGAAATCGAAGAGCTGAAGAAACAGTCGAAGGTCTTTAGAACTCGCTTCCAAATGCTCATCGAAGCGCAGCTTGATCTTCTGAAAAATGACGATTGGGATCATTTACTGGAATATGAAGTAGACGCTGTCTTTGACGAAAAAGAATAAGCGCATCATCTTGACATGACGTGCTCATGTTGCATATAATACCATCATAAATTAACAAGAGATAAACGTTTGAAAGGGACACTCGCAGCTGTCACATGCGTAATAAAGCGAATCAGGGATGGTGGAAGCCTGACATTACGAGACGCTGCAATGAGATCACCCCTTTAGTTCCTTTTCTGAAAAAACCAGTAAGAAAAGGCGTCTGATCACGTTACGATTTTTGAGTGGATAAGCGGCTCTTTCATATCGCTTGTCTAAAAGGGTGGTACCGCGAGACAAGCCTTCTCGTCCCTTATGGGATGAGAGGGCTTTTTTTATTGTTTTTTAATCAGAATTTGCATGTGGAGGAATGGGTATGAACTACAAAGACACCTTATTAATGCCGAAAACAGAATTCCCGATGAGAGGGAACTTGCCGAACAAAGAGCCTGAAATCCAAGAGGAATGGGCAGAGAAAGACATCTATCAAATGGTTTTAGAGCGGACTAAAGGACGCCCGACGTTTATTTTGCATGATGGACCTCCATATGCGAATGGTGACATTCATATGGGGCACGCACTCAATAAAATCTTAAAAGATTTTATCGTCCGTTTTAAATCAATGAACGGGTACCATGCACCGTACGTACCGGGCTGGGATACACACGGGTTGCCAATTGAAACAGCTCTCACTAAAAATAAAAAAGTCAAACGCAAAGAAATGTCTACAGCAGAATTCCGCAAACTATGCGAGGAGTATGCTTGGAAGCAAATTGAAGGTCAGCGCAGCCAGTTTAAGCGATTAGGCGTCAGAGCAGACTGGGACAATCCATATGTCACATTAAAGCCTGAATACGAAGCGCAGCAAATTCTTGTCTTTGGTGAAATGGCGAAGAGAGGCTATATCTATAAAGGATTAAAGCCTGTTAACTGGTCTCCTTCAAGTGAATCAGCCCTCGCTGAAGCGGAAATTGAATATAAAGACAAACGTTCACCATCGATTTACGTTTCGTTTAAAGTAAAAGATGGCAAAGGCGTTCTTGAAAACGGCGAACAATTCATTATCTGGACAACAACACCTTGGACGCTTCCTGCAAACCTTGGCATTTGTGTTCATCCAAACTTAGAGTACAGTGTTCTTCAAGTAGGTGCTGAGCGATATGTTGTCGCATCTGAGCTCGTTGAACAAGTGGCAAAAACGCTTGGCTTTGAAGAGTATGAAGTCGTGAAAACATTAAAAGGAAAAGAATTAGATAACGTCGTTGCAGAGCATCCGATTTATGGTAGAGATTCCCTTGTGATGCTTGGCGACCACGTGACAACTGATGCGGGAACTGGCTGTGTTCACACAGCACCAGGCCACGGGGAAGATGACTTTATTGTCGGTATGAAATACGGTCTTGATGTGCTCTGTCCAGTAGATGAAAAAGGTGTGATGACAGATGAGGCGCCTGGTTTTGAAGGACTATTCTACGAGGATGCCAATAAAGCCATCACAGAACAGCTTGAAGCAAAAGGTGCGCTGAAAAAGCTCGACTTTATCACGCACTCCTACCCGCATGACTGGAGAACGAAAAAACCAACGATTTATCGTGCGACAGCTCAGTGGTTTGCATCCATTAAAGATTTTAGAGAAGCGTTATTAGACAATATTAAAGAAACGAAATGGGTTCCAGCATGGGGAGAAACACGCCTGTTCAATATGGTGCGTGACAGAGGTGACTGGTGTATTTCAAGACAGCGTGTATGGGGCGTTCCAATTCCAGTCTTTTATGCGGAAAATGGTGAGCCGATCATCACGGACGAAACCATTCAGCATGTATCTCAATTATTTAGAGAGCATGGCTCGAATATTTGGTTTGAAAAAGAAGCAAAAGAGCTATTGCCAGAAGGCTTTACACATCCAGGCAGCCCGAATGGTGAATTCACAAAAGAGCAGGACATCATGGATGTATGGTTTGATTCCGGGTCTTCTCACCAAGCTGTTTTAGAAGAAAGGGATGACCTAGTCCGTCCGGCAGATCTTTATCTTGAAGGCTCTGATCAATATCGCGGCTGGTTTAACTCCTCTTTATCAACAGCAGTTGCTGTTACTGGAAAAGCACCATATAAAGGGGTCCTAAGCCACGGCTTTACGCTTGATAAAGAAGGACGTAAGATGAGTAAATCATTAGGCAATACGATTGATCCAACGAAGGTCGCGAAGCAGCTTGGTGCAGAAATTCTTAGACTTTGGGTATCTTCTGTCAACTATCAAGCCGATCATCCAGTGTCTGATGATATTTTGAAACAAGTAGCAGAAGTCTATCGTAAGATCCGTAACACCTTCCGCTTCCTGCATGGAAACTTATTTGACTTTGACCCAGCAGTTAATGCCGTGCCAGTAGAAGAGCTTCGCGAAGTGGATCAATACATCATGATCAAATTAAACAAATTGATTGATAAAGTGAAAAAAGCTTATGATGATTACGAATTTGCGGTCGTCTATCATGCGATTCACAATTTCTGTACGATTGAGCTCAGCTCTTTCTATCTCGATTTTGCAAAGGATGTCGTCTACATTGAGCATGCCGATCATCCAGACCGCCGCAGCATGCAGACGGTCTTCTACGAAACATTAATGGCATTAGTGAAGCTGACTGCACCAATTCTTCCGCATACAGCAGATGAATTATGGAGCCACTTAAGCTTTGTTGAAGAGCCAAGTGTTCAGTTAACAGATATGCCAGAAGGTGTGCTAGTACCTCAAGCTGAAGCGACAGAAACGAAGTTTGACCGCTTTATGGAAGTACGTGACGATGTGCTAAAAGCGCTGGAGATTGCGCGTAACGAGAAAGTCATCGGACGTTCACTTGAAGCAAGTGTGACGCTTTATGCGACGGATGAAGTGAAAAACCTTCTTGCATCCATTAAAGAAGATGTGAAGCAGCTCTTTATCATCTCTGAATTAACGGTAGAAGATGAGCAGCATGCAGATACATCAGCGCCTGAATATACATCAGGACGAATTGTGGTTCAAAAAGCAGAAGGAGAACTGTGCGAGCGTTCCCGCATTATTTCAAAAGACGTTGGGGCAAATCCGAAATACCCAACATTGTCGCTGAAAAATGCTGAAATCGTGGAGAAATATTACCAGAATTAACAGTGCGATATCACAAGCTGGCGCCCCGTCATATGCGGGGCGTTTTCTTTTATGAGAAAATGACAGCGTTTAGAACGAAAGGAAAAATCTTATGGCTTTAAAGTGACCAGTCGGGGCAACAATATGATTATCACGACAGGGCAGGAGTTGAAATAGCGACATGAATGGCGATCTAGAGACGATTTACACGGAACTCCTTCAAATGAAAGAAGAGCTGCAATCTAAACTGTTTGAATACGCATCATTTCGTTCACCCGCTGAGCATGTCACATTGAATGAGGTCAAAACGACCACGCTTCTTTATCACATCAAAGAAGAGCTACAAGATGTGTCTCTCGCTATTGCAAAAATTGAACAAGGAACCTATGGCATATGTGAGGCAACAGGAGATGTAATTCCGCTTGAACAAATGAGCATTCTTCCTACCGCCCGCACGGCTGACGACTTTTTATATCATAAGCAATACGAGAAAAAAGCATTCACTCCTTATCCTTACGAATCGAATGATTCTCATTTTGAAGCCTTCCACATGTAGGGAGGTTTTTGTCTGTCAACTAAAGTTTCTTTACTCCTTCCTGTTTTCTTGATAAAATGCTTAAAGATCAAAGTATGAAGATGGAGGAACGTGTGTGTTCTATTACATAATCGCATTCGTTATCATTTGTTTAGACCAATTAACAAAATGGCTCATTGTCAAAAATATGATGCTCGGTGATTCTGTTCCAGTCATTGATGGATTCTTTTATATCACGTCTCACCGAAATTCAGGAGCCGCATGGGGAATTCTCCAAGGGCAAATGTGGTTTTTCTATGTGATCACACTCGTTGTTATTGCGGGAATTGTTTATTACTTACAAAAACATGGACAAAAGGACAAGCTGCTGGGAGTAGCGCTGGCCTTAATGCTTGGCGGAGCGATCGGCAACTTTATTGACCGTATTTTCCGTCAGGAAGTGGTTGATTTTGCTCATTTCGTATTTGGGGATTATCACTACCCAATCTTTAATATTGCAGATTCTTCTCTTTGTGTAGGGGTTATTCTGCTCTTCATTCAAATGCTGTTAGATGGAAAGAAAAATAAGGAGTCAACTACATGAATCAAGTAAATATTGCCGTTTCAGAAGAACAAACGAGTGAACGGCTAGATAAATTTCTAAGCACGACAGAACCAGAATGGTCAAGAACCCAAGTCCAGCAATGGGTAAAAGATGGGCTGATCGAAGTAAACGGGAAACAAGTAAAGGCCAATTACAAAGTACAAGCTGGGGATCAAATCAAAGTGGAGATTCCAGATCCGGAAGCGCTAGATGTAGAAGCAGAACCAATGGATCTTGATATTTATTATGAGGATGCAGATGTGTTAGTCGTAAATAAACCACGAGGAATGGTCGTTCATCCAGCGCCGGGTCATGTGTCAGGAACACTTGTAAATGGACTGATGGCACATTGCAAAGACTTATCAGGGATTAACGGTGTGATGCGTCCTGGAATTGTCCACCGAATTGATAAAGATACGTCTGGGCTGTTAATGGTCGCGAAAAACGATATGGCACATGAGTCACTCGTCAATCAGCTGGTGGCTAAAACTGTTACAAGAAAGTATACGGCTGTTGTCCACGGTATTATCCAGCATGATACAGGCACAATTGATGCACCAATTGGCAGAGACAAAAAAGACCGTCAAAGCATGACGGTCACAAAAGAAAATGCAAAACAAGCCGTTACTCACTTTGATGTGATTGAACGCTTTAAAGACTTCACGGTTGTCGAATGCCGTCTTGAAACAGGAAGAACACACCAAATTCGTGTTCATATGAAATATATCGGCTACCCTCTTGCAGGAGATCCGAAATATGGGCCGAGAAAAACAGTCGATTTTAATGGACAGCTGCTGCATGCAGGTGTTTTAGGATTTGATCATCCTAGAACAGGAGAATATATCGAGTTTACAGCACCAATTCCAGCTGATATGCAGGCTTTTATCGATTCATTAAGAAATAACGATTGACAGGCCGTGCTTTTTCTGAAATAATAAACAAAGAAATTGAGATTCTTTAAAACAGTCCAGAGAGGCTGAGAAGGATAACGGATCAATTTGTGCACGCGTATGCACAAATGAACGCCCCTCTCTGCCCTTTGCAGAAGGGGCTTTTTATTTGTCAAAAAGAGGTGTAATAGATGGAACAAAAAGCAGTCATTCTTGATGAACAAGCGATCAGACGAGCGCTTACCCGAATTGCACATGAAATGATTGAGCGCAACAAAGGGATGAAGGATGTCATCCTTGCCGGGATCAAGACAAGAGGCATACATCTTGCAAAGCGCCTTGCAGAGCGCATCGAGCAAATTGAAGGGAATCCAGTCACTGTAGGTGAACTTGATATTACGCTATACCGTGATGACCTGACAAAAAAGACAGACAACCAAGACCCGCTTGTAAAGGGTGCAGACATACCAGCTGACATTAATGACAAAACACTTATTGTTGTTGACGATGTCCTGTTTACAGGCAGAACCGTCAGAGCCGCTATGGATGCCCTTGTGGATGTAGGAAGACCATCTTCCATTCAGCTGGCTGTGCTCGTTGACCGGGGACACCGGGAGCTGCCGATTCGAGCGGATTATATCGGGAAAAACATTCCGACTTCAAAAGCAGAGACAGTCATGGTTCAGCTCAATGAAGTAGATCAGAACGACCTTGTCGCTATATATGAAAAATAACCTTTTTAAATGCATTCCAGTGAGTTTGCAAAGAGGGCAATAACAGAGACACCGTGCACACGGCTAACATGACGTGTCTGGTTTATCTAGGCCTCTTTGCGCATACTCGCAAAGAGGCTTTTTTAATGAAAAAGGACACATCTAGGAGGAAAATCATGAGTCAGCAAAAAGCCAATTTAGGCATTCGAGATATCCCAAAACCATTCACATGGCTGTCACTTAGCCTTCAGCATTTGTTTGCGATGTTTGGTGCGACCATTCTTGTACCAAAAATCATTGATATGAGTCCAGCCGTCGCGCTCATCTCAAGCGGTGTGGGAACGATTGTTTACTTAATTATCACAAGAGGACAGATTCCGGCGTATCTTGGATCGTCCTTTGCCTTCATCGCCCCCATACTGAATGTTAAAGCAACGGGCGGCCCTGGAGCCGCAATGGTTGGCGCCTTCATGGCGGGTGTCGCTTATGCACTCATCGCCCTGTTCATTAAATGGCTCGGCACAGGCTGGCTGATGAAGCTTCTGCCGCCGGTTGTCGTAGGACCAGTTATTATGGTCATCGGACTCGGACTCGCTGGAACAGCAGTCAACATGGCGATGTATGTTGATCCGAATGCCACCGAGCTAGTTTACAGCCTCAAGCACTTAATGGTTGCTGGCTTCACACTGGCTGTGACCATTATTAGTATGATTTTCCTAAGAGGATTCCTTAGCTTAATCCCAGTATTAATCGGCATCATCAGCGGCTATCTCTTTGCCTTAACACAAGGCATCGTGAACTTCCAGCCGGTCATTGACGCAAAATGGTTTGCTGTACCAGACTTCGTCGTGCCATTTGTCGACTATACACCTGCTGTGACATTAAGCATTCTCACGGTGATGGTGCCGGTTGCCTTTGTCACAATGTCTGAGCATATCGGCCACCAAGTGGTGTTAAGTAAGGTCGTAGGACAAGATTTTATTAAAAAACCAGGTCTTCACCGCTCCATTTTAGGAGACAGTGCGGCAACGATCTTCGCTTCACTTATTGGCGGACCGCCAACAACAACTTATGGAGAGAACATTGGCGTACTTGCCATCACAAGAGTGTTCAGTATCTTCGTCATCGGCGGAGCAGCGGTGTTTGCGATCTGCTTCGGTTTTGTAGGAAAAATATCAGCATTAATCAGTACAGTGCCGTCCGCGGTGATGGGAGGCGTTTCGTTTCTGCTCTTTGGAATCATTGCTTCAAGCGGCCTGAGAATTCTGATTGATCATAAAGTGAATTTTGAAGAAAAGCGTAATCTCATTATCGCATCAGTCATCCTAGTCATTGGGATTGGCGGGGCATTCATTGAGGTGAAACAAATCAATCTCACCCTATCTGGAATGGCACTTGCTGCGATTACGGGTGTCCTGTTAAATCTGATCCTACCGCATCAAAAAGCAGAAGATGACAACTCAAATGAATCAAATACAGAAAACCTTTTAAAAGAAGTCCAGTGAGGCTGACAAGGGTTCTAAATGGAGCAGAATGCACGAAAGTGCCGCTGCTTCTTTTGGAGAACCCTAAGCTGCCGAGGCTTAGGGTTTTTTTGAACCTGAAAGTGATGAAAAACTAGAGGGGGAAGAAAAAATGAATGATTTATCGACAATGAGCAGCTTATCAAAAGAAGAGATTTTACAGCTGATTGAAGAAGCAGCTGCACTCAAAAAGGGGAAACAAGAACATGGATTAGCCGGAGAATTTGTGGCAAACCTCTTCTTTGAACCAAGCACAAGAACACGTTTTAGCTTCGAAGTAGCCGAGAAGAAACTTGGGATGAATGTCCTGAGCTTAGATGCGGCTAGCACCTCCGTTCAAAAGGGCGAAACACTTTACGATACGGTAAAAACACTCGAATCGATCGGAGTAAAGGCATGTGTGATCAGAGACAGCACCGATGAATATTATAACGAGCTGATTGGGAAGGTTGGAATTCCCATCATCAATGCAGGAGATGGCTGCGGGCAGCATCCAACCCAATCACTGCTTGACCTCATGACCATCTTTGAAGAGTTTGGCGGCTTTGAAGGCTTAACGATTTCGATTCATGGAGACATCAAACATAGCAGGGTGGCAAGATCAAATGCTGAGGTTTTAACGAGGCTGGGAGCGACAGTCCTCTTTTCAGGACCTGCTTCCTTCCAGGATGAACAAAACCCTCACGGAACGTATGCCCAAGTAGATGAAGCCATCGCACAATCTGATGTGGTGATGCTGCTTAGAATCCAGCATGAACGGCACGCTGAAAAAATGGGCAGTGAAGATTACTTATCAACTTATGGATTAACAGTAGACAGAGCAAACAAAATGAAAGAACGCGCGATTATTATGCATCCAGCACCAGTAAACAGAGGTGTTGAAATAGATGATTCATTAGTAGAGTCCAAGCAGTCAAGGATTTTCAAACAAATGGAAAATGGTGTTTATATCCGAATGGCCGTATTAAAAAGAGCTTTTCAAAATAGCACACTACATCAAAAAGGGAGAGATTCTGTCTATGTCATATCTCATTAAAAACGGTTTTATCTTAACAAGCACAGGTGAAAGAGTGCAGCAGGATATTAGGGTAAAAGGAAAAGTGATTCAAGCGATTGGTCACCTAGAAAGAGAAGACGGAGAAGAGGTTATTGATGCAGCAGGGCTATTTGTGTCACCAGGCTTGATCGATCTGCATGTGCATTTAAGAGAGCCGGGCGGAGAGAAAAAGGAAACGATTGAAACAGGCTCTAAAGCAGCCGCAAGAGGCGGATATACGACGATTGCAGCGATGCCGAATACAAGGCCGGTTCCAGATACAAAAGAGCAAATGGAATGGCTGATGAATCGAATCGAAGAGACCTCATCTGTGAGAGTGCTGCCATACGCCTCCATCACAACGAGGCAAATTGGGGAAGAGATGACGGATTTTGCAGCACTAAAAGAAGCAGGTGCCTTTGCTTTTACAGATGACGGTGTCGGCATCCAAACAGCAGGCATGATGTACGAAGCGATGAAACAGGCAGCAAGTCTTGATCAAGCGATTGTGGCGCACTGTGAAGATAACTCGCTCATTTACGGCGGGTGCGTTCATGAAGGAGAATTTTCAAAAGCAAATGGGTTACACGGAATACCGTCCATTTGTGAATCGGTGCATATTGCAAGAGATGTTCTTTTAGCAGAAGCGGCGAACTGTCATTATCATGTATGTCATATCAGTACGAAAGAATCTGTGCGGGTCGTACGCGATGCAAAAAAAGCAGGCATCCGTGTGACGGCTGAGGTGTCACCGCATCACCTGCTGTTGTGTGATACGGACATTCCAGGTCTTGATACAAATTATAAAATGAACCCGCCGCTCAGAGGAAAAGAAGATCGCGAGGCATTGATCGAGGGACTGTTAGATGGAACGATTGATTTCATCGCAACAGACCATGCGCCGCATACAGAAGAAGAAAAGAACGAAACCATGCAGCGTGCCCCGTTTGGAATTGTGGGACTTGAAACAGCGTTCCCGCTTCTGTATACACGATTTGTCAAAACAGGCGAATGGACATTAAAAGAACTCGTTGATTATATGACAATCAAACCAGCAGAAGCATTTTCCCTTCCATACGGAAAGCTTGAAGAAGGGCACATAGCTGATATCACACTTATTGATTTAAACAAAGAAATGGCAATCGATAAAACAAGCTTCTTATCTAAAGGGCAAAATACACCGTTTGACAAATTGACTGTATCAGGATGGCCGGTCATGACACTTGCATCTGGGAAAGTCGTTTATGAAGAGGGGAGACTAGTAAAATGAAGAGACGTTTAGTGCTAGAAAACGGAACAGTATTTGAAGGAACAGGCTTTGGCAGCTTAGAACCATCAGTCGGAGAAGTCGTCTTTAATACAGGGATGACGGGCTATCAAGAAATTTTATCTGATCCATCATACTGCGGACAAATTGTCACACTGACTTACCCGCTTATCGGCAACTATGGCATTAACCGTGATGATTTTGAATCGATCACACCGTTTGTGAAAGGGCTGATTGTGAAAGAGCTTTGTGAAAAGCCCTCAAACTGGCGCTCTTCATATTCACTCGATGAATATTTAAAAATGAAAAACATTCCGGGGCTGAGCGGAATCGATACACGGAAGCTGACTCGAATGATTCGAAGTGCAGGCACTTTAAGAGGGGCATTTGCAGGACCTGATGAACAAGTAGAAGACGTTGTCCGCCGCCTTCAAACATTGCAGCTGCCAACAGATCAAGTGAGTCAAGTATCTGTGAAAAATGCGTACCCAAGCCCAGGCAGAGGAAAAAGAATTGTCCTTGTCGATTTCGGCATGAAGCACGGTATTTTGCGCGAGCTCAATAAACGTGACTGCGACGTCATTGTGGTGCCATACAATATCACTGCAGATGAAGTGCTGCAGCTAAAGCCTGATGGCATCATGCTTTCAAACGGACCTGGAGATCCCGTGGATGTACCGGAAGCCGTTGAGATGATTCAGCAATTGATTGGAAAGGTGCCGCTCTTTGGAATTTGCCTCGGACATCAATTATTTGCTCTAGCGTGTGGTGCAAGCACAGAAAAAATGAAATTTGGCCACAGAGGATCAAACCATCCGGTGAAAGAACTAGCAACTGGCAAGGTGACACTGACGTCTCAAAACCACGGCTACACGGTTAGCAGTATTAACGAAGACGTGCTCGAAGTCACACATATTGCCCTAAACGACAATACGATTGAAGGATTAAAACATAAAGAAGCACCAGCATTCACTGTTCAGTACCACCCAGAAGCATCACCGGGTCCAGAAGATGCAAACTACTTATTTGACCAGTTCATGGAAATGATTCATACGACTGAGAAAGAAGGGGAAGAAGTATGCCAAAACGCGTAGACATCAAAAAGATTTTAGTAATCGGATCAGGTCCTATCATCATCGGTCAGGCAGCGGAGTTTGACTATGCAGGCACACAGGCTTGCTTAGCGCTAAAAGAAGAGGGCTATGAAGTCGTTCTTGTCAACTCTAACCCTGCAACCATCATGACAGATACAGAAATGGCTGATAAGGTATACATCGAACCACTGACACCAGAATTTTTAACACGAATCATTCGAAAAGAACGCCCTGATGCAATCTTACCAACGCTTGGCGGGCAAACTGGATTAAACCTTGCAGTTGAATTATCAGAGCTTGGCGTATTAGCTGAATGCGGCGTTGAAGTACTCGGTACAAAGCTGTCAGCCATCCAAAAAGCAGAGGATAGAGATTTATTCCGTAATTTAATGAATGAACTAAATGAGCCAGTACCAGAAAGTGAAATCATTCATAACCTTGAAGAAGCGATGGCGTTCACGGATCAAATCGGTTTCCCTGTCATTGTCAGACCAGCCTATACATTAGGCGGAACGGGCGGCGGTATTTGTACAAACGAGCAAGAACTGAAGGAAATCGTTGAAAACGGTCTGAAGCTTAGCCCAGTCACACAATGCTTACTTGAAAAAAGCATTGCCGGCTTTAAAGAAATTGAATATGAAGTCATGCGAGACAGCGGTGACCATGCAATCGTTGTTTGTAACATGGAAAACTTTGACCCTGTCGGCATCCATACAGGTGACAGTATTGTTGTAGCACCAAGCCAAACGTTAAGTGACCGAGAATATCAGCTGCTTCGAAATGTGTCGCTTAAGCTGATCCGTGCACTTGGCATTGAAGGCGGCTGTAATGTTCAGCTGGCACTTGATCCAAACAGCTTTCAATACTATATCATCGAAGTAAACCCGCGTGTGAGCCGTTCCTCTGCGCTTGCGTCAAAAGCAACAGGCTATCCAATTGCCAAATTGGCAGCGAAAATTGCTGTCGGCTTAACGCTTGATGAAATGATGAACCCAGTCACAGGTAAAACCTATGCAGCCTTCGAGCCGGCACTTGACTATATCGTTTCTAAAATACCGCGCTGGCCGTTCGATAAATTTGAATCTGCCAACAGACGTCTTGGTACGCAAATGAAGGCAACTGGTGAAGTCATGGCGATCGGCCGTACATTAGAAGAGTCTCTTCTAAAGGCAGTACGTTCACTTGAAGCCGATGTGCATCACATTGAATTAAAAGATGAAGCAGACATCACAAATGAAGTGCTTGAAAAGCGGATTATCAAAGCGGGAGACGAACGATTATTTTATATCGCTGAGGCACTTAGAAGAGGCTATACAGTCGAACAAATACATGAATTCTCAAAAATTGATTACTTCTTCCTTCATAAGCTGGAAGGCATTATCGTCTTTGAGAAGACATTAAAAGAAAACAAAGGCAATACAGACGTATTAAAAGAAGCAAAAGAAAAAGGCTTCTCAGATATCTACATTAGCCGCGAGTGGAATATGAACGAAGCGGATGTCTACAAGCTAAGACAAGAAGCAGGCATTGTACCTGTATACAAAATGGTGGATACATGTGCAGCAGAATTTGAATCAGAGACACCATATTTCTACAGCACGTATGAAGATGAAAATGAATCAGAACGGACTGACAAGAAAAGCGTCATCGTATTAGGTTCAGGTCCTATCCGAATTGGACAAGGAGTTGAATTTGATTATGCGACCGTTCACTCTGTGTGGGCAATTAAACAAGCAGGCTATGAAGCGATCATTATTAACAACAACCCTGAAACGGTCTCAACAGACTTTAGTATTTCAGATAAGCTTTACTTTGAACCACTCACTGTAGAAGATGTCATGCACATCATCGACCTTGAACAGCCTGAAGGAGTCGTTGTTCAGTTCGGCGGACAAACGGCGATCAACCTAGCAGACGAATTATCAAATAGAGGGGTTGAAATTCTTGGAACTTCTCTAGAAGACCTAGACCGCGCAGAAAACCGGGACAAGTTTGAACAAACGTTAGAAACACTCGGTGTGCCGCAGCCTAAAGGGAAAACAGCAACGTCTGTGCCTGAAGCTGTAGCGATTGCCAATCAAATCGGCTACCCAGTCCTTGTCCGTCCTTCCTATGTATTAGGCGGCCGCGCGATGGAAATTGTGTATCAAGAAGCTGAGCTTCTTCACTACATGGAGAATGCAGTGAAGGTCAACCCGCAGCATCCGGTGTTAATTGACAAGTATTTGACAGGAAAAGAAATTGAAGTAGATGCCGTGTCTGATGGAGAAACTGTCGTGATCCCAGGCATTATGGAACACATTGAAAGAGCCGGAGTTCACTCTGGTGACTCGATTGCGGTCTATCCGCCGCAAACATTGTCTGAGGACATCAAAGCGAAGATCGCAGAATACACGATCAAGCTTGCCAAAGGACTCAACATTATTGGGCTTTTGAACATACAATTTGTCCTATCAAAAGGTGAAGTGTATGTACTTGAAGTGAACCCGAGATCAAGCCGGACGGTTCCTTTCTTAAGTAAAATTACAGGCATCCCGATGGCAAACCTTGCGACAAAAGTCATCTTGGGGGACAAGCTCAAAAATTATGGCTACGAAGAAGGGCTTCACACAGAGCAAGAAGGAGTGTACGTCAAAGTTCCAGTCTTCTCTTTTGCAAAATTAAGAAGAGTGGATATTACACTCGGGCCTGAAATGAAATCAACAGGTGAAGTCATGGGGAAAGATGTCACGATCGAAAAAGCCTTATATAAAGGATTGATTGCATCAGGCATTCAAATTCCTAAAGACGGAGCAGTTCTTCTGACAGTGGCTGATAAGGATAAAGAAGAAGGACTTGAGATCGCAAGAAGATTCCATTCGATCGGCTATCATATTTTAGCAACAGAAGGAACGGCGAATTACTTAAAACAAGCAAACATTCCATCAAGTGTGGTCGGCAAAATTGGAGAAGAAGGCAAAAATCTTCTCGATGTCATTCGAAACGGGGAAGCCCAATTCGTGATCAACACATTAACAAAAGGAAAACAGCCGGCAAGAGACGGCTTTAGAATTAGACGTGAATCTGTTGAAAACGGAGTGGCCTGCTTAACGTCCCTAGACACAGCAGAAGCCATTTTACGAGTGCTTGAGAGCATGACATTTAGAGCGGATGAAATGCCAGAAGTGAAAACGAATGCTGAGGTGACAGTAACGATATGAAAAAAGCATACTTGACGGTCGTCTCGAACCGAGAGATCGCTGATCATATTTACGAAATGACATTAAAAGGTGACCTTGTGGACTCCTTTCAAACGGCTGGACAATTTCTTCATCTAAAGGTCAGTGAATCCATGACACCGCTGCTGAGAAGACCGATCAGTATTGCCAACATTCATGCCGAGCAAAAAGAAGCAACCATCATTTACCGCGCAGAGGGAGAGGGCACAAAGCTCCTCTCTCAAAAGCGGGAGGGAGAAACAGTTGATGTATTAGGGCCGCTTGGAAACGGGTATGATCCTTCAGTCGTCAAGCCCGGAGAGACGGCATTACTAGTCGGCGGCGGAATTGGCGTACCGCCTCTATATGAGCTGTCCAAGCGTTTAACGAAAAAAGGCGTCATCGTAAAGCATGTCCTCGGCTTTCAATCGAAAAAGGATGTATTTTACGAGGAGAAATTTCAAGCACTCGGCGATACGTTTATTGCAACGGTTGATGGCACATATGGTGCTAAAGGCTTTGTAACAGATGTGATAAAAGAGCAAAACCTGAGCTTTGATGTGCTGCTCTCCTGCGGTCCAACACCTATGCTAAAAGCGCTGAAAGACACGTATCCTGATAAGCCCGTCTACATTTCGATGGAAGAACGAATGGGCTGCGGGATTGGTGCCTGCTTTGCATGTGTCTGTCATACCGATCAGCTCGACAAACCTTACGTCAAAGTCTGTCTTGATGGACCTGTTTTTAAAGCAGAGGAGGTGGCATTGTCATGCTAAACGTTGAGTTACCGGGATTATCTTTAAAGAATCCAATTATCCCTGCATCAGGCTGCTTTGGATTTGGGAGAGAATTTTCATCCTTATATGACCTATCATTACTGGGCGGTATCATGATCAAAGCCACAACCCTTGAACCGAGATTTGGCAATCCGACACCAAGGGTAGCCGAGACAGGGGCTGGTATGCTCAATGCAATCGGACTTCAAAACCCAGGTCTAAAAGGCGTACTTGAAAATGAGCTGCCTTGGCTTGAGCAGTTTGATACGCCTATTATTGCGAATGTTGCTGGCTCACAGGTTGAAGATTATGTTGAAGTAGCCAAGCAAATCAGCCAAGCCAAAAATGTTCATGCCCTTGAACTGAATATTTCTTGCCCAAATGTTAAAACTGGCGGAATCGCCTTTGGTACAGATCCAAATATGGCAGCATCATTGACAAAAGCAGTCAAGGAAGTCTCTTCTGTACCTGTCTATGTCAAGCTGTCACCTAACGTAGCCAATATTGTAGAGATTGCTCAAGCGATTGAAGCTGCTGGAGCGGATGGACTCACCATGATTAACACATTAATCGGGATGCGTTTAGATTTAAAAACGGGGAACCCCATCCTTGCCAATAAAACAGGCGGATTATCAGGACCAGCTGTCAAACCTGTCGCTGTGCGCATGGTGCATGAGGTGAGTCAAGCGGTTTCTATTCCGATTATCGGGATGGGCGGAGTGCAAAGTGCTGAAGATGTACTTGAATTTTTACTAGCAGGAGCAAGTGCAGTAGCTGTCGGTACAGCCAATTTTGTGAATCCATTTATTTGCCCGGAAATCATTGAAGAGCTGCCAAATGTGTTAGCAGCATATGGTTATTCATCTGTAGAGGAATGTATCGGAAGGAGCTGGAAACATGAAGCACTTGCCCATCATCGCGCTTGATTTTCCATCAGGGCAGGAGGCGCTTGCCTTTTTAGATCCCTTTGAAGGGATACCATTATTTGTGAAGGTCGGCATGGAGCTGTTTTACCAAGAAGGACCTGCCATCCTTGATGAGCTGAAAGAAAAAAATTGCCGCATTTTTCTCGATTTAAAATTACATGACATTCCAACAACGGTGCAAAAAGCGATGAACCGGCTTGCCGCACTTGGCGTTGATTTGGTCAATGTGCATGCTGCTGGCGGGAAACGAATGATGCAGGCTGCATTAGAGGGACTTGAAAGCGGGACTCCTGCTGGACAAAGCCGCCCAGGCATTATTGCAGTGACCCAGCTGACTAGTACGTCAGAAGACATGATGAGAAAAGAATTACTCATTGACCGTCCGCTGCAAGAGACTGTTATCCGGTACGGACAATTAGCATATGAAAGTGGGCTGGACGGGGTTGTTTGCTCTGTTCATGAATCTAAAGCACTTCATGAGCATATATCACCCTCTTTTCTCACTGTAACGCCAGGAATTCGCTTACCGAATGATCAAACCGACGACCAACAGCGTGTGGCGACACCTGCCTATGCAAAAGAGCAAGGTGTTTCACAAATCGTTGTCGGAAGATCAATCACAAAAGCGGATAAACCAATAGAAGCCTATCATCAAATTTTGAAAGAGTGGGAGTGACTGCCAGATGAAATCAAAAATCGCGAAACATCTATTACAAATCAAAGCGGTCTCATTAAAACCAGACGAACCGTTTACATGGGCGAGCGGTATAAAATCACCGATCTATTGTGATAACCGCCTCACATTATCATATCCAGAAGTCAGACACGACATTGCGGAAGGTCTAAAAGATTTGATTCTCACTCATTTCAAGGGAGCAGAGGTTGTCGCGGGTACTGCAACAGCAGGCATTCCGCATGCGGCATTAGCAGCAGACCGCTTGAACATCCCGATGTGTTATGTCAGAAGTAAGCCGAAAGCACACGGCAAAGGAAATCAAATTGAAGGGGCCATATCGAAAGGCCAAAAGGTTGTCGTCGTCGAAGACCTTATTTCCACAGGAGGCAGTGTGCTTGAAGTGGTCGCTGCTCTTCAAGCTGAGGGCTGCGAGGTATTAGGAGTTGCCGCAATCTTCACATACGGACTGCCAAAAGCAGCGGCCGCTTTTCAAGAAAAAAATATTCCGTATGTCACCCTGACAGACTATGACACATTGACAGACGTGGCACTTGAACTGAAAGCGATTGAGCCGTCTGCGATGAACAAACTAAAACGTTGGAGACAAGACCCTTCCTCTGAATCTTGGATGGAAGAAATGGTCTGAAAAGAAGACAAAGGACTAGAATGAAGAGCAATTTAGCTTATCGTTAACAAAAGCTGTGCCTACCCGCACGGCTTTTTTATTTGGGTAAAAATAGTAAAATAGACTCAAATTTTAATAAAAACTAATCCTATCAATAAAGTCGGGTTGACTTTTGTTTGAATTGTGTTAATATTTAAGACAAATTGAAACTCTTATCCAGAGAGGTGGAGGGACTGGCCCGATGAAACCCGGCAACCTGCGATTCGCAAGGTGCTACTTCCTGCAAAATGATTCTATTTTGAAAGATAAGGAAATTGTGAGCTTCCTCATCTTTCTTTCGGACTGAAAGAAAGTTTTTTTATTTTAACGGTGAGGAGGAAGAGGAGATGGAAGTGAAACAAAATCAGGATGAGGACTTAGTAAAGCATATGCAAGAACTGATTGGGGATATGAAATTCGGTTCAATTACGTTAATTGTTCAGGACGGTCAAGTGATTCAAGTGGAAAAAAACGAAAAAATTAGATTAAAGTAGTGCGGAAAATAGCAATATGAGCGGTACTCCGGAAGGGGAGAAATCATGTTAACTTATGAAAATTGGCAAGAGCCGTCCATTACATTTCAAGAGGATGATTTGTATAAAGGAGCCCTGTCTGTACTGAAATGGGCGTACGGTCATTATGGTGACCAGCTCGTATATGCGTGCAGCTTTGGGATTGAGGGCATCGTTCTAATTGATCTGATTGCAAAAGTAAAAAAAGATGCGAGAATTGTCTTTTTAGATACAGGTCTGCATTTTAAAGAAACTTACGACACAATTGATGCGGTAAAGGAAAGATATCCGGGCTTAGATATTGTACTGAAAACGCCTGAGCTGACGGTTGAACAGCAAAATGAGCAGCACGGTGATCAATTATGGAAAACAGATCCTCAAAGCTGCTGTCATATGCGTAAGGTCATTCCTTTGCAAGAAGCCTTATCTGGTTATCCAGCATGGCTTTCTGGTTTAAGAAGAGAGCAGTCACCAAAACGAGCAGGGACGAATTTCTTAAATAAGGATGAAAAATTCAAATCAGTGAAAGTATGTCCGCTTATCCATTGGACGTGGAAGGACATATGGAGATATGCATCTAGAGAGGAACTTACTTATAATCCGCTGCATGACCAAGGATATCCAAGTATCGGCTGTGCACCGTGTACACAGCCAGCATTTACTGCAGATGATCTGCGTTCTGGCAGATGGTCAGGCACAGCAAAGACAGAGTGCGGATTACATGAGTAAGGGAGCATAATGTATGGAAATCGCCGCAATTTTATTTAGTCTATTCTTTGCTTTAAACATAGGCGCAAGCGGAGCAGCTGCTTCTATGGGCATTGCGTATGGATCAGGTGCCATTCAAAAGCCCATTTATGCGCTCAGTTTTTGTGCAGTTGGGATTTTAGCAGGTTCAGTGATTGGCGGCGGTGAGGTCGTCAAAACGATCAGCTCTGGTATTATGCCAGAATCAGTCATTACACTTGAAATCGTTTGTATTATCATTGGTTCTGCTGCACTATCACTTTTCATAGCAAATCTGATGGCGATTCCTTTATCAACAAGTGAGGTCACAGTAGGGGCTGTAGTTGGTGTGGCAGTCGCATATAAAGTTTTGTTTGTGAAATCCATTTTAGTGATTGTGGCATTTTGGGTCATCATCCCGCTTTTCGCCTTTCTTTTTACCTTTGCTGTCGTCAAAATCATCAGAATGTTCCCTAAACGGAAGCTGTCTAAAAAAGGCACAGCTATTTTATCTATCGTTTTAATTCTCAGCGGATTTTTAGAGGCATTTTCAGCCGGTATGAACAATGTGGCAAATGCCGTCGGCCCGCTCGTCGCTTCAGGGGTTTTGTCAGTTGGGCAGGGAACACTTTACGGCGGAATCTTCGTCGCAGCAGGGGCCCTCTTGCTAGGCAGAAGAGTACTGGAAACAAACGGAAAGAAAATTACCCGCTATCAAACAGGCGAAGGGATTTTACTTTCGAGTACCGGTGCCGGGCTTGTCATCGTCAGCTCTATTTTTGGGCTGCCCGTTCCACTTACGCAAATCACCTCCTCGTCTATTATCGGGCTTGGAATGGCAAAAGGCGGGCCTAACATTTTTCACAAACATGTGGTGAAAAAAATGCTGAAAGTATGGGTGGTCTCACCTTTCTTATCACTCAGCCTATCGTATTTGCTTGTGAGCCTTTTCTTAAAAGGAGACTATTACTCTATCTTTATCATGATGAGTGTACTGCTTGCCTCACTTGGTGCGCTGAGTCTGATGAAAGCAGTCAAAAATGAAAGCAGCTCTATTCATGAACAGGGCGGCGGGATTTAACCATAAATCCGACTATTAACATCTAATAAATATGAACATTGAGAGGAAGATGAACAAATGAGTTTAACACCACATGGTGGCGTATTAATTAATCGAGTAAATGAAGAATATGATCTCAGCACGGCTGCGAAGGAAATTGAACTAGATGCGATTTCCTTTGCAGACCTTGAACTCATTGCAATTGGCGGATATAGTCCAATTGAAGGGTTTTTAACAAAAGCGGATTATGAAGCAGTTGTAAGCAGTATGCGGCTAGCAAGTGGTGTCGTTTGGTCTCTTCCTATTACACTGCCAGTGACAAAAGAAAAGGCTGCGGAAATCCATCAAGGCGATATCGTGCGCTTATCCTACAATGGAACTGTATATGGGGTCATTGAAGTAGAGGATCAATACACACCAGATAAGGAAAAAGAAGCGGTGAATGTCTATAAAACAGATGACCGCAATCATCCAGGCGTGAAAAAATTATTTGAACGCGGCGATACTTACATTGGCGGGAAAATTACACTGACGAAACGCAGTGAAAAACCATTCCCTCAATTTACGTATGAGCCAGAAGAAACAAGACGTCATTTTCAAGAAAACGGCTGGAAAACCATTGTTGGTTTCCAAACGAGAAACCCGGTTCATCGTGCTCATGAATATATTCAAAAAACAGCACTGGAAACAGTCGATGGTTTATTTTTAAATCCTCTTGTCGGTGAAACAAAATCTGACGACATCCCGGCAGATGTAAGAATGAAAAGCTATCAAGTGTTATTGGACGGTTATTATCCAAAAGACCGCGTCTTTTTAGGTGTTTTTCCTGCTGCAATGCGTTATGCTGGACCAAAGGAAGCCATTTTTCATGCGCTAGTACGGAAAAATTATGGCTGCACCCATTTTATTGTCGGAAGAGATCATGCAGGTGTTGGTGACTATTACGGCACATACGAGGCGCAGGAACTATTTGATCAATTTACAAGCGAAGAAATCGGCATTACTCCATTAAAATTTGAACACAGCTTCTACTGTAATACATGTGAAGCGATGGCCACTCCAAAAACGTGTCCTCACGACAAAAGCGAGCATGTCATTCTTTCAGGTACAAAGGTTCGAACAATGCTGAGAAACGGTGAATTACCACCAAGCACGTTCAGCCGAAAAGAAGTCATTGAAACATTAATCGAAGGATTAAAAACGACGGTATCTTAACGGGAGGGTATGACATGAGCAACGAACATATCGTGTGGCATGATTCATCTATTACAAAAAAAGAATATCAACAAAAAAACAATCATACGAGCGGCATTATCTGGCTTACAGGTCTAAGCGGGTCAGGTAAATCAACGATCGCGAATGCAGCTGCAAGAGAGCTGTTTGAACAAGGCTACCAAGTCACAGTTCTTGACGGCGATAATGTGCGGCACGGACTCAATAAAGATCTAGGGTTTTCAGATGATGACAGAAAAGAAAACATCCGCCGGATCGGAGAAGTGGCGAAATTATTTGTGGAGCAAGGAACGATTGTCATCACTGCTTTTATTTCTCCATTTCAGGAAGACCGCCACACTGTCAGACAGTTGGTCGAAGAGGGAGAATTTCACGAAGTGTTTGTCAAATGTGATCTGAACGTGTGTGAAGAGCGTGATCCAAAAGGGTTATATAAAAAGGCGAGAAACGGTGAAATTCCATTTTTCACTGGAATCGATTCACCGTATGAAGAGCCTGCTGCGCCTGAGCTCGTATTAGATACAGGGGAATTATCCCGTGAGGAATCTAAACAGCGTCTTGTTGATTATGTAAAAGGAACAACGAAATAATCGCCTGATGGCAGGGGGAGAAAAGCAAGATGGGGAAAGTATACATTGTGGGTGCTGGACCCGGTGACCCAGATTTAATCACATTAAAGGCCTATAAGGCGATACAGCAGGCAGATGTCATCTTATATGATCGTCTTGTCAATCAAGAAATTCTCGCCCATGCCAAACCGGAGGCGGAATTGATTTATTGCGGCAAGCTGCCAAATCATCATACAATGAGGCAGGAAGCCATCAATGAAGCGCTTGTGGCTCATGCAAAGGAAGGGAACGTTGTCGTTCGGCTGAAAGGCGGCGACCCCTTTGTCTTTGGCCGCGGCGGTGAAGAAATCGAATGCTTAGCTGAGCACGGAATTCCGTATGAGGTCGTCCCAGGAATTACTTCTGGGATTGCAGCGGCTGCTTATGCGGGCATCCCTGTGACACATCGTGAATTCAGCTCAAATGTTGCTTTTGTCACGGGCCACTATCAAAAGGATGAACATTTTGAAGAAAAGTGGGAGGCGCTGGCTACAGGGATTGATACTCTTGTGATTTACATGGGTGTCAAAAACGTGGAAAGAGTGCAGCGCCTGCTTTTAAAAAATGGACGGGACCCAGAAACACCCGCTGCATTTATACACTGGGGAACCACATCGAGGCAAAAGACAACTTGCTGCACGGTGGCGACACTGTCTGAAACTGTTGAAAAAGAAGGGATCGAGCATCCAAGTTTAATTGTTGTTGGAGATGTCGTTCATTTTCATCAAAAGCTGAACTGGTTTGAACCCGCATTAATCGAGAAATGAGAATGGTAGAGAAAAGACACGTGCATACATCGTGTCTTTTCGTCTGATGAAAACAAGTGAGAGGGAGGAGCCGCATGAAACAAGCTGTCCTTTATGTTGGGCATGGAAGCAGGGTGAAAGAAGCACAAGATAAGGCCATTTCTTTTATGAAAAGCTGTATGCCGTTAGTGAAAGCAGATATACAAGAAATTTGTTTTTTAGAGCTGACGGATCCTTCTATAGAAGAAGGATTTGAGGCCTGTGTGAAAAAAGGAGCGACACACATTGCAATCGTCCCGCTCCTCCTTTTAACTGCCATGCATGCCAAATCGGATATCCCGGTCGAAATTGAGAAAGTGCGCGCGCGTTTCCCGCAAGTGAAGGTCACATATGGAAAGCCGATCGGGGTGAATCAAGAAGTAACAAAAGCGGTTGCCGCAAGAATTAAAGAAGCAGGATATCAAGGCGAGCGCGCTCGGATTCTTTTAATTGGCCGCGGGAGTTCTGATCCGGAGGTGAAGCGAGATGTGTTTGGCATTGCAGACGATGTCCGAAGCCTGCTTCCGCATGCAGAGGTTCTTCCGTGTTTTATTACAGCATGTGAGCCAAATTATCGAGATGTTCTCGCGCAGTTATCAGAAGATGACGATGGGCCTGTTTATATCGTTCCTTACTTACTGTTTACGGGGATTTTAATGAAAGAAATTGAAAGTGAAGCCGCTCAGGCGAGAAAGCGGCTGAAAGATGTCCGGGTATGCCGGTATATTGGCTTTCATCCGCATGTCAAAGCGGCTTATATTGAACGAGTGCTAGAAACCATTTTAAACAAAGACGATGCGTTTCGTTTCCGAGGAGAAAGCCATGCTTCCAGTCCATCTTGATTTAACCAATAAACAAGTGGTCATCGCCGGCGGCGGATCTGTTGCATTAAGAAGAGCAAAGACATTGTGTACGGAGCCTTGCCATCTAACTGTTGTGAGTCCTGATCTTTCTGAAGAGATGGCGTGCCTCATTGATACATACGCATTGAATTGGAAGGAAAAGAAGGTGGGCGCTGAAGATTTGAAGGATGCGTTTTTCATTGTAGCTGCTACAAACGACCCTTCGGTAAATGAATGGATTGCACAAACAGCGCAGCCTCACCAGCTCGTGAATTGTGTGAGCCAATCTGAGCTCGGTAATGTGATGGTGCCGAAGGTTGTCAAAGCAGGAAAAGTGACGATTTCAGTCTCTACAAGCGGTGCAAGCCCCGCCCGGACAAAACAGCTGGCTGCGGCAATTGAATCCTTGCTTGAACAAGAGGATATTGACGCACTTGATGCCCTTTACATCGAAAGAAAAAAACGACAAAGAAAAAGCCGATAAAATCCTTACAGGAGATTTTATCGGCTTTTTTTATTTATTTTCTCAGCTTGAGCACAAGATCTTCGTCAGGTGTGACAAATAATGTTTGCTGCTGATCATACGTAACAAAGCCTGGCTTTGCTCCGTTTGGTTTTTTCACATGCCGGATTTTCGTATAATCGACAGGAACGGAGCCGGACTCTTTTGCCTTCGAGAAGTAGGCGGCAATTTGAGCCGCTTCAAGCAGCGTTTGTTCATCAGGTGCTTGGTGGCGGATGACGACATGTGATCCAGGAATATCCTTTGTATGCAGCCAAATATCATCACGAGCAGCTGCCTTTGTAGTCAAATACTCGTTTTGTTTGTTGTTTTTTCCGACTAAAATTGGTATGCCTTGGGACGATTCATACGTTTCGAGCTGAATGGCCGCCGGTTTTTTCTTTTTGGCGTGGCGCTTTTGTTTGGCGCGCAAATATTTTCCTTCAACAAGCTCTTCTCTCATTTCCTCTAAATCCTTCGGCGAAGCAGAGGACAGCTGCTGAATCAGCTCTTCAAAATAAGCAATTTCTTCATGTGTCCGCTTAATTTGTTCATTTACAGCTTCTACAGCATTTTTTGCCTTTTGATATTTTGTGAAATATGCCTGTGCATTTTCAGAAGGGGTTTTATTTGTTTTGAGCGGGATCGTGATTTCTCCGCCGTCTTCATCGTAATAATTGATGACAGTCGCTTCTTTATCCCCTTTTTTAATCGCATATAAATTGGCTGTTAACAGCTCACCATAGAGCTGATATTTGTGTGCATCTTGAGATTCTTCAAGTGTTCTTTTTAGCTTTTTCAGCTTGTTTTCATTTTTCTTTTTTTCATTGACGACAAATCGTTCAAGGTCTGCCGCCTGCTGTTTGACTCTGTCTCTCTCAGCTTTTCCGAAATAAAAGCGGTCAAGCAGCTGGCTGAGTGAGTCGAATGTCTTCATCTCGCCATGGACATGCTGAAGCTCTAATAAATAAAAATACTCTTTCCCGTCTTTTCTTGTGAGCTGCGGCGTAAAAGAATGCATGCGAATGAGCTGGAACATGTCGAGCAGTGTATTTGGAATTGTTTCTTGATTGGCAAGGCCGGCCCGGTGTACTGCTTCCTTTGCAAACAGCGGGGAAACCCCAGAGAAGGTATCGACAATTTGATTCGCGATCTTTCCTTCTTGAAAGCGTAAATGCTTCAAAATATCATCCTTTGTCACGTCAAAAGGATTCAATTTTTGCTGCGCAGGCGGCAGAAGGTATTCATGACCAGGAAGCACCGTTCGATAGCTGTTCACAGATGGAGAAAGGTGTTTTAAACCATCAATGATCTGCTGCGTTCCATCCTCTACAAGAATCAAATTACTATGACGTCCCATGATTTCAATGTAAAGCTTACGCGTCTGTTCATCACCGATTTCATTTCGGCTTCTCACATGAAGCACGATCACCCGGTCAAACCCAATCTGTTCAAAACGTTCAATAAAGCCACCCTCAAGATGCTTTCTGAGCAGCATACAAAACATCGGCGGCTCGCTTGGATTGTCGTATTGATGCTCTGTGAGCTGCACTCTCGCATAGCTCGGATGAGCCGATAAAAGCAGCTTGTGATTTTTCCCGTTTGCCCGAATATGAAAAATCAGCTCGTGTTTATATGGCTGATGGATTTTTGAAATCCTCCCGCCAGTTAAAGTCTCTTGCAATTCATTTGTCATACCATATGTAAAAATGCCGTCAAATGACATGTTGGATACACCCTCTTCTTTCACACAAATCTACTGAAAGAACCTTCCGTTTTCTCGTTCTTTAGGCAGTCTTATTATTATAGCATGATTTAGGACGAGTCTGAATAAACTGGCTTATAGAACACTGCATATGAGAGAGAACAAAAGAGGAGTGGACGAGGTCAAATGAATTGGCATGAACTGAACCAAACCGATTTATTAAAAACAATGAATACATCGATAGGTGACGGACTGTCAGAAAAAGATGTACAAAAGCGGCTTGAAAAACACGGGCCAAATGAATTGCAGGAAGGAAAAAAGGCGTCGGCTCTGATCATTTTTTTAGCACAGTTTAAAGATTTCATGGTGTTAATCTTGCTGGCAGCAACAATCATTTCTGCCTTTTTAGGAGAATACATTGATGCTGTTGCAATTGTAGCCATTGTTTTAATTAATGGTGTACTCGGCTTTTATCAAGAACGCCGGGCGGAAAAATCCCTTCAAGCGTTAAAAGAATTATCAACTCCGCACGTGTATGCAAGGAGAAATAATGAATGGGTCAAGATCCCGTCTAAACATCTCGTGCCAGGGGATATTGTGAAATTTTCAAGCGGAGACCGGATTGGGGCAGATATTAGATTACTAGAAACAAAGAGCTTAGAAATCGAGGAGTCCGCTCTCACTGGTGAGTCCATCCCAGCGGTCAAACACGCAAGTCCGCTTTCAAGCGGTCATGTCTCTCTCGGAGATTTGACGAACATGGCCTTTATGGGGACGCTTGTCACTAGAGGCAGCGGCGTAGGGATTGTCATTGGTACAGGGATGAATACGGCGATGGGACAAATTGCCGGCATGCTGGATGCAGCAGGTAACATGGAAACGCCGCTGCAAAGACGTCTCGAGCAGCTTGGGAAAATTCTGATTGTGGCTGCTTTATTTTTAACGGTGCTCGTTGTTGTTCTCGGGGTTGTGCAAGGACATGAATTGTATCATATGTTCCTAGCGGGAGTATCTCTTGCTGTTGCGGCGATTCCAGAAGGCCTGCCGGCGATCGTCACTGTTGCACTTTCCCTAGGGGTGCAGCGGATGATCAAACAAAAATCGATTGTCAGAAAGCTCCCCGCGGTGGAAACACTCGGCTGCGCGTCAATCATTTGCTCAGATAAAACAGGAACGATGACGCAAAATAAAATGACCGTGACCCATGTGTGGGCAGAGGGGAAAACGTGGAATATTTCTGGCACAGGCTACGAGCCATCCGGTGACTTTACCTTGAACGGAGAAATCGTCCATGCTGACAAGCACCCAAGCCTGCAAAAGGTGTTATTATACGGGGCGCTTTGTAATACATCGACCATCGTTGAAAAAGACGGGGAGATGAGGCTTGATGGAGATCCGACAGAGGGGGCGCTTCTCACCGCAGCACGTAAAGCGGGTTTTACAGAGCAATTCATCGAAGCTGGATTTCATGTCATTGAGGAGTTTCCTTTTGATTCAGAAAGAAAGATGATGTCAGTCGTCGTTGAAACGAATCAAAAAGAGCGGTATGTCATTGCAAAAGGTGCGCCGGATGTACTAATGAACCGTTCAAGTCATATCATGCACGGCGGGCGCACAGCTTCTTTTTCAGCCACTCACAGGCAAGAAACAGAAGCTGCAATTCAAGGCTTAGCAAGACAGGCGCTTAGAACCATTGCCATTGCCTATAAAAAAGTCGGTCTGACGGAAAAAATCACCTCTGTAAAGCAGGCTGAAACCGATTTAACATTGATCGGGTTAGAGGGCATGATCGATCCACCGCGCCCTGAAGTCAGACGAGCGATTAAAGAGTGCCGGGATGCCGGGATTAAAACGGTCATGATTACAGGCGACCACGTAGAAACGGCCAAAGCGATTGCCAAAGACTTAAGCCTTTTACCGAAGCAAGGACAGGTGCTCGACGGAAAAGCGCTTGATCAGATGAGCGACAAAGAGCTTGAGCAAACGGCTGAAAATGTATACGTCTTTGCCCGGGTTTCCCCTGAGCATAAACTGAGAATTGTCAAAGCCTATCAAAAAAATGGTCATGTTGTGGCGATGACAGGTGACGGGGTCAATGATGCGCCTGCCATTAAACAAGCAGATATTGGCATTTCCATGGGCATCACTGGAACAGACGTAGCCAAAGAAGCGTCTTCTCTTATTTTACTTGACGACAACTTTGCGACCATAAAATCCGCCATTAAAGAGGGCCGGAATATTTATGAAAACATTCGTAAGTTTGTCCGTTATTTGCTGGCATCAAATGTCGGAGAAATTTTGGTCATGCTGTTTGCGATGCTCCTCGCGCTTCCGCTTCCGCTCGTTCCTATACAAATCTTATGGGTAAACCTTGTCACAGATGGTCTGCCGGCTATGGCACTTGGCATGGATAAGCCAGAAGGCGATGTCATGAAGAGAAAGCCGCGGAATGTGAAAGAGGGCATTTTTGCTAGAGGGCTTGGCTGGAAGGTCATCTCAAGAGGATTCCTCATCGGGCTTGCGACCCTTTTGGCATTTATATTTGTGTATCACCGCGATCCAAACAACCTGCAATATGCACAGACTGTCGCATTTAGTACGCTTGTTTTGGCGCAGCTCATTCATGTATTTGACTGCCGCAGTGAACGGTCCATTTTTGAACGTAATCCATTTGGGAACCTTTATTTGATCGGTGCGGTTTTGTCATCACTTTTACTCATGTTTGTGGTCATTTATTACCCGCCGCTTCAGCCGATTTTCAAAACGGTGGCGGTTGCACCAATTGATTGGCTGCTGATCATTGGGATGTCAGCACTGCCAACTTTTTTACTGGCAGGATCACTTTTGACAAGAAAAAAATAATTGATTATGGTATAATTTTGAGGTAATAGTGTCTGCTATTACCTTTTTCATTTTATTAATATGAAAGAATTGGGTGTTTTGACATGATACGCAGTATGACGGGATTCGGCCAAGCGAGTAAAACGGATGGAGAACTGACAGTGTCAGTTGAGCTAAAATCGGTCAATCACCGTTTTAAAGAGGTTCATGCCCGTTTGCCGAGGCCGCTTTTATATTTCGAAGATACATTAAAAAAGATCATTCTTCGTCACGTGCAGCGCGGTAGAATTGAGCTGTTTGTCACGATTGAAGGCGGTAAACTAGCAAGCCGGTCCTTACAGATCGACTGGCCGCTGCTTGATGAATACATGAAAGCCGCAAAAGACCTCGAAGAACGCTATCACATTTCAGGCATTCAGCATGCACATGACTTATTGGGGCTGGAGCTTGCCGTTCAAGTGGAAGAGTCAGCCAGCCGAAATGAACAGTTAGAGCAGCTGCTGATGGAAGCTTGCGAGGCTGCTGTCAAGGAGCTTTGCTTCATGAGAGAGCAAGAGGGCGCATCACTTCAAAAAGACTGTGAACTGAGGCTTTCTGAACTAGAGGCCTATACAGAAGAAATCAAAGTCTTTGCACCAGAGGTTGTGAGTCAGTACAAAGAACGATTGAATCAGCGATTGCAAGAATGGATCGGAGAGGCGCTTGACGAGAGCAGACTAACGACAGAGGCTGCCATTTTTGCTGACCGGTGTGACATTACAGAAGAGATTACGAGACTGAAAAGTCATTTTCAGCAGTTTCAGCAAATCTTGCTGCAAGGCGGTGCTGCCGGCCGAAAACTTGACTTCCTTGTACAGGAGCTCAACCGTGAAGTGAACACCATTGGATCAAAAGCGAACCATCACCATTTAACAAAGCTGGTGGTTGAAATGAAAAGTGCTATTGAAAAAATAAAAGAACAAGTGCAAAATATAGAATAGTCATTGTGTATGCTGTTTACAGTGCGTCTCTTTCGGCGAGACTAGAGACGTTTATATTACAGGGGGACGAAAGAAGATGACCATAAAGTTGATCAATATCGGATTTGGAAACATCATTTCAGCGAATCGGATGATTTCGATCGTCAGTCCGGAATCAGCACCGATTAAACGAATGATACAAGACGCAAGAGATCGAGGCATGCTCATAGATGCTACATACGGAAGAAGAACCCGTGCTGTTGTCATTATGGACAGTGACCATGTCATCTTATCTGCCGTTCAGCCTGAGACTGTCGCGCAAAGACTTTCTGTAAAAGAAGAAATCATAGATGAAGGGCAGGGGTAATACGCCATTATGAAAGAAAGAGGACTTTTAATCGTTCTCTCTGGACCTTCGGGAGTTGGAAAAGGAACGGTCAGACAAGCCATTTTCTCCCAGGAAGATACGAAATTTGAATACTCTATTTCTGTGACGACACGCAAACCGCGTGAAGGTGAAAGAAATGGTGTCGATTATTTCTTTAAAACCAGGGAAGAATTTGAACATATGATTGAAAACAAAAAGCTGTTAGAATGGGCAGAGTACGTCGGGAATTACTACGGCACGCCTGTTGACTATGTAGAACAGACATTAAGCGAAGGAAAAGATGTTTTCCTTGAAATTGAAGTGCAAGGTGCACTTCAAGTAAGAGAAGCATTCCCGGAAGGTCTTTTTATTTTCCTTGCACCGCCTAGTCTTTCAGAACTTCAAAACCGTATCATTACTCGCGGTACAGAATCTGAGGAGCTCATTCGAAACCGAATGGCTGCTGCGAAAGAAGAAATTGAAATGATGGATGCTTACGACTATGTCGTTGAAAACGATGATGTCGAGCTTGCTTGTGAAAGAATCAAAGCGATCGTCCTTGCAGAACACCTGCGCAGAGACAGAGTCGCACCAAGATATAAAAAAATGCTGGGGGTAGAATAAACCATGTTAGATCCTTCAATTGACTCATTGATGAACAAACTTGATTCAAAATATACACTTGTAACAGTGTCGGCACGTCGTGCACGTGAAATGCAGATCCATCAAGATCAGCAGATTGAAAACACAAAGTCTTACAAATTCGTAGGCAAAGCACTAGAAGAAATTGACGCTGGTCTTTTGACATTTGAAAAAGAGGATCAAGAATAACACATCGCTTCTGCAATGCAGATACGATACGTTCAAAAAAGTCAAAACTATGATTGGTTTTGACTTTTTTGAATTGTAGACGAATTTGTGAAAAAGGCCGTTAAGGGGGACAAACAAATGTTACAGTCAAAAAATATATTGCTCGGTGTCAGCGGAGGAATCGCCGTATATAAAGCAGCAGCACTTACTAGTAAACTCGTACAAGCAGGCGCAAATGTAAGAGTGATTATGACGGAATCTGCTCGTGAGTTTGTGTCTCCGCTTACCTTCCAAGCACTGTCTCGGCATGAGGTATATGTAGATACATTCAAAGAAAACAATCCAAAAGTCATTGCACATATTGACGTAGCTGACTGGGCCGATCTCATTCTTGTTGCCCCTGCAACAGCACATACGATTGGTAAAATGGCCGCTGGACTTGCAGATGATATGCTCACCACGACTTTGCTTGCTTCTACAGCGCCTGTATGGGTCGCACCAGCGATGAATGTGCATATGTATGATCACCCGGCTGTGAAACGGAACATTCGCACATTATATGAAGACGGCTACCGGTTTATTGAGCCGAGTGAAGGTTATTTAGCTTGCGGGTACATTGGAAAAGGGCGATTAGAAGAGCCTGAAAAAATTGTGGAACACATCCGGGCCTTTTTTGAAGAGCCAAAAAGCTTACCGCTCTCAGGTAAAAAAGTCGTGGTGACAGCAGGTCCTACACGTGAAGTGATCGATCCTGTCCGGTTCTTTACAAACCGTTCTAGTGGAAAAATGGGCTATGCGATTGCAGAGGCTGCTCAGCAAATGGGTGCAGATGTTACGCTGATTTCTGGACCTGTTTCTTTAACTGAACCTGACCATGTACATGTAGTGCACGTTGAATCAGCTGAAGAGATGTATCAAGCTGCGCTAGATGTATACGGGGAAGCTGATCTTGTCATTAAATCAGCAGCTGTCGCCGATTACACCCCTGTCACGACATATGCTCATAAAATGAAAAAACAGGCCGGCGCTCTGGACATTGAATTCACCCGGACAAAAGATATTTTAAAAGAGCTGGGGAAAAGAAAAGAGCATCAAGTGCTGGTCGGATTTGCAGCTGAAACGCAGGATGTAGAATATTATGCGAAAAAGAAAATTGAATCCAAGCATCTAGATATGATTGTGGCCAATAACGTCACTAAAGAAGGTGCAGGCTTTGGCACAGATACCAATGTGGCAGCGATCATCAAAGCAGATGGAACGAAAAAAGAGCTGCCGATGATGAGCAAAAAAGACCTCGCTTTTGAAATTTTAAAGGAGGCAATAATGCTGCTTCCAAAAGAGCGTGATCGCGCATGATTGCTGAAGTCATCGTAGATGTCACAACGAAAGCCATTGACCGGCCATTTGATTACCGGGTACCAGATCGATTCAAAGATCTCGTCAAAGCGGGAATGAGGGTGGTCGTTCCCTTTGGTCCGCGGAAGATTCAAGGGTTTGTGACAAAAGTCAAAGAGGAAACAGACATCAAGACAGGAAGCATTAAAGAGATAGTCGATTTATTTGATTTATCACCTGTTCTGACAGATGAGCTACTGGAGCTTTCTCACTGGCTGACGGAAAAAACATTGTCCTATCATATTACGGCACTTCAATCGATGCTGCCCGCAGCCATGAAGGCAAAGTATGAAAAAGAAATACAGGTGCTATCAGAGGAAGAACTTCCGCAGTCATTGAAAGAGCTTTTCGGTCAGCGAGAGAGCATTCTTTATGCTGACATCCCGTCTGAACAATTAAAACAGATTCAAAAGCATGTCCAAAAAGGTCATCTAGAGGTGAGATACCATGTCTCGCAAAAATCTGGAAAGAAAAAGGTCCGCATGCTCCAGCTGGCTGTATCGAAAGAAAAACTTGAAGAAAAGCAGCAGCAGCTAAAGAAAAATGCGGTAAAACAAAAGGCACTGATTTCCTACTTGCTTCAAGCGGGAGAGGCAACCTTTTTAGCGAAAGACTTGCAGCAGCAAACAGGCGCGAGTTCTCAAACGCTTAAAACCTTTATTCAAGAAGGGCTGTTAACAGAAAGCTATGAAGAGGTCTACCGGGATCCTTACCGTGACCGGGAGTTTACACCATCTGCATCACTTGATCTCACGCCTGAGCAAAGAGAGGCGGCAAAACATATTCATCAAGCAGTCAGTGAGGATCAGCACGCAACCTTTTTACTGCACGGAGTGACAGGAAGCGGCAAAACGGAGATTTACTTGCAGACAATTGATCATGTTCTTCAAAAAGGCAAAGAAGCGATCGTTTTAGTTCCTGAGATTTCGTTAACCCCTCAAATGGTGCAGCGATTTAAAGAACGATTTGGCTCAAATGTGGCTGTTCTTCACAGCGGCTTATCGACAGGAGAAAAATATGATGAATGGCGGAAAATTCATCGCAAGGAAGTCAAGCTTGTCGTTGGCGCAAGATCTGCTGTTTTCGCTCCATTTGAAAATTTAGGCATGATTATTATAGATGAAGAGCATGAATCCTCTTATAAACAAGAAGAAATGCCTCGTTATCATGCCAAGGATGTCGCCATTGAACGAGCAGTGCGGCATCAATGTCCAGTCGTATTAGGCAGTGCAACACCTTCACTTGAAACCTATGCACGTGCAAAAAAAGGCGTCTATACATTGCTGCCGCTCAAGCACCGCGTCAACCAGCAGCAGATGCCGCACGTTTCGTTAATTGATATGAGAGAAGAACTAAGAAATGGCAACCGCTCCATGTTCTCAGAAGAGTTAATGATCAGGTTAAAGGAAGTGCTTGAAAGAAAAGAACAAGCCGTTTTATTTCTGAACAAAAGAGGCTATTCATCCTTTGTGATGTGCCGTGATTGCGGATATGTGGAGCAATGTCCTCATTGCGAAATTTCTCTCACCTATCACCGCTATCAAAAACGGCTGAAGTGCCATTATTGTGGTCACGAAGCTCCAGTACCTTCTGAATGTCCAGAATGCCACAGTGAGCATATTCGCTACTTTGGAACTGGCACGCAGCGAGTAGAAGAAGAACTGACAAAGGTGTTGCCTGAGGCGCGTGTGATCCGAATGGATGTGGATACAACGTCTCGTAAAGGTGCTCACGAAAAGCTTCTTACGTCTTTTGGCAATAAAGAAGCGGACATTTTGCTCGGGACGCAGATGATTGCAAAGGGGCTGGATTTCCCAGATGTCACACTTGTTGGTGTTCTCAGTGCGGATACATCCCTTCACATCCCTGATTTTCGTTCAAGTGAAAAAACATTTCAGCTTCTCACACAGGTCAGCGGCAGAGCAGGGCGCCATGAAAAAGCGGGCTCGGTCATTATTCAATCGTATACGCCTTCTCACTATAGTATTGAATTAACGAAGCAGCATGACTACGAAGCCTTTTATGAACAGGAGATGCTGCATCGCCGCCACCAGTCCTATCCGCCTTATTACTTTTTGGCAATGGTGACAGTGTCACACGAAGAAGTGACGAAGGCAGCACATGTCACTGATCAAATTGTCCAGTTCCTAAAAATGAACTGTGCACC
This sequence comes from Bacillus sp. FSL K6-1006, assembly GCF_038593175.1. Taxonomy (NCBI): domain Bacteria; kingdom Bacillati; phylum Bacillota; class Bacilli; order Caryophanales; family Bacillaceae; genus Bacillus; species Bacillus sp. FSL K6-1006. Next base: position 1,544,801 of record NZ_CP151970.1, read on the forward strand.
GAATACTCGAATCCTTGGTCCGGCCGCATCGCCAATCGCTAAGATCAAAGATAGATATCGGTATCAATGCGTGATAAAATACAAAAGGGAAAATGAACTGGCAAGTTTACTACGGAAAATACAAGACCATTATCAAAAGGAAATGGAACAAAAACAATTGATGATTTCAATAGATATGAATCCATATATGATGATGTAAAACGGAGGGCTGTAAGTGGCAGTAAAACCAATAGTCATACATCCGGCAGAAGTGCTTGAACAAAAGACAGAGCGCGTCGAGACGTTCGATAAAAAGCTTAAAAAACTGCTGGATGATATGTATGATACAATGCTTGAGCTGGATGGAGTTGGACTAGCAGCACCACAAATCGGTATTTCAAAAAGAATCGCTGTTGTAGATATCGGAGAAGAATCTGGCAGAATTGACTTAGTGAACCCCGAGGTGCTTGAAGTAGAAGGAAGCCAGACAGATATTGAAGGCTGCCTGAGCTTTCCATCTTTATACGGCACTGTAGAGAGACCGAACTATGTGAAGGTAAAAGCCTTTGATAAGAAAGGCAAACCATTTACAATAGAAGCAGACGGATTTTTAGCAAGAGCTTTATTGCACGAAATTGATCATTTAGACGGCATTTTATTTACGTCAAAAATCATTGAAACTTATACAGAAAAAGAACTTGCGGAAATGGAAGGGTGAAGAAAATGACACGTATCGTATTTATGGGAACCCCTGATTTCTCAGTACCTGTGCTGCAAACACTGATAACAGAAGGATACGAAGTGGTAGGGGTTGTCACGCAGCCAGACCGCCCAAAAGGAAGAAAACGAGTGCTCACACCGCCTCCTGTAAAAGTGGAAGCCTTAAAGCACGGCATTCCTGTGTTGCAGCCTGAAAAGGTGCGACTTGATGAAGAAATTGATAAGGTGCTTGCCTTACAGCCGGATTTAATCGTCACAGCGGCATTTGGACAAATTTTACCAAAGCGATTACTCGATGAACCTAAGTTTGGCTGTATCAATGTTCATGCCTCGCTGCTGCCAGAACTAAGAGGCGGCGCGCCGATCCATTATGCGATCCTTCAAGGCAAAAAGAAAACAGGCGTTACCATCATGTACATGGTGGAAAGACTTGATGCAGGTGACATGATCAGTAAAGTAGAAGTAGAAATCGATGAATTAGACAATGTCGGAACATTGCATGACAAATTAAGTGTTGCAGGTGCCGCGCTGCTAAAAGATACGGTGCCAAATGTTCTGAGCGGGTCTATTTCTCCGATTCCGCAAAATGAAGAAGCGGCCACATATGCACCAAATATTAAGCGGGAGCAAGAAAGATTAGACTGGACAAAAACCGGCGAAGAGCTTTACAACCAAGTTCGCGGGCTAAATCCTTGGCCAGTTGCCTATACTGAATGGAACGGCGCTCATCTAAAAGTATGGGAAGCGAAAAAGGTTCCGCTGCAAGCGCAAGAAGAACCCGGGAAAGTGATTGAGCTTCAAAAAGAAGGTCCGGTCATTGGAACTGGGAATGAGCAAGGCCTTTTATTAACAGGTGTGCAGCCAGCTGGTAAGAAAAAAATGAGCGGCGAAGACTTCTTAAGAGGCGCAAATATCGAAATTGGACAGAAATTAGGGTTAATGAATGAAGAAAAGTAATGTGAGAGAAGTAGCGCTGGACGCTTTAATCAAACTCGAACAAAACCAGGCTTACAGTAATTTGCTGTTGCAGTCAGTCATGAAAGATAAAGACTTAGCTGATCAGGACAAACCGCTGTTAACAGAGCTTGTATATGGTACACTGCAAAATAAGCTGGCATTAGATTATATGCTGACGCCCTTTGTGAAAAAACCGCAAAAGGTCGCTCCATGGGTGATGCAGCTCTTACGGATGTCCCTTTATCAAATGGTGTACCTTGAAAAAATACCAGATCGTGCAGCCATTCATGAAGCTGTCGAGCTAACGAAAAAGCGCGGACACAAAGGCATTTCTTCACTTGTGAACGGTGTTCTTCGTTCCGTGCAAAGAGAAGGCGTTCCGTCATTTGATGCGATCAAAGATCCAGTAAAGCGGCTGTCCATTGAGACAAGCCACCCAATATGGCTTGTGCAGGAATGGGTTCAGGCGTACGGGTTTGAAGCGGCAGAAAACATGTGCCGCATTCATTTAGTCCCGCCAAAGCAAACCCTTCGCGTCAATCGAATGAAAACGGACCGCACGGCACTGCAGCAAAAACTAATGGATGCAGGCATCGAAACGGAGCTTGGCGACTTATCACAAGATGCACTCAAGCTCATGAAAGGGTCCATCGTCTCAACTCCTTCTTTTCAAGAAGGCTATGTGACGATACAAGATGAAAGCTCGATGCTTGTCGCAAGAGCGCTCAACCCTCAGCCGGGAGAAACAGTGCTTGACGCCTGTGCGGCTCCTGGCGGAAAATCAACACATATTGCAGAACGTATGAATGATGAGGGCAAAATTGTTTCACTTGATTTACATGAACATAAAGTGAAACTCATCAAACAAGCAGCAAAACGTCTGAACCTTACTCACATTGAGGCAAAAGCACTTGATGCAAGGAAAGCGGCAGACTATTACAGCGAAGCTTCGTTTGACCGTATTCTCATTGATGCACCGTGTTCCGGTTTTGGCGTCATTAGACGAAAACCAGATATGAAATATACAAAGTCTAAAGAAGACTCAGCAAGGCTTGCAGCTATCCAGCAGGCCATTTTAAAGGAAGCGGCCCCGCTTTTAAAACCGGGCGGAACCCTTGTATACAGTACGTGTACAATGGACCCAATAGAAAATCAACAAGTGATTCATGCGTTTTTACAAGAACACCAAGACTTCGAACCCGATCTATCTCTTAATGAACGGCTGCCTGAGCAGGTTGCTCCGTTTGTTCAAAACGGAAGTGTACAAATTCTTCCTCATTATTTCGGAACAGATGGTTTCTTTATTTGCAGCATGAGAAAGAAGGGATAAAAAATGACAGAACAAAAAGTAAGAAAAGAACTGAAGACAGAAATGCCGTCGATCTACTCATTTGAGCTTCACGAAATGAAAGAATGGTTAAAAGAACAAGGCGAAAAGCCTTTCCGCGCAGCCCAAATTTTCGAGTGGCTTTATGAGAAACGTGTGACATCCTTTGACGATATGTCTAACCTTTCAAAGGATTTAAGAGAAAAATTAAAAAATCAATTTGCGATCACCACATTAAAAACCGTGATCAAACAAACGTCTCAAGACGGAACGATCAAGTTTTTATTTGAATTACATGATGGCTATACGATTGAAACAGTGCTGATGCGCCACGAATACGGCAACTCTGTCTGTGTCACAACTCAGGTTGGCTGCCGAATCGGCTGTACATTCTGTGCATCTACACTTGGCGGGTTAAAACGAAATCTTGAAGCAGGAGAAATCGTTGCTCAAGTATTGAAAGTGCAGCAGGCACTTGACGAAACAGATGAGAGAGTCAGCTCGGTTGTCATCATGGGAATTGGCGAACCGTTTGATAACTTTGACGAAATGCTTGCTTTCCTTAAAATCATCAACCATGACAACGGCTTAAATATTGGCGCGCGTCACATTACAGTGTCGACAAGCGGAATCATTCCAAAGATCTATCAATTCGCTGATGAGCAAATGCAAATCAATTTTGCTGTCTCTCTGCATGCACCGAACACAGAGATCAGAAGCCGTTTGATGCCGATCAATAAGGCATATAAGCTGCCAAAATTAATGGAAGCCATTGAATACTACATTCAAAAAACGGGTAGACGTGTCAGCTTTGAATACGGCCTGTTTGGCGGAGTAAATGATCAAGTTCATCATGCAGAAGAGCTTGCAGACTTATTAAAAGGAATCAAGTGCCACGTGAACCTCATTCCGGTGAACTATGTACCGGAAAGGGATTATGTAAGAACACCGAGAGAACAAATCTTCCTATTTGAAAAAACGCTGAAAGAACGCGGCGTAAACGTAACGATTAGACGAGAGCAAGGCCATGATATTGATGCTGCTTGCGGTCAGCTAAGAGCGAAGGAGCGTCAGGAAGAGACGAGGTGACGAATGTTGATAAGGGCAGCCTTTCAAACCGATACAGGAAAAGTCCGTCAGCATAATGAAGATGATGCAGGTATTTTTGAAGCAAAAGAAGACACCCTTCTAGCTGTTGTAGCAGATGGAATGGGAGGTCATCTTGCTGGTGATGTCGCCAGCAGGATGGCCGTCTCTTCTTTAAAAGAATACTGGGAAGAAACATCTTCAATCCCAGCAAAACCAGCAGAGCAAGAAAGCTGGTTAATCTCAAAAATTAGTGACATTAATGATCAAGTATATGAACATGCGAAAAACAATGAGGAGTGCCAAGGAATGGGGACAACCATTGTTTGTGCGCTCGTTCATTTGCAAACGGTCACAATTGCCCATATTGGCGACAGCCGCTGCTACTTGCTGAGAGAAGGAGCACTGACCCAGCTAACGGATGACCATTCACTTGTAAATGAGCTTGTGAAAACAGGTGAAATTTCTAAAGAGGATGCAGAATATCATCCAAGAAAAAACGTGCTCACAAAAGCTTTAGGAACAGATAAACACGTTCAAATTGATGCACATACTTTTGAAGTAGACCCAGGAGATCAAATCCTGCTTTGCTCAGATGGTTTATCCAATAAAGTAGAAGAAGAGAATTTGATTCATATTTTAACGCAAACGACCGCACCAGATGAAAAAGTAACAGCATTAATCCAAACAGCGAATGACAACGGCGGTGAAGATAACATTACAGCAGTATTGTTAGAAATCTCCTCCCAGCCAGAGGAGGGTGACAGCAAGTGTTGATCGGAAAACGGATCAGCGGCCGTTATCAGATTCTTCGCGTCATAGGCGGAGGCGGAATGGCAAACGTTTATTTGGCGGAGGACATGATTTTAGATCGCGAAGTTGCGATTAAAATTTTGCGCTTTGACTTTGCAAGCGATGATGATTTTATTAGACGTTTCCGGCGCGAGGCGCAATCAGCCGCAAGCTTAGATCATTCAAATATTGTCAGCATCTACGATGTAGGGGAAGAAGATGACATTTATTATATTGTCATGGAATATGTCGAGGGGATGACGCTGAAAGAATACATACACGCCAATGGCCCGCTTCATCCGAAAGAAGCCGTTCGCATTATGGAGCAAGTCGTTGCGGCGATGGAAGAAGCCCATGCAAAGCAGCTCGTCCACCGGGACATTAAGCCTCACAATATATTAATAGACAACATGGGGAATATTAAAGTCACTGATTTTGGGATTGCCATTGCACTCAGCTCAGCGACCATCACCCACACAAATTCGGTCCTAGGATCCGTGCACTATTTGTCTCCAGAACAAGCACGCGGAGGTCTTGCGACGAAAAAGTCAGACATCTATTCACTTGGAATTGTGCTCTATGAACTCATTTCTGGACGCATGCCATTTGAAGGGGAATCAGCTGTCAGTGTCGCGCTGAAGCATTTGCAATCAGAGCCGCCATCTGTAAGAAGGTGGAATCCTTCTGTTCCACAAAGCGTGGAAAACATCATTTTAAAGGCAATGGCCAAAGATCCATTTTATCGATATGAAGATGCATCTGAAATGCAAAAAGATTTACAAACTGCTTTCGACCCTTCAAGGCTAAAAGAAAAACGTTTTGTGATTGAAGAAGATCATGAAGCAACGAAAGCGATCCCAATCATTCAAGATCATCAAGTCGATCAAGACAATGAAAAAACAGCTGTCCATCCGGTGAAAAAACCGAAGAAAAAGGAGAAACAAAAGCCGAAAAAGAAACGAAAAAAATGGCCTTGGGTTGTGGCATCCATCCTGTTTATTCTAACTGCTGCGACCATTTTAGCCATCACTGTGTTTCCCGGACTGCTCTTTCCAAAAGATGTTGAGGTCTCTGATGTATCTGGCATGACGATTGAAAAAGCAGAGGACACCTTGAAGAAAGCTGGCTTTACCGTCGCCTCTGAACCAATTGAGATCGCTGATGAAAAAATTGAAAAAGGGCTTGTCGTCAAAACAGACCCGAAAATTGGCACAAAGGTAAAAGAAGGAACCGAGATTCAGCTTTATCAAAGTACGGGCAAGGAAAAGACCGAATTACCTGATGTAACAGGTGAAAAGGTTGATAAAGCAAAAGAATTATTAGAGAAAAAAGGGTTTAAGCAAGTTGTTGTGGAGGAAGTAAATGATAATGACACCGAATCTGGGATTGTCATGGAACAGAAACCTTCAGCGAGTACTGAGCTGGTGGCAGCAGATGAAGAAGTGACGTTGACGGTCAGCATAGGTCCTGCCGATATTACTTTGCGGGATTTAACGACATATAGTAAACAGGCTGCATCGAATTATTTAGAGGATAACGGATTAAAGCTTGATGAAAAAGAAGCGTATTCTGATGATGTGCCAAAAGGTGAGGTGATGAAGCAGGAACCAGGAGCTGGTACTGCTGTGAAACCAGGTGATACGGTTAAAATCACCTTCTCACTTGGACCGAAGAAAAAACCGGCTAAAACGGTAACTGAAAAGATTGCCATCCCGTATGAACCAGTCACTGAAGGGCAAGAAATGACCGTTCAGATTTCCATTGACGATGCTGAGCATAGCATTTCTGATTCATATGAAACCTTTAACATCACTGCACCAACTGAACGGACCATTAAATTTAAGATTGAACCAGGTCAAAAAGGATACTATCAAGTGACAGTTGATGATAAGGTCGTAAGCTCTAAAACGATCGAATACCCTGACGATGAATAAAGGAGGGACTTTATGCCTGAGGGCAAAATTATTAAAGCATTAAGCGGATTTTATTATGTGCTCGATGAGTCTCTAGAAAGTGGAAAAGTGATTCAGTGCAGAGCGAGAGGTATTTTTCGGAAAAACAAAATCACACCTCTTGTTGGAGATTATGTTGTATATCAAGCGGACAACGATAAAGAAGGCTACTTATTAGAAGTAAAAGAGCGGACAAACGAACTTGTTCGTCCGCCTATTAGTAACGTCGATCAAGCGGTGCTCGTTTTCTCTGCGACAGAACCGACCTTTAGCACATCGCTTTTAGACAGATTTCTAGTGCTGGTGGAAGCAAATGATATTAAGCCGATTATCTGTATCACAAAAATGGACTTATTGAAAACAGATGAAGAGCGTGAAAGTATTCAAGGCTATGCAGAGGACTATCGGCAAATTGGATATGATGTTCATGTAACATCCACGATCGAGGGAGACGGAATTGAAAAGCTGACCCCGCATTTTCACAATAAAATCACTGTATTTGCCGGTCAGTCTGGTGTAGGTAAGTCCTCCCTTTTAAATGCGATGAGTCCTGATTTGGCGCTGAAAACCAATGATATTTCCTCTCATCTTGGAAGGGGGAAGCATACGACAAGACATGTCGAACTCATTCGTACAGCAGAAGGGCTCATTGCAGATACACCTGGCTTTAGCTCGCTCGAATTTACCGGCATCGAAGCGGAAGATTTAGGCCTTTACTTTTTAGAAATTAAAGAGCGGAGTGCAGATTGTAAGTTTAGAGGCTGTCTGCACGTGAAAGAGCCTGGCTGTGCGGTAAAAGGCGCGGTCGAACAAGAGCAAATCAGAGCGTATCGCTATCAGCATTATTTAGAGTTTTTAACTGAAATCAAAGACAGAAAGCCGAGGTACTAACTCATGGTTTATATTGCCCCTTCCATTTTATCAGCAGATTTCGCCAATTTGGAGAAAGATATCCGTGATGTGGAACAAGGCGGAGCGGATTACATTCATATCGACGTGATGGACGGCCATTTTGTACCGAATATCACATTTGGACCGAATGTTGTGGAAGCGATCAGACCGCATACAAAGCTGCCGCTCGATGTTCACTTAATGATTGAGCAGCCAGACCGGTATATTCCTGCATTCGCAAAAGCAGGTGCTGACATTATTTCTGTCCATGTAGAAGCTTGTCCGCACTTGCACCGCACGATACAGCACATAAAAGAACAAGGCGTAAAAGCAGGCATCGTCTTGAACCCGCACACACCTGTTTCTCAGATTGAGCATGTATTAGAGGATGTAGACCTTATCTTATTCATGACGGTGAATCCTGGTTTTGGCGGACAGGCGTTCATTCCATCTGTCCTCACGAAGGTAAAAGAAGTGAAGTCCCTTAGCGAACAAAAGGGCTTATCAGACTTACTCATAGAAATAGACGGTGGTGTCAATGTAGAGACTGCAAAGAGCTGTAAAGAGGCGGGCGCTAACTTACTTGTGGCCGGCTCAGCGATATACGGTAAAAACAACCGTGCAGCAGCCATTCAGGCCATTCGAGAAGCGTAAAAAAAGGAACCAAAGTCACTCTGATCTTTGGTTCTTTTTACATGGAGAGGAGCGTATATCATGCACATACATATCGTAGCCGGCGGTCCTTTTGATTACATCCCGCCCCTTGAACATGAAGCATCACAGGACGATATTCTCTGGGTCGGTGTAGACCGGGGGACGCTCTATTTACTAGAGCACGGCATCATGCCTGCCAAGGCTTTTGGTGATTTTGACAGTGTGACAGAAGAAGAGCTTTGCGAGCTGAAAAAGAAATTGCCTGCCTTGAATGTATTTCAGGCTGAAAAAGATGAAACCGATTTAGAGCTTGCGCTGAACTGGGCCATGCGCCAGCACCCTGCGCATATTCACATTTACGGCATTACAGGAGGAAGGGCTGATCACTTTCTAGGAAATATTCACCTTCTATATCAAGGCATTCAGCACAAGCAGAACATCACTCTTGTAGATAAGCAAAATATCATTCAAATGTTTGGACCTGGTACATACGAAATAAAAGAAGACCCTGATAAAAAATATGTGTCGTTTCTGCCCTTTGGTACATCGGTTGAAAAGCTGACATTAAAAGGTTTCAAATATCCTCTGAAAAATTGTCATATTGAGCCTGGTTCCACACTATGTATTAGTAACGAACTCATCCACTCAAATGGTACTTTTTCTTTTCATGAAGGCATATTAATAATGGTAAGAAGCAAAGATTGACCAACCTATCAATGTGGATGGCTGATTAAGCTCAATTGTGCTGCAAGCGGTACTTTTAGGAGGGGGACAAAATGAAATTTTATACAATCAAACTGCCTAGATTTCTTGGCGGCATTGTCCGTGCGATGCTTGGTTCATTTAAAAAAGATTAATGAGTAATCTCCTTTATTTCCACATAAAAACGCCTGCTACAGTTTATTGTAGCAGGCGTTTACTCTTCTTGCTTATACACGCTCAACTTTACCAGATTTCAAAGCTCGAGCTGATACATATACTCTTTTAGGCTTACCGTCCACTAGAATACGAACTTTTTGAAGGTTCGCGCCCCATGTACGTTTTGTAGAGTTCATTGCGTGAGAACGGTTGTTCCCAGCTTTTGTTTTTCTGCCTGTAATAACGCATTTACGTGCCATTTGTTTCCCTCCTAACTGCGAAAACATCATCATATTCTTCATATACGTACTTAGAGATGCCTCAAGATACTTTAATAATTTACCACAGCTTCAAGGGGTTTGCAAGGATTGTTTACTCCTCTTTCAAGAAAAATACCTTGACATCTTGATAAAAAATCGAGGCTATAGTATAAGTAGGATTGGGTCGGATTGAATGATTTCTTTTAAAAAGAAGGGTCTTATAGTAAAATAGTGATAACTCAGGGCAATTTCTCAAAAAGGGGGAACCAATGTGTCCATTGAACTTAGAACGAAATACGGACAAATTGATATATCAAATGAAGTCATTGCAATGGTGGCAGGAGGCGCTGCGATCGATTGCTATGGTATTGTTGGCATGGCGTCCAAAAACCAAATTAAGGACGGCTTGACGGATATTCTCCGCAAAGAGAACTTCAGCCGGGGTGTTCTTGTGCGTCAGAAAGAAGACCGCATTCATATTGATATGTACATCATCGTCAGCTACGGTACAAAAATATCAGAAGTCGCACATAATGTTCAAACGAAAGTCAAATATACGATTCATCACACAATTGGACTTTCTGTTGACTCGGTCAACATTTATGTACAAGGAGTAAAAGTTACGAACCCGTAGTAAGGAGGAAATATATTGTCTATTAGAAATCTTGATGGCCGCTCATTTGCAAAAATGATTCTTGCAGGTGCTCACCATCTTTCTCAAAACGCACAAATTGTGGATGCGTTAAATGTTTTTCCAGTGCCAGACGGAGACACGGGGACAAATATGAATTTGTCGATGACTTCAGGGGCAAAAGCAGTTGAAGAAACAAACACCGATCATATTGGGAAGGTCGGCGTGGCCCTGTCAAAAGGGTTATTGATGGGCGCAAGAGGAAACTCTGGCGTGATCCTGTCACAGCTCTTTAGAGGTTTCAGTAAACATATTGAACAAAAAGAAACAATTGATGCAAAAGAATTTGCTCTTGCCTTACAGGCGGGTGTTGATACAGCATATAAAGCCGTGATGAAACCGATTGAAGGAACGATCTTAACAGTTGCAAAGGATGCAGCAAAGAAAGCGGTTGCTGTTTCAGCAGCAGAGGATCAAATTGACCGCGTTCTAGAGTTAACGATTGAGGAAGCAAGAGCATCACTTGATCGAACGCCAGATCTGCTTCCTGTCTTAAAAGAAGTGGGTGTTGTCGATAGTGGAGGTAAAGGACTTCTATGCGTATATGAAGGTTTCCTTGCTTCATTAAGAGGTGAAGAGCTTCTTCCTAAATCGGCTTCTTTACCTACGCTAAAAGAACTCGTTAGTGCAGAGCATCATAAAAGTGCACAAAGCCATATGAACACAGAAGATATCGAATTTGGCTACTGTACTGAATTTATGGTGAAATTTGAAGAAGACAAACAGTCCTTTGATGAGAATGCCTTCAGAGAAGACTTAAGTGAATTCGGAGATTCACTTCTTGTGGTGTCTGACGATACACTGGCGAAAGTTCATATTCATGCCGAGCAGCCAGGAGATGTTTTATCATATGCACAGCGCTATGGCAGCTTGATTAATATGAAAATTGAAAACATGAGAGAGCAGCATAGCTCAATCGTGAACGAAGAAAGAGAACATGTGCCTGCTGCACCAAAAGCACCTGCTGCTGAAAAACAGCGCTTTGGTGTGGTCAGTGTCGCAATGGGAGAAGGAATTGCTGACTTGTTCAAAAGCATCGGAGCTTCCGTCGTCATTGAAGGCGGGCAGACGATGAATCCGAGCACAGAAGACATTGTCACAGCAATAGAAAGCGTACATGCCGAAACCGTCTTTATCTTACCTAATAATTCTAATATTGTCATGGCAGCTAAACAGGCGGCAACTGTCTCAAACCGTGAGGTCGTTGTCATTCCGACGAAGACCGTTCCTCAAGGAATGTCGGCACTTCTTTCTCTCAATGAAGCAGCTTCAAATGAAGACAATGAAAGAGCGATGCTAGAAGCGATTGACCATGTGAAAAGCGGGCAGATTACCTTTGCAGTGAGAGATACTCAAATTGATGGAATCGACATTGCGAGAGGTGACTATATGGGTCTGTTCAACGGAAAAATCACGTTAACAGCGAAAAATCAATTAGATGCAGCAAAAGAACTTCTCGCCAAAATGGTGACAGAAGATGATGAGATTGTCACCATCATTAAAGGAGAAGATGCATCATCTGATGAGCTGGATGCGTTACAAGCCTTTATTGAAGAAACATTTGAAGATGTAGAAGTTGAAGTCCACGATGGAAAACAGCCGCTTTATTCATATATTTTAGCGGTTGAATAACGAAAGAAGGGCAAATAAAGCCCTTCTTCTTCTTTTGCAATTTTTTACTAGCCATTCAACGGTGAAATGAGTTGCGGGAAACGAATGAATCCATTAGTCTAAAGAAAGAACCAAACCATACGCGAGTGGTGATGAGAGGGGAAGACCTATGAAATTTAGAAGTGTGTTTGATATTATTGGACCCGTCATGATTGGGCCATCAAGTTCGCACACAGCGGGTGCGGCTCGTATCGGAAGAGTAGCTCGCAGCTTATTTGGAAGAGAACCGAAACGAATTGTCGTTTCATTTTATGGTTCCTTTAAAGATACGTATAAAGGACACGGTACAGATGTCGCCATTATCGGCGGTGTTCTTGACTTTGATACATTTGATGAACGAATCAAAACAGCGATTGATATTGCAAAAAGCAAAGCGATCGATATTGAATTTAAAGAAGAAGAGGCGGTCCCGGCGCATCCGAATACAGCAAAAGTAGAGATTTCAGATGCGAACGGAAGCCTTGAACTAATCGGGATTTCCATCGGCGGAGGTAAAATTGAAATCACAGAATTAAATGGCTTTGAGCTCAGGCTCTCAGGGAATCATCCTGCCATTCTTGTGGTTCATAACGATCGCTACGGGACGATTGCGGCAGTTGCCAATGTCTTAGCGAAATTCGCCATCAACATCGGTCATATGGAAGTGGCGCGTAAAGATGTCGGGCAAGAGGCACTGATGACGATTGAAGTAGATCAAAATATTGACCCAGCTGTCCTATCAGAGCTAGAAACGCTGCCAAACATTATTCAAGTCACACAAATTGCAGAGTAACAACAAGGAGGTTATGAATGATGTTTAAAAACGTCAAAGAACTCGTGCAGCTAACAGAAGAACGGAATACCTCCATTTCAGAAATTATGATTGTGCAAGAAATGGAAGTGACAGGGAAGTCACGTGAAGAAATTTTCTCCCAGATGTACCGCAACCTAGAAGTGATGGAGCAGGCCGTTGAAAACGGACTAAAAGGTGTGAAATCATTATCAGGCTTAACAGGCGGAGATGCAGTCAAACTTCAAGCCTATATCGCATCAGGCAAAACGCTGTCTGGTCATACGATATTAGATGCTGTCAGTAAAGCAGTTGCAACAAATGAAGTCAATGCCGCAATGGGAACCATTTGTGCCACGCCTACAGCAGGCTCTGCAGGTGTTGTACCAGGTACGTTATTTGCAGTAAAAGAAACATTAAAGCCAACAAAGGAACAAATGGTCAGATTCCTATTTACTTCTGGCGCATTTGGTTTTGTTGTGGCGAATAACGCCAGTATTTCCGGTGCAGCAGGCGGCTGTCAGGCAGAGGTAGGTTCTGCATCAGGGATGGCGGCAGCAGCTATTGTCGAAATGGCAGGCGGTACACCGCAACAATCTGCTGAAGCGATGGCGATTACACTGAAAAATATGCTTGGACTTGTTTGTGATCCTGTAGCGGGACTTGTCGAGGTACCTTGCGTGAAACGAAATGCAATGGGTGCATCTAACGCCATGATTGCAGCAGACATGGCTCTTGCCGGCATCACAAGCCGCATTCCATGTGATGAAGTCATTGATGCGATGTACAAAATCGGTCAAACGATGCCAACGGCTCTTCGCGAAACAGCCCAAGGCGGTCTCGCAGCGACACCGACAGCAAGAGAGCTTGAAAAGAAGATTTTCGGAGGTGTGACCTCATCTCGTGATACAGAAACTGCAAGATAATGTCTCTGTCCTGAAGGGGATTGGAGAGGAAACCGAAAAAACACTCAATGAACTTGGAATCTACACAGTAGCCGATTTACTCGGCTACTTTCCTTATCGATATGACGACTATGAGCTTCGTAACTTAGAAGAAGTAAGGCATGACGAACGTGTCACAGTTGAAGGAAAAGTACATAGTGAGCCCGTTCTCACCTATTATGGAAAAAAACGAAGCAGGCTGACATTCAGGCTGCTTGTCGGGCGTTTTCTCATTACGGCGATTTGTTTCAATCGCCCGTATTTAAAACGAAGCCTTGTGTTAGGTGATACAGTTTCCGTCACAGGAAAATGGGATAAAAACCGTCAATCTATCATGGTGCAGGAATTTAAAAAAGGGACGCACGAGCAAGATGGCAGTATAGAGCCCGTTTATTCAGTAAAAGAAAATGTGACCGTGAAAATGATGAGGCGCTTTGTAAAGCAAGCCTTGTCACTTTATGCAGACAAAGCTGAAGATCCATTGCCAAAGCAGCTTGTTTCTGCCTATAAACTCATGTCCTATCAGGAAGCATTAAAAACCATTCATCTCCCAGAAACAAGAGACTCGCTCAAGCAAGCAAGACGCCGTTTTGTGTACGAGGAATTTCTCATCTTTCAGCTGAAGATGCAGGCGATTAGAAAGAAAGAACGAGAGAGAACATCAGGCATCCAGCATCCGTTTTCCAAAGAGGCAGTTTTTGAGTTTGTTGACAGCCTGCCATTTCCGCTGACGAAGGCACAATCAAGAGTGCTTGATGAAATCATGTCGGACATGGCGTCTCCATATCGAATGAACCGGCTGCTCCAAGGAGATGTAGGTTCAGGGAAAACAGCTGTTGCGGCCATTGCGCTTTATGCCGCTCATTTATCAGGTTTTCAAGGTGCATTAATGGTCCCAACAGAAATTTTGGCAGAACAGCATGCCGATTCACTTTACCAGCTGTTTGAAAAATGGGGGCTGAATATTGCCCTTTTGACAAGCTCTGTGAAAGGAAAGCGACGCAGAGAATTGCTTGAACGTTTAAAAGAAGGCGAGATTGACATATTAGTCGGCACGCACGCACTCATTCAAGACGAAGTCGAATTTCAGCAGCTCGGTCTTGTCATCACAGATGAGCAGCACCGGTTTGGCGTAGAGCAGCGGAAAAAACTAAGAAGCAAGGGGCAGGACCCAGATGTCTTGTTTATGACGGCCACACCTATTCCGCGAACACTTGCGATTACTGTCTTTGGAGAAATGGACGTCTCCGTCATTGATGAATTGCCAGCTGGCAGAAAACAAATTGAAACGTATTGGGTGAAGCATGACATGCTTGAGAGAATTCTTGCTTTTGTGGATAAAGAGCTGAGAAAAGGCAGACAGGCATATATTATTTGTCCGCTCATTGAAGAATCAGACAAGCTGGATGTCCAAAATGCGCTTGATGTCCATAGCATGCTCACTGAGGCATACCGCGGCAAGTGGTCGATTGGCTTAATGCATGGGAAGCTGGCGAGTGATGAAAAAGATCAGGTCATGAGAGCCTTTACCGCAAATGAAGTACAAATTCTTGTTTCAACCACAGTCGTTGAAGTTGGGGTCAACGTACCGAATGCAACCATCATGGTCATTTATGATGCAGACCGCTTCGGACTGTCTCAGCTTCATCAGCTAAGAGGCCGGGTCGGACGAGGAGAGCATCAATCATTTTGTATTTTAATGGCTGATCCGAAGTCAGAAACGGGGAAAGAGCGGATGCGGATTATGTCCGAAACAACCGATGGCTTTGAGCTGTCTGAAAAGGACTTAGAACTAAGAGGACCCGGCGATTTCTTCGGTAAAAAACAAAGCGGGATGCCAGAATTTAAGGTAGCAGATATGGTTCACGACTATAGAGCGCTGGAAACGGCTAGAAAAGATGCAGCAGACCTTGTCCAATCGGACGCCTTTTGGACTGATCCCGAATACAAAGAACTCCGGCAAACGCTGATAGACAGCGGTGTGCTGGGAGGAGATAAATTAAGCTGATCAAATGCTGGAGGAATTTTCTTGTCTTTTTGAAACAAGGATTGATTTATCATCTATGAGATTATATACTACTATTAGTACCTAGTCATAAATGTACGGATGGTGTCTGCATATGAAACTAAATAAAAAAGAACGTCAAAAGCTTCTCCAGCAAACGATCAGCTCGACTCCATTCATTACTGATGAAGAATTGGCAAGTAAATTCGGTGTCAGCATACAAACGGTTCGTCTTGATCGTTTAGAGCTGTCGATCCCTGAATTACGCGAAAGAATTAAGCATGTGGCCGAAAAGACATTAGAGGATGAAGTAAAGTCACTTCCACTGGATGAAGTGATTGGAGAAATGATTGATGTAGAACTTGATGACCAAGCCATTTCCATTTTAGAAGTGAGAAAAGAGCATGTATTCAGCCGAAACCAAATTGCCAGGGGACATCATCTCTTCGCCCAGGCAAATTCGCTGGCAGTTGCCGTCATCGACGATGAACTGGCTTTGACAGCAAAAGCGAATATCAGGTTTACAAGGCAGGTGAAACAAGGCGAAAGAGTTGTCTCTAAAGCCAAAGTAGCCTCACATGATAAAGAAAAAGGAAGAACCGTAGTTGAAGTAAACAGCTATGTTGGTGAGGAAGTTGTCTTTTCAGGTGACTTCGTCATGTATCGCTCAAAACAAAAGTAAAAGGTGGCACGTAATATGAGAATTGCAGTCGATGCAATGGGGGGAGATCATGCCCCTAAAGCCATTATTGACGGTGTGCAAAAAAGCTTAACAGCATTTTCAGATATCGAGATTACACTTGTCGGCGATGAAAACAAAATCAAACCATACATAACAAACAACGATCGCATCACGATTTTAGATGCAAAAGAAGTGATTGAACCGACGGATGAACCAGTGCGTGCAGTTAGACGTAAAAAGGATTCATCTATGGTGAAAATGGCGCAGGAAGTATCCGAGGGACGAGCAGATGCCTGCATCTCAGCAGGAAATACTGGCGCCCTCATGACAGCTGGACTGTTTATCGTAGGCAGAATTGACGGTATTGACAGACCGGCACTTGCCCCAACTTTGCCAACACTGGATGGCAGCGGCTTCTTGTTACTAGATGTTGGTGCCAACGTTGATGCTAAACCAGAACATCTCGTGCAATATGCCATGATGGGATCAATCTACGCAGAGCGTGTCTTCCCAAAGAGCAATCCGCGTGTTGGACTGTTAAATGTAGGAACAGAAGATAAAAAAGGCAACGATTTAACGAAAAAAACCTTTGAATTATTAAAAGCATCAGACTTGAATTTCGTAGGAAATGTAGAGTCTCGTGACTTATTAGAAGGTGTTGCTGACGTTGTTGTCACAGATGGTTTCACTGGAAATATTGCGCTTAAAACGATTGAGGGCACAGCCCTTTCTGTCTTTAAAATGCTGAAAGAAACATTAACATCCAGTTTTACAGCAAAAATAGCAGCAGGCATGATGAAGCCGAAATTAATGCAGATGAAATCTAAAATGGATTACTCCGAATATGGCGGTGCCGCTTTATTTGGTTTAAAGGCACCTGTCATTAAAGCGCACGGCTCCTCTGACGAAAATGCCATTTTCCATGCAATTCGTCAGGCACGTGATATCGTAGAAAAAGACGTTTCAGCCATCATTCATCAAGAAGTCCAAAAAGAAACAACGAATGAGTCTTAATGGAGGTAAAGCAGCATGACTAAAATTGCATTTTTATTCCCTGGCCAAGGCTCTCAAAAAATTGGCATGGGAAAAGATTTATTTGACCAAGAAGCAGTATCTAAAGCTGTTTTTGAAGAAGCAGACAAGACCCTCGGGTTTGACTTATCTTCTATGATTTTTGAAGGGGATGCAGAAGAACTGACGCTCACCTTTAACGCGCAGCCAGCTCTTTTAACGACAAGTATCGCCATCTTAAAGAAATTTGAAGAGAGCGGAATCAAAGCAGATTATACAGCAGGACACAGTCTTGGCGAATACACTGCCCTCGTTGCAGCAGGCGCACTTTCGTTTAAAGATGCTGTTTATGCAGTCAGAAAGCGCGGAGAATTAATGAATGAAGCTGTTCCAGCAGGAGAAGGCGCCATGGCAGCAATTCTTGGCTTAGACAAAGCGGCACTTGAAGAAGTGACAAAAGAAGTGACAGAGAGCGGTCACCTTGTAGAGCTCGCTAACTTAAACTGTCCTGGTCAAATCGTGATATCTGGTACAGCAAAAGGGGTAGAACTTGCTTCAGAGAAAGCGAAAGAAAAAGGCGCAAAACGTGCAATTGCCCTTGAAGTGAGCGGACCTTTCCATTCTGCATTAATGAAACCAGCCGCTGAAAAATTTACGGATGTTTTGTCAAAGCTGGATATTGCGGATGCGAAAACACCGGTCATCTCAAATGTAACAGCAGACATCGTGACTTCCCGAGATGAAATTGAGACAAAACTGATTGAACAACTGTATTCTCCTGTTCGTTTTGAAGAAAGTGTGGAACGCCTTATTGATTTAGGCGTCACAACATTTATTGAAATTGGTCCTGGCAAAGTGCTTTCAGGTCTTGTGAAAAAAGTGAATCGCCGTCTGACGACGATTTCCGTTTCAGATCAAGAAACAATTGAAGCAGCCATTCAAACACTCAAGGGGGATTCTTGATGCTTACAAATAAAACAGCCGTTGTAACAGGAGCATCACGCGGGATTGGCCGATCCATCGCGATTGATTTAGCGAAAAGTGGTGCAAATGTTGTCGTGAACTATTCTGGAAACGAAGCAAAAGCAAATGAAGTCGTAGATGAAATCAAAGCACTCGGCCAGCAGGCATTTGCTGTGAAAGCTGATGTCTCAAATGCTGAAGAAGTACAAGCCATGATGAAACAAGCGATTGATACCTTTGGTTCAATTGACATTCTTGTGAATAATGCAGGGATCACAAAGGACAACCTGCTCATGAGAATGAAAGAGAATGAATGGGATGATGTCATTAACATAAACTTAAAAGGTGTTTTTAACTGTACAAAAGCTGTGACACGTCAAATGATGAAGCAAAGAAGCGGAAGAATCATCAATTTGGCTTCAGTCGTTGGTGTGTGTGGAAACCCTGGACAAGCAAACTATGTTGCAGCAAAAGCTGGTGTCATTGGATTAACGAAAACAACAGCAAAAGAGCTGGCAACCCGTCATATTACAGTTAATGCAGTAGCACCAGGCTTTATTTCAACAGATATGACAGACAAGCTTGACGAAAATGTACAGACGGAAATGCTCAAGCAAATTCCGCTCGCACGCTTTGGTGCACCTGAAGATATTAGCAACGTCGTTGTCTTTTTAGCTTCAGAAGGAGCAGGTTATATTACAGGCCAAACCATCCAAGTAGATGGCGGGATGGTCATGTCCTAAGAAATATCAAAATTTCATTCGGTTTTCTCTAGTTTTTTAAAAACAATTCAACTATAATACTTTGAGGGGAGGTGAAAGGCAATGGCAGACGTATTAGAGCGTGTAACAAAAATTATTGTAGACCGCCTTGGCGTTGATGAGGCTGACGTGAAAATGGAAGCTTCATTTAAAGAAGATTTAGGCGCTGATTCCCTTGATGTAGTTGAGCTAGTTATGGAACTTGAAGATGAGTTCGATATGGAAATTTCTGACGAAGATGCTGAAAAAATTGCAACAGTCGGTGACGCTGTGAACTACATAAATAACCAGCAATAAGTGTAACAAAGTCCCGTCTACTTTTGACGGGACTTTGAAAATTTATGTTAGTTTCAACACATTCAGCTGATCAATTGTCAGCCTTTTTCAGATGCTGGGAGCAATGTTTCCCTGCATGTAGAAAGAGAGACTCCATATAATCAGTATCCTTAAAGGCGATTACGCCTACCTGGAGGTTGCTATGCCAAAACAATATAAAGACAAACAGAAACAGAGCAAAAAACTAGAGCAATTTAGAGAATTCCAGCAGCGCATTTCTGTACAATTTAAAAATGAAAAGCTTCTATATCAAGCCTTTACCCATTCCTCTTATGTGAATGAACACCGGAAAAAGCCATACGAGGATAATGAAAGACTTGAATTTTTAGGAGATGCTGTTTTAGAATTGACCATCTCTCAATTTTTATTTGCAAAATATCCAGCGATGAGCGAGGGAGATTTAACGAAACTAAGAGCGGCGATCGTATGTGAACCGTCACTTGTATCACTAGCACATGAGCTGTCCTTCGGAGACCTTGTTCTTTTAGGAAAAGGCGAAGAAATGACAGGCGGCAGAAAACGCCCAGCACTCTTAGCGGACGTATTCGAGGCGTTTATCGGTGCACTTTATTTAGATCAGGGGCTTGAGCCGGTTGAACGTTTCCTAGAAGCGTACGTCTATCCGAAAATTAACGATGGAGCATTCTCGCACGTCATGGACTTTAAAAGCCAGCTGCAAGAATTTGTACAGCGCGATGGAAAAGGTGTGCTCGAATACCGTATCCTGCATGAAAAAGGGCCTGCACATAACCGGGAATTTGAAGCAAATGTATCCCTTCGAGGTGAAGTGCTCGGAATTGGAAATGGACGCTCTAAAAAAGAAGCAGAACAGCACGCTGCACAGGAAGCACTTGCTAAATTGCAGAAACATCATATGAACCAATAAAATCCCCCTCGTTATTCAGGGGGATTTCACTCTGTTTTCCATCATCTTTTTTCACTTCATATGGTAAGATGATAGTACTTTAAATACATAAGGAGGATCACTCTCATGTTCCTCAAACGTTTAGACGTGATAGGATTCAAATCATTTGCACAGCGAGTGACCGTGGACTTTGTTAAAGGGGTCACAGCTGTGGTTGGACCAAACGGGAGCGGCAAAAGTAATATTACCGATGCTATCCGCTGGGTACTTGGAGAACAATCAGCGAAAAGCCTCCGCGGAGGAAAAATGGAAGATATCATTTTTGCAGGAAGTGACTCAAGAAAAAGAGTCAATTTAGCAGAGGTGACTTTAACATTAGATAACGAAGATCACTTTTTACCGATCGATTTTCACGAAGTCAGTGTGACAAGAAGGGTCTATCGCTCAGGAGAAAGTGAATTTCTCATAAACAATCAATCTGTTCGCTTAAAGGATATTATTGATCTTTTCATGGATTCAGGTCTTGGGAAGGAAGCTTTTTCCATCATCAGCCAAGGAAAGGTAGAGGAAATTCTATCAAGTAAGGCAGAAGAGAGAAGAAGCATCTTTGAAGAAGCGGCTGGCGTTTTGAAATATAAAACAAGAAAGAAAAAAGCCGAGAATAAACTGTTTGAAACGCAGGACAACTTAAACCGAGTAGAAGATATTCTGCATGAACTAGAAGATCAAGTAGAACCATTAAGAATGCAAGCATCCATTGCAAAGGACTATTTGCAAAAAAAAGAAGAGCTTGAAAATGTCGAAATCGCCCTAACTGTCCATGACATCGAAGCACTTCATGAAAAATGGACAACACTTGGTGAAGCAGTCGAGCGCTTCAAACAAGATGAAATGAAGCAGTCTACAGATATCCAAGCAAAAGAAGCCAAAATTGAAGAGTCAAGAGACCGCATTCAAGCGCTTGACGAATCAATTAATGACCTGCAAGAAGTTCTACTTTTCACAAGTGAGGAATTAGAAAAGCTTGAAGGAAAAAAAGAAGTGCTAAAAGAGCGGAAAAAAAATGCGGCCGCAAACCAAGGACAGCTTGAAGAAACGCTCGTTCGTTTAACTGAAAAGCAAGCGCTGTTAACCGAAAAGATTGAGCAGCAGAAAATCACGCGTGACAGCCTGCAAAAAGAAGTGCAGCAGCTAAAAGATGAAGTGAACACAAAGCAGCATCAACTGTCGCTTCATAGTGAAGATGTGGAAGGTCAAATTGAACAGCTGAAAAGCGATTATTTTGATCTGCTCAATGAACAGGCTTCCATCCGTAATGAACGTAAATTACTAGAAGAACAGCAGCGCCAAGCTGCCATGCAGCTAGAGCGGCTGACGCAAAATAACCAAAAACATATCGAAGAACGAGTGTCTGTTAAAGAAAAGAAAACAGAAGCTGAGCAGCAGCTTTCAGCACTGGAAGAAGACATTCTGGCTCAAGTAAAACGCTTTAGAGAAGCAGAACAAAAGCTTGAGCAAATGAAACGTCAATACGAGAAAAAAGAAACGGCTCTTTACCAAGCCTATCAATACGTACAGCAGGCAAAATCAAAAAAAGAAATGCTTGAATCCATGCAGGAAGACTTCTCAGGCTTTTTCCAAGGAGTGAAAGAGGTCTTAAAGGCAAAAGAACGGTTAGGCGGTATTCATGGTGCCATTGCAGAGCTGATTCAAACGGATCAGCAGCATGAGACAGCGATTGAAATTGCGCTGGGTGCAGCCACGCAGCACGTCGTTACAGAAAATGAAGCAGCTGCGAGACAAGCGATTGGATACTTAAAGCAGCATTCCTTTGGACGTGCAACCTTCCTGCCAATGAACGTGATCAAAGAAAGAACCATTCAGCTCAGAGATGTTCAAACAGCAGAGCAGCATGCTGCATTTATCGGCGTAGCGAGTCACCTTGTTTTCTTTGACGAAAAGTATCAAAAGGTGATTCAGAATTTGCTTGGAACTGTGCTGATCGTTAGAGACTTAAAAGGCGCCAATGAACTGGCAAAAATGCTTGGACATCGTTACCGCATCGTGACCCTTGATGGAGATGTCGTAAACCCCGGCGGTTCAATGACTGGTGGCGGCGTAAAGAAAAAGAACAACTCTCTTCTTTCAAGAAACCGGGAGATCGAAACGTTAACAAAGCAGCTCGTTGAAATGGAAGAGAAAACAACGATCCTTGAAAAAGAAACAAAAGAAACGAAGCAATTGATCGGAGCAAACGAAAGCCAATTAAACGAACTGCGTCAGCGCGGCGAAACGCTTCGTGAAAAGCAGCAAGATCTCAAAGGGAAGCTATACGAACTGCAAGTTGCAGAAAAAAATATCAATGCTCATCTTGAACTCTATGATCAAGAAAAAGAAGAATTGCAGCAGCGTTCTACTGAACTCGCGGAGAAGGACAAAAAGCAGGTCGCTCTTGAAGCCTCTATAGGTGAGAAACTGACGGCTCTTGATCAAGAAATCAATACATTAACAAAGCGTAAGCAGACGCAAAGCTCAACGAAAGAAACCATTTCTGCTGAATTAACTGAGCTGAAAATCTCGCTTGCCAAAAAAGAGCAGTCCTTAGCGAATGAACAAGAAAAGCTTTCGAGCTTAATGGCTGAATTAGAAGAAGCTGAACAGACGCTGATGGAAACAAAAGAAGATCTGTCACTCTTAACAAGTGAAATGTCATCTAGTTCAAGCGGAGCCGAACAACTGGAAGAAGCGGCGAAAGAGAAGCTGGAAAACAAAAACAAAACAACCGCCCTCATTTCAGAGCGCCGTAAGCAGCGTCTCGCTCTTTCTGAAACATTAGAATTCGCTGAACGTGAGCTTAAAGAACAAAAACGTTTGTATAAGCAGCTCACCACAAGCTTAAAAGATGAAGAAATTAAGCTTGGCCGTATGGAAGTCGAGCTCGATAACCTGATCGCTTATTTGAACGATGAATATGCTCTTTCATTTGAAGGAGCAAAAGAGATGTATCAGTTGACGTTATCGCCAGATGAAGCAAGAAAACGAGTGAAGCTGATCAAACTAGCCATTGAAGAGCTTGGAACAGTAAACTTAGGCAGCATTGACGAGTATGAACGTGTGAATGAACGCTATCTTTTCTTAACAGAACAGCGAAATGATCTGACAGAAGCGAAAAATACATTATTCCAAGTCATCGAAGAAATGGATCAAGAGATGACAAAGCGTTTCTCTGAGACATTCTCTCAAATCCGCGGGCACTTTGAATCTGTTTTTCAAGCATTATTTGGCGGCGGAAGAGCAGATCTTAAACTGACAGATCCAACTGATTTACTTAACTCTGGCGTTGATATTGTCGCGCAGCCGCCAGGGAAAAAACTGCAAAACTTAAGCCTTCTTTCAGGCGGAGAGAGAGCCTTAACAGCGATCGCTTTACTATTCTCTATCTTAAAAGTGAGACCTGTTCCATTCTGCGTGTTAGATGAGGTAGAAGCGGCGCTTGATGAAGCAAATGTTTTCCGTTTTGCGCAATATTTAAAGAAATACAGCCAGGAAACACAGTTCATTGTCATTACGCACCGCAAGGGAACAATGGAAGAAGCCGATGTGCTCTACGGCGTGACGATGCAGGAGTCAGGTGTTTCTAAGCTTGTATCTGTCAAACTAGAAGAAACGAAAGAGCTTGTCCAGTAATTAAAGGAGGTTTTTGAACCAATGAGCTTTTTTAAGAAATTAAAAGAAAAATTTACGCAGCAAACCGATTCAGTATCAGAAAAGTTTAAAGATGGACTCGAAAAAACGAGAAACTCCTTCCAAGGAAAAGTAAATGAACTGATTTCCCGCTACCGCAAAGTCGACGAAGACTTTTTTGAAGAGCTGGAAGAGGTTCTGATCGGCGCTGATGTCGGTTTCACAACTGTGATGGAACTGATTGATGAGCTGAAAAAAGAAGTGAAATTAAGAAACATTCAAGATCCAAGTGAAGTACAAGCGGTCATTTCTGAAAAACTGGTTGACATCTACAATAGCGGAGAGGAACAAATCTCTGCGCTGAACATTGAAGACGGGCGTTTGAATATCATTTTATTTGTAGGCGTCAACGGTGTTGGAAAAACAACGACTATCGGCAAACTTGCAAACAAGCTGAAAAATGAAGGGAAATCCGTCATTTTAGCAGCAGGTGATACGTTCCGTGCCGGTGCCATCGAGCAGCTTGAAGTGTGGGGAGAACGTTCAGGTGTTCCTGTCGTCAAACAAACAGCAGGCTCTGATCCAGCAGCGGTGATCTATGATGCCGTTCAATCAGCAAAAGCGAAAAATGCGGATGTCCTCATCTGCGATACAGCAGGAAGACTTCAAAACAAAGTCAACTTGATGAAAGAGCTGGAGAAGGTCAAGAGAGTCATTGAACGCGAGGTTCCAGATGCACCTCATGAAGTATTGCTCGCTCTTGATGCGACAACGGGTCAAAACGCCATGGCACAAGCTAAGGAATTTTCTAAAGCGACAAATGTGACAGGGATTGCTTTAACAAAGCTTGACGGTACTGCAAAAGGCGGAATTGTTCTTGCGATTCGAAATGAGCTGAACATTCCCGTGAAGCTTGTCGGTTTAGGTGAAAAGGTGGACGATCTGCAAGAGTTTGATGCAGAATCGTATGTGTATGGATTATTCTCAGACGTAATTGATCAACAAGACTAACAAAAAAATGCCGGCAAATCTGCTGGCATTTTTATTTATGCGTAGCTTCATGAAGTGACAAGATAAAAACTTGACACACAGAAGAGAACCGTGTAAACTTAGTTGATGTAAAGGGAATGAACTTAACAAAGGGGAGAGAGCCCATGACGCTTGAAAAAACAACGAGAATGAATTACTTGTTTGACTTCTATCAATCGTTGTTGACCGCAAAGCAAAAGAGCTACATGTCGCTTTACTACCTAGACGATTTTTCCCTCGGTGAAATTGCGGATGAATATGAAGTATCAAGGCAGGCTGTTTATGATAATATTAAACGGACTGAAGCGATGCTTGAACAATATGAAGAAAAGCTGCTCTTGTTTAAGAAATTTAAAGAGCGTAAAGAACTTCTCAAAAAAATGAGAGAGCTTGTAGCTGATTCTGCGCAAACAGAAGAAGCAGAAGCTTTAATTGAATCGCTTGAGAAATTAGATTAGGAGGCGGCACAGTATGGCATTTGAAGGATTAGCCGACCGACTGCAGCAGACGATTTCAAAAATCCGCGGCAAAGGAAAAGTGTCAGAACAAGATGTAAAAGAAATGATGCGCGAGGTACGCCTTGCCCTTCTTGAAGCTGACGTCAATTTTAAAGTAGTCAAAGACTTTGTGAAAAAAGTAAGTGAGCGGGCAGTTGGACAAGAGGTCATGAAAAGCCTTACCCCTGGACAGCAGGTCATTAAAGTTGTAAAAGAAGAACTCACTGAATTAATGGGCGGAGAAGAGAGTAAGATCGCTGTAGCGAAAAAATCTCCAACAGTCATTATGATGGTTGGTCTTCAAGGGGCAGGTAAAACAACCACAACAGGGAAGCTTGCCAATTTACTTCGCAAAAAACATAATCGCAAGCCGATGATGGTAGCTGCTGATATTTACCGACCAGCAGCGATCCAGCAGCTTCAAACGCTTGGGAAACAGCTTGATATGCCGGTGTTTTCATTAGGTGATCAAGTCAGCCCTGTCGAAATTGCCAAACAGGCAATTGAAAAAGCGAAAGAAGAACACCATGATTATGTCATTTTAGATACAGCAGGACGTCTTCATATCGATGAAGAATTGATGGATGAACTTCAGAAAGTAAAAGAAGTAGCGAATCCAGAAGAAATTTTCCTAGTTGTTGACTCTATGACAGGTCAAGATGCGGTCAATGTCGCGAAAAGCTTTAATGAACAGCTTGGTTTAACAGGTGTCGTTCTAACAAAACTAGACGGTGATACAAGAGGCGGTGCAGCACTTTCTATTCGAGCTGTCACCAACACGCCAATTAAATTCGCTGCGCTAGGAGAAAAGCTTGATGCGATTGAACCATTCCATCCGGAGCGGATGGCATCAAGAATTCTTGGCATGGGAGATGTGCTCACGCTGATTGAAAAAGCACAGGCAAACGTCGACCAAGATAAAGCGAAAGAGCTTGAGCAAAAAATGCGGACAATGAGCTTCACGCTCGATGATTTCCTCGAGCAGCTTGGCCAAGTTCGAAATATGGGTCCACTTGATGAACTGATCCAAATGATGCCGGGAGCCGGTAAAATGAAAGGGCTCAAAAACGTCCAAGTAGACGAAAAGCAGCTCAATCACATCGAAGCGATCATTAAATCAATGACGACCGAGGAAAAAGAACAGCCAGAGGTCATCAATGCAAGCCGGAGAAAACGGATTGCAAAAGGAAGCGGAACATCTGTACAGGAAGTCAATCGCCTTTTAAAGCAATTTGATGAAATGAAAAAGATGATGAAGCAAATGACCAACATGTCCAAAGGAAAGAAAAAGGGCTTTAAATTACCATTTATGTAATTGGTTATACATGATAAAACCGTTGTTAAGAAAAAACACTTTACAAACCCTTTTATCATTGTTAATATACTATCTTGTTGAAATATTTTCGGAGGTGCTAGTAAAATGGCAGTAAAAATTCGTTTAAAACGTATGGGAGCAAAAAAATCTCCTTTCTATCGTATTGTTGTAGCAGATTCTCGTTCACCACGTGACGGTCGTTTCATCGAAACAGTTGGAACTTACAACCCAGTGGTATCACCAGCTGAGGTGAAAATCAACGAAGAATTAGCGCTTAAATGGCTTCAAAATGGTGCGAAACCATCTGATACAGTTCGCAATCTTTTCTCAAGCCAAGGAATTCTTGAAAAATTTCATAATGCGAAAAACAGCAAATAATGAATGAGCTGTCCTTGGAAGAATTGATTGTGTCCATCGTCGAGCCACTTGTTGATTTCCCTGAAGATATTCACGTATCTTCATTAGAAAAAGATGAGCAGGTGATTTACACACTGTCTGTCAATGCTGAAGATACCGGAAAAGTGATCGGAAAGCAGGGACGTACAGCAAAAGCGATACGAACAGTCATTTTTGCAGCAAGTGCAGAGTCTTCTAAGAAAGTTCAACTTGAGATTGCTGACTAAAAAGGGAGAGGGCTTAGGACCTCCCCTTTTTTTACACGTTTAAATCTATTTTTCGTTATACTGTAGAGGACAAATGCCTTCGGATAGGGGGACAAAAAGGAAGATGCAGATCATTCAACATGTCACCGTGATGCAAGTATTAACTGAAAGCAGTAAGGACAAACTGTTAACGACTTTTTTGGAGAAAAAAGAAAGACTAGAACGTGAATGCAATCAACTATATTTTCAACTAAAAAAACATGAAAAAGAACCACATCAGCAAGAAGCCATCCCTCAATTTCAAAAAGCGATCGATAAAAGGCAAGAGAAGATCCGGCAAATTGATTTTCAAGTAGAGCAGCTGCATATTTTGCCGCTTGGAAGTGAAATGAAAGAAACAGAAGTGGATGCACTGGTTGAAGTAAAAATAGGTGATAAATGGGATGACAAGATGCAAGATAATGTCATCGTCGTGAAAGACGGCACCATTGTGGAAATACGTCAGGGGTGATTGAGAACATGGAGCTAGAATGGTTGAATGTTGGAAAGATCGTCAATACACACGGAGTGCGCGGAGAAGTACGTGTCGTGTCAAAGACAGATTTCCCAGAAGAGCGCTACAAAAAGGGAAGCGTCCTCTATATTTTTAAGCAAGGTCAAAGCGAGCCGCTGAAAGTGACTGTCGCATCGCATCGCCAGCACAAACAGTTTGATTTGCTCACATTTGAAGAAATCAACTCATTAAATGAAGCAGAGCATTTGAAAGAATCAATCTTAAAGGTAGAAAAAGAACATCTTGGGTCATTAGACGAAGGAGAATTTTATTTCCACCAAATCATCGGCTGTGAAGTATACGATGAAGAGGACAAGCTGATCGGCCAAATCAAAGAAATCCTTACGCCAGGGGCAAATGATGTGTGGGTGGTTGGAAGAAAAGGCAAAAAAGATGCCCTCATTCCATATATACCATCTGTCGTCAAAAAGATCGATATCTCATCCAAAACCGTACACATTGAAGTGATGGAAGGACTTATTGACGAATGAAAATCGATTTCTTAACCCTTTTTCCTGAAATGTTCGAAGGTGTACTTCACTCATCGATCTTAAAAAAAGCACAGGAGAAAGAAGCTGTCTCATTTCAAGTCGTCAATTTTAGAGAGTATTCGGATCATAAGCATAAAACAGTGGATGACTATCCGTATGGCGGCGGTGCTGGTATGGTACTGAAAGCGCAGCCCGTATTTGATGCGGTAGAAGATTTAACGAAGAAAGCAAGCACGAAACCCCGAATCATTCTTGTCTGTCCTCAAGGGGAAAGATATACACAAAAGAAAGCAGAAGAACTTGCAAAAGAAGAGCATCTTATGTTCATTTGCGGCCACTATGAAGGCTACGATGAGCGCATCAGGGAGCATCTTGTCACAGATGAGATCTCAATCGGAGATTTCGTCCTCACAGGCGGAGAGCTGCCAGCGATGATGATTGCAGACAGTGTGGTCAGGCTTTTGCCTCATGTGCTTGGAAAAAAAGCGTCTCACATCGAAGATTCATTCAGTACAGGTCTGCTTGAGCACCCGCACTATACAAGGCCGGCGGATTATAAAGGACTAAAAGTGCCGGATGTGCTCCTCTCTGGAAATCATGCCAAAATTGAAGAGTGGCGGCGCAAAGAATCCTTGAAGCGAACCTATACAAGACGGCCAGATTTGATCGATTCTTGCAAAACATTAACGGATGAAGAAAAAAGATGGCTTTGGCAGCTTCATAATGACTAGATTGTATTGCACACGGCATAGAGGTATGATATGATACTACTTGTGACTTGGACGGCTTGCTGATCCAAGTTTGAAAACGATGTTCCGCTGCAATGAAGAAAGAGGACATGAGCATCTGTTGGAAGGAGTTGAAAACGATGCAACATTTGATTGAAGAAATCACAAAAGAACAATTACGCACTGATCTTCCTGCGTTCCGTCCTGGTGACACTTTACGTGTACATGTTAAAGTTGTCGAGGGTACTCGTGAGCGTATCCAGATCTTTGAAGGTGTTGTAATTAAGCGTCGTGGTGGTGGAATCAGCGAAACTTTCACAGTTCGTAAGATCTCTTACGGTGTAGGCGTTGAGCGTACATTCCCTGTACACACACCAAAAATCGCTAAGATCGAAGTTGTACGTCACGGTAAGGTACGTCGTGCGAAACTTTACTACCTACGTGAACTTCGCGGTAAAGCGGCTCGTATCAAAGAAATCAGACGATAATGATATCAAAGGAAAGAGCTTGTTACCTGTAACAGGCTCTTTTTTTGTACAATGTATAGAGATAACAGGTAGAAGAAAGAAGGTGCACATATGACGATTCAATGGTTTCCAGGCCATATGGCAAAAGCAAGACGTGAAGTCACAGAAAAATTAAAGCTCATCGACATCGTATTTGAATTAACCGATGCAAGAATTCCGATGTCCTCTAGAAACCCAATGATCGAAGAAATCCTTCAAAACAAACCCAAAATCATGCTCTTAAACAAAGCAGATAAAGCAGATCCTCGTATGACAAAGGAGTGGCAGGCGCACTTTGAGCAGCAAGGCGTTCGGTCACTTGCCATTAACTCAGTCGATGGACAAGGGTTAAATCAGATCATCACAACTTCAAAAGAAATTTTAAAAGAAAAATTCGACCGCATGAAAGCAAAAGGCGTCAAACCACGTGCAATTCGAGCACTAATTATCGGGATTCCCAACGTCGGAAAATCGACCTTAATCAATCGTTTAGCAAAAAAGAACATTGCCAAAACAGGAGACCGGCCTGGTATTACGACATCACAGCAATGGGTGAAGGTAGGGAAAGAACTAGAACTGCTTGATACCCCTGGAATCCTCTGGCCGAAGTTTGAAGATGAGCAGGTAGGACTCAGGCTTGCGGTGACTGGAGCGATCAAAGATTCGATCATCAACTTACAGGATGTCGCTGTGTATGCACTTCGTTTTCTAGAAGAGAATTACCCAGAGCGATTAAAAAAACGCTATGATCTAGCGGAGATACCTGAAGATACGGTTGAGCTGTTTGATGCAATTGGCACTAAGCGCGGCTGTCTAATGAGCGGGGGATTCATAAACTATGACAAAACCACCGAAATCATTATTCGGGATATTCGAACAGAAAAATTTGGTCCCCTCACTTTTGAGAAGCCTGAAAGCTAAAAGACACGCAGCTCATGCGGGTCTTTATTTTTTGCGAAAAACTGCCGATATAAA
The DNA here is from genome assembly GCF_038593175.1 of Bacillus sp. FSL K6-1006. NCBI lineage: Bacteria > Bacillati > Bacillota > Bacilli > Caryophanales > Bacillaceae > Bacillus > Bacillus sp. FSL K6-1006. Next base: position 1,575,355 of record NZ_CP151970.1, read on the forward strand.
GAAGGAGGCTGCGAAAAAGCCTATGTACACGGTGAAACAAATAAAAGAACTAATAGAAAAGCATGCAGGCGACGAGTCATACATTCGCGAGCTTGTGAAAGATGATACGAGAAAAAGTGTCCAAAAACTGATAGAAAAGTGGCACAAAGAGAGAGAAAAGCAGCAAGCACTTCACGCAGCATGGCATGACATGCTGCAATTTGAAAACAAAGCAAAGACGCAGGGATACACATGTATTGCTGGAATAGATGAAGCAGGAAGAGGACCGCTTGCCGGCCCAGTTGTGGCAGCAGCCGTTATATTAAAGGAAGAGACAGTCCTGCTCGGTTTAAACGACTCAAAGCAATTATCTGAGAAAAAAAGATTGGCTTATTATGATTTAATTCAAAAAGAAGCACTTGATATCGGAATCGGCATTGTTGATGCGGCTACGATCGATGAAATCAATATTTATGAAGCATCAAGACTGGCGATGGTAAGAGCTGTAGAGCAGTTAACTCATACACCTGATTATCTACTCATAGATGCCATGACACTCCCGCTTTCTACCCACCAAGAGAATATCATCAAAGGAGATGCAAAAAGTGCATCCATTGCAGCAGGTGCATGTATTGCGAAGGTGACAAGGGATCAGATGATGGAAGAGTACGGGCGTAAATATCCTGAGTATCAATTTGAAAAACATAAAGGGTACGGAACGAAAGAGCACCTGGCTGCGATTCAAACACATGGTGCTACCCCAATCCACCGATTATCGTTTGCGCCGGTGAAATCTGTTATATCATAAATTTTAATCTAAGGAGGCTGCCTGTGATGACAAGAGTTGAGGACATACATACAGCACTGAATAGCCGGCTGAATACGGCCGAATCGGTTCCATTAAACACCGAAGGGAAGGATAATGTTCATCGGCTGATTCTCGGCAAGGTACTAAAAATGCTTGGAGATGATACAGCCCTTGTTCAAATAGGCTCAACGAAAATAAAAGCACAGCTGGCGGCTCAGCTTAAAGCAGACGCGTTTTATTGGTTCCAATTTGAACAAGAGGGTGGAGGCAGCCTCAATAAACTAAGACCCGTTCAGCAATTTGATCAAGATCCTAAGACATTAAAAGATGCAGCAGCCAAACTATTAGAAGGTCTCTCACTGAAAAATGGGATTGAAAACATGCTGACGGCTACAGCTTTTTTAAAGGAAAAGCCGGTCATCAACGAAGGAGAGTTAAAAACGGCAGTGAAGTGGATCGAACAGCTTCAAGGAGCTGATGTGAAGAAAGGGCTCCAGGCACTTCTCTTTGCTTTAAAGAAAGATTTACCGATCCAGCAAGGGGTGCTTCAATCTATTTTAGCCGTAAAATCATCCTCTGCCCTTCACCAGGATATAACAGCGCTATTAAATCAATTAACACAGCTTCCGAAGCACACAGATGCCACACAGACCCTTATACAAGCCGTTCGGTCAGTTGTAGATGCAGAGACAGCCATCCATGCAGAAAAGCTCTTATCGGTCCTTCTAGCAGCGAGAGAAGGCGTGGCGAAGCAAGACGGCAATTCACCAATAACGACTCCGCTCAATCCGTCTCAGCAAAAAGAAAATAGTCTTGCCTCAATTGTACAAGAGCGTCAGCCGTCCCAAGTTCTTCAGACAAACGTGCAGCAGCAGTCAACAAGTCCAACAGCGCTGCAAATTCCGCTTCAGCAAATTGAGCGGATACTGACAAGCTTGATGAAACAAGGTGCAGACGGGCAGCAAGAGCCTAACTTAAAACAGCTCACAGCATTGCTGCAAGGGCTCCAGCAGGCAGGATCTCAGCCTGACGCAAAAGGAGCTGTGCTTCAAAAAGAGTTTCCCTTCCTGTCAAAAAGAGAGGCAAAAGCTTTGGCCCAGGTGGTGCAGCAGACTGAACCAACATTAAGCAATAAAACTGATGTGCTCGATTTACTTATGACGATGAAAAAGGCAATTGGTGTACGTGATGAAATCGGTATGCTGAAACTGCTCGAAAAAGGCAGCCAGGATGTCAAAAGTCAGGAGCTGCACCAATTAAAGCTTGTGCTGAATGATGTGAAGCAGGCGGATTTACCAGAGCACGTTAAAAAAGAAGTGGATCAATTATTTCATAGATTGAATGGGCAGTTATTTGTGCAGCAGGAGAACCAAACCGTCAGTCAAATGATGGTTTCCTATCCTCTTTTCTCAAAACATAGTGTTCAAGATTTAACCTTTATACTAAAGGGACATAAGAAAAAAGATGGCTCTATTGATATTTCTCAGTGCCGCCTGATGTTTTATCTAAACATGGAAAACCTTGAAGAAACCTTAATAGACTGTACGATTCAGCAAAAGGTCATGTCTATTACTGTCGAGACAGCCCATGAACTGCAAGGAACCATTAATCCGATGATTCCGGCTGTTCGGGAGAATTTAAATGCTCTAGGATACAGTTTAACGGGAATTACAGCAAAAAAGAGACAAGAGCCAGTAGATCCGTCTCAATTTCTAGATGAACACTTTCATAAAATCAGCGAGAAAGGGCTGGACTTACGAGTATGAAGGATTCAAAACCGCTTAGAAGAGCGGTCGCTCTGCATTACGATGAAGAAAAACAAAAAGCGCCAAAAGTCGTTGCAACAGGCAGCGGCTATGTGGCAGATCATATTATTGAAGAAGCAAAAAAGTCGGGAGTCCCAATCCAGGAAGACCGTAATTTAGTCGAACTCATGCGACATTTAACATTAGATGAGGAGATCCCCGAAGCGTTATACGATACTGTAGCAGAAATTTTTTCGTTTATCTACAGATTAGATCAAAAAATGAAAAAATAAGGTAAAAAAAGTGATTTGGCTGAAAAATTTATATTTTTAATAAAATAAAAGTTTGAATGTTTAGAAGGATTTTACGATTTTACATAGAACCCTAGACATTCTCTTTTTTATTCTTTAAAATGAAAGCGCAGTCTATTTTATAATTTTTGTTTCTACATATGTTGGGAGGATGGGAAATGAATATCCATGAGTACCAAGGAAAAGAAATCCTAAGAAAATATGGGGTTTCAGTTCCAAATGGTAAAGTAGCATTTACACCTGATGAAGCAGTGAAAGCATCAGAAGAGCTAGGGAGCTCTGTATATGTCGTAAAAGCACAGATTCATGCAGGCGGCCGTGGTAAAGCAGGCGGGGTAAAAATTGCAAAAACGAAAGATGAAGTGAAAGGGTTTGCAGAGGAATTGCTCGGCAAGACACTTGTCACACATCAAACAGGGCCTGAAGGGCGCGAAATAAAACGCTTACTTATTGAAGAAGGCTGCGATATTCAAAAGGAATACTATGTTGGACTAGTTTTGGACAGAGCGACATCAAGAATTGTATTGATGGCATCTGAAGAAGGCGGTACTGAAATTGAAGAAGTAGCAGAAAAAACGCCAGAAAAAATCGTCAAAGTGGTCATCGACCCAGCGATTGGCCTGCAAGGCTATCAGGCGAGAGAAGTAGCATTTAAAATTAATATTCCAACAAAATTAGTTGGCCAAGCTGTTAAGTTTATGACAAGCCTTTACAATGCGTTTATTGAAAAAGATTGTTCAATTGCTGAGATTAATCCACTTGTTGTAACAGGCGATGGAAAAGTCATGGCACTTGATGCAAAATTAAACTTTGATAGCAATGCCTTATATAGACAAAAAGATATATTAGAATACCGTGACCTTGATGAAGAGGATCCAAAAGAAATTGAAGCATCTAAATATGACTTAAGCTACATTTCTTTAGATGGAAATATTGGCTGTATGGTCAATGGAGCAGGACTTGCGATGTCTACAATGGATATCATCAAGCATTACGGCGGGGACCCTGCAAACTTCCTAGATGTTGGCGGCGGTGCAACAGCTGAAAAAGTAACGGAAGCATTTAAAATCATCTTATCTGATCAAAATGTCAAAGGGATTTTCGTGAACATTTTTGGCGGCATCATGAAATGTGATGTGATTGCAGAAGGTGTTGTTGAAGCGACGAAACAGGTCGGCTTAACATTACCACTTGTTGTACGTCTTGAAGGAACAAACGTTGAATTAGGGAAGAAAATCCTGAGTGATTCAGGCTTAAATATCACTTCTGCTGAGTCTATGGCTGACGGGGCAGAAAAGATTGTATCTTTAGTCAAGTAGAGCAGAAAGGCAGGGAACCTAAATGAGTGTATTTATTAATAAAAATACGAGAGTAATTGTTCAGGGGATTACCGGTTCAACCGCATTGTTCCATACAAAACAAATGATTGAGTACGGAACAAATATCGTTGGCGGTGTCACACCTGGAAAAGGTGGAACTGAAGTAGAAGGAGTTCCTGTATTTAATACTGTATCTGAAGCAGTGCAGACTACTGGAGCGAACGCTTCTGTTATCTATGTACCAGCACCATTTGCGGCAGATGCCATTTTAGAGGCTGTTGACGCAGAAGTCGATCTCGTCATTTGTATCACTGAACATATTCCAGTGCTTGACATGGTCAAAGTGAAACGGTATATGGAAGGGAAAAAGACAAGACTAGTTGGGCCAAACTGCCCAGGTGTCATCACACCTGAAGAATGTAAAATTGGTATCATGCCTGGCTACATTCATAAAAAAGGTCATGTGGGTGTTGTTTCTCGTTCTGGAACGCTTACATATGAAGCGGTACATCAGCTTTCAGAAGCTGGTGTTGGACAATCGACAGCTGTAGGAATCGGGGGAGACCCGGTAAATGGGACAAACTTTATTGATGTTTTAAAAGCATTCAATGAAGATCCTGAAACGCATGCTGTGATTATGATCGGTGAAATCGGCGGTACGGCTGAAGAAGAAGCAGCTGAATGGGTAAAAGCAAATATGACTAAGCCAGTCGTTGGCTTTATTGGCGGTAAAACGGCGCCTCCAGGAAAACGTATGGGACATGCTGGTGCCATTATTTCTGGTGGTAAAGGAACAGCTGATGAAAAGGTAAAAACAATGCGTGAATGTGGAATTGAAGTGGCAGAAACACCATCTGTCATGGGAGAAACGTTGATTAAAGTATTAAAAGAGAAGAATCTCTTCGAAGCTTGTAAAACGCATTAATGACACAAGAAGACTTGTTCTTTGGCAAGTCTTCTTCTTTCTATCTTAAACTGGAGGAATGGTATGTACAACGTGTCCGAAAGAATGATTTTTCACCGCTTAAAAGGCCTCATCTCACCCTCATTATTAACAAAATGGTGGAAAGTCGATCCTGAGCTATATATAAATGAAGAAACACATCATTTTAAACAGGATCGAGCGTTACAAACGATCGACTTTACCCGCTTAAAACAAGCTGAAGAAAATGAATTCCCCATTTTTCAACACATCGTTCAAGCCTATTTAAAGCAAAACATTCACATGATTCCCATCACATCACCCTTATATCCCAGCACACTAAAAAATATTTATGATCCTCCCCCTGTGTTATTCCTAAAAGGAAACGTATCATATTTAAATGAAGAAAAAAGTTTAGGTGTAGTCGGCACGCGAGTTCCATCGTCTTATGGAGAAGCATGTGTGAAGAAAATTGTTGGTGAGCTTGTAAAGGAAGATTGGATGATTGTCAGTGGTTTAGCTAAAGGAATCGATGGACTTGCACATAAAGAGTGCATCAGAAAAAAAGGAAAAACGATCGGCATTATAGCAGGCGGTTTTCAGCATTTATACCCAAAAGAGCATGAGCAAATGGCTCAATACATGGGCGAGCATCATTTGCTTTTGTCAGAGCATCCTCCTTATGTCAAACCAGAAAAGTGGCATTTTCCAATGAGAAATCGTTTAATTAGTGCACTGACGAAAGGAACCATCGTGATACAGTGCAAAGAAAAGAGCGGTTCTCTTATTACAGCCTATCAAGCACTTGAGCAAGGAAAAGAGGTATTTGCAGTTGCTGGATCCATCTTTGATCCTAATTCCACAGGTCCGGCAAGACTCATTCAGCAGGGAGCAAAGCTTGTTCATTCAACAAAAGATATTTTAGAGGAATTCTCCTTCCGCAGCGTTCAATATACTGAACCAACATAAAAATATCGTTTGACAAAAGACATCGGAATATTTAATAATAGTGAGGATTTAAGTTTACACTTTGTTTTTCGTGTTTATAATGATGTTCATCATAAAGAATTTTTAATGATTGCCTGTTAGATAGGTGCAATTAACATAAATATGAATTGTGAAATGTATAAAGAGAGAACACCTCTTAAGGGGGATTTTGAGTATGGCTGATTATTTAGTCATCGTTGAGTCGCCAGCAAAGGCGAAAACGATTGAGCGTTATTTAGGAAAAAAGTATAAAGTAAAAGCTTCAATGGGGCACGTAAGGGATTTACCGAAAAGTCAGCTCGGTGTTGATACTGAGCATGACTTCGAACCGAGATATATTACGATTCGCGGGAAAGGCCCGGTTTTAAAAGAATTAAAAACAGCGGCGAAAAAAGCAAAAAAAGTCTATCTCGCAGCTGACCCCGATAGAGAGGGAGAAGCGATTGCTTGGCATTTAGCACACAGCCTTGACCTTGACCTCTCTTCTGAATGCCGCGTTGTTTTTAACGAGATTACAAAAGATGCGATTAAGGATTCCTTTAAGCATCCACGTATGATCAATATGGACTTAGTTGATGCGCAGCAGGCAAGACGGATTTTAGATCGTCTCGTTGGGTATAAAATCAGTCCGATTTTATGGAAGAAAGTGAAAAAGGGCTTAAGTGCCGGACGTGTTCAATCAGTTGCACTCCGCCTGATTATTGATCGCGAGAATGAAATTAATGAATTTAAACCAGAAGAATACTGGACTATTGACGGTACATTCCTTAAAGGAAAAGAAAGCTTCGAAGCGAGTTTCTTTGGCCTCAATGGTAAAAAACATCCATTGAAAACAAAAGAAGATGTAAAAGAAATCCTTTCGAAATTAAAAGGAAGCAAATTCTCTGTAGAGAAAGTAACGAAAAAAGAGCGGAAACGTAATCCAGCCGTTCCGTTTACGACTTCTACTTTACAGCAGGAAGCTGCAAGAAAATTAAACTTCCGTGCGAAAAAAACAATGATGATTGCACAGCAATTATATGAAGGAATTGATCTTGGTAAAGAAGGTACAGTCGGTCTCATTACATATATGAGAACGGACTCAACACGTATTTCCAATACGGCGATTGAAGAAGTATCTGCTTTCATTGATCAGACGTACGGCAAGAATTTCTTAAACACAACAAAACGACCGGCCAAAAAGAATGAAAATGCACAAGATGCTCACGAAGCCATCCGCCCGACTTCTACGTTAAGAAAACCGGCAGATGTCAAGCATGTGCTAAGCCGCGATCAGCTTCGTCTGTATAAATTGATTTGGGAACGATTCGTGGCAAGCCAAATGGCGCCGGCTGTTCTTGATACAATGAGTGTGGATCTTGATCATAACGGTCTTACTTTCCGTGCGAATGGCAGTAAAGTGAAATTTCCTGGGTTTATGAAGGTTTATGTGGAAGGAAAGGACGACCAGCTAGAGGAAAAGGACAAAATGCTTCCTGATCTCAAAGAAGGGGATACAGTTCTTTCAAAAGATATCGAACCTGAACAGCACTTCACACAGCCGCCTCCGCGTTACACTGAGGCAAGATTGGTCAAAACACTTGAAGAGCTCGGTATAGGCCGTCCATCTACGTATGCACCAACATTAGATACGATTCAAAAGCGCGGCTATGTCGCACTTGATAATAAACGATTTACTCCGACAGAGCTTGGAGAGATTGTACTCAACTTAATCATTGAATTCTTCCCTGAAATCATTAACGTTGAATTTACAGCGAAAATGGAAAAGGAACTTGATAGCGTTGAAGAAGGTACGATCGAATGGGTTCGTATTATCGACAGCTTCTATCAAGACTTTGCAAAACGGGTAGAAAAAGCTGAAGCAGAGATGCAAGAAGTTGAGATTGAGCCGGAATACGCCGGAGTTGATTGTGAAGAGTGCGGACATCCGATGGTGTACAAAATGGGTCGATACGGTAAGTTCATGGCTTGCTCTAACTTTCCTGACTGCCGTAACACAAAACCAATTGTCAAAGATATCGGTGTCAAATGCCCGTCTTGTCATGAAGGAAACATTGTTGAACGAAAATCGAAGAAACGCCGCATTTTTTACGGCTGTGATCGTTTTCCAGAGTGTGAATTCGTCTCTTGGGACAAACCAATTGAAAGAAAGTGTCCAAAATGCGAAAATATGCTTGTAGAGAAAAAGCTGAAAAAAGGCGTTCAAGTTCAATGTGTGAACTGTGATTATAAAGAGGAACAACAAAAATAGCGGTGAGCAGCCTTGTTCACCTGCTTTTTTATGTCATCAAACAGACCTTACGAAATAGGAGAGTTGTACAATGAGTCAATTTGTAAATGTGATCGGAGCCGGTTTAGCTGGAAGTGAAGCAGCATGGCAAATCGCTAAACGAGGCATTAAAGTCAATTTATATGAAATGAGACCTGTGAAACAAACGCCGGCTCACCACACAGATAAATTTGCGGAGCTTGTATGCAGCAACTCACTGCGTGCGAATGCTTTGACAAATGCAGTAGGTGTATTAAAGGAAGAAATGCGTCATTTAGATTCAGCCATCATCGCAGCAGCAGATGAAAGCTCAGTTCCTGCTGGCGGCGCGCTTGCAGTAGACCGTCATGAATTTGCAGCAAACGTGACAGACCGCGTGAAAAATCATCCGAATGTTACTGTCTTTCAAGAAGAGGTGCAGAGCATTCCAGAAGGTCCGACAATTATCGCGACTGGCCCGCTGACATCTGAAGCACTTTCCAAAGAATTAAAATCGTTAACAGGAGAAGAATATCTCTATTTCTACGATGCAGCAGCACCTATTCTAGAGAAAGACAGCATTGATATGGATAAGGTGTACTTGAAATCTCGCTATGACAAAGGAGAAGCTGCTTATTTAAACTGTCCAATGACAGAAGAAGAATTCGATCGTTTTTATGAGGCGCTCATTTCTGCTGAAACTGTACCATTAAAGGAATTTGAAAAAGAAATCTTCTTTGAAGGCTGTATGCCAATTGAAGTCATGGCGAAAAGAGGAAAGAAAACGATGCTGTTTGGTCCGATGAAGCCAGTAGGACTTGAAGATCCGAAAACAGGCAAAAGACCTTACGCTGTTGTTCAATTAAGACAGGATGATGCAGCAGGTACTTTATATAACATCGTTGGCTTCCAGACACATCTGAAGTGGGGCGATCAAAAGGAAGTATTCCGTTTGATTCCAGGTCTTGAAGAAGCAGAGATTGTCCGTTACGGCGTGATGCACCGTAATACATTTATTAACTCGCCAAGCCTTTTAAGACCGACTTATCAGTTTAAAAATAGAGATGATCTATTCTTTGCCGGACAAATGACAGGCGTTGAAGGGTATGTCGAGTCCGCAGCGTCGGGACTAGTGGCAGGTATTAACGCCGCTCGTTTTGTCAAAGGAGAAGAGCTTGTGACACTTCCGGAGGAAACGGCGATTGGCAGTATGGCTCACTACATCACATCGACAAACAAGAAAAGCTTCCAGCCGATGAATGCGAATTTTGGTTTGCTGAAAGATCTAGGAGTTCGAATTAAAAACAAACAAGAACGTTATGCAGAGTACGCTAAGCGTGCAATCGAAACTATTCAAACTATTTCGAAATCTCTGTAGTAAAACATTGCACGGAAAGCAAGATATGTGATACCATTTAAAAGCCTTAAAGAGGTGTAAAAATGACGAATAAACAGCGTCTTGTCCACTTATTCATTGAATATCTGCAAATTGAAAAAAACTATTCAGCTTTAACGATCTCAGGATATACAGAAGCCATTGAAGAGTTTGTCAGATTTATGAACATTCAAGGAATAGACGGTTTTGAAGAGGTATCCTATCAAGATACGAGAATTTATTTAACAGAAGCTTATGAAAAAGGCCTGACAAGAAGAACGATTAGTAAGAAAGTCTCTGCGCTTCGCAGCTTTTATAAATTTTTATTAAGAGAACAGCTTGTGAAAGAAAATCCTTTTTTACTCGTTAGCTTACCAAAGCAGGATAAGCGGATTCCTTCATTTTTGTATGAAGAGGAACTAAAAGAGCTTTTTACAGTTTCTGATGTCAGCACACCACTTGGGCAAAGAAATCAAGCCATTTTAGAACTTCTTTATGCAACAGGTATGAGGGTCAGTGAGTTATGTTCATTAAAAGAATCTGATCTTGATTTATCGATGGATACAGTGCTTGTTCATGGGAAAGGCAGCAAGCAGCGGTATGTTCCTTTCGGGTCATATGCTCATGAAGCGCTCATTACTTATTTAGAGGATGGAAGGCAGAAGCTGAAAGCTAAGGGGAAAGACCGCGCTGATACTCATGTGTTTTTGAATCAGCGCGGGACGCCTCTTACAGACAGAGGTGTTCGATTCATTCTCACTGAATTAATGAAAAAGGCGTCAGGTACATTACATATCCATCCTCACATGTTGAGGCACACCTTTGCCACGCATCTCTTAAACGAGGGAGCAGATTTGAGAAGTGTTCAAGAACTTCTCGGTCATTCAAATTTATCATCTACACAGGTGTACACGCATGTATCAAAAGATTCTTTAAGAAACACGTACATGTCTCATCACCCAAGGGCTTTTAAACGATCCTAAAAGGAGGTTTTTTCATGTCATCATTTCATGCAACAACCATCTTTGCCGTTCAACATAAAGGAAAAAGTGCAATGGCTGGCGACGGTCAAGTTACTTTCGGGCAGGCTGTCGTGATGAAACACACAGCAAAAAAAGTGCGCCGTCTTTTCGGAGGCAAGGTGCTTGCAGGTTTTGCAGGTTCAGTAGCAGATGCTTTTACACTCTTTGAAAAGTTTGAAACAAAGCTTGAAGAATATGGTGGTAACTTAAAGCGGGCAGCCGTAGAACTAGCGAAGGAATGGCGAAGTGACAAGATGCTAAGGCAGCTTGAGGCTATGCTCATCGTCATGAATAAAGAAAGTATTTTGCTCGTCTCTGGAACTGGAGAGGTCATTGAACCAGATGATGGGATTTTGGCCATTGGCTCAGGCGGCAACTATGCGCTTAGCGCCGGGAGAGCTCTCAAAACCCATGCAGGTGATCATCTCACAGCGAGAGAAATTGCAAAGGCCGCTCTTGAAACGGCCGGAGAAATCTGTGTCTACACGAACGATCAAATCACTTTAGAAGAGCTTGAATAGAAAGGACATGAGACGTATGGAGAAAAAGCCGTTTACCCCAAGAGAGATAGTTGAAAAGCTTGATCAATACATCATTGGTCAGCTTGATGCGAAAAAAGCAGTGGCGGTGGCTTTAAGAAACCGTTACAGAAGAAGTCTTTTACATGATAAGCTAAAGGATGAAGTCGTTCCTAAAAACATTTTAATGATCGGCCCAACAGGTGTGGGGAAAACAGAAATTGCCCGCAGAATTGCTCGAATTTCTGGTGCGCCTTTTATTAAAGTGGAAGCGACGAAGTTTACTGAAGTGGGTTATGTCGGCCGTGACGTAGAGTCCATGGTGAGAGATTTAGTTGAAACAGCGATTAGACTTGTCAAAGAAGAAAAGATGAAAGATGTTCAAGAAGAAGCAGAAAAACAAGCAAATAAACGTCTTGTTCATTTACTTGTTCCTGGTAAGAAAAAGAGCCAGTCTGTGAAAAATCCTTTTGAGATGCTGTTTGGCGGTTCTGATGAAGATGACCGTGATCGAGATCATTCAAATGAAGAAGTGGAACTCGAATCGACAAGAAAGCGAATCGCTCATCAGCTGGCTATGGGAGAACTTGAAGATCATTACGTCACGATTGAAGTAGAAGAACAGCAGCCTTCCATGTTTGATATGCTTCAAGGCTCGGGTATGGAGCAAATGGGTATGAACATGCAGGATGCGCTCGGCAATCTCATGCCTAAAAAGAAAAAACGCAGAAAGCTGACTGTCAGAGAAGCAAGAAAGGCGTTAACGGCTGAGGAAGCTTCAAAACTGATTGATATGGATGAAGTCAGTCAGGAAGCGGTCTACAAAGCAGAGCAGCAAGGAATTATTTTTATCGATGAAATCGACAAAATTGCCAAAAGCGGTGGTGCATCATCTGCAGATGTTTCTCGTGAAGGGGTTCAGCGTGATATTTTACCGATTGTAGAAGGTTCAACTGTGATGACGAAATATGGTGCCGTTAAAACTGATCATGTGCTGTTTGTTGCAGCAGGTGCATTTCATATGGCAAAGCCATCAGATTTGATTCCGGAGCTTCAGGGACGTTTCCCAATCCGTGTAGAATTAGATAAATTAAGTATAGAAGACTTTGTGAAAATCTTAACGGAACCAGATAATGCATTATTAAAGCAATATAAAGCTTTACTTGAAACAGAAGGTATATCTCTTGAATTTTCTGACGATGCTATTCATAAGATTGCCGAAGTGGCTTATCATGTCAATCAGGAGACAGATAACATCGGTGCAAGAAGGCTTCATACCATACTTGAGAAGCTGCTTGAAGAGCTTTCATTTGAGGCGCCTGATATTACGATGGAGACAGTGACCATTACCCCTCAGTATGTCGAAGAGAAGCTAGGAAAGATTGCAAATAACAAAGATTTAAGTCAATTTATACTTTAACAAATGAATAAAGTAATCTAGGAGGATCATTATTATGGCGTTACTACAAAAAACAAGGATTATTAACTCAATGCTGCAAGATGCAGCGGGGAAACCAGTTAATTTTAAAGAAATGGCAGAAACACTGAGAGATGTCATTGATTCAAACATTTTCGTATTAAGCAGAAGAGGAAAGCTTCTTGGCTACTCCATTAATCAGCAGATCGAAAATGCACGTATGAAAAAAATGCTTGAAGATCGTCAGTTCCCTGAGGAATATACAAAGAGTCTATTCAATGTCCCTGAAACGTCTTCAAACCTTGATATTAACAGTGAATATACAGCTTTCCCTATTGAGAACCGTGACTTATTCCAATCAGGCTTAACAACAATTGTCCCAATTATCGGCGGAGGAGATCGTTTAGGTACGTTAATCCTGTCCCGCTTACAAGATACATTCACAGATGATGATTTAATTCTTGCTGAATACGGGGCAACAGTTGTTGGAATGGAGATTCTTCGCGAGAAAGCAGAAGAAATCGAAGAAGAAGCAAGAAGCAAAGCGGTTGTCCAAATGGCGATCAGCTCTCTTTCATATAGTGAGCTTGAAGCGATTGAGCACATTTTTGAAGAGCTGGATGGAAACGAAGGTCTTCTTGTCGCAAGTAAAATTGCAGATCGTGTAGGGATTACGCGTTCAGTGATCGTAAACGCCTTACGTAAGTTAGAAAGTGCAGGCGTAATCGAATCTCGTTCTCTTGGAATGAAGGGAACGTACATCAAAGTGTTAAACAACAAATTTTTAATTGAACTCGAAAATTTAAAATCTCATTAATCAAAAACCCTTTTTGGCCGAAATAAATGCTGAAAAGGGTTTTTTTATGTGAAAAAATGAGGATTTGTCCGAAAAATGTCACTCTTTTTTCCAAGAAACCCCTTACAAATCTGTAGTGCTTTGAATCTAGGCCTTTATACCTATTCGTAAAATAGATATATATTACGAGTTTTTTTTACATATACATCATAGACTTTAATCCTATTATTTCTTACAATGAACATATGGTTTTACAAATCTCGACATGATTAAATGGAATGAAATACATATGATTGGAGGTATATGGTTTTGGATATATTTTCTGGAACGATAAGCAACCTTGAGAATGCCTTGGGCAGAGCGAATGTTAAGCAAAAAGTCATAAGCAATAATATCGCGAATATAGATACACCGAACTACAAGTCGAAAAACGTCGCATTCCATGACATGCTAAATGATGCGTCAATCAAATTAGATGCTAAAAAAACGTACCAAGGTCACATTGATTTTTCAAAAACAGGGTCTAATTATTCAGTTGTTTCGAGCAACCGTACTTCTTATCAAGAAAACGGAAATAATGTCGATATTGATCAAGAGATGAGTGAACTCGCTAAAAACCAAATTCAGTATAATGCGCTGGTGGAAAGAATGAGCGGGAAATTCAATTCTCTTAAAACAGTTTTGACAGGAGGTAAGTGATGTCGATCTTTTCAGGAGTGAACGCTTCGGCCTCAGCATTAACGGCACAGAGGCTCAGAATGGACGTTGTATCCTCAAACCTTGCAAATATGGATACGACAAGAGCTAAACAGGTTGATGGCAACTGGGAGCCTTATAGACGTAAGCTTGTCACATTACAGCCGTCAGGTGAATCGTTTTCATCTATATTGAACTCAAGTATGAATTCGAGCGGCAAATTAGGAAACGGCGTCAAAGTAACAAAGATTACTGAAGACGAAACTCCATTCAACCTTCAATATGATCCTACAAATCCCGATGCCAATGAAAATGGATATGTTCAAACACCAAATGTCGATCCATTAAAAGAAATGGTCGACCTCATCAGCAGCTCAAGATCATATGAAGCAAACGTGACTGCTCTAAATGCGAATAAAAGCATGCTGATGAAAGCTTTAGAAATAGGAAAGTAAGGTGAAAACAATTGGTTAATGCAATATCTCCTTTCCAGCTTCAAACTGCTCAGCAAGCAAGTGAATTGACGAATGCAACGCCCATTCAGGCGGCTGCACCTAAAAGTCAAACGAATTTCTCTGATGTGCTGAAGAATTCCATTGAGGCATTAAATCAATCACAGCTGAAATCAGACCAGTATACAAATGCGCTTGCACAAGGAAAAGATGTCAATCTCGATGAAGTCATGATTGCTTCACAAAAAGCGAGTGTCACACTCACAGCTGCAACAGAGTTTCGAAATAAAGCAGTCGAAGCGTACCAAGAGATTATGAGAATGCAGATGTAGGAGGTGCTGGTGGACAAAAAAAGACTGAATGGAATGACCGGGGGTTAAGATGAATCGTACTTTAATGCAATTAAGAACAAAAACAGTTGAGTTTTGGCGAAATCGATCAAAATTACAAAAAATACTCATGATTGGCGGCGTTGCTGCCCTAGCAATCATTATTACGGTTGTTAGCATCTTTGCTTCTTCTGAAAAAATGGTTCCGCTCTTTAGAGACTTGTCTGAGGCAGAAGCTGGACAAATCAAACAGGAACTAGATGGCAAAAACGTTAAATCGGAACTTGCAAACAATGGAACAACGATTCTCGTTCCAGAAAAGCAAGCAGATTCTTTAAAAGTAACACTCGCATCCGAAGGGCTCCCTAAGACAGGCAACATTGATTATTCCTTCTTTGCAAACAATTCAGGCTTCGGTTTAACAGATAATGAATTTGATGTTCTGAAAGTAGACGCAACTCAGACAGAACTATCCAATCTGATCAACACAATTGATGGGATTAAAGATTCAAAAGTGATGATTAACCTGCCAAAAGATTCCGTTTTTGTTGGAGAAGAGCAAAGTAATGCATCAGCATCCATAGTGCTGCAAGTTGAGCCGGGCTACACGCTCACACCGCAGCAAGTAAAAGGCCTTTATCATCTTATTTCAAAAAGTGTGCCGAATTTAAAAACAGAAAACATTGTCATTATGGACCAAGATTCCAACTACTACGACTTAAACACCAGCTCCGATTCCTATGCAAGTGGAATGGATGCACAGCAGCAGAAAAAAGAGGAAATCGAAAAGAATCTTCAAAGAAAAATTCAGCAGCTGCTCGGAACAATGATGGGTCAAGATAAAGTGGCTGTATCGGTCACAACAGACATTGATTTTACTGAAGAAAAAAGAAAAGAAGACCTAGTAGAACCTGTTGATAAAGAAAACATGCAGGGGATTGCTGTCAGCGCTGAAAAGATTGCTGAAACTTATTCAGGTAACGGCGCAGCAGCTGGAGGCACCGCTGGAACAGGTGACGATGATGTCACAAATTATCAAGGTGCCGATGGAGCGAATGGAAGCGGAGATTACGAAAAGAGCGAAGATCGCATCAATTATGAAGTCAACCGCATTCATAAAGATATCAAAGAAAGCCCTTATAAAATTAGAGATGTTGGCATTCAAGCATTGGTCGAACCACCAACTGCAAACGATGTAAACTCTTTAACGGCTGAAAGACAAGATGATATCAAAAAGATTCTTTCAACGATCATTAGCACATCGATTGATAAAGAATACACAAATGGTCAAGCGCTCACTCAAGCCGACTTAGATAACAAAATCGTTTTATCTGTATCAAAATTAGACGGTAAACAGCAAACTGCGGCAGATAACCCTTCAAACAATATTCCAATTTGGGTTTATATTGTAGGCGGTGTGCTTCTACTTGCAATTATCGCTCTTATCATTCTTCTTGTACGCAAGCGTAGAAGAGATGAGGAAGAAGAGTTTGAGTTTGATGAACGTACACCAATCGATGTTCCTGATATCGACACTGAACCAGAAACAGAAGAAATGGTGAGAAAAAATCAGCTTGAAAAAATGGCAAAAGAAAAACCAGAAGACTTTGCTAAATTGCTACGCAGCTGGCTGTCCGAGGATTAGGAGGAATACACATGTCGAGAAAAGATCCAAATCGACTAACAGGCAGACAAAAAGCAGCAATCCTAATGATTTCCTTAGGGCTAGACGTGTCAGCATCTGTATACAAACATCTGTCTGAAGACGAAATAGAAAAATTAACATTAGAAATTTCCAATGTACGAAGTGTAGATACTGCTAAAAAAGATGAAGTCATCGAAGAGTTTCACAGCATTGCCATCGCGCAGGACTACATATCGCAGGGCGGTCTTATGTACGCAAGACAAGTGCTTGAAAAAGCGCTTGGTGAGGATAAAGCGGACAGCATCTTAAACAGGCTGACATCCTCTCTTCAAGTGAAACCATTTGATTTTGCTCGAAAGGCTGACCCAGAACAAATTTTAAACTTTATCCAGCATGAGCATCCACAAACGATAGCACTTATCCTTTCCTACCTGGATCCAGTGCAGGCTGGGCAAATTTTATCTGAGTTAGGCGAGGAAGTACAAACTGAGGTTGCGAGACGTATTGCCTTAATGGACCGTACATCTCCAGAGATCATCAATGAGGTGGAGCGTATTCTTGAACAAAAGCTCTCTTCAACCTTTACGCAGGACTATACGCAAACGGGCGGAGTCGAAGCGGTTGTAGAAGTGCTAAATGGTGTAGACCGTGCTACTGAGAAAACCATTTTAGACACACTTGAAATTCAAGATCCAGAGCTTGCTGATGAAATTAAGAAACGTATGTTTGTCTTTGAAGATATTGTCACTCTTGACAGCAGAGCGATTCAGCGTGTCATCAGAGATGTTGAAAATGATGACTTATTGCTCGCACTCAAAGTGGCAAGCGAAGAAGTCAAAGAAATTGTCTTCCGCAACATGTCACAGCGGATGGTCGAAACATTCAAAGAAGAAATGGAGTTTATGGGGCCTGTCCGGCTTAGAGATGTCGAGGAAGCACAAACCCGTATTGTCAGCATCGTAAGACGACTTGAGGAAGCTGGAGAAATCGTCATAGCTCGAGGCGGGGGAGACGATATCATTGTCTAGGATTATCAAACATGAAACATCTGTTACTCCTGAACAAGGGCGGCAAACGATTCCTTTACAGCAAGTAAACTTTAAAAGAGAACATCACGAAGTAGAGCTTGTCAATGAAACCGAAGCATCGCAGCTAGTACTCAGTGATGCAGAAGATCAAGCGAGCCGCATATTAGAACAAGCAAACAGTGAGCTGGAAAAAACAATGGCTGAAATCAATCAGCGCCGGACTGATTTTGAAGAGGAAAGAATGCAGCTCATTGAAGAAGCGAAACAAGCAGGTTATCAAGAAGGCTTCCAAAAGGGCGAAGCAGATGCGAATATGCAGTACCAAGCTATTCTTGATCAAGCAAATGACATCGTCAGTCTTGCAAGGCAGGATTACGAAGAAAAAATTGAAAGCTCTGCTGAGCAAATTGTAGAACTCGCTTTTGAACTCGCCAAACGCGTTTGGAATGCAGCTGAGGACACGAAAGATCCATTTTTGGCTCTTGTGAAGCAGGTCATTTCAGAAGTGAAAGAATATGATGATATTTCCATCTATGTTGACCCTGAACATTACGAGCATGTGATGGAATATAAAGACGAATTGATTAGAATCCTTCAGAAGGATACACACCTTGCCATTTACTCGGATGAAAAAGCGCCAAAAGGAACTTGTTACGTAGAAACAAGTTTTGGAAAAGTGGAAGCGAGTGTTGATACCCAAATGAATCAGTTGAAAGAAAAATTATTAGAAGTCATTGATTCAGGTGATCACAAATGAAAATGGATGTACTAAAAGAAACGATTGAAACTGCCGATCCTTATAAACGATTTGGTAAAGTCAATCGAGTGGTTGGGCTCATGATTGAATCTAAGGGGCCGGAGAGTTCGATCGGAGATGTTTGTCTCATTCATAAAAAAGGGAGCAAGCACCATCCAATAAAAGCAGAGGTCGTAGGGTTTAGAGATGAAAACATTCTGCTCATGCCTTATGTAGAAGCATCCAATATTTCACCAGGAAGTCTTGTTGAAGCGACGGGTGAGTCGCTGAAGGTCAAAGTAGGAACTGGATTAATAGGTGAAGTCGTTGATGCCTTCGGTCATCCGCTTGATGGCAGTATGCTTCCAAAGGGACTTGCACCTGTTTCGACAGATCAGTCACCCCCAAATCCAATGGACAGGCCGCCTATTCGAGAAAAGATGGGTGTTGGTGTTAGAGTCATCGACAGTCTGCTCACAGTTGGCACTGGTCAAAGGATCGGGATTTTTGCCGGAAGTGGTGTTGGAAAAAGTACCTTAATGGGGATGATTGCAAAGCAGACAGAAGCAGACCTGAATGTCATTGCCCTTGTTGGAGAGCGTGGCCGTGAAGTTCGTGAGTTTATTGAAAAGGATTTAGGTTCTGAAGGACTGAAGCGATCAATTGTTGTCGTTGCTACTTCTGACCAGCCTGCACTGACGAGACTGAAAGCTGCGTATACTGCAACAGCCATTGCGGAATATTTCAGAGACAGAGGCAAAAATGTCATGTTCATGATGGATTCTGTTACGAGGATCGCCATGGCGCAAAGGGAAATAGGACTCGCAACTGGCGAGCCGCCAACAACAAAAGGATATACGCCTTCAGTGTTCGCTATACTGCCAAAATTGCTCGAACGAACTGGGACAAATCAGCTTGGTTCCATCACAGCGTTTTACACAGTGCTTGTTGATGGAGACGATATGAACGAGCCGATCGCTGATACAGTGAGGGGGATCCTTGACGGGCACATTGTACTTGATCGTGCTTTAGCCAACAAAGGACAATTTCCCGCTGTTAACATTTTGAAAAGTATCAGCCGTGTCATGAGTAATATCGCAAGTCATGATCACAAGGAAGCGGCTAACCGGTTCCGCCAGCTTTTGTCCACTTATCAAAACGCTGAAGACCTCATTAATATTGGAGCATATAAAAAAGGCTCCTCCAAAGATATTGATGAGGCCATGCAGGCTTATCCTCATCTGATTTCATTTTTGAAGCAGGATGTAGAAGAGGCTGTATCTATTGAAGACAGTGTGAGTTTATTGCTCAGTTTGATGAATAGAGAGGATTGACAAAAACAGTGAGATATCAATACAAATTTCAAAAGCTCTTAGAACTGAAAGAAAGTGAAAAAGACAAGTCACTCGCAGCGTACCAACAATCCGTTTCGGCATTTGAGCAAGTCGCTGAAAAACTCTATGAAAATATGAGTAAAAAAGAGCTGATGGAAAAAAGCAAAGAAGAAAAGCTGAGAAGTGGAATGAGTGTTCAAGAAATGCGTCATTACCAGCAATTTGTGACCAACTTAGATAACACCATTCAGCATTATCAGCAGCTTGTGATCATGAAACGTCACCAAATGAATGAAAAACAATCTGATTTAACTGAAAAAAACATTGAGTTTAAAAAGTTTGAAAAAATGAAAGAAAAGCAATTTGAAAAGTTCTCCCTTGAACATAAGGCAATTGAAATGAAAGAAATGGATGATATCTCTATCAGCCAATTCATGTTTCAAGGACATTAGGAGTCGAGATGAATGCCTAAGAAGGAAAAAACGAAGGAATCAGGCGGCGGGAAATTTCAATGGATCTTGTTTATTGTCATCATCCCATTGATTGTGCTTGTGATTGTCACTGGCACGATCCTTTATATGGCAGGTTTTGATCTAAAAAAACCGCTCCAAAACATTCCGGTGATTAGCAGCTTAGTTGGTTCAGATGACACCTCAAAAACGTCATCTTCACCTAATGATCAAAGCGATGCAGAGTTGAAAGAACTGAAAAAGACCATTAAAGAGCAAAAAAATGAACTCGAAATTGCACAAAAAGATTTGAAAACAAGTGATGAAGAGATTAAAAGACTGAATCAAAAAATCAATTCACTTGAAAAAACATCTGAAAATGATGCAAAGAATACGTCAGCCAATGACAGTTCATCGAATAACAGCTCATCGAATAACAGCTCATCAAATAACACGTCAGGTAATAACTCAGCAGGGGCGTCCTCTGATACAGCGGCTTCCTCTAATCAGCAGACAAAAGGAAAGGTCGCCAGCATTTATGAAAGCATGGACCCAGGGAAATCCGCCAAAATTTTATCAGAATTAAGTGATAAAGAGGCGTTAAAAATCCTTGAAGAGCTGAGCAAAAATAAACTGACAGACATATTAGCAAAACTGACACCTCAGAAGGCAGCAACGTTTACAAAAGAGCTTGCCAAAAAAGAAGAAAGTGAAAATGGGGGTGGACAATAAGTGAAGCTATTGGATATTGGAGCCTTACAGCAATCTTCTCAAGGTCTCTCAGGGCTAAAAGGAGACGGCGCTGCATCTGCACGCGGTTTGTTTAAACAATTGCTTAGCGGAGCAGGCGCTCAAAGCGGTCCTGTTCATGCTGAAACAGCCGCTCTTGCCTCTCTTTCTATCAATGATGCGATGCAAATTGTTGAAAAATGGATGCAATCACCTGAAGAAGGAATGAACGCAGACCTACTAAGTGCGCTTCAAACACTACAGGGTCAAACGCTTGAATCATCTGATCTCAAATCACTTGAAGAATTATTTCAAAAAATGGAATCTTCCATTTACGGTGATCAAGCTGAAAAGCCAGGTTCTGAACATAGTGAACAGCTCATACAAGTCCACTTCTTCATCTATCAATTGCTCAATCAACAGCCGCCAAGCTTTGATGCGAAACTTGTGCAGGATATTGAAGGGAAAGGTCAAGACTTTATCCACTTTCTTTCTAAAAACGGGGTAGATGAAAAACTCATTCAGCAAGTAAAAGAGCAGTTCTTCTCGCAGGGTTCAGCGCCAAAGCTGAATTCGATGACTCAAAGTGAGCTAAAGCACTTTAATCAGCTAATCGACCATATGATGGCGAATGCGAAAGGGTCTGACAAAGAGTGGAAAATTTCACTAGGAGAGTTGAAGGAACTAATCTCTCCAAAACAAGAATCTACACTCGCTTCTCCGGCAAAAGGGAATGCATCTCTTGAGTGGCTCATCAAAAAAGAAGTCGTTAAAGGACAAAGCGCTGCTGCACCAGCTTCTGAAAAAATAATGACCCACTCGCTTCTGCCAGGTCATAAGCAGTTTTTCCAACTGCAGTCAGCGGCTCCTGTTCAGCAGACACAAACGACTGATGAAAAGCCAGGAACGGTTGATCAGCAAATTCTAAACACGTGGAAGCAAATGAAATTCACGCCGTTTGGTAATTCAAGCGGACGCTTTACCGTTCGATTAAATCCTGAAAATCTTGGATTCATTACCATTCAGCTAACGAAGCAAAACGGTATGTATGCGAGTAAAATTACAGCCTCGACGCAAGCAGCGAAAGAGCTGTTAGAGCATCATCTGCCGCAGCTCAAGCAGGCGCTTCCAAATATGTCGGTTCAAGTGGACCGTTTCCATATACCGCTTCAATCAAATGAGCAGCCGTTATTTGGACAGTTTAGTGAAGAAAACAAGCAGCAGCAGCCAAAAGGACAGAATTTCCAGCAGACTGATGAACAGGAAACAGAATTCCAAGATGTACTGGATGCTCTTGTTGGGTCAGATGAAGAAGAGGAGGAGATCTAATGGCAACAGTTGATGCTACGAATAGAACAGCCGCACAAGCAGACACTTCTTCAAAAGCAGAAAAGAAAACAGATACGCTTGGCAAAGATCAATTCTTGAAAATTTTGCTCACGCAGCTTCAAAACCAAGATCCGACAAACCCGCTTGATGACCGTGAGTTTGTCACGCAGCTTGCGACATTTTCATCTTTAGAACAGCAAACCAATATGAACGATTCGATCACCAAACTAAATCAGCTCATGTCTACATTTGTTGCACACCAAGATCCGTTTACGACGTATGTAGGCTGGATTGGTAAAGAAGTATCGGGCAAATTGGATGATAAAGAGATATCGGGCACTGTGAAGTCTGTTAAAAACATAGACAATGAATACTTACTTGTTTTAGAAGATGGAACGAAAATCAGCCCTTGGGATGTTACAGCAGTTGGAGAAAAAACGAAGTAATTCGAGGAGGAAAATAAATGTTACGCTCACTTTACTCAGGAATTAGCGGAATGAAAAACTTCCAATCAAAATTAGATGTGGTAGCCAACAACGTAGCCAACGTCAATACACACGGATACAAAAAAAGCCGTATCACGTTTAAAGATATGGTCAGCCAAACCATTTCAAGCTCAGGTGGACCAACGAACAACTCTGGTTCAATCAACTCAAAACAAATTGGTTTAGGATCATCTTTATCTTCTATTGATAAAATCATGAAATCAGGTTCTTCTCAAAATACAGACGAACCATTTGATTTCTATATTAATGGAGATGGATTTTTCCGTATTCAAAAGCAAGGTGAAATCCTATTTACAAGAACAGGGAACTTCAAACCTGATTCAAATGGGGATTTGGCAACACCTGATGGAAACTATCTACTTGGCATGGATGGGCAAAGAATCAACATTCCAAGCGACAATGTGTCAAGTGTCAGTGTTGGGCCAGATGGGACCGTTTCTGTTGTTGAGAACAACGTTTCTCGTACTGTTGGGCAAGTATCACTTGTGTCATTCAGTAATGCAGGAGGATTAGACAAAGTTGGGGATAACCTATACCGCCAAACGCTCAGTTCCGGTGCGCCAAGTAATGCCATTGCTCCTGGAAGTCAAGGAACAGGTGAACTTCAAACAGGGAAACTTGAAATGTCAAACGTTGATTTAACAGACGAGTTTACCGAAATGATTATCGCGCAGCGTGGATTCCAATCGAATGCAAAGACGATTACAACATCTGATGAAATTCTGCAAGAGCTTGTGAATCTGAAACGATAGGAGGTAGGGGGAGCGGATGCTCGCTTCTCTGCTTAATATGATTGAAGTGACAAGATTAAATGGCAAAGGATTTATGCTGAACGCTCTCCATATCGAGCAAATCGAAAGTTTTCCAGACACGACCATTACTTTGGCCAATGGAAAGAAATTCGTTGTGAAAGAAGATGAGGAGCAGCTTCAAGAGAAAATCATTTCTTTCTACAGAAAAATCCAAGTCATTTCATTGAATCAAGGAATAGAGGAGTTTGAATGAAGAAGAAATTAGTCGTAGTAATGCTAATCATGATTATTGCCATCGTCGGAATTGGAGCAGGCATCTTTTTTCTGCTGAATGGGTCAGACGAAGCAAAAGCTGAAAAAGAGCCAACAGCAGATGAAGTCGTAAAAGCTTCTGTTGAAATTCCTGAGATTATCACCAATTTAAAATCTGAAGGAAATGCTGTCAAACTTGTCCTGAATATTGAAACGGACTCTGAAAAAGCAAAATCAGAGCTTGAGAAAAGAAGTTTCCAAGTAAAAGATGCTGTAATCGACATTTTATCAGACACGAATGCAGATGAACTTGATGGCAAAAAAGGCAGAGAACATTTTAAAACACAAGTCAAAAACAAAGTGAATAACTATTTGCAAGATGGCAAGGTGAAAGAAGTATATATAACCTCCTTTAATCTGCAATAGAGGCGATTAATTAACGCGATGGAGGTGAAGAAATGTCAGGAGAAGTGCTTTCCCAGAATGAGATCGACGCATTATTATCCGCCATCTCAACAGGCGAAATGGATGCAGAAGAGCTGAAAAAAGAGGAAACGACGAAAAAAGTGAAGGTGTATGACTTTAAACGTGCACTGCGCTTTTCAAAAGACCAGATTCGAAGTTTAACAAGGATTCATGATAACTTCGCTAGACTGCTCACCACGCATTTTTCAGCGCAGCTAAGATCATATATTCAAATTACTGTCAGCTCGGTTGACCAAGTACCATACGAAGAATTTATTCGTTCGATTCCTAATATGACATTATTAAACTTATTTTATGTCAGCCCGCTTGAAGGAAGAATCATGCTTGAAGTAAACCCAACAATCGGCTATGCGATGATGGACAGGCTGATGGGCGGGATTGGCATTAGTCATAATAAGACAGAATCACTTACAGAAATTGAAACAAAGATTATCTCAAACATGTTTGAGGGAGCTTTGGAAAATTACAGAGAAGCGTGGCAGTCCATAACCGACATCGAGCCTGAAATGGCAGATTTCGAGGTAAATCCCCAGTTTGTTCAAATGGTGTCACCAAACGAAACAGTTGTCGTCATTTCTCTTAATACACAGATTGGCGAGGTAAGCGGGGTTATTAACCTATGTATTCCTCACGTTGTATTAGAGCCTATTATTCCGAAGCTGTCTGTACACTACTGGATGCAGTCTGAACGAAATGAACCAAAACAGCAAGAAACAAAGGCCATTGAAAAACGGATTATGAAGGCAAAAATACCGGTAGTCGCAGAGCTGGGACAATCGGAAATGACGGTGGAAGAGTTTTTGAATTTGGAAATTGGTGATTGTATTGCCTTGGACAAACCAGTAAATGCGCCTCTTACTGTTATGGTCGGAAATAAACCGAAATTCTTGGGACAGGCCGGCCGCGTGAATCGGAAACAGGCGATTCAAATTCTAGATCACGACATAAGAGGTGAAGAAGATGGAGAATAACGGAAGTAAATTATCACAAGACGAAATCGATGCGCTCCTTAAAGGAGGCAGCAATGACGATATAGAGCCTGATACAGTCCTTTCTGCAATGGAGCAAGATGCTATTGGAGAAATCGGAAATATTTCATTCGGCAGCTCTGCAACAGCACTTTCAACCCTATTAAATCAAAAAGTGGAGATTACAACTCCAACTGTTACAGTGATTCAAAAAAGTATGCTGAATGAGGAATTTCCTCATCCGTATGTTGCTATTGAAGTGAATTATACGGAAGGCTTCAGCGCAAGTAACCTGCTTGTCGTCCAGCAAACAGATGCAGCAGTTATTGCGGACTTAATGATGGGTGGAGACGGGACAAATGCTGACCCTTCTTTAAGCGAAATTCACTTAAGTGCAGTACAAGAAGCAATGAACCAAATGATGGGTTCTGCTGCGACATCCATGTCGACTGTCTTTAATAAAAAGATTGATATTTCTCCGCCGCGCGTCGAATTACTTGATGTGAAAGAAGGAGAAGGGACAGACCGCATTCCAGCTGAAGAAATGCTTGTCAAAGTATCCTTCAGATTAAAAATAGGTGAACTCATCGATTCAAATATTATGCAGCTTTATCCTATTACATTTGCGAAGGATTTAATCGCAGAATTAACAGATCCTGCGCAAGAAGAAGAGCCGGTTCAAGAAGAAGTGAGTGCACCTGAACCTCAGCCGGCAGCTCCGCAAACGCAGTCTGCCCCAGCGCAGCAAGCAGCACCGCCGAAAAGACAGGCGAAGCCAAAGCCGGCAGCACCTGTAAATGTGACGCCAGTTGAATTTGAATCGTTCAGTGAGCCTCAGCATACAACAAACCAGCTTGGAAACCTTGACATGCTGATGGACATTCCGCTTTCCATTACGGTGGAACTTGGAAGAACTCAGCGCAGTGTAAAAGAAGTTCTTGAGCTTTCAGCAGGAAGTATCATTGAACTGGACAAACTTGCTGGTGAGCCAGTAGACATCCTAGTTAACAAACGAATCGTCGCCAAAGGGGAAGTCGTTGTCATTGATGAGAACTTTGGTGTTCGTGTGACTGACATTTTAAGCCAGTCAGAAAGACTTTCTAATTTAAAATAAACAAACATACAGGGAGAGAATAAGTAAATGGCTACTAAGGTATTAATCGTAGATGATGCAGCATTCATGAGAATGATGATCAAGGATATTCTTGTAAAAAACGGATTTGATGTAGTAGGAGAAGCAGAAAACGGCGCACAAGCAGTTGAAAAATATAAAGAAACATCTCCTGATCTTGTCACAATGGATATCACAATGCCAGAAATGGACGGAATCACTGCACTAAAAGAAATTAAACAAATCGATGCTTCTGCAAAAATCATCATGTGTTCTGCAATGGGGCAGCAGTCAATGGTTATTGACGCGATCCAAGCAGGTGCAAAAGACTTTATCGTGAAGCCATTCCAGGCAGACCGCGTACTTGAAGCAATTAATAAAACGTTAGGCTAAAAAAGGGTGTAAGATTTGTTGAAAAAACGTTTGATATGTATAGCAATGATCAGTTTTATGCTTTTCTTGACGATGCAGCCTGCCTCACTGTTTGCCGAAACGAAAGATCCTGAGAATGGCACAGTGAATGACTGGCTCAAAGGTGAGAAAGAAAGCAAAAAGGATACAGAGAAGAAAACCACTGACAATCAAACGAATCCGGCAGAAGAAGTTCCCTCTTCTTCTGTCTCCATTATGGATTTTGTCAAAATGATTGGTGCCTTACTTTTTGTCATCCTGCTTATTTATGGTTTAGTGAGATTTGTTGGTAAGCAAAACCGCTTACTCAAACCATTTCGCTATGTTGAAAATATCGGCGGAACGACAGTCGGACAAAACCGTTCAGTCCAGCTGATCAAAGTGGGAAAACGAGTATTAGTTGTCGGCGTAGCAGACTCAATCCAGCTGCTAAAAGAAATTGATGATGAACAAGAATGTGAAGCGATCGTGAAACAATATGAAGAAGCGATGGAAAGCAAAACCGATTTACCAAAAATGGTTCAAAAATTCACATCGCAGATAAAGAAACATGATCAGCCGACCACTTCTTCTTTTTCAGCCAATTTAAAGGCGCAGCTAGCCGAATTGAAAAAGACCCAATCAGAAGTCAGAAAGAAAGGCCCGAAACAAAATGAATGAGTTTATCGATTTATTTAATTCCAGCGGTGCAGGAAATATCAGCACATCTGTCCGTCTTCTTTTACTTTTAACAGTATTTTCGGTTGCACCGGGCATTCTCATTTTAATGACGTGTTTTACACGGATTGTGATTGTTCTTTCATTCGTCAGAACATCACTTGCAACCAACTCAATGCCGCCAAACCAAGTGCTTGTTGGACTTGCATTGTTTCTCACATTTTTTATTATGGCACCCACGTTCTCACAGATTAATAAAGAGGCGCTGACGCCGCTTTTAAATGATGACATCACGTTAAATCAGGCGTATGAAAAAGCCGAAGTGCCTATTAAAGAGTTTATGAGTAAACATACAAGACAGAAAGATTTGGCTTTATTTCTTAGCTACGCAAAAATGGATACACCTGAATCGATTAAAGATATTCCTTTAACGGCGATGGTTCCCGCTTTTGCCATTTCAGAATTAAAGACGGCATTTCAAATTGGTTTTATGATCTTTATTCCATTTTTAATTATTGACATGGTGGTCGCAAGTGTTCTGATGTCAATGGGGATGATGATGCTTCCGCCGGTTATGATATCGCTCCCTTTCAAAATATTGTTATTTGTTTTAGTCGATGGATGGTATTTGATCGTTAAATCTTTGCTGCAAAGCTTTTAGAGTAGGTGCTTAAAACATGAGTTCAGAATTTGTCATTACGATGGCTGAAAGATCAGTGTATGTGGTATTGCTTGTGAGTGGGCCGCTTCTTGCGCTCGCACTCATTGTGGGACTGATTGTCAGTGTGTTTCAGGCGACAACCCAAATTCAAGAACAGACGCTTGCGTTTATTCCTAAGATTGTTGCAGTACTCATTGGACTTGTTGTGTTTGGTCCATGGATGCTTTCAACAATCGTGTCCTTTACGACAGAGCTGTTCTCGAATTTAGATCGATTTGCAGGTTAATAAGCGATGTCAATTATAGAATTATTCCCTGCTTTTCTTTTAGTTTTTATTCGGATCACCGCTTTTTTTGTGACAGTACCGCTTTTAGCGCATAGAACGATCCCGGCTGTACACAGAGTTGGATTCTCACTGTTTTTAGCGGTCATTAGTTTTAGCACCATAAAAGAACCGCCAGCACTCGACATAGACGGTCTTTATATGATGCTTGCGGTGAAAGAAGCAATGGTCGGACTTCTGCTTGGGCTGATTGCATACATCATGGTGTCCGCTGTTCAAATTGCCGGCTCATTCATTGATTTTCAAATGGGTTTTGCGATTGCCAATATTATTGATCCGCAAACAGGGGCGCAGACGCCGCTGATGGGACAGTTTTTTTATACGGTCACATTGCTGTTGATGCTGGCAACAAACGCACATCACCTGCTGCTTGATGGAATCTATTACAGCTTTCAATACATTGCAGTTGATCAATACGCATTGAATTTCGGCAGTGAATCCTTTGCTTACTTTATCGCAAAGAGCTTCAACCAAATGTTTATCATCGCCTTTCAAATCTCGGCACCTGTCGTGGCAAGTCTGTTTTTAGTCGATTTGGCGCTGGGGATTGTGGCACGTACAGTTCCGCAAATGAACGTATTTGTGGTTGGACTTCCTATTAAAATGGGTGTGAGTTTTATTATGATCATCATCTGTATGGGCGTCATCTTCGGTGTTGTCCAAAATACATTTGAAACGATTGTACTCACCATGAGGAATTTCTTAGCATTGGTCGGTGGTTCGTCATGATGACAAGGCTTAGACTAGACTTGCAATTTTTCGCAGGTGAAAAAACAGAAAAAGCAACGCCGAAAAAAAGGCGGGATTCACGTAAAAAAGGACAGGTTGCCAAAAGCACCGACGTCAATACAGCCATCTCATTTCTATTAATCTTTTTATCATTCTTTTTTATTGGGCCTTTTATGAAAGAGCGGATTATCGCGCTCATAGAACGTTTTTAT
This sequence comes from Bacillus sp. FSL K6-1006, assembly GCF_038593175.1. Lineage (NCBI taxonomy): Bacteria > Bacillati > Bacillota > Bacilli > Caryophanales > Bacillaceae > Bacillus > Bacillus sp. FSL K6-1006. The sequence continues at coordinate 1,604,617 of NZ_CP151970.1, forward strand.
TCAACAACCATGCTAATGAAGGTTAGCACATCTAATATTCATCAATTATTCTTGGAATTGCTTCAGGAAACAGGACTCCTCCTCATGCCTATCCTTGGTGTTGGTATGCTGGCGGGCATTATCAGTAACTATTTACAAGTCGGCTTTCTCTTTTCACCAGAAGTGATCAAACCGAAATTAGAAAAGCTTGACCCAATCAAAGGGTTTAAACGGATATACAGTATTCGAGCCCTCGTAGAGCTATTAAAATCCATTTTGAAAATTGGCTTTGTAGGCTTTGCGACATTTATTGCTCTTTGGATGCACTTTGACGAAATTCTGCGGCTTCCTTTATTAACAGCAGAGGAAACCCTTCATTTCGTTGCAAATATGACCTTAATTATGGGGCTGTATGCTGCTGGTGCTCTTCTGATTTTAGCAGGGCTTGATTATATGTATCAGAAATTTGATTATGAAAAAAACTTGCGGATGTCCAAACAAGACATCAAAGATGAGTATAAAAAATCAGAGGGTGACCCGCTCATCAAATCTAAGATTAAACAGCGTCAGCGGGAAATGGCCATGAGACGGATGATGCAGGAAGTCCCAAAAGCGGACGTCATCATTACAAACCCAACCCACTATGCCATTGCTTTAAAGTATGACGAAGAAAAAATGGACGCGCCCTTTGTTGTGGCAAAGGGAACGGATATTTTGGCTTTGAAAATTAGAACGATTGCGAAAGAGCACGATATCATGACCGTAGAAAACCGGCCGCTCGCCCGCGCGCTCTATGATCAGGTCGACATCGACCAAGCGGTGCCGGAAGAATACTTTAAGGCCATCGCAGAAATTTTAGCTTACGTCTATAAAACGAAACAAAAGATTTTATGAATTTTTGGTTTTAAAAGGAGAGAACAGGCATGTCAGCAAGAGATTTATCTGTTTTATTCAGTGTTATTTTAATTGTGGCGATGCTGGTCATACCGTTTCCGCCAATGCTATTAAGTATTTTAATCATTATTAATATTTCTCTTGCGCTTATCGTGCTTCTCACCACAATGAACATGCAAGAACCACTGCAATTTTCAATTTTTCCATCATTGCTTTTGCTCTTAACGCTGTTTCGTTTAGGGCTTAACATCTCTACAACACGTTCTATTCTTTCAACAGGAGATGCTGGAAAGGTTGTAGAAACGTTCGGTTCATTTGTTGTTGGAGGAAATATCCTCGTGGGTCTCGTTGTTTTCCTTATCCTGATTATCATTCAGTTTATTGTTATCACAAAAGGGGCAGAGCGTGTATCAGAGGTTGCGGCAAGATTTACTCTCGATGCGATGCCAGGTAAACAAATGAGTATTGACGCAGATTTAAATGCAGGTATGCTGACAGAAAGTGAAGCAAGAAACCGCCGTGAAAAAGTAGCGAGAGAAGCAGACTTTTATGGAGCGATGGATGGTGCAAGTAAGTTCGTTAAAGGGGATGCCATCGCAGGTATTATCATCGTCATTATTAATATTATTTTTGGAATCATTATTGGGATGCTTCAGCAAGGAATGTCGATTCAAGAATCAGCTTCCCACTTTACGCTATTAACGGTAGGAGACGGGATTGTTTCACAAATTCCTGCACTTCTCATTTCAACAGCAACAGGGATTGTCGTCACAAGGGCTGCTTCTAATGGGAACCTTGGTTCAGATATCACTGAACAACTGTTTGCATTCCCTGCTATGCTTTACGTCACAGCAGGCACGATCTTCCTTCTTGGGCTGTTTACGCCAATCGGCGTACTTTTGACAGGACCGATCGCAGGTTTACTTGCCCTCGGCGCATACTTGATGTCGAAAAACAAACAAGACCAAGAAGAAATTGAAGAGGTACTGGAGGAACAGGCAGAGGTAGAAGAGATGAAAAGTCCAGAAAGTGTCATTCATCTCCTGCAAATGGATGCCATTGAATTTGAATTTGGCTACGGCCTCATCCCGCTCGCTGATGCAAACCAGGGCGGTGACCTGTTAGACCGGATTGTGATGATCCGAAGGCAGCTTGCCCTTGAACTTGGTCTCGTCATTCCAGTCGTCCGAATCCGGGACAATATTGCACTGAACCCAAATGAATACCGGTTGAAAATTAAAGGGAACGAAGTAGCAAAAGGAGAGCTGCTGCTTGATCATTACTTAGCGATGTCCCCAACGCCTGATGATGATCCGATTGAAGGAATTGAAACAATCGAACCATCCTTTGGCCTGCCGGCTAAATGGATATCAGAAGCAGAAAAAGATCAGGCTGAGATGCTAGGCTATACGGTTGTGGATCCAGCGTCTGTTGTGTCTACTCACATCACAGAAAAGATTAGACAAAACACACACGAGCTGCTCGGACGCCAAGAAACGAAGCAATTAATCGATCATCTGAAAGAAAGTTATCCTGTCTTAGTGGATGAGGTAACGCCAAATCCGCTGGCAGTCGGTGATATTCAAAAAGTACTGGCGAAGCTGCTGAAAGAAAAGGTCTCTATCCGAAACCTTGTCACCATTTTTGAGACGCTTGCAGACTACGGAAAATTAACGACTGATACAGATTTATTAACAGAGTATGTGAGACAGGCGCTGGCAAGACAGATTACCGCACAGTATGCAAGAGAAAATGAATCACTCAAAGTCGTGACATGCTCAGGCCGAGTAGAAAAGGTGATTGCAGACAGCGTTCAGCAGACAGAGCATGGTAACTACTTATCGTTAGATCCAGAATCCTCTGAAAGTGTGATTCAATCAGTGGCGAGAGAAATTGAACAGCTTTCGCTTCGTCAGGAAACGCCGGTTCTATTATGCTCACCTCCTATAAGAATGTACGTTAAGCAGTTGTTAGAAAGATATTTCCCAGATTTACCGGTACTATCTTATAACGAACTAGAAGCGAATGTGGAAGTACAGAGCATCGGAGTGGTGGATATCTAATGAAAATGAAAAAAATCACAGCAAATTCTATGCAGGAGGCAACGATTCAAATCAGGCAGCAGCTTGGGAAAGATGCCGTTATTTTAAATTCTAAAACCGTTGTCAAACGCAAACTGTTCGGTTTGAAGAAACAGCAAATGGTCGAAGTGATTGCAGTGCTGGATCAAGATTTCGAGGAAAGAGCTGGTAAAGGGTTAAACCCTGCGTCGCCTCTTCCAGTGTTGCCAAAAAAGGAAAAGCTGCCCGAAGAGCCTTCATTTGTTCCCAAGGCGGCGAAACCAGCGCCTTCTCATACCCAGCCTTTAGAATATGTGAGGAATGAACGGCATGCGGGTATTCTGCCTGATCCTCTTATAGCAATCGATCAAAAGCTAAAGGATCAAGGGCTTGATGATGCCATTCGAGACGAATGCCTGAAGGGTCTTTTAACAAAGGGTGCGGTTAAAGAATATCACATAAAAAAAGAACTTGAACAACTGCTGACAGATATGCTGCCAGCGCAAACCTCTGATGAGCCGATGATTTCGTCAAAATACATTGTACTGTTCGGTTCAACCGGAGCTGGTAAAACGACAACGATTGCAAAGCTGGCTGCTAAAACGGCTATTCAGCAGCAAAAGAAAATCGCTTTTATTACAACCGATACGTACCGGATTGCAGCGATCGAACAGCTGAAAACATATGCTGAACTTCTGAATGCACCGCTTGAGGTTTGTTATTCGAGAGAGGATTTTGTAAAAGCCCAAGAGACCTTTAAAGAATATGATCATATTTTCATCGATACAGCAGGCCGTAACTTTAAAGAAGAAGCGTATATCAAAGAGCTGACCGACATTATTCCATTTGATGAGAGCATTCAAAGTTTTCTCGTGATGAGTGCCACATCGAAGTATCAAGACATGAAAGCCATGGTCAAACGCTTTGAGCACGTTCCAATCAATCAATTCATTTTTACAAAAGTAGATGAAACGGACACGATGGGAACCATTTTTCAAATCATTGCTGACTCTCAAATCAAACTTGGTTTTTTAACAAATGGTCAAAATGTGCCTGAGGATATTCTTGAAGGTTCTCCTCTTGAACTTACAAGGATGGTTTTACAATCATGAAGCCTGACCAAGCAGAAGGGTTAAGAAAACTAGTTCAGCAGAGTCAAATCATCACACCTTCTCCTCTTAACGCCAGCGGACAGGCAAAGACCATTGCCGTCATGAGCGGTAAAGGCGGGGTAGGTAAATCGAATTTGACCCTGAATATGGCACTGTCTATCGCAAGTACAGAGAGAAGAGTGTTAGTGATTGATCTTGATTTTGGGATGGGGAATATTGATATTTTACTAGGGAAAACATCGACTAGTTCTATATTAGATGTTCTCGTTAGAAAAAAATCCTTCCAAGCAGCCATGACAAAAGGAACGGACAATCTATATTACATTTCTGGCGGAAGCGGGCTTGAACAGCTGTTTTCTTTAGATAAAGATCAATGGTCGTTCTTTTTGGAAGAGATGGAAAGAATCATGCAGGACTTCGATTGTATCTTTTTCGATATGGGTGCCGGCTTGTCAAAAGATCAGCTGCCTTTTGTCTTATCGGCAGGAGAAGTGGTCGTTGTGACTACGCCAGAGCCAACATCCATCATGGATGCCTACAGCGCGATTAAACACTTAGCCATTCATCAGTTTGAACGGTCTGTGCAAATCATTGTCAATCGGTGCAAAACCCCGTCAGAAGGGTCTGAAACCTACCGGAAATTAGCAGGAGTGGTCACATCTTTTCTTCACAGAAAACTTGTATTTGCTGGCGCTGTGCCTGATGATCCTGCGGTTCCTAAAGCAGTATCAGAACAAATTCCATTTTATATGAAACAGCCTCATTCAAGGCTGAGTAAAACCATTAAGATGCTGGCAGAAACACTATATCATCAGCAGATAAGAGAGGCACGGAGAGAACAGCATACGTTTATAGATAAGTTGTCCTCTTTTTTTAAAAGGAGGAAGGTGGACTCATGATTAGAGTGCTAGTAGTAGATGACTCGGCCTTTATGAGAAAGCTCATTAGTGATTTTCTAAGTGCCGAGCAAGAAATAGAAGTCGTCGGAACGGCGCGAAATGGGGAAGATGCCTTAAAACGGATCAAGGAACTGAATCCAGATGTTGTCACGTTAGATGTGGAAATGCCTGTTTTAAATGGAACAGAAGCATTAAAACAAATTCTGGCTGAACACGACCTTGCCGTGATTATGGTGTCAAGCCAGACAAAGCAAGGAAAAGATTTAACCATCCATTGCTTAGAACTCGGTGCTTTTGACTTTGTGACAAAGCCTTCGGGAAGTATTTCTCTCGATTTGCACAAAGTGAGGGGGCAAATTGTAGAGCGGGTACTTGCGGCAGGACTGTCAAGAAAACGCACTGAAGAGAAGGTGTCTCCTAAGCCGGTGATAAAGCCGCCAAGTCCAGTGGCTGCACCCCGGCTGCCATCTGTAAAAGGCAGCTCACTCCGAAAGATTATTACTATCGGAACATCTACAGGGGGACCAAGGGCACTTCAACGAGTCGTAACGAAGCTGCCTAAGGACATCGAGGCCCCTATATTGATTGTGCAGCATATGCCAGCAGGATTCACGGCATCACTTGCTACTAGGTTAGATCATTTATCACAAATTACGATTAAAGAAGCGCAAGATGGAGACATCGCGAAAAATGGAGTGGCTTACATAGCTCCTGGTGGAATGAATATGTCACTTCATGACCAAGGGGGGTCACTTGTCATCAGGCTGTCCCCTGAAGACACGGAAAGCCGGCACAAACCATCTGTTAACTATTTATTTGAATCCATCAGCAGCATAAAGGGTTACGAGAAAATCGCTGTCATTATGACAGGTATGGGCAGTGATGGTACTGAAGGTGTCAAAAAAATGGTCGCAAGCGGTCATACGAAAGTCATTGCAGAAAAAGAAGAATCATGTGTTGTTTTCGGAATGCCTAAATCAGTCATTAAAGCAGGCCTTGCACATGAAACAAGGCATGTGGATGACATCGCACATGCAATTATTAGCTCCATGAAAAAAGAGAGGGCGTGAACACGTTGGATGTAAACCAATACTTAGATATCTTTTTAGATGAAAGCAGAGAACACTTACAAACTTGTAATGAAAAACTTCTTGATTTAGAAAAGAACCCAACCGACTTGCAGCTAGTGAATGATATATTCAGAGCGGCTCATACATTGAAAGGAATGAGTGCAACGATGGGCTTTGATGATATGGCTCATTTAACGCATCATTTAGAAAACATGTTTGATGCTATCCGTAATGAACAAATGATTGTCACTCCTGAGTCAATGGATACGATGTTCGAAGCACTCGATCATCTTGAAGCAATGGTTCAATCGATTGCAGAAGGAGGAGACGGGAAACGTGATGTCACAGAGATTAGTAAAAAGCTAGATGTGACAGGAAGCCATGCTGAAGCAGCTTCTAGCGTTGAAACAGCAGATGCATCAGCTGCTGCTAATGACTTAGATTATAACGAATTTGAACGTACGGTTCTTGATGAAGCGAGAGAGCAAGGCTTCAAATGCTATGAACTTAACGTGACATTAAGCGAAGCGTGCTTACTAAAAGCTGTTCGTGTCTATATGATTTTTGAAAGACTAAATGAAGCAGGCGAGGTTGTCAAAACCGTTCCAAATGCAGAACTGTTAGAATCAGAAGATTTTGAATCTGAATTCAGCATTTCTTATCTTTCTAAACAGCCGATGGACGAAGTGCAGAAAATCGTCACGGCGATCTCAGAGGTTGAGAAGGTTGAGATCTCTGAAGTCTCCGCATTTGAAGAAGCAGCTCCGGCTGAAAAGCAAGAGGTGCAGCCTGAACAGAAAAAAGAAGAAACATCCGTTCCTGCTGTAAAAGCGCCAGCAAATGATGCGCCAAAAGCAAATGGCAATAACGGTGCAGCTGCCGGCGGAACGAAAACAATTCGTGTCAACATCGACCGTCTTGATTCTCTTATGAATCTATTTGAAGAACTTGTGATTGATAGAGGCCGATTGGAACAGATTGCTAAAGAACTAGAAAATAACGAACTCACAGACACAGTCGAAAGAATGACTCGTATTTCTGGAGACCTGCAATCAATCATCCTGAACATGAGAATGGTACCTGTGGAAACTGTCTTTAACAGATTCCCGCGTATGATTCGTCAATTGACGAAAGAGCTTAATAAGAAAATTGAACTGATTATTGAGGGTGCTGAGACGGAGCTTGATCGAACAGTGATCGACGAGATTGGAGATCCGCTGTTGCACTTACTTAGAAACAGTCTAGATCACGGGATTGAATCACCAGAAGAACGTGTGAAAAAAGGCAAGCCGGAAAAAGGTACGGTTCTATTAAAAGCGTATCATAGCGGAAACCATGTCTTCATTGAAGTAGAAGATGATGGAGGCGGGATTAACCGTAAAAAGGTGCTTGAAAAAGCGTTAGAGCGCGGGGTTATTACAGAAAGAGAAGCAGAAACGCTTGAAGATCATCAAATTGATTCATTGATCTTTGCAGCAGGATTCTCTACAGCTGATACGATTTCTGACATCTCAGGCCGCGGTGTAGGTCTTGACGTTGTGAAAAACAAGCTGGAATCACTTGGCGGATCTGTGAGCATTAACTCAACAGAAGGACAGGGTTCACTATTTTCGATCCAGCTTCCGCTTACATTATCGATTATTTCCGTTCTTCTTGTAAAACTAGAAGAGGAAACATTTGCGATTCCGATTTCTTCTATTATTGAAACGGCGGTCATTAAGAAAAGTGACATCCTGCAAACGCATGATCGTGAAGTGATTGATTTCCGCGGATTTATCGTACCGGTCGTGTACTTGAAGAAACAATTCCACGTACCAAATGCGAATGAATTAGAGGAAGAACTGCACATCATTGTTGTTCGTAAAGGAGACAAGCTGACAGCATTTGTGGTCGATTCATTTATTGGTCAGCAAGAGGTTGTATTGAAATCACTAGGAGATTATCTGCCAAACGTATTTGCGATATCCGGCGCAACGATCCTAGGTGACGGTCAAGTTGCACTCATCGTTGACTGTAATGCACTGATCAAGTAAAAAACAATAGAGGAGCGGTCTGAAATGAGTACAGATATCAAAACTGGCGAAAAGATGATTGTGTTTATCGTAAACAAAAAAGAATACGCCATTTCAGTATCAGAAGTAAAGTCCATTGAAAAATGGCAGCAGCCGACAAGAGTTCCTGGCGTTGCCCCTTATATATGCGGTGTTATTAATTTACGCGGTGTCGTGACGCCTGTCATTGACCTGAGAGTCAGACTTGGTTCTACTGACAACGAGATTACAGATGAAACAAGAATGATCATTGTACAAGTTGGTGACATTGAAGTCGGCTGGATTGTTGATGAAGCAAATGATGTTATTACCGTCCATCAGGAAGAAGTAGAATCTTCTCCTGAATCAGCTGAAAAAGAAGGACAGTCATGGGTGACAGGTATCATTAAGCATGATCAGCGTCTTTTCAATATCATTCATGCCGGTGCTGTCCTCGACAAGAGCGTTCAAGGTGCACCTGTTCATTAAGGGGGATGTGAAATGAGCATTTTCAACGAAATTAAAGATGAACAGCTAGATATTTTAGGAGAGGTTGGGAATATCGGAGCAGGCCACGCAGCGTCTGCTCTTGCCAACCTATTGGATCGCAAAATAGATATGGCTGTTCCTTTTGTCAAGGTTCTCTCGTTTGAAGATTTAATGGATTTCTTTGGCGGTGCAGACCTTCCTGTTGCAAGCATTTTCCTGCGAATGGAAGGGGATTTAACCGGCTCAATCTTTTTCATTATGCCGTTTGAGCAAGCGGAGCAATTTGTAAGAGAGCTTGTCCAGGACCCTGCATTTGATATTGATACGATTCATGAACATGAGATGGGGACGTCAGCACTTCATGAACTGGGAAATATTTTAGCGGGCTCTTATTTATCAGCCCTTGCCGATTTAACAAAATTGCAGCTTCACCCAAGTGTTCCAGATGTGACGCTCGATATGTTCGGGGCTGTCATTAGTGAAGGGTTGATGCAATTCAGTCCTCTTGGCGATCAGGCGATTGTGATTGATACATCTATTTTTGATGATCAAAATAAGCAAGAGCTGAAAGGAAATATGTTTCTATTACCAGACTTTGAATCGTTTGAAAAACTATTCAAAGCATTAGGTAACCTATAATGAACGTGCAAATTCCGGCAGTTGTAAAGGTTGGTATTGCGGATGTTCAGCTTGTTAAATCACCGGACCGCATTCGGACATCCGGTCTTGGTTCCTGCGTAGGGCTTGTCTTGTTTGATCAAGACAAAAGGCTGGCAGGCCTTGTCCATGTTATGCTTCCAGACTCCTCTCTTTCAAAAGGGGCGGTGGAGAACTTGGCTAAATATGCAGATACAGGTGTCAAGCATACAATTGATCTGCTCCTAAAAGCAGGCGCACGCAAACATGCGCTAAAGGCAAAACTTGCTGGCGGGGCGGAAATGTTTAAGTTTAAGTCAACCAATGATCTAATGAGAATTGGACCTAGAAACGTTTCAGCTGTAAAAGAACATCTGTCTCTTCATCATATCCCGATTATTAGTGAGGATACAGGCGGAAACAGTGGCCGTACAATTGAATTCGATCCGCTTACGGCAGAGCTTGAGATCCGTACTGTGAAGCAAGGCATTATGAAGATATAACTAAGGAAGTATAGGGGGATAAAGATGCAATCCTTAAATTACGAAGATCAGGCGCTATGGGCTAGATGGAAAGAGTGGAAAGACCCAGCTGCTGGAGATGATCTTATGCGCCGCTATATGCCGCTCGTCACATATCATGTTGGAAGAATTTCCATCGGTCTCCCGAAGTCAGTGCATAAAGAAGACTTGATCAGTCTAGGGATGCTCGGTTTATATGATGCCCTTGAAAAATTTGATCCCGGAAGAGATCTGAAGTTTGATACATATGCATCCTTCAGAATCCGCGGGGCCATTATCGACGGTCTTCGTAAAGAGGACTGGCTGCCTCGTACATCAAGAGAAAAAACAAAAAAAGTAGAAGCGGCTATTGAAAAGCTTGAACAGCGGTATTTGCGTAATGTGACGCCGACAGAGGTGGCTGAGGAACTCGGCATGAGTGAACAGGATGTCGTCACAACGATGAATGAAGGATTCTTTGCAAATCTGCTCTCAATTGATGAGAAGCTGCATGATCAAGAAGACGGAGAGAACGTCCAAGTCATGATTCGCGACGAGAAGTCTGTGACTCCAGAAGAGAAAATGCTGAAAGATGAATTAATTGAACAGCTTTCTGAAAAAATCACAGAGCTTTCAGAAAAAGAAAAGCTTGTGATCAGTCTTTTCTATAAAGAAGAACTGACATTAACGGAAATCGGTCAAGTGCTCAATTTATCTACCTCGCGCATTTCGCAAATTCATTCAAAGGCCTTGTTCAAGCTTAAGCATCTGCTTGATAAAGCCATTCAATCTTAAAGAGTTAGTGAGTGAAAAAATATGTTATGGCTGATTAGCTTCATGCTTCATGCTGCACTTATTTATTTTGTGATTATTTTATATACGAGAATGAATTCGCTGAAGGCAACAGAACAAAAGCAGCGAGAACTTCTAGAAGAAACGGAAAATACCCTGGCTGCATTTTTGATGGAGGTCAAAGAAGAGAATGACAAACTATCAAAAGTGGCAGCCGCTTCCCCTGATTTTTCTGCTGAAGAGCTGAAATCGGATCTTCAGACACCAAAGCAGCCACAACCACCAATTGAATCCCAGCAATCGGTCGAAAGTGAAGATCCCGTACCGGAGCACCTGTCGGCTCTCCTTAGCGAAGTTGAGGTGCAGGAAGAGAAGGTAAACGAACCCGTTCCACAACTCGAAACAGAGGCTTCTATGCCTTCTAAAAGTGAAATAGAAGAAACATTCGAGGACCAAGTGAAGTCCCTATATGATGAAGGGCGGTCACTAGAAGAAATAGCGAAAGAAATGAAAACTGGCAAGACAGAAATCGAGCTTTTATTAAAATTTAGCGGAAAGCTGTAAAGGATTCTTGATTGTCAGTCCATCATGTGTTATATTATTTCTTGGTGTTAAATACACACGCTTAATGATTCGTATGAAGGTGCTGCCGTGGCGCAGTTTTATGTGAACATGACTTAAGCGGAGGAAAAAAAACCATTATATTAGGAGGCAACAAAATGTCAGTTATTTCTATGAAACAATTGCTAGAAGCTGGTGTTCACTTCGGTCACCAAACTCGCCGTTGGAACCCAAAAATGAAGCGTTACATCTTTACAGAGCGTAACGGTATCTACATCATCGACCTTCAAAAAACGGTGAAAAAAGTAGAAGAAGCTTACAACTTCACGAAAAACCTTGCTGCTGACGGAGGAAAAATCCTTTTCGTTGGTACGAAAAAGCAAGCACAAGATTCAGTGAAAGAAGAAGCAATCCGTTCTGGTATGTTCTATGTGAACCAACGCTGGCTTGGTGGAACTTTAACAAACTTTGAAACAATCCAAAAACGTATTAAACGTTTAAAAGATATTGAAAAAATGCAAGAAAACGGTACGTTCGAAGTTCTTCCTAAGAAAGAAGTCGTTCAACTGAAAAAAGAATTAGAGCGTCTTGAAAAATTCCTAGGCGGAATCAAAGACATGAAGAGTCTTCCGGATGCACTTTTCATTATCGACCCTCGTAAAGAGCGTATTGCAGTTGCAGAAGCTCGTAAATTGAATATCCCAATCATCGGTATCGTTGACACAAACTGTGATCCAGACGAAATTGATGTTGTGATCCCTGCAAACGATGATGCAATCCGTGCTGTAAAACTTCTAACTGCTAAAATGGCAGATGCGATTCTTGAGTCTAAACAAGGCGAAGAAGAAGCTGTTGTAGAAGAAACGACAGAAACTGAAACAACAACTGCGTAACCTATTCAAAAGGTGATAAGAGGGAAATGCCTTTTATCACCTTTTTTTCACCTAGTAATCCGTGTTTTAACATAGAAGGAGGAAATGTAAAATGGCAATTACTGCTCAATTAGTTAAAGAACTGCGTCAAAAAACTGGTGCAGGTATGATGGACTGTAAAAAAGCGTTAACAGAAACTGATGGTGACATCGAGAAAGCAATCGACCTTCTAAGAGAAAAAGGAATCGCAAAAGCTGCGAAAAAAGCAGACCGTATTGCGGCAGAAGGATTAACTCTTATCAAAACTGACGGCAACACAGGCGTGATCCTAGAAGTGAACTCTGAGACTGATTTCGTTGCGAAAAACGAAGGATTCCAAGCACTTCTTAACGAACTTGCTGATCATTTGCTTGCTGCTAAACCTGCAACACTTGAAGAAGCTCATGCTTCTAAAATGGAAAACGGTTCAACAGTTGAAGAGCATATCACATCTGCAATTGCGAAAATCGGAGAGAAAATCACTCTACGCCGTTTCTCTGTCATCACAAAAGAAGATAATGCTGCATTCGGTTCTTACCTGCACATGGGCGGACGTATCGGTGTGTTAGCTGTTCTTAACGGAACAACTGACGAAGAGCTTGCAAGAGACATCGCTATGCACGTTGCAGCTGTAAACCCTAAATACATTTCTCGTGACCAAGTGTCAGAAGAAGAAGCAAACCGTGAGCGTGAAGTATTAACACAGCAAGCTCTTCAAGAAGGAAAGCCTGAAAACATCGTAGCTAAAATGGTAGAAGGCCGTCTAAACAAATTCTTCGAAGAAATTTGCTTACTTGACCAAGCGTTCGTTAAAAACCCAGATGAAAAAGTGAAACAAGTTGTAGCAGCGAAAAACGCAACTGTTCAAACTTATGTTCGCTATGAAGTGGGCGAAGGTATCGAAAAACGTCAAGACAACTTTGCTGAAGAAGTTATGAGCCAAGTGAAAAAATAATGTTTGAAAAGCTCTCTGGGGCTTTTTTAGGGAGCACAAGCACTGTGTTCCCTATTTTTTAGAGGATATTGATTTACAAAAGACAGTTTCTTACGCATAATAAGAGACGGTATAGTTTACACTTGGAGGTTATCATGAGCAAACCGAAATATAATCGCATTGTACTGAAGCTAAGTGGCGAAGCACTAGCGGGTGATGCTGGAAATGGAATTAACCCAACTGTCATTCAATCAATTGCAAAGCAAGTAAAAGAAATTGCAGAGCTCGATGTTGAAGTTGCAGTCGTTGTAGGCGGAGGAAACCTTTGGCGCGGAAAGACAGGCAGTGATCTAGGAATGGACCGTGCAACAGCAGACTACATGGGGATGCTGGCAACAGTGATGAACTCACTGGCGTTACAGGACAGCCTAGAAACGCTTGGCATTCAGTCTAGAGTGCAAACCTCTATCGAAATGAGACAGGTTGCAGAACCATACATAAGAAGAAAAGCGATCCGTCATCTTGAAAAGAAACGTGTCGTCATTTTTGCTGCAGGAACAGGAAACCCTTATTTCTCTACAGATACTACGGCAGCACTTCGTGCAGCAGAAATTGAAGCAGATGTCATTTTAATGGCGAAAAATAATGTAGATGGTGTCTACAGTGCTGATCCTCGTACAGATGCGGATGCAGTAAAATATGATAAGCTTTCATACCTTGATGTACTTAAAGAAGGGCTTGCTGTAATGGATTCTACTGCGTCCTCATTATGTATGGACAATGACATTCCATTAATCGTCTTCTCCATTATGGAAGAAGGAAATATTAAACGTGCCGTAAACGGCGAATCAATCGGAACGATCGTGAGGGGGAAATAACGTGTCAAAAGAAGTGTTGAACCAAACGAAAGAAAAAATGGAAAAAGCCGTACAAGCCTACGGACGTGAGCTTGCAACTGTTCGTGCTGGCCGTGCAAATGCTTCACTGCTTGATAAAGTGACAGTGGATTATTACGGTGCACAAACACCGCTTAACCAAATTGCGTCGATCACAGTGCCAGAAGCACGTATGCTGATTATCACACCTTACGATAAAACAGCAATCGGTGATATCGAAAAAGCGATCCAAAAGTCTGACCTTGGCATCACGCCAACAAGTGACGGAAATGTGATCCGCATTGCGATTCCTGCGCTGACAGAAGAAAGACGTAAAGAGCTTGTGAAAGTCGTGAAAAAATACTCAGAAGAAGCAAAAGTAGCTGTTCGTAACGTGCGTCGTGATGCAAACGATGATTTGAAAAAGCTTGAGAAAAATGGGGAGATCACTGAAGATGAATTAAGATCATCGACAGAGGATGTTCAAAAATTGACAGATGAATATGTCGCTAAAATTGATGACGTGACGAAAGATAAAGAAAAAGAAATCATGGAAGTTTAAGAAAAAACTATGTACAATAGATAATAGTGAAAAGACCCTCTTCATGTTTACAGGGGGTTTTTTTGTTAATACTGTTGATGACTATATTATTTAGCGGGAACGCAACCTTTTTGGGTGATGGAGGAATCTCATGCTCAATATACTCAAAAATTGGAAGAATCAGCAAACAGCAGCTTCCAACTTAGAAAGCCTGACAAAAGAAGACATATTAAATGGAGAAATTCCTGAACATATCGCCATTATCATGGATGGGAACGGAAGATGGGCGAAAAAACGTGCTCTTCCACGGGTAGCAGGTCATCATGAAGGAATGAAAGTCGTCAAGCGCATGACAAAGCTTGCAAATGAGCTGAATGTCAAAGTGCTGACTTTGTATGCTTTCTCTACGGAAAATTGGAAACGTCCAAAATTAGAAGTAGACTTTTTAATGAAACTTCCTGAAGAATTTTTAAACATCTACCTGCCTGAACTCATCGAAGAAAATGTCCGTGTGCGTTTAACAGGTGATCCAGACGGCCTCCCGCAGCATACGAAAAAAGCGGTAGAGAACGCAGTAAAGAGTACGGCGAACAACGACGGACTCATTTTGAACTTTGCGCTCAACTATGGTGGGCGCACAGAAATCGTCTCCGCATGCAGACAAATTTCTGAAAAGGTCAAAGAAGGTAAGCTTCGAGCAGAAGACATCACAGAAGAGATGTTTTCAGCTTATTTAATGACAGAATCTCTTCAAGATCCGGATTTGCTCATTCGCACGAGTGGAGAAATTAGATTAAGCAACTTTATGCTTTGGCAAATTGCGTACAGCGAGTTTGTCTTTACGGATGTGCTTTGGCCTGACTTTTCTGATGAGCACCTTATAGGCGCTATCGGGGAGTACCAGCGCCGCGGCCGGAGGTTCGGTGGAATTTAGAGGGTGGTGCAGATGAAACAAAGAATTTTGACGGGTGTTTTGGCAGCTGCAGTCTTTTTGCTAGCAGTTATATATGGACAGATGCCATTTACCCTGCTGATTTATTTAATGGGAAGTGTCGCTCTCTTTGAGCTTTTAAGAATGAAAAAGATCTCGATTTTCAGCTTTCCTGGTATTGTCAGCTTAATATTGCTTTGGCTTTTAATGGGCGGAGACAACAGCTTCTTCCCAAACGTGGACGCATCAAAAATGCAGATTGCTTTATTTGCAGTCTTAATACTTTTAACTTATACAGTTTTGAGCAAAAACTCTTTCACATTCGATGAGGTTGCTTTTGTTGTATTAGCCACATTATATATTGGCGTTAGTTTCTATTATTTTATCCAAATTAGAGGCTTATATGGCATGAGTGCGATCTTCTTCGCAGCAGTGATTATTTGGTCTACTGACTCAGGAGCCTATTTTATTGGGAAATCTATGGGG
The DNA here is from genome assembly GCF_038593175.1 of Bacillus sp. FSL K6-1006. NCBI lineage: Bacteria > Bacillati > Bacillota > Bacilli > Caryophanales > Bacillaceae > Bacillus > Bacillus sp. FSL K6-1006. Next base: position 1,620,317 of record NZ_CP151970.1, read on the forward strand.
AAACGAAAGCTTTGGCCAGAAATCAGCCCAAACAAAACAGTAGAAGGATTTATCGGCGGAATCGTCACAGCGGTCGTGTTGTCACTTGTGTTTCAGGCGGTTACAGGATTTTTGCCATCATATCTGCTTGTGATGTTTATTACTCTTTTACTCAGTATCTTTGGACAGCTAGGCGACCTTGTGGAATCTGCTTTAAAGCGTCATTATCACGTGAAGGATTCAGGGACAATTCTCCCTGGCCATGGCGGGATTTTGGACAGGTTTGACAGCTTTTTATTCGTTCTGCCGTTTTTATACTTACTGCTCGCAACGTTTGCCAGCTAACCTCATAGAAACTTATTGAACGAGAGAAGGAGTGGCAATTTGAAATATATTTCGCTATTAGGCGCAACAGGATCAATTGGAGAACAAACGTTAGATGTGATCAGTCAGCACCCGGACAAGTTTAAGCTGAAAGCCATGACATTTGGCAGAAATATAGCAAAGGCGATTCCGATCATTGAGCGCTTTCAGCCTGAATTCGTCGGCTGTGTAGACGAAGAAACCTATCACATGCTAAAAAATCATTCATTTGCATACGATGTGAAGCTGGCTGCTGGTGATGAAGCCAACATCGAGGCAGCGACCTATGATGCAGTGGACGTAGTGGTCAATGCACTTGTAGGGAGTGTTGGACTTGTTCCAACATTAAAGGCCATTGAACAAAAAAAGACGATTGCTCTCGCAAATAAGGAAACACTTGTGACGGCTGGTCATATAGTAAAAGAGTACGCTAAAACATATGATGTACCTTTACTTCCTGTCGATAGTGAGCATTCCGCTATTTTTCAATGCCTGCAAGGTGAACAAGCTAAAAATATTGAACGCTTAATCGTGACAGCTTCAGGTGGTAGTTTCCGAGATAAAAAACGAACTGAACTTGAAGGTGTTACGGTTGAAGAAGCGCTGAACCACCCGAACTGGTCGATGGGAGCGAAAATCACCATTGATTCAGCGACGATGATGAATAAAGGGCTCGAGGTGATCGAGGCACATTGGTTGTTTGATATCCCTTATGAACAAATTGATGTGCTGCTACATAAAGAGAGCATTATCCATTCGATGGTGGAATTTCACGACAAAAGCGTCATTGCTCAGTTAGGGACACCTGACATGAGAGTGCCTATTCAATATGCACTCACATACCCTGACAGGGCGCCGTTACAAGAAGCGAAATCATTGAACCTTTGGGAGATTGGACAATTGAATTTCCAAAAAGCGGATTTTGACAGGTATCGCTGCTTACATTTTGCTTATGAATCAGGTAAAATAGGAGGGACAATGCCTGCTGTACTTAATGCAGCAAATGAAATGGCAGTCGATGCATTTCTGAAAGGCAAAGTAACGTTCCTGCAAATTGAAGAATTGATTGAAAAGGCACTAATCAGACATCATGTGATTTCAACGCCTAGTTTGCAAGATATCCATGAAGTGGACAAAGATACACGAGACTTTGTTCAATCAATCCTCACATAAGGTGGTATGTTCGTGAATACAGTGATTGCGTTTATTATTATTTTTGGAACGCTCGTTTTTTTCCACGAGCTTGGCCATTTAATTATGGCGCAGCGCGCGGGGATTTTATGCCGCGAGTTCGCAATTGGTTTTGGGCCGAAGATTTTCTCCTTTAAACGAAAAGAAACCGTTTATACCATTAGACTTCTCCCTATTGGCGGATTTGTTAAAATGGCTGGAGAGGACCCTGAAGTTATCGAAATTAAACCAGGTCATACAGTGGGGCTCTTATTCAATGAGCAAAATGAAGTAGAAAAGATCATTTTAAATGATAAAGAAAAATATCCTGATGCACTTGTCATCGAAGTTGAGCAGATTGATTTAGATCATGCTATGAGAATCTCGGGATATGAAGCTGGAAATGAAGATATTCTGACTGGCTACAATGTCAGTCAAACAAGCTTCTATATTGCAGATGGTGAAGAAATTCAAATCGCACCATACAATCGTCAATTCGGTTCAAAAACGGTTTGGCAGCGAATTAAAGCTATCGCAGCTGGACCGATTATGAACTTTATTCTAGCGTATGTGATTTTGGTTGCTTTAGGTTTTATTCAAGGGGTAACCGTTGATGATCCTGTACTCGGTAAGCTGACGAAAGACGGCCGGGCGGCTGAGGCTGGACTCATGCAGGGAGATCACATCGTGTCCATTAACGGCGAGAAAATGAATTCTTGGACAGATGTCGTTCAAACAGTTCAAAAGAACCCTGAGAAAAAAATGAATGTCGTCATTGACCGAGACGGCAAGGAAAGCACTGTGCAGGTTGTACCAGAAGCTGTGAAAGCAGATGGGAAAAGCATTGGCCGTTTCGGATCATATCCGCCAACGGAAAATGGATTTTTGAAAGTTATTTCATCCTCTGGAACAACTGTCGTTTCAACGGCAGGTCTGATCTTAACGAACTTGCAAAAAATTGTCACAGGACAATTTTCACTAGACATGTTAGCAGGTCCTGTTGGAATTTATGACATGACAGGAGAAGTAGCCAAACAAGGTGTGTTAACATTAATGCAGTTTGCGGCGTTCCTCAGTATCAACCTAGGCATCGTGAATTTGTTACCGATTCCTGCATTAGACGGAGGACGTTTACTATTCTTATTTGTTGAAGCCATTCGCGGTAAACCAATTAATCGTGAGAAGGAAGCACTTGTTGTCTTTATCGGTGTTGCTTTCCTCATGCTGTTAATGTTAGTGGTAACGTGGAATGACATTCAGCGGTTATTTTTATAAAAACCATTCTCTCTTGTTTCTCATTCCGGGAAACAAGAGTTTTTGTGAGAAGTCCTATTTCATAAATGAGGTGTAACGACATGAGACAATCCCTGACTTTTATTCCAACTCTTCGAGAGGTGCCGGCAGATGCTGAGGCAAAAAGTCATCAACTCTTAGTAAGAGCTGGGTTTATTAGACAAAATACAAGTGGAATCTATCATTATCTGCCGCTTGCGCATAAAGTCATTCAGCATATTCAATCGATCGTCCGCAAGGAAATGGAAAAGGCAGGCGCAGCTGAGCTGCTAATGCCAGTGCTGCAGCAGGCAGAAATGTGGCAAGAGTCAGGAAGATGGTATACATACGGTCCAGAACTGATGCGTATGAAGGATCGCCACGGACGCGAATTTGCGCTTGGCCCAACCCACGAAGAAGTGATCACATCATTAGTACGCAGCGAAGTGAAATCGTATAAGAAGCTACCTTTAACACTATATCAGATTCAATCAAAATTCCGTGATGAACAGAGACCACGCTTTGGACTGCTGCGCGGACGTGAATTTATCATGAAGGATGCATACTCATTCCATTCTTCACCAGAAAGCCTTGATGAGACATACAACAAAATGTTTACGGCTTACTCTAATGTGTTCTCAAAAGTGGGTCTCAATTTTAGACCAGTCATTGCAGATTCAGGGGCAATGGGTGGAAAAGATACGCATGAGTTCATGGCGCTCTCAGAAGTCGGAGAGGATACCATCGCTTATTCTGATACGTCCTCATATGCCGCGAATATCGAAATGGCTGAGGCTGTATATCACGGAAAAGAAGCAAATCCTGCGGACTTCAAAGAGCTTGAAAAAGTCCATACTCCGCAAATGAAAACCATTCAAGATGTGGCTGGCTTTTTAGAAGTTGACCCTTCTGCTTGCATTAAATCTGTTTTGTTTAAAGCAGATGATGCGTATGTTCTGATCCTAACTAGAGGCGATCATGAAGTAAATGATGTGAAAGTGAAAAACTTGGTAGGAGCACAGCTTGTCGAGCTTGCTTCACGCGAAGAAGTGCTGAAAGTTATTGGAACTGAGCCTGGATTTGTTGGACCTGTTAAACTGGAAGCAGAAGTCGATATTTATGCGGACCTTGCTGTGAAGGGAATGACAAATGCTGTCGCTGGTGCAAACGAAGCGGATTATCATTATGTCAATGTCAATCCTGCACGTGACGTGTCAGTAAAAGAATTCACAGATCTTCGCTTGATTCAAGAAGGAGATGTTTCTCCAGATGGGGAAGGCACAATCCAATTTGCAAAAGGGATTGAAGTAGGACAAGTCTTTAAACTGGGCACTCGTTATTCTGAGTCGATGGATGCAACGTACCTCGATGAGAATGGTCGTGCGCAGCCAATGATTATGGGCTGCTATGGCATCGGCATCTCTAGAACGCTGTCAGCGATTGTTGAACAGCATCACGATGAGAAAGGAATCATTTGGCCGGAAACAGTGGCACCATATGACCTTCACCTCCTTGCATTAAATATGAAAAACGATGCGCAGAAAGAACTGGCTGAAACGTTGTACGAGCGCTTAGAAGATGAAGGCTTTGACGTACTTTTCGATGACCGCCAGGAGCGTGCAGGAGTAAAATTTGCAGACAGTGATTTAATTGGACTGCCAATTCGTATTAGCTGCGGAAAACGTTCAGAAGAAGGTATAGTAGAAGTGAAGTTTAGAAAATCAGGTGAATCACATGAAGTATCTGTTGATGATCTGATTTCATTTATACGCCAAGCATAAAGCGAACAAAAAAATGAAGGTACCTCCTGTAGAAAAGAGGTACCTTTCTGATTGACAAAAGGAGGGTCCTGTCTTGGATGAACAATTACCGATCACACGGCGGCAATTTCATATATTACTCAATCAGATTCAAATGACAGATGATGACCTCAGTCGTTACTTTGAAGAAGGAGAAATCGTCAAATTGACGGTGCATAAGGCGACGAAAACATGGCATTTCCTTTTTAAATTTAAAGCGCTTTTGCCTTACAAAGTATACGCCATGTTTCTCAGCAGGCTGACAAATGCATTTTCACATATTGCACAAATCACTTGTACGATTGAAGTGAGTGATCCGCACATATCTGAAGAACTCGTGCAATCGTACTGGTCACATTGTGTGGAAGAACTTCAAGGAATTTCTCCCCCAATCATCAGCTTGCTTCAGCAGCAAAAACCATCGCTGTCTGGACATAAAATCATCATTAAAACGAAAAGCGAAACAGAGGCACTCGCTATTAAGAAGAAGTACAGCCCGATGCTTCAGGCCGCATTTAAACAAGTGGGCTTTCCAGAGCTGCAATTCGATACAGAAATTTTTGTATCAGATCAAGAGATTCAGAAGTTCAGAGAACAAAAGCTTGCTGAAGATCAAGAAAGAGCCATGCAAGCCCTCACTGAGATGGAGAAGAAAGAAAGTGAGGAGCAGAATGAAGCTCCGTCAGGCCCTCTGATGATTGGCTATCAAATCAAAGACAATGAAGAAATTCGTACGCTTGATAGTATCATGGACGAGGAAAGAAGAATTACCGTTCAAGGCTACGTATTCGATGCAGAAACGCGTGAGCTGAAAAGCGGGAGAACGCTTTGTATCTTTAAGATCACAGATTATACAAACAGTATTTTGATCAAAATGTTTGCAAGAGAAAAAGAAGATGCTCAGCTGATGAAATCATTGAAAAAAGGCATGTGGGTGAAAGCAAGAGGAAGCATTCAAAATGATACGTTTGTCAGAGATCTTGTCATGATCGCCAATGATGTCAATGAAATGAAACCGCAGTTGAAAGAAGATACAGCACCTGAGGGTGAAAAGCGTGTGGAGCTTCATTTACATTCCCCTATGAGCCAAATGGATGCTGTCACTGGCATTGGCAGACTTGTTGAACAAGCAAAAAAATGGGGACATGAAGCAATTGCCCTGACGGATCATGCCGTTGTACAATCCTTCCCAGATGCGTATGCAGCAAGTAAAAAGCATGGCATCAAAATGATGTACGGTGTGGAAATCAACTTAGTAGACGACGGGGTACCGATTGCATATAACCCAGAGCACCGCTTGTTAGAGGATGCGACGTATATCGTATTCGACGTAGAGACAACTGGACTTTCAGCCGTTTATGACACGATCATTGAGCTGGCAGCAGTGAAAATAAAAGGCGGGGAAATCATTGACCGCTTTGAGGCATTTGCTAATCCCCATCACCCGTTATCAGCGACCACCATCGAATTAACAGGTATCACCGATGATATGGTGAGAGATGCACCAGATGTCGTCGACGTCGTGCGGGATTTCAAAGAATGGATTGGACAAGATATCCTTGTTGCGCACAATGCGAGCTTTGATATGGGCTTTTTAAATGCAGCGTATAAACGCCTGCTAAAAACAGATAAAGCGTCAAACCCTGTCATTGATACACTTGAACTTGGCCGGTTCCTTTACCCAGAATTTAAAAATCACCGGCTGAACACTCTTTGTAAAAAGTTCGATATTGAACTGACGCAGCATCACCGGGCGATTTATGATGCAGAGGCGACAGGCTATCTCATGCTGAAGATGCTAAAAGATGCGGCTGAAAAAGAGATTGCCTATCACGATCAATTGAATGAAAACATGGGGCAGTCGAATGCTTACCAGCGCTCACGTCCTTACCACGCGACATTGATTGCTCAAAATGAGACTGGCCTTAAGAATTTATTTAAGCTTGTTTCACTTTCTCATATTCATTATTTCTACCGGGTCCCGCGTATTCCGCGCTCTCAGCTTGAGAAATATCGAGAAGGTTTAATTGTTGGGTCTGCTTGTGATAAGGGTGAGGTATTTGAAGGAATGATGCAAAAGTCACCTGATGAGGTGGAAGACATTGCAGCATTTTATGACTATTTAGAAGTACATCCGCCAGAAGTGTATCAGCACCTGCTGCAGCTTGAGCTAGTTCGAGATGAGCGTGCGTTAAAAGAAATCATCACAAACATTGTCAAGCTTGGCGAAAAGCTGAATAAACCAGTTGTGGCGACTGGAAATGTACATTACCTGCATCCAGAGGACAAAATTTATCGTAAAATCTTAATTTCATCACAGGGTGGAGCGAATCCGCTGAACCGCCATGAACTGCCAAAAGTTCATTTTAGAACGACAGATGAAATGCTCGAAGCCTTCTCCTTCCTAGGAGACGAAAAAGCGAAAGAGATCGTCGTAACAAATACGCAAAAGGTATCTGAGATGGTCGAAAGCATTAAACCTATCAAAGATGATCTTTACACACCAAAAATTGAAGGTGCAGATGAAGAAATACGGGAAATGAGCTATCAAATGGCGCGCAGCATCTACGGAGATGATTTGCCGAAAATCGTAGAAGACCGCATTGAGAAAGAATTAAAAAGTATTATCGGTCATGGTTTCGCCGTTATTTACTTAATCTCTCATAAGCTCGTAAAAAAATCACTTGATGATGGATATCTTGTTGGTTCAAGGGGATCTGTCGGCTCATCTCTTGTTGCGACATTAACAGAGATTACTGAAGTAAATCCACTTGCACCTCATTATGTATGCCCAAGCTGTAAGCACTCTGAGTTCTTTAATGACGGATCTGTTGGTTCAGGCTTTGACCTTCCTGATAAGGACTGTCCAGAATGTGGAACGCCGTATAAAAAAGATGGACATGATATTCCGTTTGAAACGTTCTTAGGTTTTAAAGGAGACAAAGTACCTGATATTGACTTAAACTTCTCAGGCGAATATCAGCCGATCGCACATAACTATACGAAAGAGCTGTTCGGTGAAGATTATGTATACAGAGCAGGTACGATTGGTACCGTTGCAGAAAAAACAGCATATGGTTACGTAAAAGGCTATGCAGGAGATCATAACCTTCATATGAGAGGCGCTGAAATCGACCGGCTTGTACAAGGCTGTACAGGGGTAAAACGAACAACAGGCCAGCATCCAGGCGGGATTATCGTTGTGCCTGATTATATGGACATTTACGATTTCTCACCTATTCAATACCCAGCAGATGCGACAGGTTCCGATTGGAAGACGACACATTTTGATTTCCATTCGATCCACGATAACTTGCTCAAGCTGGATATTCTTGGGCACGATGATCCAACGGTCATTCGTATGCTTCAAGATTTAAGCGGAATCGATCCAAAAACGATTCCAACAGATGACCCTGAAGTCATGAAGATTTTCCAAGGGACAGAGCCACTAGGTGTAACAGAAGAGCAAATTGGCTGTAAAACAGGTACACTCGGTATCCCAGAATTTGGGACAAGATTTGTTCGGCAAATGCTAGAGGATACAAAACCAACGACCTTCTCAGAGCTTGTTCAGATTTCTGGACTATCACACGGTACGGATGTTTGGCTCGGAAATGCGCAAGAGCTCATTCACAATAAAACGTGTGAACTAAGTGAAGTAATTGGGTGCCGTGATGATATTATGGTCTATCTCATCTATCAAGGCTTAGAGCCGTCACTTGCCTTTAAAATCATGGAATCTGTTCGTAAAGGAAAAGGACTTCCTCCTGAATGGGAAGAAGAAATGAAGAATAATAATGTACCAAACTGGTATATTGATTCTTGTAAAAAAATCAAATACATGTTCCCTAAAGCCCACGCGGCTGCTTATGTGTTAATGGCTGTTCGGATTGCTTATTTCAAGGTGCATCATGCACTCCTGTACTATGCAGCTTACTTTACCGTTCGTGCGGATGACTTTGATATTGAAACGATGACAAAAGGATCGAATGCGATACGAGCTGTTATGGATGACATTAACTCTAAAGGTCTAGATGCATCACCGAAAGAAAAGAACCTATTAACTGTACTAGAGCTTGCACTTGAAATGTGTGAAAGAGGCTACCACTTCAAAAAAGTTGACCTCTACCGCTCAAGTGCAACGGAGTTTATCATTGATGGAGACGGTTTAATACCGCCATTTAACTCAATCCCCGGACTTGGTACAAACGTTGCGTTAAATATTGTCCGCGCGCGGCAAGATGGGGAATTCCTCTCAAAAGAAGATTTACAAAAACGCGGAAAAGTGTCGAAGACCATCCTTGAATATTTAGATCGTCAAGGCTGTTTAGAAGCACTTCCTGATCAAAACCAGCTTTCTTTATTTTAATGTGATAAATAAGAGCGCCCTAAAAGGGCGTTCTTTTCTCTATATACAATAATTTTATTATGTTAACTAATAAAGTTTTCCCATCAATTGGAATTATTTTCTTATTCATTCATATATCTTGATTTAGCGTGATGTTTTAAGAGAAGAGATTGTATGTCATTCTTTCTACCCAAATAGAGCTCAAAAGAGAATTTCGCCGTCTGAAATGTTCTCAAGCGACATATGATCATTCTGGGTACAGTCAGAAGGAGAATCAAGAGAAAACCTTCGATGAGCGTAAAGCTGATTGCTGTTTACTATGCTTATTTTTGAAACATATTTGATTCTTTTCAAAACTGTACAGATCACGAAATGAAGGATAGAAAGGAGGCGGTCGCGTCTATTGATCAATGTTTCACTAAAAAGAAGGGGTGAGCAATAGAGAAATGGCATCTTACAACTATGTAGAGGTTCTCCAAAAATCCATGCTGTTTTATGAAGCGCAGCGGTCAGGCCGGCTTCCGGAAAGTAATCGTCTTAACTGGCGGGGAGATTCTGGACTAGAGGACGGGAAGGATGTTGGGCATGACTTAACTGGCGGCTGGTATGATGCAGGAGATCATGTGAAATTTGGACTTCCGATGGCTTATTCAGCAGCCGTGCTTGCATGGACAGTATATGAATACCGGGAAGCTTATGAAGAAGCAGAATTGCTTGATGAGATCTTAGATCAAATCAAGTGGGCAACGGATTATTTTTTGAAAGCACATACAGGACCGAATGAATTTTGGGCGCAAGTAGGTGATGGAAACGCCGATCATGCTTGGTGGGGTCCAGCAGAAGTGATGCCGATGAACCGGCCAGCTTTTAAAATTGATGAACATTGTCCTGGCACAGAAGTAGCTGCACAAACTGCGGCGGCTTTAGCAGCAGGTTCTATCATTTTTAAAGAAACAGATGCGTCCTATGCAGCAAAGCTTTTAACACATGCCAAACAGCTATATGCATTTGCTGACAGGTATCGCGGCAAATATACAGATTGTGTCACCAATGCGCAGCCATTTTACAACTCCTGGAGCGGCTATGTTGACGAACTTATTTGGGGCGGGATCTGGCTGTACTTGGCGACAAATGAAGAAACCTATTTAAACAAAGCATTAAAAGCGGTAGAGGAATGGCCGAAGGATTGGGATTATACGTTTACCATGTCATGGGACAATACTTTTTTTGCCTCACAAATCTTACTAGCAAGAATCACGAAAGAAAACAGATTTATAGAATCGACAGAGCGCAATCTTGATTACTGGACTACAGGTCTTGTTCAAAATGGAAAAGTAGAAAGAATCACCTATACGCCTGGCGGTTTGGCATGGCTTGATCAATGGGGTTCACTTCGTTATGCCGCCAATGCAGCATTTTTAGCCTTTGTCTATGCTGATTGGGTATCTGATCAAGAAAAGAAAAATCGATACCAATCGTTTGCGATTAAGCAAACTCACTATATGCTAGGGGATAATCCGCTGAATAGAAGCTATGTCGTTGGTTTTGGCCAGAATCCTCCGAAGCACCCGCACCACCGTACTGCACATGGCTCATGGTCGAACCAGCTGACAAATCCTCCAGTTCATCGGCACACACTTTATGGAGCGCTTGTTGGAGGTCCTGATGCACAGGATCAATATGACGATGACATCTCGGATTATGTATCAAACGAGGTGGCGACTGATTATAATGCCGCCTTCACTGGAAATATCGCCAAAATGGTGCAGCTGTTTGGTCAAGGGCAATCAAAGCTGCCCAATTTCCCGCCTAAAGAACAGGTGGAGGATGAGTTTTTTGTAGAGGCAGCTGTGATGCATAACGATACAACATCTACTCAAGTGAAAGCAGTGCTATACAACCGGTCCGGCTGGCCGGCAAGAAGCAGTCAAACACTGTCCTTTAGATATTACGTCAATCTGAGTGAGGTCTTTTCAAAGGGGCTCACTGAAAAGGATATTCAAGTGACAGCAGCCTACAATGAAGGCGCTTCCTTATCACCTTTAAAGGTATATGACGCATCAAGCCGCGTCTATTTTGCAGAAATCGATTTTACGGGCGTAGCTATTTCTCCTAGGGGAGAATCTGAGCATAAGAAGGAAATACAATTTCGATTATCTGCTCCAAATGGATCGAATATATGGGATGCCTCAAATGATTATTCCTATCAAGGATTAACATCCAATATGCAAAAAACAACGAAGATTCCTGTCTTTGACGATGGTGTTTTAGTATTTGGCACACTTCCAGACAAATAAAAAAACAATGATTTTATTGAAAGGGTGAAGGACTTGTCAAACAAAGAACGGTTTTTAACGCTTTATCATCAAATCAAAAGCGATGCGAATGGATATTTTTCACCAGAAGGAATTCCGTATCATTCAATCGAGACGCTCATTTGTGAAGCACCTGATTACGGACATATGACAACTTCAGAAGCGTATAGCTATTGGCTGTGGCTTGAGGTGCTGTACGGACATTATACAGGGGACTGGAGCAAATTAGAGGCAGCTTGGGACAATATGGAGAAGTACATCATCCCAGTCAATGAAGATGGACATGATGAGCAGCCGCATATGAACGCTTACAATCCGTCCAGCCCAGCCACATACGCAGCAGAGAAACCATTTCCGGATCAATACCCAAGCCAGCTGACCGGTGCTCGTCCTGCTGGTCAAGATCCAATTGATAGTGAATTGAAATCAACCTATGGGACGAACGAAACGTATTTAATGCACTGGCTCCTTGACGTAGATAACTGGTATGGCTATGGCAACTTGCTCAACCCATCACATACAGCCGCCTATGTGAACACATTCCAGCGTGGACCGCAAGAATCTGTATGGGAGTCCATCCCTCATCCATCACAGGACGATAAATCTTTTGGTAAGCCGAGTGAAGGCTTTATGAGCTTGTTCACAAAAGAAAATCAAGCTCCAGCTGCCCAGTGGCGCTATACGAATGCAACGGATGCTGATGCGCGTGCGATACAAGCGATGTATTGGGCAAAGGAGCTCGGCTATAATCAGTCAGCTTATCTTGATAAAGCGAAAAAAATGGGGGATTTCCTCCGTTACGGCATGTACGATAAATATTTTCAAACGATTGGAAGCGGGAAGCAGGGGAATCCGTATCCTGGAAACGGAAAGGGTGCCTGTCATTACTTAATGGCATGGTATACCTCTTGGGGCGGAGGACTTGGGGAGTATGCAAACTGGTCATGGCGTATCGGAGCGAGCCATTGTCATCAAGGATATCAAAATCCTGTCGCTGCTTATGCTTTATCCTCAGATAAAGGAGGCTTAAAGCCATCTTCAGCAACAGGGGCAAGCGATTGGGAAAAAACACTAAAGAGACAGCTTGAATTTTACGTATGGCTTCAATCGAAAGAAGGAGCCATAGCAGGAGGCGCAACCAATAGCTGGAATGGGGACTATAGCGCTTATCCAGCAGGAAGAAGTACTTTTTATGATATGGCATATGAAGATGCACCTGTTTACCTTGACCCGCCTTCAAATAACTGGTTTGGAATGCAGGCGTGGCCAATGGAGCGCGTAGCAGAGCTTTATTATATTTTTGTAAAAGATGGCGACAAAACATCTGAAAATGTCCAAATGGCCAAATCTGTCATAACAAAATGGGTCAGCTATGCCTTAGATTACATTTTTATCGGCAGCCGTCCTGTGTCGGATGAAGAGGGTTATTTCTTAGATGAGCAAGGACAGAGAATTCTAGGGGGAACGAATGTTTCGGTTGCTACAACAAGTGCGCCTGGAGAGTTTTGGCTTCCTGGAAATATTGCTTGGAGCGGACAGCCTGATACTTGGAATGGGTTCCAGTCTGCAACAGGAAATCCAAATTTAACAGCTGTAACTAAAGATCCGACTCAGGATACGGGCGTATTAGGAAGTCTAGCCAAAGCTTTGATATTCTTTGCTGCAGCCACAAAGCAGGAAACAGGTGATTATACAGCGCTTGGTGCAAGAGCGAAAGATGCAGCCGCGCAGCTCCTAGAGGTTGCATGGAATTACAATGATGGCGTCGGCATAGTGACAGAGGAAGATAGAGAAGACTATGACCGTTTCTTTAGAAAAGAAGTGTATTTCCCAAATGGATGGAATGGGACATTTGGTCAAGGAAATCAGATTCCTGGAGCCAGCACCATTCCTTCTGACCCGCAGCGAGGAGGGAATGGGGTCTATACGAGTTTTGCTGATCTTCGTCCGAAGATTAAACAAGATCCAGCATGGTCTTCACTCGAAAGTAAATATCAGTCTTCATTTAATGAAGCTACAGGCAAATGGGAGAATGGCGCACCAGTTTTCACTTATCACCGCTTCTGGTCTCAAGTGGATATGGCCACTGCCTATGCTGAATACCATCGTCTGATCAACTAAGAGGTTAAAATCAAGCTGCCGGCTTCTAGCCGGCAGTTTGATTAGTAATATCAATCCAATGAAGATAAGGGTGATTTCACATGGTCAAAGAAAGAAGCTTTCTTCATCATTCATTCAATAGAGGCGAAAATGGGCAGGAAAATCTGATGTGGAAAAAAGAGGCGGATGATCGAATCTCAGAGCATAGACAAAGAGATCTTGTGATCAACGTGACAAACGGCGAAAAAAAGCCAATAGCAGGTATAGAGGTTGAAATAAAGCAAATCAGACATGAATTCGCCTTTGGTTCAGCGATGAATGAACAAGTGTTATTTAATCAACAATATGCTGATTTTTTCGTAAAGCATTTTAATTGGGCTGTTTTTGAAAATGAAGCAAAATGGTATGCGAATGAGCCAGAAAGAGGGAAAATCACCTACGAAAAAGCAGATGCGATGCTGAATTTTGCAGATCGACATCAGCTTCCAGTGAGGGGGCACGCTTTATTTTGGGAGGTAGAGGATGCGAATCCAAGCTGGCTAAGGTCACTGCCGAATCACGAAGTATATGAAGCTATGAAAAACCGGCTTGAGCATGCGGGCAATCACTTTAAGGGAAGGTTCCGTCATTGGGATGTAAACAATGAAATGATGCATGGTTCATTTTTTAAAGATCGCTTTGGGAAAACTATTTGGAAGTGGATGTATGAAGAAACGAAAAAAATTGACCCTCAAGCACTATTGTTTGTGAATGATTATAATGTGATCTCTTATGGTGAACACCATGCCTATAAAGCGCATATCAATGAACTGCGTCAGTTAGGCGCACCTATTGAGGCGATTGGGGTTCAAGGCCATTTTGAAGAACGGGTCGATCCAGTCATTGTCAAAGAGAGGCTCGATGTGCTGGCTGAGCTTGGTCTTCCAATATGGGTCACAGAGTACGATTCTGTTCACCCTGACCCTAATAGAAGAGCGGATAACCTGGAGGCTTTATATCGCGTCGCATTTAGTCATCCAGCCGTAAAAGGAGTGCTGATGTGGGGATTTTGGGCAGGTGCCCATTGGAGAGGTGAACATGCAGCCATCGTGAATTATGATTGGTCTTTAAATGAAGCAGGCCGACGTTATGAAAAGCTTTTAAATGAGTGGACGACCCAAAGAGTTGAAAAAACAGATGCTAATGGCCATGTGAAATGTCCAGCATTTCACGGAACATATGAGATTCGAATCGGTAAAGAAAGTAAAATGTTGAAACAGCAGACAATTGCACTTGATTCAAATGAACAAACACCGTATCAACTAGATGTGATCCTGCCTCAAGAAGGATAGAGATAGATTGTGAGGAGAATGTAAATGAAAAAGTTGGCTCAAAGAGTGTCTTGCTTCATACTTGTAGCCGCTATATGGTCTGGCTGGTTTTCGCTTACGATGAAGGCCGCCGCTTATGTGCAGACGTCTGGTACACAATTTACGCTGAACAATCAACCATTTTACTTCGCCGGCACAAATAATTACTATTTCCATTATAAATCTAAAAAAATGGTAGATGCTGTGTTCGATGATATGAAAGCAATGAATTTAAAGGTCATACGGATTTGGGGCTTTCACGACGGGGCCCCTCAAGAGAACTCAGTCTTACAATCTAGTCCAGGCGTCTATGAAGAATCTGGTTTTCAAAAACTAGATTATGCAATTTATAAAGCAGGACAGGAAGGAATAAAGCTTGTGATCCCACTAGTGAACAATTGGGATGACTTTGGCGGGATGAATCAATATGTGAAGTGGTTCGGGGCAGAATCGCATGATGCTTTTTATACAGATTCTCGTATTCAAAAAGCATACAAAAATTATGTGCGTTATGTATTAGAAAGAACCAATACGTATACAGGTGTTCAATATAAAGACGATCCAGCTATTATGACTTGGGAATTAGCCAACGAGCCGCGGATGCAGTCAGATCCCACGGGAAATGTACTAGTCAAATGGGCAGATGAAATGAGTACATGGATCAAATCGCTGGATCGTCACCATCTTGTTGCAGTAGGAGATGAAGGATTCTTTCGCATACCAGGACATGAAGATTGGTTTTACGGTGGAGGAGAAGGCGTCGATTGGAACCGTTTAACATCTCTTCCTAATATCGATTATGGAACCTATCATCTGTACCCAGATCACTGGAATAAGTCTGCTGCCTGGGGAGTGAAATGGATCGAAGACCATATCAACCGCGGGAATTCAATCGGAAAGCCAGTTGTGCTAGAAGAGTTTGGCTATCAAAATCAATCAGCTCGTCCTGACGTATACCAAAGCTGGCTGTCAGCAGTTGAGCGGCTCGGAGGGGCTGGCAGTCAATTTTGGATTTTAACAAGCATTCAGGACGATGATTCGCTCTATCCGGATTATGACGGTTTCCGCATCATAAAAGGGAGCAGGGAGGCAGCACTTATCAGTGAACATGCGAAAAGAATGAATGAAAAGAACCGATGACGAATGCCTGCTGAATAAGGAACTGTTTATATAGCTCACTCCAATTAGTAATTCTTACTTTTCAGACAGAATATTTATCACTTTTTCTATATTTAAATTTCTTGAAATATGAAGCGATTATGAGACCAAGTTCCAGAAACGATCAAGAAGCAGAAGGTATTTATGAGATTTCGTTGAAAGGAAGGGGGTGGTTATATTTATTTTAATTCATAAAAAGGAATTTCCAATAACTTGACTAAATGGAAATTTAATTCTATACTCTGTAGTACAGAGTTCTTTGTGGAAGAGGAGTTTATTTATGTCTAATGAAAAATTTAATAATTCAGAAATATTAGAGAATTTATCTCATATCAAGACGATTACAAACTATAAAACAGAGTATTGTAAACAAACCAGTATTTATTTTATCATTTGGGGCCTTATTTGGATAATGGGATATTCAATACCTTTACTTTTTGCTCATTCTATAACTGCAGCTGTCTTTTGGCTTATTTTAGGCATTGCTGGCTGGCTTATCACTTTAACTACTTATTTTAAACAAAAGAAAATGATACCGATGCCCTTGTTTTTAAGAACTCAATTGCAATACACATGGCTTGGTATTGGAATCATTTTAGGTATCTTTATTTTTTTAATATGTGTTGGTTTATTACCATATACATTAAATAATTTACCCTTCTATGTTGTTTTATTGGTTTCCATCATGTATTTACTCTTAGGTATTGTTCTGGCTAAAGAGATCTTTATTATGGGGTTCTGGCTAAGTGTTTTAGGTGTAACTACATTTTTATTATTTCCTAGTTTAATGAACATTATCTTCGCTTTTATAGGTGGAGGAAGTTTGTTATTAACTGGTGTGATTTTAAAAAGAAAAGGACAAGGAAATGAGTAATGTCAATAGTTTAAATGATTTAATCCATCCAAAAGTCCGGTTAGGGATTATGAGTTTATTAATGATTTATGAAAAATGTGATTTTAGCTTCTTAAAAGGTTCTTTATCTGTAACAGATGGTAATTTGGGCTCGCATTTAAAAAAATTAGAGGAAGCAGGCTATGTGCTAATTACAAAGACCTTTGTGGATAAAAAACCAAAAACAATCGTTAGTATAACAGATTTGGGAGAGCAAGCCTACAAAGAATATTTGAGTGTTATTGAAGCCATTTTAAAAAATAAATGAGATGAAAGGAAAGGGTGCCGAATGTTGCAAATAGAAAACGTCAGTAAAAAATATGGAACTTCCCAAGCGTTAAGAAGTGTTACATTAACGATTCCAGAAGGAGTTTGTTATGGATTAATAGGTCCAAATGGGTCTGGTAAATCAACCTTGATGAAAATTATATCTCACATCATTAAATCATATGAAGGCAAAGTTGAGCATGTTGGTGAATCTAAAAGTGCGCTCGGCTACATACCGCAAGACATCAGCTTAGAGGAAAAATTAACAGCGAAAGTAAATATGGAGTTTTTTGGACAAATTTATGGTTTAAAAGGGAAAACATTAGATGAAAGAGTAGAAAAAACACTAAAAGATGTAGGATTGTGGGAAAGAGCAAATGATATCGTTGAAAGCTTTTCAGGAGGAATGAAACGCCGTTTGAATATTGGCTGCGCTTTAATGCATGCTCCTAAGTTAATTCTTTTAGATGAACCGACAGTGGGGGTAGATCCTCAATCAAGACGTTATATTTTCGACATCATTAACAAATTGAAGGAAGAGGGAAGAACTATTATCTATGTTAGTCATTATATGGAGGAAATAGAGAGTTTATGTGATTATGTGGCTTTCATTGATAAAGGGAACATTGTTGAAGAAGGCAAAATAGATGAGCTTTTGAATCGTTACGCAGAAACATCAGTCTTTTTTGAATCTAAGATTCCTAATAAAACATTAACTAATCTCGGGTATGATTTTGTAACTTATCAAGGTGGAGTGTTAGTTAAAACTACAAAACCATTAGATACTTTAGAAGATTTGGCTAAACTGAGTAAGAAGGAATCATTGGTTCCCCAACAATTATCTTTGTACAGACCGAGACTTGAAGATGTCTTTTTTCAATTAACAGGAACAGATTTACGTGATCAATTACAATAAAAATGCCCTTTATGAATGAAAACCACTCTCGTATTTCAATGAAAATAACTTAAAAGAGTGACTGATGTAGAAAGAACATAAATCTAACGAACAGAATTAATTTGTGTGTACCGTAGATTTAAAATCATAAGTAATTAGTCAACATTATTTGACTAATTCTAATTCGCCACATCCGCAAATGGTAAAATAAATAAAAAATGTGATTATTTAAGAGTTGTATAGAAGGGAATCAAATGAATATAACGGGAGTGATTTTTATGTGGCCACTAGTCCGCATCGAATCTATAAAACAGGTGAAAGATCGATCATTGTTGTTCTGGACCATTTTATTACCAGTTGCTTCAATTATTCTTTTAATAGAATTATTTACATCAGGTAGTTCTCAAGTACAAAAAACATTGGTTGCTTCTCAATCAGTGACAGGGATGAGCGTGTTTTTCTCCACATTTGTCATTATTTCAATTGTCATTAGTTTTGTAAAAGATCGTGAGAAAGGAATTGTGGCAAGGCTGGCAAGTACTCCTTTACAGCCGCATCATTTTTTTCTTGGAAAGTGCGTTCCGTTTTTTATTATTATCTTATTTCAAGTTTTGCTGTTAACCATTTTAGGGGTTTATTTATATGGTATTGAAATAACACAATACAGCTCGTATTTCTTAGTAGTTGTCCTATTATCAATGCAAGTGACTTCATGGGGAGTTGCCATCGCTGCATTTGCTAAAACTGAGAATACAGGCTTAGTGATGACAAACATGATTGCTTTAGGGACAGCGGTTGCTTGTGGTTTATGGACTCCATTTGATCAATTACCTAGTTATCTCAAAATAATTGGTATGCTCTTCCCGCAGTATTGGGCACATCAAGGCTTAGTGCAATCAGTATCAACACTACCAGGAGGAGAGAATTTGATCTTAGTAACAGCAGTCCTTATAGGCTATACACTGTTAGGGTTTATTCTTTCGTTGGTTGGCTATAAAAAATATATAAAGAGAGCCAGAGGCTAGTCACTAAAAATTTCAGCTAAATGTTATGCACCGCCAAATCAATGCATGTATGCTGTCTGTAGAAAAAGGAGTGAGGCAATGTTAAGTGAAGAGTTAGAACTGTATGTTGAAAGTTGTTTTCGCCCATATAAAAAAGACAAAACATATGAAGAAAAGAAAAAAGAATTATTAGAGCTGCTTGGAAATGTTAAATTAAAACTCGAAAATGATGGATTAAAAGATGCAGAGGTTCAGGATATGCTTATTGAAAAGCTGAAATCAGGCGAAATAAGCATTGATAACCATACATTAGTAATTGATGATCATAACCGCGTAGAGCACGTGAAAAAAATATTTGTTAATGCTGATTTAGAATGGTTAACATTTATAAATGTTAAATATAAGTTGTGCGATTTTAAGGGACTATCGATTGTACAAAAAGTAATGAGCCATTCAGATTTTAATGGGTGTTATCTGAGAAAAGTTAATATTAGCCATTCTAAAATTTCCTCAACTACCTTTGAAAAGAGTGATTTGACTCAATCTCATTTTGAACATTGTGAGATAACGAATTCATCCTTATATGGCTGTCATTTACCCAACATTAGTATGGATGAATCATCTTTAATCAATGTTTTATTTGAAAATTGTTATTTTAAAAACATTTCTTTTGAGAATTCTAAATTAATCAATGTTAATTTTAAATCATGTACGATTAAAAAATTAAACTTTATTGGAGCGACAATGGATAAAATGACTTATCATATTTTAGAAGGAGAAGGGGCAGATTTAAGCGGTGTGGAAGTAATCGATATTTAATACAGCAGGGGCTATTGAGAAAAATCTCAATAGCCTTTTATTTTTGTTTTATTCACTATCTCTTGCTGCCCCATTAACATGATATGAAAGTTTAATGCAAGGTTTTCGTTAAGCAAAATAAATGTGGAGAACTTCTATTTTCAAATAAAAGATGCCCACCCACCCAGCTAAGTCTTCTTTGCTAGGTGGGCGAGCGATCTTTTCAATGATATGTCGAAAAACTAAAGTTGATTAGAAAGTTGAAGAACTTGAGATGATTGTTGTGCAAGTGCAGCGCGCAGCCATTGGTTCGAATAAATGTTGACCTTCCCCATGTACCTTAGCGGCCAAAGCAGTTGGGATTGTAATTTTAGTCATCTTTAGACCTCCTTATTTAAAATTTATCAACATAGATATGTAGTTGATATATTACATATGATGGTTCATAAGTCTTTATTTGTCAATGATTAAGTGTGAAAGTTTTATATTTTCTGAAAAGTTCGTTGATAACCCTGAAAAAGTGTGGTTTAATATGACTATGGAAAATAATACTATATTTAAAATTTTATGTATTTAAAGGGTTTATATGGTCTTAATGTTGTTTTTTTGATTGAAGGGCGGCGTTATTTTGGATCAAATATTTTGGGTATTTAGATATTAAGTTAATTAAATGTATGAAAAAAGTTGAGGTTACTATGTTATGAAGAACTCGAATAGAAGATTACTTTTTCTATTATAAGTTGATTCACTTAGATTTTAACCATTTTATCCCAATGTGATTGGGAAAGAGGGGGCTCTTTATGAGTATTCATTATGTCGGTATTAGAGAACCAATCAAAGCCTATTTAGAGAAGATGAAAGTTGAGTATGAAGACTATCCTGCTCAAATAATCGATTTGGGCGGGGCTGTTAGTTATGACAAAGAATACTTTATAAATAATACTGATTTTCAAACGGAAACGATTATTTTATCTAATAGAAGGCATACTGTTGAGGATGAACTAGGTTCTCTTGAAAGTGAATTATTGAAAATCTATCAGAATAGCATACTTTATAGGACTTCACCGCTTGATATCAATATAGAACTTTATAGAGGATGGGCAGGTGCTACTGGTAAATTAATAACTGCATTTTCTCCCGAGGGAGTTAATTGGATCAATACAAAAGATGTTGTAAGGGCATGTTTAATCCCTAAAAAAGATGTTAGGAATCGTGCTGGAAAGGCATATGATTTAACAGGACCAGAGTTAGTAAGTATGAGTAGGCTGAAGGATATTTTTGAAGAGGATTTAAATATGAAAATTGAATTATATTGTAAAAGTAAAGAAGAGGTCATATCAATATTGTCCCAGAACAATATGCCTTTAGACGTATTAGAATGGTTAGTCGGTTTTCAAGAAGCTTCTTCTTCAAAACATTTACAGCCATTTACGAACACGCTTGAACAAATAATTGGTCACCCCCCAACTCGGGCCCAATTATCTAAAATACAAATTAATTATTCTTAAAGGAGGAATAATATATGTTTGTCAAAGACCAAGAAATGACGAGGTATAAATTAGCACCACACATTACGCTAGGTAAACTAGAAGACAGTTTGATTGGTTTAAAAGCGCAAACTGTCACCAAAATTGAAGGTGACGGAATTATTGAATTTATTCAAGAAATTTCTAATTATCTCACGGAAGATAATGGGGTTTCGATTAAAGAACTAGAGGAGAATTTCGAAGTAGAGAGTGATCAATTAAAACATGTCCTCGAATTTTTAGTTACAAACGGAATGTGTGTTAAGACGGATATGAACTTTGATTTGACGGCGCTTTTGTCTTATGAAAGAGCCGGTGGACAAGTATTGGTTGAAGATATACTAGATCGTTTAAAAACAGGAATTGTTGAAGTTATTACGCGAGATCATAATCCAGTTGCTGCTGAATTTATTCGTCATTTGCAAGAGGCAGGGCTACATGTAGTGCTTAAAGGAGAATTAAATAAGCAGCCGGATATCAGGGTTGCTATTGGCAACTCTCATTTAGACCCGATTTTTGAAGAAATAAATGATCTAGCATTAGAAGACCACATACCTTGGTTGAGCATTGTGCCATATGATGGACAGACATCTTGGGTAGGTCCATTTTTCATACCACATCAATCAGCTTGTTTACATTGCTATAACCTTCGAAAGTCAGCAAACTTTTCTGACGAAGTATTGCGTTCAGACTTAATGAAAATAAAGCCTATAAATCCTGAAAAGAAACCGGTTTATCATATGCCGATTCATTTAGTTCAAATCGGAATTGCAAGTAATTTAATTTTAGAATGGCTCACACTAAAAGATTACGCACCAAGTGCAATACCAGGTGGATTTACAACAATTAATTTAGATGATAAAGGTGTCTCATTTAATCATCATCGTGTCTATAGAGTACCTAGATGCCCGAAGTGTTCCCCAGCTGCAGATACAGGTTTTCCTCAAGTTTGGTTTCATGGTGAGGTGAATAATTAATTATGGCTAATAAATGGACAACGTTAGAAGAGTCATGGGAAATACTCGACCAATTGGCAGATCCTTATGTTGGGATAGTCCGTAGAGAGTATAGAAAACTCAGAGACGTTGATGATATATGGGGTCATTCATATGGAGCGCATGGTACAGACAGCAATATTTTATTTGGGGTACCGTCTAATTCATATAATGGGGGAGGATCTGCTAATCCAGCTGCAGCCAGATTAGCAGCTATAGGTGAAACGGTGGAAAGATATAGTGCCGCTTATTTACCTTTAAACTCTGATGTTGTATGTTTTGGTACTCAAAAGGACTTAATCAATGAAGGCAAATCAGTAATTGGCTTTGATAAGTGGGAGATGTATGCTGTCACTCAATATGAAGACCCGAATTTTCCTCATGATAGATGGAATGAAGATACAAAATTATGGTGGAGAAAAGGTCATATTGCTGAAAATAATGAAGAAGTTTGGACGCCTGCTCAATTAATTCATATTGCAAACTATACTGAGTGGCCAGGAGACCCCAATATTGGTCATGCAACTAGTAATGGACTAGCTTGTGGTATTACATATCAAGAAGCGGCAATCTCAGGTTTATTTGAAACAATTGAAAGAGATGCATTTATGCTTACTTGGTACAATAAGTTAAGTTTACCGCAGATCGATATTAATACCTCACCTAGATTAAAACACTTCTATGAAAGATATATTAAACCTACTTCTCTTGATTTGCATTTAGTAGACATGAGCATTTTTTCTGGTGTTCCTACTATTTTGGCAGTGATAAGAAATCCTCATACAGATTTAGCTCCATTTGCTATTGGCGCGGCCTCTGCTCATTCAATTGAAAGAGCATGTGAGAAAGCTGCGATAGAGGGAATGTATACAAGAACTTGGGTAAAAACAGAACAACGATTAGGGAACGCCTTAGTGGATGTAGATTATCATCGAGATATTAACAGTTTTGAAGATCATATTAAACTCTATGCGGGAACAGCTATTGTGAAAGAAGCTGATTTTTTAACAGCAAGTGAGAAATTAGTGGACGTTAAAGACTATGCACCGTTTGATGATCGTTCTCCAGACATTCTATGGACTAACCTTGTCAGTCATTTATCAAAACAAGGATATCATGTGGCAACTTTTGATTTAACCAGCCCTGATATAAAAGATGCTGGTGCCTATGTCGTAAAATCAATTATTCCTGGATATAAACCGATTGACGTTCTTTATAGAGGTAGAATGTTGGGCGGAGAACGAATTTTAAAACATTCTTATCATTTAGGTTTAGTAGATAAACCTTTTAAGTTAGAAGAACTGAATCCAATTCCGCATCCATTTCCTTAATATCGTAGAAAGGTGATTAAATATATGAATAGTATTGAAAGACATGCTACTAATTTGGCTGATGTTGTGTATGGAAACGAAGCATTACGGTTTGATGATCCTTCTGAAAATTGGTTTGAGGCAACAAAAATCTATAGGGGTTCAATGGCATGGGACGCACCTGGTGTTGCAGGGCTGCTGCGATCTCAAACTTTGCAAAAGATTGCTACACATGCAAGTAAAAGATTTGACGACCTGCCTTTAATTTTACTACCTAAACCATTAAATACAAATATATCTTTAGACGATGTCATTCAGGAACGAAAAAGTGCAGATTATTTTAGCGGGGGGAGTGTTTCATTAGAACAACTCTCAACAGTTTTACAGAAGAGTTATGGATTGGTAGAGCGTAAAGAAGGACCTAGACGCCCTATACCATCTGGCGGGGCACTTTATCCTCTAGATCTATTTATTGTAGCCAACAAAGTGGATTCTTTAGACAAAGGTATTTATCATTTCGATCCGTATAGAAAAGGATTGACTAAAATGGGTGATTACTCTGAAAAAGAATTTGAGAAAATAATGTTACAAGAAGAATCCGTTCAAGATTTTGCATTTGCCGTAGTCATTTCAGCGAATTTTTGGCGTTCTCGATTTAAGTATGGACATCGTTCTTATCGCTTCGTTTTTATGGAGGCAGGACATGTCATGCAAAATATGATTTTGCTATCTACTGCACAGAAGATTAATAGCCGACCATTCGGAGGGTTTATCGATGATGAGTTAATGGAACTGATCGGTGGATTTAATGGAGTAGATGACGCTCCAATTTATACATTGATTGCGGGTACTTAAATAGATGATTTCAATGGTAGCAGCTTTAGGGATCCTCATTCACTTTTTGGGTCCCTTAAGCTCTAAAATGGTTATCAAAATCAAGAGAGATAAACCAATATCCGATCGAAAGTTAATAACATATATCACTCCTCAGAGGAGCTATGATGGATTCACGATAATCGGAGCTTCTATATGCTGTGGAGCATTTTCTCAAGAGCTCTTAGTTGAAATTTCTAATAATAAAAATGTGTATGGTATTTTATTCTTCTTTTTATTAGGTGTCCTATTACCGTCAGTTCTATGGAAATTAAAAAACAAAGTTGTTGCATTTAGAGGCAGATATGCTGTCAATGTTGATTCAATCTTTTTTCTTCCATTAACTGCTCTATCAGAAGAATTGATTTGGCGGTTCTTTCTTCCGTTATTATTACTAACAAATTCTGTGGAATCTGTGGCGGTATCGATTTGTATCAGTTCAATAGGATTTATCTTGCTGCATATACCAATAGGCGGTGTTAAGTCTATTGCTTATATGTCGCTTTTTACATTCATCACAGTTATTTCATACTTAACATTTGGTATTCTAGCAGCGATAACATTTCATATTTCACATAATCTGTTCATTCATTTTTTTCAACCTCTCAAAATAAACAACTTCAAAACGAAACCTCCCGTATTATCTGAAACTGATTGGTGAGGCTTTTATAAAGGTGGTAAACCCTGTGATAATACTAGAAAAGATGAAAGAGCTTAAAGGAAAAAGAGCGCTGGCTCAGTCATGGTTTTTGGATCCAGAAAAAAGAAAAATAAGTTCAAATTATGATAATCGAGAAACGCCATTTACTCGATGTCTATCAGCTGAAACTTTCATTTCTTATTATCAACTAACATTCAAAAAAAAGCCTGCCTCTATTTTAGATATAGGATGTGGACAAGGGCAGATGCTTGAGTATTTATCTAAGCAATTACCTCTAGCTGATTTGACAGGAATTGATTCATCAGAGGAAGCCATACATTGTGCAAATCAATTGAATATAAAAGCTAATTTTATTTGTACAGATATCGAAAATTTTTCATCACATGCGAAAAGTTATGATGCGATTTTAATACATCTGTGTTTTGGGCTATTTGAAGATCCTGTAGCATTATTAGAACAGTTCCTTCCTTATTTATCAAATGAATCTATTATTTATATAGTTGATTTAAATCGAGATAGTATAGAAAGTGGAATGAGTTCAGTTCAGAACAAAGAAGAAGAACTGTATTTATATGATCAATATCACGCCTCATTGACATTATCTGAGTTCGAGCAGTTACTCACCTATATTACCCAACCTAGAAAAGATGTAAAGTATAAGATTGGTACTTCTATAATTGGAGGATTCAGCCCATTTAGTATGGAATTTTTATCGTTAATAGGAAATGAAAATTTACAGCACACCTTAAGGCAGGTTCCAGATGAATATAGCAGTTCAGCACAGAAGACACCTTTACTTTTACATGCATGGCTGATTAAGCAGTCTGGATACATTCATTCCATATAAACATGATTCTTTCTCTATGTATAATATGAAGGTTATCCGTTTAGTCTCTGCCTGCTTTTCGGGGAGTTCAATATGAATGATTTTTAAATTGCGATTCCCTAAAAATGAGAACGCGTTTCTCTGAAGTGAAGGAGAAAGGCAGTGGGATTAAAATTGAACTGCTTATTTCTTTAACGTTGAAGTACTTATCCATTAGGGGGTTTTGAGAAAGTCGAAAGTGAAGGCTGTTTACTGATACACTCTTTGCTTCTATATGAATAACCATACTGTGTCATACAAAGTTTTTTGGAATTAGAGATGACTTAGTGTAGATGTTACTTTCTTTCATAGGGAGCTCTGTTGTTCGCTCATTGTATTCAGGTGCATTATTATCAGTCCGCTCTGTTCATAGTGGCTTTCCGTTTATATATAAAGGAAGAGAGAGGTATTAATGGTACTGAACATGCTGCATTAATCGATAAGCGAGTACCTATTATAAGGAGGAACTTCATTTGCATAAAAAAATTGGATATGGTATAGTTTTTATGGAAATGCTAACGATTACCGAGACAAGAGTGGGGAAACCCGCTCTTTTGTATTGAACAGGCAATTTTTGTCTCGACATTATTCATCCGTTTTCTGCTCCCCCTGCTCACATAAAGCAGGGTTTTTATGCAGAATGATTGATAAGAGCGTTTATCGAAAGCACAAGGAGGAAGAGAATGAGCAAAAAAGTAGTGGATGTCGTAAGCGAAATGGTGCAGCCAATTTTAGATGGCTTACAGCTTGAACTCGTTGATGTTGAATTTGTCAAAGAGGGTCAAAACTGGTTCCTTCGCGTGTTTATTGACTCTGATAAAGGTGTCGATATCGAAGAGTGTGCCAAAGTGAGCGAAGCCTTGAGCGAAAAGCTTGATGAGGCAGATCCGATTAGCCAAAACTACTTTCTTGAAGTGTCCTCTCCTGGAGCGGAGCGCCCATTAAAGAAAAAAGCTGATTTTGAAAAAGCACTTGGAAAAAATGTTTTCATGAAAACATATGAACCAATTGATGGTGAAAAAGCATTTGAAGGTGAGCTTACAAGCTTTGATGGTGAGATTGCAACAGTGACAGTGAAGATCAAGACAAGAAAGAAAGAGATCAATATTCCATACGAGAAAATAGCTAACGCAAGATTAGCAGTTTCGTTCAATTAACCTTTTCATTGATATAAGGGGGAACCATAAAAATGAGTAGTGAGTTGTTAGATGCCCTGACTGTTCTTGAGAAAGAGAAGGGTATTAGTAAAGAAATTATAATTGAAGCGATAGAAGCTGCACTCATTTCTGCATATAAGCGTAATTTTAATCAAGCACAAAATGTTCGTGTTGATTTAAACCGCGAAACGGGAACGATTCGTGTGTTCGCAAGAAAAGATGTTGTAGATGAAGTGTATGATTCTCGCCTTGAAATCTCTGTAGATGATGCAGCCAATATTAACCCGAATTACATGGTTGGTGACGTCGTTGAGATTGAAGTCACACCAAAAGACTTTGGACGTATTGCAGCTCAGACAGCGAAACAAGTTGTGACGCAGCGTGTGAGAGAAGCAGAGCGTGGTGTGATCTACACTGAGTTCATCGACCGCGAGGAAGACATTATGACGGGAATCGTTCAGCGGATTGACAGTAAATTTATTTACGTGTCACTTGGCAAAATTGAAGCCCTTCTTCCTGTCAATGAACAAATGCCAAATGAAGAATACAAACCGCATGACCGCATTAAAGTGTTCATTACAAAAGTAGAAAAAACAACAAAAGGACCACAAATTTATGTGTCTAGAACACATCCAGGTCTTTTAAAGCGTTTATTTGAAATTGAAGTGCCAGAAATTTATGATGGTACTGTAGAGCTTAAATCGGTTGCTAGAGAAGCTGGGGACCGTTCTAAAATATCTGTTCGTACAGATGATCCTGATGTTGATCCAGTTGGCTCCTGTGTTGGTCCAAAGGGCCAGCGTGTACAAGCAATTGTCAACGAGCTAAAAGGCGAAAAGATTGACATTGTTCATTGGTCTAATGACCCGGTTGAATTTGTTGCCAATGCGCTGAGTCCATCAAAAGTACTTGATGTCATTGTGAATGAAGAAGACAAGGCGACAACAGTTATTGTCCCTGATTATCAGCTGTCATTAGCGATTGGTAAAAGAGGTCAAAATGCCCGCCTTGCAGCGAAGCTGACCAGCTGGAAAATCGACATTAAAAGCGAAACAGATGCAAGGGAACTCGGTATTTTCCCAAGAACTGAAGACTCTGAATCTCTTTTCTTAGAGGCTGAACCAGTAGCTGAGGAATCTGACGAATAAGAGGTGATATTAAAGGTGAAAAGCCGAAAAAAAATCCCGCTTAGAAAATGCGTCGTGACGGGAGAAATGAAACCAAAGAAAGAACTGATCCGTGTTGTTCGTTCTAAAGAAGGAGAAGTGTCTGTTGACGCTACCGGAAAAATGAACGGACGCGGAGCTTACCTTTCTCTCGATAAAGAAACTATTCTTGCGGCAAAGAACAAACGCAGTTTACAGCAGCAATTTCAGACACAGATTGACGAACACATATTTGAAGAATTACTAGAACTAGCTGAAAAGGTGAAAAAACCTTATGAATGAATCTGAATGGTATCCTTTGCTTGGTCTAGCAAATCGAGCTCGTAAAGTCGTGTCAGGAGAAGATCTGGTGATCAAAGAAATTAGACATGCGCGTGCTAAGCTGGTTCTTCTTGCAGCAGATGCCTCATCTAACACAGAGAAAAAGGTATCTGACAAATGCAAATTTTATAATGTTCCGGTTAGAAAAGTTGAAGACCGTTCCGTTCTCGGACGTTCTATTGGGAAAGAAGCTCGCGTAGTTGTCGCTGTCACTGACCAAGGCTTCGCTAAGAAGCTCATAAGCTTGCTCGATTAATTTATTTGGGGGTGAACGAATGGCTAAAGTGAGAGTATATGAATACGCAAAAGCCATAGATGTTTCAAGTAAAGATATTATAGCAGCGCTTAAGGATATGAACGTGGAAGTGAACAACCACATGGCGACGCTTGAAGACGACACTGTGAAAAAGCTAGACGCTATCTATAAAAAAGCCAAAGCAAAAGAGACAGCTAACGAGAAACCCGCAGAACAAAAAAAACAATCATCTAACAAAAACAATGATAGAAAGAAGAATGACGTGCAGAATAATCAATTTAATAAAAACAAAAAAAACAACAACCAAAATAAAAACAAAAACAAACGCGGTGGAAATAACAAACCGCAGCATCAGCAAGCTAGACCTGTAAAGCCTAAAAAAGAGCTTCCTGAAAAAATTGAATTTACAAATTCAATGACTGTCGGTCAGCTGGCTGATGAGCTTGGAAAAGAATCAGCTGAAATCATTAAAAAGCTGATGATGCTTGGTGTCATGGCAACAATCAACCAAGAACTTGATAAAGATACAGTTGAATTAATCGCTTCTGAATATGGTGTTCCAGTTGAGGAAGTCATCATTTTAGAAGAAACTGAACTTGAAAAGTATGAAGTAGAAGATAAAGAAGAAGATATGCAAGTACGCCCTCCAGTTGTAACGATCATGGGACACGTTGACCACGGGAAAACAACTCTTCTTGACAGCATTCGTAAGACAAAAGTCGTCGAAGGCGAAGCAGGTGGAATCACGCAGCATATCGGTGCATACCAAATTGAAGAAAATGGCAAAAAAATTACGTTCCTTGATACACCTGGACACGCAGCATTTACAACGATGCGTGCACGTGGTGCCGAAGTAACGGATACGACAATTCTAGTCGTTGCAGCAGATGATGGTGTCATGCCGCAAACAATTGAAGCGATTAACCATGCGAAAGCGGCAGAAGTGCCAATCATTGTCGCTGTGAACAAAATTGACAAACCAACAGCGAACCCTGACCGTGTGATGCAGGAGTTAACTGAGCATGGTCTTGTACCAGAAGCTTGGGGCGGCGAAACGATTTTCGTTCCACTATCTGCGAAAACAGGTGAAGGTATTGATGAATTGATCGAAATGATCCTTCTTGTCAGTGAAGTAGCAGAACTGAAAGCCAACCCAAATCGTGCGGCAAAAGGGACTGTCATCGAGGCTGAGCTTGATAAAGGAAGAGGTTCTGTTGCAACCCTTCTTGTTCAAACAGGTACACTTCAAGTAGGTGACCCAATCGTTGTCGGAAATACATTTGGCCGTGTACGTGCAATGGTCAATGACATCGGCCGCCGCGTGAAAACAGCAGGACCATCTACACCTGTTGAAATCACTGGTTTAAACGATGTACCGAATGCAGGGGATCAGTTCCTCGTATTCAAAGATGAAAAAACAGCTCGTCAAGTCGGTGAGGCGCGTGCTTCTAAACAGCTGGACGAACAGCGTTCAGATAAAGCAAAATTATCTCTAGACGACCTATTTGAGCAAATCAAACAAGGTGACGTAAAAGATATCAACTTGATCGTGAAAGCAGACGTACAAGGCTCTGCTGAAGCATTAACAGCAGCTCTTCAAAAAATAGAAGTCGAAGGCGTAAAAGTGAAAATCATCCATACGGGTGTTGGAGCGATTACAGAATCAGACATCATTTTAGCAAGTGCTTCTAATGCCATCGTGATTGGCTTTAACGTACGTCCTGATGGAAATGCGAAGAGCACAGCTGAGACTGAGAACGTTGATATCCGCTTGCACCGCATTATCTATAAAGTCATCGATGAAATTGAAGCTGCGATGAAAGGAATGCTTGACCCTGAATATGAAGAAAAAGTCATCGGTCAAGTTGAAGTTCGTCAAACGTTCAAAGTATCTAAAATCGGTACAATTGCTGGCGGCTATGTAACTGAAGGAACGATTACAAGAGATAGCGGAATCCGCTTAATCCGTGACGGCGTCGTTATTTTTGAAGGCGAAGTTGACGTGTTAAAACGATTTAAAGATGATGTGAAAGAAGTTTCACAAGGCTATGAATGTGGTATTACCATTAAGAAATACAATGATATCCGTGAAGGTGATGTCATGGAATCATTCGTTATGCAAGAAATCGAAAGAAAATGATCGGTTATACCGAATGTGAGTGCATGATCTATGATGCATCCTCACTGAAGGAAAAACGTGCGGTTCTTCAGCGTATATTGACAAGAACGCGTCATAAATTCAATGTAACCATTGCTGAAATGGATTACCAGGATACATGGCAGCGTACATCAATTGGAATCGCCGTGATTTCCTCATCTCGGGTTCAAGTGGAAAAGGAGCTTCAGCGTGTATTAAGCTTTATCGATTCTTTTCCTGAAATTGAACGAACGATCACGAAAACTGAGTGGTTTTAATTAGAGGTGATAAGATCATGAGTATGAGAGCAACCCGTGTGGGTGAGCAAATGAAAAAAGAATTGGGCGACATCTTAGGCAGAAAGCTAAAAGATCCAAGAATCGGCTTTTTGACTGTAACCGATGTCGAAGTATCCGGTGATTTGCAAATTGCCAAAGTCTACATTTCTGTTCTTGGCGACGAGAAGAAAAGAGAGGAAACCTTAAAAGGCCTTGCAAAGGCTAAAGGGTATATCCGCTCTGAAATTGGCAATCGAATCAGACTTCGCAAAACACCAGAACTGCATTTTGAATTCGACGAATCCGTAGACTACGGAAACCGAATTGAAAGCCTGATTGCTGAGTTAAACACAAAAGATCACGAATAAGACGTTGAAATAAGGATAGGCGAAGATCGTCTGTCCTTTTTCATCGTTTATGAAAGGAGAGAACGCAGATGATAAATGGTGTTCTTTTATTACATAAAGAAAGAGGCATGACCTCACACGACTGTGTGTTTAAAGTAAGAAAAATTTTACACACAAAAAAAGTCGGCCATACAGGCACCCTCGACCCAGAGGTTTCAGGTGTTCTGCCTATTTGTATCGGAAGAGCAACGAAGATTGTAGAATACTTAACAGATAAATCGAAAACATACGATGCAGAAATCACGATTGGCTTTTCTACAACAACAGAAGACCAAACAGGTGAGATCGTAGAAGAAAAAAAGGTGGAAAAACCGATCTCAGAAAAAGAAATTGATGCGGCGCTGAAGCAGTTTGAAGGAACCATTGAACAAATTCCTCCCATGTTTTCTGCTGTGAAAATTGGCGGGAAAAAGCTCTATGAGTATGCAAGAGAGGGCATCGAAATTGAGCGGCCAAGCCGAGAAATTACTATTCACCGTATTGAGCGGACTACACCTGTCACATATGAGGATGGCAGCGTGTCATTTAGGTTTACTGTTCTATGCTCAAAGGGAACGTATGTAAGGACCTTAGCGGTTGATATCGGGAAGAAACTAGGGTTTCCAGCCCACATGTCACATCTTATTCGTACAGGGTCTGGTGATTTTACACTTGATGAATGTATTACGCTGGATGAGCTGCGAGATATAAGCGAGGAAGGAACTGTAGAAGAGCACCTTGTCCCGATCGAGCGTGCGCTCAATCATTTGCCGAAATGGGAGATAAATGATACATTAGCAAGTAAAGTGGAAAACGGTGCAGTCCTGCCAATGCCTGATGAATTTGCTCATTTCGCAGAGGCGGATCGTGTCGCTGTATTTGCTCCTTCAGGTCGTTGTCTGGCAATATATATGAAGCACCCGACCAAACAGAACCTGATGAAGCCGGCGAAGATCTTATCTCAGGACAAGCAATCTTAAAGAAAAGGTGACATCTCGTGAAGACTATACATATTTCACACCCACATACATTGAATCAAAAAGATCAAGTCCCGTCTGTCATGGCTTTAGGGTACTTTGACGGTGTTCACCTCGGGCATCAAAAAGTCATTGACGAAGCGAAAAGCATTGCGAAAAAAGAAGGATTGGCCTTAGCAGTCATGACCTTTCATCCGCATCCATCACATGTTTTGCAAAAGGCACGGGAACCAAAAGACTTAATTACACCGCTTGAGGATAAAATTGATTTTATCGAACAGCTGGGCGCTGACTATTTATACATCGTACAATTCAGCGAGAGCTTTGCAGCTCTATCTCCTCAAGAGTTTGTGGATCAATATTTGGATGAATTGAATGTGAAGCACGCAGTAGCGGGGTTTGATTTTACGTTTGGCCGTTTTGGTGCAGGCACAATGGAAACGTTCGATGAATACGGAAAAGGCCGTATCACGGCAACCATCGTACCTAAGCTGTCCAATCAAGACCGAAAAGTCAGTTCCACTCTCATCCGTTCCGCATTAAAAAATGGGGATGTTGAATATGTGAGCGAGCTTTTAGGAAAACCTTATCAGCTTCGCGGCATTGTCATCCATGGAGACAAACGCGGACGGACGATCGGATTTCCGACAGCTAATGTCGGCTTATCTGCTGAATACATTATTCCGCCAACAGGGGTATATGCAGTAAGAGCAGAAGTAAAAGGTAAAGTATATGACGGCGTTTGTAATGTCGGCTATAAACCAACATTTTATGAAAAACGTCCTGATCAGCCGGCCATTGAAGTAAACCTTTTTGATTTTAACGAAGAAATATATGGCCAGCCGATTAAATTACAATGGTTCAAGCGCATTCGCAGTGAACGAAAATTTAACGGAATCCAGGAGCTGACGGCTCAAATCAGTCAAGATAAAGAAGAAGCGATTCAGTTTTTTCAAGATCAGCTCAAGCAAACAAAAAAATCATAGAAAAACTGCTCTACCATTTGCAAATTCAGCATATTTTTAGTATGATTATTCCTGTAGCTTTAAAACCACTTACTTGGCAGGCCGACTTCACCGACGGTTGCGAGGTAGATGGGGCTAACATGATTTGGAGGTGAAACAGGATGGCTATTACTCAAGAGCGTAAAACGCAATTAATTAATGAGTTCAAAACACACGAATCTGATACTGGATCTCCAGAAGTTCAGATCGCTGTCCTAACAGAATCAATTAACAACTTGAACGAGCATTTACGTACTCATAAGAAAGATCACCACTCACGTCGCGGTCTTTTGAAAATGGTAGGTAGACGTCGTAATCTTCTTACGTATCTACGTAATAAAGACGTAACTCGTTACCGTGAGTTAATTAACAAACTAGGCTTACGTCGATAATCGTAAAAAGCGGGAGGATTCCCGCTTTTTTATCGTATAATCACTAATATTTTATGGTTAAAATGTTGAAAGAATGGCAAAACCCTTCTACATACAGCTTTCACATTGATATGTGAAAATCATTTTGTTCATAATAAGAACTAACTAAAACTTTACGATAAGAGAGGAGTTTATCTCAGAATGGGACAAGAGAAACATGTCTTCACCATAGACTGGGCTGGACGTCAACTGACAGTTGAAACTGGCCAGCTTGCAAAGCAAGCAAACGGAGCGGTCCTCGTACGCTACGGAGATACGGCTGTGCTTAGCTCAGCAACAGCTTCTAAAGAACCAAAACCACTTGATTTCTTCCCGCTCACTGTGAACTACGAAGAAAGACTATACGCAGTAGGTAAAATTCCTGGCGGCTTCATTAAAAGAGAAGGCCGTCCAAGTGAAAAGGCGATCCTTGCCAGCCGCTTAATTGACAGACCAATTCGTCCGCTGTTTGCAGATGGATTTAGAAACGAAGTACAAGTCATTAGTATCGTCATGAGTGTGGATCAAGATTGCTCATCTGAAATGGCTGCAATGTTTGGCTCATCTTTAGCTTTATGTGTGTCTGACATTCCATTTGAGGGACCAATCGCCGGCGTTACAGTAGGACGAGTGGATGGAAAGCTGATCATTAACCCGAATGTGGAGCAGCTTGAACAAAGTGACATCAATCTTGTGGTTGCCGGAACAAAAGATGCGATCAACATGGTAGAAGCTGGTGCTGATGAAGTACCGGAAGAAACAATGCTTGAAGCGATCATGTACGGTCACCAAGAGATCAAACGCTTAATCGAATTCCAAGAAGAAATTGTGAAGGCAGTCGGTAAGGAAAAAATCGATATTCCTTTATATGAAGTAGATCAAACGTTAGCAGACGAAGTAAAAGCACTTGCTGAAGCTGACCTGCTGAAAGCGATTCAAGTACATGAGAAGCATGCGCGTGAGGATGCAATCAGTGCTGTGAAAAAAGCTGTAGTTGAGAAGTTTGAAGCAGAAGAACGTGACGAAGCAACGATTAAACAAGCGAAAGATGTATTAAACAAGCTTGTCAAAAACGAAGTTCGCCGTCTGATTACTGAAGAGAAAGTACGTCCAGATGGACGCGGCGTAGATCAAATCCGTCCACTTTCTTCAGAAGTAGGACTTCTGCCAAGAACGCACGGTTCAGGCCTATTTACAAGAGGACAAACACAGGCGCTCAGTATTTGTACATTAGGTGCACTTGGTGATGTGCAAATTCTTGATGGTTTAGGTGTTGAAGAATCAAAACGCTTCATGCACCATTACAACTTCCCGCAATTCAGTGTTGGCGAGACAGGTCCAATGCGTGGTCCAGGCCGTCGTGAGATCGGACATGGTGCACTAGGTGAACGTGCACTAGAACCAGTCATTCCATCCGAAAAAGATTTCCCTTATACGGTTCGCCTCGTTTCAGAGGTATTAGAATCTAACGGATCTACTTCACAAGCAAGTATTTGCGCAAGCACACTTGCGATGATGGATGCCGGTGTTCCAATTAAAGCACCAGTTGCAGGGATTGCAATGGGACTTGTGAAATCTGGTGAATACTACACAGTGCTGACAGACATTCAAGGAATGGAAGATGCACTTGGAGATATGGACTTTAAAGTTGCAGGTACATC
Organism: Bacillus sp. FSL K6-1006; assembly: GCF_038593175.1. NCBI lineage: Bacteria > Bacillati > Bacillota > Bacilli > Caryophanales > Bacillaceae > Bacillus > Bacillus sp. FSL K6-1006. Next base: position 1,656,009 of record NZ_CP151970.1, read on the forward strand.
AAAAGGTGTAACAGCCCTTCAAATGGACATCAAAATCGATGGTCTATCAAAAGACATCTTAGAAGAGGCTCTTCAACAAGCGAAAAAAGGAAGAATGGAAATTTTAGACAGTATGCTGTCAACAATTCCTGCTTCTAGAGGAGAATTGTCTCGTTATGCACCTAAAATCTTAACGATGACAATCAATCCGGATAAAATTCGCGATGTCATTGGACCAAGCGGTAAACAAATCAATAAAATCATTGAAGATACCGGTGTGAAAATCGATATTGAACAAGATGGTACAATCTTTATTTCTTCTACAGAAGAAGATATGAACCAAAAAGCGAAGAAAATTATTGAAGATCTTGTGAGAGAAGTTGAAGTAGGACAGCTTTACCTAGGTAAAGTCAAACGCATTGAAAAATTCGGTGCCTTCCTTGAAATCTTCAGTGGAAAAGATGGACTTGTTCATATTTCTGAGCTTGCGCTTGAGCGTGTGGGCAAAGTAGAAGATGTCGTGAAACTTGGCGATGAATTACTTGTCAAAGTCACTGAAATCGATAAACAAGGCCGTGTGAACCTTTCTCGAAAAGCTGTTTTACGTGAAGAAAAGGAAAAAGAAGAAAAGCAGTCTTAATGAGATCAAATAAAATGTGTTAGAAGCCAGGTATCCGTGCCAGGCTTCTTTCTTTTCTTGCGCTAACAATAGTTCTAGCTTGTTTCTCCCCATCATAATTTGTGATATAGGGGAGGGACAACCATTGAAAAAAACGTTACCATTCATTGTGTTTGTATTTTTACTGCTCGTGTCATATCAAACGATGAAGCAGCCGGCTGCTGTTACATATATTGAATCAATGAAAGAGCATGCCGAAGTTGCATCTGTTTCAAAAGATATTTTATTTCAGGAAATTGAATCGAAGTCTTCTGACTATGAAGTAAAGGCGCAAAATGCTAAGATTGATAAAGTGTGGAAAAAGATGCCTGGCTTAAATGGACAGACAGTTGATATCGATGCCTCTTATGAAAAAATGAAGAAACAGGGGTCATTCGATGAAAAGCTGCTTGTTTTTAATGAAACAAAACCATCTATTCATTTACATGAGCTTGGTGCAGAGCCCATTTATAAAGGGCATCCAGATAAAAAAATGAATGCATTCCTCATCAACGTAGCTTGGGGTGACGAGCATTTAATCAACATGTTAAAGACGCTGGATAAGCATCAAGTCAAGGCGACCTTTTTCTTAGAAGGCAAATGGGTGAAAAAAAGCACAGAGCTTGCTAAAAAAATCGCGGCAGATGGTCATGAAATTGGAAATCATTCATACAATCACCCAGATATGCGCACACTGACAAGAGAACGAGCATTAGAGCAGATAACGAAAACAAATCGCCAAATTGAAGAATCCCTTGGGAAGAAACCAAAATGGTTTGCGCCTCCAAGCGGCAGCTTTAAAGAAGAAACAGTCAAGCTTGCCAAACAAGAAGGCATGGAAACCATTATGTGGACAGTAGACACCATCGACTGGCAAAAACCATCCCCGGCTATTTTACAAAAGCGGGTGCTTGGGAAAATTCACAATGGGGCGATGATATTAATGCATCCAACAGATGCAACAGCGAAAAGTCTTGACGCACTTATCACTCAAATTAAAGAAAGAGGATATGAATTAGGGACGGTTTCTGACCTCCTAAGTGAAAAAAGACATCCGTGATGCGATCTGTTTGTTGAATAGGAGGAGCAAAACTTGGTCAAAACGTATACATGCCAAAACGGAGTAAGAATTGTACTCGAAAACAATCCCACTGTAAGGTCTGTCGCAATTGGCGTCTGGATTGGAACAGGCTCTAGACATGAGACACCTGAAATTAATGGAATCTCACACTTTTTAGAGCATATGTTCTTTAAAGGAACAAAGACAAGATCTGCACGTGATATCGCAGAATCCTTTGACCGCATTGGTGGTCAGGTGAATGCCTTTACATCAAAAGAATACACTTGCTACTATGCGAAGGTGCTTGATTCACATGCTGGCTACGCCCTCGATGTATTAAGCGACATGTTCTTTCACTCAGCTTTTGATGAAGAAGAGCTGAAAAAAGAAAAAAATGTGGTGTACGAAGAAATTAAAATGTATGAGGATACTCCTGATGACATCGTTCATGATTTATTAAGCAAAGCCATTTATGGTGATCATTCATTAGGATATCCGATTTTAGGAACAGAGGAAACACTCTCAACCTTTAACGGAGACTCACTTAGAAAATACATGGATGAATTCTATACCCCGGACCGCGTCGTGATCTCAGTTGCAGGGAACGTAGATGAGACCTTTATTCGCGAGGTTGAAAAGCTGTTCGGTTCTTATGAAGGAAAAGAGAAAAAGCAGCCTGTAGAAGCTCCAGCATTTCATTATGGCAAGCTCGCACGCAAAAAGGAAACGGAACAAGCGCACCTATGCCTGGGCTTTAATGGCCTTCCAGCTGGAGATAAGGGCATCTATGACTTAATCGTCTTAAATAATGTTCTTGGCGGAAGCATGAGCAGCCGATTATTCCAAGATGTAAGAGAGGACAAAGGACTTGCTTATTCCGTCTTCAGCTATCACAGTTCATTTGCAGATAATGGAATGCTGACGATTTATGGCGGAACTGGAGCGAAACAGCTAAACCTGCTCTCTGAGACCATCTTACAAACATTAGACGTCTTAAAACGTGAGGGAATCACGCAGAAAGAACTAGAGAACTCTAAGGAGCAAATGAAAGGCAACCTTATGCTCAGCCTTGAAAGCACAAACAGCAAAATGAGCCGAAACGGTAAAAATGAACTGCTCCTTGGCAAACATCGGACACTCGATGAAATTATTGATGAAATCAACAGCGTCACATTAGACGGCGTGAATAACTTATCTAAACGCATTTTTACAGAAGATTATGCGCTCTCGCTTATTAGTCCGACGGGTGATCAGCCATCATAATGTAAACAACACGGCAGACTCAAAAAAGTCTGCCGTTTTATTGTAGGTAAAGAAGAAAGGGGTTCTGCTTTCATGAAACATGAAAAGCTGAAACAGCTCTCTCCACTTCTGACACAAGCTATTTCTTTCCAAGCCATGACATCTGGTTTTTCGGGAGATCGCACCTTTTTGGTTACAATATCATCTAGTGAAAAGCTGGTGCTTAAGTTATCAGACATTCAAACGTATTCGCGCTATAAAAGAAAAGCATTATTTCAGCGGAATTTAAAAGATCGAGGGGTTCTTTGTTCTGAAGTGATTGAGATTGGAATGAGTGCTGAACTAAACTGTACCTATCGTATTTTCTCCTTTATCGAAGGCGAGAATGCTAGAGACTCCATCCATCTACTTACAAATGAAGAGCAGTATGAAATCGGGAGGCGGGCAGCGCGAGAGCTAAGTTTGATGCATACATGCCGTGCACCTTCTCATGTTCGTCCGTGGGATGAGAAAGTCATGGCAAAACATGAACGGTATGTACATGCCTATCAATCAAGTGGCGTGACGTTTTCCAATGATCAGTTTGTATTAGATTTTATCAAGTCGCATGTTGATGCGGTAAAAGAGAGGCCTAACCAGTTCCAGCATGATGATTTTCATTTAGGGAATATCATCATACAAGGTAATCAATATGCCGGTGTGATTGATTTCGATCAATCCGACTGGGGCGACCCGGTTCATGACTTTTATAAATTGTCCTTATTTAGTCGAGAAAGCAGCATTCCGTTCTCAGCTGGACAACTGGATCAATACGTGAGTACGCAGTCAACAAACGATTTTTGGCTTCTTTTTTCCATCTATACAGCAATGAGCTGCTTTTCATCTATCATCTGGACGCTTTCCTATGATCCGCGACATGTAAAAGACATGGTGAAACGAGTGGAGAGAATGCTAAAAGATCATAATTACTTTCATCAACTTAAGCCTGTTTGGTATACCAACTCACATCATACATAACTTGAAAAGAGCAGGACGGTCTATTTCTTCCTTTTGCTGCATATATGATACGGAAGGGAAGTGATGCGATTTTGAGGCTGAGTGAACTGTCGGGAAAAGAGATTGTCGATATTAAAAGAGCGGAGCGGCTTGGCGTGCTTGGACAAACTGACCTTGAAATCAATGAACAGGACGGTCAAATTACAGCACTCATTATACCTTCCGTGAAGTGGTTTGGCTTTCGAAAACAAGGAAATGACATCCGCGTCCCGTGGAATCACATTCAAAAAATAGGATCAGATATGATCATTCTCGATGTGCCTGAAGAACTTCAGCTGCACGGAGAAAAAGAGCACCCGCAATAATGGGTGCTCTTTTTCTTTTCTCTCTCTGATTTGTTCACAGGCTGAATCCTCTCCTCATATGCTGAAAGGGAGATTCAGAAAATATTACAGACTTTTTTAAATAAAGAAGGTGAACGGTCAGTATGTTGAGCGGTTTAACGGTTGCGGTGATCGGGGGAGATGCAAGGCAGCTTGAAATTATTCGCAAGTTGTCACAGCAGTATGCCAAAGTATTTTTGGTTGGATTTGACCAGCTGGATCATGGATTTATCGGTGCTGAAAAGCTGAAAATGTCTGAACTTCCATTCGAACAAGTAGACAGTATGATCCTGCCAGTATCTGGGACAACGGATGAAGGCGCTGTTGCTACAGTTTTTTCAAACGAGCAGGTTTTGCTGGAAGCTAAATATTTAGAAAGAACCCCTGCCCATTGTACCTTGTACTCAGGTATTTCAAATACGTACTTAGACAATCTGGCAAAGCAGGTGAACCGGAAGCTTGTGAAGCTGTTTGAGCGAGATGATATTGCCATATATAACTCTATTCCAACAGTTGAAGGAATTATCATGATGGCCATTCAGCAAACGGACTATACGATTCACGGGTCTCATGTCGCAGTCCTCGGACTTGGAAGAACAGGACTCACCATTGCCCGCACATTTCGGGCACTAGGGGCAGACGTAAAAGTAGGGGCGGCAGACACAGCACATTTAGCGCGGGCCTTTGAGATGGGACTTCATCCATTTTCAATGGACCAGTTAAAAGAGGAAGTAACGGATGTTGATATTATCATCAATACCATTCCAAGTCTTGTATTAGATTCATCTGTCATCGTCAGCATGACACCAAAGACACTCATTTTGGATATCGCCTCCCGCCCAGGCGGAACAGACTTTGACTTTGCACAAAAGCACGGAGTGAAGGCACTTCTTGCACCAGGACTCCCGGGGATTGTTGCACCAAAAACAGCAGGACAAATCATTGCAAAAGTGCTTTCCGGGCTTTTATGTGAACTTGCGGAGGAAAAAAGGGGGATGGAATCATGACAACATTAAAAGGGAAAAGAATCGGCTTTGGTTTAACAGGTTCCCACTGTACGTATGAGGCTGTTTTTCCGCAAATCGAAGCGCTTGTAAAAGAAGGGGCAGAGGTGCGTCCAGTGGTGTCGTACACGGTGCAGAGCACGAATACGAGATTTGGAGATGGAGCCGAGTGGATCGAGCGGATTGAGAAGCTGACTGGATTTCAAGCGATTGACTCAATCGTGAAAGCAGAGCCGCTCGGGCCTAAGCTGCCGCTTGATTGTATGGTCATTGCTCCTTTAACTGGAAACTCGATGGCGAAATTTGCAAATGCCATGACAGACAGTCCTGTTTTAATGGCTGCTAAAGCAACCATACGGAATCATCGACCTGTCGTTTTAGGAATCTCAACAAATGATGCGTTAGGTTTAAATGGTACAAATCTGATGAGGCTCATGTCGACAAAGAATATTTTCTTTATTCCGTTTGGTCAGGATGATCCATTCAAAAAACCGACCTCTATGGTCGCGAACATGAATCTGCTAACTCAAACAGTAGAAGAGGCACTCCAGCATAGACAAATTCAGCCAATTTTAATTGGACCAAACGAATAATAGATTCACTAGAAAATCATGAAAGATTCAAAAAAGATGCTTCAAGCCTTGCTTTTCTATGGTAAAATAAAATGTAAAAAGTCATAGGATGGCCATCCGAAAGAAAAGAATCATGGATGGGTCGGAAGGAGTTTTACTGATGGGAAGAGGATTGCATGTAGCTGTAGTTGGAGCGACTGGAGCTGTCGGTCAACAAATGTTAAAAACACTAGCTGACAGAGATTTTGAAATGGATACACTTACTCTACTATCCTCAAAACGTTCTGCTGGAACAAAAGTGACATTCAGAGGTCAAGAGTACACTGTTCAGGAAGCAACACCTGAAAGCTTTGAAGGAGTGAACATTGCATTATTCAGTGCTGGAGGAAATGTTTCTAAAGCGCTGGCTCCTGAAGCAGTCAAACGAGGTGCGATTGTTGTTGACAACACAAGTGCTTTTCGTATGGACGAAAACATCCCTCTTGTCGTACCAGAGGTAAACGAAAAAGATTTGCATGATCATCAAGGGATCATTGCAAACCCTAACTGTTCAACGATTCAAATGGTAGCGGCATTAGAACCGCTTCGTCAGGCATATGGAATGAAAAAAGTCATTGTCTCTACGTATCAAGCAGTATCAGGTGCGGGACATGAAGCCATTGACGAACTATACAGCCAATCACAAGCCATTTTAAATAAAGAGGATGTAACACCAGAAGTCATGCCTTATCAAATTGCATTTAATGCGATTCCGCAAATTGATAAATTCCAAGACAACGGTTATACATTCGAAGAAATGAAAATGATCAACGAAACGAAAAAAATCATGCATATGCCTGAGCTGGAAGTAGCGGCAACATGCGTAAGGCTTCCAATTGAAACAGGTCATTCAGAATCTGTCTACGTCGAACTAGAATCAAATGATGCAACAGTGGAAGACCTCAAATCAATTCTAAAAGATGCACCAGGAATTACGCTGCAAGATGATCCGTCTCAGCAAATTTATCCAATGCCAGCAGATGCTGTTGGGAAAAACGACGTATTTGTCGGCCGCATTCGGAAAGATTTGGACCGTCCAAACGGGTTCCATATGTGGATTGTATCTGATAACCTGCTTAAAGGCGCTGCATGGAACTCTGTTCAAATTGCAGAAAGCTTAAAAGCATTAAAATTAGTTTAACATTCAATGGATGATGAGGACGAACAGAAGAGAGTTAGGCATCTTTCGCCTGCTCTCTTCTGTTACGTCAGAATGAACTTGGAGTGAAAACAGTGAAAATAATTGTCCAAAAATTTGGCGGTACATCTGTCAAAGATGATCAAGGTAGAAAAAGGGCACTTGCACATATCTTATCTGCAAAAGAGAAAGGCTATAAGTCGGTTGTTGTCGTTTCTGCAATGGGACGAAAAGGCGATCCCTATGCGACAGATACGCTGCTCGGTCTGCTTTACGGCAGCGCGCAGCATATGACAAACAGAGAAAAAGACTTGCTTGTTTCCTGCGGGGAGAATATCTCAGCTGTTGTGTTTTCAAGTATGCTGAATGAAAACGGTCTAAAGGCTGTAGCGATGACTGGAGCTCAGGCGGGCTTTGTGACTGATAAGGAGCATACAAGTGCGAAAATTATTGACATGAAGTGCGAACGTCTGGAAGCAGCACTGTCTGAACATGATGTTGTCGTTGTCGCTGGGTTCCAAGGAGCGGCGAAAAATGGAGACGTGACAACAATCGGACGAGGTGGCAGTGATACGTCCGCAGCAGCTTTAGGCGCTGCATTGCAGGCAGACTTTATTGATATTTTTACAGATGTAGAAGGCGTTATGACAGCAGATCCCCGCATTGTTGAAAATGCAAAACCGCTGAGAGTCGTGACATATACGGAAATTTGCAACCTCGCATATCAAGGGGCAAAAGTCATTCACCCGCGAGCTGTTGAAATTGCGATGCAGGCAAAAGTACCAATGAGGGTCCGTTCAACATACTCTGATGATGAGGGCACGCTCGTTACATCACACTACTCAGATAAAATGAGCCATGATGTGTATGACCGCCTCATTACGGGTATTGCACATGTCAATGATGTGACACAAATCAAAGTCCCTGCAAAAGAAGGTCAGTACAGCGTACAAACAGAGGTCTTCAAAGCAATGGCAAACGCACAAATCAGTGTCGACTTCTTCAATATCACACCGAGTGAAATTGTGTATACAGTGACAGGTGCAATGACTGAAAAGGCAACGTCGATCCTAAAAGATCTTGGCTATACACCAATTGTGACAACAAATTGTGCGAAAGTATCAGCTGTTGGCGCAGGCATTATGGGTGTACCAGGTGTCACATCTAAAATTGTAACGGCTCTATCCGAGCAAAACATTCCGATTTTACAATCGGCTGACAGTCATACGACCATTTGGGTGTTAGTGAACGAAGAAAACATGAGAGCGGCTGTCAATGCCCTGCATGAAGTGTTTGAACTTTCAAGATAAATGTGATTGAATCATGATGAGGTGAAAAAAATGAATTTCGGAAATATCGCAACAGCTATGATTACACCTTTTGATAAAAAGGGCAACATTGATTTCCAAAAGCTATCAATTCTCATTGATTACTTGTTAAAAAACGGCAGTGACTCCTTAGTCGTTGCAGGGACAACAGGCGAATCGCCAACTTTATCGAATGAAGAAAAAGTCGCTCTTTTTCAGCAATCGGTCAAATTAGCAAATGGTCGTTGTAAAATCATTGCAGGAACAGGCAGTAATAATACAAATGCGTCTATCAAACTAACGAAAAAAGCAGAAGAAGCGGGCGTTGATGCAGTGATGCTTGTCGTACCTTATTACAACAAGCCATCACAGGAAGGCATGTATGCACACTTTAAAGCCATTGCCGAGTCTACATCTCTTCCTGTCATGCTTTACAATGTACCAGGAAGAACGGCTGCGTCATTAGCACCAGAAACAACGATTAAGCTTGCGCAAATACCTAACATTGTTGCCATCAAAGAAGCAAGCGGCGATCTCGATGCCATGACAAAAATCATTGCAGAGACGCCAGAAGATTTCGACGTATATTCAGGGGACGACAGTTTAACACTTCCGGCTGTATCTGTTGGTGCAAAAGGAGTTGTCTCGGTTGCGTCTCATATCGTAGGACTGGATATGCAGCAAATGCTGAAAAGCTATGCTTCAGGCCAGACAGCGAATGCAGCTTTGATCCATCAAAAGCTGCTTCCAATCATGAAACAGCTTTTCTCAGCGCCAAATCCAACACCTGTCAAAACAGCCCTTCAGCTGAAAGGACTAGATGTCGGATCTGTTCGTCTTCCGCTTTTGCCTTTGTCAGAAGAAGAGAGACTGGATTTAAGCAGCGTTTTAAACAGCTGATCAAAACAAAAGATTTCGTAAGCGGTCATTCTCAGATGTCCCTGAGTATGACCGTTTTTTATACATAAACACTTTCTTAAAATGTGACTTCATCTTGTTTTCTAAAATTAGATTCAGTTATAATAGCATTAAGCGATGATGGACGGGCTTGAGACTAGGAGGATAAGAATTTTGAAAAAGAAAAATACAGAGAACGTAAGAATTATTGCACTCGGAGGCGTTGGAGAAATCGGAAAAAACCTATATGTCATTGAGATTGATTCGGACATATATGTAGTAGATGCAGGTTTAATGCATCCAGAAAATGAAATGCTGGGCATTGACGTCGTCATTCCTGATATCTCTTATTTAACAGAGCGTGCTGATCGGGTGAAAGCAATTTTTCTTACCCACGGACATGATGAAGCAATCGGAGGCGTATTCCATTGCTTGAGCAAATTGTCTGTACCAGTCTACGGAACGAAGCTGACCCTTGCGTTACTTCGAGAAAAATTAAAGCAGTATGGCTTCAATCAAAAAGCTGATTTGCGTGAGGTACATGCAAAATCAGTTATTACTTTTGAAACAACAAAAGTATCGTTCTTTAGAACGAATCACAGCATTCCTGATTCAGTTGGGATCAGCTTCAAAACCTCTCTTGGTTCAATCGTATGCACAGGTGATTTTAAATTTGATCAAACCCCAGCGCTTAACCAAGCCTGTGACATCGGAGAGATTGCGAAAATTGGAAACAACGGCGTTTTAGCACTACTTTCAGACAGTGCAAATGCTGAAAAACCAGGCTATACACCTTCTGAGGCGCTCGTCCAAGACGAAATCTCAAATGCGATGTACAATGCTGAAAATCGTGTGATTGTTGCTGTGTCTTCATCTAATATTAACCGCGTGCAGCAGATCATTAATGCAACAAATCAAAATGGCCGTAAGCTTGCCGTTGCAGGGAAGAATATGATGACAACCCTTCAGCTGGCGATCAAGCTTGGTTATGTTACAGCAGACGAAGAATTATTTGTACCCGTTCAAGAAGTGAAGAAAATGGCGAAAAACGACGTGGTCATCCTGACCGCTGGAAGCCACGGAGAGCCGCTTGCTGCTTTAACAAAAATGGCGAAGCAAAATCACAAACAGCTTCATATTGAAAAAGATGATACAGTTGTGATTGCATCTACACCTCTTCCTGGACAAGAACTCACATACTCTAAAACAGTGGATTTCCTTACAAGGAGCGGAGCACAAGTCATTTTTGCGCAAAAACGTGTACATGTATCTGGACATGGGTGCCAAGAAGAGTTAAAGCTGATGCTGAACTTACTAAAACCGAAGTATTTAATTCCGGTGAATGGCGAATATCGTATGCAAAAAGCACATTCTCGTATTGCTGAAGAAGTAGGTATGAAACGCAGTGACATTTTCTTGATTGATAAAGGAGATGTTGTTGAGTTTAGAGGACAGAACGTCAAAATCGGTGAAAAAGTTCATCAAGGAAACATTTTGATCGATGGTCTTGGCGTTGGTGATATCGGAAACATCGTGTTACGCGATAGACGTCTATTGTCTCAAGACGGTATCTTGATTGTTGTCATTACGCTCGATAAACAAAAGAAACAATTAATTTCTGGACCTGAAATCATCACAAGAGGATTTGTCTATGTAAGAGAATCCGAAGAGCTGATTGTGAAAGCAACAGAAATGGTCAAAGAGATTGTCAAAGAGCAAACGGAAAACTCAATTGTTGAATGGTCAACATTGAAACAATCCATGCGCGATGTGCTAAATCAATTCCTATATGAAAAAACAAAACGTAAGCCGATGATCATTCCAATTATTATGGAAGTGTGATGATAAAGCCCAAGGAGCATAAGCTCTTTGGGCTTTTTAGATGTGGCATGAGGAATGCGGATGGAATATGCCCTATTTGTTCATAATAGGAGAAGAGTTTGAGGAAAGGATGGAGACAAATGGACGAAAAGAATGAACAGCAGCCTGAGCGAAAGCCAGAAGAAAAAGACAGCATTATGAGCAAAATACAGCAGCTTGGTGAAACAGCCGTTCCGCAGCTGCCACAAGATACAAATATCCATTGCCTCACCATTATTGGACAAATTGAAGGCCACATGCAGCTTCCACCGCAAAATAAAACAACCAAATACGAACATGTCATTCCACAAATCGTAGCTGTTGAACAAAACCCGAAAATAGAAGGTCTTCTGATCATCTTAAATACAGTAGGAGGAGATGTTGAAGCGGGACTCGCGATTGCAGAAATGCTTGCTTCTTTATCGAAACCAACTGTCTCGATTGTGCTTGGCGGCGGCCACTCGATAGGTGTCCCGATTGCTGTATCGTGTGACTATTCGTATATTGCAGAAACAGCCACAATGACCATTCATCCTGTGCGATTAACAGGTCTTGTGATTGGCGTTCCGCAAACCTTTGAATACTTAGATAAAATGCAGGAAAGAGTCATTAACTTTGTTACAAGCCACTCCAACATTACAGAAGAGAAGTTTAAAGAGCTCATGTTCTCAAAGGGCAATTTGACGAGAGACATCGGAACAAATGTCGTTGGTCATGAGGCAGCAGAATACGGACTCATGAATGAAGTGGGCGGTGTAGGACAAGCGATTAAAAAGTTGAACGAGCTTATCGGAGACAGGGCATCTCAAAACGAGGGGCTGATCCAATGATTTTATATACGCCTATGCCATATGAAGCCATTTACGCTGAGGAACAGGGAGAACGCAAGCTCCAGCAGGTAAACATTCAAGGTGTGCCAGTGATGGTTGAAATGAAAGAAGATGAAGCAGAAATTGTTCAAGTCATGAGCACCAATCCAATGGATTTTCTCAATCAAGAGCTTGCACCAGGCAAGCGATTGAAGTTACATTTAGGCACCAATCAAACCGACTCATATGAATGATTCTATGCTATAATAAAGGGAAAACTTACAACAAGATGCAGCCAAAACCAGGCTGCTTTCTTTCTGATCTTTCGGTAGGTTATATTTTCTTTCGTAGTAAGGTGATGAGTATGGCTAAAAAGAGAAAACGGAAAACGAGAAAAAAACAAAATAAACAGCTAAAACTGAAATATGAATTAAATGGGTTAGTCTGTATTGCCATAGCGATCATTGCCATTTTACAGCTGGGCGTTGTTGGACAAACCTTTGTACATCTATTCCGATTCTTTGCAGGTGAATGGTCCATTCTCTGTCTTATCGGATTATTTCTTTTTGGTGTGACGATTTTCTGGAAAAAACAAATCCCAGATATTTTAACAAGAAGAAAAGCAGGTCTCTACTGCATCATTGCGAGCGTCTTGCTTTTGTCACATGTGAAGCTCTTTCAGCATCTTTCATCTGCTGGTGTCATTGGCTCTCAAAGTGTGATTAGAAATACATTTGAGCTCTTCTTGATGGATATGAAAGGTGAAACAGGATCGCCTGATTTAGGGGGCGGCATGATCGGAGCCGTATTGTTTGCTGCTTCTTATTTCTTATTTGCACAAGCAGGCTCGCAAATCATGGCGATTGTTCTAATGCTGATTGGAATTGTCCTGATTACAAACCGATCCCTTCAGGAAATGGTGAAAAAAGTGACGATTCCTCTATCACAATTTATGGTGAAGCAGTGGAAAGCCTTTGTTGAAGATATGAAAGGAATCAGGCAGGCGAAAAAGAGCGCGTCCTCTCAGAAAACAGGTGAAAAGAAAAAACGTTCACGCATTCAAGAAGAAGACGAGGATGATCTGATCTTGATCGAAGAGGAAACACCGTCTTCTGATAATAGCCAGCCGATTATTTCAAGCTTTGCAGATAGAGATGACATTCTCACCCCGACGGTTCAAAAAAAGCAGGCGGCAAAAGAGACAGCGCCTCTTCAGGACTCTGTGCAAAGTGCACCAGTTCAATCAGATACAGCCGATGAACCAAAAGAGGCACCGCCGATGACATTTACAGAACTTGAAAACAAAGATTACGAATTGCCGTCACTTGATATTTTGGCGGAGCCTCAGCATTCAGGTCAGCAAACAGATAAGAAAAATATTTATGAAAATGCCAGAAAGCTTGAAAAAACATTTCAAAGCTTTGGTGTGAAAGCAAAAGTCACACAGGTTCATTTAGGTCCAGCTGTGACCAAATATGAAGTATATCCAGATGTTGGTGTGAAGGTCAGCAAAATCGTCAATCTAAGTGATGATTTAGCCCTCGCGCTCGCAGCAAAGGACATTCGAATTGAGGCGCCGATTCCTGGCAAATCAGCCATCGGCATCGAAGTTCCGAATGCAGAAATTGCTATGGTTTCATTAAAAGAGGTATTAGAATCGAAGCAAAATGACCGTCCAAATGCCAAGCTCCTCATTGGACTAGGCCGTAATATCTCGGGTGAAGCCGTGCTTGCTGAAATGAACAAAATGCCGCATTTGCTTGTAGCAGGTTCGACTGGAAGCGGAAAAAGTGTGTGTATCAATGGTATTATCACAAGCATTCTCATGAGAGCGAAGCCTCATGAAGTGAAAATGATGATGATTGATCCGAAAATGGTTGAATTAAATGTGTATAACGGTATTCCGCATCTTTTGGCTCCTGTCGTAACAGACCCTAAGAAAGCATCGCAGGCACTGAAAAAAGTAGTCAGCGAAATGGAACGCCGCTATGAATTGTTTTCGCATACGGGGACAAGAAATATTGAAGGATACAATGATTACATTAAACGGATGAATCAAACAGAAGATGCTAAACAGCCAGAGCTTCCTTATATTGTTGTCATAGTAGACGAGCTTGCAGATTTAATGATGGTCGCTTCCTCTGATGTGGAGGATTCCATTACAAGACTTTCTCAAATGGCTCGTGCTGCGGGAATTCATTTGATTATCGCCACACAAAGACCTTCTGTCGATGTCATTACAGGTGTCATTAAGGCCAACATCCCGTCCCGCATTGCCTTTAGCGTATCCTCTCAAACCGATTCAAGGACGATCCTTGATATGGGAGGCGCAGAAAAGCTTCTGGGCAGAGGGGACATGCTGTTTTTACCTGTTGGTGCAAACAAGCCGGTTCGTGTGCAAGGCGCCTTTTTATCAGATGAAGAAGTGGAGCATGTTGTGGATCACGTGATCACACAGCAAAAAGCTCAATACCAAGAGGAAATGATTCCGAGCGAAGAAACGCAGGATCAGCTTGCGGCTGTGGAAGATGATCTGTATGATGAAGCAGTTGAATTGATTATCGGCATGCAGACGGCTTCTGTTTCTATGCTGCAAAGAAGATTCCGCATCGGTTATACCCGGGCGGCACGTCTCATTGACGCAATGGAAGAGCGGGGCGTGGTAGGCCCATATGAAGGAAGTAAACCGAGAGAAGTTCTTCTCTCAAAAGAACAATATGACGAGCTCTCTTCATAATTGAAGAGAGCTTTCCTGAAAAATAGTAAACGATAGTATGATTATGTTAACTGGATGTCAGACTATTTATTTATTTGCAAAAACATGATATAGTTATGTTCAACTTATCTCGGAATAGAGATTTCTCATCTTATCATTTGCATTGATTAGACGGAGGGAAAACATGTCGACCAAAACAGACAATCGCCATTTATATTTGAAAGTGATTGACCGTATTAAAGAAGATATTCAAACAGGTGTATATGCCGAAAAAGAAAAGCTGCCTTCTGAGTTTGAGCTCTCAAAACTTTTAGGTGTGAGCAGAGCGACACTGCGTGAGGCCCTTCGTATATTAGAAGAAGAGAAGTATTTAATTAGAAGGCATGGGGTAGGGACTTTCGTCAATTCAAGACCGCTTTTTTCGACAGGCATAGAACAGCTGACAAGTGTCACGAAAATGATTGAGCAGGTCAATATGACGCCTGGCACCATCTTTTTATCCTCGCAAGAAGGGGAGCCAACAGAGAATGATGTCATTCGTTTTCAGTGTGATAAATCTGATGGGATTTTTTCAATGGAACGCGTTCGAACGGCAGATGGGCAGCCAGTTGTTTATTGTTTAGATAAAATTCCGGTCAAACATCTTCCCGCTTCTTTTACACATGAAGAAGAGTCTCTTTTTGAGCTGTTTGGAAGAGAACCGCACAGCGGGATTAAATATGCAGTTGCTGACATTGAACCAATTGGCTACCACGATCAGGTCTCACCGATTCTAGATTGTGACCCTGAAACGGCGTTATTATTACTGAAACAAATGCACTATGATCAGGATGATCAGCCGGTCTTATACTCCCTCAATTATTTTCGAGCGGATAAATTCAGCTTTCATGTCATACGCAAACGATTTTAACAAGCAGTCGCTTCCATAGGCGTCTGCTTTTTGTTTGCCCATACATAATACTCGTCAAACTTGCCACACTAATACGTAACAGTATATAGAATTGGGTGAATGATGTTGGGCGAGAAAACAGTCAGTAAAAAGAATATCATTGCATTATCATCAGTCCCTCTAATCATGACACTAGGGAACTCGATGTTAATACCAGTATTGCCAGAGATAGAAAAGAAACTCTCGATTACTTCCTTTCAAGTCTCTCTCATTATTACGGTATATTCGGTTGTAGCCATCTTATGTATTCCAATCGCCGGTTACTTATCAGACCGGATTGGGCGGAAAAAGGTACTGCTGCCGTGTCTTTTAATCGCCGGACTTGGAGGAGCTGTGGCAGCAGTCGCCTCAACGATCATGAAAGAACCTTATATGTGGATTCTGTTTGGAAGGGTCCTTCAAGGTATTGGTTCAGCTGGAGCCGCACCTGTCGTTATGCCGTTTATTGGAGATTTGTTTCATGATGATGAAGAGGTCAGTGCAGGACTTGGCGCCATTGAAACCTCTAATACAGCAGGTAAGGTACTAAGCCCTATTATTGGGGCACTTCTTGCTTCATGGTTTTGGTTTGTGCCGTTTTGGTTCATCCCGTTCTTTTCGATCATCAGCTTTCTCATGGTACTGTTCATGGTAGAGTCGGCGAAAAAAGAGGAGGACCCGCCTACATTTAAAGAATTTTTAAAATCAACAAAGACCATTTTTAAGCATGAGGGACGCTGGCTTTATGCCATTTTTGCTATTGGCGGTTTTATTATGTTTCTTCTTTTTGGTGTGCTTTTTTACCTATCGGATAACCTAGAGGCGGCTTATCAAATAAAGGGCGTCAAAAAAGGGCTCTTGCTGAGTATTCCGCTCCTTTTTCTATCAATCAGTTCCTACATTGCTGGAAAAACGATTGGAAAAGAAAAAGGAAAAATGAGAATCTTTTTAATTGTAGGGATGGCTTTGTTATCACTTTCTTATATTTTTTTATGGTGGAATCACAGCTTTTACGTATTGTTTATCTGTTTAAGCATTGGCGGAGTGGGCATCGGTATTGTGCTGCCTGCACTTGATGCGCTGATTACAGAAGGAATTGAAAAAGAGCAGTGCGGTACCATTACGTCATTTTATAGCAGTATGCGTTTTATCGGTGTTGCTTTAGGACCTCCGATTTTTGCCTATCTAATGGATAAAGGGGACTCCATAGTCTTTATTCTCTCGACCATTTGCAGTCTCATTTCACTATTTTTGGTCCTCTTTTTCATCCAGCCAGATGAAGAGGATGAGAGTGAACAATTAAAAACGGTTTAAATATAGAAAAAAGATGGTATTTTGCCATCTTTTTTCTTTTTTATAAATTGACATGTAAAATTTTGATAGTTAAACTAATGTATAGTAATATCTTTTAAATTATCCCAAATTGGAGGTGTTCAAAAACATTCATTTTCTGTCTTTCTTTAGGCAGAAATTGAGCACGCGTGCTGATGATGGAGATATGCTTCTTCAACACGAAAGGACAATTGAATAGGTCATCCTGCCATTTGAAGGAGACGCAGTCAGCACTTCAGACACGCTCAAATACAGCAAATTGATTGAAGAAGTAGAAGGAGCTTGAAGCAGCTATGTTGCAAATAATTAAAGCAAGATGGATTGTATTAGTGGTGTGGATGATAACAGCTGTGATTCTGTTTATTACTGCGCCCGATTTAGAGGAATTAACAAGAGAAAAAGGGCAATTAAAGGTTCCGGAGGGGACACCAACAGCTGAAGCACTTCACCTATTGGATAAGCTGTCAGATAAGAACGGGAAAAAAGATACAGGTGTGCTTGTATTCTCCGAACAACATCTGTTCCCTGCGAAAGAGCAGGAATTAAAAAAGGCTTTAGCTGCACTCATGTCAAATGCCCCAGAACTCCACATTGACGGAATTACTTCGTATTTTCATGTAGATCCGGACATTCAAAAACAACTTTTATCAAAGGATAAAAGTACACTTCTTGTTCCATTCAAATTCGACCACTACGAAACAAAAGCTGTGAAGATTAAAGAACAAATTGAGGAAGTTTTAAAGCCCTATCATGTCTCATATGAAATAACGGGCCAAAAATTTGTGGATTCAGATGTCATTCAAAGCTCTCAACAAGGTCTGAAGAAAACTGAACTTATCACGATGATTTTTATTTTCTTTATTTTAATCATTGTTTTCAGATCGATATTGGCACCTGTTGTTCCGCTCATTACGATAGGCATTTCTTACGCTGTCAGCCGGTGTATTGTGGCTTTTCTCGTAGAATATACACAATTTCCTCTATCTAATTTTACTCAGATTTTTATGGTAGCCATTATGTTCGGTATCGGAACGGATTATTGCATCCTGCTGTTAAGCCGTTTTAAAGAGGAGATCGGTCAAGGCCGTGATGTCAAAGAGTCGATTATCGTCACGTATCAATGTGCAGGGAAAACGGTATTTTTCAGCGGCTTAGCCGTGTTAGTCGGCTTCTCAAGTATTGGATTTGCTAAATTCCAATTGTATCAATCAGCCGTTAGTGTTGCCGTTGGAGTAGGCATTCTGCTGATTGCCCTTGTCACCATCGTTCCCTTTTTTATGTCTGTTTTCGGAAAATCTCTATTCTGGCCATCTAAAAGAGAAAACATTCGGCACCCGCAAAGTAAAATGTGGGAATGGGCTGGGCGTTTTTCATTTAAAAGGCCGCTGATCAGCTTAGGGTTAGTCGCTCTTATTACGGTACCTCCTATTCTGATGTACGACGGCACCCTGTCTTATAACAGTTTAAATGAAATTGGGAATAAGTATGAGTCGGTGTCTGCATTTAATACGATATCAGAGCAATTTGGCTTTGGTGAAGCGCTGCCGCTGAATGTGCTTGTCGAAAATGATGATAAGCTAGATAATCAAGAAAAGATTGTCATGATTGAAAAACTGACTCGTAAATTAAATGACATTGACGAAGTCAAAACAGTCCGCAGTGTCACGCGTCCTGTTGGGGACGGGCTGAGCCAGCTTTATGTCACCTCTCAAGCGAAAGAGCTGGGAGGAGAACTTGGCAAAGGCCATGAAGGAATCGGGAAAATTTCAGATGGCTTGACCGAAACAAATCTCGCTCTTCTCAAACAAAAACCAAAAATTGAAGAATCCGCTCAAGGCATTGACCAGCTGATTGATGGAACAAAAGCAATCAAAAGCGGTGTCGGAGAAGTCAGGGAATCCCTAATCTCTTTAGAAGATGGGGTGAGACGCAGTAAGGAAGGCGTCGGCACCATTCGAAGTAAAATCAAAAAAGCGAAAAAAGAATTAGAGCAAGAATATCGCAGCAGCGAAACGATGATTCAAGAGCTAGAGCGTGTGGTGAATACACTTGAACGCCATGCGAAATCGAATCAGCAGCTGATGACAACCATTAAGAAAGTAAAAGCATCCTATGAAAATCTATCATTTGAAGCACTAGAAAATCGTCTTCCAGAAGTAAAAGACATGGATGAATATAAAGAAATCAAGAAAGTATTCAAAGAAACAAAAGGAATGCTTGATCAAGCAGGGGATCAAATGAGTGTATATGAAGAGGAAGCCGCTCATTTTAAGCAAAAGATCAAGCAGGCAGATCAAGTGATTCAAACCTTATCAAGCAAGCAAAAAGAAGTAAAACGCCAAGTGCAAGCGCTCATGGACGGGCTTGATCAAATTTATGACGGCCTTGACCAAACAAATGAGGGCCAAAAACAATTGATTAAAGAAATGCCTAAAATCGAAGATGGTGCAGAACAGCTGACAGAAGGCCAAAAAGCCATCAAAAAAGGATTTAGCCAGCTTTCATCGAAACTTACGTTATTAACAGATGGATTAGATGAAAGTATTGAAGGGCTTGAGCAGGTCAAAAGCGGCTTCACCGAGGCTGACGGCTACTTAAAGCAGCTTCAGCAAGCGCCAGATGAAGAAGTAACGGGCTGGTTTATTCCAGAAGAAGTGCTGAAACGCCAAGAATTTAAGCAAATCTTTCATACGTATATGTCTCCAGATCGTAAATTAACGACTTTTGAAGTCATCTTAAATGTGAATCCATACAGCAATGAAGCGATGAAAGGTGTCGCGAAAATTGAGGAAACCCTTGATCAATATTTACCTGTAAGTGGACTCAAAAATGCCAAATACGGGGTATCTGGTATCTCAAGCTTAAATGTGGACTTAAAAGAAACGTCTGACGGTGACTTTATTCGAACTGTTATCTTCATGTTAATTGGTATTTTTATTATTTTAATTATTTTATTACGGTCAATCGTCATGCCGATATACTTAACACTTTCACTGATTTTAACGTATTTTACATCAATCGGTTTAACAGAATGGATCTTTAAAACATTTTTTGGCTACGATGGTGTCAGCTGGGCTGTCCCATTTTTCAGCTTTGTCATTCTTGTGACGCTCGGGATCGATTATTCCATCTTCCTCATGGATCGTTTTAATGAATGGAAGGGAGAGCATGTACAAGCATCGATGATATCAGCGATGAGAAATATGGGTTCTGTCATTATTTCTGCAGTGGCCATTTTAGCAGGTACGTTCGCTGCTATGCTGCCATCAGGAGTATTATCGCTTGTTGAAATTGCAACGGTCGTACTCATTGGACTTTTATTATATGCTTTTGTTGTATTGCCCCTCTTTATTCCGGTCATGGTTCGTATTTTTGGTAAATGGAATTGGTGGCCGTTTAGAATGAAATAACGACTGGCGTCTCTGCTATGAGCAGAGGCGTTTTTATTTCCTATCCTTTCCTCTGATTGATATAATGTCTATTAAATGGCTGTTTCACGTATATATCAGCCATGTTCTAATACATAATAAATAGGATGAACAAAGGAGGTTTCTCATGACGTACTTACAAGAGAAGACACTGGACACACCCGGTCTTCATACTCATATTGTCAAAACAGAAAAATTTAAAACCGTGACAATCCTTTTTAAAATGCTTGCACCGCTATCCAAAGATGACGTCACCATGCGTTCTCTTTTCCCGCATGTGCTGTTAAGAGGAACAGAAAAGATGCCCAAAACAGGAGCACTGCGTGCCTATTTTGATGAGCTCTATGGAGCAACCGTTTCGGCAGACATGGCAAAAAAAGGTGAGAATCACATCATTACCTTCCGCCTAGAAATGGCGAATGAAAAATATTTAAAGGATCAAACTCCTTTACTAGAAAAAGGGATTTCCTTACTATCCGACCTATTATTCCACCCGTATGTTGAAGATGGGGTGTTTAGTCAATTATATGTGGATCAAGAAAAACGCACTTTAAAACAGCGAATTCAGGCAGTTTATGATGACAAAATGCGTTATTCGAACTTAAGACTCGTGCAGGAAATGTGTAAAGGAGAACCATATGCACTGCACGTCAATGGTGAAATGGAAGACATTGACGCCATCACAGCTCACTCGCTCTTTGAAGCTTATGAGCATGCGCTTCAATCAAACCAGCTTGATCTTTATGTTGTCGGAGATGTTGACGAAGAAGACATCAGCCGAATGGTTTCCCAGTACTTTAAAACAAGTGAAAGAGAACCAGTCAAACAGCAGACTGAATCAGCAAGAGCTCAAAATGGACCAAAAGAAGTCATTGATGAAGAGGACGTAAAACAAGGCAAGCTGAATATCGGCTTTCGCACACATACAACGATTGCAGATAAAGATTATCCGGCACTGCATTTGTTTAATGGCATATTCGGCGGTTTCTCGCATTCTAAGCTTTTCATTAATGTTCGGGAAAAAGCAAGTCTTGCTTACTACGCTGTGTCTAGACTTGAGAGCTTTAAAGGCTTGATGATGGTGATGTCAGGAATTGAAGTCGGCAACTACCAGCAGGCAGTGGACATCATCAAAGAACAATTTGAAGCGATGCAAAAAGGTGATTTTTCAGATGAAGCAATTGACCAAACAAAAGCAGTCGTCAAAAACCAGCTGCTTGAAACGATCGATACGTCTTATGGAACAGCAGAATATTTGTATCAGCATGCCGTTGTGCCAACTGGGGAAACCCTTGATTCCTTTTTAGAAGCATTAGACCGAGTGACCAAAGAGGACATCATCAAAGTGGGTCAGAAAATCGAATGGGATACGACCTATTTTCTTAAAGGAACGGAGGGTGCTTCATGACAGTGAAAACAATTCAATTCGATCAGCTGCAAGAAACGGTCTATCACGAAAAAATGGAAAGCGGACTGGACGTCTATGTGCTGCCAAAGCAAGGGTTTAACAAAACCTATGCGACCTTTACAACAAAATATGGCTCTGTCGATAACGAATTTGTGCCGCTTGGAAAAGAAGACATGATTCGAGTGCCTGACGGAATTGCCCATTTCTTAGAGCATAAGCTGTTTGAAAAAGAAGATGGAGACGTGTTTCATACTTTTAGTAAACAAGGAGCATCCGCAAACGCTTTTACAACGTTTACAAGAACGGCTTATTTATTCTCAAGCACCTCAAATGTCGAACAAAACCTTGAGACACTCATTGATTTTGTTCAAGAGCCTTATTTTACTGAAAAAACAGTCGAAAAAGAAAAGGGCATCATTGGTCAAGAGATTAACATGTATGATGACAATCCGGACTGGCGTTTATTCTTTGGTCTGATTGAAAATTTATATCAAGAGCATCCTGTGAGAATAGATATTGCTGGAACAGTAGAGAGCATTGCCCCTATTACAAAAGATCATTTATATGAATGCTATGAAACGTTCTATCACCCGAGCAATATGCTTCTATTCGTTGTCGGGCCTGTTGATCCGAAGCAAATTTTAGATCAAGTCAGAGCGAATCAGGCGAAAAAGCCATTTACAGACCAGCCGGAGATCAAACGAAAAGACATCAATGAGCCTGAAGGTGTATACCGGAAAGAATACGAACTTCCAATGAACGTACAAGGCTCTAAATGTATGTTCGGTTTGAAAACAAAGAATCCGCATAAAAAAGGAAATCAGCTGCTAAAGCATGAGCTTGGGATGAATCTCATTTTAGAGACGCTGTTTGGCAAAAGCTCCTTACAATATGAACAGATGTATGAAAAGGGCTTAATTGATGAAACATTCAGCTACGATTATACCGAAGAAGGCGGTTTTGGCTTCACTTCAGTTGGCGGGGATACAAATGATCCTGATCAACTCGCAAAGGTATTAAAAGAAACCCTTCTTCAAGCAAAAAGCCTCATGACAGAAGAGAAAATTGAGCTTGCACGCAAGAAAAAAATCGGCAGCTTTTTAAAAGCCATGAATTCTCCAGAATATATCGCGAACCAATTTACTCGATATGCATTCTTAGACATGAGCTTATTTGATGTCGTCACAATGCTGGAACAAATTCAATTAGCTGATATTCAGCAAATTTTAGATGAAGAAATTGATGAAGAACGGATGTCTGTTTTCAAAGTCGTCCCAAAAACAAAATAAATTTAAAAAGACAAACTCATATCGGCAGAGTTTGTCTTTTTTATGTTCATTGAAAAAGCCGCTTTATTTACGAGGATATTCATTGACATTTGTTTTGGATATTAGTTAAACTCTTTAATAGTTAAACACTTAAACTAAAAAGGAGCAGCGTATGGAACAAAATAAAATTGCCCAGCTCATCCAAAGGTATGCAGATGTCTATCTCTGGATGGAGAAAAAAGTCTCGAGTATGATCACTGAAAAGCTTGATAAAGAGCTGACACTTGATCAATATTACTCGCTTCGATACATCAATTTACATCCAGGGTGTACATCTACGGACCTTGCTTATGTATGTAATGTAAACAAAAGTGCTGTAACATCCATGACTAATCGTCTTTTTACGAAAAACTATATTTTTCGTGAACATGATCAAGCTGATAGAAGGAATGTTCACCTGTACGTCACGCCAGAGGGCAAAGAAGTGGTCAGCCGAATGGAAAAGCAGCTTCAAGACTTAGTTCGGTCTTATTTTGAAAAGCTTGAAGAAAAAGAAATGGAATCATTTATTCAAACATATGAAAAGATCTATCAAGTGATCATCGAAGAGGAGGCACAAAGTTCTAATGAGAGCAATCATAAAGGGTAGATGGCTGATCACGATCCTGTGGGTCGTATTAGCGGCAGTGTTACTCATCACCGCTCCTAATATGGCGCAATTAACAAAAGAAAAGGGGCAAATTTCTGTACCAGACGGCTATCCGTCCTCATATGCCAATCAGTTATTAAAGAAAATGTCTGAAAACGGCGATACAGAAAAATCAATCGTCATTGTCTTTCAAGAAAAGAACATTGTGAAAGAAAGAGAAACATCTTTAAAAAAGGCAATGGATATTTTAGAAAAGGATCAAGATCTCCACATAGAGGACATTACTTCTTACTTTGAAGCCAATAAAGATATCAAAAAACAAATGCTCTCTAAAGATCAAACGACACTCCTTGTTCCAGTTACATACGACTCAAACAAAATCAAAGCGTCCGATTTTAAAGAAAGAGTCAATGAAAAGCTGAAAAGCTTAAATCTGAAATTTGAAATGACAGGGCAGCCGTTAATTGATGATGATGTTATTACAAGTTCGCAGGAAGGCCTGAAGAAAACAGAATTCATTACGATTGGGTTTATTCTCGTTGTCCTTATTCTTGTCTTTCGGTCAGCTGTGGCGCCTTTCGTTCCGTTAGTCGCAGTGGCACTGTCTTACTTGGTGAGTCAATCAATCGTAGCTTATTTAGTGAAATATGTAGACTTTCCGCTCTCGACCTTTACTCAGATCTTTATGGTCGCGATCATGTTTGGAATTGGAACGGATTACTGCATACTGCTTCTCAGCCGCTTTAAGGAAGAGATCGCACACGGTAAAGATAAAATTGAGGCGATTCTGATTACGTATAAAACAGCAGGAAAGACCGTCTTATTCAGCGGAATTGCAGTGCTGATCGGCTTTACATGTATTGGTCTGGCACAATTCCAGCTTTATAAATCAGCTGTTGCAGTAGCAGTTGGGGTTGCTGTGCTCATTGTGGCTCTTCTCACGATTGTGCCGTTCTTTATGGCAGTTTTAGGAAAGGTGTTATTTTGGCCGATTAAAGGCGATATTGCCCATCCGCAGTCAAAAATGTGGGAAACAGCAGGTCGTTTTTCATTTAAGAAACCGCTTTTCAGCTTATTAATTGTAGGAATCATTACGCTTCCGCCAATTCTCATGTATAAAGGAACTCTTTCTTATAACAGCTTAGATGAAATTGGTAATAAATACGAATCGGTTAACGCATTCAATACCATTTCTGATAAGTTTGGACCGGGTGAAGCACTTCCGGCAACAGTGGTCGTGAAATCATCTGACCTTTTAGACAACAATGAAGGGCTGATTGCCATCGAAAAACTCAGCCGTGCAATTGAACAAACAGATGGGGTCAGTAAAGTGAGAAGTGCCACTCGTCCTGTCGGTAAAGGGCTGAGTGATCTGTACGTGAAATCACAAGCCAAAGAACTGAACACAGGACTTGATAAAAGCAATGAAGGCTTGAAAAACATCCAAGATGCACTGACGACAATGAGTCAATCCATTGAGGATCAAACACCGCAAATCAAATCATCAGGAAAAGGCATTAACAAATTGATTTCTGGTACAGAATCTGTGCAAACAGGGATTCAAAATGTTGAAAAATCCTTAAGAAAATTGCAAAACGGCATCGACCAAAATAAAAAAGGTGTAGCAGCCATTAAAGATGAAATCAAAGGTGCGAAAAAGGAATTAACGGCTCAAGTCGCACAAGTGAATCAGCAAGTTTCACTGTATAAAAGCATTTCTAAAGAACTAAAGGCGGCGTTAGCGCAAGTGGATACATCATCCTCTGCCGCAGCAGATGTAAAAGCGTTAATCAAACAAGCAAATACACAATTTAGTACACTTGAAAAGCAAATCCCGCAGGTAAAA
This sequence comes from Bacillus sp. FSL K6-1006, assembly GCF_038593175.1. Taxonomy (NCBI): domain Bacteria; kingdom Bacillati; phylum Bacillota; class Bacilli; order Caryophanales; family Bacillaceae; genus Bacillus; species Bacillus sp. FSL K6-1006. The sequence continues at coordinate 1,681,528 of NZ_CP151970.1, forward strand.
GAAAATCAATCGTATCAAGCGATTAAAGCTTCGTACAACGAACTTTCTGCGACATTGCAAGAAGGGGCGAAACAGGCAGACAGCTATGCCAAACAAGCGAAAGAAGCTAGAAAGCAGCTTGAAGCAGCTGATGCCTTTATCGCAAAAGCCTCTGAACAGCAAAAAGTCTTGACGAATCAAATCGATGAGCTCATTGCTGGTTTAGACGCAGTTGAAACTGGACTGGATCAAACGTCTAAAGGTCAAGGACAATTAGCTGATAATATGCCAAAGCTTGCAAATGGAGCGGGCGACATCATGAATGGCCAAAAGCAAATGAAAGAAAAGATTGGCGGCTTTGGGGATAACCTGACCAAGCTGACAGACGGCCTGAACAAAAGTGTAAATGGACTGGAGAAAATTTCGAGCGGCTTAATGGGTGCAGGTGACTACTTAGATGAATTGAAAAATGCACCAGATCAAGATATGGCCGGCTGGTTTATTCCAAAAGACGTCTTAAAAAATAAAGCATTCAAGCAAGTATTTGATTCATACATGTCAGATGATCGCAAGATGACAAAAATTGATGTCATTTTAGAGAAAAATCCATATGGAAATGACGCCTTGTCGATAATTAAACAAGTGGAAGCTTCTGTCGAGCGGGCACTTCCTGAAACAAACCTAAAAGATGCGTCATTTGGCGTCTCAGGTGTATCAAGTATGAACGCTGATCTAAAACAGCTGTCAGACCAAGATTTCAATAAGACAGTTCTTTACATGATGATTGGTATTTTCCTTATTTTGGTGATTTTGTTCCGTTCGCTTGTCATGCCGCTTTACTTGGTAGGTTCACTCATATTGACTTACTTTACAGCAATCGGTGTAACAGAATTTATTTTCACCCATTTCTTCGGATATCCTGGCATTAACTGGGCAGTACCATTCTTTGGATTTGTCATATTAATGGCGCTCGGAGTCGATTATTCGATTTTCTTAATGGAGCGGTTCAATGAATATAAAACAAAAGACATCCAGTTTGCCATGACTGAATCAATGAAAAATATGGGATCTGTCATTATGTCTGCTGCTGTTATTTTGGCAGGTACATTTGCCGCAATGCTTCCATCCGGTGTGCTGTCTCTCCTGCAGATTGCAACACTTGTCCTCACAGGACTTTTACTGTACGCACTCGTTGTGCTACCATTATTCGTACCTGTGATGGTGAAATTGTTCGGAGCAGCCAACTGGTTCCCATTTAAACGAAAAGAATAGGTATTCTATATAGAAAGAAGGAATCAATGTGACGAGTCGTTGGGCGCTGATAACAGGTGCCAGTGGCGGGATTGGGCAGGCAGCTGCCAAAAAGCTTGCCCAAGAAGGCTGCCATGTGATGCTCCATTATTATAAAAATGAACAGGCAGCTGTGCGCCTCGCCGCTCATTTAGATGAGGTATATTCCATTCAAACGCATGTCGTTCAAGCAGATTTATCTAAAACGGGAGGAGCAGATGAGCTTGTCAGCCGTCTGCCGCTCTGTCCAGATATTCTTGTTTTAAATAGCGGCAGGAGCCATGTCGGATTGGTGACAGACACAGAAAAAGACGTATTAGCCAGTATGGTGCAGCTTCATGTCACAAGTCCATATGAGCTTACCCAATCCCTTTTACCTGCCATGATTCAAAAGAAAGCAGGCCATATCATTGCGGTCAGCTCGATATGGGGAGAAACGGGAGCATCGTGTGAAGTGCTGTACAGCATGGTCAAAGGTGCGCAAAATGCATTTATAAAAGGATTAGCAAAAGAGCTTGCTCCAAGTGGAATTAGAGCAAATGCTGTCTCGCCAGGTGCTGTCAAAACAGACATGATGAATCGTTTTACGCAGGAAGACATCGCGATGCTGGAAGAAGAAATTCCGCTTGGCCGGCTTGCATCGCCTGAGGAGGTTGCAGATGTCATTTGGTTTCTCGCCTCAAAACAGTCAAGTTATATCACCGGTCAAATTTTATCTGTCAATGGCGGCTGGTACTGTTAAAAAACGTGTATAATTCGTCTCTCCATGACAAAAGCTATGGCTGTAATTCATCTTTTCGAATGGAGGAATCGACATGTCTGTACTTGAGAACTGGGACCATTGGAAAAACTTTTTAGGTGATCGCTTAAATCATGCGCAGGATAAAGGTTTAGAGGATGAGACCATCAATAACCTTGCGTATGAAATTGGCGGATATCTAGCTAACGAAGTTGAGGCAAAGAACGAGCAGGAAAGAGTACTTGCTGACCTTTGGAGCGTTGCATCAGAAGATGAGCAGCGTGCCATTGCAAATATGATGGTCAAGCTGGTTGAAAATAATAGCTCGCACTAAACAAAAAGAGAGGTCGTTTGTGCCTCTCTTTTTATTTTAACCGTTTCACAACATTGTGCTTTCTAAAAATGTGAAAATGCTTTATGATAAAGGAAGGTAAAAATTTGCCACAATGAAGGGGGTAATATCATTTGGCAAAGCTCGAATGGTATTTTGAATATGAGATACAGGTAAACCGTCCCGGACTTTTAGGAGACATTTCTTCTCTAATGGGGATGCTTTCAATTAATATTGTGACAATCAATGGTGTTGATGTATCAAGACGCGGAATGCTTTTACGCTGTGACCACACAGATCAAATTAAGCGGCTTGAATCAATTTTAAATACAATGGAAACGATAAAAGTAACGAAATTAAGACAGCCAAAGCTTCGTGACCGCTTAGCTGTTCGTCATGGAAGATACATACAGCGTGATGCGGATGACAAAAAGACGTTCCGTTTTGAAAGAGACGAGCTCGGTCTTCTTGTTGATTTTATGGCTGAACTCTTTAAAAAAGAAGGACATAAATTGATTGGGATTCGCGGAATGCCGCGTGTCGGAAAAACAGAATCAATTGTGGCTTCAAGTGTTTGTGCAAGCAAGAGATGGCTGTTTGTATCATCAACTCTTTTGAAACAGACGATCCGAAGTCAGCTGATCGCAGATGAATACAGCCCAGATAACGTCTTTATTATTGATGGGATTGTGTCGACAAGAAGAGGTTCTGAGAAGCATTTGCAGCTTTTAAGGGAAATTATGAGACTGCCGGCAACGAAGGTGGTCGAGCATCCAGACATCTTTATTCAAAATTCAGAATATACAATGGATGATTTCGACTATATCATTGAATTGCGGAATAGCGCAGACGAAGAGATTACATATGAACACGCTGAAGAACCACAAGTGTTTGATCATTCTGGTTTTTCCGGCTTCGATTTTTAATATGGTAATGGTAGGTGTTTGTTTTGACTGAATTGGGAAAACGGCTCGTTGAGGCCAGAGAGGAAAAAGGGATGTCGCTGGAGGATCTGATGGCGGCTACCAAGATCCAAAAGCGCTATTTGCTAGCAATCGAACAAGGAAACTATGATATTATTCCAGGTAAATTTTACGTCAGAGCGTTTATTAAACAATATGCCGAAGCCGTTGGACTGAATCCTGAACAATTGTTCGAAGAATTTCGTAAAGATGTTCCAAGCACGTATAACGATGAAGTATCTGATAAATTATCGAATATTAAGCCGCAAAGAGAGCTGCCAAAGCCTGCCTCGAAAGTGCTTGAACTATTGCCGACAATTTTAATTATTGGAGGCATCATTGTGGTCATCGCCATCATCTATGTGATCGTGCAGGCGGTCAATCATGATAGCGGACAGAAGAATAATCAGGCGGCCCCTCAGCAATCAGAATCTAAATATGAAGTATCTGAGGATTCATCTCTTGCAAAAGATCAAAAGAAAAAAGAAAAAGCTTCGTCAGATGATAAAGAAAAATCTTCTAAAAAAGACGATTCATCAAAAGACGATGAAACTGTTTCTTTAAAGGCGACGAATACAGAAGGCTCGACAACAACGTATGAAGTATCAGGTGCAGACGAAATGGAGTTAACCATTTCTGCCTCGCAAGCTTCATGGCTGCGCGTAAGAGACGAATCTGGAAAAGTGCTGAAGATGGGTGAACTAAAAGATGGCGAATCGTTTAAAACAGACCTGTCTGAGCTTTCTCAGGTCGATATCCGTCTAGGCAATGCGTCTGGAATAGATATCAAGGTAAATGACGAGACACTTAAGTACGAATTAGACCCTAAGAACACCATGACACAAAACATTGTGATTGTGAATAAAGGAAAGGAAAAGTCATCTTAAGCAAGTAGATGACTTTTCTTTTGTTCCTACTATTATATACATAAAAAATTGCATTATTGGAGGATTGGATTTCATGTTTAACTTACCGAATAAAATAACCCTTTCTAGGATCGCCTTGATCCCTGTTTTTATGATTATTATGCTTGCACCGCTAGATTGGGGTGTTGCGCGCTTTGGCGACGTCAGCATCGAAGTGACGCACCTTGTTGGAGCGATCTTGTTTATCGTCGCTTCAACAACTGACTGGATTGATGGATACTACGCACGTAAGCTTAATTTAGTGACGAACTTTGGTAAATTTTTAGATCCGCTTGCAGATAAATTGCTTGTTTCAGCTGCTTTAATTATACTTGTTCAATACAACCTCACACCGGCATGGATGGCGATTGTGATCATCAGCCGTGAATTTGCTGTAACAGGTCTAAGGCTTGTATTAGCCGGAGGCGGTGAAGTAGTGGCAGCGAATATGCTTGGAAAGGTGAAGACATGGGCGCAGATCATTGCGATTTCAGCACTTTTACTGCATAACCTGCCGTTTGAACTAGTGTCATTCCCGTTTGGTGATCTAGCGATGTGGGTAGCGGTGTTCTTCACTGTTGTCTCAGGCTGGGATTACTTTGCAAAAAACTGGGAAGCTTTAAAGAATTCTAACTAAAAAGGACGTGTACGCTTTGAAGTCAGAGAGAAAAGCAGAAATTATTGCAGTCGGTTCCGAACTATTGCTAGGGCAAATTACGAATACGAATGCACAATTCATCAGCAAACAACTAGCTGAAATTGGTGTGAATGTTTATTACCACACAGCAGTTGGTGACAATCCAGAGCGTTTAAAACAGGCCATTCAGGTGGCGCAGGAAAGATCTAATTTTATTATCTTCTCAGGTGGTCTTGGACCAACCAAAGATGACTTAACAAAAGAAACCATTGCGAGCTCGCTTGGGAAAGAGCTTGTACTAAATGAAGAAGCATTTGAATCGATTCAAGACTACTTTCGAAAGACCGGACGCGTTATGTCACCGAACAACCGTAAGCAGGCACTCGTTCTAGAAGGGTCTGATGTGCTCGTGAACCGTTTCGGGATGGCCCCGGGTATGTTTGTTCAAGAAGACGATACGTTTTATATGCTTCTTCCTGGACCGCCAAGTGAATTGCACCCGATGTTTGAAAACGAGGCAAAGCCGCTGATTTCTGAGAAGCTTGGCTTAAAGGAAAAGATCGTGTCTGTTGTTCTGCGCTTCTTCGGAATCGGTGAATCGCAGCTTGAAACAGACCTAGAAGATTTAATTGACGCTCAAACGAATCCGACAATTGCACCACTCGCATCTGACGGTGAAGTGACGCTAAGGCTGACTGCTAAGCATGAGGATGAAAAAGAAACAGAGCGTCTGTTAAAAGAAACAGAAGCGCAAATTTTGGCGCGGGTAGGTGAGTACTTCTACGGATATGGGGATACATCACTTGTCCGCGAAGCATCCAAAGCCTTGCACGAGCACGGAAAAACAGTAGCAGCAGCAGAAAGCCTGACTGGCGGAATGTTCTCCGAATGGCTGACAGATCTCGAAGGAGCATCATCCATTTTGAACGGAAGTGTGGTTTGTTATACAAACCAAGTCAAGCAGCAGGTACTTGGCTGCCGAGAGGAAACATTGTCTTCTCATGGTGCTGTCAGCAAAGAGTGTGCTTTAGAGCTTGCTGAAGGAGTTAGAAAGCTGACCGGAAGTGATATTGGCATTAGCTTTACGGGTGTAGCAGGACCTGATACCCAAGAGGGTCAGCCTGTTGGAAAAGTGTTCATTGGACTATCTACGAAAGACCAGACGGACGTGTTTGAATGGATGTTTACAGGCAGCCGGTCGGGCATTCGAAAGCGTGCTGTGAAATATGGTCTGCATCACTTACTCAACTTATTAAAAGAGAGTTAATTTTGTTTTTTGTTAGGTTTACTCCTTTATAAAAGTGCGTTTTTTCTAATAGAAAATACTCTTTTCTTAAAAAATCTGCCAAGAAAAAATCGAATATGTGTTCGTTTTTTTCTTGGCAAATGACGTAAAACAAGGTATAGTATAGATAGTGGAATTGATAAAGGAGGAAACAATAGAATGAGTGATCGTCAAGCAGCCTTAGATATGGCTCTTAAACAAATAGAAAAACAGTTTGGTAAAGGCTCTATTATGAAACTAGGAGAGCAAACAGATACACGTATTTCAACAGTACCTAGTGGTTCGTTAGCACTTGATACTGCGCTTGGAATAGGCGGATATCCCCGCGGCCGTATTATCGAAGTATATGGTCCAGAGAGTTCTGGTAAAACGACAGTAGCCCTTCATGCCATTGCTGAAGTTCAGCAGCAGGGAGGACAAGCTGCATTTATTGATGCAGAGCATGCACTCGATCCAGTTTACGCTCAAAAACTAGGTGTCAACATTGATGAACTGTTACTTTCTCAGCCGGATACAGGAGAGCAAGCACTTGAAATTGCAGAAGCTCTTGTCCGAAGCGGGGCAGTTGATATTGTTGTTATTGACTCTGTAGCTGCTCTTGTACCAAAAGCAGAGATTGAAGGAGACATGGGTGATTCACATGTTGGTCTTCAAGCACGTTTGATGTCCCAAGCGCTCCGTAAACTATCAGGTGCCATCAACAAATCAAAAACAATTGCCATCTTTATCAACCAAATTCGTGAAAAAGTTGGTGTCATGTTTGGTAACCCTGAAACAACGCCTGGTGGACGTGCGCTGAAGTTCTATTCGTCTGTTCGTTTAGAAGTGCGCCGTGCTGAACAGCTGAAACAAGGCAATGACATTATGGGGAATAAAACGAGAATTAAAGTGGTCAAAAACAAAGTAGCACCTCCATTCCGTATTGCCGAAGTAGACATTATGTACGGTGAAGGGATCTCAAAAGAGGGAGAAATCATCGACCTTGGAAGCGAGCTGGATATCGTACAAAAGAGCGGTGCTTGGTATTCTTACCAAGAGGAACGTCTTGGACAAGGCCGTGAAAATGCGAAACAGTTCCTAAAAGAAAATAAAGATATCATGCTGATGATCCAGGAGCAAATTCGCGAACACTACGGTTTGGATACAAACGGAGTGAAAGCAGCTGAAGAAGAAGGACAAGAAGAATTGGAGTTTAATGACTAAAAAGACTAAAAGACGCTGAAAAGCGTCTTTTTTTTACATTTACATGACAGCTGGCAGGTCAAAAGTTCTGTCTTTGCTTGAAATAACGACTTACGCCTCAGTCTGACTAGCTTGACAAGTATTTCCGACACAATTACAATGGGAATGTATCACTTGTTTTTCTTAACATGATTGATAACTAATTTAAACTTGACAAGGGCAGTGAGGATCTCATTCCCTGTGAAGGCCCTGTATGTTGAGACACAAAACAATGTACATGCCGACACTTTATTTGTAAAACCAAGTTCATAGCAAGAGGAGGTGAAAATATGTCGCCTACGATGTTTACGATCATCTCCATTTTGCTGAGCCTAATCTGTTTAGTTGTTGGCTACTTTGTTCGTAAAACCATTGCAGAAGCAAAAATATCCGGCGCAAGAAACATGGCCGAACAAATTGTTGAGGATGCAAAGCGTGATGCGGAAGCATTGAAGAAAGAAGCGCTCTTGGAAGCGAAAGATGAAATTCATTCGTTTCGTGTAGAGGCGGAGCAAGAAGTTCGTGAAAGACGAAATGAGCTTCAAAGACAAGAAAACCGTTTACTTCAAAAAGAGGAAAATCTTGATCGCAAAGACGAATCTTTAGATAAACGGGAGTCCCTGTTGGAGAAGAGAGATCATTCTCTGAATGAACGACAACAACATATTGAAGAGATGGAAAGCAAAGTGGATGATATGATTCGTTTGCAGAAAGCCGAGTTGGAACGTATTTCAAGTCTAACTCGAGATGAAGCGAAACAAATCATTCTGGATCAAGTTGAAAATGAGCTTTCCCACGACATTGCAGTCATGACGAAAGAATCTGAAAACCGAGCGAAAGAAGAGGCTGACAAAAAGGCGAAAAACATTCTTTCACTTGCGTTACAGCGTTGTGCAGCTGATCATGTGGCTGAAACAACGGTATCTGTAGTCAATCTTCCAAATGATGAGATGAAAGGTCGTATTATCGGACGTGAAGGACGAAATATCCGTACGTTAGAAACGTTAACAGGTATTGACTTGATCATAGATGATACACCTGAAGCTGTTATACTATCGGGCTTTGATCCGATTAGACGTGAAACAGCGAGGATAGCTCTGGACAAGCTAGTCCAGGATGGCCGCATTCATCCTGCACGAATTGAAGAAATGGTGGAAAAATCACGCCGTGAAGTCGATGATTATATCCGTGAGATGGGTGAGCAAACGACATTCGAAGTCGGAGTTCACGGTCTGCATCCGGATCTGATCAAAATTCTCGGCCGCTTAAAATTCCGTACAAGTTATGGACAAAATGTCCTGAAGCATTCAATTGAGGTTGCACATCTTGCAGGTCTCATGGCTTCAGAGCTTGGAGAAGATGCAAAGCTTGCAAAACGAGCAGGTCTTCTTCATGACATTGGAAAAGCCATTGATCATGAAGTAGAAGGAAGCCACGTAGAAATTGGCGTTGAGCTTGCGACGAAATATAAAGAGCATCCTGTTGTCATCAACAGTATTGCCTCTCACCACGGTGACCAAGAACCGACATCTATTATCGCTGTTCTTGTTGCGGCAGCTGATGCATTATCTGCAGCACGCCCTGGTGCAAGAAGTGAGACACTTGAAAATTACATTCGGAGACTTGAGAAATTAGAAGATATCTCTGAATCTTATGAAGGTGTTGAAAAATCGTTTGCGATACAGGCTGGACGTGAAGTACGTATTATGGTGAAGCCAGATTCAATTAATGATCTTGAAGCTCACCGTCTAGCAAGGGATATTCGTAAGCGAATTGAGGACGAGCTCGATTACCCTGGTCACATTAAAGTGACAGTCATTCGAGAAACTCGCGCAGTAGAGTATGCAAAATAGAGCGGTGCGCTTAGCGCCGCTTTATTTTTTTGTGTAAATATGCAACACTGATAAGAAGATCAATTTAAAAGAGAAAGGGTTCAAAAGCGCATGAAAATATTATTTGTTGGAGATATCGTCGGTTCACCTGGCAGAGACACACTGAAAGAATACTTGCCAAAGCTGAAGAAAAAATATCAGCCGCACTTTACTATTGTCAACGGAGAAAATGCTGCTCACGGGAAAGGTCTAACTGAAAAAATCTATCATGAGCTGCTGCAAGCCGGAGCTGATGTGCTCACAATGGGTAACCATACATGGGATAAAAGAGACATTTTCGATTTCATCGATGATGCAGCAAATATGGTCCGACCTGCTAACTTCCCAGAAGGCACACCTGGAAAAGGTCTCACCTTTATTAAAAAACAAGGAAAAGAATTGGCTGTCATCAACCTGCAAGGACGTACGTTTTTACCGCCAATTGACTGCCCATTTCAAAAAGTAGATGAATTAATTGCGGAAGCATCCAAACGGACACCGTTTATTTTTATTGATTTTCATGGTGAAGCCACAAGTGAAAAGCAGGCGATGGGCTGGTATACAGACGGCCGTGCATCATGTGTCGTTGGAACGCATACACATGTTCAAACAGCAGATAACCGCGTATTGCCTAAAGGAACTGCGTATATTTCAGATGTCGGGATGACAGGACCTTATGATGGCATTTTAGGTGTTGACCGAGAAACGATCATTAAACGATTCAAAACAAGTCTCCCAGTCCGGTTTGAAATTGCAGAAGGCCGCACGACGTTAAGTGCAGTAATCGTAGAAATTGACGAACAGTCGAAAAAAGCTGTCAAAATTGATCGAATTTTGATAAATGATGACCATATTTTCTTTGAATAAATGTTCACATATTTATTTCAGAAAAATATTAATCAGAAAGAAGGAATATGCGCCCTCTATCGTGAATATAGTAAAAATGGTAGGTAGCCTGCTATTTTTGAAAAACATTTTGGGGATGGATTTTCAAAAAAATAGCATCATCTAACAAAGATTGTTCTAATGAACACTCACTTATCCATTGTAAATTTAAGGGGGAGCAGAAATGGAAATTTTAAAAGTTTCAGCAAAGTCAAATCCGAATTCAGTAGCAGGAGCATTAGCCGGCGTTTTACGTGAACGCGGTGCAGCGGAAATACAAGCAATCGGCGCTGGAGCACTGAATCAGGCGGTTAAGGCTGTCGCCATTGCAAGGGGATTTGTCGCGCCAAGCGGAGTGGATTTGATATGCATTCCAGCCTTTACTGACATTCTGATCGATGGAGAAGAAAGAACAGCCATCAAATTGATTGTTGAGCCACGATAATTCTAATTTTATTATTTTCAACCTGCTTACATCATGTAAGCAGGTTGTTTTTGTTTACCGCTATACATTTCTTATATAACATATTCAGTTCGTGAAATAGATAAAAATGACATATTAGAGCTTGCATTTTTTCACCATGATGATAAATTAAGATTAAGTTGAATTTACTTCATCAAAAATAAATATTTAAGTAGGTGAAATAATGTTCGAAGCTTTTTTGAAAAGAGGAAAGCTAGTTTTTATTTTATTTTTTATCGTTCTCATTGCTGGCGGCTATTTATTCGCGCAGCTTCCTAAACGAGAACTGCCAGAATTCGAGGCGAATCTCGTCACGATTTCTACCGTTTTTCCTGGTGCAGATGCAAAACAGGTGGAAAGAGATGTCACCAATAAACTGGAATCAGCCCTATCTGATATCAACGGTGTAGAGAAAACGAGCTCGGTTTCAGCCATTGGTTTCTCAAATATTGTGATTGAAATTGAGGACCAAGCCGACTTTCAAAAGGCGGCAAGTCAAATTAAGAATGAAACCACAAGTGCTGCGTCGTCTTTTCCTGATGGGGTGATGGAGCCGGAAGTAAAGGATGAATTTGGCAGCGTGCCGGTTGGTTCTTATATGATTGTGTCGAGTGAATCATCGGACTTAGCAAAGAGTCAGAAATCGCTGCGTGCATTGAAGGAAAAAGTGGAGGACATCAAAGAGGTAGACAGTGTCGTTATCAAAGGCTTAAATGACAAACAAGCGATATTAAATTTAGATTCAAACAAGCTGGAGGGTGAAGGGCTCAATGTAACTGATGTCACAAATGCCATCAATCAGGAATTTGACACATCTCCGCTAGGCGATATTCGGGCAGGCAAAGAGAAGGTGAAGCTGTCCATCAATACATATGACCGCTTAGATCAGGTTAAAAAGATTGAGCTTTTTTCTAAAACGAAAAGAGAGCCGGTCACAATTAGTCAGCTTGGCAGTTTAAAAGAAGTAGAAAAACAGAAAAGTGATATTGTGTCGTATAACGGAAAGCCCGCTTATTCATTTACTGTGAATATTAAACCAGGGCTTGATATTCCTAAAATGTATGACAAAGTCAGTGATGTCATTGAGAAAGAAAAGCAGCTGCCAAACGGGGTGGAGTGGGTAGACTACTATTCACAAAAAAGTGAAGTGGATACCATTTTCAATGATTTAATAAAAGAAGCCATTGTTGCGGTCATTGCTGTCATAATTGTTACCACACTTGGACTCACGATTGGCGGGGCGTTTATCGTTTCACTAGCCATTCCGCTATCGATTACAATTGGAACGATTCCGTTGCCATTTTTACAAGTGGACCTCAATCAAATTTCGATCATCGGCTTTATTATTGCCTTAGGGATACTTGTCGATGATGCCATTGTCGTCAATGATAATATTTTAAGACAAATGAAAAAATACGAAAGTCCGCTTAAAGGAACAATTGCAGGAGTGAAAGAAGTCGCAGGATCCATTTTGACATCAACACTAGCTGTTGTATTTGCCTTCCTGCCGCTTGTTTTCCTATCAGGTGCAAACGGTTCATTTATTCGGGCATTACCGTCTGTTCTAGTTACGACTGTGCTTGCATCCATGGTGATTTCTCTGACACTTGTACCGGTCTATCAATATACTGTGAACCGGAAAAGAAAGAACAAAAACAGTCAAAAAGAGCCGGGATTCCTAGGGAAACCATTAAAAAGGCTGGCTGATTTCTATGCAGACCGTGTGCTGACAAACATTGTGAAGCGGCCGCTCGTTATTGGACTAAGTGGTTTGCTCGTTGCAACGCTTGCTTTTTTACTTATTTTCGTCACACCATTTGAATTTTTCCCTGCGGCGAATAAGAAAGAAGTGGTCGTCACTGTCACACTTCCAAGTGAAACAACACTAGACAAAACAAATGAAACACTAAAGAAAATAGAACAAGAGATCAAACGGCAAAAAGGCATTGAAGAAACGGCGATTTTTGCAGGCGGCGGTGTGCCGAACCTGTTTAATGAAAGTATTTCAAATGCAAGTGACCATACTGGTCAGGTTGTCGTGAGAGTAGACAATGATCAGATAACTAGTAAGGCATTGATAGATCGTATGACTGAGCCTTTGCGAGAGAAATTCAATGAGGCAGAAATCTTTATGAAAACCATTGTTCAAGGGCCGCCAGCTGGAGCGCCAGTGACAGTAACGGTTGCGGGTGAATCTTTTTCAAAGCTCATTGATGTCAAAGAAACGCTGACAAATGAAATGAAAGACAAAGGGGCAAGCTTGATTACGGACGATGTCAATCAGCCGGTGAAAACGATCTCCTTTGAATTAAACCGTGAGCGGATGGCAGAGGATGGGCTCAGTGCTCAGTTTGTCAGCAGACAGCTTGGTCTTGTGACAGAAGGAATTCCATTAGGTACCTTTCAACAAGGAACAAATGATATCGATTTAGTGGTGAAACAGGATATAGGCACACATCAAAATGGTTTAAAGCTAAAAGAAATGAATGTGCCTGTGAAGACAAATGAAGGCGGTATGCCTCAACTTGAGCCGCTTAGCCGATATGTAAAAGAAAAAGAAACAGAGCAGTACGAAAGCATTCCACATGAAAATGGAGTGCCGACCATTACGCTGAAGGCGTATCCCGGTGCATCAGATTCGTTTAAAGACGATATGAAAGAAGTCGTCAATCAAGTAGGAAAAAGTTCTGCAGCGAAGGATTTGACCATTTCACAAGGTGGAGAAAATGAAAATCAGACCCAGTTCTTTATTGAAATTAGTCTCTTATTTGCAGTTGTCTTGCTGCTCATTTATGTGACCATCGCATTCCAGTTCAATTCATTGATGCTTCCGCTGTTAGTTCTAGGAACGGTTTACTTAGCCGTATCAGGAGCCATTATCGGACTGTTTGTTACACAAACACCATTCAGCTTTATGGCAACAATGGGAATTGTCTCATTGGCTGGTATTGTCGTCCGAAATGCGGTCGTCCTCTTCGAATTTATTGAGCAGCGGCGCAAGCAAGGGTTTGATCAACAGACAGCTGTCATTGAAGCAGGAAGAGCAAGGATTAGGCCGATTCTCTTAACAGCATTTACGGCACTTGTTGCACTAATGCCTGTTGCATTAAGTCATGATCCACTCTTTAAGCCGCTGGCAATCTGCATTGTATCAGGTGTGTTTTTCTCAACAATTCTGACATTATTCATTGTGCCAGCCCTATATGTTGCCGTTTCAAAGAAACGCTGACGATGAAAGCAAATCTCCGATCGAAAGGAGATTTGCTTTTTTTTTAGAAAAATATCCAAAAAAATATGTGGGGTGTTCATTTGTATTTATCTGGTGGACAGTGGTATTTACGACTAAAATAAGTCGTGTTAAAATCTGATTGGGAGAAGTTTTTTAACAAAGGGGTTGTACGTCATGTGTGGAACGATGAAAGCAATTGTTAAAAAAGAAAGCGCTTACGGAGCGGCGTTGATGGAGATGCCGATTCCAGAAATCAAAAATCATGAAGTTTTGATCCAAGTGAAAGCCACTTCGATATGCGGAACAGACGTGCATATTTATAATTGGGACGACTGGGCTAAGGGAAGAGTCAAAGCGCCCTACATTTTTGGACATGAATTTACAGGGGAAGTTGTTAAAGTGGGGAAGCAAGTCTCACGAGCAAAGGTAGGGGACTTTGTATCGGCTGAGACGCATGTTGTATGTAATCAATGTTATATGTGCTTAACAGGACAGCAGCATTTGTGCAGTGAAACGAAAATTTTAGGGGTAGACATTGATGGCTGTTTTGCTGAATATGTCAAAGTACCTGAACAAAATGTGTGGCACAATCCAGCCCAAATGCCGGTTGAGCTTGCCTCTATACAAGAGCCGCTAGGAAATGCTGTTCATACTGTACTGCACACACCTGTTTCAGGTAAGTCAGTGGCAATTTTTGGCTGCGGACCAATCGGTTTAATGGCAATTGCTGTCGCAAAAGCCTCCGGGGCTGTTCAAGTGTTCGCTGTTGATAAAAATGAATACAGGCTCGATCTTGCCCGAAAAATGGGTGCAGATCATATTGTAGATATTGGAAAAGATGATCCAGTCGCGATGATTAAGCAGCTCACGCGGATGGAAGGGGCAGACGTGATGTGTGAGATGTCAGGTCATCCAGCTGCCATTAATCAAGCACTCGAAGCTTGTGCAAATGGAGGAAAAGTCAATATACTAAGCTTGCCAGAACGACCAGTGACAATTGATATTACGAATCAAATTGTTTTTAGGGGATTAACCGTGCAAGGGATCACGGGGAGAAAAATGTTTGAGACGTGGCGTCAAGTATCTGAGCTGTTAAGAACGAATACCATTGATGTAAAGCCAGTTGTCACTCATACACTGCCATTTGAAGAGTTCGAAAAGGGATTTGAACTTATGCAAAGCGGTACGTGCGGAAAAGTCGTACTGATGATGCCATCATATCAAAGGGGGAAGAAATGATGAAAGAATTCACGTATTTACAAGATGAATTGGACACAATGAAGCAGCAAGGCACCCACCAAACTTTGAAAGAGATCGACTCAAAACAATCATCCACTGTTACATTAAATGAACAATCTGTCATACAACTCTCCTCAAATAACTACTTAGGCCTCACCTCGCACCCAAGGCTGATGAAAGCAGCAAAAGAGGCGATTGATGAATTCGGTGCGGGTACAGGATCTGTACGAACCATCGCCGGCACAATGACAATGCATGAACGCCTTGAAAAAAAGCTTGCTTCATTTAAAAAGACAGAAGCTGCTCTTGTGTTCCAATCAGGCTTTACGACCAACCAAGGGGTCTTATCCAGTATCCTGACAAAAGATGATATTGTCATTTCAGATGAACTGAATCATGCCTCCATTATTGATGGAATCCGATTAACCAAAGCAGATAAGAAAGTATACAGTCATTCTAATATGGAAGAGCTGGAGAAGATTTTGAAAAAATCAATGAATTACCGCGTCCGCCTCATCGTTACAGACGGTGTGTTCTCGATGGATGGAGATATCGCGCCACTTCCTGAGATCGTCAGGCTCGCAGAAGCATATGATGCATTTGTGATGGTAGACGATGCGCATGCCTCGGGCGTGCTTGGCGAGAATGGCCGCGGGACGGTCAACCATTTTAAACTCGACGGCAGAGTGCACATTCAGGTCGGGACACTTAGCAAGGCTGTCGGAGTGCTCGGCGGCTACGTGGCTGGTTCAGCGGTTTTAATTGATTATCTAAAACATAAAGCAAGACCGTTTTTATTCAGCACCTCACATCCGCCAGCTGTGACTAGAGCGTGTGAAGAAGCGATTGAAGTGCTGTTAGATGAACCGAAGCGAATCGATACACTTTGGGAGAACGCCGCTTATTTTAAAGAAAAAGTCATCAGCCTTGGATTTCAAGTCGCTCCAACAGAGACACCGATTATCCCAATCATGATTGGAGACGAAGCACTTACTTTTCGTTTCTCAAAGGCTTTAATAGAACGAGGCGTGTTTGCCCAAGGCATCGCCTTCCCAACTGTAGCAAAAGGCAAGGCAAGAATTAGAGCCATCATCACAGCCGAGCACACAAAAGAAGAACTAGACCGGGCACTGACAATCATTGAAGAAGAAGCAAAAAAACTAAACATACTTGATTGAGAGAGCGCAGGCTCTCTTTTTTTTGACGATATTCTTTCCAATTTTCATCAAATCTACCGTTTGTTATGTATAATGTATGTAAAAAGATCTATTGGGGTAAGTGATGAGACAAATGTTATTTAATAAAGAAGATTTTTATAAGCAATATTTAGATTATAAGAGCAATGTAATAACAGATAAGAATCACCCTTTTCACAAAATGTTTAATAAAGAGATACCAAACAAAATTCAAAATGAATTAGAAAAACGTCATATGAAAAATTTGGATAGAATCGATATTAAAGCATCTACAGGAAATGGAAAAGTTTCAGAGTCTATTTGGATAGCGTTTCTAGACCAGCTCTTAACAAAGAATCAAAAAACAAATAAAACAACAACACAAAAAGGATTATATATAGTCATTTTATTCGCTAATAATGGCAAAGACTTTTATTTATCGATTGGTTTAGGTACTGAAAATCTATCTCTCAAAAAGATTGAATATGAAGCGAGTGTTTGGCGAGAACGACTAAAACCTCAATTGATGAATAGTCCTAATTTAAAAGGATTTGAAATAGGTGATTTTTACTTAGGAGAATCTGATAGACCTAAAAAATATGCAGCAGGTTCTTTGGTATTTAAAAGGTATAATATTGATACATTTAATCAATACGAATTTTTAAAGGACATATATAACTTAAATGAATTTTTTTATGATTTTATTTTCGAAATATATTCGAATCCGGATCTTCATATGGACACAAAGATTAATAAGAGTATAAAACGAAAAAGAATCATCCATAGAGACGTTTATAAGCAATTAAGAGAAGAAAGAGCCAAGCGAAATGAAGAGACAGGTCGAATAGCAGAGAAATTTGTTTATGATATGGAAGTAGAGCAATTAAATGCAGCGGGTCAGGAGCAATTGGCGAAAAAAGTAAATTGGTTAGCCGAAACGGAAGATGGTCATGGATTTGATATCAAATCGTATTACCCTGATGGAAAAGAAAAACTTATAGAGGTGAAGGGTTCTAAACTTGCTCATCAAGACTTTCCTTTCTTCTTATCTGAACAAGAAAGAATGGTAGCAGAAGAGGAAAAAGAAGCGTATGTGATTACTTTAGTTGAGAGTGTCGGTACACAGCAAATGAAGGTTGTAAAAGAAATACAAAATCCTTTGGAGAAAGATAACATACTGTTAAAACCTACTCAATACTCATGCAGAATCCGGGTGGATTGAAAAGTGATGACACATATGATTTATTTTCAATTCATCACAAAATAGTCTATACTGTAGGGTGGAACTTGGTTTGAAAGGAGTACAAATTCATGAATGAAGAGCAGAGAAAAGCGAGCGGACAAGTGAGTTCATCGGACAAAAAATCCGAGAAGGACTACAGCAAATATTTTGAAGCTGTGTACATTCCGCCTTCCTTAAAAGATGCAAAAAAACGGGGTAAAGAAGAAGTTGAATACAATCAATTTCAAATTGACGAGCAGTTTCAAGGGTTAGGAAACGGCCGCAAGTTTTATATTCGCACATATGGCTGTCAAATGAATGAGCATGACACAGAAGTGATGGCTGGTATTTTTATGGCGCTTGGCTATGAACCAACAAACTCAACGGAAGATGCAAATGTCATCTTATTAAACACTTGTGCTATTCGTGAGAATGCAGAAAATAAAGTGTTTGGAGAGCTTGGACATTTAAAAGCATTAAAACGTGAAAAGCCAGATTTAATTTTAGGTGTCTGCGGATGTATGTCACAAGAAGAATCTGTCGTGAACCGTATTTTGAAGAAACACCCATTTGTTGACTTGATTTTTGGCACGCACAACATTCACCGCCTGCCAGAGCTGTTATCTGAATGCTACCTTTCAAAAGAAATGGTCATTGAGGTTTGGTCAAAAGAAGGCGACGTGATTGAGAACCTTCCAAGAGCCCGTCAAGGTAAAATCAAGGGCTGGGTGAACATTATGTACGGCTGTGATAAATTCTGTACATACTGTATCGTGCCTTACACGCGCGGCAAGGAAAGAAGCCGCCGCCCAGATGAAATTATTCAAGAGGTCAGACGTTTAGCGGCAGAAGGATATAAGGAAATTACCCTTCTTGGTCAAAACGTGAATGCATATGGAAAAGATTTTGAAGATATGGAATATGGTCTTGGCCACCTGATGGATGAGCTGCGAAAAATTGATATTCCGCGTATCCGTTTTACAACAAGCCACCCGCGTGATTTTGATGATCACTTAATTGAAGTGCTTGCCAAGGGCGGAAACCTTCTCGATCATATTCACCTGCCAGTTCAATCCGGAAGTTCTTCTGTGCTGAAACTTATGGCGAGAAAATATGACCGTGAGCGTTACCTTGATCTTGTGCGCAAAATCAAAGAAGCTATGCCGAATGCTTCATTAACAACGGACATTATTGTTGGGTTCCCAAATGAAACAGATGAGCAGTTTGAAGAAACACTTTCCCTCTATCGCGAGGTTGAGTTTGATGCTGCTTATACATTCATTTATTCTCCAAGAGAAGGAACGCCTGCAGCGAAAATGAAAGACAACGTGCCAATGCGTGTGAAAAAAGAACGTCTGCAGCGCCTAAATGCACTTGTGAATGAAATTTCTGCGAAAAAAATGAAGGAATATGAAGGGCAGATTGTCGAAGTATTAGTAGAGGGTGAAAGTAAAAACAACCCTGAGATCCTAGCCGGATATACAAGTAAAAGCAAGCTTGTGAATTTTAAAGCACCAAAAGAAGCGATTGGCAACATCGTCAAAGTGAAAATCACACAAGCCAAAACTTGGTCTCTTGACGGAGAAATGGTTGGAGAAGCTATCGAGGTGAATTAAAATGACACTTTATTCAAAGAAAGAGATTGTCGAGCGCGCAAGAGAGCTCGCTAAAATGATTTCTGAAACGGAAGAAGTTGATTTCTTCAAAAAAGCAGAAGCGCAAATCAATGAAAATACAAAAATTTCAACGATTATTAATCAAATTAAGGCGCTTCAAAAACAAGCTGTGAACTTAAAGCATTACGGCAAACATGAAGCCTTAAAGCAAGTCGAAGAAAAAATCGATGCCCTGCAAGAAGAACTGGATGACATTCCAGTGATTCAAGAATTCAAAGAATCACAAATGGAAGTCAATTCCCTGCTTCAGCTTGTAGCGCACACGATTTCGAATCAAGTAACAGATGAAATCATTCTTTCAACCGGCGGTGACCTCTTATTAGGAGAAACCGGTTCAAAAGTGAAAAACTCATCACCAAGTTGCTCCATTAAATGAGAAAACCCCGCAGATGCGGGGTTTTTTGCTTTCATATTAACATTTTTTGAAAAGCACTACCCATTCTTTTTCATGCTTCATCGTCTCCAAACCTCTCACTCTCCAACTTTTCCAATTTTCAAGGCAAGTTTATGAGCGACCATGCATACACTGAAACAGAAATGAATTTAATTGAACATGAAGTTCAAAATCGTGACACACTAGACGAATGCCCAGCATAAGATAAAACGATCAAGAACAAGGAGGCATGCCGGAATGTCTGAATACAGAGAAATTATTACAAAAGCGGTGGTTGCAAAAGGGAGGAAATTCACCCAAAGCACACACACCATTTCTCCATCGCAAAAACCAACCAGCATCCTAGGTGGTTGGATCATTAATCATAAGTATGATGCTGAAAAGGTCGGTAAAACCGTTGAGATCGAAGGAACATTTGATATTAACGTATGGTACTCTTACGCCGACAACACGAAAACAGAAGTCGTCACAGAGCGTGTGAAGTATGTAGACATCATTAAACTGAGATATAAAGATAAGAATTTCCTTGATGATGAGCACGAAGTAATTGCGAAAGTATTGCAGCAGCCCAATTGCTTAGAAGTGACCATTTCTCCAAATGGCAATAAAATTATCGTTCAGGCAGAGCGTGAATTCATTGCTGAGGTAGTCGGTGAAACAAAAATTGTCGTAGAGGTCAATTCAAGCTGGAAAGAAAAAGATGATCACGAGTGGGAAGAAGAAGTGGATGAGGAGTTAGAGGATATTCATCCAGAATTCCTAGCAGGTGAGCCAGAAGAGTAATGAATGACTAGGGCGCATATCCCCCTAGTTTTTTTGTGCCTGATCTAGGAGAAAAAAGGTGATTTTTTATGCTATAATTAAAGATGGTATGAATTCGAAAGTAATATAGTGAGGGATTAGAAATATGGCAAGTTATACGCCCATGATACAGCAATATTTAAAGATCAAGGCAGATTATCAAGATGCCTTTTTATTTTTTCGCCTAGGCGATTTTTATGAGATGTTTTTTGATGATGCAAAGGAAGCCGCGCAAGAACTAGAAATTACGTTAACAAGCAGAGACGGCGGCACAATTCCAATGTGCGGCGTTCCTTATCATTCTGCGTCTGCATACATAGAACAGTTGATTTCAAAAGGCTACAAGGTCGCCATTTGTGAGCAGGTGGAAGACCCTAAAACGGCAAAAGGTGTAGTCAAAAGGGAAGTCGTTCAACTGATTACACCAGGAACCGTCATGGATGGTAAAGGTTTAAGTGAAAACGAGAACAACTTTATTGCGTCTGTTACCAGCTTTCAAAATGGGTACGGTCTTGCGCTGTCAGATTTATCAACAGGTGAAAACATGGCGGCATTCATCGATCGATTAGATGAAGTCGTATCAGAAATTTATTCTGTTGGTGCAAAAGAAATTGTGGTGTCAAAGCAGCTGGATGAGGAAACAATCAAAACCCTTAAAGAACGCTGCCAAGCGACCATTTCATACGAAGATAGTGATGAATTATTAGATGAAGCTGAACAGCTCATTTCCCATCTTGATGAAAAGTTAAAAACAGCATTTTTAACACTATATGCCTATTTAAGAAGGACGCAAAAAAGAAGCTTGGACCATCTTCAGAAAGTTCAAGTATTTGAGCTTGAACAAACGATGAAAATCGATCTTTACTCAAAACGAAACCTTGAATTAACAGAAACGATTCGTTCAAAAAGCAAAAAAGGCTCTTTATTATGGCTGTTAGATGAAACAAAGACAGCGATGGGCGGCAGACTGCTCAAACAATGGATCGACCGGCCGCTCATTCGCCTTTCGCAAATTAACGAGCGTCAGGAAATGGTGCAGATTCTGATGGATCATTTCTTTGAGCGAGAGGATCTGCGCGAACGATTAAAGCAAGTATATGATCTTGAGCGTTTAGCGGGCCGCGTGGCATTTGGCAACGTGAATGCCCGTGATCTCATCCAGCTCAAAGAATCCTTAAAACAAGTACCGGATATTAAACAACTCGTTCATTCATTACCAGAGGAAATGGCGAAATCAAGAGCGAATGAGATTGATCCTTGTGGTGACCTCCTTGATTTATTAGAAGATGCACTTCATGAAAATCCGCCGATAACGATAAAAGAAGGCAATCTGATTAAAGATGGGTACAATGCAAAATTAGATGAATACCGTGATGCCAGCCGAAACGGAAAGGACTGGATTGCACGGCTTGAACAGCAGGAAAGAGAATATACCGGCATTCGCTCCTTAAAAGTCGGGTTTAATAAAGTGTTTGGTTATTATATCGAAGTGACACGCGCAAATACACATCTGCTGGAGGAAGGGCGTTACGAAAGAAAACAAACGCTTGCCAATGCAGAGCGGTATATCACACCTGAATTAAAAGAAAAAGAAGCACTGATTCTTGAAGCAGAATCAAATATTAACGAATTGGAATATGAACTATTTACAGCTCTTAGGGAGCAAGTAAAAGGCTATATTCCTAGATTACAGCTGCTTGCAAAACAAATGAGCGAGCTTGATGCGCTTCAATGCTTTGCGACTGTCAGTGAAAAGCGCCGTTATATCCGGCCGGAATTCTCAGAGGATGATGTGGATGTCAAAGATGGCCGTCACCCTGTCGTTGAAAAAGTGCTGGATCACCAGGAATATGTACCGAATGACTGCCAGATGGGAAAAGGCAGACAAACCTTACTCATCACTGGACCGAATATGTCAGGGAAAAGTACGTATATGAGACAAATGGCGCTCATCTCGATTCTTGCGCAGATTGGCTGCTTCGTGCCTGCGTCAAAGGCGACGCTTCCAATCTTCGATCAAATCTTTACACGTATTGGTGCAGCAGATGATTTGATTTCTGGTCAAAGTACTTTTATGGTAGAGATGCTCGAAGCGAAAAATGCGATGGTGCATGCTACGAAAAACAGCTTGATTTTATTTGATGAAATTGGACGCGGGACAAGTACTTATGATGGAATGGCTCTTGCGCAGGCGATCATTGAATTTGTTCATGATCATATTGGGGCCAAAACCCTATTCTCTACACATTACCATGAGCTCACTGTCCTTGAATCTCAATTAAGCGAGCTGAAAAATGTTCATGTGCGAGCTGAAGAGCATGAAGGCACGGTCGTTTTCTTACATCAAATCAAAGAAGGTGCAGCTGATAAAAGCTATGGTATTCATGTAGCGCAGCTTGCGGAATTGCCTGATGCCATCATTAATAGAGCCCAGACTATTTTAACGGAGCTTGAGAGCGGATCACATGACTTGACCCCAACCGTATCTGCAGCACCAAAAGCAGAAAAGGCTGAAGAAAAACAGCAGCTATCTTTCTTTGAAGTAGAAGAAAAACCGCAGCCCAAAGCTGCCCTAAAACAGAAGGATCAAGCGGTCATCGACGAATTAAAGTCATTCAACCTAATGGATATGACGCCGCTTGACGCCATGACAAAGCTATATGAATTGCAAAAGAAATTATAATGTAAGGTGAGGTGAGCAGAAATGGCAAAGATTATTCAGTTATCCGATGACCTATCCAATAAAATTGCTGCAGGTGAAGTGGTTGAGCGTCCGGCTTCTGTTGTAAAGGAGCTTGTGGAAAATGCGATCGATGCAAAAAGTACAGTCATTGAAATCGATGTAGAAGAAGCAGGTCTTTCTTCTATCAGGATTATTGATAATGGTGTTGGAATCGATGCTGAAGATTGTAAGCTCGCCTTCCAGCGCCATGCAACGAGTAAAATCAAAGATGAAAATGATCTGTTTCGTGTTAGAACGCTCGGATTCAGAGGAGAGGCGCTGCCAAGTATTGCATCCGTCTCTCATCTAGAAATGAAAACAAGTACTGGCGAAGGAGCTGGGACACACTTAGCTTTGCAAGGCGGGAAGATTATTTCAGAGAAAAAAACCTCTGGCCGCCGCGGCACCGAGATTGTGGTCACCAATTTATTTTACAATACGCCAGCCCGCCTAAAATACATGAAAACCGTTCATACGGAACTTGGCAATATATCGGATGTGGTCAATCGAATTGCACTAGCTCATCCCGAAGTATCGATCCGTTTGCGTCATCAAGGGAAAGTTCTGCTACAGACAAATGGAAACGGAGATGTGCGTCATGTACTTGCGGCCATTTACGGGACAGCTGTGGCTAAAAAAATGCTGCCGCTTCACGTACAATCACTTGATTTTGAAGTGAAAGGATATATTTCCTTACCAGAAGTGACGAGGGCATCACGGAATTATATGTCTTCTGTTGTAAACGGCCGATATGTCAAACATTTTCCGCTCGTGAAAGCGATCCATGAAGGGTATCACACGCTGCTTCCGATTGGCCGCCATCCAATTACATTTATTGAGATGAAGATGGATCCCATTCTAGTGGACGTGAACGTTCATCCTTCGAAGCTTGAAGTGAGACTAAGTAAAGAGCAGGAACTTCATGAGCTGATTAAACAAGGAATTAAGGAAGTATTTCAAAAGCAGCAGCTCATTCCAAGTGCTTCAGCACCAAAAAAAGCACCAATGCCAGCTGTGAAAAATGAGCAGCAATCCTTAACCTTCGATGCGAAACAAGGAAAACAAAGCCCAGCGGAAACACCACTAACCTATCAGCCGGAGCCGCTCGAATCGATCGTATACGAGACAAGTCATACCGATGCATACGGAATGCCTAAACAAGAGAAGACAGAAGCATCATCACCAGTATGTTATGAAGAAGCCTCATCTGAGCGTGTTCATTTAGAGGAATCCGCCGCTTCACTTGAATATGAAGAGACGGTACTGCACGAAGAAATGACAGAAACAATTCCTGAAAATGAGCGCGTCCCTGTGATGTATCCAATTGGACAAATGCACGGCACATATATTTTGGCTCAAAATGAACGAGGTCTTTATATCATCGACCAGCATGCGGCTCAAGAGCGAATCAAGTATGAGTATTATCGTGAGAAGGTGGGAGAGATCAAGCAGGAAGTGCAAGAAATGCTCGTCCCCTTAACATTTCACTACTCTAAAAACGATATGCTGATCATTGAAGAGCATAAGGATATTCTAGCGAAAGTGGGGGTCTTCTTAGAGCCCTTTGGTTCAGGTAGCTACATCGTTCGGTCGCATCCGCAGTGGTTTCCAAAAGGTGAAGAGGCTGAACTGATCGAAGAGATTATAGAGCAAGTGCTTAATGAAAAACGTGTTGATATCAAGAAACTGAGAGAAGAAGCGGCGATTATGATGAGCTGTAAAGGCTCAATCAAAGCAAATCGTCATTTGCGTCATGATGAAATCAAAGCCTTATTAGATGAACTTCGGCAAACGAAGGACCCATTCACCTGTCCGCACGGCCGGCCGATCATCATTCATCACTCGACATATGAGATGGAGAAAATGTTTAAACGGGTGATGTGATATAAAAAAAGCGCTCTAATCAGAGCGCTTTTTTATTTAGCATCCGCAAGGATCTGGCGGTGTGACCACAACTGGTCGTGTATTAATATCAATCGTATCTTCTGCATAAAATGTGGAACCGATGCTGATGGCTCGATTTTCTGCACGGAACGTATATGTACCTGCAGCAGGAAGTACTTTATGTGAAAGCTTTAATGTATATTTGGAAATTCCAAGTAAATCCAATCTGAGCGGGATACGAACGGTTTGTCCGTTGTTCAAAATGTAGCTGTCTTTTAATGCTTTACCGTTCATAATGTCTTTAGTTGTTGCTTGGAAACCCTTTGGCAGAGTGAACTCAACCGCACCAAGACTTAGAACAGAATTTGGGCTGTACGTCAGCTCAATGTCAGAAAAAGACCATTCCTGCTTACTTGCTCCTGTAATTTTTGCGTAAAGTGCAGCTGGTTTTGCATTGGTTGTTGCTTTGCCGGCTTCCTCAGCAGATGCAGAAAGCGGTACTGACAGTGCCATAACCAATGTGAGCATCCCCATCATAAGAATCGTCCACGTTTTTTTCATTTTTTCCTTCCCCCTTGTTGAATATAGGTAAATAATAGATGATTACACCCATTATTTACCTATAATGTTACCATATTACCATATGGTATTAAATGGGACATTATACCCTTATTTTGTCATTCTTTAGTAATAGCGGGGAAATAGCGCATTTGGTTGATTCATTCCGTAATAATGGCCTGGCATTTGCTGGTTTGTTGGCATCATCATATGCATATCTTGATAACCATATGGATGATGTGGCATCATCCCGTATCCACCATAATGGCCTAGATGATGATGGTCCTTCATTGGAACATGCTTTGAAAAGGTATCATGCTGATTTGGAAACGGTGAATAAACTGAATGATGATGTGGATGGTGCGCGTTATACACATCTTTTTTGCCGCTATGATAATGGTTTGGCATATTCATATGATCATGCATGTTTGGCGCGACCATATGCTCATGATTGGCTGTATACACATTTTCAAATGTGTGATAGGGATTTTCTTGGTGATAATGATTCATTTGGCTGTTCATATCGTTCATGTATATCTCATCCTTTATGTCAGGTTGCCATATCCTATGAGACAGATCTGCTTCATGAGCCTATCCATATAAAAGAAAAAAACCGGCCTTTCAGCCGGTAAAAGGAAAAGCAGGTAAAGCGTCAAGCCTTAAATTGTGTAGCTGTGTCTTCTTCTGCGACGCTTTTTACATCTGCTGCAGACACTTTTAGGAAAATAACAGGGATCGTAGCTTCGAGAGGTATCCCAAAAATCGCTCTCAAACCATTTATCTTTTTTATGACAAAACTTTTTTTCTTTACATGGATCCTCATGGCAATGATCGTCATGCTTTTTATGGCAGTGTGAGTGGGAATGTTTGCACTTGCATTTGCACATTGTCATCCCTCCTAAATGTGACTCAATGCTAGTATATGCAAGAAAGAGTCATGAGGACTGGATGCTCTTGCTTCTTTTATAAAAAAAGGCCTTTTTCTGAAAAAACTCAAATAAAAAGAATTGACTAGTGCTAAATTAACATGATAAAATATAAATTTTTATCCTCTGATGAAATGTGTTATAATGATATTGTGAATACTTTCGGAGGTGGCGGATTTGTTTCAAATAGGTGATAAAATTGTTTATCCAATGCATGGAGCCGGTGTGATTGAAGGAATGGAAGAAAAAGAGATTTTAGGTAAGACGCAGGAATATTTCCTGATTCAAATGCCGAATATGCAGATGATGGTCCCAAAAGGCAGAATCAATCAACTAGGTATACGTCCGGTAGCAGATCAAGCAACGCTGAAAGTTGTGATGAACAATTTTGCAGAAGAAACAAACGACGACACGCTTACTTGGAAGCAAAGATATGATGAAAATCTGAAAAAGCTAAAAACAGGTGCGATCGAAGATGGTGCAGACGTTGTCAAAGATCTAATGAGACGAAATCAGAAGAAAGCATTAAATTCAAGTGAAAAGAAGATGCTTGAAGATGCAAGAGGTATGTTAGTGAGTGAGATTTCACTTGCACAGGGACTGACGCAAGATGAAGTGATGACAGCTTTAGAGAATGAATTAAGAATGTAATGATGATATACAGAGACTAGCTGTAAACTGAAGGGGGCACTCCTTTTGTTTACAGCTTTTTTGTTTGAAGAAAAGAGTAATATTGCCATTTTTGTAGGTGGTTTTAACTAAAATTGAAATGAGGTCATACGATTTAGTTTTTACGTTCACAACAAAAATTTAAAGACCTCTGAAATACCTAGATAACATTAAAAACAGGTAACTTCTCCTGATTCATTCAAATGAGCCGGACAACCTTTGAATTTTCTAAGCCATTGATAGTAAAATATTGCGGTAAGATGACACCTAAGAGAAAAAAGGAGCGGTGAAATGAAAAGGTTACTAATATGTGGATTCATCTTTCTTATTCTGTGTACTCTTTTAATGGTGAAATGCAGCCATTCTGTTCAAGAAAAAAAAGAGCAAAAGCAGCATCATCAAGAGGTAGAAAAGTATCAAAAAGAGCGAAAACAAGGCGATCAATATGAAAACTTTAAACAGCTCATGCGATATGAAAGAGACGGTTATGAGATAGAATTTCACGAAAAGGGCGGAAGTGATTTACTCGTATTTTCTCCTCATGGAGGTGACATTGAACCAGGAACAAGTGAAATTGTAGAAGCCTTTCAAGAAAGCTACTCTACGTATTTGTTTGAAGGTACAAAGCAAGACAATAACCGGGACCTGCATATCACGAGTACCAATTTTGATGAACCCATTTTGGTTCAAATGATTAAAACGTATCCTTTTTCAATTTCCATCCACGGCTATAAAAGTGATAAAAGACACACGCTCGTTGGCGGCACAAATGAAAAAATGCAAAGAGCAGTTGTACGAGAACTAAAAGATCGGGGATTTTCCGCAGAAATGGTACAAAAAGGCGAACGGCTTTCTGGTACAGATCCCAAAAATATAAATAATCGAAATGCGAGTGGTGAAAGCGTTCAGCTCGAAATTAGTACAGCGCAAAGAGAAGCTTTTTTTGACAATTTTGATACGAGAAAGGGAAAGAAAAAAGCATTCAGACGCTATATTAATGCGTTAAAAGAAGTGCTCAGAGAATTCGACCCTTCTTCGTAATAAAATTTTGATGGGCAAAAGTACTCTATTTAAACTTGGTAAAAAAGATAGGAATATGCGATTTGAACATAAAATATGTAATAACTTACAATTTGCCTTAAAAACATAAATTATGTAAAATAATAGTTATCAGTTTGATATGATAGAATGGGGCTGAAGTGGATGGCACACAAAATACCATCTTCCGAAGTAGGTGTAAAGATCAATCAATGGTACACGCATATTTGCAAATTTGAAGTTGAACAGGCAAACGGCATGAAGCGCCTTGTTGAAGAAGAAATTCATGATATGGAAGAGGATCAAGATTTACTCCTATACTATTCTCTAATGGATTTTCGCCATCAAATGATGCTTCAGCACTTAGCGCCAGTCCATGCAGGGAGTGAAACGCTTCAAGCAGTGTCCTTTCCTAAAGAAATTGACGATGCAGAAGATGAGATGACAGGCTTACTCGGCTATTATTTTCATTTTTTTCATGGAATGTATGCGTTTATCCAGCGCCGCTATATCGAGGCCATTTCATATTACAAGCATGCTGAACATCAACTGATTTTAGTGACAGATGAGATTGAAAAAGCAGAATTTTACTATAAAATCGCAGAAGTATACTATCATATGAAACAAACCTATTTCTCCATGCACTACGCTAAAAAGGCAAGAGACATCTACAAGAAACATCAGCTTTATGGAAAAAGAAGCATTCAATGTGATTTTGTCATGGCAGGTAATTGGATTGATGTTAATCAGTATCAAAAAGCGCTTCCTTATTTAGAAAAAGCGTTAAAGGTCTGTGAAGCGATGGAACAAAAAGAATGCACATCTTACTTTAAAGCAATGGCTCTTAATAACTTAGGCACTTGCCATTATAGTATGGGAACGTACCATACAGCGACTGTCTTTTTTGAACAAGCCATCTCACTTTATCAGAAAGATCAAGCATCCACGATGATCAAATCATTGTTTTCACTTGCCCTTACTTGTTTTAAACTCGGAGATATTCAGCGGGCGGGGGAGGCCATATCTACAGGAATGAAAGAGGCTTGTGTATTGGAAGATGAAATTTATCAGTTGAAATTCCAATTTTTGCAGGCGCTCTATATAGAGAAAGACGGCTGTGAGCAATTGAGGTCGGCCCTTTTTGGTCTGAGAAATAAAAAAATGTTTGCTGATTTAGAGGAATTAGCGCTTGATGCGGCTAATTATTATAAGGAACGCGACATGTACAAGGAATCCTCCACTTTTTTTGAGATTGTGATCGAAGCGCGTACGCACATTCAAAAAGGAGATGAGATGTATGAGAACGAAGCATAACATGTCAGCTGCTCAAGTAGATGAAAGACTTCACACTTAAAAATGAGACAAACAACACCCTTTACGCAAAACGTAAAGGGCTTTTTTCTTTATTCTTTGATTGCTTTTTCTGCGTCAATTGCACCTGCTCCATAAATCATCGGGTCATCCCCAGACCACTTGCCAGTATTTTCTTTTAACAGGGTTTTGACTTCATCTGGCGTTAAATCCGGTGAATGCTCTAATAGTAGAGCGCAAATACCAGCACAAATCGGTGTTGCCATCGATGTGCCAGATAACGTTGTATAATCCTCATCGACTCTGCTTGATTTATCGAGTTTATCCAGAAAGGATCTTGGTGATCTGAGAGAAACGATGTTTACGCCTGGTGCGAGGATATCAGGCTTTGCTTCCCCATAAACAGTTGGCCCTCTGCTGGAAAACGGTGCCACGACATCGTCACTTGATTCTGGTGTATTCCTGTCATCGTAGGCTCCGACCGTAATGACTTTTTGGCTGACAGCAGGGCTTGCAATTGTCTGGCTGTTAGGACCAGAGTTTCCTGCAGCGACGCATACAACAATGCCTTGATCCCAAGCCGCATTGACAGCACGCACCATTGGATCGTCCTGTTCGTCATCATAACGCTGCGCAGCACCGCCTAGCGACATACTGATAATATGAATCGGATCATCAGGGTGGTCTTCGTTGAACTGTATGCACCATTCAACACCTTCTATAATAGTAGAAAGTGATCCAGCGCCTTGTTTATTTAACACTTTCACGCCAATCAGATTTGCTTTTGGGGCAGGTCCTTTGTATAAGCCATCTGAAGCGGCTCCATCTCCCGCGACATCTCCCGCGCAGTGAGTACCGTGGCCATTATCATCATAAGGCTTTGTTTTTTGTTTGACGAAATCCACAAAATCTCGAATTCTTCCATCTAAATCTTCATGCGGATAAATTCCTGTGTCAATGACAGCGACCGTAATGCCTTCTCCGGTTAAAGTTGTCCCGTTTCGGATGACTTCTTCAGCATGACTTGCTTGTGCGGCTACATCCAGCAGCGCATGAACTTTCCGGTCTAAATAAATTTTACGAATATGCTCCCCATTTGCTAATAGCTCCTCTAAAGCAGCAGGCGTTAGATCAGCAGCGCAGCAATTGATATGGGAAAAATGCCGTTTTATATTTGTTTTTCTGCTTTTTTTCATGAGCTGTTTTGTGCTTTGAATCCCTGCTTCGGCTGCACCTTCCTTAAATTCAATGATCACACGAAGCTTCTTTTTCTTCTTCAGCCTGCCTTCGAAAAAACGATGAAGAAAGCATGGCGTCCATTTAAAAGGTTTATAAAGGTGAAGAACGGTCTCTCTTAAAGGCTGATCTAGTTTACTAGCATGTGTTCTGACCATTTGCACCATAGAAAATCCAAACATGTGATGCCCTCCATTCCAGCTATCCATTCTCGTACACTCTTACGTTATGAGAATGAGAACTGCTTGGTTCGGATTCTTGTCCCTCCTTTTCTTTATATTGGCGGCTTGCTTATGTCTTTCAAAAAAGAAAAGCGCTTACATTTTGTAAAATAATAGAAAAAGGTGGAAATCATATAGAATCTGCCGATGATAGGTGGGAGAGTTCTTCTGAGAGAACCAGTGAAACAAAGGATTTTGCAGAAAAAGGAGGGCTGTGGACAGGGTCAATGCTCATATAAATGTGATGCGTGACAGATGGAAAACATCAAATCCTTATCAAAAAAAGCCGAATTAAAGAAAACAGACTGGATAGGACTAGGTCATATTAAACATAACGTCATTTGTTTGTCATACTATTCTAACTCTGTTTTCAAAGAGGAGAGGCGTTTCTGTGTATATAAATGCAATTATCTTATTTTTGAGGAATCTCATGATCTAGAGTGTTATGATCAAACGTGAAGAGAAAATGTGGAAAAAATGATAAGAAATGATGATTCAATATAAATCATAGAAACGGCTTAGAAATCTGTTAAAGGAGAACGGGAATGAAGAAGTTTTTTGCTTTGCTTCTCCTGCTTGCGATCGGATGGGGCGTTTATTATACCATGCAAGCACAGGAACATGATGAGCCAGTGTCATCAGGTGGGGAAGACGAAAGCGGTTCAAATGATATTTATCGAAATTTTAAAGAACTTGAAGAAAACGAATCAACGAGCAGCTATAACATTACAGCCAACCCAGTGCCCGGCAGCCGCCTTCTTGTGATGTCACCTCATGGCGGGAGGATCGAAGGCGGCGTGAGCGAGATCGTCCATTTTTTTGACAACGATTTTTCGACGTATTTATTTGAAGGTCTAAGAGAGAATGCATCAGAACTTCATATTACAAGTACAAACTTTGATGAGCCAATCGGCGTCGCGCAGGCAAAAGCACATGATTACATTTTAGCAGTGCATGGATACAAAGGCGAGGAAGGAATTGACCATACTCTCGTCGGCGGAACAGATTACGACCGTGCAGAGAAAATTGTCAACTCATTAGAGCGGAACGGATTTTCTGCTGAACTAGCTGTCGCACACGCAACCCTGAGCGGGACAAGCAATCATAATATTAATAATCTTACAAAAACAGGGCAAAGTGTGCAGCTTGAGATTAGTAGAAGTCAGCGTGAAGCTTTATTTGACAGTTTCGATTTTCGGAGGCGGTCAAGTACAAAAAACGAGACATTCTATCGTTATGTCAGGGCGATTCGGACAGTGCTGGATGAAGAATATACATAATGGCTGTGCACCTGCTAAGACAAGCAGGGGAATTCTTGTTACACTATGAACAGTGATAACAAAAGGAGAGACGGATATGGCGCGTCATCATTTTCATCTTCAGGCAAGCTGGCCTGGTCTGCGTAACGATGTGGGTACAATCGCATGTGAACAATTAAAAACAAAGATTTCGATTCCAAAGGAAATGGACGGTCCTGGTGTTGGAACCAATCCAGATGAGATGCTCTTAGGTGCAGCGGCTACGTGTTATATCATTACACTTGCAGCCATGATGGAGCGGAGTCAATTAGAGAAAGAGGATCTATCGATGAGCTCTGAAGCCGTCGTAGATGTGACAAATGGTGTGTTTACTTATGAGGAAATCATTCATCGACCTGTCATCACCCTTAAAGAGTCCGCTTCTGCACATGAAATTGAGCTTGCTCGTAAGCTTGCGCATAAAGCCGAAAGCTCATGTATGATCTCAAGAGCTGTTCAGGGGAATGTGAACATTTCTTTAGAAGAAACCATTCAAGTCGGCCGTTAAAAACAAAAAAGTCATTTTCTCTTGAAATATGGAGAAAATGACTTTTTTTATGACGTCCATTCGGTTTGATCGAGTTGTGCTTTGGTTTCGTTCTGTTGCTTCTTGGACTGATTTAAGACAATCACGCCGCAGATGACAAGTGCAAGGCCGATGAAGCCTTTCGTGCTGATGGTTTCGTTAAACAGCACAAGTCCTACAAGAGCGGTAAGGGCTGTTCCAACGCCAGACCAGGTTGCATAGGCAGACGAAAGCTCAATGGTTTTTAGTGCCAAACTGAGGAAAGTAAAGGCGCAGCCAAATCCGATCAGTACCCCAATACTCGGTAGCAGCTGCGTAAAGCCTTGTGAAAGCTTCAGCATTGTACTGCCAAAAACCTCCGTTAAAATGGCTCCTGTTAAGTAGAGCATTCCTTTTATGATCTCTCACATCCTTTATGACATATTCAATAGTACGACCCCTGAGACAAGCATCGCCATGCCAATGACTGCTTTTTGGTTCAAGGTTTCTTTGAAAAAGAGCACGCCAAAAATAGCCGTGAGGACCGTACCAACCCCAGACCATGTTGCATAAGACATGCTAAGTGGAATGATGTTCAGCGTCAATGACAGCATATAAAAAGCAAGTGTATAGCCAGCCACTACGGCAGCGCTAGGCTTCCAGCGCGTAAAGCCATTTGATAATTTTAACATCGCGGCGCCAATGGCTTCTGAAAAAATGGCAACAGCCAAAAAAAGATATCCGAGGATCATGATCATCCCTCCTCTAATAGGTGTAAAATCCGATGAAGTAAAAGGGTTTTTTCCTCTCTTTTCAGCGGTTCAAGCTGAAACATTTCTGAAAATCCCATCACATGCAAGGCGGATCAGCTGACTCAGTGCAGGATCGCTTATTTCCTCAGCTGCTTTTTCTTTGAACTCCGCATAAAAATCACGCCAAGGTTGCAGCAGCGCATCATCAAATGACATCGTAGCCAGCATACTTGTACATAGCTGGGTCGTATGCTGCATATCTAAATCATGTAATGTGGCCAATATATATGCGCGTACATAAGGCGCTTTTTCGTGTTTGTATGTTTCTTGATACGTCTCGAGCTGCTGACGAAAACAAAGAATCGCATGCTCATTCATTTTTTGGATGAGCTCTTCCTTGCTTGAAAAATGATAAAACAGACCAGCTTTGGTCATATTTGCATGCTCTGCCACCTGCTGAAGGGTGAGCTGGCTGACTCCTTCTTTTAGAATTGTGCTGGCAGCCGCGTCAAAAATTTGCTCTTTTTTGGTTTTAGACATAAAAAAAACACCTACTTTACTGAACAGTCGGTAAAGTAAATGTTAACCCATGAAAAAAGAGTGTGTCAATCGATTCATTTTATGAACGGATGTTTTCACTTAAACGTCATATTTAATACCAAGGGTATGGTCCATATGGCGGGAATGGCGGATAAGGATATCCAAATCCTGGAGCAAGCAAAGATCCAGCAAGCAGACCGCCAGCAAAACCACCTAAAAATGGAGGTCCAAAGAAAGGTCTTCCAAAGCCAAAGCCTGGGCGGCCAAATCCAAAACCGGGTCTCCCAAATCCAAAACCAGGGCGGCCAAACCCAAATCCAAAAGGTCTTCTCATGTCTTCTTGAATAAACGGAGGTGCGTCAAAATAATTCATAATGAAAGGCTCCTTTCTCATAAAATCACTGTAACTGACACCAGTGTATTCCAGTTGCCTACATATGTTTGGGTGAACGCCTAATATAAGGAGGAATGTTGGAAATGGGCCTGTATCCATCTGATTGGGCAAAGTGTCCGCCGCATGCTCATGCATATAAAGCACGTACGGATGTAACAGAGGGGCATTATCATTTAATAGAAGGTATTTCTCAGCCTGTGAATGGAAGCAATACCGACCGGCATACTCATTTTTATCGCGGAATCACCTCCTTTGAAAGAGGACATTTCCACAGGTACTACGGGGTCACAGGGCCTGCAATTCCAAGAGTGGATGGAACACATTATCACGAGATCGAGGAAGTCACCTATTCAGCCTATCTCGATTCTGTACCCATCCCATATGGAGGTGTCGTCTATAGTCCAGATGAGAAGCGGCCAACCCATAAGCATCGTTTAAAAGGAAAAACATATGAAGTGGTTGGAAATGAACCGCTTGGCTGGTGATGGGCAGGATATAGGAGAGTAAGAAAAGTTATGCTATACTGTAGGCAGTTTTGTAAAAGTGAGTGATGTTATGAATAAAGCGAAGCAGCCAGTAATCGTGTTAGTAGGGCCGACAGCTGTCGGCAAAACCAAATTGAGCATTGATATAGCCAAAGCATTTAATGGAGAGATTATCAGCGGGGATTCGATGCAGATTTATAAAGGGATGGATATCGGAACAGCTAAAATCACCCCCGAAGAAATGAATGGCATCCCGCACCATTTAATTGATATTAAACAGCCGGACGAATCTTTTTCGACAGCTGAATTTCAGCAGCTGGTTCGTTCGAAGATCAAAGAGATTGCCGCTAGAGGGAAAACGCCAATGATTGTCGGCGGAACAGGCCTCTATATCCAATCTGTTTTATATGATTACACATTTACGGATGAGAAAAGTGATCCTGCTTTTAGAGAAGAAATGACGCTCTTTGAACAGCAGCACGGCGCGCTTTTGCTGCACGAAAAGCTAAAGGCAGTAGATCCTGATGCGGCAAACGCTATTCATCCAAATAACGTCCGCCGCGTGATCCGGGCGCTGGAAGTGATTCATACAACAGGTCAGAAAATGTCTGAGATGCAAAACGGGCATCAAGAAGTTCCTCTTTATGATACAGCCTTCATTGGGCTGAAAATGGATCGAGAGGTTTTGTACGAGCGCATTCATCAAAGAATTGATATGATGATAGATGAGGGCTTAATTGAAGAAGTGAGAGCACTTTATCAATCTGGCTTGAAGGATTGTCAGTCTGTTCAAGCCATTGGTTATAAAGAGCTGTATGCCTATTTTCAAGGTGACTGCTCACTTGATGAAGCCATCCAGCAATTAAAGCAAAATTCCCGTAGATATGCGAAGCGTCAGTTCACGTGGTTCCGTAATAAAATGGCGGTCACTTGGTTTGATATGACACCGCCTTGCCACTTTTCAGACAAAAAAGAGGAAATTTTCGCATATATAGCAGGAAAGCTTGGACTTAAAGCGAAACTGTAGTTATCAGAATCAAGGAGGACGAAACATGAAACCGATTAATATTCAGGAGCAGTTTTTGAATCAGATCCGCAAAGACAATACATTTGTCACAGTATTCTTGCTGAATGGCTTTCAGCTTCGCGGTCAAGTGAAAGGGTTTGACAATTTCACGGTGCTGCTTGAAACAGAAGGGAAGCAGCAGCTTATTTATAAACACGCCATTTCTACATTTGCACCTCAAAAGAATGTAAATCTAGAATTAGAATAGGATATGTTGTATTTAAAATAGCCCCATGCCTCTGCGAATAAACCGGCCGGAACCCGCTACGTTTTTTGTCAGTGCAGAGGGGCTATTTTGTATGCAATGAAACTTTTCTGCCAATTTTCCGTATAATTCCTTATTGGATATTAGAAGGGTGAGGGGATTCATATGGAAAATGCAGAGCTTGAATTAAGAAGGATTAGAGTGATCCTCCTTTTGATTGGAATTGTTGTCTTGTTTGGATCGTGCGCTATCTCAAACATTGAAACGAGACAAGAAAGTTGGAATAACCATTCTCATGAAAATGCAGATGGAGTTTTACCATCATCTGCTGCACTAAAAAATAATCATTTTGCTGTTGTGAAAGATGATCAAGTACATGTGTACCGGTTTGATGAAAAAGAAGGAGAGCTGACTCTCGTTACAACGAAATACATAGATGAATGGGACGACGAAGAATATGATGATGACCTTGATGAAGAAGAGTAAGCACGTAAATTTACAAATGAATGTGAAGCCGCTACACTATAATCATGCATCAGACATCTAGACAGAAAAGGATGAGTTCATGACACATAAAATTAAAATTAATCATTGGGAACAAACTTGTGAAGACGACTCCTGTTTCGAATATGGAACAAGCGTTTCTGTAAATGGGAAAGAATTAGTGAGAGAAGCTTCAATCGTCTCTGCGCTTGAAGCGGTGCTAAAAGAATTAGGTGTTGACGTGGAAATTACAGAAGTGTCAGAAGATTTACAGTGCGATGCCTACAAAAAATAAAACAAAAAGTCTAGTCTACTAAGCGATTTTTTTTCGTGTTATGATAGATTTCGGTTTCAGTTGAATAGGGAGTAGAGCAGTCTATTTTTAGATCCTGTTCTGCTCTATTTATTTGAACGTACGAGTTCGGCTGTGAAGGTTCGGCCGGGTTGGTTGATTTTTTTCGTTTTGAACATCTATATGTTGTGTTTTGAAAAAACATAGTATACTATATATAGTGAATAACGAAATGATCAACAATACTAAAAACTAGGTCGTGATGGAATTGATTCAAATCGTATTTGATTCAAAAACAGGAAATGTTCAACGCTTTTTGGACAAGACCCCTTTTACAGACAAACGAAAATTGACTGGAGAAGAGTTTTTGGATACGCCGTTTATTCTCGTCACCTTTACGACAGGATTTGGACAAGTCCCTAGTACCACTCAGTCCTTTTTAGAGAAAAATGCTCACCTTTTACTAGGTGTTGCGGTGAGTGGCAACAAAGTGTGGGGAGATAATTTTGCAAAAAGCGCCGATACGATTTCTAAACAATATCAAGTTCCTATTTTGCACACCTTTGAACTAAGCGGAACAAAAAGGGATGTTGAATTGTTTACACAGGAGGTAGAAAGAATTGTCACAAAATCAGGTTCCAAAGTGGATACAATTAAATAACGAAATTATGATTCAAAAAGAAGGAAAGTTTCAGTTCGATAAGGACAAAGAAGCTGTACATAGTTATTTCGTAGATTACATTAATCAAAACACGGTCTTTTTTCACAATCTAGAAGAGAAGATTGATTACTTAATAGAAAACGACTACTATGAGGAAGAATTTTTAAGACAATACAGCATGGCAGATATTAAAGAAGTCTTTGAAGCTGCATATGCCAAAAAATTTAGATTCCCATCATTTATGAGTGCGTTTAAGTTTTACAATGACTATGCACTGAAAACAAATGATAAAAAGAAAATCCTTGAACGCTATGAAGACCGCATTTCAGTTGTTGCTCTTTTCTTTGCGGGTGGGGATAAAGAAAAAGCACTTGAGTTTGTAGAACTGATGATCAATCAAGAGTACCAGCCAAGTACACCAACCTTCTTGAACGCTGGACGTAAAAGACGCGGTGAGCTTGTGAGCTGCTTCTTGCTTGAAGTAAATGACTCACTAAACGATATTTCAAGAGCGATTGATATTTCCATGCAGCTGTCAAAACTAGGCGGCGGCGTCAGTTTGAACCTGTCAAAACTCCGTGCAAAAGGCGAAGCAATCAAAGATGTCGAAAACGCGACAAAAGGTGTCGTCGGCGTGATGAAGCTTCTTGATAATGCATTCAGATATGCAGATCAAATGGGGCAAAGACAAGGATCAGGCAGTGCTTACCTGAATATTTTCCACAGAGATATCAATGATTTCTTAGATACGAAAAAAATCTCTGCCGATGAAGATGTTCGCGTGAAAACTCTGTCCATTGGAGTCGTCATCCCAGATAAATTTATCGAGCTTGCTAGAGAAGATAAAACAGCTTACACCTTCTATCCTCACACAGTCTATAAAGAATATGGACAGCATCTTGATGAGATGGACATGGAAGAAATGTATGACGAGCTTGTAGAAAACCCGAAAGTCAAAAAAGAAAAAGTCAATCCGAGAAAGCTTCTTGAAAAATTGGCTGTTCTACGCTCAGAATCAGGCTATCCATATATCATGTTCCAAGATAATGTAAACAGAGAGCATGCCTTGAACCATATTTCACGAGTGAAATTCTCAAACCTTTGCTCAGAAGTGCTTCAGGCTTCAGAGGTTTCTTCTTACACGGACTATGATCAAGAAGATGAAATCGGTCTTGATATTTCTTGTAACCTTGGTTCATTAAATATCATGAATGTCATGAAAAACAAATCGATTGAAAAAACGGTTAAGCTTGCAACAGACTCACTAACGCTTGTGTCTGAAACAACAGACATTCGCAATGCACCAGCTGTTCGAAAAGCGAACAAAGCGATGAAGTCAATCGGACTCGGTGCGATGAACCTTCACGGGTATTTAGCTCAAAACCAAATTGCCTATGAAAGTGAAGAAGCAAGAGATTTCGCAAATACATTCTTTATGATGGTGAACTATTATTCAATTAAACGCTCAAGTGAGCTTGCGAAAGAAAAAGGAGAAACATTCCATCGTTATGAAGGCTCTGGCTATGCAACTGGTGAGTACTTCAATAAATACGTGGAAAATGATTTCACACCAAAAACAGAAAAAGCAGCAGCGCTATTTGAAGGCATGCACATTCCAACAAAAGAAGACTGGGCCGCACTCAAAGAATTTGTAGCGGAACATGGCATGTATCACAGCTATCGTTTATGTATTGCACCAACAGGTTCCATTTCCTATGTTCAATCGGCAACAGCCTCTGTGATGCCAATTATGGAACGTATCGAAGAAAGAACATACGGTAACAGCAAAACCTATTACCCAATGCCAGGTCTTTCAGCACAAAACTGGTTCTTCTATAAAGAAGCGTACGATATGGACATGTTTAAAGTGGTCGATATGATCGCAACGATTCAGCAGCACGTCGATCAAGGAATCAGCTTTACACTATTCTTAAAAGATACGATGACAACGCGTGATTTAAACCGCATCGATCTTTATGCACACCATAAAGGCATTAAGACACTTTATTATGCAAGAACGAAGGATACAGGGCAGGAAGGCTGTCTTTCTTGTGTTGTTTGATTAAAGGAGAGTTTAACGTGACAAAAATTTATGATGCAGCCAACTGGTCAAAACACGAAGACGATTTTACACAAATGTTTTACAACCAAAATGTGAAGCAGTTCTGGCTTCCAGAAGAGATTTCCTTAAACGGAGATCTCTTAACATGGAAATATTTAGGTGAAAAAGAGCGAGATACGTACATGAAGGTACTTGCTGGACTGACTTTACTTGATACAGAACAAGGAAATACAGGGATGCCGATTGTTGCTGAACATGTGGACGGCCATCAGCGTAAAGCTGTACTCAACTTTATGGCAATGATGGAAAATGCGGTACATGCGAAATCATACTCCAATATCTTCATGACACTTGCACCAACTGAAACGATCAGTGAAGTGTTTGAATGGGTCAAGAAGAATAAATTCCTGCAAAAGAAAGCAGATATGATTGTCAGTTTATACCGTTCGATTCAAAAGGACGATCCTATTTCTCTCTTTAAAGCAATGGTTGCTTCTGTTTATTTAGAAAGTTTCCTATTTTATAGTGGTTTTTACTACCCGCTTTATTTCTATGGACAAGGAAAGCTCATGCAAAGTGGTGAAATCATCAACTTAATTTTGCGTGATGAAGCGATTCACGGTGTGTATGTTGGATTATTAGCACAAGAAATTTACAACAAACAAACACCTGACGTGCAAAAAGAGCTGTATGATTTCTCTATTGACCTTTTAAACGAGCTTTATGAAAATGAACTTCATTACACTGAAGATATTTATGACCAAGTTAATTTATCGCATGATGTGAAAAAGTTCATTCGTTACAATGCCAATAAAGCGTTAATGAACCTTGGATTTGCCCCTTACTTTGAAGAAGAAGAGATCAATCCTATTGTATTGAATGGACTCAATACAAAAACAAAGTCGCATGACTTCTTCTCAATGAAAGGGAACGGCTACAAAAAAGCAACAGTTGAGCCGTTAAAAGATGACGACTTCTTCTTTGGAGATGAATCATAAGGAAAGCGTAAAAGTCAAAACGCATCACTCGTTTTGGCTTTTTGCCATTTCTAACAATGTGTTACATACTGGAGGTTACCGAACATGGGAAAAATGGACGAAATTATTTTAGTTGCACCACGCGCACGCGTGTTCCAAAACGAAACACTTGCGTTTAATGGTGTGAACAGTGAAGAGAAAACAATCAGCACAATAATGAAAGAAATCGAAGAGCACTTCGAGCAAATGCGAAGAGGCGATGCAGAAGAAAATCCTGACTTCAAGCAGCCGATTCCTTATGTTGTGATTAAGCGTGAGGACGAAGTGTATGTATACGAAAGACTTCAAGGCGGGGGAGAGACTCGCTTACATCATAAGTTATCTCTTGGCTTTGGGGGGCATATGAATTTCATCGAAGGAAAAAACTTTGCTGAGATTCTAAAAGAAAATACAGATCGTGAGCTGGACGAAGAACTTTCTATTCAAGAAGAAGACAAACTTGAAATGAAAACCCTTGGATTAATCAATGACGATGACAACAGTGTCGGCCGTGTGCACATCGGACTGTTATCAGCGCTTGAGCTATCTCCGGGTGCTCATGTGGAAGTAAAAGAAACAGATCAAATCTCAGGAAAATGGATGAAAGCAGCCGATTTGAAAAAGCCTGAATACTTCGACCGTCTTGAAACATGGTCTCAATTTGTTGTCAACATCCTAGCGTAAATGAATACACAACAAACCGGCTCAGCAGAAGACTTGAGCCGGTTTGTTTCGTTACAACAGCTACAGCTTATTGGAAAACGAATGCGTCGTGACCGGCCTGCTTCAATCTTGCGACGAGGTCATCTGCATTTTGTTTTGTACGGAAAGCGCCGGCCTGTACTCGGAACATGCCGCCGTCTAATACAACAAACGCGTCAAAGCCTTTGGATTTAAGTGTTGCTGCTAATTCATCTGCATTGGCTTTCACTTTGAAAGCTCCTGCCTGCACTTTATAAAGATTACTTGCTTTTTTTTTCAATTGAAAGGCTTCTTCTAGACCAGTCGCATGAGCGCGAGCGATGCCTTGAAGGAAGGTTGCGTTGCGGAGCTTATTAGCATCAGCTGCCGTATCAATAAAACCATTCTCTGTTAAAATAGCGGGCATAGAAGTTTCTCGAAGAACGTGGAAGTTCGCAGTTTTCTTGCCGCGGTTCGCAAAATCAACCGAGCGGACAATTTCATCATGAAGGGCATTGCGATACGTGGTGGTCGGTGCTGAAACGCCAGGATACACATAGCTTTCAAACCCTGTGCCCCCGCCAGCATTAATATGAATAGACACGAAATAGTCTGCCCCCCAGCTGTTTGCTGCATTCGTACGCTGGGACAAAGTGACGGATTGGTCAGTTGAACGACTTAAGCGGACGGAAACCCCATCATATTCACTAATCAAAATGTCTCTCAATAAAAGCGCGATTTGAAGTGTTATATTTTTCTCCAAAAGTCCATTAGCACTAGCTCCAGAATCTGTTCCTCCGTGGCCAGGATCAATAAAAATTTTCACCATCTATTCATCACCTCGTCTTTATTTTATGAGAAAATAGAAGAATTGCCTGTACAAAATGCGGAAATCATTGAGACTCTTTTCTGCATCATTTGTGATCAAAAAGCTACATTTTTCTAAGAAAAAGCAAATTGTTGGTTTGTCCGCCCAGACGGGGTGAATACAATGGAAATAGCACATCATTTCCTGGGAAACCGCAGAAATCCCTACAATATTCGGTATCTCGGGTCATTTTGACAGCAAACTTGGGCTTAAGCGGGCGATTGTCACGATTACAGCTCCACCCGAATAGAATAAAGAGAGAAGAGCGAGAGGTGAATACGTTGGAGCGAGCTGTCACATATAAAAACAACGGCCAAATCAATATTATACTTAACGGACAAAAGCAAGTATTGGTTGATGCAGACTCAGAGGCAGAATACCTGGAAGCCTTGCAGAAAAATGAGGCAAAACACAGCATCTTACGGGAAATAGAGCGTGAAATGAACAGCCTTGTCGGTATGGATGAAATGAAACGAAACATAAAAGAGATTTATGCTTGGATTTTTGTTAATCAAAAACGGCAGGAACAAGGGTTAAAGGTAGGAAAACAAGCGCTTCATATGATGTTCAAAGGAAATCCTGGCACAGGGAAAACCACAGTTGCAAGACTTGTCGGGAAGCTTTTCTTTGAAATGAATGTGCTCTCAAAGGGTCACTTAATTGAAGCAGAACGCGGTGATCTTGTTGGAGAGTATATTGGTCATACAGCGCAAAAAACAAGGGATTTAATTAAAAAATCACTAGGTGGTATTTTGTTCATTGACGAAGCCTATTCTCTTGCACGCGGAGGAGAAAAGGATTTTGGAAAAGAAGCGATTGATACCCTTGTAAAACATATGGAGGACAAACAGCACGAATTCATTCTCATTCTTGCAGGCTACTCCAAGGAAATGGATCATTTTCTTTCTTTAAATCCCGGCCTGCAATCAAGATTTCCAATCAACATCAGCTTTCCTGATTATACAGTCGATCAGCTCATGGATATTGCAAAACGAATGATGGCAGACAGAGAATATGTATTTACACAAGAAGCCGAATGGAAGCTGCGGGATTATTTAATGCACATTAAAAGTACCACAAGCCCGGCAAAATTCAGCAACGGCCGGTTTGTGCGAAACACCATTGAAAAAGCCATACGAACCCAGGCGATGAGACTGCTTCTTGTGGATCATTATGATAAAAAAGATCTGCTGACCATTAAAAGTCACGATCTTCAAATGAAAGAGGATACGCCTTCTTGAAATGGCGT
This sequence comes from Bacillus sp. FSL K6-1006, assembly GCF_038593175.1. NCBI lineage: Bacteria > Bacillati > Bacillota > Bacilli > Caryophanales > Bacillaceae > Bacillus > Bacillus sp. FSL K6-1006. Next base: position 1,724,954 of record NZ_CP151970.1, read on the forward strand.
ATCCTTTTTATAAAGAGTCACTAAAATAAACCATCCGAATAGTGGTATACGTGTGATGTGTTTGGTATGATGGTACTACTGAAAACTTAAGTACAGAAAGGAAACAACTAACGTTGAATGAACATGAAATGACTGAAAAAGCGATCCTTGTCGGCTGCCAATTGCCGCATGTAACGGATGAACGCTTTCAATACTCAATGGAAGAATTAGCTTCATTAACTAAAACGGCTGGCGGTGAAGCTGTCAGCGTGATGACGCAGAAGAGAAATAGACAAGACAGCGCAACGTATATCGGTAAAGGGAAAGTAGAAGAACTTGAAGTGCTTTGCGAGGAACTCGAATGTGATGTCATTATTTTTAACGACGAGCTTTCTCCAAGCCAGCTAAAAGCTTTGGCGACTGCTTTAGATGTGAAAATTATTGATCGTACGCAATTGATTTTAGATATCTTTGCAAAAAGAGCCCGTACAAGAGAGGGGAAGCTGCAAATAGAGCTTGCCCAGCTTCAGTATGCCTTGCCGAGACTAAGTGGACAAGGGATCAGCCTTTCAAGACAAGGGGGCGGAATTGGCGCAAGAGGTCCAGGTGAAACAAAACTTGAAACAGACAGACGCCATATTCGAAACCGCATTCACGAAATTAACGGGCAGTTATCTGCAGTCAAAGAACACCGCACAAGATACCGGGAGCGCCGAAAGAAAAATGGTGTGTTCCAAATTGCCATTGTCGGGTATACGAATGCCGGAAAATCAACTTTGTTTAACCAATTAACAGAAGCGGATAGTCATGAAGAGGACCTGCTGTTTGCGACACTTGATCCAATGACACGTAAGATGACATTAGAATCTGGCTACAGTGTGCTCATTTCGGATACGGTTGGCTTTATCCAAGACCTTCCGACCACACTGATTGCCGCATTTCGTTCCACCCTTGAAGAAGTGAAGGAAGCCGATTATTTGCTTCATGTCATCGACTCTTCTAATGAGGATTATGAAGGACACGAACGAACGGTTCATGAGCTTTTAGAAGAATTAGAAGCGGACCGTATTCCGATGCTGACTGTTTATAACAAGGAAGATCAAATTAGACCAGATTTCATCCCATCTTCAAAGCATCGCCACATCTTAATCAGTGCTAAGCGCAAAGAAGATGTAAAAAGGTTAAAAGCGGATATTATGGCTGAGCTGAAAAAAGCCTTTTTAAAGCCATATCATGTAAAGATTCCAGCGTATGAAGGCAAGCTCATTTCCGCATTAAAATCAGAAACGCTTGTGGAATCACTAGAATTTCAAAAAGAAGCAGAGATATATGACATCACCGGATATAGTGGTGAGGATCAGACCATTTTAGGTCAAATCAAGAAGTATATGTTGGAAAGGAATTAAATCAAGATGTTTCACACATTAAAACACGGCAGTATTTTAGAAAAAGTAGCAGCAGAAACAGAACAAGAGATTTTACACGTGCATCAGCAAATTGATCAAAAGAGCGAACAAAATGAGTGGCGGGTGCTTGAAAGCTATCGAAAGCACAAAGTCAGTGACTCTCACTTTAATCCGACGACTGGATATGGCTACGATGATATGGGGAGAGACACATTAGAAAAGATTTATGCGGATGTCTTCGGCGGAGAAAGCGGGCTTGTGCGTCCGCAGATTATTTCCGGTACACACGCAATTTCCATTGCCTTATTTGGTGTGCTGAGACCTGGCGATGAATTGATCTATATGACGGGAAAACCATACGATACGCTAGAAGAAATTGTCGGGATTCGCGGGAAAGAAGGGACAGGCTCATTAAAAGACTTCCAGATTGACTACAAAGCCATTGATTTACGACAAGATGGATCCGTTGATTATGAGAAAGTTAAAGAGTCAATTTCCTCTAAAACAAAAGTCATCGGCATTCAGCGTTCGAAAGGCTATGCGTCAAGACCATCCTTTACTATAGAAGAAATTGAGCAAATGATTTCATTTGTGAAAGAGATGAATGAAGAAATCATTGTGTTTGTAGATAACTGTTATGGTGAATTTACTGAATTGCAAGAGCCGTGTCATGTCGGAGCTGATCTCATGGCCGGTTCACTCATTAAAAACCCAGGCGGAGGCCTTGCCAAAACAGGCGGCTACATCGTTGGAAAAGAAAAATGGGTAGAAGCTTGCTCTTATCGAATGACTTCTCCAGGCATCGGCAGTGAAGCGGGTGCATCGCTGTATGCGCTCCAGGAAATGTATCAAGGCTTTTTCTTGGCGCCGCATGTTGTGGCTCAAAGCTTAAAAGGCGCAGTATTTACGGCTCGTTTTCTTGAGAAGCTCGGATTCCAAACAAACCCAGCGTGGAATGCGAAAAGAACGGATTTGATTCAATCAGTTGAATTTGGAGATCCTAAAAAAATGATTGCGTTCTGTCAGGCAATCCAGTATGCATCTCCGATTAACAGTCACGTCACACCACATGCAAGCTATATGCCGGGCTACGAGGATGATGTCATTATGGCAGCGGGCACATTTGTACAAGGAGCCAGTATCGAATTATCAGCCGATGGTCCGATCAGACCGCCTTATACTGCCTATGTTCAAGGCGGACTCACGTATGCCCATGTGAAAAATGCGATTTGCAGTGCTGTCGATGCCTTATTGGAACAAGGTTTTATTGAAGTACCTGCTCAATAAAAAAATCCATGTTAATATTCCTAACATCTTGTTGACACATAATATAACATGACATATAATAAATTTAAGCAAAGAGGAGGAGACAGTTGAGATGAGTGATAACATTCGCCGCTCAATGCCTTTATTCCCAATTGGGATTGTCATGCAGTTAACAGAATTATCTGCAAGACAAATTCGCTATTATGAGGAAAATGGTTTAGTATTTCCAGCAAGAAGTGATGGAAACCGCCGATTATTTTCTTTTCATGATGTTGATAAATTACTAGAAATTAAAAACCTCATCGAACAAGGTGTAAACATGGCAGGAATCAAAAAGCTTTTTGCCAAAGCTGAGGCAGAAAATCCATCGTCTGTTACAAAGACGGAGGAAAAAACCACAGCGAAGCACAACTTGACAGATGATGAACTCAGGAAGCTACTGAAGAAGGAACTCATTCAGGCTGGACGTTTCCAACAAGGAACGACCTTTAGGCAGGGGGATATGTCAAGGTTCTTCCGTTAACCAATTAGCAAAAGCATTGCTATACACATTTTACCTTTTGTAGGGGAGGAGTTTTACGAAATGGCAAAGTACACAAGAGAAGATATCGTAAAATTAGTAAATGAGGAAAACGTAAAGTACATCCGTCTGCAATTTACAGACATTCTCGGAACGATTAAAAATGTTGAGATTCCTGTGAGCCAGTTAGAAAAAGCTCTCGATAACAAATGTATGTTTGACGGTTCATCTATTGAAGGATTCGTACGTATCGAAGAATCAGATATGTATCTATACCCAGATCTAAACACATTTGTTATTTTCCCTTGGACAGCAGAAAAAGGTAAAGTTGCACGCTTTATTTGTGACATTTATAAGCCAGACGGGACACCATTTGATGGAGACCCGCGTAACAACTTAAAGCGTATCTTAAAGGAAATGGAAGAACTAGGATTTAGTGATTTCAACCTTGGACCTGAGCCAGAATTCTTCTTATTTAAATTAGATGAAAAAGGCGAGCCAACGCTTGAACTAAATGATAAAGGCGGATACTTTGACCTTGCACCAACAGATCTAGGCGAAAACTGCCGCCGTGATATCGTGCTAGAGCTTGAAGAAATGGGCTTTGAAATTGAAGCATCTCACCACGAAGTAGCACCAGGGCAGCACGAAATTGATTTCAAATATGCAGGCGCAATCCGTTCTTGTGACGACATTCAAACGTTCAAACTCGTTGTCAAAACCATTGCGAGAAAACACGGTCTTCATGCGACATTCATGCCAAAACCATTGTTCGGTGTAAACGGATCTGGAATGCACTGTAACCTATCATTATTTAAAAATGGTAAAAACGCATTCTTTGATGAAAAAGCAGATTTACAATTAAGCGAGACGGCTAGACACTTTATCGCAGGTATCGTCAAGCACGCAACAAGCTTTACCGCAGTCACAAACCCAACGGTTAACTCATACAAGCGTCTTGTACCTGGCTATGAAGCACCTTGCTATGTGGCATGGAGTGCACAAAACCGCAGCCCATTGATCCGTATCCCGGCATCACGCGGCATCAGCACACGCGTAGAAGTGCGCAGCGTAGACCCATCTGCAAACCCATACCTTGCACTAAGTGTATTACTTGCAGCAGGTCTAGACGGAATCAAAAACAAACTAGAAGCACCAGCACCAATCGACAGAAACATCTATGTCATGGACAAAGAAGAGCGTCTTGAAAACGGCATCTCTGACCTTCCTGCAACACTTGCAGAAGCACTCGAGCTGCTGAAATCAAACGAAGTCATGATCAACGCACTAGGCGATCACCTATTCGAGCACTTCATCGAATCAAAAGAAATTGAATGGGATATGTTTAGAACCCAAGTACACCCATGGGAACGCGATCAGTATATGTCTCAGTATTAATAATAAAAACCCCTTGGAGCCATTGGCTTCAGGGGTTTTTATTTTGGTCAAAAAATAACGGAATAATATTTTTGGTCTTTGACCAAAATATGAACAAGAAAATTTGAAGTTATGAATTTAGGCTCACACTGCGAAGCAGAGTGGGTTTGATTTTATTAAATGGTGCGTTTTATCTTAGCGCTATAGCTTTAGGTGGTCTAATTATTGCTGTAATTAAAATAATAAAGAGCCTCTGTCATTTTTGAGAGGCTCTTTATTTTAACCGTAGTACTTTCTAAATTTAAGGGAACCTATACAGCTCCTTTTTTATAATGAAATAAAGCGTATTGTAGATTGAAAACTTCAAGTCATATCTTTTCTTAATTTAAGTAGATTGTACCAAGTGAATCCACCGTGTTGCGAGTGTGATCTTCCATGATTTTTAAAACCAAGTTTTTCATAAAAGGGAATCAATTCTTTCTTACAAGTTAAAGTAATTCCTTCTCTCCTATTTTCTTTAACTAGTTCTTCCATTTTCTCTACTAATAATTTTGCTATCCTTTGGTTTCTAGCTGATTTTGAGACGACCAATCCTAAGATGCTTTGGTATCCACCTTTTGAGGTATTTTCCTTAATTTCTTCAAAAAGATCATCTGTAATATAAGGTTGATTAATAACAGGTCCATTAATATAGCCGACAATATTACCTTCTTTTTCTGCGACAATAAAAGTATCATTTATTAATCGAATCCTCTCAATTATAGCTTCTTTTGTAGCGGCCTCTTCTGTGGAAAAACCCTCATTTTCAATAACTAATAACTCATCTAAATCATCAAGTTGAACATTCCTTAAAATAACCATAATAGTTAGGACTCCTTTATATAATAAAAAATGTTTAAACTATAAAATTTTAGAACCCAAACAATAATTTGTCAAGAAAATCTTATACATTCGATGTATCCAATAAGCATACTCTTTCATAATTTTATAAAATAAATCAATTTCACTTTTAGTAAAACTGTTACGTAGTAAATTATTTGCCTGTGTAAGTGCTCTAATTAACTTAGTCTTTATAGTTGTGAAAATAAATGAATGGTATAAAATGATTTGGCAATTCAGCGTTCCAGACGCAGAGATTTTGAAAGCGGAAGTTGAATGAGAAATAGATAGATTGGAAGAGGATCAAGATCTTCTAATCTATTATCAATTCATTTCCGAATTTAAAAATCCTTCCACCAGCATTTTCACCTAAGGAAGCAATAAGAATTCTTTTTCCATCTTCTCTTATATTTCCAAACTCTTTTTGTTTAAGAGCAGATGGTTTTTCTTCTGCTTCAAGGCCAGCATTTTTAAAAGCTTCAATAATATTGGCTGTCGTGAGCTGTTTTTCATTAGATGCTGCGCTACTGCAACGCAAGCTGTTAGCATAATGAGACAAGTAAAAATGAATACAAAGAATTTCTTCATCATTGATCCTCCTGATTTTTAGGTGCAAAGGAAATTTTAGATGAAGTACCTTCTTTTTACTATTGTTTCGACAAAAATAGACAGCGTAAATAACTAATTAATTCTTTTATTTTGACTAAATTGTTAAAAATAATCATCTGGATGGTATACTTATGTGCATATTGTACTAGGAGGTATTCACCTTGAAACCATTTTGGGAAATAGACGAGGAAGGTTACTATACGTTAAAAAAGATCAACGAATCAGAAATATCTAAGGCTGAAAAGAAACTTGGAGTCACTTTGCCAGATACATATAAAAAGCTCATATTAGAACAAAATGGTGGTTATATATTTCATAATGCTTTTCCAACCAATCACTCTAATTCATGGGCTGAGGATCACATTCAATTTAATCACTTGCTGGGAATTGCTGAAGATGAAGGAATTATGGATAGTGCCTATTTAATAAAAGAGTGGGAGTTGTCAGAAGGGCTTGTTCTAATTAGCGGGGATGGCCATACTTGGGTAGCGATGGATTATCGAAAAACGAAAAAGAATCCTCCAATTCATTATTTTGATGTTGAGATGGAAGAAGACTTTAAATTAGCAGATTCCTTTGATGAATTCATTCAGGGGCTTTATACAGCTGAGTATACTGTTGATGAGGAAGCAGCTGAGGGTGAATATGAAATTCCTGAAGATCATTTAAGTAAAGAAGAACTTGAAGCTATATTTGAATTGGACGTCCTTGATGAAGGTAATCTGCATAAAATTCAATATTACCCAATGGTTGATTTGAACGAAATTGAATGGTTTTTTAAAAAGATGCAATATCACATTGAAAATACAAAAGATGAATATACGCTTTATCAAGTAGCTGATACGATTCTCTGCATTTTCTTATTAAATCAAAATATGCCGATTAACGAAAAAATTAGTGAGATTCTGGATCAAATTGTTAAATTTTTAGAAAAAAATGATAACCCACTACTAGTGAATCTCGGAGAAAATATTGCGATTGAAACAGAATTTCTATCTTAGTAGAACGATCTTAAGTTGTCCTTTCTAGAGAAATTATCGGAAATGGCTAAAGAAGAAAAAGTGAAAAAGCTGATGAATTTAAATTTTGTATTTTTTTCTATAAATATCTGTTAATTTATGACGAATTCCACGCCTCTTTTTCCGTTAATAGGATTGTGAAACTTTGAATCTCTATCTATATATAGGTCTAATTTTAGATGTACGATTAAACCAATCGGCAAATAAAATAAGGGGGCTGAGCTTTTTGTAGTTGAGAACAAATGTTTAATTAACTACTTTGATTTCATTATGATAAGAATATGATTGACCCCTTCATGAACCTGGCTGAAACTCAGTCAGGTCTTTTTTATATCAATTTTAAAACATGAAGGCGGTCATTCTAAAAGAAATAAGTAGGCAGCTCCTCTCTTATAACCAACTCTTTTAATTACACACCATTCAATTATTATCATATTTGCGGGATACCGAAAATTTCTATTATGAGTAGACTCACTTTACATATGTTGTAAATCACGTGTTAGAATATACAAGGGATTTGTTTTGAAGGGGGTAAAGGGATGACAGAATTAATTGCCTCTCAGGAGGTAGGAAACATGTTAAACACCTGGAATCTTGCCATACAAAAAGGGGATTTGTCGGCAGCTATTGAAATGCAAGATGACATAGACAAGGCAATCGAACAAATGGAAGAAAATCAAGATATTCTTTTGTACTATCAACTATTAAGCTTTAGACTTAAGCTGAAACTTCAGAATATTAGCAAAAACCTAGATAAGCCATTCTTTGAGAGGAATGCACCAGACGAAAAAGAAGAGAAGACAAACAAACTCATGTCCTATTACTTCTATTTCTATAATGGGATCTATCATGACTACTTACAAGATTATGATAAGGCGCTAAGTTATTTCAGAATAGCTGAAAAGAAGTTGGCCTATGTCGATGATGAAATAGAAAAAGCAGAATTTCATTATAAATTAGCTGTTCTATTTTATGATTTGAAAATGACTTTCTTATCTAAATATCATGCTCAAATTGCTTGTGACACATTTAATGCACATGAATCATATATCAAAAGACAAATTAACTGTAGAATGCTGCATGCGCTGAACTTAATCGATCAATTTGAATATGAGAAAGCAAGTGAACTTTTTAATGAAGCAGAGAACATGATCCGGAGTATCAATGACAATCATTTAATTATTCATCTCTATTACAGCATGGGTTTTTTGGAAAGCAAAAGAGAGAATGCTGAGAAAGCATCTGCATTTTTTAGACGCACACTGAGTTATGAAGAAATTGAGCAACAAATGTTATTAAAAATGAGATGTTTATATGAACTAGCCAGAATAGAATTATCAAATCAAAGCAATGAAGTGATTGAATGGGTTGATCTAGGCATTTCCTTGTCGGAACAAGTGAACCATCACATTTTTCAAATTAAATTTAAATTGTTAAAAGAACTATTATATGAAACAAATGAAACTCAACAAGCCAATATAAGTAATTTGTGTGCAGAGCTTGAAGAAAGAAGAGTTTGGGTTGATTTAGAGGAAATCTTGGTTGATGTGGCGAAATATTTAGAGGAAAAAGGTTTGTTGCAACAATCATTGAAATACTATAAAAGAGCCTTACATGCAAGTCAATTTGTAGGAAAAGGAGTGAATTAAATGAAAAAGTCTTTTTTTATTCTATTATCAATAGCTGTGGTAGCATTAGGTACACTTTTCTTTACAAATGGTTTCATTCAACCTCAACATGATGATGTCCAAACCGTCGCATCAAGAGGGAGCTCTGGAGGATAATTGGTTAAAAAACGATAAAGTGGATTAAAGTGTAAGACTCCTTATGGTATTCTAGTAAAAGAATACGCCATAAAAGGAGTCTTTTTTATATGAAAATATTAGATGCTCCATCTTTACTATCAGCTGTCGAACAAAGGTCAAAAGCCTATCAGGAGCTTCGAGACGAAATGCAGCATGTGAAAAAAGCATTAAAAAGTGTGTCGGGATTAGGTGATGAATTTACTGGAAAAGGTGCAGACAATATTAAAGCCTTTTATGAGGATCTTGCGCTTTACACAGACACTTATCTTGATTTTATTGATATGCAAAAAGCTTTTTTAGATGGGGTAAAAGGAAAGCTTGATGATGAATCGTTAGGCGGGAGTACATTTATTGATGAGCATTTCTTAGGCGCTCAACTGAAACAAGGGATTCAGAATAATAAAGATATGGTCAAGGAACAAAAAGAAGCCCTATCCACTATTTTTGATGACATCAGTGATCTCATAGAACTGAATGTATTTTCAAGTAAAGAGGTCAATGAACATTTAGACGATGCAAACGAAAAAAGAAAAGAGGCAATTGATGCTGTACATAAATTAGATCATGCCCTAAAAACAGAGTACGAAAAATCAGAAGCGATTGAGAAACATCTTGCAACCTTTTATGCAAAAATGATGGCTGCTACAGGAAAAGGGAAAAATGCGCAGCCCATGTATTACGATGCAAAAGCATTTCATGAGACAAATGTGTACAAGAATCATGATAAAATCGATGCACAGGTGAAAGCATATTTAAAGGTGAAAAAAGAAGAAAAAGAGAAACGAAGAATCAAAGAATTGAAAGAAAAACTCAACGATCCTTCGTGTATATCAGAGGAAAAATACTTTGAGATTGTAGACGAAATTGGATATGAAAATCTTTCTTACGATCAAAAAATGTATTACAGCCAGCTTCTCCAGATCAAAGCGCAGGAAGAAGCATCAGAGGGGTTCGTTGATGTTGTAAAAGGTGCAGCAGTTGGTCTATATGATGTGGCCAAAGATACAGTAGTTGGCATCTACGATCTTGTGACAGATCCTGGTGGTGCCGTTGAATCGGTCGTAACGGCTGTTTCTCATCCAATTGAAACGTCGAAAGCGATTGGTAAGTCGATTTCAGACTCATTCCAAAAAGAAGTCATCGATGGTGATGCATATTCTCGATCACACTGGTTCGCCTATGCGACTGGTTCTCTAGCAGAAATCGTCTTTGGTTCTAAAGGGGCAGGTGCCATTACAAAAACGGGGGCAACAGCAGCCAAAACGACGGTGAAGAAAGGCCTTGAGCAAGGAGCAAAATCATTAGACAGAGTTTCTATTCCGAATCTATTGCCATACTCACCAAAGTTTCAAATGGCTGGCGGCCCGAAGCTGCCGTATAACGTGTTTGACGGAGAAAATCTCAAAAATAAACTCCTCTCCATGGCGAAGCGTCTAGACAACAATTCAGGATACGGCATCTCTAAGACAGGCAGACGCTTACCAGCACCAAAATCACCACCAACCGTTGTTAGTTACGGAGAACACTATGTGAGATGGAAACGTAAGAAAGTATTAAAACCGAATGTCGTTTATTCAACAAAGCAAGGCTACACCTACACAACCGATCACTACGGACGTATTGTCAAAGTCGAAGCAAGTGATTTAAAATACGGAGAGGTCAAAAGAAACCAATATGCCCAATCCAATTCAGGAAAGCCGGATCGATTATCAAAAGATGACGGAGGTCACTTGATTGCCTCTATTTTTAAAGGGTCTGGGGATATTGATAACCTTGTTCCGATGAGTTCACAGATTAATAGAAGTGGCGGGAAATGGTATGAGATGGAGCAACGGTGGTTGAAAGCTTTGAAAACCGATCCACCTAAAACTGTGACTGTTTCAATAAAAGCATTTTATGAATCCGATTCGTTAAGACCATCTGAATTCCTAGTCAAATACAAGATAGACGGAAGAGTTTATACAGACACAATATATAACAGACCAGGAGGATGAACAAATGGAAACAAAAGAGATGGAAAGCTTATATAGAGAAATAGCCAGAAATTTAAATGAAATGATTCCAGTGGAGTGGGATACAATTTGGATGTATGCAGAAATGTTAGATGACTCTGCATCTGCTCTCTTTTATTTTACGGTTCCTAATAAAGAGGAATATTTTTATTCACACAATATCCCAGATCAATATCAGGTTAGTGAAGACATATATGATAGCCTGTTGATTAACTTACAAAGAAAGCTAAGACAGTTGAGGGAAGAGTATACTAAAGAACAATCAGATAAATGGACAACTGTAAAAATGAAATTGACTTATTCAGGAAAAATGTCAACAGATTTTGGTTACGATGATGTATTTTCTTTAGGTATTGACAATATACAGAGAATAGCAGTTTGGGAATATGAAACGTTTGGATTTTTACCCGATGATGAGGAAGATAAAGAAGCCGTGCTAAATTTTATAAAAAATAAAGACGATAACTAACGCACAATACCCTCCGATTAAGGAGGGTATTTGTCATATATGTTTCATAAAAGCCTCATTTCCATTATTTAAACCGATAAATCGTCACCTCACAATCACCCAGTACCTCTTCAATCATCTCTTCCACAACCGTCCAATCGCCGCCAGCCAATCCGCAGCCGATCCCGTATGGAATGGCGATGGACTGGTTTTTCTCTTCAGGTGATTGTGTCACTGTATCCTTTAGGTGTTGAAAGCAGCTGCGTAAGGCATCGTAGTCTGTTTGCTTTCTTGTTCTTCCGTATCCAGCTTGGGCAAATAAGTTGGCAATTGTTTTTCCGTCTTTTGTTGTGATAAGTTGAACGGAGCTTAACAAGTCATCTCCTTGTTCTGTACATAACTGTTTATAATCTTTGAACACATTCGGATATTTGCTTTTGATTTGTTTCGCTAATCCAGCGCCCATGACTCCTTTACAGTTCACTTGGTGACAAATGATGTCTTCGCTTGCCTCTAATATATTGCCGTCTACCGTTTTGATCATATGCAGTAACCCCTTTTTGATAAAATGTAAACATATGTTCTATTATAGCAGTTTTGTTTCTATGATTTAATAGCCTTTGATGAGTTTTTAGTTAGTACACGATGTTCAGGTGACAGCAAAGTGACAAACATGTCATATGATTCCATGGTTTGTTCGTTCGATCGATGGAGGCAGACATCTCATTTCAATTATCTTTATCATAAATCAAGTAAAAAGGGATGAAATGAGATGCGGGGACTTAATGAAGATTTATTTAGGCGGGTGAATGAGCTCAGTATCGATCATGGTTACTTGAATCCAATATTTATTGGACTAGCTGAATATACAGTGCTGCTGGCAGCGCTCGTGTGTCTGTTCGTATGGTTTCAAAATCGCAGCAGGTACAATAGGGCGATGGTCGTATCTGCCGGAGTGACCTTCATATTGGCAGAGTTACTTGGGAAAATCGCAGGGCTCCTTTATTTCAATCAGCAGCCCTTTGCAGAAATGAGCCACGTCAATCTTTTGATTCAAAAGGAAGTGAATAACTCGTTTCCAAGTGATCATACCATCTTTATTTTTTCGATTTGCGTGATCTTTTGGCTGTTTCACAAACGCCATATGTATTGGCTGATCATTGCGTGTGCTGTTGGTTTTTCAAGGATTTGGGTAGGTGTTCATTATCCATTTGATGTCTTGGCAGGAGCTGCTATAGCGTGTTTAACAGCCGCCGCCGTTGTATATGTGCCGCTATGCCAAAAGAGCGTTGATGCCCTTTTGTCATGCTATGAATGGCTTGAACAAAAATTGGTAGGGAAGAGAATAAAATAACATTGTTGCAGCAAAATACCCCGATCTGTTTATGGCTCAGATCGGGGTGCTTTTTATTTTCGCCAAAACGTTGAACAATCCGCTTTGTCTTCGATATTAAATTCGATGATTTTTTTTAGGAGAGGATAATCAACTTGCAAGCTTTCTTTCATGCGAAACAGATTTTTCCCATGATCGTACCCAGCTTGTACAATGTCAGCTGAAAATTGATCAATTCCTTTTGCTTCTGGTGCGACAGAAATGTGATGTTTTGCCACGCTAAACCCAATAATAAATGTGCCGTGATCTGTGAACATGGGCTGATTCCAAGCAATTCTTGGCTCTAATTGAGGGAATGTGTCTTCTATCCATTGTAAGATGTCTTGAGTGCGCTGCTTCAGCTCTGGGTTACCGATTTTGCTGATATATTCTTCAAACACATGCATGATATTTTATCCTCCCAATCCATCTACCTCATAAGCCTCAGACGGGATTCGAACCCGCACTCCTTTCGTAAGCATAGGCTAGGGGCAACACGCTTCCCTACGGAATTTCACCGACAGGAATTTCACCTGTCTCAGCTCATGTGCTTTTCGGTGCTTCTGAAACCCTTGCCTTGCGACCCGCCAGCTACAATTTGTTTTACGGCGCTCTTCCCTTCTAGAGCTACTGAGGCGTGTAAGTGATTGATCATATTATATAAAGAAATTGGATAAATGAAAAGCTGCTATGAACCATCATAAGATTAGAAAACCTCGACATTGGGCTTTTTTCATTTCATCTCGAGATGTTTATTTTAAAAAAAGGCGGAATTTTTTCGCAAATATCGTTGACTAGGAGAAAGAAACGCACTTTCAATGGAAACGGTTGTTGAAGATTCAAGTGATTCATATTAAAATGATGTCAAATGGACTAATTAGCAATTGCTAATAGAAGTTCCATATTTAGTGAATTCATGTGTTTTAGCTGAAGGTGATTGGGGGTGTAGAATGAGCAAAGTTCCTGTTGCGGAATTGGCATCACTATTAAATGACTGGAACATGGAAATCAAAAAAGATCATGCAGATGAGGCAGAACGGTTATTTGCCAAAGCGAAACAAGCGGTAGAGGAAATTGACGATGCGGATATCCTCATATACTATTCTCTTCTTGAGAAGAGGCATCACATTCTGATGTACAATTTAAGAGGGCAAAAGGGCAATGTTTCAACGAAAAGCATAGAGGGTCATTATGGAAAAAAAGAAGATGACCTGTCTAACCGTCTTGCCTATTATTTTGATTTTTATGAGGGTGTGTATGAGCAGCATCAAGGTAATTATGAGGTTGCATTGCAGATGTATCAAAGTGCTGAAAAGCTCTTAGATAAAATTCCAAGTGAGATCGAACGTGCTGATTTCGATTTTAAAGTGGCATGGCTTTATTACCGGCTCAGTCATATTATGCTCTCACTAAGCTATATCCGCAGAGCGCTCCACGTCTATAAGCGGCACAAGCAGTATGAAAGAAGAACGGCCCTTTCATACTCTCTTATAGCAGCGAATCTAACAGAGATCGGCCGGTATGAAGAGGCGCTTGAGAATTATCGTCTGGCAGAAAAAGTTTTGACAAGCGAGCAGGATGATTTTATGCTGGCTCAGCTTCATCACAATGTGGCCATTTTATATTCATTTTGGAATAAACCGAAGGAATCGATACGTCATCTTGAAAAAGCACTGTCTCATCAAGAGTATTATGATTCAGATTTCTTTTTCCATTCTACGTATCTGATCAGCCGAGAACTCTGTGTGATTGGTGAAAAGCAGCGTGCAAGCCAATATATAGAGGCTGCATATGCCAGAATGAAAGATGCTTCTCATGAAGTGTTTCAGCTAAAAATAGGCATCGTACATGATCTTTACTTAACGCATGCACCGCAAAGATTTCAGCAAATTGATGAGAAATTAAGAAAGTTAGAAGAGAAGAATGAATATCATGAAGTAAAAGAGCTATCACAATTTGCAGCAAAATATTGTGAAAAGCAAGCACTTTATGAGCAGTCTGTTTTTTACTTGAACAAAAGTTTAGAAGCGGATTTACATATGAAAAGAATGGGGTTGATTTAAGATGAAAACAGGATTAAAAGTATTATTCGTTGTCGGTTTAGCGGTCGCTGCGACTGTTCTATCGCAAAACGTTGCGGATTCATTCGAAGTTGCAGAAAAAATCATTGGTGGTTAATACCATTTATCTTTCGCCCTTGTTGATGGTCGTCAGCAAGGGTTTTTTGTGTTTTAATAGGCTCTTCTTATTAAACGCTGCAAGAACGTTTAATAAGAAGAATTCGCAACAAAGGGGGTGTGCAAATTTATTACCTGCTCCATTATTCTAAATAAACATAGGGCAGAGCAACAAGTTAAAAAGGTCACTTTTCTTTGCTTAATTTAATTTTTTGCAGGACTTTTCATTCAAATTTTATCAAATTGGTCTAATGTACATAGAAGGAAAGAAAAAGCAGGAGCACCGCCCCATTTGTCATGCATACGATGAGATAAGGTCTAATTCGAAGGCAGGTGATTGTATGTATCCACGGGTTTATGGTGGTTTTCATGGAGGCGGTTTTAGCGGAGGCGGGGCACATATTGGGCCGGTTGGTTCCCATATCGGATTCGGCGGGTATTATTTGAGCCCTGGTGTGTTCTCTGGCTTGGGAGGTTTTCCGGGGTACGGGGGATTCGGGACATTTTCTGGATATCCGTATGGCTCTACGTTCATCATGGGACGCCCTCCTGGTTTTTATGTGAGGAGTTATTAGTTTAAGAGCACAATAATTGAAATAGCCAGAGAGGCTATTTCAATTGGTGAAAGTGCTTCAATGCGGCAGTTATCACAATGACCCCTAGGATGATGATAGGCAGCCAAATGCTGATAAACGGATCGTAACGATCTGTATATGCAGCTAAAGCCGCTCCTAGGCAGTAGAAGACAATCGAGCCTATTCGCATCAAGCTTACAAGCTGGATAGGAGCCTTTCTTTTTTCCCGGTATGATATGCGCTGAGCTGCATCTTCAAATAGGTTAGCAAGTGTACTCGTGAGAACGGTTGTGGAAATGCCAGCAACATTCAATTTACGAGCGGCTGCTGTCTGCATGCCCATAGCCATACTTAAAAGGATGATCAGCATAAAGTAAGCACCTTGTGTATAAGGGAAAACGGTCATGAGAGCAAATAGAAGCAAAATCATCAATTCGATGATAAAAATGCGTGTAACGGCTTTTGGCCAAAACGTTTTCTCATGCTTTCCGCCTATCACAACTGCAAGTAAAACCCCTAAAACGAACCCACTAAGAGCAATGATGGAATGAAGGGCTGTTAGCTGCAAGGAGCTTCCTGCTGCAATGCCAAGCAGCACAATATTACCTGTCATATTGGCTGTAAACACATGCCCTAGGCTTAAATAGCCAATCACATCCACAATTCCTGCGGAAAGACACAAGAAAACCAAAGCTGTATTTCGAAATGAATGTGCGGTCAAAATAGTCATTCCTTTCTTCCTCTCTAATGAATAAGTGTAACGCTTTATGACCGCGAATGTCCATCTGATGAGATGGTCACATGTGTGCAAGCTGATGTAAGACTTGTCTAAAAGTATCATCATTCACAAGGTGCCTCATGCGGCGGAACGGATCGCCCTTTTCCTTTAAACGCTCTATAACAGCCGGCATCGTAAAAAGAGAAGGATGAAGCTCATCATGATAGAGTTCGTCCCATTCAAGCGGTGTCGCAACAAGTCCAAGCTCATTTCCTCTTGGGGAATATGGAGCGATGATTGTTTTCCCAGCATCATGCTGAATGTAGTCTAAATACAAGCGATTGCCGCGGTTTTTCTTAAGACGTTCCAGAGTAAAAAGATCCGATGCTTGCTCACATAAAAATTGGCATATAAACGCGGTGAATTGTCTTGTTTCTTCGTATGTGAAGGCGTTTTTCTTTAAAGGAATATAGACTTGAAGCCCTTTACCTCCGCTTGTTTTAATAAAGGCTGTGAGGAAAAGCCCGTCTAAAAGCGCTTTGATTCGTTTAGCCGCTTCTATGGCTAGATGAAACTCATTTACAGATGGCGGGTCCAGATCAAAGACGATTTCTGTCGGCCGATTCGTATCTCTTGTTTCAAAAGGGATATGAAATTCCATTGCCAGCTGGTTGCCAAGCCAAAGAAGCGTACGAGGATCATTACAGACCGTGTAAGAAATATCATCAACTTCATCTGTCAAAACAAAATCCGGCGCATAATCAGGAGTCGACTTTTGATAAAAGAATTCATCTCCAGTGCCATGTGGATACCGAATTAAAGTAAGACGCCTTTCACGTAAAAAGGGCAAAAGGTAGGGAGCCGCTTGTCTTAAATAAAGTAAGTAATCTGCCTTGTTTAGTTGAAGAGCCGGGACAATCGGTTTCTCAGGGTGAGTGACGTCTATAGCAGCAGGGAGTGGATACAGCTGTTTGAGCATTTGCTGAAATGTACATGCTGCTGGATCAGCATCTAGTAAAAAGGAAGAAAAACGCGGCTCTCTTAACGCCGATCCATCAAAGGATATACAAGCAATGCTGGCAACGATAGAAGGGGGGATTTCGTATAATGATCCTCCTGTTAACTGGCCTTTTGTCTGAAATAGCGTACGCAGCGTTTGTTCTTCTTCTTTAGAAAATCCATGCTTGAATTGGACAACCTCGATGAGTGCCGAATCTTGATAAATGGAACCTTGGAAATAGCCATTTTCTTTGTCAAAACGGGTGACAATGACAGAGACATAACGCCAGTTTTTCATTTTCAGCCATTCTTTTGAACGAGTATTGTCATGCCATTTACTTATCTTTTTTTTCGCTACTAGTCCTTCTGCTAAATACATCGTCATCACGTTTTTCATGTATTCAGAGTCTGGATCTGTATGAATGACCTGCAAAAGGGAAGGGTGCTCAAGCTGAACTGATGAGGGGAGCTTTGCTTCTTGGAATAATTGCTGCAGCTGATTTTTTCTTTCCATCAACGGTGAATCAACGATAGGTTTCCCTTTGCAGCTTAATAGATCGAATGCAATAAAATGACATGGAAATCGTTCAGCCTGTCTTTGGATGGCTTCTTTGTTTTTCAGCCTGCCTCTTTGCTGAACCTTCGAAAACTCGCTTTGCTGTTCACTCAGTAAAAAGACCAATTCTCCGTCAAGCGTCAGCGGTAAATAAGGAGCAAATTGGTCTCTTAATTGTTCGCACTGCTCCATCACTTCAGGAAATTGCTCATTTAGCCGTTTTCCGGTCCTGCTTTCTAAACGCATCTCGTCTTCTTCCCATACAAGAATAGCCCGAAAGCCATCATATTTTAATTCATATACCCAGTCTGCACCGGCAGGTATATCATGTGCAGGTGTTAATCGCATAGGTTTCATTGTGCATGTCACTTCCTTATATCATGTGTTCTTAGAGTGGGATGAAATTTTCAATCACATACATAAGTCTGATGAAAACATTACATAGTAAGGAGAAAAGAACGGAGGAAGCGCGATGCATACAGTATGGAAAGGCGGCATTAGTTTCGGATTGGTCAATATTCCAGTCAAGCTGTTTACCGCTACAGAGAACAAAGACATTAAATTAAGACAGCTGCATAAAGAGTGTCACACGCCCATTAACTACAAGAAAGTATGTGCCAATTGCGGTGAAGAAGTAGCGCCGGAACAAATCGTCAAGGCGTATGAATATGCGAAAAATAAATTTATTGAATTGGACGATGAAGAGCTGGAAAAACTGCGAAAAGAAAATGAAGAAAAAGCCGTTGAAATCATTGATTTTGTGAAGATTGAAGAGATTGATCCCATCTATTATGAAAGAAGTTACTTCTTATCACCGGATACTGGCGGAGCAAAGGCTTACTCATTATTAAGAAAAGCTTTAGAGGAATCGGGAAAAATTGGTGTCGCAAAAATTATGATCCGCTCAAAGGAGCAATTAGCGATCGTTAGGTGCTATGAACATATTTTGCTGATGGAAACCATTCATTTCCCTGATGAAATTAGACAAGTATCAGATGTACCGAATATTCCCCAAGAGGAGAACATTGTAAAGAAAGAGTTAGATACAGCGCTCCTTTTAATCGAGCAGCTGACCACGACATTCGATCCAGCGGCATATCAAGATGAATACAGAGAACAGCTGATGAATTTAATTGGCGATAAAATATCTGGAGAACATACCGTTCAGCCGGAAACGACAGGCAAAAAAGATCCTGCAGCCAATGTGACAGATTTAATGGCCGCACTACAGGCTTCGATCGACCGATCAAAACCAGCCAAACCGAAAAAAGCAGCACCTAAGAAAAGAAAAACACCAGCCAAAAAAGAAAAGAATGCATAAAAAAGACCGCTGACAAGCGGTCTTAAATTGTTGACAAAAGGCTAAAATGGTCTTTATTTTAGCCTTTTGTTTTCATTCAGCGTGATAGAAAACCTTTGCAGCCCTAGGAAGGGCGAGTACCGGAGTTGAGCGAATTTGACATTCGTGAGTACCGGAGCG
This sequence comes from Bacillus sp. FSL K6-1006, assembly GCF_038593175.1. Classification (NCBI taxonomy): domain Bacteria; kingdom Bacillati; phylum Bacillota; class Bacilli; order Caryophanales; family Bacillaceae; genus Bacillus; species Bacillus sp. FSL K6-1006. Next base: position 1,744,151 of record NZ_CP151970.1, read on the forward strand.
CAAATCTGACAAAGAATGCGAGGGTTTGTCTACACGCTAAGACAGCTGACGAGCGGTCTTATTGCGGCTTTAACACATCCTGAATCGTCCCATCTTTTCGGTGAATGACAACGGAAGTTCCTTTATTAGCTGAAATCTCCTTGGCCCGTTCAATTGCTTCTTGTTTTGTTTCTTTGACCTCACTTGCTCGTTTCGCTTTCTCTGTTTGAACCGCCCAGCCTTCCTCATGTTTCACTACATGCTGCGCCTGATCCATGAGCTCTGGTCTTGCAGAGCTGCTGTTCTCAGAGGGTTTGACAGAACCATGAGAGGAGAAATTCTCTACCTCTTTGTCCGTTGCGTTCTTTTTCCACTCTTTCGCTTGACTGATTGCAATGGGAATGGCTCTATTTTCCTCATAGCCTTCCTGAATCATTTTATTGGCAATCTCAATCGCTTTTTTTCGAATGACGTTGTCTAATGATTTCAATGAAGCTGGATAATCGTTCATCGTCCAAGGCATAAGAAACGCTCCTTTCTTTTATTTGAACACCTTCCCCCATCTGTAATGGATCAAACATTCAAGTTCTCTCAATCCAATGTTGGGGATAAAATACATCGTTTTGCTGAGGCAGAATCTCATCAATTCCCGCAGAATAGAAGGTAGAAAAGGAGTGATTTTGATGATGATGAAAGGTTTGTATGAAGCACATTTACCTGTGAGTGATTTGAAGGCATCGATTGCGTTTTATGAAAAATTGGAATTGTCACTTGCTCATGAAAATGAACGAGTTGCTTTTTTATGGATTGAGAAAGGAAAAAGCTGGATTGGCCTGTGGAAAGTAGATATAAACAATTTTCCATACCATCCCTCGACTCGGCACGTTGCCTTTCAAATTACAACGTCCAGTATCGAACAGATCAAGACCTGGCTGATTGAAAGAGGCATCAACATTCACCCAATGTTTGGTTTTTCAGAAGAAAAGCAGCCTTTAGTTCTCGATAATCCGCCGCAATTTCATGCAGCGATCTATTTTCTTGACCCAGATGAGAATCTGCTTGAATGCATTGCGCCGCTTGAACTTGATACAGCAGAAAACTACGATATCATGACATATGAGGACTGGGATCGAAAGAAACATCCGTTTATTGATTGACAAACTCACTCATTGTAACTATATTGATTACAACGGTGGTGAAAGATTGTGAAACAAATTAGCAGCAGGTATCCGATTGCTGTTCATATTGTGTCATTTATTGCAGGTGTTCCAAAAGAGTGTACAGGTGATTTTATTGCAGAGAGCGTGAATTCAAATCCAGCCATTGTTCGAAAAATGATGGCAATGCTCAAACGGGCGGGTCTTATTGAAATTCGCCGCGGAGTAGGCGGTGCTTATTTAAAAAGACCGGCTGAGGACATCACGCTCTTAGATGTGTACCGTGCTGTGGATGTAAGCGAGGATGAAGAATTATTTAACTTTCATCAGCCCGTCATCGCATGCCCGATTGGTCAAGCGATGGATACGAGACTGCGGCATGAACTAAAAGAAGCACAAGCTGCACTTGAGAATCACCTAAAGCAAGTGACAATTCAGCAATTATTAACAGAGGCGGAATAAAAAAGCTCATACATTGGAGCTTTTTTTACACCTTTGTTGTAACCATTTCGATTATAACGTATGCACATCACCGTTGAACGAAAAATGAGGAGGCCAAACAAATGAAATTATTAGTAACAGGCGCCACAGGACAACTTGGGTCGCTCGTCGTCAAGCATTTGCTCACAAAAGTACCAGCTGAACAAATTGCAGTCAGTGTTCGAAATCCGCAAAAAGCCGCACATTTGAAAGAGGCTGGAGTGGATGTACGCCAAGGAGACTTTACTCAGCCAGACACCCTGGCATCAGCATTTGAGGGCATTGACCGTCTGTTGATCATTTCAACAGCTGATGGAGACCGCGTCGAGCAGCATAAAGTAGCAATTGAAGCGGCGAAAGCAGCAAATGTGAGGTTTATTGCTTATACAAGTGTTGTCAATGCAAGAGAGAGTCAGCTTATCCTTGCAAATGACCATGCTAAAACAGAAGAAGCCATTTTGGCCTCTGGCATTCCTCATGTATTTTTAAGAAACAACTGGTATGTTGAAAACGAAAAAGATACGATTCTGGCGTCAGTCAGCGGCGCACCATTTTTAAGCCCTATTGGCGAAGGAAAGGTTGGCTGGGCAACAAGAAATGACTACGCAGAAGCGGCAGCAAATGCGTTAACACTTGCCGTACATGATCAGGAGATATATGAACTGTCAGGACCTCTTCGGACGCATAGTGAACTTGCACAAATTGTTAGTAAGGTAAGTGGAAAAGAAATCAAAGTAGAAAAAATAGATGTAGACACATTTGGAGACTTTTTAGCTTCAAATGGTGTACCAAAAGAAGCAGTGCCATTTGTCAAAGCCATTCAAAGCGGCATACGCGATGGTGCTTTAGCCGTCGAAAGCCAAGATTTCGAAACATTACTAGGCCGGCCGTTAACACCTATTGAAGAGAGAATCCGTGAATTGATTTCAGAATAAACAACAAAAACGCCCTATGAAAAGGGCGTTTTTTTCATTTAGTCACACGAACCATAAGGTCAAATTTTAGACAAATCACTTCGTTGAAATTTCAGAAATTTGGGATTAAAATGAAATTAAGGCCAGTTATTTAGTCATCAGATGACCAGAATGATGAATCAAAATGCAGCAATAGAAGGGAAGTTCGCCGATGAAAGTCCATTTATTCGTTACTTGTTTAATTGACACGATGCAGCCAAATGTAGGAAAGGCGACAGTGGAAGTATTGGAAAGACTCGGTGTTGAAGTGGAATTTCCAGAAACACAAGTGTGCTGCGGGCAGCCAGCCTTTAACAGCGGCTATACAAAAGAGGCAATCAAAGCAGCGAAAAACATGATCAAAGCCTTTGAATCAGCTGAATATGTTGTGACACCATCAGGTTCGTGCAAGGCGATGTTTTTAGAATATCCTCATCTTTTAAGAGAAGACCGAGTGTGGTCGGCCAAGGCTGAGGCACTTGCCGCAAAAACATATGAATTAACAGAGTTTATTGTTGATATATTACACGTGACAGATGTAGGCGCGAGCCTGAAAGGAAACGCAACCTATCACACCTCTTGTCATATGACGAGACTGCTGCGCATTAAGGAGGCGCCTTATACACTGTTGTCAAATGTCAAAGATTTGACGATGAAACCATTGCCCCGCGCAGAAAATTGCTGCGGATTTGGAGGAACCTTTTCAGTGAAAATGACCCCTATTTCTGAGCAGATGGTTGATGAAAAAGTACAAAGCATAGAGGAGACAGGCGCCGAATATATCATTGGTGCTGACTGCGGGTGTCTGCTGAACATTGGCGGGAGGCTGAACCGTCTTGATAAACCCATTCAGGTCATGCACATCGCAGAAGTATTAAACAGCCGCGGACTTTAAGAGGGGGAACGGCACATGAGTATGAAAATTGGAGAAAAGGCCTTTAAAGAACGGATCGGGGATGGCTTAGAAGACGCTGTCATGAGAGGAGCTGTTTCCTCTGCGCAGGAACGCCTGTATGAAAGGCGGCTATCTGCGAGCGAAGAACTTGGCAATTGGGAAAAGTGGCGTGAACTTGGCGAGGAAATCAGGCAGCATACGCTGACGCATCTTGATGATTACTTATATCAATTAAGTGAAAGTGTAAGTGCACGCGGAGGCCATGTCTTTTTTGCGAAAACAAAGGAAGAGGCATCAGCATATATTCAAGACGTGGCACAGAAAAAAGCAGCCAAAAAGGTCGTCAAATCAAAATCAATGGTCACAGAAGAAATCGAGATGAATCAAGCGCTTGAAGAGATCGGCTGCGAGGTAGTCGAAAGCGATCTTGGTGAATATATTCTGCAAGTGGATGACCATGAACCGCCTTCACATATTGTGGCACCCGCCCTTCATATGACGAAAGAACAAATACGGGAAGTATTTCATGAAAGGCTTGGGTATGAGATGTCAGACACACCTGAAGAAATGACGAGTTTTGTGAGAGCCATCTTGCGTGAAAAATTCCTCGAAGCTGATATTGGTGTGACCGGCTGTAATTTTGCAGTGGCCAACACAGGGTCCATCTGCCTTGTGACAAATGAAGGGAATGCAGATCTTGTCACGGCTATACCGAAGACGCATATTGCCGTTATGGGAATGGAGCGGCTTGTTCCAACGATGGAGGAGCTGGATGTCCTTGTGGGTCTTTTGTGCAGGAGCGCAGTCGGTCAAAAATTAACTAGTTATATTTCTGTCGTGGGACCAAAAGGAGAAGGGGAAGTGGATGGACCAGAAGAATTTCACTTGGTCATTGTGGACAATGGGCGGTCAAATATATTAGGAACGGCCTTTCAGCCTGTTCTCCAATGTATCCGGTGCGCAGCCTGCATCAATGTATGCCCGGTTTACCGGCATGTTGGCGGACATTCGTACGGTTCGATTTATCCGGGACCAATCGGAGCTGTTCTTTCACCGCTTCTTGGCGGTTATGATGACTATAAGGAGCTCCCCTTTGCATCAAGTCTGTGCGCAGCCTGCACGGATGCTTGTCCAGTGAAGATTCCGCTTCACGAGTTATTGATTAAACATAGACAGGTGATCGTAGAAAAAGAGGGCAGAGCGCCTAAAGCTGAAATGATGGCGATGAAAATGTTTGGTATGGGGGCATCGTCTCCCGGAATGTATCAATTTGGAACAAAAGCAGCCCCTGCGCTCTTGAATCGTATGGCTTCAAACGGACAAATTTCAAAAGGGATAGGCCCTTTAAAGAATTGGACAGATATTCGTGACCTGCCAGTTCCAAGTAAAGAAAGATTCAGGGATTGGTTTAAAAAGAGACAAAAGGAGGAGAAGTGATGAAGGGGACCATTTCTCACCGAGAGTCGTTTCTATCTCATATCCAGCAGCAATTAGGCAAAAACTCCTCCCCATCTGCATCAATTCAGCGTCCGGAATGGAGGCATCAAGTCCAGTGGGAAACAAACGGAAGTTTGTCTAAAGAAGAGCTAGTCGAGCAATTGAAAAAGCAATGTCAGCAAATTCACACAAGAGTGGTCGAAACAACACCGGAGGAAGCGCCCTCTGTATTACGATTATTGATGACAGAATATGGTGAGGGCTCTGTAATGACATCGCGTGATCGGCGTTTTGAACAATATGGTTTCCGTCCTATGTTTGACAGCTTGCAACAAGAAGGAATTTCCATCACCAGCTGGAATACAGATGCATCAAGAGAAGAAAAATTAAGGCAGGCAGAACAAGCGAAATATGCAGTTGTGTTCAGTGATTATACCCTTGCAGAATCAGGTACAGTTGTCCTTTCATCCCACCAAGGTCAAGGAAGAGCGCTGCATTTTTTACCGATGATGTATATCGTGTGTATAGAGAAAAGCTCAATTGTTCCGCGGATGATTCAGGCTGTTTCGGCTCTCAATCGCTCAGTAGAAGAGGGGGAGCAGGCGAAAGGCGCCATCCATTTTATATCAGGTCCAAGTAATTCTGCCGATATTGAAATGAATTTAGTGGTGGGGGTTCATGGCCCAGTTCAGGCCGTTTATCTGTTAATAGATGATGAATGAAGGCTTTCGTCATGAAAGCTTTTTTTCATCCAGAAAGCTCGCGCCAGTTTTAAAAAATCATCTTGCCACTAGGTGAATGGACATAGTAAGATGACGACATACAAGATGAACTGCTCATCTACTGCTGATGTAAAGGAAGCTGCTAATGGAAATGAAGACAACTGCTCAAACGAAATCAATTGCACTACCGCTTGTGATTTCAATTATTGCCATTTCGTTTTCTGCAATTATTGTGAAATGGTCAAATGCACCTGCTGCTATTTTAAGTATGTATCGAATGATCTTTGCGGCGGCTCTCATGCTGCCGTTTATCCTGCCAAGAAAAAAAGAATTTCTCTCGATAAAGCGAAGAGACTGGTTTTTCTTATGTATGTCAGGCTTCTTTTTAGGGCTCCATTTTGTGTTGTGGTTTGGCTCACTGAAACTGACGACAGTGGCAAGCTCTACCATTATTATCGCCCTTCAGCCGATGGTCTCCTTATTAGGCGGATTCCTCATTTTCCGTGAACGAACAACAATGTCTGCTCTATTGACGATGTGTGCAGCGATTGTTGGTGCCCTCATGATAGGCTGGGGAGATATTGGTCATAGCAAGGAAGCCATCTTAGGAGATATTTTATCCTTTTTGAGTGTGATTGCTGTTGTTTGTTATTTGTTAATAGGCCAACAGGCTGTAAGAAAAATATCTCATTGGATTTATAGTTTTTGTGTATTTGGTTTTGCCGGTCTTTTTTTAATTTTATTCAACCTGCTTCAGCAAACCCCTTTCACAGGCTATCCGGGTAAAGAGTGGGGAATCTTTTTATTGCTCGCCATCATTCCCACCATGTCTCATGTCATTAATAATTGGCTTTTAACCTATGTGAATGCGACAACCATTTCAATGAGTATTCTTGGTGAACCTGTTGGGGCAACGATCCTTGCTGTATGGCTGCTTGGAGAGAAAGTTACACTGCTTCAAATGCTTGGCGGCCTGCTTGTTCTTTTAGGCGTCTTTTTCTTTTTGATGCAGCAGCGTCAAGGAATCGTGATGAAAACAAAAAAATCCGGTTAACTTCCGGATTTTTTACTCTTTTAAATCGTTTTTTTCAATCACTTTGTTTAATCTTGCCTCGATTTTTTTCAATTCCATTCGTTTTCTTCTGATCATGCGAAACGCGATGACAATGATTGTCACAATAAAGGCAATGAATAGAAGAGAGAACATTTGAAATAGAAGATCTCCCATGTTGAATGCCATATCCTCTCTATTAGACATACGTAAAACCTCCTTTTCTATCTATATATTACCATAATCATTAAAAGATTGAGATTTATCCATAATTTATCTATAATAGGTAAAATATCACTCATTAAAGGAGAACCATTATGAGAACTTTAGTCCTTTTGCGAGGTCTCCCAGGCGTAGGTAAATCAACATGGATCAAAGAACAAGGCTTAGAGCCTTACACTTTATCAGCGGATCAAATCCGGCTGTTAACGCAGCCGCCGCAGCTATCAGTCAATGGGAAACTAGACATTTCAAGCAAGCATGACCACAAAGTTTGGTCTTTATTATTCGATCTACTCACGGCTCGTATGGAACGCGGAGACTTTACTGTGATTGATGCGACACATATTTCAAGTAAATCGATTTCTCAATATAAGTCTTTAGCGACTTCGTATCGTTACAGGGTATATGTCGTCGATTTCACGCAGGTGCCCCTTGAAACAGCTCTTTTGCAAAATCGCTCACGTGAATCTCACAAAGTGGTGCGGGAATCTGTTTTGTATCAAATGAACGAGCGGTTAAAAACAGAAAAGGTCCCGTCATGGGTGACTGTTTTGCAGCCGGAGGAATATCCGCAAGTGATGACCTATCAGCCTCGATCCTTTGATCAATATGAGGCCATTCATGTTTTCGGAGATATTCACGGTTGTTACACCGCACTTACCACCTATTTGCAAGGAGACATCAAAGAAAACGAACTTTATATCTTTACAGGGGATTTACTTGATAGGGGAATAGAAAACAAAGAAGTATTAGATTGGATGCTCGCCCATAGAGAATGCCGGAATGTCATCGTCATTGAAGGCAATCATGATCAGCATTTATACCGATTTGCACATGGTGAAAAAGTCAGAAGCAATATGTTTAACCGGCATACTGCGCCTGAAATTGAAGCAGCAGACTTTGATTTGAAGGAAGTACGAAAGTTTGTCAGAACCTTTCATCAGCTGACTTATTTTACGTACCATGATCAGACATTTCTTGTTACCCATGGCGGACTTGCTCATTTGCCGAAAGAGCTTCTTCATGTCTCAACACAGCAGCTCATTCACGGCGTAGGAGAATATTCAGATGACATTGATCACTTATTTGTTCAAAACACAGCTGGGCTGGATATCATCCAAATTCACGGGCATCGCAATTTATACAGACTGCCTATTCACGCAGCGGAAAGATCTTATAACCTAGAAGGCCAGGTTGAATTTGGGGGGCAGCTGCGGGTGTTAAAAATCACAGCTGACGGGATTGAGACTCATGAAATTGACAATCCAGTCTACAGAGCCTCTGAGAAAAAACAATCGGCTGCTGTTCAGCCAGATATTTCACTGGATGACTTTTTAGCTCATTTAGATCAGCATGAATACGTACAGGAATTAAAGCTTCCACACCATATTTCATCTTTTAATTTTACGAAAAAGGCTTTTAGTGAACGTCAGTGGGATGATGTGAATGTGAAGGCAAGAGGTTTGTTTGTCAATATGGTTTCAAAGCAGATTGTGTCTAGAAGCTATAATAAATTTTTTAACATTGATGAGCGTCCGGAGACAAGAATGCAGCATTTAGTGAACCATCTTCAATTCCCTGTCGCCGTATATGATAAAGCGAATGGATACTTAGGCACTGTTGGGTATAACGAAATGGAAGATGAATTGGTGTTTACGTCCAAATCGTATACATCACATGTGAAACAAAATCAGCATGCTTCCTGGGTCGAAGAGCTATTTTATAAAACCTTCAGTGATGTCCAGGCTGACTACATCAAATCATACGTCCGTGACCACCATGTATCTCTTGTGTTTGAAGTCATTTTGCCAGAAAAAGATCCGCATATTATCACATATGAACAAGATCAACTCATTTTACTCGATATAGTGAAGCGGCAGTTAAGCTATGAAAAAGCACCATTCGCTGAAGTGAAAAGATTAAGTGAACAGCTGGGAATATCCTGTAAGCAGGAAGTGGCTGTTTTCCATGATTGGACGTCTTTTTATAAATGGTATCAGGCGGTCTCTCATGATGACACAATAAAAGAAGAAGGATATGTCATTGAGGATGCTCGCGGCTTTATGACCAAACTCAAGCTTCCTTATTATCAATTCTGGAAGCAGATGCGCGGGATAAAGCAGCGCGTTGCAGAGAAGCGTTCCTCGCAAAAATATATGCAGGCGTTGCAGACAGCGGAGCAAGCTAGGTTCTATACGTGGCTTCTTGAGCAAGAAGCAGATCATGTGAGGAATAGCACAATTATTGAACTGCGGTCACAATTTGAACAAAGCGGTACTGCCCAATTGAATAATGGTGGGATAAATGCATAGTCTAACAAAGAGTCTTTTCTAAGGAAAAGGCTTTTTTTGATGCAATTGAAAGGTGGACACTTGCATGCCTGACCATATTGAAGTCATTCTTCGGACGATGTTTGCTTTTGCAATTTTATTTGGAGGAGCACGTCTTTTAGGAAAACAAACCATTGTGCAAATGAATATTTTTGATTTTATAGCAGCCATCAGCTTAGGTTCAATTGCAGCGAACCTGGCGTTTAATACAACGCTCCCGCTTCAGCACACAACGATTTCCTTTGTGTCACTTGTCATGATTATTTATGTGATTTCCCTGCTTGCATTAAGAAGCCGGACGATGAGAGGGTTTATGGCTGGTAAACCAACCCTTGTCATACAAAATGGAAAAATTCTTGAAGGAAATATGAAAGGGATGAGATATACCCTTGATTATTTAAATCAACAGCTGAGAGAAAAAGACATCTTTGATATTAGCGAAGTTGAATTTGCGATGATTGAAACAGATGGGCATATGTCAGTGAAAAAATACCCTTTGTTTGAAAAAGTCACGCGGAAAGACCTTCATTTATTCATGGAGGCAGAGCGTTACATGCCGATTGAAGTCATCATGGACGGGAAACTCATCCAAAAGAACATACAAGAAAATCAATTAACAGAGCAATGGATAGAAGAAGAGCTTAAAAAAAGGCAGCTGTCCTTAAAGGACATTGTTTATGCTGTCCGTTCAAGTAATGGAAACTTATATATTGATACATATGACGACCATATTCATTCTCCAATCGATCAGGAATGAATGTGTAGTGCTGATGACACCTGTGTGACACACATTTGACAATCTTTATAAGTCCTTTGGGTATCATACGACTAGGTAGCATTTCTTAATTATTATTATTTTCAGAAAATGTGATGACGGATTAAAATAAGTATGTTTAAGTATAAATAGATGAAATTAAAATATTAATATAATATACCGAAGGCGGAATGAACGTTCATTCCTATATTTTTATAAGGAGGGGATGAAATGCCAGCAGTGACTGATAAACAAGAACAGATCATGAAGGCTTCGCTGGAACTATTTATTGAACGAGGCTTTGACGGCACCACAATGCCGATGATTTCAAAAAGAGCAAACGTCGGAGCGGGCACCATTTACCGTTATTTCGACAGCAAGGAGGCGCTCGTCAATATTTTGTACCAGCGCAGTCTCTCAGCATTTATCGAAAAAATGAACACAAACAGTCCAGATCCAAAGTTAAGTATCCGGGCGTACTTTAAGCATGTATTTTATTGCTTGGTTTTATTTACAAAGGAGAATCCAAGCGGCCTGTATTTCTTAGAGATTGATAAACGGTCTCATTACTTAGACGAGACGAGCAAAGAGAAAATGCAGCATTTGTTACATGAGCTATTCCTTATCTTTGAAGAAGGGAAAAAGGATGGAATACATCCAAATCTCTCAGGCAGAACCATTTTATCTATTGTATTTGGTGCCTTCGTGCAGCTGCATAAACAAATTCTTGCAGAAGAAATAGAGCCAACGATTGATTTTTTAGAGGATATTGAGCAATGTTTATGGCGCGCCATCAGCGTTGCATCTTAAAGAGATAAAGGGAGTGGGCATATGAAGCAAACATCAATCATTCCAAAACCAAAAACATACGGACCTTTTAAAAATATTCCCCATATAAAAAAAGGAGAGCTTTCTCAAACCTTTTGGCGGCTGGCAGATGAATTAGGACCGATCTTTCAGTTTGAATTTTCAAATGCAACAAGTATTTTTGTTTCCAGCCATGAACTTGTCAAAGAAGTATGTGACGAGAGCCGTTTTGATAAATATATTGGGACTAGTCTGAGTAAAGTTAGAGCATTTTCAGGGGATGGACTATTTACAAGCTGGACAGAAGAAACGAACTGGAGAAAGGCGCATCAAATTTTGATGCCTGCATTCAGCCAGCAGGCCATGAAGGGCTATCATGAAATGATGCTCGATATTGCCACACAGCTTGTGCAAAAATGGCAAAGAACAGGCCGCGATGAAGAAATTGAAGTAGCTGAGGATATGACAAAGCTGACTTTAGATACAATCGGCCTTTGCGGTTTTGATTTTCGCTTTAACAGCTTTTATAAAGAAAATCAGCATCCGTTCATCGACAGCATGCTGAAAGGCTTAAATGAAGCAATGGAGCAGTCGAGCCGATTGCCAATTGCAGATAAACTGATGATCAAAAGAAGAAAAGAATTTGACCAGCATGTCGATTTTATGAAGAAATTAGTAGATGACATTATTCAGGAACGAAGAAAACAAGATAAAACGGGCGATGATTTACTGTCTCTTATGCTGCATGCAGAGGACCCTGAAACAGGTGAACGTTTATCCGATGAAAATATCCGTTATCAAATCATCACCTTCTTAATTGCAGGACACGAAACAACAAGCGGGCTGCTATCATTTGCGATTTATTTCTTACTGAAGAATCCAGAGAAATTAAAGAAAGCCGTTCAGGAAGCAGATGAGGTGCTGCAGGGCGGGCTTCCGGCATTTAAACAGGTGCAAAAGCTAAGCTACACTCGTATGGTGTTAAATGAAGCTCTCCGCCTCTGGCCAACAGCGCCTACGTTCTCTCTTTATGCGAAAGAGGACACAGTAATCGGGGGGAAATATCCGATTCAAAAGAATCAAAGTGTCTCTGTTCTGCTCCCTAAACTACACCGTGATCAAGCGGTATGGGGAGAGGATGCAGAAGACTTTAAACCAGAGCGGTTTATGCACCCTGAGAAAATTCCGCAGCATGCCTATAAACCGTTCGGAAATGGCCAGCGTGCATGTATCGGTATGCAGTTCGCCCTGCATGAAGCTACGATGGTTCTCGCGATGGTTCTGCACAATTTAGAGTTAATTGATCACACATCTTATGAGCTAGATTTAAAAGAATCTCTCACAATTAAACCTAACGATTTTAAAATCAAAGTACGGCCAAGGAAGCAGCAATTCTTTATGGCACCACCGAAGGAAGAACCGAAGAAAAACACCAAATCTAGTGAGTCAAAAGTGGCGAGTCACGGTACACCGCTGCTAGTTTTGTACGGATCAAATCTTGGCACAGCAAAGCAAATAGCGAACGAATTGGCTGAAGACGGGAAAGCAAAAGGGTTTGATGTGACCACTGCACCGCTTGATGACTTTACACGCCAATTGCCAGATACAGGTGCTGTCCTCATCGTGACCGCTTCATACAACGGACATCCACCTGACAATGCGAAGCAATTTGTGGATTGGCTGGCGCAGGATGAAGAGCAGGATTTATCAAACGTGACATTTGCTGTCTTTGGATGCGGAGATCGAAATTGGGCGAGTACGTACCAGCGTATTCCTCGTCTGATTGATGAAGCACTTGAAAGAAAAGGGGCGAAGCGTGTAACGGATATAGGTGAAGGCGATGCAGGCGGTGATATGGATGAGGATAAAGAAATCTTCCAGAAAACTGTCTTCGAACAGCTTGCAAAAGAATTTAAGCTCACCTTCCAAGAAAAGGGGAAGGAAAAACCAAACCTATCAGTTGATTATACTAATGAGCTAGTGGAGCGTCCTGTAGCTAAAATATATGATGCCTTTTCAGCTGTTGTATTGAAAAATGAAGAATTACAATCAGAAAAAAGCACACGGCAGACAAGACATATTGAATTAAAATTACCTGCTGGAAAAGCATACAAAGAAGGGGATCATATTGGGATTGTACCGAAAAATAGTGATGCACTCGTTCAGCGTGTGACCCGCCGCTTTAAACTAGATCCTGAGCAGCACATTAAGCTTTCATCTGAGAAAGAGGCAAGTCATTTACCATTAGATCAGCCGATTCCAATCAAAGAATTACTTGCCTCGCATGTTGAGCTTCAAGAGCCTGCAACACGTACACAGTTAAGAGAGCTCGCAGCACATACTGTATGTCCGCCTCACCGCGTGGAGCTTGAAAAAATGGCTGGTGAAGCATATCAAGAAGCCATCTTAAAGAAACGAGTAACCATGCTGGATTTATTAGATCAATATGAAGCGTGTGAGCTGCCGTTTGTGCACTTTTTGGCGCTTTTACCAGGTTTGAAGCCGCGTTATTACTCGATTTCTAGCTCGCCAAAGGTAGATGAAGAAAAAGTCAGTATCACAGTGGCGGTTGTAAAAGGTAAAGCATGGAGCGGAAGCGGAGAATATGCCGGAGTCGCATCAACCTATTTATGTGGTCTGAAAGAAGGGGAAGAAGTAGCCTGCTTCCTGCATGAAGCGCAAGACGGATTCCAGCTGCCCCCTTCATCAGACATACCGATGATTATGATTGGACCAGGTACAGGAATCGCTCCATTTAGAGGATTTGTTCAGGCAAGAGAAGTGTGGCAGAAGGAAGGGAAGCAGCTAGGCGAAGCCCACCTATATTTTGGCTGCCGTCACCCTCAGGAAGATGATCTGTATTATGATGAAATGCAGCTTGCAGCGCAAAACGGAGTTGTCCATATCCATCGTGCTTATTCTCGTTACGATGAGCAAAAAGTATATGTCCAGCATTTGTTGAAAGAAGAGGGCGGCATGCTGATCGAATTGCTTGATCAAGGTGCTTATCTGTACGTGTGCGGAGACGGAAAAGTTATGGCCCCAGAGGTAGAGGCTACACTGATCGATCTTTATCAAAACGAGAAACAATGCTCGAGAGAAACAGCTGAAAATTGGCTGACAACCCTCGCAAATGACAATAGATATGTAAAAGATGTGTGGAGCTGACAAAGAGGAAAGACCGCCTATTAGGCGGTTTTTTTTGTTCTCATAGAAAGAGATCGATAGAATGAAGATTGGGAAGATACAAAACACCTAATTTGGAAATGAAATATTTTGTAAAAAATAAGAATATTCTCTCATTTACTCCAATATGAAACAATCGTATGATTTTTGATATAGGACATAAAGGAGGAATATGATGAAAAAGGTGAAAATGTTACTCCCTTCTCTTCTCGTTTTTGGTGCTTTAAGTGTGCCTAGTTTTGCCCATGCCGCATCGGATTCAGTACTAACGTCTGATTATGACATGGTGACTTCTGATGGTAAAGTGATTTCTTCAAGTGATTTCCACAATGATACGAAAGCCCCCTCATCCTTTGACAAAGTGGATGATCTTTCTTCTACTGTTGGCGAAAAAGTAAAACCACTATCAAAATATTTAAAAGATTTTCAAACGAAAGTCGTCATTGGAGACGATGGTAGAACCAAAGTAGCAAATACAAGAGTGGCACCATACAATTCGATTGCTTATATTACATTTGGCGGCTCAAGCTGTACGGGAACACTCATTGCTCCTAACAAAATTTTGACAAACGGACACTGCGTATATAATACGGCATCGAGAAGCTATAGTGAGAAAGGGACTGTATATCCTGGTATGAATGATAGTACTGCGGTGAATGGTTCAGCAAAAATGACTGAGTTCTATGTGCCAAGCGGATATATTAATACTGGAGCAAGCCAATATGATTTTGCCGTGATCAAAACCGATACGAACATTGGCAATACGGTCGGCTACCGATCCATCCGCCAGGTGACAAACTTGACTGGGACAACCATTAAAATCTCAGGATATCCTGGTGATAAAATGAGATCGACTGGCAAGGTGTCACAGTGGGAGATGTCAGGTCCTGTGACGAGAGAAGATACGAATCTAGCGTACTATACGATTGATACATTCAGCGGAAATTCAGGTTCTGCCATGCTGGATCAGAACCAGCAAATCGTTGGCGTTCATAACGCTGGGTATTCAAACGGAACGATAAATGGCGGTCCGAAAGCGACAGCTGCTTTTGTTGAGTTTATAAACTATGCGAAAGCGCAATAAAAAATAGAGCTTGTTTCCTTCATAGGGGACAAGCTTTTTTGTATGAATCGATTTGATAGGATTCATATTTCTAACCTGAGAGATTTGAGATTGAGAGCCTCATCATTTTTTTCTCATGTCATCTGCGCACCACTCATACATTAAAATGACACATTTCCTTTCAGTCAAGATGATGCTGAAGATGGATGAGGAGGGTCACGCGCTTTTGAAGATGAAAAGAGGCTGGATCGCTGCTGTCGCCTTATGTTTTGTGATATGGATGGGCACGTTGTTAGGTGGATTTGGAGAGAAGCAGGCAGCAAAAGGGGCTGATCGATATGATCATGTCGTTCAATTTCCAAAGGAAAGGTACCCTGAAACAGGCAGTCATATTCAAGAAGCCATTCGAAAAGGGCATTCAGATGTGTGTACCATTGACCGAAATGGAGCAGATGCCCGCAGGCAAGAATCATTAAAAGGAATTCCGACAAAACCTGGCTTTGACCGGGATGAATGGCCAATGGCGGTTTGTCTTGAGGGAGGAAAAGGCGCAAGCGTTCAATATGTCAGTCCATCTGATAATAGGGGAGCAGGCTCATGGGTCGGACACCAAATCAGCAGGTTTCCTGATGGGAAAAGAATATTATTCATTGTGAAATAAATCGGAAAGAGTCTCCCTAGAGTGGGGGGCTCTTTTGTTTATCATCAGAGCCTATTCGAGCTAGCAGGGACAAAAGATTCAGTGGTACAATCAATCTATAAGGTACAAAGACTGACAAGAAGAAAATGTGAAGGGACATTTGCTTATGGATAAGAACCGTGCATTATACGATTTTTTTATGCAGCATGCAGAGGAGCTGACCGAAACATGGTATGAATCAATTGAGGACGATGATCCAGAATCCATATATCGTTCAACAGATTCCAGCATCATATCAGAGCTAAAACGGCAGAATCAAGATTATTACCAGCATTTTATACGAGCTATTATTGAAGATAAGACGTATTTACATACTGAATTTAAAAAATGGTCTGAGGAATTAGCCAGTGACCCAAAGCATTTAAATACACCATTAGATTATGTCGTGAGAGAATACATGTCCAATCAAAGAGTGGTTCTGCATTACTTAAAAGAATTTATCAAACAGCGTCAAGATGAAATTGATATTGACCGCATCTTTTATTGGTATGATTTAATTTCCGAAGCGTTTAATATTTCAATCCATGTGTTTATCCAGCAATATGTGAAAAATACAACCGAAAAACTCGTGGCTCAAAGAGATATGATTTACGAATTGAGCTCACCGGTGATTGTCTTAAAAAGCCAGATTGCGTTATTGCCTTTAGTAGGTGACATTGACACAGCGAGAGCAAAGATTATTTTAGAAAATACGCTAAATCAGTGCTCGCAAAAAGGTGTTCAGCATTTATGTATTGATCTATCGGGTGTGGTCATTATTGATACAATGGTGGCTCATCAAATCTTTGATCTTGTCACGTCACTTCGGTTAATTGGAGTAGAGACGACCATTTCAGGGATTAGACCAGAAATTGCCCAAACAGCAGTGCAGCTCGGGCTTCCTTTTAATGAATTTCGCACGGCATCATCACTTGCTCACGCACTGGACCGTATGACTGAATTTTCTTCAATATAAAAACCAGGCCGATGAATGGCCTGGTTTTTAATTTAGATGACAGCGTCAATTTGTGTGACTTTCCAATTTTTTTGTACTTTTTCGTACGTAACAGTTCGTTTTACTTTGCGTCCATCAAGTGTTGGGACAGTAAATTCATATGTGCGGACCGTTTGTTTTTTAGAAACAAGTTTAGGTGTGGCTTTTTCCCAATTGAGCATGTTGTCTCCATCACCGACTGGAACAGCCATTTTGCCTTTATGAACAATGAACTGATAATCTTTTAAACCATGTTTGATGGCATCTTGAGTGAAAACTTGAGATAGGTAGCTGTTTAATTTTTTCTTTGTATCAAATGTTTTAGAAAGATAGTTGTACGTCATATCTTTATAGGTAAATGATTTTAATTTGACATTAGAATGGTCTTTAATTTTGTAGCCTGACATTGCACTCCAAAAATGTTCTCTTGCATCAAGGGCAATATGTAACGCTTCTTTATTAGTCAAAGCGGCTGATTTCTTGGAAGCGGCCAATGTTGTTGTTTGTAATGAGATCATAAGCATAATAGCAGTTAATAAAACAAATAATTTTTTCAAGGCGATTGCCTCCTTTTCTCAATGAAAACTTCTTATGTTACAAATGTTACAATAATTACAGCGATATTACAAGTGTTAAATCTAAATGTTTTTTTATTTCTTTTGTTTCTAATTATATAACGTTTGAGGGAGACAAAAAGTTTTCATTTTTTTATTTTTCTTCTTAATCATTATTTAACCGTTCTAAAGAAGAACGAAACGTCTTTTGGAAAAATTTCTATTTAGACGTTTAACACTCTTTTTTATTTAAGACATATACTATCGTGATGAATGTCTAAAGAAAGTGGTGTTTAATATGTATCATCCGTATGAAGGTGTGTATAATGGGTACTCATATGATAGGCAGATGCAAGGATTTCCATCTGTTGGTATTCCTCAAGGAGGAGGGTTTCCTGGGTTTCCGATCGGAGGAGGAGGTACTTGGCCAGGGCAAGGTTCAGGCGGACACTCAGCACCGCCGGCACCGCCGCAGCATATCATTTCCCAGTATCAGCAAGCACTCTCTCAGCCACAAAGTATGCAGTCGCTTATATCGGGGCAAGGTGTTGGCGGCGGAGGCCATCAAACTGTACAATTTGCAGCGGGATGTAATAGAAGATGGACGATTGTGCTTTTGAGAAACGGTCAAGTATTTTTAATGTTCGTTCTTTCCTCACAGCCTTTTGGCCGAACAACTGGCTTTATATGGCCGAACTTTACATTTGGTTCCTTCCCAAGCTCAAGTATTCTTGCATATTCTTGTGCATAAGAAAAAGCCGGTTTTCATCAGCAGCTGATGAAATACCGGCTTTTTTTAATGAATATTTCGAAATACGCCAATCACTTTACCTAGTATACTCACATTCTGTAAAATAATCGGTTCCATAGATGGATTCTCTGGCTGTAATCTAAAGTGTGTATTTTCTTTATAGAAACGTTTCACTGTCGCTTCATCTTCCTCTGTCATGGCGACCACAATATCTCCATTGTTAGCGGTGCTTTGCTGACGCACAATGACATAGTCCTTGTCCAAAATACCTGCATCAATCATACTTTCTCCCATAATTTCAAGCATAAACACTTGTTCGTCTGGTGCTGCAAAAGTCTCTGGAAGAGGGAAGTATTCTTCTACATTCTCAACAGCTGTGATAGGAAGGCCGGCGGTTACTTTTCCGATGACTGGAACGTTCATTACAGCACTCTTTGGAATATTCATTTCCTCTTCATCTAGTACTTCGATCGCTCTAGGTTTTGTCGGGTCTCTTCTTATTAAGCCCTTTGTTTCCAGTCTAGCTAAATGTCCATGGACCGTTGAACTGGATGCTAGACCGACAGCTTCTCCAATTTCACGGACGGATGGGGGATAACCCTTGCTTTTTACTTCATCTTTGATGAATTTCAGGATATCGAGTTGTCTTTTTGATAGCTTCGTCATCTTTTGCACCTCAAAACGTCAATTTTAAAGAAATTATAGCATGTTTTTCCTAACAGTACAAACATAGGTTCGAAAAAACGTTTGACAGAAACGTTTGTTCGTATTTATAATGAGAGACAGAAAGAGCGAACACACATTCTATTAGGAGAGATGACATTATGAGGTTAAAAGAATCTATTATTTTTATTGGGGTATTCTCATTCATCGTTGGCATATTTCTCTCACTTATTGCAGTCACAAGCCATAATGATACAAATCAATATGTTAAAATAGAGGTTCAATCAGGAGATACTCTTTGGGGATTAGCTGATCAAGTAAATGACAGCAAATCAATCGACAAAAATGCATTTATTGACTGGGTAACAGAACACAATGATCTTGCTTCAACAGAAATCCAGCCTGGAGACATTCTTGTCATACCCGTGAAAAAAGAGCATCCAGTCGTATATCAGCTTGCAACAGTACAGTAGAAAGGTCGATTGAAGACATGAACGCAATCATTTATGCGAGAGTAAGCACTGTGAAAGAAGAGCAGGAAACCTCGCTGAAAAGACAAGAAGAAGAACTGCTGGCTTTAGCTGCCATGCACAAGATGAATGTGGTCAAAGTCATCAAAGAAAAAGCAAGTGGATATGAGCTAGATCGTGATGGCGTGTTTGAAATGCTTGCTGCACTGAAGGAAGAGTCGATCGATGCCGTTCTTATCCAAGATGAAACACGTCTTGGAAGAGGACAAGCTAAAATTGCGCTTCTTCATTGTCTATTTAAAGAGAACGTAAAGGTATACAGCGTGTTTCATAGAGGAGAGCTTGAGCTTTCAGAAGCAGATGAAATGGTCATCGAGATTGTAGGAGTCGTCGAAGAGTACCAACGGAAAATTCATAACCTGAAAATCAAGCGGGGGATGAAAAGGGCTGTTGAGCGCGGATATCAGCCTGAACTAAATTTAAGGCAGCAGGACCATGCACCTGGCCGTGAGCGTATTGAAGTGCCGATTTCAGAAATTGTTCGATTAAGAAAAAATAACATGACGTTCGCCGAAATTGCCGCAACTCTTCAGGCATTAGGTTTTGACATTTCAAAAGCAACAGTGCATAGAAGGTATCAAGAATATGAAAAAGGCCTTACCACCTAAAGCGTGATTTGTTGTCAAAATGATTGATATTTAGTAGTATGTAGAGAAAATGCTTTAAAGGAGTTTGTCATGATTTCTAAAGAACAGCTTTCAAGAATAAATGAGCTTTCAAAAAAGTCGAAAGAAACCGGTTTATCAGACGCTGAAAAAACAGAACAAAAGCAGTTGAGAGAAGAGTATTTAAAAGCTTTTCGTTCTTCTATGAAAAATACACTTAAAACTGTCAAAATCGTTGACCCTGAAGGAAACGATGTCACACCAGAAAAATTAAAAAGAGAAAAAGATCAGAACCTTCATTAAGGCTGTGATTTCTTGAATTTTGAAAAGATGGGAAGAATATTCTCGTCTTTTTTCATATTTGCATAACTTTTTAGGTGATCGATAAACTAAATGTGACAAAATCCTTCTTTTTCAGCGTGAAATAGTTGTGAAAAAAGGACAGTAGATTTATGATAATGGTGTACACAAGATACGGAAGGGGATTTATATGGAAACGATTGAATTGAAATCTATTGCAACAATACGTACTCTCTCCATAGACGCAATTGAAAAAGCGAATTCCGGTCACCCAGGAATGCCGATGGGTGCTGCACCAATGGCATACGCTTTATGGACGAATCACTTAAACGTAAGTCCGCAAAATCCAAATTGGTTTAACAGAGACCGCTTTGTTTTATCTGCAGGCCATGGTTCTATGCTTCTATACAGCATGCTTCATTTAAGCGGATACAATCTGAGCATTGAAGATTTAAAACAATTCCGCCAATGGGGAAGCAAAACACCTGGACATCCTGAATTTGGACACACAGAAGGCGTAGACGCGACAACGGGTCCACTAGGCCAGGGAATTGCTATGGCAGTAGGAATGGCACTTGCAGAAAGACATCTTGCGGAAACGTATAACAAAGACAACTTTCATGTTGTAGACCACTATACATACAGCATTTGCGGAGATGGAGACTTAATGGAGGGAATTTCCTCTGAAGCAGCTTCACTTGCTGGTCATTTAGGCTTAGGCCGTTTAATCGTTCTTTACGATTCAAATGACATTTCTTTAGATGGTGATTTAGATCGTTCATTCTCTGAAAATGTGAAGAATCGTTTTGAAGCGATGAACTGGGAAGTTCTTTACGTGAAAGACGGCAACAACATCGAAGAAGTAACAGCTGCTATTGAAAAGGCGAAGCAAAGCACAGACAGACCTACATTAATCGAAGTGAAAACAACGATCGGTTTCGGATCTCCAAACCGTGCGGGAACGTCTGGTGTGCATGGTGCACCGCTTGGCAGCGAGGAAGCAAAGCTGACGAAGGAAGCTTACTCTTGGACGTTTGAAGAAGATTTCCATGTACCTTCTGAAGTGTACGATCATTTCAAAGAAGCTGTCAAAGACGCTGGACAGAAAAAAGAAGCAGCGTGGAATGAGCTGTTTGCGCAATACGAAAAAGAATATCCAGAGCTGGCAGCACAGCTGAAGCTTGCGATTGAAGGAAAGCTTCCTGAGAATTGGGATCAAGAAATTCCTGTTTATGAAGCAGGTTCAAGCCTTGCTTCCCGCGCATCTTCGGGTGAAGTGTTAAATGGCATTGCAAAGCAAGTACCTTTCTTTATTGGCGGGTCTGCTGACCTTGCTGGATCAAATAAAACAACGATTAAAAACACAGATGATTTCGGGAAAAATAATTATGCCGGCAAAAACATTTGGTTCGGTGTCAGAGAATTTGCAATGGGTGCAGCACTCAATGGTATGGCACTTCACGGCGGTCTTCGTGTATTCGGCGGAACGTTCTTTGTTTTCTCAGATTACTTAAGACCAGCGATTCGTCTTGCTGCCTTAATGGGACTTCCAGTCACTTACGTCTTTACTCATGATAGTATCGCTGTTGGTGAAGATGGTCCAACGCATGAACCGGTTGAACAGCTTGCTTCACTGCGTGCGATGCCTAACCTTTCCGTTATCCGCCCAGCAGATGGAAATGAAACAGCTGCAGCGTGGAAACTAGCTGTATCTTCAACGGATAAACCGACAGCACTAGTTCTTACTCGTCAAAACCTTCCAACGATTGACCAGGCACCAGAGAAGGCATATGAGGGAGTAGAGAAAGGTGGATACGTTGTGGTTGAAGCAGCTGATGCACAGCCAGAAGCACTTCTACTCGCTTCAGGATCTGAGGTTGGTTTAGCCATTGAAGCACAAAAGGCACTTGAAAAAGAAGGGATCCGAGCATCTGTTGTCAGCCTTCCTGCATGGGATCGCTTCGATCAGCAGTCAGACGAATACAAAGAATCCGTTCTTCCTAAAGCAGTACGTGCACGTATTGCAATTGAAATGGGTGCTTCACTTGGCTGGGAGCGTTACACGGGTCTTGATGGTGACGTGATTGCAATTGATAAATTTGGCGCTTCTGCACCAGGAGAAACCATTATCGAGAAATACGGCTTTACTGTCAGCAATGTAGTCAGCCGTGTGAAAGCGAAGCTGAATAAATAAACGAACTCCAAGCATCATGCTTTTTTGCTATCTGTTTGCAGAGCATTTTCATCCGCTCTGCAAACTTTTTTCTTTTTTCTTGTTTTTTTGACAAAACTAGTTTCTTCTTGCTTCATATATAGACAATTCTTTCTTTCACATTTTTGTATAATACAAGCAATAAACGAGATTGACGAAATGTGAAAGGAAGGGATAGACATGGAACGTCATTATTATATTTATTGGATTGAGGATGAATTTGCGCATCACTATTTTGGCAGAGAATCGATTTTGTTTCATTTGTTTGAGTCGTTACATTGGACGAACCGCACTGACGATGAGCTTGTAATGCTTGTGAAGCAAGTGGATTATGTGACGAAACGAATCCCTGCTTTTCATATGCACCAGCGT
This sequence comes from Bacillus sp. FSL K6-1006, assembly GCF_038593175.1. Taxonomy (NCBI): domain Bacteria; kingdom Bacillati; phylum Bacillota; class Bacilli; order Caryophanales; family Bacillaceae; genus Bacillus; species Bacillus sp. FSL K6-1006. The sequence goes on from NZ_CP151970.1 coordinate 1,766,847, forward strand.
CTAATGAATAACTTAACGAACATTCACTATACACAAATAGGCTCGATTTACAGCGCTTCCTTACCAGATGGAAAAGGAACTGCAGCATTTATTATTAAAGACCGGTATATTCAAATGTCTGCCACTGGCAGTTATGAGGCAGAAGCGGTGTTTTTTGAAGTGCTGAGAAAAATCAGCCCTTGTTTTCTTGCGATGGACTTTAGTTCAAAGAAACACGGATGGCTCAATCCAGTAAAAGTGAGGAATTTTGTTTAAAAAAATAAAATTGAACGTGAAATGTTGTATAATAGCCTTTTGTTTAGTACACTTTATACGAGACAACATGAAGGAGGAAGAATTATGGATTTATGGGTTGTCATCCTTGTAGGCGTTGTTGCACTGCTTGCAGGAGTTGCACTCGGATTCTTTATTGCTCGTAAGTATATGATGAGCTATTTGAAAAAGAATCCACCGATTAATGAACAAATGCTTCGAATGATGATGATGCAAATGGGCATGAAACCGTCCCAGAAGAAAATCAATCAAATGATGAAAGCCATGAACAACCAAGCGAAATAATACGTACGATATTATGATCATAGATGGAACATGGTTTTAAAGAATGGACAAGCATTGTCCTTTCTTTATTCAATTCACCTTCATCAGACGCTTAAAACCACTGTACTTGCATGAATGAAGCAGGGAAGGTGGTTTTTATTATGGCGTCAAGAGTATGTAAAAAACAAAAAACCCCTATGTCAGAGGTTTTTGTTTCGTTTATGGTCACACATATCAACTGTTCTAAAAATGGTGCGGCATGTTTGATATCATGAAGTATGATTAGTTGGCTGAGTTTGAGTGTAAGTGTCGTTGATATTGTAAGAGGAGATGATCTAGCTGCTGGCTATGTTCGATGGTCACTGTTGATGTCATCCCATTATGCAAGACAACTTTCATCAGCTCTTCTCTTTTTTCTTCGATTTGAGTTAATAATGATGTTTTTACCAAAGTCATGTTCCTTTCATGCAAATCTTGATAAAAAGAATCGATTCTATTATATCCATTTTAAGGTTTATTTTCAAATTTAAAGGATTCATTATCTTGATGTCAAATTAAATTATATAAGGTTTTAAGAGAATAGACCATCTTTATTGAGGTGATGTAAAAAAAATGAAATGATTTTGTCATCTCTTATTGTATATTGTAAGAAGGGGGTGTTCTTTTGACAGATTTGAATTACTTTTTAGCATTTGGAGCAGGATTTCTTTCTTTTATTTCACCGTGCTGTCTGCCGCTTTATCCAGCGTTTTTATCGTATATTACGGGCGTTAGTATAAATGAAGTGAAATCCGAGAAGGTGATGCTGAGAAGAAGAAGTCTGCTTCATACTTTATTCTTTTTAGTTGGGTTCTCTATTATATTTATTGCGATTGGCTTTGGGACATCGTTTGTCGGGAAGTTTTTTAATGATTATCATCAAGCGATTCGTCAAATTGGAGCCATCCTCATTATTTTCTTTGGTTTTATGACTCTTGGCGTATTCAAGCCCTCTTTTCTCATGGGCGAAAAGAGAATCCAGTTCAAAAATCGTCCTGCTGGTTTTTTTGGATCTATTCTCATCGGAATGGGCTTTGCCGCTGGATGGACACCTTGTACAGGACCTATTTTATCCGCTGTTATCACACTGGCGAGTAACAATCCTGAGTCGGCGGTCATGTATATGATTGCGTATGTATTCGGATTTGCCGTCCCGTTTTTTATTCTCTCCTTTTTCATTACGAAAATGGCGTGGATCAGAAAACGCCAGCAGCTCATCATGCGAATTGGCGGAATCATTATGATTGTGGTAGGGATTTTGCTGTTCTTTGATCTTCTCACATGGATTATCATCATGTTCTCATCATTGTTTGGCGGCTTTACAGGCTTTTGAAATCGTTTTCTACAGTCGCGGCGAATGGTTTTTTTTCGTCAATTGGAGTATATTATACATAGGCTGACCTTAAAGAATAAAGGAATGATTTGATATGATGATCTTGATCTCTTCTATAATTGCGGTATGTATGGCGGTGGCCGTCATGTTTATTCGCATTAAGTCATCTGCAAAACCTGCAACTGCGAAAAAAATTATTTTACCTCCTATTTTCATGAGCACTGGCGCATTGATGTTTTTTGTTCCTATGTTTCGGGTAACTGGAGCTGAATTTCTAGAAGCGATCACAGTGGGGATGTTTTTCTCCATATTTTTAATCAAAACATCGAAGTTTGAAATTAGAGGTAATGACATCTACTTAAAACGGTCAAAAGCATTTGTGTTCATTCTCATTGGACTTCTTGTCCTTCGTATCGGGATGAAGACCATCTTGAGTTCTTCTATTGATTATGGTTCATTAAGCGGGATGTTTTGGATTCTTGCCTTTGGCATGATCGTGCCTTGGCGGGTTGCCATGTATTTATCGTTTAGAAAGCTGTCTAAACAATTAGATCCGCAGCAGATTCAAATGAATTAAACCTCCTTTTCATAAAGGAGGTTACATATTGTTGACAAAGGGCTAAAATGATCTTTTATTTTAGCCCTTTGTCTTCTATTCAGCGTTATTGAAAACCTTTGAAGTCTAGGAAGGACGAGCACTGGCGCGGAGCGAATTTAACATTCGTGAGCACCAGCGCGCAGGACTGACAAAGAATGCGAGGGTTTGTCTAAACGCTGAAACCTCCTTTATAAAAGGAGGTTATTTTAATAACGATTCATATGGCGAGTGATCAATGTTTTTTTCTTGAAGGCGCTTCAGTAAAAACTTATGATCCCGCTTTGGTGTGGCCATAATGTAGCCGCGAATGATTAAGTCTAAATTAATGCTGGCAGCCTGTTCTTTTAATGCCAGCTCACCGATTTTACCCGCTATTTTTTCTTTGGCAACATCTCTAAACAGCTCTGGAACAGGTAATACGAGTTCATTTAACAGCTGTTTGTCCTCATCCCGCCATAGGTGAAGGCTCTTTTGAATATATTCATCCTGCCAATCAAGCTCTGATTTCCCATCTTCCTTTGGCAATCGTTTTAAAAACTTGCGAAACATAAAAAAGCCACCGATTGCGAGTAATCCGATCATCACTGTACCCCAAAATAAAATGAACCACATAAACCAGCCGCTTAACATGTTCTCACTCCTTATACCCCTTATCTCTCTATTTTATATTACATGAAGAGAGGATAGAAGAAAATAACAAAAATGTATGTCTATGATCTCTATAAATGCCCTTTTTCATTGATAGCCGCCCATTTACTAGAATGACCCAAACCAATTAATAGAAAAAGAATACATTATCATATAGCGACTCTACTATTTGGCCATGGTGGTTCGCAAAAGGTATTGACTTGAAACGAACGGGAATAGAGCCCACCTATATAAAGGTGGGCTCTTAATGTTTGAAGTGCGGGATTTGAAAGGAAAATGCACCGTTTGGATGGCCGGAACATTTTTTAATTTTGATCGATATGACTCGGTTTTCATAATCTGTTTCAATGTCTTTGTCGTTTAAATAAAAAGGGAGCATCACGCTTTTTTCAATTGGCTGTTCGCCTTCACCATTTGGATGTTGTACTGTGTAAGTCAACGTCAGCTCATGTCCAGCGAAGGTCAGCTTTACATCAGTGATCGATAAGGTGGAGACATCGATTTCGATAATATAATCACGGCTTGTTTCATAAAGATCAATTGGGAGGTGTTCATCATACCAGGCAAATGGATCATCCATTAAAACATTGAGCCAATCATCTATTTCAATAAAATCAGAGGAATTCGATTGCTTTTCATTCTCCATAAACACTCCTCCATCACATCTCATAATAAATCATATGATGAAAATAGAAATGTGTGAAAGACCTAAAACATCCCGTGTGGTCACGGGATGAGAGGGGGATAATTACATATCATGATGAGAATTGTGCTTTTGTCTTGTATGGTTGCGGTTTTTCACTTTTTTACTGCCTGATAACGGCTCAGGCTGACCGCCTTGATGCTCCTTAGGAGAGTTTTGACGGATGTCTTTCCCTGTGTTTTTATTCGTCATGATGTTTGGCTCCTTCTTATTGATTCTTTTTACGTTTTTTATTGTTTTGCCTTTGTTCTTCTGTTAAAACGAGCTGATCATCTTCCGTATAGCCTGCGCCATTACCTTGGCTTTTGGCTGCGTTCATGCCATTAATGACATGATTCGCTTTGCGTTTTGTCATGTTTTATCACCTCATTTATAGTATGAGCCCGCCCCGCTTCGTTTATGAAGAGTAATCATTTCCTAATGATAAGTTAAACTTATTGAATTTAATAAAAGCATTGTTATTTACTTATGTATGAATTTGTTTTAAGATGAAATTGTGAGAAAATTGTGGTGAAATACGACGATTTTTCTGAGAATTGAAATTGATCTTGATCATCAAAAGGGGGATTTTGGACATGTCGAAACAGCAGCAAGTCGCTAAACAAGACGCTTTTCAATCTAGAAAAACGTTTTCGACAAATGGGAAAACGTATCACTATTATTCGTTAGAAGCACTAGAGAAACAAGGAATCGGAAATGTTTCTAAGCTGCCTTATTCCATTAAGGTACTTTTAGAATCAGTGCTTCGCCAAGTAGACGGTAGAGTGATCAAGAAGGAACACGTTGAAAACTTGGCAAAATGGGGAACTGCCGAGGTAAAAGAAATTGATGTTCCATTTAAACCTTCTCGAGTTATTTTACAAGACTTCACGGGTGTACCAGCAGTCGTTGACCTTGCTTCTTTAAGAAAAGCAATGGCAGATGTAGGCGGGGATCCGGATAAAATCAACCCTGAAATTCCAGTTGACCTTGTGATTGACCACTCAGTACAAGTTGATAAAGCTGGAACTGAAGATGCATTAAACATTAACATGGACTTAGAATTCGAACGTAACGCAGAGCGTTATAACTTCCTTAGCTGGGCAAAGAAAGCGTTTAATAACTACCAAGCTGTTCCGCCTGCAACAGGAATTGTTCACCAAGTGAACTTAGAGTATCTTGCAAGTGTTGTTCATGCGATTGAAGAAGATGGCGAGATCATCACTTACCCAGATACATTAGTTGGAACTGACTCTCATACAACGATGATTAACGGTATCGGTGTACTTGGATGGGGCGTTGGCGGTATCGAAGCAGAAGCTGGTATGCTTGGTCAGCCTTCATACTTCCCAGTACCAGAAGTGATTGGTGCTAAATTAGTTGGAGAGCTTCCAAACGGAACAACTGCAACCGACCTTGCATTAAAAGTCACACAAGTCCTTCGTGAAAAAGGCGTAGTGAACAAGTTCGTTGAGTTCTTCGGACCTGGTGTTGCACAATTGCCGTTAGCAGATCGTGCAACAATTGCGAACATGGCGCCAGAATACGGTGCTACTTGCGGATTCTTCCCAGTAGATGAAGAAGCGCTTGCTTACCTGCGCCTCACTGGACGTGATGAAGAGCAAATTAATATCGTTGAGGAATATTCTCGTGCAAATGGCTTATTCTATACGCCAGATGCAGAAGAACCAATTTTTACTGATGTTGTGGAAATTGATCTTTCTAAAATTGAGTCAAACTTATCTGGTCCTAAACGTCCACAAGATTTGATTCCACTTTCTCAAATGAAAGAGACGTTCCATCAACACATTGAAAGCCCAGCTGGTAACCAAGGGTTTGGCTTAGATAAATCAGAGCTTGATAAACAAATCGAATTTAATCTTGCAAACGGTGAAAAAGCTGTGATGAAGACAGGTGCGATTGCGATTGCAGCGATTACGAGCTGTACGAATACATCGAACCCATACGTGTTAATCGGAGCAGGTCTTGTTGCGAAGAAAGCAAGTGAGCTCGGTATGAAAGTGCCAAACTACGTCAAAACGTCACTAGCGCCGGGTTCTAAAGTTGTAACAGGGTACCTTGTGAATTCGGGACTTCTTCCATATTTAAAAGATCTCGGATTTAACATTGTTGGATATGGCTGTACAACATGTATCGGAAACTCTGGTCCGCTTGAGAAAGAAATTGAAGATGCAGTCTCTGAAAATGACCTGCTGATCACTTCTGTTTTATCAGGTAACCGTAACTTTGAAGGTCGTATTCATCCGCTTGTGAAAGGAAACTATCTTGCATCTCCACCATTAGTTGTGGCTTATGCACTTGCTGGTACGGTGAATATTGATTTAACAAAAGATCCTATCGGTGTCGATAAAAATGGCGAGAACGTTTATTTCAATGACATTTGGCCATCAATGGATGAAATCAACAGCGTCGTTAAAAGCACTGTCACACCTGAGCTATTCCGTTCAGAGTATGAAACTGTTTTTGACAACAATGAACGATGGAATGAAATTAAAACGACGGATGATGCATTGTACAAATGGGATGAAAATTCCACATACATTGATAACCCGCCATTCTTTGAAAACCTATCAGTTGAACCTGGTAAAGTTGAACCGCTTAAAGGCTTGCGCGTCGTTGCGAAGTTCGGTGACTCTGTCACAACTGACCATATTTCTCCTGCTGGAGCGATTGGTAAGGACACACCGGCGGGCAAATACTTGCAAGAAAGAGGCGTATCGCCTAGAGACTTTAACTCATATGGATCCCGCCGTGGTAACCACCATGTCATGATGAGAGGGACTTTTGCAAACATCCGTATTAAGAACCAAATTGCACCAGGAACAGAAGGCGGTTATACAACTTACTGGCCAACTGGTGAAGTGACATCGATTTATGATGCATGCATGCGTTATAAAGAGGATGGAACAGGTCTTGCGATTTTAGCAGGTAAAGACTACGGAATGGGTTCTTCACGTGACTGGGCAGCAAAAGGAACAAACCTTCTTGGAATTAAATTTGTTCTAGCTGAAAGCTTTGAGCGTATCCACAGAAGTAACCTTGTCTTCATGGGCGTACTTCCTTTGCAGTTTAAAGACGGAGAAAGTGCAGAAACTCATGGTCTAACAGGAACAGAAACATTTGAAGTTCATGTTGACGAAACAGTTCGTCCACGTGATCTCGTCACTGTGAAAGCAATTGACACAGATGGAAACGAGAAAACGTTTGAAGTGGTGGTTCGCTTTGACAGTGAAGTCGAAATTGACTACTATCGTCATGGCGGTATCCTTCAAATGGTACTTCGCGAAAAATTGGCTAGCAACTAATACAGCAAAGAAGAGAAGGCGATCCAACAGCTTTCTCTTCTTTTTTAAAATAGTGGAGGATCAATCATGTGGAAAAAAGGAATGGCAAGCGCTGTTTTACTTGTGTTGATTGGTTTACTTGCGTGGAATTTATTTGGGCCAAAAGAGCCCGCAATCGGTCTTGAAAAAGGCGATCAGGCCCCTGATTTTGAACTGAAAACCCTTGACGGCAAAACCGCCTCGTTATCTGATTACCGAGGGAAAAAGGTGCTCGTCAATTTTTGGGCGACATGGTGTAAGCCGTGCAGGACGGAAATGCCGGATTTAGACGCGATTAGGAGCGAAAATGACCAAGTTGAAGTACTAGCGGTGAATTTAACGACCACTGAAAAGAGTGTGGATCATGTGGCAGCATTCACAAAAGAATTAAAGGTGAGCTTTCCTGTTTTATTGGACCAAAAAGGCATTCAAGCAAGATATCAGGTGCTCTCATACCCAACGACATACATATTAGACGAAAAAGGACGCATCATGTCTGTGAAGCATCAAATGCTGACAAAAAAAGAAATTGAAAAAGAGCTGGATCTATAATGATTCAGCTCTTTTGCTTATTTTCTAAATGTTTTGGCGAAAATGTAATCATACATATATGGAGGTGAGTGGAATGAGAAGAAGAAAACGACGCACATTTGAAGAGCTTGTGCTTGAAAATAAAAAAGAATTATTAAGCAATGAGGAATTTTTAAACCAGCTTGAAGAAAAGTTGGAAGAGCGATTTAGACAGAAATAAGTTATGAATTATCCGTTTTCGTTCATCCTAAAGAAGAGGGAGGGATGATAATGGGTAGAGAGCATGATAAACAAGCGCAGTTTACACCAGACCATTTAGGGACAAAACCTGTAGCATACAAACGTAATAAAGGTAAAAAGATGCATAATAAATCAAATGAACAGCCTGATGTGATACAGACGAAGGGCGAATAAGGAGGGAATCATGATGAATGACAAGTCCTATCAATCCAATCCAGATGATCGTTCTGATAATGTTGAAAAGTTGCAAGATATGATCGAGAACACTCTTGACAATATTGATGAATCTGAAGCAGCGATGTCCGTTTCAACAGAGACAGAAAAGCAAATGATCAAACAAAAAAACGAAAACCGCAAAATGAGTATTGACGCGATGCGTTCTGAGATCAAGGACGAAGAAGCGGCAAGAAAGAATGGCTATACCGAATAAACCAGGGATTCCTGGTTTATTTTATTGCCTCTTTTTAGAAGAACCATTTGGAATGTGGTAAAATGGCAGAGACAGACCTTAGGTTTTGATAGGAGAGCGATGAAAACGTGTATGTATCCAAAAAAGAAATAGAAGTCCGTTATGCAGAAACAGATCAAATGGGCATCGTGTATCATGCCAATTATTTAATTTGGATGGAAGTCGGCAGAACAGCATTGATTAAAGAATTAGGTTTTTCCTATGCACAGCTAGAAGCAGACGGCGCTCTTGCACCTGTTATAGACTTGCAGGTTCAATATAAAAAACCATTGCTGTATGGTGAAACAGCAACCGTTCATACATGGATTGAAGAATATAATGGGGTCAAAACGGTGTATGGCTATGAAATTCAAAAACCTGATGGACAAACAGCGATTACAGGGACAACCTCACATATTTGTGTCGATAAAGACACCTTTAGACCTATTCAATTTAGAAAAGCCTTTCCTGCCTGGCATAAAGTATATGAACAGTCGAAGAAGAAGCAGGTTTAATTTATGGCTTTTGGTATTAAACGAAGCGATTTAAACGCTTGGAAATCAGCTGTCCAGCAAGGAAAAGTTGCTTTTTTAACACACTACTGGCTTGATGACCGTTTTCCAAACGCCAATACCGTCACAAAAGCAGCCTGTCAGGATATGAAGCGGTTAGTTGAGTGGGGAGAAAGACATGGACTAAAAAAAGAATGGATTCATGACCGCGAAGGGTTTCCTCATTTTGACTTGATCGGTGAGCCGCAAAAAAGAATTCTGCAAAAGGAACGATCTTTAGGAAACATTCAGGAGTATGGGCTGTATATTGAAGTGTAAAACAAAAAAGATACCCGAGGGATGAGGTATCTTTTTTGTTTATTCATAATGAAATTCTGGTTCTTTCACGGACTCGTTATAATCAATATGCAGATCATGGTTGTCAAAGTACCAAATATCACTTTCCTCAATAAAGAAAGTAATGCCTTCTATTTCAGCGGTTGCGCCGGCATTTTGAGGTTCATCTTTTGCGACGCCTAGAGAAAAGCCTTTTTGTACATTACTGCACCCGCCATATCTCACAAAAAAGCGAACTTGATCACCTTTTTCTAAATCTAATTCATCCTTGTACCAATTGAGTGCATCTTCTTTTATCGTTAATTTCAATGTGATCGCCCCTTTTTGAAGTCATGCTGTTTTTAAAATGCAGGATGCAAAAACAGCTTTTCTTTACTTTTACCACATATTTAAATGGATGAAACGGCTAGAGCCATTTGATTTTCGGTTCAGTTTTGTTGAGAATTCGTTTGAGGTTGGCGATGTGTCTGTAGATCACAAAGCCAGCAAGAACGGCAACAACAATGATTAAGAAAAGGTCTTTGGTGAATATGCTGTAAATGAATGTATAGATCCCGGTCAGCATAGATGATAGTGAAACATATTTACTAATGTATAAAAATAAGAAAAAAGCAGCGATCATCGTGATAAATAGGAATGGGGCATAAAATAGCAGCACACCGCCTGATGTAGCGACTGCCTTTCCCCCTTTAAATTTTGCAAAGACAGGAAAGCTGTGACCGATAACAGCAGCAACTCCTGCTAATAAGGGATGGATGTCCAGCTGCATGAAAAACGGTAGAGCTGAAGCAAGCGTCCCTTTTAGGATATCAGCAGTAATCACAATAGACCCTGCTTTTACGCCAAGTGTACGAAATGCATTCGTCGCACCTAGGTTTCCGCTGCCATGTTCACGGATATCGATTCCCTTTGCAGCTTTCCCGACAATGAGACCGGATGGAATACTGCCGAGAAGATAAGCCAAAATAAACATCAAAGCAATTAACATCTGCATAACTCCTTTATATTCTCCCTCTTGTCTTACATTTTAACATGATCTTGTGAAAAACATGGGGAACTTTTTTTGAAAAAATCGAAAGCAGATGGATTCAGCTTTGTTTTTAAGCAGAAATTCGCTAAAATAGAGGAAAAGGAGTGTCTTGATGAACAATCCTACGAAAGAAGAAATTGGCCGTATATTAAAGAGCAGTAAACGAATTGCTGTTGTTGGATTATCAGATCAGCCGCACCGGACGTCTTATATGGTGTCTAAGGCGATGCAGGATGCCGGGTATGAGATTATCCCAGTGAATCCAACGATCGATGAAGCACTCGGTGTGAAAGCAGTCGCTTCTTTAAAAGATATAAAAGAGCCTGTTGATATCGTCAATGTCTTTAGACGTTCAGAGTTTTTACCAGAGGTGGCAGAAGAGTTTCTCGAAATAGACGCACCTGTTTTTTGGGCGCAGCAAGGCATATATCACGAAGAAGCGAAAAGGCTGATTGAGGAAAATGGCAAGGTCGCCATCATGGATTTATGTATCAAGGTGGCTCATGCGATGACAAAAACTCATTAAATCGTCAAAAATCCTTGGTTTTTCAAGGATTTTTGCTTTTTTGTTGCAGAAATATATTTGCGATTCTGAAAGAAAGCGATAAAATAAGGCGACAGGGACATATCGGCGGCCTTGCATATCGAGAAAAAGAGCGATAAGATAAATATAGAACATTTGTTCTGTTTTGCTAAAACCATCATATGATTGCATTTGGCTTATGAAACAGTCTTGTTTATAATGGACTTCTAGTTCTGATTGCAGAATGTAGAATGATTCTCATAGCTGTGCAAAAGAGCATGTATTGGTGAATTACACATGCATGATGATGATGCAGCTTATTAAAGTGGACAGTAATGAGCAGCATGATCATCATTAAAATCTAGAGAGATCATTTGATGATTAGCCGGTTATGTTTGTTAGTGAAAGGGGATTAAGCATTTGGTTAAAAAGCAGCAAGTAGATTATAACGATGATTCTATTCAGGTGCTAGAGGGGCTTGAAGCGGTCCGTAAACGTCCAGGGATGTATATTGGATCTACGGATTCGCGCGGTCTTCATCACCTTGTCTATGAGATTGTAGACAACTCTGTTGATGAAGTGCTCGCTGGCCATGGAGATCATATCATTGTCAAAATACATAAAGATAACAGCATTTCCGTCCAAGATAAAGGGCGTGGAATGCCTACTGGTATGCATAAGCTTGGAAAACCGACACCTGAGATCATTTTAACGGTCCTGCACGCAGGCGGAAAATTTGGTCAAGGCGGATATAAAACAAGTGGTGGCCTTCACGGAGTTGGGGCATCTGTTGTGAACGCGCTGTCAGAATGGCTCACTGTCACAATTGAACGTGACGGATTTATTTATCATCAGCGCTTTGAAAACGGCGGTAAACCTGTCACATCACTTGAAAAAGTCGGAAAATCGAAAAAAACGGGAACACTGATTCATTTTAAGCCTGACCCTACCATGTTCAGTGTTACGACCTATAATTTCGATACATTATCAGAGCGTTTAAGAGAATCTGCCTTTTTATTAAAAGGGTTAAAAATAGAGTTGATCGATGAACGGCATGATGTACAAGAAACGTTTTATTATGAGACAGGCATTGAAGCCTTTGTTGCTTATTTAAATGAAGAAAAAGATGTTCTGAGTGAAGTCGTCTCATTTGAAGGAGAGCATCAGTCCATTGAAGTAGATTTTGCTTTTCAATTTAATGATGGCTATTCGGAAAATATCCTTTCCTTCGTTAATAACGTCAGAACAAAAGATGGCGGCACACATGAGTCTGGTGCCAAAACGGCCATGACGAGAGCCTTTAACGAATATGCTCGCAAAGTCGCTCTTTTAAAAGAAAAAGACAAAAATTTAGAAGGCACTGATATTCGCGAAGGACTGTCTGCTATTATTTCTGTCAGAATTCCTGAAGAGCTGCTTCAATTTGAAGGACAGACAAAAGGAAAGCTTGGGACAAGTGAGGCACGTTCAGCTGTTGATGCTGTTATTTCTGAAAAGCTTGCGTATTTCCTTGAAGAAAACCGGGAAACAGCCACTCTTCTTGTGAAAAAAGCGATTAAAGCGCAGCAGGCAAGAGAGGCTGCTAGAAGAGCACGTGAAGAAGCGAGGAGCGGCAAGAAACGGAAAAAGTCTGAAGCAACACTGAGCGGAAAATTAACACCTGCTCAATCTAGAAACCCAGCAAGAAATGAACTATATCTAGTAGAGGGTGACTCTGCGGGCGGGTCAGCAAAACAGGGGCGCGACCGTAAATTCCAAGCGGTGCTGCCGCTGCGCGGAAAGGTCATCAATACAGAAAAAGCAAAGCTTGCTGATATTTTCAAAAACGAAGAAATCAACACCATTATTCATGCAATTGGTGGAGGCGTTGGAGTCGACTTTAATGTAGAAGACATCAATTATGACAAAATTGTGATCATGACAGATGCGGATACGGATGGAGCGCATATTCAAGTGCTTCTCTTAACATTCTTCTACCGCTATATGAAGCCGCTGATTGAGCATGGCAAAGTGTTTATTGCACTCCCGCCTTTATATAAAGTCAGCAAAGGCTCAGGGAAAAAAGAGATTATTGAGTACGCATGGTCTGATGAAGAAATGGATGACGTACTGAAGAAAGTTGGAAAAGGGTACACGATTCAGCGCTACAAAGGGTTAGGTGAAATGAATGCCGACCAGCTATGGGAAACGACAATGAATCCAGAATCGAGAACACTTGTCAGGGTCAAAATTGATGATGCTGCACGTGTGGAACGCCGCGTCACAACTCTAATGGGTGACAAAGTAGAACCACGCCGTAAATGGATTGAAAAGAATGTCGCCTTTGGACTTGATGAGGAAAGCAACATTCTTGAAAATGAAAACTTGTCGCTAGCTGAGGAGGTTTAAACATGGCACAACAAGAACGATTTCATGATTTACCATTAGAAGAAGTAATCGGCGACCGCTTTGGCCGCTATAGTAAATATATTATTCAAGACCGTGCGCTTCCAGATGCACGTGATGGACTAAAACCTGTACAACGAAGAATTTTATATGCGATGTATGCAGAAGGAAATACGCAGGATAAAAACTTCCGTAAAGCCGCTAAAACAGTCGGTAACGTGATTGGTAACTATCACCCGCACGGAGACTCATCTGTTTATGAAGCGATGGTAAGAATGAGTCAGGAGTGGAAAGTACGAAATGTACTGATTGAGATGCATGGGAATAACGGGAGTATCGATGGTGATCCGCCTGCTGCCATGCGTTATACGGAAGCAAGGCTGTCTGCTATTGCTTCAGAGCTTTTAAAGGACTTAGACAAGGAAACGGTCGAATTTGTCGCAAACTTTGATGATACAAGTAAAGAGCCCGTTGTATTACCAGCGATGTTCCCAAACCTTCTCGTGAATGGATCAACAGGGATTTCAGCCGGGTATGCCACTGATATCCCGCCGCATCACTTGGGAGAAGTCATTGATGGCGTTATTAAACGAATCGAACAGCCGCATTGTACGGTTGAGGATTTAATGACGGTCATCAAAGGGCCAGATTTCCCAACAGGCGGTATCATTCAAGGTGTAGACGGTATTAAGAAGGCGTATGAAACAGGAAAAGGAAAGATTATGATTCGAGGCAAAGCGGAGATTGAAACCATCCGCGGCGGACGCCAGCAAATCGTGATTACAGAAATTCCTTACGAAGTGAATAAAGCCAATCTTGTCAAAAAGATGGACGAGTTCCGAATTGAAAGAAAAGTAGAAGGCATTTCAGAGGTCCGAGATGAGACAGACCGTACTGGGCTTCGAATCGTAGTAGAGCTGAAAAAAGAAGCAGATGCAAATGGTGTGCTGAATTTCTTATATAAAAACTCAGATCTGCAAATCCCATATAACTTTAATATGGTAGCGATACATAATCGCAGACCGACTTTAATGACGCTGACAACTATACTAGATGCATATATTGCCCATCAAAAAGAAGTGGTGACGAACCGCTCAGCGTACGAGCTTCGAAAAGCGAAGGAACGCCACCATATTGTCGACGGCTTAATTAAGGCACTTTCCATCTTAGATGAAGTCATTGCCACAATCCGCTCCTCTAATGATAAGCGTGATGCAAAGAACAACTTGATGGCGAAATATGACTTTACAGAAGCACAATCAGAAGCGATTGTTTCACTCCAGTTATATCGTTTAACCAATACAGATATTACGCAATTAAGAGAGGAAGCAAGAGAGCTAGATGTGCGGATAGCAGAGCTTGAAGACATTTTAGCGAACGAGAAAAAGCTGCTGAAGGTCATTACAAACAGCCTGAAAAAGCTCAAAAAGACATATGCTGATGAGAGAAGATCCGTTATTGAGGAAAAAATCGAAGAAATTAAGATTAACCTTGAAGTGATGATCGCATCAGAGGATGTTTATGTGACAGTCACGAAGGATGGTTACATCAAGCGAACAAGCCAACGCTCCTATGCTGCCTCTAACGGTAAGGACTTTGGCATGAAGGATACTGACCGTTTGATTCATCAGTTTGAAATGAATACAACGGATGTTCTTCTGCTGTTTACGAATAAAGGAAGCTACATTTATTGTCCTGTTCATCAGCTGCCAGATATACGCTGGAAAGACATGGGGCAGCATATTACGAATATCATTTCGATTGATCGCGAGGAATCAATCCAAAAAGCCATTCCAATAAAAGAATTTGATGAAACATCATATCTTTTATTCTTTACGAAAGGCGGAATGGTGAAGAAAACAGAGCTTCTTCAATATAAAGCGCAGCGTTATTCGAAACCGCTTGTCGCCTTGAACCTAAAAGGTGACGATGAACTCGTCGATGTTCATGTCACAACAGGACAGCAGGAATTGTTTATTGCAACGAAAAATGGTTACGGTTTGTGGTTTGATGAAGAAGAAGTAAGTGTTGTTGGACCGAGAGCGGCCGGCGTCAAAGGAATCAATTTGAAGGAAGGGGACGAGGTAGTCTCTGGCCAGATCATCGATCCGAAAAACGATGTCCTTGTGCTCACGACACAAAGAGGGGCTGTAAAGCGAATGAACCTCTCTGAGTTTGATAAAACATCAAGAGCGAAACGCGGGGTTCTTATGCTGAGAGAATTAAAGAAAAACCCGCACCGTATTGTGGCTGTGATCGCTGCATCTCTGCACGATACACTTGAAATAGATACAGAAAAGGGTACAACGATTCCGCTTGAAATCTCTACTCTAAGAGCAAATGACCGTTATAGCAATGGATCGTTTATTGTAGATGAGGAAGAGCAGGGAGAAGTGACTCATGTCCTTCTGACGCCTGAACGTGTGCCAGATGACAATAAATAAGCAAACGAAAACCCCCTGCCAGTCGCAGGGGGGTTCTTTTATATACGGGTCTTTTAGCTCTCGTGGTTGCCAAACATGCTTGAAATGGCGTGCACTACTTCAATTCCTTGGTAGACGAAAAGAGAAAGTGAAGTGACAGAGAATAGACCTAGAATGAAAATTCTTAAGAAAAATAACATCGTGTAAAACCTCCCAATTTTTGTTTTGATTTAGATGGTTGGGTTAAACACGAGCTAGTCGGAAATAAGAAGATTGGTAGAACACTGCAAGTAAATGCTTCTTTTTCCGGTCAAATCGATCAGTATGAGTGATGCGTGCAAATCCAGCTGTCATACTGCCAATAATCAGCAGTGCTGTAAATGCGGCAAATACTGCGCTCACATGTTTTTGTTTCTTTTCATCGCCCATTGTCTGAACGATTTTCATTTCATGTGATTCTTGATCGGCAACCACCTTTGCATGATGGTATACCTGAACGGAATGAGGCATTGAGAACAAATGAAAACTTGCAAGTGCTATGCATAGAACACCTAATTTTAATAGCATATTTTTTTTCATTTTTCTCACCCCTTCCTGGTTATTTTCATGATCTTACCACGTTTTCAGTTATTTGAAAAGTCTTATTTTTTTACTTTCCCTCTTTAAAAAAGCGATAAACATCAGGACATCTATAGGACTGTTTCACTTCATGAAAGGTTTCAATTTTATTTTTTAAATTTAAAAAAAGTGCCATGATCATGGATCAGACACTTTTAGTGAGCTTGTAATGAATGCGGTTTTGCTACAGCTTTAGTAAAGATTCCTGCAATACATATGGCAAATAGAACAAAGATAAAGGCATGAAGCAGTCCTACTTGATTGGCAAGCAGCCCTAAAATAGGAGGACCGGAAAGGGAGGCTGTGTAACCAGATAAGGTCACAATACTGACGCGTTTGACAGCGTACCGGCTATCATCGCCAGCTGCAGAAATGGTCAGCGGAAAGCCTAAAGATGCGCCAAGTCCCCATAAAAAGATCGATATCATACATACAACAAGTGAAATTTTTAAAATGACTAAAAATAGGCCGGCAGCTGCTGATAAAATCGCAACTCTTAGCAATAACACTCTGCCAAAGCGATCGATCAAACGTCCGCTGATCAGTCTGCCGCTAATCATGCCGCACAAAAACAAAGCATAGATGACTGTACTCATGGAATGTGAAACTTGGTAGCCATCTACCATTGCAAGTGGAATCCAATCATTGGCCGAGCCTTCGACAAATGCAAGACATAAGGCGATCATCGCAAGAGATATCGTTCGTTTGTTCAGCCATGCCGTTTGACTAGACTCAACTGTATCGGGCTGCTTCTCATGCTGATCCTTTCCTGTCCCATGCGGGATAAACCGTGTACAAATCAATATGCTGAGGAACAGCAGAAGGGCAATAGCGAGAAGGTGTATCAATACAGAGATGCCTAGATGGATAAAAAGAATACCAGCACCTGCTCCAATTAAAGTCCCAATACTAAAGGAAGCGTGCAATATAGGCAGAATGGTTTTCTTGATGCTGTATTCAATCTCTGTTCCTTCTAAGTTCATCGCTACATTACACATGCCAGAGCCTGCGCCAAAAAGAAAAAGACCGGCAGTGACGACAAAGATAGAAGAGAGCGTTGAACCAATGGCAAGAGTAGTGAATCCAAGGAACATCAAAAAAGCACTGATCACAATCGCCACTCGGCCGCCTTTTTTGCGGACGAATACATTTGAAAGAACAAGCCCAACAATTGAACCAACAGATAAACCGAGTAAAATAAGTCCCATTGTTCCTGTGTTTGCTTGTAATAAATCTCTCACTTCCGGTGTCCGTGAAAACCATGTAGAAATGGAGATTCCAGACATCGTAAAGATCACAATAATTGCTTTATACCACTTTAATTCCATCTAATCCCTCACATTTAAAGATATATATGTTATTGAACAAATCTACTCGATTATAAATGAGACTTGCTGATTCGTAAATAACTTGCTGGAGGAACAAGGTCAATACTAGTCAAAAGAAATCATTCCTTCCCAATTCTTATGATGAGAAGGTAAAATAAACATAAAGGGGGCGGTAGGATGTAATCATATCGCATCGGTATAAATAGAAGGGAGGAGGAGATCAACATGAAAAGTGAAAAGGAAAAAATGATCCAAGGAGAACATTATGTATCTAGTGACCAAACACTGATCGCAGATCGTGAAAGAGCCAGACAATTGACATACGCATATCAGCAAACCAATCAGCAAGAAAAAAGAACATCCATTTTAAAGGAATTATTAGGCGCTTGCGGAAATGATGTCGTTTTTGAAGGAAGACTGCAGTGCGATTACGGATACAATATCGAGATTGGTGAGCATTTTTTTGCAAATTTTGATGCAGTATTTTTAGACGTTTGCAAAATTACCATTGGACATCACTGTTTATTAGGTCCGAATGTACATATTTATACGGCTGGACACCCGCTTGATCCGATAGAACGTGCAAAGGGCATTGAATTCGGCAAACCAGTCACCATTGGAAACCATGTATGGATTGGCGGCGGTGCTATTATTAATCCAGGTGTCACAATTGGTGACAATGCTGTCATTGCATCTGGTGCCGTTGTGACAAAAAGTGTTCCAGCAAACGTGGTGGTTGGCGGAAATCCTGCGAAAATCATTAAATATCTTGATGAATCAAAATCTGGCGAATAAACGGCAGATTTTGATTTTTTCTATTTTGTCTCAATAAGATAAGTATACTTAATTATGAGACAAGAGAAATTCGTTTAATGGATAACTTCCTAGAATATATATTATGTAAACTAGGAAATGAGAATACATATTAGCGTCATTCCATTATTTGAATCTCCATCCCCCATGATGTTGTGATATAGAAAAATCCAAGAGGGCTCAGTTCTCTAACTTTAACATCAGGCTGTTCTGCAAAATATTTCAAAGCCTCTTCTATATTGGTCACTGTAATAGCTAGATGAGCTACACCGATATCACTCGGTTTTAGGTCAACATTCTGTTGATCTGGCGTCGACCATTGGACCAGTTCGATCTTTCTACCGCCGTATTGCAAAAATGCCGCCCCTTCTACAACTGAATGATCGTGAACCCCAAAGTATCTTTTAAAACTATCGTCTTCAAAGTGCATCCGTCCTGGCCGGAACAAGACTTCAAAACCCAAAATATTAGTGAAGAATTCAACTGCTACTTCGATATCGGGTACTACAAATCCTGAATGCTCTATTGTGCCTTGAAAAATTGTATTTTTCATATCGCTAAACCCCTTTGATTTTTTTGGAAGTAAACGATTAATTATAAAGTAGTATTTAATGCAGCTATATAACACAAGCACCGATGATGTTGGCACTACTACAAGATTTAGAACAACAATACCTGAGCCTTGAGATACTATATTATTTTTTTGTAATTTCTATCTTTTTTGATTATCCATTAAAATTTACATGTTCCATCTGAACAATAATCATCGAGCGGCGACTCTAATTTATGCTCTTCAACCTTAGCATTCGCGTACTCTTCTTTCCAAACCTGTTGTAATGTTTCTAAAAATACTTCGCTAGGTTGTGCTCCTGAGATGACATATTTATCATTCACTACGTAAAAGGGAACGCCCTGAATCCCAATTTTTGATCCCTCGGCTCTATCAGCTGCAATATTCTCGCTATATTTATCATTTGCTAAAACATCCAAAGCTTCGTTGCCATCAAGACCTATTTCACTTGTAAGTTGAGCAAGTGTTGCGTGATCACCGATATCTAGTGAATCCGTGAAATGAGCTTTCAAAATACGCTCCATAAACTCCCGTATCTTCCCTTTCTCTTTTGCATAATAAGAAAGACGAAGTGCATCATATGAATTCGTGGGAATCATTGTATCAAATTGATAATCTAATTCAACATCTTTTGCTTTCTGTTTCAATTGATTGTTCAGTACTTTTGCTTTTTCATATGGGACACCATGCTTGGAGGATAATACTTGATGGATATCCATTCCTGTATTTTTTTTCGCATATGGATCTAATTGGAAATGACGAAATAAGACTTCTACCTCTTCTTTATATTCAAACTGTTCTAACCCTATTTCAAATTGACGTTTGCCAATATAACAAAACGGACAAACAAAATCAGACCAAATTTCTACTTTCATCATATGTTCCCCCTTTATGATTTTGATGAATGTGCGAGGGGGATTATGTTAATAAACATCTTTTTAACTAATCCCACCAAAGCTCTTTTTTAAAAAGTTCGTGCTGCCGCTTTTGCCTTTTCAATTGCTGCAGCAACAACTTCTTCTTTCTTAGTTGGATCATAGTCAATACCTTCAACAAAAATCGTTGGTTCCACTTCAATTCCAACAAACTTTAGCGCACCTCTCACGTAAGAATCGGAATGTTCCATTCCAATTGCCTGCGAATAAAATCCTCCCATTCCATGAATATGGATTGCTTTTTTTCCTTTCATCAATCCTTCTGGACCTTCTGCTGTATATTTAAACGTTTTTCCAGCACTCATGATTGTATCAAAATAGGCTTTTAATAATGGTTGGATTCCTAAATTCCACATTGAAGACTGAATGATGTATTTATCTACTTCCATAAATTGCTTTGTGAATGCATTCACTGCTTCTATTTTTTGTGCTTCAACATCTGTTAGCGCTTCGCCACTTCTTAACTTCTTTTGTCCAGTTAAAAAATCAGCATCAATTAATGGAACATTTGCATAATAGACATCTACTTCTATTATTTCATCCGTTGGATTTACTTCCTTATATTCATGGATAAATGCTCTAGCAACTTGCGTACTTCTTGATTGTTCCTCTCTTTGAGGTGTTCCTTTAACAAATAATACTTTTGACATGATTATTGTCTCCTCTATGATTTTGATGAATGTTTTTTATGCCTAAACATTTTTTGAATACTTATAAAAAGAATTTACATGTTTCATCTAAACAATATTTTCGGTATGATTCCTATAATTTTTGCTGAATCAACACTCTCATACAAAAAGCTGATTTAATGATTATAGACAATGGGCATTTTTCCGATTAATTGGCGTTGCCTAGCGGCGTCATACATGAGTTTAGCGACATTTTCCCTAGATACGGACATTTTAGCTGGCTGATCGCCGAATGAATAACCGTAAGATTGCCCTTTGTATTTGATATTAGGATTAATGATTCGAACGACTGTCCAATCCAGGTTCGATTGTTTAATCAGTTCTCCTATCTTCTTCATTTCGGCATAACCATTTGGCATGAAAAGTTTAGGCAGTATTCTCGGCAGTATCGTCGATAAGCTTTTCTTATCGTCTTCAGATTGCAAGGCTGGCGTCGCGAGTGTAATCAACCTTTTTTTGGTGAACTTCTTCATCGCTTTGACAATCCGGTTATGTCCGTCGGCAATCGGTGTGCCTTTTCGTTTTCGCGACAAATCAATCCCGGGGCCTAAGGTGCTAATCACGACATCAGCTTCTGAAACTGCCGTTTCAATAGCTGAAGTGTTCGTTAGTTCCCCCGTTACAATGCGTAAATTCGAATGCTTTTGCTTGATTTTCTCAGGGTTTCTAACATATACCGTAACGAAATCTCCGTTTTCTAATGCAAACTGTGTTAAAAGTTGACCGATTGCACCAGTTGCACCAAAAATAGTGATGTTCATGGTCTTCTATCTCCTTTTGTTATTCTGAATGATCACAATTATTTCCTTGATCAAAACTTTTTCGTAATAACATGTGTTATTTAAGCAACGCGCGTTGTATAATTTGATGATAAGATGAAAAAGAATAATAAACAATAACCAAAATAGCCAATATGTTGTTTACACAACACTTCTATTGTATTGTCGCTTTTAGAAACCATGATGAACCCTTAAAAGGAGAAGAAAAAATGATTATGCCAAAAAAAGATCCAAGAACACTTCGTACAAGACAATTGATTGTAGACTCTTTTCTTTCGTTAGCTAGTGAAAAAGATTTCAACAATATAACGGTACGTGATATCACAGAAAAGGCTACTATTAACCGCGCTACATTTTATGCGCACTTTGACGATAAATTTGATTTATTACATTCTACAATCACCAATACATTTACAGACAAATTGAAAAAAAGATTAAATGATCACGATGGATTCAATGAAAAAGTCATTGCAAATATTTTTCTAGCCATGTGTGATCACCATAAAGAGCTAAGCGAATTATGTCCTAAAGGTTATCATTCTTTAGGAACGATTATAGAAAGTAAAATTAAAGAGGAGTTACAGAAGCTCATAGCTGATCTTGTGCTAAAAGGAACTGAAAATACCATTGAATTAGAGGATAAACAATTGGTAACAACCCTATCTACTATGCTAAGTTGGGGGATATACGGAGCTGCATACACATGGAATAAGGATGGAAGACCTATTTCACCAGAAGATCTAGTGACTAAGACCCTTCCTATCTTTAAAAATGGTATGAGTAAGTATTTTCTTTAATGAATATCAATTATTTTCAGCCATTTTAAAGTAGCCTTTATTAATAAATTACGCAACAAATCGTTATTAGAATAAAACAGTTGCTGTAATTGGCAGTGGGTATTCTGCTGTTAGCACTCTGTTTGAGCTGGCAGAGCTAAAAATACCTCTTTTAAATTTCAAAAACTTCTACGACCTTCTCAATAAATTAAATCGGTCGTAGAGGTTGGGCCTTTTTGGGCTTCCTTGATTTGTTACCGAATTTGTTGGTACTGTAAATCAAATATTCTGGGATATTTCTTTTAAAAATTGCTTTCTCTTTTCATCTGTTGTTAAGTTAACTCCCGAAAAATGAATCCATTTGGTGTCTTCATTTTTAATTCCCAAGTCAGCAAGAGTTCTGTTAATAAAAACGCTTTGAATCGCATTCCCGCCTTCAGTTTCTATATAATCCTTATCTGTTGTAGATGTTGAGATGACGGTTGTTTTTTTTATATTTGTCAATAAACCTTTTAAAGCCCCAGTGTTTTTATCTTCCAAGAATGCGAAACCTCTTAACATGACTTTATCAATAAATCCTTTTAAAATTGCAGGTAAATCCCACCACCAGACAGGAAATATAAATATTAATTCAGTTGACTGACTTAATTTCTTTTGATAATCCTTAACTAATTGATAAGGCGTTTCTCCTTTATGAAAATACTTCAATTCCTCAGCTGAAAAAACGGGATTGAACCCATCTTTATATAAATCGATCACTTGAAATGGTTCTCTCTTTGTTTCTAGATTTTCTGTAATGGAAGTCAAAATGGCATGATTATAGCTTCCGTCCCAAGGATGTGCATAGACAATTGTTTTCATGATTCATTCACCCTTTTTTATTATTTTTCATCATATTTTGATGTACATTCATTTTATTGTATGCTATAACGTACTACAAGTACGGTAATTAAAGTGCGATACTAACCTAAAGGAGAGTGTAAAATGACCGAAGAATCCTTTACAGCTCATGTTGATCTAAAAGAAACTGGATTTGGGTACACTTTATCATTAATTGGTGGGAAATATAAGATGACGGTACTGTATGCTTTATATGCAAACAATGCTCCTATTCGCTATAATCAGTTGAAGCGATTGCTTGGGGCAATCTCTTTTAAAACATTAACCAATACACTAAAAGAACTTGAAGCAGATCAGTTAATTAATCGTAAAGAATATCCTCAAGTGCCTCCAAAAGTAGAATATAGTTTATCGGAAAAGGGATTATCATTGATACCTGTATTAGATGCGATTTGTTATTGGGGGGAAGAACAAATGAAAATGAAATAGTTAGGCTGGCAAATCTTTCTCCTCAAACACATCCTTTTTAATTTTAAGTTCATTTCTCTCAAAACGTGCTATATCTTTCCTCGTTCCGATGACAATTTGAGCTATCCGTTTGACCAAATCTCTTTCTGGTTCCATAACAGAAGCTGAAGTTTTTGTGTTGCAATTGATGAGAACAAAAAAAGAGCCTTTGCTGGCTCCTTATTGTTAATCATATAAAGTTGATCTTAAGACTTTGAAAAGCCTGTTCTCCATGTGGGATATTTAAGAATCCACCCAATTTCGTTCTTGGCTTTGTGGTTCGAGGCCCCTCTCTCCCAAGAGTTTGTTCCTGATTGAGTGTGAGGATACGATGAACTAGTTTTGTCTTGAAGGGTGCCTTTTAAGAAGCTGCTGCACAACGGTACCACTTGGAATTTGTATCAATGCGAACAAAGAAGGACATTTTGTCCTTCCTTTCTTGTACCAGCTTGAGGTTATGTTTTGCAGATCAATATATAGCTCATTCGGGTAAATCCTTATTGCACTTTCACAATCTTATACTTATTCGACTTCCCCTATGCCCCTATGAAGAGAATGAAATCTAAAAATGAATGATTCCTAATTCTATTGATGTTTTAATTGCTTCAGCTCTTGATGTCACATTTAGTTTTTGATAAATGTTTGTTAAATGTGCTTTTACAGTTCTCTCGGAAATTCCCATATCAAATGCAATTTCCTTACTCCGGAACCCTCTAGCTACTGCTTGCAAAACGAGCATTTCTTTTTCGGTAAGCAAATGATTTTCTGTTTTCAATTTTGCATGAGGTTCTTTGTATGCGGTTGATTCAAATACCTTTGAGGCCACATTTGATTGAAGTAAAATGTCTCCTCTGATGGCTGCTTCAATTGTATTAAATAAGTTTTCTCTGCTGGTATCCTTTAAGAGGTAGCCTTTTGCACCAAGCTGTAACCCTTGAATCATTAAGTTCTCTTCATTATAAGTAGTCAGAATGAGTACGGGAACTTTTATTTGAAGAGTCTGCATTTCTCTAAGCATATCAAGCCCGCTCATCATAGGCATGTTGAGGTCAAGTAATACAAGGTCTGGGGATTTTTCTTTTATGACATCTAACCCCTTTCCTCCATCTTCTGCTTCTCCAACAACTTCAAATCTTTCGTCTGTTTCAAGAATTAATTTTAATCCTTCTCTCACAACATAATGATCATCCACAATCACAATTCGATAAGACACTGTATTTACTCCTTTTTCAAAGGTATGTTTACTATTACTTGTGTACCTTCATTTTTTTTACTTTTCAAATGGATCTCTCCACCAAGCAGCCGGACACGTTCTGACATACCAATGATGCCGTAATGTCCAAAAGTGGATTCTCGTTTTTTCTCATCAAACCCCACTCCATTGTCTGCTATTTCCAAATGGATGTGATCACCTTGTTGTACGATCACTAACTCGACATGGCTTGCTTTGGCATGTTTTGAAACATTCGTTAAGCATTCTTTTATTATGTAAACAGTATGTTCAATAAAAAAAGGCGACATATTTTGAAGTACAGAGATCTTTGTGCGAATTGGGATATTCGTTGCTGTCGTAAATCGATTTACTTCATTTTTTACTGTTTCGGTTAAATCGTATTGATCATGACGATCCTTCCGAAGATCATCAATCACCATCCGTGCCTCACCTAGTGTTTTTCGCGCTTGGCTCATTGAGCCCTTGATAATGCTTTGAGCACGCTGGGTATTTTGATTCTCTAAATGTGCTTGAACAGCTTCCAATTGCATAATAATGCCTGCAAGCCCTTGTGCAAGGGTATCATGTAAATCTCTAGCCATTCTTTGACGCTCATTAGCAAGGGTTAACTCTTCCACCTGCTGATGTGCGAGTTCGAGTTCCTTTAGAAACGTTTGAGTTCGAATTCTAGCCTTTACTTGTCTGAAAAATAAGATAGAGTATGCAACGACCACAATAAGGATCAGAAATAAAATCGGAATGTAGACAGTCAGATCATCTGTATCATTAGCCAAAATAAGAGCTAGAAAAAAAAGCACATAAAAACAAAGTCCTGTCAAAATAATCTTTAATGTATGATAGTATACACCGATGCTCTGAGCAATTAATACCGGTAAAAGACCAATTAAAATAACAGGAGAGGCAGCTGGCATAGCTAAAACACAAAGTAGAATAACGATTCCTTGTATGAAGAAATAAATCCAAGGCTTCTTCTGGAAAAAATAAAAAGACCACCAATGAAAAATGAGATGTATTGCAAAAAGGCCAGAAAAAAACAAACTTGAAAGCGATAGAGATACTGTTAAAAACTGAAAAATGATCGCTGCAACATACACAAGAATACCCCATAATAACGTGGGAATTCGGGAATAGATCATTTCATTAAATGGGTCTATCCGTTTCTTATCCATAAACGTTCACCTTCCAAACCCCATCATAACACGAAAAATACCGCCCGCCTTTGAAAGAGGCAATGGCGGTATTAGAATTTTAACATTTAAAGAAGAATAAATTATATAATCTTCTTTTCTTTTTGGGCAATTGACTCTCCTTCAATATCAATATGCGGAAGCAATCGTGCCAGCCATTTAGGTAAGTACCAATTTGCACGCCCTAATAGCATCATACAAGCGGGGATAAAGGTCATTCTAATAACAAATGCATCGAATAAAACCCCAAATGCCAATGTTAATCCCATTGTTTTAATAATCAAGTCTTGAGCAAAAATAAAGCTTGCGAAAACGAAAATCATAATTAAGCCTGCTGCAGTTACAACCCTGCCACTATGCTGTAATCCAGAAATAACAGATTTCTTTGCATCCTGAGATAGAAGAAATTCTTCCCTCATTCTACTAACTAAAAATACTTCATAATCCATTGCAAGACCAAATAATATTCCTGTTACTAGTACAGGAATAAAGTTCAACAGAGGGCCTGCTGCAGGTATTCCAAACAATGGGGCAAGATGTCCATCCTGTAAAACAAAGACAGCAAAACCTAATGTAGCAGTTAATGTCATTAAAAACCCTAGTACAGCCTTTAATGGAACAAGGAATGATCTAAATACAAGAATCATTAACACAAAAGCAAATCCAATAATGACTCCTGCAAATTTTGGCAATGCTTGACTGAGTCTATCTGAAATATCTATATTCACGGCAGTAGAACCAGTCACAAGAAACTTTGTGTCAGTCACACTCGATTCATTTCGAATGTCTTTTACTAATTGCTTCGTTTCTTTATCCTCCGGACCACTTCTAGGTAAGATTGTTAACATTGCGTACTCACCCGATTGATCAGGGATCGCCGGCGTGATTTGTTTGATACCATCCATTTTTTCTAACAATTTTGATGATTCCTCGATGGACTTGGACTTCCTCGTTTTATCTGCTTGAGAGGCATCTATGATGACAACAAGTGGTCCATTAAACCCCTTGCCAAATCCTTCTGCTAAAAGATCGTATCCTTTACGTTCAGTTGTTTCTTTGCCTTTCATACCGTTATCCGGAAGGCCAAGCTCCATATGAAGTGCTGGCCAGCTTACCAATCCTGTCAATAAAATGACACCTAGCATTATTTTACCCGGATGCTTTTGAATAAATCTTCCCCAGCCCATTGTTTTTTTCTCTTTTTTTGGCTGTAATTTAGAAAATAACTTATTTTGTCTGGAAGGACTCACCTTATCTCCAAGAAGCCCTAGTATAGCTGGAACAATCGTCAGAGAAACAAGCATAACAGATAGTACCATAAAGGCTCCCACAAGGCCCATGATACCTAGAAACGGTATGTCAACTAATACAAGTCCACATAATGCAACAATAACAGTGACGCCCGCAAATAATACAGCACTTCCTGCGGTACCCACTGCTCTAGCAGCAGCCTCATTCAAATTGTAGCCTTCTGCTAACAGCTGTCGATATCTTGAAATGATAAACAGTGCATAATCAATTCCTACTGCAAGACCAATCATCACCGCTAATGTGAGACTAAATGCAGACATTTCTACAAAGTTTGAGGTGATTAAAATGACCATAACACCTATGACTAACCCGATCACAGCCGTCAATATTGGTAATCCTGCGACCAAAAGTGAAGCAAATGTAAAGACTAAAATCAAGAAGGCGAAGACAATCCCTATGATTTCAGAAATCCCACCTACTTCAATTTCAGAGAATGTGACGGAGCCGCCTAATTCCGTTTGGATGCCGGCATCTCTTGAAATCTTTATGCTATTTAATACTTTCTCTTTTGAGGATTCCTTTACCTTATCCGCTTTCACTCGATACGTAATATCCGCATATCCTATCTTCTTATCTTTACTTATCGTAAAGTTTTGATATAAATCGGTCACCTGCTTAACTGCTTTATCCTTTTTAATTTCTTTCATCGTCTCATTTATTTTATGTTTTACTTTCTTTGCTTCTAATGTTTCATCCTTAGGTGCTTTAAATATCAGACGAATCGTTCCCCCATCATCACCTGCTGGGAACTTCTTTTCCAAGAGATCCATCGCCTTTTCAGATTTTGTTCCTGGAATCGACATATCTCCATTAAATGAAACGCCTGTCCCTATTGTTGCTGCAACTACAGCTACTAAAATAAGTAACCAACCGATTAACATTCGTTTAGGCTTCATAAAAGCAAAGTTTCCTAAGTTATATAAAAATTTAGCCATTCACTTACTCCTTTTTCATCGAATTCATGATATTCACCTCTTTATTCTACGCAATGAAATAGTGAAGTAAAATTGTACTTTTGGGCAAAAGGGATTGTACATTCAGGCAAGAAAAAGAGCATCTCTCTTGAGATACCCTTCATATATATATTGAAGATCTGGCATATGACAACATATCCTCTTCCTATATAAATCCCAATATCTCATTTTGTTGATGCGCTAGTTCCATTCCCTCTGCTAGATAGAGAGCGCTCATTTTATCTATATCATCATCTGGCCAATGGCGGATCAGTTGACGCAATCTAGCTGCAACGGTCTGACAAACATCTGGTGATAAGTAACGATCAGAATCGGGCTGTTCCAGCAATGGGATGATGTCACCTTGGTAGTTTTTAAAGGGTATTTCCCCACCAAACCCCTCCAAATCATCTAAATTCATACCAATACAAGCAGCTAACCTTTTTCTAAACCATGGAAGTTACTGTATGACCAATGTGCTTCGCAGTGAATAAAATCCAAACCCATGAAACATTCCTCCGATTTCAAGTTTGGGTTATTTTGATTTTATCCCTGCACCACAAAGAGGTATGACGATTGTTTCTTCTGGTTTCTTTTGATATTTCATGTAGCCAGCCAAATTGACTGCTGAGGTCACTTCGACATAAAATCCTTTCTCACTTAGTTTAGAACGTGCATGCAGAATTTCATCTTCTTCAATATCAATAAACGTACCATTGGTATCTTGTACAGCTTCTAGAATTTGTTTGGAGCGCGCCGGGGCAGCAATGGCTATCCCTTCTGCCAAGGTTCCTGTATTCGTAACAGGCGATGCTGATTCTTTCGCATTTTGATAAGCTTTCACAAGAGGTGCACAGTTTTTCGCTTGTATGGCAATGATTTTCGGTATTTGATAAATCAAACCATTTTCAAATAACTCTTTAAAACCATAATACGCACCTAGGAGGAGAGTACCGTTTCCAACTGGAATGATTAAAGCATCAGGTGCTCCTTTTATTTGTTCATAAATTTCATAGGCGTATGTTTTTGTTCCTTCAAAAAAATAAGGATGATACACATGGCTTGCATAAAAGACGTTTTCGTCGTCTACTGCTTTTTGGGCCGCGGCTGCAATATCCTCTCGTGTACCGCGAATCTCTTTAATCGTTGCTCCATGGGCTTTTATTTGAGCGACCTTTTTAGGTGAAGTTTCATCGCTTAGATAGATGTCACATGCAATCTCGCAGCGAGCTGCATAAGCGGCAATCGCCGTTCCTGCATTCCCGCTGCTATCCGCAATGACTTTTGATACCCCTAATTCCTTTGCTTTTGTCATTAAAACAGCAGCTCCTCGATCTTTAAAGGATAGCGTAGGCATCATATAATCAACTTTTACATAAGTGTTTGGCTCATTAGGATCTAAAACGATTAACGGAGTTTGACCTTCACCCATTGTCACAGATTCCCAAGTCTTAGAACCTTTTGAAAATGGCATGGTTTCAACATAACGCCATAAGGAGTTTGGGTAGTGATTCCAAGCCTCTATATCTATTTTAGGGGTATCTTTCACCAGATTTAATACGCCGTTACAATCACATTTCCATAAAGTTGGTGTCATCTCATACTTTTTGCCGCAATGGTTGCAAATCAATTGATCCATCAATCATCAACCCCTTTAAATAATTTTTTATATGAAATATACTTTTTTATATAACATGGACAAAAAAATATTCTAAATATAAGAAATCGCATCAATTTCAATTTTGAAACCAAAATGTAATTCATTCGTTAGTACAACAGTACGTGCTGGTTGATGTTCACCGAAAAATTCAGTATAAACCGCATCTACTTTGTCCCATAGTTCAATATCCGAAATGTATAATGTCATACGCAAAATCTTTTCTTTTTTACTTCCGGCTGCTTCTACAATCATCTCCACATTCTTAAGCGCTTGTAATGTCTCATCTTCAATGGGGCCGAATTCTTTTTCTCTCGTTTCTGGATTGATGGCAAATTGTCCTGAAACGTAGACCGTGTTTTGATGAATGGTTGCGAATGCATAGTGTCCGTTGGATTTTAGATTCCCTACCTCAAGGATACTTTTCATTTCGTTTTCCCTTCATTCGATTTATGTTTGATCTCATCCAAATAGCTGTAGACAGTGACTTTAGAAATACCTAACATAGATGCGACCTTCTCAACCGAACCTTTCATTAAAAAGATTCCCTTTTCATCCATGAACCTTATTAATTCAATTTTTTCATGACGTTTCATAACTGGGTGGACACTGTTTTGAATGATCTGTTGAATCAATTGATCTACTATTCCTTCCACATTATCAAAATCATCATTTGGTGTTGTTTCATTCTCTTGAACTTCAACTTTTGAAGAAAGAAAAGTATCCATAAATTGCTGCATTTGATTCAAAGCTTCAACATCAAAATTGATACAGAATGCTCCAACCACCTTTTTCTTAGAATCACGAATTAATGAAGTCGAAGAACGAATGGTACGGTTGTCTTCTGTTTTAAATGTATACCCAGCAAGATAATCTTCTTTAAAATCTTCTGATTGTAATACAGTCTTGACTAGATGATCAAATGATTGACCGATTTCTCTTCCTGTCACATGGTTATTTACTGTAAACATGACAGATGCTTGAGGGTTCGTTAAATCATGAATCACTACTTCACAATTTGGTCCAAACATTTTTGCCGTAGATTTTGCTAAAGGAATATAGCTCTCTAATAAATTCTTCGTATTTTCCATGCCTAAGCACCTCATTTGTTTATTCCACTAGATTATATAATTTTTTATATATAAAAACAATATATAGATTTTTTTATATATGTTGAAAAGGTTGAGAAAATATAAAAAAAGCAGCCATTGACTGCTTTTTGCTCGTGCTCCTTTCTAATTGATTTCTTGCTGGATTCCATACAAAATGACTTCAATTCCCCACCTGAACCGTTCCATTGATACGGTATCACCTGCAAACATTTCTTCTTTCAGGCTATGGATGAAAGAAATGCCGTCATCGTATGCATCTCCTCTTCTTTATGGTGCAAATTGATACAAGTAATTTATAGTAATTCATTTAATCATCTCCTTTTTCAATTATAAACAAGCAAAGCAATCGGGAAGCCCGGCTGCTTAACCTCTCACTTTTTATGATAAAAGACTTTTGTGTTATTCGATTTGACAAATCCATTGGAACTTTTCTCAAGGTCGAATGGCGCCATCGCGACCGTGGTGTTAAAGACACATTTTGCATCGAGCACAAGCACTGAAAATATGCAATCGACACATATGAAAAACCAGCGTTCCCTTATTTGAGAATAAACGCTGGTTTTTTTTATTATTTGATGTTTAATCCTTCTTTAATGGACTTTAACGTGATTTCATTCGACCATTCTGGGCGATCAGAATATGCAAAGACTGCATTTGTAACGATTCCATCGAATTTCATTTCGCGTAATTTCCGGTAAAGTGCTTCAAAATTAATTTCTCCTTCACCAGGATTCAAGTGCTGGTGAACGGTTACATTGGCATCTGGTGGATTCACGATATAACGTAGCCCGTAAGCTGCTTTATGATTTAGTGTATCTGCGATTAATACATGTGCAAGCAGATCTCCTGCCTCATCAAGGTGCTTCTCTACATCACCAATCCCATCGTCATAGAAGAACGCATGGGGAACAGAATACACAAGTTTGATCCATTCTTTATCTAGTGCACGAATCATGCGGATCGCTTCAATGTTCAACTCTATAAAGTCATGTGGATGTGACTGAAGGTTTAGCTTAATCCCTTCTTTTTCAAAGATTGGCATCAGTTCGTCCATTGATCTGACAAATGCTGCTTCACTTTCTAAAGGGCGTGTTTTGTCTCCACTAAATTCACTGTTCATGAGATCAACACCAAGTTCTGATGTGATCTCAATACATCTTTTCCAGTTTCTCACTGCCGCTTGCCGCTCTTGCTCATTTGGTGAAGACCATTGTTGAACAGGAAGTACAGAAGAAATTTTTACACCTGCATCACGACAATATCTCTTTAAGTCTCTGATCAAATGTTTATCAACTTTTGGATAGTCATAAAACCAAATGAAATCTTTACGCGGGGACAGCTCTACATATTCATAGCCGAGTCTTGCAACGTTATCAATTGTATCTTTTAAATTTGTATGATCACGGTAATGAGACGGGTCGTATGCTAAAATCATGTTCAATCTCCCTTTCTTTTTCAGCTAAGTATTTATTTTTGGACGGTTGTTAATGCTTGATCATAAAATGCTGGGCGGTCATCAAGGTGAATCGGAGTGACTTCACCAGATACTCTCGCTTCTAAACATGCATCAGATGTGACTGCTGCGACATAACCATCCCATGCTGTTGGACCATTGACTTCCCCTTTTAATGTAGAATCAATCCAATCTTGTAGTTCAGCATCATACGCGCTTTTAAAACGAGCTTGCCAGTCTACTAAAATATCTTTTGAATGTTTTGCATCAGTACGCAAAACAACCGTAGCAGGCTCAGGAAGACTGGCAATTCCTTTTTCTCCAACGACTTGGCACTGAATATCATATCCATACTCACAATTGACAAAAATTTCTCCACTAATGAGTGCCCCACGTTTTGTTTTCATCAAGACTATGATTGGATCTTGAAGGTGATCGGCTGCTTGACTTGTTTTCTTTGGTGCAATTGTTTGTACTGACACATAGTCGTCGTTTAGTAACCAGCGGTGAATATCAATTTCGTGGATAAATGTATCGACAATTGACATATCACCAGTATAAGTTTCAGGTACTGTTGGGTTCCTATGTGCAGAATGAATGATTAATGGTTCACCAACAGTTCCTTGATCAAGAGTTGCTTTCAATGCTAGATAGCTTGGGTCATAACGGCGCATGTATCCAACCTGCACGAATAACTTCCCTGCTTCGATTTCAGCATTCACAATGCGCTTACACCCTTCTGCTGTTGTCGCAAGTGGTTTTTCGCAGAAAACAGGTTTTCCTGCTTGTATCGCAGCTAATACAAACTCTTCATGTGTTGGTCCCCAAGAAGTGACGATAATCGCATCAACATCATCAGCTTGAATGAGTTGATGGCCATCGTTGTAGACTGTTGCATCTAAATGTAATGCGTTTACAATCGCTTGGGCTTGCGCTTGATTCACATCTGTTACTGCCACAATTTTTCCTTTTGACAATGTATTTGTGATTCTTTTCATATGTTCTTGACCAATTGCTCCAGTACCAATAACACCAATTCTTAATTTCATTTGAGAACCCCCTCTGAATGAAAGCGCTTTATGTATGGCGCTTAATCGTGTGTGTATCATGATTTTGTATCTTTTCAAAAGTCTTTGTCATAATAAGTCCGACTGCACATACCCCTAAGATGGCTTCAAAATAAAATCCAAATGCGATGCCAAATACATGATTGACCATTCCTGCAATAAACGGACCACCGAAAATACCAAGTGCATATAATGCTTGATACGCACCCATGGCAGTCGCTCTAAAACTTTGTGACACAGATTCAATGGCCATTCCTAGAAGTATTGGAAAAATAAAACCTAATGCAAGTCCACCTACTCCTTGGTTGATATAAAAGATGACCTTTTGTTGAATAAAAGGAATCATAAAGATCGAAAATGAGGCAACCGTAAATGAACCGATTAAGATGTTTCTTTTATTCGCCTCCTTAAGCAGTCTCGCAAGTAATAAAGGTGCTAAGGTGTGCGGCATCATAAAAGAACAGACAACGTAAAAAAGTTCACTTTGTTTCATGCCGATGGTGAGTGCATACGTTGATGTAAATCCAAACATCGTCGTAAAAATCATACTGTGCGCTAAAATAGACAACAGTGAAATCTTTAGTAACGCTGGTTCTTTCGCGACTTTAATGAGTTGCTTCATTTTCAATTGGGTCTTGTTTTCTGTTTTTTGTTCGAGAATAAAAAGTGATAAAACAAGACCAATCAAGCCGATGAAGGATCCAATCCAAAACGGTGCTTTCCATCCAAAGATATCGACGATATAACCACTAAAGCTCATACCTAACAACTGCGCGAGGACAACGATAAATGAAATGTAATTCATTGCCTTCTGTGATTCATTTTCTTTGAAATAATTCGCATACATTATTGTGAAGGCAACCCATGTTGCTGCTGCTAAGCCAGCAAGACACCTCGCAATAAGCCCCCATATGAAGGCGTCCGTTAAGGCAAATAAAAGACAGCTACAAGTGGCCGTCATCATGCCGAAGACAATAAACGGTTTTCTCATGTTTAAGAAGTCGGAAAAGATCCCCACAGGTAGCCTGCAAAAAAGCTGCATCAGCCCGTAACTACTTAACACGATACCAATAAAGGTATAGTGTCCACCAAGTGTTTTTAAATAAGGTGATAAAATCGGGACATAGAGAAACTGTGTAAACCAAAAGAAAAATGAAATGATAGAAAATAGGACTTTGTCTTTCGCGATGACCACATCCATTTATTTGGCAGGCTGTGATCAGAAGGGACACAGCCGCCTGTTCGCTCGTTTACATATAACGAGCTGTAACCATTTTCTTTCTAGTATAGAATTCTACGCCGTCTGTCCCGTTGGCGTGAAGATCACCGTAGAATGAATCTTTCCAACCGGAGAATGGGAAGAATGCCATTGGAGCTGGGACACCCACGTTAACGCCTAGCATACCTGCTTCAATGTTTTCACGAAATTCTCGGACACTTGATGCACTGTCAGTGTAAAGGCAAGCACCGTTCGCAAATCTTGAATGGTTGGCAATGTCAATCGCTTCACCAAGTGATTTCACACGTACAACAGAAAGAACAGGTGCGAAAATTTCGTCTTGCCAAATTTTCATTTCTTCTGTAACGTGATCAAAAATCGTTGGTCCAACGAAGTAGCCTTCGCCTTCTGTCTCACTGTCTTTTCTTCCATCACGAATGAGGCATGCGCCTTCGTCTACTCCTGATTGAATGTATTGTAACGTGCGCTCTTTATGACCTTCACGGATGACAGGTCCAAGGAACACATCTTCCTCAATGCCATTACCAATGACAATTTGATTTGATTCAATTACTAATTTTTCAATGAATTCATCCGCAATCTCTTCTTCTACTGCCACAACAGCAGCTGCCATACATCTCTCACCAGCTGATCCGAACGCAGCACCGATGATTTGTTTTGTTGCCCCATCTAAATCAGCATCCTTTAAGACGATAGAATGGTTTTTCGCTCCAGCTAACGCTTGAACGCGTTTGCCGTGCTCTGTTCCTTTTTTGTATACATACTCTGCCACTGGCTGAGAGCCAACAAATGAAATCGCTTTGACGTTTTTGTGCTCAAGCAACCCATTTACCACATCATGTGCACCGTTCACAATGTTAAGTACGCCTTTTGGGAGACCAGCTTCTTCAAATAGCTCTGCTAATCTTGCGGCAAGGATTGGTGTTCTTTCAGATGGCTTTAAGACAAATGTGTTTCCACAAGCAATGGCGAGTGGGAACATCCAGCAAGGAACCATCATAGGGAAGTTAAACGGTGTAATCCCGCCAATGACACCGATGGGGTAGCGATACATACCAGACTCAAGTCCTGTTGCAATGTCAGGTAGTTGTTTCCCCATCATGAGGGTTGGTGCACCAGCAGCGAATTCCACACACTCTATGCCGCGTTGTACTTCTCCTTTAGCTTCTGTTAAGCTCTTTCCGTTTTCAAGCGTCACAAGCTCAGCTAATTCTTCCCATTTCTCCACAAGCAATTGCTGGTATTTGAAAAGGATACGCGCACGTTTTGGTACAGCTGTTTTGGACCAAGTTTTGAATGCTTCGTTTGCTGACTGGACAGCACGATCTACGTCTTCTATTGTTGATAAAGGTACTTCTGCAATTACTTCACCGGTTGCAGGATTGAAAACCTTTTCTGTTTGCGTTGTTGCAGCTTCGGTCCATTTGCCACCAATATAATTTTTCACTGTTTTTAAGGTTGTTTTTGCCATGTTTTTTCTCTCTCCTCTACTACTGTTATGGTTGATTTAGAATGAATTCTTCTGCTGTTGCCATAAACGCTTTGATTTCTTCTACAGATGGCATCGCATCAGATGAACTATGTTTTGAAATAACAATTGATGCTGAAGCACTGCCAAAGCGCATTGCTTCTTGAATTGTCAACCCATTCATTAGTGCATAAATGAGAGCAGATGCATATGAATCGCCAGCGCCAAATGTTTTCAGTACTTTCGTTTTAAAAATGCCCCCGCGATGGGAAAGACCATCTTTTGTATAGGCGATTGATCCTTCTCCTCCATGTTTAATGATGACAATTTTTGCATGATGTGAAAACCATTTATTTGCAGTGGATTCATCGTTTGATGGGCCGTCAACTGTCAATTTTTCCATCATGTCAAACTCTTCCCTTGTCCCGATGATCAAATCTGATTTTTCAGCAGCAAGGTTATAATAAATTGATGTTTCCTCTTCGGACTGCCAAGTATATGGACGATAATCGACATCAAAAATGATGGTCACTTGATGTTTTCTTGCATAATCTAGCGCAACGAAAACGGCTTCTCTAGAAGGACTTTTTGCTAGCGCTGTTCCTGAGATAAGAATGGCTTTCGCTTGTTTGATGTAATCTTCAGACACTTCGCTGATTTCAAGTTTAAGATCAGCGACATTGTCTCTATACATTAAAATGCTGCATTCTTCAGGGCTTTTAATTTCAGTGAATGCAAGGCCTGTCACCGCGCCTGTTCGATCAATGACAATTCCTTCAGTATCAATGTTGTTTTCTTGCAAATAGTGTGTCGCAAAACGC
This sequence comes from Bacillus sp. FSL K6-1006, assembly GCF_038593175.1. Taxonomy (NCBI): domain Bacteria; kingdom Bacillati; phylum Bacillota; class Bacilli; order Caryophanales; family Bacillaceae; genus Bacillus; species Bacillus sp. FSL K6-1006. Next base: position 1,803,815 of record NZ_CP151970.1, read on the forward strand.
CCCATTTGGTCATCGGCAACCTTTCCGATAAAGCCTGACTTCATGCCAAGTCTCGCAAGACCGATGGAAATATTCGCAGGAGACCCGCCGACATATTTAGTAAATGTCACTGTTTCTTCCATTGGACAGTTGATTTCATTTGCATTTAAATCAATACATAATCTACCGATCGCAATGACGTCTAGTTTTCTATCTTGTTCAAAAGTTAAATAGGACATTGTCACTTCTCCTTGCTCGCAGCTAATTTGTGTTCCATAATCCACTCATGTTCCTTGCTGTTATGAAACTTCCATGTCCGAACAGGCCCTGCCATCACATTCAAATAGTAAATGTCATAACCAGGGGGCGCTGATACTGGATGATACCCTTTTGGTACTAAAACAGCACTGCCATCTTTGACAGCCATTGTTTCATCTAAAGAAAGGTCATCTGTATACACCCTTTGGAGCGCAAATCCGTGATCTGGTTTTACCTTATGATAATACGTTTCTTCTAAGTAAGATTCATATGGTAAATGATCTTGATCATGCTTATGTGGCGGGTAACTCGACCAGTTTCCTTCTGGTGTAAATACTTCGACTACAAGCAAATGATCTGCAGGCTCTTGCTCTGGTAAAATATTATGAACCTGCCTTGCAATATTGCCTGCTCCTCTATGTTCAACCCCTATATGTTCTGGGGTAATGAGGCGCGCTTTGTATGTGCCTTTTCCTGGAGCAGAGCAAATGGCTATTTCTACATCTGTTGTTGCCTTGATATCAAACTTGTCACCATTTGGTACATAGACAGAATATGGAGGAATCTTTTCAAAAATATCCATGCGCTCTCCGATGTTCTCCCATTTTTCTGTTGTTGTTGAAAGGTGGAGTTTACCAGAAAGAATGACAACACAAACCTCTTTGTCTCCCGTTTCGTGATGAAGCGTTTCACCTTTTGAGAGGGTATACACATCAAATCCAATATACGTCCAACCTGCAGATTCAGGCGTGATGCTCAGCACCTTTCCCTCTTTATCACGTTTTTGTCCTGGTACGATTAGATCAGTCATGATGATCACACCTTTCGTTTTTTTAGCTTTTTAATATCTTCTTGCTTTGTTTAGTTGATTTTCCTTTGCTTCGAATGCTTTTTGCACAGACTCCTGCTCTGATACAGCTGCGATGCCAACATGCCACCATGAACCACCGTAACCGTCTGTCATCGTTTTTGGCAGCACTTTGATATCAATCAATGTGCTGACCGTTTGATGTTTTGCATCTTCAATCGCTGCTTTTAGCTCATCAAGTGTATACACTTCATACGTTTTTGCACCGTAAGCTGCTGCTGATTGAGCAAAATTGATTTTCATGATCTCGCCATCAAGCTGACCTGTCTTTTTATTTCTCATACGGAATTCTGTTGCAAAGCTGGAGATTCCGTTATCCATTTGAAGGTTGTTGATACAGCCAAAACCTGAGTTGTCAAAAAGCATAATGTTGATTTTATAACCTTCTTGAATACTCGTGACAAGCTCACTGTGTAGCATTAAGTAGCTCCCGTCTCCAGTCATCGCATATACTTCTTGGTCAGGTGCAGCCATTTTTGCACCGAATGCAGATGCGACTTCGTATCCCATACAAGAATAGCCATACTCTAAGTGGTACGTATTTCTCTCTTTTGCGACCCACATACGTTGCAAGTCACCTGGTAAACTCCCTGCTGCGCAAGTGATGATGCTATCTTTTGGAATCCATTCGTTAATGCAACCAAGAACGGTTGTTTGCGGGAGTGTTGTGTTTAATTCTTTTTTGTATTCTTCCATTTCTTCTTTGAAATGCCCTTTGATCTCTGGCTCAAAGTCATCGCCTGAGTATTCGATGTTGCGGAGTCTTTCAAGTTCTTGCTCCCACTTCGCTTTTGCCTCTTTAATCTCGTTCGTATAACCAGATTGATAGCCGTCTAGCGCTTTTCTTAATGCACGAAGTCCTAGTTTCGCATCAGCGATGATTTTTGTCGCTTCTAGTTTAGAAGCATGGAAGTCTGATAGATTAATTGTCAGGACATCTCTTTCTGCGTAAAAACGTTTGGATGATGTCGTAAAGTCAGTGAAACGAGTGCCTACACCGATGATCAGATCAGCATCATGTGAGATTTCGTTTGCCGAACTATTTCCTGTCACACCAAGTCCGCCAACGTTTAATGGGTGCGTGCTTTCAATTCCGCTCTTGCCAGCTTGTGTTTCACTAAATGGAATATTGAACGTTTCTGCAAATTGTTTGAATTCGTCAGCAGCCTCTGAATAGCGAACGCCTCCGCCAAGAATTAAGAGTGGTTTTTTCTTCGTTTTGATCAGCTCAGCCGCTTCTTCGATGCTTCTGGTAGAAGGCGCCTGCCGATCTAAGTAATGCGTACGTTCTTTAAAGAATGACATAGGATAATCCCATGCCTCGCCTTGTACATCTTGAGGTAAAGAGATGGTAACAGCACCTGTATCCATTTGATTTGTTAACACGCGCATGGCGCTGACCATTGCACTCATCAGCTGTTCTGGACGTGTAATGCGATCCCAATATTTGCTGACGGCTCGAAACGTATCATTTGTAGATAAGCTCAGATCATGCGTTTGTTCCATTTGTTGTAACACTGGATCTGGCTGACGAGTAGCAAAGACGTCACTTGGCAAAAGAAGAAGTGGAATTTGGTTCGCTGTTGCTGTTGCTGCCGCTGTCACCATATTGGCTGAGCCCGGGCCAACGGATGAAGAGCAAGCGATAATTTGTTTCCGGTGTTTTTGCTTTGCAAAAGCCATTGCCGCATGAGCCATTCCCTGTTCATTTCTTCCTTGATAGACTTCGAGTCTTCCTGGGTTTTCTTGAAGTGCTTGACCAATTCCTACAACGTTTCCATGACCAAAAATGGTGAAGATTCCTTTAATAAATGGTTCTCTCTCTCCATCGAACTCAACATATTGGGCATTTAAGAACTTGACCAATGCCTGACTCATTGTCAATCTAATTGTTTCCATCGTACTCCCTACCTTATCGTATAAATTTATTTCTGCTCTTGAGAGGGTCTCTCTTACCCAAACAGCCTCGCTTGTTTCAAACGTGTCAATCATCATGTCAATACTTATTCTTTGTCTGTCGCTACAATCAATTTAATATCGTTTTGTTCAATAAAGTTGACATACTGTGTATTTAATGGATCATCAGTGATTAAATAGTCTATCTCATCCAAACCGCAGTAGGTAACCATTGCATATTTGTCGAACTTCGTATGATCGACAAGTAAAAAAACATCTCTTCCTTTTTTTACAACTAGCTCCTTCATAGTTGTTTCGACAGGTGATGAGTTGGTGACACCATTAGAGATGGAGACACCTGTAGATGCCATGAATACTTTATCAAAGTTATATAGATTTAACTCCTCAGCTATAGAATAGTTGGAAAAGGATTTCGTCTTTCGTTCTAATTGTCCCCCTGTCGAAATCACTTGTAGCTGTTTATAAGGCATTGCTTGAACGATGAAATCCACGTTATTTGTCACAACTGTTACCTGTTTGTTGTGAATGAAATGTATGAGCTCCAGTGTTGTCGTACCAGAATCAATAAAGATCACATCTCCATCCTTCACCCAGCTTGCTGCCTCTCTTGCAATCAGACGTTTTTGCGCTTGATTTCTAATTTGTCTGTCTTGAAAGGCTTCAAGCTTCGCATGATTTGCAGCAACTCCTCCGTAGACCTTTTGAATATGTCCTTCGTTTACTAATTTTTGGACATCACGTCGAATGGTATTTTTGGAAACGTCAAATGTCTCGACAAGGTCGTCTAAAGATACAGACTGATTTTTCAAGATATATTCTTTGATTTGTTGAATTCTTTTCATTTTTAACATCGTGATCTTCCTTTTCATCATGGCTTATGGAAGGCGGCTTCATGTGATGTGATGGGTTTTTTATCTGATGCGCTGGCTAGATCCGAATTCCCTCATTTTCATTTTGACCACACTTTTAATAGCCTCTGTACCTGGCGTTAGGATGGTTTGTGGATCGTATATGTCAGCATCCTCTTTTAATTTAGAGCGTATAGCTTGATTCCAAGCTAGTAGACATTCTGTATTGACATTAATTTTCGCATGCCCTAATGAAATCGCTCGCTGAATTTGTTCGACCGGAATCCCAGAACCTCCGTGGAGTACTAATGGGATATCTGTGCGTTCAGAAATATCTTTCATTTCTTCAAATCCAAGCTTTGGTTCACCTTGGTATGGCCCATGTACTGAACCAAGTGCTGCCGCAAGTGCGTCTACATTGGTTTCTTGTACAAGTCGATGACAGTCTAATGGATTAGCATATACAATGTTGCCAATCATCCCATCTTCCATACCACCGACTGAGCCAACTTCTGCCTCTACTGATACACCTCTTTTCATCGCATAGCTGACAACATCGTTTGTCATACGGATGTTTTCTTTTAAAGAAAAGGATGAACCATCAATCATGACAGAGCTGAAACCTGCTTCAATGGCTGATTGGCACCTAGCAACGCTCGCCCCGTGATCAAGGTGCAAAGCAACTGGAACTGTAATCGATAAATCTCTCATCAATCCCTCTACCATTCCAACAATCGTTTGAAAGCCACCTAGGTAATCAACAAGTCGATCAGAAGCTGCAACAATGACAGGAGAGTTCTCTTCTTCTGCGGCAAGTAGAATGGCTTTCGTCCATTGCAATCCATTGATATTAAACTGCCCAATAGCATATTTTGCTTGCTTCGCTTCTTTTAACATCTCTTTCATTGAAACTAATTTCACATCAGTTACAGTCATTATGAACACTCCTTCATGGCAATTAGACCCCCATTTTTGTAAGTACGTTGTTTGTCGTTTGTTTGGCTTTTTTAATGACTACTTCTGCATCAAGGTTGTAATAATCGGGTCTAAATAGCTCAACAGATACCACACCGTCATATCCTTTTTCTTTTAAGATGCTGAAAATCCCTTGAAGATCGATGGCGCCTTCACCTGGCCATACGCGATCTTCATCTGTTAAAAAGCCGATTGGGAAGTCCTCTGTATCATCGATATGGACGATAAAGATTTTTGAAATATCAACCTTTTGTAAGTCCTCTAAACGTGAGCCCATTGCATGGAAATGAAAACAGTCTAGAACAAGCCCTACGTTGTCACAATTAACCTCTTCAATGATTTTGTATGCTTGAGACAATGTGTTGACAGTACATTCAGGGTGACCTACGAATTCTAAAGCGATTTTTACTTCATAAGGAGAAGCGAGCGTAGAAAGTTCCTTTAACACGCTTACACAACTTTTATGAATCTCTGATTTAAGAAATTTTTCTTTTGTTACTAGTGGAACGGCAACTATGTAAGGTGCACCAATTGTTTTGGCCGTTTCAAGCATGTCTTTAAATGTTTGAATTGTCGCTTCGTATTGTTCTTTTGATTGATTATTGAAGAAGACGAGAGCATTTAAGGCAAGTGGTTTAATTGTGGTTGATTGAAAATAGTTGTTTAGATCCTCAAGTGAAGCAGTCTCAAGGTATTCTGGTAATTTATCCATTGTTCGAATTTCAATAAAATCATAACCGTGTTTTTCGCAAAGGTTTAAATCTTTTGATAAATTAGAATTTTTGAGAGTTGTCGCTTGGTTAAATGCAAGTTTCATTTATATACCTCTTTCATTAAGAAATTGTTTTATTATTTGATGTAACATCAACGCCTGAATGACCATGATTTCGGAAATTCGCTTCAAGTTCTTCTAATGTAAGCCCTTTCGTTTCTGGCAAGAATTTAGTAACAAACAATATTGACAAGATACCGAATCCAACGAAGATAAAGAATGTCACAGACAACCCAAGTTGAGATAGTAGAATAGGGAACGTTAGACCGACTAAGAAATTAACAATCCAAAGGCAGAAAACTGTGACACCCATGCCGAGCCCTCTAAGGCGGAGTGGGAATATCTCAGACAACATGAGCCAAGTCACTGGAGAAATTGCACCTTGTTGGAACGCAAGGAAGGTAATGGTTAATAATAACACGATATATGGAAGTAATTCTGACCCAGCAAAAAGATTTGAAAAAATTCCGATGAAAAGTAATGTTGTCGTTGTACCGATTAATCCTGTAATGAGCATAGGGCGGCGTCCGATTTTGCCTAGCAAGACAATTCCTACAATTGTCGCGATAACCGAAATAATACCATTTCCAATGTTACCAATCAACGCTGCTTTTGTATCAAAGCCGGCACCTCTTAATATCTCGGTTCCATAATACATAATAGAGTTGACACCAGTTATTTGTTGGACAATCGCAATCCCTACTCCGATGAGTACAAGTCTTCTCACCCAAGAAATAGAGAAATCTTTAAAGGTTGCTTTGTCAAGGTTCTTTTCTTTTTCATAGGCATTTTCAATCTCACTAAGCTCTCTTTCTGCATCTACCTTTGAGCGAATCTTTTGTAGCACTTGCAGGGCTTCATCTCTTTTCCCACTAGTGACAAGCCACCTTGGGCTTTCAGGGACTCTCAACATGCCAAAGAATAAAATGATCGCTGGAAGAGCAGCAATCGGTAGCATAATTCGCCATACAAATGGGTTCTCTCCTAATAAGTTACCAATGATAGCATTGAAAACGAACGCAAGTAATTGACCTGTTACGATCATCAATTCATTTTGTGTAACGATTCTTCCGCGCTGATTCGCAGGTGACATTTCTGCTAAGAAAGTTGGCACTGCAACAGATGCTCCCCCAACTGCTAGGCCAAGGAGGAATCGGAAAATAATCATAATTTCTGCATTCGGTGAAACCGTACAACCGATCGTGGAAAAAAAGAACATCGCTGCGAGAGAAAAAATCGTTCTACGCCTGCCATAACGGTCTGATAACCGACCGCATATCACTGCCCCAAATGCTGCCCCAAAAAGTAATGCACTTGTCACTAAACCTTGTGTAAGCGCTGTTAAATTGAGCTGCCCTGGTTGTGACATATATGGTAATGCCCCATTTAAGACGCCAGTATCATATCCGAAAAGAAGTCCGCCAAAAGTCGAAATTAAAATAATCGCCCTAAGATTTTGGTGTTGGTTGACTTGTTTATTCATGCTCGTTTTCTCCTGTTCTATTTTAAGTATGGATCACTAATTTCTCATCAATATACTTACGAGCCAACAGCGCATATTCAAGTGGATGTGCAATTGAAGGATCTTGCTCAGCTTCAACCACAATCCATCCGTTATAACCATTTTCTAATAGAACGCGGTATACTTCTTCAAAATTAATACATCCGTCACCTGGAACAGTGAAAATACCTTTAAGAAAGGATTGTAGAAAAGGCAAATCTTCTTGCTTACAAAGGTCCATTATTTCTTTTCTGACATCCTTAAAGTGAACATGATGTATGCGGTCAATATGTGTATGCAATAGGGGCATATAATCGCCATCTGATACGAAAATATGACCAGTATCATATAGAAGATGAACATATTTTTCGTCCGTTCCTTCTAATAAACGAGTAATATCTGATAAGGTTTGAACCCCTGTGCCAAGGTGATGATGGTACACAAGTTTCAGATTGAAAGCGTTAGCAATTTTGCCTAACTCATTTATTCCTGTGCAGAGTAAGTCCCATTCTTTATCCGAAAAAGTGGGTTGATTTTTGTAAACACTCACTTCTTTTTTTTGAATAGAGTACGTTTGTTCAGATACAACCGCTACACTTGCATTTACTTCTTGTAAATATCGACAATGATCAGTAAATTTTTTTTTCGCCATCTCTAGTCCGTCTTGTATGATGTAACTACTAAACCACTTGCCTGCAATTTTTAGATTACGTAATTGAAGCTCTTTATTTAAAATGTTGGGTTCGGGGAAAAAACCACCTACTTCAGTTCCTTGAAAACCAGCGACACATATATCGCTTAATAAGTGAGATAATGTATTATCAGCTCCTATCGTTGGAATATCATCATTCCTCCAGCCAATCGGAGCAATGCCCCACGAAATACAGTTCGGGTTGGACACGCGTTTGTCAGCCTCCTTTATGACTAAATACTTGAAAAATAGAGTTAACCATAAGTTTTTCAAAAAATAATCATATTTTTGGTTAACTTATGGTTAACTTTGAAATAATCATAATATCAAAAGCGCTTTCAGTCAATTGTTTTTCGAAATTTTTTCATTATTTTAACTATTCATCACGAAAAAAAGCCTGATGCAATTGCACCAGACTAGACACCTATTAAAATTAAAGGCTATACATTGGATTTAATTTTAATGATAGCTTCTCCATATTGTTTCATGGCACGATTGAGTTCTTTCAGCATAGCTTGAACATTTTTTTTCAAAGTTCATGACCCCTTTATGCTTCATTCTCTTTTCATTATGAAGATGATGATTTCGTTTGGCAAAGTCAATGTATGCGCCAACATTCTTCATGAAAACGCAAACAACACTTGAAAACTTATGCATGTCTCATTTTCCTGCAATTTTTACAGGTTTTCTTTACTTGTGAATATTCATTGAAAAAGATCACTAATCTGTTCTTAGCCTTGTCAACTTGGCGAATATAAAAAACTTAAAATTGCCAGTGTGTGACGGTATTCTATCGGAGTACACTGATTTAATTTTTTCAGGATTCGGGAAAGGTGTTTCCATCAAATATTGAATTGAGTGTGTTTCATTTATTTCGTGACATAAAAGGACGATACCTAGCTATTAATGATCTGAATGATTTTTTGTTTAGCATCTTTTGCTTCTGGGATTAGCATGACAACAAACACATGAAGCATTTCCAGATAAACGTAGGTGTTGATCTCAATTCCTTGCTCTGTTAGTTTTTCATCAAGTTTTATCGCATCTGGATATAAAGCTTCGTGTGTGCCAATAAATGAGTGATTTTCCCCAGTCCTTTAAAATCTCCGTAGATTGGGCTGATCAATGAGTCTGTTGGGTGTTTATCAGCAGCCCATATGTTTGTAATGACTTCCATTCCTTCACGAGCCAGCATCTGATTTTTTTCAGCATATTCAGGGAGTAACTAACGATTTAGCCCCTTTTATGAATTCAATTTTTAATAGGTCATCTTCTGTATATAATCGATAACCATTAGAATAGCGTATTGGGACAGGTAAAATGCCGTTTTCTTCATAGTACCGAATGGCAGCAGCGCTTATTCCTGTTCTTTTTGCAAGTTCACCTTTTGTCATCAGCTCTATTCCTATGTTCGTATTTTTCATGTATAGGTTAGTCACCTGTTGATATTTCCATTATAAAGGTTGAAGTATACTACAAGGTCAAGAATAAGGTCAAAAATATGGATATGTGATTTTCAATTTAGCCTTTTGAAACGGAAATGCCACTATTTATTCATTTTTAAGGTTGCTGTAAGGTTCGGATTAATACAGGTTAAGGTTGAGGTTGTACAATGGGTTTGTAAGGAAGTGAGGGATGAGTCGAATGATTCTCCTCCCTTCTAAATTAATCATAGAGGTGAAAAGTTTTGAGAGAAAATAAAATTTTGTCTTCATTATGTTACTTCAGTATCTTTTTTGCACCGTTTCTGTTTCCGATTATCGTCTACTTCTTAGGAAAGGATGAAGTGAAATATCATGCGAAAAAGTCACTATGGACGCATGTTATTCCTTATTTGATTTTCGGTATTGGTATTGTCGGTTCAGGTTTACTTGGCATGAACGATATCAGTCATGCTGGTCCGTTCTTAATTGCTACGTATGCTCTGACATTCCTTGTGGCGATTTACTTCTTCATTTGGAACATTGTGAAAGGCATTAAAGTGTTTTCAGAATAATAATAGATGAAAAAACGGTTCTGTCATTGAGCAGAACCGTTTTTTGTATGTCTATTCAAGTGGGTAATTGGATATCAATCGTTGTTCCTTCTCCAATTATACTTTGTATCGTAATATCTCCGCCGTGTTTTTGGATAATATCTTTTGCAATCGCCATTCCAAGACCAGAGCCAGCATGTGTCCCTGCTGTATTCGTCCCTCTATAGTAGCGGTCAAACACTTTTTCTAGCTCTGCCTCTTCAATTCCTTTGCCGTTGTCTTTAATTGTGATGTGGGTATGTTCTTTTTGCTCAAGCTGTACAATGATTTTCACATCAGCATCATTGTGGACAAGGGCATTTAAAATGAGATTGGTGACTGCTCTTCGTATGAGGACCGTATCAATATTCAGCATGAGCTTGTCTACATTCGTTTGCAGCTCAATGCTTTGATCTGCATATCTCGAATCGTTTAGGATATCAATTAACGTTTTACGCAGCAACGGCACAATGTTCACAAGCTCTTTATGTAGCATCACGTCGTTATTTTTCAGCCTTGTTGTTAAATTTAGATCCTCCATGACATCTTTAATGTACAGTGATTTATTCTCTATGATGCTGGCATAATGCATCATCTCTTGATCTGAAAGAGGATAATTTCGATCCTTCATGATTTCAGCATAGCCTTGAATAGAGGATAATGGCGTTTTAATATCATGAGAAATATGGCTGATCCATTCTTCCCGCATTTGCTCTAGTTTGTCTTTTTCTTTTTTGCTTGAAGCGAGCTGCTCTGATAAGTGATTGACATTATAGAAGACATCTTTATAAATTCCTTTAGCAGGCAGATTTGTCGTGTAATCTCCGTTTGCCAGCCGCTGGATACTATGAATGGCACGGCCGAGCGGTTTTGTGAGCTGCCGGCTGAATAAGTAACCAATGAGTAATGCTATGATGGCATCAATTGATAATAAAATCATCGTCCCGATATTGAATCTTGTTACTAAATCCTTCGTGTCAAACGAGAATAGGTATTTTCCGATGGAAGGGTCTTTAAAACCGATAAAGTAGCTGTATTCTTTGCTCTTTACTTTTTTTCCGCCAGCATAAATGGTCGATAATAATTGCTTATCTTTATATTTATGTAAGTTCACGATTTCTATCGTTGTATATTTGTTCTTTAATCCTTTAGGTGCCTGCGTATGATACACGTTTTGGCCATTTTCGTCTAAAATTTGAATCCATGCATTCTGTTGTTTTAAGGCTTTCTGTCCTTCTTTGTTTACGGTCATTCCTTGATCAGAAAAAGAGATGTATTGTTCAAATGATCTTGTGAAGGTTTCGGGCGTATTTTCCTCGTTATGCTGGCTGTTTGCCTGAAGTACGAGCCAAATCATAAATACGAATAAGTTGATAAAGACCGTGATAATGGTCACGATAATGACAGAGACCATATACCTGCCTGTTAATCGCCATTTCATCCTTACGCATCCTTTACAACAAATTTATAGCCAAGCCCTTTGACTGTGACGAGAAACTCTGGGGTGGACGGGGAATTTTCTATTTTTTCCCGAAGTCTTCGGATATGAACCATTACCGTATTGTCAGAACCGAAGAAGTCTTCCCCCCAAACAGTTTGATAAAGCGTTTCTTTACTGATAATGCGGTTCGGATGCTGCAAGAAGTAGGTCATCAGCAGAAGCTCTTTCGGCGTGAGCTCAATGACCACGCCATTTTTCTTCAGTTCTGCTTGCTGCTCGTTTAATTCAAACGGCCCTTTTTTGATCACGGGATCGGCTTGAGATGACTGCAAGTATGAGAGCCGTCTCAGCTGCGCTTTCACCCGGTAGGCGACTTCCTTTGGACTGAACGGTTTTGTAATGTAGTCATCCCCGCCGATGGCAAGTCCTACAATTTTGTCTGTTTCCTCTCCCTTTGCTGATAAAAAGATAATCGGAACATGGGAGGTCTCTCTGATTTGTCTGCAAATATCATAGCCTTCACCGTCTGGCAGCATAATATCAAGTATGACAAGATCAGGCTGTTCTTGATGGAATTTCGTGAGCCCATCACGGGCAGTTGAAGCTGTTATAACGCGATCAATGCCTTCTCTTGTTAATACTGTGTTGATTAATTCCAAAATTTCTTTTTCGTCATCGATCATTAATACTTTGCTTTGATGCTTTGGCATACATTGATCACTCTCCTGAAGTCATTGCCATTATTATACCCAATGTAAGAACATAGTGAAAAAATCAACTTCCTATTTGCATAAAAAAAGCCAATTTTCTTTTGAAATGAGAAAATTGGCTTTTGGTGATTCAATTGATTCTAGCGTTTGACTACAAATGTTGTCACACTTTGAGCCGGGAGATGAGCCCAAAATTGATTGCCTGATATATTTAAGTCTGTACCGGGCTGAAGGTTGCTGTTGCTGCTTGTAATCCATCTTGATGCTTGCGAAGCAGTTCCATTTTGCATCACAAAGTGCTGATTGACTCCTGTATTGTTTTTGTTAATCGCGACAATGACAACCTGATTGTTTCCTTTGTAGGCAGATACGAAAACATTTGGTTCAGGACTTTTCGTTGCATCAATTCTGACGTATCCTGGGCGTACAAACTTGGAGAAATGCGCCATGTTGTAACCGCGTTTACTGATCAGGCCATCTTCCTTCATAGGGCCGTAGGATCTGCGGATGTACCACCAAACATATGCCTGAAAGTCCCCTTCTACCATCGAATGGTGAATATGCTCTGAAACCCCTAATGCCTCAGGCCAGCGGTCCGCTGAATTGTTATCGCTATTCGGGTAGTAGACCTCTGTCATCCAAAGCTCCTTCCCCCCTCCTTTTTGTTTGAAAAGAGGATATGGAAGCTGGCTGATTTGGGTTCCGTACAAATGGGCTCCGAGAATGTCCATATTTCCAAGCGCTTGCGGATCATTTAAGATAGGATCTGATATATTTTTAAGGTATTGAAAGGATTCTGGCGCAATCACGCGGGCATTAATGGAGCCGGCATTTTCTCTCATGAAACGCAGGATTTCCTGAGGAGTCCACCATGTCCATTCATGTGCATAATCAGGCTCGTTTTGTACTGATATCGCATAGAGATTGACGCCATTATTTTTCATATACGTCACAAAATCGTTCAGATGCTGAGCATATGCAGCGTATTGATTGTATCTCAGCCGCTTTGCAGTTGTACCATTACGGTTGAAAGTCTCAACCATATGGCTTGGAGGATTCCAAGGTGAAGCGATCACTAAAGCTCCATGCTCTATTGCTCTTTTGGCTGTGGCGACCTCTCTGTGCCAATTATTTCTGTTCTCATCTACAAAAATTCTTAGAATGGAAAACCCTAATTGATTCTGCCCATTGCCAAAAGCGGTTTCCCTTTGAGGTGCGGTCAAATCACCAATCCAAGCCGGGTGGTTCATTCCGCCAAAGCCGCGAATCACTTGTCTTTCTGCATTGATATTAATATTGGCATCTGCTGCTGAAACTTCAGTTGCGCCAGGTCCGATGAACATGACAGACAGCATGGTGAAGCAGATCAATAAAGTACAGATTGTTTTTTTGATCATTGACATCAAATTTTTCCACTCTCCTATCATTTTCTCATCCTTTGTTATTGAGTAAACCGCCAGGAATCAAACTGAAATAGGTTTGCACCTGTTCCAGTAAAGACAAAAAATACGTTGTGCACGCCAGCTGCTCCGTTTACAGTTGTTTCTACTTCTCGCCAGTTGTTCGTTCCGCCTGTGGAAGGGACATTTAATGTTCCGACGAGTCTGCCGTCAGGGCTTCCGAGGCGTACTTCTATTTTTCCGCCTGCATTTGATGCTACATTCGTTTTAAATGTTCTTGCGCCGTTTGATCCGAAATCGACGTTACTGGCAGCCACCCAATCTCCGTTTTGAATGTTTGTGACATGCTGGTTATTGACCGGTCCGCCTGGAGCTGAAGAGGCCTCTGTCAAAATGCGTCCATTCCATGCAAATGTTTCAGCTTCTACCCGCTGATAAGGATTCAGGTTGGAAAGCTGTTTGACCCCTTCAAAATTGGCTGCAACCTCTCGAAGGGAGCCGTCAGCATTATGCACAAGCTTATTAATATGCGGAGATCTGTAGCCTTTTCCTGCCCCGTATAAAGCAGAGCTGACCGTTTGGGTATGATACACGACATACCACTCGTTTTTAAAATTGAACACCGCATGATGGTTGTTACCGCCGCCGCCAAAAAATGCACCCGGATTTTTCAGGAAATGCCCTCTATACGTAAATGGACCCATCGGACTTGAGCTCGTCATATAACCGATCTCACCAGGTGGTTTATCTGCTGGGTGGGAGCCGCCAAAGTTGATGCAATAGGAATAGTAATAGGTTCCGTTATACTTATGCATCCCTGAGTCTTCAAACATAAAAGGAGCATCAATGGTCGAGGCGCTACTGGCAACACTTGTCATATCAGGCCCTAGTTTTAAGACTCTTGCTGTTTTAGGATTGGCCCATTGTCCCTGCGTTGGATTAGAACCGCCTGGTACGCCTCCACCGGCATATAAATAACCAGTGCCGTCATCATCTACAAAAACGGCTGGATCAAACAGCCATACAACCCCGGACATTCCTGGTGTATTTGGCGTGACAAGCGCTTTTCCGATAGGATCTGTCCATGGACCGATTGGGGAATCTGCTGTCAGAACACCAATCCCTCCGCCGCTGTTCGCAAAATAAAGGAAAAATTTATCTTTCCCATTGATTTTTTTCACCGCCGCTGATGGAGCCCAGGAAGCACCTGCCCATTTAGCAATCCCTTTGCCGCCATTTGCCCCATTTGCACCGGCTACTGGAATTGCGCCATGATCTGTCCAGTTCACCATATCTGCTGAAGAGATGACGAAGACCCTATTCAAATTGGCAAAAGAATTATCTTTAATCGTACCGTTGCTGTGATATTCATAGTCATCACTCGACATATAAATGTACACTCTTCCGTTATAGGTGAGCGCAAACGGATCAGCGCCCAAGTGGTGGTCTATGAGCGGGTTTGCATTTCCTACACGTTTTGCAATTGTTGTGCTTGCCGCACTCGCATCATATACCGGTAAACAACTCAGTACCAAAGCAAAAATCAATAAACCAACGCCGCACTTCATCCTCGTCCTCATCGTTTCATTTCCTCCTGTTTTCATCTTCCTAATATTGGGGTTTAAGCCCAATTTCAAAATATGTTGATAGATACTGATGAAGAATGAATAGAAAGAATGATTTCTAGTGCAAATCCTTGCTGTAATCATGATGAAAACCCTTACTTTTTGACTAGAAGACAACAAAAAATGCAGTTCTCCTTTTGGAACTGCATTTTCTAAGTTAATTGATGAGTGTTGATCACATATAACGAGCGGTCACCATCTTCTTTCTTGTGTAAAACTCCACTCCGTCTGTTCCATTGGCGTGCAAATCCCCGTAGAAAGAATCCTTCCAGCCGGAAAACGGGAAAAATGCCATTGGTGCGGGAACACCGATATTGACGCCGAGCATCCCTGCTTCAATATTTTCGCGAAATTCTCTGATGCTTGATGCACTGTCTGTGTACAGGCAGGCACCGTTCGCAAATTTTGATTGATTAGACAGGTCGATCGCTTCTGTCAGTGAAGAGACACGAACTATTGATAAGACTGGGGCGAAAATCTCGTCCTGCCAAATTTTCATTTGATTTGTCACATGGTCAAAGATCGTTGGTCCAACGAAATACCCTTTTCCATTTGTTTCGTGATCTTTCCTGCCATCTCGAATGAGACTTGCGCCTTCTTCAATCCCTGACTGAATGTATTGAAGCGTTCGCTCCTTATGTTCCTCTCGAATGACTGGACCAAGAAAGACCTCTTCATTTATTCCGTTTCCAATGACAAGCTTATTCGATTCATCAACTAATTTTTGAATGAGATCATCTGCCACTTCTTCTTCCACTGCGACAACGGCCGCGGCCATGCAGCGCTCTCCTGCTGATCCAAAGGCAGCACCAATGATTTGTTTCGTTGTCGCGTCTAAATCTGCATCTTTGAGGACAATGGAGTGATTTTTTGCTCCTGCAAGTGCTTGGACACGTTTGCCATGCTCTGTGCCTTTTTTATAGACGTATTCTGCAACTGGCTGAGAGCCGACAAATGAAATGGCTTTGACCTTTTGGTGTTCAAGCAGACCATTGACGACATCATGAGCTCCATTGACAATGTTGAGAACCCCTTTTGGAAGACCAGCTTCTTCAAATAATTCGGCTAATCGTGCGGCAAGAATCGGCGTGCGCTCTGAAGGTTTTAAAACAAACGTATTTCCGCAGGCAATGGCAAGCGGGAACATCCAGCAAGGAACCATCATTGGAAAGTTAAATGGTGTAATTCCGCCGATGACGCCAATTGGATAGCGGTACATGCCAGATTCGAGTCCAGATGCGATATCTGGTAATTGTTTTCCCATCATTAAGGTTGGTGCACCAGCGGCAAATTCGACACATTCAATTCCGCGCTGCACTTCTCCTTTTGCTTCTGTGATGCTTTTTCCGTTTTCAATCGTTACG
The DNA here is from genome assembly GCF_038593175.1 of Bacillus sp. FSL K6-1006. NCBI lineage: Bacteria > Bacillati > Bacillota > Bacilli > Caryophanales > Bacillaceae > Bacillus > Bacillus sp. FSL K6-1006. Next base: position 1,820,178 of record NZ_CP151970.1, read on the forward strand.
AGTTCAGCCAGCTCATCCCATTTGTCAACGAGTAACTGTTGGTATTTAAATAAAATGCGTGCACGGCGGGGAACGGGAGTTTTCGACCAAGTGGCAAATGCTTCTTGTGCTGCCTGTACCGCATGTTCGACATCTGTTTTTGTTGAAAGCGGCACTTTCGCGATGATTTCGCCAGTAGCTGGGTTATACACTGCCTCTGTTTGACTTGTTTCTGCCTCAATCCATTGTCCGCCGATATAATTTTTCAACGTTTGTACATCTGTTTTGGTCATGTTCCCTCTCTCCTCTTTGTTAAAGAATGTCATGCTTAAAGGGTGTGTATGTATCGTCATTGTCTCATCTAACGGGCATTCATCTGTATACACTCTTTGTCAAATCAAACGGCAGTTTTGGTTTACGTTGTGATAAACCGCTTTAGTCAGGCTCTTGTTCAACACAGATTGGTTTGTTTGTGACATTTAACACTAGAATACCGAAATTTCATGATGTGTTTTTGATTAACTATTGGGTAACTTTAGAAAAATCATAATATTAAAATGGGTCTCAGTCAATCCTCTTTTTGCTTCATAAGAAAAACCTGATGCGCGGTGCATCAGGTAGAGGCTGGTTCATTTCTGTTATTTGGTTGATGCGGCATAGTGATTTGGTTCTATATAATTTGGCAGCATCTCTCCATGTGCTTCAATGAGTTCATCACATAATTGAATGGTGTCATCAATTGATAGTTCAGCGCTTGTGTGTGGATCCAGTAATGCCGCTTGATAAATGTGTTCTTTTTTCCCGCTGATTGCTGCTTCGATGGTCATGAGCTGTGAACTAATATTGGTCCGGTTCAGTCCCGCCAGTTGTTCAGGGATCTCTCCGACATAGCATGGCATGATGCCGCTTCGATCTGCAACACACGGCACTTCGACACACGCTTTTTCAGGCAGGTTGTGAATGAGGCCACCTGTGTTCAGCACATTCCCGGCAAATTTAAAGGGAACGTTCGTTTCAATCGCTTCAATGATACGTGAACCATATTCTTTTGAGCGAGTATGTGTGATCTGTGTATTGCCCACAAGGTCATGCTTCATTGTATTCCAATTGTTGATTTGTTCCTCGCAGCGTCTCGGGTATTCATCGAGCGGAATGTTAAACTGACCGATTAGTTCTGGGTACCGTGATTTGATGAAATATGGATGGTATTCGGCATTGTGCTCTGAGGATTCTGTGACATAGTAGCCGAATTTATCCATCAGTTCAAAACGTACCATATCATGATGCCTCGATTGCTGCTTTTCTTTTGCCCGTCTTTTGATTTCTGGATACAAGTCTTTTCCGTCCCGTTTTACCTCTAATAACCATGCCATATGGTTAATACCGGCAATTTTTTCTTCAATGCCTTCATGTTCCATTTCAAGAGATTCAAATAGGTCCTTTGTACAGACTTGCACACTATGACAGAGACCAATCGTTTGAACCTGAGTATAGCGCAGCATCGCACCTGTCAGTGTGGCCATTGGGTTCGTGTAATTTAACAATAAAGCATTTGGACAAACCTCTTCCATGTCCTTTGCAAATTCCAGCATGACAGGAATCGTTCGAAGGGAGCGGAAGATGCCGCCGATCCCTACCGTATCCGCAATCGTTTGTCTTAATCCGTATTTTTTAGGTATTTCAAAATCAATGACAGTACTTGGCCGGTAGCCTCCAACTTGGATGGCATTGATAACATATTTCGCATCCTTTAAGGCTTCTTTCCGGTTGTGATAGGACTGGATGGTCACATTTGCACCGTAATTTGCTTTTAAATGCCGGAGCATCGTTTCTGATTCTTTCAGCCGGTTGTGGTCGATATCATATAATGCGAATTCAAAGCCTGCAAGGGCGGGAACAAACAGACAATCTCCTAATATATTTTTAGCAAACACGGTACTCCCTGCACCGATAAATGTAATTTTAGACATAGACGACTCTCCTTTTTACATCTATATTGGGCTAGCCTTTGACAGAGCCTTGTGAAAGCCCTGCGATAAAATATTTTTGCAAAAGTAAAAACATCGTGACCATTGGCAGCATCGCAATGAGTGCAGCTGCCCCAACGAGCTGAAGCTGATGCTGATTTTGACCAAAAAAATGGGATAAGGCGACTGTGAGTGTATGCATCTCTTTATCTTGCAAAAAGAAGATAGCAAATTGATAGTCGTTCCAAATATACACGCAGGCAATAATTAATACAGAAGCGGTAATGGGCTTCAGAAGCGGAAAAACGACTGTGAAAAAAACTCTGAGTGTCCCTGCACCATCAATACGGGCAGCTTCTTCAAGCTCCTTTGGAATTGTCGACCGGATAAAGCCTGCGTATAAGAAAATTGTCAGCGGCAAAAAAGCAGCCACATTATTTAAAACAGCAATTTGATAGGTGTTCATCATCCCGATTTGAACGACCATTTTATAGAGCGGGACAAGGGCTGTAAGCGGTGGAATGACCATAATGGCAATAAATAAAACATAGACTGCTTTATTCAGCTTTGTGTTCCTTCTTGCGAGCGGATAGGCTGCAAGAGATCCAAACATAATAAGCAATACAGCGGAACTGAACGTAATGATCACTGTATTCAAAAAGGACTGGCCAAGCTGAGCCTCTGTCCATGCTGTGCGGAAGTTTTCAAGATGCAGTGCTTTCGGAAACAGCCATTTTGAACTAAAATCTCCTATCCCCTTTAATGATGTCGTCACCAAAATATAAAATGGAATGAGGTGCAGCAATGTGATCAATAGTGCGAGGAAGGAGTACCATTTTTTCTTGCGCTTATAGGCGTTATCCATCACACCTCGGTCTCCTTTCGTTTGAAATAAATCAGCGCTGCGACACTAATGACAAGGATGATGACCGCCATGAACACCCCTTGCGTCGCTGCATAGCCTGCATCCTGACGTTTGAAGTACAGATCATACATAAAGGTCGACATGGATTGCGAGGAATCTCCAGGTCCGCCGCCCGTGAGTGCCACAATGACATCAAAGAGCTTGAGCCCGCCAATGACATTCAGCACAACATTAATGGTGATCGACGGCATAAGCAGCGGCAATGTAATCCGCCTGAATTGCTGGAAGCTCGATGCGCCGTCTAATTGAGCCGCTTCATAATAATCCTTAGGAATACTTTGAAGTCCTGCTAAATAAATGATCATCGCAATCCCGACGAATTGATATGTGTTGACAAGCACAATGATCCATGTGTTAAATTGCGGGTTGCCGAGCGCATTTATTTGATCAAATCCAAAAAGCGTCACCACATCATTTAAGGCACCACCTTGGTAAGCAAACACAAAATACCAAATATAGCCCATCGCAATCGGGCTGATCATGACAGGTAAATAGATGACCGTTCTTGTGATGGCTTTCATCTTTAAGCTTTGATTTAATAAAAGAGCATATCCAAGTCCGATGATATTTTGTAAGACAGTGCTCCCGATTCCATAGAGAAGCGTGTTTTTGACAACAAGCCATGTCGCTTGATCCTGAAGCAGCCGCCCATATTGCTCAAGACCAATCCATTGATAAGTTTGTGAGAAACCGTTCCAATTCGTAAAAGAAAGCTGAATGCCGTTTAAAAAAGGATAAATGATAAAGGTACTGACGACGAGAACAGCTGGCATGTACATCCACCAAAGTGATGAATTCTGGCGTTTTTGTATCTTTTGTTTTGGTAAAGAGGTGAATGCGGCGGGCTGTTTTGCTTTTGTGATGTCATTCATTGGCTTCACTCCTGTTTCAGCATCCATCGGCTATTGTTTTTTCAAACGCTTATATTCCTCTTCCATTTTCTTTGATAACTGTTCTGGTGTGATGGAGCCTGCTAATAATTCTTGACCCGTTGTTGCCATGACCGCCCACATTCCGCTTGGTAAGTATTTTCGATCGAAATACGGTTCAATCTTCACCTGTTCGTATTGATCGTAAAATGCAGAGTAATAGTTTTTCGCTTTCACTTGTTTTAGAGCTGTTTCAGAGGATGTGCCCTCGGCGATTTTTTTTGCGTTTTCAGGTTTTGCTAAAAAATCGATGAATTGTTTTGCTTCTTTTAGATGCTTAGAGTCTTTCCAAGCAGCAACAGTAAAACGTTCTCCGCCAATCCAGCTTTGTTCATCTCCTTCATGAATGGCTGGAACAGGCATCGTGCCTACTTTGATCGATGAATTCAGCTCTGTTGCTTCAGGTCCTAAAGATCCTCCGACAAAGGTGAAGGCGATTTTGTTTTGTGCCATGAGTTCAGGCGCTTGAGATAGTTTCGCTGTCAGGACATCCTTGTTTAAAAGGTCTTGATCCTTCAGATCTTTCATGAATTGTGCAAGCGGTGTATAGAGAGACCAATCAAATGATCCGTTTTCAAGTTCCTTTCCGTATTGATGCTTTTGATCGGTGATTAATAAAGGCGTCGCCAGCTCATCAAAGACTTGGGCAATATTTGAGTTATCTCCTCCTGGTATCCAGAGCGGCACAACATCTCCTTTGCTCTTTTCTTTCACTGTCAGCAAAGCAGATTTTAATTCATCAAGTGTTCTAGGGACTTCTATGCCATATTCCTTTAATAGATTGGCATTAAAGCTAAGCCCATCTTTTGCTTGATTCAGCGGGTAAGCGTACACTTTCCCATCTTGGTCTTTTAAAATTTGGTCGAGTGAAGGATCAAGCTGTTTGACCCAATCCATCTCTTTTAAATCAGCCACATACTCGCTATAGCGCAGTTTGGCCCAGCCATGTGTATCAAACAGGTCTGGCATATCGTTTGCTCCCATTTTGACGCGGATCATATCTTCATAGCTGTTGCCTGGGAAATTAGCATCGATTCGAATCTGCTCATGCTTCTTCTCAAACTCGCGAATGACTTCTTCAAACGCTTTTCTTTCCCCGCTGTTGCTCATTGTTGAAAATAGCGTCAAGGTGACCTTTCCATTTGCTTCAGATGAGCTGTTATTACCGCAAGCAGACAAAATCATGGTCAAGAACATGGCTGCAGTCAGCAGCATGATTTTTTTATTCATGGTTTCCTCCTTTTGATCACTGAAAATTCAGACGATTATCGGTAGAATTCATGCAGTTGCGGAAACAAAGGAAGTCCATTATACTGGAATTCTATTCTTTTCAAAGAGATAAGAGAGCATAGCGGCAGGCTGCCTTGTTCTTAGCATGATCTGGCCATCATGCTAAGCAGCTTGCTTTCTGCTTTTTTGTCTCTTTTTTGTTAGCTGAAATCTATGGTTCACCCCCTTTCATGGATGAGACATGTACTGCCTCGCTCGATGAGTGTTGTTGGAACGACGACTTTCAGAGGAAGTTTTCTTCCGTTTATTCTCTCAAGCAAAAGCTTCAGACCGACTTCCCCCATTTCTTCTGTATATACTTTGACGGTCGTAAGCGGCGGGCTTGAAAATGAAGCGGCTTCAATGTCATTAAACCCAACAATGGATACATCTGAAGGTACGTGTAGACCGGCTTCATGCAGAGCGCGCATTGCGCCGATTGCCATAGAGTCACTTCCAATGAAAAAGGCTTGCGGCAGTTTTCCCTTTTTGATCGCTTGCTGCATAAGCGTATAGCCTTCTTGCATGGAGTATTCACCAATGTGGATGTCTTCCATATGAAGAGCGCCCGTCTCCTGCATTCTTTTCATAAACGTCGTTTGTCTTTCGTCCTCAATCACAGCATTACCTTCGAAATAATGCTCCCGCTCTTTCCCGCCAATATAGCCTAGATGTGTATAGCCGAGAGATTGCAGATGACGAATGGCGCGATCTGCCGCTCTGACAAAATCCACATGTACACAATCATACAAATCTTCATCCGCATAATGATTGATAAAAACAATGTGTTCCATTCGATTTGTCATTTTTTCAACCGTATCCGGGCTGATTCGTCCAATGACGATCAAGCCGTCAATTTCCTTTAGCATCGCCCCTTTATCCATGCTTCTTAGGCGAAAGGTATGGAGAGTGGACAGGCCTTGTTTGGCATATTCTTTTTCAATTCCTTTTCGAATCGATGAAAAAAAGGGATCATTTAATTCTTCGTCAATGGATTGAGCGACAACGACACCGATGATTGGGGATTCAGATGGGCTTTTTTCTTCTGCTTGATCGGCTTTTCTTGCTCTCACTGGGGTATAGTTTAACTTCTTAGCAATGTCGAGGATGTTTTGTCTCGTTGTGTGTGAAACGGCAAGCGTTTGATCGCCATTTAACACACGGGATACAGTGGAAACGGACACTTTTGCATCATGAGCAATATCTTTGAGTGTGGTCATAGGCAAACTCCTCATCGTTATTTGACTAAATATTTACTAAAGATATTTGAAGGATAACACATAAATAAAGCGCTTTCAATTATGAATTTTTGATTTTTATTTTGTTTTTGGGTAAGTTTTGGTGAATGAATTGTGTTTTAGTAAAATTTGCGTAAAAAAAGAGGATGGTTTTCATCCTCTCTTTTACTAACGTGATTCGATTGAGGCTGTTTCTTTTGCAAATATTTGCTTCATTCTTTCCCAAGCAGTGTCGAGTTCTTTATGAAGTCCAAATAAACCTGAGGTGCCGATGATGTAGATCTCATTTCCAGCCTCAGCAAGCAGCCGGAACGTGCTCTCATTACAAGAGCCGTCTACTTCAATTGAAAACGAGTATCCTTCGTGTTTTTTGATATCTTTCACCTGTTTAATTTTCTGAAGCATTTCTTTAATAAAAGGCTGTCCGGCAAAGCCTGGATCGATTGTCATGATCGTCACTCTGTCTATTAAATGAATAAAGGAATCTAATGCTGCAACAGGTGTGGCGGGATTTAGAACAAAGCCAACCTCACATTTTCTTTGGTGAATATGGCGTATGATTCGAAAGGCATCTTTTTGCACGACTTCTGGGTGTAAACAAATCATCGTTGCGCCTGCATCAATACATGCATCGATTAAAAATTCCTGCGGATGTTCGGCCATTAGATGAACATCAATCGGTAAATTTGTCAGTTTCCGAAGCTGTTCAATGAAAAAGGGTGATAACGTAATATTCTTCACATAATGCCCATCCATCACGTCGACATGGTACCGGTCTGCTCTCGTGTTGAGAAGATGAATTTGTTCACGGAAATGCGTTAGATCCATGCACATCAGTGAAGGTGAAAAAACGGCTGTCATTCTCAGGCTCCTCCTTTTTACAGTTGAAATAAAAACTTGATCAATCCAATCAAGATTCCGATGATACCAAAGTCTGTATCTCCAAACGTTGTCCCTTCAAAGCCAAGGGTTCCTAACACAGGTAATAAACAGGCAGGTAAAAAGGAAAGAAGCAATCCATTTACAAAGGCCCCAGCGACTGCACCTCTTACCCCTCCTGTTGCATTGCCATACACGCCTGCTGTAGCACCGCAAAAAAAGTGCGGGACAAGACCAGGGACAATGACAGTTAAACCAAACAAAGGTAAAAGAAAAATGGATACAATGCCTCCTGCAAAGCTGCATAAAAAACCGATAATGACCGCATTAGGCGCAAATGGAAAAACGGTTGGCGCATCAAGTGCCGGCTTTGCCCCCTTCACGAATCGATCGGCAATCCCTTTAAATGCAGGCACGATCTCGCCAATGGCCATCCGTACCCCTGCTAAAATAATGTACACACCAGCAGCAAACGTAATCGCCTGAATGAGAATGAAGACAGCGAAGTTCGTGCCCCCGCTAATTTGTTCTATATAAGGAATTCCTGCAAACGGTGCAATTGCAAAGAACAGTAAAGCCATCGTAATCGAAATGGCAACAGATGTATCTCTTAGAAAACCGAGTGATTTAGGCACTTGAATGGTTTCCGTTGATTTTTCTGGAGAACCAACCCATTTGCCGATCATTCCCGCAGTAAAATACCCGAAAGTACTGAAGTGTCCGAGCGCGAGATCATTGCTTCCGGTGACTTTCCTCGTAAACGGCTGAAGGATTGCGGGTGCAATGACCATAGCTGCACCTAATATCATTGAGCCAGTGGAGATGAGCAGCCACCCGTGCATGCCGGCTGTCGAGAGAACGACGGCGAGCATCGCCGCCATATACAACGTGTGGTGACCAGTCAAAAAGACGTATTTAAAGGGTGTGAATCTTGCAAGTAACAAATTGACCAGCATACCAAAAATCATGATAAGTGCTGTCTGTGTACCGAATTCCTTTTGAGCAATGGCGGCCATAGCATCTGTATTTGGGACAACCCCTTGAATGTGAAAGGCTGCTTCGAACATCTTTCGAAAAACCCCGAGTGAATCAGAGACGACTGTAGCGCCAGCCCCTAATATTAAGAAGCCCATGGTTGTTTTCAAGGTGCCTGACACAGTATCTGCGGCTGATTTTTTCTGCAAAAGTAAACCGGCTAGTGCAAACAAACCGATGAGAATGGCAGGTGTGCCCAATATATCGTTCATGATCAGTTCTATCATGATGTGAATCCCCCTTTTTCATGACTTAAATATGTTGACGAAGGACGTCTTTAATGGCTTCCTGGTCTAACAAATTGTTTAAGCCAGCCACATTTCTTGTGCCGTCATTCAGCTGGTCAATAATATCAGCTGCTCCGATATAAAGGTCTGCTTGTTCATTTTTACTTGTACTGAGATCGGTATGATCCACTTCAGCTTTAAGACCTAATTCTTCTAATGCTTTTTTGACATTCATTTCTACAATAAAGCTGCTTCCTAACCCGTTTCCACATACAACAAGAATTTTTTTCATTTTCTTACTCCTCCTTTATACTTGTGAAAATTGATCGATTAGTTTTTGAACCGATGCTAAATCTTCTGCTTCAATCAATTGTTTCGTCCGTTTCTCTTCACTTAACAGCATGGTCAGCTGTTTGAGTGCTTTCAGGTGGCTCATGCTGTCAATAGCCGCTAGCACTATGACGAGCCGCACCTGCTTTTTTCCATCCTTTGAAAACGAAATGGGCTGTTTGAATGACATGAGTGTCATGCTCAATTTGTTCACGCCGTCCTCGGGCCTTGCATGTGGAATGGCCACTTGTGGTGCAATGACAATATAAGGACCATTTTGAAGAACAGACTGTATCATGGCTTCTACATAACTTGGTTTAATAGCATGTTGATCAAGTAAAGGCTGCGCCGCTTTTGTAATCGCCTCTTGCCATGTGTCTGCTGTTTGGTGGAGCTTGATGGTTTGTTCTGTTAATAAATCATTTAACACTGGATTCCACCCTTTCTGATAGGATACATATGTGGGATAAAGCAGCTCCCTAATATCATGAAGCAGTGCTTGTTTATTTTGTACGATGGTATGCTGCTGAATGATGTTAAATAAAGCGTTTACATGCTTCTCTTCAATCTTCGTTTCTGAGCCTTTCCCGTATTGAAGTAATGTTTTTTTCTCATAGGCAGTTAAAATAGGATGAACGAGATGAACTGGTTTTCCTTTAAACGAAATAGGTGTTGTGGACACAACGAAATCTGCATCAACGGCTGTTAATTCTTCATATGCACGCTTTGATAACAGTCCGCGTACTTCAATGTAGCCAATTAATTCGAGAAGCTGAGTTTTCAGCATGTTACTTGTGCCGATTCCTTCTCCGCAGACAATGTATACAGAACGCCTGACAATGGATGAAATTCCTTCTCTTCTCATCCAGCTGCCAAAATGCATGGCGAGATATGCAATTTCATGGTCACTCAACTTTGAACAGGCCACCTTTTCTAAATGACAAGCAACTTTTTGAGTGATTTCAAACACTTCTGGCTGTGCCTTTTTTATAGAATCCGTCAATTCATTGATGATACCAATGTGATAGATGAGCCTGTAATAAGCTGGAATTAAATGCATTGTCAAGTTTTGCTCCAATGCTTTTGGTTCTTGAAAGGTAATACAAGCATATCTCTGAAAGTCCAATATCATTTGCCTGGCGATGGTGCGAATGAGATGTTCTTCTGGTTTTTTAATTGATGGAAGTTTTTGTTTTTTGGCACTGAGCCATAGGGTGCTAAGAAAATAGATCTCATCATCATGAACAATGAGACTGGCCTCTTTTTGAATCTGCGCCATGAAACGAATAGCAGCCAAGCATTCCTCTGTTTCCTGCAATGTTCGCTTTTCTTCGTTTGAAATGTGTACAGCATGCCCCAGCTTCATCCGCTTGAAGTAGAAAAAGAGATCCAAAGAGAGCTGTTCCAGCATCTCATCTGCAAATTCAAGCTTAAGTTCTTGTTCTGACTGCTGGAGGAGATGGTGTACCCGTTTGGATGAAATAGGTCCCTTTAACCAAAACGACGGAAACGTTTTTTCGTTTTTTATCATGGTGCGAATGAAATGTATATAAGGTTTGAGTGCCAATCGAATGGCCCTTTCGTCTCCTGAAATGACATAGCCGCTTGCTGCCTGATAGCGGAGTGTGATCTCCTGCTTTAAAAGCGCTTCTTTTAGCTGTTTCATATCCTCGAGCAATGTATTTCGGCTCACCTTTGTCATCTTCATAAAATCATCAATTCTTAGGCAATGCTGGCTGCATGCAATGGATAAAAGCAAAATGGCCCTTCGTTCCTTTACACATGGTTCATAATCGTGACCAATAAGAATGGTATCAGCTTTTTGAATAATGACTTCTTTTTCATGAGGGTTTAAATAATAGCCAAGTTGGCCTTTTCGCTGCACACCACTAAGCTGATGAGTTTCCAGCCAGCTGTTCATTCGTTTGATTTCAGCGTAAACGGTTCGAGTCGAGACATTCATTCGATTCTGTAAATCTTCTATTGATAGATAAGATGTCGTATGAAGCAGCATAGATAGTAACGTCGTGCCCCTTTTGGTTAAGTACAGTTGGAATTCCTCCCTTCTTCCCTTTGGTTATAAGTCTAATCAACTCACATGCATCAAAGAAGCCCAAATGTCTTCAGCACGTGCTGTGCAGCGATTGTGTGCTCTTTTCATTAAGAAAAACACACTATAAGGCTTGTATACAAAGAGTCCTTTGTCTTTTTTACGTGTTTAAGGAGCAATAAAAGCAAAAAACCTTGATTGGTATAAAGCCATTCAAGGTTTTTTCACTTCTTATCATCTTTTATTTTTCCTATACGTGACGATCAAAATTATTTGTTGTTTAAACTAAATCCGAAATCCAAATAGTTTTCAAATGAAAGACAGATACACCAATCCCCTTCTAATGATATAAAGTAGTGATGCTGTGGGATATCTAAAAAATAGACTAGTAACTCTTTTAAATGTTTTAATTCAAACTGGTACCCAAACTCTGTAAGGTTATCCCCTATGTAAATTACTTGTAAGTCATTAGCTAAATATTTTTCTTTTAATTCAGTTATAAATAGAAGAGCATCAGAAAGTAACGATTCATTATTTGAGCTCTTACTATGGTGTTTATTGGTTTGTAACCAATTTATTTTTGAACCAGCAAAAACAAATTTTTGTTCTATTAAATCTAAATAAATTTCTGGATTTTCATGTACTTTGACATATTTAAGTAGGTCTTTTAATTCCAAATCCTTTATTAGATCTTCATCATAAGAATTCAATAAAATGAACCCCTTTATCTAAATGTATTTATTTAACTACCTTCTTGTCAAAATTCATAGGAATCGCTGTGAGGTCTAACCAGCATTGATTATGGACAATATAGGAGGAGTCTCTCTTGTAAACCTTCCAAGATTTCTACAGGCATTTCCCTGACCTTGATATCATCGCCTAGGAAAAATAGCCAATTTGTTATTTCGGTTATTTCTTCTGAATGATTAACATCGATAAAAGTCTTTAAAATGGCTGTAGTTTGGTAAGGATTCGTATAAGAAATTGACATTTTGAAAGGATGGTATTTTTTGAACTGTGCAATTGCCTTTGGACCAAGTTCAAGGACAAGGTTAATTACTTCTTCCTGTTTACTTAGTTTTTCTAAAATCTTTTTCCTGCTTAATCGAATATTTGTAGAGCATGGTTCTACATCTGTGAGATGGTCGACAGGCAAAATCCGTTTCTTCTCCTCCTTTAAATCAAAGCCTTCGATCAGCCACAGGCTTTTTTCACGATAAAGATTCAAGAGGTAAATAGGATAGGACTTTATCACGTTCTCCTCTCTTATGGTAATCAGTAAATATCGATCCAAAATAAGCAGTTGGATTAATTTTTCTAACATGGGATGAGGGAGATCTGCCAAATCAAGCAGATCAGGATTATTCGGATTAGTCCCTTCAAATAGCAAGAGGCGATTTAACAGAACAAGGTCATCTTGCTGGGTTTCTGAGATGAGTCCTAGTAATTTTTCAGCTAAAGACTGACGACTCTTTAAATAAGGGAGTTGTTGGTTTCTTGTGGCCATAAAGGCAATAAAAAGAGCTTTAATCTCATTATCGGTAAAACGAACAGTTGGCAGAACGGAATTGTTCATCACAAAATACCCCCCGTCCCTTCCGACTTCTGCGACAAGCGGCATCCCCATAGCTTCAATTTCTCTGATGTCTCTAATTGCTGTCGAACGAGAGATATTAAATTCTCTCATGATTTCAGAAATTGTAAAGTTGGCGCGGTTGTTTATATACCGCATGATGGTATTAATCCGTTCAACTTTTTTCATCTGATCCCCCTAAACAGTATCATTTTTTGACATGATTTAAGCCTATTATATATTTATCAAGTGAAAAGAAAAAACATTTGATCAATTTTTCAAAAGGAAGTGTTGAATATGGCAGATTATATACTAGAACAAAAAGACAGCTTTCACGTGTTAGGTATTGGAACTGAACTTAAGAGTCATTACACAGACTATGCGGGCATAACGAAGGAAAAAGCAGACTTTTGGCAAGCAGTCACACAAGTAGGTAAGCTTGACACCTTAAAAGCCATTGCCTCAAATGACTATATTTTTATCGTAAACGAAGCGGTAAATAACAAGCTGATGCATTATGTCGGGGTCATGACAGAGAAATCGTTACCAGAAGCGGACAGAGTGATTCAATTTCCTAAAGGGGAATATCTAATCGTTAAAGGGGAAGCTAAAACCGCTGATGAATTGCATCAAACGCTTACTGGCACTGCATTTGGTCAAGTCTTGCCTGAAGCAAAGAATTTCGCCTATGTTGGTGGACCAAATGCAGTGGTAGAGATGGGGCAGCGAAACGGCTTATTACTTGGTGAGATGTGGATTCCTGTTGTACGAAAATAAGAAGGATATGGAGGGATAGAAATGGCCTATATCGTTGATTTTAAAAATGTGTCTACGATTGTTTTAGAGTCTTCACCTGTAGCAGACGCACTTGCTGGCTTACGAGCGAATGAGGCTCGTTACTTTATGAACAAATATAAGCATGAATTTACAGTATTACCTGCCAGCGAAAGTCAGGAGACCCTTGATTATGTGAACCGAGTGTTAAAAGAAGAACGTGAACTAGAGTTTGCAGCCAAACCTTTAGAAACGGCAAGTTTTCAAGTAGAAAATATCAAATGGACCTACGTCTTTTATGAAGATGGTCTTGCAATTAACGTCCTGTATACAGTCGATGACCCAAAAAAACGTGCTGTTGGTTTTAAGCTTTCTGAAGGGATGGAAGTACCAAAGGAATTAGAAGGGAAATTTAAATTTGCTAGGCAGAAGTCTAAACTAGCTGGAACGATTCGTGGGTCATTTTTTAAAATTAAAGGGGAATATTGAACTCGAATTTGTGAATCTGATGAAACAAATAAATTAAAATTATTTCCCCCTTCTAAACAGAGCAGCATTCTCTATGCATTATTAGAGGATGTTTTTCTGTTTATTGTACCAACTTCATTTTCTTATGAAGAAGTTCGCCGTTAAAATGGCTTGGCTATTGCACTGTTTAACATCTATACTTTTTTCAGACCTATATTCAAAGAAAATGATGTGAAGTATCCCTCATTCAAAAAAACACTCACCATAAAAGCTGTGAGTGCCTAGTTTTGCTTGTCTCTATCATACGATGACCCACACAGGAAAAAAGATCCCCATTCTCCTTTTGGTCGGTTTTTTCTCGGATAGGAGTCCAGAGTCCAATAAACACCAAAAACCTTGAAGCATTAGCCCATCAAGGTTTTATATAATCTATAAATTCTGTAAATCATCTCCACCGCCAGCTAATTTCCCTATCAGGATAAACTGCAGGTATATATATCCCCCTTCTTTTATTTTCATCATCAATAATGTACCAATTGTTATCCTCTAACCATTCTTCATTAAAATTTGTTTCTACAAAATCATTTTCTTCATCAACAAGTGCTGCGAAAAAATCATTAAATTTGTCTATATTATTTGAAGGGATAATCTCACCATTAACCCACATACCATCAACATTAATATCGCGTATATCTCCTAAAAACTCGTTTAGAAAGTATAATTTCACAATTCTCACTCCTTAGGTGAAACCTTAATATATTGGCTTGGAACTTCCCCTTTAATCAAATACTCATTATCCCTTTTAGTCCAATTAATCGCTCTTTTCTTCCAAAAATCAGAACAAGTAACATCTCTTTCAATCAACTTTTGAATTTGTTTTGGAGAAAGTATAACAACACCTTTTAGCTTTCCAGACTGTATATCTTTCCTTAAAGCTGATATGTTTAGTTCAATTGCATTTTCTCCATAATTTCCAATAACATTTTTGTTATTTGTAAAACTAGTATAAGGGCTATTAGATTTAGCTCCTTTTCTATAACCTCCAAGTATATGCTCTGTAACAGTCACTTCTCGTCCTTTATATAAACCTTCTTTACTAGCTGGTACTAAATCACCTGAACTTGATATATGAGGTTTACCAATTCCATTTGGTCTAGTTGGAGAGTGTAGTAAACTATCCCCTCTATATAAATTACTTTTGTTGGTTAAAGAAGCATCATCTATACCCCTAATCCCCATCTTCCCATGAAACCTCTTCGACCCGATCGGCAAAAGCATCCCCAGAGCCGCGTTCATACTTGCTTCCTGCTGTTCTTTTGAGATCTTGTTTCCAAACATGTCTCGGCCTGTAATTGCTTCGCTGAAACCGTTGGTGGCGGTGAGGCCATATAAACCTTTTTGGGTTGTTTTCAGGGCGTCAAAGGATTTTTGTGATGTCTTGTAAATGTCGACTGCCCTGACCGCGGCTGATGTGGCTTGGGTCGTTTTATAGACAGCTTTTCCGCCTTTGAAAATGCGGCCTGCCCAGCCGACGATTGGGATGTAGCCTGCGGCTGCCATGCCGCCTGCCGCGACTCGCTGGCCTGCGGTGAGTTTTTCGCCTGTGATTGGATCAATGCCCGTTGCGGCACGTTTTGCATCGTTCACGCCGGTCAGTTCATTCACGATGTTTCCACCATAATCGAGGGCTTTTTCATACCAAGGGCGGTTGGCGAGGGCTTCTTCTTGTTCTTTTTTGATTTTCAGATATTCAGCAGTTTGCTTCTCAATATCGCTTTTTGCCTTGTAAATTTCGCTATTTTGATACGCTTTCTTATCAAAATTCATAGGTGAAATCGCTTTTCCGTCATTTGTCGCATTCATCATTTCAGCATACAATGCCATTGTAGCTTGCTGCTCCGTCTCTGACAAAGCATATTCATCTTTTAAATTTTGATCAAGCTCTCTTAGTTCTTTGACCGTCTTTTTTCGTTCATCTTCTGCATCTTCTATTTTTTCATCAAAGGTTTGGCTATCAAATACCTCTAGGGAAATGAGGTCATCAATGTCTTGAAAAATCGTTTTGAGTGCCTTTTTTTGATCCTTCACAATGCTTTTGGCATTCTTGATGCCCATATGTACTGCGTTGTCTAAAAAGTGTTCTTCTACAAAGGTATCGCCGCCAAAGCTCGTATCATCCAGTGTCCCAGAAACACCTTCATGAAAGGCTTTTTGCTTATCAATGAAGCTGATAAACATGTCTACATTTCCAGCGAGCTCTTTATAAAAGCTTTTAATGTTATCGGCACCTTTCCCAGTAAAATCATCACCGAGATTGGCCACACCTTGTAATGCCTTTTTTAAATCCACCATTTGTTCGCGGAGTTCCTGGTAGTGTTTTGCCCTTGTGTCCATGGCACTGGTTAGTGCTTTTGCATCAAGTATCTTCCCCAGCAGAATTCACTCCTTCCCATTCATTGACAAGGTCAATTTTACCAATAAAAATTTTGTCATTAAATAGGAATATTGATACAAAAAACAGTACTTATTATGTAAATGAACAATGTTTCAATAGAATACTTTAGCTCCACTTTTGTCAGTAATAATTATGATGCGATATTTAGAACATCTTTTAAATAAATATTTTTTTAAGCTACTTCATTATAAAATTGTTATAGAGCACTTCCATGGTAAGGAAGATGTCACTAGTCGAGGCAATCCCTACATGAATTAGGAATGCACTTAGAAAAAGCACACCCGCATCAGTGTACTTTTTACGATTTAGACTTCAGCAATTGCAGCTCTTGCTCCATGATATCTGCTGCTTCTGTTATAAATTGAATAATTAAATCTAATTCTTCTGCTTTGTATTCGTTTGTAAGCTGTTTAGTTGATGCTGATAAGGATTGGAAAAGTTCTTTCACTTGTGATTTTCCTGCTGTTAGTGGGACAATGATGACTCTTCGTTTGTCCTTTGGGTCCTTTTCTCTTTTGGCGTAGCCCGCTTTTTCAAGCCGGTCAATGAGAGCTGTGACGGCACCTGAGCTAAGGCCTGTTTTTTCACTTAATTCTCCCGCTGTGAGGGGGCCGAGTTCGTTTAATAGATCGGCGGATTTGAGATCTGTTGGAAAAAGGCCGAGCGATTGAGCGGCCGCTTGGTGGAACAAGACGGTTCGTGTGGCGAGGCGCCTCATTGTATGGATGATCTGGGCTGCTCTGTCTTCAGCCTCGTTCTTTATTGACAACTTGTTCTCCTCCCTTTAAAATCAATTTATCTTGATCATCAAGATAAATGTTCTCTTACTTTATGGTTAAGTTGATCATAGCAAAAATAATGAGAGAACGTAAGCAGGAGGTAAATGAAATGAATCATGTGGATAAAGGCAAGGCATCCACTCGCTTTGTTGTCATCGGTTTGCTGTTAGGGATTTTTATGGCAGCGATGGACAATACCATTGTTGCAACAGCAATGGGAAGCATCGTAGCAGATTTAGGCAGTTTTGATAAATTTGCTTGGGTGACGGCTTCTTATATGGTGGCAGTGATGGCGGGAATGCCGATTTACGGAAAGCTTTCTGATATGTATGGTCGAAAGCGTTTTTTTCTGTTTGGACTTATTTTCTTTTTAATTGGATCAGCGCTGTGCGGTATCGCGCAAACGATGGATCAGCTCATTATTTACCGAGCCATTCAAGGGCTTGGGGGCGGTGCACTTCTTCCGATCGCATTTACAATTATCTTTGACATCTTCCCGCCTGAAAAGCGCGGAAAAATGTCTGGTATGTTTGGAGCAGTCTTTGGTTTATCAAGTGTACTCGGACCGCTTTTAGGTGCTATTATTACGGATTCGATCGGCTGGCATTGGGTTTTCTATATTAATGTGCCAATTGGTATTGTCAGTGTCTTCTTGATCGCCAGATACTATCAGGAATCGCTTGAACATCGTAAGCAGAAAATCGACTGGTCAGGTGCTATTACACTTGTCGTTGCGGTTGTCAGCTTAATGTTCGCGCTTGAGCTTGGCGGTAAATCTTATGCTTGGGATTCGGTGCAAATCCTCACACTTTTTGCTGTGTTTCTTGTGTTCGGTACGATCTTCTTTATTGTCGAGCGTAAAGCTGAGGAACCGATTATCTCATTTTGGATGTTTAAAAATCGATTATTTGCAACATCTCAAATTTTGGCGTTTTTATATGGCGGGACATTTATTATTCTTGCTGTCTTTATTCCTATTTTCGTGCAGGCTGTGTACGGTGAATCTGCGACAAGTGCAGGGTTCATTTTAACACCGATGATGATTGGATCAGTCATTGGCAGTATGATTGGCGGAACGATGCAGACGAAAGTGCCTTTCAGACGTCTTATGACTATTTCTGTCATTTCATTTTTCGCTGGGATGCTGCTGCTTGCCAATATGTCACCAGATACAGCAAGACTGTGGCTCACACTCTTTATGATGATATCAGGCTTTGGCGTCGGGTTCAGCTTCTCCCTTCTGCCGTCAGCTTCAATGAATGATCTTGAGCCGCGCTACCGAGGCAGTGCAAACTCGACCAATTCATTTATGAGATCACTTGGAATGACGCTCGGTGTAACGATTTTCGGGACGATTCAAACCAATGTGCTGACAAATCGTTTAGCTGATGCCTTTAGCGGAATGAAAGGAGCCCCTTCTCAAGTAGGAGATCCACAGGCTATTTTCCAAGAAGGTGCCCGCTCACAAATTCCGCCTGATATTTTAAATAAAGTCATCGATGCGATGTCACAAAGTATTACGTACGTATTTTTGCTTGCATTATTCCCTATTGCACTTGCGGCGATTACGGTCGTATTTATGGGAAATGCACGGGTACGCACATCTAATGAAATGAAGGAAAACGAATAAAGGGAAAAAGCAGAGCGATAGCAGCTCTGCTTTTTTTCTTATTGATATAACGGATGGGCTTTGCCCTCACTGCCAACGATTCGTATTTTCGATTGGACCATGTCTTTCGCTGCTTGTTTTGCTTTTTGTAAATACATACGTGGATCTAAGCTTTCAGGTTCGTTTGAGAAATGATCACGTATTGCTTCGGAATACGCATTTTTCAGTTCAGTTGAGACATTCACCTTTGCCATACCAAGTGCAACGCATCGCTTGACATCCTCATCTGGTACAGCGGAACCACCGTGCAGGACAAGTGGTACATCGACCAGCGCTGCAATTTCTTCAATGCGGGCAAAGTCAATATCCGGCACCCCTTTATAAATGCCATGGGCAGTACCAATCGCAGGCGCTAAAGTAGGCACCCCAGTTTCTTCTACAAATTGGCGGCATTCTGATGGAACGGCTTTTTCAGCATCCTTTTCGTCGACGACGATATCATCTTCTACGCCGCCTACCTTGCCTAGCTCTGCTTCGACATTTACACCGACTTTTAAGGCAAGATCTACGACTTCTTTTGTGCGGCGTACATTTTCTTCATATGAGTGCATAGATGCATCGATCATAACGGATGTATATCCAGCTCTGATACAGGTGAGAATCACATCAAAGTCTGTGCAGTGATCCAGGTGAAGACCGATTGGGATTTGATATTGATCAGCCGCCGCCTTCACTGTATCTGCAATCGCTTTTGCTCCAAGAGATTGAACCGTTCCAACCGTTGTTTGCAAAATCACAGGTGACTTTAATTCTGCAGCAGTTTCGAGCACCCAATAGATACTGTCAAAGGAGTGTACATTGAATGCCACAATTCCGTATTTTTCTTTTTTCGCAGCCTCAAGCATTGGTGTTGTTGAAAGTAAAGGCATGATCAAACATCCTCTCTAGTTAAAATATCCGTTTCTAATACAGCAAGCATGTCTTCATTTGTTCTTGTTTCCAGCAGTTTTTGACGTTTCGTTTCATCCATTAAGCCTCGTGAAAGGGCTGAAAGTGCTTTTAAATGAGTCGTCCCTGCTTCACTTTTAGGGATCAGTAAGGATAAGAAGAAAAAGCAAGGCTTCCCATCAAAAGCGTCCCATTCAATTCCTGTTTCCGTGCGGACGATCACAAGTGCTGGTTTCGTGATGGCTTCTGTTTGTGTATGCGGAATGGCAAATCCATCTTGAAATCCGGTTGTACTAAGTGCTTCCCTTTCCGCTAAGCCTTTTTTGACATCCTCTGGTGAGGTGCAAATACCTGCTTTATAGGCAATGTCTGCAATGACTGCGAACACGCCAGCCTGTGAAGAAGCTGTTTCGTGAAGATTCATATAGATATGTTCCATCATTTCTCTTCCTCCCTTTTAAACTGCTGGTTTGTCTATTTTTTTACGGTAAAGTCCGTAGAGAATCGCACCTACGAGTGATCCGATTAGGATGGAAAGCACCCATTGGAATGCACCTGTGACAACTGGGAGGACAAGGAACCCGCCATGCGGAGCTGGAACCTGTACGCCAAAGAGATACGTCAATATAGCAGAGATAGCCGAGCCAAACATGATAATTGGCAGGACAACAACCGGGTTTTTGGCCGCAAATGGGATGGCTCCTTCTGTAATATGTGTCGCTCCTAGAATATAGTTGATTGCCCCTGCATTTCGTTCTTGTGGCGTGAAATGTTTTCGGAAAATCGTTGTGGCAATCGCAATGATAAGCGGCGGTGTGATACATGCTGCTGACACACCTGCCATGAAGTAAAGGTTACCTTCTGCAAGTAAAGCCGTTCCTGTGACATAGGCTGCTTTGTTAAAAGGTCCTCCCATATCAAATCCACACATCGCTCCAACAATTAAGCCTAAAAGCAGAGGGTTTGTGGATTGTACAGATGAGAGAAAATCCATTAAGGAATTATTTAGCCCTGTGATTGGAACTAACAGCGGGGTCATGACAGCCCCGATTAAGAAAATACCGATGACAGGATAGATGAAGATCGATTTTAATCCATCAAGTGATGCTGGTAATTTTTGAAGCAAGAATTGAAGCAATAAAATGATATATCCTGCTGCAAAACCTGCGATAATACCGCCTAAGAAACCAGCACCTCCATCATTTGCAAGGAGACCCCCTATAAATCCAACGACCATCCCTGGGCGTCTTGCGATTGAATCAGCAATAAATGCTGCTAAAATTGGCACCATTAAGCTGAAGCCAAGTCCGCCAATGCTTTTCAAATAGGCAGCGAACGGATGATACGTTTCGTGCTTAGGATCAGCAGAGTAGATACCAAATAAGAAAGAAAGGGCAATTAAGACCCCGCCTCCAACGACAAATGGCAGCATGTGTGATACACCATTCATTAAGTGCTTATAGATGGTGTGTATCCATTTATTTGCCGACTTTTGTTGAGAGGATGAAGGAGCAGATGGTTTTTCTGTTCCAGAAGCTCTTCCTTTCACTTGATGAACGGGAGCATCTCCATTTATAATGCTCTGGATCAGCTCAGCCGGCGTGCGAATGCCTTTGGCTACAGGCACTTCAATGAGTGGTTTGCCGTGAAAACGATCTGTATTTACATCTTTGTCAGCTGCCACAATGACCCCATCTGCTTCCATAATGTCTTGATCAGTTAAAGCGTTTTCAATTCCCACTTGACCATGCGTTTCGACTTTAATGTCGACCCCTAGCTGCTCAGCAGCGATTTTTAATGCTTCAGCTGCCATAAATGTGTGTGCAATACCTGTTGGACAGCCGGTTGCAGCGACAATTTTTTTACGGCTCATGTGTTATTCCCCCTTATATCTTCTGAATGTGTACTTGCTCAATCAATGAATCAATATCATGTAAATCACTTAAGCCTTTTGAAAATGCAGTGGATGCTCCCGTTGCAATCCCGTAGCGTAAGCACTCTTCAGGTAAGTGTCCTTCAAGGTGTTTACTAAGAAAAGCTGCGAGCATCGCATCTCCAGAACAAGCTGTGTTTACGACAGTGCCTGTTGGTGCATTTCCTTTAAACACTGCGTCCTTCGTAATGAATAAAGCTCCTTCCTCGCCTCGGGAAATAAGCACTTGCTCTGCACCCATCTCAATGAGCTTTTCTCCTGATTGAATGAGTTCTTTTTCTGAC
This sequence comes from Bacillus sp. FSL K6-1006, assembly GCF_038593175.1. NCBI lineage: Bacteria > Bacillati > Bacillota > Bacilli > Caryophanales > Bacillaceae > Bacillus > Bacillus sp. FSL K6-1006. The sequence goes on from NZ_CP151970.1 coordinate 1,841,829, forward strand.
AAAGGATGTGTTTTGCCGAAAAAAGCAGCAATTTCTTCTTCATTCGGTTTTAGTAAATACGGCTTGTATTGAAGCGTCTCAAGAACTGCTGCTGAGCTTGTGTCTAAAATGAACTTGACCTTCTGTTGATGGCAAATAGCTGCTACTTCTGAAAAAATGCTGGCAGGAACGCCTTTTGGCAGACTGCCTGACATGATGAGGATGCCTCCCTGCGGGATAGCCGCAATTTTCTCACGAAAGGCGTGAAGCGCATTTTCTTCAATCGCAGGGCCCTGATTCACGAGCTTGTATTCTTCTGTCGTATTGATAAAAACATTAATTCGTGTGATTCCTTCAACAGAGATAAAATCGGTTTGAATGGAGAGATCCTTTAAAGATTGTTCAATATAAGAGCCTGAAAACCCAGCGATAAATCCTAATGCAGTGCTGGTGAAGCCATATTTCTTTAGCATAATTGACACGTTCACGCCTTTTCCATTCGGCTGATAATCTTCATCTTCTGTGCGATTGACTGCATTTGCCCGCATTTCTTTTAATGCAATATATAGGTCAATAGCAGGATTTAAGGTGCAGGTATAAATCAATTGGTTTCACCTTCTTTCTTTTCTCTAAAGAAAGTATCTCATACGATTCAGTGAAAATGTTTTCAGAATGTGTAAAGGTTTTCATGAGAAAAAGCCTTCCAGATCAAAGTCTCGAAGGCTTTCTTATTGGTTATTTCATTCGGATCACATAGGCGTCAAGTAAAATGCGGGCAATGACATGAAGAGAAAGGCGGGATCTGACTTCATAATCTGGGAAGAAAGATTGTTCCCCTTTATATCCGACTAGTGTCATATCTGATATTTTGCTTAATGTAGAATCTATTCTTGTCGTAAGCGTAATAGTTGTGACTTGCTTCATGCTGAGGTTTTGACACGCTTCAACAAGCTCAGCTGTTTCGCCATTTAATGAAACAAAGATGGCAAGCTCACTTTTATCAATGTCTCGCGATTTCAGCCGAATGATATTCGGATCGTCGTGTACTTCACATGTTTTCCCGATGAGCTGTAATTTGATGGTCATCTCTTTGGCGATCATCTCTGAGAAGCCCCTACCGAAAATATAAATTTTGTCTGCATTATGTATTTTTTGAACGGCATCTTCAATTTGTCCAATACTTTGCAGCTGTATCGTTTTTAAAACCTCTTCTTCATTTTTCCTAATTGCTAGTTTGATGTCTTCATCAATATTTTTGAGCTGGTCGCTTGCATCTGTCATTTTCTTTTCTTGTTTCAATCGATATTTAAAGGATGTATAGCCGTTATAGCCAATTTTTTTCATCAGTCTGACAATCGTGGCCGTTGATACATTGGCTCTTTCGCTTAAAGTGACAATGGATAAGGTGGAGATATCCTCTAAATGCTGGTGAATATAATTGAGTAAATATCGTTCTGTTTCACTTAACGTTTGATATACATCACTTGGGATGTTAAATAATGATTCATTCAATTCGATTCCCCCTTATTCATTTCATACTATAATTAAATGCCCAATAAAAACAAGATGATTCTTTTGTCATGTATTTAGATAAAAGGCGAAAATGAGTGAAATTTTATTTTTGACATAAACTAAGGAAAAGTTGTGTCTATGTGAAAGGAGCTGATCCGTATGCTTCATCTTTTGTTTTTTCTGATCCTTCTCTATGTCGTTTATGTCTTTTTGACCGCATTTGTTTTGTTTTATTTACCGATCCAAAAAACATGCAAAGAACATTGTATCTATAAAGCCTCTTCGATCTCAGGAGACGATCAGGGCACAAATCAAGTGATGCTTCTTGACGATGGATTTGAGTCTGGTCAGGCCAGAATCCAAATGATTCGTGAGGCAAAGAGGATGATCCGCCTAAGTTATTATTCCATTCAAAAGGGAAAAACAGCCGAATGGGTACTAGGTGCTTTAATTGAAGCTGCTGATCGAGGGGTGAAAGTTCAGCTGCTTTTAGACGGCATCTGCCACAGTTTGCGTGGACCGCTGAAGCATTTACGATATGCCGTGGCAAATCACCCGAACATGGCCATTCGTTTTTATGAGCCCTTTCGGTTATTTAAGCCATGGACGTGGCATAACCGCCTTCATGATAAGCTGCTGCTGGCAGATGGCCGAGTGGCTGTGATGGGCGGAAGAAATATCGGTGATAAATACTTTGCAGATCAGCCCCCGAAAGATTTTGCATTTGACCGCGATGTGCTGCTTTATAACGACAAAAAAGGAAAAGTATTAGATGAAATGGAGCAATACTTCGTTTATTTATGGAATCATGACTTTACGAAAAGAACAAAAGCTGTGTTCTCCAAACAAAAAGCAAAGAAAGGCTTAAAACTAAGAAAGAAACTGCTTAGATCCTATCAGGAGGCCGTGCGTGCGAAAGAACCTTTTGTGATGTCGTCCTTTAATTGGGCAGCAGATGGCACCTCAGTAAAGCAGATTGCATTTTTTACAAATCCTGTGGAACGCTTCAATAAGCGTCCTCTTGTGCTCAAAAAACTAAACGATCTAGCCCACCGGGCAAAGCGTTCTGTGCTCATACAGACGCCTTATGTCATCCCGACACGACCCATGAAAGACGGCCTCACTCCCTTAGACAGCGGGATTCAAACGACAGTTGTCACGAATTCTCTTACAGCGACGCCAAATCCGTTAGCTTTTGCAGGTTACTTAAGCACGAAAAAGGAACTGATGAAAACAGGCGTTCATTTGTACGAATATGAAGGCCCGTATTCCATTCATGCGAAATCAATGGTCATTGATGATTATTTAAGTATTATTGGCACATATAATTTAGATGCGAGGTCTAGTTTTTTAAATACAGAGTCAATTTTGGTCATTGATAGTGCCCCGTTTGCGCTATCACTTACTCAGGCAATAGAACGTAAAATTGCCTATAGTATACTTGTCGCGAAGGACAAAACAGCCTATAAAGCGCAGTCCTATGGGCAGAAAAAAAAGCCTTTGATGAAAAGGCTCCTTTTAAATGGTTTATCCGCGATCACTGTTCTATGGCGGCGGTTGATCTAAAGGGCAGCTTACTCTTGTGGCAGCCCTTTTTCTTCTGATTGATCCTCTTCTGCTGACTCCAATTTGGTCAATTTAAACACTAGGATCCCCGCAACAATCACAATGACACCTAGTAGTTTTGCGGGAGAAAATTCCACTTTCTCTAACCCAAGCCAGCCAAGCGAATCGAACAAAAGCGCAGAACCGAGCTGTGAAATCAGGACAATCGAGATTCCATAAGTCGGACCAAGACGTTTGATACTTTGAACGAGGCAGATGACCACCCCTACTCCAATGGCTCCGCTCATCCAGTACCACGCTTCCATATGTCTTAATTGAAACATGCCGGTTCCTTCTAGCAAAAGACCCATCAAAAGTGAAGCAATAAAGCCCATACCTAGAACGAGAGTGGTCGTTGACCAAGAGCCTGTCTGCTCATTGACCTTACTGTTAAAAATGGTTTGTAAGCTGACGAGTGCGCCAGCCGTGATGGCTAATCCTATTCCTATGATCATGTCTGAATCCCTTCATTTCTTCTATTCATAAATGTTTCGCTCCGCTATTTCTAAGAGTCCTTCCCGGTCAAGAATCGTAATCTTCCCTCTTCGCCTCTCTATCAGCCCTTTTTCACAAAATTGCTGAATCACCCGGTTAATATGACGGTAGCTTGTACCAATTAAGCTCGCCGCATCAGTAAGACGAAGTGCGCTCGCGCTGTTATCCCCTGTTAACACAGACAATAAGTAGCTTGCGAGTCTGACCTCTACAGGATATAAAAGGTGGAAGCTCAAATCGTTTGATTTCGTATAAAATTTGTTTGTGATGCCCTTTAGTAAAAAGGTTAACACGCGGGGGTCATCCTTCGCATGGCGCATGAGCGCTTGATGAGAAATCCTTAGCATATGTACTTCTGTGACAGCCTCCACTGTATTGACCATCTCAGTCTGCTGAACGTATTCAATATCTCCAATCGCTTCAAGAGGATGTTTAAAACAAAGAATAAAGGTCTTACCTTCTTTTGTGGTGGTGAAAATCTTTAATTTTCCTTTTACTAACAAGTACAAGTGCTCCCTCTGATCTCCCTTTGAACAAATCAGCTCACCTTGCTCATAGCGCCATAAGCTGACGTGTGATATGAGTTTCTGATGAAAGACGGTTTCTAATTCATGTGCCTTGAGATAAGAGGAAAATAGAGATTCATCATGAAGCTCCTCCATCTGACGTCCTCCTTTATAGCTTTAAAATGATGACGCCTACGATCATCAATAGAATTCCTGCATAATGCGGCCATTTCATTTTCTTCTTCTGTACACCAAACCATCCTTTTGCATCGATTGCAAAGGTAAATGCAAGCTGTGCAATGAGTAAAGCAGCGATGGTCAGTGTGACACCGATCATTTGAATTGCAGTGACTTCATTGAAAATAATAATGGCTGCAAATGCACCGCCTACTATATAAAGCGGCTGCACCTTTCGATATTCCCTGAAGTGTCCGTCACGTACGATCAATAAAATGATCAGTGCAATAATAAAACCGGTCAGCTGCGTGATGGTTGCCGCCTGCCATGTCCCTATATCCTGGCTGATTCTTGCGTTTGCTACGCCTTGCAGTGTAATACAAGCGCCTCCTAATAAAGCGAAAATAACACCTTTCATTCGTTCAAATGCTCCTTCTTTTTTCAGTCTAGTTCCATTAAATGATAGATGCCCTGATGTTGAAAAGGACATATGTCCCACTTTGCGTATTATATCAGAAACTTTTTCTTTTGCAGTTTCATCGTTTTAGATTTTTCACAGTGGGTACAGTTTTATATCACCTGAAAACAGAATATTGAATGGAATCACATATAAAAAGGAGACATGTCAGAATGAGAAATCAAGAGAAACATTTTATTAACGGAGAATGGATCGCATCAACAGGAAACGAAACCACGGAAGTCATCAATCCTGCTACAGAGGAAGTCATTGGCACCATTAGTTTAGGAACAAAAGAAGATTTAGATAAGGCAGTCAAAGCTGCTCGTGCCGCCTTTCCTTCTTTCTCAAAAACATCTCGAAATGAACGCGTAAAGATGCTGGAAAACATTGTGCGCGGCTACGAAAAGCGTAAGGATGAACTGATAGAAGTCATGACACAAGAGCTTGGTGCACCGCTGAAAGTATCAGAAGAGGTTCATTACAAAATGGGATATGAACATTTTTCTAAAGCAGCGGAAGCACTTAAATCGTATACATTTACTGAGGACCGCGGCGGACACACCATTATAAAAGAAGCGATTGGTGTCAGCGGATTGATTACACCTTGGAATTTCCCAACGAATCAAACATCACTTAAAATCGCGGGTGCCATTGCAGCAGGCTCGCCAGTTGTCTTAAAGCCAGCGGAAATTACACCTTATGCCGCAATGATTCTTGCAGACATCATTGATGAAGCAGGCGTACCAAAAGGCGCCTTCAACCTAGTAAACGGAACTGGTGACGTCATTGGTGACGGCATTAGCTCACATCCTGATATTGATTTTGTTTCATTTACGGGATCGGGTGCTGTCGGCTCTAAAATAATGGAAAATGCTGCAGACAATATTAAGAAAGTGGCTCTTGAGCTCGGCGGGAAATCCCCTCTTATCGTCTTAGATGATGCAGATGTGGATGAGGCAGCCGAAACAGCCGTTCATCATATTGCGATGAATACAGGTCAAGTATGTTCCGCAGCTACACGTGTGCTGATTCCTGAATCAATGAAAGATGCATTTGAAAAAGCGCTGCTGAATGCTCTGCCGAAGTTTACAGTTGGTGATCCGAGAGAAGATCACGCCACTGGCCCGCTTGTCTCCAAAAAGCAATGGGATACCGTGCAGTCTTATATTGAAAAAGGAATTGAAGAAGGTGCTCACCTGCTTGCTGGGGGAACTGGTAAGCCGGACGGACTAGACAAAGGATATTTCGCCAAGCATACTATCTTCACAAATGTGAAAAATGATATGACCATTGCGCAAGAGGAAATATTCGGACCCGTCATGAGTGTGATCACATATAAGGACCTTGATCATGCCCTTGAGATTGCCAATGATACAGTGTATGGCCTTGCTGGCTATGTGGTTGGAAAAGATGAAAAAACATTAAAATATGTAGCTGAACATATTCGTGCCGGTCAAATTACCATCAACAATGCCGAAACAGATTACTTTGCCCCGTTTGGCGGCTTTAAGCAATCTGGTATTGGAAGAGAATGGGGAGACTTCGGGATCGAGGAATATTTAGAAGTGAAAGCTGTGATGGGACTTCCAACAGCATAATTTGAGAAAGGAGAAAAACCTTAGGGTTTTTCTCCTTTTTCTTGATAGAAAGAATCTGCCCCTGCTCCCCTACTTATCCACCATGATGTGATATTTTTTGACCGTTGCTTTAGGAGGAAACGATTCTTGTAACTCATCAAACCAAACCTCAATCGTTTGACCCTGTGACAGCTCTTTAGAATCTACTTTTGTTAAATCCATAACGATGAGATCATTTTTATACTTTTCAATAAGAAGATGAGTTTTCAATGAATCATCGCTTTTTAGAGGCGTTTTATTGTTAATAAGAAGTAAGTTCGTCTCCCCTTTTCTTAGCAGGATGCCTTTTTTTGAAAAAGGTGCTGTTATTTTATTCTTATTGTCTGAATCCTTTATATGGCCCTTTGGAGAATGGCACGCTACTAATAAAATGAGAAAAAACAAGATGACAAGCCGAAAATATTTTGTGTTTTTAAATTTTAGCTGCATCAACTTTCATACACCCCTTTTCAATTCCTTACGATCGCTTCTTCATTCAAAACGGCTCATTTTTCTAAAGGTGCTTTATCCAGTTAAACGATTCACCTTCATGTTCCTTCACCTTGCAAAGGTATTAGAAATCTTAATCATGACAATCAATATTATATATTTTACTTAATGGCAAACTTTCGGTAAAGTTCAAATTGAACCTATATATATAATTCCTATCGAATTAATCTATGTTTATATTCCTTGTGAGGTGGATATCGTTGCAACTTCATGTATTGAACAGTCCGTTTAGTCAGGAGCAGGCAGAACTGCTTAATCAGCTGCTTCCGACTTTAACAGATCAGCAAAAAATTTGGCTTACCGGTTATTTATCAGCACAGGTAGCTTTAACCGGATTAGAAAATACTGCCCAAACCCCTTCTCCTTCTGCTGCAGCACCAGCGCAGCCTGTCAGTAAAGATGTGACCGTGCTTTATGGCTCGCAAACAGGCAATTCTGAAGGGTTAGCAAAAAAGACAGCGCAGCATCTTGAAGAGAAAGGTTTTCAAGTGACGCTCTCTTCTATGTCAGATTTTAAACCAAATAGTCTGAAAAAAATAAACAATTTACTCATCATCGTCAGCACACATGGCGAGGGAGATCCGCCTGATAATGCCCTTTCTTTCCATGAATATGTTCACGGCAGACGTGCACCAAAGCTTGATCATTTAAGCTTTTCTGTCCTATCACTTGGTGACAGCTCTTACGAATTCTTCTGTCAAACAGGTAAAGAATTTGATGAGCGCTTAAAAGAGCTTGGCGGAACGCGTCTTTTCGATCGAGTGGACTGTGATCTTGATTATGATGAGCCGTTTTCTGAATGGCTTCAAGGGGTGGCATCTTCACTTAGCGAAGGCGGAGCCGCAGCAGCCCCGCAGGAATCAGCGGAAGCAAACACTCAAACAGCTGCATCTGAATACTCAAGAACAAATCCTTTTTATGCTGAAGTGCTTGAAAATATCAACCTAAATGGCCGCGGTTCTAACAAAGAAACCCGTCATTTGGAGCTTTCTCTTGAAGGATCAGGACTTGTTTATGAGCCGGGTGACAGCCTTGGTATTTATCCAACAAATGATCCAGCGCTTGTTGATGAACTGATCAAGGCATGCGGATGGGATGCAGAGGAAGCCGTAACCGTTCATAAAAACGGCGACACGCTTCCTTTAAAGGAAGCACTCACCTCTCATTTTGAGATTACTGTCTTAACAAAACCTCTTCTTCAAAAGATGGCGTCCTTTACAAAGAGCGAAGCCTTGCAGGCCCTTTTAGAAGAAGGAAACGAAGAAAAGTTAAAAGCATATATAGCAGGAAGAGATTTAGTAGATGCTGCTCGTGATTTCGGTCCTTTTGAAGGAACAGCGGCAGACTTCACTGCCATTTTAAGAAAAATTCCGGCACGCCTTTATTCCATTGCAAGCAGCCTTAAAGCAAATGAAGAAGAAGTTCATTTGACGATCGGTGCTGTGAGATATGATGCTCACGGAAGAGAACGTCAAGGTGTCTGCTCAATCTTATGTGCGGAGCGCTTAGAGCCAGGTGATAAGTTGCCTGTTTATATTCAGCACAATCAAAACTTTAAGCTTCCTGAAAACCCTGAAGCACCGATCATTATGGTAGGACCAGGCACAGGCATCGCCCCTTTCCGTTCCTTTATGCAGGAGCGCGAGGAAGTCGGTGCAGACGGAAAGTCATGGTTGTTCTTCGGTGATCAGCACTTTGTGACGGATTTCTTATATCAAACCGAATGGCAAAAGTGGTTAAAAGATGGTGTGTTAACGAAAATGGATGTGGCTTTTTCAAGAGATTCAGAGGAAAAAGTATATGTCCAGCATCAAATGAAGAAACAAAGTAAAGAATTATTCGAATGGCTGGAGCAAGGTGCCTATGTATATGTCTGCGGAGATGAAAAACATATGGCGCATGATGTTCATGATACCCTTCTATCAATCATCCAAGAAGAAGGTGCGATGAGCAAAGAGAAAGCTGAAAGCTATCTAGCCAACTTGCAGCAGCAAAAACGCTATCAGCGTGACGTATATTGATTGAATGCTTGAAAGAAAGGAGCTTTTACTTACATGGTAAAGACAGCATTAACAGCGCCGGATGGACCTCCGAGCGACGTAGAGGAAATCAAAGAAAAAAGTGATTATTTACGGGGTACTTTAAAAGAAGTGATGCTTGATCCGATTTCAGCGGGTATCCCTGATGATGACAACCGCCTGATGAAGCATCACGGCAGTTATTTACAGGATGATCGTGACCTGAGAAATGAACGGCAAAAACAAAAGCTTGAGCCTGCCTATCAATTTATGCTGCGCGTCCGCCTGCCTGGCGGAATTGCTACATCCAAACAGTGGCTTGTGATGGATGAGCTTGCTCATCAATACGGAAACGGTACGTTAAAGCTGACAACTCGTGAAACCTTTCAGCTTCATGGTATTTTAAAATGGAACATGAAAAAAACCATTCAAGACATCCATTCCACTATGCTTGATACGATCGCTGCTTGCGGCGATGTGAACCGTAATGTCATGTGTACATCAAACCCCTATCAATCAGAAGTACACCATGATGTATACGAGCTCGCCAAAAAATTAAGTGATGACCTGCTTCCGCAAACAAGAGCGTACCATGAAATTTGGCTTGATGAGGAAAAGGTAGCGGCAACGCCTGATACAGAGGTTGAGCCGATGTATGGTCCGCTTTATTTGCCAAGAAAATTCAAGATTGGTGTGGCAGTCCCTCCTGCTAACGATATTGATGTTTTTTCGCAGGATTTAGGCTTCATTGCGATTATTGAAAATGATCAATTAGTTGGCTTTAATGTCGCGATTGGCGGCGGAATGGGCATGACTCATGGTGATACAGCGACCTATCCTCAGCTCGCAAAAGTAATTGGCTTTTGTACACCGGAACAAGTTGTAGAGATTGCCAAACAAGTGATCACCATTCAGCGTGACTATGGAAACCGTTCGGTAAGAAAAAATGCCCGCTTTAAATATACAGTGGACCGCCTCGGTCTTGAGAATGTAAAAGAAGAGCTGGAACGCCGCCTTGGATTTACCCTATTAGATGCAAGAGATTATCACTTCGATCATAACGGTGACCGCTATGGCTGGGTAAAAGGCATCAATGGCAGATGGCATTATACGATGTTTGTAGAAGGCGGACGCATCACGGATTACGATGACTACCCGCTGATGACAGGCATTCGTGAAATCGCAAAGATTCATACAGGTGACTTCCGCTTAACAGCGAATCAAAATTTGATCATTGGAAACGTCACATCTCACAAAAAGAAACAAATCGAGCAGCTCATTGAGGAGTTTGGTTTGTCAGATGGACAGCAGCACTCTGCACTGCGCCGCAGTTCAATGGCCTGTGTTGCTCTTCCGACATGCGGCTTAGCAATGGCAGAGGCAGAACGCTACCTCCCGCGCTTGATTGACAAAATTGAAGAGATTGTCGAAGAAAATGGCTTAAGTGATAAAGAAATCACGATTCGTATGACTGGATGTCCAAATGGATGCGCCCGTCATGCGCTTGGTGAAATTGGCTTTATCGGGAAATCACCTGGTAAATACAACATGTATCTTGGTGCTGCGTTTGATGGCAGCAGATTAAGTAAACTGTACCGAGAAAACGTAGGAGAAGAAGACATTTTAAACGAGCTTGGCTCTCTACTCCCCCGCTATGCAAAAGAACGCGAGGAGCATGAACATTTCGGTGATTTTGTGATTCGGGCAGGTATTGTAAAAGAAACAACAGATGGCACGAATTTTCATGTGCAATAAAAAAGACAGGACGCTCTCCTGTCTTTTTTTATGGACTTTGTTTCCTTTTCAAGTATTCGCAAATGCTGTTATACACATCAGGATTATCTAGAGACGAAAGATCTGGTGAAGGCTGCCGTTGATAAGCTCCTTTTAATAAACGACGGACGATTTTTCCGTTTCTTGTTTTCGGTAAAGCTGAAATGAGATGAATTTCCTTTGGTGTGAGCGCTTTTCCCGCATATGAACCAACATGTATTTTGAGCTCTGGAATGAGTGCTGCTTCTTCGAAAGACTGTGAACTTGCCACAATGAAACAAACTAGTGCTTCTCCCTTCACCTCATCCTTTACTCCAATCACAGCAGCCTCATGTACGGCTGGATGCCCGACAAGAATGGATTCAATTTCAGCTGGACCAATGCGTTTACCAGCTGTATTAATGACATCATCCGATCTGCCCGTGATATGAAATGCGCCATCCTCTGATTGCATCACCCAATCACCGTGCGTCCACACCCCATCAAATCGTTTAAAATAGGTGTCTTCATATCGCTTCGGATCTTTCCAAAACCCACATGTCATGCCGACCCACGGCTTTTTCACAACAAGCTCTCCTACTTCATTCAGGACGCTCTCTCCTGCCTCATTATACACATCTGCCGCCATTCCTAAGATTGCCGCATTAAAAAGGATCGGTTTGATTGGGCGAAGCAGCGTACTTCCTACAATTCCGCCAGAAACCTCTGTTCCCCCTGAGTAATTTAAGATCGGAATGTGCTTTTGACCAATGGTGTCAAAAAGCCATTGCCATGGTGCTTCATTCCACGGTTCACCTGTAGAAATGATGGCTTTGACATGCGGCAGCTCAATGTCTGAAAGGTTTTGCTGCATCGCAGATCGAACAAAAGTAGGTGAAAGTCCAAAATGGGTGACTTTTTGCTCGTGGATGAATGACCAAAGGTGCTGTTCATCTGGATAATCGGGTGCGCCGTCATATAAAACAATTGCAGCTCCATTGATCAAGCCGCCAAAGACGAGAAATGGCCCCATCATCCACCCCATGTCTGTGAGCCAGAACAAGCGGTCTCCTTTTGAAACGTCCATACAAAGACCGGCATCAAAAGCTGCTTTTACAGGAAAGCCTGCGTGTGTATGGACAGCTCCTTTGGGTGTACCGGTTGTTCCAGAAGTGTATAAGATCATAAGAGGATCTTCATTTGAAAGATAAGTCGTTTCACTCATTGGTTCTTCTTTTAACAAATCGTTTAGCTGAATATCCTCTTTATATCCAGTAGGAGAGGAAGCATGTACAATGACTGTTTGGACAGTCTTGGTTTTGTCGATTGCTTCTGCCGCACATTCACGCATGTTGATCGTCTTTCCCCGGCGCGTCACGCTCGAGCCTGTGACGACAATGGTTGCACCTGATGCACGAATACGTACGGCAAGAGGTTCACTTCCATAGCCAGAAAAAACCGGGCTAAAGATGACACCAATCTTTGCAAAGGCAAGCATGACGGCAGCTGTTTCCGGAAGCATCGGCATATAAATGACCGCCACATCCCCTTTTTGTATTCCCTTCTTCAAAAAACCAGCAGCGAGACGATTGACATTTTCCTGAAGTTCGAGGAACGTCCATCTTCTCTCTTCGCCCGCTTCATTTCTCCAAATCACGGCTGGTTGATGCTGGGTTTCTTCATTCTCTGCCCATTTGTCAACAGCCGTTTCGACCACGTTGAGCCCGCCGCCTTTATACCAATTGGGCCACATGAATGAATCTTGGCCTAATGCGGCTTCATACGGCTCCTTCCACACGATTCCGACCGCCTTTTCGGCTTCTCTCCAAAACCAATCGGTGCGCTCGATACTAGCTTGATAGAACGCATCATAAGTAGAAAAACCAAGTGAATGCATCCATTTGTAAAGGCGTGTTTGTTTCATCATCTGCTCTTCGGGTATCCACGCTGGTTTTAGGTTCATCATGAGGCCGCCCCCTTTAGACCGGATAAACCGGGTGTTTTCGTCTTGTAAATGTCATTTCTTTAGAGGTATAGGCTTGTAATCTATGACAAAGCTCATCTCGCAAATGGTCAAATGGGATGACACCATCGACAATCATTTCAGAGGCAAGCTCATATATATTCATATCTTCCTGGTATTCCTTGCGTTTCTCTTGAATAAATGCTGCTCTTTCCTCAGCAGGCAGTTCGGCAATTTTATTCGCATAGACAGCATTTACAGCGGCTTCTGGCCCCATGACAGCAATTTGCGCAGATGGAAGAGCGAGACAGCAGTCCGGTTCAAAGGCTGGACCTGCCATTGCATATAAACCTGCACCGTATGCTTTACGAACAATGACGGATATTTTCGGAACTGTTGCCTCCGACATGGCGGAAATCATTTTCGCCCCGTGCCTGATAATGCCTGCTTGTTCCACTTTTGTTCCGATCATAAACCCCGGTATATCGGCAAGGAAAAGGAGTGGAATATGAAAGGCGTCACATAGCTGAATAAACTTGGCGGCTTTGTCGGCTGAATCGTGGAATAAAACGCCGCCTTTTACCCTCGGCTGGTTGGCAATAAGACCGACAGGCTGACCATTCATACGGCTAAATCCTGTAATCAGCTCTGCGGCAAACAACTTTTTGATTTCAAAAAATGATCCTTCATCAATGAGTAAATCAATGAGCTGATACATATCAAAAGGGGTATTCTGCCCTTTAGGGATAAGGTCCTGGAGGGTGATCTCTGATGGTTTAGGTGCGATTGCGGCTGCCCGTTTTGGTTTTTCTGTATAGTTGGCAGGCATGTAAGTTAAATAAGTGCGGGCGGTTTGAATGGCTTCTTCCTCTGTTTTTGCTAAAATATCGCCGCATCCAGAAATGCTGCAATGCATTTTTGCCCCGCCCATTTCTTCAAGTGATACTTTCTCTCCAATCACCATTTCGGCCATTCGCGGTGAGCCTAAGTACATTGAGGCATTCCCTTCGACCATGACGACGATGTCACAAAAAGCAGGAATGTAAGCACCTCCGGCTGCCGAAGGACCAAATAGTAAACAAATTTGCGGAATACGTCCAGACAGCTTCACCTGGTTATAAAAAATGCGGCCTGCGCCTCTTCTGCCTGGAAACATGGCGATTTGATCGGTGATTCTAGCACCGGCAGAGTCGACTAAATACAGCATCGGGCAGTTGAGCTTTTCGGCTGTTTCCTGGATTCTAATGATTTTTTCTACCGTTTTGACGCCCCATGATCCTGCTTTGACGGTAGAATCATTTGCCATGACGCAAACAGTCTGCCCATTCATCCGCCCCGTCCCTGTGACAACACCATCTGCTGGTAAATGTTCATTTTGACACTCGGCAAACATGGCATCCTCAATGAAAGAATCTCCATCTAATAACAATTGGAGGCGGTCACGGACGAACAATTTTCCTTTTTCTTTGTTTTTTTGATGGTATCGCTCAGCCCCGCCTTTTACAATCCGTTGTTTTTTCAGTTCATATTCTTCGATCATACCCATTCCCCTTTCTTGCTACCTGCCTCTGTATTGAGGCGTGCGTTTTTCTTGGAAAGCTTGAAGACCTTCCGTTCGATCTTCTGTATCAATGAGCCGTAGATAGGCTTCGTACTCCTTCGTCAAACCTGTATGCAAATCGTGATCAAGGCTTGATTGAATCGCTTGTTTCGCTTCTTTTAAGGCAAGCGGGCCATTTTTGATGATTTGTTTTGCAAGAGAGATGGCATCGTTCATGAGGGAATCTGCTAAAGAGATATGCTCAATCAGCCCGATTTGAATGGCTTCTTCTGCTTGTAATGATGTGCCTGTGAAAATAAGTTCTTTTGCTTTACCGAGTCCAATGAGGCGCGGAAGCCGCTGCGTCCCTCCGGCTCCTGGTATGATAGCTAGTCCTGTTTCTGGCAGGCCGAGTCTTGCTCCGGCTCGTGCGATGCGGAGATCACAAGCGAGCGCGAGCTCAAGTCCTCCGCCAAGTGCGTGTCCGTTCATCACTGCAATGACAGGTACAGGAATGGATTCAATCTCGATAAACGTTTGCTGAATCGAAAGAACAGCTCCTTTCGCTTCTGCTTCTGTCATCAATCGTCGTTCTTTTAAATCTGCTCCAGCGCAAAAGACTTTTGAACCGGCTCCTGTAATGAGCAGACAGCGAATGCTTTCATCGTGTTTGATTTCTTGAATGATTTGATTGATCTCCTCCAGCATTAGAGCAGATAGGGAATTCGCTTGTTCTGGCCTGTTTAAGGTCATGATGCCGATCTGTTCATCTTGTATCGAAAAATGGACCAATGATGTCATGTTATTCATCCTTTATGAAGTAGTCTGAGAGTGAAAAGCGCGTAAACAGTGACTAGGCAGGGTTCGATCTACTTTTGCTTCAATCCATTCTGCCGCTTTAATTAATGCAGGAAGGTGAATATTTGTCTCAATTCCTAGTTTTTGAAGCATATGCACCACATCTTCTGTCGCCACATTTCCGCTGGAACCAGGTGCATAGGGACATCCGCCAAGCCCGCCGCTGGAGGAGTCAAATATGGTAATCCCTGCTTTTAATGCCGTATAAATATTGGCAAGAGCCATCCCCTTCGTATCATGAAAATGAAGAGCGATTTTATCAGCAGGAAAACGTTCAAGTAAAATGTCTAAGCGCCTTTCTACTTGAAGCGGATGGGCTTCACCGATGGTGTCACCGAGAGATATTTCATCAATGCCATAAGAAAGCAAAATATCCGTTAACCGCAGGACTTGATCCATTGGCACTTGTTTTTCATACGGGCAGCCAAACACAGTGGAAATATACGCGCGCGTGTTTTTTCCTGCTGCTTTTAAATCAGCTGTCATTTGTTTGATGACAGGAAGTGTTTCATGGATGGATTGATTCATATTTTTCTTGTTATGTGTTTCACTCGAAGAGATAAACATAGCGCCTGTGTCAAGATTGGCTTCAAAAAAATGAGCTAAGCCTTTTTCATTGGGAATGAGTGCTGCATAGGTGATGTCGTCTTTTTTGTTAAAGGATTGAGTGAGTTCTTTGGCATCTTTTAAGGCTGGAACCCATTTAGGATGAACAAATGATGTGACTTCAATATAAGGGAGCTGGGCTGCTGCGAGCAGGTCAATCCACGTTCGCTTCTCGCCTGTGTCCAGCCAGACTGATTCATTTTGCAGTCCGTCCCGCGGGCCGACCTCCCTGATAAGCACACTCTTTGGTAATGCCATCTGGCTCCCTCCTATTCTGTCAGTTCTAGAAGAACCTCTCCTTCATCGACAAACTCTCCCTCTGCCTTATGCACTTTGCTGATGGTTCCGGTCTCTTCAGCAACGATCGGAATCTCCATTTTCATTGATTCTAAGATGGCAACCTCCTGTCCTTTTTGCACTTCATCGCCTTGTTTCACAAGAAGCTTCCATAAGTTTCCGGCCATTTGAATCGTGACAGTTTTCATGAACGGTTTCCCTCCCTTTTTTTCATGAGAAAATCGGTTGTGATGCTGCCTTGTAAGAAAGCAGAAGATCCGGCCATTTCCCTTAAAAGCGGTAAGTTGGTTTTGATGCCTTCTATTTCATATGCTTGTAGTGCCTCTTTTAATCGTTCTATTGCAAGTTTTCGCGTATCACCGTAAACGATCATTTTCGCAATCATAGGATCGTAAAAAGGGGTAATGAGGCTTCCATTTGTCACACTTGACTCATGACGGATATACGGAGCTTCAGGTGTGGAGAGCCGAGTGATTGTTCCTGGTGATGGATAAAAGGTGACGGGATCTTCCGCATAAATTCTAACCTCGATGGCATGACCGATTTGATGAATATCCTCCTGATTAAAGGAAAGCGGCTCACGTGCAGCGATTTTCAGCTGCTCCTCAACAAGGTCAATGCCTGTAATTTCTTCTGTGACAGGATGCTCTACTTGTAATCTCGTGTTCATTTCTAGGAAATAAAATTGTTGATGCTGATCGACTAAACATTCAATCGTTCCTGCATTTTCATATCCAATTGCTTTGGCTGCTTTGACGGCCATCTCCCCCATTTGATGTCTCACCGATTCATCGAGACAGGCGGCTGGTGCTTCTTCAATGATTTTTTGATGTCTTCGCTGGAGTGAACAGTCGCGCTCAAATAAGTGGACCCCATGGCCGAAGGAATCAAAAAGGACCTGAATTTCAATGTGACGCGCGTTTTCAATGACCTTTTCCATATACAGCGTCCCATCGTTGAAAAAGCTTTGCGCTCTTTTTTGATTCCCTTCAAAAGCCCTGTACAGCTCCTCGTCATTTTGCACGAGCTGCATGCCAATTCCTCCGCCCCCGCTTGATGCCTTGAGCATGATCGGATAACCGAGTGACTGCGCTTGACTGACCCCTTCTTCGGCATCATGCAGCGGAGCTGAAACGCCTGGTACAATGGGGATACCTGCTTGAGCCATCGTTTTTCTTGCTTCAATTTTATTCCCCATTCGCTGAATGACTTGTGCGGATGGGCCAATAAAGGCGATTCCTTCGCTGCGGCAGCGTTCTGCAAAGGCCGCATTTTCTGATAAGAGGCCATATCCTGGGTGGATGGCATCTGTATTTGTCTGCTTGGCTGCCCTAATGATTGCTTCCATGTTTAAATAGCTTTCAGATACTTTTGCGCCTCCAATCGGATAGGCGCTGTCTGCTTCTTGCACATGAAGTGCATGTTGATCTGCTTCTGAATAAACGGCGACGGTGTAGATCCCGAGCCTTTTACACGTTCGAATAATTCGCCGGGCAATTTCGCCTCGATTTGCAATCAGTACTTTTTGAAACATTGCTGCCTTCACTCCTTTATTAGATCAAGCGCCTGCTTTTTCAGACGAAATTTTTGAATCTTCCCTGATGCAGTCATTGGATACTCGTCAGTGATGAAAAAATATTTAGGAATTTTGTAGCGTGCCATTTGCGACTGACAATAGCTGGTGAGTGTCTCAATCGTCACCGCCCTGCCTTGCTTGAGCCGAATGAATGCGGCGGCTTCTTCTCCATACGTCTCGTCAGGTATACCAACGACCTGTGCATCAAGAATATCCGGATGAGTATAAAGAACATCCTCAATCTCTTTTGGGTAAACATTCTCCCCGCCTCTAATGATCATATCTTTCAGCCGTCCTGTGATTTTCACATAGCCGTCCTCATCCATCTCTGCTAAATCACCCGTATGAAGCCAGCCGTCCTGATCAATCACTTCATCTGTGGCTTCTTCATTTTTATAGTAGCCTTTCATCACATGATAACCTCTTGTACACAGCTCGCCTTGTTCTCCTCTTGGTACTTCCTCCGGTGTGCCTGGAACGGTGATTTTCACTTCGATGTGAGGAAGCGCCCGGCCGACCGTTTGAACCCGTCTTTCAAATGAATCATCCGTTCTTGTTTGGGTAATGACAGGAGAGCTTTCGGTCTGTCCGTAGGCAATCGTGAGCTCCTTCAGTCCCATTTGTTCAATGACGGCTTTCATCACATGGGATGGGCAAAGAGATCCTGCCATAATGCCCGTTCGTAATGTGGACAGATCGTATTGGTGAAAATTCGGATGGTCGAGCTCTGCAATGAACATTGTCGGGACGCCGTGAAGGACGGTGCACTTCTCTTTTTCTACGGTTTGAAGAACTCGCTCTGGGTGGAAGGATTCAATTGGAATGATCGTTCCTCCTTTTGTGAGACAAGCAAGCACGCCAAGAACGGATCCAAAGCAATGAAAGAAAGGAACAGGGATACACATTCGATCCTTTTGGGTAAGCTTCATACAATCTGCGATTTGGCTGGCATTGCAGACAATGTTTGTATGGCTGAGCATGACTCCTTTTGGATAGCCGGTTGTGCCTGAAGTATATTGCATATTAATGACATCATCAGGTGCAAGTTCATCCATTCGTTTCTCCCACTCATGATCCTCTGTTCTTTTAGCAGCTGCGTGAATACTGTTCCAGCTGCGCATGCCCTTTGGCGTGTGCTCACCTATATAGACGACACTTTTTAAATAAGGAAAAGATGAGGATGTGATCTCTCCTTGATGAGCGTTTTGAAGCTCCGGTATAAGTTCTTCAAGCATTCTGACATAGGATGTCTCTTTAAACCCGTCTACGATAAACAGCATGCTGCTATCAGAGTGCTTGAGTAAATAAGCGAGTTCTTGTGATTGAAAGTTTGTATTCACGGTGACGAGAACGGCTCCAATCGACGCGCAGGCGAATTGCAGCATGAGCCATTCGGGTACATTGGGCGCCATGATGGCGATATGATCGCCTTTTTGAACACCTAATGCCATAAGACCTTTCCCGGTTTCCTTGACTTCTCGATAAAACGCTTCATATGAAAAACGTAAGGAACGTTCTGGATACACAATGGCTTCATGTGCTGGATGCTGCTCCATTTTCCCTTTTAATAAGGAACCGATCGTTTGTGGATGAATCGACATCATGGCTTTCCTCCTCCATTGATGGTAAGCGTTTTCATTATCGGATTACGCTAACAGTTGTCTTGCGATGACTAGACGCTGAATTTCAGAGGTCCCTTCTCCAATTTCCATTAGCTTCGCATCTCTCACAAGCCGTTCTACACCACATTCTTTCATGTAGCCTGTTCCCCCGTGAATTTGAACAGCATCAAGACTTGCTTTTGTCGCCATTTCAGAAGCGAAAAGTTTGGCATAGGCAGCTTCTTTTGTAAACGGCTTGCCGTGATCTTTCAGCCAAGCGGCTTTCCATACCATTTGTCTGGCGAGCTCTATTTGCATCGCCATATCTGCCAGCTTAAACTGAATCGCTTGGAAGGAAGAAAGGGTCTGCCCAAATTGCTTTCTTTCTTTTGCATGCGAGAGCGAAGCATCTAGTGCAGCTTGTGCGATACCAACTGATAATGCAGCAATTGAAATGCGTCCCCCGTCTAATGTATATAAAAATTGCTTAAAGCCTTTCGCTGGGTCTCCTAAAATATTCTGGGCGGGTACACGTACACCGTCTAAAATGATTTCTGCTGTATCTGAACCGCGCACGCCCATTTTGTCATATGGATTTGTAATGGTCAGCCCTTTTTGCCCTTTCTCCACAATGAAGGCGGAGATGATTGGGCGGCCGTTTTCATCATAATCCGAGACTGCAGTGACGATAATGGTTCTGGCAAAATTGGCGTTTGTGATCCAGCACTTCTCCCCGCTAATGACATATTCTTGTCCGTCTTTGACCGCTTTTGTTTTTGTCCCTTTTGCATCTGATCCTGCGTTTGGTTCTGTTAATCCAAAGGAGCCGAGTGCTGTTCCAGAAGCCAGCGGGACAAGGTGGTCCATCTTTTGCTCCTCTGTACCGAAGTAATAAAGCGGGCTTGCGCCTAAGGAGACGGCTGCAGCATAGCTAAGACCTGTACTACCGCACTGTTTTCCGATTTCTTCTACAGCCAGTGCATACGATATCGTATCTCCTCCTGAGCCGCCGTATTTCTCTGGAAAGGGGATGCCCATAAAGCCGAGCTCCCCCATTTTTTGAAACGTTTTGGCTGGGAATACGGCCTGTTCATCAATGGTTTGAGCGAGTGGTGCAATTTCTGCTTTGGCGAAATCCTTGACCATCTGGCGGATCATTTGTTGTTCTTTCGTTAATTCAAAATCCATCTTGCTTCCCCCTTTGGCTCTTTTCTATCATATTTATTAATCAAGCAGCTGCTTCATGCCAAGCTTGTTTGAATTCAGAAAATTAAAACAAGAATAATAGAAAAAAAGCATGAATGAAGAAAAATCCTCATTCATGCTTTTTCGTTATTTCACTATTTTTGTAGAAGGCTTGCTTTCGTGATGAAGACGATTAAGAGCCGTAATCTTGTAAGTATCCATTTTCTTTTGATTGACTGGGAGGTCTTTAATCGTTGTTATGGCGCCTTTTTCTTTTCTAAATGTTTGCAGTAATTCATATGTTCCTTTATTTGTTAATCGATAGACTGCATAATAGGATACGGTAGAATGCGGATCATTTTTGATTTGTAAAGCCGCACCATCCGATGTCTTTTTCACAGATTGAATGATTGGTTTTTTAGGTGCTTTCTGATAAAGCCAAGGCATTTCTGGAATGAGAGCTGGTTTGCGGTATGACTCTTCTATCAATCGATTCTTTACATTCAAAGGGTTGCGATTGAGATCCTTCAGGCTGAAATGCATGCTTCCCTGCACGAGCTGTGACTGCCTGTTCAGCTCAATCTGCCTAAAATATTCTTCCGGGTCAGACCAAGCAGGATCACTGTTTTGATTAATTTTATACGCCGCCTGACCAATGTACAGGTGAACCGGCTCCCCTTTCACCTCATTTGACCACCATTTCGTCAGCACATCATAAGCGGCAGCTTGAAAGCCGATGCTCCAGTAAATTTGCGGAGTGACATAATCAATATCGTGCTGCTGAATCCACTCTCTTGTATCAGCATACAAATCATCGTAGTTGGTCATTCCTGCTGTGGTGTTTGAACCAGTCGGGTCATCTTTTATGTTGCGCCATACACCGAATGGACTAATACCAAATTTCACATAAGGTTTTTCTTTCTTAATGGTGTCATTGATTTGCTTCACCAGCTGGTTCACATTATCTCTTCGCCAATCTTCTATATGTGTAAATGCTTTTTTTCCATATGTTTCATACGTTTCTTGATCTGGAAACGGGACACCAGCTATTTTATTAGGGTAAAAATAATCATCCATATGCACCGCATCAATATCGTAGTTTTTCACAACTTCTTCTATGCCGCCTACAATGAAGTCCTGAGCCTCAGGAATGCCTGGGTTGTAATAAAGCTGATTACCATATGCAATCGTCCAATCAGGATGCTCTCTTGCAGGGTGATCGGCTGACAAACGGCTGAGATCAGTATGATTCATTGTGATTCGATAAGGGTTAAACCAAGCGTGAAATTCAAGACCGCGTTTATGAGCTTCTTCTATCATAAACTCAAGCGGATCATACCCAGGATCTTTCCCTTGTGTTCCAGTCAAATATTCTGACCACGGCCCGTATGCTGAAGGGTAAAAGGCATCTGCTGTTGGTTTAATTTGCATAATGACGGCATTCATATTCATCGCTTTGATCTCATCTAACAAACGAATAAACTCTTGTTTCTGCTCTGCTACGGGCAGCCCCTTCTTTGAGGGCCAATCTAAGTTATAAACCGATGCAATCCATACCGCGCGCATCTCTCTTGTGCTCTCAAGCTTTCCTTTTGGCACTGGGCGAGCAGCTAGACTGCTAGAAGGAATCAATAAAAATACAAACATCAACATCAGTGTTAAAACTGTCATACTGATCTTTTTCAGCATGTTTTGCATCACCTCACCTTAAGTTTATTCCGCTTTTTGTGATGGAATGCCAGCAGATGGTGTAAGCAGAATGTTTTTCATTTCATTGAGCTGAGCTTCAGGGACTTTGCAGGCTTCAATTAAATACTGCTCTGCACTCCCGTATGTCTCCAGCATTTCGTGCAGCACATCTTCAAGATAATCTTGCTGCACACCGACAAGCGGCTGAATTTGTTCTTTTGACACCCGGTATAAACTCATCAATCGGACAAATCGTTCCTGCCTTCTGACGAGCATTTGCACGCCTTCATTGGAACGCATATATTCACTTAAAACGACAGCCAGCGGTACACCTGCTGTTAACTGAATCAGGGCAGATAAAAAACCTGTACGGTCCTTGCCACTCGTGCAGTGAAGCATCAGCGGGTAATGGCTTTGATCTGAAAGCAGTGTGAACAGCTGCCGAATCTCTTCTTTACGCTCTGTCAGCATGCTTTCATATAACTCTTTCATGATCGGTGTAAATGAGAGAGACTTCCCTTCTGTTACCAGCATACGAAACATGGTCCATTTACTCGGCATCTTACTGTCAGGCTGCATCGGAATATGGACGATTTTGTCGTGTTCCTTGATCTTTGCTGGATGTGATTTACGTTCTGAGGCTGTACGGAGGTCACAAACGGTTTGAATTCCGAGTGCTGAGAATATTCTGATGTCTTGTTTCGACAAACGGGATAAGTCTGCGGATCGATAAATCATTCCCTGTTTGATCACCATCCCATCTGTTGTTTGAAGTCCCCCTACTTCTCTAAAATTCGCAAGCTTTGAAAATGGGTTGTTTGATTGATTCATAGAAGTGAAAGTCCTTTCTAGTTTCGTTCTTTTTTCTATCATACGCTTTTATATCAAAGGAGAAAAGAGAATCAATTGACCTAATCCCAGTAAGAGAATTTATTGGTATAATGGAAAAAGGACATTCGGATTGATTGGGGATATGAAGTATGATAAAAACAAAACGGATTCAACAAATCAAAGAGTATGTATTTGACCGGGAATCTGCCTCACTTGATGAGCTTGTGGCGCATTTTGGTGTCTCAAAAAACACGATACGCCGAGATGTACAGGCATTGGTCGAATCTGGCGTGCTCAAAAAAGTGTATGGCGGAGTGGCTGTGAACCACTCAACGTTAGTGGTGTATCAGGAGCGAAAGATCCGTCAGCTCAGTAAAAAGCAATTGATCGGTCAGACGGCTGCCGCTTTTGTGGAAAACGGGGATATGATTTTTATTGATTCTGGTACGACAACGCTTGAGATGCTCCCCTATTTGACTGAGAAACAGGTGACCATTGTGACCAATAATGTGGATTTCATTACACAGGCGATGCCTTATGAAAATCTCACCATCTTTTCCACTGGCGGGATGCTTGAAAGAAAAACGAATTCTTTCGTTGGCTATCAAAGTGTTGAGCGCTTAAAAGCTTACAATGTCAATAAAGCCTTTATCGCATCAACTGGTTTATCCATTGATCACGGCGTCACGAATTCGTCTCCGCTTGAAACCGATATTAAAAAGACGCTTGTTCAAAAAAGTGCCAAAACCTTTTTATTAGTGGATGATAGCAAATTCGATCATTACGCCTTGACCACGTTTTGTGATTTGCACGAGATTGATATCGTCGTGACCAATCAGGAGCCAAATGAAGATTATCTTCAATATGGAAAAGAGCATGATGTACGGTTTGTCACACCTTCATCGAATGAATAAATGGACAAAAAAACGGCTCAGGAATTTGAGCCGTTTTTTGATTCATTGATTTCAAGCTGCATGTTCATACGGAATAAAAATCGATACACGGCCGAGATGACGTCAATGAAAGCCGTATCTTCGTGGATATCCTCAAGCTCAAGAAGCTGCAAATTCACATCAAATAAGCCATCTTGTCCATTAAATTGAAGCTGAGCACCATTTAATGGCGATAGCATGTCCTTTAGAATATTCGTGTCTTTTTTAGGACGTTTTAAACCGAATAGGACGGTATACGTTTGAAACACTTCATCCCATTCAATGGCCAAGCCATCCACTTTCACGACATCAAACCACTTGGATTCGATATAAATGAATTCTTTTTGATGTTTTTTCACATATGTAAGCGGTGTGTTTAGAAATGAGGCGTTTTCTGTTTGAATCATGTTCTCTGATTCCTTGTCTACACGCTCTATATATACATCGCCAAAACGGGCTTCTTCTTTTATTCTCGCCCCTTCTAATGTCCAATTGCGGCGCGCCGCTTCATCATATTCAAAGTCGGTCAGCGCCTGTCCTTCTTTTAGTAAGTCTTGTAAGCGATTTTGCAGTGACATGGCTATGTCTCCTTTCTTCTCCTTCATGTGTGTTTATTATTTTAGCATAACTCATGAAAAGAAAGATATGTCCTAGCATATGATGGTATGATAGTGTCAAAAGAAACATCTCGGAGGGGTACGTTTTGCTCACAATGACACTGGCAGAAAAAATCGTAGACGAGGTTAAAAAGGTGCTGACTGAGGAAATCATCATCGCACAAACAAACGGCACCATCATTGCAGCAACAGATCCAGAACGCGTTGGACAATTTCATGAAGGAGCGTATCTGACATCTTTTGAAGGACAGAAACGAATTCTCACAAAGGATGACCAGCAGCACATGAAAGGCGTCAAAGCTGGCATCAATCTGCCTATTTATTTTAAGCAAGAGGTCATCGGGGTCATTGGAATGACAGGAGATCCTGTACATGTGTCTCCTTTTGGCGAAATATTAAGAAAAATGACCGAGCTGCTTATTCATGAACATGAATTTTTTCAAGAAACTGAAACGGATGAACGTCAGCTCGAAGCGTTTGTATTCGACTGGCTTCATCTGCCAGAGACAGCGATTGATCTCACTGAAAAAGCGTCGCGGCTCCAGCTTGATATCAATAAGGAGCGCGCAGTTGTTCTGATCGATTGTCAGGATGAATCATTTATGAAGCAGAATCAATACAAAGAATTGAAGGAAACGCTGCATCTCACTAGTCAGGAGATCATCGTCCGCTGGGGGCATGCCCGTTTTTTGCTCATGCTGCAGACAACAGCAGATGATCGTAAAGCCTTGCAGCAGCGCCTGTTTCACATCCATGCCTCCCTTACGGCGCGGGGCACACAGGGAGTTTTGATTGGAGCAGGCAAACCAGCAGCTGCTCATTTGATGAAGCAATCCTTTCAACAAGCCTTTCGAGCATTAAAAATGGCACATGCTGATACACCGATTGTATTTGATGAAGATTTAACGCTTGAACTTTTTATGGAGGAAGTGAGTCAGGAAACAAAAGAAGTGTTTCTTGATCGAACAATCGCCCCTCTTCTCCCCTATCCTGAATTAGTGAAAACATTGCGGGTGCTTATGACATCAGATTGCTCATTGAAATATACAGCAGAAGCGATGCATGTCCATATCAATACACTGCATTACAGGCTAAAACGCATCCAAGATTTAACGACACTTGATCCAAAGCGTATGCAAGATGCAATGCTCTTTTATTTAGCCTTCATGTTATTAGATCATGATCCAAAAAAACGAAGCGAACAGCCCGATATTTTGTAGAATCGTCCATAGGCATGAGGCGATTCTTTTTTTATACTGAATGAAACGATACGTCTCATCAATAGGAGTTGAATGCGTATGTTACATTCTGAATTTTTAAATCAATTAAAAAAGATTGTCGGTGCTTCTTACATGCAGGACAGTAAAGCCGATCGGCTTGCCTACTCTTATGATGCAACACCAAATTTTCAGCATATGCCAGATGTCATCGTAAGCCCGCACGCGGCTGAGGAAATCCAGCAAATTGTCCGGCTCTGCTCCTCATATAACATTCCGATCGTGCCAAGAGGATCAGGAACGAACCTTTGTGCAGGCACATGTCCCACTCAAGGCGGACTTGTGATGCTGTTTACAAGAATGAACCAATTAATAGAAATAGATGAAGAAAACCTGACAGCAACGGTGCAGCCTGGTTTGATCACACAGGAACTCATTCGCCAAGTAGAGGCGAAAGGCCTCTTCTATCCACCTGATCCAAGCTCTATGAAAATCTCTACATTAGGCGGAAATATTAATGAAAATTCAGGTGGTCTCCGGGGATTAAAGTATGGAGTGACGAGAGATTATGTACTTGGACTTGAAGTCGTTCTGCCAAACGGTGACATCATCAAAACAGGCGGCAAGCTTGCAAAGGACGTGGCCGGGTATGATATGACCCGTTTGTTCGTAGGTTCAGAAGGAACGCTCGGGATTGTCACTGAAGCTACGCTGAAGCTTTTGCCGCTTCCAGAAACAAAACAAACGATGCTTTGCTTATATGAAAGTTTAGAGGAAGCCGCCGCTTCAGTGTCGGCGATTATTGCAGAGCGTATCATCCCCGCCACATTAGAATTTATGGATCAGCCGACTTTGGAAGTCGTTGAAGACTTTGCAAAAATCGGTTTGCCGACTGACGTTCAAGCGGTGCTGTTAATCGAACAAGACGGCCATCCTGAGGCGGTTGCCCGTGATATGCAGCGCATCGCAAAAGTGTGCCAGCAGCACGGTGCAAAAGAAGTGAATATCGCACATTCTGAAGAAGAGGCCAATGCCCTTTTAACAGCGAGACGATCTGCTTTATCAGCTCTCGCCCGGTTAAGCCCGACGACCATTTTAGAAGATGCCACAGTCCCCCGGTCTGAAATTGCCAGCATGGTGCGGGCGATCGAAGACATTGCGAAGGAGTACAAAGTGAAAATCTGTACATTTGGTCATGCAGGTGATGGCAATTTGCATCCTACTTGTGCAGCAGATGCAAGAAATGAAGAAGAAATGAAACGGGTGGAAGAAGCCTTTCAGGCCATTTTTGAAAAAGCAGTCTCACTTGGCGGCACCATTACAGGTGAACATGGCGTAGGTCTTATGAAAGCCCCTTACTTAGAACTAAAGGTCAAAAAAGAAGGCATTGCGGCAATGAAAGCGATCAAACAAGCGCTTGACCCGGAAAATATCATGAACCCTGATAAAGTGTTTGGAAAAGCCGCAAGAAAGCGGGTGGTGGTCTCATGAGTTCTAAACAAACAGAGATTCAGCAAACATTTCAGCAGCAGATGGACGAAAAAGAGCTGCTCAATTGCATGCGCTGCGGCTTCTGCCTTCCTTCCTGCCCGACTTATATTGAATCTGGTCAACAAGAAACACACTCTCCCCGCGGCCGAATTGCTTTAATGAAGGCGGTGAGAGACGGCGTCATTGAGCCAGATGAAGATGTCGAGCATTCGCTGAATCTTTGTCTTGGCTGCCGTGCATGTGAACCGGTCTGCCCTTCCGGCGTTAAATATGGACAGTTACTTGAAGATGCAAGAGACATCATTCAGCAGCACAAAAAACAATCCATCCCTGTCAAACTTGTAAGACGTGTAGTGTTTAAAGGTCTCTTTCCTTCACAAAGCCGAATGCGGAAAGCGGCAGGACTTCTTCGATTTTATCAAACATCTGGTCTGCAAACGGCCGCCCGCAAAACTGGCATGCTGAAGGTGCTTCCACCGCACTTACGCCTGATGGAACAGGCGCTTCCAAAGGTACCGCGTCAACAGAAAAGCCGTTTGACGGAATACAAAGCCGCCGGCCCAGCGAGAAAACGGGTCGCCTTTTTTACTGGCTGTTTAATGGACACGGTTTTTTCCAGTACAAACGAAGCAACCATCCAGCTTTTGCAGCTGGCAGGCTGTGACGTCTTCGTCCCTCCTATTCAGACGTGCTGCGGAGCGCTCCATGGCCATAGCGGTGAAAAAGAACAAGCGAAACAGTTAGCAAAGCGGAATATTGAAGCTTTTGAAGAGATAGATGCGGATGCCATTGTCATGAATGCGGGCGGTTGTGGCGCTTTTTTAAGTGATTACAATCATTTGCTTTGCGATGATCCGGATTTTCAAAAGCGAAGTGAAGCCTTCTCAAAGAAAATCACGGATATATCAGACATTTTAGTGGAGCTGGAATTTCACCGCCGCATGCCGCTTGCTTTGCCAGAGCAAGTCATCACCTACCAAGATTCCTGTCATTTGCGGAACGGAATGGGTGTACAGCATGCGCCAAGGGTGCTGATGAAGGCCATTCATGGTGTATCATTTAAAGAAATGAAGGATGCGGGCCGGTGCTGCGGCTCAGCTGGTATTTACAACATTTTGCAGCCAAAGATGTCGATGCAAATTTTAGATCATAAAATGACAGAAGCCAGCCAAACAAAGGCGGCTGCCATCGTTACATCTAATCCAGGCTGTCAGTTGCAAATGGCAGCAGGCATCAAACGCTCAGGGCACTCGCCGAGCATGCGCGCGGTCCATTTAGCTGATTTATTATTAGAAGCCGTTCTATATGGAAAAAAAGCGTCCAGCCCATCAAGCTGAACGCTTTTTTTCATGCATATCTTTAGACAATTGGTTAGATAATAGAGGCAAATCGCCGAAGGAGCTGGTTCAAATGCTGAAGAAAAACAAACAACAAAAGGACCCGAATTCAGTATTTGAAGCATTGTCACGTTCTGCTGATTTTACAAATGAGCTGTCTCGAAATGGAGATTTTCTGTATAGGACTTCCTTTTTTCGTTCATTGATTAATGGACATCTTCTACATGAACAAATTCTCCCCTCCCTCAAACAAATGCATCTGACACCCACTCTTGAAGAGCTGAAAGAACGAATTCCCATTGAGCAGGCTGTCATCACGAGCGATCTTCAAAAAGTGGAAGAAGCCCTTCACCGGGGCAGCATTGCCATTAGACTTGAGACAGACTGGGGCAAAACGCTTCTTTTGCCGATTGAAGAAAAGAAAGGCAGACAAGTAGGTCCGCCTGAGATTGAATTTGGGATTATTAGTGCACAGGAAGCATTTGTAGAGTCTTTAGATACCAATTTAAATTTAGTCAGGCGGCGGCTGCCAACGCCTAACCTGAAAGTTGAGGAAAAGACGGTTGGTACGCTGTCTCAAACAAAAGTAGCCGTGTTATATATTGAAGAAATCGCCAACCCGGAAAACATCGAAACGGTTCTTCAGCGAATTGAGGACGTTAATTATGATCAGATTTTAGATGCGAATTACCTTGCTCAAATGCTTTATGATGTGTCCAATACGATCTTTCCGTTGTTTTTGAATACAGAAAGACCCGACCGCGTGTCTTCAGGTTTATCAGAAGGAAAAATTGCCATATTAGTGGATGGTTCGCCTCATGTCTTGCTTGCCCCGACTATTTTACTTGAGTATTTTTCCACTATGGAAGACTATAATATGTCATGGATTGCGGCTTCTTGCTTTAGGCTGTTACGCATATTTGCTGTGATATTTTCCATTTTTGCGACACCTTTATATGTAGCCGTTTTAACCTTTCATTATGAGCTGATCCCAAAGGATTTATTAGAAACCATTGTGTCCTCGCGCTATCTTGTGCCATTTCCTCCGATCATTGAGGCACTATTTTTAGAGATTTCGATTGAATTACTAAGAGAGGCTGGATCCAGGCTTCCGACAAAGGTAGGACAAACACTCGGGATTGTTGGCGGGATCGTCATTGGACAGGCGGCGGTGGCAGCGGGCTTAACAAGTAATATCCTGCTGATTATTGTGGCATTGTCTGCTCTAGCTTCCTTTGTCACCCCGATCTATAAAATGGGAAATGCCATCCGGCTTTTGAGGTTCCCTTTTCTATTTGCAGCACAGGTTTGGGGAGCCTTAGGAATTTCACTGATGGGCGCTTTTCTGATCACCCATTTGATGAAATTAACCTCTATTGGGCAGCCATACCTTGAACCCATTTATCCACCTCGTCTAGCTGATTTAAAGAGCAGTTTGATTCGCCCTCAGCTTCGCTTTTTGAATAAAAGGCCGGATAATTTACGCGGACAAAATAGAACCATTCACCAGCCAAAGCCTAAGCAAGGCCGGAAGGGGAAAAATGATTTTTATGAATAAGGAAGTGAAGGCATGAGCTCTTCTTCTGTCAAAGAGAAATTTCAAATATCCCCTTTTTTTGTGTTTTTTCTCATTAATGCCAATCAAGTAGGTGTCGGCATTTTAAACTTTCAAACGAACCTTGTCCGTTCCATGAATAATGACGGATGGATCGCCATTCTAATTTCTGGCATCAGTGTCAATGTGATGATCTTTCTGATTTACTTGATGTTTAAAAAGGCTCCTTCGGATGAATTTGTTCATATTACAAAATTCGTATTTGGTAAATGGATTGGGCAATTATTCAATATTCTCTACATCTTATACTTTTCATGTTTGTCGCTTACTGTCCTCGTCCATTATATGGATGTAATCCATGTGTGGCTGTTTAAAGAAATTCCGGGTTTTTTGTTTGCTGCTGTACTGCTTGTGCTAGTGTATTACATTCATACCGGCGGCTTTAGAACCATTGCAGGATGGGCGTTTTTTAGCATTATACTCACATATTGGATGACGTTTATTTGCTTTTACGTCATGAAATATAGTCACATTCGCTTTATGTTTCCAATGTTTGATCATACATTCTCGCAGCTGGTAATGGGTCTCAAAGATGCCTCCTTACCCATGTTTGGTTTTGGAACGCTGCTTGTCTATTATCCCTTTATTAAAAAAGCACAAACGTCACAAAAATTTGCCCACATGGGAGCATTATTCACGACATGCTTAAATTTACTTGTCTTTCTCGTATCCATTGCGTATTATTCGAGTGCTCAGCTTAAATTAACAAAATGGCCAACATTGACGTTAACAAGCATTGTGAAACTTCCCTTCATTCAGCGCTTTGAATTTATTGAAGTGTCTCTTTGGCTGCTTCTTATTATTCCAAATATCGCGATTCCATTATGGGCTGCGAGCCGAATGGCGAAACAAGTATTTCATACAAGCCAGCGCGTCAATTTAATCGGTCTCAGCATTCTCATTCTGATCATGTTTTCGTTTTTTGCCGGTGCAACTTCTTTTGAAACCTTTAATCAATGGGTGGAATATAGCGGATTCATTCTGATCTATGGATTGATTGTCTGTATGGTCATTGGACTGATGCTGAAAAAACGAACATGAAACAGTATGTACTCATAGGTCTTATGTTGTTTAGTCTTTTGTTAACTAGCTGTGCACAGCCCCGGCTATTAGATGAATTAAATATCTCTCAGGCGGCAGGATTTGATTTAATGGAAGATGGCGAAATGAAGGGCTTTTTTGTCTTTCCCGTCTTTAAAAGTGAAGAGCAAGGCAGCTATCAAATATTAAGTGCAAAGTCAAACACGATTAGTAATATCCAATTTCTCGTGTCAGAAAAATCGCCTTTTCCGGTGGTTATGGGCCAGGTGCTCGTTATTTTAGTCAGTGAAAAGTTAGCAAAAGAAGTCGGCATGATCGATTTAATGAATTACATTTATCGTGATCCTATTATTGGTTCACGCCAAGTGTTTGCGATTGTTGGCGGAGAAGTCGAAGAATTATTATACACAAAAATGAATCAAACGAACTTAAATATAGGTGTATATCTCTCTGATCTGTTAGCGCAAAATATGCGAAATGGCAATGAGCCAGTCACAAATCAGCATATTTTTATGAATCAGATGATGGCAAAAGGGGTCGATGCTTATCTCCCTTACATTGAAAGAACAAGCAATGCCATCAAGGTCTCGGGCGTTGCTCTATTTGATCAAGAAAAAATGGTGGGTCATATTCCAGGAGAAGACACGTTCACATTTAAAGCGATGATTGAAAATCATAAAAATGGCATCTATGAGTTTCAATTGCAAGATCGAGCGAAGACTCATGTTGTCATTGAAAATATCAAATCACATGTGTCTTACCAGATCAAACCGACGAAAAACCTAACAAAAAAGCCTCATATCACGATAGATATCAAACTAAAAGGCGAATTGAAAGAATTCATGAAGTCCAAAAAAATCGATAAACCGAATATATTGGACCAAGTCGAAAAAGAAGTTGAAAAACGTATCACTCAGCAAGGAGAAGATCTTGTACAGTCCTTTAAAAAGCAAAACATAGACCCGCTTGGACTGGGCCTTAGATATAGATCAAAAGACAAGGCAATGACACCAGAAAAATGGCAAGACATTTATCCTGATGCGGATGTAAAAGTGAAATGCCGCATGAAAATTGTTCAAACGGGAGTCAGCCAATAAAAAGGCTTATTCAAATATGTCTTGTTTGTTCTCCAAGATTTTGGACACTTTCATTTTCACTCGTGGAACCTGATCTTTTTGATTAACATCATGTAAAATCTTCTCTACTTCATTTTTATCAGTTTTAAGGATTTTAGGTGAAAATTGTTCCACTAGGGCCGGTCTATTTCCTGCACAGTTTGCCATTGTATCTAGTGCAATTAAGCTGAAAGACCTTCCTTTGTTTAGCCAAGATTTCATTCTTTCCCAGGTTGGACAGCTGACGGCTGCCAGCCTTCCCCACTGATCGTGAAAATGGGTGCAATTTGACTCCATCCAATCCAATATTTTGTGAGAACGGAAACGGTGCAGGCAAATAAAAGCCTCTAACGGCAATTCTTTTTCACTGATCGATTTCATTTTTTTCAATATATGGTGTAATCCCTCATCTTCTGGCAAACAGCTGGCTGCTGCCCACGAAAGCGGATAAAGGAATTCTTCGTCCGCCTGATCCAAAAGTTCCCTTACCCATTCAGCGGCAACTGTACCTAGAACATCAGCTGCGATTTCTAACATTCGTGATTTCACTTCAGCATGCTCCGTTTCATAAAACCTACTATGAACGAAATCCAAGATTTTTTGCTGGTCGTGCTGTTTCAACGCATCGATGACATCATCCTCAAGAAACCATCTAGTAATTGAAAAGTCTATTAAAGACGCCAAATCATGCCTAACGACGTGTAATGTTGGAGCTTTCTCACTTTTGGTGACGATGACGTCCTTCTCTGATTGGAAAGCCTGTCCGTCCTCTCCATAAAAATCATCGTGCAGTAAAAATTGGTTAGGAGAATGGCTGTTTCGGTTCATCAGACGCTTCTACAACATTCATTTCGTTTTTTTGACAGGCGTCACATAAAGTAGTTGTCCCCACCATTTTCACTTCCTTTTACTGCTAATGATTGTCATTCGAGAAAGAGCGGGAACCATTTGAGCATAAGTTAATATAAAGATTATTCTTTCTACATTGATCCATGTTGAATCAATTGAAAAAATGACAATATTCTAATCTTCATCCTTTACATCGGGGTCTTCCGGAATCGGTTCATTTAAGATCTCTTGGACGAGCTCTTTATATTGTTCGAGCTGCTTTAAATGCGTTTGAAACTGCCCTTGATAAATAAGATAAGATTCCCCGTCAAATACGTAACGGATCTTTTTTTGCTGGATTAATTTTTTAATATACGCTTCTGATACTTCCAAGTATTCAGCTGTTTCTGCAATTGTTAAATACATGTTTGTGCACCACCCGTTCGTTTCATCTAGCAAATTATATCATGTTCTGCTGAAAAAACGGATGCAGCCTATTCTTTTATGGTGACTATTTTTCACATAGCAAGTAGATCGTCTAAATGCCGGCAAATATGGTATGATAAAATCTGCTAGACGAGAGCTTTTTAACATAGACTTGATGAAAAAGCCAGGTTCAGTGGTGTCTGTATGAGCCGCAAGCCATGCTGGCATATATAGAAAGCATACTCATGAGAAAAGCAAAACAAGCATAGGCTCTTATAAGGATGCTTGAAGAAAAATCGTATTTAAAGGCAGAGTGAAATGAATGGGAACCTTTTTTAATGAAATTTTAACCTGGCTGACAAGCCTTGGTTATGTAGGTGTAGCACTAGGGCTGATGATTGAAATCATTCCGAGTGAAATTGTACTTGCCTATGGCGGATATATGGTGTCAACAGGCACAATTGGTTTTGTAGGAGCTGTGATTGCCGGCGTCATCGGTGGTACGCTCGCCCAGTGTTTTATTTACTGGATCGGTCTGTACGGCGGAAGACCTTTTTTAACAAAGTATGGAAAGTATTTGTTCATCCATGAACATCATATCGCGACTGCAGAGCGCTGGTTTGACCGGTATGGAACCGGTGTAGTCTTTACCGCCCGCTTTATCCCTGTTGTCCGTCATGCCATCTCGATTCCAGCGGGTATTGCCAAGATGCCTTTTTTGAAATTCGTTTTCTTGACAGGATTAGCTGCCATCCCTTGGTCTATCTTATTTATCTATCTTGGCATGCAGCTTGGGACAAAATGGGATCATATTCAAAGTGTTGCTCATGCTTATACAACCCCTATTATGGTCATTGCCATTGTCCTGATTGTTCTCTACTTTGTACTCAAAAAAATTCGGACGAATCGAAAACGGACAATCTAACCAAAACGCCTTTCACTGATCTGGTGAAAGGCGTTTTTTTATGAGTGTGCTGATTGTTTTTCCATATATCGGGATAGCTCTATTATCATTGCACCCATTCTCTCAAGTGACGGGGCAAGAATTCGGTCTATTCCCTCTTCTTTTAAAGCTTCAGCAGTGACTTTCCCGACGGCTACTGCAAGCACGTGCTGCTCGAATAATGCTTGCAATTCTTCTTTTCTTCCCCATTCTGCAGCTAGTTTGAAAAAGGCGTGAACTTGGACAGCGGTTGTAAAACAAACGGCATGTACTTGTCCATCTTTCATTTCTTTCAGCAGCGTTTCAGCTGCCTCTGGTTCAGGAGGTGTGTGCTGATATGGTAAAAGCGGCAAAACATCTGCCCCTTTTTCATGTAAAAACTGAATGAGAGCTGGTGCATTTTCACCATGAAGCTGCACCATCACACGTTTGCCTTGAAATTCCTTGTCTTCAAGCTTTGAAATCAAGTCACGAACTGTACCGTCTTCATCAGAGAGCTCAGGCTGAATTCCGCGTTTTTTCAAAGCAGCAAAGGTTTTGTACCCTCTTGAAGCAATATGGGCATTTGATAGAATGTTCATAAATTCTTTACCAAGCTGCAGCTCTTCTGCACTCTCAATCAATGTATCTGTACCGATGCCTGTTGTCAAGATCACCCAGTCGGCCCCTTGTTTCACAAAGGTTTCTATGCCTGGCTTTAATTCCTCTTTGGCTAAAAATACGGTTCCTTGAAGAGAGCGAATAACGGCTTGTCCCCCTTGCTTTTCGACAAGTGTACGCATTTCTTCTGTTTTTCTCGTTCCACAAATGGCAATCGTTTTTCCAGATAAGCCCTTCCTCATTTTATCCCTCTTTTTCTATCACATTTGATATGTATTAAATATAGATTTATTTGGAAGACGATGCAAGTGTCTACTAAAAAAGAGCTTGACGTTTCTATCGAATTCGAGTATCTTTTGTAAGTGCAAATTGTAGGAGGTCATTATGGAAAAACAGAATGTTCAAGCAATTCGATTATCAATTGCAGACCCAACACCACTTGGTTTGTTTGGTTTAGCAATGGTGACGCTCGTTGCGTCCTCACAAAAACTAGGAATCACAGATGGCACTTCCCTTATTTTACCTTGGGCTATCTTCCTTGGAGGAATCGCGCAGCTGATCGCGTCCATACAAGATTCAAAGCATCATAATATTTTTGGAGCCACTGCTTTTGGCGCATTCGGTCTTTTCTGGATGGGCGTTGGAACAACTTGGCTCATTCAAGCCGGCGTTTTTGGGAAAACGCTTGCGGGAGCAGCAGATCCAAAACAGTTAGGTTTTGCGTTTATTGGTTATTTGATTTTCAGCTTGTTTATGACGATTGGTGCAATGGAAACACATAAAGTATTATTTTTGATTTTCGTCTTTATTGATTTCTTATTCATTGGTCTTTCCCTTAGCACTTTTGGTGTGATGTACGATGTGACTCATACCATGGCTGGTATTGCAGAATTGATTATTTCCCTGCTTTCATTTTATGGTTCTGCAGCTGTTGTCCTAAATACACATTTTGGCCGTATCGTTTTGCCAATCGGACAACCATTTCGCATTTTTACAAAAGCTTAAATAAAAAAGAACTGCTCTGTGCAGTTCTTTTTTTATGTTTATTTTTCTTGTGCCTCTTGAAAGATCTCTCCGATGATTTCATACGAACGCATTCTTTCTTGATGATCGAACATATCAGAATTAATCATCACTTCATCTGCTTGTGTAGCTTCAATAAAGGCTTCTAATTCTATTTTTACTTTTTCTTTATCCCCAATGATAGTCGAGCTTAATTGTTCATCCACCATCGCCTTTTCATATGGACTCCAAAGACCGTCCATGCTGTCGACAGGCGCCTTCAGTTTTCCTGGTGTGTTGCGAATGAGACTTAAAAACCGCTGATAATGAGAGGTTGCCAAGTATTCAGCCCGTTCTGTTTCATCTGCAGCAAAAACCGTCACACCGACCATGGCATAAGGCTCTTTTAATACATCAGAAGGTCTAAAGGACTGTCTGTACAACTCTAACGCAGGAATTGTATTTTTAGGTGAGAAATGTGCTGCAAAGGCAAATGGTAATCCAAGTTCTCCTGCAAGTCTGGCGCTAAAACCACTTGAACCAAGGAGCCAAATCGGAATGTCCAGACCTTCTCCTGGAACAGCTCTTACATGTTTTTTAACCTGACCGGTCGGCTTGAAATATTGACGAAGTTCTTCAAGCTGCTCTGGGAAATCTTCTCCGTTATGAAGATTACGTCTAAGCGCTCTTGCTGTTAACTGATCCGTCCCTGGTGCTCTGCCAAGACCTAAATCAATTCTCCCTGGATACAATGTCTCAAGTGTGCCAAATTGTTCGGCAATGACAAGTGAAGAGTGGTTTGGCAGCATAATCCCGCCAGATCCTACTCGAATTTTTTCGGTTCCTCCCGCAATATATCCAATTAAAACAGACGTTGCAGAGCTCGCTACCCCTTCCATGTTATGGTGTTCTGCCAGCCAGTATCTATGATAGCCCCACTTCTCCGCCTTCTTTGCTAAATCCATACTACGATCAAAAGATTCTTTAATGGTACCTCCTTCTGTCACTGAGGATAAATTTAAAACGGAATAGGCTTTGCCTTGTAAAACTGATTGACTCATAAATGATGTCCCCATTTCTGTCAAAAATCATACTATTTTATACTTTCAACACCATAACACAAATTCATGAAAGATTTAAATGATTTGATTCGATGATTTTCGAAATGATGATTTCCTAGGTTTTACTTCCAATTTGAAAATTTGCACATAGAATGAAATATCAATTCTAGGAGATGGGCAATTTGTACAATCAATTCGAACACAAATGTCCCTTTTGCGGTAAATACCATGAACAGCCTCATTACAAAAGATCACGTCATGACCGTCCTCGAAAAAGAGACTGTCCATTCATTAAACAAGAATATCCAACACAAAAGATATCTCAAGGGAATCAACCTTGCCAGATTGCAAAAGGAATAAAACAATCAAAACCAAATCAAAGAGCTGGACCAAGAGGCCCGGCAGGCCCAGCAGGTCCCCCTGGACCAACCGGACCTACTGGACCTGCTGGCGGGTTAACCGGCGCTCTTCCTTTTGATCCCTCACAATCACAAGATTATGATGCAGGGCAAGTGGTCACGTTTAATGGCAGTACTTACATTGCCAATGTTGACGATCCATCAGGAATACCTGGACTCTCCCCCGACTATACCCTTTTGGCTGCTTCTGGAGAAACTGGGCCTACGGGGCCTACTGGGATCGGATTAAGTGGTGTTGAAGCCTATGATCCTGTTATGGCAACAACATATTCAGTAGGGCAAGTGGTCACTTATGGTGGTGGTACGTATATAGTGGATTCTGCACCACCTTCAGGTACGCCAGATACGTCGTCAGATTACACACTTTTAGCAGCACCAGGTGAAACTGGGCCTGCAGGCGCTACGGGGATCACCGGTTCAACTGGACCTACTGGTGCCACCGGGATCACCGGTTCAACTGGACCTACTGGTGCCACCGGGATCACCGGTTCAACTGGACCTACTGGCGCTACGGGGATCACTGGAGATACTGGGCCTACGGGTGCGACAGGTATTACTGGATCAACTGGCTCTACCGGCGCGACGGGGATCACTGGATCAACTGGACCTACCGGGGCCACTGGTATCACTGGTTCAACTGGACCTACTGGTGTGACGGGGATCACTGGAGCTACCGGTCCTACGGGTGTCACGGGGATTACTGGACCAACAGGTCCTACTGGTGTGACGGGGATCACTGGATCTACCGGTCCTACTGGCGCTACGGGTATTACTGGAGCTACTGGGCCTACGGGGGCAACGGGTATCACTGGAGCTACCGGACCTACCGGGGCCACGGGTATTACTGGAGCTACTGGGCCTACGGGGGCAACGGGTATCACTGGATCTACCGGTCCTACTGGTGCCACCGGTATTACCGGATCTACCGGTCCTACTGGTGTCACTGGTATTACTGGACCAACAGGTCCTACTGGTGTGACGGGTATCACTGGACCTACCGGACCTACCGGTGCCACGGGCATCACTGGATCTACCGGTCCTACTGGTGCCACGGGGATTACTGGAGCTACTGGTGATACAGGGGCGACGGGGATCACTGGATCAACTGGACCTACTGGTGCCACCGGGATCACCGGTTCAACTGGCTCTACCGGCGCAACGGGGATCACTGGTTCAACTGGACCTACTGGTGCGACAGGTATTACTGGATCAACTGGAGCTACTGGCGCCACGGGCATCACTGGTTCAACTGGACCTACTGGTGCCACGGGGATCACCGGTTCAACTGGACCTACCGGGACCACGGGGATCACTGGAGCTACCGGACCTACCGGGGCCACGGGGATCACCGGTTCAACCGGACCTACTGGTGCCACGGGTGTCACTGGTATTACTGGACCAACAGGTCCTACTGGTGTGACGGGGATCACTGGAGCTACCGGACCTACTGGTGCCACGGGGATTACTGGATCAACTGGCTCTACCGGCGCAACGGGGATCACTGGTTCAACTGGACCTACTGGTGCGACAGGTATTACTGGATCAACTGGCTCTACCGGTGCCACGGGGATTACTGGAGCTACTGGACCTACTGGCGCCACGGGCATCACTGGTTCAACTGGACCTACTGGTGCTACGGGGATCACCGGTTCAACTGGACCTACCGGGACCACGGGGATCACTGGAGCTACGGGTCCTACGGGTGCGACGGGTATTACTGGAGCTACGGGTCCTACGGGTGCGACGGGTATTACTGGAGCTACGGGTCCTACGGGTGCGACAGGGATTACCGGAACTACTGGTGATACAGGGGCCACGGGGATTACCGGATCTACCGGTCCTACTGGTGCCACCGGTATTACCGGATCTACCGGTCCTACTGGTGTCACTGGTATTACTGGACCAACAGGTCCTACTGGTGTGACGGGGATCACTGGAGCTACGGGTCCTACTGGTGCGACAGGGGTTACCGGAGCTACGGGTCCTACTGGTGTAACGGGTATCACTGGAGCTACCGGACCTACTGGGGCCACGGGGATTACTGGAGCTACCGGTCCTACTGGTGTGACGGGTATCACTGGACCTACCGGACCTACCGGTGCCACGGGCATCACTGGAGCTACGGGTCCTACGGGTGCGACGGGGATTACTGGAGCTACGGGTCCTACGGGTGCGACGGGTATTACTGGAGCTACGGGTCCTACGGGTGCGACGGGTATTACTGGAGCTACGGGTCCTACGGGTGCGACAGGGATTACCGGAACTACTGGTGATACAGGGGCCACGGGGATTACCGGATCTACCGGTCCTACTGGTGCCACCGGTATTACCGGATCTACCGGTCCTACTGGTGTCACTGGTATTACTGGACCAACAGGTCCTACTGGTGTGACGGGGATCACTGGAGCTACCGGACCTACTGGTGCCACGGGGATTACTGGATCAACTGGCTCTACCGGCGCAACGGGTATCACTGGTTCAACTGGACCTACTGGTGCGACAGGTATTACTGGATCAACTGGCTCTACCGGTGCCACGGGGATTACTGGAGCTACTGGACCTACTGGCGCCACGGGCATCACTGGTTCAACTGGACCTACTGGTGCTACGGGGATCACCGGTTCAACTGGACCTACCGGGACCACGGGGATCACTGGAGCTACCGGACCTACCGGGGCCACGGGTATTACTGGACCAACAGGTCCTACTGGCGTGACAGGTGTCACTGGGGCTACTGGAACAGGTGGTTTTACAGATACAGCACTTTATGCTGCTAATAGTTCTGGCCCTACCATCGTTACTGTAGCAGGAGGAACGAATATTCCTTTGCCAAACTTTCAAAACATTACTGGTTTTACAGCAAACGGCACTAGTACTGTTTTTACCGTTCTGCAAACTGGTAAATATTATATTACGTATCAAATCAACACCACTACAGCTCTTTTGATTAATACACGTTTGCTTTTAAATGGAACAACTACTATTTCTGGTTCTGTTCAATCACCTGTTATCTCAACTTCATTAATCAACAACACTGTTATTGTTAATTTAACAGCTGGTAATACCATCTCACTGCAGTTTTTTGGGGCGGTTGTCACAGCTATTTTAGTTAGCGGAGGTGGTGCTGCTGGAGCAGCCTTGACCATCATACGTCTTAGCTAAACTAAAAAAAGAAAGGCTTTTTCAGCCTTTCTTTTTTATGTCTTCTATTACATTTATACACTGTTCAATATCATACGATTGCAAAAGATGAAAAATAGATTGGATGATTGAAAACTCTAAATTCCACCATTCTAATAACTGCAGTTTTTCGATTATTTCGGATGAAAATCGATATTTCATGAGCTGCTGGGGATTTCCTGCGGCAATTGCATATGGCGGCACATCTTTTGTGATCACACTATTTGCCCCGATCACGGCCCCGTTTCCTATACTTACTCCTGACATAATCGTCGCACCATATCCAATCCATACGTCATGTCCAATATGAACATCTCCCTTCGATTTGGGATGTCCTTTAATATGGGCAGCTTCTTTAAAAATTTGATTAAACGGATACGTTGTGACCCAATCAGTACGGTGTTCCCCGCCTAGAAAAATTTTCACTTCGTTTGCGATAGAACAAAACTTCCCAATATGTAATGTCGTTCCTTCCCCCCACGTCAGCACTTGGAAATCTGGTCCGGCATAAGAAAAGTCACCGATATTGTGCGAGCTCAGTTCATTTCTTTGATTCAAAAACATAGAAGATTCGGCCTCCTTAAAAGTGAGAGATCTTCGTATGTATATGCTGTCTTACACCTTTACATTATGATTGAACAAGCGAGACAATTTGTTTTTTCTTCCATACGAGCTGATAGTAGCTGTATTGGAGGAGTAAGTTCACAAAGAAAGCAGCTGGGTAGCCAATCCATATTCCTTTAATGCCAAGAGATGTATAGTGCGATAGCACATAAGCGACTGGTACTTCTACAAGCCAAATGGAACAAATACTAAAGATCGTCGGCCAAAGAACCGTCCCGCTTGCTCTCATTGTGGCTGCAACAATTTGGGCCGTTCCAAAAATGAGATAGCTCCATAATGTAATGACGACCAAACTATAGGCAATATCTATCGTGCCAGGGTCTGTTAAAAAAATAGATAAAATCTGCGGTGCAAAAATATAAACGAAAATAATGATACATCCGCCTATGGCAAAGTTAAGACCTAACCCAATTTTAATGACATCTTTCAGTCGATTCATATTTCCCGCGCCAATGAATTGAGCTGCAAAGATCGAGACCGCAATGCCAAGGCTCACTGCCGGCATCTGCACATAACTCACGACTTGATTGACAACACCATAGGCAGCTGTTGCCTGTGATCCATAATCGTTGACGAAAGAAATAACGGCAATTTCTGATAAAGAAATGAGGATCATATTAATGCTTGATGGGATACTGAGCTTTAATAACGTTTTTAATAGATCTCCTTTCATCAATAAATGCTTTCTCACCGATGCATCAATGCGAAGCGGGTGCTTTGTCTTATATAAGTAGATGTGTAGAATGATAAATGTCACAATTGTTGAAATCACAGAAGCATACGCAGCGCCGTATAAGCCGAACGCTGGCAGTCCCAGCCATCCAAATAATAAAATGGGCAGCATCAAAATATTCGTTGCCGTACTAATCATTAAGAAATAAAATGGCGTTTTCGAATCCCCTGTCCCTCGCAAGAAGGTCGTATAAACAAAATAAAGAAATAAGATCGGCATTGAGATGAATAGAATTCTAGCATAGCCCGCACTTTCCTCCACGATATTAGCGGGTGTTCCCATAAGGTTTAAGATGTCTGTTGCGAAAAAACCTCCAATGATCGCTAAAGATACTCCGATCAAAAAAGTGAATGAAAGCGTTGTGCCAATAATTTCTTTTAATTTCTGTTCATTTTTTGCTCCATACGCTTGTCCAATAAGGATCGAGCTTCCCGATCCAATTCCAATGGAAAAAGAAACGAGTAAAAAGAAAAGCGGAAAGAATGCAGAAATGGCAGCTACTGCATCCTCTCCAATCCATCTTCCGACAAGAACAATAGACACTAATTGTCCGATCGATTGCAAAATATTACTTAGCAAAAGCGGGATGAGAAAAATGGACATGGTTTTTACTAAAGATTGATTATTATCTAACGTCATGATGGTTCTCCTTCTCTCTCTAAATCTAAAGATTCTCAGCTAGTATGCTGACAATACGGTCTTCTATCTCTTTCCCTTTTTCGTCATCAACAAGGTGATTTAATAAGATGGAAAAAGCGAGCGTTTTCCCGCCCTGCGTGTCAATATATCCAGAAAGTGTGCTGACCGTTGTTAACGACCCTGTTTTTGCACGTACTTTTTCTAGTGTAGCTGGTTCCTTCAATCTGTTTCTTAACGTTCCCCCCACCATTCGTT
Source organism: Bacillus sp. FSL K6-1006 (assembly GCF_038593175.1). NCBI lineage: Bacteria > Bacillati > Bacillota > Bacilli > Caryophanales > Bacillaceae > Bacillus > Bacillus sp. FSL K6-1006. The sequence goes on from NZ_CP151970.1 coordinate 1,884,680, forward strand.
CACTTGCCCCTGCTAAAGGGAGCGCATGTTCATAGGTTTTAAACCATTTTTCCTTTTGAATGTTTGTCAAAAATAAAGTGAACTGGTTAGCAGAGACAAGGTTAATAGGTGATATGCCCGATCCGTCACGCAGCACTGCAAGCGAAGGATCGATGCCAAACGCAGGAAGCCGTTCATTCATGACATCCAGACCCGCTTCAAAGCTCCCTTTGTTCTTCACTTTTTTCCCTAGTTCCTTTAGCAAAATTTCTGCATGGGTATTGTTGCTTAATTTCATCATAGGAACAAGCAGCTCTGATAATGGCATCGATGTATGGGAGGCAATTTTTTTGGCTTTTTTAGGAACTTGTTTTGATTTCAGCGGTCCTTTTACTTGAATCCCTTCCGCCTTTAACGCTCGTTTCATTAAGTCTAAAGCATAGGCGGACGGATCCCATAAAGCTACCCATTGTTTAGATGAGCTCGCTTTAACAGGAATAGTCCCAGTCAACGTAATCTTGTTGGTTCCGTGAGAGCGCTTAAAAGAGATTTTCTTTTTTTCACCTTCTGGAACTGTTTTCACTTGATTGATGACTTGAGCGACATCCGTCTTTGGGATCATATCATATGCGGCTTTCTGTCCTGCTTTTTTTCCTGGTTTTACTTCGAGAATCACGGTCCCTGCATCATAATCTTGATTCGGTGAAGCCGTGAGAGCAGAAATTTGTGCCCCGTAATATTGATCCTCATCACTCCAAGGCAGGTCAATGGAGTATCTCGTGTCATCAAACCAAGTGTCATCTGCCGCAAGCTGCCCGCGAATGGTATGTATTCCGGCCTTTTTGACTTGTTTGGCAAGTGCTGCAAAATCCTCCTCTAATAAAGTCGGATCGCCGGTGCCACGAAGATAAAGGCTGCCATGTAGCGTTTTCTTTTGAATGGAACCATCCATCCAGATGTCTGTAGGGAATGTGTGTGTTTCTCCAAGTATATCAAGTGCGATGGCTGATGTGAGCAGTTTCATATTAGAAGCAGGAGTAAGACGAATATCGGCTTGATGTTCATAAAGAAGAGAGGTGTCAGAAGTATCGCGGACGCTGATGCCAGAGATCGCGCCCTCTAAATCAGGTGCTGTTCGTATGAATTCGTCTAAAGCTGTCATCCATTGAAGTGAATCGTCACGAGCTTTGAGTTGTTCATCTTTCGCTGAAAAAGGGAGAAATAAAATCGACAGGATACATATTTGTAAAAACATGAGCTGTGAAAAACGCTTCACGCAATCCCTCCTTTTTGTTGCAGCCAATTTTAGAAGAATATGTTCATTATACACAAAAGAACGTTTGTTCTCAAAGGTTTTTTAAACAGAAAAGTCAGCTTTCTTTGACGAAAACTGACAAGCCCCTTACCTCTTTTCTGGATTCCAGCCATCGGTTCCGCGAAGAACAGCCTGAACCGTGATTTGACTTGCTTCATTTTGGGTTAAAATGGTTGACCATTTTACGCGGTTTGCTGGACTGCTTCCCGCTCCTGTCGATCCAAATTCTTTATATCTGGCCGTTCTTTCATTGTCACGGTTATCCCAGTTATGCCATCCCTCTGCTTTCACATGATCATCCATTTTTGTATGAAGGAATGTTACAGCCGAATGAGGTCTCCACGGACGTCCTAAATAAACCGATTGCGCAGCTGCCGTCCCCTTTTTCAGCGTAGAGTCCATGAATACATAGCCGTACCTTTGCGCTTCTGTTGTGGATGCTGCAGTAATATACCCATTTCCAAGGCTTTTTATTTCAGCTCTTTTAAACACAGCTGTGGCTGATCCAAAAATAAAATCAACCGTGCCCTCAATATAGCAGTTTTCATAATATTGCCGCCCTGTGCCTGTTGCATAAAGTGTATCTTGATAGCCTAACACGCGTATTTGTTTGAACACAGCCCGGTCGCCAGACACATACAGCGCAACTGCCTGACCAGCATGTCTGCCAGCTGTATTTTGAAAGGTGATATTTTCTGCATAAAAATCGTTTGCACGAATCATTGTGCTTGAGCTGTTTGTTGTACTCCCAGTGCTTGCATTTGTATCATCATACGTAAGGATCGTCTTGTGCTGGTTTTCGCCAATAAAGGATACGTGTGGTTTATTTTGCGGAAGCAAAATTTTTTCTTTATATACGCCATTTTTAATATAGATCGTTACCGGTTGTTGATTGTTTGCTGGAATCGCATCAATGGCAGACTGAACGGTGCGGTATGTCCCGCTTCCCTTTTGATCAACGACAAGGACGCGGTTATGCCCGGCTTCTGCTGCTTGAAGTGAAGCGAAGTCAAAAAGAAAGAAAGACAAGACCATAACAATCCATACGTTTCTATATTTCATCACATATCTCCTCCTCATTTTGTGAACGTTTTCATCAAACATTCTTTTTGATCCTATTCCATACACGCACAAAAAAACACCCACGTTTTTATGTTGTGGATGTTTTTTTAGACTTTTCATATTGCATCGCATAAATCCCTTCATTTTCAACCCATTCACAAAATAGAACGTCTCGATAAGAGGAAATATGCTGCTTTTTTAATTGCTTATTCAGCCAGGATTCATCAAAGCCGGCTTCTTGTAAATCATCTTTTAAGATTTCGCCGTCAATAATAAATGTTCTAGGCAATTTCACTTCTTTTCCCTTCACGTTCACATCTTCTGCTGTGGCTGGCGCGTATTTCATTTTCGGAAGAACACTGACAGAACCGTCCGTTTCCAAAATGGCATATTCAATTTCATTCAGTGCAAAATGGCCTTTTGCGCGAACCAGTGTCTGCAGCTGATTGATATCAAGCATATTCTTCTTTAACCGATTGTAGTGAATCTTCCCCTTATCAATCACAAGAGTAGGTCTTCCTTCTAAAAAAGCGCGAATGGATTTAAAGCGCTGTGAAAGCCATTCAACTGTATAAATAAGTACGCCCCATACCGCAACAGCAAATAAAATGTGCTGAATCCTGACTTCTGGGTCAAAAATGGCGTTTCCGACCATTTCGCCTAAAATTAGTGCAGAAATAAAATCAAACGGTGTGATTTGTGCAAATTGTGTTTTCCCTAATAATTTTGTAATAAAAAATAAAGCGAAAAATCCGATTAAGAGTTCAATCAAAATATTAACGAACGGCACAAAAATTCCTTCCTTTCTTGCTGCATTTATATACAGCATATACATGAAAGGAAGGATCTAAACCATTTATGAAGGCAATAAAATAAAGACATTGTCCCCTTCAACGAATGTTTCATATGTTTTAACGCATCCGTGATCTGGTGCTTGCACGTTTCCTGATGAAAGATCAATTTTCCAATCATGCATTGGGCAGAAAACGTGATTCCCGCTGACCATGCCTTCAGCCAGAACGCCGCCTTTATGAGGACAGCGATTTTCAATGGCTTTGAACTGCTTATTAGAGGTTTGAAAAACAGCTAATTCAAGTGTACCGGCTTCAACTGTTTTACCTAGCTGTAGCGGAAAATCTGATAGGGTGCCAATGTGAACTTTAACAACTGAAACTGTCATATGATCTCATCCCTTCAATTGATTTATACGGAAGCCGTCGCTTTTTGAAATAATTGTCTCGTGTCTTTTTGACTCTCGCGAAGCTCCTGCCAAGGCTCTTCATATGTTGAAAGCGCAATGTCCATTCTTTCGATTAAGGCTGCTCGTTTTTCATCATCCAGGAGTACTGATTGAATATGATCTAACCCAAGTCGCTCAACCCAAGCAGAGGTTCTTTCTAAATAATTTGCCGTTTCTCTGTAATATTGCAGGTATGCTGCGGCCATTTGCTCTACTTCTTCTGCTGTACTGACCTTCATTAATAAATCTCCAGCCCGCAGGTGTGTGCCGCCATTTCCGCCGGCGTACAATTCAAACCCTCCATCTATCCCCACAATACCGAGGTCTTTAATTCCGGACTCTGCACAGTTTCTCGGACAAGCAGAGACGGCCATTTTTACTTTATGCGGTGTCGCAAGACCTTCAAATTTCTTTTCAAGTGCAATTCCAAGAGCCATGGAGTCCTGCGTGCCGAACCTGCAAAATTGTTCTCCAACACATGTTTTAACTGTTCTTAAAGATTTTCCATATGCATAACCCGATGGCATATCTAGATCCGCCCACACTTTAGGTAAATCTTCTTTTTTGACACCTAGAAGGTCAATACGCTGACCGCCAGTCATTTTCACAAGCGGTATTTCATATTTGTCGACGACATCGGCTATTTTTCTCAAGTCATTTGCATTGGTGACGCCGCCGTACATTCGCGGAACAACTGAATAGGTGCCATCGTTTTGAATATTGGCGTGCATGCGTTCATTTACAAAGCGTGAGCTCTTTTCATCTTTGTATTCAAGTGGATGAAGCATGCCTAAATAATAATTCAGTGCAGGGCGGCATTTTGAACAGCCCTCTTCTGTATTCCAGTCAAGTACATTCATCACTTCTTTGACATGCTGCAGCCCTTTCTCTTTGATTTCATGAATGACTTCATCTCGTGAAAGGGTAGTGCAGGCGCAGATGGTTTCTTTTTGGGCTGTCCGGCTTGCATCCTCACCTAGCGTATGCCAAAGAATCTCTTCGACAACAGGCTGACAGCCTCCGCAAGATCGTGAGGCACTTGTACATTGCTTGACTTCCTGAAACGTTGTTAAGCCTTCTTTCTGAATGGCTTCCACAATCTGCCCTTTTGACACGCCATTACAGCCGCAAACGATATGGTCGTTTGCCATGCTGTCAATCGTGCTTTCTTGCGCCGGATCATTGGAGGTTAAGACAGATACCTTCTCCATATCCGACATATCTATTCCTTCTTTAATGTACGAGAATAAACGAGGTCCGTCGCTTGTTTCTCCAAACATGACGGCGCCTACTAATCGGTTTTGCTGGAAGACGAGTTTTTGATAGATGCCTTTTTGTTCGTCAAAAATCTTAATCGCTTTTTTCTCATCGTTTTCAATAAAATCACCAGCTGAAAATACATCAACTCCTGATACTTTCAGCTGTGTTGACAGAACAGAGCCTTCATATGGAGCAGGGTTCAAGCCGCATACATGCTTGGCAAGTACAGTCGCTTGATCGTATAAAGGAGCAACTAATCCGTACGTTTGTCCCCTGTGTTCCACACATTCTCCGACGGCATAAATGCCCGGGACACTTGTTTCCATAAAATCATTGACGATAATCCCACGGTTCACTTCAAGCCCGCTTATTTCTGCAAGCATTTTACTTGGTTTAATTCCCGCAGCCATGACGACTAGGTCTGTCTCAAGTGTAGTGCCATCTGAAAATGATAATCCTTCTACTCTTGTATCTCCTAAAATCTCATTTGTCTGTTTTCCTAACAGGAATTTCATCCCCTGTTCTTCTAATGCTTTTTGAAGAAGCTGGCCTGCAATAGGGTCTAGCTGGCGTTCCATTAAATGAGAGCTGAGGTGGATGACATTCACTTCCATGCCTAAGTTTAATAGACCGCGTGCTGCTTCAAGCCCAAGGAGTCCGCCTCCGATGACTGCTGCTTTTTTGTACATAGTAGAGGCATTGACCATTTCCTCAGTGTCTTGCAATGTACGAAAAGCCGTCACGCCTTTTTTATCACTCCCTGGAATTGGAAGGATGAATGGAAGTGACCCTGTTGCTAAAATCAATCGGTCATAATGCACGGTCCGTCCTTGATCACTGGTGACTGTTTGGTTCTCTGTATCGATCTTCACTATAGTCTCGTTTGTAAACAGCTGAATATCATGCTCATGATACCAGTTCCAATCGTTTAACGTAATATCTTCGACCTTCGTATCCCCTTGAAGCACTTTCGATAAAAGAATTCGGTTATAGTTAGGATGCGGTTCAGTCCCAAATACCGTCATGTCGAAACGTTCGCTGTCTGTTTTTAAAATGTTTTCAAGGCTTCGAATGCCGGCCATACCGTTCCCCACTAATACGAGTTTTTCTTTCATGATAAAACACCCCTCATGTGATCATTTTTTAGAAAGTACCATAATCTAAACATAGATGGAAAATACATGTTAAAATTTCTCACATAGTTTTTCATTCACGCAGGCTGACAGCTGTACAGGACAATATTTAAAGCCTGGCATTTTACTGTGCGGATCTAGTTGGTCATCAATTAATTGATTAATTGATTGATGTTTGCTCCAGTGAAATGGAACAAATACGGTATCTTTTCGAATGGTGTCTGATATGCGGCATCTGATGATGACACTTCCTCTTTTTGACTTGATGGTCACGAGCTCCCCGTGCTGAAGTCCATACGTTTTCGCTGTGTCAGGGTGAAGCTCTGCATATGCTTCAAACTGTCTGGCAACAAGAGAGGTGCTCCTTCTTGTTTGAACGCCTGTTTGGTAATGAGCCATCACCCTGCCGGTCGTTAAATAAAGAGGGTATTCTTGACTGACGGGTTCCTTTGCAGCCTTTTTTCCATGTGTGACAACGGCAAACTTCGCTAAACTGTCAGAATGTGAGAATGCATGTTCAAATAATCTTTCAGTTCCCGGATCTTCTAAATGAGTACAAGGCCACCTTATGCCTTGTTCCTTCCTCAGCCTTTCATAGGTTATGCCTGAATAATCAGCCTTTGCACCTTTCGTAACGGCTCTTATTTCCTCAAAGATCTCTTCTGCGGATGAAAAGGAAAAATGGCTGCCTTTGCCTAATACAGCTGCTATTTCACAAATGATTTGCCAATCGTGCTTTCTTTGGTGTTTAAGTGGATATGTTGCTTCTCTAAGCGTAACGCGCCCCTCTATGTTTGTCACGGTACCTTCATCCTCTAAATATGACGAAGTCGGTAAAATTACATCTGCCAGCGCAGCTGTCTCAGACATAAATAAATCAACGGCAACAAAAAAGGACAAGTTCTTGATGGCTTGCTGAATCAAGTGCGCGTTCGGCCCTGACTGGACAGGGTTTGAGCACATTAAAAAGAGCGCTTTGATCTCACCTGCCTCCATTTTTTCAAACATCTCAAAAGCAGACACACCCTTTCCTGGGAGTTCTTTTTCATCAATGTTCCATCGTTCAGCCATTTCTTTTCTGTGACCAGGGTTTGAGATATCTCGATATCCTGGAAGCTGATCTGCTTTTTGCCCATGCTCCCTTGCTCCCTGGCCATTTCCCTGGCCGGTTATTGCGCCATAGCCGCATCCAAAGCGGCCGATCTTCCCAGTAACAAGCAGAATATTCAGGAAATTACGCACAGAAGCTGTACCGTCTATTTGCTGCTCAATGCCTCTTGCTGTAAAAATCATGCCTGTCTTTTCTTGTGCGAATTTCCTTGCTATTTTCTGCATCACATCAATCGTCACGCCGGTTTGCTCAGCAATGTCTGGCAGGGAGATGCGTGAGATATGCTCCTTTAGTTCTTGGAAACCTGACGTTCGTTGATGAATAAATGATTCATCGATTAAATGCTCATGCAGCATGATGTGCAATATGCCGTTTGCCAGTGCGGCATCTGACCCTGGTTTTAGGCTGACATGTAAATCGGCTAATTGGGCAGTCGGAGTTTTGCGCGGATCAATGACGATGAGAAATGCGCCATTGTTTTTCGCCTCTTCGATGTAGGGCAGGAAGGTTGGCTGACATTCCGCTATATTCGTTCCAACCAATATCAACACTCGTGCATGCTTGATGTCGCTTAGAGGAAAGGTCAGGCCACGGTCAAGTCCGAATGTTTGATTTGCGGCAGTTGCTGCCGAAGACATACATAGTCTCCCGTTATAATCGATGTATTTTGTTTTCAGCGCCACTCTTGCAAATTTCCCGAGTAAGTACGCTTCCTCATTTGTAATTGATGCGCTTCCGTACACACTGATCACATCATGGCCATGTGACAGCTGAAGGGATTCTATGTTTGTTTTGATTTCCTCAAGAGCCTCCTGCCATGTCGCTTTTACAAACTGTCCGTTTCTTTTGATCAGCGGGTGATTCAGGCGATCTTTATGGAGCGCGTGCTGGTGGGCATGCTGTCCTTTCATACAAAGTCTTCCGTGCGTAGTTGGATTGTGTACACCAATCGTTTGGTAGCGTGTTCGCCCTTCCACATGCTGCTCGATTAATTGCATTTTGCACTGCATACTGCAAAAAGGACATTGGGCTGGGAACACTCGCTTTTGTTCTTCCTGCTTTGATTTTTGCTGGGCATATTGTAAAAAAGATTGACTCATACCTTCACATCCTTATGACTTACATTTTCTTGTCTGCTTTGGTCAAATTGCGCACAGAGCTCTTCTCTTATTTCCTCATCAAGCAACTTTTCTCGAATAGAAATGTTCCCTTGCCGGGAAAGCCAATCACCAATGGATTCTTGAAAGTAAGCATTTTTCCTATACTCTTCAAGCAGCGCTTTAAAAAAAGGGATAAGCTCACTTGAATGAGCCAAGGTGTAAAAAAGCTGGCCTCCTATATAAATGTTCCTTTCACCCAGCTGCTTTTTCAGACAGATGTCATCAATTGGAGCAAGTTTACACGTGCAGGAAGCACCGGTGATATGAATGGAGGTGACAGCTGGTAAAAGTGTATCTTCCACTTGTCTTTCCAGCTCTATCACAAGTGACGTGACTGCTGGATCACTGCAGTCGCATGAAAGGATATGAGATAGTCTTCTTTTCTCATTGGGCATAATTGGCCAATGATTTTTGACGATTTGTGCCGCCTGTTTTGACACACCGATAAGCCGTATTCGTTTATGCTTTGTCAGCTCTGCCTGCTCAATCAGCCTGTTCTCTAACAAAGACGTAATGATTTTCAAAAAATCCAAATCAAGCCGGCCTCCATATAATTGAGGAATCAACATGTCTTCCTGCTCAGCAGCGCCGATTTTTTCCACCGATCCTTGAAATTGCTCGAGATAGTATTGAATGGCCGGCCGGCAGATGCCGCAGCCGTGATTCGTTTTCCATTGAAAATGTCTTCTTATTTCTTCAGCATTCACCGGCTGCTGCTTTTTAATAAACGAAAAAATGTTCTGCTCATCTGCTTCTGTACATGGACAATAAAAGGCCTGCGATTCCGTTTGTTCATGTGATGATAACTGGCAGCAAGCACGGACGAGCTCTTGACACCCGCCGCACCCGGTTGCTGCCCCTGTCTGTTTTTTCACCTCTTCTAAGTTTGTCAGCTGATGAACCGAAATGCTTTTTAAAATCGTCCCTTTTGTAACGGTTTGACATTGGCAGACGAGATCTTCCATTTTTAATGAATCTAGTGGGGATGCTTGCTTTTCATAAAGGGATTTCATGACCACACTTTTATCACGTCCCACTTTCACATCTTGCAAAAGCTGATCGGCATGCTGCAGCTCTCCGACGAATAAAATGCCTGCCAGCGCCTCACGTTCAAAGACGAATTTTTTATATACCTCTTGCTCTTCATCTAAATAAGTCACAGCTGACATAAACGGAGAATGATGTTCAATACATCCAGCAGAATAAATCGGCAAATCAGGTACTTTTAATTTTGTTGAGTAAATGGGCTTGGGTGTATGTGTGATTTTTTCCCCTAAAAGATGCTTAGCGAGCACGCTTGCTTGTTCATAAATGGGCTGAACAAGACCGTGCACCATCCCTTTGTGCTCTGCACATTCTCCAATCGCATAAATATTTGGGATATTTGTCTCCATCACGTCATTGACAACAATGGCTTTTCTCGTGTGTATGCCATGATTCTCTGCAAGCTGTATATTCGGACGGATACCTGTTGTAAAAACAACAAGATCAGCCTCCACGATGTCGCCATTTTTCAATAGAACGCCTTCTACCCTCTCACCGCCTAAGCATGCAATGGTATGGGCATTTGTTTTCACCTGAATCCCTTTTCGTATAAATTGTCGCTGTAATAATCCGGCGGCTGTTTCATCTAATTGTCGCTGCATGAGCCGCTCCGTATGATGAATGATGGTGGTTTCCAGCCCCGCAATCTGCAGACCAGCTGCCACCTCCACACCAAGCACGCCGCCTCCGATCACTGCTGCTTGTTGATAATGCACCGCATCCGCACAAATGGCCTCATAATCATCAATTGTCCGAAAAGCGTATATCCCTTTTTTGGACACACCCTGAATAGGAAGAAAATTCGGCGATGAACCCGTTGCAATGACGAGCTTGTCATAGGGAATTTCCCGGCGCGCATCTGTCATGACACATTTTCGATTTGTATCGATATGTATAACTGATTCTCCTTTGTACAATGTGATGTCATGCGCGGTGTACCATTCTTTATCCTTTAGTTCAATTTGAGCTAATGATTCGCTTTTTTGTAAAATGGGCGAAAGTTTTATTCGATTGTAGGCAGAGTGCTTCTCTTTTCCAATGACTGTTATGGCGTAATGTTCTGGATGCTTTTGAATGATCTCTTCGATACATTTCATACTCGCCATGCCGTTTCCGATAAACACAAGTTTGCGTTTTGTCATCTGAAATCAACCTTTCTAAGCCTCTGGCTCGAGCACATTGTATGGATTGATTATGGCACACACTTGTAAAAAAGTGTTTATTCATGTCAATTTTTCTCACATAATACTTTCATTACATAAGTGAACTCGCTATCTTTAAGTCAGAAAATTCAATAGAGGAGGCGTTTTATGAAACTCTCAGAATTAAAATCAAGTGGTCATCCTAAGACATTGTTTGGTTCCTTTTTATATTTCGATGTGAGCTTTATGATCTGGGTTTTGTTAGGAGCGCTGGGTGCTTTTATTGCGCAAGATTTTGCTTTATCAACCGTAGAGAAAGGCATGATTGTCGCCATTCCAATTCTATCTGGTTCTTTTTTTCGGATTGTGCTCGGTTTATTCACCGATCGAATAGGACCTAAAAAGACTGCAGTGATGGGAATGCTTTTAACGACCCTTCCGCTCATTTGGGGGTTTATCGCTGGTACAACCCTTTCAGAGCTCGTACTGATTGGGATTTTGCTTGGAGTAGCAGGAGCAAGTTTTGCTGTTGCTTTGCCAATGGCAAGCCGCTGGTATCCTCCTCACTTACAAGGAGTAGCTATGGGGATTGCAGGCGCGGGGAATAGTGGAACACTGATCTCCACATTATTTGGTCCAAGGCTTGCGGAGATTTACGGGTGGCATGCCGTAATGGGGCTCGCTCTGATTCCGTTAAGTCTTGTCTTTTTGTTCTTTATTTTCACTGCAAAAGATGCACCAAATCAGCCCGCTCCTCAGCCGATTCGGTCGTACTTTTCAGTATTTCAAGTGAAATCGACATGGTTTTTCTGTCTGCTTTATGCGATCACATTCGGAGGGTTTGTCGGGCTTTCTAGTTTCCTCAGTATTTTCTTTGTGGATCAATATGGGGTTTCGAAGATTCATGCTGGTGATTTTGTGACCCTTTGTGTGGCGGCAGGCAGCTTCTTTCGTCCTGTGGGCGGTCTCATTGCCGATAAAATAGGTGGAATGAAAGTACTGCTTGGATTATTCGGAATCATCGGCATCTGCTTAGGGGGAGTGAGCAGTCTTCCAGCTTTACCTGTGGTCATTGCGCTTTTATTTGCCGGGATGATGTGTCTTGGGATGCGGAATGGCGCTGTTTTTCAGCTGGTGCCTCAAGTATTTCATAAAGAAATTGGGATTGTGACCGGAATTGTTGGGGCTGCTGGAGGCATTGGCGGATTCTTTTTACCTAATATTCTTGGCAGTTTAAAAGAATTGACTGGCTCATATACGTTTGGCTTTTTGACCATTTCTCTTTTTGTTCTTATTGTCTTCCTCTGTTTAGTCGTATCGCAGCTTAAACGTAAAAAAGTGTTGATCAATCATACCATTTCTGAATCATAAAAAGCCATGACCACACGTTGGTCATGGCTTTTCTTTATATTGTAACACCCTTTGTTTGACCTATTTTGGCAGAACCGAACTCCCCATTAAATAACGGTCTACCTCGTGCGCCACTTGTCTGCCTTCATTAATTGCCCAGACAATCAAGCTTTGCCCGCGTCTTGCATCTCCCGCTGCAAATACGCCTTCTACATTTGTTGTATATTCCCCATATTTTGCGTCAATGCGATTGTTTTTGCTGTCCACGCCAAAGTGTTTCACAAGCGGCTGTTCAGTTCCCTCAAAACCAATTGCAATAAAGACGAGCTGAGCAGGCCATACCTTCTCTGTTCCTGGAATCTCATGAAATTCAAACTTCCCTTGTTCGTTTTTCACCTTTTCCATTTGAATGGTATGAAGCTCTTTTAATTTCCCATTTTTATCTGCCACAATTTTTGTGGTTTGAATTGAATATTGACGCGGATCTTCTCCGAATTTGGCTTGTGCTTCTTCATAAGCATAATCCAGCGAGAAGACATAAGGCTGTTCTGGCCACATGTTATCCCCTACACGTGTATCCGGAAGCTTTGGATGCTTCCCGAATTGAACAACACTTTTTGCTTTTTGGCGAAGTGCAGTTGCAACGCAGTCTGCACCTGTGTCTCCTCCGCCAATCACAATTACGTCTTTTCCTTTTGCATCAATGAAGTTTTTGTCTTTAAATCCTGAATCAAGCATGCTTTTCGTTGCCAGGGTTAAATAATCCATCGCAAGGTGAATCCCTTTTGCTTCCCGGCCTTCAATCAATAGATCACGCTGTTTTTGTGCACCTGTACAAAGGATAACGGCATCAAACTGCTCTTTCAGTTCATCAGCAGTAATATCCACACCGATTTCTGTGTTCGTCACAAAGTCAATGCCTTCTTGTCTTAGAAGTTTGACTCTTCGCTCGACCACTTCTTTATCGAGCTTCATATTCGGAATCCCGTATGTCAGCAGTCCGCCAAGGCGGTCAGAACGCTCGAACACTGTTACAGCGTGCCCTGCTTGGTTTAATTGATCAGCACTTGCAAGTCCTGCTGGTCCTGAGCCGACAATGGCAATTTTCTTCCCTGTACGGCTTGAAGGGATTCTTGGTGTGATCCATCCATTTTCAAAGCCTTTATCAATGATCGTACGTTCGATATTTTTAATCGAAACAGCTGGATCATTGATAGCGACTGTACATGACCCTTCACAAGGTGCCGGACATACTCTCCCAGTAAACTCTGGGAAATTATTTGTTTTTTGAAGTCTTTCGAGAGCTTCTTTCCATCTTCCGCGATAGACAAGATCATTCCACTCTGGAATTAAATTGTAGATCGGGCAGCCAGACACGCCGCCCCTGATCTCCATCCCAATTTGACAAAACGGTGTTCCGCAATCCATACATCTAGCGCCCTGCTTCTTCAATACGTCATCTGTATAAGGAGCTGAATATTCTTTCCAGTCATTTTGACGAGTGAGAGGGTCACGTTCATTTGGCTTTTCTCTTTTATAATCCATAAAACCTGTTGCTTTGCCCATTGTCCTCTCCCCTTTCTTAATGAGCGAGGGCTGCTTTTTGCCCGTTTGCCGTTTCTTGATTTTTCGGTTTTGTGTTTGCTTCAAAGGCATACATCACCGCTTCTTCATGACTGAGGCCCGCTTGTTTTTGTTCTTCGATGCTTTGAAGCATCATTTTGTAATTTCTCGGAATGACTTTGATGAATTGATCCTTTTCTTGCTCCCAGTTTTCAAGAAGTGCTGCTGCTTTTGAGCTGTTTGTATAATCAAGGTGTTCCTTGATCATTTGTTTCACTTCTTGTTCTTCTTCATGATCTGTGAGCTTTTCAAACATGATCATTTCCATATTGCACATTCTTTTGAACTGTTTTGCATCCGATGTATGGATGTAAGCCACACCGCCAGACATACCTGCACCAAAGTTTTTCCCAACGTCTCCTAAAATAACGACACGTCCGCCAGTCATGTATTCACAGCCGTGATCTCCGATTCCTTCAACAACCACATGTACACCTGAATTACGAACAGCAAATCGTTCACCAGCACGCCCGTTAATATAAGCTTTTCCGCTAGTTGCGCCGTAAAATGCAACGTTCCCTACAATGACGTTTTCATGTCCATTTTGTACAAAATGATCAGACGTTTTAACAGCAATTTTGCCTCCTGAGAGTCCTTTGCCGATATAGTCATTTGAATCACCTGTTAAATAGAGAGACATGCCCTTTGGCACAAATGCGCCGAAGCTTTGTCCAGCTGAACCAGTGAATCTTAGTGTGATGGTATCCTCTGGCAAGCCCTCTTCCCCGTAGCGCTTAGACACTTCACTGCCAGTAATGGTTCCGGACACACGGTTGATATTGCGAATGTTCAATGATAGATCAACCGGTGTTTGATGATTCAGCGCTTCTTGCACATAAGGAAGGATTTCATTCATATCCAGCGATTCATCAATTTTATGATTTTGCGGTGTTCTGAATGTCCGCGCTCCTTCTGGCTGATAAAGCAATGTTTCAAGGTTTAGCTGGCCTGCTTTCCAGTGAGCTTTTGCTCGTTCACTGACCGCTAGGACGTCCGTGCGTCCGATTAATTCATCCATTGATGTAAAGCCGAGTTCCGCTAAGATTTCTCTTACTTCCTCTGCAATAAACATCATGAAGTTCACAATGTGATCGGGGTTACCCATGAATTTTTTGCGAAGCTCTGGATTTTGTGTGGCTACACCGACTGGGCAAGTATCCAAATGACATGCTCTCATCATCACGCAGCCCAGCACGACAAGTGGAGCTGTCGCAAAGCCATACTCTTCTGCTCCTAAAATCGCAGCCATCACAACGTCGCGGCCAGTCATTAACTTTCCGTCTGTTTCAAGAACGACTCTTTCGCGAAGACCGTTTAACACAAGGGTTTGATGCGCTTCTGCCAATCCAAGCTCCCAAGGAAGTCCTGTGTGTTTAATACTCGTTTTCGGTGAAGCTCCAGTACCGCCGTCATAACCACTGATGACAATGACATCCGCAGTTCCTTTTGCTACACCTGCTGCAATCGTGCCAACGCCGGCTTTAGATACAAGCTTGACACTGATGCGTGCATCACGGTTCGCGTTTTTCAAATCATGAATCAGCTGTGCCAAATCCTCAATGGAATAAATATCATGATGCGGCGGTGGTGAAATCAATCCGACACCTGGCGTAGAACCACGTACATCGGCAACCCAAGGATACACTTTATTTCCTGGCAGCTGTCCGCCTTCTCCAGGTTTTGCTCCTTGCGCCATTTTAATTTGCAGTTCATCTGCATTGACCAAGTAATGACTTTTCACACCAAATCGGCCAGAAGCGATTTGTTTAATTGCACTTCTGCGGTCATCACCATGTTCATCTACTGTAAAGCGGGCAGGATCTTCTCCGCCTTCTCCGCTGTTACTTTTACCGCCAATTCGGTTCATCGCAATCGCAAGTGCCTCATGCGCTTCTTTACTTAAAGATCCAAATGACATGGCACCTGTCTTAAAGCGGCGCACGATGGATTCAGCAGATTCAACCTCTTCCAGACGAACCGGCTTTTGTTTTGGCTGAAATGCAAACAAGTTTCTGAGGAAGCCGATTCTTTCTTCATCCGCTGCTTTTGTATATTGTTTAAATAGATCGTAATCTTCATTACGGCATGCCCACTGGAGCGTATGGATCGTTTTTGGGTTAAAAGCATGATGCTCTCCATTTTTTCTCCACTGGAATTCACTGCCTGATTCAAGTGTCTGGTCAGTTGCTGCTTGATACCCTGCTTCATGGCGGAGTTTTGCCTCATGAGCAATGGTGTCAAGATCAATTCCGCCAAGCTGAGAAGCTGTTCCTGTGAAATACGCTTGAATGACGTCTTCACTAATCCCGACTGCTTCAAAGATTTGCGCGCCTCTATAGCTTTGCACAGTGGAAATCCCCACTTTGGACATGACTTTGACGACACCTTCTGTCACGCTTTTACCAAACTTTGTAACAGCTTCATCAAAGCTGATCGAAATCGCTTCGTCTGCAATCAGCTGTTTGTACGTTTCATAGACAAGGTAAGGGTGAATCGCATCTGCGCCGTAGCCAATTAGTGCGGCAAAATGATGGACCTCTCTCACCTCTCCAGATTCAACGATCAGACTGACCTTTGTCCGCAGGCCTTGACGCACAAGATGCTGATGAAGTGCACTTAGCGCAAGAAGTGGTGGAATCGGTACTTTTTCTTCTGTCATTTCACGATCTGAAAGGATTAATAAAGAGACACCTTCTCTGATCGCTTTTTCCGCCTCTTCAAACATCGCATCCAGTCCGCGCTTTAAATCATCGGTGAAAAGTGTATGGATTGTTTTGCTTTTAAAGGCATTATGAACAATCGTTTTCAAGCCGTTAAATTGCCCGCTCGTTAAGACCGGTGTATAAAGTTTAATTCTTCGGCATGAATATTCATTCGGATGTAAAATATCGCCTTCGGCACCTAACCAAGTCATGGTTGATGTCACGAGCTGCTCACGAATGGCATCAATCGGCGGGTTCGTGACTTGTGCAAACAGCTGCTTAAAATAATGAAAAAGAGACTGCGCACGATCTGATAACACAGCAAGCGGTGTGTCACTTCCCATTGAACCGATTGGATCCTTGCCTTCCTCTAGTAAAGGAATTAAATACTTTTGAATGTCTTCATACGTATAATGGAACGCACGCTGACGTGTCAACAAATCATCCATTATACTAGAATTTTCTGAATTTTCTTCCGAGCGATTGACGTGGACCATTTCTTCATCGAGCCATTTTTGATAAGGCAGTTCATTCGCAATGGTCGATTTCACTTCTTCGTCAGAAATAATTCGTCCTTCTTCTAGATCAATGAGCAGCATTTTACCAGGCTCAAGTCGATCTTTATACTTAACATCTTCTTCATTTGTGTCGATTACGCCAACCTCAGAAGAGAAAATGATATGATCATCATTCGTGACATAATATCTTGCCGGTCTTAATCCATTTCGGTCTAAGATGGCCCCGATTTGTTTGCCGTCAGTAAAGGAAATCGCTGTTGGTCCATCCCACGGCTCCATGAGAGAACTATGGTATTCATAAAATGCCCGTTTCTCTTTCGACATGTGCGTGTTTTCCGTCCAAGGCTCAGGAATCAGCATCATTGCTGTATGAGCAGGTGTACGGCCTGCAAGCACAAAGAATTCAAAGGCATTGTCTAAAATGGATGAATCACTTCCGTCTGCATTCAGCACTGGCAAAATTTTGTCTAAATCGTCTCCGAAGGCTTCAGATACGAATTGTTGTTCTCTTGCTCTCATCCAATTGATGTTTCCTCTTAATGTGTTGATTTCCCCGTTGTGAATTAAGTAACGGTTTGGATGGGCTCTTTCCCATGTAGGAAATGTATTTGTACTAAATCTTGAATGAACGAGTGAAAATGCAGAAACAAATGTTTCATCCTGTAGATCAAGATAAAAAGCATCGACTTGATCTGATGTTAAAAGCCCCTTGTATACGATGGTTTGACTCGACAGGCTGACAAAGTAAAATTGTTTTTCTTCTCTTGTTCCCCAGTTCTCAGCCTGTTTACGGATGACATATAATTTTCGTTCAAATGACAAACGATCTGTGATCTTGTCGTTTGCTCCGATAAAGACCTGTCTCACAACCGGACAGCTCTTCGCTGCGACAGTACCAATTTTTCCGGCATCGACAGGAACCGTTCTCCAGCCAATTAATGTTTGGCCTTCTTGTTTAATGAACCCGTTGATTTTCTGTTCGATGGCTTGACGCGTTTTTTCGTCATCATCTTTTGAAAAGAAGACCATTCCTACCCCGTAACGGCCTTTTTCAGGAAGTGCAAATTCTTTGCAGTTCTTTCTAAAGAAAGCGTCTGGCAGCTGTACCATTAAACCGGCACCATCACCTGTATACGGATCACTGCCTTGCCCGCCGCGATGATCAAGCTGGCACAGCATTTGTAATCCCTTTTTGACGATGCTATGTGTCGCCTCCCCTTTTAAATGGGCGTACAGTCCAATTCCACATGCATCATGTTCAAATTCAGGACGGTAGAGACCTTGTGGTTGTGGTAGTTGATTATAAGTCATCGTTTCTCTCCCCCGTTTAAAAGATCCGTTTTTTCACAGTAATAAAATCTCACAAACTCTGTAACTTATTTTAAGTTTTCAAATTGATATAAACAATATATAATTTAGATCAAAACAATCTCTTTTTGAGATAGATGGGTGTGAAGTGCAAAAATGGAGCTTCGTCAGTTACGTTATTTTGTAGAAGTCGCAGACCGTGAACACGTGTCAGAAGCGGCTGAAAACTTACATGTTGCCCAATCTGCCATCAGCCGGCAGATTGCGAATTTAGAAGAAGAACTTGGAGTGGCCTTATTCGAACGAGAAGGACGAAATATCAAATTAACGAAGATCGGCAGGCAATTTTTAGATCATGTCAGAACTGCACTCAAAGCCATTGATTATGCGAAAGAGCAAATTGATGAATACTTAGATCCGCACAAAGGAACGGTGAATATTGGCTTTCCTACAAGTCTAGCAAGCCAAGTGCTCCCTTCTGTTATCTCCGCCTTTAAGCAGGAATATCCAGAGGTCGATTTTTTACTTCGTCAAGGATCCTATAAATTTCTCATTGAAGCGGTCAAAAATCGAGATATCGATCTCGCCTTTTTAGGACCCGTACCGACAAACGATTCTCAAATAGAAGGAAATATTTTATTTTCCGAAAGCATATATGCCCTTTTGCCGGTTAGCCACCCCTTTAGTGGACAAAGGAGTATTCATTTAAGTGATTTAAGAAAGGATCATTTCGTGTTATTTCCTGAAGGGTATGTGCTGAGACAAATTGCGGTTGATGCTTGCAAGCAGGCAGGCTATGAGCCTACCATTTCATCTGAAGGAGAAGATTTGGATGCCATTAAAGGTCTCGTATCTGCAGGTATGGGCGTTACCTTATTACCCGAAAGCGCCTTTTATGAAACAACACCGCGATTTACAGTGAAAATTCCGATCGATTTCCCTCAAGTGAGAAGAACGGTTGGAATTATTGCATCTAAAACGCGCGAAATGTCTCCTTCTGCCCATGATTTTTATGTGTTTGTGAAGGATTTCTTTTCTAAAATTGAACAATATAAATAATTCACTAAAACAAGACATTTCATTTGTAGAAATAATCCCACTTTGTATATGATGGGTTACAGAACAAAAGACTATATGGAAGAAAGGTATTCATATGAAATCAATTTTATCGTTTTTAAAGCCGTATCGGCTGTCCGTTGTGTCCATTGTCATTCTCACCTTTTTAAGCAGTATGCTCCAGCTGTATTTACCGACGTTAACAGCAGATATCGTTGATGTCGGTATCGTCCAGGGAGATATTGCTTACATATGGAAGGTTGGCGGCTGGATGGTGGCTTGTTCTTTACTCGCCATTTTGCTCACCATTTGGAAGTCTTACTTGTCATCAAAAACAGCACTTGGCTTCGGGCGTGATATGAGAAGACAGCTGTTTGTACATGTCGAAAAATTTTCATTAGAAGAATTTCAAAAGATCGGCACGTCTTCCTTTATTACAAGATCAACAAATGATGTGAAACAAGTCCAAGATGTGACGATTATGATTTTACAAATGATGACGCGGGCCCCGCTCATGCTTGTAGGCGGAATTATTTTGGCTGTTTCCAGGGATGCTGTCCTGTCTCTTATCTTTTTAGCGGCCCTCCCCCTTCTTGGCGGATTTATCTATTTGGTGTCAAGAAAAGCCATCCCGCTATTTGGCCAGCTTCAGAAAAAAACAGACCGGCTGAATTTAATTATGCGGGAATCTCTTTCAGGCATCCGCGTTATTCGTGCATTTAACCGTGTGGATGATGAAAAGGAGCGATTCCAAGAAGCCAACACGTCCTATAAGGATACTGGTCTTAGAGTCAACCGATTAATGGCTTACTTGTTTCCATTTATGCTGATTATCATGAACTTCACGAATATCGGCATTGTCTGGCTTGGCGCAAACCGAATTGATGCCGGAGAAATGGAAGTTGGAAATCTCATTGCCTTCATTCAATATGCGATGATGATTTTAATGGCGCTTATTATGCTGTCGATGAGCTTTATTATGGTCCCAAGAGCACAAGCGTCAGCTAAACGCATGAATGAAGTGTTAAACATGGAACCAAAGATTAAAGACAAAGAAGAGTCTATCACTGACCTTCACGAGCCCGCCCAATCCATTCGCTTTGAGGATGTGTCATTTTATTACTCAAATGCTGAGAAACCAGCCGTTCAAGGTATCACGTTTGAAGCCAAAACTGGTGAAACGACAGCCATCATCGGAAGTACGGGTTCTGGGAAAACAACACTTCTCCAGCTGATGACGCGCTTTTATGAAGTGACTGAAGGCCGGATTACACTAGATGGTGTAGACATTAGAGAACTGCCTCAGGAGAAACTGAGAAACCAAATGGGCTATGTCTCTCAAAAAGCTGTTTTATTCAGCGGAACCATTGCCGAAAATGTGCGCTTTGGCAATCAGGATGCAAGCGATGAAGACGTCTGGCAGGCGCTGCGAACTGCGCAGGCCGAAGAATTTGTTTTGCAAAAAGATGGCGGAATTGATGCAGAAATTGATCAAGGTGGTTCCAATCTATCCGGCGGCCAAAAGCAGCGGCTTTCCATTGCAAGGGCGCTAGTGAGAAAACCATCATTCTATCTGTTTGACGATAGCTTTTCAGCACTTGATTACAAAACAGATGCAAAGCTGCGGGCATCATTAGAAGCAGAAAAAGCTCATGCAGCCCTCATCATTGTGGCTCAACGAATCAGCACAGTGAAGCATAGTGATAAAATCATTGTACTTGATGAAGGAAAAATCGCAGGTATCGGAACACATGAACAATTAATAAAGGATAATTTTGTATATCAAGAGATTGTCGCATCTCAGGAAGGTCAGGAGGTGAGCGAGGATGAGTAAGAAAATGTCTTCTGGCATGGGCCATAAAGGCGGCCACCCTAAAGGGCCAGCCGCAAAACCAAAGGAATTTAAGAAAACACTGCTTCGTTTGACAGGCTATTTAAAACCAAGGAAATTTCAGCTGATCATCGTCCTTATTGCAGCGATTGGTTCAACTGTCTTTAACGTCATTAGTCCAAAGCTGCTTGGGGATGCCACCTCTTCCTTATTTGACAGCTTTACGAATGGAACAGGCGTTCAATTTGATGTCATTTCACGAATTCTTTTGCTGCTTGTCGTGCTGTACGTCGTTGCTTCCCTCTTTTCATTCGTTCAGCAATATGTCATGGCTGGTGTCTCTCAACAGACCATTGCTGAATTACGGCAGGAAGCAAATGACAAGCTCACACGTCTCCCCCTTCGTTATTTTGATAAAACAACCCACGGGGACACGCTGAGCCGTGTGATGAATGATATCGATAATATTAATACATCGCTTCAGCAGGCGCTCACCCAAGTGATTACATCTGTGATTACAGTCATTGGGATTGTCGTGATGATGCTCTTCATCAGTCCGCTGCTTACATTGCTTGTTTGTTTGACGCTGCCACTCAGCCTGTTTGCGATTCGCGGCATTACGTCATTTTCTCAAAAGCATTTTAAAGCGCAGCAAAAAGAGCTTGGCACGATCAATGGACATATTAATGAGATGTTCACAGGACATCAGACTGTTCGTGCGTATGGCTACGAAAAGAAAGCAATCGATACATTTGATCAATTAAATGAAAAGCTGTATGAATCATCAAGAAAAGCACAGTTCATTTCTGGTTTAATGATGCCAATGATGACCTTTATCGGGAACCTTGGCTATGTGGCAGTCAGTGTAGCCGGCGGGATTCTAGTCATTAACGGGAATATTCGTGTCGGGGATGTGCAGGCGTTTATCCAATACACACAGCAAATGTCTCAGCCGCTTGTGCAAGCATCAAGCGTCGCAAACTTAGTTCAATCAGCGATCGCTTCTGCTGAAAGGGTCTTTGAAATCCTTGATGAGGAAGAAGAAAGTACCGAAGAAGATGCGGCAATTGATCTTGCATCACTCTCAGGCGATGTGAGCTTTGAACAAGTTCAATTCGGATATGAAAAAGATCATCCGATTATTAAAGATTTGGATTTAGATGTGCAAGAAGGTCAGACGGTTGCCATTGTTGGGCCAACAGGTGCAGGAAAAACAACCATCATTAATCTTTTAATGCGTTTTTACGAATTAGATCAAGGCTCCATACGCATTGGCGGTGTCAAAACAACTGACCTCAGCCGTCAGCAAGTACGAGACTTATTTGCGATGGTTCTTCAAGATACATGGCTCTTTGAAGGAACGATTTACGACAACATTGCCTATGGCAGGCAGCACGTTTCCAAAGAGGATGTCATTAAAGCCGCCAAACATGCCTATGCAGATGATTTCATCCGCACGCTTCCAGATGGATATGACACACTGTTAACAGAAGATGCAGGCAACCTGTCTCAAGGTCAGCGCCAGCTGTTAACCATCGCCCGTGCCATTTTATCTGATCCAAAGATCTTGATATTAGATGAAGCAACAAGCAGTGTGGATACACGGACAGAGATGCATATTCAAAAAGCAATGAATGAATTGATGAAAGGCAGAACGAGCTTCGTGATTGCACACAGACTTTCAACGATTAAGGATGCAGACCTTATTTTAGTCATGAAGGATGGAAGCATCATTGAAAAAGGATCGCACAGCGAACTTTTAAAACAAAAAGGCTTCTATGCAGACTTATATATGAGTCAATTTGCCGAAAATCAAGTGGGATAACATCAAAAAAGAGGATAGACACGCATGTCACATGCTGTCTATCCTCTTTTCAATTGTCATCTGCTCGCTTCTTCACTTTTACACTGAGCTTCGTTATATACTCTGCTTCATCTTTAGACATGAGCGAATGAAGTAAATACTCCTCAAATACATCTCCATCCAGCATCATGCCCTCTTTCTCGATTTCATCTAACAAATGCGAATAAGCAGACTCAATCTCTTCATATGTTCCTTGATCATACATCACCGCATAGAGCCCGCCAGGTTTTTTGACTGCCCCCGGGCCATCCATTCGGCAGAACAGCTGATCTGACTCATGATAGTGCCGCTTACGGAACTGCTCCTTTTTTAAGACAGAACCATTTGCCGCAGCGCCTTTTATGCCAACCCCCTTTAAAAATTCTCCTACAATACGTGATATTTCTTCTACAGGTGTATTGAAGTCGATCGGGTTTGATGCACTTAGTACAACGGGTTCTTCTGGCAGCTCTTGAAACAGGACCTCCCCTATTTTCACATTTGCTAATTCATGCGTCGTCTCCATCACCCGCATAAGAAAAGCCTGGATGTCTTGAAGTTTTTCAATCTCTTGTTTGACCTTTTTTATTTGGTCGGCCGCTAGGCTTTGCAGTCTTTCGCGGGAAGGTTCTGTGAAATATTGTTTTAACTCTTTGATCGGAAATTGAACAGCCCGCAAGGATTGAATCGCAATAAAATGGTCAAATTGCTCAAGTGTATAGTAACGGTACCCATTTTTATGCACACCAGCCGGCTTAAATAAATCGATTTTATCATAATACAGAAGCGTATCCTTTTTTACATCAAATAGCTTGGCAAATTCTCCAGTGAAAAACGTTTTTTGCACATCATTGATCATGATGAAGGCTCCTTTCTTGACTATGGAGTAACTCCACCCTTTATCATAACATGCAGAAACACCACTACGCATGGAAAGGATAAAAAAATGAACAAAATAACTCAACATGAAGTAACATTAGCACAAGCAAATAAAGAGGACTTCCCTTCTATGAAAAAAGAGCTTCAGAAAGCTTTTACAGCTGGCGTGATCGACGCATTTGGCGATGCGCAGGATGGACCGATTCCTCCAGATGAAGTGATTGATGAATCTTTTCATTCCAATGACCACATTGTTTATCATATTATGCTAAATGGTGAAAAGGCAGGCGGCGTTGTGATCAAAATCAACCAAGAGACACATCACAACTCGGTTGATTTGCTATACATTTCATCATCCTTTCACGGCCGGGGCATTGGTCAGGCAGCATGGAAAGCCATCGAGGCGCAATATCCAGAAACGATTGTATGGGAGGTTGTGACTCCATACTTTGAAAAACGCAACATTCATTTTTATGTCAATAAATGCGGTTTTCAAATAGTTGAATTTTATCACTTACACCATCCAGATCCAAACGCACCTCATGAAGCACATCACGGCAATGGACCTTTAGCACCTGAGGAATTTGAATTTTTTAAATTTGAGAAGGTCATGAAGAAAAATTGTGCAAACGTAGGATAACGTGTATTTCTTTTAAATAAAGTTAAAAACACTACCTCATAAAAAGGTAGTGTTTCTTGAATCTTTCTAGCTTCTAATCTGACCGTCACCACACAGAAGCAGCTTAGTTGTCGTAAGTGCAGGGAGTCCCATTGGCCCTCTTGCGTGCAGTTTTTGAGTAGAGATGCCGATTTCAGCTCCATAGCCAAGTGCGCCGCCGTCTGTAAAGCGAGTCGATGCGTTATGGTAAACGGCTGCCGCATCGACTTCGTTTAGAAACGTGAGTGCATTTTTTTCATCTTCTGTCACGATGGCTTCTGAATGCTTTGTGCCGTACTGATTGATATGGCTGATTGCTTCCTCAATTGAATCGACTACCTTTACTGCAAGATCCAGACTTAAATACTCATCTGTCCAATCCACTTCCAAAGCAGGAACCGCGTTTGAGAAGTAAGACTCTGCTGCCTGGTCGCCATGTACAGTGACACGGTGCTCCTGCAAAGCTTCATTTAATGAGGCTGCATTCTCTTTCAGCCAATCGCGATGAATAATCAGCGTCTCAAGTGCATTACATACGGCCGGACGATTCGTTTTCGCATTGATTACAATCTCAATGGCTTTTTTCACATTCGCGGTTTGATCAACATAGACATGACAGTTTCCTGTCCCTGTTTCAAGCACTGGGATAGTGGATTCTTCTACCACTGTTTTGATTAAAGATGCTCCGCCTCGCGGAATTAAAACATCAATCCATTCTTTTAGTTGAAACATCGCCTGAACCGATGAACGGTCTGTTTGTTCAATTAATTGCACCGCATCACGAGGAATCTTTGTTTGATCCAATGCTTCATGGATCACACTGACGATGGCTTTGTTGGAAGAAATAGCGGAGGAACCGCCTTTTAAAATCACTGAGTTGCCTGCCTTAAGGGCAAGGCCTGCTGCATCGACAGTGACGTTCGGTCTCGCTTCATAGATCATCCCGATCACGCCGAGCGGTACTCTTCGGCTTTTCACGTGTAAGCCGTTATCAAGAGTCCATTCATCCAATATTTCTCCAACAGGATCTGTTAATCTCGTCACAAGCCGCAAACTTTCAGCAAACTCGTGAATTCTTTCTTCATTTAACATTAATCGATCCATGAGTGCCTCTGAGAAGCCCTTTTCTTTCCCAGTATCTAAATCCTTTTGATTCTCCTGTAAAATGAAACGGCTGTTTTGCTCTAACGCTTCTGCCATTTTAAGCAGCGCGTCATTTTTTTCCTCTGTCTGAAGTAAACCGAGTTTTTTTGAAACATGCTTTGCTTTCTTCGCTTTTTCTTTGACCGATGTGACAACTTCAGCTGTCAGTGTCATGGAATTCCTCCCTTTTGGTTAACAAACTGGAATCGATAAATCTAAATGACAAACAAATGCTTCAAGATCAACGACATGCACGATTTCATCTTGTAACAAGTCACTCTTACGTGCGAGTTCATCTGATGCATAATTCACAACGCCAAGCCCTATTTCTCTTCCATCTTGATCTAAAATACGGACAACATCGCCTTTTTTAAATGAACCTTTCACATTGACAATCCCATCAGAATCAAGACTTCCCTCTCGGTGCATGAGAAATTCCTGTGTTTTCTCTTGAACCACGATCTCACCCTTTGGTCCAGAATGAAAGGCAATCCACTGCTTCTTATAATTGAGCGGCGCTACATTTTCGTCAGCGGTAAAATAAGTGCCGTCCTCTGTCCCATTGATCGCTTTGTCTAAAATGTGAGGCGTATCTGCTTTTCCTAAAAAGCCGTTGATCCCTGCGGCCATTGATATTTTAAAGGCATCGAGCTTTGATTTCATTCCGCCTGTACCTACGCTGCTTCCTGCGTCTCCAGCAGCTGCTTCGATGTCTTCTGTGATGTCTGTCACTTCAAGAATTCTCTTCGCATTTGGATTTGTATGAGGATTATCTTCATACAAGCCATCAATATCAGATAAAATAGCAAGGAAATCCGCATCAATGAGTCCAGCTACTTTTGCAGACAATGTATCGTTGTCTCCAAACTTCAACCGATTGATCGTCACTGTATCATTCTCATTAATAATTGGGATGATGCCTCGATCCAATAACACGTTCATTGTGTTACGCACATTTTGATAGCGCGTTTCATCAGAAAAATCACTTCTTGTGATTAAGAGCTGTGAAGCAATATAACCATGTGATAAAAATAAAGTAGAATATGATTCCATTAATAGCCCTTGCCCAATTGAGGCAGATGCCTGCTTTTCCGGCAGTGTTTTGGGTCTATCGATAAATCCTAGTTTTCGGTAACCAGCTGCAACCGCACCAGATGAAACCAAAATGACTTCGTGTCCTTCATCTTTAAGTTTCACAATTTGATTGACGAGGTTTTCTAGTTTTTTCAAACTAATCTCACCTTGAAAGCTAGTAAGAGAGCTGCTTCCGATTTTCACAACAATTCGTTTTCTCTCTTTATCTGCGTACACCTAATCACTCCTGTACCTGAGCTCTATTTATATAGATACTTTTTGTTTTTGCTGATTGCTTATCTCTTTTGAACGATTAGCCGCATGTTTGACAGCCTGCTTGATCGTTTCTCCCCCGCCAAAATCATCTAATGCATTCAGTCCTGCAGCAGTTGTTCCATTTGGTGACGTAATTTTCTCTCTTAGGACAGAAGGATTTTCCTCTGTTTCTTGCAGCATTTTTGCCGCACCGAGGAGTGTCTGCGCGCCAATTTGGCGAGACAATTCCTTTGATAAACCTGCCTCTTCTCCTGCTTCTTCGATTCTTTCCATTAAGAAATAAAAGTAGGCGGGCCCGCTTCCAGCAATTCCAGTGAAAATATCCATTTGCTCTTCCTGAATGGTATAGACTTCGCCAATTTCAGATAAAAGAGCCTGGCTTATGCTCATATGATCGCTTTTCACATAACGTCCAGCAGATAAAGCAGTCGCTGACGCCCCGATCGTACTTGATGTATTTGGCATGACCCTCATAACAGGCTGGCCTTCATGCAGCATGTCTTCAATATACGATAGCTTAACACCTGCAAGGACAGACATGATGAGCTGATCTGGCTGAATACGAGGTCTTAATGATTCAAGGGCTGCTTCAGCATCCTTTGGCTTCATGGCCAGGATCAATATATCCATTTCTTCAAAAGGAAATGAATCCATTGCGGCTGTTTGGATGCCGTATCGTTTCGTTAGTTCATTCAATCGAAGTTGATTTTGTCTGTTTGTTGCGTAAATTTGGCCTAGCGGCATCTGTCCTGATCGCACAATCCCTGCGATCATTCCTTCCGCCATAGAACCTGCTCCAATGAAAGCAACTTTCTTTTGATCAATGATATTGATCCTCTCCCTTGTTCGCTTTTTGTTCGTGTTTTTCGCACGTTAGTAATCGTAACATGATGAGAAATCGTGTCAAGAAAGAGCCAGCGCTTTTCAAAAGTCCCGAATGCATGGCCGGCAGCTTGCTACAAGTATGTTAGCCGTGTTTTTCAAATACAGTAATTTAGATCAAAAGAACTATGATCATTTGAATCATAGGGCCCTTTCGTTCGACTGGATTCACCATTTTATTTTTGGTTTTGGTGACTTCAATTCTATTTTTTAGAAAGCGCTCTCATTTTAATGACTTTCTATTTTCCTATATAGTGAATGTGCTTGAATCTTTCGATTAGACTATTGACATATTTTAGAAAACATGTCCGTTGAAATGATATTTTACTGGTGATACCGTGAAAGAGAAATCATGTGAAAAAGGAGCGTTCATAATGAAAGTGAAAGAAAACTATGTCAATGTGATTCCAATGAAAGAAATCCGTTCTACTGATGACCTTCTTTTCCCATTCCCTATTTACAATGAGCTGCGTGCAGAGAGTGATATTAGATATGATGAGACAAGAAAATGCTGGGATCTCTTTCGATATGCGGATATTCAGTCTGTTCTAAAGCAGCCTAAAGTGTTTTCTTCACAGCGAGGAAGAAGCACGTCTAAAACAAGTATTTTAACGATGGATCCTCCAAAACATACAAAGATGAGAGCGCTTGTGAATAAGGCATTCACCCCAAAAGCGATCAAGCAATTAGAAGATAAGATCAAAGACCTGACACATGATCTATTAAATCAAGTAAAGGATCAACGTACGTTTGATATTGTGCAAGATTTAGCAGCTCCCCTGCCAGTGATGATCATCGCTGAGCTTCTCGGTGCAGAGGTGCAGGACAGAGAGCTGATTAAAAAACATTCTGATGCCCTTGTGGCAGGTGCTAAGGATGAATCAAAGGAAGCCATTCAGGCTGTTGTAGATATGCAGAAACGCGCTGAAGAGGAGCTGTCCATTTATTTTGCTCATTTGATCAAAAAAAGAAAAGAAACGCCTGCCGATGACTTGATCTCTCTTCTCATTCAAGCAGAAATTGATGGAGAGCGTTTAACCGAGAATGAACTGCTTGGCTTTTGTATTCTATTACTCGTTGCAGGCAATGAGACAACGACCAATTTAATAACCAATGCCGTACGACTGCTGACAGAGCAGCCGCATATTGCTGAATCAGTTCGGCAGGACCCCTCTCTTATTCCTCAATTGACTGAGGAAACGCTGCGGTATTATCCGCCTGTTCAAGCCATTGGCCGAATCGCCGCAGAGGATGTTGAAATTGCAGGCGCGCACATTCAAAAAGGAGACTACCTCATCAGCTGGGTTGCTTCAGCAAATCGGGATGAACAGAAGTTTGAAGATCCAGATACGTTCCGGCTTGACCGAAAATCAAATCCGCATATGAGCTTTGGATTTGGCATTCATTTTTGTCTCGGTGCACCGCTTGCCCGGCTGGAAAGCAACATTGCGCTTGACGTTTTACTCCATACGTTTCAAGACATCACCTGCGTGGCAGAACAGCTAAAACCTATTCAAAGCACGTTTGTTTTCGGGGTAAAAGAATTTCCTGTACATGTCACCCGTTTTTAAAAGTCCCTTTTTCAGGGGCTTTTTTTCATTTTCTTCAATTCATCATCTCTTTCTTACCTTCCACCTCCGAACATGCTAAAATAAAGTCCATACAAAGTGATAACGGAATGAAGAAAGGAAGCCAAAAACTCATGACCGATTATACAGCGATGAAAGACGGAATATTCAAATCAGTTTGTTCGTTAGACTGCCCGGATCAGTGCGGTCTTTTAATACATAAAGAAAATGGAAAGATCGTGAAAGTGCAGGGAGATCCGGACCACCCTGTCACACAAGGAAACATATGCAACAAAGTGCGTAATGTCACAGCACGTTTATATGATGAAAAAAGACTGACCACTCCTTTAAAACGTTTTGGCCAAAAAGGCGAAGCACAGTTTGTGCCGATTACGTGGGAAGAAGCCATTGAAACCATTCGTCAAAAATGGACAAAGCTGATCGAAGAAAAAGGGCCAGAAAGCATTCTGCCTTACAGCTTCTATGGGAACATGGGCAATCTCAACGCAGAAGGAATGGACCGCCGCTTTTTTTATCGTCTTGGTTCAAGCCAGTTAGACCGGACGATCTGTCAGTCAGCAGGAACGACTGGCTATAAATATACAATGGGCGCAAGCATTGGGACAGATCCTGAAGACACCATTCATACGAAACTATTTATCTTTTGGGGCATCAATGCTGTGTCGACCAATATGCACCAAATCACCTTGGCACAAAAAGCGCGAAAGCAAGGAGCTAAGATTGTCGTGATTGATGTTCACAAGAACCAAACCGGCCGGATGGCAGATTGGTTCATTCCGCTTCGTCCTGGTACTGACAGTGCGCTTGCCCTTGGCATCATGCATATCCTTTTTAAAGAGGAACGTACAGATGAAGCCTTTTTAGAGACTTACACGGTCGGCCATAAAGAGCTGCGCGAGCATGTAAAGCAGTATGATCCAGACACAGTTGAGCGAATCACGGGTGTCCCTAAAGGCGACATCATTACACTTGCAAGAATGTACGCTGAGACATCGCCCTCTCTTATTCGCATTGGGAATGGTTTGCAGCACCATGATAATGGCGGGATGAGTATTAGAACCATTTCCTGCCTCCCTGCCTTGACTGGTCAATGGCTGCACAAGGGCGGCGGAGCAATGAAATCAAACTCTTCTTTTCTCAGCTATAATGAAACAGCCCTTCAGCGGCCGGATTTATTAAAAGAACGCACGCCTAGATCATTCAATATGAATCAGCTGGGCAGCGTGCTGACAAGCGCAGAGCCTTCCGTTGATTCTCTCTTTATCTACTCGTGCAACCCAGCGGTTGTGACACCTGAAGCGAATAAAGTAAGAGAAGGTTTGCTGAGAGAGGACTTATTTACAGTGGTTCATGATTTATTCCTGACAGAAACAGCGGCGTATGCAGACATTGTCCTGCCGGCGACATCAGCCTTTGAAAATGAGGATTTCTATACTTCATACTGGCATCATTATATTCAAATTCAGGAGCCAGTGATAGA
Organism: Bacillus sp. FSL K6-1006; assembly: GCF_038593175.1. Taxonomy (NCBI): domain Bacteria; kingdom Bacillati; phylum Bacillota; class Bacilli; order Caryophanales; family Bacillaceae; genus Bacillus; species Bacillus sp. FSL K6-1006. Next base: position 1,915,338 of record NZ_CP151970.1, read on the forward strand.
ACGCTACGGAGAAAGCAAATCCAATACTGAAGTATTCCGCCTGCTTGCCCATGCGATGGGCTTTGAAGATGAAGCCTTCCGCGAGACAGATGCTGAACTGATGGAACAAGCTCTTCATCATCCAGAAAATCCGCATTATGAGGACATTTCATACGAAGCATTAAAAGAAAAGAAATGGATCAAAGCAAAACGTGGACCTTTCCAGGAATTAAAGCTTCAAACCCCAAGCGGGAAAATTGAGCTTTATTCTGAACAAATGAAAAAAGACGGGTATCCAGCACTTCCAACCTATGTGCCCCTTTATCAGGAAAGCGATTATCCGCTTACCTTTATACCGGGACCGAACCATAATTTTCTGAACTCCACCTTCTCACTTCATGAAAAGCATCAAAAGCTTGAGAAATTTCCGAAGCTTCACATGAATGAACAGGATGCAAAGGAAAGAAAAATTGAAGATGGTGACATGGTGCGTGTGCTAAACGACCGAGGAGAGTGTGAGCTTGTCGTGTCAGTCGGTCAAAATGTATTATCTGGTGTTGTGGTCAGTCAAGGATTATGGGCAGATCAAAAAGGCAAAAAGCATTTAGTGAATGGATTAACACCTGATCGATTGGCAGATATGGGCGGCGGCGCGACGTTCTTTTCTGGCAGAGTGGAAGTTGAAAAATTATCATAGAAAAAAGCCAGCCGTTTTTTGCTGGCTTTTTTCATATGCTTTTATCGAATCATCAGCTGATTCGTCATGACATTCGCACTTCCGTTGCTTCGGTAGCCTTCTACAGTTAATGCTGTTTCATACATTTTTCCCATTGGCATGCCTAAGCTTTCCCATTTTTTAAAATGCTCACTGACGGAAACAGTTCCGCTTGTGCGTTTTGTTTGACGTACACTCCAATATTGTTTGAAGGTAGCGTCTCCAATGATAGAAGGCTGATTGACACGGAGCGTTTCATATATGTCATATGTGCCTCCATCGGCATAAAATGATCCTTTATACGTTCCTGTTGGACGATATGTGCCCCATGACTCAACAATGTAGTATTCAGCTAATGGAGATTGTGTCCAGCCATAGACACATAAATAGGAATTCCCGCCCGGGTTAAAGGCTGCGTTGTAGTTGATGGAGATGTTGCCAAGTTGATGATGAGTTTTAGTGGAATCAAACTTCTTTCCTTTTCGAAATAAGGCATTTCCAATATTGTTCCAGCTTGCACTAAATGCCCCGCCGTTATTGAGTGTCATCGAGGTATTTCCGTAATCCTTCCATAATTCAAAATCGTATCCGCTGTGTGTCCCTATCCTATTATCATAAATCGTTTCCGCATGAGCTGGCACAGCCGTCAGTGTCAGCACAAATCCAATACACATCACAAACAACAGCCTCAATCTTTTCAAATTCATTTTCCATCCCTCTCCTTTTTTCATCCGTATTGTTCTGTCATCCCTAAGGTGAAAAACCCATCACCTCCTTTCATGCAGCCTTCTCAGTTAGATGGAACGATACTGCTTTAGCCCGGCATGGATGTCTTTTGTTTGTGTATAAATCCTTTGATACAAATGAAATAGATCGGCATATACTTCTGCGTGCGGCTGATTTGGCTCATAAACAGCAGCTTGATGGATCAACTGATGTGCACATACTTCAAGTGACGGATACCATTCGCAGCCAACTGCGGCAAGCATCGCTGCACCTAAAGCGGGCCCTTGTTCATTGTCTAACTGGATGACTTCAGCCTGAAAAATGTCTGCTTGCATTTGAAGCCATGTCCGGCTTCTCGCACCGCCGCCAATAGATACAATAGAATCTATGTTTTTTCCTGCCTGCCGGAATAATGCGATAGATTCATTTAGCGAAAAGGTAATTCCCTCTAAAACAGCTCTGACAACATGTGCCCTTTCATGCCTGCTGTCTAATCCAATCAAGCTGCCGCGAATGATCGAATCCGCATGAGGTGTTCTTTCCCCAACTAAATAGGGTGTAAAGAGCAATCCTTTCGCTCCTGGTGCAACATGAGCCGCACCTTCTAAAAGTGACTGAAACGATTCCTCAGGAGCCAGTAAGTGTTTTGCCCAGTTCAGGCTATATCCTGCTGAAAGGGTGACACCCATTGTGTAAAAAGCGCCTTTTTTTGCATGATGAAACAAATGCAAATTCCCTTGAAGCTCCCTTTCATGATCCTCTTCATAGGAAAGAATGACCCCAGATGTGCCGATACTGCATAACGTGCGGTCAGAGGACAAGATGCCAGCACCAATTGCTCCGCAGGCATTATCTGCCCCGCCGGCAAAAACCTTTGCGCCTTCTTTCATCCCAACTTCACGTGCAATGTGCGGCAAAAGTGTACCAACCTCTGCCTCTGATGTGACAAGCGGCGGGCAAATGTGAGGAGAAATATCAAATGCCTGACAAATCTCCTCACTCCACGTCTGTTCACCGATATTTAACAGCAAGGTGCCAGCCGCATCAGAATAATCCATATGGACTGCGCCTGTTAAACGAAATCTGACATAATCTTTTGGGAGTAAAAACATGTCGATTTGCTGATCAATATGTGGTTCATGTTCCTTTACCCATAATAATTTTGGCAGTGTGAATCCTTCTAACGCCTGGTTTTTTGTGATCTTTTGCAGCCGGTCTCCCAGCTTTTTGGTCATGTGCGTACATTGTGCTGTCGTTCGTGTATCATTCCATAAAATTGCAGGGCGGAGCACTTCGCGAGATTCATTTAATAGAACTAATCCATGCATCTGGCCGGAAAAGCTGATGCCTTCAACTCGTCTTGAATGAACAGGCTGCTTTGCCATCAGTTCTTTCATCGTAGCCATTGTCTGCTTTACCCAATCCTCGGGGTGCTGCTCACAATATCCAGGCTTCTCTTGAATGAGGCGGTACGGCTTAGATGATTCGCAGCACACCCTCCCGCTCTCATCCACTAATATCGCCTTGACCCCGCTTGTTCCCAGATCAATTCCCATCACATATTTCATGTTTACACTCCTTCAAAACAGGTCAACCCCTTCAATTAATCTTCTAACAAGTATTGATTTAAACGGGCTTTCAGCTGTTCCTCTCTTCCCGATTCGTTTCTGATCAAAGGATGTTTCAGCGCATATTCTTCTAATGTATGAAAGTTTGCCTTTCCTTCTGAAATATCACGTCCAATTCCTTCAGAAAAGCTGCGATACCGGTGCTTTATAACATCTTCAAACACACGGTCTTCTATGAGTCTATGAGCGACCCGCAGTCCTTTTGCGAATGCATCCATCCCGGCAATATGGGCATATAAAATATCTTCAAGTTCAAAGGAAGCTCTTCTCACTTTTGCATCAAAATTAAGGCCGCCAGACCCTAGACCGCCATTTTGCAGAATTTCATACATGGCAAGAGTTGTGGCATACAGATCGGTTGGAAATTCATCTGTATCCCACCCAAGAAGCGAATTTCCTTGGTTTGCATCAACAGAACCGAGCAGCCCATGAATTCTTGCGACACGTAATTCATGCTCAAACGTATGGCCGGCCAGTGTCGCATGATTGGCCTCGATATTTAATTTGAAATGGGAATCTAATCCGTATTGTTTTAAAAAGGCGATGGATGTCGCTGCATCTGTGTCGTATTGATGAGTGGTTGGTTCCTTTGGTTTTGGTTCGATTAAAAATTGGCCAGTGTACCCAATTTCTTTTGCATAATCAACAGCCATATGCAAGAAAGCCGCCATGTGATCAAGCTCTCTTTTCATATCTGTATTGAGCAGCGTATCGTACCCTTCTCGTCCACCCCAGAAAACATAATTTTCTGCACCGAGTTCTTTGGCGGTTTCAATGCCTTTTTTGACCTGTGCGGCCGCATAGGCAAAGACATCTGCATGACAAGATGTCGCAGCACCGTGTACAAATCTAGGATGCTTGAACATATTGGCCGTGTTCCACAGCAGCTTTACTCCGCTTTGCTTCATGTATTCTTTCATTCTTTCTAAAATGATGTCTAATTGTTGATTGGTCTCTTGAAGCGTCTCCCCCTCTGGCGCGATGTCACGATCATGGAATGAAAAATACGGAACATCCAATAGGTCAAAAAGCTGAAAGGCGACTTCCAATCTAGCTTTTGCTAAATCCATTCCGCTATAAGAGTCCCACGCTCTTTGCATCGTGCCAGTTCCAAACATGTCTGTTCCATCAGCAGTTAATGTATGCCAATAAGCGACTGAAAAACGCAGGTGGTCTTTCATTGTTTTTCCGCCAATCACTTCGCTTGGATTATAGTATTGAAAGGCGAGTGGATTTTTTGATTGTTTTCCTTCATATTGAATTTTGCCAATTCCTTCTAAGCTGTATAACGTTTTCATATTTGATTTGGTCATGCTTCATTCCTCCTGAGTACACTTTGTAAGTTGATTCAACAAACTAATGATCAATCTATGAAAAAATCACATTGAATTTTCCATATTTTTTAGTTTTTTAAAAATATTTTCGTTATAATAAAGTTAAAATCATTTATCTTACTAAATACATGCTGAAAAAAGCAGCTCTTCTCAACTTAATCTAAAGACGAAACAAATGGAGTGGATAACGTGGATATCGCTGATCAGAACTTTGTAAAAAAAATAAATCAAAAACTATTATTAAAAGAAATTCTCCAGCATGCGCCCATTTCGAGAGCAAAATTATCTGAACGCACTGGATTAAATAAATCGACTGTTTCTTCTCAAGTAAGTACGTTAATGAAAGAACATCTTGTCTATGAAATCGGTCAAGGTGAGTCTAGCGGCGGGAGAAGACCGGTTTTACTAATGTTTAATAAACGTGCTGGCTGCTCCATCGGAATCGATGTCGGCGTTGATTATGTCAATGGCATATTAACTGACCTTGAAGGGTCCATTCTTTACGAAGAGCAGATCAAGCTCCCACCCAGCTCTCCTGAGGTCACAATACGTAAATTAATTGAATTAATACAGCAGCTCATCTCACGAATGCCCTCTTCCCCATACGGGCTCATTGGCATTGGCCTATGCATACATGGTTTAGTGGATGCAGGTGAACAAATCGTGTTTACGCCTCATTCCAAATGGAAAAATGTTGATCTGAAAACCACGCTGCAAGAGACATTCCAAGTACCGATCTTCATTGAAAATGAAGCAAATGCCGGTGCATATGGTGAAAAAATCTTTGGTGCCGCTAAACATTATGACCATTTGATCTATGCAAGCATCGGCACTGGCATCGGGATCGGAATCATCATCGATCATCATTTATACAGAGGGGCGTACGGCTTTTCTGGTGAAATGGGACATATGACAATCGATTTTAACGGACCGACATGCAGCTGCGGGAACCGTGGATGCTGGGAATTGTATGCTTCTGAGAAAGCCTTGTTTCAGTCTCTTCAAACAGATGATCAGCACATCTCCCATCAAGACCTGGAACAGCTGGCCAAGTTAAATGATATGAAAACGCTCAATGCCCTGCGCAACTTTGGCTTTTACCTTGGTGTCGGTCTCACAAACGTCCTGCATACCTTTAACCCGCAAGCCATTATTTTAAGAAACAAAGTGATCGAATCACATCAGGCGGTTCTACATGTGATTGAGGAGGAGGTATCCTCGCGAATGGATACGCAATTCAGCTCACATGTAGAGCTGCTCCCTTCATCATTAGGACACAATGCGCCAGTATTGGGGATGACATCTCTTGTCATAGAAGCTTTTCTGCAAGATGCCACCCTCACAACATGACCTATTTGTTTTTCAAAAAGAGACAGCTCGTAGCGAGTTGTCTTTCTTATTCGTCTGTTTCCTCATAGCGAAAATAGTGAAAATCAGCAGGAAGACGCTCGCCGCTCGTATCTTGGCACTGCATACCGACAAATGCCCCTGTAAAAAACCCCCCGCCTCGAATAAAATCATCGGATAAATGGATGGATTCAAGCGGTACATCAATTTCCTTCCACTCTTTCTGATCAAATGAATAAGAATATTTATATGTCTCTTTCCGAACGGTCACTTTTAAATAGACATAAGTGACCTCGTCAGGAATGATGATTTTATGTGCCAATGGCTGAGAAAAGGCAAGGTTTTCACAGACAGATAGTTCAAGCGTGCGGCCAAGTTCCTCATCATATGTCACCTGGAGTGCTGTCCAGTTTTCCGTATTATAATAATTCACAAGACCAGCTGATTGCTGAAAGTTTTCTGGGAAGAACGAAACAGCTGTCTCTGCTTCAAAATAAAAGCTTTGCCAGCGTCTTGCAACAAATGCTTGGGTAAACTTAGACGTTAAAGATTCGCGGCCGAATAACCTTAAATGCTGAGGTTTCTCCGTTAACGAACCAATCTGATCGGTAAACGGAATTCTTAATGTTTGGAAGTGTCTATTTAGTGTTGATTCTCTAAATTCATCGACTGTATGATAGGTTGGTGCAAAAACCTTTTCTTCGATCTTTGGCGCTTCAACCTCAAGCGTCCCCTCCTTTCCGCCTACAACATAAGGCCAGCCATCCTTCCATTCAAGCTTTTGTAACGCTGTTTCTCTTCCTAAAGGACACCAACCTCTCTGTTGAAAAATAGATTCCTTGTTTGATTGAATCGGACGGCCAGTGAGATGAGCGAGATACCATTCATTTGTATGCGTTTGAACGATTGAAGCATGCCCGCATTTTTGAAGCGGATGTTCAGGCGCGTGGAAGGCACTTAAGATCGGGTTATCAGGATGAACCTCATAAGGCCCTTCAATATGCGAGGAACGGGCGATCGTTGCTGCATGCTCATACCTGGTACCTCCTTCTGCCGTTAATAAATAGTAGTAGTCACCGATATGATACAGATGCGGCGCTTCTGTCAGTTTAATCGGTGTGCCTTTAAAAATGACCTTCCTTCGACCGATGAGCTTCTTTTCAGCCACACTATATTCCTGCAAGGCAATACCTGCAAAGGAATGATGCTTTTCTCTATGGTCCCACAGCATATTTAAGACGTATTTCTTCCCGCTTTGATCATGGAATAAAGATGGATCAAAGCCGGAGCTGTTGAGCCGGATCGGTTCACTCCAATCGCCGTCCACTTCGCTTGCCGTGACCAAATAATTATGACCGTCTTTAAATGGACCATCCACTACTTTGATATCTGAATAAATAAGCCAAAACTGCCCATCCGCATAGCTTAAGCACGGCGCCCATACTCCGCCAGAATCAGGATTTCCCTTCATATCCAGCTGCGACGTTTTTTGCAAAGGACGCGCAGCAAGGCGCCAATGGACGAGATCCTTCGAATGATAAATTTGTACCCCTGGGAACCATTCAAATGTAGAGACGGCCATATAATAATCTTCTCCAACACGGCAAATACTTGGATCGGGGTTAAACCCTTTGAGCACTGGATTGGTAATCTTCATTGAACTTCCTCCTCTTTCAGAGACCTACATTTTAAAATCGTCCATATGATCGAGATACACTTTGTCTCTATTCTCAAGCTCCCGTACGACTTTTTTATGTTTTTCTTCATCTAGGTTATAAAAATTAATATCCACCATCGCTAAAATCAGTAAGCATACAGGAATCACCGTTGTCGTGATTAAAATGCCCAGTAAAGCTTCTGGTGTTTGCATTTGGTTGGCAACATAGCCAAAGCGATCGAGTACAAGCCCTGGCACAATCCCGCCTAATGCCATCCCAAATTTAAAGAAAAATCCGATGATGGCATAGATGAGCCCGCCCATTCTTTTTCCTGTTTTATATTCGCCATATTCAACGGTTTCAGGAATGAGCGCCCACATGTAAGCACCGGCTGTAATACTTCCTGCAGCTGCGACAAGCCTGAAAACAAGTATTAAAGTGACTTGACTCGGCGGTATCACAAGTAATGCAAGAAGACCTACAATATTCAGCAATAATGAATAATTCAGCAGCTTTTTCTTTCCTAACAGCTTGTGCAGTTTTGGAATAAACGGCAGCACCATTAATGCTGGCAGACTGCCAATGAGTCCGTACCATTTCACTAAATCTTCTCTGCCAAGGTTATACGTCACATAATAGATCCCAACAGAGTTACTGATCGAATTCACGCCAAAAATAATAATAAAGAAAATGCTTAATACAACAAGCGGACGATTGACACGTAACTGCACAAAGATATCACTGAACTTAATTTTTTCCTCCGGCTTTTGAAGCGTGACACGTTCATTCGTGCTTTTAAAACAGAAAATAAGTAATGCACCGCCAAGAACGCCGAGAAAAGCCATCGTCATCTGCCAGCCGAGGGCTGTATTTCCTGTTTTATCACTCAAAAAAGTCGCAAGAAAAGGAACAAAAAAAGCAACAACTAGACCTCCGAGATTAGCAAAAAGCATACGAACAGACGTAATACTGACAACCTCTTGGTTATTTCTTGTCATTGCTGATGTTAAAGCACCATAAGGAACATTGATGAATGTGTATGTAAGCGATAAACCAACATACGTGATGTAGGCATAAACGAGTTTACCCATTTCAGAAAGATCAGGTGTTGTAAAGCAAAGGATAGCAAGTACTACAAAAGGAAACGCACCGAATAACAAGTAAGGTCTGAACCTGCCAAAACGGCTGTTCGTTCGATCCACCAATGCACCAATAAACGGATCTGCAAGCGCATCAATGGCGCGGACAACTAAAAACATCGTCCCTGCCGCCGCCGCTGATAAACCATACACATCTGTATAAAAAAATAATAGATACGTAGAGACAGTTGCATAAATTAAGTTACATGCGAAATCTCCTGAAGCATATCCCACTTTTTCAGACATACGAATCTTTTTTAAATTCTCACTTACCATGAGCTTTCTCCCTTCTTCTCTTAGCCTCTTCTAACGAACAGATGATGGAGGGCAGCAGCAGTCAATGCGAAGAATATAAAGCGCTTTCAATTTGTTGTAAAAATGAAGCTGAACATCTGATCTTTCAGCTTAGCCCACATACGCAGCAAATGATTTGAATGACGGAATCATCCCCTTTAATAGTCGGATCATCACTTGGAATTCATCTTAGTTTATCGACTAAACAAACTAAGATGAATTCATTTTATAAAATCTGATCTGACTTTTCAATATTTTTTGAAAAAATAATCCAAATAATTGATTTCTTGTCATTTTTCCAACTGAAATGACGTGAAAAACTGAAGTGAATCATTTAATGGTTGCAATTCAGCTCATCCCATGCTATATTTATCAAGCGATGAGCTGAATTGTGTAAGTCGGGTAACATGTCTCCTTGAGACACACACGAATGTGGCGTGTGGTTATTCCGCCTCAATACGCAAAAGACATCTTCTCAGGAAGATGTCTTTTTTCTTATCCTATTTTTGTTCCATTTTCAACAGGCTCATCTGTGGCTAGTAAAACCACGTCTTCTTTTGACGGCATGCCCCCTAAGACAAGCACTTCTGATTTGAACCCTGCAATTCTTCTTGGCGGAAAATTGACGACTGCTACGATTTGTCTGCCAGTGAGATTCTCAGCCGTATAACGTTTTGTCAGCTGAGCACTGGATTGCTTTAAACCAATCTCTTCACCAAAATCAATCTTGAGTTTCAATGCAGGAACTCTTGCCTCTGCAAAGAATTCTGCTTCAATGATCGTCCCAACACGAATATCTAACGCCAAAAACTGTTCAATATCTGCCATCTGTTTCTCTCCTCTTCTTTCAAGGGTAAGTTCATTTACTAGAGTCATCTATTGTTTTTTCATTGTAGCACATTCATTTCGTAAAAAAGTGAGTCAAAAAGCCGATTCACGGCAAAAACCACCCTTTAGTTTACATAATATTTTTATCGTCGTGTATTAAATGTTTGCATCCTGAAAATGAATTCAGTAAAATGGCAAATAATCCTACTGCTTCCTCCCAAATATATTGGGGAGGGGTTAACACTTGTTTACATTATCAGATATGTGGACATTTTGCTGGTCGTTTTTCGTCATTCTTCCTATCGTTGCCATCTTGCATCAGCTTGGCCATATTATGGTCGCATGGATGTTTGGCGCAAAGGTTTCTTTTGCTCTTGGCAGAGGCAAAAAAGTATTGAAAATAGGTGTTGTGGAAATTAGACGAATCTATTTTCTAGATGCATTTTGCCATTATGAAGAAATGAGGAAAAATAACCGATTCTCGCACATTCTTGTCTACCTAGGCGGATCATTATGCAACCTGCTCAGTGTTCTCATACTGAATACAATGATCGCCAATGATATCCTGCCAGAACATCAATTTTTCTATCAATTTGCTTACTTCTCAGTCTACTATGTATTTTTTGCACTGCTGCCAGTCCAGTATGCAGATCATCATCCGAGTGATGGGCAAGCAATTGTGAACATCATTCGGCACGGTGAACCATGTGACATCATTGATTAACAGGATGGCTTCCCGCTGTCAATTTGATAATGAATCGTTAAAAAGGGAATACCGAATAGCTTCATTTGATGAACCGCTGTGAGACTTTTATCTGTCTCCGGCTTCATATGAAAGCTTTCTTCCATTGGCAGTTTCATGGTGATAAAAGGTGTATGCAAATACAACCCTTCGTCACCGGTACTGCCTTTTGGACATGCACTTTTTAATAGAAAATCTTCTCTTTCATTAAAAGGTTTTAAAATAGCGGTCATCTGAGAATATGGAAGCGGCAGCGCAATATTCATATAGCCCGCAGCTGCATCGTGATGATGAGCATAAAGCGCAAAAAAGACCTGCTCCCCTTTTTCGTTGTGACGAATCCACGCCCTGACATCCTTTCGCTCTTCTTTAGGATGTTGAAATGCAGTCAGACGCCCCTTCATTTCATACGGCTTACGAGATGTTCCCAAATAGAGCTGCCCTAGTTTCTTAAAAATGGGCTGAAGTAAAAAAACAAACGGCCTCACCCACCAATGAAAACAGACTGCTGCTTTTAACGTAAACGCCATCGGATTCTCATAAAACCTTCGAATCACAGGTGACACCCTTTCAGCTGAAAATGTCGTTCCATTTAAATCATCAAGTGAATTGACTAAACCTAGGTTCTCTCGATCACCCATTCTTTCCTTTTGAAAAGAGATCAAATGAAAACGGCCATGCACTTTTGATATCGGAAAGTGCTTCTGCTTCAATTGATCCTTTGGCCCTTCGATCAGCCATCCAATCAAACCTGGTAAAATAACAAAAAAGGCATTAATACTGCCATGAAACCAAATCATCTGATCAATGCTGATGTAGGTCACGCGCATGAGCATGCCAGCGGAATAAAGAAGAGATAGCACGATTGTTCCCATTAAGACGCAGCTAGAAAACACAATCAGCACTTTTGCCACAGTCGATCGAAACCTTGTTTTCATACAAAGAATGCCGTACAAGTAGAGGGCAATGACATATAGCGTGACGCTGAACGTATCAAATAGACGGGAAAAGCTAATCCCAACAGCGATCATCACAGGCGACAGCAAAATCACCCATCCTGCCGCTTTGTATAAAGCTGTCTCTTTTTCTCGCTGCCTCCCTAATAATCCATAGAAAAGCGGGATAAAAAAAGCCGAGTAATGAAAATGAATAGCGGTCAAAAGCACAATGATTGGTGAAAAGGTCATTACCTGTATATCTGCCGTGTACAGCCAAAACCAAAGCCCTCCTAAAGCGAGATACATCCATGCTCCACCCGTCATCAATTCATGAAGCGGAAAGATTCCCCTTTTCAGCAAACGAGTACAGCCATATAACGCCAAAAGAATCGTATACAAAAACCATCCCGATGCAAACAAGGCAGAATGATAGATGAATGCAGCCGTTGCACAAAGAGCAGCTAATGGAAAGGCTTTCATTAAAAAGCCGAGCAGTATCCCCGGCTTACTCTCCCTCTCTGCCTTCACAAAAAAGGCTAAAACTGCAGGAAGGAAAAACAGAATGGCTATCAGTACAAATAACTCTGCTAACGGACCTGTCATTAAACGGGTGGTGATAAACCAGCACATGAAGACGAGGCTTGATATCAAATGCCATTTATTCATCATGAGACATCACCCTTTCAGTAAACCGGCCTTTATATGTAAAAAGGGTCCCAAACAGTCGATTTTTCACATGCACATCAATGGTATACTCACCCGCGTGCTCGTCGTAGCCTTCTGTCACATCTGACACACCGTAAAGCCATGAAGGCAGCGGCCACTCACGTCCTAACATCAACAGCTTCTGCCGGCCGGATTGAATGTGAAGGAACCCATGCTTTGTTACTGTAAAATGAAGCTCTGACATAAGAAGTCTAGGTTTTCCAAAATAGTCTAGTACTTTATGACTCTTCTGATCAATGATCATATCTGCATCAAAGTGACGTTCCTTCTTTGGGAAATAAAACGTACGGAACCAGTGCATGCCTTCCTCTCCCTTATTTGTCATAAAGGGTTTATTGACAATTCGGAAGGGAATGTTTTTTCCTCTCTCAGGGAAAAAACAGCGAAAGAGTGGACCAATTTTGAAGAAAAATCGAATGAGCCTCGTTCCGCCGCCTATTTCCTCCATAGTGCCTTCAGCGGTAAACGCACGGTTGTATCTCTCTTTTAATTTTGGATGAAGCTTATCGTAATCCTTTACTTGATGACGATGAACGACCATGTCTACCTCCCCTTTTTCGTTTGATCGAGAATACGTCTATACAATCTTTTAAATTAATCATTCCTGCAATGGATAGGATCAAAAATGCACTCATCACAAGCGGCTCATGGAGTGTCGTTTGGGGGGAGAGGATCCCGATACAAAGCATCAGCAGCAGAAACACACTTTGAAGAATGAACAAATATTTCTTTGATAGCTTAGGTATCAGCCATGATACGCCTATAAGGGCATAAAACAACCGAAATCCGGTGCTATGATCAAAAGCAGAATGTGAAAAAGGAATAACCGCTTGGCATAGCCAGACGATGGCAAACAGCAAACAAATTCCATGATGGGCAAGTGTTCTCTCCAGTAACAACCGAGGGTGCGTACCCTTTTCAAGCCACGTCTTTAGTGCGCCAAAACTAAAGGCCGTCATAAGCCCCATCATCGGGCGAAAAAGAAATCGATCTGCCCACGCCCATCCTTTTCCTTCTTTCGGTTCATAATCAAATTGCGTTTGAAACACAATATGATCGTTTGTTTTCACATATTTCCAATAGCCGCCGCCTTCTTTGATAAAAGACAACGGGTGTGACGATTTGAATTTAAGTGAGGATGACCTTTCATTTCGTTCATCCATCATTCTAGTTCGATATGCTCCAGTCCCTGTGACACTTACACCAAATCCAAGATGCTTTTCATACAAAAAGGTTTGGGGCTGTTCATCTTGAGGTCCATTTAATGAAATGGTTGAAAAACGCAAATCCCACTGTTCATGAAGCTTTGGATTTTGCGTATATTCCCATACTTTCTCTAAAGGTGCATGAATGGTTGTTTCCACATAAACAGGCTTTCTTTTCATCTGCCTCTACTCCTCTATGTGAATTATTTCACATAATAAGCATACCATGTTTCACAAAACTGTCAAATCTTTATTCGTTTTCTCTCAAAAAAATGGTTCCAGAAGGATGCTTCTCTATGATATCGGTTCACTGTAAAAAAAAAGACCTGTCAAATAGACAGATCTTCTTTTTGCAATACACCTGTGATATAGAGCCGAACTGCATAACTCACACTTTCTTCAAGCTGTTCTTTTCGTTGGAATCCCTTTTTATTAGAAATATCACCGAAGCCGTGCAGTAAGCTTCTCAGTCCTCTGACGACATGTGTCATTTCCTCTTCCTTTACACCAAAGCGTGACATGATGGTTTGGACAAACTGAACAAGGCGCTCTGCTGCAATACGTACTTCTTTTTCGTTCATATGTGAAAAGGCAGCTTCATAAAGACCTGGGTGTTCTCGGACAAAGTGCACATATTGTCTGGCAAAGGCTAAAACAGCTTCTCCTTTTTCCAGCCCCTCTGTGACTTGCATCCCTTCCTCACAAAGCATGGAGAGCCCTTTTACTGCGAGTGCTGCCTGAATCTCATGAAGGCCGGATACATGATTATAAAGAGAAGGCGGCCTGATATTCAGTCTTTTAGACAATGTAGCAATAGTCAAAGCGGAGAAGCCCTCTTCATCAACAAATGCAGCCGCTGTATCCATAATTTTTTCTTGTGTAATTCCCATTCTTGGAGACACGGTTTACTGCCCTCCTTTTTTTAGCTGGTGCTGTCTTTTTTTAACGGCAGCTTGAAGCTTTTCATGAGGCTCTATGATAAGGTCACCATGTCCTGCAGCAAGACAGGATATGCGCAATGTCAGTAACTTTTCAGCGCTTTTTAGTGCGGTTTCTGCATCCCATGTGGCAAAAGCCGGGAACGGGAAGCTCCACCGAAACTCACCCGTAACCGATAAGCCGCCTTTAGTCACAAGTGCATCCCCTGCAATGACAACTCCTGACCTTTCATCGTATAAAGAAATGCTGCCAGGTGTATGCCCTGGTGTTGCAATCACTTTAAGCGGCCCAATCTCATCTCCTTCTTCAACAAGCACATCTGGTTTTGTATAAATATTTTTCATAAAACTGCCTTTGATTTTTTGCTGAGGTTCATCAGGGAGCAAGGTAAAGTCACCTTCAAAAAGGCGTGCATCACGTTTTGATAAATAGACAACTGCCTCTGGAAAAGCCTTCTTCACCTCATCTAATGCGCCGATATGATCCATATGGCTATGAGTGAGAATAATCTTATGAATTGGTTTGTTCTTTTTACGGGCAAATTCGATGATCGAGTTCGCCGCCATTTTTAAAGCAGCATCAATTAAGATGAGTCCTTCCTCTTCCTCAAAGACATAGCAATTTACCGGAAATAATCGCGGCATCAATGTAAGCTGGTGCAGACGGTCAAAAGTTGTTAATCTCATGATTGCCCTCCTAAAACTAATATCGTTAGTTTTATATTAACTAATGGTATTAGTTTTAGCAATCATTTTTTCATCAATCGCAATGTAAATATCAACTTGCGCTTCTTTTGGATCAATAGATCTTTCATCATACCATTCAAAATCACCTGTATAAGTGCGGTATTGACGCTGATCCCACGTCCAAATCTTGTGCCATGTTTCAAGCACGACCTCTTCAATCGGTCCTTTTCTTGTTTGAAATCTTGCGTAGGTGGACGCAGGAATCTCTTTTACATGTTCGATCTGCTGATCCGCGAACTCTCCAGCTGTAAATAAATAAGAACCATGTTCATCTTTTTCATAATCTGAATACAGCCCTATGACTGGAGCTTGTCCCCCATGTAGCTGCTGCGCAAAAAAATCCTGCCAAAGCGGTGCAATCTTCCGCTCTTTTGTTTTCTCTATTTCATTTGTTGTTCGAACAGACAACCCTTTGATCCATTGTTTCTCTAATGTGACGATATCGTACATACATTCTCATCTCCTTTTCTCCCATCATATAAAAAGAAACCTGACAACAGTATGTCAAGTTCCTAATCGCTTCATAAATTGTTTTAATTGGAGATCAAATGCTTCCTTGATGTGCTGCGGTGAAAGAATGTCGGCGTCCGGTCCTAAATGGAATAGGAAACTGTGCAGCCAATCATCTTGCGGCACAGTCAATGCTGCTAGATAGGTTCCGTCTGAACATATGATCAATTCGTTCTCATCCACCCATTCCTTCACTTTGCCAACTGATGCTTCCGTTAACCTAAGCGTGAGCGTTGTGACTGAAGGTTCTTCATGCCAAGAGTCATTCCAAGGCTTCTCTTCGTTTTTGATTCTTTTCGGCCTGAAATATGCTGAAATGGTGATGAGGTCTGTCATTCTGGTCAGCTTGAATAGACGAAAATCATGTTTCACACAACAAAACGCATACAAGTACCAATGCCTTCCTTTTAAGACAAGCGTATAAGGCTCCACTTTCCGAGGAAGTGTTTCACCTTTTGCGTTGCGATAAGTGAATTGAATGAATTGATGCGCGGAAGCAGCTGTATGGATCAGCTGAAGCTTCTTTTCTGCCTGGCTGTCTTTCCCCCAAGAGCTTAAATCAATAAAGACATGGTGCTGTTTCTCGCTTTCATCGCTTTTTGGCGGAATGAGAGATTTGATTTTTTTCAATACATGTTCGCTTTCTTTAAAGGAGTATGCACTCGTCATGCTTTCAAGGGCTGTTAAAATCAGCTCAATGTCATCATCGGTAAATAATTTTTTCTCTAAACGATAGTCGTCAACAAGTGAAATGCCTCCACCTGCTCCTTGGGTTGTCACAACAGGGATTCCCGCTTGATTGATGGTCTCAATATCACGATAAATCGTCCTCACACTCACTTCGTGAAGTTCAGCGAGGTCCTTCGCTTGTACTTGCTTTTTGCTAATGAGCAGCATCACAATAGACAAAATACGATCAATTTTCATGACTTTTCCTCTTTTTCATAAATGTAGGTTTTGATTTGATAAAAAAAGAAAGAATGGTAAAGATAAGGAACAGCCAGCATCGTTTACATCCCTGCACATGCAGGAGGAGGTTGCATCATGACACATCACGTGTGGCAGTTATTCATCATTGGGAGCATTATGCTGATCTGCATCATCTTTCGAATGAACCGAATGAGACGCTATCAGCTTGTGCGCCCGATCAGTCTTTTGATGAGAATGTATGTATTTGGACTCACTGCCCTTATTCTCTTATTAGAAGGCTGGCAAAATCACAGCATTTTCATCTACGCCGCTATTGGTATGCTCTTTGGAAGCAGTCTGGCCGTTCATGCCTATGAGACGATCCGCATGAAAGAAGAAAATGGCCGTCTTTATGTGAAAACGAGTAAATGGATTGAAAGCTTCATTTTATGCTTATTTTTATCTCGACTTAGTTTTAAGCTGGGTGAGCTGACGAACCATTCGCTCACAAAGATTGGTGTCGTTGAACTGTATCAGCATATTGTGAGTGATGATGCCATGACCATGCTCAGCTTTTTTCTGTTAGCTGCTTACTATGTTGTTTTTTCTTATCAAATGATGAAAGCAGGTAAACGAGTAGCACATACGCATCATGCGTAAAAACCTTCCTATATGAGTAGGAAGGTTTTTATTAGTCATGCTGCGCATGATGAATCATTTGTTCAAGCACTTCCATCACATGCTGATCTTCAGGGCTGTAAAAAATCGATGTCCCTGCTCGTCTAGATTTCACGAGACGAAGGTTTTTTAAAAAACGCAGCTGATGAGAAACAGTTGATTGCATGAGATTCAGCGTTTCTGCGATATCATTTACCGAGTATTCACCTTGAGACAGCAGGTGCAGAATACGAATACGTGTCGGATCAGATAAGGCTTTAAACGTTTGGGAGACAAGAAATAAACTTTCTTCATCCAGCTCCATCCGTTCCTGTTCTTGATTTGTATTCAGTTCTTCCTTCATTTCGCTTCACCTTTCTTGTTAGTCAAATCACGACTTATTCTATGTATCATCATATACTAAAACGTCCGGCGTGCAAAGCGGGCACACTTTAGAAAAAAGATTTATTCAAATAGCATTGACACTTGGTAGCATTCTTTTTAAAATGAGCATTATTTATTCATTTTTTTAGAGGAGCTGATAGGCAAATTGACTGAAGAGCCAAGACTAAAACGCAGCCTGACTGTCTTTCCACTTGTTGTGATCGGGCTTGCTTATATGGATCCACTTGTCGTATTTGATTCATACGGCATTGTTGCTCAGCTGACGAAAGGACACGTCGCTGCAGCTTATATATTTACGTTACTTGCATTACTATTGACAGCGCTTAGCTATGGGAATATGGTGAAGGCTTTTCCAAAAGCAGGATCTGCTTATACATATGCGCAAAAAAGTATTCATCCTCATGTCGGCTTCCTTGTGGGCTGGACACTTTTACTGGATTATTTATTTCTGCCTATGGTGAATTTTGCGATCGGAAGTGCTTATTTAACCGCAGCCTTTCCTGATGTACCTCATTACATTTGGATCATCATACTTGCTATCGCCATAACGACTGTCAATGTAATCGGTATTCGGCTTACAGCCAACATTACGGCGCTATTTGTGACGTTTCAGGTCATTGTCGCCGTCACCTTTGTTGGTTTTGTTATTTATGGGCTCACACAAAACACTGGCAGTGGAGAGTTATTGTCAGCCCGGCCTTTTTATTCAGCGAGCTTAGATCCAGCGCTTATTTTTTCAGGAGCGACCATTTTATGTTTCTCCTTTCTAGGATTTGATGCCATTTCGACGATGTCTGAGGAAACCATTAAACCAAAAAAGACGATTCCGCTTGCCATTTTCTTAACAGTTGCGATTGGAGGCGTACTGTTTACTTTGACGTCTTATTTTTTGCAGCAGGTGTTTCCAAATTTTCAGCAGTTCAAACATCCTGATGCAGCCTCACTTGAAATTGCAGAATTTGTGGGCGGCGCATTTCTCCACTCGTTCTTTTTAGCCGGCACAATGGTGGCTGTCATTTCTTCCTCCTTATCGTCACATGCGAGTGCAGCAAGGCTTTTATATGCAATGGGAAGAGATCAATCGTTACCGAAGCGTTTCTTCGGGTATATTCATCCGAGATTAAAAACCCCTGTTTTTAATATTTTGTTAATCGGAGCTTTCTCCTTAACCGCAGTCGTTGGCGAACTTGAAGTCATTTATTCCTTTATCAGCTTCGGCGCGTTAATTGGATTTACCTTTGTGAATTTGTCTGTTTTTGCGTACTTTTACGTCAGACAAAAACAAAGAGGTGTGCTGAATACATTGAGATATGCAGTGATCCCTCTATGCGGGACGGCGTTTTGTCTTTGGCTGTTAACGAGCATCAGCACAAATGCATTAATCATTGGCATGATATGGCTGATTATCGGTTTTGTTTATTTCTGCTTCAGGCTGAAAACACGACCTGAATTTACGTTTGGATATGATTGATTATAAGGTTTTCACTTGGTATCCTGCACAGGATATGGCATAATAAAAAGGCTGTACTTCCCTTTTAAAAGCGGGGCAAAACAGGGGTGAACTGACCTTGAAAAAGAAAAAAACAGGATGTTTTGCCATTTCAGGCTGTTTCACGATTTTTCTCTTTGTTTTCGTATTAGCAGCCATTGCCATCTCCTTTAATCAAAAGGAGTTAAAAAAGCTGCCGATTGATACGGAATCAATTGTTTTGTCGAGATTGGATGATTACAAACCGCTTGTAGAAACAGAGTTAAGAGATCAAGATTTAGATCAGTATACCGCGTTAATCCTCGGTATGATGTATCAAGAATCAAAAGGCAGAGGCGGAGATCCAATGCAGTCCTCTGAATCTCTTGGTTTGAAACGAAATGAAATCAATGACCCTCAGAAAAGCATTAAACAAGGAGTCCATCATTTTTCGACTATGTACAAGCATGGGAAGAAAAAAGGCGTTGATTTGGAAACCATTATTCAAAGCTATAACATGGGAATCGGCTATATTGATTTTGTTGCAAAAAACGGGGGAAAACATTCCGAGAAACTGGCAAAGCAATACTCCAAAAAGCAAGTGAAACGAAACCCCAAAGTCTATACGTGCGGCGGCAACAAAGATAACTTCCGCTATCCGTATTGCTACGGTGATTTCACTTACGCTGAAAAAGTAAAAGAAAAAACGAAAACAGTTGAAGAAAAGATGAAATTGGCTTCTTCATCCACACCATCATCGTAAAAAAGCACTTCCGTCAAGGAAGTGTTTCAGATTGTTGTCAAAGTGCTAAAATAATCTTTATTTTAGCCCTTTGTCTTTTTTCAGCGTGATAGAAAACCTTTGCAGCCCTAGGAAGGACGAGCACTGGCGCGGAGCGAATTTGACATTCGTGAGCACCAGCGCGCAGGACTGACAACGAATGCGAGGGTTTGTCTACACGCTGAAGCACTTCCGTAAAGGAAGTGCTTTTCATTTTATCGCTGCTCTTTCCCAATTTCCGGGAGGATCGTTTTTGCTAAATGCTGGTCCATTTCCTCATATTCATCATAATGAATCGTTTCATACAGCTCTTTCCTCGTTTGCATATCCCCAAGTATCCCCTGCTGCGTTCCCTTTTCCATGATTTCTGTAAATAAACGCTCATACGCTTTTGCAGCGACTCTAAGTGATGACACAGGGTAAATGACCATTTGAAAGCCAAACATAGAAAATTCGTCTGCATGATAATAAGGGGTCTTGCCAAACTCCGTCATGTTTGCAAGGAGCGGCCCTTTAATATTACTTGACGCATGCGTGAAGTCCTCCGCTGTGATGAGTGCCTCAGGAAAAATAGCGTCAGCTCCTGCTTCTACGTAAAGATTGGCCCGGCGGATAACATCCTCCATTCCATTTACGGACTTTGCATCGGTTCTCGCAATGACCAATAGCGTTGGTGCCGCTTGTTTGATGGCTTTGATTTTTGCGACCATTTCTTCTACTGGAACGAGTGATTTCCCGTTTAAATGCCCGCATTTTTTCGGCATTTGCTGATCTTCAATTTGAACAGCTGCCACTTTGCTCTCAACCATTTCTTTTGCCGCTCTTGCTGCATTTAAAACACCGCCATAACCTGTGTCCATATCGACCAAAAGCGGCAGCTGAGAAGCTCGAATCATCTCCTTCGCTTTTTCAGCCATTTCTGTTGAATGGATCATGCCGAGATCAGGCAGTCCTTTGCTGGCACAAAAAGCGGCACCTGATAAATAGAGCCCTTGAAAGCCCATTTTTTTCGCATAGAGCGCAGACATTCCATCGTGAACGCCTGGAATTTGAAATAAAGCTGATTTGTTCATTTGTTCTTTAAAGGCTGCGGCTAAATCAGCCTGACTTCTTTCTTCATTCACGATCCACACGCTAGCTCCCCCTTATATGACGAATAAGTCCATAAATGTTGGTACTGTTGTTGTTTTTAATTGATTTGGATTTTGGCAGAGTGACACAATTTGATCCACTTGTTTTTGTGGAAATCTTGTCTTTAAATGATAGACCCATTTCTTTTCAAGCAGCGGAATGCCTTCCTGTCTTCTTCTGCGATGACCAAGCGGGTATTCAATTTCAATTCGGTCTGTCATCGTCCCGTCTTTAAAGAAAATTTGTACACAGTTTGCAATCGATCTCTTTTTCGGATCTAAATAATCCTCTGTGTAACGTTTATCCTCTTTCACAATCATTCGATCACGAAGACGATCAATGGCTGGATTTTGCGCCGTTTCTTCTTCATAATGGTCAGCTGTTAGTTCACCATAGATCAGTCCAATGGCTGTAATATACTGCAAGCAATGATCACGGTCTGCCGGATTATAAAGCGGCCCTTTCTTATCAATAATCCGAATCGCTGACTCATGTGTCGTAATCTCTACCCGGTCAATTTCATCTAAACGATCTTTTACAGCGTCATGCAGCATCACAGCCGCCTCTGCAGCTGTCTGTGCATGAAACTCAGCAGGATAAGCAATTTTGAAAAGAACATTTTCTATGACGTATGATCCAAGGGGCTGGGCGAGCGTAAGTGGTTTTCCTTTCATAAGAACATCTTCAAAGCCCCACTTCTCTGCACTGAGGGGCGTTTGATAACCCATTTCTCCTTTACGTGTCATCATTGCCAGTCTCACTCCGCGGCTTGTTGCGTCCCCTGCTGCCCATGATTTCCTCGATCCTGTGTTTGGGGCGTGGCGATACGTCCTAAGGGGGGAATTATCAACAAACGCTTGTGATAAAACATGCTGGACCTCTTCCTTTGTTCCGCCAAGCATTGCACACACAACTGCACTTGTTGCCACTTTGACAAATAACACATGGTCCAATCCATTTCGATTTAGACAATTTTCTAAAGCGAGCACACCTTGAATTTCATGTGCCTTGACGATTGCATGCAGTACGTCATTCATTGTTAGCGGCTCTTCTCCGTTTGCAAGGCGTGTTCTGCTGATATAATCACTTACAGCTAATATTCCGCCTAAGTTATCTGACGGATGACCCCACTCCTGTGCAAGCCACGTATCGTTATAATCTAACCAGCGGATCATACAGCCAATATCAAAAGCCGCTTGAACAGGATCTAGCACAAACGAAGTGCCTGGAACTCTTGCTCCGTTAGGCACAACAGTTCCAGGTACGATAGGTCCAAGGTGCTTCGTACATTCTGGAAAATTGAGCGCCAGCATTCCGCACCCGAGCGTGTCTATGAGCACATACCGCGCGGTTTCAATGGCCTCTTTGCTCGTAATTTCTCCGTCTACTGCATAGGCTGCGATTTCTTCTAATAGCTGATCTGTTTGGTTGGCGACTGCTGTTTTGTTCATGTTCATTCCCCCGTTTTTCCATCATCATTTGAAACCTTTAATCCTCTTGGCCCTAAATACCGGACTCTCGGTCTAAAAATGCGATTATGCAAATGCTGTTCAATCACATGTGCGGCTAATCCGCTAGCTCTTGCAGCAAAGAAAATGGGTGTATAAAGTGAAATAGGAATTCCGAGCACGTAATAAATCGGTGCAGCATAATAATCAAGATTTGGATAAAGGTTTTTCTGCTCTTTCATGTATGCCTCTCCTGCTACACACATGTCATATAGCGTTGTATCTCCCTTTGATTCGGTAAGCGTTTTCAATGAACGTTTTAAAAGAGCGGCTCGCGGGTCCATTTTTCTCATGTATACTCTGTGGCCAAAGCCCATCATTTTTTCTTTTGCGGCTAATTTTCGTTCAATGAGCGCAAGAAATCCTTCTGTTGTTTTTCCTTCAAGAAGCATGTGCATGACAGCTTCATTTGCTCCTCCGTGGAGGTCACCTTTTAATGAAGAGATCGCTCCAGTAAAAGCACCATACATGTCAGAATGCGTGGATGCAATCACTCTAGCCGCAAATGTTGAATTCGGCAGCTCATGTTCGCTATATAATGTGAGTGTTTGGTCAAAAGCGGTAATTTCGTCTTGTGCCGGGGTGCGTCCTGTTAACATGGATAAAAAGTTTTCAGTGTAGGATTTGGTCTGATCTGGAGAAATAGCGGCGTCTTTTGTGAGAATATAATAGCTTCCAGCAACAATGGCCGGCAGCTGGCCTAGTAATCGAACTGCACGCCTTACTTGGCACGCTTCAGATCGATCATGTAATGCGTCATCATACCCTGCAAGAGCAGATAAGCACGTTCTCATCGCATCCATAGGGTGAGTGGTTTTTGGCAGATTCGTTAATATGGTTTGAATAGTTGGATGTAAGCTCGTTTGTGAGGATATATCTTGCTGAAATTGGTGATATTCCATCTGATCTGGTAATCTTCCATAAATAAGCAGATAGGCTGTTTCTAAATATGTCTTGTTTTGTGCCAGCTCAATGAGGTCGTACCCGCGAATCACAATTTCCTCTTGCTCCACATCTAAGTATGATATGGATGTTTCGCTTGCCACAATGTCTTCAAGCCCCGGTTTATACTGCAATTGTTCAGTCATCATATAACCCCCGTTTCGTCCAATTGTTGATCTCCAAACGAGCAAACGGCCAAAAATGATGTGAATCTATAGATGGGAAGATACCGTGCTAGTCGGATACCCAATTTCCATTCTATCCAAAGCACTTCATCTTGTAAATAAAAGAACGTATGTCCAGTTGGACATACGTTAGCTGTAATATGGAGAAATCATGATATAGACAATGACGCCAGTGAGACTAACATAGAGCCAAAGCGGCATCGTCCAGCGGGCAATTTTACGGTGACGCTCGACCTGCATCTGTGCGCCTCTAAATAGTGTAATCAGTGCAAGCGGTACAATAATAGCTGAGAGTACAATATGTGTAATCAAAATAAAGAAGTAAATCGGACGGATGATCCCTTCTCCTCCGAAGTGTGTATCAGCTGCCATTGAATGATATGTCACATAGGAAATTAAAAAGACAAGTGTTGTTGAAAATGCAGCAAAGATAAATCGTCTATGTGCTTTAATGTTCTTTTGTTTAATCATAATGAGTGCTGAAAGTAAGAAGATAAACGTAAAGCTGTTCATCACGGCATTCAGTAACGGCAGAAATGTAATATCCAGATGACTAAATTTATCTGTTTTTGGCATTAAAAATAATAAAGCGATTAATCCGTTTATGGCAATTGTTAAAATGACAACAATGCCGGTGAAATTTTTCGGTTTTTGATTCTGTTCGTTCATGTTTGAAAACCTCTCTTTATTAGTTCCGACTAAGAGTATGTTATTTAACTTTCTCTATAAAGTCAATGAATTCGCTGTCTTCGTCGAATTTTAGACAAACTTGCCGATTACTGGCGTTTTAACGGGTTGAAAGATTCATCCACTTCCTTTAAAATTGGAATTTATGTGATTTTTATCATTTCTTATATGAAAGGAGTAATGGACTTGTCAATCTTACAGGAAACACCCAAAGATGTGAAGGCGTTAGAGCAAGAATTACAGCAATTGCAGTTCCAAATGTATCGAATGCAAGAAAATATGAAAGATATTTCGAAAAAGGCAAAGATCATTGGCATTGATCAGGCGAAAGAAGATGAATGGATGATTGTCTCTGCCATTGAAAATGCTGATACATGTAAAATCATGCTGACCGATTGTGAAAAAGCTTTTCGCGGACAATCTGACTTTTCCTTAATTGCGGAATATCCTGAAGAAGGAAAGATTCATATTGCTGATATAAAAGGCCCTCCCGATAATGGGTACGGCTCAATCTGTATGAAGCATTTAAAAGAAATCGCAAGAGAGCAGAACATCCCAGTCATCACAGGTGACCTCGTCAAAAGAGATTGGAATCATGTGGACCGCTTGATTCATTTTTATGAAAAGCATCAATTTGATGTCCAAATCAATTGGAAAGAACAAAGCGGAGAAATTTATTGGGTGGACAGCTAACGACAAAAAACCAGTGTGTATGATGGAATATACGCTGGTTTTTGTCGAAAATGCAAATTTTTCTGAAAAATGTGTGTTTTTTTGACCAAAAAAAGGGTACAATAAAAGCATCAGGCCGCCACCTGATGCTTTCTTCCAAAAAAACAATAAGTTACTAGTTAAGTACTTTTACTTTGACTGATTTTACGCCCCAATTTTTTGCTTGGGATTTGCTTGGTACATGAACATCAATTTTGTTACCTTTAATTGCGCCGCCAGTATCTGCTGCGATGGCTTCACCGTAGCCTTCAACATAAACCTTACTTCCTAATGGAATGACATTAGGATCTACTGCAATCACTTTCGCATTTGGGTTTTTGTTTAAGTTTACCCCTGTTGCAGTGATACCTGAGATGCCACCATCATTTGCTGTATAAGCAGTAGCCGTTACAGTCATTTCTTTTTGTACACTTTGACTAGCAGAAGATGATTCTGCTTTAGCTGTTTCCTGTTTAGGAGCAGCTTTTTTCGGTGCTTCCTGTTTAGGAGCAGCTTTTTGTGTTGTTTGCTCTTTTTGGACAGGCTCCTGTTTTTGTACAGGCTCTGAGCTTACCGGAGCTGAGCTTTGACCAGCAACACTTAGTGTTGAACCAATCATAATTATATCTGAGTTTAAGTTATTCCAAGACTTAATATCGCTAATTGACACATTGAATTTTTGAGCGATTTTCCAGAGGCTGTCCCCCTTCTGGACTTTATACTGCTCCTGAGTTTTCTCTTTTGAAGAGATTGTCAATTTATCACCTACATAAATCATGTCTGTTGATAAATTGTTCCAACCCTTTAGGTCCTTTAGAGACACATCATTTTTTTGAGAGATTCCCCAAAGTGTATCACCTTTCTTCACAGTGATTTCCTTTGCAGAAGCTTGCTGTGCTCCAAATGCTGTTGTAGAGATTGCTGCAACAGCAACCAAGGACATAATAGTCTTCTTCATAAAGTAAATCCTCCCTTGTTAGCTTTTTATGGCGGCTAACGAGTGCTATCGTAACATATGTAAATGTCAATTCAATAACAAAACGATATGTTTTAGATTACAGTTCCTTTACATGAAACATCTCTCTCCATTGGTAAATCAGACCACAAAACAGCTCGATTACCCGCCATATAAAGGTTTTGAAAGGATCAGAAACCTCCTGTTGAAAACGTGTCCAAACGCAGCGAAAAAAATTTATTTTTCTTCTTCAACCTCTTTATTTTTTTCTTTTTCTATAAATAAACGGATTTCTTTTAAAAAAACATCCCCGTATTTCTCTCTTTTTTGAACGCCTATTCCCTTAATATGGAGAAGTTCTTCTTCTGTTTTAGGCTGAACGGCTGACATTTCCTTCAAGGTTTGATCAGAAAATACAACAAATGGCGGAACGCCCTGCTCTCTCGCCAGCTTCATTCTCACCGCTCTCAGCTGCTCAAATAATGCATCGTTTTCTTGAATCGCCTCTCTTTTCACTGCCTGTTTTTTATACACAGCCTCTTGCCCGACTAACACTTTCTTTCCTTTATGTGTCACTTTTAATGTTGGATAAGCTCCTTCAGACATGTGCAAATACTCTTCTGTAATTAAAAATTCGATGAAATCACTGATTTGCTGGGCTGATTGCTGCTTCATTAAAGCGTATGTAGGAAGACGGTCGAAACCGAGGTCAAGCACTTTTTTATTTTTAGAGCCTGCCAGTACTTGAGCAATCATCATTTTTCCAAACCGCTCGTTCATTCTAACCGTACACGATAAAACCATTTGCGCTTCTCGAGTGACCTCTTCACGCTCTCTTTCATCAAGGCAATTGCTGCATTTTTGGCAAGGGGTACTTGCTGATTGATCAAAGTAGTCCATCACAAATTGCTGCAGACATTGCTCAGTGTGACAGTAATCGACCATTTGTCTTAGTTTAAGCAGTTCATGCTGATAGCGCACTTCATCTTCTGTTGACTGTTCAATGAGGAATCGCTGCATTCGTACGCCCTGCGGCGAGAACAGTAAAATGCATTCACTTTGGAGCCCGTCTCTGCCGGCGCGTCCAGCTTCTTGATAGTAGCTTTCAATATCCCTTGGAATTTGGTGATGAATCACAAAACGGACATTTGATTTATTAATTCCCATGCCAAATGCAGATGTAGCGACCATAACCTGGATGTCATCATTTAAAAACAGGTTTTGCTGCTCTTCTCTTACATTGTCATCTAACCCGCCATGATAAATGCCAGCTTTGATCTTTTGTTTCTTTAGCCGATTGTAAATGTTTTCGGCTTCTTTTCTTGTAGCAGTATAGATAATGCCGGACTCAAGCTTATTTTTCTTCATATAATGTGTGATAAAGCGGTCACTATTTTCTCCTTTGACCACCTGAAAAGATAAATTTTCTCTAGCAAACCCAGTAAAAATGGTTTCTTCTTCGTTCATGCCAAGCTGTTCACATATATCTCGGTGGACCTTTTTCGTGGCTGTAGCAGTTAATGCGACAATCACTGGCCTTTTTGTCAGCTGATTTAAGCATTCTTGAATAAAGCGGTAGCTTGGCCTAAAATCATGCCCCCACTCAGATATACAGTGCGCTTCATCAATTGCAATTAAAGGGATCGTTAACCGATCAAGCAGCTGAAAAAAACGCTCATTTTGTAAACGTTCAGGTGTGATATAAAGCAGCTGATATTCCCCATCTTCACATTTTTTCAGCCTCTTATTCATTTCAGCTGCGGAAAGTGTGCTGTTTAAAAAGGACGATCGTATGCCCATTTCATTTAGCGCATCGACTTGATCTTTCATTAAAGAAATTAGCGGGGATACAACGATCGTTGTTCCTTCCATCATCAGGGCAGGAATCTGGTAGCAAACCGATTTCCCTCCGCCTGTCGGCATAATACAAACGGTATCCTTCTGTTTGTTTACAATCGATTCAATGGCTTGTTTCTGTCCCTGCCTAAATGCGTCAAAGCCAAAGTATTGTTTCAGGAGTGCTTCTGCTTGTTCTAACATCCAATTCCCTCTCCGTCTTTTGTTTTGTCTATTTTAACATACATTCATGCCTCTTCCGGCCGACTGTGCAATTTCGTTTTTTCACAAAATAAAAAGCCATTTTCCGCAATGGAAAATGGCTTGAATCATCCTAGGAAAAGCTGCGGATGCCGTAATCTAAGTAAGAAAGTTTTAAACCACCACTCCTCAAAGTGGGTGTTTGCAGAAACGTTCCTGTCTTCCTCGCTAAGGAGGCATGACATTCCGGCTTCAATATAAAACTCCCTATTACAGCTTAAAGGTTAAAACTTAATTAACATTACGCGCATCGCAGCCTTTAAACTATATTACACGAAAGTTTATTAAATTTCAAGAGATCTTTTTTCTATGAAATACTCATGTATACAAGTTATTTGTTCATGTGTACATAAGAAAAAATTATTCTGAAAAAATTTAACCTTCGCTTATGATCCTATTTTTCCTCATCTACATCAACATCCTGCTCTTCCTCTAATCTTTCATACGTATCTGAATGCATCTGATCCATTGTTTCTCTATTTGTTAAATCGCGCATTTGATCGGAGAATGAACGGTCAAATTCGTTTGGATCTTGAGTGGTTTCTTCATTTTTCTTTGCATCGATTGAATAACGTGTATATGGAACTGCTTTTAAACGCTCGTATGGAATCTCTTTCCCCGTTTTCTCACATATCCCATATGTTCCGTCTTCCATTCGTTTCAGTGCTGCATCGATTTCACCTTCAAGCTGATCATCGACTTGATCCAGCGTTTGTTCTGTCATGCGGTCTAAATAGATGCTCCCATGATCAGCGATATGATTTCCAACACCATTTGAAATCTCACTCGATTCAACGAGCATCGATTCTTCTTTCTTTTTTGATCCCTTCACATCTTCTTTTAATTGAATCAATCTTTCGTATAAATCAGCTTGTTGTTCTTTCGTTAAGCCCACGGTCAATCACTCCTTTCTCATTACCTTCCCGCTGAAAGGGAAAAGAAAACATCAAAAAAGCCGCCGCCTCTTTGGCAGCAGCTTTCTTTTCTTACAGATGGCGAAGTGCTTCTTCTACTGATTTTCCGCCTTTCATCAAGTCGAAGGACTTATTTTTCACATTGGATTCTGTTAAGCTCTCCACAAGAACAATGGCTACGTCCTCTCTTGAAATCTCGATGTTTTGATCATCTGGAATATGTTCGGCAGCTTCAATCTTTCCTGTCTTCTCCTCATGCAGCAAAGCACCTGGGCGGACAATCGTATAGGAAAGACCAGACTGTCTTAAGTGCTCATCGGCTTTTCTTTTTGCTTCATAATAAGTTTCCATACTTCCTTGTCCTTTTCCTTGGTTCGGATCATCTGCATTATAGGCACTAAGCATAACAAAATGCTGGATGTTTTCTTTTTTCGCTGTATCAACGAGGCGTTTTGCACCTTCTTGATCGACCGCAATGGTCTTATCTGCACCTGTTTTTGAGCCTGAACCAGCTGCAAAGATGACAGCGTCTGCTTGTTTTACAGCATCTGTCACATCTTTTTCAAGATCACCGATGACAGGTGCTGCCCCAAGTTCCTTTAGTGCATCAGCTTGTTTTTCATCTCGAATGAGAGCAAGCGGCTCATGTCCTTTTTCTTTTAAATAACGAACGACAAGTCTGCCTGTATGTCCATTTGCTCCTGCAACTAACACTTTCATTGTTCATTCTCCTTTCTGTATCTGTTTCATCTTTATCCTTTTTTACTATCATTCAAACACTTAAGCAGAAAAAAGCCCTTCCCATCAGATGGGAAGGACTTAGCAATGTGCGATCTATAAAAATAAGAACGAAGAATGAGAAAAGTGCATATGATCTATGTAATCGCAAGATTGATCAGCAAAGATGTTTTGTCAAAATGGCTTGCACATCACTCAAATCCGTCTCTTTGGAAAAGTCGAGTTCAAATACTTTTGAGCTTGTGACAAGCAGCATACCTGTGTCCTGATCAAACACGCCAGCTTCTTGTATGGCAAAACTTTCAATTGATCGATACGGCAAGGAGACCCTGACTTTCTTCTTAGAAAATACGCGGTTATCGCCAAAGATCAGTCGTTTATTGGTAAAGCAAATTTGGTCGTGACGCAGTCTGTAAACAGCTTCAATTCTTTCCCCTTCAATCAATAAGGATTCGAATTTCTTATCATTTTGTTTACTGACAGAAAAAATACCCACGTAAACCCCCTCTTCCTGCATCAAATTCCTTTTGACAAAACGGCCACACGGCTCTGTGGGTACGTTTTATTCTCACTTATAGAATACGCTATAAATGGTCGTTATTCCATTACGAATAGATTAAATTTCATTTAACTTTTTCTTTTTGATCCGATGCTCTTTCCTCTACTTATTTAGACTGTTAAAGCAGGAAAAAAGTTTCAGTTCTTTTCGAGAAAAAATGCTGCTTCATTCCAATAAAAAAAACAGTGATTATGCAAATCACTGTTTTTAAATGACTATTCGTCTTTTGGTGTATCAATCGTTCCCTCGGCATACACATCGGAAATCTGTTCAAGCGTAATCGCCATATCAGCGTCCTCGTGTTCATGCCAAGCATGTTGATTTTTCTGCTCGTCATTTTGCTGCTTTTTCATCATCATCACCCTTTACTGTTTTTCTTAGTATGAGTGATGGTCCTCAAAATCATTCAGCTGAAATATCTTCGAAATACTCCTTGTAATACCCGCCTACTTTACCCGTGTTGTCAACGACAAACAGAAATTCTTCTGTTTCATTTTTCACTTCATATGTGCTTCCAACCGTTAATGCCCGATCGACCATATATTTTTTCGCATTTGTATGTACACATTTTACTTGTTTTAACGTTTGAGCCGTTTGCCAGTTTTGATGGATCATGATTTAAAAACTCCTTTTTTCATCTATACATTTATTGTAGCCAAATTTTCGCGAAATGCAATGAGTGTTATGGATTGCTTTCAAACATGTCGTGTAATATGATTATTGTATACGTTTACATCTTTGTGCGTATAAAGTTTCGTTGCATGTCCGCTTTTCCCACCTAGAACTCGCAGAAAACAATCCATATCTTTAAGGAGGTTTGTTTATTTATGAGCTCTACAACACTTCAAATTAGTTCAAAACTTGAATCTTTTCTCCAAGGGACGAAAAAACTCTACATTAATGGTCAGTTTGTCACAAGTCACGATAACAAAACCTTTGCTACTCCTAACCCAGCCACAGGCGAAACCCTTATTGATGTTTATGAAGCAGGTGCAAAAGATATTGATGAGGCAGTAAAAGCTGCAAAAAAAGCCTTTCATGGTCCTTGGCGCTCCATGTCTGCCGCTGAACGCGCCCGCCTCATGTTCAAGCTTGCTGATTTAATGGAAGAAAATCAGGAAGAGCTTGCACAGCTAGAAACTTTAGATAACGGAAAACCAATTAATGAAACAACAAATGCAGATATCCCCCTCGCTATTGAGCACATGCGTTATTATGCGGGCTGGACGACAAAAATGAATGGACAAACCCTTCCTGTCAGTCAAGGATATTTTAATTATACCCGCCATGAGCCGGTTGGTGTTGTAGGACAAATCATCCCATGGAACTTCCCTCTGCTCATGGCTATGTGGAAAATGGGCGCCGCACTTGCAACAGGGTGCACCATCGTTTTAAAGCCAGCCGAACAAACTCCACTCTCTGCTCTTTACTTAGCAGAATTAGTGGACAAAGCCGGCTTCCCAGAAGGCGTGATTAACATCGTTCCTGGATTTGGCGAAACAGCCGGAGAAGCCTTAACTGATCATCCTGACGTGAACAAGCTGGCCTTCACAGGGTCAACAAGTGTTGGGAAATTAATTATGGAGAAAGCGGCTAAAACCATTAAGAGGGTCACATTAGAGCTTGGCGGAAAATCACCGAATATTATTTTACCTGATGCCGATTTAAAGAAAGCCATTCCAGGTGCTTTAAATGGCGTCATGTTTAACCAAGGCCAAGTATGCTGCGCGGGTTCCAGAGTCTTTGTTCATCGGAGCCAATATGATGAAGTGGTCGATCAAATGGCCAAATATGCAGGATCCCTCAAGCAAGGCGCTGGTCTTCATCAAGATACGCAAATTGGACCTCTTGTAAGTAAAGAACAGCACGAACGCGTGTTAGGCTATATTGAAAAAGGTAAATCCGAAGGGGCAACAGCCGTTGTCGGGGGCGATTGCCCTTATGAGGCTGGCTATTTCGTCTCCCCTACTATTTTTAAAGATGTAGAAGATGAAATGACCATTGCCAAAGAGGAAATCTTTGGACCTGTCTTATCTGCCATTCCTTACGATTCCATTGATGAAGTGGTCGAACGTGCCAACCAGTCTGAATATGGATTAGCAGCAGGACTTTGGACAGAAAACTTAAAGCATGCCCATGATATCGCTGCACGTCTTGAAGCAGGAACGATTTGGGTCAACTGCTATAATGTCTTTGATGCCGCCTCCCCGTTTGGAGGATATAAGCAATCAGGTCTTGGCAGAGAAATGGGATCATATGCCCTTAACAACTATACAGAAGTCAAAAGTGTATGGATTAATCTCCAAGACTAATGACGTCAAGAAAGCCGGTGACCGTGTCATCGGCTTTTTTGTGTTTGCATGTGACAGGCCGGCTCCTGAATATAGTATGAAAGGAAAGGAGCATGGCCGCATATGCAAGATTTTAAATTAAAAGTAAACGAATTTATCGAAGAATTGCACATAGAGATGCAGCGAAGACAACGAGAAGATGGCGCCTTTGTTTTCTGCTTTGAAGGTCCAATGATGACAAATGCTTTTTTGATTATGCTGTTAAAGGCTGTCGGCGATACGGATCAGGCTTTCGTTGATCAATTAGCAGAAGCGATACGCGAAAAGCAAAATGAGGATGGGTCTTTTTCTTTGTATCATGATCAAACGGGACATGTAACAGCCACTGTGCAGGGCTATTGCGGAATGCTCGTTTCAGGCAGGTTTCAACAAGATGAGCCTCATATGGAAAAAGCAGCGCAATATATTCGATCAAATGGCGGATTAAAGAACGTTCACTTTATGACAAAGTGGATGCTCGCCGTCAACGGCATGCACCCTTGGCCGTACTTCTATGCACCACTTTCCTTTTTACTCATCCCTACATACTTTCCGCTTCACTTCTATCATCTTAGTGCATATGCAAGAATTCACTTTGTGCCAATGATGATTGCACTCAACAAACGATATACTTCTCATGAGAAATTTCCAAGCCTAGCACACCTTGATGCAAACATGTCTAAGAATCCATTTGACTGGTTTATGGCAAGAGAAGAACGTTCCACTCATCACTTTCTGACTTACATGCGATCGTATACAGCACTCGACAGCCGGCTGGACTTTTTCGGATATGAAGCAGCAAAGCGATATATGTTTGACCGCCTCGAAAAAGATGGCACACTGTACAGCTATTTAAGTGCAAGTATTTTTATGGTCTACGCACTTATGAGTCTTGGGTACTCCCCAGGACATCATCTCATTTTAAAAGCAGTCAAAGGCATGAAAAAGCTAGTCACTGACTGTCAGGGCAGAATGTATGCAGAAAATTCCACATCCACAGTTTGGGATACAGCGCTTGTCAGTTATGCTTCTCAAAAAGCTGGCAAAAAACAAGAAGACCCAGTCATCACAAAATCTTTCTCATACTTACTGAACCGGCAGCAAATGAAGAAAGCAGATTGGGCGATTCATAACCGGCATGCTGCTCCGGGAGGCTTTGGTTTTTCAGATATCAATACGAATAACCCTGATTGTGATGATACGCAAATTGTCTTAAAAGCCATTCCTCGAACGTACGCACCAGTTCAGTGGAATCGAGGATTCAATTGGCTTCTTTCCATGCAAAACCGTGATGGCGGGTTTTCTGCTTTTGAAAAAAATCAAGATCACTTCCTGCTTCGACATCTGCCGCTTGAATCTGCGGAGGATGCAGCAATTGATCCATCGACTCCCGATATTACAGGCCGCGTGCTTCATCTCATTGGTCTTGAAGAGAAAAACATGTCACCGCCTATTCACAGGCAAAAAGACCAATGTGTCAAGTGGCTCCTAGATCATCAAGAGAAAAATGGATCATGGTTTGGCAGATGGGGTGTTTGCTATATTTATGGAACGTGGGCAGCATTAACAGGTCTAAAAGCTGCCGGCATCCCCTCCACCCATCCTGCTGTCCAAAAAGCATGCCGATTTTTAAAGCAGATTCAACGAGAAGATGGCAGCTTCGGAGAATCATGTAAAAGTGCAGAGGTAAAAACGTATGTCCCCCTCCCGTTTGGCACAGTGGTTCAGACGGCTTGGGCAGCAGAGGCACTTTTACAATATGAGAAGCCCGATGACAAAACGATTTTAAAAGCCATCTCATTTTTGATCCATCATCAGCACACGAATGAAGCCTTGCACTATCCAGTAGGCATTGGCCTGCCAAAGCAATTTTACATCACTTATCATAGCTACCCATTTGTCTTTCCGATGATGGCTTGTTCCACATTTTTAGAAGAAATGAGGCGTAAGAATGAATAAGGAAGAGTACCGTTTGCAGCTCAAAGAGTGGCTTAGCTCCATTCAACCCGCGATTCAAGATGACAACATCCGTCAGAAAGTAGACCATTTATGGTTCTCAATGGATGATGAACATTCCAGTGAACAAGAGTGGTACGAACTGGCAGAACGTATTGCTGAGGACATGAACCCACAAGAAGACATGCGAGAGGTAGCAGCTGGAAGTCACAAGTTACCTCCTCTCCCTTACCGGTATGATGCACTAGAACCGTTTATATCAAAAGAAATTATGTATTTGCATCACCAGAAGCATCATCAATCATATGTAGATGGTTTGAACCAAGCTGAGCTTGCATTAAAAAATGCAAGAAGAACCAATGATTTTAAAATGATTAAGCATTGGGAACGGGAGCTTGCCTTCAATGGTGCGGGGCACTATTTACATTGTATTTTTTGGTTTTCCATGAGTCCTTCAGGAAAACGAAAGCCCACTGGACAAATGCTTCGTCTCATTGAACAATCGTTTGACAGCTATGATGCATTTAAATCTCAATTTTCAGCAGCGGCCAAACAAGTAGAGGGTGTTGGCTGGGCCATTCTCGTATGGGCGCCCAGATCTCAGCGATTAGAGATTTTACAAGCAGAACGCCATCAATTTTTGTCACAATGGGACGTGATCCCCCTTCTAGCCCTTGATGTATGGGAGCACGCCTACTACCTTCAATATCTGAATGAAAAAGCGAAATACGTAGATCGTTGGTGGAGTGTGGTCGACTGGCGTGAGCCAGAAGCTAGGCTTAAGCAGGCACAACAAGTGAGATGGACCCCTTTTTAAAACGATGCTCCATATAGGCTAATGCTTATATGGGGTATTTTCAGTTTACATAATTTTATTATTAACACCTTTATAAAGAATGGGTTGTTTTTTCAGAAAATTCGTTTAAAATAGGAAAGATATGTGAGGAAAGTGAGATGAAGCAATGAATGAACATTCTTTTAACCATTAGTCAATTTGCAGGAAGAACCTTTGCAATCTGGGTCATTATCTTTGCATGTCTTGGATTTACTTTTCCTGACGTATTTTCTCAGATTGGACCGTATATCCCTTTTTTATTAGGTGTCATTATGTTTGGGATGGGGCTTACGTTATCTGGTGAAGATTTTAAGGAGCTTTTTCGTAAACCTCTCTATGTGTTAATCGGGGTTTTGGCGCAGTACACACTCATGCCGCTGATCGCCTTTCTATTAGCTTACGGATTACGGCTGCCATCTGAAATTGCTGTAGGCGTTATTCTTGTGGGCTGCTGCCCGGGCGGTACAGCATCCAATGTCATGACCTTCTTGGCAAAAGGCAATATGGCATTATCCGTAGCGGTCACAACTATATCGACCCTTCTTGCTCCCTTTTTAACGCCTCTCTTTATCTATATTTTTGCAAGATCATGGTTACCTGTATCACCGGAGGCATTATTTTTGTCGATTGTCCAAGTTGTGCTAATTCCTATTATCCTAGGAGTTATCGTTAAGGTATTTTTCAAAAAACAAGTAAACTATGCAGTTCAAGCATTGCCGCTTGTATCTGTTGCTGGAATTGTGTTGATCATTGCAGCGGTTGTCAGTGCAAATAAAGAGCAGATTCTTCAATCTGGATTACTGATATTTGCCGTTGTTATATTACATAATGGACTTGGTCTCTTATTTGGTTACCTGATCGCAAAGTGGTGCAGAATGGATATTCCTTCTCGTAGAGCGATCTCGATCGAAGTAGGCATGCAAAACTCCGGGCTCGGTGCAGCGCTAGCAACAGCACACTTCTCACCGCTCGCAGCCGTACCAAGTGCAATTTTTAGTGTGTGGCATAATTTATCTGGTTCCTGGCTTGCGACGTATTGGTCAAAACGAGGACAACATGACAGTGAAAAGAAAAAAAGCTAGCACCTTAACAGGTGCTAGCTTTTTATAATTGAAGATTAACCTTCAAGTAATAGCTGCTCAGGATCTTCAAGCAGATTTTTAATCGTAACGAGGAATCCAACTGCTTCTTTACCATCGACAATACGGTGGTCATAAGAAAGAGCTAAATACATCATCGGACGGTTCTCAAAACGTTCTTCATCAATCGCCACAGGACGAAGCTGAATTTTATGCATCCCTAAAATTCCAACTTGCGGACTGTTTAAAATCGGAGTTGATAGCAGAGAACCAAATGTTCCGCCGTTTGTGATCGTGAATGATCCACCTTGTAACTCATTAAGAGACAATTTGTTATCTCTTGCTTTTTTCGCAAGATGACCAATTTCTTTTTCAATCCCCGCAAATGACAATCTGTCTGCATCACGGACAACCGGTACGACAAGTCCTTCGTTTGCAGCAACAGCGATGCCGATGTCATAGAATTTCTTCAAGACAAGCTCATCACCTTGAATTTCTGCGTTAAGCAGCGGATATTTCTTCAGTGCTGCTACAACTGCTTTTGTAAAGAAGGACATGAAGCCAAGCTTGACATCATTTTGTTCTAGGAAGGCATCTTTACGACGCTTTCTTAAATCCATCACAGCTGTCATATCGACTTCATTAAATGTCGTCAGCATCGCAGCCGTTTGTTGAACTTCAACTAAACGTTTTGCAATTGTTTGTCTGCGGCGTGACATTCTTTCACGTTCAATAGGCTTTCCTGTTTGTTCAGTTTGCACCGCAGCATTTGCTTTTGGCGCGGCTTTCGGTGCACTTGCAGGTGCTTCATTCTTTTGATAAGAAGCGACATCCTGCTTTCGTACCCTGCCCAGCGGATCTACGGTTGGAATCTCAGATAAGTCTAACCCCTTCTCTCTCGCTAATTTTCTAGCTGCAGGAGAAGCGATAGTTCTGCCATTACCAGCTTTCGGCTCTTCTTTCACTGCTTCTTCTTTTTGAGCAGCTGCCGGTTCTTCTTTCGAAGCTGGTGCAGAAGCTTGCTCAGGTGCTGGAGCTGCGGACTCGCTTCCGCCAGCTTCACCTGCTGCAATCGTTCCGATGACCTCTCCAACTTGTACAGTGTCACCAGAATCTTTCAGTACTTCTTTTAATACACCAGATTCTTCAGCAGTCAGTTCGACATTGACTTTATCTGTTTCAAGTTCCAGCAGGTACTCCCCCTGCTCCACATAATCGCCCGGCTGCTTTAGCCATTGAGCAATCGTTCCTTCCGAGATTGATTCCGCTAATTCAGGTACTTTAATTTCCGCCATTTTTCATTTCCCCCTTAGTTTTTGCGAGTCAAGCTATCAGATACAATTCGTTCTTGTTCTTTTTTATGCACAGTTGGATCACCCTCAGCCGTACTTGAACGTCTTCTTCGGCCGATGTAACGTACTTTTACTTTTTCAGGTGCAATTTCACGTAAATATGGCTCAATGTATCCCCAAGCTCCCATATTTTGCGGTTCTTCTTGCACCCATACGATTTCTTCTAAGTTTGTCAGCTTTGTTAAAATTCCTTTAATATCTTTGGCTGGGAACGGATATAGCTGTTCCACTCTTGCAACGTGAAGCCAATCTTTCGGCTCTTCCATTTGAGTAAAACGATCACTAATATCAATGGATACCTTCCCGCTAGATAGCACGAGACGCGATACTTTTTCGTGATCATGTACAAGACCCGGCTGTTCAAGAACTGGACGGAACTGTCCATCTGTTAATTCTTGGACTTCAGACAATGTGTTCGGGTTACGAAGCAGACTCTTCGGTGTCATAATGACAAGCGGACGAATCTCTTCACGAAGCAGCATTTTCGCCTGTCTTCTAAGAATATGGAAATATTGCGCTGCACTAGTCAGGTTCGCAACTGTCCAGTTATTCTCAGCAGCTGATTGCAGGAAGCGTTCTGTTCTTCCACTTGAATGCTCAGGACCTTGTCCTTCATATCCATGCGGCAGCAGCATGACTAAACCTGATTTTTGTCCCCATTTTGCACGGCCAGCTGAGATAAATTGATCGAAATACACTTGAGCCGCATTTGCGAAGTCTCCGAATTGAGCTTCCCAAATCACTAACGTTTCAGGAGAATAGACATTATAACCATATTCAAACCCGATGACTGAGCCTTCTGACAGTGGACTGTTATGGACTGTAAACGATGCATTCGCATCACTTAGTTCATGAAGAGCAATAAATTCATCTCCCGTTTGACTGTCGTGAAGAACAAGGTTTCTTTGAGCAAAAGTACCACGCTCTGAATCCTGTCCGGTCATTCGAATTGGCGTACCGTCTTTTAATATAGATGCAAATGCGAGTGCTTCCCCAAGTGACCATTCTACTTTACGGTCATCTGTAAACACTTTTGCACGTTTTTCAAGGATCCGCTTCAGCTTACCAAATACTTGGAAATCATTCGGCCAGCTGATCAATTCTTCATTCAGCTTTCTGAGTACATCAAATTCTACTGATGTATCAACTGCTGGGAAGCCGTTTGATACAGGCTCTGGCAGTTCGATTTCTTGAATCGTATGCTCTTTCTTTGAAGGCACCTTTTTATAAGCTTCTTCTATTTTTGCTGTCACAGCCTGCTCGATTTCTTCACGCTGCTCTTTTGTCAAAAGACCTTCTGAGACAAGTTTATCTGCAAAGATATTCTTGACCGTTTTGTGCTTTCTGACCGCATCGTACAGCATTGGCTGAGTTGTAGAAGGCTCATCCATTTCGTTATGACCGTATCTGCGGTAACCGATCAAGTCAATAAGGAAATCCTTCTTGAAGCGTTTGCGGTATTCTACAGCCAGCTGAACAGCCGCTAAACACGCTTCTGGATCATCTGCATTGACGTGAACAATAGGGATCTCAAATCCTTTTGCAAGGTCACTCGCATATTTCGTCGAGCGGGATTCATTGCTTTCTGTTGTAAACCCG
The DNA here is from genome assembly GCF_038593175.1 of Bacillus sp. FSL K6-1006. Classification (NCBI taxonomy): domain Bacteria; kingdom Bacillati; phylum Bacillota; class Bacilli; order Caryophanales; family Bacillaceae; genus Bacillus; species Bacillus sp. FSL K6-1006. The sequence goes on from NZ_CP151970.1 coordinate 1,954,590, forward strand.
ATCATATTGTTGGCAATAATATGGATGGTTCCGCCTACTTGATAGCCTACAAGTTGGCTTAAATTTAATGTTTCTGCCACAATTCCTTCTCCAGGGAATGCTGCATCCCCATGAATTAAGATGGCTAACGCTTTTTCAACGTCTTGAACTGGATAGCCTTTTTGAGTACGTGATTCCTGAGCGGCACGCGTGCTTCCTTCAATGATTGGATCAATGAACTCCAAGTGACTTGGGTTATTAGCAAGCGTAACTCTCGCACTCTTTGTATCTTCGTCTTTGATTTGACGGTCAGCTCCAAGATGGTACTTAACATCCCCTGTCCATCCGTAGCTGATGCCAATAGAGCCTTCTGATGGAACGAGCTCTTTATTTGGCGCATGCTGGAATTCTGAGAAAATGATCTCATATGGCTTTCCTAACACATGTGCTAATACATTTAAACGGCCTCTGTGTGCCATTCCAATGTTAATATTTGAAGTCCCTTGTGTAACAGACTCTGAAATAATTTCATCAAGTACTGGGACAAGTGCGTCTAAACCTTCTATAGAGAAGCGCTTTTGCCCAACAAATGTTTTATGAAGAAACTGCTCGAACTGCTCAACTTCTGTTAATCTCTTGAAAACAGAAACTAATTTATCTGCTGGTTTTTTCTTAAATAGTTCACCAGATTCAATTGATTTTGAGAGCCAGTTTCGCTCTTCGAAGTCATGCACGTGATCAAACTCAAATGAAATGGTACGTTTATACGTATTTCTCAAATGGTTAATGGCTTCTATGCCGTTTGAAATGTGTTTTGGTGCATCCGGACTAATAATAGATATCGGAATATTCTTGACATCTTCTTCTGTTAAACCGTACTCCTTTAAAGGAAACAGCTCTTGTAATTCCTTTTCTTTGCGAAGAGGATTGACGGAAGCATTTAAATGGCCATACGTTCTGATGTCTTCTGCCAGTTTAACGACTGATGCTATCTTTTGGATTTGTTCAGAAGTAACTACGCTATTTTCTTTTTTCCCAATTTCCTCCTTCATTTCACTCGGTGGTGCACCAAGTTCATCAAATATGCCTCTTAGATCTTCATCAACACTAGTAGGATCCTGGACATACTGATCGTAGAGCTCGAGCACATAGCCGAGGTTCGGACCATGAAATTCTTCCCAACTCAACGGTTGTTTCACATCATTTTGAAACATTTTGAACACTACCCCCAACTTTGATCATCAAGTGATTGAACACTATCTCGATATAACTTCCAGAACACAATGACCAAATTTATGTAATAAAACGCTTCCAATAATATTCTACCACTGTTTTGGATTACTTTCTACATTCTTTGTTCAATTAAAGATAAAAAATTCACAGAAAAACAAAAAATTTAAATCATTCCGAAAAATAATTTGAAGAAAGGGGCAAAACCTTATGCCCCAATGCTTTTATGCAGCAGTTTCTTCAGTAATGGATATAAAACATCTGGCAATGTATCGACATCTGGTACAAAAATGCTGAACTTGCCATACATATCTTGAATGGTTTTCATCTGTGCTTCTTCTATCGGCGAATTGGATAAAAACACATTGATCACCTCAATGCCCTTTTTCCTCGCTTCAAGAACTGCTTCATGTGTATCGACAATCCCATTTTGTTCGTAGCTGAACGCAGCTGGCTCTCCGTCTGAAAAGACAATCAGAAACTTTTGCTCTTCTCTTCGCTTTAAAATCATCTTTGTCATTTGGCGGATCGCATAGCCATCCCGGTTATCCTCTTCTGGCTCAAGAGACATAATAGAAGGCCCTGCGTCAAATAGAGAATCTTTGAACGACACAACTGTGTTGAAGTAGTTTGGCTGACTTGTTTCTGTTGCGTCGTTTGTATCTTCCCAAAACCCAACAATTTGATGTGGGACTTGCACGGATTTTAACGCTTCATGAAAGAGAACAATGCCTTTTTTCGTCTCATCCATCTTGTCAAACATGCTCGCTGAACAGTCTACTAATAAGGTGAAAACAGCATCAATCTGAGAAGACGGTGCCTGTTTTTTATAGAAAAGACGCGGGTTAGACTCTGTAAAGTAGCGAATCAGCTTTTTACTGAGACGTCCTGCATGAAGGTCTGTTTTAGGCCATGATTTTTTATGTTCAAGTGTTTTTTGGATCATTTGTTTTAAGCGTTTCTGATAAGGCTCAATTTCCTTCGCATGCTGCTTGTAGGCATCGATTTGTTCTGGCTTAGGAGGATCTGGTGAAATCATGACTGGAAACGCATATTTGTTTTCTTTTCCATTCTCATGACCATCTGCTCCGCTTTCTTCACCTTCAGCCTCTTCCAGCGCTTCAAGCTTTGAATAATCTTTTCGGTGTGTTTGCTTTGCAGAGCCTTGGACAGTACCGAGTGCCTGATCTCCGTCATCACCTTCTCTTGCCGCATCCTTACCAAGATCACTTTTACCGCCGTGCTCTAAATCAAATTGAAGGAAGCTTTTGGATGGCGCTTCGGTTTCTCGATGCCACACTTCCATATACTCTTGGTGAATGTCTTCATCGCCTTCTTTTTCTCGGTCGACTTTGATGTCCTCACTTAATGTAGGTTTTCTTTTTAAGTCATGGAACAGCGGTTCTTTTGCCGCTTGTTCATAGTCCAATTCAGGGAAGAAAAAGTACGTATTCAGCATATCCTTTTCAAGCAGTTCATCGAACCCTTCCATCAATTCTTTGACAATAGCTGCGATGTCTGCAGTTGAACCCGCATCATATACACGTTCAAGACTTGACTCAATAAACGGAATCATCGGGTTGATCTGCTCATGAAGAGGCGGAATCTCTTCGAGCGGAGAATCAGCTGTCAGCTTCAGATAAATCGCACAAAAGAGTGCATCTGTTAAAATACTTCGTTCTTGGTTAATCGTTAATTGTGTCTTAAAGTGACGCCGGTACAGCTCTCTTCTTCGTTTAAATACCTTTTTTGTTCCTGGGCGGTCATGCTTAATCCGCTCTTCAATCCGGATATCTTCAAACAGCATAAACAATTGTTTACATACATCAGGAATGGATAATGTATGAGCAAAGCGAATGATCTCCTGAAATACCGTAAGATCACTATAAACCGTGCCTACTGCACGAAGGAACACATCACTTTTCAGCCCTGCTAGCATATCTTCTTGTTTACGATCATCCCAAAAATGACTGATGAAAATTTTCTTTTCAAACGGTTCATAGTAGGACTGCACACCGTATTCAAGCTCGACATCATCACTTTTTGCTAACGTTTTGGCTAAATCCGTTAATTCCATAAATAAAAATGAATCGATTCTGCTGTCATTAAATTTGATGAATTTCAAAAGTTAGAACCTCACTCGAATAATGTTTGGGCGATATTTCTTACCGCTGCTTTTTCCCGGTCATCTTCCAGCTTTTCAACAATGCCTCGTTCAACGGCACGAAGCGGCGGGATGTATTGCGCAAGATCACAAGTATCTAGAAGCGCGCGGATGGATGCTGCTTCTTCACTCACCTGTCCGTTATGAGCTTGTGTAATAAGGTCTGATGAGAGCTGAACGAATTGATCAATTAACCGCTCATCCTTTAAAACAGATTGAGATTGCAGTACATCTTTCAGGATACCGCCGCCGATATATGGAACGTCAATGACCACAAAACGGTTTTTTAACGCTTCATTTAGAGGCACTGTGCCGACATATCCTTCATTGATTGCCGCAATGACCCCAAAGCCTTCTTCTGCTTTAACAACCTCACCTGTAAATGGGTTTGTCATCATTTTTCTGTAATCGAGTACACCATTTAAAATAGGCAGTGTTTCTGGCTTCGCCATGTTGATTTCATCAATATATAAAAGATGGCCTTTTTTCATTGCTTTTGTCACAGGTCCTTCAATGAATTCAATCGAAGCCACCTGACCATCATTGTGGATGGTTTTATAGCCAATCAAGCTTTCAGCATCAAGATCAACCGAGCAGTTCACACTGTGCATCGGCTGCTGAAAGAAAGCGGATAATGTTTCTGCTAGTTTTGTTTTACCTGAGCCGGTCGGTCCCTTTAAAAGAACGTTTTTTCCTAGTGCTAATGCAATCATGGCATCTTGAATGATAGAAGTATCCTGTGATTCATAGCCGCCTGTTCCAATAAGTGGACGAAATTCTTCTTCCAGCACTTTTGCTTTTGCTTTAATCATTGCTTGAATTTCTTCTGGGAGTGATTGTTCGTTAAACATGTATGATTAATTCCTCTCTTCGATCATTTTCCTCACCAAGTATACTAAAAAAACCTTTATGCACTCAATACATAAAGGTTAGACTTCTGTTATTTTGCCATTTCTTTTGTTATCGCTCCGCAAGCGATACGTTTTCCTGAGTTACCAGAAGGGTTACTTAAGTAATCATCTGCTTCTGCATGAATGATAAAGCTTCGCCCATTTTGATCGATTAATTGATTCGGGCCTCCCTTTAACATCACATCTGGTACATTCACGACAACATCAATTTGTCCATCTGCTCCCACCTCTAAATTAGGCATATCTCCAGCATGGTGCCCCTTTGGATTGTCAAAACCATGCTCTCTATGGGTTGGATTAAAGTGAGCTCCTGCCGTTTCAAAATCTGGCGTTTCACATATTCCTGTTTCATGAATATGAAAACCGTGAGGACCTGGTGGCAGCCCTTTCGCTTTCACATGCAGATCCAGCCCATTTTCTGAGGACTCTCTTATTTCAATGCTTCCTATTTTTTGCCCGCTTTCGTTTATGAGTGGCGTCGTGACTGGTGCTTGTTTAGGTGCTGAAACTTCGCTTGTTTCTTCGGTCGTTTCTTTTTTCGGCGGTGCATGACATGCTGATGCGGTAAAGATCAAACATATCATGATCATCCACACTGACTTTTTCATTTATGACTGCCCCCTTTTGTTATCAGTATGGACAATCACAGCAGCAGGCAAACAAAAAAAGCCGAAAATCGGCTTTTTTTAGAAGAAACGTTTTGCACCTAAGTAGGCTTTTTTCCAATATGGGTTGCTTAAGTTCGAAATTCCTACTCCATTGTCACTTGCATGAAGGAAATCTCCTCCGCCAAGGTATAGTCCCATATGAGAAGGGCCTGCTTTGTACGTTGTAAAATAAACAAAATCTCCAACTTGTGGTGTGCTTACAGGAGTCATCATATTCCAGTAGCCAGCTGTGCTTAATCTGGATACAGATGAAACTTTGTTAATGAGATAGTAAACAAAGCCGCTGCAGTCAAATCCTGCTGGTGTATTACCGCCCCATCTGTAAGGAACGCCTGTCAGCTTTTTCCCCTCTTGAATCATTGTCGTGATCTTTGCATTCATTGGTACATCATTTTTGTTATTGTCGACTGGCTTTGTTGAACCGTTAGACGTAGAACCATTCGATCCAGTTGAACCGGAAGCTGCACCATTGATTTTTAATACTTGTCCAATTCTAAGCACATCACTTTTTAAGTTGTTGGCTGTGCGGATTGATTGAACCTGTACTTTGAATTGATTCGCAATTTTCCATAACGAATCACCTGATTTTACAGTATAAGATGTTGTTTTCCCGCTAGAAGACTGGTTACTGTTTGAATTGCTTGGTTTAGTAGGTTTCGGCTGACTTGGTTTTGATGCAGCCGTCCCTTTTACTTTCAATACTTGATTCGGATAAATCATATCAGATTTTAATCCGTTCAATGTTTTGATTTCACCAATCGACATATTTAGCGAATTCGCAATTTTCCAAAGTGAATCCCCTAATTTAACCTTGTATGTACTTGATGATGAACTATTTGAATTCGTTGTCTTATTGCTTGAGCTGGAATTTGAAGATGAGTTTGAATTTGATGACTGGTTTCCGCTCGTCTTCGTGCTGCCAGATACCTTTAGCTTTTGACCAGGACGAATCAGGTCGCTGTTTAAGCTGTTTAGGCTTTTTAAGCTCGCAACTGACATTTTATGATTTTTTGCAATCAGCCATAAAGAATCGCCAAGCTTTACAGTATAGCTGGAAGTCTTTGAAGCACTTGATTTCGTTGCTTTTGACCCTGTTGATGAACTGGATTTCTTGCTTTTTTCGCCAGGAATTTTCAAGCTTTGTCCTGCAAAAATCATTGTCGTTTTTAATTGATTAAGAGATTGAAGCTCCGAAATACTTGTATTGTACTGTTCGGCAATCTTCCAAAGTGAGTCACCGCTTTTCACCTTGATCGTCTGTGCTTCTGCCGGTGCAGCAAACACAGCTGAGCCAGCGATCGCTGAAACTGTGAGGCCGGTTACTACTTTTTTCTTCATAGAGGAATCTCCGCCTTTCATGATTTTGTTCAATAAGACTTATGTACTAGTTTTGAGTTTAGCATTTAATGGTTCTGCTTCTCTTGCACTATTTTATCTTTATTTCTATTATATTACTCGACATGAAGACGTTGGGCAATAACAAATAGGCTAAAGCAGCCAACTCAAAATGCTAAAACAAAGCCATATCGTTTCTATCGGCTGTTTGTTGTATTTATAAACATTTTTTAAGGAATTTTTAAGTTGACGTTTAGAAATTTGTCAAAACAAGCACGCTGCTAGTTTCATAGTTCTATTCTACATGACAAATTTTTCTGTATCAAATGACTTTTTACTTAATTGGCTGATTTTTCTCCGCAAATAAAAAAGCATCCTTCCGAATGAAGAATGCAGCGTTCGTTATTATTTTCTTATTTCCGGATCTTTTACGGTAAGCGGGTAAAGCACGCCTTCTTTCGCAAACGACATTTTTCCCGTTTCTTCTGACACGACAAGAACAAGTGCATCGGTCATACCAGAGAGTCCGATCGCTGCCCTGTGCCTTGTGCCAAGCGAAGGACTCACTTTTTTTGATGTAAGCGGCAGCACATTTGCAGCAGAGACAAGTGTATTTTCTTTGACTAAAAGTGCACCGTCATGCAGTGGATTTCCCGGATAGAAAATGCTTTCTATTAAGGAAGCACTAATTTTCGCATGAAGGTTTGTCCCTTTTTGAATAAAATCCTCAACCTCATCGCGTCTTTGAATCACAATGAGTGCTCCATGCTTTTGTTTTGATAAATTCTCAATGGCTAAAGAAAATTGAGCAAATCCTGGTGTGAATTCTTCCATATACGCTTGTAAATAAAACGACGAGGCCTCTGCATGCATTTCATTAAACTGATCATGCAATGCTTCGAGATCACAAAGTAAACACTGCTCTGTTTCATCAAGAGAATCAATGATGTCACTTGCATCCTTCATAATGTTCATCAAATGTGTTCTCATACCGGCTTTAAATATCACTTCTTCGTTCGTCCGATGGATCATCTGACCTTTTCCCTCCTTCTTTCGCTTGTTGTTATAAAATAGCAAATTGTGCACATTCTATTTGTATGGAGGTGAGCTTAATATGACCATTCAGAAAATCATCCAATATGCTTGCAGCATTTTAGGTGTTGTCAGTCTTTCTTTTATTTATGCCCAAATGTTTAAAAAAACGAAGCCATCTAAGAAAAATAATCCGACGGAGAATTGATTTTTTTACATAGCGTGGTATAATTCCTCTCGTTATTTCTGTTCAGAGAGGAACTTATAATGAGAGAAACGAATAGCATTCGAGCAAAGCTGACACTATTTTTAACCATTTTGATTCCGATTTTAATTACCCAAGCAGGTCTTTCGCTTATTACCTTTTTAGATACGGTGATGTCTGGAAAAGTGAGTGCAGAAGACCTTGCGGGTGTTGCGATCGGTTCTAGTATTTGGACACCTGTTTATACGGGACTTGCCGGGATTTTGATGGCCGTTACTCCGATTGTGGCTCAGCTGATGGGCGCTGGGCATAAAGAAGATGTTCCCCGGGCTGTCTTTCAGGCGATCTATTTGTCCTTTCTTTTAAGTATCGCTGTGATTGTGATTGGTACGATTAGCGTTCCTTACATACTAGGAGGACTTGGACTCGAGCACTCTGTAGAGGATATTGCCCGGCATTTTCTCAGCTTTCTTGCTTTTGGCATCCTCCCGCTATTTGGTTATTCGGTGCTACGGTCATTTATTGATGCATTAGGGAAAACACGTGTGACGATGTTCATCACGCTCACAGCACTTCCTATTAACTTTGTTTTAAATTACGTATTTATTTTTGGGAATTTGGGCTTTCCAAAGCTTGGAGGTGCGGGTGCCGGTCTTGCATCTGCAATGACGTATTGGGCGATTTTCATCATGAGTATTTGTATTGTCATTAAAGCAGAACCATTTGCCTCATTTCGTTTGTTTCAAAAACTGCCTCGAATGAATATCTCCCGTATAGGGCAAATACTGAAAATTGGCCTTCCTATCGGGTTTGCGATCTTTTTTGAAACGAGTATCTTTGCAGCAGTGACGCTATTAATGGGTCACTTTGATACCATTACAATCGCCAGTCACCAAGCAGCGATGAACTTTGCTTCTATTCTTTATATTTTACCGCTTAGCATCTCAATGGCGTTAACGATCGTTGTTGGGTTTGAAGCGGGGGCTAAGAGGTATCAAGACGCGCAAAGCTACAGCTATATCGGCATTGGAACGGCGGTTTTATTCTCATTATGTACGGCCGCCCTCATCTTGTTATTCAGACCAGAGATCGCTGGTTTATATACAGCTGAATCAGCTGTTTTACAAATGACACAGCACTTTTTGATTTACGCGATCTTTTTCCAGCTGTCAGATGCGATTGCTGCACCCATTCAAGGGGCTCTGCGCGGCTATAAAGATGTGAATTATACGCTCATTGCTGCTTTTGTCTCTTACTGGGTCATCGGTCTTCCTGCCGGTTATCTCATTGGCACATATACCTCATTTGGGGCGTTTGGTTATTGGATCGGACTGATTGCCGGACTTGCCGCAGGTGCCATCGTCCTCTTTATCCGTCTTAAGTTGATTCAAAAACGTCAACTCAGGCATGTATCGAATCACTAAATACAACACAAAAAAGCAACTGACATACATCAGCTGCTTTTTTGTTTAATCATTCCATTGATACGTCCAGAAAATTTCTTCATCAAACCATTTTTGGACGACTGGTTCTTTGTTTTTCAGCTTTTGTTCAAGCTCTCTCAGCATGCCCTCTGTTTGCGTTCTATGCGCTCTCAGTGCATTTAATTTGATATCTGCCACATCTGTAATATCAATCACAATATCCGCATGTCCAAGCACTTCTTCTCTATTTTTCGTAATGGCCATGCAGTATGTGACAGGACGGTCTTCTTTTCTCTTGCGGTATAGAGCACGAATCACAGCTTCACCTGTCGCATCATGATCAGGGTGTACACCGTGTCCTGGATAAAACGTCACAATGAGTGTCGGTTTGACTTCATCAATGATGGTTTCCATCACATCTGCCAAATACTCGTCGTCTTCAAATTCCAATGTTTTATCACGCAGTCCAAGCATACGTAAGTCAGTGATATCCATTTCTTTGCAGGCATTGATTAATTCCTGTTTTCTTAATTCAGGAAGTGTTTCACGGTTAGCATATGTTGGGCTTCCCATATTTCTGCCCATTTCCCCAAGTGTCCCGCATGCATATGTGACGGGAATTCCGCGTTTTCTGCTTTGTGCAATGAGACCAGCAACCCCAAAGGATTCATCATCGGGGTGAGGCAGCATCACTAGTACATGTTCGTTCATGACTTGTCACCCTTTCTTCTACACCTGAAATGGTGTTTCACTAATTTGTAATGAGATCGCTAGTTTGCCGTCTGGCAAATGTCCAGCTAATAGCAGGCGGCCTTGGTCATCAAACACATAATCGGTTAATCCTTCTGCGTAAATCCAGCCATCTTCTGTTTTCATTCCAACACGGTATGGACCTTGTCCTTTTATTTTCGCCTGTGAATAGACGACTTTCGCGTTGCGGATATACGCCACAACCGTCATATTTTGTTCATTTACATGAGCTGAATAAGAACCAGTTGTCGTTTCAAGATGAACGAAGACTGGACGATTTAAAAACGATTCAAGATGTGTTGTGACATCTTCCGTTTGAATTGGTTTCATGAGTGGTTCCTTCCTTCATTTTGAATTAATTCTCGCAGCTTTTTCGTATGTAAGCTGATCAGCTGCAGCTGATGATCATGCTTAAGCTCACTTTCTAAAATTCTTTCCACAGCAAGCACATACTTTTGGTGTAAGGATTTCCTCGCCCGCGGATGTGTTCGTGCATCGAGTAAATCATCACATATGGCCTCGTGTAAAGAAGACATATCATCAACATCAAGCTGACGATTTTTCCATAAAGATTGATAGGCGGCTGCAAGCTCATGAGCTGACGACATATGATCACCTCTACAGTTTTGTTAACAACTTATTATGACATGATCCGCCTGCAAAAAAAAGCAAACTGCTCGTTTGGCTTAATGAGAATTCGCTGTTTTTTTCATGCGTAATTGAGAGGTGGTAAACAGTAAAATTGCCACCCAAATACAAAGGAACGTCACAATTTTAGCTGCGGATAAGTGTTCGTGATAGACAAACAGCCCTAAAAACAGCGTAATTGTCGGTGCAATGTATTGCAAAATGCCCACTTGATAAAGTGGAATTCTTTTTGCGCCTTCTGAGAATAAAAGAAGCGGCACGGCTGTAAAAACGCCTGCAAAAAATAAGAGACCGAGCGACCCGAAGCTGTTAGGATTCATAGTCACCACAGGTTCTTTTAAGAAAAATAATAAGTACACAAGTGCAGCCGGTGCGAGAAGCAGCGTTTCAATCGTCAAACCAATCGCGCTCGTGAAGCTCATCCTTTTTTTGATCAAACCATAAAAGCCGAAGCTAAGGGCTAATAAGAAAGCAACGACAGGAAATGACCCGTATTGAACTGTTGAAAGGATCACCCCAAATGCGGCAATAAGAATGGCAATGGTTTGCCATTTATTTAGTCGTTCTTTTAAGAAAATAATCCCTAATAGAACGGATACAAGCGGATTAATATAATACCCTAAACTTGCTTCTAGCATAAGACCATGATTGACTGCCCAAATGTAGACATACCAGTTGACTGAAATTAAAATAGCAGATAAAAGTAATGAAAAAAATGCTTTACCATCCAGTATGAGACCCTTTACTGTCTGCATCGCTGGGCGGACTTGTTTTAAATACAAAAGAATACCGCACATAAACACAAATGACCATAAAATTCTGTGTGCTAAAATTTCGCCTGACGAAATATGTTCCATCAGCTTCCAATATAACGGGAATAAACCCCAGAGTGTAAAAGATGCTGCCGTGTAGAGAACACCTTTTGATTGCTGTTCGTTCAATATAACCATCCCTTTCTAAATCTAACGTATATTATAGCACGCACGCAGGCGAATGGGCATATACTAATTCAGGGCATTTAGAAAGGATGATTCGCATGTTCGACTGGAACCGATTATTCCCTTTTCAAAAGCAGTTCTCAAAAGAAGCCTTAAAGAATTCAGATCCTAAAGACGTTGAGCAGTATGTCAATCAAGTCATGGAAAGTGTATTCGGCTCCAATTATCCTGCTCAGTTCCCATTTCAGGACCCGCTTTCTCAAAATCAAAAAACGAGAGAAACTGATGTCGAAAAAGAAAAAGAGCCAGAAGTCGAAGTGTTCGAGACGACTGATCATGTGTTTGTCAAAATTGAAATTGCTCGTCCGAACACAGAAAAAGTCAAAATCAAACATACAGCCAATCTGCTGTTTATTGATCATTTTCCTGAAGAAGGGACGCAGAAGAAAGTCGTCCTCCCTGCTGCTGTGAAACGAAAAGGAACGAAGGCGTCGTATCAAGATGGTATATTGGAAATTATGTTTTTAAAGCATGATGATCCAGGAATTTCTGAAATTGATATTCCATTATAAAAAGCCTGCTTTAAGAACGGAAGCAGGCTTACTCTTTTTTCTTAATAATATGGTGGATATCCGCCGCCATAAGGTGGTGGAGCAGGCGGTGGTGGCGGCGGGTAATATGGACGGGGATAATTAAAAATCGCACTTCCTAGAAATCCGCCAAGCAGTCCGCCGACTAAAGGAGCGCCAAAACCAAAAAACAAAGGGACTCTGGATTCATATGGCGGAATGCCAGGGGCGCCGCCTCGAAAATACGGAGTATGAGGGTACATGCATTTCTCCTCCTTTGTCATGTGCCTAACATCAGCATATTCATCAGGAGTCAAAATGTTTGGGCAAACCTGAAACTAGGCTTGCTCCTTTTTCCCGTGAGAGTCTGTATACTCCCCTGCCCACCGAGATACCTCATGAAACACATCATGTAACGCATTCCCTTTTTCAGTTAAACTGTAAATGACTTTGACAGGCGTCTCAGGCAGGACGGTCCGCTCTATAATCCCTTCTTGCTCGAGCTCTTTTAAGCGCTCTGCGAGCATTTTTTGACTGATCGACGGGATCGTGTCTGTGAGGTCTTTAAAACGCTTTGGTCCATCAAGCAATACATGTATAATGAGACCGTTCCACCTTTTGCCTAGGAGTAAAAAAGCTTGCTGAATGTGTGGACATAATTGGAATTCCATAAATTTCAGCCTTTCTTTTCATGATTGTTTGACAAACTAACGGTGTACAATTTAAAATAACTCTAGTTACAATAAGTAAGTTTCTCACTTTTTAGTTATTGTACCATATTATTTGCAAAAACGGGAGGAAATATCCATATGGCGACCGATCAAAAAACGATTGATATCTTAAAACAAAGAGCTTCAGTAAAAGAGTATGATACTTCTCATGAAATGACAAAAGAAGAGTTAACAGAGCTTCTTGAAATCACAACAAAAGCACCATCTGCTTGGAACCTTCAGCATTGGCATTTCACTGTTTTCCATAGTGCTGAAGCAAAAGCAAAATTACTTCCAATCGCTTACAACCAAAAGCAAGTATCACAGGCATCAGCTGTTATTGCAGTTCTAGGTGACCTTGAAGCTAACCAAAATGGCGAAAAAATCTACAGTGAACTGGCAGAACTAGGCTTCATTACTGAAGACATTAAAGAAACATTGATGACTCAAATCAATGGCGCATACCAAAGCGAGCAATATGCACGCGAAGCAGCGTATTCAAATGCTTCATTAGCTGCTATGCAATTAATGATTGCGGCAAAAGCAATGGGCTATGATACATGTGCAATGGGTGGTTTCAGTAAAGACGCGTACATCAAAGAATTCAATGTAAGCGGCCGCTACGAGCCGGTTATGCTGATTTCAGTTGGTAAAGCAGCGAAAGAAGCTCATAAAAGCAATCGTTTCGACATCGAAGAAGTATCTGATTTCCTTTAAAAATTGGAAAAGCCTCAGCCTTTATGCTGGGCTTTTTTATTTGCTTTAAATATTATTTCTACATACTTTCTTTCACCTCCCCCCTCTTTACATCTTCACTCTTTCTCCTTTTTGAAGAATGAAAGCGTTATATTAGTATGATATTCACCAAAATGATTGTTTTTTCTGAAAATGGTCTTGTGATCTAATCTGACAACTGCTATTATTATGAAATTACAAAATATTCAGGAGGAAATCATGAACAAAAAATTGATGCTGGCACTACTTATCGCGATTCCATTCATCGGACAGCTCGCATTGCTGCCTTTTGCAAATCGCATTCATCCATTTGTCATCGGCCTGCCCTTTTTCCACTTCTGGCTCTTGCTATGGATTGTACTCACACCAATTTGCACATTTATCATTTATAAGATGCAACATTCAAATGGAGGAACTGACTAATGCAAGGAAATTTAACAGCTTTATTGATTACTGCAAGTATTATTCTCATCGTCGTGGTCATCGGATTTGCCGCTGGTCGTGACAAATCATCAAGACAGTCAGTAGAAGAATGGTCTGTCGGCGGAAGAAAATTTGGCGGACTGCTCGTCTGGTTCCTCGTTGGCGCAGACTTATATACAGCTTATACCTTTTTAGGGCTTACAAGTACAGCTTATACAGCTGGAAGCGTCGCTTTTTTCGCTATTCCTTATTCCGTCCTAGCTTATTTTATTGCTTATTTCTTTTTACCGAAACTATGGACTGTTGCGAAAAATCACAACCTTACAACACTTGCCGATTATGCACGTGAGCGGTTTGACAGCAAGCTGTTATCCAGTTTGATTGCGATTGTTGGAGTACTTATGCTGATTCCTTATATTTGTCTTCAGCTGAGCGGGATTCAAGATACGTTAACTGTCGCTGGAACTAGTTATATTAATGTGAATGCAGTTGTTATTATTTCATTTATTTTAGTTGCACTTTATACATTTTTCAGTGGTATTAAAGGTCCTACATATACAGCCATTATTAAAGATATTCTCGTTTGGGTGATCATGCTGTTTATGGTCGTTTCACTGCCGATCATTCATTTTAACGGCTGGACACCGATGATGAATACGTTAGCCAAAGAAGCACCTCAGCTTCTAACGATCCCTGAAGGCGGTCCTAAAGGCATTTTATGGTTTATTACTGCTTCAGGCGTTTCTGCTCTTGCTTTGTTTATGTGGGCACACGCAGCAACTGGGGTTTTTACAGCCAAAAGCGCAGATGCCATCCGTAAAAACAGCATGTTTTTGCCTCTTTATAATATTGTATTGATTTTGGTCATCTTCCTTGGATTTATTGCTTTTTTAGTCTTACCAGAAGATACAAATCCGAGATTTGCTCTTCTTCATTTAATTCAAACATCATATGGCGGCGTGATGCAGGGACTCGCCTATTCTACGATTGCACTGGCTTCCCTCATTCCATGCTCCATCATGGCCATTGGCGCATCGAATTTATTTGCCAATAATTTATACCGTGACTTAATTCATCCGAATGTGTCACCTAAAAGATTGACCATCATTACACGTTCGATGGTGTTTATCGTCATCGGACTCGCTCTTTTATTCGGGATGCTGTTCCCAACTGCACTTGTCACGCTTCAGCTCATTGGTGTTTCAGGAATGGTTCAAATCTTCCCAGCTATTGCCATCAGCTTATTCTGGAAAAAACAATCGGGAGAAGCAACGATTGCCGGGTTAGTCATTGGAATCATCGTTACCTTTACAGCGAATATCTCACAAGTCACGTTCGGCCTTTATGAAGGTTTTCTTGGTTTACTAGCAAACGTCATCGTCATCTTGATTTTGAATCCATTCTTCCAAAAGAAAGTCACATCCAATTCTGTCATGAATGATCTATTTGAAAAGGATCATGAAAAAAAAGAAGCGCTCATAAACGAAGTGTAAGGATAAGAAAAAGCAGTCCCCTGATGAGGACTGCTTTTTTTATTTCATTTCTTTTTTCAAGACTTCAATGGCTTTTTTCATTTGTGTATCGTTGTTCTTTAGCTTATCTTGGATCTTTGTCATCAGAACGTTCGTTGTATCTCCTGTCAGAATACCGTCTGATTTAAGATCGTTGTCTGTTTGGAAGCTTTTGACGATAGACTGGAATGCTTGATCGTACTCACCGTTTGCTTTTGCTTTGTAGCCAAGCGCTTGGAACATTTTTTGAGCTGCTTTGACTTCATCTCCATTGTCATTTAGCTCATATGATTTTTTCGGGCTTAAGTAAGGCAGCTTTGCATAACTCGGAAGAGCTGCTTTGACCTGTGGTTCGATACCTTTTTTGTGGATCCAAGAACCGTCTGGTGTCAGCCATTTTGCAATGGTTAACTTGACACTAGAACCATCATTATAGTTTTGCGCATTTTGAACAGTTCCTTTGCCAAATGTCTTTTCACCCACAATTTGAATGCCTGAAGATTGGTGCAGAGCCGCCGCCATGATTTCAGCAGCGCTGGCTGATCCTCCATTTACAAGGACAACTGCCGGCTGATGGACTTTGCGTTCTTTTTCAGCCTTGTACACTTGTTTCTTCCCTTTTTCTTCAACCTGCATGATGACTTTTCCTTTATCAATAAAGTCATTGCTCATTTCAATGGCTTCTGTCATGATGCCGCCTGGATTATCTCTCAGGTCAATGACAAAACCTTTTGCCCCTTTTTTCTCGAGGTCATCAATTGCTTTATCCAGCTCTTTCGATGTGGTTTCAGCAAAGGACGTAATTTGGATTTCTCCTATTTTGTCTTTTGTGAGTTTTGCATACACCGTTTCAAGCGGAATCGTGTCTCTTGTGATGGTCACATCTACATTACCGACTCCTTGACGATTGAGATGCAGCTTAACATCCGTTCCTTTTTTCCCTCTAATGAGAGAGACTGCTTTATTGACCGACATTCCTTTGGTGCTTTTTCCATCCACTTTTAAAATATGATCATGAGGTTTCAAACCAGCTTTTTCAGCAGGAGAGCCTTTAATCGGCGCGACAATTAAAATTTGTCCATCCTTCTCTTCTACTTGTGCACCAATTCCTTCAAATGAAGAAGAAATGGTATTGTTAAATCCTTCGGCTTCCTCCTGATCCATATATGTAGAGTATGGATCATCAAGTGATGCAATCATTCCTTGGATCGCACCATCTACTAGTTTTTGATCATCCGTTTTTTCGTAATACTCATCCTTTACCTTCGTATACGCAGCCATGAGTTTACTAAACTTCTCGTCTCCTGAGACGCTGACAGCACCTTGTTTTGTGATCACAAATGTAATCGCTGAGGACAGTGCAGCAGTCACCAGAATGGCTACCACGAACTTCATTTGTTTTTTCAAAAAAACACCACCTTTATCTCCTTTCATTATTATCAAGGACGATGCTTCATCCGTCAACCAAAGGATCAACTTCTATTTGAAAAGATAAGCCATTTGCCCCTCTATTGCATAATCTTTAGAGAGGAACAGGATAAGGAAAGAAGGGATTATATGAGTGATTATGTAGAAATGCTTGCTTATTTTGGCGTATCAGGTGCCCATCCTGGCGGAATTGAGTTAACAAAAACGATGATTGAGCATATAAAACTGCCGCCTCATGCACGAATACTTGACGCTGGATGCGGTACAGGACAGACCGCCGCCTATTTAGGAAATATAGGTTATCAGGTGGAGGCCATTGATACGCATCCATTGATGATTGAAAAGGCGAACCTGCGATTCAAACGGGAGGAACTGCCGATCCGTGCTTTAGAGGCATCCATTGAGCAGCTGCCCTTTCCAGATCAAGCGTTCTCTCTACTCATCAGTGAATCTGTTTTAAGCTTTACCAAGCTGCGTGATGCACTAGCTGAGATCAAACGTGTGCTTGCTCCTGGCAGTCAACTGATTGCAAATGAAGCTGTGTTAAAAGCCCCTCTTACGCCTGAAGAGCTTGCAGCGGTTCGGAATTTTTACGGCTTCCACTCGCTCTTGTCGCTTGAAGAATGGAAGGAGCAGTTAACCGAAGCGGGCTTCCGTGACATTCAGATCCTCTCATTCGATGAACATATGGGGCAGGAGGAGCCGACAGAGATGGAATTATCTGAACACATACCCCCTTCTCTTTACGAAACGCTGCAAACACACTACGATCTCATTCAAGCACACCGAAAGCAGCTAAGTCACATTCTATTTGAATGTACCGTATAAAATGAGCGAATCTCCTATATGTTTTGTCCAAACTCTATGAAGTCTCTCGCATAGGATAAGAGTGAAAAGAGTTTGTCATAAGGAGGAAAAACATGGAGCGCTACTACAAGCTTTGTCAGCAGCACATGGGGAAAGTCGCTAGAATCACTGACCGTAATGGCAGAGTACACGTCGGACGCATTGAGCGTGTGACAAACCGCAAAGTTTATATTCGTCCAGTCGGCGGGTCTCGCGGAGGCTTTGGCTTTGGCTATTGGGGCGGATATTATGGCTGGGGTGCAGCGTATGGCATCGGCCTCGGTTTCATTACCGGCTTCGCATTAGCAGGATTGTTCTTTTTTTAAAAGAAGAATAAGAGAAGGCCTCCCGAATAGCTGGGAGGCCTTTTACTTACTTGTTTAGATTTTCTTTACTTTGTTCATGTATTCTTCAAATGTTAAATCGTGATCATGCATCGCTTTTGCGGCTTCTTTTCCCACATAGCGCAGATGCCACGGCTCATATTCGTATTTCGTAATGTCTTCTTTTCCTTTTGGATAACGGATGATAAAGCCATATTTATAGGCGTTTTTAGCCACCCATTTGCCATCTGGTGTTTCACCAAACTTTTCAGAGATCTCAAAACCGGCACTTTTTGAGGAAATGTCCATGGCTAAACCTGTTTGATGTTCACTTTCGCCTGGTAAAGCGACTGCTTCTTGTGCTTTTTCTTTGCCTTTTAATTTGACCTCACTATCAAAAATGACTTTTTGACGGTCATAGGAGCGATAGCCAGATACTGCAGCAAGCTCGAAGTTTTCCTTTTTTGCACCTTTGAATAACTTCTCAAGCGCTTCCGCTGCTTCTTTGCGGATATATCGCTTTTCAATATCTTCCGAAAAAGAGAATTCTACTTTTGGTACAACGAGATCAGAAGGTTTATAGGTTCCTGGTAATGCATATTCTTTGTTGACAAGTGCTAGCACATTTTCAGGATTTTGAATGGTTTTCAGACCGCTCACAACCTTGATGTCATTGAAATATTCACTCTTTAACGTCAGCTCTTGATTCGATGAATCTGCCTTATCGTTTGAGTTGTGCTGGGGAGATGAACTTGCTGCGTTTTTTTGTTCGTTAGTTTTGTTTGATTCAGATGTACCGCTTTTTTGATCCAGCAACTGGCAGCCTGATAGCGCGGCTGTCAAACCAAGAATCGATGCGATTGAGAGTATTTTGTAGCTTTTCTTCATGACATACCTTCCTTTTGCTCTTCTAAAAAAATAAAGATGCGCTACATTGTAGCACACCCTTTATACTATTATAAAACGGAGTCTAGCGCAATTAAGATCATTTCATCAAACGTTGTTTGACGCTCTTCAGCCGTTGTTTCTTCTCCTGTTAGAACGTGATCACTCACAGTCAAAATTGATAAAGCTTTTCGATCAAATTTTGCTGCAAGAGAATAAAGAGCGGTTGTCTCCATTTCGATCGCTAGGATACCATATTGAGCCATGAGCTCAAGTGGTTTTTCATTGTAAAATTGGTCTGCTGTAAATACATTTCCGACACGTACAGCGACATTTTTTGCTTCTGCCGTGTCGTAGGCTTTCTTGAGCAGGCCAAAATCAGCGCATGGCGCATAATCAATCGGTCCAAATGCCACACGATTCATTTGTGAATCTGTTGATGATGTCTGGGCTAAAATGACGTCACGTACATTGACATCTCTTTTGATGGCTCCGCAAGATCCAACGCGAATTAAGTTTTGAACATCATAGCTTTGAATGAGTTCATTCACATAAATCGAAATAGACGGTACGCCCATCCCAGTGCCCTGTACAGAAACACGTTTTCCTTTATAGGTTCCAGTATAGCCATACATTCCGCGCACTTCGTTATAGCACTCAACATCTTCTAAATATGTATCTGCAATATATTTCGCACGCAGCGGATCGCCTGGCAGCAATACCGTTTCTGCAATTTGTCCTTTTTCTGCTCCAATATGTACACTCATTTTTTAGCCTCCACTTACGTTTACTATGTATTTTATCCTATTTATTATAAACGATTGAGCTAAAAAAAGAAAATACCAGCTGAATCTCAAGCTGGCATCATCAATCATCTATTTAACTTATCGTCATCATTCGTTCACTGCGTTTCCACCCTGCCGGAGAGAGCTGATAATAGCACTTCCCCTTTTTCTTATCATCAATCACAACAATATCACCTGTTGTGATAAACCGCGCATTGTAATCATTAGGGACTGTATCATGTACATTAAATGTCGAGAATGCTTTTTCCAGTACATCAAGGTGTGTTCTGCCGCCAATCTTTGTCCGGTACACAGGCAGATGCCCGCTAGCAGCGCCATATTCAGGTGTCTGATAAATGGTTAAGTGAAATGCTGAAGGTTTCTTTTGAAAAAATCTCAACGTCAATTGCATTCAAATCCCTCCCCTTTTATATAAAATTGGCTGGGATCTGTCAATTTCCTTCTTCTATTTTTGTCGAATGACAGGCAATCTTTCGTCAATCTTTTTACAAATGAGAAATAAAGCGAGTCCTATCGCAAAGCCTCCTGCAACATCTGTCAAATAATGCACCCCGATATACATCCGGCTGATGCCAATGGCCAGAACGAAAAGCCCTGTGATCAAATAGACGATTTTTTGTCTTTCTTTCAGCCATGGGATCATTTCAACTAATAGATAAGCCATAAAAGGGTAGATTGTGGCTGCATTCATCGAATGTCCGCTCGGAAAGCTGTAATACGTTTCACCTACAAGGTGATCAAAGGCCGGACGCTCTCTAGCAAACAGCCCCTTTAATTCATGATTGATTGTTTTTTCTGTGAGATATAGTAGAAAAAGCATCATGATAGAGTAGTAGCGCTTATACATAAACAAGACCACACTAAAAATGAGCATGATTGGAACGAGCAGCGCGCTGATGCCTAAGTCCGTCAAAGCCAGCATGACATCATTTAAAAAAGGGAGTCTGATGCTTTCAAACCATAAGATGATCTGGTTGTCCAAATCTTGAAAAACACCAGATACCATGAGCGCAGCAATGGCGCCAAATAAAATGAAAAGATATAGGATGTACACGCGAAAGATTCCCCTCCCTCTCTCTTCAGAATCTCTTCAAAGTATAGTACCTACCACGCCTCTTCTTCAACTATCATTGCTTTTTTCAGCATATATTCAAATGTAATGTCAGCCAGCTCAAATGTTTCAAGCTCAGCAGGTATGTACCCTCTTTTGATCAGCTCCACGTAGAAGAACTCCGCAATTTCCTCTGTATCAATCACCAAATCTGCTTCTTTCATTGCATTCCGCCTCCTTTTTTATGATGTATGAACGCCGGCTGTTTTTTATTACAGTTTGTCATAATGGCTCATTCCATACATATAAATGCAGTAAACAAAAAGAAAAGGGGCTTGAGGCAATGAAATGGTTAAGCATATTAGATGGAGAAACTTTTGATCAGGTGATGGGCCGTATCTTGAGGGGATGGTTTTATGTGATTGCATTTTTCTGTGTGCCTTATTTTTTATTCGTGTTAGGACAAGTCTTTTTTTAACCAAAATGTTCGTGTAAACTTTCCAAAATAAAATCCATCATATCCTTATATTCTGGATCTTTGAAAAATTCATAGAGAATTTTATAATCGTTATAAATATCAAGAAGCTCATCCACTATAGATACAGCCAGAAATTCAAGTGAAGATTCGCTTTCTTGTTTCTCTTCCAGCTGCAATAGAGCCGTTTGGACCATATCTTCTTCTAACTCTTTTGAGGTTTCTCCGACGTAATGCACAAAAAGAAGCTGATGAACAAACTGGTCCATCTCATATTTTCTTAGGACAAGCGTTAAATCTTCCTCTTCTGTTTCCAGCCACTCTCCGTCTTTCAGCCTCGTGAGTTCGTAAATGACATCTTCCCAGCCATCTTCAAGGTAGCGCCAAATTTCAGTCCGATGACCGATGATTTTAAACAGCTCTTTTCCGTAATCTTTTACATATACAACATCGCCAATGAGGAACTCATATTCAATGTCCAGCTTTTCTGTATCGACAATCACTCCGCTATACTCATCGTAAAGCTGAAGTGATGTTTCAAAATAAAGCACCTCATTATGATTGACCTCATATAAATAGTGCTGGTCAATTTGATGGACTTTTGTAATCGTTCCGACTGTGCCGTACATGACAACGACGACAATATCCCCTACTTGATATTTTGGTGCTTTCGCCTTCATTCTGTCTCCCCCTTGCCCGACTTTTGGTCTTAACGTATCGTATGCCGGCGCAAGGAATTCTGCATGGGCAACCAAACCATGCAAAACGCCATTTTATTTCTCATGAAAAAACCGCTTCTCCATCCGGATAAGCGGTTGCGTGTTATTTTTTTTTGACTTCTACTTCGTATTGCTCAAACGCTTCGTCAAATGTTGTCATTGAGCTTAAATAATCACCATTTAATTCTAAATAAGCGCACAGCTCATGATAATCTGTGGAAGCTTTAGGAAAGCTGTGATCCTCGTACGCAGCATTTGCGAAATGGCTGATTTCATCTTTCGGTTTTGGATGTCTGAACTTCATTAAATAATGGTAAAACGACTTCACCTGTTTTTCCCTCCGCGACACACTATTTTGTTGTTATATTATACAGCAATTTGATGACTTGTATAGGCGGAGGTACAACTTATGATGAAAAGTCAAAGTAATTTCGCTTTAATAACCGCTCCATGCTCATTAATTCTTCATAGGAGATTTTTTCTGGAAGTTTTGTCTGATCCACTAAAATTAATTGATCTTCAATCTCTTTGACTGTCTCATCCTTTTGATAGGTCATCCCGCAGTGCGTGCAGGAAATGGACGGCGTTTCGATGATTTCAATTGATTGTGTGCCCGTGATCAGTTCCCAATAGACTGTTGTCTGCTCCGCATTTGCTTTATTTTCCTCACACCAATCACATGTCAGCAAGGCTATTTCTCCTCCTTTACGGTTTGTTCTTTTTTGAGCTGCGCTTGATATTTCTTCTCTTTTAATTCATCTCGTTTTTCACGTTTGTTTTTAAGTGTGTCGTGCTCAGGATTTGTCTCATATGCTTCTCTACGTTTCATTCGGCTTAAATTCTCAGGCGTAAACGATCTCGCTTCATCCTCTAATAGTGCGGTAATACCAATTGCCGGTTCTTGTTTCTCTTCATAAATTTCATTAAAATACGCATCTGCCTGGCCTGCGACGTAATGCTCTGGTTCTGGATAAGAGGTGATGACACCTTCAAAGTTACGAAGGACGACTTTGTCAGGGCTTTGCGATAATAAATAATTTGGCTGTAAAGCAATTTTCCCTCCGCCTCCTGGCGCATCTACTACAAAGCTTGGTACTGCATAACCACTCGTATGTCCTCTTAAACCCTCAATGATTTCAAGCCCTTTTGATACCGGCGTTCTAAAGTGGCCAATGCCCTCAGATAAATCACATTGATAAATATAATATGGTCTGACCCGAATCTTCACAAGATCGTGCATCAGCTTCTTCATAATCGGCACACTGTCATTAATACCTGCAAGGATGACGGCCTGATTCCCTACAGGAACACCGGCATTCACAAGACGTTCGCACGCTTCTTTTGCTTCTTTTGTGATTTCAATACTTGTATTGAAATGGGTGTTCAGCCAAACTGGGTGATATTTTTTCAAAATCTCGCACAGCTCATCTGTAATACGCTGCGGAAAGACAACCGGCGCGCGGGTTCCAATCCGAATGATTTCAACGTGCGGAATATCCCGTAAGTTTTTCAAAATGTATTCAAGCACTTGATCATTGATTAACAGCCCATCTCCGCCAGAAATTAACACGTCCCGCACCTCAGGTGTTTCTCTAATATATCCAATTGCAGCATCTAACTGCTTTTTCGGCACACCCATACCAATCTGGCCGGAAAAACGTCTTCTCGTACAATAACGGCAGTACATGGAGCACTGATTTGTCACAAGAAACAGTACACGATCTGGATATCGGTGCGTGAGCCCCGGGACAGGTGAGTCCTCATCTTCATGCAGCGGGTCTTCCAGATCATATTTTGTTTTATGAAGCTCTTCTGCAATTGGCACAGATTGCATACGTATTGGACATCTTGGATCGTCTGGATTCATCAGTGAGGCATAGTAGGGTGTAATGTTGAGTGGAATGGTTTTAGTGGAAATCTTCACCCCTTCTCGTTCCTCTTCTGTTAAGTTTACGATTTTTTCTAAATCCTCAAGCGTTTTCACGGTATGCGTCAGCTGCCAAATCCAGTCGTTCCACTTTTCCTCAGGTACATCCTTCCAAAGCTCAATGTCCTTCCAGTGACGTGCCGGTTCATACAATTTCTGATTCATATCCATTCCCCCTATCAGCATTCACTTTATACTATGCAAGTTATGTGCCAACATGGGAAAATGCCCCTATTCTTTACAAAAGGAGCTTTTACCCGTCATATTCAATTGGATGTTGTGCCTATATTTCGGCATCTGCATATTTCTTTAATTTATATTGCAGCGTTTGTCGAGGGATTTTTAAAGCAGCGGCGGTTTTTTTAATATTTCCATTATGCTGATGTAAAGCTTCTTGGATCAATGTTTGTTCAAATGAAGACACTTGATTTTTTAAGGAGGATTCAGATGTTTCTTTTTCCAGCTTTTGCTCACGTAAATGAGCCGGAAGGTATAGAGGGATGATCTCTTCCGCTTCCTTTGGCATCATCAACACGGCATGCTCTATCGTATGTTTTAATTCTCTGACATTCCCAGGCCAGTGGTGCGCCATAAACAATCGTTCCGTTTCTTCAGAAAGGCGTGTAACGTTTTTTGAAAACTGCTGATGATAGGTTTGAATGAAGTGGCGGGATAGCAGCGTGATATCTTGCTTTCTTTCACGAAGCGGCGGGATATAAAAAGATGATACATGCAATCTATAAAATAAATCTTCTCTTAAAATTTGCTTTTTCACTGCTTCGAATGGGTCCATATTGAGCGCAGTAATGAGCCGAACATCCACTTGAATGGATTTTGCGTCACCGATGCGGCGGACAACGCCATCCTCTAACACACGTAATAATTTCGTCTGCAGCGTGAGCGGCATCGCTTGCAGCTCATCAAGAAAAAGTGTGCCCCCATCAGCTAATTCGAAAAGTCCCTTGCGATCAAGTGCGCCCGTATAGCTCCCTTTGACAGATCCGAACAATAAACTTTCAAGTAATGATTCTGGGAGTGCTGCGCAGTTTTGCGGAATGAACACTTGATTTTTCCGGTCAGATTCATGGACAATGGCTTGAACGAGCACTTCTTTTCCTGTCCCTGTTTCCCCGTAGACAACAACTGATGATGGATAAGCAGCTGCTTTTTTTGCCCTTTCAAGCATTTCTTTTAAAAGAGGATCATTTGTTAAAAATGAAGCAAAATCATGCATTTGTACGGCCTCAGCCGCGTCTTGTGTCCGCTTTTTTTGCCCTAACCGATTGGAAAGAGCCGACAGCTTTGATACATCTTTTGCGACTTCGACCGCGCCTATTAACTCGTTATCTTCGATAATAGGCAATGTCGTGTTCACTGTTTCAATCCTTTCTCCATTTTTATTCAAATAGGTTTGCAGCGAATGATAAATGGGCTTTCCTGTTCGCAACACATGCATGAGCGTACTTGTCTTTTCAGTTAAAGAGGGATACACATCAAGGATGTACTTGCCAATCACCTCTTCTTTTTGTAAAGAGTCAAACTTAGCGGCATTATGATTGTAAAAAATCGTCATCCCTCGATCATCTACAACGTGAATGGCTTCATCAATAGCTTCTAAAATCAATTCAAACCAAT
The DNA here is from genome assembly GCF_038593175.1 of Bacillus sp. FSL K6-1006. Taxonomy (NCBI): domain Bacteria; kingdom Bacillati; phylum Bacillota; class Bacilli; order Caryophanales; family Bacillaceae; genus Bacillus; species Bacillus sp. FSL K6-1006. Next base: position 1,979,917 of record NZ_CP151970.1, read on the forward strand.
CTGCTCTTTCGACAACCTTCCCCATTCTTTCCCCCTCACTTTCAGTGCCAAAAAACCGGCATCAATTGCCAAGTTTTCAGCGGCTTGATCAATTCTTAAAGGTTCCTGTCCTTTTCATGTTTCGCTTTTTCCTTTCTACTTCCTGCAATCATTGCGAAAAAAGCACCCCTCTTATGAGGAGTGCTTTCGTCCGGATGTTTGATAAAGAGACATATCGAATTCTTGCAGCGATTCCCTATACAGCGGCACAATCGGCTTTCCTTCCTGAAAAAACGCAAATTGGGATGGGTACAGCTTAATCGGCTGATGATAAAAAGCGAATCGCTTCACGACCTCAGGATCAATACGGCAAAAGGCATAATGCACAAGTAAATAAACATCTTGTTTCCATTTAAACAGGCGCCTGTTTGGCGGACTGAAAACTGGAGAAGCCTGAATTATGCCGCCATCCTCAAATGCCTGAAGCTGATCATTTGAAATCGTATAGATCTCCTTAGGGTGAAACTGAAAATATTGCACGTCACGTTTTGAAGCAAACCGTCTTTTTTTCTGATCTTCAATATAAAAGAACGTTTTCCCATTATCTGCGGTAACGACTGTATAATTGGGTACTGCCAGCTTCTCTTTCATTTCATATTTCATCTCACATAACAGCGGAACACGGATCGCACGCCTGTTCTTTTCATTGATCCAGCGTTTTTCAATTCCATGAAGTTTCCCGTCTGCGATTTGATAATAATCTTCTTCTTTTTCAATGACCGTTCCGTCAATTAAATCATACGGCATACTCGAAAACAGATGATGAAAGGAATGGGGCGTTTTATACGTTGTATCCAGTACATCTTTTAATGGAAAAAACGCAGCGAAGTGATTCAGCCTCATCCAAAATACAGAATCTGCATGATGCCAGTGCTTTGGCTCATCGTCCCAATATTGTCCGTATTTTTCATAGATCAGTGGAAGCAAGCAGCTTCTGTGCATGACCGAACAATGGTCCACTTGAAAGGACGCATGCTCTAAGATTTGATCTGCTTCTCGAATAAAACTCATCGTTTCCACTAAATGCTGATCAACATGCACGACCCGCTGCGAGGAATACACAATATCTATGTGAGGCTTCGACCGAAAAACATCCACCATTTTAAGCAAACGATCTTGATGGTAGATGGTATCATCGGTTAAATAACAAATGAGCTCACCTGTTATACGGGTTAATGCTTCATTAATAAGCGTCGCATATCGTGCGGTTAACAGCCGTTTTGCTGGATGAACTGTGTGCGAATACAGCTGAATGCGTTCATCACTTAAATAGGGCTGGATCTTTTGAATGGTGCCCTCTTCTGAGCCATCATCCATAATCAAAAGCTCCCAATGCGGATACGTTTGATCTACCATACTCTTTAGCACACGATCAATGAAATCTGGTTTATTGTAGCTTGTTAAAATCACCGATACTTTCATGATCATTATCCTTTTTGATTAGATTAAAAAGCCCCCCAGCTGACAATGTTCACATAAGGAACACTCACTCTTAGCTGATTTGTCGCGTTTTTAAAGACTGCAACCGTATCAAACAATTGCACGACAACCACGTTTTGAAGTACATCTCCATTGACCAAATGAACACGCGGCACTGGAATGCCAAGCTCAAGCCATGGACGAAGTAATTCTTTGATGTCTGACACATTCTCTTCCCCACTTTCTTCTAAAAGATGAAGAAGAAGTAAAATCAAGATGACTTCAAGCACTCCTTCCGACTCTAGTAATTCTTCGTTCCAACCATCTAATAATTGTTCAAATTCCATTCATAATCCCTCTCTCTTCACATTTAATCTTTACTAGAGTATGAGCGTCACTTCATTTAGCCTCAGCATTTGAAAACATTTTTAAAAATGTGTGAAGTGATTAAATGAAAAAAAGATCAGGAATCAGCGTTCTGCTTATGCCAAAAAAAAAGAACGGCATATACATAGGGGTGAGTTTGAATTGATGAAGAAAGGATGGGGAAAAAATGAGCGAAAAGCGTGCTGAATTAAAAAAGGAACTATTGAAAGTGTTTTTCAAACCAATTACTCATGCATTAACAGCTAATCTCGAAGAAGGAGGAGTTCAAATGGAAGAAAAATTGAACGATTTATTAAGTGAAGTGGCAGCTGAGGCATCACCTTCAGATTCTGCTACAACACTCGATGTATCTCAGCCAGCAAGATGGATCTTTGCAAGACTTGCACCAGGAACAGTCATTAGCATTGTCACTGACTCAGGAGATTTAATTGGGCCAGTTCAATTTGTATCATTCGATGCTTCAACAGGTGTTGTATTTGTTACACAAGAAAGCTCTGTCACACCTACAGGCTCAGCAACGACTCTATTAGATGTAGATAAAGTTGAAAGTGTTACATTCACATCTTAATGTGAGAGGATCATCATGAAGCTTCTTTATATCAGTTCTGGCTACGGCGGAATCTATCACATGTTTGATCAATGGGTAGAAGAAAGCTTCATTGATTCCCCCTTTTCATGTGTAAAGATTGATAGAGAATCTCTACCCACGAACATGCACAAAATCCGGACATTTTCTCCGGATTTTGTTTTGATGATGATCGGTGATCATGTTCCGAAAGATGTACTTCATCAATTCAAACAAGAAAAAATCCCGATTGTTCTTTGGATGACAGAAGATCCCTTTTATACAGATGTGTCAGCTGCTTGCGCACATGAAGCTCAGCTTATATTAACGATTGATGAAGGGGTTTTGCCATTTTATAAACAATTAGGCGCTGATCATACGCACTACTTTCCCATTCCGGCAAATACACGTGTCTTTCAGAAAAATGAATCGCCAGAAGAGATGTGCACGTATGACATTGCACTCATTGGCTACCCTTATCCCAACCGCATCAAAGCCATCGATACACTCTTGCAGCAAAACAAATGGCGTATTCTCGTTGCAGGTAAGGAATGGCACCGTCACTTAAACAAATCACGGAGACATTATCGTGATTTCACACTCATAACGAATTGGCTGAGTCCTCAGCAAATGGCGGACATCTATCAACAGACAGCAATTGTCCTGAATCCGCATAGGCCGGCTCAATTTGCGTATAACAAAAACAAAGCCATGATTCAAAATATGAGCCTCAATAACAGAGCATTTGACATTGCTGCAACTGGGAGTTTTCAATTGACGGATCTACCTCCGCCGCCTGCTTTTTCAAGCTTTGCTTTTTACAAAGATGAGGACGATTTGATAGAACAGGTTGAATACTATGGATCAAATGCAGGTGAAAGAAAGGCGGCCGCACTGAACAACTACGAGCAAACCGTTCGCTGGAATACATTTGATACGATGCCACAAAGGCTTTATGACATTGTAAAAAGCGCCCTATAACTGGGCGCTTTTTCTCGTTGAATGCCAGCTTATGCATGATCTTCCGCATCTCGGTGAGCTAATAAGATTTTCTCTGCCTCTTTCCGATCTGCCTCCTGTTTCACCACAAGCGACCGCGTGCGATCCATCATATATGCTCCGACAGATCCTTCTAAAAAGGAATGAATGCATTCTTTTGCATAATGAGCATGAAAAGCATATACCGCACCATTTAGCCGGCCATACGTATATGGCTGCTCATGCTTTGGCATGAAAAAGTAATGATTGTCCTTATATAAAGTAGCTTCATTGTTTTCATGCAGTGTCCAAGTTTCATTTGGGTTTTCTAACGCCTCTGTAAAAGATGCGGTGCAGTCATATCCCCCTTCCACTAAAAGCTGCAAGCACTTCTCGATATCTGCCGGCTGTCTTAGAGGAGACGATGGATGCAGATACAGCACAATATCAAAGGTTTTTCCCTCCCGCTCTAAATAAGCAAGCGCATGCTTCACAGCTAACAGTGACGGCGTTTGTTCTGTCACATGTGTGCTTGGCAGTTCAATCACATTTGCTCCGTAGTGAGATGAAATGATTTGCGTATTGACATCCTCTGAGGAGACGATGACTTCATCTAATTCAATCATTTGCAGTAACGGCTGAATGGTCCAATAGATAAGCGGCCTCTCTGCCAATATGCGTATGTGTTCATCATGCTGGCCGTCGTGACTTCTAAATGCAGGTATCATAGCTAAAATACGATTTCCCCTATACATGTCTTCTCTTCTCCCCTCGCGCACAGCTCCCTTACCATTTTCTTCCCGAGCTGACCGCAGTACTGAAGTATTCAGGTCTCTCGTTTTTCTAGTTGATCTCTTATCTCTCCATATTCTATTAAGACGACTAGCAGATGGTTATAATTTGTTCACCTAATTTATGCATGAAGTGGTTCTTTTCCTCAAACGAATGCCGCTCTTTCACATATGATGCAAAGTAGAGAAATGAGAGTTGGGGGATTAGATATGTCCAAACAGATAGAAACGACTTTGAAGACCTTTTTTCGTGACAAAACGATATTGGTTACAGGCGGTACGGGGTCAATCGGCCGGCAAATCGTGAATAAATTAACAAGTTGCTCTCCAAAGAAGATAATCGTCTTCAGTAAAGATGACAGCAAACAATACATGATGAAAAATGAGTACGCAGAACATCCAGAAGTCGTATTCGCTTTAGGAGATGTCCGGGATGCAAGCCGCGTGAGACAGCTCGTCAAGGGTGTGGATATCATTTTCCATGCAGCGGCCTTAAAACAAGTACCCACTTGTGAAGATAATCCATTCGAAGCCGTTCAAACGAATATCATCGGCGGACAGCACGTCATTGAAGCCGCCCTCGAACATGAAGTGAGTCATGTCGTCAACATTTCAACTGACAAAGCGGTTTCTCCGACGAATGCCATGGGTGCAACAAAATTGATTTCAGAAAAACTATTTTACCAAGCAAACGAAAGTATTCCGAATCAAAAAACCAGGTTTTGCTCTGTACGCTTTGGCAATGTGCTTGGATCTAGAGGTTCCGTTATTCCGATCATGCTCCAGCAGCTATTAAATGAAAAACCTTTGACCGTGACTGATCCTCATATGACACGTTTTTTTATGTCTATTGAAGAGGCTGTTTCCCTCACACTTCAAGCAGCAATTATGATGAAAGGCGGCGAAACCTTCATTCTCAAGATGGAGTCCTTACAGCTTGCCGATCTTTTAAAAGCGTTTCACGAATATGCCGCTCAAATCAATGCTCAATCTCCAGATGTTCTTGTAGTCGGAAGAAGACCTGGCGAAAAGCTTCACGAGGAGCTCACATTCCCGCACGAAGCAGATGCACTGTTTGAACATGAACAATTTTATGCCATTTTACCAAGACCACATTTGCACCCTGCCTTTCAAAAAGTCGACTTAACGAATTACACCTCAAAAGAAGCACCGCTCATTACAAAAGAAAAGCTGTTCCACATCATTGAACAATTACATCATACACATCATAAAAAATAAAAAATCGTCACACGGAAGCAGCTGCTTTCCATGTGACGATTTTTAGATGGATTAATCAAATAGATGTTTCAAATTCCCGTAGCCTTCTTTTTCAAGATCATCCTTTGGGATAAACTTTAAAGCGGCTGAGTTAATACAATACCGAAGACCGTTTGGCCCTGGGCCATCAGGGAAAACATGACCTAGATGAGAATCAGCTGTTTTACTGCGAACCTCTGTCCGCACCATTCCATGACTCGTATCAACCTTCTCTGCTACTTCTTCCTCTTCAAGAGGTTTTGTAAAACTTGGCCATCCGCAGTGGGCATCAAACTTATCTAAAGAAGAAAAAAGCGGCTTTCCTGAAATGATATCCACATAGATACCTTCTTCTTTATGATCCCAAAATTCATTTTGAAATGGCGGCTCCGTGCCATTATTTTGCGTGACTTCGTACTGCATGCGGTTTAATTCTTTTATACGCTTTTCTTTTTCATTTGCCATTATTTATCACTCCAATGGGACTCAATAAAACCGGCTCTGCCCGAACCGACATGATATCGTTCGTAGTGCATTTTGTTTTTCTTATAATAATGCTGATGATATTCCTCTGCTGGATAAAAAGGACCTGCGTCTAAAATTTCTGTAACGATTGGCTTTTTGAAAATCCCGCTTTGGCTCAGCTGCTCTTTCGATGCTTCTGCTAGCTTTCGCTGCTCGTCATGATGAACATAAATACCTGTACGGTAAGATTCCCCTCTATCGCCAAATTGCCCGCCATCGTCTGTTGGGTCTATTTGCTGCCAATACAGCTCTAGCAGCTTCTCATACGGGAACACGTCAGGATCAAACGTGATTTGAACCGCTTCTCTATGCCCCGTTGTATTTGTACATACTTCCTCATAGGTCGGATTCACTGTATGTCCGCCAGTATACCCTGATTCAACTTTGATAATGCCCGGCTGTTCATCAAAAGGTTTAACCATACACCAGAAGCAGCCTCCTGCAAATGTGGCTAATTCTTGTTTTTCAGACATATTAGTGCCCCCTTCATTTAAAAAATGGTATCATCATATTATAACATGATAAAAAATAATGAAAATGATACGACTTGTATACCTAAAATAAAAGAAAGCATTCTGTCGTATCTTTAAAATATAATGGGGGTTTAATGATTGGAACAAAGAAAACAAATGATGTACGAAATGGACACTTTACTGAGAACCGTATTTAAGCAGATCCGTTATGAAATTAACAGCCTGCTCGAAAACGAATTATCTCGGAATGAATTTCTTATTTTAAATCTGCTCCGTGAGCAAGGTGCAAAAAAAGTAACGGAATTCGCTTCCATTCTTGGAGTGTCAGCAAGTCATATTACCGCTGTGACTGACACACTCGTAGAAAAAGGCTGGATCACCCGTATCCGCTCAAAAGAGGACCGCCGCATCATCAAAATCCACTTAACCGATAAGGGTAAGGAAATTACTGAGCATTTTGAGAAAAAGAAAACCGAATACTTTATGGAGCGATTTGAATCATTTGATGACGAAGAACTAAAAACAATGATCAAATTATTTAAAAAGCTGGATAAAAGTCAAAAGGATTAAGCATAGATTTTAGCGCTCAGGACATGCTACGGATAAAAAGAGGTGGAACAAACCATGACAAGCCCTTATCTTTGTCCAAACTGTAAAACAAACAGAACGCGCTTTAATCTCATTGAGCAGCTTTCAGAACCTGTAAAGCTTGATCCAGCAACAGGAGCAGTTGTTGAAAGATACGAAGGAGAACAGCTGTCTCCTTTTCACTTGAGCTATCAAGGTCCTCAAATGAAAGTCCAGTGCGGTGTTTGTGGTTTAATTGAGGATGAAAAAACGTTCATTAAACTAGCTGAATATCATCAATATTCTTCTCCTTCTTAACATGCCGGCCTGACGGAAAACGTCAGGCTTTTTTCTATGCTTCTTTTGCCTATACAGATCGTCTTTTTCATGCATACGCTACAAAAAACACCATTGCATGAGAAAGAAGGGATTGATGACATGCAGCAGCTCTTTTATCATGACTTTCCATATCGGCCATTCGCTGACACCTACGAGCATCTTCAAAGCAGCCCTTCATCAAAAGCCTTTATTCGATTATTTCACGCTGCACCAGATCTCAGTGAGCTCGCTGTTTATGTGAACCGGAAGCAGATAATGAAACCAATGCCTTACAGCCATTTGACCGCTTATATGGAGTGGGATGAGGGAATGTATGAAATAGAAGTGTTCAAACTGGCTACAAATGAGAGAATTCTTCATTCCCGCATTCGATTTAAGAGCGGCGAGGTCTACACATTATGTATCACAGGTGCCCGTGCAGGCTTTGCACTCTTGACTGAGCAGCAGGCTACTTTGATCAAGCAAGATGACCTGTCAGCACTTACATTTGTACAGCTGTCTCCGGACCTTCCTTCTATAGATATATACGAACGAGACCATGGGGTTATATCGAAGGAGCTTGATTATGTAAACAGCACCCACATTCATCATTTCTCCCCGAACAAATATCATTTTGAATTGAAAGCCGCCGGCACTCAAAGTGTACTGCTTGATATCCCAAAAGTTCATCTGCAAACAAAGCGTGCATACCTGATTCTGCTTCATGGTTTTGCTAACGGAGATCCTGAACTTATGGCAAAGGTGGTCTTGTCTCGGCAATTATAAAAAAGAGCCTTTCCTAAAGTGGAAAAGGCTCCTTACGAGACATCTTCAGCTTTTTCTTGCTTTTGAAAATCAAAAGCAAGAATCATCGTGCCTAGAAATAATGCACAGTAGGCAATATTTAAGTAAAACTGATCGATATTTTCTGCTTTTAAAGCATTGGCAGCTGTTATGCCAAAGTACGCAGCAAATAAAAACGACAGTAAACTAAAATATTGATAGACTCGCTTCATGATTTCACTCCTGACTCACACGTTCTATTGCTTTGGATGATAATATGAGAATTCAATTTCATCGTTCTGCAGATCAATTTTATTTGCTTTCACATACATATCATTCGTCAGCGGCATTTCTGAAAGACGCACTTCAACCGTTTTTTGATCCGGTTTTACATGAACGAACTCTGGCAGCTCATAGAACTGACCCATGTAGCTTAAAACAAAACTAATCGGAATGCTCAATTGTCCAATTGAAAAGTCATCCACTTTCAAAAGCACATCACCATTATCTTCAACAGTTGGCGTAAATGAGACGTTTGCATCAATCGTTGAAGAGAAAGCTTTAATTGCGCCTGTTACTTTCACATCTTGATCGATTGCTACATGAAAGTCTGGCATATCATTTGATCCTTGATTTTTCAAATAATCATTCACAAAGCTGGTGAGTGATTCCTTTGAGCTGGATATATTAAAAGCATATTCGCTTTTCACTTCTTTGGTTGAAGCGGATTGACCGCCTGGCAGCAGCATCAAAATACCGCAGCCAATCACAATCAATAGATTGATTGCAAGTAAAATAAAAAATAAGCTTTTCCATTTTTTCATCTGTTTCACCCTATTCCTTCGGCAGTCCTTCTTTTTTCACTTCGGAGAATAAACGATTTGCCATAAGAGAGTACCCCTTTTGGTTTGGGTGGAAATCATCTTCTGCCAGTAATTTTTCATCAGAACCTTCTTCAAATAAATCTGCTACATTGATCATATCCGCATTGCCGTCTTTTTTGAGTTCCTTTTTGGCAGCGGCATTCCAGTCTTGAACGACTTCATCAATATCTCGCAGCTCAGACAAACTGAATTTAAAAGGATTGTACATGCTGACATACATGATTTTCGCATGGTCATTCTGTTCTCTCAGTTGAGCAAGAATGGTTTTAAAGCGCTCTTCAAAAGGACCTTGCTCTTTTTGAAAAGGAGCAAACGTCAAATTAAGCACATTTTGACGGACAACATGCATGAGATCATTCCCGCCGATCGTAAAGAAAATATAGTCAGCGTCTTTCAGTCCGTCCTGCACCTTTTTTTCTTTTAATCTTTTTAATAAATCTACTGTTCTACTGCCTTTAATGGCATAGTTTTTTAATGTGACAGACTGCACGCCGTCCACTGCTTCTATCTTGTCACGGGTTATGCCTGCATAGCCTTTTTTATCTTGATCTCCGATTCCTTCTGTTAAGGAATCTCCAACCGCTGCGATGGTAATATGTTCTTTTACTTTTGGTGTGTCTTCTAGTTTATCCTTTATGCCAGCCTCTTGCGCGGAACATGCAGAAAGAACAAAAGCTAGAGACATCACAATCAAAATCAAACGAGCCTTCAAACGATGATGTCCCTCCTTTTTCTGATTAAAAAAGTGTATCATGTTTTCGCCCATTTGAACATCCTTATGCTAGCTTCGGTTCAGCGTTTTGATGTCCTTGATGATATCATCATAAGGTGTGTTTTGCACGCCATCATAATTTTTCATCACTTTCCCATCTTGATTGACAAGAAAAAACAGAGACTGATGAATCACTTGGTCTTCATCTTCAGGTTTTTTTACAATGGTTTTAAAGCTTTTCATTGCGAATTTTTCAATTTCTGACTGTGAATACCCAGTGAGAAAATCCCAATTTTTAAAGGACAATGGATAGGCTTTTGCAAATTCCTTTAGCTTTTTCGGTGAATCGACCTCTGGGTCCACGCTAAAGGAAATGATATGCGCATCCAATTTTTCTTCTTTTAACCGTTTTTGCAGCTCTGTCATATGAGCAGTCATCGGCGGACAAATCGTTTCACAGCTTGTGAAAATAAAATCAGCTACCCATACTTTCCCCTTCAAATCATCCAATGACACCTTTTGGCCATCTTGGTTTTCAAACTCAAACGGCTCTATTTGATAATTTAAAGCATCCTTGATTTGCCCATTTGAACATGAGACTAAAAGAAGCACGCTTATCGTCATAAGCGCACCAAGTAAGGCTCCCCTTTTTCTATACATGATATGTCCATCCCCTTTTTCTATCAATCGGTATAAAAAGTAAAGCCTATTGCGCCCTTTCCGGTATGACAAGAAATAATCGGTGTTGTGTAGGCGATGTCAATCAGTGCTTCAGGTGTGTGGTCAAGTAGCGCTTTTTTTAGCTTTTCAGCGAGTTCTAATGCATCTGCATGTGCGATCCCAATGGCTTGAACTGTTTTTCCCTTCACCGCCTGTACATACTGTTTTGTCAGATGGCGGACAAGCGCAGAGTAGCTTCTCACATTCGCTTCTGGCGTATATACCCCGTCTGTCAAGCTGGCAATTGGTTTGATGTGAAGAAGTGAGCCGATCAGCGCCTTTCCTCTTCCGATTCTGCCGCCTTTGACGAGATTTTCTAATGTATCGATCGTGACATATAGCTTTGTTTGATGACGGATTTTATCTAATTCTGTGATAATATCTTCACGGCTTGCACCCTTTTTGGCTAGTTCTGCTGCTTTGATGACTTGAAATCCTAATCCATAGGAAATAAAATTCGAATCAATCACCGTGATATTTCCATCTACCATTTTCGAAGCGCTTTCAGCAGTTTGAACAGTACCGCTCATACCACCAGTTAAATGGATACTGATCACTTCGCTTCCATCTGCCGTCAGCTTTTCATATAATTCGACGAATTGACCGATCGCAGGTTGAGACGTTTTCGGCAGTTCCTCAGCAGCCTCCATTTTTTCAATAAATTCATCTGGCTGTATATTCACCCGGTCAATATAATCAACTCCAGAAATGGAGATATTGAGCGGAATCACGTGAATGGAAAGATCATTGATTTTTTCTTGCGGAAGGTCCACAGTTGAATCTGTTACAATTTTAATTTGTTTCACTATCGTCTCATCCTTGCTGTCTTAGTCTTTACTTATGATATTACCTTATTTCCTGCACACTTGAAAACAACTGACCTAACGTTTTTGAAATTGTCACATTTTCTTCTTGTCAAGAAAAAAATCCTTGCCAAACTGAGCAGCGGCCACTTCAAAATGGCTGCTTACCCCTTTTGACAAAGATTCCTGCTTACGCATTGTATTTCAGTGTAGGCTCCTGATAGATCTGTTCATATGTGCTCCACTTGACGTTACGTTTCACATCCTCTCTGAAAGAGTACACAGTTCTCTTTCCTTTAGATACATAGACTTTTTTCAAGAAAGCTTCAAGTCTAAATGTGAGCATGAAACGATACGTCTCATCTCCCTTTAGAACAGGGACTTCTGTTACCTTGATCTGAGCTCCATCCATCCGTCTAAAACATATTGTTTTGAGCAGCACAAACGATCAATCCTCTTTTCCAATTATCTGTTAAGCCTAAATAAATAGGTGGAATAAATCTTGATCTTTATTCACTTCAACATAGTGAAAGCCTTTTCTATCCATCCGCTCAATCAGCGCTGCATAGTCATCTCTTTCTTTCAATTCGATGCCGACTAGCGCAGGACCTTTGCTTCGGTTATTCTTTTTCGTATATTCAAAGCGTGAGATATCGTCATTTGGCCCTAACACTTCATCTAAAAATTCACGAAGCGCTCCTGCTCTTTGCGGAAAATTGACAATAAAGTAATGTTGAAGCCCTTCATAGATCATCGAGCGTTCTTTGATTTCCTGCATTCTGCCGATGTCATTATTTCCTCCACTGACAATACAGACAACATTTTTCCCTTTGATCTCCTCGCGATGAGCATCTAATGCTGCGATTGGCAATGCGCCTGCCGGTTCTGCTACAATCGCACATTGATTATACAGCTCTAAAATCGTTGTACACACTTTCCCTTCGGGTACAAGACTGATTTTATCGACAACAGACTGAAGCGATGTAAACGTCTTTTCGCCAATCCGCTGAACCGCTGCTCCGTCTACAAACTTATCAATCGAATCAAGTGTCACAACCTCGCCCTTCTCATGCGAGGCATGCAGTGAAGCTGCGCCAAGCGGTTCGACTGCAATGATTTCGGTTTCTGGTGAGATATTTTTGATATATGTACCAACACCAGATAACAGACCTCCACCTCCGACACTTGCAAATAAAAAGTGAGGCTCCACTTCGATATCATTTAAGATTTCGACAGCAGTCGTTCCTTGTCCTGCCATCACATCCAGATCATCAAACGGATGGATAAATTCGCGCTTCTCTTCATCTCCGCATTTTACGGCTTCATGATACGAATCATCAAACGTATCTCCGGTTAAGATAATTTCAACATATTCTTTTCCGAACAGCTCCACTTGTGATACTTTTTGCCTTGGCGTCGTAGCAGGCATAAAGATTTTCCCGTGGATGCCTAAATATTTACAAGAATAGGCAACACCCTGTGCGTGATTTCCTGCACTTGCACAGACAATGCCATTTTCTAGTTTATCTTTTGGAAGCTGGCTCATTTTATTAAAAGCGCCTCTTAATTTAAAGGAACGAACTACTTGAAGATCCTCTCTTTTTAAGTAGACATTACATTCATATCGTTCAGAAAGTCGCTCATTTTTTTGAAGTGGTGTATGAATGACTACATCCTTCAAATTTTGATGGGCTTTTAAGATGTCTTTCACTTGAATTAGCGTATTTTCTTTGAGCAACGGTTTCATGTACAAGATCCTTTCTCTTTAACCTTATTTAATTTGTCATTATAACATGAATATTCAAAAAATAAACCAATAGATCATGGATCCATCATAAATTTTATAAACTTTTTCGTTTTCCTGTACATTTGTTTTAATTGGGTGTTACAATTGAACCAATTAGAACCACAAAGAAAGGAATCACCCAATGGCCACTCAATCATTCGCATCTATCTATGGTGATCATCAAGATATCAAGCATGCAATTCATCTGGCAAAACAATTTTCGAAAAACGAACAGCCGGTCTTGATAACAGGAGACATCGGCACAGGCAAAACGCTATTCGCCCAAGAAATGGCGAACGTATCTGTTCCACACGCATCACTGACACACATGTATTGCCCCATCTTGAATGAAGAAACCTTACAGAAAGCCTTCATAGAAAAAAACAATCAAATTCTTTATTTAGATGAAATCGGTGCATTAAGTATTTCTATGCAGCACCAGGTCATTCACTTTCTAGAAACGTCACCTGCAACAAAAGTAATCGCTTCTTCGTCTTTATCAATAGAGGCACTCAGGGTTTCTTCTACCTTTTTACCCGAGCTGTTTTATCGTCTGAATGTTCTTCATTTGGCCCTTCCAGCTTTAGCCGAACGAAAAACAGATATTCCTGTGTTAACAAATGCTTTCTTTCAAAAGCTGAACATGGCACCTGATATTGATCCAAGTGTTTGGGAAGCCTTGCAGCAGTATCCATTTGAAGGAAATGTCCAAGAACTCAAAAATATTGTTCATTACGCTGCGTCCATACTCGAGGGCCACACGGTATTTTTACATCATTTACCGCCCTTTGTGTTAGCACCTCTTCCCTCAGCCGTGAAAGGTAAAAAGGAAGAACACCAGCTTACACTAATGGAAAAACAAGAATTTGTTTTCTTGCTGGAAGCCATTAAATCTCTCAATGAAAAAGGAGAAGCAGCCAGCAGGCGCATCTTATCTGAATTAAGCAAACAAGGAGATATCCCGCTGACCCCTCAGCAGGTGCGAAACCGCTTAGATGATCTTGAGAAAAAAGCATACGTGACGAAAGGAAAAGGCAGGGCCGGAACGAAGATTACACTTGAAGGTCTTTCATTCCTGAAGTCGCTTGATGGTTATATACCGGTTCAATAAAAGGAGGACATCCATTGTTTACTGTAAAAGAAGAAATTGCAAACGCCATTACACATGGCATTGGTGTTATTTTATCCATCCCAGCCATTGTGTTTCTCGTCTTATTCGCTGTTCAATACGGCACTGTCACAGACATTATCAGCTTTTCGATATTTGGTGCATCCATGCTGCTGCTTTATTTAAGCTCAACCCTGCTTCATAGCATTCGGCACAAAAAAACAAAAGATATTTTTGAAATCCTCGACCACTCGGCTATTTATGTATTGATTGCTGGTACATATACACCCTTTTTACTTGGACCACTAAAAGGTGCACTCGGCTATACGCTCCTTGCCATTGTATGGGCGCTTGCTGCTGGTGGGATTGTCTTTAAAATCTTTTTCGTCAAACGCTTTATTATCGTATCTACCCTTGTCTATTTATTAATGGGCTGGATGATCATCATCGCCATCAAACCGCTTTATATCCAATTAACAGGTGCAGGATTTGGCCTCTTACTGTTAGGCGGCATATTATATTCAGTCGGAACCATCTTTTATATTTGGCGGAAAATTCCCTATCATCATGCGATTTGGCACAGCTTTGTTCTTGGCGGCAGCGCATCGATGTTCTTCTGTATTTTATTCTATTGCGTAAACATTCCTGCTGCATAGAATGAAAAAACCAGCATCCACTATTCGGATGCTGGTTTTTTCTATGCACGTTTTTGTGCGTAATCACTGATCATGACAGGAGCTTTAATATGAATATCGACATTAACAGGACGCAGTCTTTTCACGATCTTCCCAGTTAAAAGACGATCCGTTCCGCTAGTTTCAATTGGTACAAGCGGACAATCGTATTCTTCAGCAAGCGCCTCTGCAATATGACGATACGCTTCTGAAAGCAATAGACTCTGCCCAGACACGATTCTTTCCTTTGCTTCTTCTAATAAGACCTCATCCGTTTGATTCTGATGGATAACCGCCATTTTTTTGAGCCATTGTTTTAAAATCGGATACCGAAAGAGCTTCGGCTTTGCCATGAAAGCAAATGGCTTCTCAAGGTGGCCGATCAATAATGTCGTTGTGACTGGATTCAGCTCTTTTGTGACATAAATAACCGGGCCATCTGGCAGCTTCTTTTGCTGATGAATGGTCATGACTGATCCTGATTGATCAATACATCCCCGGGAAAACCTTTTTACATGCTCATGAATGAGATGCATTCGTTTCGTATAGGAAATGCGTGGATCCGTTAATTCATGATCGTACAAATGCCTCATACTTTTTAAAAAGGATACAACAACATAAATCGTTAAAAACCAATAACGAAACAACCGTACTCCTCCTACTCACTTATCCTTTTTTGTCATATACGACAAATTCATAATTGTAGGGGTTCTTTTCGTCACGATGGCCTTTTTCGCGTGATACAATCGTCCATTCATCTTCATTGTAATACGGGAAATAGCGGTCTCCTTCAAACGCATGGTGAATGTGCGTGATATAGAGACGATCAGCATATGGCATCATTTCTTCATACAGCTTAGACCCGCCAATGATAAATAGCTCTGTCTCGCTTTCCCCAATTGCCAAAATATCAGCAATTGAATGAACAACCTCGCATCCTTCTGCTTTAAAAGAAGAACTTGTGGTCAGCACAATATTTCGGCGGTTAGGCAGCGCTCGTCCAATGGATTCAAAGGTTTTTCTGCCCATGACAATCGTGTGACCGCCTGTGACTTTTTTAAAATACGCTAAATCTGCTGGTAAATGCCAAGGCATTTGATTATCTAGACCAATGACTCTGTCTTCTCCTGTCGCCGCAATCATGGAAATCATACACTGACTTCTCCTTTTATATGCGGATGCGGATCATAGTTCTCAAGCACAAAATCATCAAACGTAAAATCAAAAATGCTCTTTACATCTCTTGTAATACGAAGCGTAGGAAGCGTGCGTTCCTCGCGCTCTAGCTGCATTTTCACCTGTGGAAGATGATTTTGATAAATATGAGCATCTCCGAGTGTGTGAATAAACTCTCCTGGCTCAAGATTTGTGACTTTGGCAATCATCATCGTTAGAAGGGCATATGAAGCAATATTAAATGGCACGCCTAAAAAGATATCTGCCGATCTTTGATATAGCTGGCAGGAAAGCTTCCCGTTTGATACGTAAAATTGAAATAGACAATGACAAGGAGGCAGCGCCATTTGATCAATTTCCCCCGGGTTCCAAGCGCTGACGATCAGTCGTCTTGAATTCGGGTTGTGCTCAATATCATGAATCAGCTTTGTGATCTGATCCACTGTCTCGCCGTCTCCGCTCGCCCATGATCTCCACTGTGCACCGTATACACGGCCCAGCTCTCCATTTTCATCTGCCCATTCGTTCCAAATGCGGACACCATTTTCTTGAAGATATTTGACATTTGTATCACCTTTTAAAAACCAAAGCAACTCATGAATGATCGATTTCAGGTGTAATTTCTTTGTGGTTAAAAGAGGAAATCCTTCCTGTAAATCAAATCTCATCTGGTAACCGAACGTGCTGATTGTACCTGTACCCGTTCTGTCACCTTTTTCATCCCCGTGCTGTAATACATGACGGCATAACTCTTTGTATTGTTTCATTTTTTTCATCCTTTATTTATGTTCTTGTTGTAGTTTACCTTATTTCGGCTTTTCTTGAAACCAAAAAAACATGCCTGCATGATGAGCAGACATGTTTTTCTTTTTATGCTTGATTCACTCGTTCCTGCTCTTCATCCTTAATATCTTGGTGTGAGTGAGCAATGCGGCTTGCAGCTGCTGCGGCAAGTGCAGCGACTAGGTCATCAAGGAAAGTATGCACTTCACCTGGACGGCCTTCATCTAATTCACGAATAATACCAAATTTCTCTTTATCTAAATAACCGAAGTTGGTCAAACCGATTGATCCATATACATTGACAATGGAAAGCGGAATAATCTCATCAATTCCATATAGCGGCTCATCTGTTTCAACTAAGTGCTGTAAAGGTTCTGGCAAGAGCTTTTTTTCTGCCAGCTGATCAAGGGCAAGTCCTGTTAAAACTGCATGGACAATTTCTCTTTTATTCAGCACTTTTTCAACATTTTCAATACAGACACTAAGTGGAAGGTTTGGATGATATTTTTCTTGGAGCTTCAGCACAATGTGTGCGATATCTTCAATTTTCACTCCGCGATCATTTAACATTTGTTTTGTAATCTGCACCATTTCGTTCATTGTATATTTTTTCAATTGGCATGACATCTCCTTCTAGTGGCTCATCCAGCTCGGCGGGGTGTTTTTGTCCCAGTAAATATTACCGAGTTCGTGATGCGTCTGGAATCCATCTTCTGCTGTATGGTAATGAAAGTTAAACCAATATCCGCTGTGAGGCGGCTGATCTCTTCTGACATGAAAACGGAGCAAATCTTTTCCGGTCTTGCGGTTGTAAATGTGGAAGATTTTTTCGCCATTTCCGCTTGAAGGCTGATCAGTTAAAACAACATCTTGAAATTTTTCGTCATCTTTGAAATTTGTTAAATAGTCAGTTAACACTTGTTCAATCTTCGGCTGAATCTCTTCTCTGTACTCGTCCTCAATGACAGGTGTGATTTTACGGCCAAATTTGAGAAAGGATTGATTTTCTGCACTTGACAGCACCTCTTGCTTATATTGCTCAAAGGGATCTAACTGTTCTTTGCTTTCCTCTTGCGTTAGTTCCCAGCTGCGCATTTCATCTGATGTATCATAAACAGCTGTATAAGGCGTTTTATCAGATGAAGAAAGTTCAGAGGGCTTGTCTGTCATCAAAGCCGACGGAGGAGAGACTAAACCAAAAGTTGCAATTGTAAAGAGCGCAACAAGCGTTTTTCTCATCCACATCTTCATGATATCTAATTCCTTCCATAAGTTATCATACTGCTATTCTAGCATATAATGAATTTTCAGTCATTCAATTTGGTCACCGATTTGAGACTTTCTTTTTCATAATAAAACGTTTACAATGGCAGTAATGACGACTAAAATTTGGGAGGAATGGGTATGCTTGAAGGGTTTTTTATTACGGCTTCCTTGCTGACATTATTTTATTTTGTCTATATGGAGATTACAGATTAAAAGCCCTGAATAAGGGCTTTTTTAGATGATTGACAAGGAATTAAAAAGAATTGTCTGCACACCTGAACCTTTAGCGAGGGCTTTTTTCTTTCTCAATATATCCATAATGAAATTGGGCTGTTTTTCGTTTTAAAACGTGAAATTGATAGGAGTCTGCTAGAAATCGGGTGCTTTTCCAATGATCTTTTAAAACCACTCTTTTTCTCGCCACTCTCAGCGCTTCTTGGACGGCTGTTTCGTGGTCAAAGTGGTGCTCTGCCGCATGACGGAGCGGTGCGATACTTGAAGATTCTTGAATCGTCTCCTCAAACATCGGATCAAAATAGACGACATCAAATGATTCATCAGAGAGCTTTTTTAGATGCTCGATACTGTCTCCACTTACAACAGATATCCGGTTCATCGCTTCATCTGCCTCTCTTACCCCTGTCTCCCATGTGTTTAGTCCTTCTCGCACTAGCAATGCTGTCATCGGACTCTTTTCGATACCGACGACCCTTCCATTCGCACCTACTCGCAGGCTTGCTGTAATGGCATCTGATCCTAGGCCAAGCGTACAATCTAAAAAGGAATCGCCCGGCTGAAGCTGCGTGGCTTCGATTAAAGGATCCTTTTCCCCGCGCATGAGCCGCTTCACCCTGAACATCGCTGAGCTTGGATGGAAGAAGAACTTTTCACCATTTGGCTGATACCATTCAAATCTTTCTTTCCCCACAACAAGGACATCTCCTCGTTTCATCGCAAGCTGCTTGACGGATTGTTTGCGCCTTTCTACATACTCACCATGTAAATCCTCTGCAAGGGCTTTTGCTGTTTCAATTGTTTGTTCATTTGCTCTAAAGCTTGTTGTGATAAGCATGCGGTTCCTCCATCATGATCAAGAAAAAATGCCCTGACTTGATCACAGGACATTTCAACATGTGTATTAGCAATGTTTTTCAAATGCAGATAAGACGTTGTTCATGATGTCTTCCATTTCATGACCTTCAATCTCGTCACGCGGAATAAAATGAACGAGTTCATTTCCTTTTAAAAGTGCCATAGATGGAGACGATGGCTCTTCGCCTGTGAAGTATTCTCTCATTTTTGCCGTTGCTTCCCTGTCCTGACCAGCAAAAACTGTGACAATTCGATCTGGAGTTTTTTCTGCCTTCATCACAGCTTGAGTAGCAGCTGGGCGTGCTAAGCCGGCAGCGCACCCGCATACAGAATTAACAACTACAAATGTCGTTCCTTCTGCTTCTTGCATCGTTTGTTCTACTTCTTCTTCCGTTGTTAGTTCTTGAAATCCTGCACTTGTCAGCTCTTGACGCATCGGTACAACGAGCTGGCGCATGTATTCTTCATATGCCATTGACATAAAAAAGCCCCCTCTATAATCCTTATGTTGTGAATAAAGGATACTATAGAGAGAGCCAATTTTCAAATGTTCGATATCAGATTAAATTTTCATGATTCCGCCTGTATTGGCTGATGTCACAAGTTTTGAATATCTAGCAAGATAACCCGTTTTTACTTTTGGCTCAAAGCCTTTCCAGTTTGCTTTTCTTCTTTCCCATTCTTCCTCTGGAACATCTACGCTTAAAATGCGCTGTTCGATATCGACAACGACATGGTCACCATTTTCAACAAATGCAAGCGGGCCGCCCTCAGCTGCCTCTGGAGAGACGTGCCCAATAGACAATCCGCGAGAAGCGCCGGAAAAACGTCCGTCTGTAATTAAAGCAACCTTTGGTCCAAGTCCCATGCCGACGATTTGTGAAGTAGGTGCAAGCATTTCAGGCATGCCAGGTCCGCCTTTAGGTCCTTCGTAGCGAATGATGACAACATGTCCTGCTTCTACTTTTCTATTAATGATACCTTCAAGGGCTTCTTCCTGGGATTCAAATACGATCGCAGGCCCCTCGTGGCGTGTGATCCCGTCTTGTACCCCGCCCGTTTTAATGATGGCTCCATCTGGCGCAAGGTTTCCAAATAAAACGGCTAAGCCGCCTTTTTCAGTAAATGGCTTGTCAATTGGATAAATGACGTTATAATCTTTTACCTCATGCCCCGCAATGTTCTCGCCAAGCGTTTTCGCAGTGACAGTCATTGTATCTAAATGAAGAGCTCCTTCTTTTTTAGACAATTCATTTAGTGCCGCTGTAACACCGCCTGCTTCATGTAAATCCTCAATATAAACGTCTGAAGCTGGAGCAAGTTTTGATAAATGAGGAACACGTTCTGCTACTTCATTGATACGTTCAAGTGAATATTCAACACCTGCTTCATTCGCAATTGCCAATGTGTGAAGAACGGTATTGGTTGAACCACCAAGTGCCATATCTAATGCAAATGCATTATCAATTGCTTTTTCAGTGACAATATCCCGTGGTTTAATATCTTTTTTGATGAGCTCCATGAGTTGTTTTGCAGACTTCTTCGCAAATTCTCTTCGTTCTGGTGATGTCGCCAAAATCGTTCCATTTCCAGGAAGAGCGATCCCGAGTGCTTCCGCTAAACAGTTCATTGAGTTAGCTGTAAACATACCTGAACAAGATCCGCAGGTTGGACAGCCAAACTGCTCTAATTCATTTAACTCCTCTTCATTGATTTTACCTGACTGGTATGCACCAACGCCTTCAAATACAGAAGAAAGAGAAATTTTTCTGCCGTCACTTGTTCTACCCGCTTCCATCGGTCCCCCGCTCACAAAGACAGTCGGGATATTCACGCGCATCGCTGCCATCATCATTCCTGGTGTGATTTTATCGCAGTTAGGAATACAAACCATTCCATCAAACCAATGAGCAGATACAACGGTTTCTACAGAGTCCGCAATGATTTCACGGCTTGGCAATGAATATCTCATCCCGATATGACCCATGGCAATTCCATCATCGACGCCAATCGTATTGAATTCAAATGGCACTCCGCCAGCTTCACGAATGGCTTCCTTCACAATCTTCCCGAATTCCTGAAGATGGACATGTCCTGGGACAATATCAATATAGGAATTACATACGGCAATAAATGGCTTGCCGAAATCCTCATCCTTTACCCCCGCCGCTCTTAGTAAGCTTCGGTGAGGTGCTCTGTCGATTCCTTGTTTAATCATGTTACTGCGTAGTTCTGCCATCTGTTTAAAAAGCCTCCTATACTACAAGTCTTGTTGACTGCATGATTTTGAGTTGATTTTATTTTACAAATTTTCTGTTTATTTAGCCACCTATGAATGACCGGTGACTAACATGGCTGCTGAAGCAAGCGCTCAGCAAGGTTCGTGTCATAAAATCTGACCTCCAATATTCTATATTGGTACTACTATATAGAGTTTTTTCGTATATTTCAACAATATTCAAAATAATTTTTCTAAAAAAATTTTTCTGTCTATCATTTTTAGAAAAACAAGCTGCTTTTCATTGGCAGCTTGTTCATCTTTCTCATCATTCTGATGCATTCTTTCTACTTTCTGTCATTTGCTTCCATACAGAGCCTTTTGCTTCTTCTCCATGCTCAATGCGCTCAATCGCCATTTTCACTTGAAGACTGACTTCAAACTCAGGGTCTTGCTCTGCTTCTTTTAATGCTTCAAGTGCCGTTTCGTCCCCTTCTTCGTAAAGAAACATAGCTGCACGCCAGCGGACGAGCTTACTCGGATCCTTTAATGCTGCGATCATGGCTTCGATAGCACTCGGGTCACCAAGGTCAGAAATACAGTCACCAGCCGTTCTGCGGACCGTCACTGTTTTGTCTTCGAGCCCTTTATATAAAATAGGCAGAATGGCAGGATCTTCAATCATGCCAGCATTCACAACGGCTTGTCTGCGAATAGACGTTTTGGGATCCTCCATTGCTTTCATTAAAACAGGTATATCCTTTAGCTCTGGCTGCATTTGCTCTAAATGGGCAAAACGTTTTTTCCAATCTTCCTCTTGCAGCATGTCTTCTGTTACATCATATGCCTTTCGGTTCACCTGTCTATCTACAGCTTCCTGTCCTTCTTTCACTGCCTCTGTTAAGCGGGCTAAACGCTCATCATCATAGGCTGCTTGCAGCTCCTCTGTGACTTCCTCACCGATATCAGCAAATTCTCCAAAACGAACGCCGTGTTCTTTCCACACACGTTCAAACACGACATTGTCTGAGCTGCTTCTAAGCTTTAAAATGGCTGCTTGAAAACGTTCAGGCATGCCAAACCGCTCTTCTCTTTCACCGTCTGACAGTTTGACCTGCATTGGAATCCCATTAAACATTTGGACAAACACTTTCACTTCACCAAATGTGTCATCGCCTGACTGCGATCCTTCCTGAAGACCTTCTGTTTCTTGTCCAAAGGCTTCTCTAACCTGTTGTAAAATACCCTGCCAGTCAAACTTTGCATTTCGCTCAACCGCTAAGAAATCTGCAACATGATAAACCCCTTTTACACCTTCAATGCTTAAAATACGCTTGATCATTTCTGGCGCTTCGTCTTTTTGATCCTTTTTGTAGTTGTTGCTTTTACCGCCAGCAAGTGCTTCTGTCAAAATTACCTTCATGGTATTCGGACTTGGCGTTGGTTCTATTGCTGTTATTTTCATTGATATATCCTCCTTACACACATAAAGACCCTACTCATCTGTAAGGCCGCATTCTTCTTTCCACTTCTTGATAAATAAACTCATCAATTCATGCCGCTCATCAGCAAGCTGCTTTCCTGCATGAGTGTTCATCAAGTCTTTTAATTTGAGCAGTTTTTCTTCCATATGCTTTAGCACAGAGCCCTGCTGCGTGTCCTCTGTATAATGGGGCTCACCTGTAGCGCCAGCATACGTAAACACTCTAGCGATACCGCTTGCTCCTATCGCATCCAGCCTATCGGCATCTTGAACAATGGCCCCCTCTAACGTCATTGGCTTAAACTGCTTATGCCGATGACGAAAAGACATCGTTGTAATGATGTCCATGATATAGCGGACATCCCGCGTGTCCAATTCCCACAAAAGGAGCTGGTTCTCAAGCTGCTTTTCAGTGACCTTCCATTCACTTGACAGCTTTTCATCAATGACATCATGTACAATCGCTGCCATCTCGATGATAAATAGAGAGCCGCCTTCCTGATTTGCAATACGGACGGCAAGCTGGCGCACACGAGCAACATGAGCCGCATCGTGTCCAGTCGGTTCATCCTTCAGCCTGTCTGAAACAAAGGAGGCAGCTGCCTCCAATTGTTTTCGCTGCATGACTGTCAGCATCTTATTTGTTGAGCAGAGCGATGATTGAGCTTTCTAATTCTTTTGGTGGTGTTTTCGGCGAGAATCGTTCAATAACTTCTCCGTCTTGGTCCACGATAAATTTTGTGAAATTCCATTTCACTGTTTTTGTCCCAAGCACACCTTTCGCTTGACTTGTTAAATGCTTGAACAGCGGGTGCGCCTCTTCGCCTTTGACATCTACTTTCGCAAACATAGGGAAGGTCACTCCATAATTCAAAGAACAGAATTCTTGAATGGCTTCTTCTCCTTCTGGCTCTTGGTTCATAAATTGGTTACACGGAAATCCTAAAATTTCAAGGCCCTTTTCATGATATTGATCATATAACTCTTGTAATTGTTTAAATTGAGGAGTCAGCCCACATTTGCTTGCTGTATTTACAATAATGAGCACTTTTCCTTTATAATCTGCCATCGATTGTTCCTGACCGTTAATGGTCTTGACCTGAATATCATAAATTGACATCTCATAGCCTCCTAGGATTCACTTTTTCCTATCGTAACATGCTTCTTTTAGAAAATCGCTTTTTATGCTCCCGTTTAAAAGAGTCCTGTTACACTGCCGTCTTCTAATAAATCCATTTCAAGAGCCGCGGGTTTTTTAGGTAATCCAGGCATTGTTAAAATGCTTCCGGTTAAGGCTACAATAAACCCTGCTCCTACAGACGGCTTTAACTCTCGAATCGTAATGGTAAAGCCTTTAGGTCTGCCGATTAAAGCTGGATCATCCGAAAGAGAATATTGTGTTTTTGCCATACAAACCGGTAAATGAGCCCAGCCGTTTTTTTCAATGGCAGCCAGCTGCTTTCTTGCTTTAGTTGTAAGCGTGACCCCATCTGCCCCGTAAACCACTTTGGCCACTTTAGATAACTTTTCTTCGATGGAATCATTCTCTTCATACAAATAGGTAAAGTTGTTCTTTTTCTTTTCAATGAGTGCTGCTAGTTCCTCGGCAAGAGCTGTCCCGCCTTCGCCTCCTTCTTCCCATACATTCACGGCTTTGACTGGATGGCCATGTTTGCCGCACCAATCTTCTATCGCTTGAATCTCTTCTTTTGTATCCGTCATAAACCGGTTTACCGCGACGATATATGGAAGACCAAAAGCTTGCACGGTTTCAATATGCTTTTCTAAATTATGTATACCTTCTAATACGGCGTGTGCATTCTCTTCTTTGAGTTCGGTTTTCTTCATTCCGCCATGCATCTTTAATGCTCTCACTGTTGCGACAATGACAACTGCACTAGGTTTGAATTCACCAGCTCTTGTTTTAATGTGCAGGAACTTTTCTGCTCCAAGGTCTGCACCAAATCCAGCTTCTGTAACGACATAATCAGCTAATTTTGCTGCCATTTTGGTTGCAATTAAACTATTGCATCCATGTGCAATATTAGCAAAAGGACCGCCATGGACAAGGGCTGGGGTTCCTTCAATCGTTTGAACAAGGTTCGGTTTGAGTGCGTCTTTTAAAAGTAGCGTCAGAACACCTTCATATCCAAGTGCTCCCACTGTGACTGGCTCGCCTTCTTGATTATAGGCAACAACAATAGAAGAAAGACGTTTTTTTAAGTCGCTTAAGTCTTCTGCTAAACAGAGGATCGCCATCATTTCGGAAGCCACTGTAATATCAAATCCGTCTTCTCTAGGATACCCATTTAACTGACCGCCAAGTCCGACAACGACCTGTCTTAATGCACGATCGTTTAAATCAAGCACCCGCTTCCACACAATGCGCCGCGTGTCGATACCGAGTTCATTTCCGTGATGGATATGGTTATCAATAAATGCAGATAAGGCGTTATGTGCAGATGTAATGGCATGAAAATCCCCTGTGAAATGAAGATTGATTTCTTCCATTGGCAGCACCTGTGAATATCCTCCGCCCGCTGCTCCGCCTTTAATCCCCATTGTAGGACCTAATGATGGCTCACGCATCGCAACGATCGCTTTTTTGCCAATTTTTTCAAAGGCTTGACCAAGGCCGACAGTTACGGTGGATTTCCCCTCACCTGCTGGCGTAGGGTTAATCGAAGTGACAAGAATCACGTGTCCTTCTTTTTGTTTCTTTAAACGGTCAAAAATAGTCAAAGATATTTTCGCTTTTGTGAAACCATAGCATTCTAATTCTTCGTCATGTATTTGCAGCTTTGCTGCGATGTCTTGAATCGGTCTCAGCTTAGCCTTTTGGGCAATGTCAATATCAGATAAATGCTTTGTGATCATAACAAAATGGCCTCCTTTTTTTACAGAAACAGCATTCTTTTTTGCTCTATTTTTCATTGTAACATAATTGAAACATTGAAATATCGCCAGAAAGTTCCTATAATGAAGTGAAATTAGCTTTGGTTCAGGGGGTGGCGAGTTGCCTATTAACATACCAGTTCATCTGCCGGCAAAACAAATACTAGAGAGCGAAAATATTTTCGTCATGGATGAGACAAGGGCATTCAAGCAAGATATCCGTCCTTTGAATATCGTGATCTTAAATTTAATGCCAAAAAAAATACAAACTGAAACGCAGCTGCTGAGAATGCTCGGAAATTCTCCTTTACAAGTGTACTTCACGTTTTTGATTCCAAGTACACATACACCGAAGAATACGTCGAGAGAGCATCTAGATGAATTTTATACGACCTTTGAATCGATCCGCCATAAAAAATTTGATGGAATGATCATCACTGGCGCACCAATTGAGCACTTACCTTTTGAAGAAGTTTCTTATTGGAAAGAGCTGCAGGACATTTTGGACTGGAGTAAAACCAATGTAACGTCTACCCTTCATATTTGCTGGGGTGCACAGGCAGGTTTATATCACCATTACGGGATTGAAAAAATCAAGCTTCCCGAGAAAAAATTTGGTGTATTTGAGCATATTGTGAAAGAGAAAAAAGAAAGATTAGTCAGAGGTTTTGATGAAGTATACTATGTCCCACATTCTAGGCATACAGATATTAATACAGAACAATTAAAAAACACGCCGAATTTGAAAGTCTTGAGTATGTCTGAAGAAGCGGGTGTTTGTTTAATTGTTTCAGATGATGATAAACAAGTATTTTTAACTGGACATCCTGAATATGATACAGATACATTGATGCAGGAATATGAAAGAGATTTGTTGAAACATGATACAGTCCAAAAACCTGTTCACTATTTTATAGAAGATGGTGACACATTAATCCCAGTAAATCGCTGGAAAGCCCATGCAACCTTATTGTTTATGAATTGGCTAAATTATTATGTTTATCAAGAAACACCATACGTTTGGGAATAAAATAGACTGTGGTCTGATGATAAATCGTCAAAATGTGTTAAAATACAAATGGCTCTGTCTTCCATTATCAATTGAATCTGTTTGTTTTTTAAAATTAGTTTAATTCTTTCGTAACGAATGATATGCTCTAACTGTTTATATGTTATCTTTATGTATATGTAGACCTATGAGATTAATAGTTTTCGTACGAAGTTTTGTTGTTGTTGATTACATTTGAGGTGAATATTCTTGAATACCAATAAAAAAATATTAATCTTGACCGCAAATTATGGAAATGGACATATGCAGGTAGCAAAAACACTGTATGATGAATGCAAATCCCAAGGGTTTGAACATGTTGTAGTTTCTAATTTGTATCAAGAATCGAATCCCATTGTGTCAGAAGTGACTCAATATTTATACTTGAAGAGCTTTTCCATTGGGAAACAATTTTATCGCTTGTTTTATTACGGTGTAGATAAAATTTACAATAAACGCAAATTTAACATTTATTTAAAGATGGGAAATAAGCGTCTCGATGAATTAATTCAGTTACACAATCCGGACATCATCATTATTACATTCCCGATGATTGTTGTACCAGAATACCGAAACAAAACCGGTAAAGTGATTCCGACTTTTAATGTCATGACAGATTTTTGTCTCCATAAGATTTGGGTACATGAAAACATCGACCGATACTATGTTGCAACCGATTATGTGAAACAAAAATTAGTGGAAATCGGCACACATCCAAGCGATGTCAAGGTGACAGGTATTCCTATTAGACCACAGTTTGAAGCAGACGTGCCAAAATCGATGATCTATAAGAAATATGGATTATCATCAGATAAAAAAGTTCTTCTCATCATGGCCGGTGCTCACGGTGTACTAAAAAATGTGAAGGAATTATGTGAGGCGCTGCTTCTCGACAGTGAAGTACAAATTGTTGTTGTATGCGGAAAGAACGCCGCGCTGAAACAATCGCTTAGCGTTCTTGAACAAGCACACCCAGATCAATTGAAGGCGCTTGGATATGTGGAACAAATTGATGAATTGTTCAGAGTAACAGATTGTATGATTACAAAACCAGGCGGCATTACTTTAACAGAAGCAACTGCAATCGGTGTCCCGGTCATTCTTTATAAGCCTGTCCCTGGACAAGAAAAGGAAAATGCTCTTTTCTTTGAGGATTATGGCGCTGCCATTGTCATTAACCGACATGAAGACATTTTAGAATCTGTGACCAACTTGCTGCAGGACGAAGAAAAATTAGAAACAATGAAACAAAACATGAAAAAACTGCACTTAAAACAATCTTCTCAAACCATTTTGGAAGATATCGTTGAGCAGTCAGATCTCATCATGAATAACAAAACATATGCTCGCGCATTATCATAAAAAGGTGTCCGTCATTGACGGACACCTTTTTCCTCACCCTTGATTTCCATTTGTTGTGTATACTTCTTCAAACGGCTGAACGACAACAAAGCCGCTTCCGGTAAACTTCATTTGAATGGACTCTCCGCTTCCCCTGCCAATAAACGTTTTAAAGGAAACATCTGTCACAAATTCAGTTTTTAAATCCCCTGACCACGCAACAGTCGCATTCGGATCTGTATAAACAGAATCACCCGGCTGAACAATGAGTGTCAGCGGCTCATAATGACTTGTGATTGCAACTAAGCCTGCCCCTTCTAATTTGACATTAAATAATCCGCCTGCAAGCATACCAGACACTTTTTTCATCAATTTGATATCCCAGCGGACAGATGGTTCAAACGCAAGCAGGTCGTTTCCATTCACAAAAATGGATTCTCCTTGTGCCAAACGAAGAATCGAGATTTTTTTACCTTGATCTGCCACATATAATTTCCCATCACCTGTCGCCTTCATTAGTGAGGTGCCTTCTCCTGAAAGCATTTTTTTGAACATCTTGGAGACGCCGTGCTCAAAAACACCTTCACGTTCAAATTTGATTTTCCCTCGATAGGAAACCATGGAACCCGTTTTTGCCCAAATCGTGTCAGTCAAATTAATTTCTAAAAGTCTTGGTGTTTCAAGTTCGAAGACCCCTTCTCCTTTATCTTCTTGCTGCGTATTCTGAACAAATTCTTCAAGTGTATAACGATTCATGATTGCACCTCTTTCTGTATTTTTTTTTATATACGGACAAGCTGCACGTGAGGTTCCGAAAACGTTTTATATTTCATTGTTATTCACCAAAAAAACAAAAAAATCAAACATTCTGCTCAAAATTTGGCTCGCCTGCTTGACGCTTTACTTTTGATGGTGTATAGTGGAACCATCATTTAACAACTGCAAAGTCGTTAGGTGATGAAAATTTTTTTTAGTATGCCAAAAGGTGTGCTACAGTACTAGGAGGAAAAAGCAATATGCAAAACGGTAAAGTAAAATGGTTCAATAATGAAAAAGGTTTCGGCTTCATTGAAGTTGAAGGCGGAGACGATGTATTCGTTCACTTCACAGCTATCGAAGGTGACGGCTACAAGTCTTTAGAAGAAGGACAAGAAGTTTCTTTTGAAATCGTTGAAGGTAATCGTGGACCTCAAGCTGCAAACGTAACAAAAATCTAATCAACTAAATCAATGATGAAACGACAAAATAAAGAGAGGCATATGCCTCTCTTATTTGATTTTCAGCTGAATTTCAATTGCTAAAATATTTTGCTTCAGTCGTTGTTCAATTTCAGAAATATCTTTTTCGAGAAAAGGTCTTCCCTTCTTTGCTACATCTACTAGCTGCTCTAGATCGCTGTATACCTCTTGAAATGTTCGATGTAATACCGTTTCGAAATCCTTATTATCCATGCCGGCCTTCCCCTTTTCCTCTATTATCCGTCACTTAGTCAAAAAGTAACTCAACCAAAACTTTCTATAGTTATATCGGCTCATTTTTCAGAATATGTTCTCTTTTTACACATTCTATCCGTTTTTTTTCATGAGCGGATGTTTGAGCAGGGAAAACCGGGGCGGCAGCCGCTTACTTTTTAAGCAGCGTCTGTCCGTATTCTTTTATTTTCTCTCCTACTGTGCATTGCTGAATACAAAAGGAGTGGGCGTATTTTTTTCCATATTCTTTTCGAAAGTGCTTCTTAATCAAACAATCTGAACAATACGTGTCTTGGAGATCCGTCAATTCTTGTACTGCTGTTTTTTTATCCACATTATTCAGCTCCGTCTGCTTCTAATTTCAATTTACTTTCAATTGGAACGTCTGCAAGCATCTGCCTTGCAAGCTGATCCGCTTCTGCATTTTGTTTACGATCGATGACTTCATATGTTGGCGTAAGCCTCAGCTCCTTTAAAGCCGCTTCAATCCGGTCGAGCCATTTGTTATGTATATCATCATAACAAGGCCATTCTCCTTTTAACTGATTCATGACAACAAGTGAATCGCCTCTAATCGTGACAGAATTTCTGCTTGCTCCAAGATCTTTTAAAGCTTTGACAGCCTCAAATAAAGCCGCATATTCTGCTTCATTATTGGTGATTCCTTGGAAGGGCTGATTTTTTCTCAAACGATAAGCATCTTCTCCGAGCTTATAGTAAACGACAACCCCAAGACCAGAGTCGCCTGTTTCTTTGTGAAAACTTGCATCAAAATAGACCTGAAGCTGATCAGGTTCAAGCTTTAGTTCTTCATTTAGTTTTTCAAGTTCTTTAATAGACCACATCGCCCCTTTTTCATCTTCAAATGATAGGAGTGACTGTGGTTCTTTTTTGTCGATATGTTTTGCTAAAATCAAGGCCTCTTTTAGCTCCATCCAATCTTCTTGGAAAAAAGCAATGGACCCAATCGATTTCACTTTCATTGTATAGTGTGCTCTTAATTTCATTGATCACATCGCCTTCCCGTACTTTTAAGGTAAACGTTCGTTATGCTATAATCAAAAAGTTACATTTCACAATGAGAAAGGAAGTTCATGTCACTTGTTTAATGAAGGTATTTGGATCTTATTTGCGATCATTAATTTTATCATTGTTCTTCTATTTTATAAAGGATTTGGCAAGATGGGCCTTTTCGTCTGGATTGGCTTTGCGACGGTTGCTGCAAATTTACAAGTGGTCAAAACCGTTGAATTGTTTGGCTTAACGGCAACACTTGGAAACATTTTATACGGCAGTGTATTCTTTGCAACGGACGTATTGAATGAAAAATATGGACAAAATGAGGCGAGAAAAGCTGTCTGGATTGGTTTTGCCACTCTTTTAACACTAACCGTTGTCATGCAGGAGGCTTTACTTTTCCATCCCGCTCCATCCGACATTTCTCAAACATCCCTGGAAACCATTTTTGGCTTTATGCCAAGGGTCGCACTTGGCAGTCTTGCTGCTTATATCATCAGTCAAATGTTAGATGTTTATGTATATTCGTTTATTCGCCGGATATTTCCTTCCGATGGTGCGCTCTGGGTGCGCAACGCTGGAAGTACGATGATCAGCCAGCTGCTTGATACACTGATCTTCACAACAATTGCCTTTCTTGGCACCTATCCATTTCATGTATGGATCGAAATCTTCATCACGACTTATGTGATTAAATTTATCGTCGCCGCGATTGCGACACCATACGCGTATGCAGCGAAAAAAATGGTTCCGCTTGATGAAAGGGTGAAATAAATTGCCAGCTGAAATATACATTGATGGTGCTAGCGCAGGTAATCCGGGTCCTTCTGGCATCGGCATTTTCATTAAATATGATGGAAAGGCAGAATCTTTCTCGATTCCTCTTGGATCAATGAGCAATCACGAAGCAGAATTTTCCGCTCTCATTGAAGGGATGAAAATCTGCGTAGAAAAAGGACTGCGATCCGTTTCGTTTCGAACAGATTCACAGGTAGTTGACCGTGCAGCCAATGCAGGATTTGCTAAAAATCCAGCCTTTCAGCATTTTATAAAAGAGATGATCGAGCTTCAAAGCCAGTTTGATTTATTTTTCATTAAGTGGATTCCAAGCAAGGAAAATCAAGTAGCTGATCAGCTCGCTAGAAAAGCGATTCACCTTTCTAAAGGATGAATCGCTTTTTTTCGGTTATGCTAATGTATGAGGTGATACTGATTGGATAAAGAAAATAAAGGTCGTGTCACAAATGGGACAACGCCTCAAGGTGATGCGCAAACAAAAGATAAGCAGCCACTATCTCAGCTCGAAAATAGAGCGAAGAAAAGCAATACAAAAAGATGAAT
Organism: Bacillus sp. FSL K6-1006; assembly: GCF_038593175.1. Lineage (NCBI taxonomy): Bacteria > Bacillati > Bacillota > Bacilli > Caryophanales > Bacillaceae > Bacillus > Bacillus sp. FSL K6-1006. The sequence goes on from NZ_CP151970.1 coordinate 2,011,838, forward strand.
TTAGGGATCAGCTTAGCTGATCTCTATTTTACTTAACCGATTCACCATCGGTTCAATTCCTTTGATTTGATGGTATCGCAGCATGGCAGCAGCCCGTTCTTGATTGATGTTCACCTTCGTCTCATCTATTGGACAGCTCAGCGGGACATCACATTTGATCTCTGCCAATAAACGGGAAAGCTTCAAATCTTCTAATCCTGTTTGCATTTTCTTTTGCTGGGCAGCCGTTAGTTCATGAACATTTTCTAATAATCCGTCAATGGTTTGATATGTTTGAATAAATTTTAATGCTGTTTTTTCGCCGATTCCTTTGACGCCTGGGTAATTATCACTTGAATCCCCCATAAGTGCTTTCATATCGATCAGCGCCTTTGGAGAGATGCCCATTTCCTCTTCAAATAAAGCTTTAGTATAATGTTTATAGTTCCCAATTCCTTTTTGCATTAGAGCAACCGTCACTTGTTCATTCAATATTTGCAGCAAATCTCTGTCCCCAGTTAGGACAGTCACACGTGCTTCATTCTGATAGACTGCCGCCAGCGTGCCGATACAATCATCTGCCTCAAAGCCCTTTATACCAACGTTTACAATTCCTAGTTCTTCTGTCGCTTCCTTTGCTAAATCGAATTGCGGAATGAGCTCGACAGGTGCCTCTCCTCGATTTGCTTTATAATCTTGAAACAATTCATTTCGGTATGTTTGGCTTCCCATATCCCAGCAGCAAACAATATGGGTTGGCTCAAATGTTTGAACAGCGGTTAATAAATGCTTCAAATAGCCATTTACTCCATTCGTCGGGACACCGTGATCATTTATCATAAAATTTCGATGGACAGCCGTTGCATAAAACGATCTGAATAGAAGCGCCATGCCATCAACAAGCAATACGTGTTTATTCATTCTTATAAACTCCCTTTTTCAAAACAATACTCCTATTCTATCATAGAACATAGAATTCGACATAAAAAAGGCGCCTTCTTCTTTTGGAAAAGAAGTGGCACCTGGGGATTACTTTTGACCGTATTGCATTTTTTTCGATTCTGCTTCTGCGTAGGACGGCATCTCTTTTTGTTTAGGGTGACGCTCATCCTGCTTTTTTGCATGCTGTTTTTTTTCCATCATCATTCCCCTTTCTCGGTTCACTTGTTAAGATGACCAAAAAAGAGAAAGTTACTCTTTACTTCTGTTTTCGTTCGACATACTCCCTGACCATATCAATCGTGACATGCTTACGCAGCGGAACAATTCCGCCTCGTGCAAGCTCATTCATCTTCGAAGTAATTTCATTGATCTCGTCAGTTGTAAATGGCTCGTTTTGCTCACACTTCAAAACAGCAGTCTCTATTGCCTGCTCTCTTTTCTGCTCAAGCGCAAGAAACGATTTGATATGAGCATTCTGTTTTTGTGAATGTGCGGAAATTTCTTCGTGTACGCTCGTCATTTTTTATCAACTGCTTTCTTTTTTATATAGTCTATCATGAATCAAATGGTTTTCAACTGGTTCTTCCATTCATTTGTTTGCTTGTATACTTGTTCTATCATCGCCTGCTCTTTCGCATCTGTCGTTAAGCTCATGATAAATGTTTGTTTTTGTTCACTCAGCTGCTTGAGCGCTTCTGTTTCATATCTTTCAGTAAAGGTCTTCACCATCATATCGTATCTGCTCTGTAGTTCTTCTTTTTCTTTATCTGCCCATTTCGTCGTTAACTGGAAAAGAACATCTCGAATCGATTCTATAAACGCTGCCTTCCCGTTCTGTTCAAAGAAAGCTTTCGCTGATTTTTGCTTCTTTAAGAGCGGCTCAAACGGCGTCAGGTCCGCTTCCACTTCAATTTGTTTCAGCGCGGCATTTTTCTCATCTGGCGGCGACAGCCGGAGAGAAAAGTAAGGATCTTCTGCACACGCAGCCTGCAATCCTTTCTCCCACTCCTCTTTGAAATATTGAGTGATAAACGATTCCATTCGAATATCAAGCGCTTTTATCTCCTGTACAAATTCAAATTCATAATCCTTTAGCGCCTGTTCAAGCGCTTTTTTCAACTCCTGTCTGAAGTCCCCTTGAGATATTCCAGGATAAAAGGCTGTCTTTAACAGATCATTTGCATAAAGTGACAAGCGCTGAACAATGTGGTAAAGCTGTTCGTGCAAGTCCTTTTTCACACTTTCTGTCACTAGCTTAGATCGTTTAATATGACTCATATGATCAACGATCGCTTCATAGGATGAGTCTATCTTTTTCTTTTCTGCTTGCTTTTCATCTTCCGACTGATGCAGCGTCTCATGCAGCTTGTCAACTGTTCTACATAATGTACTAGCTTCAAAATACAGAAGCTCAATCGCATCTTTCGTTAATTCTTCCTCAATAAAATAGTCGAGCTGTGTTCTAAGCTGTGCATACTGGTTATAAGGCGACTGTCCCTTTCCTTCGATCTCTTCCTTACTCGATACGTGATGAAGGTTTGGATGCCGGATGCCTTCTTTTGTGAGCTCATTTTTCACATAGTCAAAGACGGTTTCAAGCTCTGTTTGATCCTTTGCGAGGTCAGCTGCATTGATAATAAAAAACATTTTATCCATGCTAAATGAATCTTTTACAAGCCCGAGTTTACGTAAAAATGACCGGTCTGCTTTTGAGAAAGAATGCTGGTAGTAAGTTAAATAAAGAAGGGCATCAGCATCCTTCATATATTGAAAGGCAATCTCTGTGTGACGTTTATTCATACTGCTGGCGCCTGGTGTATCAACAATCGTCAGTCCTTTATCTGTTAAAGGTGTACTTAAATAGACCGTCACTTCCTTCACCACACAAGAAACAGCCTCTTCAGCCACATATGGCTTTAATTCTTGCAGGGTGACATTGAGCGGCGTTTGTTTTTGAATCGAATCACGGAACGTTTCATGAGCGTTTAAAAAATGGTCAACAATGATGCGGTGATCCTGTTCAAGCACTCTTTTTTTCAGCGTCCGCTCGAGTTTCGCTTGAAACGTATCTCCCTTTTCTTCTGTTATAGAATAACCGAGAATTTGATCGAGCTCCTCTAATATTTCCTGCTCGGTTTTAAACACCACTTTCACACTTTCATGCGGATGGTCTTCTGTCGGCCGGGTCAGCTTATTGATCGTGGCCGTCGTTGGTGTAGGAGATGATGGCAGCACCTTTCTCCCAACAAGGGCATTGGCAAACGAAGATTTCCCCGAACTAAAAGCACCGAATAAGGCAAGTGTAAATTCCTTCGCTTGCAGCCGCTTTATTCGTTTTTCAAAGGACTTTCTTTGAGACCCAAGCGCGTTTAATGGCATTAAAATTTGAGAAAGCTGCTCAAACTGGTCAATCGACTGCGCTGTCGGGATATGCTGTGATTGTCGCATTTGATCAAGCTTTATCTGCTGCTGATTTTCATTTTCGCTTTCTTCGGTATGAGTTGATGCTTGATTCTGATTTAGCTCGTCATGCTGCATTCGGTGTTTTTTCACATAAAACCAATCTTCTTCGATCTGCTCATTTGTTCCGTTTTGCCATATATCCCATACATGCTCAATATCTTTTCTGATTTGATCATTTTTTTCCATGCATTGCTCCAGCGCTTGGAGCTCCTGTGCTGCCTGGACCCATTTTTCTTGGTGCTTTCCCTCTTCATTCATGAGCTGGGTTTTCAGCATCTCGGTCATTTGTTCAATCAATGGTATTGCTTTCTGTTTCGTCTGTCTTTTCAGTGCTTCACCCGCATCTTTTGCATATTGCAAAACGTATTCATTTGAAAATGTCGCACCGTGATGGATCACGTTTTCGAGCAGTGATTCTTCTACAGGTGTTTCAAATGCCATCACTTGATTTAATAGCTCTTCACCAAGCTGATGTTTCTTGACTTCTTTTTTGAGCAGCTCAGCAATATGCCAGTCTACTTCTGCTTTCATTCTTGCTTTGACATCTGCTAAGAACTCGTTCGCCCGCTTTTCTTTTTCCTGCTCGGTTTTATTTTTAGCGAACAGCAGACCTACCTTAAAGCCAGGTGCTTTCGATTCAATATAATCACTTGCGAGCTCCCTCATTTTAAATGGGGTTAGATTTGCATTTTTTAAAATGTTCTCGACTTCAGAAGACACTTCATCTTCTAACTGTTTTGCTCCATTTTCAATGAAGCTGCTTCTCGCTTCAAGTTCCTTCACTTCTTTTCTTTTTTCTTGAAGCTGTAAATCCAGATCCTCTTCCTGCAGCTCTTCTTTTAATGAGTCAATATGTTCTTTTAAAACATGCTCTATTTTCTGCTCGGTATAGGCGCGAAGCGATGCTTTCGGCAATGTTTGTAATTCTTGCAGTTTCTCGATTAAACGAATCATTTCGTTTCTTGGATGCGATTCATCGGTTACAGATGTAAAGTATAGATGTTCTTCTTCAATGCCTTCTTTTTGAAGCATATCAACTACTTGATTTTTGTAGTCTTCAAATGCTGTCTCATGCTCATCATGTCGATCGACTTGATTGACGATGAAATAAAGATTTGGCACTTTCTCTTTAATGGAGCGAATGAAACGAATGTTTTCCTCAGAATGAACATGGTTGTAATGAACGACATAAAAAAGAGCATCTGCTTGATGAAGAATAGACGCAGCAGATAAAAAGTGAGCATGATCCGTTGAATCAATTCCGGGCGTATCAATCACTGCTACCTTTTCTTCCAGTCCTCTATAGTCCCCGCTAATTTCCACCATTTCAATCTGTTCTCCATCCTTACAAAAACGCTGAACTGCTTCTTTATCATAAGAACCGCTCATTTTTGCAAAGCGGCCATCTGAGGTGTGAAGCTTTACTTCACTCTTCCCTTTCCTCACGACGACCAAGTTGGCACTTGTTGGAATTGGACTCGTTGGCAGGATGTGATCATGAAGCAGATGATTCACAAGAGATGACTTTCCAGCTGAATAGTGGCCGGTAAATGCGATATACACTTCTTCTTCTGCTTCCTTTTTGATAATCGATGCAAGTTTGGCTGCGCGTTCATGATCATCCCTTTTAAGAAGGCTTTGATATAAAGCACCTGTAGTTTGAACGAGCGAATCTCGAATAGACAAGTCTTCCATGACGATAAACCCCTTTGTTTTTAGAAAAGTCAGTTATGTATGTGATACCATTTTACACAAAATGAAGAGATTTTTCTTCTGATCTGAGGAAATAAAAAAAATCTGCTTCCCGATCAGTCGCAATTGACTGCGATCAGGAAGCAGATTTTTTAGAAACACCTTTTAATACGAAGCCAATTAATAGGCTGTATACACAGACCGTACCGAGTAAGAAAACCATTGTCATGTGATCACCGTCCATCCTTCGTGATTGAGAATGCTTATCATTAATGAAAGTGTATCACAATTGATAATGATTTTCAATATTAATTTAACAAATACTGATTGAGCGCTTTCTCTTCTGTTTGAATTCTCACAGCCATCATCCATGCATTTAAACATGTGAACAAAATGGCGGTAAAATAAGCATTAAACAAAAGCGGGATCAGCAAAAGCTCAATCGCCACCACGACATAGTTAGGATGCTTTAACCAGCGATAAGGTCCTTTTTTCACCATCATCGCATTTGGTACAACTAAAATCTTTGTATTCCAATACGTCCCAAGAGAACATAATGCCCAGTATCGAATCAACTGTGCGGCCAGCAGAAAAATGAGCACCACAAGAAAATAGGGCGACGGCGGCCTGTTTAACCCCCATACCTCAACCATAAGTGAGACAAAAAAGCCCGCATGCATAGCGACCATATAAGGATAATGACTTGCACCAAATTCAATGGCACCGATCGCTTTTACTTTCTTTTCATTTCTTTTAGCCACAAGCATTTCAATAAGCCGCTGACAAACGAAGAAACCGATGACGAGCCAAATGATCATGATAAGACCTCCTCCCATTTCATGAGCAGCAGCTCTGAGGAAAAGCCCGGACCAAGCGCTCCGCAAAGACCCATATCTCCCGCTTCAGCGGATTGATGTTCAAGATAATGTTTGATCACATACAAAACTGTGGCAGAGGACATATTCCCGTGTTGTTTAAGTACTTCTTTTGATGAAAAAAGCTGATCCTCTTGTAAGGATAGACTTTCAATATAGGCATCAATCACTTTTTTTCCTCCAGGATGGGCAAGAAAAACTGATAGGTCTTCTGCCGAATACCCTTGCTGCTCTAAAAATTGATCGACTTGCTCTTTTAACCAGCCTGAAATAATGGAAGGAATGTCACGGGAGAAAATAACCCGAAAGCCGTCACTTGTAAATTCCCAGCCCATCACATCCTCAGACTCTTTCATTGTGACGGATTGTGTACCAATCACTCTAGGAACTGTTTTTAGATCGGCGTATTCAGATACACCTTTTTCTCCAGTTAAGAGTACCGCTGCTGTCCCGTCTCCGAACAAAGATGTCCCGATTAAATTGCTTTTTGATTGATCTTGCGGCTGAAAGGTTAAACTGCACAGTTCACAGGCGACAACCAGCACCTTTGCTTCTGGAAATGCCCGTATGTATTCGTAAGCCCGGGACACCCCTGCCGCTCCGCCCCCGCACCCTAACCCCCAGATCGGCACTCGTTTCGTATAAGGCGAAAAAGGAAGAACGTTCATTAGTTTTGCATCAAGACTTGGTGTCGAAAGTCCGGTGCTTGAAATAAAAAACAATGCATCGATCTCTTCAAACGGAATCGGTTTTTTCAGGAACGCCTTCTCATGAAGACAGTGTATGACTGCTTCTTTTGCATGAGCCAATGCTTTTTCCAAATAGAGATTGTTTTTCTCCTCAAAAGAGTGGTGCGTCTGATACCATTCAATTGGCTGCACAAACTGTCTGCTCTCGATTTCTCCGTTTTGAAAAGCTCTCAGCAGCCGGTCGATATCTTTAAACGATCGTTTAAATTGGGATCTAGCAAAATCAGCCGCCTTTTTCTGATCCACATGATGTTTTGGCAGACTCGTTCCAACAGAAAGAATGTACGCCATCGGCTTCACCTCTTTTTTCGATTAATATCCCCTATCGAAAAAAGGATATACATGCCAAAACGTCACAATTCAGTCAAAATATTTTCCTCCGGCTAACTTTTTGTCTTGACGACAATTGATAAATATTGGATAATATAGGTGAAAACATGATGTAGTTTTCCTCCTTCACAGGTTCGTTCTAAGCCAAGCGAACCTGCTTTTTTTATGCAAAAAAACACCTCTAAAAGAGAAGTGTTCAGACCCTAGAACCCCCCTTTACTTATACAACACTTTCATACGGAATCTCCCTTTCGCTTCGAATTAATGGTCAAATCCGCTGCTATCTTAGCGTATAAATATTAACGTTTCGATCATTATTCAGAATGAAATGAATGGGTCAACTTTTTTGCTGATCAACACAAAGTAACAACCATAAATTTCTAATTCATTTGAATTTTCTATATAAAAAGGATTTTTTCCACTATATATTTAATCAATATGAGTACCAGGAAAAACAGTGAAAAAAGAAAGAATCTACAACATGGTTCGGCTCAAAATTTAATTGACTGGAGTGATTGTAATGAAAAAGGTTTCCAAAAAAAAGACACCCTACAACACGATACTTCTCTCAAAGGTAATTGGTTTAGTGCTTCTTACACTGTTTCTCTTTTTTATCTGGGATATGTCTAAACCCCATTTGCAGGCGACCAATGGGCAAGCAAAAAATGCTGCCAGCAGTGACTTCCGTGACACAAGCATCAGTCTGAAAGCAAAAGATCAGTCTACAAGAACATTGGATACACATTTTAAGACCAATCCAAACCAAGAGGCAACGAATAAAACGGTCTTTTTAACATTTGATGATGGTCCTTCTGCTACATCAAATCAGCTGTTAAATGTATTAAAAGCACATCACGTGAAGGCGACGTTCTTCATGCTTGGACCGCAAATCCAAGCACACCAATCAGCTGTGAAAAGACTTTATCAAGAAGGACATCAATTAGGTCTTCATGGCATGACGCATGATATAAACCTCTTTTATCAGAACAGCGAGTCTCCCGCAAATGAAATGAGAGAAGCTCAGCGTATTCTTGCCTCTGTTACAGGCGTCTACAGCCGTCTTGTAAGAACCCCCTTTGGCAGTGTTCCAAATTTAACATATCATCAAAAAGTACGTTTAAACCAAAATGGCTTTATTTACTGGGACTGGACGATTGATAGTCTTGACTGGAGATATAAAAACTCACAATATGTTCCAGAGGTATTGAATCAATTGCAAATGTTTGAGAAAAATAAACCATGGGAACCAAAAGTTATATTAATGCATGATCAACCCTCTACCACAAACTATTTAGATAGCCTGATTATACAGCTAAAAGCAAGGGGCTATACATTTGCAGTCATTAACGAAACAATGCCGCCGGTACAACATTAATAGTGCTAATCACAAAAAGCCCGTATCCAAAAGATGCGGGCTTTCAGCTTGTAGACAAACCCTCACACGCTCCTTCCTAGGATCCTAGGACTTCAAAGGTTTTTTATCAAGCTAAAAAGAAGACAAAGAGCTAAAATAAAAGGTCATTTTAGCTCTTTGTCCATAATCTGAACCCCCTCTCCAAGAGAGGGGTTTACATAACAGATTGCTTAGGTTCTTCTACCAGGTCATGCCCGGCTTCTTTTTTAAAAGGAATCATGTGATAAATAATATGAAGCAAAATAGCGGTAAAGCTTCCGGCCACAATGCCGTTACTTGTTAATAATTTAATCGAATCTGGCAGATGCTCAAACATTTGCGGTACGACAGTAACTCCTAAGCCGATTCCCACGGAGCAAGCGACGATCAGCAAGTTCTCCTGCTTTGCAAAGTCCACGCGCGAGAGCATTTTAATACCGTATGCAATGACCATGCCAAACATGGCAACCATTGCACCGCCAAGAACTGATTTTGGAATAATCGTCGTAAAGGCAGCGATTTTAGGAAAAAGACCAAATAACATGAGCAATGCCCCTGTGACGACAATGACTTGGTTTTTCTTGACGCCTGTTAACTGGATCAATCCAACATTTTGCGAGTAGGCTGTATACGGAAAAGCATTAAAGATTCCGCCTAATAACACAGCAATCCCCTCTGCCCGATAGCCTTTAGCCAAATCCTTCTCTTTTAATGACCGGTTTGTTAAATCACCTAATGCGAAATAAACGCCTGTTGATTCAACTAATGACACAATCGCAACTAACGTCATGGTCATGATTGGTGCAAATTCAAAGGTCGGCATCCCAAAATAAAATGGCTCAATCATACGGAAAACCTGAGCGTTTGCCACCTCAGCTGTTTCCACTTTCCCCATAAACGCAGCAACTGCTGTCCCAAGAAGAATACCGATTAAAATGGCGATCGCCTTCATAAATCCTTTCGTGAATCGATAGAGCAGTACAATGATAAACAGTACAAGGAAAGCGAGTCCTAGATTTTCAAAAGAACCATAGTCTGCACTTCCTTCTCCTCCTGCCATATTGTTCATTGCTACAGGAATGAGGGTGATACCAATAATGGTAACGACAGAACCAGTGACAACAGGCGGGAAAAATTTCACAAGCTTTCCAAAGAAAAATGAAAGAAGAATGATAATACATCCTGAAGCGATAATACTTCCATAGATAGACGAAATGCCATACTTAGAGCCAATCGCAATCATAGGCGAAACCGCAGTAAATGTACAGCCTAATACAACAGGCAGACCGATCCCAAAGAAGCGGTTTTTCCATACTTGAAGCAATGTGGCAGCCCCGCACATGAAAATATCCGCCGAGATTAAGTAAGTCAGCTGTGCAGGCGTGAGCCCGAGCGCATCTCCAACAATGAGCGGTACAAGAACAGCACCGGCATACATCGCCAGCACATGCTGAATACCCAGTGAGAGCGTTTTGACTTTTTTAGCGGCACTCATGATTGTACCTCCCGTACAAACGTGACTTTCCCTTCCTCAAGTGATTCAATACGTGCGAGCGACTCAACGCGGTAGCCCATTTGCACAAGCGCATTTCTTCCAGGCTGGAATGATTTTTCAATGACAATGCCAAATCCGGCTACTTTCGCCTTCGCCTGCTTTGCAATCGCAGCAAGTCCTTTCGCAGCTTCACCATTCGCTAAAAAGTCATCGATGATTAACACACAATCATTTTCACTAAGATGCGTATTTGAGACCGCAATCGTGCTTTCTACTTTTTTTGTAAAAGAGTACACACTGGCTGTTAACAGGTTATCCGTTAATGTGAGTGATTGACGTTTTCTTGCAAACACAACAGGTACTTGAAGAGCAAGCCCAGCCATCACAGCAGGTGCGATGCCAGAAGATTCAATTGTGATGATTTTTGTAATGCCATCATGCTGAAATAATCTAGCAAACTCTTGTCCGATCTCATGCATTAACACAGGATCAATTTGATGATTTAAAAAAGCATCTACCTTTAACACTTGATTTGACAGAACGATTCCTTCGTTCTCAATTTTTTGACGTAACAATTCCATCATTCTTCCCCCTAGCATAATTGGCAAACATTCAATTTTTGGCATAAAAAAAGCATTGCTGTCCATGAGGAGCAAGCAATGCGAAAACGATCAACGGATCTTCAGCTCAAACAAGAGCTGTTTCATTTTGCTCACTCATAGTCGGACCTTATCGGTGTCCGGTAGAAACTTGCGTGCCATCATCACGCGATTATATGAGTGTTATAGTGTTCAAATTATAACAAGATTTCAGACGCTTGGAAAGCACTTTTCTAGAAAAATACCGAACTTAAATAATAGATCAGAACAAAATGTTCGTTTTTAGAATATTCAAGCATCAAAAAAGCACCCCTCTCATGAAAGGGTGCCCTTCTTTTATGATAAATACAGTTTTGTATATTTATCTGTTAAGTAGTCGATTAAATATTGAACATTTAATTCTTCGCCTGTTGCATCTTGAATGATTTCAGATGGCTTTTTCCGTTTTCCATGCTGGTGAACATGTTCCGTCAGCCATTCTTTTATCGGTGCAAAAGACCCATTTTGAATAAGCTCATCAAAATTTGGTAAATCTTTGATCATTTGCTGCTTTAATTGCGCTGCATACATATAACCAAGGGCATATGAAGGGAAATAGCCAAAGCTTCCATCAGACCAGTGAACATCCTGCAAGATACCGAGTGCATCATTAGGAGGCGTAATGCCAAGATACGCTTGATATTTTTCATTCCAAAGTGCAGGCAGATCTTCAACTGCTACTTCTTCATTGAAAATCGCTTTCTCAATTTCATAGCGGATGATAATGTGAAGCGGATACGTCAGTTCATCGGCTTCAATTCGAATGTAAGTAGGCTTCGATTCATTCACTGCATGCACAAAGTCTTCTAAAGAAACATCTTTAAATTGCTCAGGAGAAGCTTCTTGCAGCTTTTGATAATACGTTTTCCAGAAATCTTCGTGTCTGCCGATAAAGTTCTCAAAGAAAAGAGACTGTGATTCATGGATTCCCATCGAAGTCCCATCACATAAAAGTGTTCCGCTCAGTGCTTCATCAATGTTTTGCTCATAGATCGCATGACCACATTCATGAATCGTTCCAAAGATCGCCATTCGAAAATCATGCTCATCATAACGGGTCGTCACACGTACATCGCCTCTGCTTAACGTTACAGCAAATGGATGAACTGTTGTATCCAGGCGGCCTGCGTCAAAGTCATATCCTAATTCTTTTAAGAAAAAGAGACTCAATTCCTTTTGTTTATCGATTGGGAAGCTTTTCGATAAAAATGAAGTATCCGGCTTATTAGGTGAGGCTTCGATTTTTTTCACAAGAGGAACAATAGCGTCACGAAGTGCACCAAACTTTTGATCAAGCTGTTCAACCGTCATATCTGGCTCATAGTTATTGAGCAGCACATCATAAGGCGTTTTTTTCACGCCCCAATATTGGATGAAACGCTTGTTAAAGTCAATAAGCTGTTTTAAGTATGGTGCAAAGAGTGAAAAGTCTGATTTCTCCCTTGCTTCTACCCAAACATGCTCCGCTTTTGATTGTAAAATCGAGTATTCTTTAAATTCTTCTTTCGGAATTTTACTGTTTTCATCATACTCTTTTTGTGATAATTCGAGCGCCTTCTGTGTATCTTTTGACAGCTCATCTCGGTGTTTGTTTAATGCGTGAAGAAGATCTCTCATTTCGTCAGAAGTCTTCATATTAAAAATATCACTTGATAATTGACCGATCGTTTCAGCTCTAAAATCCGCACTTTTTTTAGGTGCTTGTGTTCTAGAGTCCCAGTAAAGTAAATGGAGCGCCTCTGTATAATGGGCGATTTTCCCTAGTAATTGATAAAACGCTTTCTCAGTTGCTTCAAGACTCATGCGTTTGTTCCCCCAATCAATAAAATATGTATGTACGTTTCAAGGCTACTTCAATGAATGTTCTTTTGTCAATGAAAAAGGAGGATACACCGTGGTATCCTCCTCATTTGCAAGTTTTCAGCTATTTAAGATGTGATGATGGGCTTCACTGGCAGAACGGATTCAATTTTACTTTGAAGCTTAGTATCTTCTTTACGATCAAAGTAAATATGAATGCTTCCTGCGTCTTGGCTTGTCCGGATCAGTCTTCCGATACCTTGGCGTAAGCGAAGCAGCATATACGGAAGGTCAACTTCAGCATGTGCATCCTTTGCTTCATTCCGTTTCGCTTCAAATACCGGATCATGCGGCGGATAAGGAAGTCCCCAGATGATCACATTCGTTAATGATTGACCTGGAATATCAAGCCCTTCCCACAGATGAACAGAACATAACACGGATGTTTCATCTGCTTGGAACTTTTGAACAATCGTGCTGATTTCCTCGTCTCCCTCAAAATATACGTCAAACGGCAGTGATTCATTTGCTGCTTCAAGCTGTTTTCTAAAGAAATGAAGTTCATCAAATGAAGGGAAGAGAATCAGAGATCGTCCTCCATTTTCTTTCAGCTGAGTGATCACTTGCTGTGCTTTTGCCTCTTGCTCAGCGAGCTGCTGAATACCATGGAAATAAATCTTCATTTGTTCATCGTAATCATACGGCGAAGCGACACTCATTGATAAGTAATCTTTAATCCCAAGACTTTCAGCTAAATAATCAAAGGATTGATTCTCAGACAATGTAGCGGAAGAGAAAATATATGGTCTTTTTTGCGAGAATACTTTTTCGCCAAGCACCTCTGCAACCGTCTTCGGCATCACAACAAATGTTGTATCTAATTCCTGTTTTTCCAGCCAGCTAATGGCATTTTTTTGATAAAGCGATAAAGAATACGCCATTTGTTCAATGTATTCTTCCACAACAGATAATTCGTATTGATCGATTGTATACATCTCAGATTCAAACACGAGCGCTTCTCCGATTTTTTCAAGCAAGTCACACAATTCATTTGCAGAACGCTTCACCTCATCCACACGCCCAATTTCAAGCCGGTGCGAGCCTTTGACTTCTTTGGCATGTGTTTTTAAGAGATAAAAGAACTCATCGTTTGTTGCAAGTGCATCTTCAACAAGCTCTGCAAATTCTTCGCGTATGTCGTTTTGCAAAAGACGTTCCAAAAATGTTTCGAGCGTTGATTGCTTCACTCGGTACGTTAACGCTTTTTGTGCGGCAAACTCGAGAAGATGTCCCTCATCAAATACGACGGAGCTATGCTCAGGAAGCAGCGGAAGCTGGCCCTCACGTTTCCGGGATTCCTTCGTCCACACATGCTCCATGTAAAAATCATGTGAACAGATGATGAGGTCTGTCGCTTTCCGGTAATGATCTCTTGATAAATTCAAACCACAGCGATGACGCATATCGCACGTCAGACAGTCCTGAAACGAGTCATAGCCAATTCGTGACCATTCATCATTTGATAACTCCGGATACTCTTTTCGATCGCCATACGGATAAAAGGTTTGCATGCCATGTGATTCATGAACAAATGAAGGCAGTGATTCATAAATATCGAGCCACTTTTCATCATCTTCACGCTGCATCGTTTTCTCCAGCTTTTTTAAGCATAAATATTGATCATGCGATTTACTTAATCTCGCATCTATTTGAATATCAAGGTGATTAGCAATTTTATAGATATCACCTTCTTGTTTAACGAGCTGTTCAATTAACGTTTCGTCTGCACATGCAATAATCGCAGGCTTCCCTGTATACCTTGCATATGTGACGGCAAATAATAGATAGACGATGGTTTTGCCTGTGCCTACCCCAGCTTCGGCAAACATCACACTTTTTTCTTTAAAGGCTCTTTCTAGTTGAAAAGCCATAAATATTTGTTCATCTCGAAGATCAAAGCCCTTTTCTGGCAAAATGTCATAAAACACATCACCAATCCAGTTGCCCAGTTCTTCGTAAAAATTGTGTTCTTTTGATAATGAAAAAGGCAAACGAGATGCTGTCACCTGCTTCAACCCCCAACTTTTGAATCATTCAGACATTCAATAGTACCATTTACGCTGGGGAAAAACAATCTTTTTTTATGAGCGCAGGCGATGTTGATAGCTTTCCTTCATTAAAAATGCATGCTCAGAACGTTCTATGTATGCCTGAGCCAGCGCCAAATCTTCGATGGCTGCCGTAAGCTGAGCAGATTGTCCACCTTCATGCCCTTCTATTTCTTGAGCAGTCGAATTGAGTGCTTTTTGGATTAACTGAATTTGATCATAATGAATCATGAAGACACCTCTTTTTTTAAAATCAAGTTCAGTTTATTCCGCCACGCGAGGAGTTATACCTTTTCAGCATAAAAAAGCCGCACCTTTTTTCGGTGCGGCCATTTATTACGATTCGGTTGGTTGCTTTCTAGGCGGGCGTTTTCCCCAATATTGATAATAGTCTGTTTTAATAAATCCATTAAACAGCTTTCTCTTTTTCGTCGCTTTTCTTCCGAAGCACTCTTCGAATTTTTCGTGTGACGTTAAGATGTAAATGGACCATGTATCTAGGTTCTTAAACGCTTCACCCATTCCTTGATACATTTTTTCAACAGCTGGTTTATCACTCAGTCGTTCACCATAAGGAGGATTTCCAACAATCACACCGTACTCTTCTTTTGTTTGTAAGTCTTTTACTTGCATTTGTTTGAACTCAATCAGTTCACTCAGTCCTGCTTCTTCTGCATTCATTTTTGCGATGTCCACCATACGATGGTCGATGTCACTTGCGATAATGCGGAGCGGCTGATCATAGTTTGCTTTTTCTTCAACTTCCACACGCGCTTTGTTCCATACGTCTTCACCGATCCATTCCCATGATTCAGACGCAAAATCCCGGTTAAATCCTGGGGCAATGTTTTGTCCTATCATCGCTGCTTCAATGGCGATTGTTCCTGATCCGCAGAAAGGATCAACAAACGGACGGTCAGGTGTCCAGTTCGTTAATAAGACGAGCGCAGCAGCAAGCGTTTCTTTAATAGGTGCTCCGCCTTGATCCATGCGGTATCCGCGTTTATGAAGACCTACACCAGATGTATCAAGCGTAAGAACCGCTTTATCTTTTAAAAGAGCGATCTCGATTTTATATTCAGGTCCCGTCTCTTCAAGCCATTCAGACTGAATGTTGTAGGAGGATTTAAGCTTTTGAGCGATGGCTTTTTTGACGATGCGCTGGCAGTCAGGCACACTGGCAAGCTGAGATTTCACAGATTTCCCGATGACAGGAAACGTACTGTTTTTTGGTAAAAAAGCGGCCCAGTCAATCGCTTTCGTTTGTTCAAAAAGCTCATCAAATGTTTTTGCCGAAAATTCAGCAACTTGTACCTTGATCCGGTCTGCTGTACGCAGCCAAAGGTTTGCACGGCAAATGGCAAGAGCATCCCCCTTGAAAATCACTTTTCCGTTGTCGACTGTGCACTCATAGCCAAGGTCTCTTACTTCTTTTGCAACAATTGCTTCAATTCCCATTGGAGCTGTTGCGATGAGTGTATAGGTTTTCATTGATTTATCACCTGTTTTCTCGTCCTTTTATGTATTCAAGATAAAAGCTCTCCATATGTTGAAATAGGAGAGCTTTGTTTCATCATGTTTATGATAACGGATTTAACGTTCTGTAAGCCATGTTTTGTTCCATCGTACTGCAAACGGCAAATGCCTCGTACTCAGGTGGTAATCATCTATCTACAGAATTCTCTGTCCTTCTCTCCGTTTGGTTCCTTTGAGAAAGTTCCCCTACCAAGTTTGGGTTTCTCGCTCGAGGGGTTTACCGCGTTCCACTCTCACCATTTCTAGTGAGACTTCGTCACTGTGGCACTTTCAAAGATACTTTGCCATATCCTAAAAAGGACGTAGGCATTTTTCCTGCCGTCAGCCTTTCCCAGGCTGCCCTGGCTTATTTTTTCGCCAGGCACGAACACTACGGGCATCTCAGCACCGTGCGAGCATGGACTTTCCTCTGCAATGCCCTAAATAGCATTACAGCGATTACCCGAACGTTAATCAATAAGCGTTATTATAAACGACAATGACATCTGACACAAGCTTTTTCAGCAAGACTCAATCATAAAGTTTGCTGCCGAAAACGTGTTTCTCAAGGTTCGATAGTCTTTTTAAAATATCAAAGTTTGTTGTATTAGACTGTGCAGGCTGTCTTTTCCCTTGTTCAACAGCTTCTTCAAGCTGTTTTGACAAGTGGAGGTTTTCTTGTTGAAGTTTTTCGATTTCTTGGTTGAATGTCTCATAGTCTTTAATGACCATATCTAAAAATTTATCGACTTCTTCTTGTTTGTACCCTCTGACACCTGTTTTAAATTCTTTTTCTAAAATTTCTTTCGCAGAAAGCTTTACTTTATCAGCAAGCATCTTTTTCACCTCATATCGTGAATTCATAGTATATTTTTTCAGAAATACGTGACGTTGTCAAATTTTCTCTTGCTTTTAATCAAAAAACGGATCTTCCGCCTCAACCTGCGCTCTTAGATCATCCATCGTGATGTACATAATGGGGTAATCGGTATAGGCTTCCGCCTCCCTGATCATATACTTCGGCGATCCCTCATGCTCGGGATCATATAAGACGAGAAGACCATCTGTTTTTTCAATAAAAAAGCGATTCTTTTGTTTAAATTGTGCCGGACTTTCGTACGGTCTATGCGTGACACTTTCTACAAAATCGGCCTGTGCAAGAATTCCTTCATACAACTCTTTGTTTTGTTCATTCCAGCGCTCTTCCTGTTCATAAAATGGCGTAATGACTGCAAGTTTTAACGCTGGATATTCCTCCTGAAGCTCAAACACCACTTCAGCTGTCCAAATTTCTGCCCCAAGCTGTCCTGATATGAGCACCCATTCCAGACCTTCTTCGATAAGGGCTGTCAGCCTTTTTTGAAGCTCCGCTTTTATGTATTGAAGTGCAGGCTCGTCTTGTTTGAATATCCCAAGCTCAAACGGCTTGTACCCTGTGACAGCAATAATTTTCATTTTTTCACCTGCTTTTAAAAAATGGGACTTATAAAAGTCCCATTCACTTTATCTGTTACAGCAAGGTCCACCGCAGTTAAAGTGTTGATGTGTTGTCGGGTCCACCTGAGAAAACGTATGCGGGAAGTAGTGAACATGTTTGAAATTATGGTGGTGAACATTTGTCACATGCTGCGGGTGGATATGCGGCACAATTGTTGTTGACTCGCTGTGTGTACAGCAATGATTCGTCGGATGAACAATTGGCTGTGTAACATTCGGATGGCAATGATGATGATGGTACATGTAGCATTCCCCTCTCCTTTATTTTCTTACATTATCAATGTATGAATTAAGAGGTGTACATGTACTAATGCATTAACCTATTTTAAAAGTTGGCAAGAAAAATATCTTTATAGTTTGAAAACACAAAAGCGACCAAAATGACCACAAGAAAAAACAAGTAGAAAAGACCCTTATACATGCTATACGCTCCTCATTCAATATCTAACGTTATTTTACAGGATTCGCGGACTTTCTACAATAAAAGTGCTAAACAATTTTTATTTTCGGCCGAGAGCCGAACGTTGTCATTTTTTGCGCTTTCCCGGGTAATAATATTTCATTGCCCAGCTTTTCTCAATAGCCGTTTTTTTCGCTTCTCAAGCTCTTTTGTGTCTCGCTCGCTTAACGATGAGAAAGATAATAAAGATTCCGTGATGGAAAGAGCTGACCTTGCATCTTTTTGGCGATGCTCTTTACACTTCGCAAGCTCTATACCCGCTTTTAATGCCAAATGGACATCACTTGATTCAAATAATGTTTCCCAAATTCGAACTGCTTTATCCCACTCGTTTAGCCGTTTATATTGTAATGAGAGATCAAAAGCCGCCTGATTGGCATGTTCAAAATCAGCACCTGTTAATTCCCGCAAATGCTTCGTAGCTTCCTGTACATCACGATGCGCAAGATGCCACCTAGCCAGCGCGTATTTCTCATCATGCTCCTTTACCGCATCCATAGATAGAATTTTTTTGGATAGATGGATGTAAAGGCTGATTAACGAAAGGACGTCTAATTCATTATGAGTCAAAATTCCTTCGATGAGCTTCGGTTTTTGTTCCTTTAAAAAGTGAAAATAGATCATCGGTGCCAAAAAACCCGGTGTGTCTCCTTCCCGGTGAACGTGCAGCTCTTCTTTTTCAACCACAGACAGTGCCATTCGTTCATATTTATGCTTCCACAATCGTCTTGACCCATGCAGAAGATCAAAGTGGCCAAACTCTGGAAGCGCAGGGATTTGATCTCGCAGCAAAGTATGTCTCGTTTTCACTTGCGGCCAATCGAATGATTTTCCATTATATGTAACGAGTGATTCTACGTTCACTTCATCGAGAAAGCTTTTATAAAGAGCCGCTTCATTTCCCGGATTTGTGAGCAGGTGCTGTTTCACCACTACTTTGTCAGCAAAAACCCGCGCATGTCCTAGCAAGAAGATCATATTTCCCGTTCCGCCAGATAATCCAGTTGTTTCTGTATCAAAGAAAAACAGTTCATGCGGCTTGTAACCTTTAGCCGATAAAGAATGCTGGATGCTGCTTTTGTTCCATGCCTCGATGACCTTTGGCAGTTCCGCAAACGAGTAGAGTCCATGCTTATCATCTAATGAATAGGTGACTTCTCGAATGAGACAAAAGGAATCCTCAAAGTGATAAGGAGCTGCATCCAATTGCTCCCATTCCTTTAAAAATGGAATGTTTTCGGCCGTCACAGGCTGAGGCTGCCCTTCCACTGTTTTTTGACGTTTTTCGTTTGGCTGGTTGTGCGATAGGTGCTTCTTCATTCGATTTAATTTCCCTTTTAAAGACATGAGTAGGTATCTTCCTCCTTCCTCTTAAAATGCAGACATCAATTCAACAATGCTGCTTTTTCCGCTCACCTCTTTCATTTCCATGCCAATGCAGGATGGACAGCCGTTCTCACAGCGGCACCGCTCTATCAGCTGAATGGCTGCACCTGCTATTTCATCGAAACGAGCTTGGACTTCTTTGCTTAAGCCGATTCCGCCAGGGTAGTGGTCATATAAAAAGACTGTCGGTTTACCGGTATGTGCCGCTTTAATTTGTGAAACAACATGAATATCTGAGCGGTCACACATCACAAAAGCAGGTACAATGTGCTGAAGAACATTTGCGATGCCAAGCAGGAGCTGTTCAAGTGTCTTCTCTTCAAATCTCCGCTCTGCCTCGTGTAATTCAAACCAAGCCGCACTCGTATGAATTTCTTCTTCCGGTAGGTGAATTGGACCAGAGCCGATATTTTCACCGGTACTGAGCCGGATTTTTTTGAAAATTGTTGGCATTGCGTTGACAGTCACATCACCGTAGTGAACAGATACCGCTTCTTTCTCTGTTGTTTGATCGATTTCCAGCACCTTGAGCTGAACAGCTAAATTAGCATCTGTATAGTATTCTACATCCACTTGTTTCACATAAGCCTTCAAATGCTCGTAATCTAACTTTTCTACTTGATATTGAACCCCTTCATGTAAATAAATTGCTTCATCATGCAGCAATGTCATTGCACTGAATCGATCCATCTCTCCAATAATCCGGACATTCGCTACGTCGGATTGATCCACAATCACCACATTTTCCTGGCTTGCAGATCTCAGGCTGATCCCATGCGCTGGGAACGATTGATCCGACCAATAATACCGGTTCCCGCTAAAATGAAGAACCCCTTCCTCATGTAAGTATTGCAAAATGTCTTCTACTTCCATGTCGCCAAACTGTTCATCCGTCCGAAATGGCAGCTCGTAGGAAGCACATTTTAGATGATCCACTAAAATAATGAGATTTTCAGGATTGATTCTGGCTGCTTCAGGCGGTCTATTAAAGAAATATTCAGGGTGTCTGACAATATATTGATCAAGGGGTGAGGAGCTTGCCACCATGATAATAAGCGCCTCCTCATGACGCCTTCCAGCACGTCCTGCCTGCTGCCATGTACTCGCTACACTGCCAGGATACCCCGTCATAATGCATACCTTTAGCTGACCTATATCTACCCCTAATTCTAGTGCGTTCGTGCTGACGACACCTAGAATGTCTCCTTCTCTTAACCCCTTTTCAATCACGCGCCGCTCTTTTGGCAAATAGCCTCCGCGATACCCGCGAATCGATTTTGGACCGATTTCTTTTTTCACAAGCTCTTGAATATGACTTAAAATCACTTCTACTCGTACCCTGCTTCTAGCAAAAACGATCGTTTGAATTTTTTCTTTTAAAAATGTTTTAGCCAATTGGTTGACGACAGTGGCAGCGCTTTGTCTAATATTTAATGGTTTATTCACCACTGGCGGGTTATAAAACACAAAATTCTTTTTACCGCTAGGCGCTCCGTTTCGTTCAATAAGATGCACTTTGCTCCCTGTGAGCTGCTGCGCCAGCTCTTTTGGATTCGCAATCGTTGCGGAAGTACAAATGAAAATTGGATCACTTCCATAAAATGCACAAATTCGCTTTAATCTTCGAATCACATTGGCCACATGACTGCCAAACACACCTCGATATGTATGAAGCTCATCAATGACAATATACTTCAAATTCTCAAATAAACTGACCCATTTCGTATGATGAGGCAAAATAGCTGAATGCAGCATATCTGGGTTTGTGATGACAATATGTCCTGCTTGTCTGACTCGCTGCCGAATGGCCGGAGAGGTGTCCCCGTCATATGTTTCACTATGAATCGGAACATCCATCTCGTGGATGATCTCGTTAAGTTCACTCTTTTGATCCTGTGCGAGCGCTTTTGTTGGGAATAAATAAAGAGAGCGGTTTGTCTGGTCTTCTGCAATCGACTGGAGAACAGGCAGATTGTAGCAAAGCGTTTTACCTGAAGCTGTTGGTGTAACCGTTACTACATGCTCACCATTCATTACTCGTTCAAAGGCTTCTTTTTGATGAATATACAGCTCTTTCACGCCTCGTTTTTCAAGCGCCTTTTTTAGCCTGTCGTCCACTCTTTCAGGAACGGGTGAGGTCTGTGCAGGCTTTGCTTCAATTTCATGCCAATGTTCTACCTGTTCGTCTTTCTTTAATTCTTCTATCAGTTCGTTCATTGTTTTCTTTTTCATATTGCGTCCACCTCTCATTCTAGTGTACCGAATATTTGTTTGCATGACTAGGCGGCAATTTTTTGATGCGGACTTATGAGCAAATACTTTGAACTGTTGTAACAGTATCTATTACACTTCTAAAGTGAAATGATTTTATCAAGGAAGAAGATGATCAGATTGAAAAACGAATTTAAGCCTTTATTTGAACCATTTACGTTTCCAGGAGGCGCCTCTATTGATGGCCGGTTAGTGGTTGCTCCAATGACACACTTCGGTTCTCATGACGACGGCACCATTTCAAAAGACGAAATTGACTTCATTACAGCTAGATCAAGTGAAATGGGTATGGTGATTACAGCATGTGCGAATGTGACTCCAGATGGGAAGGCATTTGAAGGACAGCCTTCTATCGCAAGAGATGAAGATATCCCTGGCCTGAAAAAACTGGCTTCATCTATCCAGGCAAAAGGAACAAAAGCCATTATTCAAATTCATCACGGCGGCTCTCAGGCTCTCCCTCATTTAGTTCCAAACGGTGATGTGGTTGCGCCAAATGATGTGTTTAAAGATGGAAAACAAATTGCACGCGCTTTAAAAGAAGAGGAAATTACGCAAATTATCGACTCCTTTAAAGAAGCAGCAAGACGAGCGGTTCAAGCAGGGTTTGACGGCGTGGAAATTCACGGGGCAAACGGTTATTTATTACAGCAATTTTACTCACCGCATAGCAATCAGCGTACAGATCAATGGGGAGGAAACGAAGAAAAACGTCTAGCTTTCCCTATTGCTGTTGTAGATGCAGTTAAAGAGGCCATCAAAGAGCATGCGGCTAAACCGTTTATCTTTGGATACCGGTTATCTCCTGAAGAGCCAGAAACTCCTGGTTTAACAATGACAGAGACGTTTACATTAGTGGATGTTCTCAAAACAAAAAGCCTCGATTATTTGCATATCTCTTTAATGGAGATTGGCTCTAAAGCAAGACGAGGCGCAGATTCTAATAAGACACGTATGGAACTGCTAAAAGAACGCTGCAGCGATGCTCTTCCGCTTATTGGAGTAGGCAGCGTCATTACAGCTGAAGATGCACTCCATGCTTACAATCAAGGAATTCCTCTCATCGCTGTCGCACGAGAGCTGATCGTCGACCCAGATTGGGCAAAGAAAATTAAAGAAGGCAGAGAACAAGAGATTGAAACCGTCATTAAACGCAGCCAAAAAGACAAGTATCTTATTCCAGAAGGATTGTGGTCTGTCATGGAAGCGAGTCAAGGCTGGGTTCCAATGGAGGATTAATGTCCTCACCTCAATAAAAAACTACCCTATCAATGGGTAGTTTTTTTCATGAACTATTTCATTTTCACTGTAAAGAGCTTGGACGTCTGCTTTTCTACAGAGCCTTTTGGTTCTTTATCAAGTCGTTCGATAAGGTCACCGTTCATAATCACAATCGGTGTCACTGTACTTGACGCTTTCTCTTCAATCAGTTCTAAATCACACGTAATAAGAGGATCCCCGATTTTCACCTTATCCCCTTCTTTCATGTGCGCTTCAAATCCTTCACCATTTAACCCAACTGTTTCAAGTCCGATATGAATCAGAAGCTCAAGCCCCGAGAGTGTTCGAATGCCAATTGCATGTTTTGTATGGAAGAGCTGAATGATTTCACCCTCTACTGGTGACACAATCGTCCCACTTTTTGGTTTTACTGCTACGCCGTCTCCCATCATCTTTTGAGAAAAGACGGGATCTGGTACATCAGTCATATCCATTAACTCTCCATCAACTGGAGAATAAATGACTTCTTCCTTTACATCATCTTGGTTTTTTCCGAAACCGAATAATTTTTTCAGCAATGTCAATTTGCTCCCTTCAAGCTTTGCTTCTTAAATCTATTTCGTGTATGAAACTTTACGCCCATACACCTTGCTTCATTCAACACTATTTAATCATAATTTTTTCCTCTCATCAATTGATAACCGCCTGAGCCCCCTCTGCATAGGCTGTAGATGAGAGGTGATTCAGATGAAACATGAAGGCGAAAAAAAACATGAAATGCTGGCAAATGAAGATATGCTATATGAAGCGATTGAACAATTTTTTGCATCCTCCCCGTTTCACGAGATATTAAATAGTGCAGAGGCACTCATGACCACATCGCATTCACTTGCATCCATTACGACCGGTGTGACAGAGGATGAACAGAATGTGTATATCGAGATTCAATTTCCAGACCATTTTGTCGAAGGAGACATTGCGCTAGAAGTAAAAGCCCAATATTTACACTTATCAGTACAGGAAAAAATCAAAACAGATACGACTTCTTCGTATTCAAGCTTTACCAAAACCATTTTAATGCCGGCAAAAATAGATGAAACGAAAATGAAGAGTGTGTGGAAAGATCAATCGCTTCATGTGTCTGCGCCAAAGCAAACAACCCAATAGATCAATCTATTGGGTTTTAGCTATGCTTTAAAAATGCTTGTAAATCCTTTCGCCAATGAGCCTACTTGATTCATTGTACTCATCATTTGGCCAGCTGTATCAAACATTTTGTTAAAATCGTATTGCCCATTCGTCTTTTTGAATTGTGACAGCACACTTTTAAATTGAGATGGCTGCTGTTTTTGCGGCCTTGGCAATGGATAAGGGTTCATAGGCGGCTGCATGGGCATCATGCCTGGAGGCGGCTGCATTTGGGGTGGATTCATCGCTTCTGGCGGCTGTAAAGGCGGCACGTTTTCTTGGTATCCATAAGGCGGCTGATAAACAGTAGATGGTGCCTGATTCATTCCCCCTCCACCTTGATACGGCGGCATGAAATAGTCTGGAGGCTGCGGAGGCTGCTGCTGCATCTCTGGATACGGAAAAGGCCTTTGCTTGAATTGATTGAATTCATAAGGCTGCTGGTTTGAATAAGGGAACATCTATCTCGCTCCTCTCGCTCTCAACACATATTGATGACACTCATATATTATGACCAAGAGCAGAAGATGTGCCTAAAGAAGCCATAAGAAAAACGCAGCATCATGTCTTTAGCTGCGCTTTTTGATTTCTTCTATTAAAATGTTCAGAGTGTAAACCACTGACTCAACTAAATTTTTTACACGGGGTGCGTGCTGTTTACCAAAATAAGATTGCAGGACAACCTCTTTTCCATTTTCTTTTACGGCTTCAAGCTGTTCTTGGTGTAAATATCTAGGATTGGCCTGCTCAATAAACGAGATGGCAGCGGTGAGCCACTCCTCCATTTTCTGATCAAATGTAACAACGGCCGGCTGAATATCCGTATAAAAATCATACGATGGGTACTCCTCTTCAGCCTTTCCCTTTTGGTACTGCTCATACGCTTCTTCGATCCATATTCTCAAGTTTTGTGTATGTTCAAGTAATGTTTGATTATCCAAAGTGTTCACCTCTATGAACCATCCTATCAAACGTTTACCTATTGCTCAAATAGAAAAGCTATCCGGCGTGATATGCCGGTCTTGCTGCCAGTTTATACTCGGCTGCATGAAGCTTCACTTCACAGTCCTTTACTTCTGATTCAAGCCGGTCAATCATTTGTTCTTGCTCTTCTATCGCTGCACGTTTCGTCTGCTTCACAGCAAGAGACAGTTCTTCCTCTACCGCATCAATTTTTCGCTCGATTTCCTCTAACAACTGCATAATGGATTCTTTTGATACAAATTCGCTCATCATCAGATTCCTCCTTTATCGTCTCTCGTTACATTCTCTTTTCTTTCTCACCCTCCTTCACACATGACAAAACTAGAAGCAAATCGCCAATCTAAGTGTAGATAAGCGCTATTTCTTCCTTTTCGACAGATGCTTGTCCTTCTTTGTATGATTGCGTCCGATTGTGTAAATTCTAAAGACAAAAGGAGGTAGATTTCATGAAAAAGCAGCCAGCACCAAAAGAGCAAAAGCCAAAAGGGAAAGAAAACAGTCCAGATCAGCTGGATAAAAAGCTCGGCGGTCCTAATCGTCCATCTACGTAAAAAAAGCAGGCACCCCCTGCTTTTTATTTATGCAAAAAATAGTGCTCTAATGAGAAAAGAAAACGAAGCTGTCTTTTTTTATGAAAATACCAGTCGGTCAGCTCAATCTGCTTTGGCAGCGGCTCTGCCTCAAATAAAGATGGACTCAATTTCTTTTGAAACCAATCTTCCCTTTGATCGTCTAATGAATGTGTCATCACCGGATAAACCGTCCGAAGAAAAGGTGTTGACCTTCTAGCGATCCCTAAAAAAGGTTCAAAATCAAACCGAGACCCCGTATGCGGAACGGTATGCAAAAAATGATAAAAATCCGAAAACAAATCGGCTCGAAATAATAGTTTCGCTAGTTTTTTACCTAATGTAATGCGATCCTTTACATTGGAAAACTTCCGTATGGTTAAGCCGTACAAATGCCCGTCCACCGTTGGAAAAACAACGGTTTGGAAATGTCCCCACTCGCTGAAAAGATATTGAATCGAGTGAAAAACATTCTTTTTCAGAAGAGGATTTTGTATAATAGGAGATTGTATAGTATATTGTTCATTTATGATGAGTGCATAAAGCAGACGCTCTGTGTCACGCTTTAGCCAGAAGCGTTCCCACTCAGCGCTCATAAAACGAGAAACGGAGAAATAAGGAAGCAGATGAAACAAAGGTTTACTGCATCGCTTAGACCATTCGTACAAAAGAAGCTGAGGGTAAGCATCCGAAAAGATCAGCCAATTCGCTCTTTCATATGCTGTGAAAAAAAGGTGCCCCTGCTGATCCGTTAAACCTGGATGGAAGAGCTCGCCTTTTAAATCCGTCATGGACCACCCAGCATTTCTCGAGACAAAGGAAGCGAGCAGCGACCATTTCATCTCTGGATGCCGGTCATAAAAGCGCTTGTAGGCATTTGTCCTCGTCAGGTTGTCTTTATTTTTTGCTTTCGTTTCACGCAAAATTTGCTGAGTGATGATATGCTCTTCTTGGGACAACATGGTGATCTCTCCAATACAAAATGCATTAAAAGGAGGCTGAAACTTGATGATTCGGTATCCAAACGGAAAATCGTATCAGCCCATACAACAAATTGGGACAAAAAAAAGAATCAGCGGCGAATCCTCTTATAGTAACCGCGGGATGACGCTTGAGGCTGATTTAAATGAAACAAACCAATACTATTTGGTCAACGGGATCGCAGTCATTCATAAAAAGCCTACCCCAGTTCAAATTGTGAATGTGGATTATCCAAAAAGAAGTGCTGCTGTCATTAAAGAAGCCTATTTTAAACAATCATCCACAACAGACTATAACGGGGTTTACAAAGGCCGCTATATCGATTTTGAAGCAAAGGAAACCAAAAGCACTACCTCGTTTCCGCTCAAAAATTTCCACGACCATCAAATTGAGCATATGAAACAGGTTGAAAAGCAAGGCGGTATTTGTTTCGTTATTATATCCGCTTTTGGCTCTGTTTATTATTTGCCCGCTTCAGATCTCTTTTTCTTCTGGGAGCGGCAGAAAAAAAACGGCCGTAAATCCATTAGCAAAGACGAATTAATGGAAGCTGGCCACATAATGACACTTGGATATTCGCCAAGAATTGATTATATTAAAGTAGTGGAGACACTTCATTTTTCGGATGAAAGCAATCAGCAATTACGTTCGAAAAAGGTTTAACACGAAAGGTTGAGATGTGATGTCTGATCAATTTACAAGTCGTGAACAGCGACGTAAAGCAAGTCAAGAAAACAATAAGAAGCAAAAGAACAAAAAAGGCAAAAAGAAAGCAGGTCTATTTAAAAAAATATTTTTATCTTTACTCGTGATCGGTCTACTTTGTTTAGTTGCCGGAATCACAACTTTTGCCGTTTTTGCATCAAGCGCTCCTTCTATTGATGATAGTAAGCTTAAAACACCATACTCTTCAAAGCTTTATGATAAAGACAAGAAAGTGTTTGCAGAAGTTGGTGCAGAAAAAAGAACGTATGTCTCGATAAAAGATATACCCGATGTAGTAAAAGACGCGTTTATTGCGACTGAAGATGCACGTTTTTATAAGCACCACGGGATTGATCCAATCCGTATTGGCGGTGCCCTTGTCGCAAACGTTGAGGACGGCTTTGGTGCTGAAGGCGGAAGTACCATTACACAGCAGGTTGTGAAAAACTCCCTCCTAAGCAATCAAAAGACGTTAAAACGGAAAGTACAGGAAGTATGGCTCTCGATTCAGCTTGAGCAAAAATACTCTAAAGATGAAATTTTAGAAATGTATTTAAACCGTATTTTCTTCTCTCCTTATGCTTATGGTGTTGGGAAAGCAGCTGAACAATTTTTCGGAGTCACAGATTTAAATAAACTAACCGTTGCACAGGCTGCTACACTTGCAGGTATGCCGCAGAGTCCTTCTGCCTATAACCCAGTGAAACACCCCGAGGCAGCGGAAAAACGCCGTAATATCGTTTTAAGCCTTATGAAAAAACAAGGCTACATTTCAGAAAAAGACTATGACGTTGCAAAAGCAACCCCTGTCAGCAAGACAGTTGTTTCAGCTAGTAAATATAAGAGCCAAAACTCTAGTAAGTACTCTGCCTACATTGAAGAAGTGATGGAAGAAGTACAGAAAAAAGCCAAAGTGGATGCATCAACTGATGGATTAAAAATCTATACATCACTTGATCGAAATGCACAGGATCATCTAACTGAAATCATCAATGGAGATTCAGTTGGATTTACGAAAGGGATGCAGGCGGGTGTGACTCTGCTTGATACGAAAAATGGTGAAATTCGCGCCATTGGCGGTGGACGTGATGTACCAGCCGGCGGCTTTAACTATGCGACGGATGCAAAACGCCAGCCAGGCTCCACAATCAAACCGATCTTAGATTACGGCCCAGTCATTGAAAACAAAAAATGGTCAACATATCAGCAAATTGATGATGCACCGTATACGTACTCAAACGGTACGCCGATTAATAACTTTGACAGAAGACACTTAGGGAAAATGTCGATGAGAAGTGCTTTGGCACAATCACGTAACATTCCTGCCCTAAAAGCTTTCCAAGAAGCTGGTACAGACAATGCCGTTCAATTCGCTAATAACTTAGGTATGGACTTACCTTCTGACATTCCAGAGTCCTACTCAATCGGTGGATTTGACGATGGTGTCTCCTCCCTTAAGATGGCTGGAGCATTTAGTGCATTCGGTAATAACGGATACTATAACGAACCGCATGCTGTCACGTCTGTTGAATTTAATGACGGGACAAAACTTGACCTTACGCCGGACTCAAAAGCAGCAATGAGTGATTATACAGCATTTATGATCACAGATATGCTGAAAACTGCTGTCCAATCTGGAACTGGTACACTTGCACAAGTACCGAACGTTCAAGTAGCTGGTAAAACAGGTACAACGAACTTTATAGAAAAAGATATTAAGACACACAATATCCCTTCTGGCGGTGCAAAAGATTCGTGGTTTGTCGGTTATACTCCGCAATACACAGCAGCCGTTTGGACGGGAATCGGTAATTCAAAAGATGCAGACGGCAAAGTATGGCTGAATGAAAACGAGCAGCGTGTTGCCAAAATTGTCTTCCAGCGATTGATTTCTCAAATTGATGATGGAAGCGGCTCATTTGAAAAACCAGACAGTGTCGTTGAAGCTACGGTTGAAAAAGGATCCGATCCTGCAAAATTAGCCGGACCGAATACACCAAGTGACAAGAAGACAACAGAATACTTTGTAAAAGGTACGGTTCCAACAAAAGTGTCTGACACTTTTGAGAAAAAAGAAGCCGATAAGCCTTCTGACTTAAAAGCGGTGTATGATGAAGAGAAAAAATCCATCACACTGACTTGGGGCTATTCTGACGACGCTGATGCTACATTTAATGTCAAGCAAGCGGTTGATAATGGCGGCTATAAAGAGATTCAAAACAGCTCTGCTAAAGAAGCGGTCATCTCTGATGTGAAGCCTGGCTCCACTTATAAATTCCAAGTGACAGCCACTGTAGATGATGTCACGAGTAAAGCGGCTTCTACCTTCCTCACCATTAAGGATGACGCAGATGAGGAAGAAAAAGCGGATGATGAGAATAAAGAAGAAGAAGAACCGCAGCAACCTGACGACGAACAGACAGACCAAACAGACGATAACAAAAATCAGCCCCCTGGCACTGATGAGCAAAAGCCTGATGACAAAAAAGATCAAGATAAGGATCAGGACCAAGGTGGAAATACAGAAAACGGAAATAATGGTTCTTCAGAAAATGGCTCAGACAGTACAAATGGGAACAGCAACTCGCAAACTGATAATAAAGATAAAAAGAAAGATGATGAGAAAGCCAACTCTCAAAGTTCCAATTCGCAATCAAATGCTACTTCTCGAAAAGAAGATGAATAATGAAAAAGCACTTGCCTCCTATGGCAAGTGCTTTTTTTAACGCTGCTGTTTGATTTTTTTAAGTGCTTCATATTTTCCATACTGCTTTTTTAATTCCCTGTATAGCTCGTCCAATTGAATAAAGCAGTGATATTGAGTTGGTTTTAGCAAGATGAACTCTAAACGTTCCGTCCAATTAATCGGAGCAACAGGAAATGTCTCTTGCTTGATATGTTCCCATTCAAACGTTTGGACACTCTCCCCTTTGATCCAGTAAAACATCGCAATCATACTGACGATTCCTTGCAGCATATCATCTTCTTCACAGCGGGATTTTCTTGTTTGGAAACGAGGAAGCATTTTTTCTTTTAATTCGTCCCACAGCTCAAACATCACAGGAACAAATTCTTCCGTTTCCTGCCATGGAAACTCGTCTGTTAAAACTTCTGAAGATAGATCATATGCGAGCGGATTGGCTCTCAGTATATCTACTCGATCACCTTTAATCTCTACCTTTTTTTCTTTTAGCTTTTCGACATATGAGGTGAAAACAGCTGCCCCGCTCATGCCAGCTTCACCAATCCTTTTTTCAGCCTCTTCTGCCCTTCTCTGCACATATCAAGAAGCGGACACGATTCGCACTGCGGCCGCTGCGCCTTACAATGATATCTCCCAAAAAAGATCAGGCGGTGATGCGTCACAGACCAATCTTCTTTTGGCACCTTTTTCATCAAGGTTTGCTCTACTTCAAGCACAGAATCTTTCCAGCGGCAGATGCCTAGACGTTTACTGACTCGTTCTACGTGTGTATCTACTGCTATTGCCGGTACACCAAAAGCGACCGAAACGACGACATTTGCTGTTTTCCGGCCAACCCCAGGAAGCTTAACAAGCTCATCCCGGTCCTTTGGTACTTCACCGCCATATTCTTCAATCAGCATTTTGCTCAACTTTTGAATGTTTTTAGCCTTATTTCGATACAGACCAATCGAGCGAATATCTTGCTGCAGTTCTTCAAGCGGTACACTTAAATAGTCTTCTGGTGTTTTATATTTTTGAAAAAGTGTTTTGGTGACCTTGTTTACAAGCACGTCTGTACATTGAGCAGAGAGTGCAACAGCAATCACAAGCTCAAATGGGTTGTCATGAACAAGCTCACACTCAGCCTCTGGAAACATATCTCCTATAATATCTAAACACTCATTGATTTGTTTTTTTGTTAACATGCCTTCTCCTTTATTGGTTATTGTTCCAGCCAATTATAAAAAGGAACTTGTCGTTTATAGGTGGACGTCTCTTCTTTTGAAGGCGGCGTTTTCTGCTGAGAACGGAAATGCTGGCTATGCTCTTTTGCTTCTTCCGCTGTTTTCAGCCCTTTCTTTTTCCACTCAAATAAAATTCGATCAATATAACGGAAATTTAATTTCCCTGATAAAACGGCTTCTCTTAGCGCTAGCCGAATCATCTCAGCATCATGATGGTCTTGATCCATCCAGATCGAAAGTGTTTCTCCTTCAAGAGGAGACAGCGGTCTGCCGAATTCATCTTCAAATAAAGCATATAAAGATTTTTCAGCCTGCACATGATGTTTTTGCGCTTCTTTCGCCTGTTTTGCTTCTAAAAAGTCATATAGCATGCCCCATAAAGGTTCTACTGAATAGCGGTCATGCTGAATACCAGACCTGTCTTCAAATGGCTGAATCGAGATAAATCCTTTTTGAATGAGATGCTGAACCATATACGCACACTCTTCCGCTGAAATGGTCATGCCTTGAGAAAGCTCTTCAAATGTTTGGAAGAAAACGCCTTGTTCTTCATTCATTTTAATTTTAAGCATCACCATCATCTGTGATTCATTCAGTCCTAACTGCTCATAATGAGCAATCAGCAAATTAGGCAAACTTGTCGACCCCATTTGCTGCATATTAATAAATTGCTGTCTATTCATCGGATACACCTCTTCATTTTAAGTATATCACGTTTTATTTCACGTGCCCCTCTAAAAAGACGTTTGAAAAAGCCTCCATTTGTTGGAGGCTTTCACGTCTTAAGGGTATAAACGGTTTAATAATCTTGGGAAAGGAATGGTTTCACGCACATGCGGCGCTCCGCTAATCCAAGCAACTGTACGTTCAAGTCCAAGACCAAAACCTGAATGCGGCACAGAACCGTATTGTCTTAATTCTGTATACCATTTGTAAGTTTCCTGATCAAGCCCATGTTCTTTCAATCTTGCTTCAAGAAGCTCTAAATCATGAACACGCTCAGAACCGCCAATAATCTCTCCGTAGCCTTCTGGTGCAATCAAGTCTGCACAAAGGACAACATCTTCACGATCCGGTGCTGGCTGCATATAAAACGGTTTTAATGATGTTGGGTAATGAGTGATAAACACTGGTTTATCATAGCTTTCGGCGATCGCTGTTTCGTGAGGCGCTCCGAAGTCATCTCCCCATTCGATATCATCAAATCCTTTTTCCTGCAAGAATTTAATCGCTTCATCGTAAGTGATGCGCGGGAATGGTGCTTTGATGTTTTCTAATTTCGCTGTATCACGGCCTAGTGTATGCAGCTCCACTTTACAGTTTTCAAGTACACTTTGAACAACATGAGACACATAATTTTCTTGATACTCAAGGTTTTCATTGAATTCGACAAAAGCCATCTCCGGCTCGATCATCCAAAACTCAATTAAATGACGTTTCGTTTTAGATTTTTCAGCTCTAAATGTTGGGCCAAATGAGAATACTTTTCCGAGTGCCATTGCCGCAGCTTCCATGTAAAGCTGGCCACTTTGAGAAAGGTATGCATCTTCATCAAAATATTTCGTAGCAAACAGTTCCGTTGTGCCTTCAGGTGCACTTCCAGTTAAAATTGGCGGATCTACTTTCACGAAACCTTCTTGATGGAAGTATTCATATGTAGCACGAATAATTTCGTTACGGATTTTCATAATGGCATGCTGTTTTTTAGAACGAAGCCATAAATGACGGTGATCCATTAAGAATTCTGTTCCATGCTCTTTTGGTGTAATTGGATAATCTGTCGCTTCATGAATCACTTCAATGGATTTCACTTGCAATTCAAAACCTAGCGGTGAACGCTCATCTTTTGTCACTTGACCTGTTACATAGACAGATGTTTCTTGAGTGACTGATTTCGCAAGCTTAAAGATTTCCTCTTCCACTTCTGCTTTTACTACGACTCCTTGAATAAAGCCTGTCCCGTCACGCAGCTGCAAAAATGCAATTTTTCCGCTTGAACGTTTATTGGCAATCCATGCGCCGATAGTTACTTCTTGATCGACGTGTTTGAACACTTGATTAATCGTTGTTTTCAACATAATTCCCTCCAAAGCCAGAAAGAAACTCACCTTTAGACAGGTGTGAATCTTTTTTCATACATTTTATTATAACCGTTCTAAATCAGCATGGTCAACGCAAGACAGGAGAAACTACGGTGTTAAATTTTTTTCCACGTGTCCTGTCGAGAAGTCGACATAGCTGAAGCTATATTGATTGTTCTCATTTAAGTATGTCACTTCCCAAAGAAGTACGTCACCTTCTCTCGCTAATTTGACTTCTTTTAGCTTAGAGACCGTGTTCTCCTTTTGAACGGCTTGTACTGCTTGATTCGAGGTAATGCCTTCTTTTGCTTTTTTTGCGATCACTTTTTCTTTTTTGCTGGCAGGAACCCAAACGTAGGTCGTTTCATTCTGTTTGTTTTTCCCTTCAACAATAAATTGTTTTTCTTTCCCGACAAAGGTTTCCACTTGCTCCACTTGTACGATATTTGCTTGTTCTTTTGCTCGTTCGATCGCTGCTTCATGCCCTTGTTCTCTTTGTCCCATGGCAATTTGATAAATCCACGTAAAGCTGATGGTGCCAATAAGCAGAACGAGAGCCACTACAGATGAAATAATCCAGACTATTTTTTTCATGTCAAGCTTCCCCTATGTGCGGTATATCGTAAATACCGCTTGATTTTGATCTTCTTGATCTAATGCTAATCCAAACATAAGATCTTCTCTTTTAAGCGTTCTGTTCAATAAGTCAACGATTTTGTACAGGTCTTCTGAATGCTTAATTTGAACAGTTGAAAGTACCTCTATTTTACTTTCCACTTCTAATTCCTCCTCGGTACGTAAATATTGTTAGTCATACTTTTCTGCACGGGAACCGATACTATTTTTACAACGGAACACAAAAAGCCGTTACGATAAATTAACTCCAAACCCACACCAGCTAAAGGCCGCTTATAACAGCGGCTTTTCGTTGTTAAGGTTTTCTATATACGCCTCAAGTGACTCTTTTGACATCTCGTGAACCGGCGCATGAGGGAGTGATTCTAAAAATAGTTTTCCATATGAAGCGGTTTTCACTCGGCGGTCTAAAATCAGCAATGTGCCTATGTCTTTTTCAGAACGCAGCAAGCGTCCAGCTCCTTGCTTAAAGGTTAACACAGCTTCTGGTAAAGCGACGGCTTTAAACGGATTTTTCCCTTGTTTTTTTGCTGCATCACATTTGGCTTCAATGAGCGGAGAATCAGGCGGCCGGAACGGAAGACGTGCCATGATGACTGTTGTCAGCTCTGAGCCCGGAAAATCAACACCTTCCCAAAAACTACCCGTACCAAGTAAAATGGCCTGCCTTGCTAATTTGAACATTTTCGTCAATTTTACGGGGCTTCCGCCTGTTAGACCTTGAGCAAAAAGGGCTGACTGCATCCCTTCTGTTTTTAGCTCTTCATAGACTGCTTTTAACATCTCATGTGAATTAAACAAAACCAATATTTTTGCATGCTGCTGCTTTTCCATGATCTTAATATATCGTGCGGCTTGCTTTACATAATCTCGTTCATCACGGTTTGTAATCGGCGGCATGTCTGCTGGAACAATGACCTTAAGCTGTTTTTCAAGTTCGAAAGGTGAATCAATTTGCACAAGATGAGGGTAAAAATCTTGCAGCCCAAACCGTTCCAAGCAATAATCAAAGCGGTGATTGATGGTGAGTGTCCCTGATGTGAGGACAACACTCTTTTTGTTCATAAAGAAACGATCAGCCAAAAGCTCCCCAGTATCTAACGGCTGTGCATGCATAAAGACTGCGTTTTTGGCACCTTTTGCATCAATTTCAATCCAAACCGTTTCATCGTTTTTCGGTTCAAAGATAAATCGGTACAGTGTACTGCAAAAGGTATGCATAAACGACATGACTTGGTCGTATTCCTCTGCTTCAAAGGCAAAGTGTTCTGTCAGCTGATTACTTTTTTGAAGAAGCTCATTTTTTTGCTGTTCATACAGCTTCTCACAAGCAATTAACAAGGAACAAAGCTTACTTGCCGTTTCTTTAATCCGTTTCCACTGAGCATGCTTTGAATGATGACGTACTCTATGAATGAGACGATTGATGTCGGCTTTTGGTTTTGTCCTTTTCACAAATGAATGGACGGTGCTAAAGAAAGCATCACTTTCCATTTGAAGCTGATTAAGATACTCATCCATTTCAATAAAGGTGTCTGTCTGTAACCCTGCATGATGAAATCTCTTTTTCAGTTTCTTTAACAATCCGCCTTGCAAGGAGCCAAGCTGTGTTAACTTCGCGTGAAGCTGGATATAAGACGCACTATCCCCTAGGGTTTCATTGGCTGTTTTCTCAAATTGATGGGCTTCGTCTATCACATATACGTCAGCATGCTGAAAGATAGACGATGCCTCCGTTTGTGATAAGAGCAGACGATGATTCGTTAAAATTAAATCAGCTGTTTTTGCCCTTTTTTTGGCGCGCTCATAAAAGCAATACTCTTTAAAACGGCGCTTTTTCGATGTAAACGGCATATGCACACAGGAAATGCGGTCTTTTATATTGGCAGCTCCTGACGGTAAATTCAGTTCAGATAAATCACCTGTTTCTGTTACAAGGAGCCACATTAAAATTTGCGCCTTCGTTAAGACGACATCATAGTTATCATCTTCCTCATGAAGCACATGCTCAAACTTATCTAAACAAATATAATGCGCCCGACCTTTAAATACACAGGCAGCAGGCTCAAACGGGAGCATTTGATTCAACATCGGCACATCGCGCTGAAGCATTTGCTGCTGCAAAAGTATGGAATATGTACTAATAATGACAGGTTTTCCTGATTTCCTCGCTTCTAGAGCAGCTGGGATGAGGTAAGCGAGCGTTTTCCCAATACCCGGTGCCGCCTCAATTAATGCATAGGCTCTTTCATGAAACACATCTCTCACTTTATTCATCATTGTAAGCTGGCCTTCTCTTACCTCATAGCCCTCTACCGTTTGCGGAAGCTTCTTTTTGATTTCCTCAAACAGCTGTTCATCATCTTCACCTACTGAATGTGTCGCCCTACTGATAGGATTGGTGACATCTTTTACAGCAAAAGAGCCGACTTCCACCAAAGAATCTTCCCGGCTAGCATGACTTGTTTCAAGCTGCTGAATTAAAAGTCCTATATCACTTAGGAGATAAGAGGATAATCTGCGCAGCTGCTTCAGCACAATTTTCGGTGTATGTTTTAATTGATGTAATAAAGTTAAAAATAACATGGCAGTAACTTCCGCATCACTATCCGCCCTATGCGGGTGGTCATGTGGAAGCATGAGCTCTTCACTTAATTCAGTGAGCTTATAACCTTCAAGCTCAGGATAAAGAATTCTAGAGATCTCAACTGTATCAATTGCTAGCACATCCAGCTCATGTTTCCCGCATGCTTTTAGTTCATCATTTAAAAAATTCAAGTCAAAATGAACATTGTGGGCAACAAAATAAGCACCCTGTATGAGATCATACACCTCTTGGGCAATGTCCTCAAAAAACACTGCATCGTCAACCATGTGCTGCTGAATGCCTGTCAGCTGTTCAATAAATCCAGGGATTGCTTTTCCCGGGTTCACATATTTTGAATACCGTTCGACAATTTGTCCATTTTCAATGACCACCGCAGCTATTTGAATGATTTTATCACCCTTTTTAGGTGAATTTCCGGTGGTTTCAATATCAACGACAACAAACCTTTGATCGGTCATAAAATGGACACCTCAATTCCTCGTTTCACCCTGAAGTGAAACACGCTCTGGACAAAATAGATGAAACAGAACAGCCTCTCTTCCTGAAACTGTTCTGTTTCCACGGAGTCTGCGTTATAAAATCGTTCTCGCAGGCTCTTGCCCAATCATTTGTTCAATTTGATTTTGTTTATTTAACACGACCACTTTTGGTGTATGTGTCTTAGCTTCTTCTTCTGACAGCATCCCATAAGCGATAATAATGACTTCATCCCCTGGCTGAACGAGTCTAGCCGCCGCCCCATTTAGACAAATGACACCGCTCTTTCTTTCGCCGGGAATAATATATGTTTCAAGTCTTGCGCCATTATGATTATTGACAATTTGTACTTTCTCATTTGCCATCATACCTGCCGCATCAAGTAAATCTTCGTCAATTGTAATACTTCCCACATAATGTAAGTTTGCTTCTGTTACCGTTGCTTTATGAAGCTTAGATGTCATAAAGGTTCTATACATGTTTTTCACCGCTTTCAGGAACATGGAAAATCACATTATCAATCAGTCTTGCCCGTGAAAATTTCACCGCAATCGCCATAATGACTTGACCTTTTAACTGCTCAAGCGGCTCAAGTTCTGGATATGAGTAGATCTCAATATAATCAATTTCTCCGCACGTCTGAACAAGTTCCTCTTCAATCAGCTGGTATACACGACTGACATCACGTTCACCTTTTTCAACAGCTGACCGTCCTTTTTTTAATGCGCGGTATAAAGCGGGTGCTTCTTGTCTTTCTTTTTCTGACAAGTACACATTCCTTGAGCTTTTCGCTAAACCGTCTTCTTCTCTGACTGTCGGTACAGATACAAGGTGAAGATCAAAGAAGAAATCCTTGATCATCGCATCGATCACAGCGACTTGCTGTGCATCCTTTAGTCCAAAGTAGACATTTGTTGGTGACACAAGATGAAACAGCTTTGTGAGCACAGTGACAACGCCGTCAAAATGTCCTGGACGTTTTTTTCCGCATAAGACATCCGTCCGCTTTTGAACCGTCATCGTAATAGATGGTTCATTTTGGTACATTTCCTTCACATCAGGTGTAAATAAAATATCCACCCCTGCTTGTTCTGCAAGACGCTGGTCTCTTTCCATATCCCTTGGATAGGATTCAAAGTCTTCATTTGGTCCGAATTGCAACGGATTGACAAAAATACTCATCACGACAATGTCATTTTGTCCTCTTGCCTCTTTCGCAAGCGTCAGATGTCCTTCATGAAGAAAGCCCATCGTTGGGACAAAGCCGATGGAATGCTGGTTTTCTTGATGCTGCTTAATTAATTCTTTTAGCTCGTGAATATGGGTGACAACGTTCATTTTTTGATTCCCCCATATAAGCCATCAAGGACCTCTTCTTTAATATGAAACGTGTGCATGTCCTCTGGAAATGTGCGTGCTTTTACTTCTTTCGTATATTGAATGAGCGCTTCTTCTAAAACAGTATCAATTTGCGCGTATTGTTTCACAAACTTAGGTGTTCTAGACACCCCGTATCCTACCACATCATGGTAAACGAGAACTTGTCCGTCTGCCTCAGCTCCTGCACCAATTCCGATCACAGGAATCTTCAGCATGTCGGTAATTCGTTTTGTCAGTTCGCCAGGTACGCATTCCAGCACAAGTGCGATCGCTCCGGCTTCCTCACATTTCAAGCTGTCTTCAATCAATTTTTGAGCACTTTCGTGGTCTTTTCCTTGCACTTTATACCCGCCAAGTACACCAACTGATTGAGGTGTGAGGCCTAAATGACTGACGACAGGAATTCCGCCTCTTGTTAAAGCTTGAATGGATTCAAATACTCCATCTCCGCCTTCTAGCTTTAAGGCATCGGCACCACTTTCTTGCATGATGCGTGCTGCATTTTTCATTGTTTCTTCTAACGAATAATGGTAAGACATAAATGGCATATCAGTCACAACAAATGTGTCTTTTGCGCCTCTTTTCACTGCTTTTGTGTGATGGATCATATCATCCATCGTGACTTGAACTGTGGAATCTAGTCCAAGTACAACCATCCCAAGTGAATCACCAACTAAGATCATGTCGACTTCCGCTTTTTCCGCTTGCTTTGCAGCTGGATAGTCGTATGCGGTCAGCATCACAATAGGTTCGTTTTGTTCTTTCATTTTGAAAAAATCTAGCTTTGTCTTCATTTGTTCCTCCTCATTCTGGAGAGGAGATGGCTTGCCTCACATCACATGCTTTGATTTCTCATGTGCGGCGAATCATCCCTCTGTCCAAGTCCCTTAGGATCAAGGCAGAAATTTATCGAATTTTTCTTCCTAACAGGTACAGTTCTTTGCAGATACTGCCCACACGAAGTATATCAAAAATGTGCCGGGTGTTCCACTCAAGTTGACTTGATCTCAATGTCTGCGGAGTAGATTTTTTGGATACCGTCCTCCGTTTCAAGCAATAAAACACCTTCTTCATTGATGCCAAGCGCCTTCCCCGTATATTGCCCATTGACGGTGCGGGCAACAATATGTTGACCGATCGTCATCGCAAACGATTCCCATAATTGTTTAATCGGCGCAAATCCTTGCTTCATGTAATCGTCATACCTTTTTTCAAAAGTGGACATCATCTGTTGTATGAGTGCAGCCCGATCCACTTTTTCATTCAGTTCCATCCGCAGACTTGTGGCGACATCCTTTAGTTCATCCGGGAAGTCATCAGCTGTTTGGTTCACATTAATGCCCGGCCCAATGATGACCGCATGAACCTGGTCAGCTTCTGCTTTTAATTCAGTCAGAATGCCAACGACCTTTTTTCCATTCAACAAAATATCGTTTGGCCATTTAATAGATGGATTGAGTCCTGTTTGCTGCGCAATCGCTTCTGCGATGGCTACAGAGGCCAAAAGCGTCATTTGCGGCGCTTTATGCAGCGGGATCTCAGGCCGGAGAATAAGACTCATCCAAATGCCTGTCCCATTTGGTGAATGCCACGTTCTTTGAAGACGCCCTTTTCCGTTTGTCTGATGATCGCTGACAACGATTGTGCCGTGGGGCGCACCTTCATTGACAAGATCATGGGCAATCAGCTGAGTGGAAGCGACTTCTTTCTGAAAGTAAATATGCCTGCCGAAGCTCTCTGTTTCCAGACCAAACAGAATTTCGTCCTCACTAATTTTGTCCGGTTTACGAAGCAGACGGTATCCTTTTCTTCTAACTGCTTCTACCTCATACCCCTCTTTTCGCAAGTCCTCCATATGCTTCCACACAGCTGTTCGGGAGCAGCCAAGCTCATCACAAATCTGCTGACTTGAGACAAAATCCTGGCTGGATTCTGTAAATAGTTCAATTAATCGTTTTCTAATTGCGGATCGCATGCTTTAAGCCACTCCTCTATGGCTTCTTTTCGGTTTTCTAAACGGTTTTGCAAAACGGCTTTTTTCACAAAATCAAGCTCCTCTGCAATCCATTTCCCAGACGGCTTTTGCCGAAAGGCCATTAAATCTTTTCCTGAAACAGCGAGGTCTTGGAGCTTTTTAATCGGAAGTGCATCATAAGAACGCTTCGCTGCCTCCAGCTCATCAAAGAAAATGCGGCGCTCATGTTTTAGCTGTGTAATCTTCAAACTAGATAAGAGCACGTGTTCACCAGCTTCAAACATGTTTTCCGCATCCCAGTCACAATCAACGTATTGACTAATAGCTACTGCGTCTTTCAAAAGCTTCGTTGACAGCTTCCATTCTTTTAAGAAGGCCGCAGCCTCCGCTTCATTTAAACCTAGCAAATGGATGCAAGCCCCCCATACCTCTTCTAGTCCATCCAGTAAGTAATATGGAAAGGCTTGAAAGGATTCATGAAGACGCTCCTCTTTGAGACCTGGCAATTCTTCATATAATTTGGTTGAAATGAGTACTTCAATGCCCTTCTCACAATGACGGCCTTTTAAAAGCTTCTCCATTTCAATCTTTTTGCGCTCAACTGATATGTTGGCAAGCAGATGCTTATCCTTTTTCATAGCTTCAGCTGTTTCATCAGCGAGTTCAAAGCCAAGCTGGCTTAAAAAACGGACAGCTCTCATCATGCGAAGCGCATCTTCTTGAAAGCGGCACGCAGGATCTCCTACGGTTTGAATTCGTTTCCGCTTAATATCCTGTTTTCCACCTACATGATCAATAATTTCCCCATTTATATCCATCGCCATCGCATTAATCGTTAAATCTCTTCTTAAAAGATCTTCCTTAAGCGACGTGATAAACGCCACTTCTTTCGGTCTGCGAAAATCTTCATATTCTGATTCCGTTCGAAACGTCGTGACCTCATAGCTGACACCATCATGCAACACAATGACAGTGCCATGCGCCTTACCGACATCTACTGTTTTTTCAAATAAGGACTCAACCTTATCAGGTGTTGCATCTGTCGCAATATCGATATCGCCGATTTCCCGTCCTAATAGAACATCTCTCACCGCTCCGCCGACAAAGTAAGCCTGATGCCCATGCTCGTGCAGTGTATGTAATATAGGGATCGCATGTGTGAATGGTTCATTCATCTTCATCATCACCTTCGATCAATTCTACGTAAAGCTTCTCATATTCACTCACAATCTTATCAGAGGAGAAATGAGCCTGAACACTAGACTGAGCTGCCGCTGACACTTTTTCATGAAGCGCTTCGTCTTTCAGCAGAGACACTGCGTGCTTTGCTGCTCCATCTATATCGCCGAGCGGGACAAGAAACCCTGTTTCTCCATGTGTAATGACCTCTGGAATACCGCCGACATCCGTACCGATACAAGGGACACCGCATGCCATTGCTTCAAGAAGCACAAGCCCAAAGCTCTCCTTCTCCGAAAGAAGCAGCTTCAAATCACTTATTGAATAAAGCTCCTCAACCTTCTCTTGCTTGCCTAAAAACAATACGCGGTCTGTCAGTCCTAATTTTTTCACGAGTTCACATACAACCGATTTCTCAGGACCATCACCAATGAGCAGCAGCTTTGCCTGCACCTGTTCAGAAATCTTTTGAAACACATGAATCACATCATGCACCCGTTTCACCTTTCGAAAGTTTGATACATGGATGATGACCTTTTCGTTCGGTAAAAGACCATAATGTGTCTTTAACAAATCGTGATCTTCACGCAAATACACCCGTTCATCAACAAAATTATGGATCGTATCAATTTTTTTATCTGGTTTGATGAGATCGTATGTCTGCGCAGCTAATGAATGCGACACCGCTGTTACGCGGTCCGATGATTCGATGGCGAACCGGATCACTTCTTTTAATGATGGATCATAGCCTAAAACCGTAATATCCGTTCCATGAAGCGTCGTAACGACTTTCACAGAGTGTCCAGTCATTTGTTTGGCTAGAAACGCACAGACAGCGTGCGGGACTGCATAATGCGCGTGAATAATATCAAGCTTTTCTCGTTTTGCGACTTCTGCCAATTTACTTGCCAGCGCAAGGTCATAAGGCGGATATTGAAAAACTGCATATTGATTCACATCCACCTCATGAAAATAAATATTCGGATATACTTTATT
The DNA here is from genome assembly GCF_038593175.1 of Bacillus sp. FSL K6-1006. Taxonomy (NCBI): domain Bacteria; kingdom Bacillati; phylum Bacillota; class Bacilli; order Caryophanales; family Bacillaceae; genus Bacillus; species Bacillus sp. FSL K6-1006. Next base: position 2,054,341 of record NZ_CP151970.1, read on the forward strand.
AAGCCTAAACGGAATGCTAGAGGTAATGAAATGAACATCGTGCCCTTTTTCAGCTAAACGTTTTCCAAGCTCCGTGGCGATAATGCCTGAGCCGCCGACACTTGGATAACAAGTAATTCCGATCTTCAGTTTTTTCATAATTACCCCCCAAGTAAGTCATCGTCCAACAAAAGTGGTTTCTTTGTGATAAACCCTTCTGCATAAGCTTTGTTGACTTCTCTTCCATACATAGACTCTCTCATTTTGACAAAATCAATATAACCGTTCACAAGAGGTGTCTCTACTGAGTTTGCCGATTTAACAAATTGGCTTTTATACGCGTGCAAGCTATCAATTTTTTGGTGCATTTCCTCAGAAATATCGATCACAAAATCTGGACGATGGTGCCCATTAATCATGTAATAATACATTTGGCTTATTTTATGCGCTGGCTGCTTGTATGAATCTTCAAATTTATGTATACCTGCAGAAAAAGCGGCCTCTTCTACAAGTGAGCCCGCATGGCCATGATCTGGATGCCGATCTTGGTGGTACGGAGCGAAAATCAGTTTCGGTTTGTATGTTCGAATCACGCCCGCAATTTCCTTCATCGCTTCGTCGTTTAGATAAAGCCCTCTATCTGGCAGTGTAAGCTGGATTCTCGCTCTGACACCTAAAATAGCGGCGGCGGCTTTTGCTTCTTCTTTGCGGCTCTCTACTGTTCCATTTGAAGATAATTCGGCCTGGGTCAAGTCGCAAATCCCGACGCGCGCCCCTTTTTTTACGTATTTTGCAATCGTTCCGCCCATTCCGATCTCTACATCATCGCTATGGGCACCGAATGCAAGGATATCAAGTCGTTTCATTTGTTCCTCCGTTTTTTGCTACATCTCGAAAATCAAACGTACCTTTATTTAAATTCCTGACTAAAATTTCAGCAGTTCCCATATTGGTGGCTAATGGAATGGTATACACATCGCAAAGCCGGATGAGTGCAGATACATCCGGTTCATGCGGCTGCGCAGTTAGCGGGTCTCTAAAAAAGAGCACAAGATCCATTGCATTATCAGCAATTAAAGCACCGATCTGCTGATCTCCCCCAAGTGGTCCTGATTGGAAACGATGAATGGGAAGCCCCGTCGCTTCTTTCACTCTCAAACCTGTTGTCCCTGTTGCGTAAAGTGTATGATCTGCCAAAATATCACGATACGCGGTGGCAAACTGAATCATGTCACTTTTTTTCTTATCATGAGCGATTAAAGCAATGTTCATCAGGAATCCACTCCTTATTAGTCGATGATATTTTCTAAACCATAAACGAGCTGATCAATGTGCATGACCTGCTCTACTGAAAGCTTCACGCCTGACATAAAGGATGCACGGTTATAAGAATCATGACGAATGGTGAGCGTCTGTCCGTCCATTCCAAACAGCACTTCTTGATGTGCAATCATACCAGGAAGTCTCACGCTGTGCAGACGGATACCATCATAATCGGCTCCTCGTGCCCCTTCGATTAATTCTTTCTCTTCTGGATGTCCCTGCTTTTTGCTTTCTCTTACTTCTGCAATCATTTCAGCCGTTTTTAAGCCCGTACCGCTTGGGGCATCTAGTTTTTTATCGTGGTGAAGCTCAATGATTTCAACGTCAGGGAAATAATTCGCGGCCATTTTGGCAAATTTCATCATTAAGACCGCACCGACAGCAAAGTTTGGTGCAATAATACAGCCTATGCCCTTTTCTTCTGTTAATTGCTGAAGCTCTTTTAGGTCATCTTCTGAAAATCCAGTTGTTCCTACGACTGGACGCACGCCATGTTCAAGTGCTTTTTTTGTATGTACTTTCCCGATTTCAGGTGTTGTCAGATCAATTAATACATCTGGTGCTGTTTCTGAAAGACACACATCAATATCCGTATAAATCGGTGCATTAGATGTCGTATGAATCACATCAGATAATTTTTTTCCTTCATGCGTGTGATCAAGTGCGGCCACCAGCTCAAAATGGCCTGTTTCTTCCGCCAGCTTCACAGCCTCTATCCCCATTCTTCCTCTTGCTCCAGCGATTACTACTTTGATGGTTTCGTTTGTCATCGTCTCTACTTCCCTTCTTTTTTCGTCCAGCGGTCTTTATCTCTTGTATTGAATTTATGCATCACACGATCATGTGCTTCTTCTAGTGAAATATCAAGTGAATTAGCGAGGCATGTTAACACAAACAAAACATCGCCAATTTCTTCTTCCATGCTTTTTTCTGTTTCCGTTGTTTTTTTCGGCTTTTCTCCATAGTAATGGTTAACCTCTCTTGCCAGCTCCCCTAATTCTTCTGTCAGGCGGGCCATCATCGCAAGCGGGCTGAAATAGCCTTCTTTAAATTGTCCTATGTAATCATCTACTTCTTGCTGCACGTGACGCAGCGTTTTTTCTTTCGTCATGAAGCTCATCCTCCTATCCATCTCTTACATGTTAGCGAAATCATAAATATTTGACAAATGTTTAAGACTCAGTTTGCTTGTTTCTCTCCCATACCATATAATATTATCGCTGTCTAAGCAAAAAAAGGAGTGGTCTCTTGCTAAAAGAAATTCGTCTTAAAAATATCGTATTTATTTTAATAGGATCTGCGATTTTTTCTTTCGGTCTTGTTCATTTTAATATGCAGAACAATTTGGCGGAAGGCGGATTTACAGGTATTACACTGCTTTTATATTTTCTATTTCACATTGACCCATCTATTTCAAACCTTGTCTTAAACATTCCGATCTTTTTTATAGGCTGGAAAATGCTTGGCAGAACGATGTTTACTTATACAATTGTAGGAACAGTGAGTCTTTCTGTCTTTCTTGCCATCTTCCAGCGCTTTCAAATACATATGCCTCTCCAGCACGATTTAGCCTTAGCCGCCCTCTTTGCAGGTGTATTTATCGGAACAGGCCTCGGGATCATCTTTAAATTCGGCGGTACAACAGGCGGTGTGGACATCATTGCAAGACTGATCAACAAGCATTATCAGGTGGCAATGGGACGAACGATGTTCATCTTCGACGCATGCGTCATTACCATCTCTCTGACCTACTTAAATTATAAAGAAGCGATGTATACACTTGTCGCAGTGTTTGTTGCTGCGAAGGTCATTGACTTCATGCAGGAAGGCGCTTACGCTGCCAAAGGCGCCATGATTATCTCTGAAAAAGATGACATCATTCAAAAGAAAATCACGGATGAAATGGAGCGCGGTGTCACCATCTTAAAAGGGGTCGGTTCCTATACGAAGCAGGAGCGCAACGTCCTTTATTGCGTCGTTCCGAAAAACGAGCTTGTCCACCTCAAAAGTGTCGTGACCTCAGTCGATCCTCATGCGTTTGTATCTGTCAGTGACGTGCATGATGTACTCGGTGAAGGCTTTACATTAGATGAACACAAAAAGCCGCTCAATCCACATTAAAAAAGAAGCACCAGTTTTGGGCTTCTTTTTTTATGATTTAGGATAATCAGCCTGACGTTTTTGTTTCTTTTCTTTTTCGGCACGATATTTCCGAAATCCAACATACGTTAACGTTAATAAAATGATACTCCCGGTTGTTAGGATGACCCATAAAAGCGATGGATCAGCTTCATCTTCATCGACGTGAGCAAACACACTCGATAAATCCTCTTCCAGCTTCGTGAGACGTTCAAGCTTTGTCCCACTTGATGCTTTTAAAAACTCACCTTGCTCAATTACTTCCATGTGCTGCTTAATTGTCTGCAGCTTTTCAGACGAAATATCAATGGTTAAACTTGGATAGATCATATCGTATAAAGAAACCAGCTCATTCCAAGTTTCATAAAATGTCGTCGATTCTGGATCTTTTACTTCTTTTTTCAAAGTAGGAAAAGACCCCATAATGGGCTTCTCCAGCGAACCCCAAAGAGGCTCAGAATCCGACTGGATCGCATCAAGCAGCATTCTAAATTGAGAGGCATAACGAAGCTTTTCGCGCTCATTCAATTCTTCTTGCGGCAGCCCTTTTATCATATCTTGATAGCCAAGTGTAATTTGCCGAATCTGCGTATTCGTCAAAGTTCCACGCCAATTCTCAGCTTTAAATGTCTTTTCAACATACAATGCGACTTGTAACGCCTCATCATATTTAGCTTGTCTCGTTAATTGAAAGATGGAATCTGATAGTTCCGTTAATTCTTGCAGCGTGTTAGCAGCTGTTTCCTCACCTTTGGCAACTGCTGGCTGTAATACGAGAAAAAATAATAGAATCATCGCGATTGGCTTTCGTTTCATGCAAGTCCCTCCTAGCCCTTCTCCTTACAGCGTATGAAGAAAAGGACAAGGTTAGACCAACATTGTTAAGGGAGTTCCAGCTTGACCGATTTTTTCGATAGAACGAGATAATACGAAACAAGAAGAACCGCAATACTTAGCCAAAACGTCACGTAGCCGATCTCGTTTGAGTAAGCAGACAGCATAGAATAACGGGGCATCATACCAAATACATAATCAATTACATCATTATGTAAGATCCAAATGCCTGCTACCACGAGATGACGCATTTGAAAACGATAATATGGCGCAAACAATACAGCCTGAACCGCCATCGCAAAGTGAGACCCAATCAGCATGTATCCTTCCCACGGAAAATCATCAACAGATAAAAGCACAAAGATATTCATTCCTACCGCCCATAACCCATATTTAATCAAGGTCACAAGAGCAAGTGCTTCAAAATAAGGAGCATTTCGTTTCATCAAAAACGCAAGTAATACAAATAAAAAGAAAAAGCTGGCCGTTGGACTGTCTGGTACAAAAGCTAAAAAGACAGCCGGTGTCTCTACGAGCTGCGGAATATACCAATAGTAGCCGTACACAGTGCCAAGGAAATTGATCATAAGCACCAGCACAAGCATGTAGCGCGTCGCTAGCAAATATTGAATCCATCTCATATGTCTCTTCACTCACGATCTGTTAAAATCAGAAAAAAGCTGACAGCGCCAGCTTTTTCTCTTTTGAGTATATCCTTGTACTTGCATTTAAACAACTGAATTATTTTGATTTGACCTCAGATAAATATTTAGAGAGCTTCTCGAGTTCTTCATCACTGCCTTTAAAAACACCCTTCGGCATGTTGCCTTTACCTTCTACAGCGATTTTAGCGATCTCCTCAGGCGAGAGACCGTTGTCAACGAGTGACGGTCCAGCTGCTCCGCCCTGCATGTTATCCCCATGGCAGGAGATACATGTCTGCTCTTGATAAATTTTATACTCTTCAGCTGAAGTATCAATCTCTGCTTCTTTCTTAATCTCACCTTGTTTTGCCGCTGCTTCCCAATCATGAGTTGCAACAGACTCCCACGTTAAATATGTTGCTGCGCCGACTGCAAGAATCATCATCCCGACTGCAATTGGTCTTCTATACGGTCTGCGTTCTGGACCTGAATCAAGAAATGGTGCCAGCAAAAGTGCACCAAACGCAATTCCAGGCATAATCATCGCGCCGACGACAGTGAAGTTTCCTGCAGCAAATTCATATTTTAATAACTGGTACAAAAATAGGAAATACCAGTCTGGCAGCGGAATATAGCCAGTATCTGTTGGATCAGCCATCCGCTCAAGCGGAGGCGCATGAACAACAGTTAGGACAAGAAATCCAATTAAAAAAACGGCACCTACAAGCCATTCCTTTAAAAGAAAGTTCGGCCAAAAGGCTTCTGTTTTTCCCGGATATTCGGAATAGTCTTTAGGTATGTTAGGTTTTCTTTCTGCCGGTATTCTGGAATCTCCGACAAACTTCATCCCTTTTCCCCTATGCAAAGTCATCCCCTCCTCATTGAACATTCATCAAACGCAGCATTTTAAAGCGGTCCAGAAATTCCTTGCTTACGAATCATAATAAAGTGGGCAGCCATCAGCCCAAATAATGCCGCTGGCAAGAAAAAGACATGGATAGCGAAAAATCTCGTCAGCGTTTGTGCCCCTACAATGTCAGGATGACCTGCAAGCAGCGTTTTGATCTCTTTACCAATGAAAGGTGTTGCTTCTGCTATTTGAAGACCAACCTTAGTCGCAAACAGCGCCTTCATATCCCATGGTAAAAGATAACCTGTAAAACCAAGTCCAAGCATCACAAAGAAAATGAGCACACCAACAATCCAGTTCAGCTCTCTAGGCTTTTTATACGCCCCTTGGAAAAAGACCCTTAGCGTATGTAAAAACATCATCACAATAACTAAACTCGCACCCCAGTGGTGCATCCCTCTGACAATCTGGCCAAATGCCACTTCATTTTGCAAATAATAGACAGATTCCCAGGCATTTTTAATATCCGGCACGTAATACATCGTTAAAAACATGCCCGAAAGGACTTGAATGACTGTCACAAAAAACGTTAAACCGCCAAAACAATACACAAAAGCGGAGAAATGATGTGCTGGGTTGACGTGCTCTGGCACCTCGTGATCCGCAATATCTCTCCATATTGGTGTAATGTCCAGCCGCTCATCTACCCAATCGTAAATCTTGTTAAGCATCGTTACCCTTCCCCTTTCGGCACAGCTTTTCCAAGATAGAGGTATCCGTCCTTCACTTGCTGCTTATAATGGTCAAGCGGTGCAAGCGGTGGAGTTCCGGGTACGTTTGTACCATCCTTGTCGTACAGCCCATAATGGCACGGGCAGAAAAATTTGTTTGGATTTTTCGGATCACTGTTCCAGTTCACTGTACATCCTAAATGTTTACAGATTGGCGATAAAGCGACAATTTCATCCCCTTCTTTGTACACCCATGCTGACCTAGATTCCTTTGACTCGTACCATGCATCTACTTGATCAATTTTAAAGTCAAAGCGCTTCGGTTCCTTTGTCAGTTCATCTACACTGACAACTTGAACCATATCCTGATCCTCTGTTCCTTTTAGCACAGGGTCAAGCGCAAAGCGAACCATAGGCATGAGCATTCCAGCGGCCATAAATCCCCCCACGCCGGTCAACGTGTAATTCAAAAATTGACGCCTGGACACTCCATGTCTCTTCTCGCTCATTTTTTTCTCCCCCCCTCAGGTCGTCAGCTACTTTATAACTGAATTAGAAAAAATTTCATAAAACTAGGACACCCTCATAATATATCAATCTATTCACAAGGTCAACATCCTAAAAAGCTATGTACAATGCAAATGTAAGGGTTTTTATGAAGGGTTCCATTTTTGTAACAAAAAGTTCAAAATTTGTTCTACACTGTCTTGAATCACTTTTTGCTTTAATTCAACCTTCAAATGCTCCAGCGGAACCGGCTTGAGCAAAAATAGCGATTCACTGATCTCAGTATGCTCTTTCCACTGGTGATCAGATGTGATCAATACGACATGCTGAAAATGATCTTTGAGCGACTGCTTCATTGTGAGTATGTCTTCTTGTTTCCGGTCACTCACTTCCAAATATGTATGTGGCGGAAAAAGAAAAACCCGCCCTTTTAACTGTCTTTCAAGTTCATCTGCTACAAGAATAGTAAACTCTCCTAAAGACACGGTTTGTTTCATTTGATCGGCATCAATCCCAACTAATGGAATGATAGCGGTATCAATGTAAGCTTTAGATTGCAAAAAGCGATCCGCGTCCTCTGCTTGAAACTTCATCAATTTCCCCTCTTTCATGACATAAGCCCTGCCTGTATAGGGCAAGGCTTATTCGCTCAGTTTATGACAATAGGCTTAATTCTTTTGCCAGCTTATTAAATGTTTCTTGATCATGACGGTCAAGTGCTTCATCTATCTCTTTCATGAGCCGTTCTTTTTGGAAAGTTGCGATTGAGTGCTCAAGCACTTTCTCAGCAAGATCCTTATCTTTTTCGTTCTCATAAAGATCCTTTGGAATATGAGGATTTGTTTCAAGAACAGCTGCATATTCCGGCGAACGATAAGCAGAACGGAAATTCAATTGAATAAACAAATCCTGCTGTTTATTCAAACGAATATCATGAAATGACTTTTCAGCATCTGTCGTCATGATGTTTTCTTTATAAAATCTAAAGGGAACTTCATCCACACAGTGTGTTGACATGATGATTCCCCTTGGGCAAAATTCTGCTTGCTCTACAAAATGAACCTTTTCCATCAAAGAGTCGTGACTCATTAAATAATTTAATATCCAAACACACTCTCTTCGCTTTAGCTGATAATGGTTTAAGAACCACCGGATAAATTCCTTTTTTTCATTGACAGAAACAGGGGTCTGCATGTTATTCCCTCCTCTATCGTAAATTAAATTGCTATACATGAATTATTCAACAAACCAGTTCTTCATTCCTGCAAACTATAAGGAAATTTCGTCTTCAATTCTTAAAATCGTTTCTTCAATTTCTTCATTCGTGCCATCTTTCTCTAGAACTTTGCGTAATAACGGCAATGCTTCTTTTTGTCTGCCCTCTTCTAAAAGGAACGAAGCGTATTCATATAAAAAGTCACGTTCCTCATCAAAATCAGGCAGGGCAAGCTTGAAATACTCGGCAGCTTCTTTGTATTCTTCTCGCCCGACAGAAGCAGATGCAGCATACCAATTCCATTTTGGATCATCTTCCCCAAAGCTTTTAACCTCTTTAATAACATCCAGAATTTCATCAAACAGCTCTTCATTTAAATAGATCGCCAGCAATGTTTGAACTGCTTCAATATAACCCGGATCGAGAGCAAGTGCTTCTTGAAGCAGTTTTTTCGCATCTTCTGAATCCCCATTTTTCAAATCAATCTTGGCACCATATAAATATAATTCTTTGTTATACTCATCAACTTTAATACCCTCTTTTACTACCTCTAAAGCCTCGTGATATAGTCCTTCTTCCTCATAACTTTTCGCTAAAGGCATATAAAGTGACGAATAGGAGGGATCAATATCTTTCAGTTCTGTAAGCTGCTGAATGGCTGTTTTCGTTCTGCCAGCCCTCATTGCTGTAAATCCGTAGCCAAAAAGAGTATTCGGGTCTGCTTGATCTTTTACTGCCTTTTCATACCATTCAAGTGCATCCTCAAATTCTCCAGCTGTGCTGAGCGATTCAGCGAGCCGCTGATACACATTGACACCGCCAACCTCATGCTGTTGATCTGCCACTTTGTAGAAATAATCGGCCGCTTTCTTTGAAAGACCTTGAGAAAAATACAACTCACCTAATGCAAAATCGATGATGGCTTCATTCGGAAGTAGTTCTTTCGCTTTTAAAAGCTTTTGTTCACTGACTTCAAATAGTCCTTGCATTTGATACAAATCTGCCATTAACAATAAACTCTCTGGGTACGCATCATCATCTTCAGGAATCGTTTCTAATACTGCAATCGCCTTCTCTTCATCATCAGAGTCAATCAACAGCTCTGCATAAAAACACGTTAAACCTGTTTCCTCTGGATATAAATCATGTAAATCACTGATGAGATTCCGTGCTTTATCGATATCTCCCCAATCATAATATAATTGAGCCGCTTGCGCCTTTTCTTCATCATGCAAATGCTTCTCTGCTTGAGCAAGTGTTTGGAGTCCTTTTTCAGTCTCACCCGCCTCAACTAATTTTATGGCTTCTTGTAATGAACTATTCAAATCAAACCGTTCCTTTCTGTTTCCAAAAACCTAAACTATTGTTACTTCATATCATAATCGACAGGTACACATCCAGCAAATATGTTGCTCTTTTAAAATGAACCCATTTTTGTGTTTTAAAGACTGTTTTTCATTTCATCCTATACGAAACTGATGATTTGTAAACTGCAGACACTATTTTTATCGGACAAAATGTTTTTTTTCAAGGTTTCACCTTGAGACAAGCTATGCTATATTTCTGACAAATATGCAAAAGGAAAGAAAAAGCCTGAGGACCTCCTCAGACTGTTTTCGTTAAATATTCAATGTGTTCAAAGAAATTCGGGTATGAGACACGAACAGCATCTGTATCTTCAATCTCAATTGCTTGCTTTGTCACACATGCGGCAATTCCCAGCATCATACCGATACGGTGATCTCCGTAGCTTGAGACGACTGCGCCGCCTTGAAGCGTAGTTTTACCATGAATCTTCATACCATCATCTGTTGCTTCAATATCAGCACCGAGTTTTTTAAGTTCTGATACGACTGTATCAATTCGATTGGTTTCTTTAACTTTTAACTCAGCAGCATCTTTAATGATCGTTGTTCCTTCTGCTTGGGTCGCAAGAAGCGCAATAATCGGAATTTCATCGATGAGTCTTGAAATCATGTCACCAGAAATTTCAATCCCTTTTAATGATGAAGTAGAAATCGTTAAATCACCATACGGTTCTCCGCCTTTGGCATCTACTTCATTAATCTCAAGGTTTGCACCCATAAGTTTCAGCACATCAATAATACCTGTTCTTGTTTTGTTTAACCCGACATTTTTTAAGACAATCCGGCTGTTAGGAACGATTGATCCAGCTACAAGGAAAAATGCAGCTGAAGAGATGTCTCCTGGAACAAATATATCTGTTGCTGTTAATGTCTGGCCGCCTTCAATGGAAACACTTTGTTCATCTTCATCTAGTTTTACACCAAACATAGAGAGCATTCTTTCTGTATGATCTCTTGATTTATGAGGTTCAGTTAAAGTCGTTGTTCCCTCTGCTTGAAGTCCAGCTAAAAGGACAGCCGACTTAATTTGTGCACTTGCCACCGGGGACTCATAAGAGATTCCTTTTAAATGACCGCCACGAATAGACAGTGGTGTAAACTCGCCATTTGCTCTGCCGTCTATTTTGGCTCCTAGTTGTTTAAGCGGACCCGTCACACGTTTCATTGGTCTTTTGGCAATACTCTCATCACCGATTAGTGTACTGTGAAACTCACAACCAGCTAATATTCCCAACATTAATCGAATGGTTGTACCAGAATTGCCAACATCGAGAATGTCAGACGGCTCCTTGAGCTCTTTCAGTCCTTTACCATGAATGACAACATCTGTCCCTTTTTGTTCAATTTCAACGCCCATCTTTCTAAAGCAATCAATCGTACTTAAACAGTCAGCTCCAGGAAGAAAGTTTTTCACTACTGTGGTCCCTTCAGCAATTGCACCAAACATCACTGATCTATGTGAAATAGATTTATCACCTGGGATATGAATTTCTCCATTCATAGGAGCATTTTTATGAATTTTCATGTTTGTCACCTCAGTCAGCATAAAATGTATCGTAATTCGCTCTATTTTTTATACAGATTTCTGCACGCTTGCGGTCGTCGTCTGTTTGAAAACTAATGCGTAAAATCCCATTAATGTCTTCCCGCGTCTCAATAATACGGATATTTGTAATACTAATGTTTTCACTTGCTAGATGCCCTGTAATCTCCGAAATGACCCCAGGGTGATCCGGAACATCGACATACAGATCATAAAAAGCAGGAATGGCTCCTTTTTTCCTTAGAGGAAGTCCATCGCGATATTCCTTAGCATCTTGAAAATAAGAGAACAATCCTTCAGCATCTTCTTGCTCTACGAAGGTTTCAATGCGGTTAATCTCTTTTTTCCATTCATGGAATCGGTCTAAAATCTTGTGTTTATTGTGCAGCAGGATATCCCTCCACATTGCAGGATTGCTTGAAGCAATTCGTGTGATATCACGAAAGCCTCCAGCAGCAAACCTTTTAACAAGTGGGAATTGTTCTTCAAAATGATGTGCTTGATGCACAAGGCTGGCTGCAACAATATGAGGGAAATGGCTGATAACACTTGTCACAGCATCATGTTCTTCTGGTGTCATTTCGATGAAATGAGCATGTGTCCCCTTTAACAAATCCATCAACCGATCAACAGCTTGACGTTTTGTTTCCTTTGCAGGCGTTAAAATATAGAACGCATTTTCAAATAAAAAGTCTTTCGCTGCAATAACACCTGACTTATGAGAGCCTGCCATTGGATGTCCACCAATAAATTGGTACTGCTCAGGCAGCGCTTTTTCAGCAAAATGGACGACCTTTTGCTTTGTGCTGCCGACATCAGTGATTGTGAGCTCTCTTTCAATTCCAGAGTCTGCAATATCACTAAGCATCTTTATTGTTTGCTGGACAGGAGTTGCCAAAATAATGGTCGAAGATTCTTCTAAACCAGCCAAAAACGAATCAGCTGTTGCATCAATAATTCCCAGCTTTGTTGCAGCAACCATTTGTTCTTTGGAAACATCAAATCCTACAATTTTTTTATGAGGATGCTCTTTTTTAATTGAGAGTGCAATGGATCCCCCAATTAAACCGAGTCCAGCGATTAATATTGTTTCGTTTGCATCATTCATATTCATCACCTGATTTTTCGCGAAAATTAAACAACCTATTTCAACAGCTTATATGTATTGAGGTTGGTACAATGAAAGCCATATCCTGCCTTAGGATATGACTTTCTGGTTATGCTACGCACGAATGCCTTGCAGTAAATCGGCAAGTGTGCTTAGAATGTCTTCATTTTGCTCTTTTGTTCCGACGGTAATACGTAAAGAAGTCGGAAAACCAAGTGCTTTACCGGAACGAACAATGTAACCTTTTTTCAATAATGCATTGAACAATTCATCGGCATCTCTTTTAAAATCAATCAGCACAAAGTTTGTTTGAGATGGATAGATATATAGTCCAAAACGGTCAGCAAAATCTTGATATTGCTTGAGACCTGCTTCGTTTTTCTGTCTGCATGATTGTATGAAATCTTGATCTTTGATCGCTGCACGAGCAGCTGCCTGAGCGATACGGCTGGTATTAAACGGCTCTCTCGCTGGTTCAATGGCAGTAATCAGCTCTTCTGATGCAATTCCGTAGCCTACTCGAAGCGCTGCAAGTCCATATGCTTTAGAAAACGTTCGAAGTACAATGACATTTTGATAATTGTGTAATAAAGATAAACTGTTTGGAAAATCTTCCGCACGAACGTATTCAAAATACGCTTCATCTAGTACAACAAGCACGTGAGCTGGCACTTTATCTAAAAACGCCACAATCTCAGATTCTGACAAATGATTTCCTGTCGGGTTATTTGGATTACATACCCAGACAACCTTCGTGTTTTCATCGATCGCATCCAGCATGCCCTTCAGATCGTGAGCTCCTCCTTCTAAAAGAGGCACTTCTCGAATTTCAGCATGTTCAATCACTGCATTGTGACGGTATTGCGGAAACGATGGAGATGGGATGACGGTATTTGTATGTTGGTCAAGGAATGCTCTCGCAATAATTTGCACAAGTTCATCTGAGCCATTCCCGAAAATTAATTGTTTTTCACTTACTTGAAGAAACTCAGCAAGCTCCGTTCTTAAACTTGCGCTGTATCCATCAGGATAAATCGCTAGATGTTCGAGCTCGGCTTGTATTGCCTCTCTTGCATGTACAGAACATCCAAAAGGGTTTTCATTTGAAGCCAATTTCACAATTTTGTCTAATTGATATTCTTTTTTGACCTCTTCAATTGGTTTCCCAGGTTGATACGGTTTTAGCTGTTTTAATTGATCTTTGATTTGCAAAATGTTTCACCTCATTTGAATGAATAGAGGGGACTAAATGTTTTTGCATATGTTTCAAATTCTCTTAAAGCCTCTTGACGTGTATCACTTGCCAGCAATTGTTCTTGAAGCTCTTCAATTTTTTTCACAAGTGCACTTCCGACAACAACACCGTCACTCAGTTTATTCATTGAGTCTACCTGCTCTCTTGTTGAGATGCCAAAACCGACAGCAACCGGTATGTGACTCAGCTGTTTCACTTGTTGAATAAAATCTGTAATTGACGCGTCAAAGGATTGCCTGACACCTGTTACACCAAGAGATGAAACACAATACACAAAACCTTCTGCCTGCTCTACAATGTTTACTAATCGTTCCTTGCTTGTTGGTGCAACGAGTGAAATATATGAAATGCCATGTGTTTGACAGTTCTTTTGCAGCTCGCTGCTCTCTTCAAACGGCAAGTCGGGTGTTAAGAGTCCCGAAATATGATTTTTGCGCAGTAAAGCGAAAAAGTATTCTGTGTCTAATTGTAACACAGGATTATAATACGTAAATAGAATTACAGGAATTTTTACTCCGTTTTTTTTCATCTTCCCTGCTAATTCTATCGCTTTTACGATATTCATGCCATGATTTAGAGCTCTTTTGGAGGCTCTTTGAATGACAGGACCGTCTGCTAATGGATCGGAATAAGGAACACCGAGTTCAATCGCATGTGCACCGGCTGCTTGAAGGGAGACAGCTAAATCAATCGTAATGACTTCTGATGGATCTCCCGCTGTGATAAATGGGATAAATAATTTTTCGCCTTGCTCTAATTGAAACGTGATCATTTTGTTTTTCCCTCACTTTCAAGCACGTTCATTAATGTATGCACATCCTTATCGCCTCTTCCTGACAGGCAGACAAGAACAATTTCATCTTCATTCATCGTCTTGCTTACCTCAAACGCCTTGGCTAACGCATGTGCAGTTTCAATTGCTGGCAGAATTCCTTCTTTTTCAGTCAGCAGTTTTAGGGCATCTAGTGCTTCTTGATCTGTCGCACTCACATATTGAACCCGCCCGCTCGCATGTAAATATGCGTGCTCTGGTCCAATTCCCGGATAATCTAAACCAGCGGAAATCGAATATGGCTCAATAATTTGGCCAAATTCGTCTTGGATTAAGTATGTCAAAGACCCGTGGATCACACCTTTGGTTCCTTTCGTGATGGTTGCAGCATGGAGCGGCGTATCGATTCCTTTTCCAGCTGCCTCTACACCAATGATATCTACCTCTTCATCTAAGAATGCCCGGTACATTCCAATGGCATTACTTCCGCCGCCAACACAGGCAATGACTTTATGAGGAAGCCTTCCTTCTTTTTCAAGCAGCTGCTCTTTTGCTTCATCACCAATCATCCGCTGGAACTCACTGACGATTTGAGGATACGGATGAGGGCCTACAACGGAGCCAATCATGTAAAAATGATCACTGCAGTGCTGAACCCAATAGCGGATAGCTTCGTTGGTTGCATCTTTTAGTGTGCCATTCCCGCTTGTGACAGGTATGACTTCAGCGCCAAGCAGCTTCATCCGAAAGACATTGAGTGATTGTCTTTCCACATCTTCTTTTCCCATAAATACCGTGCAGGATAACCCGAACTTTGCGGCCACCGTTGCAGCAGCTACTCCGTGCTGGCCCGCGCCTGTTTCCGCGATGATGTTTGATTTCCCCATTTTTTTCGCAAGCAGGGCCTGACCAAGCGCATTGTTAATTTTATGAGCACCCGTGTGGTTTAAATCTTCCCTTTTTAAATAGATCTTTGCGCCGCCGAGGTATGCTGATAATTGTTCAGCATATGTAAGCGCAGTTGGTCTGCCTGAATAGTTTCGAAGTAGTGATACATATTCTGCTTGAAAAGCAGGGTCTTCTTTTAATTCACGAAATGCCTGCTCGATTTCTGCAAGTGGCTGCATGAGCGTTTCCGGGACAAATTTCCCTCCGAATTCTCCGTATCTGCCAATCTCATTTGGATATGCGTACATCATTTAACATCCTTTCTTCGAGCGCTTCGATCTTAGCGCTGCTTTTCTTCCCGTTTTCTTCTATACCGCTTGAAAGATCGAGCGCTTCTGGACCATAGGCAAGGAGCTCTGCTACCGTTTCTGGTGTGATACCGCCTGCAATTATGCAAGTTTTCTCAAGCCGTTTTGCATGCTTAACGTATGCAGGCACCGCCTCCCAAGCAAAAGCTGTTCCAGAGCCGCCTCTCATCCCTTTTACTTTCGCATCTATGAGGAAGCCATCGACAACAGGCGCAAATGCCGTCATTTTTTCGAGCGTACTTGTGACATTGGGCTCGTGATGGAACACTTTCCAAACGACAACCCCTGTTTGATGTTTAATTTCTTTTGCGTCATCCAGTGTTTCATCTCCATGAAGCTGTACGATATCTAAAGGAATATGTTTAGTGATGTCACACACTTTTTGTATCTCTTCATTTACAAATACACCGGCGATCTTTTTCTCACACTTTGTTTGGATGAGCCATTGTTTCACTTGATCTGGCTGGACTTGTCTTTTACTGGAAGCAAAAATAAATCCGATGGCATTTGCGCGAGACTGCGCAATACATTCCACATCTGCTTGTGACACTGCCCCGCAATATTTTACATAAGGCTTCATCCTGTTCATTCTCCAAACAATCTCTGAACGGCTTTTTCTTGTGATTGTTCTCTCATTAAGGATTCTCCTACAAGAACTGCACCCGCTCCATGTTTCTTCACAAAGGTTAGATCATCGAATGTTTGAATACCGCTCTCACTCACTAGTAAGACATCGCTTGGAACGAGTGGTGCGATCTCTTTTGTTTGTTCAACTGTTGTTGTAAATGTATTTAAATTCCGGTTGTTCACTCCAATGATTTCAGGAGTGAACAACTTTAAAATATTTTCGAGTGTATCTGCTGCATGTACTTCGACAAGGACATCAAGGCCTTTCTCTTTTGCTTCAGCATAGAGCTCGTGCAGCTTTTGCGGCTCAAGTACTTCTCCGATTAATAAAATGGCATCTGCTCCTATACGTCTTGACTCTTCTACCTGTATGGAGTCAATGATGAAATCTTTTCTTAAAATCGGACGATCTACGTGTTTTTTAATGAGGGATAAGTATTCGTTTTTTCCTTGAAAGAACGGTTCATCCGTTAAAACAGATAAGCAATCAGCGTTTGATTTTTCGTAAGCTTTTGCTGTTTGTAAAGGATCAAAATTCGGTTGAATGATTCCTTTGGAAGGAGACGCCTTTTTCACCTCCGCAATGAGACCAATTGAGCGATGAGGATTCATGAGTGCTTCTTTAAATGATCGTATTTCAAAATGTCCATCTACTGGTAACTGCAATGTTTGAATATGTTCTTTTTTGCGGGCAATGATTTGATTAAGCATAGATCTCTTCCTCTCTCGTTTTTTGTTTTAAACGAGCCAATTGTTCTTTGGCTGCGCCGTTTTTAATCGTTTCAATCGCTTTTAATGTTCCGGCCATGAGGCTTTCTGACTTTCCTGCGACATATAAAGCCGCTCCAGCATTCAGGGCTGTAATATGAAGCGGCGCCCCTCCTGTTTGATGATTCAATATATTCTGAATCAATTTAGCACTCTCTTCCGGTGATTGGACCTGAATATCTGATAAATATCCTTTTTGCAGCCCAAAGTCTTCTGGATTGAGTGTATATTCTGTCATGACATCTTTTTTGAGTTCAATCACATATGAATTTGCTGTAATCGTTAATTCATCCAGCCCATCTTCTCCGCAAACAAACAGCACATGTTCTGGCTCTAACGGTGCAAGGGCTTTTGCCATTAATTTCGCCTTTTCCTTTGAGTAAACGCCGATGATTTGCTTTTTGGCTTGCATTGGGTGGCAAAGCGGGCCTAATAGATTAAATACCGTCCGGAAGCCGAGCTGCTTGCGGACTGCGGCTACTTGTTTCATAGATGAATGATACAATGGGGCAAATAAAAAACCCATGTTTTTCTCTTGTATTTGTCTTCTTGTTTCTTCTGGTGTGGATTGAATATGAATCCCAAGACACTCAAGTACATCGGCACTCCCGCTTTTAGAAGAAACTGATCGATTTCCGTGTTTGGCGATTTTGGCTCCAGCAGCGGAAGCGACAATGGCGGCGGCAGTTGATATATTAAAGGTGGAGAGTCCATCGCCTCCTGTGCCACAAGTGTCAACAACATCAAGCGATCGTTCCATTGGTGCTGCATTTTGCCGCATGGCTTTCACAAAACCCGTCATTTCTTCAGCGGTTTCTCCTCTATGCGCTAAAATCGAGAGACTAGCAGCGACTTCAGCATCTGTTAAAAAGCCGCTCATCATATCATGCATGAGTTTATTTGCTTCATTTTCTGATAGAAAGCCTCCATTAACAAGAGCTGATAGTCGGTGATTCATCCTGCACACTCTCCTTTTCTGAGAAAATATGTTCCGCAAGCTGAATGGCTTTCAAAAGTGCTCCTGCCTTGTTACAAGTCTCTTCCCATTCATTTTCCGGGACAGAATCAGCCACAATGCCGGCGCCTGCTTGTATAGAAGCGGTCTGATTTTTGACGCTCATCGTACGAATGGTAATACAGGAGTCGATATTGCCGTCGAATCCAATATAGGCAATACAGCCGCCATACGTTTCTCTTGGCTCAGGCTCCATTTCATTTAATAATTGCATCGCTCTTATTTTCGGGGCACCTGTTAATGTGCCTGCAGGGAATGCGGACATGAGCGCATCGACTGGATGTGTATCCCGCTTTAGCTTTCCTGTCACAATGGAGATGATGTGCATGACATGTGAAAAATTCACTACTTTTGTAAAGGTAGGTACGGATACACTGCCGTATTCTGCCACACGGCCAACATCGTTTCTGGCAAGATCCACTAACATGTAATGCTCGGCTTTTTCCTTTTCATCTTCAAGCAGCTCTTTTGCTAGCTCAGCATCCTCTTCTATCGTTCTTCCTCGTTTTCTTGTGCCAGCAATAGGATGAATTTCTAAATGCCCATTTTTTGCATGGATTAATCGTTCTGGCGAGCTGCCGACTAAATCACGATCTTTTAATTTCATAAAATACATATAAGGAGATGGATTCACAATCCGAAGCACGCGGTATAATTCAAATGAACTCACTGACACAGGGATATCAAAGCGCTGCGAGAGTACGCCTTGAAAAATGTCACCCGCTCGAATGTATTCTTTTATTTTTTCAACATCTTTTAGAAATTGCGCTTTTTCATAGGTTGACGTCACATGTTCAAAGGACGGCGGCTCATTCATATTCCCTGATAAAATCAGTTCTTTCATATCAACCTTTGAATGAAGCTTGTGAATCATCTGTTCAAGCTGTTTTTGATTTTCTTTGTAAGCGCGTATTTTTTCGTCTTCTGTTTCATGTCCGGTTAGCTGGGTGTACTGGATAAAATGAACATGATTTGTTTCATGATCAAAAGCAATCATCGTTTGGCAGACAAATAATGTGCAATTTTCTGCCAGCGATGCGCTGCGGTGAGGCCTGACAGAAGGTTCAATGTTTGGGATTAGATCGTAGCTTAAGTACCCAACAGCCCCGCCTGTAAATGGGATATCAATATCTGGCGTTTTGATTTGATATTGCTCTTTCATCCAATCCAGCAGTTTTTTCAGCTCTTGCTTTTGCATGACTTCCTGCCCCGCAGCGTCACGTGCAACGTATTTGTTTTGGTCATCATGTAAGGTTAAAAACGGATGCAATCCAATGAAGGAATATCTCGACCAGCTGGAAGACTCATCTTTGCTTTCTAGCAAATACACAATATCTTGTTTGAGTTTTTCAACAATTTGAATCGGTGAGAGCGTATCGACTGTAATGGTTTCAACAATTGGGATCGTTTTGTAGGACTCACTATCCTTTAAAAATTGAGTCAGGTTTGATTGGGAATTCATAAGCACACTCCTTAAATGGGATTAAGGAGAATGAGGGGACATATAGAGGGTTTGTATGAGTATACAAAATAAGCCTAAAAGAGGGTTACTCTTTTAGGCAGTATGATTAAATAGAAGTATCGTATCTCTGCTCAACTCTACTCATCTCAACTACCCTAGTCTCATTCTCATCTTCTCTAAGCTTGCAATGCCGTTTACACCTGTGTGTAAACTTCGGCTGTTCATATCGTATTATAATTCCTTGTTTTTTGTCAACTGTAAATCAGGGCGAAGCGTCACAGCTTCTTCCAAGTATACATGCTGTATGTCTTCCTGCTTTGTATCTGTCTGGACAGTCATTAAGACACGAATACATTGCTTTAAACCGCCATCAATGTCCAGTTCCTGCATACAAGTAACCGGTACATATGTCCATCCTTCAAATTGACGAAGTGCTTTTGCCGGAAAAACGGAGTGAATATCTTGTGTAGCTGAAATCAAGATCTGCACGACACGTTCTGGATCTACTTGGTTTCTTGAAATGATCGCTTCTAGCAGCTGTTTCGTTTTATTTAACACTTCTGTTTCTGTATCTTCTATCACAGTTGTAGCCCCACGTATCCCGCGAAACATCATAGACATCCCTCCTCCCGTTTCCATTCTTCGAGCCAGTAGTGCAGCTCATCTTTTGTGAAAGACTGTAAGGTGACGTCTCCAACCTGTTTTAATAAAACAAATTGAACACTGCCGCCTCTTGCTTTTTTATCACCAATCATCCGGTCAACAAATGTTTTCGTGGAAATATCTTTTGTGACTTTGACCGGGAAACCGAGCTCTTTCATCCACTCTTTTAGTTCCAAACGATTAAGGCTGAGCCCCAGCTGCTTTTCGCTCACATACAGCGCAAACTGCATGCCGATTGCAATGGCATCTCCGTGCGTGATGGCGCCATATCCATACTCTGCTTCAATGGCATGCCCTAGTGTATGGCCTAAATTCAAAAATGCACGCACACCTTGTTCTTTTTCATCTTCTTGAACGATTGACGCTTTGACTTGAATGCCTTGATACAGCATATGTGCCAGCTCGCTTTTTGATAAATCCGTCAAAGAACGAATGGACATGAGTTCTGATAAAAATTCTTCACTTGAAATCAGTGCATGTTTGATGACTTCTGCAAAGCCTGATCTTCGTTCAATTTGAGAGAGGGTCTCAAGCATACTAGTATCATAGATCACAGCTTTCGGCTGATGAAACGCACCGATTAAATTTTTACCGAGCGGATGGTTGATCCCTGTTTTCCCGCCAACTGCACTATCATGTGCCAGCAGCGTCGTCGGCACTTGGATAAAATCAATGCCTCTCATATAAGTGGCAGCAGCAAAGCCAGCCAAATCTCCAATCACGCCTCCTCCCAGCGCAATGATGCAGGAGGAACGATCAAGCTGAAATTGAATGGCTTTCGTATGAATATGCTCAAATTCGGCAAAGGATTTTGACTGCTCTCCGCTTGGCACAACCACTTTGTTCACAGGCCACTTCTGCTGAAGTAAGCGAACCATCTCATCCCCATAAATGGCATCAACAGCTGCATCTGTGACGATTAAGAGCTTCGTATAGGAATGCCCAGTGGAAGTTATCAAGTCGACGATATTGCGTTTAATCCCATCACCGATAAATACAGGATAAGTGGCTGAAGACGTCTTAACTTCCAGTGTTTTCATTAAAATTCCCTCTGAAGCTGGCGCATTTTCTCAACATTTTCTTTAATGCGGTCGATTTGGTCAAGGCCAAACTGCTCCACAACTGCATTGGCAATTTCCCATGCAACGACTGCTTCTGCAACAACACTTGCAGCAGGAACAGCACAGCTGTCAGATCGTTCAATACTTGCAGAGAAAGGTTCTTTTGTTTCAATGTCAACGCTTTGAAGCGGCTTATAAAGCGTTGGGATTGGTTTCATAACCCCTCTTACGACAATTGGCATACCGGTTGACATTCCGCCTTCAAGACCACCTAGGCGATTTGTTTTTCTCGTATAGCCCTTTTCTTCATCCCAGATGATTTCATCATGGACCTCACTGCCGTTTTTAGAGGCTGCCTCGAAGCCAATACCGAATTCAACCCCTTTAAAAGCGTTGATACTAAGTACAGCGCCCGCAAGCTTGCTGTCCAATTTACGGTCGTAATGAACATAGCTGCCAACCCCAACCGGCATCCCTTCAACGATGACTTCAACAATTCCGCCAATTGAATCGCCGTTTTTCTTCGCTTCATCAATTGCATCCATCATTTTCTGACCTGCTTCACTGTCATAGCAGCGAACAGGTGATTCTTCTGTTACCTTCTGCAAATCTTCAATAGACTCATATGCTGTATGAGCTGCTTTCACTCCGCCAATTTCAAGAACGTGGCCAGCTACTTTAATCCCTAGATGTGCCAAGATTTGTTTGGCAACTGCGCCTGCTGCTACGCGAACAGTTGTCTCGCGGGCTGATGAACGCTCTAAAACGTTTCTCATATCACGGTGTCCATATTTGATCGCCCCATTTAAATCCGCATGTCCTGGTCTTGGACGGGAGATTTGACGCTTCATTTCACTTTCTTCTTCTTCCGTGATCGGCTCTGCCCCCATCACCTTTGTCCAATGCTTCCAGTCGTTGTTTTCAACAACAAGTGCGATTGGGGAACCTAATGTTCTTCCGTGGCGAACACCACTTAACACTTTCGCCTGGTCTTTTTCAATCTGCATTCTTCTTCCGCGGCCATGACCTTTTTGTCTTCTAGCCAATTCATAATTGATGTCATCCTGCTCTATGTAAAGTCCCGCTGGAACTCCTTCAATAATTGTGGTCAGTTGTGGACCATGTGATTCACCTGCTGTTAAGTATCTCATGACTCAATCTCCCTTCATCGCATTAACGCTTTTAAGTAAAAATATAATAACACACTTGCTACTAAAAAGTCAGCTACATACCCTTCTTTTGATAAAAGAAAGTATCAGCAGATGTCAGTCCAAACTTTTCTGGGTGAAAAATTTGCTCTGTAGAACCAACAAATAATACGCCATTTTGTTTTAAACTGCTGCTCATTTTTAAGTAAATTTCTTCTTTTGCCTCTTCAGTAAAGTAAATCAGTACATTTCGGCAGACGATGAGGTCAAGCTGTTTTTCATATGGATCTGCTAAAAGGTTGTGCTTCTTAAATTGAATATGCTTTCGAACCTCATCCTTCACAGTGTAAAATGAAGAATCTTCTTTTGTGAAATATTTTTGCTTGATATGATCTGGCACCTCTTGCAGAGAGCGTTCATGATATCTGCCTTTTTGAGCTGACTGCAGAACTTTATCATCAATATCAGTTGCAATAATTTGGAAGTCTTTCACAAGAGGATGGCTTGACAGCAGCATGGAGAGTGTATATGGCTCCTCTCCTGTCGAACATGCTGCACTCCAAATCTTTAAGGTGCCGCCATTTTTCGAAAGCAGCGGCAGAATTTTTTGATCAAGTACTTCCCAGCGCTGATAGTTTCGGTAAAATTCTGACACATTTATCGTCATGCGGTCCATCGTTTCATCTAATAATGCTCTATCCTTTTCAAGCGCGGCCGCGAATGCTTCAAAATTTTTATATCCTTTTTTATCATAAAGTGATGTTAATCTCCGTTTCATTTGTGCTTCTTTATATAAATTCAGATCAACCCCGGTTAGTTTTTTCCATTTTCCAACAAATACTTGATATGGATCCATCAATGTCCTCTCCTGTCTCATCTATCTTTGTCCTAGTATAGCTGTTTTTATCGAAAATTTGTATCTTCTCATGCGAAATTTCGTGCAGAAAGTTCAATATAAAAAAAAGCCAAAGTGCCCATTAGATGAACACCTTGGCTTGAATCTTAATAAATCCAGCTTGAGATGGTTTGATCCCAGCTTGTGAGTTCTTCTTGTTTGAAGAATAAGTTAATTTCTCTTTCAGCACTTTCTGGTGAGTCAGACCCATGGATAATGTTTTTCCCAACAGTCAATCCATAGTCTCCTCTTATTGTTCCTGGAAGCGCTTCCTTTGGATTTGTTTTGCCGATAATCTGTCTTGTTACGTCTACTACCTGTTCACCTTGCCATACCATTGCAAATACAGGTCCTGACGTAATAAAGTCAACCAATTCCCCGAAAAATGGTTTTTCTTTATGCTCTCCGTAATGTGTTTCTGCTACTTCCTTTGGAATACTCATTAGTTTTGCACCAACAAGCTGAAGCCCCTTTTTTTCGAATCTTGACACAATGTCACCGATTAATTGTCTTTCCACACCATCAGGTTTGACCATAAGAAATGTTTTGTCCATATACGTTTTCCACCCCGTCGTTATGTATGTATAGGCTTACATTGTTACAAAGTGATCGTATCATTTTTTTTTATAATAATCAATTTTTGACAAAAAATTTCACAAAAAAACCAATCAACATCACGTTGATTAGAATTTTCGTTTCCCAATATATTTTGCAATGGAGGCAAGTGACGTTCTCGCTCGTCCTCGAGGAAGTTTGTCGAGCTGTTCAAAAGCTTTTTTCAAATACATTTCACTTACTCGAATCGAGCGGTCGATCGCATCTGTTTGTTTAAGGCTTTCAATGACAGGCTCCAGCTGCTTCTCCGTCGTTTCACTATTGATCAGCTTCAATTGGCCTTCTAGTGTCGGATTTTTCAGTGCATATAAGACTGGGAGTGTGACATTCCCTTGTAAAAGGTCTCCTCCGACAGGCTTGCCCAGCTCTTCTTCAGTTGATGTGAAATCAAGGACATCATCAATGATTTGATAGGACATGCCGACATAGTATCCAAACCAATAGAGGGCTTTATGTGTTTTTTCATCTGTTCCTGCTGCAATGGCGCCTAATTGACAGCTGCCTGCAATGAGCAAGGCTGTTTTTCGTTTGATTCTTCTTAAATATGTACGGAGGTTTTGATCCATATTATATTTATCTTTCACTTGCTCTATCTCACCAAGACAAAGCTCAACAACCATTTTTGACAAAATTTCATGTGCCATTGGGTGATTGATTTTTGTCATGTATTCAAGTGATCTCGCAAACATATAATCCCCTGTGTACATGGCAATTCTGTTATCCCATTTTGCCTTTATCGTTGGTTTGCCTCTTCTCAGCTCTGCATCATCAATGACATCATCGTGAACAAGTGATGCCATATGAATCAGCTCGAGGGCAACGGCAACATATTTAATTTTATTAATGTCATAGTCACCAAACATGCCTGAAAGGAGAACAAAAACGGGGCGGATTCGTTTTCCGCCCGCTTGCAGCAAATGAAGACCTGCTTCACTTAACAATGCATAATCAGAGCGAACGGTTTGTTCAAGCTCTTTTTCAATTATATCGATATCATGATTTAAAAAAGAGATCATTGCTTTTAGTTTCATTATCTTCACCCAAATATCGTTTATTCAAAGCTTCTTTCCGATATGTGTTGCTGCTACACCGCCTGTAAATGGATGATACGAGACATCAGACAACCCGGCCTCCTCGAACAGAGCCGCCAGCTCTTTCATGCCAGGGAACGTTTTGGCTGATTCTTGAAGCCATGAATACTCCTGATAACTTTTGGCAAACAGTTTACCAAAGAGCGGCATAATGTATTTGAAATAGATGTAGTAGCCCTGTTTAAAACCGATCATCTCAGGCTGTGATGTCTCAAGACAGACAACCATTCCGCCAGGCTTCACTACTCTTGTCATTTCCTTTAGCACCGTTAAATAATCAGGAACGTTTCTAAGTCCAAAACCGATGGTGACATAATCAAATGAGTTGTCTTCAAAAGGAAGCTCCATCGCATTGCCGTGAAGCAATTCAATCTGATTGTAGCCCCCAGTCTTCACCTTCGTTTCTCCAACACTCAGCATGTTTTTACTGAAATCAAGGCCTTTGACCTCGCCTTTTTCTCCAACAGCATCTGCAAGCGCAATTGTCCAATCGGCTGTCCCGCAGCATACATCTAATGCTTTAGAGCCTTTTTGCACATTCATGAGCTTCATTGTTTTATCGCGCCATTTCTTATGCTGTTTAAAGCTGATGACAGAGTTCATTTGATCGTAGTTTTTATAAATTTTTTCAAATACACCGTGTACTCGCTGTTCTTTTGATTGCTGCATGACTTACCCTTCTTCCACTTTCTGATGGTACGCAGGCTCATTTTTCATATGATCCAAGCGATTTAATAGCTCTTTTTGAACGACCGGAGATGACACAAGATGCTCCTCGATCGGTCGTTTGGCCTTTTCATAGCCTTCATTCTCAAAGTTGTCAAAACACGAATAGGCGTCCGTATAACGATCGTTCAAAAAAAGTTTTAAATGTTTGTCATTTTCTGCTTGTTTCATGAAGCGTTTATAAACAAGAAAACGACTTGCAATCTCATTCCAATGCGTTAATTGAAAGTGCTCAGAAATCCTTTGGAAAAGCGCAGATTCAACTGTAGCTACACTTTTGTAAAAGTGCGCTGCATCTTGAATGGACCGGTCATACAGTCTAATTTTATGTTCATTGATCTCTTTGATCGCCGTAGCGAGCGTGCGGATCATATAAATGTCTTTCATGTCAGAGAGAAGAGAATAATAGAGACCACTGAAATAGTCTCCTGCCAGGATGGTCAGCTGACGATTTTTGAATTCGTCTTGCTTGATGGCTGCAGCAGTTGTGACTTCGTCATGGGTATCAAGGGCAATTTGCACAAGCATCGCCGTTAAAATATAATTTTCTTTTTTCTCTGCATCAATTTGAGCTTCTTCAAACATTGCATGAAAAAGAAGGAGCTTATCTTCATCGATGAGTGGTGCGCGTAAATGCTTCGCCAAATAAGGATGAGAAAGCTTTTTATTTAATTTTATATTTAGATTAGATAAAATTCCGTAGATGTCTTGCAAAGATATCACCCTTGTCCCAAAAATTACAGTTTCATATGTAGACCTGCACATTGTATAGAGATTTATTATACCATATCAGCTCTCACTTTTATGCTATCAAGTGCTACAAGTTCTTTATTTCTTTGCTTCGCTTTGAATTTCGCCGAAGCTTGTTTGAATGACAGCATCGCCTCTTACTTTGATCGCTGACGTATGCTCAGTAAATTGTGCAATGATCACTTCACCTTTATCGAGTTTCTCGGAATGGTGAAATCTTGTATCAGAGCCTCTTGTTAGGCCGATGACGTTTACACCATTATCAATGGCTTTAATCACCACAAAATCAGATGCTTTATTTTCACTCATTTTGTTCACCTTCCATCTATTGAATTAGTCGTTTTTAATAAAGGAAAGCACTTCTGCTCTTGCGGCTGCATCATTTGCAAATGTGCCGCGGACGGCTGAGGTCACTGTTTTAGCGCCTGGCTTTTTCACTCCGCGCATCGTCATACACATATGCTCTGCTTCAACGACAATCATCACGCCATGCGGATTAAGTGTTTCCACCATACTATCTGCAATCGTTGATGTAATGCGTTCCTGAAGCTGCGGGCGTTTTGCCACGGCTTCTACAGCTCTTGCCAGCTTACTAAGTCCCGTTACTTTTCCTCCGCGCGGAATATAAGCGACATGGGCTTTCCCGTAGAAAGGCACAAGGTGGTGTTCACACATTGAATGGAAAGCAATATCTTTTACAAGGACGAGTTCTTCGTGGTCTTCGCCAAAAATGGTTTTAAAATGTTCTTTTGGATCTTCATTTAATCCCGAGAACACTTCTTCATACATTTTTGCGACTCGTTTTGGAGTATCAAGAAGTCCTTCACGATCCGGATCTTCTCCGATTGCTTTTAATATATCGCGTACTGCGTGTTCGATTAATTCTTTATTTATTTCACTCATGTATTATATCCTCCAAAGGCGATTACATTTCATTCAGATTCTAGCACACTTCAGATCCTAAAAGCAAAGGAGAGCGTTCTAAACGAACCTTTTGATTCAAAAGGAAAAGCCCCTTATGAAAGGGGCTTTTCTAGACCAGTGTGAAACTGTATATGTATAACTCCTTCAACAGGATCATTACACATAACGATTATTTACCTGCCACCGCGTCTTTAAGTGCTTTACCTGGTTTGAAAGCAGGTACTTTGCTTGCAGGGATTTCGATCTCTGCACCAGTTTGTGGGTTACGTCCTTTACGAGCTGAACGCTCACGTACTTCAAAGTTACCAAAACCAATAAGTTGGATTTTGTCACCATTTTTAAGTGCATCTAAAATTGTATCAAAAACAGAATCAACTGCTTTTGTCGCGTCTTTTTTAGATAACTCGCTTGCTTCAGCAACCGCGTTAATAAGTTCTGTCTTGTTCATGCCTTTCACCTCCTCCCAAAAATATGCATTCAGTAGATTGTTATCATTTCTTCACAATTCATCTTCTTTCTATACCCTTTTTCAGAAAAAAAGAGCGTCTAGAAAGCGTTATACATGGCTTTTCATTAGAAAACATCTCTTTGAAGGAATGTTTGTCCAACAAAGTGAAGATTTTCTGTAAGTAGATTAACACATATGAAATACCATATCAAGCATTTTAAAGGGAAGAATCCTTATTCGTCAAGGATTAAGGGCACTTTTACGAACGAATATTCCTAATTTCAGCCTGAATCTGACTAATCTTTATACAATTGTCTTTTTATGACTCATTCTACACGCAAAAAAAAGACCCCATCAATGAGAGGTCTCACTTGCTATAAAATAATCGCGATCAAACCGCCTGATCCTTCGTTGATGATTCTTTCAAGTGTTTCCTTCAGCTTATATCTTGCGTTTTCCGGCATAAGAGACAGCTTCGCTTGAATGCCTTCTCTGACAAGGGAGCTGAGGGAGCGGCCAAATATATCTGAATTCCAAATCGAAAGCGGATCATCTTCAAAATCTTGCATTAAGTAGCGGACGAGCTCTTCACTTTGTTTTTCTGTTCCGATAATCGGTGCAAATTCACTCTCTACATCTACTTTGATCATATGAATAGATGGAGCGACCGCTTTTAATCTCACACCGAATCTTGATCCCTGCCTAATGATTTCTGGCTCATCTAAACTCATATCGGACAACGCTGGCGCTGCAATCCCGTAACCAGTCTGCTTCACCATTTTTAATGCGTCTGATACTTGATCATATTCTGTCTTAGCATGAGCAAAATCTTGCATCAGCTCTAGAAGATGGTCTTTTCCTCTAATTTCTACACCAACCACTTCTTTTAAAATATGATCATATAGATCATCTGGCGCATACAGGTCAATCTCTGCAATCCCCTGACCCATTTCAATTCCTGCTAAACCCGCTCTTTCGATAAAATCAAATTCACTGAATTGACCAACGACACGGTCGACATCTCTTAATCTTTTAATATCCTTTACAGTTTCCTTTACTGAATCCTGATAGCTTTCTCTCAGCCAGTGATCTTCTTTTAGCACCATCACCCAGCTTGGCAGGTTCACATTCACCTCTAGGACTGGGAATTCATATAATGCTTCACGAAGAACGCTGAGTACGTCTTGCTCTCTCATACTTTCTACGCTCATGGCGAGTACTGGAATATCATACTTTTGGCTAAGTTCCTGCCGGAGCGCTTCTGTTTCAGGATGATATGGCCTCACAGAGTTAATGACCATAATAAACGGCTTTCCAACCTCTTTGAGTTCATCAATCACACGTTCTTCAGATTCAATATAATCATGTCTTGGAATTTCTCCAATGGAACCATCTGTTGTAATCACTACACCTATTGTTGAATGCTCTTGAATGACCTTGCGTGTACCAATTTCCGCTGCTTCATGAAACGGGATTGGCTCTTCATACCACGGCGTATTGATCATTCTTGGGCCATTTTCATCTTCATACCCGCGCGCACCAGGGACAGTATATCCCACACAATCGACAAGTCTGATGTTGACATCAAGGCCGTCACTCACGTGAATTGATGCGGCTTGATTCGGTACAAATTTTGGCTCTGTGGTCATAATGGTTTTTCCTGCTGCGCTTTGCGGCAATTCATCCTGTGCTCTTGCACGATCTGCCTCATTATTGATATTCGGGAGCACCACGAGCTCCATAAACTTTTTAATAAACGTAGATTTCCCTGTACGAACAGCGCCAACGACTCCTAAATATATATCGCCTCCTGTTCGTTCAGCGATATCCTTGAAAATATCGACTTTTTCCAAGTGATCCCCTCCCGGACTTGCTATCCTCGTTTTCAAATGAAATACTCTATTCTTCAATCAAACTGTGCTTGAAAGGTGTCTGGACAATATATGTGTATGACGTTGTCCTATTTGAATATGACACCTTTTTGTTTTGAGAGTAAGTTTAGCCATAAAAAAACCTTTCTCCTCATTTATATGCAGAGGAAAAAGGTTCATTCTTGTTTATGACGTCTTTTTTTCTAAAAAGGCAGGCTCACCTTTTTTGTTGATGGTATATGGGACAGAAAACGCGGGTACAAACGGGGTTTCCTGCCAATATACATCCTGAATGTTTTCACCTGGTTTCAGCTTTTGCTTCGTATTCTTCAAAATATGAGCAAAATCACTGCGGTAGTCCACATAGATGTCACCGTTTGATGAAATCAGTAATGGGAGGGAATTCCCTGTCACAGGACTTATCACCGCAGGCGGCGATTTTAATCCTAGTTTTTTTTCATTTAACGTATATAAATTGGCTGATACGACTTTGCCGTATGGCGGATATGTATGTTCATCTTGATACACCTTGATTCTAAGCCGTAATTCATTGATGGTCTGCGTCATTTTGACATCAAGCAGTTTCACAGTGGGTTTCTTTTCGACGTCTGTGAGGACATAAATATATTCGCCCCCGCCTTCATAAGATGTAGACGGTACATCGTGTAAATATCTTGGTGACAAGCGCTTAAAGTCGATGACATATTTCTGATAAACCGGCGTGTCTGCTTCTTTTGTTTCTATAGGCAGAAGACCATTTGTTGCTTTTTGAAATTCCTCAATCGCTGTCTGTACACTTTGCAGCTGCTCTTCGTATGGCACCCGGTTCTCAGCTTTGCGATTCTCTGGATACAGACATCCTGTTAATAAAATAAGTGCTAACAGCGTGACACTGACTTTTGCTTTGATCATCACATTCTTCCTTTTTCTTTATTCATTAACCGGTCCGCTAATGACAACTAAAAACACAATGATACCTGATATAAGCATCAAGCTGTACGCAACGGTCGAGGCCGTTATTTTAAGAAATTTGCTTTTCAGCTTAAACCTGCTGAAATAAATGGTTACTACGGCTAAAAACATGAGCCCCATTGAACCAAGCGCAAACCACATCTTGATTAAAGCAAAACTCATCGTGCCTGTCCCCCTTCAAAACGAACGAATTGTAAGCGTTTATATTTCATTTTAAACCAAAAATAAGGTAAATATCAATCATTTTTCCAATCATTCAGAAAAAAGCGCATAAAAAAACTGAAGCAAAGAGGGGGACTCTGCTTCAGTCATTGGATCGACTATTTTCCTCATTCTGTAGAGGCAAAGCTCTATTCAAACTTCATTGCTATGTTATGCAAGTCTTCCCCTTCTTGCATCCTCTACATGCCTAAGTTCAGTCTTTCCTTTTATTTTGTTTGGTTTTCAAACATGTTCACAAGGTCTTCCATCTCATGTGTTTTCACACGTGCCATCAACGATTCTACAGCATCGTCAACCTTTTTCCCTTCAAACAGGACGCCGTAAAGAGCCTCTGTAATCGGCATGCTGACCTTGTATTCTTTTGAGAGCTGATAAGCGCCTTTTGTTGTGCGGACGCCTTCGACAACCATGCCCATTTTTTCAAGCACTTCTTCGAGCTTGTATCCTTTACCGAGTAAATTCCCGCAGCGCCAGTTACGCGAATGAACACTTGTACATGTCACGATCAAATCACCAACGCCTGTTAATCCGGCAAATGTAAGGGGATTCCCTCCCATTTTCGTGCCAAGACGTGCGATTTCAGCAAGTCCTCTAGTGATAAGCGCCGCTTTTGCATTGTCACCATATCCAAGTCCGTCTGTGATACCAGCCGCAAGAGCAATGATATTTTTCAATGCGCCGCCAATTTCCACCCCAATCACATCAGGGTTGGTGTACACTCTAAAATGATTGTTCATGAACAAATCTTGAACAAATTGAGCTGCTTCAATGTTTTCTGACGAGACAGTGACAGTTGTCGGATGACGCAGACCTACTTCTTCTGCATGACTCGGCCCTGATAGGACAACGACAGCCTCTCTTTTCTCAGATGGAACTTCTTGTTCAATCATTTGAGAAATTCTAAGAAGTGTATCTGGTTCAATTCCCTTACTGACATGGACAAATGGCACCTTCGATGAGATCAGCTCATTTGCCTGCTTCAATACCTCACGAATGGCCTTTGTTGGCACAGCGACAATAACCGCCTCTGTCCCCTCTAAAGCCTGCTTCATATCGGTTGTCGCCTGAATAGACGCTGGCAGTTCGACATTTGGCAAGTAATCATGATTTTCATGTTTCTCATTGATTTGATCAATGAGCTCTTGTCTATGTCCCCACATGTGTACATCATGATGATTATCAGCTAATACAAGCGCAAGAGCTGTTCCCCAGCTGCCTGCTCCAAGTACTGAAATTTTCTTCATCCTGCTCACCCTTTTTATTTTCTCGCTCTCGCAAATATTTTAATCGGTGTTCCTTCAAAACCAAATGCATCTCGAATGCGGTTTTCTAGAAAACGCTCATAAGAAAAGTGCATAAGCTCTGGATCGTTGACAAACACAACAAAGGAAGGAGGCTTAATGGCCACCTGTGTTGCATAGTAAATCTTTAGGCGCTGTCCATTATGGGTCGGCGTTGGATTCATCGCCACCGCATCCATGATGATATCATTTAAAATATTGGTTTGAACGCGCATTGCATGGTTTTCGCTTGCTGTGATAATAGACGGCATTAATGTATGAATTCTCTTTTTCGTAAGAGCAGACATAAACAAGACAGGTGCATAATCAAGGAACTGAAAATGCTCGCGGATGTTTTGCTCAAATTCCTTCATCGTGCGCTCATCTTTTTCAACAGCATCCCATTTGTTCACAATGATGACAACAGCTTTACCAGCTTCGTGTGCATAGCCCGCAATTCGTTTATCCTGCTCAATAATGCCTTCCTCGCCGTCAAGTACAACAGCGACAACATCAGAGCGGTCAATGGCTTTTAATGCACGAAGTACACTGTATTTCTCTGTTGTTTCATATACTTTCCCTTTTTTCCTCATACCTGCTGTATCGACAATGACAAAGTCACGCTGATTGTACGTAAACATCGTATCGACAGCATCTCTTGTTGTACCAGCAATGTTGCTGACAATGACGCGGTCTTCTCCGAGCATCGCATTCACTAAAGAAGATTTTCCTACATTCGGGCGGCCAATTAAGCAGAACTGAACAACTTCTTCAGCATATTGCGTATCCGGTAAGTTCTTAAAGTGTTCTGCCACTGCATCAAGCAGATCACCAAGACCTAATCCGTGCGTTCCAGAAATCGGAAACGGCTCGCCAAATCCGAGTGCATAAAAGTCATACACATCGCTTCTCATTTCAGGGTTGTCCAGTTTATTGACAGCAAGTACAACTGGCTTTTTCGTACGATATAAAATTTTTGCGACTTCTTCATCCGCAGATGTCACGCCATCTCGGCCATTCACCATAAAGATAATGACATCCGCTTCATCCATTGCGATTTCTGCCTGATGGCGAATTTGCGCCAAGAATGGCTCATCTCCAATATCAATTCCACCAGTATCTATTAAATTAAAGTCATAATTTAACCATTCAGCAGAGCTATAGATTCGATCTCTTGTTACACCAGGTGTGTCTTCTACAATCGATATTCTTTCGCCTGCGATTCGATTAAAAATTGTAGATTTTCCAACGTTGGGCCTTCCAACAATGGCTACGACAGGTTTACCCATAGTACCCTTCCTTTCAATCCAGCCGCGATTCAATATGTTCATCATCATGTTTCAACCGGGATTTATAATTTTCATTCAGTTTTATGAAATAAACCCTTCAAACATGAAGGGTTCAACTTATATATTATATCAATTTTTAATCAGACCACAATGAATAACTTAAAAATGTTTGACAATCAAGTAAAGATCTTCTCCAATGCCGTGTGCAATTCCATCTAAAATGGCCTCTAAATTCATGGCATACATGTCGAGCTCTTCTTTATTTTCACAGAAAAAAACCGCTGTTCCGCCAATGACCCGCTCTTTATTAGTTGTCGCCACAGCCAATATAAATTGTTCAATGGTGTTCGCCATATCTCGTTACCTCACTTTCTTTTTAATGAAATCTGTCGGCATTCTAATGGCATTTTCTAAAATAGGCACCTCTTCTAATACACGGACAGCCAAATCTTCACGCTGCCATTGCGGTAATATGAACACACCAAGTGTACCGGTATTCAGATCACGTTTTGCGAGCGGACAGAGCGATGGTTCACCAGAATCGCGGTACACGCCAAGCACGTTTGATAAATCAAATAAAATGGCTTGCCGCTGTCCAAGGTTGGCAATCGTTGTAGCAGAGTTGAAATTTTTCGGTGTCAAAATAAAGCCCATCCCATGTTCTAAAATGAGTTTTTGCTTTTCAGGCAGCCCGATATTCATAATGTATATATCATTCACATAAAGCCCTGCCCCATCAAAGCGAAGTTCCCCTTTTTGAATGCTGACGATATCCTTTAATTGACTGCCTGACATTAATAGCTTTGCCATGAAAAAACAAAGAATACCGACTACTGTTCCAACAACAAGCGAGAAGAAAATACAGGCTGTCGTTGTAATAAGTGCAGTGAGAATGGCAATATAATTTCGACTTTCAAAGGCAATGGCAATGCCTTCTATATATGTACTGCCTCGTGAGACAAGCTCATACGAATCCATTTGGGTTAACGTATTTCTTTCCATATTTCGGACATCTCGAAATTGTGTGGCTGCCAAAGTGAGAAAGGTAATCGCTGTAAATTCCTCCTGAATTAGTGCAGGCATAATGATCGCACCTAATCCTGACGCAATAAAACCAAGTGCAATGTGAATCACTTGTCCATGAATATACGTCGGGTATTGCCGGTAATCCGTTCTTAACATGTAAAGTCTGGCCGCCATCCCAAAGATGACACCAATAATCACAGGAAACGTATAGTCTGTCATGTTGATTTTGCAGCCCCTTTTACTGATTTTCTTGATGAACGGGCGTTTAAGAGCTTTTCAAGCTGATCG
This sequence comes from Bacillus sp. FSL K6-1006, assembly GCF_038593175.1. Lineage (NCBI taxonomy): Bacteria > Bacillati > Bacillota > Bacilli > Caryophanales > Bacillaceae > Bacillus > Bacillus sp. FSL K6-1006. The sequence goes on from NZ_CP151970.1 coordinate 2,089,006, forward strand.
ACACCTAATAGGAAGACCGCTCCTTGTACAACGAAGGAAAGAAAAGAGAGATCCCCTAGGACAATTGATGATGTGAGGCGGTGAATCGTCAGCGCATAAAGGGCTTCGCCGAGACATACTGACATCATCCATAAGGTGATTCTTTCCGTTAACGGCTGTCCATATGTCATACACATTAAGATCAGCAGGGCAAATACGACCCAATCCACCTTTATTATCGTGAACCAAACAGGGTCATATAATGCAAACATCATAAAAAAGGCATACGCGCTCACCATCGAGCCCAATTGCATGATTCTCATCATTCGGTAACTAGGCCTATATATGACGAAAGCAGCACATGCATATAAAAAAGTCATCAAGAATCCCGCATTGATGCTCATATCTAAAACGGATATCATGATATGACTGAATATAATATGGACAAGTACACAGATGCCCAGCACGCTGCGCCACAAACTTTTTTCCATGATAAATGTCACCATAATCCAAACGAACCATATAGACCAATAATAGTACAAAGCCTCCAACGCCTCATCACCTCAATTACATTATGGGAAAATCTCCAATTTTTAAACATGCGGATCGTTACCGGCTCTGTATGAAATAAACAAGCGGTGACACCCTAATAACCTGAGGAGGGATACATGATGGGAAAAGATAGACAGGAAAAACGTTTAAAGGCGTCAAAAAGAGTGGAATCTGACCGCGATCAATCCATTCATCATAAAGGTGCAACAGCATTAGAAGGTCCAGAAAGCGCTCGAAAAAGAAATCAATAAAAAAAAGGCATGTGATATCACATGCCTCTCTGACTATAGTACGTTGTGTCAACGCCTCTTTCTTTGAGCCAATGACTTGTTTCCCCTGAGATCACAACTTGAGCCTGTCTCAGTTCTTCAATCGTCTTCACGCCAAGCACTGTCATCATCATCTTGATATCTTCTTGAAGTTCCATGATATCTGCGATGAGGCCGCTTTCTCCTCCACTGGTCAATGATTTTAAGAAAAATCCAGCTAGACCAGCAGCAGATGCGCCAAGAGCCATTGATTTGGTTACATCAAGAGCATCTTGAATACCTCCGGAGGCTAAAATCGTTTGATTCTGAAAGGCTGTATGTACTTCAGCAAGACTCGCTGCAGTTGGAATTCCCCATTGATCAAAATAACGAAGTGCTTTTTGGCGTCGGAGATTTTCAATCTTGGAGAAGTTCGTCCCACCAAATCCGCCTACATCAACGGCTGCAACCCCAGCATGAAATAACTTTCCTGCCGTCTCCTTGCTCATGCCAAACCCGACTTCTTTTACAACAACAGGCACACCAACAGATTCAACGATCGCTGCAATCCGCTCAAGCGCCCCTCTGAAATCGCGATCGCCTTCAGGCATGACAATCTCTTGGATGACATTCAGATGAATTTGGAGCATATTTGCCTCGAGCATGTTGACTGCTTCTTGAGCTTGCTTCATTGTCGCTTCACTGCCTAAATTCGCAAAGACAATTCCATCCGGATTGACTTTACGAACGACTTCATATGTTCGTCTTTCTTCTTTATCTTTCAGTGCAGCCATTTGTGATCCAACTGCTACTGGGATATTGGTCTCCTTCGCTGCGATCGATAAAGAGCGGTTGATCTCATAGGTGGATTCTCCGCCTCCGCCAGTCATTGCATTGATAAAAATTGGCGAACCGAAAGTCAGTCCGCCAATTGTCGTTTGTGTATCAATTTGTGATGTCGCAAGATCTGGTAAACTGGCGTGAACGAAGGAAACATCATCTAAACCTGTTGCTGCATGCTGGCCAGTGGACAACGCATGCTCAATATGCTGCTTCTTTCTTTCTGCTCGCGTCAATTTTGATCACCAAATTATTTTAGTTTATTGAGTTTATCGCCGATCAGATCACCAAGCTGGAATCCGCTTGTGTTTTCTTCTTTCGCCTGATATTGACGATAATCCTCTTCGATTTGTTTTTCAGGATTTTCTTCTAAATCACGGATGCTTAGTGAAATGCGCTCTTCGTCTTCATTCACATCAAGCACTTTCACTTTCACAGTCTGCCCTTCTTCAAGGACTTCTTGCGGCGTGCCGATATGTTTATGAGAGATTTGGGAAATATGCACAAGTCCTTCTACACCTGGCAGAATTTCAACAAATGCACCAAAGCTCACAAGACGTTGAACGGTTCCTTCAAGCACATCACCTTGTTTTACCTTTTCACCAATTTGGCTCCAAGGTCCTGGTAATGTTTCTTTAATAGATAGTGAGATACGTTCGTTATCACGATCAACAGCAAGTACTTTGACCTTGACTTCCTGTCCTTCTTCTACTACGTCAGATGGCTTTTCTACATGCGCATGGGATAGTTGAGAAATGTGAACTAATCCGTCAATGCCGCCAATGTCAACAAATGCACCAAAATCAGTAAGCCGCTGCACTTTACCATCAATCACACTGCCTACTTCAAGCTTTTGCAGGAAGTCTTGCTTTTTGTCTAATTGCTCTTGCTCAACGACTGCACGGTGCGAGAGAATCACGCGATTTTTTTCGCGGTCAAGTTCTACCACGACTAGTGAGAGTGTTTTCCCTTTGTAATCTGTGAAATCTTCTACATAGTGTGCTTCTACAAGAGATGCAGGAATAAATCCGCGCACACCAATGTCAACGACAAGACCACCTTTTACAACGTCTTTTACTTCAGCTTCAAATACTTCTTTTGTTTCAAACTTTTTCTCTAGGTCTTCCCAAGCGCGGTCTGCATCAACAGCACGTTTAGATAAAATCAAAGCATCGTCTTCGACCTTTGTTACTTTAAGCTCTAACTCGTCGCCATCTTTCACGACATCTGATGCTTTTTCAACGTGAAGACTTGATAATTCACTGATTGGGATGATACCAGGTTGTTTCACATTGACGATATCTACATTGACATGCTTGTCCTCAACTTTAGAAACAATCCCTTTCACTACATCTCCAACCTCTGGTACCTGAACATCGATTTGATTCATTTCCTCTGTCATTTCGATAACCTCCTTGGTCCAAACCTACACAGCTTAGTTAAAACGACTGGGCGAATATGTGTCTTAAGCATGATGATTGCCAGCCGAATATGTATTATAGAAACATTCAAATCAATATAATTGCTTGAATGATCAATAAAAATAGTATTAGTATAAACTTCTAATAAAAGACCTTGTTTGTCAAGAGATAAACCTCTAACTTATAAAAGTTTTCTAAAATTTCTTACTGTTTCTCCACGCGGTCTGCTGCATCTAAAATTTTCCCTGCCACCTCTTGAATAGAAAGGGAAGTGGTGTCAATTTCAATGGCGTCATCCGCTTTCTTCAAAGGTGAAACTTCGCGCTCAGAATCAAGCTTATCGCGTCTTGCAATCTCTTCGATCAGCTGATCGTAATTGACATCGTAGCCTTTTTTCTGATTCTCTTCAAAGCGGCGTTTTGCTCTTTCTTCTACTGATGCAAGCAAGAAAATTTTCACTTCAGCATCTGGAAGTACATGAGTACCTATGTCTCTTCCGTCCATAACGACGCCGCCTCGTTTGCCAAGCTCTTGCTGCCTGCGGACCATTTCTTCCCGAACAGCTCTGTGCTTTGCAACAACCGATACCTGGTTGCTTACGCGGTCTGTGCGAATATCCTCTGTGACATCCGTATTGTTTAGATGGACTTTTTGACCCTCGTCTGTTGTTACTAGTTCAATGACCGTTTTTTTCAGTAATGAATCAAGTGCCTGTTCGTCTTCAAGGTCTACACCTTGATTGAGTGCCGCAAGTGTAATCGCGCGGTACATAGCACCTGTATCAATATAAATATATGATTTTTTGGCTGCGACAATTTTTGCCACAGTGCTTTTGCCTGCTGCTGCAGGACCGTCAATTGCTATAGATAATTTCTTTTTCATAATACCTCTCCTTGATTGAATCTCCCTTATGAATTGTAACACGATCACCGCTCAAACGGGGGAATTTTCTATCAATCCTTCTGCTTAAACGTTTCAATCCATTCTTCAATACTCATGTTATTCACACCCTCATACTGCACGACTTTTGACAAAAAAAGCTCTCCTTTCGTCAAATGAAGTGTAATCTGAACAGTTAGCAATAAAACAAGCTGAATGAGCACCACTTTCAATAACCATCTTTCCATTGTCTTCATACAAAAAGCCTCCACGCTAGATTCTTTCCTCTCTAGTATGGAAGCTTTTTACACCCTTTATTCTTATGCTTTTTTCACACGTGTTAAAAGCTGCTGCTGGAAGCAGTATTTCATGATGTGCTGCTGGTGATCATTTGTGATCTCTGAAAACTCCATGATCGCTCTTGTTTTGCCAGACTGTTCATCTTGATATACTCGATTCATCTCTGCAACCGCTTTTATTTTCACGGGCTCTTTTAGGGGAAGTTCAAACTCTGTGACCACTTCTCCATATTCTTTCAATGACACGCCCTCAGGAACAGAGATTGCTACGCCGCCAGCACTCATATTCACAATAAACGTTTCAAAGGCCTCTTCATCCGTTTGCATAATGGTGGCTTTGACCATCGTATCCACTCTCAGATATTCTCTTCGCTGAAGCCGAATCATTTCTTCTTTTGGCGGAATGGAAATAACAATCATCGGGATATCTTCTTTTCTTTTTCCGATGACTTCGCTTGTACATTTGTATGGAATTTGGTTTTCGTCAAAAAAGAAGACGGTGATTTCTGTTTGCTGGTTTAAGTAGATGGTGCGTCCCGTTTCTTTATCAGCTGGATAATTAATGCAAATATCATCGTTATTATTTTCCAAAACCTTCGATTTTGCTGTTTTCACTTCTTTGTTCTCATTGACATATTCAATTGTGATTGCATCCCCTATTTGTAACATTCCTCATCACTCTTTTCATCTGTGAAATCGTATCCTCTCCTATATTAAACCATGTCTAAAACAAAAGGAAAAGACTTATTAGCCTTTTCCTTGTTTCCTTTTCTATAGGTCTTTATATATAGGTTCTGCGTTTTTTAGTTTATCTACTCGTTCTTCTTTTCCAGTATCTGCATTAATGAACATGCGATACGTATCGTTTTTTATCGTTCCGAGGAACTCATAGCACAGAACTTCCTCTGACATATCATTTTGCACAATCGCTAAATGAGTATCTTCGATCTTTACATGCTGATTTAATGTTTTCTTCGCTTCTTTTTGCGAGATTTTAGGTGATTTAATGTCACGTGTTTTATGATTCGTTAAATAATCCTTCGCTGAAAACCCAACAACCTCACCATCGTCCAATGCGACTTTCATGCGTATGCTATCTGGATAAAGCAGAACATTTTTCTGAAGAGGAACATAGGTAAATACACCGATATTATCAAATTGTGCACTTTCATCTAAATGGAACGATTCTGTATCAAACCCTTGCTTCTTTAAAAAGCTGAGTGCTTTTTCTGATGCATCATTTAAACTGATTTTCTGTTTTTTCACGTCACGATTCTGAAGAAGGTAAACTGGGTGTCCTCCTTTTTCAGTTAAGTCTAAATAAAAGTTTGCATGGCTGTCTGGATCAGACATCGATAAGCTGTACACGTCGCGATTGGTTTTGCTGCCGCTTTTTCTCACTTTAAAATGTTGATTATGGTCAGGTGTGAATTGCTGTGCAATGCGGATCGCTTCTTTTTTTGAAATCTTATCGCCTTTTAAATGATTGTATCCTTGTGTTTCTTTTTCTGTGGACACATTTGTAGGCCCAAGATCGACATCTGCAAATGCATCTGCATTTCTCTCGACTGTTTTCAGCCCGTCAATGATGGTGTTGTCGTTCTTTCGATCGCCGTCAGCGAGCGCCATTTCAACATCCATCCATTTTAAGTTTTTATTAAGTACGAGGTGCTGCACTTGTCTAAGTTCGTTTTGGATATCTGACGCTTGATTATATAGAGCTGTAATGGTTTTGTGTGTATCTTTATTTAATGGTTCATCTGATAAAGATTTGACTGATGATTTGTAGCTAAAGTCTCCGACATTCGCCAGAAATTCTTCCGTTTTATTAAAAGGCATCAATGTAAGCGGGAGCTGGCTGACATTGTTATGCGCTTCTGATGACATTCTCCATACATCTGCAAGTGCTGGTGAGATGGATGTTTGGCTGTTCATCGCAAGTGTTGCGCCCAGTTTGTCATGCAGCTGATCCACCTGATACGTTAAATCGTGGAAGGCTCTTTGGTAGTTGTTCTCAGCATGAAGCAGCACGGCGTCTTTTTCTTGATGTTCTTTATAGCCCCAGTAACCTGTTGAGATGACAGCAATTCCTAAAATAGCAATCAATATTCCTCTGATCATTTATTTACACCCCTTTTTATTCGCAGAATATATGTTTCCCGATTCGTTTAATTTGTGGTCTTCCCCAAATCCATGGACTTGTTGCTGTATCAGGATTAAAGTAATAGATGGCGCTCTCAGATGGATCCCAGCCATTGATTGCATCAAATACAGCTTTTTTTGCCGTTTCATCTGGCGTCATATAAAATTGCCCATCTGCTACAGCAGTAAACGCAAGCGGTTCAAAAATGACTCCTGCGATCGTATTTGGAAAGGTCGGATTGTTCAAGCGGTTTAAGATAACGGACGCGATGGCCACCTGTCCTTCATACGGCTCACCTCTTGCTTCACTGTAAACAGCTTGCGACAAGAGCTGAATGTCATTACTAGAAAAACCACCAGGCATGTTGGCTGCTGTTTGTTTTGGTGTTTGATTTCCCTGCTGGCTGCCTGACTGATTGCCGGACTTCCCAGATGATCCACTTTGACTTTTTTGATTTTCTTTTGTACCTTGGGCTGTCTTTTTTTGCGAGCTTTTTTGCGCAGGAGCCTTTGTTTGCTGATCAAGAGGCTTTCCGCCATAATGGGTAAACTGGTTCCCTTGCTGCAGCTGTTTTTGAACAAACTCTTTGTAGTATTTCGTCTTTTGAACTAATAAGTTTTTTGTTTTCTCACCTACAAGTCCATCGACCTTCTTCATGCCAAATTGGCTTTGAAAGTTGCGAACGGCCCAGTACGTCCCCCAGCCATAGACGCCATCGATTTTGCCATTGTAAAACCCATTGTATTGGAGCCGCGCTTGCAGCTCGACTACATCTTCTCCTGTTGCCCCGCGCTGGATGACTTGGCCGGTGAATGCTTCACTTTTACTGGCTGTCAAAAGTGAAGACGCAAGAAGAACGATTGAGAAGATAAGAACAATTTGTTTCATGAAACGAGCTTTATCCATATTTGATCCTCCTGTACTTTTGATGTTTGAATATATGTTTCTTCCGATCCCTATTTTTATACATTCAACACAGGAGAGAATTGGATGGAAAAGACAAAAAAACGCCCTATAAACAAATAGGACGTTTTCCAAATTAAATTTGCACCATTTTTACCGCACGGGCTTTTTTTGCTTTCCTTAAACCAAACCACCATAAAAAAATCATGAACGGCACCATGATATATCCCCAGTTTTTCATCCCTAATAGAATGAAATCATACAGGCCGTGAAACAGCACAGGGAGCGTTAAAGAAAGGATCAGCCATTTGCGCTGCTCTTTTTTATCAGAGAAGCGGGCTTTTCCGATATAAAATCCCATCACAACACCAAATAATGCGTGACTTGATACAGGTAATAAAGCACGGGTAAACGCATATTCGACCCCGTGGCCGACTAAGTAAAGGATATTTTCAAGTGTTGCAAAACCAAGTGAGACACTCGTTCCATACACAATTCCGTCATAGTGTTCGTCAAACTGGGCATGTGCATAAACGCTGACCATTAAAATAAACCATTTTAATGATTCCTCTAAAAAGCCCGACGTCACAAATGAAATCAAGATAGGATTTGTTGCAATATTTTCCTCTTGAAGGACATATTGAATAAACATGGTTGGAAACACAAGTATGACACCTAGCATAAAAGATCTGATGACCATGTGAACCGGCTCATTGTCGTACTGATCTTTCAAATAAAAATAACTTAAAAGTGCGATGCCGGGAGCTAAACCTGCTGAGATGATTGCGATCATAACCAGACCTCTTTCCCTACATTATCCTTCATTATCGTACCATGATTTACCCTTTTTTTATATGACTCGGGCCCATTTTTCTAAAAATACCTTTCTATATAATCCCAATTTATAAAAAAAAGAACCGAACCCCTTTGAAGGATTCAGTTCTTTTTTTATCCGTTAATTCTTTTTTTGATTTCTTCTGCAATGAGTCCGCCATGAAATCTTCCATTTTCGATAAAAATTTCATTGGCATTATTTCCAGCTGCAATGACTCCTGCAATGAAAATGCCTTCAACATTCGTTTCCATCGTCTCTTCATCAAATGCTGGACGGCCTGATTCTTGGTCAATCGTGACACCCATTTTTTCTAAGAAAGAATGATCTGGGTGATAGCCAGTCATGGCAAATACATAGTCACTTTTCACTCGATCCGTTTGATTTTGCTGGTTTGTGAAGATCACATCTTCTTCTGTGATTTCTTTCACCTGCGCACCAAACTCCATTCGAATCGTTCCATTACGGACAAGCGCTTCAAACTCTGGTAAAATCCAAGGCTTGATGCTGGATGAATATTCAGTTCCTCTATACAGCACAGTGACTCTGCTTCCGCATTTCACAAGTTCTAACGCAGCATCAACACTGGAGTTCTTCCCGCCGATCACCGTCACATCTTTATCAAAATATGGATGTCCTTCTTTAAAATAGTGATATACGTGGGGAAGGTCTTCTCCTTTGACGTTCATATAGTTTGGATGATCATAGTAGCCAGTCGCAATGACGACGTAATCACATGCATAGTCGTCTTTTGATGTATTCACCGTAAAACGGCCATCTTGTTTCGTCACGGCGTTTACTTTTTCAAAAGCATGCACACGCAGTTTTTTTCGTCTGACGACCTCTCGGTAATAGGAAAGCGCCTGAATACGAACGGGCTTACGGTTTTCAGTAATAAAAGCAACATCACCGATTTCAAGCTTTTCACTTGTACTAAAAAAGGTTTGATGTGTTGGGTAATGATAAATACTGTTCACGACATTCCCCTTTTCAATCACAAGTGCATCAATCCCAATTTGCTTGAATGCAATGGCAGCTGATAACCCGCATGGGCCGCCTCCTATTATGATCGCTTTTTCTTGTTTCATTTGTTCCACTCCTGTCATTTCACTGCAATAACAATTGCTGGGCTGTTTGATTCTTTGTTCCATTCCATAAAAAAATCTCCTATTTAAGGATAGGAGATTTTAAGGCGCGATGCAAATCAGCCGCTTAAATCCAGCCTCTGAATCGAGAAGCTTCAGCCATTTTACGTACACCGACCATATATGCAGCAAGACGCATATCAATTCGGCGGTTTTGCGCCATTTCATAAATATTATTAAATGATTTCACCATCATATCTTCTAAACGAGTTTCAACTTCTTCTTCTGTCCAGTAGAATCCTTGGTTATTCTGAACCCATTCAAAGTAAGAAACAGTTACACCACCCGCACTCGCAAGTACGTCTGGAACAAGCAGTACACCACGATCTGAAAGAATTTTGGTTCCTTCCAGTGTCGTTGGGCCATTTGCTGCTTCTACGACAATTTTGGCTTTAATGTTTGCCGCATTATCTTCTGTGATTTGGTTTTCAATGGCTGCAGGTACTAAGATATCACAATCCAGCTCAAGCAGCTCTTGGTTTGTAATTGTATCGTTAAATAGTTTAGTGACGGTTCCAAAGCTGTCACGTCGGTCAAGCAAGTAGTCAATGTCTAGACCATCTTCATCGTATAATCCGCCGTACGCATCTGAAATTCCTACGATTTTTGCTCCAGCATCATACATGAATTTAGCTAAGTAGCTTCCTGCATTTCCGAATCCCTGTACGACAACACGAGCCCCGTTAATGTCAATTCCTTTTTTCTTCGCCGCTTCTTTGATGCAGATCGTCACACCTTTTGCTGTTGCCGTATCACGTCCGTGTGATCCTCCAAGAACAATTGGTTTTCCTGTAATAAATCCTGGCGAGTTAAATTCATCAATTCTAGAATATTCATCCATCATCCATGCCATAATTTGAGAGTTCGTAAACACGTCTGGTGCTGGAACATCTTTTGTTGGTCCAACGATTTGACTGATGGCGCGAACATAGCCGCGGCTTAGTTTTTCAAGCTCTCTGAATGACATTTCTCTTGGATCACAGATAATACCGCCTTTTCCTCCGCCATAAGGAAGATCCACAATTCCACATTTTAAACTCATCCAAATTGAAAGCGCTTTTACTTCTTTTTCCGTAACGTTCGGGTGGAAACGGATTCCGCCTTTTGTTGGACCGACAGCATCATTGTGCTGTGCGCGGTAACCAGTGAAAATTTTCACCGATCCATCATCCATACGTACTGGAATTTTGACCGTTAATAGACGAATTGGCTCCTTCAGCAATTCATACACTTCCTGCGGATACCCTAATTTGTCTAGCGCTTTATGTATGACGGTTTGAGTTGACTTTAAAACATCTAGCTTATCTTCTGCGTTATGAGCGGCGTTTTGATCGGCTGCCATTAAAATAAACCCCCTAGAAATCTTTCATGATCTACTGCTCCCTTTCAAGCAATAGTATACACCTTCGTACTGGTAAAGCAAAGGTAAAAAGCGTTTTTTATCAAAATAAAATATCAGCGTTTATAAATATAAAAAAGGATATAAAAAAATACTGTTGTTTCATCACAACAGTATTAAATATAATAGAAAAAAGTGATTAAAAATACATTTGAATCGTTTTCACAGCATCTTCTTGCATGATCACTTTTCCATATTCTTTTAGCCGGTGAATGGTGAGTGTCGTAGGTGAACCAAACTCTGCTAAAATCGAAATGACTGTATCAGCAGATAATTCTCCAACATCATCCAGGCTGAGGTAATATTGACCTTCATAATGGTAAACTGTACCCCCTAAAAGTCCAATACGACTTAAACTATGGGACAGTTGAATCACATCTTCAAACGAGGCAAATTGATAGAGCACATGCTTACTCTCGTCGAGCTTGACTTGCATCTCAATGTAATCTTCATCAAACTCATCATCAGCATCTTCCTGCTGACTCTTTGTGACAATGACGACCATCCCCTGCGCCTGAAGAGAAAATACTTCAACAGCAATCGGTCCATTCGCTTCAAAACCGAGCTCCTGATTCGCTTCGTTCATCATGTCTTTAAACAGCTGATGGACTTTGAACGAATCTTTCCAAAGGTCTTCTTTCGTAAGACCTCGGTCTGTCAGGTCATCTAGTGTGAGAAAAATTTTGATTTTATTATAATTCAGACGCTCCAGTCGCATAACGTTCCCTCCTGCCTCTTCTAAACACACATCATACTGTAGTATATGAGATGATGAGTCATAGGTTCTTAATTTTGTATTCAGTTTACACTGTGTCATGACGGAAGACAAGCACGAAGCTACGCTTACGGTGACTTTTATGGAAAATATTGAGGGTGCCGCAAGTTAACGCGTTTTTAGAGGCATTAAATAGATCAGATGGGTTTCTGGTTCTGCTCCGAGACGCAAGGGAATTTTTGTTGTTCCGTAGCCATTACTAATGAGAAAGAACGCACCTTTGACCTGGCCTGTTCTTCCTTTTTCATACGGTCCAAATTTCCCAATTCGAATCTGTCCCCCATGCGTATGACCGCTCAGGACAAGATCGATTCCTTCTTCTTCACTCATCAAATGATGTACATCTGGATTGTGTGATAAGAGAATATTGACATCATCTTTCACAAAATCAGGCCGTATCGCTTCATAATCTGCTTTTTCAAGCCGAATATCATCAATTCCTCCAATTTTGATTCGCTGCCCTTCGAAATTCCATACAGCCGTTTCATTTTGCAAAGTCGTGACATCGTATGCATGAAGAATTTCTTTAAACCTTTGCTGGTGCAGCTCATGATCATTATTTCCCCAGACAAAATAAACCGGCGCAATTCTTGATAAACGTTTCACATTTTCTTCAATCCTTGCATAGGGTACACCTTTTTCTGCTAAATCTCCGCCAATCATAATCACATCTGGCTCTTCCTGTCTGATTTCTGCTAATAAAGTGTCACTGATGAGACGTCTGTGTGTATCAGAAATAAAGAAAATGACAGCAGGCCGGTCTGATTGAAGTGCTTCTATTGTAAAGTAATGCTTTTTGATGTTGTTTTGTTTTGCCGTTTTCACCATTTTTGCCGTTACACACACACCTGTTGTAACAGCCGCAATGGCGGCAGTAAATCCGATGGCATATTTCATCACAAATGGCTCCCTTACATATCTTTCTTTCATAAGACGCTTGAATGAAAAAAGACGTTTCAACTGTTAAACGTCTTTTTTTCTCATTTATTTACTTTCATAATAGAGATTAATGTCGTATTGCTTCTGCATATAGTGAAAAACCGTCTCGCGCTCTTTCCACTGATTTGATTGCGGCCATAAATCTGTGCTTTTTTGTATAATTTCACATCGAAGCCGATGATATTCATCCTCAGCCTTTTCTTCTTTTTTCTTGTAGTAATAAGAGGCGTAAAAAGCAAAGACTTCAGCCATGATCCAAAACAGAAAAACTTCATGACCAAGCAGTGTTGCAATCATGGCTTCCGGCTGAAGCGAGCCGCCTCCCGCATTTGCCGTGATCACAAAATAAAACAAAAGAATGGCCAGCGATAGAAGGGCTGTCCATTGCCATCTTTTGCACTGCTTGGCAAAGCCCTCATATTTATGCTTTCTTTTGATCAATGTTTCCATCATTTTCCGTGTCGGCTGATCCATATATCGGCTGATTGCGTGCAATGTCATCACATACACCCTGTCCCTTTTTTCTACATATGTATGTGCGTGCTTCTTCATTCATGTCAGGTGATTAGTTTTCTAGTGGAATATTCAGCACTTGACCACTATACACGCTGTTACCTTTCAAATGATTATAGGCTCTAATTTTCTCTTCACCCGAACGGTTTTTGTAATACTTCATTGAAATTCGATACAGGTTTTCCTCTGGACCAACGGTGTGCTGCACGACACGAACTGGTTTTTCTTCCTGCTTCTTTTTCTCTTCGGCCTCTTTTCGTTTTTTCTCTTCCTGTTGCTTTTGCAAGGCTAGCTGCTGCTGTTCACGCTTTTTGGCAGCTTCGGCTCTCGCGCGTTCTTTTTCTTTCGCTGCTTGTTCACGCTCTTCTTTCTCTTTAGCAGCTTTTTCTTTTTTCTGCTGTTCAGCTTTTTCTTTCGACCGCTGTTTTTCTTTCTCTTTCTTTTGCTTCTCATCATCAGACGCATCCGCTTTATCAACGCTTGAGTCATTTTTCGTTTCGACAAGTGCTGACGGGACTGGGTCTGTGTCAGCACTTGATGTAGAATCAATATTATATACATCTTGATTATTATTATGGTTGATTTCCTTTGATGTGTAGTAGATCAAAAGAAAGAACACTGTGACGACGATAATAGGAAAGATAATAGCAAGTGTTGTAAACAATGGATTACGCACCTTTTTCGTGCGCTGCTTTTTATATTCATGAAAATCTTCTCGTGTAGGAAAGTGAGAGTCATCTGAAGGCTGCACTTCTTCTTCAAAAATTTTCTCTGCATCATCGTCATGGATGTTTGTCAGCTGCTCCTTCTTTCTCTTCATTCTCGACATTTCTTCCATGTTCATCCCTCCCCCTATATTTCAAACGAATTTGACAAGCAAAGACTAAGTCAATGACAAAATGGGTCATGACAGGAACAAATAAATTCCCAGTCCACTCGTATAAAAGTCCTAAAAAAATACTAATTGAAACCACAAGGATAAACAAGAGTATTTTTGATAAGTAGCGAAAGTGAAGGAGCGCAAACACAATACTGGCAATCTCCAATCCAAATTGCTGCTGGACGATCCCTCGGAATAGAATTTCCTCTGAAAAGGCGATGAGCAGTGTTAACCAAACAATATGCGGGATGCTGCGGTTTTTGAACATTTTTTCATTTAATCCGCCATCATCATACATATGAGCAGGAAACACCTTCATAACAATCGCATCCACAATGATCACAAGCACAGCGCCGCCAATTCCATAAGTCAGTATCCGCGCATCTTGGATCTCCCAAAGGGATGTAAAATCTGTCCAATGATCGAACATAAATATACCTAGTAAAAAAGAAATGATCAGCATCAGCAGCTGCGTGAAATACAGCTGTTCTACAACTTGTCGATCGGTTAATTTTTCGATGATTCGGCGATGTTGTTCAATCAATGCTGCGCCTCTTTTGTCAGATGAAACATACGATCCAGCACGGTCTTCCAGTGTTTCATTTCATTCAGCTCCAATGGTTGATCTTTTTTTTCATAATCAGACAGGTCAAGTCCGCAAGAAGAGCAGCAGCTGCCAGAGGATGCGCTCTCCGTTTGATCAAGCTGTTCGTAAAAGTATGATAACAGAGATTGTCTAAAGCAGCTATGATCTGTGATCCGCTCCTTAAATTGCCACACTTTTCTCAGTTTTTCAGTTTGTCTGTCCTGCAATTTCTCTTTCAGTTTCATCAGGAGCACACGAGGCTCGTCAGATTGATACATCCTGTAATAATGGATCAGCATTCTTGCACGTGTCTCCTGAAGCCCTGATTCCATCAATTGTTCACGTAGTTTCTTTTCATCATTTGTCTGCATTTGTGTCAGCCTGGCTAAGAAAAAATCAATTTCTGGATCATCAAAGCCCTCTGCTTGTATTAAATGCTGTTGAATATCCGCGTCCTCTTCTGTATATAAAAGAATGCTCACACTATTTTTCCCGTCCCGTCCTGCTCTTCCAATTTCCTGCATAAATGCTTCAATAGACTGCGGCGGGCTCATATGAATAACAAATCGTATATCTGCTTTGTCAATTCCCATTCCAAAAGCACTTGTACAACAAATGAGGTCAAGCTGTCCGCTGATAAATTGCTGCTGAATAAGCATGCGGTCTCCTGCATCCATTCCGCCATGGTAATACTCTACACGCTGATGGGTTTTTTGTTTCATTATGAGCGCCATATCTTCTGTCATTTGCCGGGTCGGGCAATAAATCAGGCCAGGGCCTTGCAGGAATTCCACAAGCTCAATGGCCCGTTTCTCTTTTGCTTCTTTCGTTTCGTGCGCTTCTTTGACTAATGCGATGTTTGGCCGGTTGACAGAATGGATATGAAAGTCTGGATGCTGCAATCTTAACGTTTGCACGGTATCTTTTAGCGTTTGTTTTGTTGCAGTTGCCGTGAGTGCTAAGGCGACAGGATAACCTAACGCTTCTCTCCATTCTCCCAGCTTGGAATATTCCGGACGGAAATCATGCCCCCATTCGGATATACAATGGGCTTCATCGACGACGAACAGACCAATATGCATCGATTTGAGCTGTTCTAGCAGCACCTCTGACATTAATGCCTCAGGCGCGACGAATAAAAATTTATATGATGGCAAATGCCGAATGATATGCCGTCTCTCCTGAAAAGATAATGTGCTGTTCAGTGCCGCCACTCGTTTTTCTCCGCGCATTTTCATTCGTTCGACTTGGTCCTCCATAAGCGATAACAGCGGCGAAATAATGAGAACTAATCCTTCAGTCATATAGCCGGGAATTTGATAGCAGATGGACTTCCCTCCGCCAGTAGGCAGCATGGCAACCGTATCTTTCTGATTCAGTACACTTTGAATAATGTCCTCTTGACCTGCTTTAAATGAGTCGTAACCAAAATATCGCATGAGCGTCTGATGAAGCTTATCCATTTGCTTTCACCATCCTTGTCAGAGCCAATCTTATTTGAAAATAAGTAAATGGATGTTCGAGTTTTTCTTTAATCAGCTTCATTTTATTTGTTTGAAGCTCCCTGGCTACTGCATGAATGGCCTGCTGCTCTTCTTCGCTCACATACGGCTCTATTGAGAAGCTCGGTTCATGTATGGACAGCTCGACAATATGGTCTTCGATCGTTGCCTTTTTTAATGAACGAATGTGAGCAATCTGATCAATATCATAGCCTTTTTGCACAAGCTCGAGCGTTTTATGGGTAGAGGTTGTTAGCACGCGTTTGAATTCAAGGTCACCTACGAGCTGCTGCATGACCTGCGCTTCACCTTTTTGGGCAGCATGAATAAAATAATGGAGGACATTCCAAAAAAGCAGGTACACATACCACACATCTTCTTTTAGCCACTCTGCCATTTGCTGATACGTACGCCCAATTCTTTCATTTGACGTCAATGAGTAAACAAAAATCAGCGCCTCTTGATCACTTATACGGGAAAGGAGCTTGTCTAGTTCATGATGCAGCTCTTCCGAAAGCTTATTCTTCTCGTGATGCTGTTTTAAGAAGGATTTCGTCCAGCTTTGTACAGATACATCTCTTTGTATTGGAACATATTGATGCGATCCAGCCAGATGGTGAGACAGCACTTGTACAAGTAAAGAGAGTCTCATCCATAGCACCTTTGCTTTATCATGATATTTGGCACCGTGAAAATAAGCGGGCATCGGTTTTTCTGAAAAATACTGGTTTAGCATACGCTGTCCTGCATTTGTAACAGTGAATGTCTCCCCTGTTTTTACAATGTAGTGCTTTTCGTCAAGCTTTATAGCAGAGCGATTCAGCTGATCCCTCGTAAACCCTGGGTAACAGCCGAAGTACTTTGAAAGCTGAAACAAACTGGCATCCTGTATGGTTTGTGATGATTTCTTTCCTTTAAAAAGATGGTAGACAGCACTTATGGAGCGTTCGCCGTTCAATTTATGTACGCTGTCCATTAACATGACATCCAAGTAATGAAGAGTCATTCGCCAAAGCACCTGTCTTCCTGACAAAATTCGAATATTTTCTCCCTTTATTTTAACAGATTTCATAGAAGAAGAAATGTTTAAACTCAATTTGTGGGGGAAAGTTATGAACAAACCCTTATGTGATAAGCATTCTCAATCACTTTACAGTTGAAATGTGAAATTAAAATCATTACAATAAGGTTTGAGGAAATTGTTTTTTATCGGTGAAACTAAAAAGGTTAGACCATTTGTTCCATCGAACAATCTGGGAGGTATTTTTTTAACATGGCAAAATATACAATTGTAGACAAAGACACATGTATTGCTTGCGGCGCATGCGGTGCAGCTGCTCCAGACATTTATGATTATGATGATGAAGGCATTGCATTTGTTACGCTTGATGACAACCAAGGGACTGTAGAAGTTCCAGAAGTACTTGAAGAAGATATGCTTGATGCATTTGAAGGATGTCCAACAGATTCAATCAAAGTTGCGGACGAATCTTTCGATGGTGACCCGCTTAAGCATGAATAGTATAAAAGCCCCTTATGCAGGGGCTTTTTTTATATTAACTATTTTGAAGTCGGCGTTTATTTTCAAACCATGGACGCATTTTCACAAAAATGAGGCTAAACACGATGGTAATGATGATTCCTTTAATAAGATTAAAAGGCAATATCCCTGCTGTTATCGTCGCCTTGAGCATATTATCCGAAAGTTGAGGCGCATTTAAAAACCATGTGTAAGCCGGCAGAAACAGGAAGTAATTTAAAATACTCATCATCACAGTCATAAGCACTGTGCCCAAGAACATAGACCATACAATGCCCTTTGCCGATTTGATTTTTTTGAAAATGAAGGCCACTGGTAAAATGAACAATACACCTGCTGTAAAGTTCGCTACTTGATCAACAGGAACACCAGACATACTGCCATGAATGAGATAATGCAGTACATTTTTTAATGCCTCAACAGCAATCCCTGCACCCGGCCCATAAATTAAAATCGCAATAATCGCTGGAATATCGCTGAAATCAATTTTCAAATATCCTGGAAGCCCAGGGAACGGGAAGTTTAATAACATTAAAACAAATGAAATACTGCTAAGCATACTGATTACAACTAAACGCTTTACTTTACTTTGATTCAATATTCTCTCTCCTTTTCGATCAAATCTTTCGAAAAGAGGATTGTTCCATTTTAGCCACAAAAAAACCGCCCTTGAAAACAGGAGCGGGGAAATTGGGCTAGACAAATAAACGTGTGAACATCAATGTTTTCAACGTTTATGAACCTCCATCTTCTCCCATCCAGACTATACTGTCGGCTTCGGAATCACACCGAATCCTGCCAAAAAGGCTCGCGGGCTTAGAGACTATGCTCATCACCGCCGGTAGGGAATTACACCCTGCCCCGAAGATTGATCATTATTCAATTCGACATCATTATATATGATATATGAGCATTTGTACAGATAAAAATCTGAGCAAATTCATCAGTTTTAAGAAATCGTAAAAAACACAAAAATTATAATGACAAATGCGCAAAAATTGGTTATCTTTTGTTTAAAGGTGTTCATTCTTTATAAAGACACAAAGAAATGTTCGTGTTTTCTTTTTCACTTTACTGCTTTAATTTGATTGACACAGTGAAAAGGAATATGGTAAATTATCAGATATTTATGACGTTTATTTTAGGAGGAAATCTTACGATGTTTCGAGTATTAGTCTCAGATAAGATGAGCAATGATGGTCTTCTACCACTTTTAGAATCAGATTTTGTTGAAATTGTCCAAAAAAATGTAGCAGAAGCAGAAGATGAATTACACACGTTTGATGCCTTACTTGTCAGAAGTGCCACGAAAGTAACGAAAGAGCTTTATGAAAAAATGACTTCATTAAAAATTGTCGGCCGTGCCGGTGTGGGAGTAGACAATATTGACATTGATGAAGCGACCAAACACGGCGTCATTGTGATCAATGCACCAAACGGTAATACGATCTCGACAGCTGAGCATACGTTCGCTATGATTTCATCACTTATGCGTCATATTCCGCAAGCCAACATTTCTGTCAAATCAAAAGAATGGAACAGAGGTGCATATGTTGGTGCTGAGCTTTACGGAAAATCTCTTGGGATTGTCGGCTTAGGCAGAATCGGAAGTGAAATCGCGCAGCGTGCAAGAGCATTTGGCATGACAGTCAACGTGTTTGACCCATTTCTCACAAAGGAACGTGCAGAAAAAATTGGCGTCAATGCGAAATCACTTGATGAAGTACTCGAAGTATCAGATATTATTACTGTACATACGCCATTAACAAAAGAAACAAGAGGACTTCTCAATAAAGAAACGATTGCAAAAACGAAAAAAGGTGTTCGCCTTGTAAACTGTGCGCGCGGCGGCATTATTGACGAGGCTGACCTTCTTGAGGCACTTGAAAGCGGCCATGTCGCAGGAGCTGCACTCGATGTATTCGAGGTAGAACCGCCAACTGATAATCCGCTTGTGGATCATCCACATGTCATTGCAACTCCGCATCTTGGTGCCTCTACAAAAGAAGCACAATTAAATGTAGCGGCGCAAGTATCTGAAGAAGTCCTTCAATTTGCAAAAGGTCTTCCTGTCATGTCATCTATTAATCTACCAGCGATGACAAAAGACGAGTTCAAAAAGATTCAGCCTTATCATCAATTTGCAGGAAAACTTGGACGTCTTGTCTCTCAATCAATGAGAGAACCTGTAAAAGAAGTAGGCATTTCTTATGAAGGCTCTATTTCAAAACTCGAAACATCCTTTATCACAAAGAGTCTTCTGTCAGGCTTTTTAAAAGAGCGTGTTGATTCGACTGTGAATGAAGTAAATGCTGGAATGGTCGCAAAAGAACGAGGCATTAGCTTTAGTGAAAAAATTTCTTCCAGCGAATCTGGTTACGAAAACAGTATTTCCATTGAAGTCAAAGGTGATCTTTCAACCTTTACTCTAAAAGCGACTTACATCCCGCATCTAGGGGAGCGCGTTGTTTCTATTAATGGTTTTAATATTGATTTTTATCCAGATGGACACCTTGTCTATATCCAGCATACAGATGCACCTGGTGTGATTGGAAAGGTTGGACAGATTTTAGGCGACCATGATGTCAACATCGCCACAATGCAGGTGGGACGTAAAGAAAAAGGCGGCGAAGCCATTATGATGCTTTCTTTCGACAAGCATCTAGAGGACGAAATTGTGAAAAAATTAACTGAAGTGCAGGATATTCTTTCTGTCCGCCTGATTGATCTATAAAAAACAGTGATAAACCTCATGCTTTGCATGAGGTTTTAGATTGTCGACAAAGAGCTAAAATGATTTTCATTTTAGCTCTTTGTCTTCTTTTCAGCGTGATTGAAAACCTTTGCAGCCCTAGGAAGGGCGGCTTATCTTTGCGGAGCGAATTTGACATTCGTGAGCACCGGCACGCAGCCCTGACAACGAATGCGAGGGTTTGTCTACACGCTGACCTCATGCAAAAGCATGAGGTTTATTTAGTTGAAACCATTAAACGGTCTCCTGTTCGAATGAGGTGAGTGGTCAGCTCATTAATCTTTTTCAATTGTTCTACAGTCATTTCATGCGCCTTTGCTATCGACCAAAGGGTATCCCCTTGTTTAATGACATATGTATTTTTTTCATGTCCATTTACATGAAGAGCCGGCTCTTGGAAACGTTCCACAGCAATCATTTTGAGCGGATCTACCGCATCCTTTTTGCTGACTGACCAATTGCCACGATGTACTTCAAAATGCAAATGAGTGCCTCTGGAGGCTCCTGTGTTGCCAATTATGCCAATCGGCTGTCCCGCTTGTACATGGTCACCCTTTTTCACAAAACGCTCGTGTAAATGAGCATAGACGGTTTCGTATCCATTTGGATGCTGAATAAATATAACTTCTCCATATGTAGCCGATACATACGAACGCGTGACCACACCTTCACTTGCAGCAAAAATGGATTCTCCTTCTGGCGCAGCTATATCTAATCCCTTATGCGAGCCGCCCCTTGTCCCAAACAAGTCAGTGACTTCTCCTTTCACTGGTTCCACCCATTCGTTTGTCTTCTGCGCATGGGCAGATGGCGCTAAGATCAAGAGCAAAAAACAGCTGGCACCTATGAAGCAATACCTTTTCATCAGTGACTCCCCTTTTTTGAGGTTCTTTTCATGACAGCTTAGTATACAGCAAGAAGACCCTTTTCTATACATCAAAAAAGAACGCATTGAAATGCTTGCGTCCTTTAACGATCTTTAATGACAACTGGATTCGGCAGGGCCGGTACCTCTATTGGTTCATTTAATTCATATGGTCCTACTTGATCTGTTCCTTCATATTGAATGGTGACATCTGTAAAACCAAAATCTTTCGCTGTGAGCAGCAGACCTTCAATGAGTAGAGTATGATCAATTGAGTCCGATAATTGTGCTGATGCTCCAAACGTGATGGTTACATGCTTACCTTTTGATGTCACTTCTTTAATGGGTTCTTCTTTAATTAATGGTTCAAGTCCAGAATCACTCGTGCGTTTCATGGCCTCTACAGCTTCTTCATAAGAAGAATAATGTGTTTTGGAGGGCACCAAAAAAGTCCCGCTCTTATTTTCTAACACGTAATAAGCTTTCTTCGTTTGTTTATCAATTGATATTGCGCCAATGCTGCTAGCCCCTAATTGAAGATGAGAGCCTTTGACTGATTTGACTTCCACTTGTTTATACCTGCTCCATTTGAGCGTTTCTTTTACCATATCTTTAAATCGATTGGCTTCCTTTATCGTATCAAGGGACAAATCATTTTTTAACTGAAAAACAAGTGTATTCCCATTTTCACGAAGGTCCACCATCTCAAGATAAGATTGAAGTGGCTTTGTCATTTCAAGCAGCTGCACCTGTTCATATGTGTTCATCATTTCCTGCAAATGGTCATGTTCATTCTCTTTTTCAATACTAATGGGAACCACTTGAGATGTTGATTCATCTATGTATGCAACCGTCATATACTTTTGCTTGTCTTCATGAGAAACAACGTGTGTGGTACCATTTGCCTGTTTGACCGGCTCTAATGTGGCATTTGCCTGTCCTTTGTCAGCACTTGAGTCCATTTTTATCTGTTTATGCTGTTCTTGAGCAGCCGGCTGAAATAAATGAGGAGAAATTAAAAACGCCATAAATAAAACCACAACGGTTGCCACCGCTGGACCGATCCATTTGACACTTTTCTTTTTCTTCCCGCTTGCCATCAGCACCTGCTGGTATATCTGCTTAGATGAACGGTTGTCCTCCACCTTTGGAAGCTGACTTAGTAACACCTTGATTCGTTCTTCGCTCCAATCGGACCTGTTCGTTTTCATTCACTAGCTCCTCCTTCAAAAGCTCCATATGTTTTCGGAGCACTTTCAGGCCTCGGTGCTGCGTTGTTTTGACTTTGCTTTCCGAGAACTTTAGCGCCTTTGCCGTCTCCATGATTGAGTAGCCCTGGATAAACCTTAAAATGATGACAGCTCTTTGATCAATCGTGCAGTGATCAAGCGCGGCATAAATTTCTTTAGTATTTTCATCCTGTACAGCCAGTTCGTCTGGGAGCAAGTCTGGGTCTTTTACATCCTGCTTATCCCAATCAAACGTGCCGAGTACCCGTTGTCTAATGGTTTGCTGCTTGCGAAACCAGTCAATCGCCACATGCCTTGCAATTGAAAACAGCCATGTTTTCTCGCTGCTTCTTCCTTCAAAAGTTTTATATGAGTGAAGTACCCGAATGTAAACCTCCTGTACGAGATCCTCTGCCTGATTTTTATCTTTAACCATATAAAATAAAAACTGGTACAAATCTTGATGGTACGAATCATATATTTTTTGAAAGGTTTCATGCATAGGAAACCCCTCCGTTCACTTATTTTTGTCGAGTGACTCTTATAAAACGTTACATTACAACTTTATGACAAATATATTACAAGTTCGACAGTTTGGAAAGGGCTTTTTGTTTAACTTCTCCTTAAAAATTTTAAAATAGAAAAAACACTTCATTTTCTTTACGAAAAGAAGTGTTTCTCATGTAACAAGATTCTTCGTCAAGATTAGACGAGTTCCTGCTTTTTTCTCGGAATATAGAATGTGAAGTGTGTACCTGCCCCCGCTTTGCTGTGAGCATGTATAGAGCCTTGATGCGCCTCGATGATGTTCTTCACAATCGCAAGGCCAAGTCCAGTACCAGAACGCCCTCTCGTCCTTGCTTTATCGGCTTTATAAAAGCGTTCGAAAATAAAGGGCAGATCCTCTTCCGGAATTCCGCTCCCCGAATCTTTTACATCCATTTTCAGTCCGTTTTCCACCGATTGAACCGAGAAGTGAACCTCGCCGCCCTCTGGTGTATGACGAATAGCATTATCAATGAGATTCGTAAACACTTGCTCAATCTTATCTGGATCGAATACAAAGTGCGGTTCATCCACTTGAATATCATACGTAAGGTCGATTTGTTTTTCTTTCGCAATCCCGAGAAACTTACGGTAGATCTTCTCTGTCAGCTCTTCCGTATCTGTTGATTCAAGATTCAGTGTAATGTGACCTGCTTCCATTCTCGCTAGATCTAGAAGATCATTCACAAGTCGTCCCATTCGCAGTGATTCATCATAGATAATTTGCGCAATCTCTTTCTTTTCTTCTTCTGATCCTGCAATATCATCTACAATTGCCTCGCTGTACCCTTGCAGCATGGCAATTGGCGTACGAAGCTCATGACTGACATTGGCAATGAAATCTTTTCTCAGCTTATCAAGTCTTCGTTCCTCCGTCATATCACGAAGGACTGCAACTGCTCCTCTGACATCCTGCTGATTATACAGAGGAGACATGAGAAGAACCCAGGTACGCCCTTGCAGCGTAACTTCGATCATTTGCTCTTTTTCTGTACTGACAGCTGTATGAAATAGCTCGCGCGCTTCTGGCGGCAGTTCATCTCCATCTTTGATCTTCATATTTTGCTCGTAATACCATGCCTGTAAAAATCGTTCTGCTGGAGGATTTGTCATCAAGATCGTTCCATCAATATTGATGGTGATGACGCCATCAGCCATACTGCTTAAAATATTAGATAAATGTTCTTTTTCTTGATTTAAGGCTGTGATATGGAATTTAAGCTGCTTCCCCATTTGATTAAAGGCGATCGCCAGTTCTCCAATTTCATCTTGCGTTAAAATAGGAATCTTTGTATCAAATTTCCCTTTCGCCAAATCTTGTGCACCCTCTCTCATCTTTCTGAGAGGATAGGTGACACGTGTTGACAAGAAGAAAGCGAATATAGTGGTCAGTACAATCGCAATTCCGGCGGCTAAAAAGATGTAGCGTGTCGTATGTTTCGTTGTTTGTTCTACAGCGAGGAGTGACTGAGAAAGAAAGACCATGCCTTTTTTTCCGTTCGCCTCATATGGAACACCGACTACAATCCGTTCATCTTTTTGATTGCCTGCATCAGGTTCTGCACGTTTACTGATTTTTTTACGATCTTTCAGTGCTTGATTTAAATCGCTGTCTGCTTCAATTTGTTTCTTTGTAATCGCAGGAAGCTTCCCGTCTTTTTCAGACGAATACCACTCTAGCCCGTCCTCTTGGATGATCGCAATACTCGTCAATTTGTCAGCGAGCTCTGATGTAATCGACCTTGCAAGCGATTGATCCTCATGGCTTTCTAAAATGACCGCTACTTTGTTTGCCATTTGTGTTAAATCAGATTTTGCTTCTTCTACATGATAATTCTCAATGAACTCTAAAAGAAGCACAGTTAAAATAGATAAAACGATCAGGACGAGGAAAAGAATGGTTAACCATAGCTTTCCTACAACACTTTTCCACAGTTTCATTCAGCGCCGACCTCAAATTTGTACCCGACACCCCATACAGTTACGATTTTTTTCGCTGCTTCTGGTGACACTTTATTCAGTTTTTCACGAAGTCGTTTGACATGCGTATCAACTGTTCGTAAGTCTCCAAAGAATTCATATTGCCATACTTCTTTTAGCAGCTTTTCTCTGTCATAGACCTTATCTGGTGTTTTTGCAAGGAAATATAAAAGCTCATATTCCTTCGGCGTGAGGCTGACTTCTTTGCCATCAGCCGTCACTCTATGTGCATCATGGTCAATAGAAAGATGAGAAAACACAAGAACATCCTTTGTTGTTGTCCCAGTATTCAAATAAGACGTTTGAGACGATCTTCTGAGCAATGCCTTTACACGTAAAACCACTTCACGCGGGCTGAAAGGTTTGACGATGTAGTCATCCGTTCCTGCCTCAAATCCTTGAACGCGGTTGGCTTCTTCTCCTTTTGCCGTCAGCATAATGATTGGAGTCGCTTTTTTGTCTCGAATTTGATTACACACTTCGATTCCATCTGTACCAGGCATCATTAAATCGAGCAAAATGAGGTCGTAATCGGTTTGAAGCCCTTTTTGAATCGCCTCATCTCCATTTTCCGCTTCATCGATTTCATAATTTTCACGTTCTAAATACATTTTTAAAAGGCGGCGAATTCTTGCCTCATCATCTACGACTAATATTTTCGTTTGAGTTGTGTGTTCCATTAGACAGTCCTCCTGCTTTCTCCGTTGTTACATTCATTTTAACAAAAAGCCGAATTGAATTATAAAAGTTGGCTTTTCCTTGTGATTATGCGTAAGAATGAAGCCCCGCAATGACAAGGTTGACAAAGATGAGATTAAACATAATAATGGCGAAGCCGATCACAGCAAGCCATGCGGACTTTTCACCATGCCAGCCTCGCGACAAGCGAAGATGAAGATAGGCAGCATAAAAGAGAAACGTAATCAATGCCCATACTTCCTTCGGGTCCCAGCCCCAAAACCTAGTCCATGCGATTTGCGCCCAGATCATGGCAAAGATCAGCCCGCCTAACGCAAATACAGGGAAACCAATCGAAACCGCCCTATACCCAATTTCATCAACTAAATCTAGGTTCACCTGTTTCACTAGCGGTTGAAGCAGTGCGCTCAGCCGTTTGCGAATGATCAATCGAATGAGCCCGTATATGATCAGCCCTACGCCAAATGACCATAACACCGTATTGACCTTTCTACCTGAAAAAACAGGCGGCAGCTCAACAAACGGTTCCAAACGATCTTCCGTCACAAGCTCCCCTTTATGAGGTCCGACAAGAGCTGGCAACTCATAGACCATCTCACTTTTTTCTTTATTTTTATCGATCCAATTAAATGTCGCTTCATACCCTGTCATTCTAAAGATAGACGTAACAGCGATAAATGCAAGTGTGACCACAATCATAAACATGACAAGCTCTAAACCAAACGTCTTCTTCCCTGGCTTTGTTTGATCCACATGCTTTAATAGAAAGATGACACCTGCCACAAAGCTGATGGCTAAAATGGCTTGGCCAAGTGCTGCTGTTGTCACGTGAATATAAAGCCAATTACTTTGAAGTGAAGGAATCAGCGGTGAAATATCTGATGGGAACATACTTGCATAGGCAATAATTAATAAAGCGATTGGAAGTGTGAATAAACCAAGTACAGACACTTGATACACAAAATATAAAATGATGAATGCAAGCACCAGCATCATGCCAAAAGCCGTTGTGAACTCAAACAAATTACTGACTGGTGCATGGCCAGATGCGATCCATCTTGAAATAAAATAGCCCAACTGGCTCAAAAAACCGATGATGGTAAGCGTAATGCCAATGAGTGCCGCCTTATTCCTGCGCGGTCCTTCTTCTTTTTTTCCCTTAATGGCACCACCAAAAAAAGGAACTGCCGCTAAATAAAATAGAAAAGCTGCAAATAACAGATTTTCACTGACTGCCGCCATCTAATCCTTCCCCCTTGCTTTTGCTGATACTTGTTGTATCAGGCAGTTCTTTTTGATCAACTGGCTGTTTGATGCCACTGCCATTCAGTAACACACCAAGATCGGACTTTAACCCGAACCAGTTTTTGTTTGTATGTCCTGCCACCAATACTTTTCCATCCTTTGCCGACAGCCAGATTCTTCTATGCTGCCAATACATCCCCTGCACGACACCAATCATGAAGATGATTCCGCCTACTATGAGCACGCCAAGTGTTAAATCCTTTCTAACTGTTAACCCTGTGACGTTTTTCGTTTCAACCCGATCAAACTTCATTTTATATAGATTGTTATCAGAACCCTCTACTGTCTCTTGAATGGCGACAAAGCTTTTTTCACCTTTAGGTTTTTCAGGAGAAATCATTTCGAACACGAAAGCAGGATTATTCGGATTCCTTGTTTTCGTACTCGGCGTTCCATCATCGTCAAAATAAAAATCAGGCAGATAGCTCATCACCTTGACTTTGTAACCGCTACCAAGATCATATTCTGACTTAGGCTCCAGCAGATTAATCTTCACTGTACCGAAAGATTTTTCTGTATCTTTACGAATCAGCTGAAAGACCATTTGATCGAGTTCATTTTGCTTAAAATCTACTTGATATAATGAGAAATTGTCAAACTTGAGCGGTTCATTCACTTTGATATCGTGTTCTGTTACCTGCTTCAGCTTGGGCTTTTCACCAAATACAACTTCTCCTTCACGTTTGTATAAAATGGCATCCGTTTTATAGCTTTTCACCACTTGACCGTCGCCAGCTTTTTCAATGGCATTCTCAAACACTTCTTTCTCATTTCCAGCTTCATAGCGATCAATTGAAAACGCATTATTTTTCAAGAAGTATTGACCATCCGTACCTGGAATTGGTGCAGTTTCCCCTTCTCTGACCCAAAGCGTTTCATCCACGTACATGCCCGGGACAAACCGGAGCATCGCTCCAATGAGAAAGATGATTAGTCCAATGTGATTGACGTAAGGTCCCCAGCGTGAAAAACGTCCTTTTTCGGCTAAAATATGCCCATTTTCTTCTCGCACGCGGTAACGCTTTTGTTTCATTGCTCTTATGATGCCTTCATATGTATGCTGATCTAATGTTTTGTCTGTCTCGCTAAACAGACGCTGTCTTCTCATAAAGCCTTCTTTTTTGATAACCCCTTGGTTTTTGAGTGCTCGATAAAGAGGAATAACGCGGTCGAGACTGCAAATGACAAGGGAGATTCCGATTGATGCGACAAGAGCTAAAAACCACCAAGAATTATAAAGATCATGAAATCCAAGTGTGTAATACAGCTTGCCAAACGATCCATATTGCTCTTCATAATACGTGGAAGCAGATGCACCTGGCGGAATAAATCGCTCCTGCGGAAAAATCGTTCCAAGCGAAGAAGCGAGCAGTGTAATGACAATCAGCCACACACCCACTTTAACGGAAGAAAAAAAGTTCCATACTTTATCAACAATCGTTTTGTTGTATGTTTGCGAGCGTCTTGCACTGCCGTCATATCTCATATCAAGCAGCTTTGAAGAGTTTTTCTCTTTAGCCGCAATGGGATTCCCGCATGATTCACATAGAACAGTACCGATTGGATTAATATGTCCACACTCGCACTTTACCTCTTTCATTCTATGACCCCTTTGGTTTAATCAAATTCATATATTCATAGACATTACGTTCTGTCATCGTTCCCTTTATGACTTTGATTACCTTGCCTTCAGGACTGATTAAAAATGTGGTTGGCAGCGGCGTAATATCATATGCCTCTGTCACTTGGCGATCTTTGTCCATGGCAACAGGAAAATTCACGCCATAGGACTCCATAAAATTTTTCACGGCAATCTTGGATTCCGCTACATTGACTGCAACAATTTCCACACCGCGATCCTTGAACACTTCATATTGATTCGCCATATAAGGAAATTCTTGTTTACACGGACCACACCATGTACCCCAAAAATTAAGAAAGACACCTTTGCCTTTTAAGTCCTTTAACTCAATCCGATCCCCATCGACAGATTGAAGGACAAAGTTTGGCGCAATAGATCCTTCTTTGACTCGATCCTGTTTGGCAAATACTGAGTTATACATTGTATAACATAGTGCAGCAAGCATCACGAGGAGAATGCCCGTCCGTATGAAAAACCGTCTTTTTTTCATCTGAAGTACCCCTTCCCCATAGACATTCAGGTAAATTATAGCATTCTCCTTCTTTTGATGCTTCTTCATTTTTTGAAGTTTATGTGAAAATTAAAAAGCGCTTTTCCCATGATCAGCAATTGCTCTCAGGCGTTTTACTTCATGCGGAGACAATTCTCTGCGGTCTCCTGGTCTCATACCTTCAATATGAAGGAACGAATATTGCTCCCTTTTTAGCTTTAACACATCATGTCCAATCGCTTCAAACATGCGGCGCACCTGTCTGTTTCTGCCTTCGTGAATGGTTAATTGAACAATACAAGTTTGTTTTCGTTTATCAATAGAAAGCATTTTCGCACGAGCAGGTGCTGTTTTTTTATGATCTAACATGATCCCTTTTTCTAGCTTTCTAAGCAGTTCCTTTGATGGAATGCCTTTTAGCTTCGCTGCATACGTTTTATCAATTTCGTATTTCGGGTGCATGAGCTTATGGGCAAATTCCCCATCATTTGTAATCAAAATCAACCCGCTCGTATCATAATCTAACCGGCCGATTGGATAAAGGCGCTGCGGGACATCATCAAAGAAATCTGTGACGACCTTGCGTCCTTTATCATCCTCGGCAGCAGAAATGACGCCGCGCGGTTTATAAAGCATAAAGTAAACCGGTTCTTCTCTTTCAAGCTTTAATCCATTGACTTCAATTTTATCTGAAGAGCCCACCTTCACTCCGAGCTCTGTCACTGTTTGACCATTAACGGTAACTCGTCCTTCTTTAATTAATTCTTCAGCCTTTCGTCTTGAAGCGACGCCGGCATGTGCAATTACTTTCTGTAAACGTTCCATTTGTCTTTCACCTCATGTACTATCTTACTTGCTTGACTTAAAACAAACAAGCATTCGTGGAAAAATAAGCGTTTCGTCTGTCTAATTTCAGCTAAAAAGCGATTTTCCATCCATGAAATACAAAAAAGCGCCTGATTAGGCGCCGCTAAATAACAAACTGACGATAATCACAGAGGCAATGACACCAATGAGATCTGCTAGCAAACCTACTTTCAACGCATCTCCCATTTTTTTAATCCCGACTGCTCCAAAATAGACCGTTAAAATGTAAAGGGTGGTGTCTGTTGACCCTTGCATGACAGCTGCAAGCTGGCCAATAAATGAATCTGGGCCATAGGTCGCTATTAAGTCAGATGTCATTCCGAGTGCAGCCGTTCCTGATATCGGGCGAATAAACGCAAGCGGCACGACTTCTGGCGGGAAACCAATCGCTGTAAAGACTGGTTTTAATAGTCCCATAACAAAATCAAGCGCACCTGATGCACGAAATATCGTAATGGCTACAAGCATACCGACTAAATAGGGAATGATTGAAAAGGCAATTTGAATGCCCTCTTTTCCTCCCTCCACAAATGTTTCATAGGTTGGTACCTTTTTAATGGTTCCAGCAATCAAAATTCCTGCGATGATCAGTGGAATCAAAGCAAGTGACAGCCAGTTAATAAATGCCACAAGATCACCCCCGCCTGCTTCTGCGATAGTGGAAATAACGATCGATGATAATTGCACCGATTCCTGAAATGAGTGTTGCTAAAATGGTTGGCCCTACAATGTCTGTTGGCTGATCTGCCCCATAGGTCATTCTTATTGCTATGACGGTTGTTGGCACAAGTGTGATAGAGGATGTGTTGACCGCTAGAAATGTAATCATAGAACGGCTTGCTTCATTTTTCCCGCCGTTTAATGATTTCATCTGCTCCATCGCCTTAATTCCAAGCGGTGTAGCGGCATTCCCGAGACCAAAGAAATTCGCCATGAGATTGGACAAAATATACCCCATTGCAGGATGATTAGGCGGAATATCCGGGAATAGCTTTGAAATAAAGGGCCGGCACAATTTACTAAAGAAATTTAACAGCCCTGCCTCTTCGGCAATCTTCATAAGCCCGAGCCAAAAAACGAGGACACTAATCAAACCAATTGAAATAGTAACCGCTTCTTTTGAGCCTTTAAATACAGCCTCGTTCACTTCCTGCATCGTTCCATTAAACATCGCATAGACAAGACCGATGACAGTGAGAAATACCCAAATTAGATTGACCATGAAGATCCGCCTATAGATGTCTGAAAGACAGACTTAAACATTTCTTGAAAGCTTTTTTGAGGCATGCGGTTTCGTTTATTTTCATAAAAAATCGGTAATTGCTCGATCACCTGTCCATCTAATAAAATCGTCATTTTTCCGACAACATCTGGGATGGCTTCGGCGTTTTTTTTCCACTTCTTTTTAGGAGCGAGCATTTCCGTTTCAATTTTCACAAGTTTTTTTTCATCTTCATTTAAAAAATAGTCCACATCACGCTTGATAAACGCTTTTTTTTCGTAAAAGGTCCCTTTTAACGAAGCAAGCCTTCCTTTTTCAGCAAGCACATACGTTTTATAGTGATCAAATGCATATTCAAACATAGAGATATGATCCTTCCAGTCGTCCGGCGCATTAATGGTCACAGCGATCAGCTCGGCATCACCTTTTGCAGCGGTGGAGACAAGTGTTCGTTTTGCAAGCTTTGTATATCCTGTTTTCCCTCCGGTGGAATATTCGTATAAACCGGTGAGCAGCTTATTTTTATTTTTCCAATAGCCTTCCATTGTCTTCGCTTTATAGAAAGTTGTACCGGCAATTTTTTGATATTGTTTATGCTTCATTGCGTATTTTGTTAGGATCGCCATGTCATAGGCTGATGAATAATGATTTTTATGATCATCGAGTCCGTGCGGATTTTGAAAATTTGTATTCTCCATTCCTAGTTCAGCCGCCTTTTGATTCATCATAAAAATAAAGCCTTCTAAGCTGCCGCCAACATGCTCTGCAATGGCAACAGCTGCATCATTTCCAGAACGCAGCATGAGCCCGTATGTCAAATCTTCTAAGCTCACCTTCTGCCCTTCCTTTAAATAAATGGATGACCCCTCTGCCCCAATCGCACGTTTTGATACTTTAACGGTATCTTTCATTTTTCCTGATTCAATGGCTAATACAGCCGTCATGATTTTTGTAATACTGGCGATTCTTCTTTTTTCGTGCTCGTCCTTTCCAAATAGGACTCTGCCTGACTGTCCATCTATTAAAATGGCGCTTCTTGCACTCACTGATAATGAAATGTCTGCTTTGGCATGTGAAGAAAAAGGCAGTAAGAGTGTAAATAGAAGAAGGACTGCTGTTCCAATTTTTAAATAGGGCATGTTCATTCACGTCCTTGTCCGTTTTGTACAAGTGTATGCTCAGCTGAAAAAGTTATGATGCCTCGTCCATAAAAAAAAGCGCCTCTACATGTAGAGGCGCTTCTTCAAGTTGCTTATACCATTTTCACTTGCTGATGAGATGCCGTATATTCCAGCTCTTCTCTCATCGCTAAAAAGTCTTTTTCTAATGAAGAAAATAATTGTTTCATATCAGCGGATACTTCATGGTGAAAGACAATGCTGCTTTTTCCTGTATAGGCCGATCGGCTGTCTTCATACCATGTATCCTTTTTTGGCGTGAAAAATTCTTCAATGCATTGATGATAAATACGGTGAAGCATCTGCTGTGCGGCCTGCTGCGGGAATGTCTGCTGCTGGCCCATTTTCCTGCAAATGGCTGCTGCATCCTCGCTGTACACTGCAAGCTTCCGTAATGTACTCAATATGTCACAATAATAGGCTTCCGCTTCGGGGTTTAATCGTTTCAAGCTTGATAAGGTGGCTTCGTTCAGAAAACCATTCATTTCAATTGCAACCTTTGATAAAAAGACGCCTGCTTGATCAACTTGAGCCTTTACATTCATATGTGCCATTTGTTTCGTGTTTACCTTCCCCTCATGGCTTTGTCACCATTTTATCTGTCATCAAAAGATTTTAGACCTAAAATCTTTTTTATATTTTATCATACATTTTTCCTTCTTTTGAACTATTTTATGTCTTCAAATGTTTGATTGAAGTTTTCAAAAAATAGATCAGCCTCTTCTTGTACCCCGTCTGCTTCCACATTTTCTGGAAGCGGCGGTAATTCATCTAAGGCTTTTAAGCCAAATTGCTCTAAAAAGGTAGGGGTTGTCCCATAAAGAATCGCTCGTCCCGGACCATCGGCACGTCCTACTTCACAGAGCAGTGCTTTGGCTACTAAGCTATGAAGTACCCGCTCTGATTTGACTCCTCTAATCTCCTCTACCTCACTGCGTGTAATCGGCTGTTTATAAGAAACAATGGCAAGCACCTCCAGCGCTGCCTGCGACAAACCCTTGGATGGTGTCTCGACTAATTTTTTTAAATACATGCTGTATTCTTTTTTCGTCAGCAGCATATATGAATCTGCATATTCAATGAGCTCAATCCCTCGTTCTTGTTTTTGATATTCTTCCTTTACGGAAGACATAATGTCGAGTAATACCGACTCATCTACTTCAAGAACAGACATGAGCTGTTTTCTTGTTAAGCCTTCGTCCCCTGCTGCATACAGCAGCGCTTCTAAGATGGCTTTCCAATTCACGATATCAAGCGTCATGAATCGTTTCACTCCCTATGATATAAATGTCTTCAAAGTTCCCTTCCTGCTCTAACATGATTTGATGACTTTTCATCAATTCGAGAACAGCAAGAAACGTCACGACAAGGTGCTCCTTTTGATCATGCTGAAATAGAGTCATGAAATTGGTCCGCTTTTTTGTTTTTCTTAAATGGTTCATAATCTCATTCATTTTGTCTTCAATCGGGATTTCTTGTCTTGTAATCCTTGATGGTGCTGGTTTCGTTATTTTCTTTCGATTTAATACCTTTTGGAACGCACCTAACATATCATACACCGTTACGTGTAAATTTGTGTCCTTCGCTTCTGATTCTTTTGCAAATTCGCTTAAATCACTCGGTGGTTTTGTAAAGGCATTTTGCCTTTCTTCTTCGCGTTCCTTTAGTTCTTGTGCTGCATTTTTATACTTGCGGTATTCAATCAATTTGCCAATCAGCTCTTCTCGAGGGTCTTCTTCCTCTTCGAGCAGGTCTTCATCAAACAGCTCTTCCTCTTGTTTCGGAAGAAGCATTCTGCTTTTAATACTCAGGAGGGTTGCAGCCATGACCAAATATTCGCTCGCAACATCGAGCTCAAGCTCCCTCATCGTGTGGACATATAATAAATACTGCTCCGTAATTTTAGCGACGGGAATATCATAAATATCAATTTCCAACCGGTTAATTAAATGCAAAAGCAAGTCCAAAGGACCCTCGAACGAATCTATTTTCACCTGATATTCCAGCATCTTTTTCTCACCATTTCTACTGTCTTCTAAGTACCGTTTCACCGGCTAACCTTTAGTATAAGACAGGATAAAGCTCTCGTCCAATATAATTTCGGCCATAATGCCTTAGGCAAATCAAGAAAAACAGTGGATCCGCCCATACCAATAAGGGCATTTATACATAGAATACCATTGTAATCAGAACTGATGAAAAAGGAGGCCGTATCATTATGGGAGATGGCTATAACTTCGGCGGAGGATTCGCGCTTATTGTCGTGCTTTTCATCTTGCTGATCATCGTTGGCGCGGCTTGGGTTTATTAAAGAAACAGAGCGTCCTTTTCACTAAAGGGACGCTCTTTCTTCTTTTCTTTTCGATATGTTAGACTGAGAGTGGAAAAGGAGATGACCGCTGTGTATCCTGAAGCGTACGTGGCTTTTTTACACGAATTTCATACGACAAGAGATTATTTTGAGTGTCATGAAATTCTAGAGGAATATTGGAAAGAAGATCCCCCTAAGCAGCGCAAAGACTATTGGGTCGGGCTCATTCAGCTCGCTGTTGCCTTGTATCATCAAAGACGGGGAAATGGAAAAGGAGCAAAACGGCTCATTTCTAACAGTCTTCATTTGTTAGAAGCAAACCGTTCAGTATTATCGAATCTCGGTCTGGAT
This sequence comes from Bacillus sp. FSL K6-1006, assembly GCF_038593175.1. Classification (NCBI taxonomy): domain Bacteria; kingdom Bacillati; phylum Bacillota; class Bacilli; order Caryophanales; family Bacillaceae; genus Bacillus; species Bacillus sp. FSL K6-1006. The sequence continues at coordinate 2,123,818 of NZ_CP151970.1, forward strand.
GATGAGGCATTTCTGATGCTTCTGAGAACGCTGAAAAAGAAAATGGATGAAGATATGCCCTATGAGAGTGTGATGCTGCCGATCAAAGATGAAGCACTTCTTTCTTTATGCCAAGAAATGGCCCAAAAAGAAGGACTGCTCTTTGGACAGGAAAGCAACTTATCCCATACATTTTTAATCGAAAAACATAGACTCCGTGACCGGACAGAAGTTTTGCTTGAACGAAAAAAGCAGATTGAACGTAAAAAAAGCAGAGGACTGTAGCCTCTGCTTTTACATGTGTGATATTTAATTTGATTCGCTGTGACACTTATGAAAGAAGCCTTGCGTTAATTCATTTGGAATGAGTGTTTTGGTTTTAAATATTTCTTCCACGGCTAAAACCATTTCCTTGCCGATTCCTTGATCACGATGGGATGGATTCACACTAATATGCTCAATTTGTACTTGGTCGTCTGTTTTGAGCACACCAATAGCACCTACAATATCCTCGCCATCTTTCCATAGGAACAGCTGCCGATCTTCATCCATTTCATATGACTTCATCGTCTGCTGAAGCTGTTTGACGTCTTTCTCACCCGGCATAAAGGACAGAAGTCCCATGGCAATTTTTTCAAAAGACCTCTTGTAACGAATTAACATATATACCCCTCAATATTCAAATTATCCTAATTTCCAGCAAATGTCTTATGATTCATTTGCTCATCACACATTATAAACATTTTTATACCGTTTTTAAACTCTTTTTCACTAAATTAAGAGAACGTTCGATTGAGATTCGCCATTTCAATAGCAGCTGCAGCCGATTCGCTGCCTTTATTTCCTGCTTTTGTACCAGCTCTTTCAATGGCTTGTTCAATAGATTCTGTTGTGAGTACACCAAAGATAATCGGTACCCCTGTTGACATAGCACTCTGAGCAATTCCTTTAGCAGCTTCATTACAAACGTAATCATAGTGAGTCGTTGCGCCTCTGATCACGGTTCCAAGTGTGATGACTGCATCATATTTTTTGGTTTCTGCTAATTTTTTTGCCATGTACGGGATTTCAAAAGCGCCTGGTACCCACACAACATCGATATCATCACCATTTGCTCCGTGTCTTAGTAATGTATCTTCTGCTCCATCTAACAGTTTACTTGTAATAAAATCATTGAATCTCGCTACAACGATTGCAAATTTTAGTCCTTCTGCTACTACATGGCCTTGTATTGTATTCATATGTTGATCATCCTTTTTTGTGATTTTTATTTTGTTTCAATAGCGGCTGTTCGATTGTTGTTTAAATATGTCTGTAATGCTTCGATTGTCAGCATCTTTAAATCATGCTGTTTTTGGATCTCCTTTAGTTCAGGGACGCGCGCCATTGATCCATCTGCATTCATAATTTCACATATGACACCCGCTGGCTCTGAGCCTGCCAGTTTAGCAAGATCAACCGCCGCCTCTGTATGACCTGGTCTTTCTAGTACGCCGCCCTCTTTTGCAATGAGCGGAAAAACATGTCCTGGTCGGGCAAACTCTTCTGGTTTTGCGCCTTTATTTAACATGGCCAGCATGGTCGTCGAGCGCTCAAAAGCACTAATACCAGTCGTCGTTGTCACATGGTCGATGCTTACTGTAAATGCTGTATGGTGTGCATCCGTATTATGTTCAACCATTGGATGCAGATTCAGGTGTTTGGCGATCGACGCATGGACTGGCGTACAAATGAGGCCTCTTCCATGTAATGCCATGAAGTTAATCACCTCAGGTGTGGCATGCTCAGCGAGTGCCACAAAGTCTCCTTCATTTTCTCTGTCTTCATCATCCACTACGATAATGATTTCTCCTTGTTTAAGGGCATTTACTGCCTCATCAACGGAATGATACATACAATCGCCTCCTAGAATCCGTGCTCTTTTAGAAATGATGGGGTCAATCGAGATGGCTGTTTTTCGCTCTGCTCTTTTGTTAAAAAGCGATAAATGTATTTACCGATCATGTCACACTCTATATTCACGATATCCCCCATAGATTTAGTCGGGAAAATAGTTCCTTCAAGCGTGTGAGGAATAATAGAGACTGTGACATGTGAATCTCGCAAATCGAAAATGGTCAAGCTGACACCATCTATTGCGATCGAACCCTTTTGGGTGAGCATATCTGTGAGGGTCTTGTTCATCTTTAAATCATAGTAAATGGCATTACTCTTCTTTTCTATCCGGGTAATGACAGCCGTTCCATCAACATGGCCTGAGACAAAATGGCCGCCAAATCGTCCATTTGAGGACATGGCTCGCTCTAAATTCACTGGACTGCCTTTTGTCAGCTGATCCAGCGATGTGGCTTTGACCGTCTCTGGCATCACATCTGCCGCGAACTGTTCTTTTGTGAAGCTAGTGACTGTGAGACATACTCCATTAATGGCGATACTGTCTCCGAGGTGAACATCTTCCAGCACACGGCTGCATGTAATGACAATTTCCATGGCATCTGCTGACTTTTTACTTAATGACTGAACGGTGCCAACTTCTTCAATTATCCCCGTAAACATGTGATCCTCCCTTTCGTTTCATTTGTATTTCTCACTTTTAAAAAAAGCGATGTTAGGGACATGTGATCGATTGAGCACCTTCGTCGCTTTTTATGGTCCATACAAGGTAGATGAGGGATCACCTAATAAACACTGTATGCAGTCTATTAAAGACAGAAACATACAGAAAGCCCCGGAAAAAATTCCGGGGCTGTGGTTTTTTTGCATCAGAAATAAGACTATGATCAACAAATATTTTTCGTTCATAGCTTTCTTTATCCTTCTCCCATCCAGACTTTCACTGTCGGCTTCAGCTTTTCACTGAATCAACCGTTAATAAATTAACGGGTCACGGGCTGTAAAGCATTTGCTTTATTACCGTCGGTCGGGATTTTCACCCTGCCCCGAAGGATACAATCGATATTTAGCTGTCCTTAGGGGCTATTATAGCGATCCTTGTTGTCAAATGCAACAATCAAGATTTCTTCACAAAAAAAGCCTCCTTATAGGAAAGGAGACATGTTAATTGACGACTTTTACAACTTTTATCAGCCCATCTATTCTTTTTTCATTACTAAAGTAGGCTTTAATACGATCTCCTTTTTTCAGATCGGCCACATCATCTTCAAATTTCTTACCATTAAAAATGATTTTTGTGCCATTCTTCGCTTGACCGTAATATTCATCTCCATCAATTTTCGTAATGGTATATTCATAGATGGTGTAATCTTTATCATTATTTGTTAAGCTTTCGCCAATAGCTGTTGGCACATCTTCAATTTTCATGCCATTCATGTATAAATAACCTGCGCCTAAACAAAGCAGTAAAACAAATAAGATCGCAATTTTTAATTTAATTTTCCCCATATTTAGAACCTCCATCATCTGCACTTCGCCTATTTGTATGTTTTATTCCTTCTTTTATTGAAATAAAACCAAAAAAGCTGATTTTCATTAATGGTTACTTATATAACGATTCAGATGGCCTTTTGGTTCCACCTCTTAATCATTACATATGATACGAATATGCGTTCTTTATTAAGGGGGTCTTTTTCCTGTTTATTAGTTCGTAACACACCATACTGCAAGCTTTTCATTATATTCTTTTTTCGAGTGCAAATAAGTCTTCCTCTAACAATTGTGACCGCTGAACAGCGATGCTGCGGCTGTCGCGAACCCCTTGATTATAGTAGTAGCTTCCAAGGTTTTTTGTGATAAATTCTAGTATATTAATGGCTGCTAATTCACCAATCTCTTCTTCTCGTTCTTCGGCAAAATAACGCTGAATGGCCATCGTCATTTGATTTTTCTCTTCTTTTGTGAGTGGTTTCAAAGTATCCCCTTCTTTCTTTCCGATTTCTTCATTTGCATTTGATATGCTGGCACCCCGCAAATACGAATGTTTGTTCTCCTATCATATCATAAAAATACATTCTGCGCATGACTGCCCTATAAGAAAAAGCGTATTTTGATGTAATGGATCAAATACGCTTTCACTATGCTGTATGATTTTTTCATGGAAGCTGTCATAGCGTGTTGTCCATTTTATTTTAAAATGGATAGGATCGTCGCTACAGAATGATCTACAAATGAACGCTCTGGACGTGACTTCATGAGGACGGTAAGCCCGATGAAAGAAACGACCAGTGTCTGTGCTAAGGCTTTAGCATTCAAGCTGCTTTCAAGCTCACCCGAGCGAATACCTTGCACAATCTTTTCTTCAAATATGACCGAAAGATACATCTGATGCTCTCTTGTCAGAATTTCAAATTTCTCTTCGTGTGGAGCAAGTTCCACTATCGTATTAATGCAAAAACAGCCTTTACTCGGGCCATCTCTATATTCCTCTTCCACTACATCTGTAAATAAAGTATGAAATGCTTTCTTTACAGATTGATTGTTTTGAAGTTTTGTTCGAATACGGGCTGCATGCTGCTTTGTATATTTACGTAATGCAGCCTCAAATAACTCCTCTTTATCTCCAAAGGCTGAGTATAAGCTTGGCCGCTGTATTCCCATTTTTGCAGTCAAATCGCTTAACGTTGTAGCTCTATACCCCTTTTCCCAAAAAAGCACCATTGCATCATCCAACGCTTTTTCCTCATCAAACTCACGCTGTCGAACCATCCTCAATTCCTCTTTTCAACAATAAAATCATTTCACCAAAACAATTATTCATTTATTTGTAAGGATATCATTTTTTATTACTAATCAGTACATTATAATTTTATTTTATTCATGTAAAATTGTCAAACTGTCTTTCTTTAATCAAGATCAACTTAGAATAACTGGATGAAACTCTTGACTTTAAAATATTTTATTGGTTATCATTAACAGGAATCATTTTATACCGATCGATATATTATACTCTTTAGTATAAAAAGGAGAGGATGCAATGAATGGTTAAAGATGAAATGACTCCAAGAGATCATCCTGATATGAATTTTCGGCTAAAACCTGAATCAAAGATGAGTCACTATATGGCACTACTTTTTGCAGCAGCGTGCGGGATGGCTGTTGCAAACATATACTTCGCACAACCGTTACTAGATTCACTGGCAGACGAGTTCGGTATCACGTATTCATCCATTGGTATTGTCATTACGATTACTCAGCTTTGTTATGCGGCGGGGCTGCTACTGATAGTACCGCTTGGTGATCTGTTGAATCGACGACGGCTCATTATCAGTCAGATGCTTTTATCTGTGCTTGCCCTCATTCTAGTCGGCATCGCTCCTATCGTCACCGTCCTATTTCTAGGATTAGCAGTGGTCGGACTGCTCGCTGTAGTCACTCAGGTACTCGTTGCGTTCGCAGCAAGTTGGGCTGCTCCAGAAGAACGCGGCCGTATAGTCGGCTTGGTGCAAAGTGGAATCGTAACCGGCATTCTTCTCGCTCGAACCTTTGCTGGTGTATTAACCGATTTTGCTGGCTGGAGGTCTGTTTATCTTGTTTCTGCCGTCATCATGCTTATCCTAACTGGCGTATTGTTCCGAGTGCTCCCGCGTGATGACAGCAAAAGAGAGTCATTATCCTATGTTCATCTGCTTCGTTCAATGTTTATATTGTTCATACAAGAACGAATCCTGCGCATCCGTGGGATTTTGGCTCTTCTGATTTTTATCGTCTTTGGTACGTTATGGACTTCACTCGTACTGCCTCTCAGTACTGCGCCATACTCTCTTTCACATACTGCAATTGGCGCATTTGGTCTTGCTGGAGCAGCCGGAGCGTTAGGGGCTGCTCGGGCTGGCGGCCTTGCTGATCGAGGTTTTGGACAGATCACAACTGGTATAGCCCTTGTCCTATTATTCATTTCATGGTTTTTCATCAGTTTGACTGAACATTCACTTATTGCATTAGTCATTGGCATTATCATTCTTGACCTATCTGTGCAGGCAGTTCATGTGACCAATCAGAGTATGATTTTTACAGTACGGGCTGAGGCAAGAAGCCGGCTTACTGCGGCTTACATGATTTTTTACTCCATCGGCAGTGCGACCGGTTCAATTGTTTCAACCAGTATATACGCGACCTATGGCTGGAGCGGAGTATGTCTCTTTGGTGCCTCTATCAGCGCTTTAGCCATTTTGTATTGGTTCATCACCTACCGCCTAACGAAACAAATCACAGTCGTCTCACAAACAAAATAAAAAAACACCGCGATTAAGCGGTGTCTTTTATTGTTGACAAAGGGCTAAAATGAACTTGATTTTAGCCCTTTGTCTTTTTTTCAGCGTGTTTGAAAACCTTTGAAGTCTAGGAAGGGCGAGCACTGGAACGGAGCGAATTTAACATTCGTGAGTACCGGAGCGCAGACCTGACACCGAATGCAAGGGTTTGTCTATACGCTGAAACACCGCGATTAAGCGGTGTTTTAGATTAAGCATCTACAACTTCAACTTTTTCCATGCCTTGCCCTTGCTCCATATCAAGTACAGCCTCGATACCAGATGTTACCTTGCCAAAAACAGTGTGAACACCGTTTAAGTGCGGCTGCGGGTCATGTACGATAAAGAATTGGCTGCCGCCTGTGTCTTTACCAGCATGTGCCATTGATAATGAACCTCTTTCGTGCTGATGAGGATTTCCTTCTGTTTCACATTTAATTGTGTAACCAGGACCACCCGTTCCATTACCGTTTGGGTCGCCGCCTTGGCTGACGAAGCCTGGGATCACGCGGTGGAATTTTAATCCATCGTAGAAGCCTTCATTCGCTAATTTTTCAAAGTTTGCTACTGTACCTGGAGCAGCCTCTGGGTAAAGTTCAAACTCAATTTTCTTTCCATTCGTTAATTGTATGTATCCTTTTTTCGCCATTTTTCACATTCTCCTTTCAGGTTAAACAACGCTCATTATAGCACATTTTCGGTGATGTTAAACATCCCCTGCTCTTCGATTGTCATTTACCTCTTAGCTGATGATTGATAAAATAGGGTTGCTTGATTCTTTTTTCTTAATAAAATGATATTTGACTAAATGACATGTCTTCATTTATCGGAACAGGAACACACCTTAAAAAGAAAATTGAAACGTCAAGCCAATTTGTTACGTCTATATGATGGAGTGCACTACTTTACGTGTACTCAAAAGCTAAAGTTTCTCTTGAAAGGGGAACGCTTTCGACTTGAAGGAGGTCAACATGTTTAAAAAAATGATGCTTGGTATGATGGCAGCGCTCCTTTTCCTAATTGGTGCGCCAAAAGTCAGCTTAGCGGATGCAGCTGTCGGCGATGTCATCGTCACACTCGGGCAAGACTTAACACCGGCTGATCGCCAGAAGGTGCTTGACGAGTTGAATCCACCTGAAAATGCGACAAAAATTGAAGTAACCAATAAAGAAGAGCACGAATATTTAGGAAAATACATCCCTCGTTCTTCTATCGGGACGAGAGCATTATCATCTTCATCGATCACCATTGAAAAATCAGGTACAGGTCTCACTGTGGATACACACAACATCAAGACCATTACAGATGAGATGTATTTAAATGCTTTAATGACAGCAGGTGTCAAAGATGCCAAGGTTGTCGTGACTGCTCCATTTGAAGTATCTGGTACAGCCGCACTGACGGGCTTACTAAAAGCGTATGAGGTGTCAAGCGACAAAGCCATTCCCGAAGATGTGAAGCAGGTGGCAAACGAAGAGCTTGTGACAACTTCTAAATTGGGTGACTCTATCGGGAAAGATAACGCTTCTGCCCTTATTGCAAAAATCAAAGATGACATTGCAAAAAACGGTGTCCCTAAAACCACAAAAGAAGTAGAAGAAAAAGTGGATCAGGCTGCTTCTGATTTGAACTTAAATCTGACGCAGGATCAAAAAGATCAGCTTGTCTCGCTATTTGATAAAATGAAAAACATCAATATCGATTGGAATCAAGTAGGATCTCAAATTGATAAAGCAAAAGACAAGATTACTAAATTCATAGAATCGGATGAAGGGAAAAACCTTCTTCAAAAGATTTGGGATTTCTTTGTCTCCATTTGGAATGCGATCGTTTCTGTATTCACTGGAGGAAAATAATTCATGAAAAAAAGCTGCCTGAACTCCAGGCGGCTTTTTTTAAGTAGATGATTTCACTTTTGATTGATACGGTAAATCAAGTTTCACAATGTCCTCATATGTTTCACGCTCAACCACAAGCTGCGCTTCCCCGTCTTCTACAAACACAACAGCTGGGCGCGGGATACGGTTATAGTTGTTTGACATACTATAGCCGTAAGCTCCGGTACAAAAGACAGCTAATAAATCCCCTTGTGATAATTCTGGCAGATCGATATCCCAAATGAGCATATCTCCGCTTTCACAGCATTTCCCGGCAATTGAAACCGTTTGATCATGCGTTTGGCTCATTTTGTTGGCACTTGCGGCTTCATATTTCGCTTGATATAAAGCTGGACGAATGTTATCACTCATTCCGCCATCTATCGCTACATAATCACGGATGCCAGGTACATGTTTTGATGATCCGATCGTATAAAGAGTCGTCCCTGCATCTCCAACAAGAGAACGGCCTGGTTCTATCCAAATCTCTGGCATATCGAACTCATAGCGGGCCACGTTCTCTTTCACAGCTTGGATAATTTTTTCGACATATTCTGTCGCAGGAAGTGGTTCATCCTCTTCTGTATAACGAATCCCAAAGCCGCCGCCTAAGTTTAATACTGTAGAAATAAAACCAAATGATTCTCTCCATTCATCCAGCTTCAAAAAGATTTTATCTGCTGCAAGGACAAAACCAGCCGTATCAAAAATTTGTGAACCGATATGACAATGAACACCTAAAAGCTCGATCACTTCTGAACCAAGCACTTGTTTCACCGCTTCATCTGCTTGTCCATTGTGAAGATCAAAGCCAAATTTTGAATCCTCTTGACCTGTCGTAATGTAATCATGCGTATGCGCTTCGACACCAGGCGTGATGCGGAGCAATACTTTCACTTTTTTTGACAGCTCTTGACCAAGCTGTTCAATGAGCTTCATTTCATAGAAATTATCCACAACAATACAGCCGATCCCATGCTCTAAAGCCATTTTTAATTCTTCTCTGCTTTTATTATTGCCATGGAAATGAATTTTTTCTACTGGGAATCCAGCGCAAATGGCTGTGTGAAGCTCACCGCCTGATACGACATCAAGAGATAATCCTTCTTCTTTGGCAAGCTGAAACATGGCGATGGAGGAAAATGCTTTACTCGCATATGCTACCTGTGCCGTTAATTCTTCTTCTATAAACGCTTTTTGAAAGCTTTTTGCGCGCTCCCGTATTAAAGCCACATCATATACATAAAGTGGTGTCCCATACGTTTCAGCTAAAGAAACAGCATCAACACCACCAATTTCTAAATGACCGAGTTCATTTTGTCTGCAAGTGCCGTGTAAATACAATGTCATTCCCTCTTTCTCCACTTCGGCTGAAAAAAGGCAGCTGCGTGAGCTGCCTTTTGCCGTGTCTCAAAGTTAAAAATACAATATCACAATCTTCAGCCACTTTCAATGAGCGTTAAGAATTTGGCGGAATTTTTGATCTGTTTTGAGGGTGAACGATGCTCGGCCTTACTTTTGAGCCAGGAACAGACGTCCGAATCAGCACTTGCCACAAAGCCTTTCCATTGAAAGGAATGAACGGCCACATATAAGGCGTCTGTAATGAACGAATGGATGTTAAATAAATGATTAACAACGTAAAACCAATGATGAGTCCATTCAGCTTAAAGATCGCCACTAGTGCTAGGATGATGAGTCTTACAATTTTATTGGCGACACTCAGCTCATAGCTTGGCGTTGTAAAGGTACCGATCGCTGCCAGCGAGACGTATAAGATGACCTCTGGTGTAAATAAACCGACATCAATAGCGATTTGTCCAATTAAAACAGCTGCTATCAACCCCATGGCGGTCGACAATGCGGTTGGCGTATGAATGGCTGCCATCCTTAAAAACTCCACCCCGAAATCAGCAAGAAATACTTGGAGAATGACAGGGATATGAGAAGGTTTGTTAAACCCAATATAGCTTAAATTGTCAGGCAGGAGATTTGGTTCGAGAATAAAAAGAAACCAAATCGGCAAAAGAAAGGTAGAACATAAAATGCCTAAAAAGCGTACCCATCTTAGGAACGTACCAACGGCAGGCGCCTGGCGGTATTCTTCTGCATGCTGAACGTGGTGAAAAATAGTGGTTGGTGTAATGATGACACTAGGGGATGTATCCGTAATGATGATGACATGCCCTTCTAATATGTGGTTAGCGGCGACATCCGGACGCTCGGTGTAACGCACTAGCGGAAAGGGATTATATCCTTGCTTAATTATAAATTCTTCAATCGTTTTATCAGACATCGTCAGCCCATCGACTTTGATTCCTGATACTTCTTTTTCTATAATATCTACTAAGTCAGGGTCTGCAATATCTTCAATATAGCAAACACAAACATCCGCTTTTGAACGTTCGCCTACTTTGAGCATTTTGTATCTCAGCTTTTCATCCCGCACTCTTCTTCGAATAAGTGCTGTATTCACAATAATGTTCTCAACAAAGCCGTCCCTTGCTCCCCTGACCACCTTTTCTGTATCCGGCTCCTCAGGCATTCTGCCAGGATAGCTTCTAACATCAATGATAAAGGCGTAGTTTTCACCTTCTACAACGACTGCTACAAGCCCAGACAGTACTTGATCCACTGCTTCATCCAGCGTTTCTACCTTGGAGACCTGCTGATTGACGAGGCGGTTCTCGACTACATGTGCAAGATCATCGGATTCAGGTTCGTTGTCATTGATTTCGATTAGCTCTTTTAATAAGTAGATAATATACTGTGTATCACACAATCCGTTTACATAGTAAAGCTGGATTTCCTGATCGTGTATATAAATTTTCCGAACACCAAGGTCAAAGCTGAGACCCATTCCGACATTTTCCTTGAAGTAATCTTCATTTTTCTTCGGGTCTCGGTACACGTTTACCTTGTCTTTCTTCATGGAAACCACTCCTTTCTAATATTAATTCCACTGCTTTCATCGTGATTGGAGATCCCTTGCTCAGATCATCTTTCCGTCCCATCTTGCCAATATCTCCAATACCGACAACTAACGGAAGATTGAGGGAGTCAAGACAATACACTGTATCACCGCTCATTTTATGGGGCTCCATTTCGGGAAGACCGTGTTTGTCGACACCGTATTCTGTCAGTTCACCTTCCCTGTCAATGGAGACATGGACCTTTGTCCATTCGGCTTGGTGCGTTTTGGATGCCACTGCAATCGCTCCAATGACTTCGATTTCAGGGTGGCGCGCCACATGTTTCATCGCTGTCTCGCCTGTTCCTTCACCTGTCAGTCCAGAATCATCGAACATCACAAAGACTGGATCATACGGCGTTTTTAAAATCATCTGAACAAGTTCAGGTCCTGTCCGTTTGCTTGGATTTCCTTTTGAGCTGGAAATACATCGTCCGCCAACGTTTTTAGCGGCAAGCTCAATGGTTTTGGCAGCATATATATCTCCGTCTGTCACTAAAATGACTTTCCGTCTTTGCCCCATATTCGGTTATCCTTTCGGTTTAAAGATAAGTGCGATAATAAATGAAAATAAAATCGCAGCTGATATTCCAGCAGAGGTTAATTCAAAGATACCGATACCGATGCCGATGAATCCGTGCACATCTGCCTGATGCATGGCCCCATGAAGCAAGCTATGACCAAAGCTGACAATTGGTACAGTTGCGCCCGCGCCTGCAAATTCAATAAATTTATCATAAATACCGAATCCGTCTAAAATGGTACCTGCCACAACAAAAGTAGTCATGACATGTGCAGGCGTGAGTTTGAGTACATCTAGCAAAAGCTGGCCAATGACGCAAATAAGTCCGCCTGCCACAAAAGCGATAAGATAATCCATTAGCTCTCTCCTCCTGCACGCTCAAATACGACACCGTGCGCAATGGTTGGAATGGTCTCTTTTTGCTGAACCATCATTGGGCTGAGTAACGCCCCGGTTGCCACAACGAGTACTCTTTGCAGATTCCCTGCTTTCATTTCTTGAAAAATATGACTAAATGTCACAACAGCTGAACAAGCACAGCCGCTGCCTCCAGCGAATACGTTTTGGTCGGGTGTATAGATGATTAAACCGCAATCATCGTGCTTTCGCCCAAGCTGAATGCCTTCTTCTTTCAAGAGATCCTTTAAGATCGGTGAACCAATGCCTGATAAATCTCCAGTTAAAATCAAATCGTAATCATCTACTGTTCTGCCTAAGTCTTCTAAATGCTGCTTGATGGTGTCTGCCGCTGCTGGTGCCATGGCCGATCCCATATCAAATGGATCTGTAATGCCAAGATCCATGACCCTGCCTACCGTTGCGCTCGTAATTTGAATTTGAGAGGGTTCTTGGCTGATAATAACGGCTCCGCCACCAGTTACTGTACTTGTTGCTGTATCTGGCTTTTGTCCCCCGTATTCTGTCGGATTACGAAATTGGCGTTCTGCAGTCGCATTGTGACTGCTTGTTGCTGCGATGGCTCTATTTGCAAAGCCGCCATCAATGAGTGCTGACGCAATGGCGACCGATTCCATTGAAGTCGAGCATGCCCCAAACAAGCAGAGAAACGGGATCTTCAGCTCTCTTGCCACATAGTTTGCTGTGACGTTCTGGTTGAGTAAATCTCCAGCCAGCAAAAGATCAATATCGTTTTTTTGCAAATTTGCTTTTGATAATGCGGTTGATATCGCATCATCCATAAGCTTCCTTTCAGCCATTTCCCAGTTCTTTTGATCACAGTGCATTTCATCGTACGTTTTATCAATTAAATGACCAATCGGGCCTTCTTTTTCTTTTGGTCCTGCAGCAGTTCCTTCTGCATTGACATAAAGCTTGTGCTCAAATACCCAAGATTGTTTACCTGTTAGTTTCACCTTTCATTCCTCCTACGAAAACATCTTTTCCAAGACGTATCGAATGATCCCTACGACATATGCCGAAACGACACCAAATACAATGACGTTCCCAGCGAGTTTAAACATATTTGTGGCAACACCTAAAACAAGCCCTTCACTTTTATGCTCAAGGGCAGCACTTGTCATACTGTTAGCAAAGCCTGTCACCGGGACAGCTGATCCGGCTCCAGCAAACTGGCCGATTCTATCGTAAATACCGATACCCGTTAATAGAGAAGAAATTAAAATGAGGGTCGCCACTGTCGGGTTCCCTGCTGTCTTTTCGTTAAAATCAAAAAAGTGGATATAGAAATGTTGCAGCCCCTCCCCTATCAGACAGATTAAACCGCCAACTAAAAACGCCTTAATGCAGTTGAGGACATAAGGAGGTTTGGGCTGATATGTTTTCACCTTAGATGGATAGTTCTCTTTTAAACTCGACACGTGTTGTTCCCTCCAATTGATTAAATATAAATAAGCCAATGAAATAGTGAACCAAATACCTTTCCTAAGACGATGGCCATGAGCAGCAAAACAATTTTCCCGTCCATTCCAATTCTTTTCGTTAATATAGGAAGTACATTTAATACTTCAGTGAGTGCAGCTGCAAGCATGCCGACGAAGATGCCTGATAAAAGACCGACCGGCATTGCCAGCCATTTGGTTAAATGCAGATGTATTTGACTTAAGGTGGCCCAGCCCCCAACAACCGCCCCGCTAATAACAGCCGCCTCGTACCCTTGTATGAACCGCTGCGTTTTGGTTAATTGCATTAAGCGGGGAATGATGCCAAGCACTGTAAGAAAAGCCACAAATCCTGCTCCGACCGTTAAACCGCCGCCAAGTCCAACGAGTACGACAAAAAGCCACTTACCGATCATGGATATCCTTCAATGTTTCTTTATTTTCATTGAGTGCGACATAATGATCGAGATCGAGCTGATATTTAAACATTTCCACTTCGAGCGGACTTGGTTCTTCATTTAAACGCTTTTTAAATACATGATTGAAAAACAAAATCATGCCAAAACCGAGTCCAAAGCTATATGGAATTTGTAATAAATACGGATGCTCAACCGTTTTTCCTGTGATCATTTCATATAGGCGGATATGAACGAGCCGCATACTGACATCCTCGTGGAAATTCATAATAGCAAGCGCCGCTCCAACAAATAATAGGAGCCATACAAACACAAATAAAACAGGAGAAAGCTGGCGTTTGCCTGTATCAATTTCAACAATAGCTTCAGAGCCGCCGACGGTTTGAATGTCGATATCCGGCCACGTTTTTTTGATCGTTTTGACGACATGCATGATATCAAGTACGACGATGTGACGATCCTTTTTGCTGACATGATACACCGGCATTTTGCTAAGCTTTTGCACAGCAAACTCATCACCAGTGATTTGGGCGATATCCTCTAAATAAATGAGCTGATCAATACCAGTTTTGATTCGATGGCGCAGCCGAATAAAGATTTGTCCGTCCATCCAAGTCACTTCCTATACGATGGGTTAAAAATAGTATGTGGTGAAAAATGGTTCTCATACTGATAGAACTTGATTTACCGGTAATTACCACACAAAAAAAGCCAGCCGAATTGGCTAGCTGTCTTTTTGATCCATTTGCATTTGGATTTGTTTTAAAATTTTCTTTTCAAGCCGTGAGACTTGTACTTGTGAAATGCCAAGTCTTTCTGCAACCTCAGATTGTGTCTGATCTTTATAATACCTTAAATACACAATGAGTTTTTCCCGTTCTTCTAATTCCTTGATCGCTTCTTTCAGTGCGATTTTGTCAAACCATCTTTCCTCAGAATGATCAGCAATTTGATCAAGCAATGTAATCGGATCCCCATCATTTTCATACACCGTTTCATGAATGGATGATGGGGAGCGCACCGCTTCTTGGGCGAGGACGACATCCTCTGGTGTGATATCAAGATATTCAGCAATTTCCTGAACGGTCGGCATTCTTCCATGAGACTTAGACAATTCATCCCTTGCCCGCCGAATTTTATTTCCGAGTTCCTTTAGTGACCGGCTGACTTTGACCGTTCCATCATCCCGAATGAATCGTTGAATCTCACCAATGATCATGGGAACGGCGTACGTTGAAAACTTTACATCATATGACAAATCAAATTTATCAACAGATTTCAGCAGTCCAATACAGCCAATCTGAAACAGATCATCTGGTTCATATCCCCTATTTAAAAAGCGCTGAACAACGGACCAAACAAGACGCATGTTTTTTTCTACGAGGAGGTCTCTTGCTTGCTGATCACCGTCTTGGCTTTTTTTGATGAGCTCTTTGACTTCATCATTTGACAGCTGGGCTTTTTTAGCTTGCTTTTTTACCTCCACATCCATATGAGCAGCTCCTTTAATTACAAAGCGCTTTGCTTTTTGATAGATGCTTTGTTAAACGGATGGTCGTGCCCATTTCTGGAGATGAGTCCACCATGACATCATCCATAAAATTCTCCATGATGGTAAAGCCCATTCCAGAGCGCTCTAAGTCTGGTTTTGTGGTGAAAAGCGGCTGTCTTGCTTCCTCAAGATCTGTAATACCCATACCTTCGTCACGGATGGTGAGGTAAACGACATGATCATCTAATGTGACATGGATGTGCACCTTGCCATCTGGATTCCCATCATAGCCATGGATGATGGAGTTTGTCACTGCCTCAGATACAACGGTCTTGATTTCTGTTAATTCATCTAAAGTCGGATCAAGCTGAGCGATAAATGCCGCGACTGTCACCCTCGCAAACGATTCATTTTGGCTTAATGCCGAAAACGTCAGGTTCATTTCATTTCTCATGATGCCACCCCCAATGTTTGCAAAGCCGTTTGCTCAGAAGGCTCCATCCGAATGATTTTAAACAAGCCAGACATATCAAATAACCGGTTCACTGCTGGCGAGATGGCACAGACGACCATTTCCCCGCCAAGCTGCTTAATTTCTTTATATCTTCCTAAAATCACTCCGAGTCCAGAGCTGTCCATAAACGATAAATCAGCCAGATTCAGCACAATGTGGCGAATGTCCTCTGTTTCCAAATAATTCGTCACCTTTTGTCTCAATGTTTCTGCGGAGTGATGATCGAGCTCTCCTGTTAACCGAATGCAAAGTACGCTCTCTTTTACTTGAAAATCAATACCAAGGCTCATTTTTATTCCTCCTTGCTCTAATTTCGGATAAAGAGTGTTTCTCTTTTATATGAAATAAATCCTTCACCATGACAAAACTAGTGACCATTCGTCACATTTAGATGTTCTTTTCTTTTCTCATAGCAAAAAGACTGCCAATTACAGCAGCCTTTCGCCTTTTATTTCCATTTCACAAAATCAGCCATTGCTCGTTTGAAGAAAGTCCAAACGCCTGCCTTTTCCATTCCTTCTTTTGCTTCTACAGGGCTTTCATGCAGCACTTTTCCGTCTTTTTTCAAGACGATCGTACCAAGTTCCGTTCCTTTTGAAAATGGAGCTTTGACATCATGAGACAATTTGATTTCTTTTTTGATCTGATCCACATTTTCGCCTTTTTTCGTTAAAAGGGATATCGGTTCAGAAGTAACGAGCTGAATGTTTTTCTTTTTCCCTTTGCTCACTTTGACCTCCGCCACATCTTGCCCTCTTTTGTAAAGCGGATGAGTCGTATATTGACTAAATGCGTAATCTAACATTTTGACTACCTGAGCATTTCTGTCTTTCGGAGTGCTTGCGCCAAAGACAACCGCAATGACGCGCATGTTGCCTTTTTTAGCAGATGCAGTTAAACAGTATTTCGCTTCACCTGTAAAACCGGTTTTTACCCCATCGACCCCTGGATAAAATTTAATCAGACGGTTTGTGTTGACAAGCCAGAATTTTTTATCTGTGTTTTGCCGTAAATAGTCTTCGTAGACACCTGTGAATTTGGTGATTTGTTCATATTTCAACAGCTCTTTTGCCATTTTTGCCATATCGTGAGCTGTGCTGTAATGGTCTTTTTCAGGAAGTCCTGTTGGGTTTTGAAAGACCGTTGAGGTGAGGCCAAGCTCTTTCGCCCTTTTGTTCATCTGCTCAACGAACTGTTCTTCAGATCCTGCAATATGCTCTGCCATGGCAACTGAAGCATCATTTCCTGACGCAATCGCAATGCCTTTCAGCATTTCTTTCACGGTCATTTCTTCTCCTGGTTCAAGGAAGATTTGTGAGCCTCCCATGGACGCTGCATAGTCGCTCGTTCTGACCTTGTCTGTCATTTTTAGTTTACCCTGATCAATGGCTTCCATGATGAGAAGCATCGTCATGATTTTGGTCATACTTGCGGGTGCAAGCTTTTCATCGCTGTTTTTATTGTAAAGCACCTTTCCCGTGTCTCGTTCTATTAAGATCGCTGATTTGGCTTCGTGTGCCAATTCTGATGTTTGTTTTTCTCCTGGTTTTTCAATCTTTTCTTTTGCTATCGCTGATGGTGAAACCATTGAGATAAGGATCATTAAAATAAACAATGCACATATATGACGTTTCAAGTGGCAGACCTCCATTATCGTAATCCTTTCTATTTTTTCCTCATATAGGCTGTTTTATTCAGAGATCGTATGATTGCAAATAAAAAAAACCTTCTGCTTGGGTAGCAGAAGGCTTCTGGACACATGCTATGAAAGTTGTTTGACAATGTCTTTTACTAAATCAAGAAAACTTGCTTTCACTTTTTCCGTTACTTCGATCACTTCATCATGAGACAGCGGCTGATCCAAAATACCAGATGCCGCATTGGAAATGCATGAAATGCCAAGTACTTTGATTCCCGCATGACGCGCAACAATGACTTCTGGAACAGTCGACATTCCGACCGCATCTGCTCCAAGTGTTCTTAAGAAACGAACTTCAGCAGGTGTTTCATATGAAGGCCCTGTCATCCCTGCATAAACCCCTTGCTGTACAGATATACCTAAACGCTGGGCTGTTTCTTCTGCAAGTGCCAGCAATTCTTTATCGTACGGTGCAGACATATCAGGGAAGCGAACGCCTTGACTGTCATTTGGGCCAATTAATGGATTGGTTCCCATCATATTGATATGATCTGTGATCAGCATGAGATCTCCTGGGCGGAATAACGTATTCACACCGCCGGCTGCATTTGTGACAATGCATGTGTCAATGCCAATTTCTTTCATCACACGGACAGGAAACGTCACTTGCTTCATATCATATCCTTCATAGAAATGAAAACGTCCTTGCATAGCGCAAACGACAGTGCCTTTCAGCGTTCCGATCACGAGCTGCCCTGCATGTCCCTCTACTGTTGAAACAGGGAATCCAGGAATATCTTCATATTTTATTTTGATTGGATTTTCAATCTCATCTGCTAAAATGCCAAGTCCTGATCCTAAAATGAGCCCAACTGTTGGTACATATGTCGATGCTTGTTTAATGTATGCCGCCGCTTCTGAAAACTGTGCTCCCACGAAATTTCCCCCTATTTGAGTTTAGATAAAAAGCTTGTTCCGTATTTTGGCATCGTTGTCTTGAAATTATCTGCAACGGTTGCCCCAAGATCAGCAAACGTTTTTGCTGTTGGCAGTTCATTTGCTTCCTGATGCTTTTTGCTGTAAGCAATGAGCGGAACATATTCTCTTGTATGATCTGTTCCGTGATGAACTGGGTCATTACCATGATCTGCTGTGATCACAAGAAGGTCATCCTCTTTCAACAGGTCAAACACTTCAGGAAGACGTGCATCAAATTCCTCTAGTGCTTTTCCATAACCCTCTGGATCTCTTCTATGTCCGTAAAGAGCGTCAAAATCAACAAGGTTTAAAAAGCTGAGTCCTGTAAAGTCTGTTTTAAGTGTATCGACCAGCTTGTCCATTCCATCCATGTTTGATTTTGTTCTAAGAGATGATGTGATACCCTCGCCGTCATAAATATCAGAAATTTTTCCGATCGCAATGACATCGAGTCCATCATCTTTCAGTTCATTCATGACTGTACGGTCAAATGGTTTTAACGCATAGTCATGACGGTTTGGCGTTCTAACAAATGCGCCAGGCTCTCCGACAAACGGACGAGCGATAATCCGACCAACCATATATTTTTCATCTAATGTGAGTTCACGGGCAATTTCACAAATACGATAAAGTTCATCTAATGGCACAACTTCTTCGTGCGCAGCAATTTGCAGCACAGAATCCGCAGATGTATAAACAATTAAATCGCCTGTTTTCATGTGCTCTTCGCCAAGCTCATCTAAAATTTCCGTACCAGACGCAGGTTTATTTCCAATAATACCTCGGCCTGTTTTTTCTTTTAGTTCATTTAATAGTTCATCTGGGAATCCTTCTGGAAAGACTTTGAACGGTGTGTCTATGTAAAGACCCATGATTTCCCAGTGTCCTGTCATTGTGTCTTTACCGTTTGATGCTTCTTGCATTTTTCCATAATACGCAAGCGGTTTTTCATCCGCTGGAATTCCTTTGATTTCTTTAATATGACTCAGCCCAAGCTTCGCCATATTCGGCATATGAAGCCCGTTCATTTTTTCAGCAATATGTCCAAGTGTATCTGCACCTACATCATTAAAATCAGCAGCATCTGGTGCTTCCCCAATTCCTACTGAATCCATGACGACGAGGAAAATACGTTTATACTGATAATCAGGCATTAAAAAGCGCCTCCTTCAATATTCTTGTCTTTTGACCTTACAAACAGTGAGAGGTCAGACATCTCAAGTATAAACCGTTTACAAGCCAGTTGACAACCATAAACGGTGTAAACATGAAAAAGCATGACACCCGTTCACTGTGTCATGCTTTACTTATGCCCTTGGATGGAATTTGTGATACACATCTTTCAGTCTTGTTTTCGTCACATGTGTATAAATTTGTGTTGTCGAGATATCGGCATGTCCGAGCATTTCCTGTACAGCTCTTAAGTCCGCACCGTTTTCAAGCAGGTGTGTAGCAAATGAATGTCTGAGCGTATGAGGCGTCAGTTCCTTTTGAATCCCTGCTTCGATGGCTCGTTTTTTCAAGTTCTTCCAGAAGCCTTGACGCGACATTTTTTTTCCATGATGATTGAGAAATAGGGCATCGGACGGCTGTTTTTTTAACAGCTTGCTTCTTCCCTTTTCGATATATTCTTCAATTGCGCTTGCAGCAGCTTCACCGATTGGCACAATACGCTCTTTTCTTCCTTTTCCAAAACAGCGGACAAAGCCCATTGTGAGGTGAACATCGGCAAGGGTCAGATCCAGCATTTCACTGACGCGAATCCCCGTTGCATATAAGAGCTCAAGCATTGCTTTGTCTCGGTAGTCAAAGGGAGTGTGCTGATTTGGTGTATCAAGCAGCTTTTCGACCTCCCCTAATGATAAAACTTTCGGTAAAGTCCGCTCTGTTTTTTGCGTTTCAATGTTCCATGACGGGTCATTCGTTGTCACTTTTTCCCGAAGCAGAAATTGATGAAAGGAACGGATCGATGATAGATGCCGTACAGACGTTTTACTCGATTTCCCTTCCTCTTTTAGCTGCTTTAAATAATGAATGATATGCAGACGCGTGACATCGCTAATATCCGTCAGCTGTTCATGTGTCATTAAAAAAGACAAGTAGTTCTGTAAATCTCTTTTATAAGAAACAATGGTATTTTCAGAGAGTCCTCTCTCTACGGTCATAAAATGAATAAAGTCGGATAATTGATCGTTCAATGATTTCTACTCCCCGTTTTGATAAAAATAAATCAATCGGTCTTGCCAATTTTCTTGGTTCGGCTGATCCATTTCCATCACTTTAATTGCTGCACCCTCTGGTTTATCATAACGATGGTAGCTTTCATATTCTGAATTTATCCATATCATAGCATAATAGAACAGGACGGTAAAACCAGTGAACAAGATAAATACTTTGATCACTTCACCTGTTGTTTTGAGCCATTTTCGCATAAACTTCAAGTCCTTTCTCACCTTCTCATTACTTCAGCATATGCCAGGTGGGACAAGGAATATACAGCGAAAATGCAAAAAACCTCTTCATCTTAAATGAAAAGGTTCCAATTCGGATTATTTGCCGGATTCATCATCATGACACCGGTGGCAAATACCATGGAATGTCAATCTATGATCCTTAATTTTAAATTTCCAGTCACGTTCAATAATCTCTTCGACATCTTCTAATAAATCATCTTCTATCTCATCGACTGTTCCGCATTCCATGCAGACAAGATGATGATGGAAGTGAGCGGCTCCTTCTTTGCGAAGATCATATCGCGAAACGCCGTCTCCAAAGTTAATTTTATCAACAACTTTCAGTTCAGTGAGCAATTCTAACGTCCGATAAACAGTAGCAAGACCAATTTCAGGAGACTTCTCTTTTACGAGGAGGTATACATCTTCTGCACTTAAATGGTCTTCTTCATTCTCAAGCAGTACTCTTACTGTGGCTTCACGCTGTGGCGTGAGCTTGTAGCTGGAAGAATGAAGCTGCTTCTTAATTCGATCAATCCTATTTTCCATTGACTTTCCCTCCTACGCCACATTACTTGATCATTATATCAAATGATGTGCTGAGAGCCAACTATAATCATTTTAAATTGATAAATAAATTGATTATTAATTAATAACAATTATAAAAGAACACCTGCCAGCTTTTTCATCAGCATGAATGATATGTACGATTCAAAAAAAGACGACAGTGCAGCAAGCGCTAAAATCATCAGCAGAACAGATGCATACCGGCCAAACCACTGGACGGGTGCTTGACTGATGGTTTTTTTCATGAAGAGCTGTCCAATGAGACGGATAGAAAACGCAATCGCACAAGTGCCAATCACTAAATAGGCTGGAATGAGCAAAATGTTTTGCGGAAGCACCGATACAAACGAGAGAAAAAATCCACTCAGCCCCATTTGATTCACGAGAAAACCAACAGTAAACCCAACAACAATTCCTTTTAAAAAGATCATGAGAAAGATAAGCGGCAGACCAACGATGGAGATTCCCAGAATCCACATAAGGCCTAAATATTTCATATGATGCAGGAAGCTTTGTAGAAACATTTCTTTTGATTCAGCTGCTTTCTCATTCGTCAGTTGACCAAAAAATTGATTTAAATAATAGAATAAATCCTCTTTCTGGCTGAATGTCATGCTATTGACAATAATCGCCCCGAAGATCACACCCATTAAAAAGAGTACAGAGACAAATAAATAAATCGAGAGATGATCTTTTACGTGCTGAAGAAGATGCTCCTTCCAAGACTTTTTCCGCATGTGTCTTCCTCCCAAATAGTAAGGTTACTAGATTCTATGAGAGAGATTACGAAACATGACAGTTTTATTGAAAGAAAAAAGAGAAAGCAGCCTGCTCACTGCTTTCTCTTTTTCATTTATCGTGCGGCTTTTTGTACGTTCACAAGCCCGGCACCGTAATAAAAAGGTTCTCCAAGCTTTGTCGCCGTTTTTGACAGTCTCTCGCGTACTTCATCGTTTGTCAGATTCGGATGTTTTGATAGAATGACAGCCGCAGCGCCCGCTACATGCGGTGATGCCATTGACGTTCCGCTCATGTAGCCATATTCGTTATGAGGAATGGTGCTCAGCGTTGAAACGCCTGGTGCTGAGACTTCCAGTTCTTCGCCAACAGATGAATCAAAAGCTCTTTGCTTTTTTTGGTCTACAGAGGCAACCGCCATCACGGAACTGTATTTAGCCGGATAGTCAATCGTATTGAGAGAGCCATAGCTTCCTTCATTCCCTGCAGAAGCCACAATGAGAATCCCTTTATCATACGCTCGATCTACCGCTTCTTTCAGCGCCTCAGATTCACTTGCTCCCCCCATACTAATATTGATGACATCCATGTCATTCTCAATGGCCCATTCAATCCCTTTTATGATCCAGCTATAGTAGCCGTCACCATTTTCATCTGCCACCTTGACAGCATAGATAGAAGCTTTTGGTGCAACACCCACGACACCTACCTTATTATCTAATGCTGCAATTGTGCCTGCCACATGCGTTCCATGTTTATGCGGATCAACAAACGGATCAGACTCTGCCGGTACAAAGCTCACGCCGCCGGTGACATGTAAATCCTCATGTTTGCCGTCGATGCCGCTGTCAAGAACGGCTACTTTGACATTCTGTCCAGCGTATCCATGTTTATGTACCTTTTGTGCTTTGATGCTTTTGATGCCGTATGGAATCGTTTGAGCGCTTGTTTTTGCTTTTTGGTCTTCCTCGATAAAGGTCACTTCTTTTGCTTCATTCAGTTTCTTTTTCGAAGTCTCATTCAGCGACACTTTCATCATATCTATTTGCTCTATTGATTCTTTCACATGCCCGCCAGCTTCTTCTACAAGCTGTTTTTGTGTTTTGTCTTGAACGGAAGAAGAAAAGCCGATCATGTACTCTTTTTTTGTTTGCTCCTTTGCAGAAATATCTGACGCGCCAAACATGACGGATGTCACAAGCACACTTGCCATACAAAGCCCTGCTCCAAATGACTTGACGTTCACGATACTCACTCTCCCTTTCGTTTCTTTTTGTCATTTAACTACATATTTAGACAAAAAGAAACGACCGTTTGTCCTATTTTTTAAATTTTTCCATTTATTTGATCTAGTTGTCACAAAAAAGCAAAATAAAAATGCTTATGATCCTCTTGATAGTGATCATAAGCATTTCGTCCTTTATGTTTCTTCATCATATGCTGCAAGGCTTCCTGTTTTGTTTTTGTCTTCCTTTCGTGTGTGCTAAAATGCGGCATGTTTCCTCTCGACAGTTCTGGATTACGGCTCTGCTGCCTTTGGATATGCTCTCGTTTTTTCTTTGCTTTGCTTTTTCCCATTTGGCAAAACCCCTTTCGTTGACGTTATGATACACGATGTTACATAAAAAAGATAGACGTAAAAACGTCTATCTTTCTGTTTTCACCATATCAAGATGCGGAATCCCATCTTCATCATAAACATCTGAGACGGCCTTGAAACCAAATGATTCGTAAAATGACTTCAGGTAGGCTTGCGCCTGTATTTTGACACTTGTTTCACCTAATTCACTAAGCTTTTCTAAAGCCTTGATGAGCAGCAGCTTTCCATAGCCTTTTTTCCGGCCGGCCTGCGTCACAAGAACGCGGCCGATGGACGCCTCTTTGTACATGATCCCGTTTTGGAAAATTCGGCAATACGCCACAATGACGCTGTTCTCTTTTGCGATGAGATGAAGCGCTTCTTGGTCCCTGTGATCAATTTCAGGGTAAGGGCATGTTTGTTCTACAACAAACACGTTGACTCTTTCCATGAGAATTAAGTAAAGATCCTCTTTTGACAATTGTTCAAATGTGTGACATGTCCATTTAATGTGACTCATGATTGATATCCACCTTACCGTACACTCCGCCTCCACCAGCGATGAGTCCGACTTCGCCCTTCCTTGCTTTGATGATGTAGCCCGCTGTCTTTTCTGGCAGAACGGCTTTTAGTTCTTGTTCTGTTGCTTGATGTAAAATATTCATCTCTGTGTGAAACACGGCTTTTAGCTTCTCCAGTGTTTTAGGTCCAACACCTGGAATAAACTGAAGCGGAAGCTGGTGAACATAAGGAGGTCTCGTTCTTTTTTCACTTTCTTGGTCAGCAAGCTCTTCTAAACGTTCACTTACTCCTTTTGTCATCCGTGTATGTCCGCATACATGGCACTCTTTTTGATCTGGTGCGTGAGGTCTAACCCCGCATTTCTCGCAGGTCGTATGATAATACTTCCCAAGCCGCGGAGCAAGTCCATAATTTCCTGTGACAGCTCTGCCATCTTTTTCTTCAAGGGCTAGCTTGAATTCGGCAAAAGAGGCATGATCCATTTTGATTTTTGTATATTCCCGCGCGATTTTCCCTAAAGAATGAGCATCTGAATTCGTTAAAAAGGGATACCGGTTCAGCTCACTCAACTGGGACGCCATTGACGTATCACAGCTAAGACCAAGCTCAACAGCATCAATAAGGTCAGGATCAAATACTTCCGTTAAAGAAGTGTTGACCCCTTTGCCGTATAGACTTTTATGCGGCGTAAAAATATGAGCAGGAATAAACAAACCTCCCAGCTCCTTAACCTTGCGCTGAAGTGTTTTCCCATCAACATAGAGGCGCTGTGAACTCAAATGCACATTTTTCATATGAAGCGAAAGCCAGGCGGAAAACTCAGACATTTTGTGTAGTGTGGGCATAAATGCCAGCACATGAATCGGTCCCTTTGAATGGTCATCATTGATTTCTAATTCACTGCCTAAAAGCAGCACTGTCTCTCCAAATGATAGACCGCCGTCATTTAGTTCAGTGTACCTGCCTTCCTCTACACCTTCTATTAATTCTTCTAGGACTTCTGGAGATTGTGCATCAATCACACCAATCATCCCCATCCCTTTACTTTCTGCTGCTTCAATAAGAATTTGATCAATTGTCAGTGACCTTGCACCTGTAATTTTGACAGCTCTGCCTGTTCTTGTTCTGCCAATATGGATATGGATGTCTGCAAAAAATTCCTTCATTTTGTTGACTCAAGTACCTCTTGCAGTTGTAAGTACTGAATGGCATAGGCTGTTTTTGCATCATAAATATGCTGCTCTTCAATGAGGTGCAAGGCTTCTTCTAATGAAACTTCCATTACTTCGACAAATTCATCTTCATCCAGCTCTCTTTTTTCTTCAAGCGGAACTAGCTGATCTGCTAGATAGATGTGAACAATTTCATCTGCAAAACCAGGTGATGTATAAAAGGCCGTCAGCTTTTGAAGCTGCTGAGTTGTATATCCTGTTTCTTCTTCTAATTCTCTTAATGCTGTATGTGCCGGCTCTTCCCCTTTTTCTAGTTTTCCGGCCGGAATTTCAACGATGGCTCTCTCTAGTGCTTTACGGTATTGTTTGACCAAGATGATTTTATTTTCGTCTGTACGTGCAATGACGGCTACTGCACCAGGATGTTTAATGATTTCGCGTTTGCCTTGTTTTCCATTAGGCAATTCTACATCTTCAAGAACCAAATCAATGATTTTTCCGTTGTATAATTCTTTAGACGATAATGTTTTTTCTTCAAAGTCCTTCAATTTTGTCAGCTCCTCGTTCTACTTTCACTTTTTACTTCATTTATTTTAACATAGATGATTTAAGAGAAGCGAAAAGCGAAACGCTTGCTTCAATGCGCCATTTGAAATCACCTAGCTTGAATTCCTGATTTTTTTCACTTAATGTGAAAGGATAGGAGTGTGATGGAATTGAAAAAAAGACGAATTGGCACCTCAGATCTCTTAGTGAGCGAGGCGGCACTAGGATGCATGTCTCTTGGGACGGAAAAAGAAAAAGCGCTCTCTTTATTAGATGAGGCCATTGATCTCGGAATTAACTATTTGGATACAGCCGATTTATATGATTTTGGGACAAATGAGGAAATTGTCGGGGAAGCCATTAAAAACAGACGGCAGGATTTGATTTTGGCGACAAAAGGCGGCAACCGCTTTGAAAAAGGCAAACCAGGCTGGGACTGGGACCCTTCAAAAGCGTACATAAAGGAAGCAGTAAAACAAAGCCTCAAGCGGCTTCAAACAGATTATATTGATTTATATCAATTGCACGGAGGCACGATTGATGACCCCATTGATGAAACGATTGAGGCTTTTGAAGAATTGGTAGAGGAAGGCGTAATTCGCTATTATGGCATTTCATCTATCCGTCCAAATGTCATTAAAGAATATGCCAAAAAGTCCAATATCGTAAGCGTGATGATGCAATATAGTTTACTCGACCGCCGCCCAGAAGAATGGTTCTCTCTACTTGAAGAACAAAGCATTAGTGTCGTCGCAAGAGGTCCTTTAGCGAAAGGATTATTAACTGAAAAGCCACTTTCTCAAGCAAGTGCAGCGATTCAAAAAAACGGCTATCTTCAATATTCATTTGAAGAGCTTCAGCAGATCATTCCTTCTTTAAAGAAAGTCGCTTATGACCTATCACTCACTGAACTGTCCATTCAGTATATACTGAAACATTCTGCGGTCAGTTCCGTTGTATTTGGTGCAAGCTCAGTGGATCAGTTAAAAGAAAATATAGCAGCAGCAAATGCACGTTCATTAAGTGACCAAGAAGTCAAAGCATTAACTTACTATACAAAACCATCTGTGTATGAAACGCACCGGTTCAAATAACAAAAAAGATCACATGATGTGATCTCTCAGATTGTAGAAGAACTCATGTTTTTCTACAATCTTTTTATTTTAGCGTATGTATGATGCTAGTGTTTCTCTATTAAAAATGAGGAGGGGCTAAAAGCCCCGTTGTCCTTATCTTGCACTTTCATAATATGCATAATTTCCAGATTTGCCTTTAAGATAAAATGTAGTACCAAAGCGACTGAAACTATTTGCAAAAGAACCATTATCTGAATACATACATAGTCGATTACTTGCGCCTTTAAAAGGGGTTACAGAACAATCAACAATTGAAGTAGCCTTTGTACTTAAATCCGCATTCGTTAAATCATTTGTTGCAAGAGCTTGTCCAGAAACAGGTAAAAGCAATCCTAAAGATAAAGCGACTCCAGCCATTGTTTTTCTCAATTTCATGTGAATCATCTCCATTCCCAAATTTTGTAATACACCTTCATTATAAGGAGAATGATCCTCTATCAAAAGGGTCTTAATAACCATATTTTCAATAAAAAGGAATTTAAATAATTCAATACTCACCTTTTTACTTCTATCTTAAACTTAAGTTATGGGATTTCGTTTCGTTTGACTGTAAATATCATACTGTCACGATTCTGAAATGAAGTGATGTGAAGGGGGAAGAAGTGCTTTTCTCTTTAAACACTTCTATGTTTCTGCTGTGGATCTATCTTAAGAAAAAAAGAGAGCATCATCGCCCTCTTTTTTAGCTTTTATACTTTCTCCAGTCTAAATGGCTTTCATCTAGCAGCTCTGAAAAGCTTTTGTTTTTTTCTTTTTCTTTCTGCTGCCGAAGGAGGTCTTGTCGTTTTTGTTCTTCTCTTTTTTCTGTCTCGACGGCAAGGTTCTGCTTCATTTGAAGAAGCTGCTGTTTGACATCATCGTTTATGCCGTCCTTTAATTTCGCTTGATCTTGTTTGGTCTTTTTCATTGTGCCTCTCTCCTTTTGACTTAGTGTATCATCCGTTTTATTTTCTGAGCAAGAGGCACGCCAATCTCCCAAGATGTGGTATGATCTTCATAGAAAAAAACCCAGAAAGGAAGAATCGGCTAGATGAAGAAATGGATCGCTATATTTGCCTTCATATTATGTCCACTCGCTGCAATCGGTATTTTTTTCACCAATAAAATGATGTATATTCGAAAATTAACGGATGAAGAGCTCATCAAACGAGAATCAGATGGAGGCCATTATCAACACGAGGAATTTCAACAGCTTAAAAAAGAGAAAGTGTGTATTCCTTCAGCATTTGGTTATGATCTCCATGGCTATTTTGTGCCGTATCCCCATACAACACGAACAATCGTCCTTTGCCACGGTGTTACAGTCAGTTTGATTAACTCCGTTAAGTATATGAAATTATTCCAAAAGCTCGGATGGAATGTGATGCTTTATGATCATAGAAGACATGGAATGAGCGGCGGGAAAACCACAAGTTATGGATATTATGAAAAAGAAGATCTAGCAAAGATCGTAAAGTGGCTCAGACAAAAACTCGGAGAAAGTGCCATCATTGGGATACACGGAGAATCAATGGGTGCAGTCACGACCTTGTTATATGCTGCAAAGCCGAAAGCAAACGCCAATTTTTTCATAGCAGACTGCCCTTTTGCTTCTTTTGAGGACCAGCTTCTTTATCGATTAAAAACAGATTTTCGCCTTTCAGGAAAATGGATTCTTCCACTAAGTGATCAAGTGTTAAAATGGCGGGACGGATACCGCATTCGGCAAGTTTCCCCTCTTGATGTGATCGATCAGGTGAAAGAACCTGTACTTTTTATTCATAGCCGCCATGACGACTATATCCCCTGTGAGCAAAGTCAGCAGTTATATACACGAAAAAAGGGTGACAAACAGTTATTTATTGCGCCACACGGTGCGCATGCAATGTCTTTTAGCGAAAATAAGGAAGCTTATGAGCAAGAAATTCAAGCATTTCTTCAAAGATTTGAATTGAATGAAAATAAAAGAGGAGAATGAACAGCAGTTCGTCCCCTCTTTTTGAGCTAACTTATGCGATAGTCACCACTGTTGTATGGTGTCTGCCCGCAAGCTCCATATGGCTCTCTTCCGATTGCTGCTGACTCATGACCGATAATCCTGCAGTTGCTGCCAATAAAAGAACTATCAAACTCGTTTTCATATAAATGACCCCCATTTTGGATTTTTGATATGGCTTGAATTTTCCTTTCGTAAAACCGGGTAGATACTTCAAACAGTCCAAGCTCATTGTAATAATGAGCCGCATCAAGTGCCAATTCCTCAATATCTGGGTATAAGCGCTTGTCCTCGAGCAGGTCTAATGTATCGTCTATGATTGTTATGTCTGCATCAACGTACAATGCTTTTAAGAATTGAAATTTGCAGATGTAAATTTCATCTTCTAATTCACAGGCCTTCATAATACCTTGTTGATAGAGGGTTAATGACTCTTCTATTTGTTTTTGTTTAAACAGGATTTGTGTCAGCATAAATAGTGGGTCTAGAGAGCGATTAAGATGGGTTAAATTCTCCTTTTCAAACACTTCAATAGAGTCTTTCAGATAACGCCTTGCTTCCGCAAGATCGTTCATTTGATAATAACAGTTACCTAAGTTGAAAAGGGCCGAACCTATGACTCGAGGGTTTCCAATTGAGCGTGCTCGCTTTAGAGCATTTTTAAAGTAGGGCAATGCATGTTCATAGCATTTCAAATCATCATAGTTTGCACCAATGACAAATTCACAGTGGATGATTCTCAGCGTGTACGTTCTGTAGGCAGAATACGTATCTAACGCTTGCAAGGCATAGTGCATCGAAAAGTGGGTTTGTTTCATGTGGTAGTAAATTTCTGCTAATTTAAAGTAAAATTCTGCTCTTTCTATATCATCTGATATGAGATTGAGCTTTTTTTCTGCTGAGCGGTAATAAGCAATGGCACTTAAATAGTTTCTCTGTTCAAATTCAAACATTCCTGTGAAAAAATGAACATAGTATTCAAGCATATCCGTTAATTTCGTTTGTGAATGTTCAATCGTTTCTAGCAAATTCTTAATCTCTTCATCATTCGAGGCTTTCTTTGCCGGTTCAAAATATTCAAGCATCACCTTGTGGCGAAAATCCATCAGCTGGTAAAACAATAATAAGTTTTGATCCTGCTCCATCTCCAGGATTTCCTGCTCGATCTCCGCCTTCAGCTTCTCTGCTTTCATCACATGAAATCCGCAAATCTGCCTATACCATTCGTTTATTTTGATTCCAACCTGAGGCGATGACAGCTTGAGCTTCAATTCACTTTAGCACCTCCCTTCTCATATACGATACATGTTGTATTCTATCACATTTCCTCGAATGGAAGAAATATGAAAAGTCATTTTTCGCAAAGTTTTCGGTATCCCGCAATAAACGCTGCAAATGCCTATTTTTCGGCATTTACAGCCATTATTTTTTTATTTCCAGCTTGCTCATTTTGTCGAATTGTTTGTTGAAAAACGGCTTTTTTCGCTTCAAAAGATCATTTTTCAGATTAGACAACCGTACGGTGTGATGAGATGATAAACGCACGAAAAAAACCCTTTCGAAAAAGGGCTTTTATAATACATCTGTTACTTGGTCCATATTCTCTTTGATCCAATTGACAGCTAAATCGAGCGTTGGAAATTCTTCTGTTTCAAATGTGACTTCATCTTGAAGAAGCCAAACGTCCTTTTTCACCGAATCCATTCCACCTATTGACCAGTGCAAAAGGCTATAGGGATGATTGTTATTTAAAAACGACACCCATGTTTTATTTTGTGCCGTATTTTGTATTGCTTTTAGCTTTTGATCCACTACATTTCCACCTTACTTTACAAGTATACCCATTCTCGGGCTGAGTATTTGTTGAGGACTTTTCAACATGAGTGTGTTGGCTTTTTCGTTAAAATCAATCGTCATTTCCTCGTCAAAAAAGACCTTTTGTGCTGTGTGTATGTACAGCTTAAAGAGCTGATTATGCTTGAGTTCTTCCCATTCGCCTGTTCTTTCGCCTGTGAGCCAAATCATTGGGACACCGCTTACCGCACAGCCGCACCCATCTGAATCATATCGAAGGAGCAGTTCTTTTGTTTCATGCCCTGCTTGTTGTTTTGTAAGGAACGCTGCTGCTGGTTCTGTTATATGAATATACATGCCGAACATCCTTTTTTCGTTGATTGTTACATTGTAACATATCAGTCATCAATTAAACATGTTCACGCCCTGTCAGCTCTTATGTCTGATCATTTGTCTTTAACTGGTCTGACCAATTGTACGCTTCTTGTTCAATTTCTTTAATGAGCTCATCTTTTCCTTTGATATAACTTGCCATATCTTCAGGATAGGCTTTTGCCAATTGACGCTTTTTATCTGCATAGACTTTGGCACGGTCAGGTGCAGCTTTTAAATAATCTCGGAACACCAAATGCCTTTTTACATCATCATGTCCGGCTTCATAGGCGTGAACGTGATGTGTTCGGTTCAAGCCGCCTTTTCTAAAAAAACGTCTTCCCTTGAGTCCATTTTCTCCGAGCGGTTCATATCCAAGCTGGCGAAACAGATGGTTACACTCATCTAAGCTGCTGATATGCTTCACCTCTAGCAAGATATCAATAATTGGCTTAGCCGCCATTCCTATGACTGACGTACTGCCAATATGGTGGCCATATACCCAGTTGTCGCCAACTATCTTTTTCAGCTTGTCATGCTCATCTTGAAATTGTTTTGGCCAGCTCGATTGGTATTCAATCACTTCCACCTTTCGAAGCATCAAACGTTCCATCTTTGTTAACATCAGATTGTTTTCCACCTGCAAACGGGCCTTCTGTTTAAACCCTAATTTTTCATAAAGCTTGATTGCTGGTGTATTTGCCTCTGCTGTTGTGAGCTCGATTGTTTTTTGATGCTGGATAATGGATTGCAGGAGCGCTGTCCCGATTCCTTGATTGACATGATGTGGGTGCACAGCTAACCGGCTGAGGATGATCCGATCGTCATGTAGTTCATATGAAGCGATCCCTAACAAATGCCCCTCTTTTTCAAATCCTATGAAAATCTCATCTGTTTCTATTATGTCTTTAACCGTTTCTTTTAAGGGCGGTAAATCTTGATAGCCAATTTGTTCTGCCTCCCGCTGATATGCGGCTAATTGTATATGTAACAGCTCTTTTGCTATTTCTTTATTTTTTTGATCCAGTCTGATGATCATGCTTTCGCCTCCAGCTTTTTCACAAATAGCACCCGGTCTTCATGAATGCCGTCGTAATCTGAAAAAACTGAAATGCCATCCACTGTTTTATCTCCCTTTTCTATCTGAAAACCGAGCTTTGTATGGTAAGCAATCGAGACTTTATTGACAGGAGCTGTGATGGCCTTAATCGTCGTTCTTCCTTCCTTTTCAGCCGCTTCATAAAACGCTTGATAGAGAATTTTGCCAATCTTTAATTTCCGGTGGTCTGGATGTACCCCGACAAAGTGAATATACGCTTCATCTGAATGTGATTGCGATAAAAAACCGACTAAAAAGCCGATCAGTTCACCTTTTTCAACAACAACAAAACTTGTTTGCTGAAAATGTTCGAAAAATAGCTTTGGCAATTTTGCGCGCAAATCTCTGCCTCCCCACCAGCTTTGAATGACGGATGTGACCGCATAAAAATCTGACGGTTTTACTTGACGTATCATGATGACCTCGCTCCTTTTCGTTTTTAGCTGTACCGCTCTTTTTTCACAAAAAATCAACTGTTTCAATAGTCTACCTGTCTGATCAATTGTTTGTAAAGGTGATGTATCAGCCTTTTTTCCTTTCAGCTTTGTTGGTTCTTCGTTCTTTCGCTGTCATCTCCTTTTAAATCTTCACACTTATTTCAAAAAGTTCACTTTTTGTGCGAAAGTTTTATTCTTTTGTTATGTTAAGATGGATCATATAGGAAATGGAACAAACGTTTATTGGAGATGATGATATTGGTTTGGATTGTTACTTCACTTGTTGTGTTTAGTCTTTTAAAGTTGCTTGTCACTTCGCTGCCTTCGGGTGTTGTTGAACGCCTTTTTAGTCGTTATGCGGTGCATGCAAAAGTAACAAGTGATCAAACAACGATGACGTTTCAAGGACGTCCACTCGATGATCAGCAAACATCTGAAATTATTCAACATTTTAATGATGCGATCTTTATTGAACGCTACTATATTTACCCTGGTGATGAAGAGCGTTTTCTTCATCCACAGGAAGGACCGGCGCCGCTTACCATGCAAACAAAGCTTGGCAAGCATGATGTAACCCTTTATCTGTATCATTACGATGACCACGTGGATGTGGTGCGGCAGTTTACCCATAAGCCTAAGAAAAAACTAACGGCCTATCGTTTGCGTTCTGAGCCGCTCCAAACATCCAACAACTTGGCACATGCTTAAAATGACTCATTTTACACAGATGAGACGAAGTGGAGACACTTCGTCTTTTTTGTATGGATGATTTATACTCTTCTCTTTGAATGATTTACCAGTATCAATTTCACCTTCTGGCGGTTAAAATGTATACAGAACATACGTTCTAAGAGGTGAAAATCATGAATGAACGAGCCATTCTGCTTGTGGATATGCAGTCGTTTTATGCGTCAGTCGAAAAAGTGGAGGCTCCCCATTTGAAGGATGTGCCGCTCATCGTTTCAGGAGATCCCGAGCGGCGGAGCGGGGTCGTACTTGCGGCCTGCCCGCTCGCTAAAAAACGGGGCGTACAAAATGCATCAAGATTATGGGAAGCAAAGGAGAAATGCCCTGAAGCCGTCGTTGTACGTCCACGTATGCAGCGCTACCTTGATGTCTCTGTCATGATGACAGAACTGCTTGAACAATACACAGATCTTGTCGAACCCTATTCAATTGATGAACAGTTTCTCGATATTACAGGGAGTGTGACACTACTCGGTTCACCCCGCGAGATCGCTCAAAATATACAAACGACCATTATGAACCAGACGGGCATTTACGCACGTGTTGGTATTGGTCCTAATAAAGTGCTCGCTAAAATGGCCTGTGACCATTTTGCTAAAAAAAACACATCTGGCATCTATGAACTTCGTGCAGACCGGGTTGCGGCTGATTTATGGCCGCTTCCGATTGGAAAATTATTTGGTGTCGGCAAACGGATGGAGCACCACTTAAAACGAATGGGCATCAGTACCATCGGGACACTTGCTGCTTATCCGTTAGACCGGCTAAAAAAACGCTGGGGAATCAACGGGGAGCTTCTGCAACGAACTGCTTTAGGACACGACCCTTCCCCGGTCACTCTTCACACACATGATCAGCAAAAAGCGGTTGGGCATCATATGACCCTTCCCCATGATTATGCGTCCTTTGGGGACATCAAAGTCGCCCTTCTTGAATTGAGTGAAGAAGTGGCAAGACGTGCGCGCTTTAAGCATTATGTTGGGCAAACGGTGTCTGTTGGCGTAAGAGGTGCTGATTTTTCTCATCCGACTGGATTTCATAGACAAATCAAGCTCCATTCACCCACACAGTATGGGACAGATATTGCAGAAGCAGCTATTCAGCTATGTCAGCAGCACTGGGACGGCCAGCCCATTCGCAGTGTAGGTATTACTCTCTCGCAGCTGCAGCCTGACAGCCAATATCAGCTGAGTTTATTTGATCACCATTTAAAAAAAGACAGACTCAGCAAAGTATTTGATGCGATCCATATGAAGTATGGACCTGCTGCACTCTTGCACGCTTCGTCACTAACAAGCGCAGGGCAGGCGTATCACCGCGCCGAAAAAATTGGTGGACATTACAAATAACGGAGGCGAAAAGCCATGAATCCCAATAAATTAACACCTGGATACAACATCATGTGGGAATCAAGCCGAATGATGCTCCCAGAGCACCGTGAACAGCTGCTTGCTCAAAAACGGAAGAAAAAAGAATACACGCCTCCTCCGCTGAGCACTGATCAGCTAGAGGAAATGAATTTTTTGATCACACAGTCGATTACAGAGGATCAAGCGATTTGCGTGACATATGCTGCAGCAGGTATGAAACAGCAGTTTTGGGGCTGGGTGAAAGCCATTCATTATGAAACCCGGCGCATAAAAATCGTCAATGATGAAGATGTTCTCCACCTGTCCTTGCAGCAAATTGTCGCGATTGATCTTGATTAAATTGTCTTTAAGTGATCGTACGAATCAGCATACTAAAAGACATAGAAGCACCGGGAGAAAAAAACAAGACTTCGAATTTGCGGGGCCATTAAAGGCTCCTCTGTCCTATGGCGGATGTCTCCTCCATCAAATTGTGTATTTAATTTGCACAATTTTTCATGTATGATTGGAACATCTTAACACTCAGGGGAGAAACATCATGAAAAATAACTTACGTACTTTACATCCACTTAGTTGGACGATCATCATCGGCACCATATTCGGCCGAATGGCGACGTCCATGAGCATTCCTTTTTTAGCCGTTTATTTGACACAAGTCAAAGGGGCTTCAGCTTCTTCAGCTGGGTTAATCATTGCCGTCAGCTCCCTTATTGGGATCGTGGCGAGTTTTTACGGCGGCTATGTTTCTGACCGAATCGGCAGGAAAAAGGTCATGCTTCTATCCATCTTCGGCTGGACACTTGTCTTTGTTGGCTTTGCGTTTGCAGATGCCATTTGGGTCTTCTTTCTCATGAACGCTTTAAATGGACTGTGCCGGGCACTGTTTGAACCGACGTCTAAGGCACTCTTATCCGATGTCACCCCATCAAGTATTCGGTTGTTTGTTTTTAATTTACGGTATACGGCCATTAATATCGGGGTGATCTTCGGCCCGCTGCTTGGCTTATATCTAGGATCATCGAAAACAACATTTCCATTTCTTGTCGCTGCCTTCATTTATTTGTTATATGGATTAACACTGGCCTGGCAATTTCAGAAGCATCCAGTTGCTGCTCCAGAAAGTACGAAACAAATCAGCGTCAAAAAAGCCCTTTCCATTATCCAAAAAGATACGGTCTTTAGCATCATCCTCATCGGCGTTACCTTATGTTCGTTCGGGTATTCGCATTTAAGCTCAACGCTGCCTCAATACTTATCAGCGTCACCTATGATTGAGGATGGTCCTAAACTGTTTGGATATCTTTTATCTTTAAATGCAGTGGTTGTCATTGTTGTACAATATCCGCTCATCATGATTGCGAAGCGCTACTCCACCATTTTGTCGCTGACCACCGGGAATATTCTTCTTGCCG
Organism: Bacillus sp. FSL K6-1006; assembly: GCF_038593175.1. NCBI lineage: Bacteria > Bacillati > Bacillota > Bacilli > Caryophanales > Bacillaceae > Bacillus > Bacillus sp. FSL K6-1006. Next base: position 2,160,191 of record NZ_CP151970.1, read on the forward strand.
GCAGTTTGTTTGCCATTGCTTTTTCACAGAGTCTCGGCATGCTTGCTTTCATCATTGTCGTGTTTACGATTGGGGAGGTTCTGCTGTTTGCGATGATGGATCTTTTTGTAGACAATATTGCAAAGCCTGAAGTGAAGGGATCGTACTTTGGGGCGATGGGATTTTCTCAGCTCGGCAGCGTCATCGGACCATTTGTCGGCGGACTGTGTATTGACTATTTTGGCGCAGCCCATCCCCTCTCCATTTTTACGGTCTTGTCAATGATCACCATCGCAGGCGTTCCATTTTTACTCATTGGATATTACCGTCTAAAAAAGCGATCGGCAGCAGCCATAGCTGTTAAAGTAAGTGGAGATCATTAAAAAAACCGCTCTTTCGTTTGAGCGGTTTTTTCTTTATACCCGGCGGATGGCGATCTCTTCCACCTTGTGCTGATCCCCTTTTTTCAAAATGAGATCAGCCCGATATTTTGTCGGTAAAATATTTTGATATAAATTAGGGCGGTTTACGGTATTCCAAATCGTGCTTGCCATCTGATCTGCCTCTTCATCCGTCAAATCTTTATATTGATGAAAAAAGGATTCAGGATCTTGGAAGGCTGTTTCTCTGAGCAAACGAAATCGTTCTTTATACCATGATTGAATTTGCGTTTCAGCGGCGTCTACATAAATCGAAAAATCAAAGAAATCTGATACAAACACACGCGGTTCATCCTTCAGATCATCCAGCGCTGGTGATTGGAGCACATTGATTCCTTCAATAATGACAATATCCGCATCCTCTACTGTTTCATACACCCCTTCTAGCCGGTCATAGGTCAGATGCGAATATACCGGGGCATGCACAGTTTGTTTACCTGATTTTAATTCATTCAAAAAAGACAGCAGGGCTTTGACATCATAGCTTTCCGGGAAGCCCTTCTTTTCCATCAGCCCTCGATCCTTTAATTCTTTTTGAGGATATAAAAAGCCATCTGTTGTCACAAGACTCACCTTCAGCCCATCTCCAAGCCTCGATAAAAGCGTTTCAATGATACGAGCCGTTGTGCTTTTCCCGACAGCTACACTTCCAGCAATTCCAATTAAAAAGGGAATTTTGGCATGGTGCGGGTAGTTTAAAAAGGCATTCACATGCTGGTTTTTTTGTTTTTCTGCAAAGACATGTAATGTCAAAAAACGAATAAGCGGTATGTAAATATCTCGAACTTCTTCCAGCGATAAATAGTCATTTAACCCTTGCAGCGCTCTCGCTTCCTCTTCTGAAACAGATACCGGCATATATTCTCCAAGAGCTGCCCAAGCCTCTCTCGTATGGCGCGTGTATAGCGTATTAAAATCTAGTCTCGTGTCACTCAAAGTCTTTCCCACCAATCTTCACTAAACTCGTAACCCAAAAAGACGATAATCCGATTGTAGCTTAAAATGAAGGCGCTGTCTTTATTTTTCAACGAAAGTTTACTTCTTTTGCAAAAAAAAAGCATTAAAAAAAGGAATATGAGGGTAAATAAGAGTATTCAGTACGATAGATAGAAGGGAGCAAACCAAATGAAATATGTGATGATTGGCGGAGACGCAGCAGGAATGAGCTGCGCTATGCAAATATATAGAGAGGATCCAGATGCACACATTGTTGCTTTTGAAAAAGGAGAGATTTTCTCATATGGACAGTGCGGACTCCCCTATTTGATCGGCGGTCTCATTGATCATCACAGAAAGCTGATCGCACGCAGTGCCGAAACCTTTCGCGAGAAATATGGAATTGACGCCAGATGCTTACACGAAGTGACCTCTATTGACCCAGAGCAAAAAACAGTGTCGGGTCATCATACGAAAACAAAAGAACCCTTTACAGAAAGCTATGACCGCCTCTTAATTGCGACAGGAGCAAGCCCTGTCACACTGGATTTAGACAGCCAGCCATTAGAAGGCGTACACGTATTAAAAACCATCCCGCATGCGCTGTCCATTTTAGACCATTTAAAAAAGGACGTCACACATGTCACGATCATTGGCGGTGGATATATCGGCCTTGAAATGGCTGAAAATTTAAAAGCGCTCGGAAAGAACGTACATATCATTCAGCGGGGAGCAGCACTCGGCCCGGGCTTTGACTCCGATATGGCAAAACACCTTAAAGAAGAGGCTGACGCCAAGGGCATTCACGTATCGCTCGGAGAAACGGTACAGCAATTAGAAGGCAAGTCACATGTCACAGCTGTTATCACAGACAAACAAACCATTCAAACAGATATGGTCATCATGGCCATCGGCGTCACTCCGCAAACCTCCTTTTTACATCATACCGGAATCAAGCGCCTTCAAAATGGCGCTATTGCAGTAAATCAATACATGCAAACCAATATAAAAGACATTTATGCTGCCGGTGATTGCGCGGCGACCTACCACCGCATCAAAAAATCACTGGATTATATTCCGCTTGGCACAACTGCGAATAAACAAGGGAGAATCGCAGGATTTCATATGACAGGAACAAACCGGGCATTTCAAGGCGTGACTGGAACAGCCGTCATGAAATTTATGGACGTGACAGCGGGACGAACAGGCTTATCAGAAAAAGAAGCAAAAGAGGCAGACATTCCTTTCTCCGTCATCACCATTGATAGTACAGATCACGCGAAGTATTACCCAGAAGCGCAGAAAATGAAAGTGAAACTGATTTACAGAAGCGATGACCGTACCTTGCTTGGTGCCCAAATCATCGGCAGAAACGGTGTAGATAAACGGATCGATATCGTGGCGGCTGCCCTTTACCAAGAGCTGACCATAACAGATCTTGAAGATTTAGATATTAGCTATGCACCGCCTTTTAACAGTGTATGGGACCCGCTTCAGCAAGCGGCAAGACGGATATAGAAAGTGTCACAATGAAGCCTTACCTCAAAAAAAGAAACCAGTTCAAAACCGGTTTCTTTTTTGTTACTTTTTCATCATCGCTTTTCTTGCTGCTTTTTCAAATAAAAATGGGAATAACTGATACAATTTGCTGCCAGCGTTCATCCAGCCGGGCAGATTAATCTCTCTCTTTTTCGTCATCATGGCAGATACGACCTTCCCTGCCACCTTGTCCGCACTCAGCATCATAAAATCAACGTTCTTCACATATTCACCGCTGCGGTCAGCGATGGTAAAGAAGTCTGTGGCAATTGGTCCTGGGTTGACTGTCGTCACGTGAATGCCTGAGTCTGCCAGCTCCATTCTGAGGCTGTTTGAAAATCCAAGAACGGCATGCTTTGATGCGGAATAAATAGCTGATTTGGGAGTTGCAATCTTTCCTGCCTGGGATGCGATATTGATAATATGTCCCTGCCCTCTTTGTTTCATCTCAGGGATGACCTTTTTCGTGCAGGCGATTAAGCCAAACACATTCACCTCAAACATCGACACCATTTCCTCTATGGAGGCATCTTCGACGAGATCGAATACGCCAAAGCCGGCATTGTTGACCAAAATATCGACCGGCCCCACTTCTTCATACGCGCGATCAATGTCCTCAAGCTGGCTGACATCAAGCTGAGCGATGTGACACACCCCGCCAGCACTCATAATTTTTTCTTTCACACTAGTAAGCTTTTCCACTCGTCTTGCTGAAATAATGATCTCTGCGCCTTCTTCTGCTGCCAAGTACGCCATTTTTTCACCAATGCCCCCAGATGCGCCAGTAATCCAAACCCTTTTTCCTGTCAATCGCCCCATGCGTTTCACTCCTTAGTTTGCTCTGTAATAGACGATTCCGTCTTTTTGCATTTCTCCAATTTGCCCAGCCTCTAAGAGCACATCCAGCTGACCGACTGTCTCTGACATCGTTAAAAACAAGGCCTCTTCATACATCACTGGAAATAACTTGCGGCAAAGATGAAAGGCCGTCATTTCTTTTTGTTTAAGCAGCTGATACATCGTATTTGCTCGTTTCTCTTGTTTCTTAAATCTTTCTTCAATCAATTCATGGTGGGACGTGATGAGCTGACCGTGTCCTGGATAAATCGTCTTGATTGGCAGACGCAATAACCGATTGAGTGATGCTTTATATTGAAGCAGTGATTTTTGACGTTCCTCGCCTTCATACGGTGCTTCCATTAACGGATTTGAAGAAATGGTCGTCAAAAGCAGGTCGCCGCCAATAAAATTCCCCGTTCTTTCATCTAAAAAAGAAAGATGAGATTGTGCGTGTCCGGGTGTTTCCATCACAAAGAAGTGTTCATGCCCGCTTAAACGATCACCTTCTTTAATGATCTCATCTACATGTGAAGTACAAGAATATGTATAAGATTGCTTCACCATTTTTTCACACTCATTTTGCCGAAGCGGGACACCTAACTGCTGAAAAAAAGGAATCATAAAGTCCACTTGGCGCTGCTTAAAGACTGGATCCTGACTAATATAGGGCTCATTTAGCTGGTGTCCGATCACACGGACATGAGGTTTCATCAGATTTAACAGACCGACATGATCTGCATGATGATGGGTCAGCACCACTTGATCAATATCGTCTATCGATAAACGATGTTCCTTTAATTGCGTGACAAAAGCATGCTCTGCCTCTTCTGTCATCGGACCGCAATCTACTAAGGTGACGGCCTCTCCTTTTAATACATATGCATGCACATCCCCAACGGCAAACGGCGTCGGGATGGATAATTGAATGATGTTTTCTTTCACTTTTATACGTCATCTCCTGCTTTTTGACTCATGATTGTGGGTACTTAAGCCTTCATACTTCATTGTATCTTGCAAAAGGCAGACTGTCATGCGGTTTAGATGGGCAATTTTTTAAACTGCCCTATTGACATAAACTTGTCCATCGTTGCATAATGAACAACAAATATATGATGCGCGGGTGACAAGGATTAGTAAGCAAAATAACGATGCAAGAGAGTGAGGTCCGCCGGCTGAAAGACTTCACCATCCTCTTATTTGCTGAACCTGCCCTTTGAGCTGTTAGGCAAACCTAAACGTTTCCCGCGTTAAGGGACTAGAGCTGAGTATGCAGGTTTGCATGCTAATTGAGGGTGGTACCGCGAAAAACCTTTCGTCCTTTTCAGGCGAGAGGTTTTTTTATTTTCTACAAGGAGGAGCAGCTTATGAGTAAAATTGGATTTATCGGTGCAGGCTCAATGGCAGAGTCTATGATCAAAGGTTTATTAAAAAGCGGAATGATGTCGAATGAAGATATCATTGTTACAAACAAAACGAATGAAAAACGATTAGAAGAATTACAGGTACGTTATGGGGTCAAAACGGATTTCGCTCGGTCCTTTATTTATGAAGAAGCGGATATTCTCGTTTTTGCCTTAAAACCGAAGGATGCAGAAAGCGGAATTTCTGAAGTCCAGCCTCATTTACATGGACAGCTGATCATTTCTATTTTAGCTGGTATTTCCATTGAAACGATTCAACACTATGCTGGCGGAAAGACAGCAGTCGTTCGTGCGATGCCAAATACATCAGCGGCGATTCAGCAGTCAGCAACAGGTATTGCCGTAAGTCATGAAGTGACAGAGGAGCAAAAGAAAAAAGCCGTCGAGCTGTTTGAAACAATCGGGCATGTCACAGTATTAGATGAATCGCAGCTAAATGCTGTGACAGCCATCGCAGGCAGCGGCCCAGCCTTCATTTATCATTTGATTGAAGGAATGGAGCGAGGAGCTTCGGAACTTGGAATGGACCAAGCAACTGCGAAATTACTCATTTGCCAAATGATTGCAGGCGCCGCCAATATGCTTCAAGACAGCGGAAAAGAGCCTGCCCAACTGCGCAAAGAAATCACAAGTGAAGGCGGAACAACAGAAGCAGGCCTGAACACACTGGCTGCCTATCAATTTGAAGAAGCCGTTGTCGATTGTGTCAAAACAGCTACTAAACGCGCAGCAGAATTAAACGAAATGTTTTCAGCAAGCACGTATAAATGAAATTGAAAAGCACCTGTTTTGATGACAGGTGCTTTTTCACATATGACCCTCTATTTTTTTTCGCTGGCCACTGGGTGTGAATTGCGTGATTCACACTTCGGTTCTTTCTGTTCTTTACTAGAAATGGCTTGTTCTAATAAAGAATCACGTGCCTGATAAAAATTCACATCAACTAATAATTCTTGATGCTTCACTTTAGCACCTCCTCATGTAGATGATTCACTCATTGACATGATGGCTTTGATTTGATCCAGATGATGTTGTTCATGTAAAGCGATGGTTTCAGCTAATATTTGGACGGTCATCACTCCTTCTTCCGGATGCAGGCCTGATTGTGCCCAAATATCTTTTTCTAATAGCCGAAGCGTGTTGTTTCTTCTCTCTTTCATCCGTTTGATCAATGCTTTGATATCGTCAGCGTTATACCATTCATACGCTCTTTCTTTCACGTATATTTCAGGATCATACGATTGAAAGGGCGTGTGATCATCTGATATCGCTTGCTCTATCCGCTCTGACCAGACTTCTTCTGTGTCATACAAATGCCCGGCGAGCTGCTTAATTGACCACTTCCCCTCCCCCAAAGATTGATCCAGTGTGTAATCATCACAAGCCTTCACTATCTTCTCTAGTTCACTCATACTTTCCTGAAGCGATGTGATGATGTCTGTTTTTGTTAATTTCCCAGTTTCCATTACGCAATCAACGTCTCCTTTACAGTGAATGCATTTCTACTTTTGATTTATCTTGATGCTTTCCTTTTAGTAGCAGTAAGCTGTTCATCAAACCTGCTACTATCACAAGCCCTGCCATCCCTATAGCGATGACATGTATAGGAATCAAATCTCCGATAAATGCCATGAGGATAAACCCACTAATATAAAATATGCGTGATAATGCAAGACCTGCTGAAAACACACGGGCTCTTAAATGACTGCTTGCATATGTCATAATATTAGTAGAATACAAAACTTCGATTGGGCTATATAATAGATTGGCTAATAAAACAACAATCAAAAATCCAATAAAAGTCGTTTGTTGATACGACAATGCATGTAATATCGCAAGCAATATAACCGCTAATGTAGACCACCTTTTATAAAATTGAAAGGAGAATTTCACTTTTTTGAAGTACGCTGCAAGTGTAAGTCCACCGATAATTTGCCCTAGTCCACTAATTGTATGACCAAGCCCCAAGCCAAAATTCCCTTCTCTTGCCACTTCTAAAATATACAGACTAAATAAAACATAAACGATGCTTAAAGCAAACTCTCTTGACATCAATATCCATATGGCGCTTTGAATTTTGGGTGATCCCTTGATTTCTTTAATTCCTTCTTTAAAACTTTGAACATATGACACATACTCTTTTTTTTCAGACGCTTCTTTCGCTTTAATTGGAATTAACAGCATAGCTGATAATAAAAATGTCAGCGCATCTACTAAATAAATTGTGGAAATTGACCAAATTTCTGTCACCAACCCGCCTAATCCTGTCGCAATGAGCATCGATGCGCTAAAAGATGTGGCCAGTATACTATTCCCCTTAGAAAGCTGCTCCTTATCAAGGATTTCAGGTATCATAGATGAACGAGCAGGCAGATATATACCAGAGAAAGCACCATTTAACGCTAATAATAAATAAAGGATAAACGGTGTAACATTCATTGTGACAACTAAAACAAACCCCAGTCCAATGATAAAACGTGCCACATCTGCGAATATCACAACTTTTTTGTAAGAAAACTTATCTATAATTGGGCTCAAAAGCATGGATGTTAAAATGAGAGGGAGCATGGAACAAATAAATAGAATGCTTAGATGGGTCGCTTTCCCAGTAAGTTCATAAATTAAACCAATCGTCGCTATCGTTCTAAACCAATCTCCAAAAGCAGATAAGTTTTGCCCAATAAAGAAACAGACAAAATTTTGATCTTTGAAAAGAGATGTCGTTTCTTTCTTTGAAACCATTAGAGGAGCACCTCAGTCGACTCGTACCAGCCTAACTCTTTTTGCATAAACTCCACGGCTTGATCATAATTTTCTCTCTCTTTTTCTGGTATAAGATCAACTAAGATCGCCGGATACCATGGCTTCGCTTCTTCTTTGATTACAAAATATTGCTCCGCTTCTTCAACTACTCCTTTCATTATGAGCAGTTGTAGTTTACGATAGATTTCCTCGCGCTTTGGCATTCGATTGAGATATGTTTTTTCTATTTTCATTGTTTTAGGGAAGAAGACGAGTCTTCTATCAAAAGCATGATATTCTCTTGATTTAACAATAGGTAATTCTTGATTCGTCAGGCTTTCGATATACTTTTGCGTATTTCCTTCATTTGACCATATCATGCCTTGCATGTAGGAGATCGCTCCTGTTCCCAAACCAATATATTGATCTTCATATCCCCCGTAAATCACTTCGCCATATTGAAAACGTTTATTCTGATGCTCTGGAGCCATAAACGTATACACATAATTTTGATGCCAGCCATTCTTTTTTAAATGACGATATAATGTATCACTAAACTCAAATTTTTCTTTAGGATTTGGCGGCATTGGCACCTTGCCTTTGTTAATTTTTGATAACCATCCCTTCGAACAAGCAATATATTCTAGTGGATACGTATCAATACTTGTGCTTCCTAATGACATCACTCCATTTATGTCCTCTATCATCTCTTCTATCGTTTGTCCAGGCAGCTGATAAAGCAAATCAATGTTATAAGATTGGAAATGACGTTTCATTAAGTCCACAGTCTGAGAGATTTGATCAAAACTAGCCGTTAAGTTGAACATTTTCCGATAGTGTTCATTTAATGTTTGGACACCAAAGCTCCCTCTGTTGGCTCCACCTTCAGCCATAGCAGCCACTCTTTCTGGTGTAGCTGTTTTTGCTTCACATTCAAATGTCCATTCATAATCAGCAGATAATGAGAAATTTTCTTTTATAGCGGTCGAAAGTCGATAGATTAGTTCTGGGGGCATTATGGAAGGAGTACCTCCACCAACGAACACCACATCAAACGTCATTTTTTGGATATTAGGGGATTGGGATAAGATACGCATCTCATTGATTAAAGCATCTATATACTTTCCGATAATGGGCTCATATTTCGTAGATTTAATAAAAGGACAAAACGAACAGATCGTATCGCAGAAAGGGATATGTAAATATAAAGCGTTTTTCCCTTTTTGAAATGTTCGTTCTTTCTGAATGAATTCTGTCACACGAGATTGTGCTCCTTCTTGGCTCGCTTGGCCAAAAAAAGGATAAAGAAAATTCCATAAAGACGGATGCTCATCATAATAACTTTTCATATTTGACAATTCTCTCACCCAACTCTCGTCTATTTTTATCCCACATACAAATTCACAGAGAAGCTAAAAAAATCACTTCTCTGCGAAACACTCTTTTCAGTAAGTATTGATTCTATTCATTAGATTGCAATCCACTCGTTACGCTTCATTTTCATCACCTCCTTTTAATTAGATAAATTGTAACTTAATTACATAATTGATTATAATAGACTTTTCTGAATATTTCAATCATTTTCACTATTTTTTGTAAGGACTATTGTTTTATATACAATTTACGTATGAAACTTTTGGTATAACCATGAAAATATAGACTGAACATTCACAACCAAAAGCCCTATCATTAAGATAGGGCTCTTCATTACATCTACTTACTTTTTCTCTAATAAAGCATGAATCGTTGATTCTAATAATTCTGGCAAAGTGCCAAAAGAGAACGGGACGTGCAGCCGCTCTGTCCATTTGTGCGGGTCCTTTCCTAGTGGACCTACGTTGATGACTGGAACGTAAAGGGCTTCCTTTTCTCCTTGCGGTAAAGAATAGCCTTTTTGGTAAAGCGGCATATTGGTTGTATAATGACCTACTTCCTGCTTTTCGAGCTGTAAGTAACTTAAATCAGACAATCCCGGGAAATATTTCACTTCCTCTACTTCAAGTCCATATACCTCTTTTGCCTCTTTTTGAATCTTCTTGAATGTCTTCTGAATATGCGTATCTTCTGTTGAGGACACCGAAGGGTAAAATGGCGGACTATAAAATAGAACAATCAGCGGTCCTTCTTCCTTACATAGTGTCGTCAGCTCCGAGACAATTTTCGTTGAAAAATCACGATCTCCAAGTTCACCTCGGTTGGCGAATGCATAGTTGACAATGCGCTCGACTTCCTGTTCACCAGAGCGATCTGCGGCTTTTTGATACAGCTCGTGATATGTGAGAACCGTCACCTGAGTGTCTATTGGTGTAAAGTGTTTAAAGCGCTGAAAGTCAGCTGTTTTCTGCCGAAGATTTGCCTCGATTTGGTCTGCTGCTTGTTTCGCAGTTTCATAGAGAAGTCCGTGCAGTTCTTCACTTGAACGTTTCATCATGAGCACATTAAATAAAGATACGGCTGTGTGAGGTGTTTGAACGGAATAGGCTTCTTTCAAGTCCTTTTGCATTAAGTTCGTTGGAGGCGGCGTTACTTCACCATCTGCTTCCTCACAATAGTCACTATTGAGCTCTAACAGCCGGTTTAGTTCAGATACCATACAATTCGCATTTAAGCCTGAGAAAGGCTCTCCTACATGCGTTTCGATCCCTTTACAGAAAAATCCGGCTAATACCTTTCCTATACTGCCTGTATACATATAATGATGTTCATCCCCTGGATACTTTTCAAACATCGGCTCACTGTTTAAACACGCGGTATAGTCAAGATCATGTTTTTCTTTAAGCTCTTTTAATTTCGGCACAGCCTCAAGCATTCCTTGTGAATTTACTTCCTCATCAGGAACTGTGACGAGCAGGACATTTCCATCAAATGTTTCTGTCATCGCTCTTTCCAGCATAGAAAGCTGTACGGTGAGACCTGCTTTCATATCCATGGCCCCTCTTCCAAACAGCCAGTCGCCTGAAGCAAGGTCCTCTCTTGCCCTCTTTGGAAGAAGCTCACTTTTTTGCGAAAAGGAAGTCATTAACTCTTCAGGCTTGCATGCCATGTTTTGAAATTCGCCGTAATCTTCTGTATCGACTACATCAAAGTGACTAAGAAGCAGCACGGTACGCTGCAGCGTACTTCGCTTCACAAGTGCCGTTAAATAATACCGGCCATCTTTCATCGGATGCAAAGCCAAATGATCAGGGTTCTGCTCAAAATAAGGCCGCTCCCTCAGCAAATAATATAAATATTCCGCTAACGCGACTTCTCCTGTTGTACCTGATATACTTTCATACTGCATAAGAGCTGTCAGGAGCTCCTTTAGTTCACTCTCTGTTTGCCATTTCATCCGTTCTCCCCCTTTGATGTCTCTATCTCTCCATTATACAAAAACGTGTATAAAAGCTATATTCTTTGAGCACCTTTTATGACGAAAGTTTGAATGGCTGTTATAATCGGCTATACAATTCCATGAGGAGGCGAAGGTATTTGGAAACAAAACTCTTTTCACCTTGGACATTAAAAGGTGTTACACTGAAAAACCGCATCGTGATGTCCCCGATGTGTATGTATTCATCCTATGACCGTGATGGGAAATTACAGCCTTTCCACTTCACACATTATATTTCCCGTGCACAAGGTCAGGCTGGTCTCATCATGGTGGAAGCCAGTGCTGTATCTCCCGAGGGAAGAATTAGTGATCAAGACCTCGGTATTTGGAGCGATGAGCACATTGAAGGTTTCGCTTCATTAAACGAACAAATCAAAGCATACGGAACGAAGACAGCCATCCAGCTAGCCCATGCAGGACGTAAGGCTGAACTTGATGGAGACATTCTTGCACCATCAAGCATCCCATTTGATGAAACATCTAAAACCCCTGTCGAGATGTCTGTTGACCAAATCAAAGATACCGTTCAGGCGTTTCAGGATGCAGCTGTACGGGCAAAAAAAGCGGGTTTTGACATCATTGAAATTCATGGTGCACATGGCTATTTGATCAATGAATTTCTTTCACCGCTGGCGAACCACCGAACAGACGACTATGGCGGTTCACCAGAGAACCGTTATCGTTTCTTAAGAGAAGTCGTAGATGCAGTCAATACCGTATGGGACGGACCTTTATTTGTCCGTGTGTCGGCTTCTGATTACACGACAAAAGGACTTGATATTGCAGATTATATCGGGATTGCCACTTGGCTCAAAGAGCAAGGTGTCGACTTAATCGATGTCAGCTCAGGTGCTGTCGTACAGGCGAAAATCAATACATTCCCCGGCTACCAAGTCACATTCGCAGAGAAAATAAAAGAAGGTGCCGGCATTCAAACAGCTGCTGTCGGTCTCATCACATCTGGTGTACAGGCAGAGGAGATTTTACAAAATCAGCGTGCGGATTTGATCTTTATTGGCAGAGAGTTTTTACGGGATCCATACTTCCCAAAAACAGCTGCTCAAGAACTCCGTACATCCATCGAAAGCCCGCGTCAATATGATCGCGCTTGGTAAAAGCTCTTAGGAAAAAAGGTGTCTATTTTTCGAAATAGGCATCTTTTTTGTTTTTAAGAGAAACATATCTGCCTTTTGTGCCGTCTTTTAGCTAAAGAACTGCTTAGAGGAGATGGAAGAATGAATTCGGTAATGATTGAAAAAATGTATCATATAGATGGACACCACTTTTATACAAAACATCGTCAAGGCAAAAGGCAAGCCACGATTATCTTTGAAGCAGGCTACGGCATTTCTAGTGATACGTGGTCGAATATGGCACGTGATATTGACCCAGAGCTTGGGGTTTTCTTATACGACCGTTTAGGAAATGGAAAGAGCAGTGAGAGCGGTGAAGGAAGAACCTTGCATGACCTCGCTGATGATTTAGATGCGCTGCTGAAAGAAGCCAATATTCAGCCGCCATTTCTTATTGTCGCTCACTCATTTGGCTCTCTTGTCAGCCGGTTATGGGCAAGCCGCAGAGGAGATGATGTCATTGGCATGGTGCTGTTAGACCCAGCAAGCGAGGAGCAAGAGCAGATGATCCTGCCGCTTTTATCAAAGGAAGAACGCACTTCATATATGGCGCAGTTTACAGCAGAATGTACGCATGAGGACTTTCAGCAAATGTTAAGCACAATGAAAGAGGAGCAAACTCATTTTGGAATGATGCCGCTTCTTGTCATTTCATCAGGTAAGAGCCGATTGTTTCACCCAGCTCATGAAGCTTGGCTCAGACTTCATAAACGCATGCTGTCTTTGTCATCCCAAAGCGGATGGATTCAGGCGCAAAACAGCTCGCACTATATTCATCATGATGAACCGCATATTGTACAGCTTGCTATCTATGATGTATGGTGTGCAGCCAAACAACCTGTCTCCTATTATCAAACAGCTAATTAAAATAAAAAACTCCTTGACCCGTTATGAGTCAAGGAGTTTCTTCTATTTATGCCGTTGGAGCAGATTGACTTTTTTCAGAAAGCAGCTTTTCAATGCTGACAAGCTGAACACATAATGTAAAGATGTCAATCGCTTGCTCTAGTTCTTCAAGAGCCGGGAATGTTGGTGCAATGCGAATGTTGCGATCAAGCGGATCTTTTCCATATGGATATGTTGCACCTGCACCTGTCATTGTGACACCTGCTTCTTTTGCTTTTTGCACAACAGCTTTTGCACAATGATCAAGTGTATTTAAACTAATGAAATATCCACCATTTGGCTTGTGCCATTCAGCGATGTCTTTCCCGCCAAGTTTTTCGTCAAGAATGGAAAGAACGAGGTCAAATTTTGGCTTAATGATCGCCGCATGCTTTTTCATATGTTCCTTCAAACCTTCTGGATTTTGGAAGAAACGAAGATGTCTTAGTTGATTGATTTTGTCTGGTCCGATCGTTTGAATCGATAATTGCTTTTGAGTGAAGCTTACATTGTCAGGACTAGACGCCATCAGTGCAACACCTGAGCCTGGGAATGTAATTTTAGACGTAGACGCAAACATAAACACACGGTTCGGGTATCCTGCCTCTTCAATTGCTTGAAAAATATCTTTTAACGTATCAGGTGTATCCGTTAGATGGTGGACTGCATATGCATCATCCCAAAAAATGCGGAAGTCGTCTGCTTTTGTTTTCATTGAAGCTAGGCGGTCAACGACTTCATCTGAATACGTAATGCCGTCTGGATTGCTATATTTCGGTACACACCAAATGCCTTTAATCGCTTCATCTTCTGCGACCAATTTTTCTACCTGATCCATATCAGGTCCATCAGCCTTCATATCGACCGTGATCATCTCTATGTTAAATAGCTCACAAATGGCAAAATGACGGTCATACCCTGGGCTTGGTGCAAGGAATTTTACCTTTGGCAGCTCTCCCCAAGGAGTTTTGCTGTCACATACGCCGTGAGTCATCGCACGTGCAATGGTATCATGCATCATATTCAGGCTAGAATTACCGCCGATGATGATTTGTTCTGGCTTTAAATTGAGTACTTCTGCAAAAAATGTCTTCGTTTCAGGAAGGCCTGTCAAGCCGCCATAGTTTCGCACATCTGTGCCATCTTCAGCTATCATTGCATCCTTTGATGTCACAACATCGAGCATGCCCATAGACAAATCGAGCTGTTTTGGTGAAGGCTTCCCTCTAGACATGTCTAAGTGCAAGTTTTTACTTTTGTAAGTTTCATACTCATTTTGTAGTGCCACATATAGGTCATTCAATTCTGCTTCACTTAATGCTGTAAAACCGCTCATCTTTGATTGTGCCTCCCGTATTCTTCATAGTTTAATTCGTCATTTGTTTTTTCTTCACCATTTTACCACTACCTGAAAAAGAGCGTCATCATAAATATCAAAAAAATCACACAACTTTTTTTGACGATTCATCCAATTTTTACAGGGTGCGTTCAATGGGGAAAGAAGAGAAATCATGTGCAGCTTCTGTCAGCGGGAATATATCGCGGGCTTCTTTCAACAGTTGTTTCAGTGCCTCTTCTCCTTGGTAACGTGCACTTATATGGGTCAAAATGAGCCTTTTTGCGCCCGCTTCCTGTGCTGTTTTCGCTGCTTGTTCTGTTGTACTGTGATAATAATTGTAGGCTAAATCTGCATCTTCTTTACCGAATGTTGCTTCATGGACTAACACATCCGCATTTTTGGCAAGCCTTGTTATATTCTCGCACAAACGGGTATCTCCTGAAAATGCAACGATTCTCCCTTTTTTAGGGGGTTCCAAATAATCGGTTCCATCAATGGTTCTTCCATCTTCGAGTGTCACGGTTTCCCCATTTTTCAACTTCTGATACAAAGGTCCAGGGTTTACACCGATTTCTTTTAGGTCTTCGGCTTTTAATGAACCAGGCATATCTTTTTCCACAACCCGATAGCCGTAAGCTGGAATCCCGTGAGAGACTCTTCTTGCTTCTACTTGAAAGGTATCATCTTCAAAGACGATCCCTTCATCTATTTCTATGATATGCAGCGGATATGTCAAATGCGTTTGTGTAGCTGAAAGTGCTGCATTCACAAAGGCCTTGATGCCCTTTGGTCCATAGATCGTCAATTCATCCTCCCCGCCTTGAAAGGATCTGCTGCCAAGGAGTCCCGGAAGGCCATATACATGATCACCGTGCATATGTGTGATAAATATTTTCTCGATCTTTCTCGGTTTAATCGTTGTATGTAAGATTTGATGCTGCGTTGCTTCTCCGCAATCAAAAAGCCACACTGCATTTCTTTCTTCTAAAAGCTTTAGCGCTGTGCAAGTGACGTTTCTTGTTTTTGCAGGTATGCCTGCACCTGTTCCTAAAAAGAGCAGTTCCATTACTTTTCCTCCTAAAGCCGGTATACAATATCTTCATTCATATAGAATACATGAAGACAAGGTAAATGTGAATTCAGCGGAATTATTGAAAAAAGTGAAACGAGAGCAGAAAAAGTCGAATCAAATGTTTGCTTTACGAACAATGAAGCTTTAAAATAAAGAAAATGTACATACATTCTCGGTTTTTACAACAATGCTACGAATAAAGTGAGGTACTTCTCGTGAATACAGAAACTAACAACCCTAAAGCAGTCATTGTCATTTTTGGCGCAACAGGAGACCTTGCCAAACGCAAGCTCTACCCTTCTATACATAGACTTTACCATAGCGGAAAGCTAGGTGATCAATTCGCTGTTGTCGGAGTTGGACGCCGCCCGTGGTCTCATGAGGACCTAAGAGCTGTGGTAAAGGAATCTGTTTCTTCTGATGATGCAGAAGCAAAAACAGAGGAATTCATTTCACATTTCTATTATCACGATTTTGACGTATCAAGCCCTGCTTCCTATCAATCGCTAAACACGCTTTTAACAGGCCTTGAAGATACGTACAGTATTCCAAATAACCGCATGTTCTATTTAGCTATGGCACCGGAATTTTTCGGAACGATTGCGAAGTTCCTAAAGAGTGAGGGCGTATCAGAAACAACCGGCTGGTCACGACTTGTCATTGAAAAGCCATTTGGGCACGATCTGCCAAGTGCCAAAACATTAAATGAAGAAATTCGTGATGCATTCACAGAAGATCAAATTTATCGTATTGACCACTACCTTGGTAAACAAATGGTTCAAAACATTGAAGTCATCCGCTTTGCAAATGCCATTTTTGAACCACTTTGGACAAACCGCTATATTTCAAACATTCAAATTACATCCAGTGAATCCTTAGGGGTTGAAGACCGGGCTCGATATTACGAAAATTCTGGTGCACTAAGAGATATGGTCCAAAACCATATGCTTCAAATGGTTGCCCTTTTAGCAATGGAGCCGCCAATTAAACTGAATACAGAGGAAATCCGCAGCGAAAAACGGAAAGCACTGCGCGCTCTTCGTCCTTTCTCTAAAGATGAGGTCGATCAATTCTTTGTCCGCGGTCAGTATGATACTGGTACGATGAATGGCAATGTCGTTCCTTCTTATCTGGAAGAGCAAAATGTTGACCCGAACTCAAACACAGAAACATTTGTGGCAGGGAAACTGCTGATTGATAACTTTAGATGGGCCGGGGTGCCATTTTACATTCGGACAGGAAAACGGTTAGAAAAGAAATCTACTCAAATCGTGGTTCAATTTAAAGACATTCCCATGAACCTGTACTATGGAAACGGGAATGCCATGCACCCAAACTTACTCGTCATTCATATTCAGCCAGATGAAGGCATCACCCTTCACTTAAATGCTCGCAAGCTGGATGGCGGCACGTATGCGAAACCGATTAAGCTCGACTACCAAACAAACTATAACGACATCATGAATACACCAGAAGCATATGAAAAGCTGATTCATGACTGCTTGCTAGGCGATGCGACAAACTTTGCTCACTGGGACGAGGTGGCACTTTCTTGGAACTTTGTTGATCCGATTTCTGAGAAATGGGCAGAAAGCAAAACATTAAAACCAAACTATCCTGCTGGTTCTATGGGACCGAAAGAAGCTGATGAGCTTCTAGAAAAAGATGGATACCATTGGTGGAATATATAAAATCATATGAAAAAAGAGCAGTCTCCCTTGGGGGTTCTGCTCTTTTTTTAACGTCCTGTTTTCGTTATTTCAACCGTTGAAAAGTCAAATTTATCATAGCGATGATGGCTAAATGAATATTCAAACGGCTGCCCGGTGTTTAAATAAGCAACCTGCTCGACTTCAAGCACAGGATCTGTGGGGTCACACCCTAAATACTGCTGATCCAGCTGATCTGATTTAGCCGCTCTAATTTTCTTGTGCGCTCCTGCTATTTTTAAATGAAGCTGATTTGAAATGTAGCCATAGATAGAACCCAGTAGAACTTTTTCATCTATGCCCTTAATGAGATTAATAGGCATAAACGTTTTTTCTAATACATAAGGCTCTTCATCCACAAGACGGAGCCGGATGATATCATAAATAGGTGTGGTTGAGTCAATAGATAAGTGGGCTGCCACCTCTTCGCTTGGAAAATGGACATCAAAATGAATGATTTGAGTCGTGACGTTTTTATCTGCCATGACCTTTGTGAACCCTTTATTTTCATGGCCTGATACATTGATTGCCCCTTGATTGAGCGCTGCCTTTACAATAAATGTACCGTGGCCTCTTTTTCTAAAGAGCAGACCTTCTGCAACGAGAAGATCGAGCGCACGTTTCATTGTCATTCTGCTGCATTGAAATTCGGCGGCAAGCGAGTTTTCATCTGGAATGGGTTGATCTTCTGGATAATATGCTGTTCCTATTCGTTTTCTGATTTCTTCTGAAATGAGTTCATACTTCTTCATCTCACACCACCAACTGACTTGTTTTTTCATAGCGCTTTATTCTAGAAGGAAATATGGCGTTTTTTAGCCTTCCTCTCATTTTACACTAAGGGATGTGAGCTTAAAAGGTGCCAGCCATTTTTGTTTCATCCACTTCCCGTCACATAAGAAAAATACCTGCTCTTTTCAAGGAAAGAGCAAGTATTTTGATTAAAAACCGTTATTCTTTGAAACGGATTGAAACCAGTATCCGCTTTTCTTAATCGTTCGTTTCCCGTCTTTTTGAAGATCGACTGAGACAAATCCATAACGATTTTTATATGCATTCGACCAGGACCAGTTGTCCATAAAGGTCCATAGATGATAGCCTTTCACATTGCTTCCTTCTTGAATGGCTTGATGCACCCATTTGAGATGCTCAGAAATAAAGTCAATGCGGTAATCGTCATGAATCATTCCTTCTTCATCCTTAAACCGCTCTTCTCCTTCGACACCCATGCCATTTTCAGAAATAAAACATTCAATATTATCATAGTCTGTTTGGACTTTTTTCAATATGTCATAAATGCCCTTTTCATAGATTTCCCAGCCTCGATACACATTCATTTTTCTTCCCGGCATCTCAAAAGAATCAAAATAATGGTTCGGCATAAATGGTGCTTGAGGGTGCGGCATATGCTCTTTCGCTTTCACTCTTCTTGGCTGATAATAGTTGATGCCAAGAAGATCAATCGTATTCTCTCGAATGAGCTCAAGGTCCCCTTCTTCCATACTTGGCATAAAGCCTTCTTTCTTTAAGACTTCTACTAGCTTTTCCGGGAAATGCCCCTTCACCGCAGGATCTAAGAAGGAACGGTTAAAGAAAGCATCTGCCATCTCTGCTGCTTCTACATCGCGCGGATGCTGGCTTCGCGGGTACGAAGGAGTCAGGTTTAGGATGATGCCAATCTTACCGCCTTGCTGCAGCTTTTTATAAGCCGCAATCGCCTTCGCATTTGATAAAAGTTCATGAAAACCGACCTGTACAGCCTTTTGGAAATCGACTTCGTTTGGATAATGAAAGCTATACATATATCCGCCTTCTACAGGCACAATCGGTTCGTTATGGGTAAACCATTTTTTCACCCGGTCACCAAATAATTGGAAGCATAATGCCGCATAGCTGACATAGTCGTCGACCACCTGTCTGTTCACCCAGCCGCCCTTCTCCTGAAGCGCCATTGGCATATCGAAATGGTATAGGTTCACAAATGGCTCGATATCATGTGCAATCAGTTCATTGATCACATCATTGTAAAAAGACACCGCTTCTTCATTGACGGCACCTGTTCCTTCAGGTAAGAGGCGTGACCATGAAATCGACAGCCGAAATGAATTGTGGCCAATTTCTTTCATGAGACGGATATCCTCTTTATATTTTCGATAAAATTGAGATGTCACGTCCGGCCCTACGCCATCAAAAAAACGAGTCGGCTCTTGTTCAAACCAATGATCCCAAATGTTCGGTCCCTTTCCATCGCCGGGGACGCTCCCTTCTGTTTGCGTCGCAGAAGCAGAAGATCCCCACCAGAAACCTTCTGGGAATGTATATGATTGCTTGTTAGTTTCCATCGACATGTATTGAGTCTCCTTCGCCTTTGATATTTGCTGCCTTCGTTTTTTCTGTTGTCGTTATTTTTTCATTTTTCACATTCATACGGTCAATAAATTTCAGGAACGGGAACCAAATGACAAACACAATCATCAGGTTAAACAGCTGAAGCAGACCGCCCGCTAGTGAATTTGTTGCCATCATTCCGCTAATAAAGATCGGTACTGTCCATGGGATATTCACGCCTGTCGGCGGCGGTACAATGCCTGATGCCATCGCAAAATAAGTAATACATGTAATGACCATTGGCGCCAAAATCCACGGAATGAGAATAAGCGGATTCATGACAATCGGTAAACCGAAGATAATCGGTTCATTGACGTTAAATAATCCTGGTCCTAAGCCAAGCTTGGCTACTTGTTTTAATTGCTTACTTTTCAGGAAAATTAAAATCGTAAACACAACAGCAAGCGTCATACCGGTTCCACCCATTCCAACCGTATAAATTTCAATAAACTGCTTGCTGATGATATTAGGAACCTCACCTGTTTTTGTATAGCTTTCTAGGTTTTGTATGGACAATGTATTCCAAATCGGATCCATGACAGAGTTGATAATAATTTGGCCATGGAGCCCAAAGAACCAAAGAATTTGTATAAAGAAAACAGCGATCAACGTCGGAATGATACCGCTTCCAAGACCGACAAGCGGCGCCTGAATGGCATGATAAATCAAATCATGCATATTTGTTTTGAAGCCTTGTGTAATGATGATATTAATAAACAAAAAGGTTGTAAGTGTCAAAGTAGCCGGGATCAGTGCAGCAAAAGACTTGGAAACAGCTGGCGGAACCCCTTGCGGCATATTGATCACAAATTTCTTCTGGACAAAATAACGATAAATTTCAGCAGACAAAAAGCCTGTGATCATTCCTAGGAACATTCCCTTTGCACCTAAACGATCAACTGGGATAACGCCTGCAATCGTTGCACCGCCTTCTTGTTCTAGTAAAAACGGAGTTAGAAGCAAGAAAGAGGCTAAAGCAATCACGCCGCCAAAGACAGCTTCTACATCATAGCTTTTTGATAAATAGTAGCCGATCCCAAATACAACAAACACACTCATAATGCTGATGGTCGCACTCGGTGCGATATTCAGTGCAGACTGGACGCCTTCCAGTACGGTTTTACTCATGATTTTATCTAAAAATGGCAAATTCATCAGCACAACCATAATGGAACCAAAGATGGTGAGCGGGAACGCAAGCATAAAGGCATCACGTAAAACGCCTAAATAGCGGTTGTTGTTCAATCTCCCAGCAATCGGAACCAAAATGGCACTTATTTTATCAAACATTGGTTTCCCCCCTTGTTTACACCCTTTATTGTTTAAGCGATTGGAATATCGGCAGGAGCTCTCCCACAAGCTCCTTGATGGTAATGGTCGACATTAAGTGATCTTCAGCGTGCATGAGCAGTAAGGAAAAGGATGCCCTTTCTCCGCCTGCCTCTTTCTGCACGAGTTGAAAATGGATGTCATGTGCAAGCCGTAAATCTTCTTCCGCTTCTTTCATATGACTAAAAGCTTCTTCTTCTAGACCTTCTCGAAATTGTTTCAGAGCCTGAAGCAATTTGCTGCGTGCATTCCCGCTGAGTAAGATCAATTGAAAGCTCACTTGTTCCTCCGTGAGCCCTTCGAGTGTTTTCTTTTCCATCCTTTAAGATTCCCCCATCAATGTAAGTGCCTGTTCATACGCTTTTTGTCCATCGGCAAGCCCGTATGCCTGCATATCAATGACCTCTACCTCAATCCCGTATTTTGTTGCTTCTTTTTGAAGGTCTCCTTTTAAAAAGCTCATTTGCGGTCCGATTAACACAACATCTGCATTCGCCATTTCTTTTTTTGCTTGATCTTGACCAACTGCCCAAATTTCTGCTTCGTCCCCAATTGAATCGGCATGTGCTTTCATCTTTGTCACTAGTAAACTCGTAGACATTCCCGAACTGCATGCTAATAAAATACGTTTCATTTCTCTCACCCCATTGTTGTAATAAAAGCGCTTCCAATTAATATTATATATTTTTATTTTTAAATGTCTAGACATTTAATTTTATTTGTCTGTATTTAATATAAAAAAGAGCGTATTTTACGCTCTTTGTCTTCATTGTCTTATCCTTTTCCTGCCTGGAACCCAGGATACTTTGTCATGCCGCCGTCTACATATAACGTCAGGCCTGTGACATAGCTCGCCTCTTTTGATGCCAGCCAGACAGCACATGCTGCCACTTCTTCTGGCTTTCCAATATAGCCGATTGGAATCAGCTCAATCACGCCTTTTTTCAATGCTGGATCATCGAATTTCTCCGCATTAATCGGGGTATCAATAGCGCCAGGTGCAATGCTGTTTACACGGATTTTTTTAGGGGCATATTCAAGCGCCAATGTTTCTGTCAAAAGCTTTGCGCCTCCTTTACTGGCTGCATAATGCACGAAATGAGGCCAAGGAATTTGCTGATGAACCGACGACATATTAATGATCGAACCTTCTATCCCATGATCTGTCATATACTTCAGTGCATCACGGCACCCTAGAAACATGCCTGTTAAATTGGTAGACATCACTTTGTTCCAATTATCCAGCGTCATTTCGGTAGAAGGTACTTCATTTTCAATGCCTGCGTTATTGATCATCACATCAAGACTGCCAAATGTATCAACGGCTTTATCAATCATCGCCTGCATATCCTCTTCCTTTGATACGTCTCCCTTGATTTTCACAGCCTGTCCGCCATGTTTTTGAATTTCTGCAATGGTATCATCCGGATTTTCTTTATCGGAGAAGTAATTGATCACCACATTGGCTTTTTCTTGTCCAAATCGGCGGGCCATCGCTTGACCAATCCCTGTACCTGCACCTGTAATCAGAACTGTTTTTCCTTCTAAATCTGGATACATTCGTGTAACCTCCTATTTTGTAAAGCCTAGCAGCACACCGCCTGCAATAATCATCAAGCAGCCTGCAATGACAAAGCTTGTTCTAGATGCTTTCTCTTTTAATAAGTAAATGCCGCCTAGTGTTGAGATAACAATCCCTGTTTGTGACATTGAAAAGCTTACGGCTACGCCGATTAATGGAATGGCCAAAAGCAGACCAAGATTTCCTGTTGACCAAACAAGACCGGCAATGATATTTCTAAACGTATATTTACTAAATGGGTCCTGCTTTAAACTAATCGCTAAGGATGAAAGCAGCATGCCGACGGATTGCGGGACAAGTGCAGACCAGCCATCAATATCAAACCATCTTAAAATGACGACATATCCGACGTAGCCAACGGTTGAGATGAGCAGAATAATGATCCCTTTTTTAAAATTGCCTCTGCCATCCCCGCCGCCATTCTTTTTTTGACCGAGCGATGTCATCACAACACCTGCAATGATCAGTAAAATGGCGCAAGAACCAATGAGTATGACCGTCATCGTCTGCCATTCTTTGAAGACCATGACACCAAATAGCGTTGTGCTCACAAGCTGCATGCCCGTTGATAAAGGAACCGCTTTAGATACACCGAGAAAAGCAACACTTGAAAGCTGATTCATTTGTCCAATACTCCAGAAGATGCCTGAAATGACGGAAACCGCAAAAATAAGCGGTGTCAGCTCTGGCATTTTGATGAAAAACGCTGCAATCGAAAATAAAAATGCGCCGAGCGTAATGCCGAGGGTTTGCTGATACGCATTCCCACCTAGTTTGACACTGATGAGAACAATACTTCCCCAAAATATCGCTGGGAGAAGTGCATATAAAATGCCCACTTCTATCCCTACTTTCTTGTCTTTTTTACATAGCATCCCTCTTTTTCACATTTTTAGCCGAAAAGATACAAACAAAAAAACCTTACCAAAGGTAAGGTTTTTCAGTCGTTCTCTATTTATTTCATCCATTCAGTATGGAATACGCCTTCTTTATCTGTGCGCTCATACGTATGTGCACCGAAATAGTCACGCTGTGCTTGAATTAAATTCGCTGGAAGGACAGCTGTGCGATAGCTATCAAAGTAAGCAAGTGCACTTGAGAATGAAGGAACAGGAACTCCTTGTTCCACTGCAAGTGAAATGACTTTACGAAGTGATGATTGATAGTTTTGAGCAATATCCTTAAAGTATGGATCAAGCAATAGGTTTTTCAGTTCAGGATTACGGTCATATGCTTCTTTAATTTGTTGTAAGAAGGCTGCACGAATGATACATCCGCCGCGGAAGATCATCGCAATTTCACCGTATTTTAAATCCCAGTTATATTCATCAGACGCTGCTTTCATTTGCGCAAAGCCTTGTGCGTAAGAGCAGATTTTACTCATGAATAGGGCTTTTCTAACCGCTTCGATCAGCTCTTGTTTATTCTCAGCTGATTGCGCTGGCTCAGGACCTTCGATCAATTGACTTGCTTCCACACGCTCATCTTTCATTGCAGAAATGTAGCGCGCAAAAACAGACTCAGTAATGATTGGAAGCGGGACACCTAGATCAAGTGAGCTTTTGCTTGTCCATTTTCCAGTTCCTTTTTGACCAGCTTTATCTAAGATCACATCCACAAGCGGCTGGTTTGTTTCTTCATCCACTTTTGTGAAAATGTCAGCTGTAATTTCGATTAAATAGCTGTCAAGCTCGCCTTTATTCCACTCTGAGAATACTTCATGAAGCTCCGCTGCTGACAAACCAGCAACATGCTTCAAGATAAAGTATGATTCAGAGATCAATTGCATATCTCCGTACTCGATACCGTTATGAACCATTTTGACATAATGTCCTGCTCCATCTGGGCCGATATACGTTGTACAAGGCTCACCATCTACTTTCGCAGAAATCGCTTCTAAGATTGGTTTCACTAGCTCATGCGCTTCTTTTTGACCGCCTGGCATGATGGAAGGGCCTTTTAGCGCGCCTTCTTCACCGCCGGAAACACCTGTACCAATGAAGTGAATACCACTCTCTGCAAGCTCTTGGTTACGTCTTTGTGTATCCTTGTAATATGTATTTCCACCATCAATTAAAATGTCACCTTTCTCTAGGTGAGGAAGTAATGATTGAATGGTTGCATCTGTTGCTGCACCAGCTTTTACCATTAAAAGAATTTTACGCGGTGTTTCAAGCGACTGAACAAATTCTTCGATGCTGTATGTGCCAACAACGTTTTTTCCTTCTGCTTCTTGAAGAAACTCTTCTGTTTTGCTGCTAGATCTGTTATAAACGGATACGGAGAAACCGCGGCTTTCAATATTGAGGGCAAGGTTTTTCCCCATAACGGCTAGTCCAACCACACCGATTTGTTGTTTTGACATAATTCTGACGTCCCTTCTAACACACTATATTGATTACTGCTGAAATGATGTACCCTTTGAAATTACCACAACATCACCTCTTTTATCAAGTTTTCAGGCTAGTCATTTCCTCTTTCGTCCTGAAAAAAATCTTTATTAAAACTTGTCCCGCTTGTTTTGCTCTCTTTTTCCTTAATGGTGATCCCTCTTTGCACCAATGACTTTCCATATTTTTCTTTCAGTCCATCTAAAATGGTTTGGAGGGGCTCTTCTTTTGCATCTTCTGTATATGAAAATAAATCAAGCTGTTTAACAGCTGCTTTTCGTTCGACAAGGTCTGTCCCCGTCACACCTAAGAGCCTCACTGGCTGGTCATTCCAATGTTTAAGGAATAACTGCTTTGCCGCTTCAAATATATCTTCCTTTCGATCCGTTGGATTCGAGAGCATGACACTTCGCGTGATATTTTTCCAGCTTGCATACCGAATCATGATGAGCAGCCGATTTGCCATCACTTCTTTTCTCCTTAACCTTGCACTCACAGATTGTGACAGCTTATCAATTAACGTGACAAGTTCATCTGAATCATCCGAATCATGAGGCAGAGTGGATGAATTGCCGACGGATTTAAATTCGTATATTCTTTCTGGGTCCACGATGCCGTCATGTTCACCATTCGCCTTTTGCTTTAATCTCGGACCATTAATGCCAAGCAATTCTTTTAGCGTATACTCATTCGCTTTCGCTAAGTCTTCAATAGTATGAATTCCGATTTTCTTTAATTTATCTGCCGTTTTTTGTCCAACCCCGTGCATGTCACCAGCAGGGAGCGGCCAGAGCATGTTCGGCACATCTCGTTTACGCAATATGGTGATGCCCATTGGCTTTTTCCAATTAGACGCCATTTTCGCTAAAAATTTATTCGGTGCAATGCCGATACTTGAAGGTAGCATCAGCTCCTCTACAAGCCTTGTTTGAATATCATGAGCCGTTTTTACCGCATGCTCGGCATATGGTGTATGCGTTAAATCAATATAGCCCTCATCAATCGATACAGGTTCGACTAAATCACTGTATTCTCTAAGTATTGTAAACATCTCTTGTGAGGAGCTGCGGTATCGGTCAAAGTTCGGTGTGCGGACAATGAGTCCCGGACATAGCCGCTTCGCCTCCCACAAGGGCATCGGGGGCTTCACTCCTAGTGCTCTTGCCTCGTAGCTGCACGTCACAACAATCCCTTTACGCTCTTTTGCATTTCCGCTGATGGCTAAAGGTTTCCCTCGCAAAGAAGGATCATACGCCATTTCTACATTGGCATAAAAAGCATTCATGTCTATATGGAAAATAATATTTGACATTGGCATAACCCCATTTTCTTGTCTACCTGTATTTTGAACAGCTGTTTCCTCATATATCAACAATGATGGATCCCTTTTATGCTCAATTATACATTGATTTATATCATCTTTCCTCAAAAAAACCTTCTCTAAAATAGAGAAGGTTCCACGTTCATTTACACTTTTTCTTCAAGTATACCATGTTGATATTGAATGTCCTCATATGTGAATACTTCATTTTTTTGAGGATATAATTGTTTCACAACCGGAGTGGGCTGTTGATTAAAATTCATACTCAAACTTTGATTGGAGTAGTGTCCAGCCGGATCAATATAAAACTTGTAATCAATGACTCTTTCTACATCAATTTCAGCGTACGCAATTCCCTCTGTTTCAGCTGGAACCATATCACTGATCGGTTCCCCATCCGGCCCGTAAATGCACGTATGCCCGCTCTTAAATGTTTCAAAGTAATCTCTTTGCTCCTGCGTTAAGCAAATCATCTCTTTCATTTCTTCCGTATATATAGATGAAGTCATCAGCACAAATGTCTGTGTCGCGATGGCATAATATCTGCTTGAAATTTCATCGTCAAAATAACCTGGCCAAGAGGCTACATGTACCTGCTCATTTTGGGCATTCATCGCCATAAGATCAAGTGGAACTTGATGCTCCCAGCACATCAATCCGCCAAGGTTTCCAATGTCAGTTTGAAACACCGGCATCATACTTCCACTTCCGTCCCCCCAAATGAGTCTTTCTGCTACAGAAGCTCTCATTTTCCGGTGTTTTCCAATTAAATCCCCATTCGGATTAAACCAAAGCTGAGCTAAATAGAGAGAGCCGCCATCTTTTTCACTGCATGATATACAAACGTACGTTTCATTTCTTTTTGCTGCCTCACTGATTTTTTGAATGGCTAAGCTAGGGATTTCAACTGCATTTTTATATAATTCATGATAGAACTTTCTCGTGTATTCTGGATGACCAATAAAAGCAAACCAAGGATAACCAGGTAAAAATGCTTCTGGGAATGCCACAAGCTTTGCACCATTTGAAGCTGCCTCGTCGATCAGTTCACATGATTTCTCAACGGTTGCTTCCAAATTTAAGTAGACAGGTGCTGCTTGTACCGCAGCTGCTCGAAACTTTGGGTAAATACTTGTCATATTCAAAACCTCCATTTCTTTTCATCCCCCTCATTATAGGATAGGAAATATGAAGTTTGGATGACATTTACTATTTTATACAAAATAAGGAATTTTATTTAATAGAGAAAACACGTGGTTCTGTTAGACATTTAACCATGTGTATAGTACACTGTGAGTAATGAAATGGATGTGATAATCATGATTATTGATACATTCAATGAAGTCTTTTTCCTTGTTGAATTCTTTACGATTATTCTTCCAGCGCTGACGGCCATCGGCATTGCGTTTTTACTAAAAGACTGCCGTATGAACGAACACCTTGGTGGACATCGTTTGGAAGAGTTGGACGCATCTTGCTTGAATCGAACAGACTTTCTGTTTATCATATATGATCGCATTACAACTTGGATTAGTAAAGTCATTCGAATGAAAAGATCATCTAATGATGATGAAGACCATTCGCTTCCTCTCACTAATTAAATTTTTTAATCATGAGGAGGAAACGAATTGAAACGTTTATTGACTGTTTTTACGACTTTATGTTTGATGATGATTGCGTCACCTGCATTTGCAGCGAGTGCGCAAACGAATACGAGCTCTGATGGGTTTTTCCATCATTATTTTGTTCAGCCTTTTTCTGAGCTGATCATTTGGCTTGCGAACTTTTTCCATGATGATTATGGTTTATCCATTATGTTCGTCACCTTGATTGTCCGCCTGCTGATTTTCCCGCTTTTTGCGAATCAATTTAAGAAGCAAAGAGTCATGCAGGAAAAAATGGCACTGGTGAAACCTCAGATTGACCAAATACAAAGCAAATTGAAGAAAACGAAAGATCCTGAAAAACAAAAAGAACTGCAAATGGAAATGATGAAAGTATATAAAGAGAACAATGTGAACCCGCTGGCAATGGGCTGTCTGCCTATGCTGATTCAAATTCCAATTGTTCTTGGCTTTTACTCAGCAATCCGCTCAACACCTGAGATCGCAACTCATACGTTCTTATGGTTTAACTTAGGACAAACCGATTTATTGGTGGCAGTCTTTGCAGGGGCTATGTATTTCTTGCAATTTTATGTCACGCAAAAATATGCGAAGCAATCAGGCACCCAGACAGAGGCTGCGCTGAAGCAAGCGAAAGTAATGGGCATGATTTTCCCAATCATGATGCTGTTTCTTTCAATTAATGCACCCGCTGCTCTTCCTTTATACTGGATGACAAGCGGACTACTACTCACGATACAAACGATTATTTTAAATGTCATGTACCAAAAATCAAAAACGAAAGCTGCGGCTAACGAACAAGCCAAACCAGCTGCTGAATAAAAATAAACCCCTTATCTAAAGATAAGGGGCTTTTCATTATGCCAACTCTTCTTTCAACCGGTCTGGCAATTGATCGAGGTCCTCAATTTTCCCAAGGAACTTATTTGGGTCCACTTGTAAAATCATTTTGTTTTCTCTCTCCACAACGCCGAAGAAATATTCAGAGGCCTTCGTGTTCATATGAAATGGCTTGATCTCGCTCTGCTCGATATCGATGATATCTTTTGCATCTGAGACAAGACAGCCAATCATTTGATCGTTAACTTCAAATAACAGCACCTTTGACTGCTCGTTCACATCAAGAGGCTTTCCGTGAAGCATCACGCCTGTATCACTGACAGGAATGACCTCTCCTCTTAATGACATCAGGCCTTTAATTTCTTTTGGAAGATTCGATACTTCTTGTAAGTAAGGGACCTTTTCAATCGAACGAATATGCTCTACACTGATGCCAAACTCCTCTTGTCCCACCTGAAAAATAATAATCTTTTGCGTGCTCACAGAGTCTCCTGCCTTTACGATGGATTTGTCGTTTCTTCGATAATGGCGAGAACCATTTCAGCTGTTTTAACTAATTCTTCAATCGGCATTTTCTCATTTTTCGTATGAATATCTTCATATCCAACAGCTAGGTTGACAGTTGGGACGCCGTTGCCTGCAATGACGTTTGCATCACTGCCTCCGCCGCTCGTCTGCAGTTCTGAAGGACGGCCAATTTTTGCTGCCGCTTTTTTCGCCACTTCTACGACTTGATCGCCGTGTGAGAATTTGAAGCCTGGATACATGATGTCAATTTGTACATCGGCACTTCCGCCCATTTCTTTAGCGGTTTTTTCAAAGGCTTCTTTCATCTTCGCTACTTGAGCTTCCATTTTTGCTGGTTCTAAAGAGCGTGCTTCCGCCAAAATATCGACTTGATCGCACACAATATTCGTTTGTGTTCCGCCTTCAAAACGGCCGATATTCGCCGTTGTTTCTTCATCAATCCGGCCAAGCGGCATGCTGGCAATTGCTTTTGATGCAATGGTAATCGCAGACACACCTTTTTCAGGCGCGACACCTGCGTGAGCTGTTTTTCCGTAAATCGTTGCGCGTACTTTTGCCTGTGTTGGTGCAGCTACGATAATCGTACCAACCTTGCCATCTGAATCAAGGGCATAGCCGTATTTCGCTGTCATCAAATTCGGATCTAACGCTTTTGCTCCAACAAGTCCTGATTCCTCGCCTGCTGTGATCACAAATTCAATTGTTCCATGCGGTAAATTTTTCTCTTTCAGCACGCGGATCGCCTCAAACATAGCAGCAAGTCCTGTTTTATCGTCAGCGCCAAGAATCGTTGTTCCATCTGTTTTTACATAGCCGTCCTCAATGACTGGTTTTACGCCATTCCCCGGTACAACTGTATCCATATGAGAAGTGAAATAAATCGTATCTGCCTCTTGATTTCCTTCTAATGTGCAGACAAGGTTGCCTGCACCGTGGCCTGTTACCGCTTTTGAATCGTCTTCAACCACTTTTAGACCAAGCTGCGAGAATTTTTCTTTTAGGACTTCAACAATTTTCTCTTCGTGTTTTGTTTCTGAATCAATCTGAACTAATTCTAAAAATTCATCTAGTAAGCGTTTTTCATTGATCATAATGATGCTCCTCCTCTTATAGCGGCATGTTGCCATGCTTTTTTAACGGTCTATCTTCTTCCTTACTGCGAAGCACATCAAATGAGCGGATCAATCGCTCTCTCGTTTCAGCCGGCATGAAAATATCGTCTATCAGACCTGTCTGAGCCGCTTTCCATACACTTGGTTTGTTCTCAGTCTCGCGCGAAGCAGGATGAACGATTTCGTCTGCGAACGTTTTCCCCATGACATCAATTTCGGCCTCTGGCCATGCATAAACAAAGTCAGCGCCTAAGCCCTTGCTATTCATCGCGACATATGCACCGCCAAACGCCTTTCTTAAAATCACAGTGATTTTTGGAACGGTTGCTTCAGCGTACGCATATAAAAGCTTTGCACCGTGGCGGATAATTCCCGCATGCTCGGCTTTCTCCCCTGGTAAAAAACCAGGAACGTCCACAAGGGTTAAGATCGGAATATGAAATGCATCGCAAAATCGAATAAACCTGGCCGCTTTATCGGCCGCGTCAAGATCAAGGCTGCCTGCCAGCACCTTTGGCTGATTGGCAACAACACCAATGGAGGCTCCTTGTAGTCTGGCGAAACCAGTGACAATATTTTTTGAGAAACAAGGCTGCGTTTCAAAGAATGAGTCTGGATCGGTTATCGCCGTCACCACTTGTTTGACATCATAGGTGCGTGATGGATCCTTTGGCAAAATGCTGCCTGGATCAGCGGTATCTTGCTTTCGTGCTTCAGCCTGCATGACAGCCTGTTGTTTCGTTGGTATGTACGTTAAAAGAGTTCGAACCGCTTTTAACACGTCCTTCTCATCTTCCCCAGTATAGTGCACATTTCCGCTTGTCTGATGCTGAACACTTGCACCGCCAAGACGGTCAGGACAGACCGTTTCTCCTGTTGCCTTTTCTATTACTTTCGGACCAGTTAAAAACATATGAGCTGTTTGCTCTGTCATGAAGACAAAATCAGTCAATGCAGGAGAATAGACTGCACCTCCAGCACATGAACCTAAAATAACAGATATTTGCGGGATTAGACCAGAGTACAGCACATTCCGTTTAAAAATCTGTCCGTATCCTTCTAATGATACCACACCCTCTTGAATTCTCGCACCACCTGAGTCTTTTAGACCGATGACCGGCATCTGATTTTTAGCTGCCAGATCCATTAAAGAGGCTATTTTTTTCGCATGCATTTCGCCTAAAGAGCCCCCATATACGGTTGCATCTTGTGCATAAACACAGACAGGCTTACCATGAATGAGTCCCGTTCCAATGACGACACCGTCACCAACATGCTCTGACAGACCGCCTGTTGCAAATGACTGAATTTCCATCAGGCTGCCCTCGTCAAGAAGTTCATGCAGCCGCTCTCGAACCGTCAGCTTTCCTTTGCTTCTGTGAGCGGCTGCTCGTTTTTCGCCGCCGCCCATTAACGCTTTATTCCGCCATTCAGTCAAGTCATTGAACGATTCATTCATCGCAATGTTTCTCTCCTTTCAAGGACCCGCACAATTCAAATAACACACCTGACGTTTCTTTAGGTGAAATAAATGCAATCTGCTTTCCGCCGGCGCCCATCTGTGCTGTTTTTTGGAGAAGCTCCACGCCAAGGTGATCGAGACGGCTAAGATCCATTTGAATGTCATCTGACTTTAACGCAATATGATGGAGCCCCTCTCCTCTTTTTGTTAAAAAGGTATGTAGTTTACTGCGGGCTGAGATGGGCTCAATTAATTCAATGTGCAGATCATCAAGTAAAGCGAAGGACGCTTTAATCTCCTGCTCAGGAATCTCTTGTATGTCTGAAAAATGCCAGTTAAATAGCTGATGAAGCGTTTGAGATGTTTCTTTAATAGAAAAGACGGCAATGGCAATATGATCGATTTGGTTCATCCGTTCACTTCCTTTGCTGATCACTTGTCGCATATGAAAAAACCAGATAAAATAAAGACAAGTGCGCTTGTCGCAAAAATCTTCGGTTATAGGGGTGCGATATGTCTCAAAAATTCATGAAATTTATGGTATTGCTTATGATTAGCCTGCTGTTAGTTTCTTCACTTTTAGCAGGAGCAGCAGCCTTTTTATAAGGTTTGAATAAAAGCAGACAAGCAGGTGATTCGCGATATCAACGAATGGCCTGTTTGTCTTTGGCAAGTTTTTCAAAGGAATCGTTTGAGGTTGTAATCCATACCTTTGTACCAATTGGAAGCTGATCAAACAATCGCTCTACATCTTGATTATGAAGCCTTACACAGCCTGCTGTGATAAATTTCCCAATCGAAGTTTCGTCACTCGTTCCGTGAATTCCGTAGGTTCTGCCATCTGTTCCTCGTGCATCAAATCCAATCCATCTTCGCCCAAGAGGATTATTCTTCGCACCGCCTTCAATATTCTTTCTTCTGTAATAGGGATCTTTCGCTTTGATCATAATCGTAAATTCACCTTCTGGCGTTAAATCTGCTGTTTTTCCTGTAGAGGCAGGATATACTTTTTGAATTTTCCCTTGATCAATAAAGGCAAGTTCATTTGTTTGTTTATTAATAATGACAAATGGGTCACCTGGCAGCGGGTTTTGTCCAAGCGGCCAGATTGGTGAAAGGGACATGGTCAGTACGGTATAAAATAAAAGACGCATAGGCTCCTCCTTTTTCATTAGATTGACCAATGAAGGAGGAACTCATGCGTCTCTATTCTTTCATCCCTTTAAAATAGCTTTTCAGTACTAAATATTGTTCCATTTCACCGAGGAAATGAAAGAGTGCCGCTCTTGCCTCAAATTCTTCTCGTGTTTGCGGGAGCGGAAGTGCATCGAACTCTTCTTTCATATCAATGAGACGTCTTAAAAACTTATGCGCTGTGTTCCCTGGGTGAATATGTTCGCGTAAGTCTCTAATGTATTCTGCAATGATTTGTCCATGCTCCGTTGTGACGGAAATCGACGTAATTTTAGGCAGCACACGCTCAATGATTTCAAATTGCTTTTGTCTCATGTTGAAATAATGATAGTACAGGTTTTCATGTCTTAATACATGGTTTTCAACATCACGATATGCGAGAGCTTTTGCTTCTTTAATCAATTGATGTGTCTCTGGTATTTCTTTTCCTGTCCAGTCTTGTTTCCCTGTCATTAAGTATTGCTCGATTTCCTCAAAGATTTTAGCAAAGTTGGCTTCAATCTGTTCGCTGTAGCGTTTGAGCTTTTTATCAACACTTGGCATATAGAGGTTCATAATCAGCGCTACCCCAACACCAATGGTAATCAGCAGCAGTTCATTCCAGATGAGATGCAGGGTAATCCCGCCAGACATGTATAAATGGAGGATGATGACTGAACTTGTGACAATCCCTTCTTTAATTCGAAGCAGAACCGTTGTCGGAATAAAGACAAGCAGCATCAAACCGATCACAAAAGGATGATACCCAATCAGATCGAAAAATAAATAAGAAAATAAAATGGCAAGACTGCAAGCTGCAAAGCGGGCTCCCGATGCTAACAGGGATCTTTTCTTTGTCACCTGAATACAAAGGATCGTAATAATCCCGGCAGCTGAATAATTTTGCAAGCCAAGCAATTGTGCAATATAAATAGCGATCGCTGTTCCTAATGCTGTTTTCAGCGTTCGGTAGCCGATTTTAAACATGATGTGATTCACTCTTTTCTGTCTTGTTTCCATTCACTTTTGTGAAATGATGAACTTTTTTTACTTTCCCCATTATAATCAAAAAAAGAAGGAGATGTTAAGTCTCCTTCTCTTTTTCTTTATAATATTTTTTGTAAGAAGTCTTGCGCACGCTGTGAAGACGGTGATTCAAAAAATTGTACAGGGTTTGCATCCTCTACAATTTTCCCATCATCCATAAAGATCACGCGGTCAGCCACTTCTTTTGCAAAGCCCATTTCATGTGTGACGATGACGAGTGTCATTCCAGATTGAGCCAGCTCTTTCATGACCTCTAATACTTCCTTGACCATTTCTGGATCTAGGGCTGACGTTGGTTCGTCAAACAGCATAATGTCTGGTGTCATCGCAAGCGCACGCGCAATCGCCACACGCTGCTTTTGACCGCCGGACAAACGGTTCGGGAAATCATCTTTTTTCTCTAAAAGCCCTACCTTTTTGAGCAGGTCTTCAGCTTGTTTGATGCTGTCTTCCTTCGATTGATTCTTCACATTCATTGGCGCATACGTGATATTTTCCAGCACCGTTTTATGCGGGAACAGATGGAAATGCTGAAATACCATTCCGATGTTCTCACGCACTTTTAGTGCATTCGTTTTTGGGTTGGTGATTTCGGTGTCCTTAATCGTAATGACACCAGAAGTCGGCTTTTCAAGTAAATTGATGCAGCGAAGGAACGTCGATTTTCCTGAACCAGATGGTCCAATGACCGCAACAACTTCTCCTTCTTTAATGGTGGTGTCGATCCCCTTTAAAACTTCATTTTTACCAAAAGATTTTGTGAGTTTCTCTATTTTAATCATTTGATTTTAACTTCCTTTCCACCGATTTGCCGACAAAGGTGAGAACAAGCACGATGACATAATAGATGAGACCCGCAAAAATAAGCGGTTCAAGATAATTATACGTAACGGCCCCTGCTTGATAGGCTCGTCTCATGACATCCCCCAGTCCGATGACTGTTACAATCGCTGATTCTTTTGTCAGTGTAATCGTCTCATTCACAAGTGCAGGTGAAATATTTTTAAACGCCTGCGGAAGCAATAAGTCCTTCATCATTTTAGCATAAGGGATGCCTAAAGCAACGGCCGCTTCTTTTTGACCTTTATCAATGGCATTAATACCCGCACGAATAATTTCAGATACGTATGCCGCCGAGTTGAGTGAAAATGCCGCTACAGCAGCCCAGTATTGGTCGATTTGAAACCCAAGAAGCTGAGGCAGACCAAAATAAATAATGAGCAATTGAAGCACAAGCGGTGTGCCTCGGAAAATTGACGTATAAAAATCTGCAAGCCAAATGAGCGGTTTAAACACACTAATTTTACAAAGCGTTAATAAAATTCCTAAGATAAATCCAAGTAAAAGGGATACCACTACTATAGAAAGCGTGACCTTAAGTCCTTCTAGAATAAAGGGCATCTGAGGTATTACATCTTTAAAATCAAACATGACATTCTCCTTTTTTCTGCCTTCATACAAAACAGGAAAAAAGTTCAACATGAGTTGAACTTTTCAGCGCTTTTCTACTTGATTTTCTTGAATGACGCTGATCCTTTTTCCTGACTTACTTTTCATCAGCAAACCATTTTTTAATTAATTTATCAAGTTCGCCATTATCTTTCATTTCATTTAATGATTTATTAAATTTCGCTGTTAAGTCGCTATTTTTCTTGAATGCAATGGCTGAACCTTCGTTTGAGCTGTTCAATCCAAATGCTTGGAAGTCTTTTTCCTTTTTCAAGTAACCAGCAGCTACTTTATCTTCAATAATGGCTGCATCAAAACGGCCTGCTTTAATCTCTTGAATGATATCAGAAATTTTATTACGGTCTTCAACTGTTAGGTTATATTTCTTTTGCAGTCCATTTGCTTCATCCTGTTGAATAGAACCTAATTGAACGCCGACTGTTTTGTCTTTTAAATCTCTCTCTGCCTTAATACCGCTAGATTTCTTTGATACAACCAAGTTTTTAGCATTGTAATAAACATCAGAGAAATCAACTTGCTTTTTACGTTTTTCTGTAGGTGTCATTCCTGCAAGGACAATATCAGCTTTGTTTGTTTTGAGGGCTGATACAAGGCTAGCAAAGTCCATATCTTGAATTTCTAGCTTGTAGCCGTTCTTTTTCGCTAGTGCTGTTGCAAGATCTACATCAAAACCGACAATTTTATCTCCGTCTTTTGATTCAAATGGCGGATAATCTGCTGATGTTGCCATCACGAGTGTCTTGTCATCTCCTGATGCGTTTGAATTATTAGAAGAAGTTCCGCATGCTGCGAGTGCAGCTGCAAGACCAGCTGTCATAAGTAATAATAACCACTTTTTCATATGATGATGCCTCCCAGTATTTAAAATCATGTATTGATTTGAATATTTATTCACTATAATGTATTTTAAACACTTTCTTTTTAAGATGCAATAGTATTTTGCTAAAATTATTTTGATTCTATTGTCTTATAAAACAAAAAGCAGACCGATCTAAAGACCGGACTGCTTTATATTTATTCATTCAAACGTCATATGTTAGATTTCTTCGCAATGCTCATCAAAAGCGGCTTGTAGTTTTGACACGACTTCCATTGGCTCATGCCCTTCAATTTCATGACGCTCGACCATTTTAATGATTTTTCCATCTTTTAATAAGGCAAAGGATGGTGAAGATGGCGGGAAGCCTTCAAAGTATTCACGAGCTCTTGCTGTTGCCTCTTTGTCCTGCCCAGCAAACACTGTCAGCAATTGATCTGGACGCTTATCGTAATGAACAGAATAGCCGGCAGCTGGCCTTGCAATACCGCCTGCACAGCCGCATACTGAATTCACCATGACAAGTGCCGTCCCTTTTTTAGTCAGTGCTTCGTCTACTTCTTCAGCTGACGTGAGCTCAGTGTAGCCTGCCTGCTTAATTTCTTCTCTCGCTTGTTTTACAATATCATTCATAAATAAATTAAAATCAATATTCATGTCCGTCCACTCCTTTTGCGTACCATAACCATTTTAACTCCATCATATCAAGGAAAACGCCTGCGGGCAAATGTGTTGTCTTATCCGCCGCCTCTTTTTCCGAACATCGTTTATGAGCTGTCAAATTGGGGAAAAGTGATGATAAAGAGAAGAAAGGGAGAACTGCGTGATGGCACAATTCAAAAAAGCGATACTCATTTATAATGGAAATGCTGGACAAAAAAACATGGAAAAAACACTCGGTCAAACAGTGCCTCTTCTTTCTCTACATATTGATGAACTCATTTTGAAACCAACAAAGCAGCCAAATGATGCTTATGATTTCTGCCGTCAAATTGATGAGACGGTGGAATTGCTCATCATATTAGGCGGAGACGGTACCGTGCATGAATGCATGAACGGTATTAGCGGCTTAGAAAAAAGGCCCGCTGTAGCGATATTACCAGGCGGGACATGCAATGATTTTTCTAGAACACTAGGTATTCCTCAACAAATGCAAAAAGCCGCTCAAATGATTGTAGACGGCAAAGAGAAAAAGGTCGACTTAATCAAAGCAGAAGATCGATACGTGTTAAACTTTTGGGGAATTGGGCTGATCGCAGACACGTCCAACAATATTAATGACAAAGAAAAAGCCGTACTTGGCAAAATCAGCTACTTCACAAGTGCCCTGCGCACCCTGCAGCAAACAGATCCTTTTCACGTACGCATTGAGACCGAAGAGGAAAGCTGGGAAGAGGAAGCTGTCATCGTTCTTGTCATGAATGGACATTTTATCGGTACAAATAAAATTGATTTGCCTCATGCAGCCATTGATGATGGAAAAGCTGAAATTTTAATTTGCAGAAATACGAGTTTCTCTGCTTTAAAAGAAATCTTCTCAATGAACCGGGAAGAGCTGGAGGATTTCACCGGCGATCTGTCTCTCATTCAAGCGTCCAGTATCCATATCCACACAAAAGAGGAAATGGATGCTGATACAGATGGTGAGGTTTATATGACGGCCCCCTCTTCTTTAGAAGTGTTAAAACATCATTTGACCTTTATTGTTCCAGCTGAATAAAAAAACGCCCGATATCATTTTGATTCGGGCGTTTTTTTGATATAGCGTCTGTATAAATATTCAAGTGCATATCCGAGCAGCGTCCCGGCGAGAAGTGATATTCCTAAAAAGCTATTGGCTGCCCCTTTAAACCCGCCGACAATCAGCAGACAGTACACGATTTGAATAATTGAAACGATCGATATGATAAGCAGTAATCGTTCAGGATGATTGCGTGATTTAGAAATGTACCGCAGAAAAGCGAAGGCAATCGCTGTGATAAACATGAGACCAATCGTGAGAAAAGCAAAAAAATCTAGTCCAGACATATCAACGCTCCTTTCTCCTAGATGTGGAAATCCCCCTCTCATGCCGGGAGGGGGAAAATAATGTTTTAATAAACAGATGTCTGCTCGTCGATACCTTCAAGGATTTGTTTAATTCGTTGAAGAAATCTGCCGCATACAAGACCATCTAGTACTCTGTGATCTAATGAGAGACAAAGATTGACCATGTCTCTTGCCGCAATCATTCCGTTTACGATCATTGGACGCTTCACGATCGATTCTACTTGTAAAATCGCCGCTTGCGGATAATTAATGATTCCCATAGATTGTACCGAACCAAATGATCCCGTGTTGTTGACAGTGAAAGTACCGCCTTCCATATCACTTTGCTTGAGCGTTCCTTGTCTCACCTTAAACGCAAGCTCATGAATTTCTTTGGCAATGCCCTTAATGGTCTTTTCATCCGCATCCTTAATGACTGGAACAAAAAGCGCGTCATCTGTAGCTACAGCAATCGAAACATTGATTGCTTTCTTCTGCACAATCTTATCTCCGGCCCACATACTGTTCATTTCAGGGAATTCCTTTAAGGCCTGAGCCACTGCTTTGACAAAGAACGCAAAGAACGTCAAGTTAAAGCCTTCTTTTGCTTTAAACTGATCCTTCAGCTGATTTCTTCTTATCACTAGATTTGTCACATCGACTTCCATCATCGTCCATGCATGCGGAATTTCATGTTTGCTTCTCAGCATATTGGCGGCAATTGCCTGGCGGATCGGCGTGACTGTCAGCTCAACATCACCAGGCATAGAAGGGACAGCAGGCGCCGCTTTTGCTTTAGATGACTGCGCAGGCTCCGGTTGAACGGCACGTTCATTGACAGGTGCTGTCTTCTCTTTGACGCCGCCGTTTTCAATAAGCTGCAGCAAATCTTTTCTAGTAATTCGGCCGCCTGCTCCCGTACCTTGAACAGCCGCTAAATCAATGCCATGCTCATCTGCTAAACGAAGAACGGCTGGAGAATAACGTTTCTTTTGACTTTGATTCTCATTTGTTTGATCTGCTTCAGGCGCTTCACTTTGCTCAGGTGCTTCTTCTTCTTTCACGCTCTGCTGCTCGCTTCCTTCGACTTCAATTTCACAGAACACTTCTCCTACTTGCAGCGTTTCGCCTTCCTCAGCCGATAGCTTTGTAATCGTTCCTGTAAAAGATGACGGGACTTCTGCGTTCACTTTATCCGTCATGACTTCCGCAATCGGATCGTATTTATTCACATGATCGCCAGGTGAAACGAGCCATTTGCTAATGGTTCCTTCTGTTACACTTTCACCTAGCTGAGGCATTTTCATTTGTTCAATTGCCACTTTGAAACCCTCCTCTTTCTTAAAACGCCGCCAGCTCTCTCATTTCAGCTTCTACCTTATCCGGGTTGACCATGAAGAATTTCTCCATTGTCGGCGCATAAGGCATTGCCGGAATATCTGGTCCTGCCAGGCGTTTGATTGGTGCGTCTAAATCAAATAAGCAATGCTCCGAT
This sequence comes from Bacillus sp. FSL K6-1006, assembly GCF_038593175.1. Lineage (NCBI taxonomy): Bacteria > Bacillati > Bacillota > Bacilli > Caryophanales > Bacillaceae > Bacillus > Bacillus sp. FSL K6-1006. The sequence continues at coordinate 2,200,206 of NZ_CP151970.1, forward strand.
ATGATCGCCGCAACCTCACTCATGATGCTGCCTTCTTTTGTATCTTCCGTTAATAGAAGCACTTTCCCTGTTTTAGAAGCCGCTTCTATAATCGCTTCCTGATCAAGCGGGTACACTGTTCTCAAATCGAGAATATGAGCGGAAATGCCGTCTTTTGCAAGGCGGTCTGCTGCTTGCAGCGCAAAATGGACACAAAGGCCATATGTAATGACCGTGATATCATCGCCTTCACGCTTCACATCTGCTTTTCCAATCGGAAGAGTGTAATCCTCTTCAGGCACTTCTCCTTTAATCAGGCGGTATGCACGTTTATGTTCAAAGAACAATACAGGATCTGGATCACGCACTGCAGCCTTTAGAAGACCTTTGACATCATAAGGTGTAGAAGGCATCACAATCTTCAAACCTGGCTGGTTAGCAAAAATGGCTTCGACCGATTGTGAATGATAAAGCGCCCCGTGTACTCCGCCCCCATAAGGTGCGCGGATGACCATTGGACAGCTCCAATCATTATTAGAACGGTATCTAATTTTTGCAGCCTCTGAAATGATTTGGTTGATTGCAGGCATAATGAAATCCGCAAATTGCATTTCTGCAATTGGGCGCATTCCATACATCGCTGCCCCAATACCTACACCCGCAATGGCTGATTCTGCAAGAGGTGTATCCATGACGCGCGCTTCTCCAAATTGCTCGTAAAGACCCGCTGTCGCTTTAAATACGCCACCTTTTTTCCCGACATCCTCTCCGAGCACAAACACTTTCGGATCTCGCTCCATTTCTTCTTTCATCGCCAGTGTAATGGCGTCTATATATGACATAACAGGCATTTTTCTTCCCCCTTACTCCGCATACACGTAACGAAGTGCGCTTTCTGCCTCAGCATAAGCTGCATTTTCCGCTTCATCAGTAGCTTCGTTTACGATTTGCATGATTTCTTTTGTCATCTCTTCTTTCATTTCAGAAGTCATGACCTTTCCTTCGATTAAATACGTTTCATATTGGATGAGCGGATCTTTCTTTCTTGCTTCGAGCACTTCTTCTTTTTCTCGATAGCTTGAATCATCGTCATCACTTGAATGCGCAGTTAAACGGTAAGAGATTGTTTCAATCAATGTCGGACCTTCACCTCTAGCCGCACGGTCTCTCGCTTCTTTGACAGCGGCATATACTTCAAGCGGATCATTTCCATCAACAGTTACGCCAGGCATCCCATATCCAACCGCACGATCTGAAATGCGTTCACAGGCTACTTGTTTGTCATATGGCACGGAAATCGCATACTTATTGTTTTCACACATGAAAATAACAGGCAGTTTATGCACAGCAGCAAAGTTTGCGCCTTCATGGAAATCACCTTGGTTTGATGAGCCTTCACCGAACGTAACAAAGCTGACAAAGTTTTTCTGCTCTAATCGTCCAGCAAGGGCAATTCCCACCGCGTGAGGAACCTGCGTTGTGACAGGTGAAGACCCAGTCACAATTCGATTTGCTCTTTGCCCAAAATGCCCTGGCATTTGTCTTCCGCCTGAGTTTGGATCGTCTTGTTTTGCGAAACCAGACATCATTAAATCTTTTGCTGTCATCCCAAAAGCAAGGACAACCCCCATATCACGATAGTAAGGTAAGACGTAATCTTCTTCTCTATTAAGAGCAAATGCAGCGCCGACTTGCTGCGCTTCCTGCCCTTGACAAGAAATGACGAATGGAATTTTCCCGGAACGGTTTAAAAGCCACATCCGTTCATCGATTTTTCTTGCTAGAAGCATTGTTCTGTATATATCAATTGCTTGTTCATCTGATAATCCTAATTCCTGATGACGCATGTTACTCATCATGTTTCCCTCCTTGATTAAAAATGGATCGCCTTCCCGTCAACAGCAAGGGCTGCCTCGCCAATCGCCTCTGATAAGGTCGGATGCGGGTGTATCGTCTGCCCCACTTCCCACGGGGTTGCATCAAGTACTTTGGCTAATCCAGCTTCAGATATCATATCTGTTACATGAGGACCAATCATATGAATTCCTAAAATATCATCTGTCTTTTGATCGGCAATGATTTTGACGAATCCATCAGACTCCCCGTACACAAGCGCTTTTCCAATCGCCATAAATGGAAATTTCCCTATTTTGACTTCAAAGCCCTGCTCTTTTGCCGCCTGTTCAGTGAGTCCAACACTAGCGGTTTCTGGGTGAGAGTAAACACATTTAGATACGAGCGTTTCATCGAGCGGCTTTGGATCTTTCCCAGCCATATGTTCTACAGCAATCATACCTTCGTGAGAAGCGACATGTGCCAGCTGAAGCCCGCCGATGACATCTCCTATTGCGTAAATATGCGATTCTTTCGTTTGATAATGTTCATTCACGACAATGCCTTGTTTTTCGGTTTGGATGTCCGTGTTTTCAAGACCTATGCCTTCGATATTAGGTACTCTGCCGACTGAAAGAAGGAGTTTTTCCGCTTCAAACGTCTGAATGTCTCCATCCTTTTCCGCTTGAATTGTCACGAGATTTTCCTGCTTTTCTACGCTATCTGGCAGTACCTTCGTATTTGTCACAAAAGTGATGCCTTTTTTAGATAACAGTTTTTCCATTTCTTTAGAAATGTCATGATCCTCTGTAGGCAAAATGCGGTCTGCAAACTCAATCACAGTGACGTTCACACCAAAATCATTGAGCATAGACGCCCACTCGATTCCGATCACTCCGCCCCCCACAATCAGCATCGACTGCGGAAGCTCTGGCAGTTCAAGTGCATCATCTGAAGTGAGGATGTGTGTTCCATCTGCTTCAAGCCCTGGCAGCACACGCGGTCTTGATCCTGTCGCGATGATGACCTGCTTTGGAATGAGCATTTCATTTTCCTCTCCATTTGCCATTTCTACGGAGATCGTTCCTGGCATTGGCGAAAAGATAGATGGGCCAAGAATACGGCCGATCCCTTCATATACATCAATTTTTCCTTGTTTCATTAAATGTTTGACGCCGCCTGCTAGTTTTTCGACGATCTCTGTTTTTCTTTTCTGCACATTGGCAAATTGTAAGGCAACGCCTCCTGCCTCAACACCAAAATCAGCTGCGCGTTTGACGGTTTGATAAACTTCTGCACTTCTGAGCAGCGCTTTAGACGGGATGCAGCCTTTATGAAGACATGTTCCGCCGAGCTTTTCTTTTTCTACAACTGCTGTTTTCAATCCAAGCTGTGAGGCACGGATGGCCGCTACATAGCCGCCTGTGCCTCCACCAAGAATGACGAGGTCATATTCAGTTGCCATGACTTGTCACTCCTTTCTTTTCCTGTTGATCATTTGGGTATTCTTTCGGTGATTCTTCTTCTTTTAAAATACGAAGCGCACCTTCTGCTAACGATTGCAGCTCATTTTCACCTGGAAACACCACAACATCTGAAATCCAGTCAATATAGCCGCGAATACTTGACGTAATTTGTTTGCTGTACGCAAGTCCGCCTGTTAATACAATGACGTCAACTGCTCCTTTTAAGACAGCGCTAGCCGCACCAATTTCCTTGGCAATCTGATAGCACATTGCTTCATAAATGAGCGCCGCCCGCTCATCACCCGCTTCAATCATGCGTTCCACTTTCACAGCGTCTGTCGTGCCAAGATAGCCCGCAAGCCCGCCTTCACCAATAATGCGTTTGAGCATTTCTTCTTGGGTATACTCCCCCGAAAAACAAAGATTCACAAGATCACCTGTCGGCAAGGTTCCCGCACGCTCTGGGCTGAAAGGACCTTCGCCATGCAGACCGTTATTCACATCGATGACTTTTCCTTTTTCATGAACACCAATGGTGATACCGCCGCCCATATGAGTAATAATCATGTTCAAATCTTCGTAACTTTTTCCAAAAGAAGCCGCTGTTTTTCTTGCGACCGCTTTTTGATTTAATGCATGAAAGATGCTTTTTCTTTCAATCGTTGGCAGCCCTGAAATACGAGCAATTGGTTTTAGTTCATCCACTACAACTGGATCGACAATAAAGGCTGGGATATTCAGGCCAAGTGCAATTTCTCTCGCGATGATTCCACCAAGATTGGATGCGTGCTGGCCGGCATATCCTTCTTTTAGGTCTTCCACCATTTGCTCATTGACTTCATATGTGCCTCCTTCAATCGGACGAAGGAGGCCGCCGCGCGCGCAAACTGCATCAAACTTTGAGATGTTCATCCCCTGTTCATGCAGTGTTTTCAAAATGGTTTCTTTACGGAATGAAAATTGATCAATGATATGAGGAAACTGCTTTAATTCCTCATCTGTATGTCTTAGTGTCGTTTCAAAAATAGAACGTTCATTATGAAACACACCGATTTTTGTTGAAGTAGAGCCAGGATTAATCGTGAGAATACGCCATTCTTTTGTCAGCAAAAACAAAACCTCCGTTTCAACTCATTCTTCAATTTAGCGACGGCTTAAAATATGTTGACCATTTTGCAAGAATTGACTTCTTGATTTGCGCATTCTTTCAATTCTCTCTTCAGCCAATCGGTCTGCCGCTTTATAAGTTGGAATGGCATCACGGTTTGAAATTTCAATTACACGTTCAATATTTTGATAAATGCCTTCGACTTTTTTCATCGCACGATCTGCATTATAGCCATAAAGCTCATCAGCAACGTTAATCACACCGCCTGCATTGATCACATAATCAGGAGCATATACAATCCCCATTTCATGGATAAGGTCACCGTGATGCGTTTCTCTTAGCTGGTTATTTGCAGCACCTGCAATCACCTTTGCTTTTAACTTAGGAATGGTCACATCGTTAATGGTTGCACCAAGTGCGCACGGTGCATAAATATCACATGCTTGATCATAAATATCGTCAGGGTCGACTGCTTTTGCGCCGAAGTCTTCAACAGCTCGCTTGACAGAGTCTTTGTTGATATCTGTGACAATGAGCTGCGCGCCTTCTTCATGCAGATGTTTACACAGGTTGTAAGCGACATTTCCAACACCTTGGACGGCAATTGTTTTTCCTTCTAATGAATCGGTCCCAAATGCAGCTTTGGCAGCGGCTTTCATCCCTTTGTATACACCGTAAGCAGTGACGGGAGACGGATTTCCAGAAGAACCAAATGCAGGAGAAATCCCTGTGACAAAATCGGTTTCTTCATGAATGAGATCCATGTCTTCTACCGTTGTACCGACATCTTCTGCCGTAATATAGCGGCCATTCAGCCCTTGAATGTAACGTCCAAATGCACGGAACATTTCTTCATTTTTGTCTTTTCTCGGATCGCCGATGATGACCGTTTTTCCGCCACCAAGATTAAGTCCTGCTGCCGCGTTTTTATAAGTCATTCCTCTTGCTAGACGCAGTGCATCCTCAATGGCTGCTTCTTCGTTTTCATACGTCCACATTCTCGTTCCGCCTAGTGCCGGCCCAAGTGTTGTATCATGAATCGCAATAATCGCTTTTAAGCCAGACTGCTCATCCTGACAAAATACAAGCTGTTCATAATCGTATCGTTCCATATATTTAAAAAGTTCCATCGTGTTATTCCTCCTATTACTTCCGCTTAATTTGATGTACAGATGGCAAGCGCAATTGAATAAAGCTTACTTTCGGCTGAATCAGATCGGCTTGTTAAAGCAATCGGCGCCTTCGCTCCTGCCACCACAGCTCCCACCTTTGCATGTGCAAAGTAGATGAGAGATTTATAAAGAATGTTCCCTGCCTCAATTGTTGGCACAAGCAAAATATCTGCATGGCCGGCTACATCACTCGTAATATTTTTATGAGAAGCTGCCGTTTGAGAAATGGCATTGTCTAAAGCAAGAGGCCCATCAATCAGGCAGCCAGAAATTTGCCCCCGCCGATTCATTTGTGCAAGACTTGCCGCAGTCAAAGTTGAATCCATTGCCGGATTTACGACCTCCACCGCAGACAATACTGCAACCTTCGGCATGTCGTTTCCGACAGCTTTTGCTACTTGAACAGAATTGATCGTAATCTCTTTCAGCATATTTAAATCGGGCGCGATGTTCATCGCAGAATCTGTGACATAAATAAAGCGGTCAAAGCCCGGCACTTCAAATGCCGCGACATGTGATAGGACACTCGCTGTCCTGAGCCCATATTCTTTATTCAGTACCGCTTTTAAAAGAACGGCTGTCGGGACATGCCCCTTCATCAAAATATCTGCATGCTTCTCGCTCACTGCCTGCACGGCAATTTTGGCCGATTCTTCGGGAGTATCTGAATGAATAATATCTATCCAGTCCTCATTGATTTCATGCTGCTTCACTAGCTCCTTCAGGTTGCGTTTGTTCCCAACCAGGAGAAAGCGAGCGACCTTTCGCTTAATTGCCATCTTGATGGCATGAAGCACTTCTTCGTCTTCTGCATGAGCCACAGCCGCCGTTTTATTCTGCAGCTGGGCGGCTTTCATAATCAGATCGTCAAGCTTCATATATGCCCACCTTTCCTTGTGCTCGGTTCATGTTTTATATGCAAGTTCCGTGCCAGTTTGAAATGCAGTGAAAATGAGGCAATTTGCATGACATTCGTGCAATCTTTTGCAGGTTACATGCATTTTATTGCATGCTATCTTTTGCAAGTTGATATTTATCCATTTTATAGTAAAGGTTCCGAATGCTGATCCCTAACGTTTTCGCTGTTTTCGTGCGATTGAATTGATGCTTTTCAAGGGTTTGTTTAATCAGCTGCGCTTCAAATGCCTCAACAGCATCAGAAAGCGTCTCTCCCTCAAATTGACTGACAGCCAGTTCCTGCTGCTCTTTTTCTTCCTGATCTTCTGACTCCATGAAAGAAATATGCCCTTCATCAATCCACTCTTCTTGCGGGTTCAAAAAGATCATGGCTCGTCCAAGTACATTTTCAAGCTCTCTTACGTTTCCAGGCCACTTATATGATCGCAGTCTTTTGAGTGCCTGTTCCGTTAACCCGCTCACGTTCCGTCCATAGTCTAAATTGATCTTTTGGATGAGACGTTTGCTTAACGAGTCAATATCCTCAAGACGCTGCCTTAGAGGCGGGATGGAGATCGGGTATCTGTTCATTCGATAATATAAATCTTCTCTGAACTTTCCTTCCGCCATCGCTTTTTCAATATTGACATTTGTCGCCGTGATCACACGAACATCGACTGGTATGGCCTTTGTTCCGCCTACTCTTACAATTTCTTTCTCCTGCATCACACGAAGCAGTTTCGCCTGTGTACTTGGCGTCATTTCACCAATTTCATCTAAAAAAATGCTGCCTTGGTTTGCCTCTTCAAACAGCCCTTTTTTCCCGCCCCGCCTTGCACCAGAGAACGCTCCTTCTTCATAGCCAAAAAGCTCTGACTCTAAAAGGGTCTCAGATAAGGCCGCACAGTTGACCCGTACAAAGCGATTATATTTTCGGTCACTTTCATTGTGAATGGCGTGCGCAAACAGCTCTTTTCCAGTACCTGATTCTCCCCTGAGTAAAATCGTGGCTGGCGTTTTCGCGCCTAGCTTTGCCTGCTCAAGTGCCACAAGCATTTGCTCACTTTCTCCAATGATGTCTTCAAAAGTGTACTTTGCTTCAAGTGTCCGGATGAGCTGCCTTGCTTTATTTAATTCATTCGTGAGTGATTGAATTTCTGATACGTCATGAATGACCCCGACACTGCCTTTTAAAATGCCATCAACGATGACTGGCGCTACGTTGACAATCACATCTTTTTTATTCGGTCCGACTTTCATTCTGACGCCTCGAACTGGTCTCCTTGTTTCCAGTACCTTCAAATGCATGCTTTCTCCTTCAGAAATATCTGCACCTGCTGGTTTCCCCACAACTTCTTTATCTGTTAATCCAGTCATTTTCGTGTATGCCCGGTTGATTAAGATCCCTTTTCCCTGCTCATCAACAACCGATATGGCTTCATCCGACGATTGAATGATCGCCTCCAGCATCGTTCGTACTTCTTTAAGATTGGTCACTTCCTCCGCAAGCTCAACGGCATCTGTAATATCTTTAAAAATGGATAAAGCACCTAGCATTCTCCCCGCGTCATCAATAATTGGCAAACGCGTTGTCACAATTTGTATTTGCTGATTCAGAAATTGTTTTTGATTAAATTCTGGCTCTCTCGATCTTAAAATGTCGGGAAGCTTTGTATTTGGGATCACTTCTCGTATATGACGGCCAATCGCATCTTTTTGCGAGCATCCAACCATTTTGGCCGCTGATCGATTAAACAGGACGACTTCTTCATCCATGTTTATAAAAATCATCCCGTCATTCGTTGCATTAAAAATGCGGTCATGCTTATAGGTTTGTTCCTTTAATATTTGAATCAGCTGCTGTTTTTCTGACATTAATTCTGATATGACGTAAGCCATTGAACTTGGAACAATGACTGCGTGCTCTGGCTTTTTTTCAATCAGTTCTTTCAGCACTGCTGAACTGCCTGTTGTTTCAATGATGATATCAATGTCATCTTTTATGTATTCTTTCCAATCCGTTGTCGTCTCAATTCCATTCTTTTTCGCTTCTACCATCCCCGGTGCCTCAAGATCAAGGTCGGCGATCGCAATGATTTGAATCGTATTTGTTTTCAGCAATGTTTCAAGCAATGCTGATCCACCTTGTCCTGCACCGACAATCAAGACTCTCTGCATCCCGTTACCCCTTTATATGAAAAAAATTGCACACCATATTTTTCCGTTGCAAAAAATTGCACAACTCTTATATTACCACGTTTTCCTTTCTTGACAAAATATTTTTTGAATTAGACAATGGAAGTAAATGACGTTTAAGGGGACATTTGATGGGGAGAATACTTGCACTAGTGATTATTTTAATACCTGGCGCGCTTGCAGCACTTGGGATTAAGCTGCTGCGTGACACTGTTTTCGGCATCATCATTGCACCATTTCCATATTTATGGCTGCAAGGAATTGCAGGGTTGTTATTTTTAGGGGGTGGTCTTTATGTAGTGGCTGGCTTTATTTTATATAGAGACCGTAAACGAAATAAAGTGACTGCTCGCTTTAAGCAGAGATAAAACGTGAAAAAAGACCCGCTGATTTAGAGCAGGTCTTTATTTCATTTCTTCTCTTATTTTCACGGCTCGATCAGGAAAATCAGTGAAGATGCCATCGACACCTAAGGAAAACATGTTTTTCATTTGCTTTTCACTATTTACTGTAAACGGCCTGATCACTTGCTGAGCGGCATGGAGTGCTGACACCACCTCTTTGGTCACGCCGGCACCCTTTATATTAGGATGGTAGCCTCTTGCTGGTACTGTTTTTATATACATCTCCGGCTGATGGATCACATCCATTGTCAGAACAGCTAGTTCAACATGCGGCATCAGTTTGTGAAAAAGAGCTAAACTGCCGTGATGAAACGATGAAACAAGTACACGATCTTCTATTTGAAAATGCTCGATTTGCTTTTTTACTTTCTCTTCGATACCCGGATATCGATAAATGGAGTTTTTCAGTTCAATATTGATGATGAGTGATGATTGCTGCGTCACTAGCTCTAATACTTCCTCTAAAAGAGGAATGGATACAGCACCGGTTTCTTCGTAGAAAGAATGACTCGCATCTCCTGCTTTTAATTCTTCATATGTATGGTCTTTTACTAAACCTTTCATGTTCGTTGTTCTGTTCAGTTTCTCATCGTGAATGACAGCAAGTCTTCCGTCTTTCGTCAGCTGAACATCCAGCTCAATTCCGTCAGCTCCCGAAAGAAGTGCATGCTCGAAAGCTATCATGGTGTTTTCAGGATAAATGCCTTTAAAGCCTCTGTGTGCAAAAATTTTCGTCATAGGTCACCTCTAAATATGATACTTCCTTTCATTATGACGTGTCTTTTTTCGTTTTTCCAGTTTTGAGCGCATAAAAAAACCTCTTCTGATTCATACGAAGAGGTTGACAGATAAATTCGATCACGTAATCGCTCTGATGGCTTGCTCTGTCGTCTCTGCGTCAAGAGCAAAAAGGGAAGAAACAACTGCGACTGCTGTAACAACGGTTACACCTAACAACAACTTTTTCATAAGATAACCTCCACTTTCTTTTGAAGTATTTGTGCATCGAATTTCTTTTCAAGAAAACGAATGGCATTTTGATAATCATTTCGTTCCTTGAAGTATTTCGATATTTGTTCAGACAAATCCTCAAGCTCCACATATAATCTATTTTTTTCTATGTAGTCTAATTTTTCTGAGAATACGTCTGCTGCCCCACTATTCTCGCACATCAAATCCAAAATTTCAAATTTTACTATATATTCATTATTTTGGATATCACAACTATACAAAATACCCTCTTTAATATATTCCCTCGCCTCTTGATCTCCTAAATGAACCAAGGCATTGGCCAGAACATATAAAGATTGGATGTAATAATGGCTATTGTCACGGTGAATTTGAATGCCCATCCCTTTTTTGGCATAATGTGCGCTTTTTTCATAATCATGCTTTGCATAATAAAGAACCGCTAAATTGTGATAGCATTTCCCAATGAGCACTTCATTGTTAATGCGCTTACTTTTCTCAAGTGCTTCTTTATACTTTTTCTCTGCTTCATCGAATTGGAACAAATCAATACAATTACTTGCATGTAAAATTAAGCTGTCAATCGCCTGCGCTGTGTATTCTTCATGCGCTTTGAACGTATCGATGGCTTTTTTAATATGATTAATGGATATGAAATTTTGTTTCAGTTCGTAATAGATCGAAGCAACCTTATGGTGAAAAGTTCCTACTTCCAGGTCTTCATTCACACGTTTTAGCCGCTGTTCTGCAATTTTGTAAAAGCTAATGGCTTCATCATACTTTTTCACATATGCAGCATATTGGCCTTTGTAAAAGTAAAAATAAAAATTAATAATGTCATCTGCCTTCTCATCGAGCGTTCCGACACTTTTCATAATTTGATTGGCTTTTTCAATATTTCCAAGTAACATTTCATGTCTGCCGTCAACAAGCTGATAATAAAGGAGAACTTCACGGTCTTCATCTGTATTTTTTAGCAAATTCTGAATTTTCTCTTTATAGACAGCAGATTTTTCTAAGTCATTCTGAGAAATGACCCTCGTCCACTTGCTAATTTCGTTCGCTACCTCAGCAGAGTGGATTTTCAGCTTTCCCATAACCTCACCCTCTTCTTTTCATTATTATAGCATAGTAAAAGAATGTGAAAATTATTAAATTCGACAATGGGAATATTCAGTTCAAATGGCACAATCTCTAAGAAGCCAGTGACTTTAAAACGCCAACCAATCAGGTCAATAGAAATAGAACTTTCGATCTCGTTTGCTTTAATTACCAAATCCATGAGACCTTTTCCTCTCATCCTTTTTCTTACGAATGAGCGTTTTCTTCTTCTATTTTGAAGACTTCATGATCAATTGGCGCAGCTGATTACCACTACTTTATGTCTTTTTTATTTTTTTCATGCTTTATTTTTCATTTTATTCTGAAAATAAAGCAGCCCGTTTGTCCAATTTAAATATTAAGATGATTTTATCAACCTAACCAATTTTTGACAACATCTTTCAAAATAAAAAAACGTCTCAATGAAGAAACGTTTTTTCATGAAAAAGATACTAGCTTGCTCTATGCTCTAATCGCAAACGATCAGCTACCATGGCAATAAATTCTGAATTGGTTGGTTTCGCTTTTGACATGCTGACAGTATAACCAAAGAGTGAGGAAATGGAATCAATGTTTCCTCTGCTCCAAGCGACTTCAATGGCATGACGAATCGCTCGTTCTACCCTGCTGGCAGTCGTGTTAAATTTCTTTGCAATGTCTGGGTACAACACTTTAGTAATGCTTCCGAGAAGCTCAATGTCATTGTACACCATAGAAATCGCTTCTCTTAAGTATAAATAGCCTTTAATATGAGCGGGCACGCCAATCTCATGAATAATGGTCGTAATGCTCGCATCTAAGTTTTTACGTTTCGGTTCAGGTTTGTTACGAAGAACACTGTTTTGGATTGATGAAGAGCGATGGGTAACTTGTGTGCCGTTTCCACTGACTTGACGAATATGACCTACTAGGTTTTCCATATCAAATGGCTTTAAAATGAAATAGGATGCGCCCAAATCAACTGCTTTTTTCGTGACATCTTCTTGTCCAAATGCCGTTAGCATAATCACACTTGGCTGTTTTGTCATTTCATTGTTTTCACGGAGGCGTTCTAGTACAGCAAGACCGTCTAAATGAGGCATAATAATGTCTAAGAGGAGAACGTCGGGCTCTTTATCTTTAAATAATGTCAGGCATTCCTGACCATTATACGCCACGCCAAGTACTTCCATATCTTCCTGTCCCTCAATGTACTCTGTCAAAAGGCCAACAAGCTCTCGATTGTCATCAGCTACACACACTTTAATTTTCTCCACGTTCTTTCCTCCCCAATGTCGATTCCTTTAGTCTTTTGCATTTCTCTTCTGAGTGTTCAATTCGACAAAACCATGCTATCCCCTTTAAAAAACTTTAATTTTCCGAATAATAGAGCATTATCTAGCTTTTTCTACGTTTTTCTTAACGAATCGACGATTATTGCAATTTGACAACAAGCTTTTTTCCATTTTGTCGAAAAATCTCTTTTTCCTTATTTTATAACATGATGGAAGAGAAAGAAAGGGTAGAAAAAAACTGCCGGAAAATTCGCGGCAGTTTGATGATCAGCTTGCTTTTTTGTTTTTTTGATAAAGGTCGATTCCTGCTTCTGACAGCATCCATTCAATGTGTACGCCGTACCCGCTAGTCGGATCATTGACGAATACGTGTGTGACAGCTCCAATGACTTTGCCATTTTGGATGATGGGGCTTCCGCTCATTCCTTGGACGATTCCGCCCGTTTTGCTTAAGAGCCGCTCATCTGTTACCTTTAATACCATTCCTTTAGTTGCTGGGAATTTCTGCGGTGTTGTGCTGACAATTTTAATATTAAACTTCTCCACTTTATCATGATCCACAACGGTTAAAATTTCTGCTGGGCCTTCTTTTACTTCATTAGATAAAGCGACTGGAAGTGGTTTATCTGCTACATGATTTTCAAGCTTTTCGGTTAACGTACCAAAGATACCAAAAGGGCTGTTGCGGGAGATATCTCCTATTGTTTTTCTTTCGGAAGAGAATCTCGCCAATTTTTCTCCAGGATTGCCTCCTGTGCCTTTTTCAATCGATGTCACGGTTGATCTAACAATTTCACCATTGTCGACAACAATTGGTTTTTTTGTATCCATGTCAGAAATCACATGCCCAAGGGCACCATATTTTTTAGATGAAGGTTCAAAAAAGGTCATCGTGCCGATTCCTGCTGCAGAATCACGAATGTAAAGACCAATTCGATAGATGCCTTCACTAGCATCTTTTGCGGGTGTTAATGTTGTTTGAAAGGTTTTATGATCTCTCTTTATGAGCAAACGAAGCGTTTCACCCGTTTTCCCTGCTTTCTGAATAAATGGGGTGAGGTCATTCATTTTCTCCATTTTTTGACCATTGATTTCAATGATCATATCCCCTGATTGAATGCCTGCGGCTTCACCTGGTGATTTTTTGCCGTCTGCTGTTGTGATTTGATGAAAACCTACAACGAGAACTCCTACAGAGTGGAGCTTGACGCCAATGGATTGTCCTCCAGGAATGACTTTTAATTCAGGGAGAACGTCAACTTTTGTTTTCTTAATAGGAAATCCTTTAAAATCATAAACAATTTCGGCTTTTCCCGCCTTTTGTCCTGTAATATCCAGCTGATTCTTTTTCTCTGAAAGGCTAAAGGCTGGTGAAGAAGCATTGGCTGACGCTTCAATCGATGTGTCAATTGAGTGCTTTTGTTTTTCAAATACAGCAACATTTGTTGGAATGCTGATGTACTCCTTCACTATGCTCATAAACCCTGTACTTATTAAAGAAACAAGGAGAATCACACCAATGGCTTTTCTCATCTTTTCGGGCATTCATTTTTCACTCTCCTCGCTCCTTACCCACACCAGAACACTCATGTTTTGGCTACATCTTTACTTTTGCCTTCTTCGAGAGGATTTATAACCGGCAGCTTTAGAAAATGATTGGATAAATTGATAAAAGAAAAAGACGATTTTATGGGTATATACGCCGGCTTTTACACAACATAAAAAAAGGCAGCTGATGATTCAGCTACCCTGTTGTTTTGACATCATTTGCTTGGTGCAATAGTTCTTTTGCGTGCTGTTTTGTCAGCTCAGTCACTTCCACACCGGCAATCATCCGGCCAATTTCACTCACTTTTTCTTCATGACTTAATGGTTTGACACTCGTCAGTGTTCTGCCCGCTTTCGAGCGTTTAGAAATGAAGAGATGCGTGTCAGCCATTGCGGCTACTTGAGGCAGGTGTGTAATACAGAGCACTTGTGATCCAGACGCAACTTTGTAAATTTTCTCAGCAATGGCTTGTGCCACTCTGCCGCTGACACCTGTATCAACTTCATCGAAAATAATGGATGTGACGTCTTGTTTAGCTGAGAAAATACTCTTCACAGCGAGCATGACACGTGAAATTTCTCCACCTGAGGCTACTTTCGATAAAGATTTCATCGGTTCGCCTGTATTTGTAGAAATGACAAATTGTGCTTGGTCGATTCCATTTTTCCTGAGCTGGACAGGTTTTCCGTCTAATAGCGGACAATCAGTGCTGCCAAATGGCGCATATCGAACAGAAAAAGCTGTGTCAAATGATGACTTCTCCATATACAAATCCTTGAGCTCTGTTTGAATTTGCTTTGCTAGCTTTTTGGCCCATTTTTTACGCAGCTCCGAAACGTTAAGTGCTTCCAGCAGAGCATCACGGCTCATCGCATCTAATTTATTTTTGAGCGTCTGCAGATGGCTGTCTCGATTTTGGATTTGATCTATTTCTTCTTCAATCTTCGCCGCATACTCCAAAATTTCCTCAACGGTTGTGCCGTATTTTCGTTTTAACTGCTTCATTTCATTCAGCCTGGACTCAATAAAATCAAGACGAGCCGGATCAAATTCTAATTGATCCAGCATGCTTCGCATTTGGAAAGTTGAATCCTCTAATAAGTAGTAGGAGTTCGACACTTGTTCAGATAACTTTTTCAAATCATCGTTGATTTCAGACACCTGCTCAAGTTCGCTTGAGGACATACCAACCCAATCTAGTCCTCCTTGCTCATTACGCAAAGCGTTGTACGCGTTTTGGAGTGAAGAATAGATTTTTTCGTAGTTGCTGATTTGATGTCGCTCTTCCTGAAGCCTCTCATCTTCCCCCAGCTCTAATTGTGCCGCCTCAATCTCCTCTAGCTGAAATTGCAGTAAATCTAAGCGGTGCACCATTTCCTGCTCATTCTCAGACAGCTGCCTGAGCTTTTGAGCCGTCTTCATATATTGATCATATGCTTCTTGATACTGCAAGAGAGCCGGTGCAATTTCTTCTGCTCCAAATTGATCGAGCAAATGCAGATGATTTTCATCTTCCATGAGCAGCTGGTTATCGTGCTGTCCATGTATATCAAGCAAAAGCCGTCCTACTTCCCGTAAAAGTGAGATGGTGACAAGCTTTCCATTAATCCGGCAAATGCTTTTCCCGCTGTTGTTAATATCACGGCGGAGGATCATCATTTCATCTGATGCGTCAATTCCCTGCTCTTCGCATAGAGCAAATACAGGATGATCGGCTGGTACAAGAAAAAGCCCTTCCAGCTCTGCTTTTTTTTCACCGTAGCGGACAAATTCAGAGGAACCTCTTCCTCCCACGAGAAGTGAGACAGCGTCAATCATGATGGATTTTCCGGCACCTGTTTCCCCCGTTAGAACCGTTAGTCCTTTTTCAAATGAAACCGTTAACTCTTCAATGATTGCAAAGTTTTTAATGGTTAGTTCTGCTAACACTCATTTGACACCTCTTTTAATAAACCTGATTCTTTATAGAAGCTCTAAAATTTTGCTCGAAACTGTCTCTGTATCATCTGGGGTGCGGCAAATGATTAAAATGGTATCATCCCCGCAAATCGTTCCCATAATTTCTTCCCAATCTAAATTATCCATTAAAGCACCAATCGCCTGAGCATTACCCGGCATTGTTTTAAGAACAATTAAATGACTGGCAGCATCCATTTTAATAAAAGCATCCATTAGGGACCGCTTCAGCTTTGACAGCGGATTAAACCGCTGATCCGCAGGAAGACTGTATTTATATGTTCCATTGTTCGTCGGAACTTTCACTAAATGTAATTCTTTAATATCTCTAGAAACGGTCGCTTGTGTGATGTTATATCCATCGGCTTTCAAAATATCGACCAATTCATCTTGTGTTTCGATTTCTTGGCTTGCAATGATTTCTCTAATTTTAATATGCCTTTGACCTTTATTCATATTTGACCCCCCTAGGCGTTTCATTCTCAGTTTGTCTTTACGTTCTATGTTATATGATGCACAGTTCAAAAAACAAGCATTACGTGAGATACGGCCAATTCTTGTCTTTTGACCATGTAAAAAGGAATAATAGCGAGCTATTATTCCTTTTGTTTCAATGATTTCATGTGTCAGCCGGCTCAGGGCTGTTTTTCTTTTCTTTCAATACAGAATGGGCTTCCTTCACGACCTTCTCAAGTTGTGAAGCAGGAAGTGCCGCATTTTCTTCTTGATCAGGATGAAGCACTAAATGAAGCAGAAATTCAATATTTCCATCTCCACCAGTGATAGGCGAAAATGATACATCCTTTACATCATAACCTTCTTTTGCAGCAAATTGATTCATCTCTTCTAGTACACCAAGGTGGACAGAGGGCTCACGCACGATGCCTTTTTTCCCAACAAGCTCTCTGCCTGCTTCAAATTGAGGCTTGACGAGCGCAATACAGTCACCACCCGGCACAAGAATATGCTTTAAAGCCGGCAGAATGAGTTTGAGTGAGATAAAAGATACATCAATCGATGCCACTTCTGGCAACCCTTCAGTAAAATCAGCTGGGACGGAATGGCGGAAATTGGTGCGCTCCATGACGATGACCCTGTCATCCTGCCTTAATTTCCACGCAAGCTGATTGTAGCCAACGTCTACAGCATATGATTTGACTGCTCCATTTTGAAGAGCACAATCTGTAAATCCGCCTGTTGATGAGCCAATATCAATCAGCAATTTCCCTTCAACTGTCAGATCAAATTCTTTTAGCGCTTTTTCAAGTTTTAACCCGCCGCGGCTTACGTATTTGAGAGGGTTCCCCTTCACTGTAAGCGGCGTATCACGAGCAATTTTCTCTCCTGGTTTATCCAAACGGTTTTCATTTGAGTAAACGATCCCTGCCATGATGGCACGCTTTGCTTTCTCTCTTGTTTCCATTAGTCCTTGTTCGACTAATAAAACGTCAAGTCGTTCTTTCTTTGATGTCATGATCCAATTCCTTTTCTTGGTGCTGCTGGAAGCAGGTCACGTAAAGTCTCAGCAACATGTGCTTTCGTCAGTCCAATTTCTTCAAGCAGGGCATCAACACTTCCATGCTCAATAAATTGATCTGGGATACCCATTCGTTCTACTTTGATATGTGATGCTTTCTTGTCGTGTAGATATTCTAATACGCTGCTGCCAAACCCGCCTTGGAGCACAGCTTCTTCAATCGTTAAAATCGGAATCCCTTCAGAAAGAATGTCGTTTAGCATCGCTTCATCAAGCGGCTTAATAAACCGAGCGTTGACGACACGAATTGATTTCCCTTCTTTTTGAAGTTCCTCAGCTGCTTGCAGCGCCATTTTAATCGTCGTACCGAATGTTAAGATGACGGCATCCTTCCCTGGGCGAAGAACCTCCCAAGATCCAATCGGAATGGTTTTGAGCTGTTCATCCATTTTCACACCAAGCCCATTTCCGCGCGGGAAACGCATGGCAATAGGACCGTCATCATACTGAATGGCTGTATTGACCATGTGCTGGCCTTCATTTTCATCCTTCGGCATCATGAGCACCATATTCGGCATATGACGCATGAAGGCAATATCAAACACACCTTGATGCGTTTCTCCATCAGCACCGACAAGACCCGCACGGTCAATTCCGATAAAAACATTGAGGTTTTGGCGGCAAATATCATGCAGCACTTGATCATAAGCTCTTTGCAGGAACGTTGAATAAATCGCTAAAAATGGCTTCATATCCTGCGTCGCAAGCCCAGCTGCCATTGTGGCTGCATGCTGCTCAGCGATCCCTACATCAAACATTCGCTCAGGAAATTCCTTTGCAAAGCCTTCAAGTTTTGAGCCAACAGGCATCGCAGGCGTGATGGCCACAATTCGCTCATCTTTCCGCGCCAGCTTTCTGACTGTTTCACTGACAAGACCACTCCATGACGGTGCAGCTGCTGCTGGTTTTACAAAATCACCTGTATCAATTTTGTATGGACCTGTGCCGTGCCATGTCCCAATTTTATCGGATTCTGCCGGCTGATAGCCTTTTCCTTTTTTCGTGATGACATGCAGCAGGACAGGACCTTTTGTTTTCTTTGCATATTCAAGGTTTTCAAAAAGATCTTCATAAGAATGTCCATCAACAGGACCTAAGTATGTGAATCCCATTTCCTCAAAAAACATGCCAGACACTAGTAAATACTTGAGGCTGTCTTTAATACGCTCTGCTGTAGCAGCAAGCTTTCCGCCTACAGCTGGGATCCGCTTGAATAAATATTCGAGCTCGTCCTTTACCCATTGGTACTTGCCTGCTGTGCGCAGTCTGCCAAGCATGGTGTGAATTGCACCGACGTTTGGTGCAATACTCATTTCATTATCGTTTAAGATGACGATCATATCTTTCTTTTCATCACCGATATGATTCAGAGCTTCAAGCGCCATACCTCCGGTTAATGCACCGTCTCCGATAATCGGCAGGATATATTCATCTGTCCCTTTAATATCCCGCGCCGCCGCCATCCCCATCGCGCCAGACAATGACGTTGAGCTGTGGCCTGTTTCCCAAACATCATGCTCACTTTCATTTCGTTTAGGAAAACCGCAAAGTCCTTTATATTGACGAAGTGTATCAAACTCCGCCCCTCTTCCAGTTAACAGCTTGTGAACATAAGACTGATGTCCAACATCCCAAAGGAATTTGTCTTTCGGGCTGTCAAATACTTTATGAAGGGCAACCGTGAGTTCAACGACACCCAGGTTCGGACCGATATGCCCGCCAGAGTTAGCCAAGGACTCAATTAAAAACATGCGAATGTCAGCACTAAGCTCCTCTAATTCTGCATTTGACATTCCTTTTAGAAACGTTGGATTTTTTATTGATAAAAGATCCAATCAGGATCAACTCGCTTTCAACAAAATTTCTATCTACATATATAATGCCTTATTCCTATGAAAACCAAGCGGGAATAAGAGTTGTCTCATCATGATAAACTGTTTACAGTTTACCACAATTGCTCGAAGACCCTCAAATCTAGGCTGTTTTTAATGATCTCTTGAGGCGATCAGATCACATAACTCATGCAGCAATTGCTGCTCTAATTCAAGATTTGAGACAATTTCTTTTGCACGTGTGATGTGCTCGTGCAGCTTTTCTTTTGCTCCTGAAAGCGTTAATAAAGAAGGATATGTCGACTTTTCATTCGCTGTATCAGAGCCGACCCGTTTTCCTATTTTTTCTTCGCTACCTTCGAGGTCTAAAATGTCATCACGGATTTGAAAAGCAATGCCAATATGATAGCTGAACTCTCTTAGTTTTTCGATATCGTCATCTGATGCTCCTGCCAGCATTGCACCTGCTGTGACGCTGAATGTGAGAAGCTTTCCTGTTTTCCGGGCATGAATGGATTCTAGTTCAGCAAGCGGGACTTGTTTTTGCTCTGCTTCCATGTCATCAAATTGACCGCCTACCATTCCTAGTGCACCTGCTGACCGCACAAGCTCATCTACGATTCTGAGCTTTTGGTCAGGAGAGACGCTGCTAGATAGCTGCGATGTAATCAGGCGAAAGCTTTCCGTTAAAAGTGCATCACCAGCGAGAACCGCGGTTGCTTCCCCGTATACTTTATGGTTGGTCGGCTTTCCTCTGCGAAGGTCATCATCGTCCATGCAAGGAAGGTCGTCATGTATCAATGAATACGTATGAATCATTTCTACAGCACAGCCAACCGGTATGCCATCTTCTTCGTTTTTTCCGTAAGCATGTAATAAAGCAAGAACGAGAACAGGGCGAAGTCTTTTCCCTCCAGCTTTAAGAGAGTAAAGCATCGAAGATTTTAAGTCTTCTGGAATCTTCAATTCCTGAACATATGTAAATAAATACTCTTCAATGGCCTGTTTTCGTGTTGTTAAAAAATCCTGCAAATTACTTGTCACCAGCATCTGCCTCCTTCACCGAGAAAGGAGCCAGCTCACCGTCCTCTTTTAAAATGAAATCCATCTGCTTTTCAACGTGCTGTAATTTTTCATGACAAAGCTTTGAAAGTGTCATGCCTTCTTGAAAATAATGAATGGCTTGCTCAAGTGGTACATCTCCTTCTTCGAGCTTTCCAACGATCTCCTCAAGACCTTTCATCGCTTCTTCAAATGTCATTTGTTCTTCTTTTTGTTTATTTGATTCTGTCATGATGATTGCCCCTCCTTCTCAATAACCTCACAAATCAGACGTCCATCCTTCATGGTGATAGCCAGCTGATCTTTCGTATCGACTTGGTTTACACTTTTAATCAGTTCATCGTCTTTATAAGCTAAACTATAGCCTCTTTCCATCACTTGAAGTGGATTTAATGCATTTAGTTTACCAAGAACAGATTGGAACTGCGAATGAATTGTTTTCATTTGCACATTCATGCTGCGGATGAGCTGTTCTGTTTCATTGGCGTGGCGTTTTTTCGCCTGAAGCAGCTGCTCTTTTGGATGAAGCGGCTTCAGCCTGTATGTCTGGCGGTCTAGTTGACTGCGTTTTTGTTCAATTTGTCTCGTCAGCTGTTTTTGAAAACGGTCAAATACCAAATCGAATTGCTGCTCTTTTTGCTCCTGCAAACGTTTTGGAAAACGGAAGGCATAAGAGGATTGCAGCGCCACAAGACGGTCTTTCGCTTGTGAAGTTCGATTCTTTACGGCCCTTGTAAGCCGAATATCGATGGATTTGATTCGTTCTATTAAATCGGCTGTGCTTGGAACAGCGAGCTCGGCTGCTCCTGTTGGTGTGGGTGCTCTCATGTCTGCAGTGAAATCACTGATCGTAAAGTCCGTTTCGTGCCCTACTGCAGAAATGATTGGAATGTCTGATGCGAAGATCGCTCTTGCGACAGCTTCTTCATTAAAGGCCCAAAGTTCTTCGATCGAACCGCCTCCTCTTCCGACAATCAAGACATCACAGAGCTGTTTTTCATTTGCTTCCTTGATCCGCTCTACGATTGAACGAATGGCATTTTCACCTTGAACAAGCGCCGGAAGCACAATGATTTTCGCCTGCTGATAGCGCCGGTTAATCGTTGTGATGACATCTCGAACAGCCGCTCCTGTTGGTGATGTAATGACACCAACAACCTCTGGATATTCAGGAATTGATTTTTTATAGCGCGCATCAAATAAGCCTTCACTTGCCAGCTTTTTCTTCAGCTCTTCATAAGCGAGATGAAGAGCACCAACACCATCAGGCTGCATTTCTTTTGCATATAATTGATAGTTGCCGCTTGGTTCATAGACTTGAATCCCGCCGCGTACAAATACTTTCATTCCGCTCTTTGGTGAAAAAGGCAGCTTTGCTGCGGAACGCTGAAACATGACAGCTTGCATGCGTGCGTTTTCGTCTTTTAAGGTGAAGTACACATGACCTCTTGAATGAATCTTCACATTGGATAACTCACCTTTGATCCAAATATCTTCTAAATGCGGATCAACATCAAATTTTCTTTTTATGTATTTTGTAAGGGCTGTGACCGTCACAAAGGCTTTTTCACTCATGACGTATTCCTCCTCTTCAAAAACGCACATTCATCCACCGGCAGCATGCAGGTGGATGAATGGATAAAGCTTATGCTAATGTACGTTTTGCTGATTTAACCGTATTGTGTGCAAGCATGGTAATCGTCATTGGACCGACTCCGCCAGGGACTGGTGTGATATAAGAAGCTTTTTCTTTCGCTTCTTCAAAATCAACATCCCCAACAAGCTTCCCAGTATCTAAACGATTGACTCCTACATCGATGACAATTGCGCCTTCTTTGATTTGGTCAGCTTTAATAAAGTTTGCTCGACCGACGGCAACAACTAAAATGTCCGCTTTTAACGTATGTTCTGAAATATTCGCCGTTCTTGAATGGCAGTAAGTAACCGTTGCATTTTCATTTAACAGCAATTGTCCAACTGGTTTGCCGACAATATTGCTGCGCCCTACAACAACCACTTCTTTTCCAGAAAGACTGACACCCGTTTTGTTCAGTAATTCAACAATGCCTGCTGGTGTACAAGGTAGGAATGTATCTTCTCCAAGCAGCATTTTCCCGATATTTAATGGATGGAAACCATCTACATCTTTCTCAGGTGAAATACGTTCAATGACGGCTTTTTCAGAAATATGTTTTGGCAGTGGAAGTTGAACAAGAATCCCGTGGAATTGATCGTTCGCATTGTACTGATCAATCAGTTGAAGCAATTCTTCTTCTGTTAAAGAAGCATCTAAATGATCAAGCTGAAAGTGCATGCCCATTGCTTCTGCTGCTTTTTTCTTCCCGCGTACGTAAGAAAGTGAGGCCGGATCATCACCGATTAGAATAACGGCAAGACCAGGTGTGACTCCTTTTTGTTTTAGCTCTTCTACTTCTTTTGCTAATTGTTCACGTTTTTCTTTTGCTGTTTCTTTCCCATCGATGATTGTTGCTGTCATGTCGAATCCTCCTATTGCTGCTTTAGGTCGTTTTTAATGTTCGAAAGTACACCATTTACAAATTTCGGTGCTTTATCATCGCCGAATAATTTGGCGAGTTCAATCGCTTCATTCATTGAGACACTAACTGGGATGTCTTCTTGATACACCATCTCGTACACAGACAGCCTTAAAATGGCTCTGTCTACGTTTGCAATACGGTCGAGTTTCCAATTCACTAGATGCTGTGAGATCATGTCATCAAGCTTGTCCTTTTGTTCAAGCACACCGAAAACCAGTTCCTCGAAAAAAGGATCTGATTCTTGTTCATCCAGCGCATGTGTAATGGCCTCTTTCGGATCAATATTGCTCACATCAATTTGAAATAATGTTTGTAGCGCCTTTTCTCTTGCAGTTCTTCTTTTCATTATTTACTCCTTTAACCACTTTATCCGCTTGTCGTTAAGCCATACAGAGATCATAACATATTTTGACCGTGGTCGCACCAAGATCCATGCGAGCTGTGACGAAAAACGAATCAATCAACGTGTGACGTTATCAATATTCGGAAATTACTCAAAAATGGGCTTTAAAAAACCAAAGAGGCAATGCCTCCTTGGTTTTACTTGAACCCTTTTTTACATTTCTTGATCTACTTCAGCCTCAGGTGCTTTTGTATCAAATTGAATGCCAACGACATGAATGTTAATTTCATTAATTGTTAAGGCAGTCATGTTCAAAAGGGTTTGACGGATATTTTCTTGTACAGCAGTGGATACCTTTGGAATGGATAGGCCAAATTCAACCACACAATACACATCGATTGTGATGCCTTCATCAGAGACATCAACTTTTACACCTTTACGGTGATTTTTCTTACCAAAGCGTTCTGCTACATCAGCAGCGAAATTGCCGCGCATTTCGGCAATGCCTTCGACTTCTGAAGCGGCGATCCCAGCAATGACTTCAATCACTTCTGGTGCAATTTGCACTTTTCCCAATTGATCTTCATCAAGGTTCATTTCAAGCAAATTGTTTTCTGACACGATCATTCACCTCCGAAAGCTGTGATTATTTCATGATTTGGTATGTTTCTAAAAACTTCGTATTAAAGTTACCGCTCACAAATGTTTCATGCTCGAGCAATCTAAGGTGGAATGGAATCGTTGTGTAGACTCCTTCAATGACGAATTCTTGAAGCGCACGTTTCATTTTTGCAATCGCTTCTTCTCTTGTCTTACCATATGTGATCACTTTGGCAATCATGCTGTCATAATATGGCGGAATCACATAGCCCGGATAAGCGGCAGAATCAACTCGTACACCTAAACCGCCTGGCGGAAGATACATTTTAATTTCACCAGCTGAAGGCATGAAGTTTTTCTCTGGGTTCTCTGCATTGATGCGGCATTCGATCGCCCAGCCTTCATATACGACATCCTCTTGTGTAAGTGAAAGCTTCTCACCTGATGCAACCTTGATCTGTTCTTTGATCAAGTCTACACCTGTGACCATTTCTGTCACAGGATGCTCTACTTGAATACGAGTATTCATTTCCATGAAGTAGAACTTCTCTTCATTATAATCATAAATGAATTCGACTGTTCCAGCACCTGTATATTCAACAGCTTCTGCTGCTTTTACGGCTGCTTCACCCATTTGCTCACGGATGTCTGCATTTAGTGCTGGTGATGGCGTTTCTTCAAGAAGCTTTTGCATTCTTCTTTGGATCGAGCAATCACGCTCTCCTAAATGAATCGTGTTGCCATGCTGATCTGCAAGCACTTGAATTTCCACATGTCTAAAGTCTTCAATGAACTTTTCTAAATAGACACCAGGGTTCCCAAAGTTTTGCGCCGCTTCCTGCTGCGTGATGGTGACTCCGTTAATAAGCTCTTCTTCTGTACGAGCCACGCGGATTCCTTTACCGCCTCCGCCTGCAGTTGCTTTAATAATCACAGGATACCCAATACTAGCTGCTGTTGAAACAGCATCATCAAGATCTTTTACAATTCCTTGAGAACCAGGGACGATCGGAACGCCTGCATTCTTCATTGTTTCTCGCGCGACATCTTTCGTTCCCATTTTGGAAATCGCTGACGCAGTTGGTCCAACAAAGATCACATTACATTCCTCGCAAAGCTCTGCAAAGTCTGCATTTTCTGCTAAAAAGCCGTATCCTGGATGGATGGCATCTGTTCCTGTTAATTTTGCTACGCTGACAATATTTGTGACATTTAAATAACTATCTTTAGAAGCAGTCGGTCCGATGCAATATGCTTCATCAGCCATTTGTACATGCAGCGCATCACGATCCGCTTCAGAAAATACCGCAACAGTTTCAATTCCAAGCTCTTTACAAGCGCGGATAATTCTAACTGCGATTTCTCCTCTGTTTGCAATTAATAGCTTTTTAATCATGATCGTACTCCTTACTCTGCTTTCACTAGAAAGAGGGGTTGTCCGAATTCTACAAGCTGACCGTTTTCAGCTAATACTTCGACGATTTCACCTTTTACTTCTGCTTCGATTTCATTAAACAGTTTCATCGCTTCCACGATACATACAACAGTGTTTTCCTTCACCTTGGAACCTGTTGTCACGTATGGATCTGCTTCTGGTGAAGAGGAAGCATAAAATGTGCCAACCATTGGGGATGTGATTTTATGCAGATTTTCAGACGCAGCTGCCTCTTGTGCAGGGGCTTCGGTCTGAGCTGGAGCTTGTGCTGTAGGAGCTTGTTGAGCTGGAGCTGCTTGGACAGGAGCCACTGGTGCTTGTGCCGCAACTTGCTGAACGACTTCTTTATTTTTCTTCAGTTTGATTTTTGCACCTTCGTTTTCGTACGTAAACTCATCGATAGTAGAGTCGTCAATTAATTTAATCAGTTCATGAATTTCTTCGATTTTTAACATGGATTTGCACCCCTATGTATGGATTTATCTTTTTATTATAGGCTAGTACTAAAAGTACATACTATAACCATCTTACAGGAGGATTTCGATGAATTCAACTACTATTGTGGCGAAGCGCCTCGCGTAAGCACCTTGGAGAGGGCGTCAAGCCGCATCAAAAAACGCCCTTTTCCGCAAAGGGCGCCAGTTCTTTTTTATTGATTAGTGGGCTCAAAAGTGACAGCTACGTTATCAAGACCTCTCATTTCTTTTGTGACCATATCAATAATATCGGCCGCTTGAGATTTTGATTTTTTATCAGAACGAACCGTGATACTCACTTTATCTCCTTCAGCACTTACGAGCGCGTCTTTATAGCCTTTTGTTTTGATCAAGGTCTCAAGCTGACGCTCAGTTCCTTCTGCTTCACTGAGCGCTGTCATTTGATCGTATGCTTCACTTTTTTCTTGGGCTGTTGCATCGTCACTGGAGACAATTTCGTTGTATTCTTCGCGCTGCTTGCTTCGTTTATCTTCAAGCTCTAGTCTGTATGTTGTAAAAAGCTCATCGTCTGTTTGCTCTGACACAGCCTTTCCTTCTTCACCGCTTGTTTCGATATCCTCTTGTTTGCCGTTTGTTTCTTTGTCAGTGGATTTCTTATCAGCACCTTTTTCCGTTCCTTTATCCGTCCCTTTTTCTGTTTCAACCTTTTTCTCTTCAGTGCCTTTTGATTTCGTATCTTCTACTGTCACTGCATTTTCACCCTGTGGAGACATGATATAGTACACACTTAATACGACAACTAAACTTAGCATCGTTAATAGCCAAACCGTTTGTTTTTTTAACATCATTCCGAATCCTCCTTGATTTTTTTAGGGGCAACAGCCACTCTATGGCTCGGTACATCAAGCACTCGTGTAACCGCTTCAATGATGGTTTTCTTTATTTGAACGTTGTCTACTCCTTGAGCAACAACGAGGACACCTCGGATTTCTGGTTTTTTCGTTTGAACAACGACTGGTGTTTCTTCATTGCCATTTTTAATGATGACGACTTCTTCTTCCTTTGTTTGATCGGTGACACTTCGCACGCCGCCTTCTTTATCTGTTTCCTCGGTCGTTGTACTTTTATTGGATTTGTTTTTTTCAAACACTTTTAAAGACGTTGCATCTACATTGACCACGATTGATACATCCTCAACGCCGATGATGGTCTCTAAAATTTCTTTCAGCTGATTTTCGTATTCTCTCTCCACGTCCTCAATTGAATTCTTTGGTTTACCTGAGGACGCCGGTTTGAATACCTCTTGCTCTTCTGAGGATGTTTTTTTAGAAGCAGGAACCGCAGCTTGTTGTTTGCTTGATGGCGGTGACAAGATCTGACTGACTAACATGAAAGATACGCCGATAATGAATACAAGCAGCAAGTAATGGTGCTTCGTTAATTTGGGTTTCCCTTCACCTTTTTCAGGCGGCTGGAAGAATGATTTCAGCTTTTGTTTCCAGTCCTTGTTATTCATGATCTGCTGCGTCACCTCCCTCAATGTTCAGCGCGATGTGCTCAGGACTCGTATTCCAAACATCAGCAAGTGTCTCTTTCACCCTCGTGATCTCTTTGCTAGAAGATCCAGCGCTTTCCTCCTTTTGCTTGGAGAGATCAATGTCCACCTTTGCCACCGTTTCTACAGCATCACCTGTGAGCGGGGAAAGAACTGCTTTGATGCGAAATTGATCCGCCTCCATATTCTGATCCAGATGCTCCTCATCAGCCAGCACTTCTACGTGTTTCATTTCATAGCTCTCCTTCTCCAGTGGCTCCTTTGCGCTTTTTTCTAGTTGGACAGCCATTTGCTTTAAAATATATGCACGCTGAGAGGCTTGTATTTCTTTTTTTTCTAAATTCATCTGATTTTTTATTTCTTCTGACTGCGCTTCTTCCTTCCCTTTCATCAATTCTGAAAAAATTTGGTCAGGATCCGCTCGAAATAAAGCAAAAATCGGATTAAGCATGACCACGATGAGCAGCAGGCTGACGACCATTTTTGCATACTTTTGCATGCTCGAATTGGGAAGCAGAAGATCAATAACAATCGCAAATAAGATAAAGAGAATAATACTTGTGATCCATTCCGTGAGAAAACTCAAAAGGTGTCCCCTCCTTACTTCATCATCATGGTCAGGTTACCCGCAGTGATGATGACGGTAATGCTTAAAAAGAACATGAGCGACACAACAGCAAGTGCGGCAAATATATACAGCACACTTTTTGAAATGACATCAAGACAGCTGATGATGGGTCCGCCCCCTAACGGCTGAAGGATGGCAGCAGCAAGCTTATAGATAAGGGCTAACGAAAGTACTTTAATCGCCGGGAAAGCGGCAATTGAAATCAAAATGGCAACCCCAACTAGTCCGACTGTATTTTTGAGTAAAACAGAGGCGCTGATCACGGTATCGGTCGCATCTGTAAACATTCTGCCTAGGACAGGGATGAAGTTTCCGGTAATGAATTTGGCTGTACGAAGAGCGATTCCATCCGTAACGGCCGCAGATGCACCCTGAACGGAAATGACGCCGAGAAAAACGGTTAAAAAAACGGCAAGCCCGCCAATTGCCACATTTCTTAACAGCTGGGCAAGCTGGGTGACCTTGTATTGTTCGGTCAGCGTACTGATAATGCTCAATATTGCAGATAAAAAGATGAGCGGGAGAACGACATACTGAATGAAAACACCGCTCGTGTTCATTAAAAATAAAATAACGGGATGAAAGAATCCGGCTGAGACAAGCCCGCCTGATGAAGCAATAAGCGCTAGTAAAAGAGGAATAAGAGCAAGAATAAAACTGGTCATCGTTTGAATGGCTTCTGTGGCATAGGAAATCGCCACATGAAAGCTGTTGAGTGCAATAATAATCAGCACCATATAAACAAGAGCATATGCGACTTTGCTGACGGTGCTTTGTTCAAATGCATTTTGTAAAAGCTGCAAAAGCGAACAAAAGATGGTGAGTAAAATCAGAGTACCTAGGAGCTTTCCGTTTGCAATGACCTCGTGAAACAGATAATGTACAAAGGCTTTCAGCCATGTTTGGGGAGACAGCTCTTTATCGCCGTCAATCATTTCCTTCACTGTGCCCTTTTGGCTTTCTGGCAAAAAGCCGCCATACTCGTCCAAAATGGTTTCCCAAAAGTCACTGATGGAATGAAGCTCAAGTGCATCAGCCTGTCCATTCGCCACTTCCTGTGCTGCTGGCTGTTCATTAGATAAAGGTTCTTTTTCTTCTGCTCCTGCATGCGGAGCAATCAGCCAAAAGAAAAGCATCAATCCCATTACAGCGGTCACCTGCTTCATTGTCATCACCTCTTTTCATTTACGTCATGGACGGGATCATTCCTAAGATCGTCTCAATGATGACTGTTAAAATCGGGACTGCCATCACCAAGATGAGGATCTTGCCGCCTAGCTCTATTTTGGATGCAATGGCGCCTTGTCCAGCATCCTTCGTCAGCTGAGCGCCAAATTCCGCAATATAGGCAATGCCAATAATCTTCAATATGGTTTCAACATACTTCATATTGACGCCCGCACTTGCTGCAATTTTTTCAATCATCGAGATAATGGCATAGATTTGATCAATTAAATAAAGAAAAATGACACATCCGGTAAACACAACAAGCATTAAGGCGAAGGTTGGCTTTTGTTCTTTGACGATTAATGCTAAAAAAGTAGCGATTAAACCAAGTCCAACAATTTGTATGATTTCGATTTGTAAGCCCTCCCCTATCCTTGAAATAGAAATACGGCTTTAATCTTTTTAAACAAATCGTCTACAATGGTTGCCACCATAAACAAAATGTAGATAAACCCAAGCAGCGTCACCCATTGAGCGTACTCTTTCTTCCCCATTTGGTCTAAAATCGTATGGAGAAAGGCCACGACGATGCCTACTCCGGCAATTTGAAAAATGACGTTTACATCAACGCCCATGCTCTCGACTCCCTTCCTCTCACATCAATAAAAGAATCAGTAGTAATCCGCTTAAAAACCCGAGGCTTCTAACCATTTTTTCATTTTTCGCTTGGGCGATTTCAGCTTCTTTCTCCTCTGATTCCAAATGACCTAAAGCAAGCTTGATATACTTTTGCTGAGAAGTGACATCATGCTGGCCAAGTGTTTCTCCAAAGTGCTTCAACGCCTCATATTCGCCTTTTTTTAATACGGTTTTTTTCCAAACATCTTCAAGACTTTCGTTCCATGCATGGCGTGCAGAAAAGGTCCCCACTTTCAGCTTTTCTGCAAATTGTTCAAACAGCTGATTCACAGGTGGACCTACCTGCGCTGCAATTTGCTCTGCCGCCCGTGCTAAAGGGGTTTGACCATACATAATTTCAGCTTCAAGAGACTGGAGAGCAAACCGCAGCTGCCGAATTTGTTTAGGTCTGTCGCTATATCGTTTGGCAAACTCGAATCCTCCCCATGTCGTGGCCGCGACAATGAAAATAGCGCCAATGAGCTTTAACATACGTCCACTCCCCGCCTCCATTTCATCTCTTGGCCGTCCCCGCCGTACATCCGCCCGATCGTGCCAGGCCCATTGTTTCGATTTAATTCAACATATCGTTCAAACACACGAAGCTCCCATAACGGTTTAAATGAAGGTCGTTTATATACATCTTCAAGTGAATATCCATGAGCTGAGACGATGATATTAACTCCGGCATGAATCGCTTCTAAAAGTGCCTCTACATCCTCACTTTTTCCGATTTCATCGACAATCATGACCTCTGGGCTCATAGACCGAATCATCATCATCAATCCTTCAGCCTTTGGACATGCATCGAGTACATCAATCCGGTGGCCAAAATGGTGCTGCGGCACCCCTCTGATACATCCGGCGATTTCAGAACGCTCATCAATAATGCCTGTTTTTCTAGGAGGAATGGTTTTTGTGCCTGTACTAGCAAGACGTGCTATATCCCGGAGCAATGTGGTTTTTCCCGTTTGCGGGGGACCAATGATGAGTGTATTGTGCCAATGCTCTTCATATAAATAAGGAAGAAAAGGAAGCGCAATCCCGATTTTTTCTTTGGCAATGCGGATATTAAATGAAGAGATATCTCTTAACCCTTTGACGAATCCGTTTTCAACGATCACCTTTCCTGCAAGTCCCACCCGGTGTCCGCCAGATATGGTGATATAGCCCTGTTTTAGCTCTTCCTCAAGTGTGTACATGCTGTAATTGCTCAGCCTGCCTAATAGCTGAGACGCATCTTCCCAGGTGGTGTGATAAGAAAGGAAACGTGGTTTTCCTCCCTGCATTAATTCAATAGGACGATCCGTGCGAATGCGGATTTCTTCTATTTGCGCCCATTCTGCCTCTTTCAGCAGCCTGAGTTCTTGTCCAATCGAGTGCGGGAGAATATCCAACAAACTCCGCAACGAATTCCCCTCCTTTTTTTCTTCTCTAAAATGTATGATATGAGCCGTTAATTATGCCAAGCTGTTTCACTTATAGATCCCAACAAGAATAAACACGACACCAATGAAAATGAACACGAGCTTTGCATAGGATAGCTGCCCGGCAATTTGATAGATTCCAATCGTCATCGTGATAATAAAAATGAGCGGCCCGATGATTGCCAATATACTATTGATGACTACCGCTTTCCGTACATCATTTGTGATTAAAATAAGGATGGCTGCCGTCAGTTCAATGGCGGCGGATAAGAATCTCATGCCTGCCATTGCAGCGACTGACGGGTGTAGACCTGGGAGAAATTGTTTCATATAGAACCTCCAGCTTTTTTTACACTATATGCTTGACCAGCTGGAAGTAGTCTTGTTTTTCAGGAAGGAAGAGAGATGAATGAGAGAATTGAGAGAAGGCCTGCCTTGAGGAGTCATTTTTCCAATAAAAAAAGACTGTAAACACGAGGTTTACAGTCTTTTTTCGTTCATTACGCTCTTGAAACGTATGAGCCGTCAGATGTATTAATCACTAGTTTATCTCCTTGGTTCACAAAGAAAGGAACGTTGACGATTAAACCAGTTTCAGTTTTTGCAGGTTTTGAGCCGCCTGATGTTGTGTCACCTTTAATACCAGGCTCTGTTTCTACTACTTCTAGTTCTACTGTGTTTGGAAGTTCTACTCCAAGTGTTTCAGCACCGTACATCACGATTTGAACAGACATATTTTCAAGCAAATATTTCAGCTCATCTTTAATTTGTGCTTCACTTAGTTCAAGCTGCTCATAAGAACTTGTATCCATGAAGACATGCTGATCGCCATTTGCATACAAGTATTGCATTGTTTTTGTTTCGATTTGAGCTTTCGCTACTTTTTCGCCTGCGCGGAATGTTTTTTCTTGAATGGCACCTGTACGCAGGTTACGCAGTTTCGAACGAACAAACGCTGCGCCTTTCCCTGGTTTTACGTGCTGAAAATCCACTACTCGCCAAATACCGCCGTCCACTTCAATTGTCAGGCCAGTACGAAAATCGTTTACTGAAATCATTTTGTCATCCTCCTACATTTCACCATCATAATATGATAAGTTCTTTCGGTGAGTGGGTCAATCGTTTATTGCCTTCAGCTGTCAGGACAATATCATCCTCAATTCTCACGCCGCCGACATCTGGCAAGTAAATCCCCGGCTCAACTGTGACGACCATTCCCTCTTCTAAGACGACCTCTGATCGTGAGGAAAGGCCTGGCGCTTCATGTACTTCCATACCTAGCCCGTGTCCGGTTGAATGCCCGAAGTATTGACCATAGCCATACTTTTCAATGATGTCTCGTGTGATGCGATCAGCTTCTTTTCCTGTTAAGCCTGGCTTGATTCTATCCACACCAGCGTTTTCTGCTTCTAATACGATATGATAAATTTCCTTTAGCTTGTCGCTTGGTGTTCCGACAGCAATCGTTCTTGTCATATCAGAACAATAGCCTTTATAGTAAGCACCGAAATCGAGTGTCACTAAATCACCAGATTCAATCACCTTTTCACTCGCTCTTCCGTGAGGCAGGCTTGAACGAACACCTGAGGCCACTATCATATCGAATGAAGATCCTTCAGCACCTTCTTTTCTCATGAAAAATTCAAGCTCGTTCATGACAGCAATTTCCGTCAGGCCCGGCTTGATGTAAGTGAGAATATGATCAAAGGCGTGATCTGCAATCTTCGCAGCTTCCTCTAATATCTTAATCTCTTCACTAGACTTAATCAAGCGCAACTTTTCAACTGATTCAGAGACTGGAACAAGCTCTATACCGCCTGCTTTGGCTGCGTACTGCTGGTACGTGGCAAATGTCATATGGTTTTGTTCGAACCCAAGGCGTTTCACTCCAAATTCCTTTGCCGTTTGAGCAGCCGTTTCCACAATGTTTCCTTTATGTTCAATGATGTCATAGCCTTTGACTTGGTCCTTCGCTTGCTCTGTATAGCGGAAGTCCGTGATAAAAGCTGCCCGGTCCTTTGAAACGACAGCAAGACCGGCTGATCCGGTAAAACTGGTCATATACTGTAAATTAAAACTGCTTGTAATGACAAGGCCATCGATCTCTAATTCACTTAAAAGTGTTCTTAGTTTTTCAAGTTTCATGATACTGCTCCCCCTTCACTGACTAAATAACGAATCGCCAATTTATACCCTTCTAAGCCAAGCCCAACGATTTGCCCTTGGCATACTGGAGCAAGTACAGAATGATGACGGAATTCCTCTCTCTTATGAACATTTGAGATATGTACTTCAATGACTGATAAAGAAATACTTGCAATGGCATCTCTCAGCGCATAGCTGTAGTGGGTAAATGCACCCGGGTTAAACACGACACCATCGTACTGATCTTCTGCTTCATGGAGCGCATCAATCAAATCCCCTTCGTGATTTGATTGAAAGAACGTTAATTGGATGTTTGCTCGTTCTGCAAACTGGAACAAATCCGTCTCTAAATCTGTCAGCGTCTTACTTCCATAAACAGCAGGCTCTCTTTTGCCAAGCCTATTTAAATTGGGTCCATTTAGTACAAGAAAATGAGGCATATGACCACTCCTTCACCCTAATTCAATCTATATCGAGATCTGTTTCTTTTTCCTTAGAAACCTTTCGTTTCCAAAAATATTTTATCATATGAATAGGTGATTTACACTTTATTCTGTCTTTTTCCCGAGTGCCCTCGCAAGCTTCTGACTCGTCAATTCATTATATTCAAACGAAATGCTGTACCCGATAAACATGCCGTATAAAATATATAGGCAAAATGTCGTGACAATGGTGCTTTGCTGCAACTCTTGTACTTGCTTTACATCTGGGAAAATGGGATTAAATACGTAAAAAACGAGCAGCCATAAAAGCCCGCCATATACTAAACCCATCCAAAAGCCTTTGATCCTTTTTAAAAGCCCAAAATAAATAAAGGCGGCTCCAATCGATAAAATTCCTAACAGCACAATACTGATAAAAGTACCAAGTCCTCCCTTTTTCCATTCTCCAAGCACAAATGGCTGAAGCAGCATATTGGGACTCACCTCTGAAAAATGAAACACATGGGTCAGAAACCCGATAAAGCCCCAAAAAACACCGCCGACAAAGCCTGTAGCAGCCGCTCTTGCCACAAGTGAAGTCGTTTGCACGGACTGATTTTTTTCTTCTTGGTTTTTCTTTTCATCACGTTTCATTTGTGAACACCTCCAGCAAGTAGTATGTCCAAAATGTCATGAAAAAAAAGGATTTCCATGCGTGAGTGTAAAATTTTTAAAACAGGGTATACTGGCTAAAAAGAGGTAGATAGAATTCTAGTAGATAATCGACCTGTGAGCTAGTGATTTCCCCTCATTTCCTGTACAATAAAGGTATAAGGAAATGCATGTAAATTACAGGAAACAGGCAGGTTGATGAAATATGTCCAATCAAACAAAACCTCCAGCTTATGGAGGGCAGGCAGTTGTCGAAGGTGTCATGTTCGGTGGTAAGAAGAACTATGTGACAGCGATTCGGCGAAAGGACCAGTCCATTGAGTTTTTGAAGCTTCCCCGGACCTCCAATAAACGAACCGCCTTTCTCAAGAAAATCCCCTTTGTCAGGGGTGTTGCTGCACTTGTTGAAGCAAGCGCAAACGGCAGTAAGCACTTAAACTTCTCCAGTGAGCGATATGACTTAGATCCTTCTGAAGATCATACTCTTGAAAAGGAACAAAAAAGCTCGAAATTATCCATGATCTTCGGCATTGCTGTGATCGGAGTTCTCTCTCTACTCTTTAGTAAATTTGTCTTTACCCTGGTACCTGTCTTTTTAGCAGAGCTTGTGCGCCCCATTTTTTCAGGGAATTTCGCACAAATCGCAGTGGAAACATTCTTCAAATTGATCCTTTTATTAGGCTATATTTACTTTATTTCCATGACCCCTTTAATTAAAAGAGTATTTCAATATCATGGGGCAGAACATAAAGTCATAAACTGCTATGAACAGAACCTTGACATCACAGTGGAAAATGTCCAAAAGCAATCCCGCCTGCATTATCGATGCGGCAGCAGCTTTATTTTATTCACTGTCATTGTCGGGATGTTCGTCTATTTACTCGTACCGACAGATCCTTTATGGGTGAGAGTTCTGAACCGCTTGGCACTTATTCCGGTTGTTCTGGGCATTTCATTTGAAGTGCTTCAGCTCACGAACAAACTCCGAGAAGTGCCTGTGCTTAAAGTGCTTGGCTATCCTGGCCTTTGGCTGCAATTGCTCACAACAAAAGAACCTTCTGACGATCAAGTCGAGGTAGCCATTGCAAGTTTTAATGAACTTCTTCGTTTAGAGGAAGCGTCACTGAAACAAGCGTCAGATTCTGCTCATCAAGTGATCTAACTTATAAATCCGGTAAATTCCTTCGGAGGTGGACAGTTATGAATCGCCGAGTACATCCTGCTTTTACCATTATTTTCGCTTTAGGTGTTTTGGGGTTTGTGTACTTACTCACAACGAACCCAGGCAGACTTTTTACCATGCTGCTGTCTGTTGTGATCGTTGGAGCGGCTCTATTTTTCCTATTTAGATGGCTGATGAATCGAAGAACTGGAACAGAGGGTAATCTTTATCGTAAAGCAGTCAAACAATCAAAACGTCGCTACCAGCAGCCTAAGCCAAAAACGAAAAGCCAGATGAAAAATCGGGTCACTCATCTGCGAAGCGTGCCGACTGACCACAAGTCTAAGCCCGTCCTTCTCAAAAAGAAAAGCCAAACACATTTGACTGTGATTGAAGGCAAGAAAAACAAAAAGAAGAATCGCGCCTTATTTTAAAATGTCCAGCTTTTTAAAAATTGCTCGGCCTTCTGTCTGCCTAGATCGACGAGCGCCTTTTTCTTTTCTGTCATGAGTTGAAAATCAGTGGCAATGACGTGTTCTACAGGAATAAAAATAATATGACGTTCGTGTTTTGTGGCGATATGTCTTTCGTCATGAGCACCACGCATCGTTTCAAAAAGAGCGCCAAACAGTTCAAACGCATTGCGGATGGAGTGTTGAGGGCGTTCTTTTTCGTTTGGCGTTAATGTGACACCGACGAACGGTCTTTTTTTCTCTTCAGCAAACAGCCATATTGGAAAATTGCTCAGCACTCCTCCATCTACAATGGTACAAATGCCTTTTGATGACTTCAGTTTGACAGGTTCGAAAAAATACGGCAGGCTGCAGCTCATTCGAATAGCCCTCGCCACGGAAAACCGCTCTGGATTTAAGCCATATGAAGGAAGGTCGTCTGGCAGCACGAGGATTTTTCCATTCGTTAAATCGGACGCAACGATTTTCAGTGAATCTTTTTTGAGGTCTCCAAACACGGTGACCCCTTTTCGTTTTAGCACATCGGTCAGCCATTTTTCCAGCCGGTCTCCTTTATAAAGACCGAGACGCCAGTAAATGGATACCCACCTGAGCATTTTAAACGGGATGAATTGACATCTCCTATCAAGCAATTGATGCTCATCCATTTCATCTAAAAGCGTTCGAATTTCCTGGCTTGTAAAACCTGCTGCGATGAGTGAAGCAATGATTGCTCCAGCACTTGTACCAGCAAGACGGACAAATTGAAATCCTCTCGCTTCAAGCGCTTCATAGGCACCTGCAAGCGCTGCCCCCTTAATGCCTCCACCTGAGAACACACCATCTATCTTCATCAAGGAGCCCCCTTTGATTTCACGCTAATAATAGTGTAGGAGCTTTTGCTTTCAATTAGAACTTTAATCAAAAAGGACACCCATGCTGAGGGTGTCCTTTTTGATTAAGATTCTTGATTTGTTTGTTCGTTTTTCTTTTGAATCGCTTTCAGCTGAACAGATCGCTCATCGTTTTCTTCAAAAAATTGAACGAGATCGCCGATGCGGTCAATGCTGTTCCAGCTGAGATGATGTTCAATGCCTTCTACATCATCATAAATTTTCTCTTCATCTACACCAATGATTCTTAAAAATTGCTCTAGCAGTTCATGTCTGTATACGAGACGTTTTCCAATTTTTTTGCCTTTCGGGGTTAAAATTAGACCACGATACTTCTCATAAATGAGGTATTCATCTTTATCTAGCTTCTGAACCATTTTTGTTACAGAGGAGGGATGGACAGCGAGTGCTTCTGCAATATCAGAGACTCTGGCATATCCTTTATCTTCTATCAGCATATAAATTTGTTCAATGTAATCTTCCATACTAGGTGTAGTCATAAAACCCCTCCATAATGCACCTTTACTTAATAATCAACCCAATTCTACACCATCGTTCATTAAAAAACAAGGAGTGTCCATCGGCTTAACGCTTGTAATTCCAATCATCTGAGGCATATTTCGTTTTTGCGAGATGATGGACAAACGCTAATTCTTCATCTGTCAGCTCATAAGGTTCAAGCTCAATATTTAATCCTTTTTCAAACCCTCTTTTAAACGCAGCACGCGCATCGTCTATTGTACATGTTCGGTCTGAGATTTCATTGATGGCAACCGCTTTGTTTTTAAAGCTTCGCTGCATCCGCTCTCTCACCCGGTCGTTTGGATAAAGGAACAAATCGAACAATTTGTCCTCATCAAGATCAATTAAAATAGATCCATGCTGGAGGATGACACCTTTTTGTCTCGTCTGAGCACTGCCCGCTACCTTTCTGCCTTCTACAACAAGCTCGTACCAAGAAGGGGCATCAAAGCATACAGATGATCTTGGGTTCTTTAAGCTTTCCTTTTCTTTATCTGTACGAGGAATGGCAAAATACGCATCGAGTCCCAGCTCTTTAAAGCCCTCTAAAATGCCTTCTGAAATAACGCGGTACGCCTCTGTCACCGTCGCTGGCATTTCTGGATGTTCCTCTGACACAATCACGCTGTAGGTCAGCTCCTGGTCATGAAGTACTCCCCGTCCTCCGGTTGGTCTGCGGACAAATCCAAGACCATATCGCTTGACGGCTTCTAGGTTGATTTCTTTTTCAACGTTCTGAAAATACCCAACAGATAATGTCGCCGGATCCCATCCATAAAAGCGGATAACAGGCGGGATGAGCTTCTCACTATGCCAATAAAGCAAAGCTTCGTCCATTGCCATGTTAAAGGCAGGGTCTTGGTTTCCTGAATCAATGAAACACCATTTCTCTTTTTGCATATAAAATCCCTTCTCTTTTACGTAGTCAATGTTAGATGATGGTGGTGACCACCGGTTTTCTCTCTTCATCAGTCTATCAAATAGGGACGGAATTGAAAATAATTCTTACCATTTATGATGACAAGTTTCTTATGCTTTACTATAATAGTATTTGTCTAAAACGTACCATCAGACAGGCTACTGTGCTGATGCTCAAGAAGGAGTCGAGTTGTATTGTCAATATTCAACTATATCGTCCTCTCACTTTGTGGACTTTTCGTTCTTTATTCCATCGGCAGCTACATTTATCAGCAGCGCATTATGAAAACGCTGACGGAAGAAGAATTTATTAAAGGTTACCGCAAAGCCCAGCTCATTGATGTGAGAGAGCCAAATGAGTTTGAAGGCGGACATATTTTAGGGGCAAGAAATATCCCCCTTTCCCAGCTAAAGCAGCGTAAAAACGAAATACGTCCTGACAAGCCTGTTTATCTCTATTGTCAAAATAATTTTAGAAGCGGAAAAGCAGCCCAAACTTTACGTAAAAATGGCTGCCGTGAGATTTATAATTTAAAAGGCGGCTTTAAAAAATGGGGCGGCCGCATTAAAACGAAGAACTAACTAAAAAGACTCTGGGAGCATGATTCCCCCTGAGTCTTTTTTCTTTATTTTCTTTCAAAAACGAGAACTGGATTCCGTGCGGCCTTTGTTTCATCCATACGTTTGACAACCGTTGTATGCGGCGCTTCCTGCACCACTTCAGGATTCTCTTCTGCTTCTTTCGCTATCTGAATCATTGCTTCGATGAATGCATCAAGTGTTTCTTTTGATTCTGTTTCAGTCGGTTCAATCATGATACATTCCTCTACATTGAGCGGGAAGTAGATCGTTGGCGGATGATAGCCGAAATCAAGTAATCGTTTGGCAATATCCAGTGTCCGCACACCTAATTTTTTCTGACGTTTACCTGAAAGAACAAATTCATGCTTACAGTGACGATCAAACGGCAAATCATAATGAGCACTTAAGCGGCGCATCATATAGTTCGCATTTAACACGGCATTATCGGTTACAGCCTTTAAACCGTCTGGCCCCATAGAGCGGATGTACGCATAAGCTCTGACGTTAATGCCAAAGTTGCCATAGAATGGCTTCACGCGCCCAATTGATTCTGGACGGTCATGATCAAAGTAAAAACGGCCTTCCTTCTTCACAAGCACTGGCTTTGGCAAATAAGGAATTAATTCCTTTTTAACGCCAACAGGACCTGAGCCAGGACCTCCGCCTCCGTGCGGGCCTGTAAAGGTTTTATGAAGATTTAAGTGGACAACATCAAATCCCATATCTCCTGGTCTTGCTCTGCTTAAAACAGCGTTCAAGTTGGCTCCGTCATAATAAAGCTTACCGCCAGCTCCGTGAACGATTTCAGCCATTTCTAAAATATTTTCTTCAAAGAGGCCGAGTGTATTCGGGTTTGTAAGCATTAAAGCAGCTGTTTCTTCATTAACAACGCGGCGTAAATCTTCTAAATCAACAAGCCCGTTTTCGTCAGATGCGACGGTAATGGTTTCAAATCCAGCGACTGTCGCAGATGCCGGGTTCGTTCCATGAGCAGAATCAGGCACAATGACTTTTGTACGCTGATGATCTCCCCTTGCTTCATGATACGCACGGATCATCATGAGTCCCGTCCACTCGCCATGTGCTCCTGCCGCAGGCTGTAATGTCACAGCGTCCATTCCCGTAATTTCTTCAAGATGTTCACCTAGATCGTATAGTAATTCTAATGCACCTTGCACAGTGTCTGCCTCTTGTAGCGGATGAACCTGTGAGAACCCTGCAAGCCGTGCAACCTTTTCATTAATCTTTGGATTATATTTCATCGTGCATGAGCCAAGAGGATAAAATCCGGAATCGACCCCATGATTGCGTCTTGATAATGCTGTATAATGACGCATAATATCAAGCTCAGATACTTCAGGAAGCTCAGCTTCCTCATCACGGATGTACGTCTCATCAAATAAAGACGGGATCTCCTGTTCAGGTACATCTAAATCAGGCAGGCTGTACCCTATTCTTCCTTCTTTAGATAATTCAAAAATAAGCGGCTGATCTTGTTTATTCATGGCGATCCCCCAATTCCTTGATAAACGTATCAATTTCTTCTTTTGTTCTTAGCTCTGTCACGGCTACAAGCATGTGCTGCTGAAGCTCTGGGTAGTCTAGCCCCAAGTCGTAGCCGCCGATGATTCCTTTTTCAAGCAATCGTTTATTGGCTTCTTTCACAGGCTCCTGTAACTTGATCACAAATTCATTGAAATGAGCTCCTTCTACATCCGCCTGCAGTCCATATTTTTCTGCCTGCGTCTTGGCATAATGGGCTTTTTGCACGTTTTGATAGGCGATGTCTTTTATGCCTGTTTTCCCTAGTGCCGTCATGGCAACAGAAGCAGCTAATGCATTTAATGCTTGGTTTGAGCAAATATTTGACGTCGCTTTATCTCTTCGAATGTGCTGCTCACGCGCTTGAAGGGTCAGGACAAATCCACGAACACCATTTTCATCTTCTGTCTGCCCGACTAAACGACCTGGCACTTTTCTCATCAACTTTTTCGTCACGGCGAAATATCCGCAGTGAGGTCCGCCAAATGCAGCCGGGATGCCGAACGGCTGCGCATCACCAACGACAATATCTGCCCCGAGTTTTCCGGGAGGCGTCAATAGTCCGAGTGCGAGGGGATTGCTAGAGACAATGAACAGGCTTTTTCCTTTATGTGCAATGGGTTCAATGTCTTTTAACGGCTCGACTACACCAAAAAAGTTTGGATATTGCACGAGAACTGCTGCTGTATCATCGCAGACCGTCTTTTCCAATGCAGCTAGATCTGTCTGCCCTTTTTTCGCAGGCACTTCAACAACTTCAATGTTTTGTCCTTTGGCGTATGTTTTCAGCACCGCTCTTGATTCAGGGTGAACCGTTTCAGAAACAACCACTTTTTTCTTCTTTGTATGTCCCGCAGCGAGCATTGCCGCTTCAGCAAGTGCCGTCCCGCCATCATACATCGAGGAGTTGGCAATATCCATACCCGTCAGCTCAGCAATCATTGTTTGAAATTCAAAGATCGCTTGCAATTCACCTTGCGAAATCTCCGGCTGATAAGGTGTATACGCTGTATAAAATTCAGAGCGTGAGATCACATGATCGACAATGACAGGCTGGTAATGATCATATACACCTGCACCAAGAAACGATGCATAGGAAACTGTATCCTTATTCTTTGCAGCTAGTCGGGATAATTCCCTGACAAGCGCTGTTTCAGATGCGGCTTCTTTGATGTTGTATGCTCCTTTGAATCTAACTTTCTCTGGGATATCTGAAAAAAGCTCATCAATCGACTGAACGCCGATGACATCCAGCATTTCTTTTTGATCTTGCTCTGTTTGCGGCAAATACCTGTGCTTCATCCTCTATTCCCCCTCGTTATTTGGCTCTTTTATAAAATGGTGTTGCGACGATTTTGGCTTTTAGACGTTTTTTGCGAACTTGTACTTCCACCTCTGCCCCAAGCTCTGCCACTGAGGTTTCGATCAAAGCAAGCCCGACATTTTTCTTTAATGTTGGGGATTGAGTGCCCGTTGTCACAATCCCAACCTGCTTTTCTCCTGAAAAGACTGGATAATCTGTACGCGGTATCCCTTTATCGATCATTTCAATGCCGACAAGCTTTCGTTTCAGTCCCTCTTCTTTTTGTTTTTTAAGTGCAGCTTTTCCGATAAAATCAGCTTCTTTATCCGTTTTGACAGCAAAACCAATGCCGCCTTCTAATGGAGAGATATCCTTTGTCAGCTCCTGGCCGTAAAGCGGAAGTCTTGCTTCAAATCTCAAGGTGTCACGTGCACCGAGTCCGCATGGAATGAGTCCTTTTGGCTGCCCCGCTTCTAATAAAGCTGACCAAAGGTGGACCGCATCTTCTGACTGGCAGTAGATTTCAAAGCCGTCTTCACCTGTGTAGCCTGTTCTGGAAACGAGCACTTCTTTATTTGCGACCTCAGCTTTTGATAAAAACGTAAATGGCTTAAGCGATGTCACCTCTTCATCTGCCACCTCTTTGATGATGTCAGCTGCAAGAGGTCCTTGAAGCGCTAGCAAGGCGGTTTGATCAGAAATATTTTTGATCAATACATCATCCTTCTCTTCATGCTTCAATAGCCAATCCACGTCTTTATCGATATTTGATGCATTGATGACAAGTAAATAGTGATTCTTTTCTTTTTGGTAGACGAGCAGGTCATCTACCGTTCCGCCATCTTCATAACACATCGCTGTATATAGTGCCTTACCGTCAGTCAGCTTAGACACATCATTGGTTAATAACCTTTGTAAAAATGGA
Source organism: Bacillus sp. FSL K6-1006 (assembly GCF_038593175.1). Lineage (NCBI taxonomy): Bacteria > Bacillati > Bacillota > Bacilli > Caryophanales > Bacillaceae > Bacillus > Bacillus sp. FSL K6-1006. The sequence goes on from NZ_CP151970.1 coordinate 2,242,907, forward strand.
AGGGCATCTTGACCTTTGACGTCCACCTCACCCATGTGAGACACATCAAAAAGCCCTGCTTTTGTTCGAACAGCTTCATGTTCTTCTTTAATGGAAGAAAATTGGACAGGTAATTCCCAGCCCCCGAAGTCAATGGTTTTTGCGCCAAACGTTTCATACGCATGAAAAAGCGGTGTTCGTTTCAACATCAATCGTTTCCCCCTTTTTTCTTACAGTGCAAATGCAAGCTGAATTTTCAGAAAAAAATCACAGCAAAAAAGGACAGAGCGCTCCCTTTTATCAAAAAGAAGTCTCTGTCCTTGCACCTGAAAGTTTACAGCACAATATCCTTGTGCGTTTTCCCCTTTGGTGGTTTGCTAAAACCCTTAAGCAAACACTCTCCAGAGTTGCGTCCGGTAAGAGTACTTTTGCCTGAGAGATTCACTGAATCATTCAGCTTGCTCCTTCGGCGCCTGCCAGTGCAAAATAACCGCCAAGTCTCTCCCCATACCATCATCCGCTCATATTTTTCACATTTATTGGACATACTATCAAAATGGGTGACTTATTTTCTAGATCACTTATCAACATCCTACCATTAGAAATGGATGAAGAGCAACAGAAAAATCATTAACATTTTTAAAACAACCTTTCGATATCGTTCGCTTTTATTCATATATCTAGTCTTTTAGAGACCTCTTAAAAAATGAAGCGTTTAAAAACAGAACAATTTTATCAGACCCTAGTAGAAAGAAAGGCAGGCGACCACATTGAATATTCAAACGATTTTTGATCAGGAATGGGCAAATGAATTTCAGCAGCGGCTTTCAGCAGACGGCCCCTGGGCGAACTGGGACATGTATCGTTTAGCGACGCAGGTTCAAAAAGTCACAGCCATTGATTCATTCGAGGGGCTGCAAGCTCCCGCGCACCTGCCTGCATTCACACCTTTAAAGCACCAGCTCGAAGTAGCCAGAAGAGTCGTAGAAGAAATGAATGGGAAAGCCATTCTAGCAGATGAAGTGGGACTTGGAAAAACCGTAGAAGCAGGACTCATTATCAAAGAATACATGATTCGTGGACTTGCCAAAAAGATTCTCATTCTCGTTCCCGCCTCCCTTGTGTCTCAGTGGGTACAGGAGCTGCGGACGAAATTTTATATTGATGCTGTTGAACAAAAAAAGAGCTATGTGTGGGAGCAGTGTGACGTTGTCGTTTCCTCCATTGACACAGCCAAAAGACAGCCGCATCGAGACACAATTTTATCGATTGCCTACGATATGGTCATTATCGATGAAGCACACAAACTGAAAAACAATAAAACGAAAAACTATGAATTTGTGAGAAACCTGAATAAGAAGTTCTGCCTGCTGCTGACAGCGACACCTATTCAAAACCGGATCGGAGAAATATTTAATCTCGTTTCCCTTCTGAAGCCAGGCCACCTAGGAAATGAACATCAATTTAAAGATCTCTTTGCCAAAAAGGACTTGCAGCTTGAAGACCATGACCGATTAAAACAGCTCGTCAATAAAGTGATGATTCGAAACCGAAGACAAGACACAGGCATCGAGTGGACAAAACGGCATGTCAAAACGATTTCCATTGATTTCTCTCCGACAGAACAAGCATTGTATGATGAAATCTGCAAGCTGAAAGAGAATCCGTCTTATACAAAGCATATGTTTTCCATTATGACCTTGGAACGAGAATGCTGTTCAAGCCGTGAAGCAGTTTATATGACGATTAAAAAAATGCAGGAAGAAGAAAAGCATATTCTCGGATCTTCTGCTATAACGCAAATCATGGAGAAAATCAATCAAGTGGAGCAAAACTCAAAGGCGCTTGAAGTGGTCAAACTCATTCAGCAGTTAAATGAGAAGGTCATTATTTTCACCGAATACCGCGCCACACAAATTTATTTACAGTGGTTTTTACAGCAAAATGGCATCAGCTCTGTGCCATTTCGGGGCGGCTTTAAGCGGGGCAAAAAAGATTGGATGAAAGATTTATTCAGAGAACGGGCGCAAGTGTTAATTGCGACAGAAGCTGGCGGCGAAGGGATCAACCTTCAGTTTTGTAACCAAATCATCAACTACGACCTCCCGTGGAACCCGATGCGTTTAGAACAGAGAATTGGACGTATCCACCGCCTTGGCCAAGAGCGGGATGTGCACATTTACAATATGTCAACAAACGGAACAGTTGAAGAGCATATTTTAAAGCTTTTATATGAGAAAATTCAGCTGTTTGAAAACGTCATAGGCGATTTAGATGATATTTTAACGAGAATTGATATTGAAGATGTCGAAACAAAGTTGCATCAAATCCTCTTCCAGCATGAATCAGGCGGAGACATGAAAAAGAAATTAACCCAGTTTGCTTCTTATTTAACTGAAGCACAAACACCACTTTTAGAAAAAAGACAGCAGGGCTCATAAAGGAGAGTTGATCAATGGAGCAGCATGACATTCACACCTTTCTTCTCCGTTTTTTCAAGGCGAATCAATGCAGCATATTAGAAGAAAGTGCAGGACATATGACCGTACAGCTGACAATCGAAATGGATAAATTAATTATGAACCGTCCTTTTTATTGGCACTGGCTTGAAAAAACTGGCGGTGTACCTGAACCGCGGCAATTGACATTCATCACAGATCAAAAAAAAGCGGGTGATACGACCAGTGGTGAATTTATCCATTTCGGCTCCCCACGGTTATTTCAAATATTTGAGGCGGTCAAAGAGCAGGGCCGTTTTATCCGGCTTTATGAACGAGTCAGCCCGCTCACGAACAACCAGATCGCCCTTGAGCCATGGCTTGGTCTCAATGTAAAAATCTCTTATCTGGCAGACCGGAAGAAGGATAAGCTTTTATCATTAGGCCTTCATCTCATTCGCGGAGAAGTCATTGAACAATTTCAAGAGAAGCTGGAAGCTCGTGAGCTGTCATCTCAAATTCCCGATTATTGCTTTACGATGAGTACAATGATTAAGCCAGAAAGCGGAATCAAACGGCTCTACAGCCTCATGGAGCGTTATGCCCATGAAGAGCCAGATGACTGGGCAGTGCGAGCCGTTCAAAAATGGAAGGAAGACTCCGAACTTTTAAACCAATTTTATGAAGGGACTTCAGACACATCTGTAGAATATGAAATAGAAAGACAAGCACTTAAAACTTTATATGAACCAAAAATCAGTCTTACGATTGAAAATGGCGGACTTTTTTACTTACAGCAAAAAAGAGGAGGTTGACTCATGGTCCCCCTCCCCTTTTATGTGACATACAATTTTCGATCAGTCTAAAGCTAAGTTTGTCTGTTTGTATTGGGCGGAAACATGACGCAAGCAATCTATGAGGTCTTACCACCTATGTCTTTCCATTTCATGCGTTAAGTGCCTGAAATACATGATTCAGTATTTTAGGAGGGTATTTGTATGGAAAAGAAAACGAACAAATTAGACAGTGAATGGATTCAATTATTACGCGAAGCTCGCAAGGCAGGACTAACAGTTGAAGAAGTCCGTCATTTCCTCAAATCAAATGAAAAGTCCTCTGAGTCTCCCCCTCTGGTAAGAAGTCATTCTATCAAACCTTTCTGAATGTGCTATAATATCGAAAGGAAGGTGATGACATTGATTGGCCAGCGTATTAAACAATACCGCAATGAAAAAGGCTACTCACTATCAGAACTGGCCGAAAAGGCTGGGGTAGCGAAGTCTTATTTAAGCTCAATAGAAAGAAACTTGCAAACAAACCCCTCCATTCAATTTCTTGAAAAAGTCTCCGCTGTTCTGGACGTCTCGGTTCATACACTTTTAAACGAAAAAGATGAAACCGAATACGATGGTCAATTAGATAGTGAATGGGAAAAACTAGTTCGAGATGCAATGACATCAGGGGTTTCGAAAAAGCAATTTCGTGAATTTTTAGATTATCAAATCTGGAGAAAAAAGCAAGAAGAGGAGTAAAGCGCACGTTTTAGCGCATACTCCTCCAATTGCTATGCAGACCTTGATATCAGCCTAAAGACTGGCTTTATTTTTTATCTTCGCTGTGTGCTTTTTCGTTTTCTTTCACGTAGCCTTTTTCATCCGTATGCTTTTTTGGATTGATCGTTAAACCATTCCACTGAGTCGCTTCGAAGGAAAGATCAATTTGAATCGCATCGCCTTGGTATTTATTTTGGATATAGTGACCAGCTTTATCCTTCGTCTGGTCATTGATAAATTCAATGATCATTTCCACTTTATCGTAATCAAACGGATTCTTTGGAATGCCGTCATACTCTGGAGCCACTGTTCCATCAACAGTTGCTACATTAATTTTCCCACTTTCATGTAAAAACTTCTCATCGACGGCATGACGAAGCTTTTCAAATGCGGTCTGATCCTGTTTTGACGTTAATTGATGCAAGTCAAGCAGGTTTGCATGGTCTAAAATAATATTTTTCGGATAACCATTTCCACCTTCGGCTCCAACCGTAAGAACACTCACCTGAAACTGGCTGAGAAATTCTTCAGCTGTATTTTTACCGCCATTCTTCGCGGAAGATCCATCTGTAAACTGGCTATAATCAAGACTCATCAGCACTTGGTTTATCGCTAATGATCCCTTATTATCAAAATGAAATTCTTTCTTGATCCGATCACCAGGTTTTAAGTTCGCAAGGTTGATGGCGCCGGAGTTCTCTTTAGCAGATAAATCCAGCTCTCCTGTTGAGTAGACCGCGTTTGCCTTTTCAATATCATTAAACGCCGCCCATGTTCCCCCGCCAATTAATGCAAGACCTAAAGCCCCTGATAATACACCTAAACGAATTGATTTCTTCATTGCCATGAATAATAAACCCCCTAATTTATTGTTTTATTGAAACCTGATTAGGTTACAAACGATTTAAGCTTGTTCCTCTTTCATATGTACATCAGCCGTGTGTCTACGATGTTTCGCTGCGCCCACAAAATGAATGGTTGAATAAACGAGCAGCATGACACCTGGTATGATAAGGAGTAAAGCAGTTCCAGCAGATGTCCCTGCATACGAAAGAAGCTTACCCGCATAAGGAATGTTCACTCCCATATACTGCGCAGTTACCTGATCCGCTTTTACCAGCGTGCCGTCCTGATACATATTGTTGTCACCCTTCGTCTCAAACGCTTTATATGCACCCTTTCCCTTCACCCCAACAATTCGGTGGGTCACAAAGGACTGATCCTGCTTTGTTTGAAACGTAATAATATCTCCTTTTTTGAGCGTCTCAGGTGAGGCGACCTGTTTTACGACAATCAGTGACCCAGCTGAAAATTCTGGTTCCATCGAACCTGATAATACTTGCTTTAATTGATAACCGAAGATCTGAGGTTCTCCTCCTGTTGTTCTTGATGACAACACGACAATAATAGAGGCTATCATCACCGTGAACACCATCACATAAAGAATACTCCCAGACATCTTCATCCATTTTTTCATAACCCCTTCTCCCCTTCGCCTATCATTTTTTCACTTTAAAAGACAGCTCCATTCAGGACGCCTTTTCTTGACACTTTGAGAGCACCATCGGTTTAGACCAAAAGTACGCCTGATCAGATGCGCCAAACCCTTTAGGATAATAGATTTTAAATGCATAGCTTCCATTTGTTTTTGCTTTATCTGTCGTGACAGTCGCTGTTTCTTGCGACAACAGGGACTTTATGGAGCCCTTTTCAAGAATATGACCATCTTGTAATGGCTTCTGATCATTTCCTATTTTATGTAATTCCCACTTCCATTCAGAGTACGCAATAGGCTGTCCACTATTTTTTAGTGTCATGCTCAGTTTTTGAGGTGCGCAGACTGTTCCTTCGATCATCGTTTGATCGATAAGCTCCAATTGACTTAGGTCCCATTTTTTAGGCTGACAATGCTGATCTGTCTGTTCAAAATTTTCACATGTTTTCATGACAAAGTTTTTGTGCTCGACATCGTTAAAAGAAGCATTCGTTGGTGTCATGATGGAAGACGTCAAAATCAAACAAATGGCACAAAAGAGTACAAAGAGCGACTGTTTCATTCATTCCTTCAACTCCTTGAACTTTTGTTCTTTAAAAAGAACGATTATATACAGTATAAGGAAATACCTATAAAACCCAAAACGTCAAATTAGTCCATTTTGTTCTTAAACAAGAACCATTACGAGAAAATTCTCCCATTTTCTCATTTTTTCACCATATTCAATATTTTTTTGTGTGACATTTGTACTTCTTAAAACTTACATAAAAATGTAGGATTTGGTCAGGATATGAAGAGGTGAGGTGATGTTACAGTGCAATATGGAAAAATCATAATCATGCTCAGTTTACTGCTGAGTCCTATGATGCTAGAGTTCAAACCCGTTGATGCGAGAGGTTTGACTGCCGCCGCAGATCAATGGGAAACGCGGGCAGTTAAAGAAGCAAAAAAAAGATACCCGCTAACGCAAGTATTATTTAAACAAAAAGTATGGGACCGCCACCGCGATAAGGAATCTGTGAAGCAGTATCATATTACCTTAAAAGACCATACAAAGGAATTTGGGGTGTTTGTCACCATTTCCTATAATCCTTACTCAAATAAGGTGAATAAAGTGATTGTTGTGGAGGAATACAGCTAAAACGGCATAGAAAAACCGCCTGCTGGGCGGCTTTTTACTTTCGTCTATGGCGCTGGCGTTTTTTAAGCATCATGGATAAGCCAAACGGCAGAACCCCAAATAAACGCTGTGAAAACGGCGGTTTCGTTTCTATTTTTTCTTGTTTGTGTTCCTTCCGTTCGTCACGTGGTGTATTCATATATTTAATGATTTCCTGCGTCATATATTTTACATAGTCATTTGTTTTCAAGCACTTTCACCTCTTCTTCCTTCAAGTCTTACCAGGAAGAGGATGATTTTATACACTGGCTAATCAGGATTTGCCCATATCATGATTTCACCGGTCTTCCAATCCAGCATCAGTTCACGCTCATCGGATAAACCATCTTTTGTATTCACCTTCACCAAAACAAGGACAAGTTTTTTCTTAAGATCGCATTTCATCCGCTTCAGTGTCACACGGCCTTCTTCAGTATCAATATGGGTTTTCTGTTTCGCACAAATACGTTCTACTGTGCTGGCAGCTTCACTCACACCCACCCTAAAAAGCTGCTGTTTTTTATAAAAAGAAATCGTCAGCTCTGCACTTTTCAGTTCTTTTTGAAACCCCATTGTTATCGACCCTAGGATCAAGAGAAAAAATAAAATCGCCGCAAGTACATGCGGATAGATAAACCCTTCCTCTCTTTTCACGATTTACGAACCACTCCTTTATATGTGAAAAAAACGGCTTCATACACTTTACCAGATCCATCTGTGACTTTTAGAATCGCTCTATGCTGACTCGTTCTCACGTGAAATTGTTTCACCTTATGCAATAAAGGAAGATGTCCAGCTTGATCCGTTCGTTTTCGAAGCATCTCTTGGTATGGCTCAATCGTTACCACTCGCCCTTGATCGGAAATATACTCTAACACTTTTCCTCCTTTCACTGATTTCACAGCATCGGCACGACTTAATTCCTCATCTAATTGCAGGACAGTCTGTTTCCACTCCATTTGGGAAAATCCGTTGATGTCTTCAAATGGACGAGCTTTCTCAGCTGCTGAAAAGATCAGCCCACAGCCAAAAGAAAGAAATAGAAATAGCTGCAGCTGCCACAAAGCTTGTAAAAGGATAAAAGCTTTGTCATCGCTCCACATGCCGAAAGCATATGGTCTCTTTTTTTTGTACTTTGTATGAAACACATCCCTTCTGTTTACGCCAATTGAAAACATATATGATCTCGCCTCTCTTCTTTTTGATGGAAGATGTTGTCCCATTTATGAACGCTTCATTCATCTGTTCATGTAAAACCTGATATGCATCAAGCTTGGCTCTCACTTCCTTTTTCCCCATCATGAGTTTTTCATAGGCTGGCATGAGCACTAGGGCAGCAAATAGAAAGAGATGACAGGCAAACAGCGTCTCAAACGTACTAAATCCTCTATTGTTTTTGAACATGAATTCGCCCGCTTCCTAAATAAATCGTCAGTTTATACGATTGACTGCCAAATTCGACAATGAGAGATCCACCGCTGCTTGGATGTCCCTTTGCATTAAAATAGATACCTTGCGAGAATGTAGAAGTTTTGATGCTGCCCTTTTTATGCTGATAAGAAGCAATGACTTCGTTACTCTTTTGATCTATTACCTGATAAGATACATGCGGCGGATGAATCCCAACATGTACACGTGTTTTTTTGATAAATGCAGTATATGATGCCAATTGAAGATCTTGTTTCATGAGGTTTACTTGTCTTTTGGCTTCAGCGCTCTCTATTATATTTGGGATTTTCCCTCCCATAATCGACAATACAATCGATAAAACAAGTAAGACCATCAGCTGTTCAATCAGGGTAAAACCCTTCTCATGTAAAAATAATTTATTCATGCTTCACATTGCCGTTTTGAATGACAATCGCTTTTCCATTAGGACAAGTTAATCCTTTTTTGACATAACCTTCTTTTTCTAATTCAGCTAAAGATGGCGTCTTCCCATCATGCTCCAATTCATATGCCATCACTTGTGTGCTGACCATTGATTTAAGCCCTTCACAGCCCTTTGCCTGAATAGCTTGGTGATGACGTGTAATATTCGGTATGGTAATGAGTAAAAGAATGGATATTACAAGCATGACTATTAACATTTCTAACAGGGTAAATCCTTTATCATTCATGACTCTGTCCTCCTTCTTACACTTGCTCCATTAGTTGATACATTGGTAAAAGAATAGATAAATACACGATGAGTATAAGAAGTGCTGTTACCCCATAAATAACCGGCTGCAGCCAAGAAATCCATTTTTCAATTTTTAGCTCTGCATTCTCTAATAGAAATTGGCTGTACGTGTACATTTCTCTCGCAAGCATTCCGCTGGCTTCACCATGCTTGATGATGGCTGCAAAATGTTTTTCGAAAAAAGGAGACACGCTTACTTGATGGGCCATGCTTTCTCCTTTTCTTAACTCTTCCATCATTTGTTCACCTATTTCTTGAAGAAAAGGCAGGTAGCTTTGCTGTTTAAAAGCTTGCAAACCTTCGTACATCGATAACCCAGCCTGAAGCAGTCCGCTGAGCTGAAGAGAAAAAAGGTACGTATGCATCAGCTGCATCCCTTTATATAAAAAAGGCAGCTTGCTCATCACCCTCATTTTCTCAAGGGTCGACTTTTTCCTAAAAAAAACAGCATAATATCCAATAAGACAGATACACAGACAACTAGTGATGAGCAGAAAAGCATGAAGGAATTGAAATAGTCCAAACATCCCTTGAATCAGCCAAGACATGCGGGTATCCATCGATGAGTACAAAACAGAAAATTGAGGAATGATCATTTGCTGAACGAGTACCAGCACGACCAAAACCGTGAAGATGAGGAAAAGCGGGTAACGTAACATACGTTTAAACGTGTCTAACTGTTTGATTTTTTTCTCTAAAAAACGGGCGCTTTGTTCTAAAGCACGGGCTAGACTGCCATGCTTCTCAGAAAAACATAGTATAGCGATGACTTCCCTCTGAAAATGGAGTCTCTCCAGCACTACATAAAAAGGCTCGCCTTCGTGCAGCCACTGAATACCTAGCTTTAATTGCTGCCGCTGTTGTTTTGATAACTGGATATTCACCATCACTAATGCCTCAATCAATGTATATCCAGCCTGAATTAATTGAGCCAGTTTTGATAGGCATTCAGCTTGATCCTTTTTAGACCATACTTTAGAGGCTCGCTTCTTCATAAACCCAGCGATGGTAAGTGTTTTTTGATAAATAGCCGAGTGCCACTCCTTTACGAATTAATCTTTGCAGTGTTTCATATGACGAGTGAGCATATTCTCCTTTAGCCTCCTTGATACACTCACCAAGCTCTTTTCCGAACAGCAGCTCAAATACATTTGTTCGTCTGATCGGTCGATTTAATTTACAGTAAAGCTGACATCTCTCTCCGCAAAAAGGACAGGTGAGCTCGATTAATCGCTGGGCAGCAATCGCAACCATTGTTTGTTCAAGTTCATTCATCGTCACACCAAATTCAAGCATACGGTAAAGGGCTCCTTTTGCATTTTTTGCATGGAGCGTACTCAATACTAAATGGCCTGTCAGTGCTGCTCTAATCGCCGTTCTGGCCGTTTCAGCATCTCTTATTTCTCCTAGCACAATCACATCTGGATCATGTCTTAAAATAGCGCGTAATCCAGCGGCATACGTGATGCCGGCTTTTTCATTCACTTGAACCTGCAGCACTTCTTCATTCCTTGTTTCGACAGGATCTTCAAGGGTAATAATATTTCGGTTAAAATTCTTTTTTGCAAACTGAATCAATGAATATAGTGTTGTTGTTTTCCCTGAATTTGTTGGCCCAGTAAATAAAATGAGTCCATGCGAGTGGTTTAAAAAGGATAATAATCTGGCTGAGGCTTTCGGAAATAATGATAGATGTTTTATTTTCGGAACATGATCCTGCGGTAAAATTCTAATCACTAAGCTCTCATCATTCACTGTCGGCAAGGTAGACATCCGAATAAACACTTGACCGTTTCTTAGCATCACAGCTAGTGAGCCATTTTGCGGCCTCCTTTTTTCCCCGATATCCATAGAAGATAAAAACTTAAAATGTGCAATAAGCCTCTCTCCGCTTTTTTTATCAATGGTTCGCTGCTGGATTAAATCTGAATCAACACGAAATGACACCGAAGCTTCCTTTTCTTTTGGCACAATATGCACATCAGAAGCCCTCATGCGGCATGCTTCTTCTAGCAGCTCTTGCCTTAAATATTCAATCCCATACAAGTGGATCACTCCTTTCTCTGATCACATTGTAGAATGGCGGAACGTGAATGACAAAAGAGCAATTTATGATTTTCATGACTAAACAATGATGAAAACCCTCAACTCACGATGCATTACATCATTTTTTAGAAAAGAGCATATAAAAAAACCTGACTTTTACAAGTACAGGTTTTTTGGTCATGATGTGGCTTCTTGCGGCTGCTCTTCAAAGATACGAAATCCTCTTTTTTCTAACGCTTTTGCAAGGCTATGCTCAGTATTTACTTTTGAGAAATCAATGCCCAGTTTCACTACAGTTTGAGCGATCTCTGGGCGGATGCCTGAAATAATCGTCTCAATTCCTAGCAGCTTCGCACTATCGACCACTTTAAACAGCTGATAAGCCACCATCGTATCAACAACGGGAACACCAGAAATATCAATAAATAAGTGTGTTAGACGCAGTCTTGAAGCCTGTTCTAGTACGGACTCCAGAATGATTTTGGCCCGGTACGTATCGATTTCCCCAATCAGCGGCAAAATCCCAATTTCCTTTGATACTGGAATAACTGGGGCACTTAGCTCTTGAATCATTTCTCTTTGTGCATTCAGCTGACTAAGTGTCACGCGGTCATATTCTTCTGATAAACGCTCAATCATGTCATCAAATGTGGCGTGAAAGTGCTGATTCCACTGACACACATCTTGCAGCGTCACTTCAAGCTCTGTTTCTTGGGTGAATGTCTCAATTCTCGAACAGAAAATGTGGCGGAAAATCTTAAACTGTCCAATGATTTCATATAACGGCACCTCGTGCACTGCTCGATCACGTGCAATATCAACAGACCACTTTTTCAAATGGTTTTCTACTTTGTCAGACAGTGTCACAAGCGTGGCTGCAATGGTTTGAATAAACGCTGTGTTCTGTTCCTTCAGCTTCTTTTCCGTTTCCTCTGAAGCATGTTTAGAATATAATGAGCCTTCTTCTGTTCTTGTTTTTAGCCATTCTTCGGTCATGACAGGGGCTTCTTTTAGGATAAATTCGTATAATTGCTTTGATTTTTCATTTTTCATTTATTTCTTTCGCTCCTTTTTCACTAAAACTCGTGACATACAACTTTTATGTATAAATGACCGCAGATGGTGAACAATAACATTACACGTTTGATATTGGGCTATAGCCAAGTGGTAAGGCAATGGACTTTGACTCCGTGATCGTTGGTTCGAACCCAGCTAGCCCAGTTCAGCACAAAAACGAAGACGGCTGAAGCTTGTTTCAGCTGATCTTCGTTTTTTATTAGGATACCGATTGATGAATCGCTTTCTTCTTTGATATTTTCATGAGTTCTCCGGGATTATAGCCGACCACTAATTTATTCCCATCAATGATGATTGGTCTCCGGAGCAGCTTTGGTTTTTCAATGAGAAGCTGTAAGACCTCGTTTACTTTTAAGTCATTAATATTTAAATTTAAGCTTTTAAAAGCCTGACTTCGTGTGGCTAAAATTTCATCCATTCCCTCTGTTGTTAAAGAAAGAATCTTTTTTAATTCATCTAGTGTTGGCGTTTCTCTGAAAAGGTGACGCTCTTTAAAATCAATTTGATTCGCCTTTAACCAATGTTTTGTTTTGCGGCAAGACGTGCAGCTCGGGTATGAATAAAAAGTAATGTCACTCATTAGTCTTCCTCCTTAGGTCGTTAACCTTTTCTCTTATGGAGTAAGTACCCTCATGTTTTTCGGCATAAACACTTTTTCATCATTTTTTCAAAAAAATTTTTTCTGCATTCAAAATAAATTGTTCACATGATGTCAAAAATGTAAATGTTTACATAACAAGTGATGATCAGCTATAATATGAATCAAAGGGGTTTTTAAGGGGAGGGAAAGAAATGAATCGCATGTTCCGCGTTCTTGGCTTTTGGACGGGTATTTTTGCTGTCATGTTCTATTTAGGACATATGAAAGATGCATCGCTGCTATTCTTCGGTCAAACCGTTCTTTTTGTATTTTTATCCTACTTGAATTTATCCGAAAGAATGTATATTTACATTTTCGGAGCGTACTTGACGATTTTCTTTGCCGGATTTACATATTATTCGATTTTCATCATGGTTCCCGGTACCGGACATTAATTGAAAAAAGCATCTCTATAAAAAGAGATGCTTTTTTTCATACGTTTAAAGAGAAAATCCATTAATAAACGGATTTTGCTCCTGCTCCGTCAGCACAGTCGTTTCCCCGCCATGTCCGCTTAAAACAAGAGTTGGTTCTGGCAATGACAATAATTTTTGATGGATTGATTGTAGCAGCACTTCCTGACTGCCGCCTACTAAATCTGTTCTCCCGATGCCGCCTTCAAATAGCGTGTCACCAGAAATAACAAAGCCCTCTTCCGCCGAATAGTAAGACACACTGCCTGGTGAATGCCCTGGTGTATGGAACATTTCTAATGTAAACGACCCAATTTGAAGCGTTCCTTCTGACGTAATCAATTTTTCAGCTTCTTTGACCGTAATTCCATTCCCAATCAATCGAGCTGAACCGTTTAATTCAGCGTTCGTGAGCCATTCTTTTTCATTTTCGTGTACATACAGCGGCACTCCCCACTCTTCGCGCACCTCATCTGCCGCGCCAATATGATCAAAATGAGCATGTGTCAATAAGACAGCAAGCGGTGTAAGCTGTTTTTCTTTTACATAGGAAATCAGCTTTTGCGCTTCACCGCCTGGATCAAAAATTAAGCATTCTCCCTGCTCATTTTTCCAAATATATGCGTTCGCTTGTACATAGCCTAGTGGCATTCTTCTCCAATTCATTTTCATCACCTACTTTATTCATTCTTTTTTATTATGAAGGCTATTCAATAAAAATTCAAACAATCGTCAACTGGAATCTACTCGACAAGCTTTATGAAAACGGTTAAAATGAAAAGAAAGGAAATCAAGGGGATTGATGACAAAGGGGGACTTTCACATGATGCTCGTCATTATTTTTGGTCTAGTCACGATTTTAGCTGCGCTCGGCATCTATCGCTCACTAAAAAAAGTGAACGTACTTGCCATCGCTTTTGCAGGCGCTACATTTTTGGTTTTTGGATGGTTCACTGTCATGACCATCATCTATAGCGGTTATCCAACCGCACATTAAAAGCCTGCTTATAGCAGGCTTTCAGACTGTTGACAAAGGGCTAAAATGATCTTGATTTTAGCCCTTTGTCTTCTTTTCAGCGTGATAGAAAACCTTTGCAGCCCTAGGAAGGGCGAGTACCGGAGAGGAGCGAATTGAAACATTCGTGAGCACCGGAGCGCAGACCTGACACCGAATGCGAGGGTTTGTCTACACGCTGAAAGCCTGCCGATAGCAGGCTTTTTTATTGATTTAAATGCTTATTCACGCTTTCTAATTTGCTTGTAAGTGTTGTGGTTTGGTCCCGTCTGTCATCGATGCGAATATTGGTCGCTACTCGGTGCAATCCCTTTTCAAAAGGGGCTTCATGAATACGCTGAATGACCTCAAATAAAACGGATAATTCGCCTTCAATTAACGTATTCATCGGTGTTAATTGATATTTGATTTTCCCTTCTTGTTGAAAGCCTTCTAAAATTCTTTGTACATCTGCTACATAAGCACTGACACTTGGTGTTTCAGTGCCTATCGGAATGATGGTGACGTCTGCTATAGCCATAATTTTTCCCCTTTCCATTAAATTCTCATGTTTTCTCGTCCTCATTGTAACCTATCCTCATTCAATCATGCCATGCTTACGTTGCGTTTACGGCAGGTTTGTCTCGTTCTATCGTCAAATCCGCTCTCTCTACCTTCCCGATCTTTGTAAACAGAAGCAGGCATATACCTGAAACAGCTTCAATGATGCCGCCGGCCGCAATGACATACCCAGATCCAAATATTGTTGCCATATAGCCGCCAAGGAGGGCGCCTAACGGAATCATTAAGTAGGAAATCATGTTGATGATCGCATACACTTGCGGCTGATCCTCTGCCTTTACTGACAATTGAATCATCGTATGTTCGGGTACGTTAACTGCACTAATTGCTGCTCCTAAAGCAAAAGCTGATATAAACACAAGAGGCAACAATGCGTTCATACCTGTGATGAAGAAGGCGATTCCATCAACGATCCCAGCGCCTATAAACAGCAATCCATACCGATTCACTTTTATCTTTGTCAAAACAAACCCCATCAAAAATGCGCCTAGTGCAGTTGTGACTTTGATGAATGAATAGACGACCGGTCCACTATGTAAGTCTTCTGTTAAATAAATAACAGACAATGCTTCCCATGGTGCCGCAGCAAAGTTTGAGCAGACACAAAAAATCGCTAATGGAAACAAAATATGGTGGCTTCTAACAAGTGAAAAACCTCGAATTAATCTTCTGCCGTAAGATAATCCTTTTTTGGCTTTATCGATGATGACGTCTGTTTGATATGAAATCATGAACACCAATAAAGCGGACAAAAGGTAAAGAGGAATGATCACAAGCATTGTATAACCTACGCCTGCAAATGCAATCATGACACCACAAATCGTGACCGTCACAAGTCTTACTACATGACTTGCTGATTGGATGGTTGCATTCGCTTTTTGTATGAGGTCCTCATGGACAAGCTTTGGAATAATCGATACAGATGCCGGTTCATAGGAGCCTCCTGTCGCCGAATGCAGCAGCATACAGCCAATGATGAGGACTAATGGTGTGAAACCATAAAAGTAACTAACCACGATTACAAGGATAATCGCTGCTCTTGTTAAATCAGCAAAGCACATCCAGAATTTCAATTGATGCGGCTTCATCATGGGCGTAATAAATGGCCCAACAATCGCTTGAGGAACAAAGCTGACCGCAATAAAAAAAGCTGTCCCTATGGCCCCTTTCCCTCCTAGTACTAAAAGCCACAAGATGGTGTTGAAAGATAAACTATCAGCCGTAATTTTGCACATTTTAGAAACAAATAAATAAGTAAAATTTCTTTTCCACAGGCTTTGCGCACTCAATAGTCGACATCTCCCTAAATCATATCCTTTTTTTTACATCCATATCTTTCACAATAGCTTACAAGGAGACCTTCGTCAATTGCTTCAACATTGTTTTTATTGACCATAAGCAATTGATTGTTTCTCAGAATATGAAAAAGCACCAGACAGGTGCTTTTAACACTTACACGCTTCCCACAAAAGCCGCTTTGTTTTTTCATAGATCGAATCAAATTGAACCATGGAAAGAGGATTTTTCCCTAGACCAAGCTCGACTGTATAGCCCTCATTATGAAATTGATAAATAAACCAATCGCGATAGCCTGCATAGCTGTCGAGATATTGGATCGGTTTGTAGCCGCTCACTTGTTCGAATCGTTTGACCGTTTCTTTTGAGATGGCTGGCTCATGGCCAAGAAACCCCCAATAGATCTCTTCTCCTTGTGTATGAAGGGCGATCAGCCGGTCAAATCGTTTTCGCAACGCAAGATTTGCCATCGCTTTCGCTTCTGGTTCTGTTAATGGCTCGCGCCCAGGATAATCCCGGTAGGACGGTGCCTTCGACTGATGACGATAGTACTCGATCTCCCAATAAGCTGGGAATTGATTGTTTAAATCCACCCCTCGAATATTTGCTTTCCATTCCCGGTAATCAGTATATCCACCGTTTAGCAGTGTGAATTCTTCACGATGAAGACCTAGTGACTCCGGTCCATTACGAACCAAATCCACTCCATCTGGATTGACCATTGGCACGATGGATAAAGCGGTGGTCTGCAGGATATGAACCGCTTCATAATGTCTTGCCTGAACCGGGTCAGACGCTGCTAAGCAAAGCGATTTCAACCATTTTAATAAAACAGACGTCGTGATCCATTCATTTGCATGAAATGAGGCATTGAGATGAATAGAATGTAAATGCTGAACAGGCTCTGTTCGGATCTCATAAATAGGTGTATCAAGCACTGAATGGCCAATGACGCTAATATGAAGAAAAGGAAATACGGCTTTCAAGCGGCTCAGCTCTTCTTCTAATCGAGCGCTATCATATTCAAATGTTCCATTAATCCAATCATCGGATTGCTGCAGTCTGTAAGGTGAAATAAATCTCTGCACATCACCTATCGAATCAAATACATGGACTCCTTCTGGAAGTCTATATCCCGGTAAAAGAAGCTCATCAGTGCTTGTTTGATTTGATAAATGAAAAGCCGCTTTTCCTATGCCAAGCTGCTTTGCCACAGCATCCCTCCCTGCTTCATCCAGCTGCCATTCAATTTTTCCAAACGACGTTGTCTTCATTTACATCCCTCCTCTCATACTATATGAGCCGGAAGGCAAAAAAAGAAAACCCCTGCTTCTAAAATAGCAGAGGTTTTTTCATCTATTAGGACGCCTTTTTCAGCTCCGTTTCACCTTCTTTTTTGGATGGTGAATGGTCCGGGCTGTTTCGATCATAAAATCTAAGGAGATCCCCGTAGATGATTTGATCAGAGAACTGAAGCTCCTGCTTCGCCTTCTCTTCATAAGACTGACACACGTTTTTATCATCTGCTGGCTCGCCTGTTTCTTTATTGTAGCAAACACCATCTGTAAAAATGCTGTCTTTCGTAATAAAGCTTCCATCACGGAGTACTGTAAAGTCATTCTTATCTTTCGATAAAAGGTCATGACCAAATTGAATTTGTTTACTTGTATCAATCCCTAGAAGATTGAGTACAGTTGGGCGGATATCGACCTGACCGCCTACCGTATCAATTTCTTTTGGATGTTGATCTGTCACCCCTGGAATGTGTACAACAAACGGGACTTTTTGAAGCTGTACTTCTTCAAATGGCGTAATCTCTTTATTTAAAAATTGTCCCATGGCTTCGTTATGGTTTTCAGAAATTCCGTAGTGATCCCCATACAAAACAAAAATGGAGTTATCGTATAACCCAGCTTCCTTCATCTTTTTAAAGAAAAGCTTAAGGGCTTCATCTTGATAACGCACTGTAGGGAAGTACTTGTTCAGCGTTTTGCTCTTTGAATCATATTCATCAATGAGCTTATCTTCTTCATCTAAATCAAAAGGGAAATGGTTCGTTAATGTAATCAATCTCGTATAGAAAGGCTGCGGGATCGATTTCATTAATTCAGCGGACTGCTCAAAGAACGGACCATCTTTCAGTCCCCAGCCAACTGAGTTTTCTTCATTCACATCAAATGATTTAATATCAAAAAACTTATCGTAGCCAAAGCTATCGTAGATAAGGTCACGGTTCCAGAAGCTTTTGTTATTCGCATGAATAACAGAAGAGTGGTAGCCCTCATCCTTTAACAGCTCAGGTGTCGCTGTAAACTCATTGCTTGGATTTGTGAAGAACACAGCCCCTCTTCCAAGTGGATAAAGAGAATTATCTACAATAAACTCTGAATCAGATGTTTTCCCTTGACCTGTTTGGTGATAGAAATTAGTAAAGTTATAGCTCTTCTTGATCAATTTGTTTAAAAACGGAGTAATTTCTTTCCCGTTTAATTTTTCATTGATCACGAAACTCTGTGTAGATTCAAGTGATACAAGAATGACATTTCGTCCTTTTGCTTGACCAAATGTCTTTTCATTACGGTCCGTTTGATTTGCGCTTACATAGTTTTCAATTTCAGTTAAGCTATTACTGTCAGCAAGAGCTCGTTGGGCGGACTGCTTCGATTGCAATACCCCATCATAAATATGGAAGTTATATAAGCTGATATTTTTCACCAGCATCTCACGGTCAAATGAGCGAGTAAGGAGTTCTGGTCGTTCTGTTTCAGCTAAACCAAGGTTAAAGAAGAATGTAGCTGCCACAAATAAGTAATAGGCCGCTCGTTCTTTTCGTGAAATTGTGACATCTGTTCTAAAGGAAGGCTGTTTTTTATAGAGCCAAATTAAAATGATGATATCAACAAACATCAGTAAATCGACTGGTTCAATTAAAGAGGTAATACTTGACCCGAGGTCACCCATATTGTTTGTTTGAAATAGGACGGGGATGGTTAGAAAATCACTATAGAATCGATAAAACACAATGTTGGCTAACAAAACGAATGTTAGGATAAAGCTTGTCACGATGATATATCGATTGCGGTTTTTTTCTTTGAAAAATAAACCGATACCGAAGATAAACAAGAGAAAGCTAAGCGGATTAATAAACAGGATAAACTCCTGCATGAAATTTTCAATTTTAATATTGAAGCTAGATTTATAGATAACATAGGTTTTGACCCACATCAGCAATGTCGCAATCAGTAAAAATG
Organism: Bacillus sp. FSL K6-1006; assembly: GCF_038593175.1. Lineage (NCBI taxonomy): Bacteria > Bacillati > Bacillota > Bacilli > Caryophanales > Bacillaceae > Bacillus > Bacillus sp. FSL K6-1006. The sequence goes on from NZ_CP151970.1 coordinate 2,262,012, forward strand.
AAATCGCCTTTAATCTATTCTTTCGCATTGTAACCTCCTTATGCTAAGCGCGCACCCAGGCTCTGGATATACCCTAATTATTGGTGCTTCTAGAAAAATAACTAAAGTATATCTTATCCTGTATATGATGGAAAATCAATGTCTTTTTCCTCATGACAAACTTATGAATATGCTAAACATCCAATTTCATGCCTATCTATCGCTTTTTTTAATAAAAATGACATCATTATGACTTTTTTGTTCAAGACAGCCATTTGGTTTTTGCCATCCATGCCCCGCCGATAACACCCGCATCGTTTCCGAGGGATGCAATTACCACTTCAACATCGTCAGCGCAAGGCGGGAAAGCATGTTGTTTCACAATGCGCTCTACTTTACTGCGAAGAAGCTCACCTGCTTTTGAAACACCGCCGCCAATCACAATTTTTGTTGGGTTTAAAGCACTAGCAAGATTCGCTAGGACAAGTCCAAGATGTGTCGTCACTTCTTCTACGACACGCATTGCAAGATCATCTCCGTTTTCTGCCGCTTCAAATACATTCTTTGCCGATAGCGAAGCGAGCTTGCCAAGTGAAGATGTATGCTGCTCGGTTTCTAATTTATCCTTTGCAATCCGGACGATGCCAGTTGCAGATGCGATCGTTTCAATACAGCCTGTTCTTCCGCAGTTACACGGTGCACCTTGAAATGGAACAGCACAAATATGGCCAATTTCTCCGCCAGCTCCTGTTTCCCCTTGAACAACTTCACCGTTGACGATGATGCCGCCGCCAACCCCTGTTCCAAGTGTGACCATCAGGATATTTTTTGCGCCATCGCCTGCCCCCTTCCACATTTCACCGAGTGCAGCAATATTCGCATCATTTTCAATGACAGATGGAAGTCCCGTCTCTGCCTCTAGGTGATCTTTCAAGGGGTAGTTTGTCCAGCCCAGATTCGTTGTTTTATAGACGATGCCAGATACTTTATCTACAGGTCCAGGTGCACCCATTCCGATCCCAATAAGTGCTGATTTCGGCATACTGATCTCAACCAGTTTATGGTCAATTGATTTGGCAATATCGACTGTGATCGTCTGCCCGGATTTATCCGTAGGAATCTCCCACTTATGCTGAATTTCACCATATAGATTAATGAACGCAAGCTTAATTGTCGTACCGCCAAGATCAATACCTACAAACCAATCCCCTGTCATATGCCCTCCACCTTCACATTGTTTTTCGATTTAATTTGGCTAGCTCCATTTGAAGAATCGTCATTGCGTTTGACCATTCGGTCCGGTCAATGATGCCTGATGTATACATTTCCTTCAATTCGTCTGCCATAAATTCTAATTCTACTTCACGATCTCCGAAATACACATAATTTCCAAATCTCATGAGCAGCTGCTGTACATCATATAACGTTTTCATTGTTTCCACCATTTCTTCTCATTAACAGTTAGGATAAGCGTATTCATAAATGCGCTTTCAGTCAAGTCATTCAACGTGTTTGACTATTTTCTATATATTGTTTCAGCTTTAAAAATTGATCATTTTGAGGATCTTGTTTTAACGCTTTCGCTAATAGATCCTCTGCTTTCGCTGTCTCTCCTTTTTCTACGTATAAAAGCGATAAATGATACAGTTTATTTGGATCATCTGGATCTTTTTCAAGCGACTTTTGTAAAAATTGAATAGCCTTATCAAGTCGGCCCTGCTGCGCTTCCGATAGTGCATAGATATGAAGTGCCTCAGCTGATGCATCTTTATCGTGCACATATTCCTCTAGTCGTTCACTTGCTTCGCTGTACTTTTTCTCATCAAATAAACTCGCTGCTTCGCTTGCTGCCGCTGCTTCCTTTTGATCGTCAGAATGAAACCCTGTATACAATCCAAAACCGCCAATAAAGAGCAAAGCAGCACTCGCAAGAAGCATTTTGACAGGCTGCACCTGTTTAGGCAGACGGACTGCTAATGCGGTGAAAAAACCGCCAACCAGGCCGCCAAGATGCCCTGCGTTATCAATACCTGATACAGTGAAGCCTATTCCTAGGTTAATGAGGATAATGACAATAATATTTGTCCCCATCGTCCGAAAGAAAAGCTTTCGATTTGAGATGGCTAAATATAACAGTGCGCCTAAGCAGCCAAAGATCGCGCCAGATGCGCCGGCTGCAATTGCCGTATTAAACACAAAGCTCGCTATGGAGCCAAAAATGCCGGAAATGAAATAGATGAGCAAAAATCTTCCCGACCCATAAATTCTCTCAACAGCCGCTCCAACGGACCAAAGAGCAAAAGTATTAAAGAGTAAGTGCGTCAAGCCAATATGTAAAAACATTGGTGTCATCAAGCGCCACCATTCACCCTCTAAGATCAGCACATTATTTTTAGCACCAAATGCTGTTAAAGTTGCGGTATTGGTACTTCCGCCTGACAGCTCAAGTAAAAGAAACATCATCACTTGGACAGCGATCAGCAAGTAGGTAAAAATGGGTCTGCCATTTTGAAAGACGGCCCGTTCTCGTTCGCGCTGCTTTTCCTGATCATCAAATGCCTGAAGCACGTTCCTTTTCAGCTGCATGGCATCCTCAGCTGTGTCTTTCTTCGCTTCTTCTACATTTACTGCAAGCGATGTATTCAGCCATTTTTGCAGTTCGTTTACATCGTTTTGAAGCGTGTCTGCATTGAGTAATACAGGAGTAACTGTCACCTTATTCTCTTTTTGCGGCTGACCGTTTAGGTCTTCCCAATCATCTACTGGAACATCAGATGTAAATTGCAGCTGTAGGAGATGAAGAGATCGTTTACGCATAGCTTCTCTCAGCTGATTGATACGATATGTTTGCTCCTCGATATCTCGAACGATCTCCTGCCTGAAATTCACATCTTTTCTATATAGACGGATGAGATCATAACCTGAGTTTCGTGGTGCTTCAAAAAATATTTCATCTTCTGGGTACGGACTTTGAATCATCTCGTATCCTTTTTGTCTTAGTTCATCAACAACTCGCCAAAATAAACTATCTATGACATTCATACATTCGCGCTCCATTTTTTACATTATTATAGCAAGAATCGTTCTTATCCGCATTTCTAAACAAAAAAATCCCGGCTTTTGCGGGATTAGAATGCTTGGCGAATAAATTTCGTCCGAAAATATGGGATTTTCATCAGCCATTTAATCAAAAAGTGTCGGACTTGATTTTGCCCTAAAACCAAATTCATGAGCCGATAACGATTTTGCACGAGAACGAATGCAAACAGTGTGAACACAATGCTCCAAATCATTTTATTCATCATATTCCCTCCTATGTTCGTATCGTGGCTTAAATAGGATTTGTTTATGCATGAACCATCGTTTTTATCGCTTAAAAGGTCCCTTTCATAAGCAGGCCTTCACAATCTAATCCCTTGCTCTTTTGATTGAATATAATAGACCTCTCCGCACTCTGATTGATCATAAGAAACGTCAAATTGATGAAGGTCGATTAAATCCATGAAAGTATGAGGCAGCTTACAATTCTGCTCTAACTCCTCCACCTTGTGCGGAAAGCAACTGTCGTATGGATTTGGTGTATAAACATATACAGCGTCTAAACCAGGGTCATGTTCGTGAATACAAATCCAAGTTTGGTATGGCTTTTCAAAGCCTTCTAGCTGTTTTAGCAGCCTATAATATAAAGCGATATGAGCTTTGATATGCTCTCTTCTTATTTTTAAGCTATTTCCCCCGACTCCAAAAAAATCAAGGTGCGTATGCCAAAAATAAAACCATAGATCACGATCAAGTTTTAAGTCACAAGTATTCACTTCCTCCCACATATGACGGAAGTATCTTTTCTTTCCACGAAATTTTTTCAAAACATATCCCCCGTCAGCTAAAATGCCTTTTTATGAAGAATGTTGATTGCTATCTTTCTTGTGACTTTTGATCACAAACAAGACCTTCGCTCAACACAAAAAGCCCGTTCTTACGTATAAGCAGCGGACTTTTATTTTGGATATATGGTACCTTTCTCACTGACCATGATTGAGACCGGGATGTCGTGCGTTTCAGCCGGAATATGCTCAGTTTGCTGTACTGTCAAGCAAAGGGCAAGCGTTTCGCCGTGATAGTCAGCTAAGTAGCGGTCATAATAGCCGCCCCCATATCCGATACGGTAGCCTTGTCGATCGAAGCACACACCAGGCACAATGATCAAATCGATTGATTCTTTAGATGCAGCAGCCGACGCCAGAGGGTCTGGCTCTATTAACCCAAAGTAGCGGGATATCATTTTCGTTTCCGGTGTATATTCATAAAACGTCATCTCTTTTGTTTCCGGAAAACAGGTGGGTACACATACTGTTTTCCCCTCCTGCCATGCTTTTTCAATTAGAGGCATTGTCGGTACCTCTTTTCCTCTAGACATGGTGAGTGCAATCGTATCCGCTTGTTTCCATGCTGACAGTTGAAACAAGCGCTCATGAAGTAAAGCAGTGCTTCGCTTGAATTCCTCGGCACTCATCTGGTCCAGCTTGGCTAATGTTTGAAGACGAAGCTCTTTTTTCACACAGATCATCTCCCATCATAAAAAAACAGCAGGAAAATTCCCTGCTGCTTACTTTGTTTCACGATGTAAAGTTTGTTTTTTATCACGTGAGCAATACTTTTTGAATTCAACGCGATCTGGATTGTTTCGCTTATTCTTTTTAGTAATATAGTTACGCTCACCGCATTCAGTGCAAGCTAGAGTAATATTTACGCGCATGTTTTTCCCTCCAAACTAAAATCAATTCACATTCAGACCTAACTATAATACCACTTCTAGCTTAGGAATGCTAGAATGTTTTTTCACCAATTTGAATTTCAGTGCAATCCATCCACGTTCTGATCCATATCACACGGTCATTTCATGAAAAATGGCCTGCTCCCCTATAAAACCTCAATCTTTGTCGTACTGTATACATGAGGAACCCTCTTTTATTTTGACAGCGAGCAAGATTTTCATACTCGTTTTTCATATAAAAAGAAAAAAGATGAAAAAAAGGTGATTTTTTCAGCAATTCCTTTTGAAACTAGCTTTTTTATGGTATAAAAAAGAAGGGTCGAAAACTGTCTGAAACAATCATGAAAGCCTTTTATGGCTTTCAGCATTAAAATATGAATAAAAGGTGATGAAACATGGAAATTGCAATTATCGGATTGCTTGTTGTCAGTATCGTACTGATCGCATTCTCATATTTTCAAAGAGAGCCGATTAAAGAAGTCGAGCAGGAACTTGAAACACTTCAACTATCTGCAATGCAAGAAATCTATAAACTGAAAAAGAAAATGAAGGTTCTTGAAGAAGAATTGCTTGAAACAAACATTGTCGTCCGCAAACATTCAGAAATTGATCCATCTATCGCAAGACAAATCATTTCAAAGCATCAAAATGGCATGTCTCCTGAGGCCATTGCGCGCGCTGAGCATGTATCTGTAGATGAAGTCAACATGATCATTAAAGACAACGAGAAGGTGCTTGTATGACGAAAAAAAGCATCCAAACGTTTGCGGCAGGTATGATTCTTGCAACTGGTGTTCTGGCGATCGTTTTTTTCCTCACTGGAAAAGATGAAGCTGCGGCTGATACAACCACAAAAGAAACACTCGCAGCGAAAGTAACAGACACTGATGTGAAAAACTATTTAGACTCTAAAAAAGAAGTCTCCGTCAGCCGTGAAACATATCAGCAGCTTCTTGATTATAAAGAAAAAGCACTGAAGGCAAATGAAGACGGCGATTCTAAAAATGATAAAGAAACATTAGACAAGCCTAAAGGCAAATCGGTCAAATTTGTTATTAAAAACGGGATGAGCACAAGTGATGTTTCAGACATGCTTGAAAAGGACGGAATTATCAACTCGTCTAAAGATTTTAATGATTACGTGATTGACGCCGGCTACCATAAAGAAATTCGTGCAGGCAAGTTCAATTTAAAAACAGGGATGACGTTTAAACAAATCGTCAAAGCCTTAACAAAATAATAACAAAAACCCCCTGGCGGCGCTGACCTCCAGGGGGTTTTTGTTATCCAAATCGACCAGATATATAATCATTTGTTCTTTGATCATTTGGCTCAGAGAACATCACATTCGTATCATTGACCTCAACAAGCTCTCCCATTAAAAAGAAGGCTGTTCTATCTGATACCCTCGCCGCTTGCTGCATGTTATGCGTCACAATGGCAATCGTGTATTTCTCTTTTAATTTCATAATCAATTCTTCAATCTTTAATGTTGAGACAGGATCAAGCGCTGATGTTGGTTCATCCATTAGTAAAATGTCTGGGCTTGTGGCAATAGCTCTTGCGATACAAAGACGCTGCTGCTGACCGCCGGAAAGACCTAATGCAGGCGCACTTAAACGATCTTTCACTTCATCCCAAAGGGCAACATCACGAAGCGCTTTTTCAGCGATTTCTTTCAATTGCTGCTTGCTCTTCACGCCATGAATTCTTGGTCCGTAGACGACATTATCAAAGATTGACTGAGGGAATGGGTTCCCTTTTTGAAAGACCATCCCGACGTTTTTACGCAGTTCCACTAGATCAACGCGGCCTTTTAAAATATTGTCGCCGTTATACATCATATCTCCAGTGATTTTCACACCTGGCACTGTTTTGACCATAAGATTTAAGGTCTTGATAAACGTTGACTTCCCGCAGCCGGACGGACCGATAATTGCTGTGACTTCATGCTCTCTAATGTCTAAATCAATATGCTTCAGTGCGTGATGCTGTCCGTACCAAAGGTTCATATCATTCACACGAAACACTTCTTTTTTGGCTGTTTCAGTAGCTATTGCATTCATCAAAATCCACCCGCCTTATCCAAATCGACCATTGATATAGTCTTCTGTTTTTTGCTGCGCAGGACGTGTAAAGATACGTTCAGTGGCATCATATTCTACTAGATCACCGTTCAGGAAAAAGGCTGTATGATCAGATACACGTAACGCTTGCTGCATGTTGTGTGTCACAATGACGATCGAATAATCATTTTTCAACTCTGATAATAACTCTTCAATTTTTGCATTTGAAATCGGGTCTAGGGCAGATGCGGGTTCATCTAATAAAAGAACGCTGGGCTTCATCGCAAGTGTACGCGCAATACAAAGGCGCTGCTGCTGACCACCGGATAATGACAAAGCCGAGCGGTGCAGACGATCTTTGACCTCATCCCAAAGCGCTGCTTTTGTTAAGCTTTCCTCTACCGCATCATCAAGCACTGATTTTCTTTTTTCCCCCGCATACTTTAACGCATGGGTAATGTTATTGTAGATCGATTTAGGAAATGGGTTTGGTTTTTGGAAAACCATGCCGATTTCTCTTCGTAAATTCACCACATTAATGCGGTCATCCAAAATATTGAGCCCTTCGTACATGATCGCCCCTTCACTTCTCGCACCTGGGATCAAGTCGTTCATGCGGTTAATGCTGCGTAAAAAGGTTGATTTCCCGCAGCCAGATGGGCCGATTAATGCGGTAATTGCGTTCTTCTCAATTTCAAATGAAATGTGATTGACTGCTCTTTTTTCACCATAATAAATGCTTAAATCCTGCACCTGTAAAATCTGTTCCGCTTGAAGTGGAGCCTTTTTTGCTGCAATCTCTTTTTTTTCTGCTAGCATTTGAACCATATCCCCTTCACACCTCTCTCACATTATTTTGACGTAAGCTTTTTATGAATAAATGAACCAAGCCATCTAGCTGCTAAGTTGAATACTAAAACTGAAAGCACAAGTACGGCTGATGCACCATTTGCAATGGCCTCTGCATCTGGAATGATTCCTTGTGTATTGACGTTCCATATATGAACGGCTAATGTTTCTGCCGGTCTAAAAATATTCAGCGGTGACGTATCAGAAAATGGACTCCAGTTTGTAAAATCAAGACGCGGTGTGGTGAGGCCTGCTGTGAAAAGAAGCGCTGCTGCCTCCCCGAAGACTCTTCCTGATGCTAAAATCGCACCGGTAATAATAGAAGGAATCGCACCTGGAATCAGGACCGTCTTCACTGTATGCCATTTCGTCACACCAAGCGCTAGTGATGCTTCCTTTTGATCCTTCGGTACAGAGCGAAGCGCGTCTTCTGTCACCCTCACCATCACTGGCAGGTTAAACACCGTGAGCGCAAGAGCTCCTCCGATGATCGTATAGCCCCAGCCTGTTAAATTGACAAACATGAGTAAACCAAACATACCAATGACAATAGAAGGAAGTGAAGACAGCACTTCAATACATGTGCGAATAAAATCAGTGACTTTGTTTTGAGGCGCATATTCAGCCATGTACACTCCGCCGCCGACACCAAGTGGTACTGTGATCAGCATTGTAATAAACAAAATGTAAAACGAGTTAAACAGCTGATCCCTAATACCGCCGCCAGAGCCAATTGCACTTGAACGGGTTGTCAAAAAGTCAAAGTTTAATTCTTTTGCACCGTTGAAAATGATATAAGAAAACAAACCAACTAGGATCGCCGTAATAATGGCAGCACATAATCCAAAAACAAACGTGGCAAAACGATCGGTCATTTTGCTATTCATTAAATCTTCCTCCTAGACGACAAGTATCTGATAATGAGAATGAACATAAACGATACAACTAGAAGGACAAGCCCCATGGACCAAAGTGTATTGTTTTCAACACTTCCATACGTTGTGTGACCCATGTTTAACGTAATAATGGTTGTTAATGTACCAGCTGTATCCATAATGCTCTCTGGTAAATTACGCGTATTTCCAATGACCATCTGAACGGCAAGGGCTTCTCCAAATGCTCTTGCCATCCCAAGAACGACTGCTGTCATTAATGTTGGAAGAGCTGCTGGTACAAGTACACGTCTAATCGTTTGCCATCTTGTAGCGCCAAGTGCATACGATCCCTCACGTAAGCTTTTTGGAAGGGAAGCCATAGCATCAGTTGCAATGGATGTAACGGTTGGCAGAATCATAATAGACAGGACAATCGTTCCTGCTAACACGCTATGCCCTGAGCCGCTTGACTTGAAATGTCCGATAAACGGCACCAATACTGTAAGACCTATGAATCCGTAAACAACGGATGGAATCCCTACAAGCAATTCAATGACTGGCTGAAGAATTTTCCGGCCCCATGCAGGTGCAATTTCTGTCATAAAGATCGCTCCTGCGATGCCTAGCGGCGCTGCAATAAGTGCCGATAGAAGCGTGACGGCGATCGATCCAAAGATAAAAGGAAATGCGCCGTACTCCGGGGTTTCTGCTGTTGGGTTCCAATTGATACTGGTTAAGAACTCAATTGGGCTTACACCATTTACGATGAAAGATTGTAAACCCTTAATGCCAAGGAAGATGGTGATGGCGATGGATACTGCAATCATTAAGAATGCGCAGAATTTCACCAAAATACTTCCTCTTACTTCATCCATTTGCCTATTTTTCTTCGAGCTGATCAGCCGATCGCTCGCTTCTGTATGTTCTATCTGCTTCATCTTTTTCTACACTCCTATGAATGTCATAAAAGGAAAAGTGAAATGCTCCACTTTTCCTTCATCAGCAATTCAAGACCTCTTACTTATCTGATTGTTTGCCTGTTGCGTCTCTTTCTACTTTCATATTAGAGACTGAGATGTAGCCTTGGTCTTTGACGATTTCTTTTTGTACTTCGTCACTCATAAGGTAATCTAAGAATTGTTTTGTTAGACCTTCCGGCTCACCTTTTGTATAAGAGTGCTCGTATGCCCAAATTGTATATTTACCGCTTTCTACATTGCTTTCTTCTGGTTTCACACCATCAATGCTAAGCGGTGTAATTTTGTCATCTGTTAAATAAGAGAATGCTAGGTATCCAATCGCACCTGGTGTTTCTGCAATCAGCTTTTTCACTGTGTTTGAAGAATCTTCTGTGATTCCTTCTGCAGGTGTTGCACCATCAAGTGCATATTTCACAAATGTTGCACGAGTTCCTGAAGAATCAGGTCTGTTGACAAGCGTGATTTTTTGGTCTTTCCCGCCAAGCTCTTTCCAGTTTTTGATTTTACCAGTGAAGATTTTTTTCAATTCGTCCTTTGTGATGTCTTTGACACCCACTTCAGGGTTTACAGCTGCGGCCATTCCAACAACTGCTACTTTGTGGTCTTTTAAAGCTTTTGCGTCGATTCCGTCTTTCTCTTCAGCGAATACATCTGAGTTCCCAATTTGTACAGATCCTTCTGAAACTTGAGAAAGTCCTGTTCCTGAACCGCCGGCTTGTACTTGAATATCGGCTTTTGGATGTTTATCCATGAATTTTTCTGCTGCCGCAAGAACTAAAGGCTGCATCGCAGATGATCCTGAGATGGTAATGGAACCTGATGCCTCATCTTTGTTTGAAGCATTTCCTTTACTGTCTTTTGAATCTCCGCTTGAGCTGCTGTTTCCGCATGCTGTGACGAATGCTAACAATGCGATAGTAAGGAAAGTAAGCAGCCATAATTTGTTCTTTTTCATTTCAAGAATACCCCCTGAATAATTTGTCCTACGAGTAATACATTAAAGGTTCTTTATTAATTTCGTTTAAATGGAATGTTAAGGTTTTGTAAATGTCGAAGTTTTGTAGAGAAATTGCGGCGTTTTTTATGAATTTTGTCAATTTATATCGAAATTTTTGAAGAAAACGTAAAAAAACGCCCACAAAAAGTGAGCGTTTTTACCTATGAAAGGTCTAGTTATTTGTTTCTGCTTCATTTTCAATTTTGTTTTTGTTTTTCGCCTGTGTATCATTGCTTTCCTGTTTTGATTTCAGTTCAAAGTACTTATCTAATACTTGTTCACCAATATCATTTGTAATTGGATAGCGCTGGTTGTAGTCTTGATACACCCATGGCACGACAACGGAAATGGCTACTTCTGGATTATCAGCAGGCGCATACGCAACAAGAGTTGTGTTATACGTCGGTGTACCGCGCTTGCTTTTAATTGGACCGTCATAGAATGATTGAGCGGTTCCTGTTTTGCCAGCTGGATTATACTTTTTGTTGCCAAAGTTTGAATAGGCTGTCCCTCTTGGGTTCTGCATCACAAGCTTGAAGCCTTGCTGGACACGCTTGATTTCATCACTTGTCATGTCTAGCTTATTCAATACATCCGGTTTGACGGATTCCGTCACAGCTCCAATGCCTCGCTGCGGATCTGGCTCTCTCACTTCTTTGACAAGCTGCGGACGTAAACGGTACCCGCCGTTTGCAATGGTTGAAACGTATTGCGCCATTTGCAGCGGTGTAAACGTATCATACTGTCCAATCGCATAGTCAAGTAAGAGCCCCGATTGTGTAGACGTTCCTCTGTAGCCCGTTGCTTCGTTTGGCAGGTCAATACCTGTTTTGACGCCAAGACCAAATTTACTGAAATTGTAGCGGAACGTATCAAATGCTTTCGGATCAATTGGGAGCGCCTGATTCTTACGATATTCGCTTTTCCCAATGGCGATTGCGGTTTTGAACATATATACGTTTGATGAACGCTCTAGTGCTGTTAAATCATTAATGAGTCCCATATTTTGATAGGATTTCTTTGGCGGCGACTGGGCGATATAGAGAGGTTCATCGTATTGGGTACTTCCAATATGAATAGCACCTGTTTTATATCCAGTCAGTACCGTTGCCCCTTTTACGGCTGATCCCATCGCATATGAGGATGTCATTGTTCCTAATGCGTAGTCATCGAATTTGTATTTTCCGTTTTTGTTTGAAATCTGCTTACCCGCAACAGAGAGAACCTCTCCATTTCTCGGGTCCATCATGACAACAAATGCGCGGTCAAGAAGCTCAGTTCCCCCTCTTTGTTTCGCACTTCTCAAGTTCTTTTCAATAATTTTTTCAACCGCTTTTTGCAGCTGAATATCAATTGTAAGCACAAGGTCTTTCCCGCTCTTACCTTCTGTTAACACTTTAGAGCTTGTGACATTGCCCTGTTTATCAGTTGTACTCTGTTCTTTTTCCTTTTGGCCCTGCAGGACATCTTCATATTGATATTCGAGATAGCTTTTTCCTACACGGTCATTTCGGCTGTAGCCGAGTGATAGATAATGCTCAAGAAGTGACTGCGGAAGACCTTCATCACTCGAAGACACACTGCCGAGCATACTGCGGAGCAGTCCTTTATACGGGTAGCTGCGTGACCAGTCTGTCGTCACATCAACACCTGGCAGCTCGTCCAAATGCTCAGAGACGTAAGCAATTTCGCTTGGCTTTACATCTTCATTTTTAATAAATTGAGGCGTAAGTGCATAGCCTCCATCCATCTGCCTTTTAATGGCAAGCACTTGTAAATCTTTTTTCGTCAGTTGATTTAATTCCTTGTCTGTGATGCGTTTTAGCTGAAGCTCATATAGTTTATCATCAGAGACCTTATCGTCACCCTTTAATTCTGATTCTTTTTGAACAAGCTTTTTCGCTTCATTCGGATGCGTTAAGATCCAGAAATCTTTTTTGTCACGATCTGTGATTTTTTTCGTACTCACATGGATCATATCCGCTAATTTTGATGCCACTTTGAGCCGCTCTTCTTGTGAAGTCGTCGAGGTTCTCGTATATGTAATGGCATTCAGCGCTTTATTGCTGACAATCGTATTGTAGTTTCGATCATAAATTTTTCCGCGCGGAGCAGATGAGCTGACATTCACATCCTCTTGTTTTTCTGCCTGCTTTTTATAATCTTCTCCATTGACAATTTGCACAAACCCGAGTCTAACGACAACGCCGGTAAAAATAATAAAGGCAGCTAAAAATAATAAATTCAGCCGGATCGGAAGTGTTTTGCGCCCTTCCTTCGCGTCTTTTTTGTTTTTCTTGTTTCTCATCACATCACCTTTTCTATCAAGAAAGAAATGGCACCCCTTTTTGTGTATAAAAGGTGCCACCATCATTTTAGCGGTTTTTCTATCATTTATCTAGAAATTTGATGTTCCATTGGTAAGAAATTTTACCTTTCTCCCTTAATAAGGTTCGTTTGAGAAACTGGCTTTTGACCGTCAGCCTCTTTCATATCAGCTGTTTTTTCTTTCAAATGAATATCTTTTACAAAGTAATAAATGAGGGTGTGCCCCGCTCCGAGCACAACAAGTGATGCAGGGATTCCGAGCTCATCACCTAGTAAGGTGACAGACAGCAGGAACAAAACAATCGAACAAATACGGCCGGCATTTAAAAATAGCTCTCTGACCACAATATATTCAATTCGGGCCTTTCTGGCATACCTTGCATGGCCGATAACATCATATGTTAAGGATACATAAGGAACAAGCAGGAGCGGATATCCTATTGCAATGGCTACCGCATACATCAGAAGTGATACATAGGACAAGTGGAAAACGATTAAAAACAAGGCGCCGTATAAAATCAGCCCGCCAAGCATGATGGCCTTCTTCCGCCACTTTTTCTTAATCAAACGTGTAGCGAAGAAATAAGTAAAAAAGGCAACACCTGAATTCACTAAACCAAACGTCCCGAGAGCAAGCTCACTGTTTGTTGCAATAAACACGAAGACACTGATTAAGAAGACAAAGACCCCTTCACGAAGCCCTTGAAAAAAGTGAGCTGTTGTAATCCTACGCCAATTCTCATCTGCATGACGTTCTTTCCAAATTTGTTTGATCATAAATTTGCCTTTTGACTGCCTTCTTTTGAGGAAAAAGCTCATCACAACCGCTAGTGAAAACAAAAAGAGCGATAATGTGAAAATGACGGTGTAGCCTGTATCATCCGTTAACTGAGAAATGACAATCCCCGCAATGAGCGGACCGATCATGCCGGCAGTTGAGGAAAGCACCCCAAGAAATCCATTAAAGAAATCTCTTGTTTCAGGCTCAGTGATCTCAAAGGTGAGTACGTTAAAAGCAAGCCAGTAAAAACCATAGCCGATCCCAAGGACACTTCCCAATAAAACTAGCCGTGCGGCCGCTTGTTCTCCTGCCATTAAGACAATTAAATAAAAAGCGGCTAAAAAGATGACACCGAAACGAAGGACAAACGCCCGGTCTATTTTTTTTGCGAGCCGGCCAGCGAATAAAAAAGTAATGGGCTGAAGCACAACAATGGCCAAATTATAAATCGCAAGATCTGTGAATTTCCCAGACTGTTTCCATAAGTACACATTTACAAACGTATTCGAAAGCGCAATGGCAAGTGCGTATAACCCGCCAATCGTGAGGAGGAGCAATAAATCTTTTGTAACATCCATGTCCCCGAACATTTTCTTTAATCTGCTCATACCATTCATTCTCCTTTTCTACACAATAGTCTGTCTCATCAAAAGGCAGATATGTAAAAAAAGGAGGGAAAATATAAAAAGACCTGCTTCTCTAAAGAGCAGGTCTTTTCAAATCAAATGATTTATTTAGCCTCGCTGTAAAGGCGAGCTACTTCATCCCAGTTCACAACATTCCAGAATGCTGAAATGTAATCAGGACGACGGTTTTGGTAGTTTAGGTAGTAAGCATGCTCCCAAACGTCTAGTCCTAGAATTGGCGTTTTTCCTTCAGTTAAAGGAGAATCTTGGTTTGGCGTGCTTGTGATTTCAAGTTTTCCGTTGTTCACAACAAGCCATGCCCAACCAGAACCAAAGCGTCCTGCAGCTGCTGCAGCGAAATCAGATTTGAATTTTTCAAATCCGCCTAATTCTTTTTCGATTGCATCTGCAAGTTCACCAGTTGGTGCGCCGCCACCGTTTGGTGAAAGAAGCGTCCAGAATAATGAGTGGTTCGCATGTCCTCCGCCATTGTTGCGTACAGCTGTACGAATGTTTTCAGGCACTGAGTTTAAGTTAGCCACTAGCTCTTCAATTGATTGATCTTCAAGAGCTGATACACCTTCGATTGCTTTGTTTAAGTTTGTTACGTATGTGTTGTGGTGTTTAGTGTGGTGAATCGTCATTGTTTCCTTGTCGATATGTGGTTCTAATGCATCGTAAGCATATGGTAATTCTGGAAGTTTAAAAGCCATGGTTAAATTCCTCCTTAAAATGTATGTACTGAAATGCTTCCTTTGTAAGTCAGCAATTCACCCTACTCAAAGAGTATCAAAAGAAACAGCTTGTTTCAACGTTATTGCTCATGTTCTGAAACATTTCAGTGTTTATTTTGTATTTAGCCCTTTTGAAAAAGTTTTAAACACCCTTTTTCAACTTAGCGAAGGACATAAAATAAAAAGATGCCAAGCATCAGCGCTTGAATCAATCCTTTTGCAAAAACACCTGATACAAATCCAATTAATGAGCCTAATCCGACTTTCACACTCGTCTTCAGATCTTTTTGATGAACAAGGAGCTCTGCAATGACACTCCCAAGAAATGGACCAATAATAATTCCTGCAATGGGTATCACAAAAGGACCAGCTAATAACCCAATGGTGCTTCCCCAAATAGCTGCCTTGCTGCCGCCAAAGCGCTTTACCCCAATCAGGTTTGAGACATAATCTGCCGCAAATAAGACGGCAGTAAACATGGCTTGAATAAGCCAGAACGTCAGTGTAAGCGGCTCGAAGCTAAAGAAGAAACCATATAGAATAAATCCGAGAACCATAAAGACTACACTCGGGATAATTGGATAAACCAGTCCAACAAACGCAATGATAAATGCACAGCCAATCAGTATCCAATACAAAATGTCCAAGACCCTGCCGCCTCCTTTTATATGCTGTATACATTATGCCTCATTCCTTCTATCTTAACCAGTGATGAAGGCCATACTTGTACTTGATGGATAGACATTGATACAATATGAGAAATAGAAAAGAATGTAGGAAGTGAATGGGTATTGAACGTATTTAATCTATTGTTAAAAGGAATTTATTCACCAAAAGATATTGCTAAAGCACGCTTTACAGGGATCGGTAAAGCAATTTTATTCATTTTTATCCTTTCAATCATCGCAGCAGTTCCTCAGGGGTATCATATGAGCCAAGAGATCTCGAATGCGATGTCAGGATTTCAGCATGTGATCAAAAAAGATTTACCCGACTTTTCAATCGAAAAAGGAAAACTTCAAGCGGATCAAAGTGCACCAATAGAAAAAGAAGAAAACGGCATCACGATCATCTTTGATCCTGCTGAAAAAATAAAAGCAAGTGAGCTAGAATCAAAGCAAACGGCCATCGCTTTATTAAAGGAAAAAGCAGTGATTGCCATTGATGGGCAAATGACAGATATCCCCTACCAGCTTCTTGGCGGAACGCTGACAAAAGATGAACTCGCCCGCGTCACAAATCAGAACCAAGCGATTATCATCCCTGTCATCTGTGTACTACTATATTTATCAACTGCGGCTCTC
This sequence comes from Bacillus sp. FSL K6-1006, assembly GCF_038593175.1. Lineage (NCBI taxonomy): Bacteria > Bacillati > Bacillota > Bacilli > Caryophanales > Bacillaceae > Bacillus > Bacillus sp. FSL K6-1006. The sequence continues at coordinate 2,278,305 of NZ_CP151970.1, forward strand.
ATGTTTATCAGCGCAACATTCCTTGCGATGCTCGGTACATTTATTAAACGAATGCAGCAAAAAGAGCTGTCCTTTCAAATGCTTTGGAAGCTCTCCGCTTATTCACTCACATTAACAACGGTCTTTTTCGCCATTATGAGTGCATTAAACACGCCTGTTGCAAACTCATTTTTATTAAATTGGGTCATTAACTTTATCTTTTTATATCTTGTTGTGAAAGAAATTCCTGCCAAAAAAAGCAAATGATCCATCCAACAAGGATTTGTCTACACAATGAAAGCTCCCCCGGCTCGGAGGAGCTTTTTATGTATGTTCATGCTAGGACTCATCTGGATGGATGATTGCAAACAAATAGTGATCCTCCCACACTCCATTAATCTTTACTTTTTTACGATTTAGTCCCTCATGTTCAAAACCTGTCTTTTCAAGTACACGAATGGAACCCTTATTACTCGGCTTTACTCCAGCCTCAATACGATGGAGATTCAACTCAAAAAAGGCATATTCAATGATTAAGCGAATGGCTTCTGTCATATATCCATTTCCGCCCTGCCTTTGATCGAGTACATACCCGAGCCAAGCTCCTTCTATCGGACCTCTTACGACAGAACTTAATGAGATCGTCCCAATTAAAGCATCGGTTTCATTTAAGAAAATACCGTGCATGTAAGATTCATCTTGTGCACTTCTTTGCCTACTCCGCTGAATTCGCTCAATTTGGCGAGGTAACGTGAAGAAATCATCTTTGATTAAAGGTGTAAATTCCTGAGTATATGAGCGGTTCTCAAGCTCTAATGTTAACAGTGATTCTGCATCATTTTCTGTTAGTGTTCTCACATATATATGCTGACTAACCTTCTTCATAAAATCCCCATTATTATTTTATCATACTGGCCATATGAGGTTGCTCTCCTATTTACTACACCAACGACCCAAGAAGTTTTTATTACAAGACATACTAGGACTAACTAGAACCATCCTTTCCAGCTTTTCTCCTCTTTTTGGTTCTATCATTTCAGGACATGCATAGACTGAAGTAAACTCTTAAAAGCGGTGAGTAAAATGCGGCGAATTCTTTTTTTACTAATCAGTTTGTTTGTCCTCTTTATTATCTTTTTTGATTTAAAAAATGGAACCATTCCTGTTGAGGAAAACCCAGCTGTCCCAGCAAGTGCCCTTCAAACAGCTGAGAAAAAGACATATAAGAACGTCACTGTAAAACAAGGTGAAACGGTCCTCTCCATCGTACATACAAGCAAGCCGCTTGATGACGTCATTAAAGATTTCGAGGAGCTGAATCAAGGTGTTAAAGCGAACGAAATCAGGGCAGGCAGCACATATAAGTTTCCTGTCTATAAGAGATAAAACGTTAATTCCTTGTCATTCATACAAAGAGACTGTTACAATATGAACTGTAAAACACGACGTACACGGCAAAGGATTGCTTGTACACTAAGGAGCGATTGACAAGTGAGTGAAGTCACACATCGTACTAAAACGCGTCCCGTCAAAGTGGGACCTTTAACTATAGGTGGAAATAATGAGGTTGTCATTCAAAGTATGGCAACAACCAAAACACATGATGTCGAAGCGACAGTCGCTGAAATTAAACGTTTAGAAGAGGCAGGCTGTCAAATCGTGCGTGTCGCATGTCCAGATGAGCGTGCAGCAAATGCAATTGCGGACATTAAAAAGCAAATTAACATCCCGCTTGTTGTGGATATTCATTTTGACTATAAGCTTGCCCTGAAAGCGATTGAAGCAGGCGCAGACAAAATCCGAATCAATCCAGGAAACATCGGAAGAAGAGAAAAAGTCGAAGCGGTTGTCAAAGCAGCAAAAGAAAAAGGCATTCCAATCCGTATTGGCGTAAACGCTGGTTCATTAGAGAAAAAAATTCTTGATAAATACGGCTACCCAACAGCAGATGGTATGGTCGAAAGTGCACTGCATCACATTAAAATTTTAGAAGACCTAGACTTTCATGACATCATCGTCAGTATGAAAGCATCTGATGTAAACCTTGCAATTGAAGCATACGAAAAAGCGGCTAAAGCCTTTGATTATCCTCTTCACCTTGGGATTACAGAATCAGGTACGTTATTTGCAGGTACAGTCAAAAGTGCAGCTGGACTAGGCGCTATTTTGAATATGGGGATTGGGAACACACTCCGTATCTCATTAAGCGCTGACCCAGTTGAGGAAGTAAAAGTAGCACGTGAATTGTTGAAATCATTTGGTCTTGCATCAAATGCAGCAACACTGATCTCCTGCCCAACTTGTGGACGAATTGAAATTGACCTCATCAGCATTGCAAATGAAGTCGAAGAATATATTTCTAAAATTAAAGCACCGATTAAAGTAGCTGTTCTCGGCTGCGCTGTTAACGGTCCAGGTGAAGCGCGTGAAGCGGACATCGGAATCGCAGGCGCTAGAGGCGAAGGCTTATTGTTCCGTAAAGGTGAAATTGTTCGTAAAGTACCGGAAGAAACAATGGTCGAAGAACTGAAAAAAGAAATTGATAAAATCGCTGAAGAACATTATGCGAAAATGGAAGCTGAAAAAGAAAAACAAGCGAATGCCTAACAAAAAACGCCTGACGTCATAGTCAGGCGTTTTTCTGTTCTTGTTAAAAGAACGGGGTGATAAATATGCCTAGGATGACGGAAACAATTCCGATCCCAATTGACCACGCGCCAAGCGCATGTGCTCCTTTTCTTCGTGCAATATAACCAACGACGATTGCCGCTACCCCTAATAGCACCGGCAAGACAAATAATGAGATAATCGCAATCGCGAGTGCTGTATAGCCTATCCCTTTACTGCCTGAATCGTCACCTGCTTGGTCACGTCCTCGTCTATCTTCTCGATCTCTTGAAGCTTGATATGGCTCTGCAATTTCAGCAGCTGTTTCCTCTAAATAGCCATCATCATTACTAAAGTGTGTGTCGATTTCACGATCATTTCTTCTGAAATCCTCGTCTCTTTCCATGATCAATTCCCCCTTTTGGTTAATAGAAAGGAGCTTTTTTAGTATGAGCAAAAATGTCTGTTTCATGATTGCTAAAACTTGCTGGAATTGTGAATTGATTATGTTACACTTTAAGAGTATAAAAATGAGGAGTGTGGGCATGTTACGTTTAGGAATTGATATTGATGGTACAGTGACGGCGCAGGACACCTTTGTTCCCTACTTAAATGAGTCGTTCCAATGTGCCATGACACTAGAAGATATGACAGAGTATGATTTGACGAAGCTTTTAAAGATTTCTCAAGAAGAATTTTGGGGCTGGATGGATCAGCACGAGCCTCTTATTTATAAACAGGCAGAGCCTGCTGAGGGTGCAAAAGAGATCCTCGAACAAATGAAGCAGCAGCACAGACTGATTTATATTACCGCAAGAAGGCAGCAGCATTCAGATATCACCTACAAGTGGTTTCAAGAACATGACGTGCACTATGATGCTATTGAGCTGGTTGGCGGTCATCATAAGCTGGAAGCCGTTCAAAAGCACAAAATTGATGTATTTTTTGAAGACCATCATGGCAATGCCACAATGATTGCAAAAGAGGCTGACATCCCGGTTATCCTTTTTAACTCCCCTTATAACCAGATGCCGATCGACGACAGAATTATACGCGTAAACAACTGGCAGGAAGCATCTAAGTGGATCAAACAATACGAGCAGCGTCTGCAAACTGCTTATTAATGTAACTGAGCGAGCACCGAAGCGGAACAAACTCGAGGATTTGTCTACACGCTGAAGCCGATACATTTAATGCATCGGCTTTTTTAATGGAGCAAGCTGCCCTTCTTTCATGAGGAAATGGTAAAGTGCCCCCTTCATGCCTGCCTGATTTAAGTAGCAGCAAGTTTCGAGCTTCACCTGAATGTTCTTCCATGCATGCAGTGTATGTAAATGTTTTTCAATATTTTGTAATAAATCTGGTCTTGCACTTACGCCTCCTCCGATGAGAATTTTCTCCGGGTTAAGAACAGTCGCTACATTGTAAACGCCAATGGCTATTCGCTTGTACCATTGATCCACCAGCTTCTCAATGGCCGGATCATGCTTCGCCTTTTCAAAAATTTCTTGACCGTCTATTTGAGTACTTTGCGGTATTCCTTGCTTTTCTTTATAGCTCCGAATTAATCCAGCCGTTGAAGCGCTGCTGTTAAGAGTTGTAAACTGGCCATTTTCCGTTTCTGTCAGCATCATGCCAAATTCACCACCGCGGAAGGATGCACCGCGCACAAGCTGACCATTAGCAAAAATACCCCCGCCGACACCCGTGCCAATTGTCATACAAATAAAGCTGTCACAATCTTTCGCATGACCGCTGTATTTTTCTGCGAGAGCTGCACAGTTCGCATCATTTTCCACTTCTACACGAAGAGACGTTTTCTCTTCTAAAAGTGCTTTTACATTTTGACCATTTAAGGCGATGATGGCGCCTGCAAATTCTGTATAACCTGATTCACTGTCCACAAAGCCTGGTAGACTGATGGCGATACCACTGATATTCGTCATCCTTTGATATTCCTTGACCACATCTGCCATGGCTTCTAAAAACGGTTCAAGCTGCCGGCAGTTCGTCTGATAGTCACCGCTAGAGACCAGCTTTCCATCCTGATCCATTAATCCATGTTTCGTTCTCGTCCCGCCTACATCAAACACGACATAATAGGCCACCTTTACCCCTCCCTTTACTTCAAAATGTAGTACCTTGATCTCATTTTAATGAAACAGCCTCCCTTTGTAAAACGTTTTCAAAAGAGAAAACAAAAAAGCCAGCTCCAGGGCTGGCTTTCTCATGAGTGAACTTCCTTCGGTTCGCAGGAAGGACACGTTCCATATATTTCAAATTTATGTCCGCTAATATGATAATCCTCTAAATCGGCGTCGAGCTTGTCCATTGGGCAGGCATCGATCTCTTTTGTTTTCCCGCATGTAAGACAAATGAAGTGATGGTGATGATGGGAAAATGAACATTTAAAACGGAATAGTTTCTCCCCTGACAATTCTGTTGTTTCTAATATTCCAAGGTCTTCATATAGTGACAAGTTTCGATAAATCGTATCAAAGCTGAGACCAGGGTAGTCTTCACTTAGTGCCGTCAGCACATTTTTAGCCGTCAAGTATTTATCAGAATCAGAAAACAATTGAAGCATGTCTTCACGTTTGCTTGTATATTTGTAGCCTTTTTCCTTTAATAAATCAAGCGCTTCTTGTACGTTCATGTTGATTCCCCCTTCTGAATTTCCCAATACTAATACACCCGATTAAAATCAAGATAGACAGCATCACAATGGTTCCGCCTGGCGCTAAATCAAGATAATAGCTTAAAATCAATCCGGCCAATACAGACAATTCACCAAATAAGATCGAAAGGAAAATTGCCTGTTTGAATCCTTTGGCAATGCGGATACTTGCCGCAACAGGAAGCGTCATGAGCGCCGACACAAGCAGTGTACCGACGATACGCATCGATGCCGCAATGACAAGTGCAACGACTAAGATAAAAATAAAATGAATCCATTTTGCTGAAATACCAGAAGCCTTTGCATGCTCTTCATCAAAAGAAAGCAGAAACAATTCTTTATATAAAAGCACAACAACTAACACAACAACGAGTGAGATCCCTACAATAATCCAAAGATCAAGTCTTGAAACCGCACTGACACTTCCGAATAAATAACTAAACAAATCTGTATTAAAGCCATTCGCTAGTGAAATGAAGATGACGGAGATCCCAATACCCCCTGATAAAATAATAGGAATGGCAAGCTCCTGATAATGCTTATACACTGAGCGCAGGCGTTCAATAAACAATGAACCCGCAACAGAAAAAGCCATCCCTAAGTAGAGCGGGCTTACCCCTGTCAAAAGGCCAAACTTTTTATCAAGAAATAGACTTGCGGCAATACCGGCAAGTGATACGTGACTGAGGGCATCTGCAATAAGCGAGAGCCTTCTTACGACAATAAATACACCAAGTAAGGGCGCAATAAAACCAATCAGTATACCTGCGATAAACGCATTTTGTAAAAATTCATAATGAAAAAATGGAAATAGCATTATTCATGTCCCCCATGATGGTGATGGTCGTGATGAATCACTTGAATGTCATGCCCGTAAAATTGGGATAGCACCTGATCATCCATTGAATCAAACGCTTCTGCATCCCCGTGGAAATGCAGTGTCTGATTTAAACAAGCCACATGGGTGACTTTATCAGAAACGGTGCCAACGTCGTGTGTGACGAGAATTAAAGACATTCCTTTTTCTTTGTTCAATGTTTCGAGCAGCTGATAAAAGCCTTCTACTGTCCGCTGGTCTACTCCAACCGTGGGCTCATCCAAAATGAGCAGCTTCGGCTGGCTGACAAGCGCACGGGCAATAAATGCACGCTGCTGCTGTCCGCCAGAAAGCTCACCGATGTTTTGATGCTTTAAATCTTGTATGCCAACTGAGCGAATGGCATCTTCTACTTGCCATTTATCCTGCTTGCTCATTCGTTTAAACAAACCAATTTTCGCGGTCAGTCCGCTTGCGACGACCTCATATACAGAAGCAGGGAAACCCGTATTAAAGCTATTCGCCTTTTGAGAAACAAATCCAATTTGATCCCAGTCTCTAAATTTTGAAACAGGCGTGCCAAATAGCTTTAATTCACCTTGCTGCGGTTTAATGAGCCCAAGCAGGCATTTTAATAAGGTTGTTTTACCAGAACCATTCGGTCCAACAAGTGCTAGAAAGTTTCCTTCCTCTACTGTTAAATGAATGTGCTCAATGACATTTCGCTGTCCATACGAGTACGAAATGTCCTTCATTTCAATAATTGGCTTTGCCATGAATCTTTCCACCTTTAATCAATATAAAAAGAATGATTACGATTTATACAACAAAAAGAAAATGGCTTTTGCCATTTTCTCTGTCCATACATACATTTCATTATATAAAAGAAAGATAAAAAAGTAAAATAAAAGCTAATGAATGGCTGTTTTGAACTTACCGCCTTTTGTTTCATGCGTATCCATAATCGTGATAAATGCTTGGTCATCAATTTCAAATACAATGGATTTCAGCTTTGTAATTTCAAGCCTTGTGACAACGGCGTAGATGACATCTTTTTCTTCATCTGTATAGCCGCCTTTTCCTCTCAGCTTTGTCGTTCCCCTGCCGAGTCGATGCAGAATCGCATCTGAAATTTCATCATAATAGTCTGATACGATAATCACAGCTTTTGTTTCATCAAGCCCTTGAATAACAGCATCAATTGTTTTCATTGCCAAATAATATGTCATGACAGAATACATAGCCTGCTCTGGTCCGAAAACAAAGCCTGCCCAAATAAAAATGAACACATTGACGATCATGACAAACTCACCGACGGAGAAAGGAATTTTTTTCGTCAGAAGAATTCCCAAGATCTCTGTTCCATCCATTGAACCTCCATTACGGATGACAAGTCCAACACCAAATCCAAGTAATAGCCCTCCAAATACAGTGGCTAAGATCGGCTGTGTTGTAAATGCCTCCACATGATGAAGTGAAGATTCAATCACGGCTAAGCTGACAATCCCAATCACAGTGGAAATCAGAAAGGTTTTCCCAATATGCTTGTATCCTGATATCATAAATGGAATATTTAAAATGACAACAATCGTCGCAAAATTTATAAACGGGTTATCTGTAAAGAGATAATCCAAAATAAGCGAAATGCCGATGATGCCTCCATCAATAATATTGTTTGGCACTAAAAATAATTCAATGCTGACTGCTGCACATGCAGCTCCTACTAGAATCAGAAAAATTCTCAAAATAAAATGAGGCACTGATTCCTTTCTATGCTGTTTACTATTTGCCATACGTTCTCCCTTCTACACATGTTAAATTTTCAATGAACATTTTATTCACTTTACTATTTTATCATTTCACAGAATAAAATAAAATTTTTTGCACATTTTCCGTTTTCGCCCATACATTGTTACAGAGGGGAGGAATGGAATTGATTTTAATTCAAAAAATTGTCCTGCAGCGGCTCAATCAGATCACAGCAAACGATCTGTTAAGGTATGCGAAACAGTACGGCGTCAGTTTAACGTCTCATCAAGCTGCTGAGGTTGCCAAACTCATGAACGGGAAAAACATCAATATTTTTAATGACTCAGAGCGTAACCGGCTTCTTAAGCAAGTGGAAGCGATTACTTCTAAACAGACAGCACAGACTGTGAATGATTTGTTTAACCAGTTTACAAGTTAAGCAAAAAAGGGCCGCATTTAGCGGCACCTCAACATGTTGCATCCTTTTTTACTGACCCGTAATTTTGTCTAGTAAGCCTTCATCAAATTGCTTTTCTTTCAGCATCGCAATTTCGAATTTGTAAGGTGGTTTTTTGTTCTTTTTATCTTCACCTACATAAGGCGTTTCTAGAATTTTCGGCACATCTTGAAGCTGCGGATGATGCACAATATAGCTCAGTGCATCGAAACCAATTTCACCAAAACCGATATTTTCATGTCGGTCTTTTCTTGCGCCTTGTACGTTTTTACTGTCATTAATATGAAGAACTTTGATTCGGTCAATACCGACGATTCGGTCAAATTCTTCTAATACACCATCAAAGTCACTCACAATCGGGTAACCAGCATCATGCGTGTGACACGTATCAAAGCAGACAGAAAGAGCTTCGTTATGTGTCACTCCGTCGATAATTTGGGCAAGCTCTTCAAAGCTTCTTCCGCACTCTGATCCTTTTCCTGCCATTGTTTCAAGTGCAATTTGAACCTCTTGACCTTTTACAATGACTTCGTTTAAACCTTCAATGATTTTTTGAATCCCTGCTTCTGCCCCTGCTCCGACATGCGCACCCGGGTGGAGAACAATTTGTCTTGCTCCCAGCGCTTTTGTACGCTCAATCTCAGATCGAAGAAAGTCTACACCAAGCTCAAATGTCGCTGGATTCACTGTATTTCCAATATTGATAATATACGGAGCATGCACGACGATATCCGTCATGCCATGCTCTTTCATATGCGCTTGTCCAGCTTCAATATTCAGGTCTTCAATTTTTTTGCGGCGCGTATTTTGCGGTGCACCTGTATAAATCATAAACGTATTCGAACCATAAGAGGCAGCTTCCTCACTCGCTGCAAGAAGCATATGTTTTCCGCTCATGGATACATGTGAACCAATCTTTAACAATGTTTCCCCCTACTTTCCATTACGCTTTGACTTTCTACGTTCCTGTCTTTTGATTTTATCCATCTCACGTGTCATTTTCTTTTTATATCCAGGTTTGACGGCTTTCGGTTTTCTCACAAGACGTTTTGCTTTTTCTTCAATTTCATTCGGGGCTTTTTTACGTCTTTGACGCTTCAGACGGTCATCTGCATCTCGCCATTCGCCATGAACAATGGTTTTGTTTTCAAACACAACGCCCATTTTCTCAATTTGAATGAGTGCATCCTCATCAGCCAGCTCATAAATGGTCATGGCAATTCCAGATGAACCCGCACGAGCTGTTCTTCCAACTCGGTGCACATAAAAATCAAGATCAGATGGAAGTTCATAGTTAATCACGTGGCTGACACCTTTGATGTCAATCCCGCGTGCTGCAAGATCAGATGCCACAATATAAGTGAACTCCAAATCTTCAATTTGTTTCATGACTTTTTTACGTTCGCGCGGCGTTAATCCGCCATGAAGCACACCGATTTTCATTCCTTTTTCTTGTAGGAATGCGGCGATTTCATCAACAGTTGTTTTTGTATTGGCAAAAATGATTCCTAAATAAGGCTGTACATTCGTCACCATTTCATGGAGCAATTTTAATTTATCACGCTGTTTAGACGGAACTAAAATATGCTGAATGTTTTCTGCTGTAATCCGTTTTGGTTCAACATGCGCATACTTTGGATTGTCCATATATTTTTTCAGGAAAGGCTTTAGTTTTTCTGGAATGGTTGCAGAGAACACAAGCATTTGCAGCTGTTCTGGCATTTGTGCACCAATACGGTCCACATCTTCTAAAAATCCCATATCCAGCATTAAATCAGCTTCATCAATAACAAGAGAGGTCGCTTTATAAACATTCAGCGCCTGCTCATGAATGAGGTCAGCAATACGTCCAGGTGTGCCGACAACCAAATGCGGCTGGTTTTTTAGCTTTTGAATTGATTTCTGCTTGTCCGTTCCGCCAATGTAAAGCTTTGCTTTGATCTCTTCTTCTGGAGAAGCATTCTTTAAAATCGTTTGAGCTTCTTTGAAAATTTGATTGGCTAATTCTCTTGTAGGTGCAGTAATCACCACTTGTACCTGTTCTTTGCTTGGATCAATTGAATGAATCAGCGGCAGTAAGTAGGCATGAGTTTTTCCTGTTCCGGTTTGTGACTGGCCAATCACGCTTTCTCCTTTTAAAACAGCAGGTATGATTCTTTTTTGAATATCAGTCGGCTCATAAAAGCCTAGTTCATGAATAGCATCTATAATAAAAGGCTTTAATTCATATGTCGTAAATTTCGTTTCTTTCATGTTTTCACTCCTTAAGGCAATGCCTTTTTGCTCATCTCCTCATTATAGCTGATTTTCAGTAAAAAAACCATGTCCGCTTTTCCTACAGGAAACCAATTGGTGCTTCCTTGCATAACCTATGAAGAGAAAGAGAATGCAGTAAGGGAGGTACAAGTATGTTAGGGCAAAGGCCTATGGGCGATTTTCAGCCGCGCCGTCCCTCACGCCGGCACCTTGGAAATGGCGGACAGCCCGGAATGTTTCAAAGAGGACAGCAGCCTCCTATCCAGCAGCCTTTTCAAGGGCAGGGCAATCCATTTCAGCAAATGATGCCTCGCTCCCCGTCTGTACAGGGAGGCGGTTTACCCGGGATGGGTGGAATTCCAGGAGGTGAGAGCCGTGCACTAGGCGGCGGCGCAGGAATTAAAGGCATGCTCTCTAAATTTCTTCCTGGCGCAGGAGGAGCTGGAGTCTCTGGAGGTGGTGCGGGAGTACAAGGAATCCAGAGCTTCACAAATCCTGCAACCCTCTCAAGCATGTTAGGAAATGTTCAAAAAGTGCTCGGGATGGCGCAGCAATTTACGCCAATGATTCAGCAATACGGTCCATTAGTGAGAAATTTGCCTGCGATGATTAAACTGTACAGCCAGCTTGGCAGTGCGGATGATGATGAAGAAAGTGCAAATGATGCTGATGCAGAATCAGCGGAGACTAGCGCGGAAACAGAAGTGCCCGAGGAAGAAGCACAAACTGACGAAATAGAAAAAAATAAAGAACCAGAAGACATCCTCGTCAAAAAAACAGCACCTCACACATCACCTGCTCCTGAAGCAAAACCGAAAAAAAGATCTGGCAGCTCTGTTCCAAAACTATATGTCTAGTGATCTTTTAACGGCGAAGTGTTCACTGCGTATAACAATCTTTGATATATACGCTTACTTTGGCTATAATGGAAGCAAGAGAATGATAAAAAGCCGTTTTTTACGGCTTTTTATATTGTTCTTCTCTAGCAGCACTTCCCTACAGGAGGACGAATAAATGAATGTAATTAAAATATCGCCGCGTGGCTATTGCTATGGCGTTGTGGATGCAATGGTCATTGCTAAAAATGCCGCACTTGATAAGAACTTGCCACGCCCAATTTATATATTAGGAATGATTGTGCACAACAAACATGTCACTGATGCCTTCGAAGAAGATGGTATTTACACACTGGACGGACCAAACCGCTTAGACATTTTAAAGCAGGTTGAAAGCGGAACAGTCATTTTCACGGCTCACGGCGTTTCTCCTGAGGTTCGTCAAATCGCAGAAGAAAAAGGCCTTGTCACCATTGATGCGACCTGTCCAGATGTAACGAAAACTCACGAACTCATTTCAGAGAAAACAGCCGATGGCTATGACATTATTTATATTGGGAAAAAGGGTCATCCTGAGCCAGAAGGAGCTGTCGGAGTAGCCCCTGACAAGGTACACCTTGTCGAAACAGAAGCTGACATTGAGGCACTCGATTTAACATCAGAAAAACTGCTTATCACGAACCAAACGACGATGTCTCAATGGGATGTCCACGACCTGATGGAGCTGATTAAAGAGAAATACCCTCACGTCGAGTATCATCAAGAAATTTGTCTTGCGACACAGGTGCGTCAGGAAGCAGTATCGCAGCAAGCTGGCCAAGCCGATTTAACCATTGTTGTCGGCGATCCAAAAAGTAATAACTCTAACCGTCTCGCACAAGTGTCAATGGAGATTGCCGGAACGCAGGCTTACCGTATTGGCGACTTAAGTGAACTAAAGCTGGAGTGGCTGCAGGGCGTCAAAACCGTTGCCGTTACTGCTGGTGCTTCAACACCAACACCTATTACAAAGGAAGTCATTCGTTTCTTAGAAAACTATGAACCAGATGATGAAACGACTTGGAAGATTGAACGGACTGTTCCCCTTTCTAAAATTTTACCTCGCGTCAAAACAAAGAAATAAGAAAACGTCAGAGCATATCCGCTCTGACGTTTTTTGTTTACATAAATTGAAATGGGTTTGTGTTTGATTCAGAAACAAAGAGCTGTACGTCATATTTTTTATCCGCACACAGCGATTGAAGCTTCGCCTTTACGCCCTCTTTCATAATTTTTTCAGCATAATGCCCCGGGTCCACAACGTTCAGCCCTAGCATCATGGCATCGTGCGCAACATGGAAATAAAGGTCTCCTGTCACATACACATCTGCACCCATTCTTTTCGCTTGATGGATGTATTTATTTCCGTCTCCCCCAAGCACCGCCACTTTTTTCACAACAGCGTCTTGGTCTCCTACAAAACGAGCACCATTCACAACTAGCTTCGTTTTCACAAATTGTGTGAAATCTCTCAGTGTCATTGGCTCATTTAGCTCTCCAATACGGCCAAGACCTTTTTGAATAGGAGAAAGATCTGTCGTGTGTACACTATAGGCGACTTCTTCATAAGGATGTGCTTTGATCATTTCGCGAATCACTTGTTTTTCTATACTTGCTGGGAAAATGGTTTCAATCCGCACTTCTTTCACAAATTCTAATTGACCCGACTCACCAATAAACGGCTCAGCTTCTTCTGATGGCAGAAAGCTGCCTGTCCCTTCATTTGAAAACGCACAATGGCTGTAGTTGCCGATATGGCCGGCGCCCGCATTTCCTAAAGCTGTCCGGATGGCCTCTTCAAATTCCACTGGGACATACAGAGCAAGCTGTTTGATTGGATCTTCGTATGTCGGCACTAACACTCTTGTTTCTTCAAGCTCTAAGGCCTCAGCAAGCAGGTCATTGACTCCGCCATCAGCTATGTCTAAATTCGTATGTGCCACATATACCGCAATATCATGTTTGATGCATTTTTCAATGATACGTCCAGCCGGCTGATCCGTCGCTACATGTTTTAATGGACGGAAAATCGGCGGATGGTGGGCAATAATAAGATCCACTTTTCGCTCGATCGCCTCATCTACTACATTCTCTAATACATCCAAGGTAATCATCACATTGGTTACTTTTTTATTTAAAGTCCCAATCTGAAGACCAATTTTATCCCCTTCCATGGCGTATGCCTTTGGTGAAAATTGTTCAAACAATTGGATGATTTCATGCCCGTTTACTGTTTTAGCCAACAGTCAAAACCTCCTTTAGCATCTTTATTTTCGCATTCAGCTCTTCAAGGCGTTCTTTATTTTCTTCTGTCCGCGCCGCCTGCTGAATTTGACTTTCTATCTTCTCCATATGCTGAAGCTCTTGCATCCACTTGCGCCGGAAGACGTCATTTTGCTCTTTCGCAAGAAACGGTCCAACCAGCATGCCTGCTTCAAGTGACATTCCTTCATAGGCTTTATTTTTATCGCCTTTTTCTGCGATGATGATTTCGTATATTTTGCCGTCCTCTTCTAAAATGACTTCATCTATCAATTCATACCCCTCTTGATAAAGCCATAAACGAATATGGTGAGCATGGATATTCGGCTGAAGAATGAGCCTCTCATGGCCTGCGAGCTTATGCCTTCCTTCATTTAGAATGCTTGCGATGAGCGCCCCGCCCATACCTGCTATCGTCACTGCATTCACTTCGCCTTTTTCAATGACTTCAAGGCCATTTCCTTTTCTGACCGAAATTTCTTCATCTAATTCAAGTCTATGTACTTGCTGCTGCGCCGATTGAAGCGGTCCATCGGTAATTTCACCAGCAATGGCTTTCACTGCTTTTTGATGCAGAATCGCATAGCATGGCAAGTAGGCATGGTCTGAGCCGATATCAGCGAAGACTGCCTCATCTGGTAAAAAGTCTGCGACTTTTTTTAATCGTTTCGATAAATTCATTTCATTCATACGTATCACTACTTTTCTTTAATGTTCATACTTGTCTATCTTATATAAATTATGGACTTTTTAAAAGTCGTTTTCAAATGAAAAAAGCTCTTCTTTTGAAAAAGAGCTTTTTGTGTAAGATTATTTAATTTTAGACACCCATTCCGCCATTTCATCGAGCTTTTCATTCGGAATCAGCCCGCCTGGCATCCCGTTGCCGCCTTCTTGGATTTTCTTCTTGATGTCAGCTACTTCAAGCTTGTCTCCAACACCTTTTAATGCAGGACCTGCGCCGCCTTCATAGTTTTCCCCGTGACAGCTTAGACAGTTCTGCTTATACAATTCTTCCGGCGTTGCATTTGCTGTCTCTTCTTGCTTTTGCTCTTTGCCCCCAGAGGCAATTTTTTCTTCATCTTTCAGCCCCTTCATTGATAAGAAAAAAGTGAGTCCAATACCTAAAATGGCAATCAATAAAAATGGTATAAGTGGATTCCGTTTCATTTCTTTCATCCTCCCCTTTGTGAAAACCCCTTTGAGACTATGCAAACAATTCTAATTCTACTTTAATTTTACAAAAAGTAAACGAATTATGATACAAAACTTTGGTCAAGTTCACAGATTAGACAAAAATGATTCAAGATGAGAAATGAAGCCTTCAGCACATTTAGATGTATTTTTTATACATCTTTTCTCTAAGAACGTTGCAAATTCATTTGTTATTCAGTAAAATATAATCAGATTGAAAAAAGCGTTTTCATTTTTGATAAGAAAGAACGGATCTCTTTTAAGATCCGTCCGGTTTCTACTCTAAGAAGTCTTTTAATCGTTTACTTCTGCTTGGGTGTCTTAATTTACGAAGAGCTTTCGCTTCAATTTGTCTGATACGCTCTCTTGTTACGCCGAACACCTTTCCAACCTCTTCTAACGTGCGAGTTCTTCCGTCGTCTAGTCCGAAACGTAGTCTCAGCACATTTTCTTCACGGTCCGTCAGCGTGTCTAATACATCTTCAAGCTGCTCTTTTAAGAGTTCGTACGCAGCGTGGTCAGATGGAGATGTCGCCTCTTGGTCTTCGATAAAATCACCAAGATGCGAGTCATCTTCTTCACCAATAGGTGTTTCTAAAGATACAGGCTCTTGCGCAATTTTAAGAATCTCTCTTACCTTTTCTGGAGTTAAATCCATGTCTTCAGCAATTTCCTCAGGCGTTGGTTCTCTGCCTAGGTCTTGCAGAAGCTGTCTTTGAACACGGATCAATTTATTAATCGTTTCCACCATATGAACCGGAATCCGGATTGTTCTCGCCTGATCGGCAATCGCACGTGTGATCGCCTGTCTAATCCACCAAGTCGCATATGTTGAGAATTTATATCCTTTGCGGTAATCAAACTTCTCAACCGCCTTCATTAGACCCATGTTTCCTTCTTGAATCAAGTCAAGGAACAGCATACCACGACCGACATAGCGTTTCGCAATGCTGACAACGAGACGAAGGTTCGCTTCCGCTAATCTTCTTTTTGATTCCTCATCGCCCTCTTCGATCTTTTGAGCATACGTAATTTCTTCTTTAGCAGATAACAAATTGACGCGTCCGATTTCTTTTAAGTACATACGAACAGGATCATTGATTTTGACACCTGGTGGTACGCTTAAATCATTTAGGTCAAATTCTTCTTCTGCTTTAGCCAGCTGCTGAACATTTGGGTCTTCTGTCTCTTCGTTTTCACTAATGAGCTCTACACCCTGTTCGCCTAAGTATTCATAGTATTCATCCATTTGGTCTGATTCAATTTCAAAGCTAGACATACGCTCTGCAATTTCTTCGTATGTTAAAACGCCCCGTTTTTTACCCGTTTCAGTGAGCTTATCTCTCACCTGTTCAAAGGTTAATTCAGTTTCGGTTTCGTGGGCTTGTTTATCAGCCATTATGGATCCCTCCTTCCAAAGCTTGCAACGAATTCTAAAGTAACTTGCGATTTACTTCCGCCCTGCTTTTCTCTCTCTATCAAACAGATGACGAAGCAAATAGGAAATAAAATAAATAATGATGAAGGCAAGATGCTTGCGGTCTTATGCTCCTCCCGTAAAGGATTCATTGCCAGCCGTAAGTCCTGTCATTAATAATAGACGTATTACTTCAGCGAACGGTTCAACTGAATAATTTCTTTTGCAAGTGTTGCCGCTTTGAAGAAATCTTTTTGCCTCTCCGCTTCTGCACGTTCTAGCTCTTTTTCCTTTATCATTGACAAATTCCGATGATTCAACACTTTTTTTACATAATCACTTAATTCAGCTTCACTTAGTTCGTCTCCGACTTGAATCATCAATATATCCGTCAACAGCTGATTCATGACATCATCTTCTATCCGGTTCATCAGGTGCTGCGGCGTTGGTTCTTTGCCTTCTTCATACAAGGCATAAATGTACGTTGCCAGCGCCCTGTGCGAATCTATATTAAATTCAATCCCGATTCTGTCAAGTACTTTGCGGATCACGTCATCGCTTTTTAACATATGAGCAAGCAGCATTCGCTCTGCATTTTCATATGCCGGCCGCAGACGCTTTCTTCTCACTTGTGTTGACAGATGTGCACGCCGTTTTTCAAGCCCGTTTTCTTCCTGCGTGCTTTTGGTTTCTTGCCGTTGCTGTTTTTCAAACAGCTCCAGTTGTTCTTTTAATGAATCAAGTGAGATCGAAAACTCCCCAGCAAGCTGTTTCATGTAAATCTCTTGCTCCAAAGAGCCGTTTAACCGGCTGATTTCTCGGAGAACCTGCTTCATATAAGTAAGACGGTCTCCTTCGTCTGATAAGTTTTTTCCTCTTCGGAAAAAATTCATCTTAAACGTCATTAATGTCACACTTGCATCTATGATGTCATTCCTAAATTTCTCGCCGCCATATTTACGAATGTAATCATCTGGATCAAGTCCATCTGGTATCATGGCAACGCGAACTTTACATCCTCTTTTTCCAAGCAAATCTGATGCTTTCATGGTCGCTTCGTATCCGGCCGTATCAGAGTCATAGCAAAGGATGATCTCTTCTACGTTCCGCCTGAGAAGCTTTACGTGCTCTTCTGTAAGAGACGTACCCATTGTTGCAACACTTTCACCGACACCTGATGTAACAGCTGAGATGACGTCTGCAAATCCTTCAAAAAGAACCGCCCGTTCGCGTTTGCGAATATGCATACGTGCGTCATGAAAGTGATAAAGCAGCTTACTTTTATGAAAAAGCGGCGTTTCAGGACTATTCATATATTTAGGCTGCTGATCACCAAGCGATCTTCCGGAAAAAGCGATGACCGTTCCATGATGATCATGAATGGGAAACATGACACGATCTCTAAAGCGGTCAAAAAAGCCTGTGCCGTTTTCACGTTGAATCAAAAGACCAGCCTTCTCCATCATCACAGGATCAAATCCTCGTTTTTCTAAAAACTTGGTCACGAAATCCCAAGAATCAAGAGCATACCCGATCTCAAACTTGGCAATTGTTTCATCCGTAAAGCCTCTGGACCGTAAATAATCGAGTGCGTTTTGACCTTCCTTTGTATTTACCAGCAAATGGTGGTAAAATTTCTTAAGAAGCTCATGGGCCTCAATCATTTTATGATCTGCAGTGTCCTCTTGCTGAGAGGAACTCATCTGAGCATTCGCTACCTGATCAGGCAGATCAATATGGTACTTATCAGCCACATGTGAAACGGCTTCAATAAATGAGTAGCCTTCCATTTGTCTGAGGAAAGAAAACACATTGCCTCCTGCACCACAGCCGAAACAATGGAAGATTTGCTTATCTGCTGAAACAGAGAATGAAGGAGTATTTTCACCATGGAATGGACAAAGACCGAAGTAATTTCGACCTTGCTTTCTAAGCTGTACGTATTCTCCAATCACTTCGACAATGTCTGCGTTTTTTTGGATCTGCTCCAAAAGTTCATCTGGTATACGTTTGCTCATCCTAATAACACTCCGTCGTACATTATTCGCCTTTTAATTTAAAAATCCTTCATGATTCGACAGGATTTTTTGTAGTTGCGCCATAAATCGCTTCTTATCCTCTTCTAAAAGCTTTTTGGGACCTTTTCCGTATACACCTTTTCTTCGCTGTTTGCTAGAAACATGTCTGCGTTCCAAATCAAAATCAATTGTTTCGTTTGTGTACATTCGTCCTCTTTCAGACAGAACAATGACCTGTCTCGGAAGCAGTAAGGAGGCAAGACCAATATCTTGGGTGACGACAATATCATGTGCGGCAGCTGAGTTTGCAATGACTAAATCCGCTGCTTCCTTATGTGTATCTACAAACCGCCAATCTTCAAGTGGAGATCTTTTGGTTTGAAAATGCTCATATGAAGCAATGAATGTCACTGGTACTTGAAATTGAGATGCGACAGAAAGGATTTCGTCTTTTACAGGACAAGCATCTGCATCGACATAAATCGTCCTCTCTTTTTTACGTTCATTCAGGTGACTAATTCTCCATCCCTCCACCTTATTCCTGCTTTAGAGAAGCAAAAAGACCATACTTTTCCCCCATAAAGCAATCAACAGTAAAACTCATTTTGTCGAAAAGTTATGTTCAGAATCACTTGACTTCTGCCAATATTAGTTTATTCGTTCTTGACTTAACTTAAACCTAAAATCAATCATTTTATCACAATTTTTTATTATAATACAAATGCAGCAAATATGCCATTGTTTTTGTTTACCCGTTTCCCACCATAGGAAAAACCCAGGAGGAGCATCCTGAGTTTATTCGGAACCTCTTTTGGTCAGCATTTGATGAATGACATTTGCCGTTTCCTCAACTGCTTTATTCGATACATCAACGACTTGACAGTTAATGCGGTCAACCACTTTTTCAAAATACTCTAGTTCCTCTTTAATCCGCTCAATGTTCGCATAAATAGCGCGATCATTTAAACCAAGAGATTTTAAACGCTCTTTGCGAATATGATTTAGTTTGTCTGGACTAATTTTTAAACCGATACATTTCTTCGGATCAACTGAAAATAACTCTTCTGGCGGATCAACTTCAGGTACAATTGGAACGTTCGCTACCTTCAGCCGCTTATGTGCCAAATATTGAGATAATGGTGTCTTGGACGTGCGTGATACACCAATGAGCACAATATCAGCCTTTAGAATACCTCTAGGGTCTCTGCCGTCATCGTATTTCACAGCGAACTCGATGGCTTCTACCTTTTTAAAATAGTCCTCATCTAATTGACGTACACGACCCGGCTCATGTTTCGCTTCATTTCCATATGCCGTTTCCATTTTATCAATGAGCGGACCGATGATGTCATAATAAACGACACCGTTGGCTTCTGCTTCCTCGATTAAGAATTGGCGCATTTCTGGCACAACAAGAGTAAAGCAGACGATCCCATTATCTGCTTTCGCCAGTGAAATGACTTCTTTAATCGTACCAACATCCTCTACATACGGGATTCTTCTAATATTTGAATGGTCTGATGAGCCGCCATCAAATTGGCTAAGTGCCGCTTTGACCACGAGCTCTGCCGTTTCTCCAACTGAATCTGATACCACAAAAATTACGCGATTACTCATAACATCCCCTCGCAGTCTTCTGTCATTAGATTATTTCGTTCTCCGATAAGCTGACAAGTATTTTCGTCATGTTTGTTTTCGTAATTCTTCCGACCACTTCAAAGCCTTTATCCGTATCTTTTATCACAGGAAGTGCATCTATTTGCTTTTCAATCAAGTGCTTCGCCACATCCATAATGAAATCTTCCTTGCGGCAAACGGTGATGTTCGGCATTCTTGTCATAATAATATGGACAGGGATAGATGGAAGCTCCTGTTTCCCTATACTTGCGCGAAGGAGGTCTTTTCTGGATAACACGCCTGTTAAAATAGAGTGATCGTCCACAACAAATAATGTGCCCACATCCTCTAAAAACATCGTACAAATCGCATCATAAACCGAAACATTCTCATGTATTACCACTGGAATGGATTGAAAGTCTTTCACTTGAAGTTTTTTCAGCTTATCTGCGAGAAGCTGCGTGCCTGTTTTTCCTGTGAAAAAGTAGCCGACCCTTGGTCTTGCTTCTAAAAAGCCTGACATTGTTAAAATGGCTAAATCCGGTCTGAGGGTCGCCCTTGTTAAGTTCAGCCGATCGGCGATATGCTCTCCAGTGATCGGACCATTCTCTTTGACAATCTGTAAAATCTGCTCTTGCCGTTTATTTAACTCGATTGTACTCACCACCTTTAAATAGAGAGAGCGAAATCTTTATTTTATGTATATCATTTTCATAACTCATCATATTATAGCGCATCTTTGTCCGAATGAAACAAAAATCCACTCAAAAACCGTGAATTAAATGAGTAAAAAACGATTGCCCTTCAGAAAAGGCAACCGTTCTTAGGTATTTATTTTACAATTAAATTGTTCATATTCGCAAATGATTGAATGACTTTGGCTAGTTTGACCATTTGTGCTAAACGATTTCGCTTCAGTTTTTCATCATCCGCATGAACCATTGTATGATCGAAATAATGAACAATCGGTGTTTTTAACGTATCCAGCGCCTCAAGTGCCAAGCTGTATTGTCCTGCTGCTACATGTTCCTTTACAGCTTTCTCTACTTGCTGATACGCCTCAAACAGCTTTTGCTCATGTTCATTTTCAAACAGTTCAGGCTGAATCTCTGCATCTTCCCCTTTTTTACTGATTGAAATGACGCGCCCCAATGCTTCAGCCGTTTCTTTGAAGCTTTCTTGTTTCACACTCTCTTCAAGAACAGCTGCT
This sequence comes from Bacillus sp. FSL K6-1006, assembly GCF_038593175.1. NCBI lineage: Bacteria > Bacillati > Bacillota > Bacilli > Caryophanales > Bacillaceae > Bacillus > Bacillus sp. FSL K6-1006. Next base: position 2,299,440 of record NZ_CP151970.1, read on the forward strand.
TTTTTGACGACTGCATATGGCTCAATATTTTCAACATCCAGCACTGCATCAACAACATCATGGCGGATATGCTCTGCTTGAAGAACATATTTTAAACGATGTGTTAAAAATTCAATCAGAGCAGCTTCATGTTCTGCCTTTACTTGTGCAAGTGCTAGCAGCTCTTTAAATGAAATATTCCAATGACGGTCGAGCAGGATTTGAACGATACCGCTCGCTTGTCTTCTAAGTCCATAAGGGTCTTGAGAACCCGTTGGGATCACATCAATTGAGAAGAATGAACAAATAGAATCAAGCTTATCTGCTACTGCCACAATCGCACCAATCAAAGTGGACGGCGCCTCGTCACCAGCAAAGCGCGGCATATAGTGCTCGTTGATGCTTCTTGCTACTTCTTCATGTTCACCAAGAGCTCTTGCATATTTCTCACCCATGATTCCTTGTAATTCTGGGAATTCATAGACCATTTGAGTCACAAGGTCAAACTTCGAAATACTTGCTGCTCTCGCCACACGTTTAGTGGTTTCATCATCTGCTCCGACATGCGCCGCTAGACGAGTTGCAATGTCTGTCACTCTCTTCAGCTTGTCGCCGATTGTTCCAAGTTTCTCATGGAATACCACTTTATCAAGCTTTTTAATATTGTCTTCAATCACTAGTTTTTCGTCTTCTTTATAGAAGAATGCAGCATCTGATAAACGCGCACGAAGTACTTTTTCATTCCCTCTTGCGACATTTTCGAGCGCCTCACTGTTTCCATTTCTGACTGTAATAAAGTGCGGCAATAATTCCCCTTGCTCATTTTTTACAGGGAAGTAGCGCTGATGCTCTTTCATTGTCGTCACCAATACTTCTTCCGGCAATGCAAGAAACTCTTCTTCAAAGGAACCAGACAGCACAGTTGGATATTCTACAAGGTCGTTCACTTCTTCTAAAAGTTCAGGATCAACAGGAATGACCCAGCCTTTTTCTAAAGATAGCGCATCTAGCTGTTCAGTAATGAATTGTTTTCTTTTCTCTGAGTCTGCAATCACAAATTGATCGCGCAAAGTTTGTTCATAGGAAGCAGGTGTGTCAATGCTGGCTGTCGTTCCAAGGAAACGGTGTCCTCTAGTCTCACGGCCGCTTTTTACCCCAGCAATTTCAACAGGTACAATCTCTTTTCCAAATAAACAAACAATCCATTTAATCGGACGGATATAGCGTAAATCCTCGCTTCCCCATCTCATGTTCTTTGGAAAACTTAATGAAGCGGCGATTTCACCTAACGCTGGCAGGAGGTCTTTGACTTGCTTTCCTTCTTGAAACTTTTGGACATGGACATAATCCACTCCTTTGATCTCTTTGAAATAGAGATCATCTGTTGAAGCACCTTGTCCTCTTGCAAAGCCTTCAGCTGCTTTTGTCCAATTGCCTTCAGCATCTTGGGCAATCTTTTTAGCCGGGCCTTTTGCTTCTTCTTTGATGTCTTCTTGTTTTTCTGCGACACCTTTCACAAGTACAGCAAGACGTCTAGGTGAGTTAAATAAAGCAGTCTCTTCGAATGAAATATTTTGCGTTTCAAACCATGCTTTTACTTTCTCACCCAGCTGCTTTGTGCTCTCTGGCATGAAACGAGCCGGCATCTCTTCTAAGCCGATTTCAAGTAATACATCTTGTTTATTCATGAGAAGCCGCCTCCTCTTTTAGCATAGGGAATCCCAGTTTTTCGCGTTCTTCATAATAGGTTTTGGCTACTTTTCTTGCTAACTGACGCACTCTTCCGATATAACCAGTTCGCTCAGTCACAGAAATAGCACCCTTTGCATCGAGCAGGTTAAACGTATGAGAGCATTTGAGGACATAATCGTATGCCGGGTGAACAAGCCCTTTGTCCATTTGGCTATGTGCTTCTTTCTCATAGGTTGTAAATAGCTCGAACAGCATGTCAGTATTAGATGTTTCAAATGTATAAACAGAGTGCTCATATTCAGCCATTAAGAATAAATCTCTGACCGTAAATCCGTCTGTCCATTCAAGATCGAAGACATTTTCTTTGTCCTGGATGTAAGAAGCAAGACGTTCAATACCGTATGTGATTTCAACAGAAACGGGCTTACATTCTAAGCCGCCGACTTGTTGGAAATACGTGAACTGCGTAATTTCCATCCCATCAAGCCATACTTCCCAGCCAAGTCCTGCACAACCAAGAGATGGATTTTCCCAGTTATCTTCCACAAAACGAATATCATGTTTCAGCGGGTCAATGCCAAGTGCCTTCAATGATTCAAGATATAGCTCTTGAATATTGTCAGGTGATGGCTTAATGATCACTTGAAATTGGTGATGCTGATACAATCTATTTGGGTTTTCTCCATATCTGCCATCAGCCGGGCGTCTTGAAGGCTCTACATAAGCTACCTTCCACGGCTCTGGGCCGATGCTTCTGAGGAACGTGTATGGACTCATCGTTCCGGCACCTTTTTCTGTGTCATACGCCTGCATTAATACGCAGCCTTCATTTGACCAATGCTTTTGCAGCGTCAAAATCATGTCTTGAATATTCAATGATCGCACCTCCATCTTTTCTAGACCAACCGCTATGTATGGCGGGTGGGATGAGAACCTTGTAAGAGAACACAAAAACTCCCGTCTCTATGCTCGCAAGGTTCTTGCAAACATAGGGACGAGAGTTTTTCCCGCGGTTCCACCCTATTTGCTGGTGTAGTAGCACCCAGCCGCTTTGTTTTACGTTGCTCAAGAATGCCTTTCGTTACGCCTCCATCCTTAGCTCACACCGCCCTAAGGTCGCTTTTATGGATTTTACGTAAGTACTTCTTTCTGTCAATGCAACATATTTTATCTTAGATGATCTTACAAAAAGTCATGGGAGATGTCAACTTTTGTTTTCCCCGCCCATTAGCTTTTTCATGGATTCCATCTGATTCATGAATTTTTTTGATTTTAAATAGAGGCCGGAATATTCGTCATAGTAGTGATCAAGCACTTGACGAATTTCTTGTTTCGTCTGCTGTTTCACATCAACCTGACCAAGCCTTGATAAATCAAAATAATGAAACAACCGGAGCAGCCTTGCAGCTGCGGGGGATAAGGGCAGTTTATATGGATCTTTCGAAAAACAATTTTGGCAAATGAAGCCGTTATCTCTTATTGAGAAATGGAACTGTCCTTCTTTTTGACCACAGTGCACACATTGATCAAGTTCAGGCTTCATCCCCATCACTGATAACATTTTGACCTCTACGATAAATAAAATAATATCAGCATCTGTACCTTCGTTGAGATGACGCAGAGATTGAAGCAGAAGCTCAAACAAATAAGGGTTTGGCTTTTTTTCTTCTGTCCCTTTATCCATCAATTCCGTCATATATGCGGCATATGCGGTCAGAAATAAGTCTTCCCGAATGGCCCGCATACTTTCAATCATTTCGCCTTGCTGGAGCGTTCCAAGTCCTGTTGATGATTGGATGAGAAAGGTGCCGTATAAAAACGGCTGGCTTATGGCTGACAGGCGGCTGTTTGATTTTTTTGCGCCTCTTGCCATGACACCAATTTTCCCATGTTCTCTAGTGAGCAGCGTGACAATTTTGTTTGTTTCGCCATAATCTGTTGTTCTAAGGACGATTCCTTCACTTTTAATGAGCATTTGTCTACACTCCGAGCATTGGAGGGGGTCAAGAATTATAAGATTGGAAAATCAAATCGTGCTATCTCTTCTTCAAGTACATCGGGTCTTTCCAGGTTCTCCTTTTCTAACTCTTTGAAAAGCAGATACGTGTCAACGCTTCCTGTTTGTGAAAATACGTTCCATGTAAAATTCAACATAAAAACCCCACCTTTCTTTATTAGAAGCAGCAACGCTACATCCAACATATTAATTTTATCTTGACCAGGCTACCTCCATTTCATGATAAACAATTTTTACTAATCGAACCGCACCATTGTCAGATTTGCTGACAAATGCAGCGATTTTTTAATATTCGTCTTCTCTAAATCCAAAATCACGCAGGTGAGTGGATTTATTACGCCAGTCCTTCTGAACTTTGACCCAAAGCTCTAAATACACTTTTGAGCCTAGAAGTGCTTCAATATCTCTGCGCGCTTTTTGTCCCACTTCTTTTAACAAGCTGCCTCGTTTACCAATGACGATCCCTTTTTGCGAATCACGTTCTACGACAATGGTCGCCGCGACATGGATCTTGCCATTTTCATCTGGCTTAATCGATTCAATCGCAACCGCAATACTGTGCGGAATCTCTTCTCTCGTTAAATGCAGCACTTTTTCACGAATTAATTCAGAAATAATAAACCGTTCTGGATGATCTGTTACTTGATCTGCCGGATAAAATTGAGGGCCCTCTGGAAGATAACCTTCAATCTGCTGAAGAAGCGTGTCGATATTGTTTCCTTCAAGTGCTGAAATTGGCACAATTTCCTTGAATGGGTAACGTGTGCGGTATTCATCAATTAAAAGGAACAGTTCATCTGGGTGAATTTGGTCAATTTTATTAACGACTAGGAACACCGGTGTAGATGTTTGCTTTAGTCGTTCAATGATGAATTCATCACCTTTGCCATAGCCTTCCTGTGCGTTAATCATAAACAAGATCAGGTCGACTTCCTTCAGTGTATTTTGAGCCACCCTCATCATAAAATCACCAAGCTTATGCTTAGGTTTATGAATCCCCGGTGTATCGATAAAGATCGTTTGTGATGTGTTTGTTGTCAGAACACCTTGCACTTTGTTTCGCGTCGTTTGGGGCTTATCGCTCATGATGGCGATCTTTTGTCCAATGACACGATTAAGAAAGGTTGATTTCCCTACATTTGGTCTTCCAATAATTGATACAAATCCTGATTTGAAGCTTTCGTTAGTCATTTAAATCCTCCGGTGAAAATGCGCCTGGCAATAGTTCGTTTACTGTTGTTTCGTATATATGTCCTTTTAAGTTCGTTAGAATCACTGGCATATCAGGTGCACATAGCTCTGAAATGACCTGTCTGCATGCGCCGCACGGCGAAACAGGACGGTCTGTATCAGCCACCACTGCTAACATTTGAAAAGATGTAATGCCTTCTGAATAGGCTTTAAAAAGTGCAGTTCTTTCCGCACAATTACACATACCATATGCTGCATTTTCAATGTTGCAGCCGCCATACACTTTTCCATCATTCGACAGTAATGCTGCACCGACTTTGAATTTAGAATAGGGTACATATGCAAAATCTCTTGCTTTGATTGCTTCTGAAATCAACTCTTGTTTGTTCATTCCTAGTTCCCACTTTCAGAAGAAATGGTACCACTGTCACATTTATATTTTACATAATTCTCGTGACATTTTCACGCCCATTTCTAAAAATGTTAATAAATAGTAATATTGTTCTATTGCATGATCTTCGGTAAGAAGATGATCAACCCAATCATAACCGAAATCGCGGCGTAAACGCAAACAGCGCCTGCCGCAGCGTCCTTCGCTCTCTCTGCAAGCGGGTGCCTTTCTTCTGTCATCAGATCCACTGTATGTTCAATGGCTGTATTGACAAGTTCAAGCGCAAACATCCCCCCGCAAAGAAGAAGAACGATCAGCCATTCAAATGGGTCAATGCGGAACCAAAAGCCGCAGATCACCACGATGATGGCTGCGACTGTGTGAAATCGAAAATTCCGTTCATTCAAGAATGTTCGCCATATTCCTCTAAATGCATAGTAAAAACTCCGAAAAAAACGGGCGAGCGGCCTTCTTTTCTTACGATGATCTCGAAAGGCCATAATCATCCAGGATTTTTGTCTGTTTGGCGAACATTTCTTTTTCATCTTCCTCTGTCATATGATCGTACCCGAGCAAATGGAGGAAGCCATGAATCGTTAAGAATCCAAGCTCTCTCATAAAGGAATGTCCATATTCCTCTGCCTGCTCTTTCGTTCGATCCACACTAATGATAATGTCACCAAGTACAGGCGGGATATCATCTGCTCCAATGATTTCAATCTCCCCTTCTCCTTCTTCCTCAAGTGCAAAGGAGATTACATCTGTTGGTGCGTCTTTTCCGCGGTATTCTTTATTGATTTGATGAATCTCTTCATTCGAAACGATCGTCACTGATACTTCCGCTTGATCCTTGACCTCAAGTTCGTCTGCAGCAAACTGAAGAAGCTTTTCCACTTCTTCAAGCTGCTCTTTTGATACTTGTCCTGTTTCATCTATTAAATCGATTAACAATGTCATTTACTTCACCTTCTGCTTCGGGGCATCTGGATATTCAATCCGAGAATGGAAAATCCCCTTTAATGTTGTACAAATCGTTTGGCTGATAATATTTAATTCTTTAAATGTGAGGTCACATTCACTAAATTGCCCGTCCTGCATTTTATCTGAAATAATGCCTTTGACAAGCTTTTCAATCCGCTCTGGATTTGGATTATGCATCGAACGAACCGCCGCTTCAACGCTGTCAGCCACAGAAATAATCGCTGCTTCTTTTGATTGCGGCTTTGGACCAGGGTAACGGAATTCTTCTTCTGTCACCTGATCATCACGCTCTTTCGCCTTATAGTAAAAGAACTTTAAAAGAGACTTCCCGTGATGCTGTTCGGCAATGTCGACAAGTTCTTCAGGAAACTTCTTTTCTCTCAGCATATCAGCGCCATCTGTCGTATGGGCAATAATAATATTTTTACTCAGCTGAGGAGAAAGCTTGTCATGCGGATTATCAATGTTCATTTGGTTTTCGATAAAGTACTGCGGTCTTTTCGTTTTCCCAATGTCATGATAATAAGCACCGACCCTTGCTAAAAGACCATTTGCGCCGACTGCTTCACATGCAGCATCCGCTAAATTCGCCACCATGACACTATGATGATATGTACCTGGTGTCTCGGTTAAAATCTTTTTGAGCAGCGGATGATTTGGATTGGATAATTCAATCAGTTTCATTGTGGAAAGAATACCAAACATGCTCTCAAAAACAGGCATTAACCCAATGACCAAGATAGATGATGCAAACCCTGAAACAATCGCCATCATGAGGTTCACACCGATTTCAAGCCCTGATGGTGAAGAATTTTGGATGAGTGTAATGGATAAAACCACAAGTACATTCACCAAAGCAACCAAAAGCCCAGCCTGCAATATTTTTGATCTTGCATTATGTTTTCTTAAAAATAAAATACCCGCCATCCCGCTCATCAGATAATAAGCGCAGATCACATAGTTAAAGACGCCGGTTACTCCTTGATTAAACATCATACTGCCGCAAAGAGCAAATACAAGACCGGAGAAGATCGCCAGCCGCTCATTAATGAGCAGCTTGATCAGCATCGTGCCAAGTGCCACTGGCACGACATAGCCTATCGTCGTATACTTCGTTTCCTGGAAGAGGCTGAACACTTCCATGATAATTAATATAATCGTGAAAATAAGCGTGTAAAGCAGTAACGACTTATTCTTATGGACAAGCGATTTTTTCCTCGATTCAAGGGAATGAACAATCGCTGCTAAGAAAAGTCCAATTAATATGAGAAGACCACTTACAGGCTTAAATAAATTTGAGCTGTTTAACAGACCCGTGAGTTCTAATTTGCGATAAACTTCCCGGTCAATGAGCTCTCCTTCTTCAACTAAGATTTGCCCCTGCTTAATTTGCACAGGCTGAATATTGTCAGCCGCTTCCTGTCTTTTCTTCTCTGTTGCCACTGGGTCAAATACATAGTTTGGAATGATCGCAAATTCACCGATTTCTTTCGCCGCATTTAAGTATTTTGATGGAATCGAATTGTTTTTAAGCTCTGTTTTGACTTGTTTTTTCTCATCTTGTAATTTCGCTGCTGTGATTTCTTTACTCATCAGTGAATTCACCACTGTGATGATGGAATCCTTAGTAAATGAGAGATTTTCATCACTTGCTTGGAGCAGTGCTTTGATGGATTGATCCGAAACAGCTTCCTGCATATCTGTTGTGAGCTTTTCTTTGACACGCTTGACCATTTCTTGATCTGATGGCGCGTTCTCTTTATCATCAGCTGCTTTCTTCTCTTCTTTAATGGCTTCAAAGAGGGATGAGATGAGGTCTACGCGATTATCAGAATACGCTTTTTTGAGCGTATATTGATCTTCTACCTGATCTGTTGCTTCTTGTTTCTTTTCTTCTGTCGCTTCTTGATCATCAACGGTTGACGGAGAATAGATGGTCTGTTCGCTCACTGAAAATAAATCCAAGTCGAGCGATTCAGGCTTTACATGGAAGAAGAGCACCACGAATAAAATGGCTGCTAAACCAGCGTACAGCAAAACATTTAAATAACGTGAGCGCTCCATTTTCTGAGGTTCTTTTTTAGACAGTAGTCTTTTGCGCTTACTGCCTTTTTGATTCTTTCTCAAGGAAAGTACCTCCTTTTTTACTTTAAACCACGATCGAAACAAAATGACCCGATGAAGACGATCGGGTCACTCAGTTCATTTTTGCTTTTCGTATGCGCCAATGATCTTCGCCACAAGCGGGTGTCTGACCACATCTGTCTGGTCTAATTCAATAAATGAGATGCCCCTGATCTCTGCAAGCATGTCCTTTGCAGCTGCAAGACCTGACTGCATGCCCTTTGGCAGATCAATCTGTGTAATATCTCCTGTAATGACCATTTTAGAGCCAAACCCAAGTCTCGTCAAAAACATTTTCATTTGGGCAGGTGTTGTATTCTGCGCTTCATCTAAAATCACAAATGCATCATCAAGCGTCCGGCCTCTCATATAGGCAAGGGGCGCTATTTCAATCACGCCGCGCTCGATTAGTCGTTCCGTATGATCACTGCCAAGCACATCATGCAGGGCATCATATAGTGGTCTTAAATAAGGATCTACTTTTTCCTTTAGATCGCCTGGTAAAAAGCCAAGACTCTCTCCTGCTTCAACAGCTGGTCTTGTCAGGATTATCCGTTTCACATGTCCATTTTTCAGCGAATGGACCGCATTGACGACTGCCAAATACGTCTTCCCTGTACCAGCAGGTCCAATTCCAAAGACCAGGTCATCTTTTTTCATCGCCGCAGCATATTCACGCTGGCCGATTGTTTTCACCCTGATCGACTTTCCTTTGGCATTTTTCGTAATTTCATCTTCATACATATTTTCAAAATAATTCAGCTTGTTTTTTTGCGCCATTTTAATGGCATAGACGACATCCCGTTCAGATATCTCAATTCCTTTACGGATGAGATGTAAAAGAGATGTGATCAAACGGCTTACTGTATCTCTCGATGCTTCCTCACCAGAAACATACACTTTTTCTCCACGCGTAATAATGGAGACGTTCAGCTCGTTTTCCATTAGTTTCAGATAAGCATCTTGATTGCCAAATAAAGCAATCGCTTCGTTTGGGCTATCCAATTTTTGTTGAATCTCAAGTAAATGTTCTGTCATTCTCTAGTCTCCCTGAACAATAGGTGTTGGTTGAACAATATCTTCTATTACTTGGTAAAGGATGATTAACTTAACTTTACCATTCCCTGTTGTCTCGTGCAAAACTTTTTCACTTTTCACCTCTCCTGTTTGACCTAGCTTCTCTTCTAATTCTTTTTTACCCATTTTAATCCCTGCTTGAACCGCTTCTTTATTTGTGTATTCGCGATTTATTTTCTCACTTTCGCGTGTAATTTCCTTTTCATAAGAGAATGGGAGCTGCATGTTTAAGAAATGAAGCGGATGAACTTCTGTTTCTGTTTTTGGCTGCTTAAAATCATCCTTTTTAAAAGAAAAGCCCCAAAATGGCAGTGAGCCTCCAAATGCGGAGAGCTTGTGCTTTGTCTTCATTTTACCCGTAAAAACGTCAAAAGATGTTCGAAGAGGGACAGAAACTTCTGAACGATACCACGTTTCACCATAGATTTTCGCTTTGGCTCCTACCGTTTTTTGCTGATCTTCACTGCCAATGAGTCCAGAGACAAGCATCTGTCCTTTCTTTACATGTTCATCAACCGCGGCAAGCGGCTCCCCTTTTTCTACATACATTCTCGTGATGACAGCCTTTTTCTTGGCGACGATATGCTGAGGACTCGTGTATTTTTCTTTTTCAGGTTCATTTTTTTCCACAACTTTCATTTGAAAGGTTGTTCCGTTTAGTTCTACGCCGACCCATGTGATGCTTTGAATATTGGTTGTCAGGGATTTTTGAATTTTTTCAGGTGTTCCCATTAGAAACTGAAAACGTCCTTTTTGCACCCCAATGTCGTCTAAATGCTTTCTCATTTGATGTTCAGTTTCTGGATTGGCTCCTTTAATATCGATTTTCCATACCATGTTTGAAAGCGCCAATATCGTCACTAGAAAGCATACAATCCCAAGGGTAAATCCGATATTCTTCCTTGACCATAGGAGTAGAAATGGAAAGCCCTTTTTTTGATGAAATGAACATGTCACGTCATGATGTCTGCGTACCTTTCTGAAGGCATGTACATCTGATAAGCGAATAAATAAGCGCACGCTGTCTTGACGGCGGCTCACTTGAAACATTGTGATCCCCTGCCTCGTGCACTCATTAATGAGCCGCTCAATGCCATTTCCTTTGATCTCCACTTCCACTCTGCCAATAAAATAGGCGAACCATTTATTCTTCACGCTTCTCCCCTCCGTCAGTTAAGAATCAATATAACGGACCTCATCGATTTTCCCTTCCAATAAAATCTCTTCTGGCAAAATCGTTTTAATCACAAAATCTTTCCCTGAAATAATGCATTGTCCCTGTTTGAGCATCAGCCTTACCTCTTGATCACTGAAAAGCAAAAGCCCTTTATGGTTCTCTATGTAAATGTGGAGTCTGCCAACCATCGTAATACGGGGAAGATCCATCATCACGTCTGGAGGGATTTCAAGTGTTCTTGTCAGCCATGCTTTAAGTCGATTTTTTCTTTTTCCCATTCAATAAGAACCCCTTCCCACCTCATGTGTATGAGATCAAACTGAAAGATGGTGAGACTGATGAGAAAGCCTCTATATCATCCTATTCCTCAGGGGTTCATATCATGCTAATGAATCCCGTAAAATAGCTGTTTCAGCATTTTCTTTAAGAAAAAATATCATCAGGCAAAAAAAGCCCCCTTTTTCATAAAGGGGGCTTTCTTCTTTATCTTTTATATGGCCGTTTCATCGTTCTGTGCGGCTTTTTCGCGCGCGGCTCTCCAAATACTTCTCCAAGGATCATTCCTTGAACAATTGTATCTTGGTTCAGCTTCTCAATGAATTTTGGCCTCATTTCAGCAGATGCAGCCTTTGGCCTTGTCAGCTCTCTTTCAAGCGATTGGAACTCTTTGTTCAGCTCGTTTTTTCTTTCTTCCATTTCGGCAAGTGTAGCCGTATAGCGATCTTGTAAGGACTGAGAAGTTTTTTTCTTCATCCCGCCATGATCATGTACATCACCGAAATCGTCCAGCTGATCCGTCACGACTGGATCTGGACTTGTTTGCTTTGTTTGCTTTTGGGGCACCTGCTTACGCTGAGGAGCGGGCTTCTTTTGCTGATTCTGCTCTTCGTTCTCCTCTTGTTTGCCGATCTTCCCAAAGACGGCAGAGATGATACCGATGATAATCGCAATTAGTAGCGGATTTTCAAATAGAATGTCCAATGGGCTCCCTCCTTAAAGCGTGAGAGGATGCTTATTTGTTTTCATTATCAGATGGACCTTTTGTCATTTTGCCAAATGAATCTCTCATATCCGTATCAGCATCGATATTCTTAATGTTCATGTAGTCCATGACACCAATATTGCCTTCACGTAATGCTTCAGCCATTGCAAGTGGTACTTCAGCCTCTGCTTCAACGACTTTCGCGCGCATTTCTTCAACTTTCGCACGCATCTCTTGTTCTTGTGCAACAGCCATTGCGCGGCGTTCTTCTGCTTTCGCCTGTGCAATGTTTTTGTCTGCTTCTGCTTGGTCTGTTTGCAGGATCGCCCCGATGTTCTTACCGATATCAACATCTGCGATATCAATCGAGAGAATTTCAAATGCAGTACCTGAATCTAATCCTTTACCAAGAACCGTTTGAGAAATCATATCAGGATTCTCAAGAACCTTTTTATGATTATCTGATGAACCGATTGTAGAGACAATCCCTTCACCTACACGGGCAATAATTGTTTCTTCCCCTGCACCACCGACAAGTCGGTCGATGTTTGCACGAACTGTAATACGTGCTTTTGCTTTGACTTCAATCCCGTCCATCGCAACACCAGAGATAAATGGTGTTTCAATGACTTTAGGATTTACACTCATTTGAACTGCTTCCAGTACGTCACGGCCTGCTAGGTCGATGGCTGCACAGCGGGCAAAGTTCAATTCGATATTCGCGCGTTGAGCTGCTATTAATGCGTTCACAACTCTGTCCACGTTACCACCTGCAAGATAGTGGCTCTCCAGCTGGTTAATCGTCACATCAAGACCTGCTTTATGTGCTTTGATGAGCGGGTTGACTACTCGGTTTGGAATCACTCGGCGCAGTCTCATTCCTACAAGTGTAAAAATGCTCACTTTTACGCCAGCCGCTAGGGCAGAAATCCACAGCATCACCGGTACAAAGGTGAAAAAGATCGATAGAACAATCAAACCTGCTGCGATAATCACAAATAATAGTAAAGTAGATGGATCCATTTTATTCCTCCTCTAAAATCAGTATATCTATACTTTCCTCACGACAATGCGTGAGCCTTCCGCTTTCACAATTTTTACTTGTTCATCTTTATCGATAAATGCACCTTCTGACACCACATCAATGCGCTCATCTCCGAGTACGATCGTACCAGATGGACGAAGTGCAGTGGCTGTCACTGCGATTTGCCCAACAAGATCTTCTCTTGTTTCATTTGAGACATAACCGCTTTCCTTATTGGTTGAATCGGTTAAAATGAACTTTTTAAAGAATTTCATACGTTTCCCCAACACCTTTGTCAATAAAATAACTGCTATGGTTGAAACAGCAGTGGCAATCAAGATGGAAATCGCCATTTCTGTAAAGCTTCCAGCTGCTAAAAATAAGCTGACAACGACACAGATCAGTCCAATGACACCTACGATTCCCCCTGGCAAAAACAATTCCAGAATGATGAGTGCAATCCCTGCTAAAAACAGGAACAACGTCTCATATCCTGCAAAACCTGCCACGAGATGACCATAAAAGAATAGAAGAAGCGCTGTCACTCCCATTGTGCCCGGGACCCCAAAGCCAGGAGAATAGAGCTCAACAACTAACCCTAAGCTTGCAATGGATAAAAGGATTGGAATGACAATTGGGTGCGTAAGAAAACGCGCAACCTTTTCAGCAAAGCTCACTTCATCGTATTGAACAGAAGCGTCTTGTAATTTCAGCTTCTGAAGCAAGTCATCCATATTTTTTGCTTCCCCTTCTGCATACCCGAATTGAAGCGCCCGGTCTGTGTTGAAGGTGAGCAATTCTCCTTTTGGTGCACCGGCTTCTTTTGCGTCTATATCTACATCTGCCATGGCAAGAGCATACTTTGGATCACGCCCTTGCTTTTCGGCAGCATCACTCATTTCAGCAAGCCATAGAGATTCAGATTTTTGATCGGCAGCATTGCCTTCTCCATCAATGATCGCAGCAGCCCCCATTTTTCCATTCGGGGTCATATAAATTTGATCGGCATTTAATGCAAGGAATGCCCCCGCTGAAAGCGCTCTATGATTGACAAACGCTGTCACTGGGATATCGGAAGCACGAATCGTATCTGCGATTTTAAGCGCTGCATCAACTGCACCACCCGGTGTATTGATGTCGAGAATAATATGCTTCGCCCGTTCCGACTTTGCCTGCTCAAACGATCGTTCAATGAATTTAGAAAGTCCTTTTTCTACTGTATCTTCAATTGGGATAACATGAACTTTCTGATCTGCTGATTTCGCGGTCAATTGAACCCCTAATAACAAGCATATTATAAAACAACTGAAGAGAGCAATAGAAATTTTTATTTTTTTCATCTATTTGGTGATCCCTCCTCTCTTTCTTCATTTTACCGTTCCTTTACATACGTTACAAATGTATCATAGGTTTCATTTTTATATGACAGAATCACGAGGGCATAAAAAAAGTATCCTTCTAACAATAGAAGGATACTTTTTATTGAGACAGCTGCTCGCTGACAAGTCTGTTAATGACAGCTCCATCAGCTTTACCTTTTACTTTTGGCATAATAGCGCTCATGACTTTACCCATGTCAGCCTTCGAGGAAGCACCTGTTTCAGCGACCGTTTCTTTCACGATCGTTTGCAGTTCTTCTTCAGAAAGCTGTTCAGGTAAATAAACGTCTAATATGTCAATCTCTTTTTGAACTTTATCTACTAAATCTAAGCGATTAGCTTTCGAAAATTCACGGAGGGAGTCTTTACGTTGCTTAATCTCGCGGGAAAGGACGGTTAGTTCCTCATCGCCGGTCAAACTGTCTTTCTTAAGCTTAATTGCTTCATTTTGCAGCGAAGCCTTTACCATACGAATGACAACAAGCTTGTCTTTCTCACGGTTTTTCATCATAAGCTTCATATCAGAATTTAATTGCTCAAGAAGACTCATAAAATCCACCCTCTTTAGAATTTACGTTTTCTAGCAGCTTCAGACTTTTTCTTACGCTTTACGCTAGGCTTTTCATAAAATTCACGCTTTCTTGCTTCTTGCAATGTTCCAGTTTTGGATACACTGCGTTTAAAGCGACGAAGAGCATCTTCAAGCGATTCGTTTTTTCTAACGACCGTTTTTGACATTCTCTTTCCCTCCCTCCGAATACACCAATCGACTGCATTAAAAAAAGATATACATGCAAAACATGTACCTAGACATTATAATATAAGCCCAGTGTGAGGTCAACTAAGTGATTTGGAAATATATTTTCGTCATGAGCAGGTAGACAAGTCCATATATTCATTGGTAAGAGGAGGACTTTTCTATGATGGCGATCATTTATTTTTGTGCACTTATTTTCATTTTTTTATGGTCAATGGGTTTGCTGAGAAAAGGATTAATGGCGCTTGCGTCGTCTCGTATTGAGAAATCACTTCTTCTCTTTACAGATCACCCGGTCAAAGCATTCTTGGTCAGCATTGTGTTTACAGGGGTTCTACAAAGCAGTTCTGCTTTTATGGTCATCGTCATCGGCTTTGTCAGTACTGGCATTCTCTCTTTTAAAAAATCGATCCCAATGATTCTTGGAACCAATATCGGCTCAACGTTTACGACAGAATTTATCGCCATTAAAATGGACGTATTCATGTGGGTTTTGATCATAACCGGTCTTGTATGCATTCTTTTTGGCAGGACATCTTTTAGACATGCAGGAAAAAGTTTATTTGGGCTCGGGATGATCTTTTTTTGCATACAAGGCTTTTCAAAAATTGCAGGGATGATGACAAGCCAGCCTGAGACATTGCGTTTTCTTGAAATGATGCAGCATTCAGACTGGACAGCGCTGCTTTCGGGTACCATTTTCACAGCAATTGTTCATTCGAGCTCAGTCTGTATCGGTATTTTAATGGGATTTATGAATGAAGGAACTGTGGCACTTCAGGAAGGCATCAGCTTTGTGTTGGGGTCCAATATTGGGACATGTATTACGGCTGTGATGGCTGCGATATCCGGCGGCTACGCAGCACGTCAAACGGCTTATGCACACGTCGTATTTAATGTGCTCGGGGTTCTTTTATGCCTGCCGTTTCTCGCCCTGATTACAGAGGTTGTTGCCCTTCTCGCAAGCTCTCCTGCCCAGCAGATTGCGCATTTCAGCCTGCTGTTTAATGTGGCAAGCTCTCTCCTCTTCTTTCCGTTCATTCGCCCTTTTCACGCATTGATCTTGTGTCTCATGCCGAATCAGTCAAAATAAAAGAAACCGGCTTGCTCTTTTGGCTGCCGGTTTTTTTATCTATTATGAGGTCATTCTCACTTTGTCTGGCTGCACATCATCGCTGATGCGAACGAATTGTCCTTCGTTATAAGGATAGCCCGCTTTCGTAATTTTCACTTTGACCAGACGGCCGATCATGTCCTCTGTCCCTTCAAAAACAACCTTCATGTAGTTATCGGTATAACCAACATAAAGATTGTGGTTTCCTTCTTGTTCTTTGAAGGATTCTTCCGGAATAATCTCTAGCACATCACCTTCGTATGCTGATGCGTACTCTTTCGCAAGCTGGTCAGAAAGAGCGATCAAACGGTGGACACGTTCGTTTTTCACATTCTCATCCACTTGATCTTCCATTCTTGCAGCAGGGGTACCTGTACGTTTGCTGTAAGGGAAGACGTGCAGCTCAGAGAATTGATGATCTTTGACAAAATTGTACGTTTCCAAGAACTCTTCTTCTGTTTCCCCAGGGAATCCAACGATTACATCAGAGGTGACAGCAAGTCCCGGCAATGCTTTTTTCAGCTTTGTTAAACGCTCTGCAAAGAATTCCATCGTATATTTACGGCGCATTCTTTTCAGCACAGTATTTGAGCCAGATTGAAGCGGGATGTGTAAGTGTCTGACAATTTTATCTGACTGATCAAGCACTTCAATCACTTCATCTGTAATTTGACTTGCTTCAATAGATGAAATACGGATTCGTTTTAAGCCAATAACACGTTCATCTAATTCTCTCAGAAGCTTTGCAAAGTTATAATCCTTTAAGTCTTCTCCGTATCCGCCTGTGTGAATACCTGTCAGCACAATTTCTTTATAGCCCGCATCAACAAGCTGCTGCGCTTGATTGATGACCTCTTCTGGATCACGAGAACGAAGAAGGCCGCGCGCCCAAGGAATAATGCAGAATGTACAGAAATTGTTACAGCCTTCTTGGATTTTTAATGAAGCGCGCGTTCTGTCTGTGAAGGCAGGAACATCAAGTTCTTCAAACACACGTGCTTTCATGATATTGCCAACCCCGTTGATCGGCTGTCTTTCTCTGCGATATTCTTCAATATAGCCTAGTAATTTATGTCTGTCCTGTGTTCCAACCACAATATCAACACCAGGAATCGCCATGATTTCTGCTGGTGATGTTTGCGCATAGCAGCCTGTTACACAAATGACACCATCCGGGTTATGACGAATGGCTCTCCTAATGACTTGGCGGCTTTTCTTATCGCCTGTATTCGTGACCGTACATGTATTAATGACATATACGTCTGCTTTTGATTCATACTCTTTTCTTTCATAGCCAGCTTCTTTAAACAGCTGCCAGATCGCCTCTGTCTCATAGTGGTTGACCTTACAGCCAAGTGTATGGAACGCTACTGTTCCCATCATGATTCACCTCTTAATAACTCTGTTTGATAAGATATAGCGGAAAGCGCATATAAAGGAGCAGTTTCTGTTCTTAAAATGCGTGGTCCAAGCCCGCAAATGACTGCACCAAGCGTTTCAAGCTCTTCAATCTCCTTTTCTGCCAAACCGCCTTCAGGGCCAAAAACCACTAGCAAGGTTTGTCCGCCTTTCATCTGTTGAAGCACAGTTTGAAAGCGGCTTTGCTCTCCTTCTTTCGATGATTCTTCGTATGCAACGACACATTTATCGAATTCACCAGCTAATTGCGTCAGCTCTTTAAACGTTGATACTGAATAAACACGGGGAATGATATTCCGGTAGGACTGCTCGGCTGCTTCTTTCGCGATTTTCTCCCAGCGCTCTCGTTTTTTATGGGACTTTTTTTGGTCAAGCTTTGTAATAGAACGAGCCGCTTGAAACGGGATAAAAGCACTTGCGCCAAGCTCTGTGCCTTTTTGGATAATGAGCTCAAGCTTATCTCCTTTTGGAAGACCGCTTGCAATCGTCACCCTAATCGGAAGTTCTCTGTCCTGATTTGTCCAGCTTTCAAGGTGACAAATCACTTCTTCCTTTGTTATTGTATCAATTTTACTGAGCGCTTCAAAGCCGTCTGTCGTTAAACAAAGGATTTCCTGTCCTGCTTTCATCCGCATGACATTGGAAAGATGATGTACATCTTCACCTTTTATAACGATGGCTCCCTTTAACGTCACTTCTTCTTTCGTGAGGTCGATAAAATATCGTTGCATACGTGTCCTGACACCTACTCGCTTTATTTTTTCGCTATAATGCTGACCCAATCTTCCATTGACAGCACTTCAACAATGTCAAAACCCGCCTCTTCTAATGCTGTTTTGACCTGTAATTTCTTTTGTCCAATGATGCCTGATGTAATGAAATAGCCATCTTTCTTCAATAGTTCATAGGCTTGATCTGTAAAGCGCAAAATCACTTCTGCCAGAATGTTGGCGACAATTACATCACGCTCACCTGAAATTCCGTCAAGCAAATTGTTTTGTTTGACCGTCACTTGGTCACTTACACCATTTAATTCGATGTTTTGCTTCGCACTTTCTACCGCAACGGTGTCGAGATCAAAGGCTTGAATGTCCTTTGCACCAAGCATCGCTGCTGCCACACTTAAAATTCCAGAGCCTGTTCCAACATCAATCACCGTATCGTTTTCCTTTACGTAGCGCTCAAGCGCCTGAATGCAAAGGACGGTTGTTGGATGCGTACCTGTTCCAAATGCCATTCCAGGGTCCATTTCAATAATCAGTTCATCAGAATGAACTGGTGTATATTCTTCCCACGTGGGAACGATGGTGAATTTTTCAGAGATTTTCACAGGATGATAGTATTTCTTCCATGCGGTGGCCCATTCTTCTTCATTTACTTCACAAATTGACAGTGTATTGCGTCCAAGGTCAATATCGTATAGAAGAAGGTTGTTGATGGCTTCTTTGATCTCATCTACCGTTTCCATCAAAAAGCTGTTCATTGGAAGATAGGCTTTCACAATGACACCTTCATCTGGATAGTCATTCGGATCGAGCTGGTAGATCTCACCGTATACATTTTCACGTTCCTTGACTAAATCAAGCGGGTCCTCAATCACGACACCACTTGCACCTGCTTCATGCAAAATATTGGTGATCGGTTCCACCGCTTCATTTGTTGTATGGACGCTAATTTCTGACCACTTCAATACTACCAACTCCTTATCCGTCTTACTCGCCTTTAAATGCGCGTTTTACCTTATCGAAAAAGCTCATTTCTTGTTCGTCTGGTTTATTTCCGCTCACTTCAGCAAATTTTCTAATGATATCTTTTTGATTGTCTGTTAAATTTGTCGGTGTGACGACACGTACAACGATATGCTGATCGCCTTGGCCGTAGCCGCGTACATTTTTCACACCTTTTCCTTTGAGTCTAAACTTCGTGCCAGTTTGAGTGCCAGCAGGAACTTTTAATTTTACTTTTCCGTGTAATGTCGGCACTTCAATTTCGTCACCTAATGCAGCCTGCGCAAAGGTAAGCGGCATCTCGCAGTAAATGTCATCTCCATCACGTTCGAAGAATTCATGCGCACGCACATGGAATACAACAAATAGATCGCCTGGAGGTCCTCCATTTACGCCTGGTTCACCTTGCCCAGACACTCTGAGCTGCTGGCCATCATCAACACCTGCAGGGATCGTCACGTTAATTTTCTTACGCTTACGCACTTTGCCAGATCCGCCGCATGTTGAACATTTATGATCAATTTGTTTCCCTGTTCCGCTGCAGTAGTTACATACTCTGCGGTTGACCACTTTACCAAACGGAGTAGATTGCTCAACATTTAACTGACCAGAACCGCCGCAATGTGAACAAGTTTTTGCCTGCGTACCAGGCTTTGCACCTGATCCATGACATGTTTCACAAGATTCTTCACGAGGGATTTCAATGGTTGCTTCTTTTCCAAATGCCGCTTCTTCAAACGAAAGCGTCATTGTATATTGCAGGTCCGCTCCTTGGCGCGGTGCATTTGGATCTCTTCTTCTGGCTCCGCCGCCAAAAATACTAGAGAAGATGTCATCAAAGCCGCCGAAGCCGCCAAAGTCTCCTCCTCCGCCAAAACCGCCGCCGCCAAAGCCTTGGTTTGGATCGGCATGACCGAACTGGTCATAATGCGAACGTTTTTGATCATCAGAAAGGGTTTCATAGGCTTCTTTTACTTCTTTGAATTTCTCATCTGAGCCAGCTTCTTTATTAATATCAGGGTGATACTTTTTTGAAAGCTTGCGGTATGCCTTTTTGATTTCGTCCTTTGAGGCGCTCTTACTTACGCCAAGCACTTCATAGTAATCACGCTTACTCATCTCTTCACACTCCCGATTTTCTCACATAAATACGATTGTATCATTTTGATTTAACCTTTTTCAATTCCTTTCAGCGTTGAAAAGAAAAAAAGTCAAAGCCAAGAGATCCTGACTTTGACTTTCTGACGAGTACGTTTCAGCAGTCTTTTTCAAAAGTAAAGGTGATTATTTTTTCTCTTGATCGTCGTTTACTTCTTCGTATTCTGCATCCACTACATTGTCATCTGCTTTTTGAGCACCTTCAGCGCCTTCTTGCTGAGCTTGTGCTTGTTTTGCAGCTTCTTCATAGAGCTTTGTCGTTAATTCTTGAACGATTGTTTGCAGCTCATCTTTTTTCGCTTTGATGTCTTCAAACTCGCCTTTTTCGATCGCAGCTTTTAGCGCATCTTTCGCGTCATTTGCTTTTTTCACTTGCTCTTCATCGATTTTGCCTTCTAGATCTTTTAATGTTTTTTCAGTTGTAAACACTAATTGATCTGCTTCGTTGCGCACTTCGATTTCTTCTTTTTTCTTCGCATCTGCTTCAGCATTTTCTTCTGCTTCTTTGACCATTTTTTCGATCTCATCATCAGAAAGACCTGAAGAAGATTTGATTGTGATGTTTTGCTCTTTGCCTGTACCCATATCTTTCGCACGTACGTTGACAATACCGTTTTTATCGATATCAAAAGATACTTCGATTTGCGGTACGCCGCGTGGTGCCGGCGGGATATCAGTCAATTGGAAGCGGCCTAATGTTTTGTTATCTGCAGCCATTGGGCGCTCACCTTGCAGGACATGGATATCTACAGCTGTTTGATTGTCAGCAGCTGTTGAGAATACTTGTGATTTACTTGTTGGAATTGTTGTATTACGTTCAATCAGCTTCGTGAATACGCCGCCCATTGTTTCAATTCCTAAAGAAAGTGGTGTTACGTCAAGAAGAACAACGTCTTTGACATCTCCTGTGATCACTCCACCTTGGATGGCTGCACCAAGTGCAACTACTTCATCAGGGTTTACACCTTTATGAGGCTCTTTGCCTGTTTCTTTTTTGATTGCTTCTTGTACTGCAGGAATACGAGTTGATCCACCAACAAGGATGACTTTATCAATCTCACTAGCAGATAAACCAGCATCTTTCAGTGATTGACGTACAGGTGTCATTGTACGCTCTACAAGATCTGCAGAAAGCTCTTCAAATTTAGCACGCGTTAACGTTAATTCAAGATGAAGAGGACCTGCTTCTCCAGCTGTGATAAATGGCAGTGAGATTTGTGTAGAAGATACACCAGAAAGATCTTTTTTCGCTTTTTCAGCAGCATCTTTTAAACGCTGAAGCGCCATTTTATCTTTAGAAAGATCAATACCATTTTCTTTTTTGAATTCAGCCACTAGGTGATCAATAATGACTTGGTCAAAATCGTCTCCACCAAGACGGTTGTCCCCAGCAGTTGAGCGCACTTCAAAGACGCCGTCTCCAAGCTCAAGGATCGATACGTCAAATGTACCGCCGCCAAGGTCGTATACAAGAATCGTTTGATCTTCTTCTGTTTTATCTAAACCATACGCAAGTGCAGCTGCTGTTGGTTCGTTGATGATACGTTCTACTTCAAGACCAGCAATTTTACCAGCATCTTTCGTTGCTTGACGTTCTGCATCGTTAAAGTAAGCAGGAACTGTGATAACAGCTTTTGTTACTTCTTCGCCAAGATAGCCTTCAGCGTAAGATTTAAGGTGCTGAAGAATAATTGCAGAGATTTCCTGCGGTGTATAGTTCTTACCTTCAACTTCTACTTTATAATCAGTACCCATATGTCTTTTAACAGACATGATCGTGTTCGGGTTTGTAATTGATTGACGTTTTGCTACTTCACCCACTTGGCGCTCTCCGTTTTTAAAAGCGACAACAGATGGTGTTGTACGTGCTCCTTCAGCGTTAGCAATGACTTTTGGCTCGCCGCCTTCAAGTACTGCAACACATGAGTTTGTTGTTCCTAAGTCAATCCCAATGATTTTACTCATATTCGATGACCTCCCATTATGTAGTTATTGATTTACTTTTACCATTGATGGACGAATAACTCGGTCTTTGAGTTTATAGCCCTTTTGCAATTCTTCTACAACGATATTTGAATCGTAGTTTTCATCTTCAACTTGCATGACGGCTTGATGAAGGTTTGGATCGAACTCTTTGCCGACAGCTTCAATTGGTTCTACGCCTTCATTTTTCAACGCTTCTACCAGCTGGCGGTAAACCATTTGCATTCCTTCTAACAAACTTTTCGTCTGCTCATTGTCTGGATCAATTCCAAGCGCTCTTTCAAAGTTATCAAGAGCTGGGAGAAGATCACTGACAACATGTTGAGAACGATATTTTTGCACGGTCTCCACTTCAGTTCGAGCACGGCGTTTATAGTTTTCAAAATCTGCTTGAACACGCAGAATTTTGTTTTCTTTTTCATCTAGAAGCTGCTGCAATTCATCGATTTTTTCTTGGAAGGCAGACTGTTCATCATTTGTTACTTCCTCAGTATCTGCTTGAACTGCTTCTTCTTGTGCTTCAACCTCTGCTTCTTGCTCAGGTGTCTGTTTTTCTTCTGACATTGTGTTCACCTCCCTCAAAAGATTCAAAAATACGAAGGGGCTGTGCCCCTATCTTTTATCACCCTACTCATCATACAAATTGGAAAGTGCGTTTGACAAGTCTTTTGATACATGATGCAAGAGACTGACAACCCGCCCATAATCCATACGGGTTGGACCAATGACGGCAATGGAGCCGAGTGATTTTTGATCAATCGAATAAGTAGCTGTGATTAGGCTGCAGTTCTCCATCGCTTCCAAATTGTTTTCTGAACCGATTTTAATGGTGATTCCTTGCTGATTTGGATGAAACAGCTGCATGACATCATTCTTTTGCTCAATAAGCATCATGAGTGAGCGGATGCGGTCAATGTCATGAAACTCCGGCTGATTCAACATATTAATCTTCCCGCCAAAGAAAAGTTTTGATTCATTTTGAGTCGATGTAAATGTATTGCCGAGCGCATCTAAAATATGATCATAATCTTTTAAATGCGTACGAAGAAGCATCACAACTTCTTTATACATTCTGTCCTTCAGCTGATCCATCGGGACTCCGGCTAGGCGGCTGTTTAAAATATTCATCAGCTTCTCAATATCGGAGACATCGAGATGCTCAGAGAAGGTAATGGTTTTGTTTTCAACATGTCCGCTGTCTGTAATCATGATCGCCACTGCTTTGTTTGGCTGAACAGGGACAAGCTGAATTTGCTTTAATCGATTTTCACTTAGCTTTGGACCAAGCACAATCGATGTATAGTTTGTGAGATCTGATAAAATTTCCGCCGATTTTTGAACTGTCTTTTCCAGCTCAAAAATTTTCTCCTGAAAGGCCGACTGGATGAGCACAAGCTCTTTAGACGACAGTTTTCGCGGAGAGAGCAAATGATCTACATAATAACGATATCCTTTTTCGGAAGGAATTCTTCCTGATGAAGAATGGGTCTTTTCAATAAAACCAAGTTCCTCCAAATCAGCCATTTCGTTTCTAATCGTCGCAGAGCTGAATGTAATGTCTTCTTTTTTAGAAAGAGTCCTTGATCCAACTGGCTGCGCCGAACGAATAAAGTCATTAATGATGACTTGCAGAATCAAAAGCTGACGATTTGTTAACATCATCATCACCCCTGTTAGCACTCTCTTTCAACGAGTGCTAATTGTATAAACAAAATTACCAAACTCAAATTAAAATGTCAATTATAACTCACCGAGAAACGCTTGAAATACTTCATTGCCTAACAATTTTCCTTTTCTTGTTAAACGTATCCCCATGTCATCTTTTACAATGAGGCCTTTTTCTTCTAAATCTTCAAGAACAGTGGAAAAAAGTGCTTCTGGTGCAGCACCATATTTTGCTTGGAAATCAGCGCTTTTCACCCCTTCGATTTTTCGAAGACCTAAAAACATTTCTTCTTCTATTTGCTCTGCTTTTGTGACCTGATGTGTTTCCTTATACGGGAACCCTGTTTGGTCAATCAGCTCCAAATAATGTTTCACCGGCCCTGCGTTCACATTTCGGATGCCATCTACATACCCGTGTGCGCCTGCACCAAAACCAAAGTAATCTTCATTGCTCCAATAGGTCAGGTTATGCTGGCTTTCAAAGCCAGGTTTGGCGTAATTGCTAATTTCGTACTGCTTTAATCCATGGCGCTCCATTTCATCCATCACAAGCTCATACATTTCAGCCTCACGTTCTTGCGGCGGTAAATGAAGTTTTCCTTTTTGCATTAAGTTGTAAAAAACGGTTTTCGGCTCGACGATGAGTGAGTAAACCGAATAATGCTCTGCCCCCAGCGAGAAAGCCGTCTCAAGTGAATTCATCACATGATGCTTTTCTTGATGCGGCAAGCCAAACATGAGATCAAGGCTAATATTGTCAAATCCAACCGCTCTAGCTCGCTCAAAGGATGTAAGGACATCCTTCTTTTGATGAACTCGTCCAATTTTCTTGAGCAAATCGTCTTCAAAAGTTTGAACGCCAAAGCTCAGCCGATTCACGCCGGCTGCTTTAAGCACATGCAGTTTCTCAAGCGATAATTCGTCTGGGTTTGCTTCTACTGCAAATTCAATCAGGTTTTTTGTCGGCTTTAATACGCGGTGAATGCTGTTCATGAGCTGGTCTAGCTGGCTGACAGTCAGTGATGTCGGGGTTCCCCCGCCAATAAAAATCGTCTTTAGTTCCTGCTCGCCTTTTTGCTCGATCGTGTGCTGCATCTCTGTCTCAAGAGCCGCTAAGTATTCGTCGACTGGCTGCGTTTTAATGAAAAATTTATTGAAATCACAATAGTGGCAAATATGCTCACAAAATGGAATGTGAATGTATGCTGCTTTCATTTGATGACACCTTCTTTACAGGTAAAGAGCCGCAGTTTATCGCTGCGGCGTCTTTGTTTGTTATCGACTATAAACGTCAAGGCAGACATTGTAAAGCAGGTAGCCTTGAGGATTTTATTTTTTCGGTGTGCTGTCGTCCATCTTCAGCACGGCCATAAATGCTTCTTGCGGGACTTCAACAGACCCCACTTGCTTCATGCGCTTTTTCCCTTCTTTTTGCTTCTCAAGAAGCTTTCTTTTCCGGGAAATGTCTCCACCATAACATTTAGCAAGTACGTTTTTACGCATCGCTTTAATGGTGGAACGAGCAACGATTTTTTGACCGATCGCTGCTTGAACCGGCACTTCAAAGTGCTGGCGTGGAATCAATTCTTTTAGCTTTTCTACGATGATCTTGCCTCGTTCATATGCATAATCGCGGTGAACAATAAAGGAAAGGGCATCGATTTTTTCTCCATTCAGCATGATATCCATCTTCACCAGCGTCGAAGGACGATAGCCAATCAGCTCATAATCAAAGGACGCATAGCCTTTTGTGTTGGACTTTAGCTGATCAAAGAATTCGTATACGATCTCTGCCAAAGGAATTTCGTACACAATGCTCACGCGGTTCGCATCAAGATACTGCATATCAATGAAATTCCCGCGCTTTCCTTGGCAAAGCTCCATCACAGAGCCTACATAGTCATTCGGCACCATCATTGTGGCTTTTACATACGGTTCTTCAATTCGCTCAATCTTTTGCGGATCAGGCAGATTGGATGGGTTATCTACGACGATTTTTTCTCCATCTGTCATATATACATCATAAATAACACTTGGCGCTGTCGTAATCAGATCAATTTTAAATTCACGTTCAATCCGTTCTTGTATGATTTCCATATGAAGCATTCCAAGGAAGCCGCAGCGGAAACCGAAGCCAAGTGCTTGGGATGTCTCTGCCTCATATTGAAGTGAAGAATCATTTAATTCAAGCTTTTCTAACGCTTCTCGTAAATCGTTGTATTTTGCTGTATCAATCGGATAAAGTCCGCAGTATACCATTGGGTTTAGCTTTCTGTATCCTGGAAGTGCTTCTTTCGCAGGGTTCTCCGCACTAGTGATCGTATCCCCTACTCGTGTATCACCGACATTTTTAATTGCAGCGGTTAAGTAGCCAACATCTCCAACGGTGAGTTCGTCTGTTGGCATGGCTTTTGGTGTGAAAACGCCAACTTCAAGTACTTCAAATTCTTTTCCCGTCGCCATCATTTTAATTTTCTGACCAGGTCTGACGGTTCCTTCGACAATTCGTATGTACGCAATAACGCCGCGATACGCATCGTAGAGAGAATCAAAAATAAGGGCTTGAAGTGGTGCTTCTGGATCTCCAGCGGGAGCCGGCACCTTTTCAACGATTTGTTCTAAAATATCCTCGATTCCAATACCCGCCTTAGCAGAGGTGAGAACAGCTTCAGACGCATCCAACCCGATGACATCTTCAATTTCTTCTCTTACACGCTCAGGCTCTGCACTTGGCAGATCGATTTTGTTGATAATCGGAAGAATTTCTAAGTTGTTATCAAGAGCTAAATAAACGTTCGCAAGTGTCTGTGCTTCAATTCCTTGTGCTGCATCTACTACGAGAATCGCACCCTCACAGGCAGCTAGGCTTCGAGATACCTCATAGGTGAAGTCGACATGCCCTGGTGTATCAATCAGGTGCATGATATATTCTTCTCCATCCTTCGCCTTATACTTCAGCTGGACAGAGTTTAATTTAATCGTTATGCCGCGTTCACGCTCTAAATCCATGGAATCAAGCAATTGTTCTTTCATTTCTCGCTGCGTAATCGCCGCCGTTTTTTCCAAAATACGGTCCGCCAATGTGGATTTCCCATGGTCAATATGGGCGATAATGGAGAAATTTCGAATTCTTGATTGCCGTTCTAATCGTTTTTCTTTATCTGTCACAATCTATCACTCCTACTATAAAACGCGGGTTGCGCTAGGTTAGATTATATCAATAGGGCTGTAAAGATTCAATCGAAATCAAGAAAAGCCGCTTATTGGTCAGCGGCTTTGATCAAAAGGGTGATATCTCATGAAATTCGTTTATTTCCCATTCACCCAATCATAAAGAGAACGGGCTGCATGTGTCATGCCATCAGACAGGGCTTTTCCTGCCTTGGAAAAGGCATTAAAGCCCTCTATTTCCTCCAACTGTTTTTGTTTTTCGGCAAGATCCTTTTCTGTAACAGCCGTTCCTAAGATAGAAGCTTCCTTCTCTTCATTGTCGTTCATTTGAATGGAGAAAGCTCCTTTTAATTGCGGATCATGGTAGCCCTTCATTTGCAGCATGCCATTATTCGCTTGCTGCATTCCTAAAAAGACACCAAACAGCAAGACCAATCCTAAAATAATGGTTTTTCCAATAAATGAGCCCATCCCCGTCACCACCTTAAGAGCGTTTTTTCTCATCCTTTGCTTTGCCGTCAACCTTTTCCGCGTCCCAGAAAATATCGCTGAATACATCAGCTGCCGCATTGGATGCATTTCTCAATTCTTCCATATTATTATCTACTCCACCAAATTCTAAAAGAAGGGCTTTGTCGGATAAATCTTGATTATAGATTCCATTATCGCCAATTTCTCCTTTGGCAAACACACCGACACTAAGACCTTTATATTTTTTCTCCATCAAATGGTGGAACTCTGTCGCAAGCTTTAAGTTTTTCTCATAGCTTTGATTCTTCTTCCCAACAACAAACGCAATTCTCGCATATTTCTTCCCTTTGATTTCGACAGTCGTATCTTTCTTTCTTCTTGAGTCCCGGTGAATATCAATTAAATAATCGAGGTCATCATTTTTCGCTAAGGCTTCTTTCACGACCAATCTTGATTCATTATAAGACTGCGGATACTTTAATCCTTTTTTTAACAGTCTTTTTTCAATTTCCGTTTTGTCGACTGTATTGCCGATTCCTTGCTGATCAAGCGCCTTTCCAAACATGTCGCCGACAAGGGTGACATTCACTTTTGAGTGCCGTGCATTATTTGGATTCGTTTCTCCTTTTAAAAATGGTAAATATGATTCCGTATTATGTGTGTGATAAATGTACACAGCTTTTCGTTTTCCTGTTGACCGGTCCGGTTCTTTGGCAGGCTTTTTCGGCGTATCATCATCGAGCTTGTCCAGCTCAGCCAAATTTGCTTCTTTTTCATCTTGGATTACTTCACTAGGCGGCGGCGATTCCATTGGCATATTGGTATAGTCTGTTCCTTCACCCGCTAAGATGATTTTTGTATCAAAATGTTCAAATCCTGGGAGTTCTCTTCCTAGGAAACTGCGCGGGTCTTCTAAATTAATACTGGTTGCAAGCTTCAGTGACAGCCCAGAGAAATGAAATCCTTTTTGAGCTTCTGGAACTGCTGAGGCGAAATATTGGTTTTCCATGCCCATTAATGTGGCAAAAAATGCGCCAGAGAGCTCATCTGCTACACCATATAACGAGGCTTGCGGCCTCAGCTCGGGTTTTAAAGAGGTCAAAGCCCCTGATATCACAAACACCACAACAAGAGAGGCAATAAATAAGAAGATGCTTTTTACTACTTTCGTTCCATTAATCGCAACGACCAACTGTCGAGGACGGCGGGGTCTTTTTTTCATGATTTACTCCCTCCAGCACGCTTTCTAGTAATTACACTATGAGCGAGCTAGAGAAAGTAGAACCGATTAATGATTATATGAACCCATGTTATCTTGAGTGATTTTTTGATGAAGCGCTGTGTTTAATCCGTTGGCAAGTACGTTTGCCATATCATCAATGAATGTATCGACTTCCTTAGGCGTGACCATTAAATTTTGCCCCAGGGGCGCAAGCACTTCGTGGATCAGCTGCCTTTTCTCTTCTTCAGGAAGGGTTCCTACGATGCCTAAGAATGATTGACGCGTTTCTTCATCTGGCAAGTCCTCTTCGTTAAGCACTTTTTTCTTCCCGAATGTCAAACCAGCCGGCACAAGAGAGCGGGATGGTCTATCATCTTTTAGTTCTCTACCAAAATGCTTTAAGACATAATCAATTGTGTCACTTGCAATGGTTACTGCATCCACCACTGTCGGAACGCCAATCGCAATCACTGGAATTCCCAATGTTTCTTTGCTTAATTCTTTTCGCTTATTCCCTACACCAGAGCCGGGATGGATACCTGTATCAGAAATTTGAATGGTTGTATTCACTCGTTCCACCGCACGAGCAGCAAGGGCATCGACCGCGATGACAAAATCAGGCTTAGACCGCTCGATCACGCCTTGGATAATGTCACTTGTTTCAATACCGGTCAGTCCCATCACACCAGGTGACAAAGAAGAAACCGGGCGATAGCCTTCCTGAACATTTTCCGGCTGCAATTCAAAGAGATGGCGGGTTACAAGCAGGTTTTCAACTGTGAGAGGACCTAGTGCATCTGGCGTAACATTCCAGTTTCCCAGCCCTACTACAAGGCAGCTTGCATCAGCCTGAATGCCTCGGTCTTTTAAAAACTGAGCAAAATGATGGGCAAAGACTTCAACGACTTTTTCTTGCATCTCAGAGTCTTTCTCTCGAATACCTTGCGCCTCAAACGTCAAGTATGTCCCTGCCTTTTTGCCGGTCAGCTCCTCCCCTTCTTTCGTGATTTCCACAGTACGTATGCGGATGCCCTGCTCTTCTTTTTCCTTTTCGACAATCCCTTGGATCCCGTCCTTTTTGACGACATTCGGATTGTTCTCTTGTTCTAGTATCTCTTTTGTTTCAACAGCGAGGTCTGTCCGGATTTGATAAACGCTTAAATCAAGTTTCTGTTTCTCCATAAAAAGACTCCTTCCACCAAGTAATTAACAGTAGTCTTTCCATCTCTTGAAAGAAACATTCGAGTACGTCATCAATGAAAAATACTTTACATTTATATTGCATTCTAAAGGTGTGTTTGATAGAATACAATTTGTTCTATTGTGAAGATTTAACCTTAAGACAATTGTGTTTAGGTTGTATCTTAGGAGGTGAAACACATGCCAAATATTAAATCAGCGATCAAACGTACAAAAACGAATAACGAACGCCGTGCACATAACGTAACAATCAAGTCTGCGATGCGTACTGCGATTAAACAAGTTGAAGTTTCTGTAGCTAACAACGATGCTGAGCAAGCAAAAGCTGCTCTTGCTTCTGCTGCAAAACGCATTGACAAAGCCGTTAAAACTGGTCTTGTACACAAAAACGCAGCTGCGCGTTACAAATCAAGACTTGCTAAACAAGTAAACGGACTTTCTGCATAATGCTTGCAACGCCTCAGTGATGAGGCACCTGTTTAACTGTACGTCCGTCCTGACCGGCCGAGCCTTAAGGACAGACTGGCAATTATACATCTAAACAAAAACGACCCTCTTTTTAGAAGGTCGTTTTTTTATGTTCAAGCGCCTAACAAACGAAGCAGGAACAATTCTAACAGCAGCTGCTTGTCCTTTTTACCGGTTTTCATTTCATAATCAATCGTTGAAAGCTCTTTGACGATCTGCTTGAGCTCTTCTTCTGAAAACAGTCTTGCCTGATCCATCGCAAGTTTGACCCGAAACGGATGGACTTTTAGATTTGAAGCAATTTGTTTTTGTCCATATCCTTGCTGAGCGAAGTACTTCGTCTGCAAAATCAATCGAAATTGAGTTGAAATGAGTGCTAATATTTTAATGGGTTCCTCATTTTGCTTCAGCAGGTCATAAAACATCTGCATGGCCTCAGAGCGGCGTCTGTTTACGATTTGATTAATCAGCTCGAAAATATTTTGCTCTAAGCTTCTTGCAACGAGCTGATTGACATCTGCTAACTCAATTTCTTCCCGCTCTCCAATATATGTACTTAGCTTCCGAACCTCTTGGAATAGAGAGGAGAGACTTCCGCCGCATAGCATCACAAGCTGCTCAGCCGCTTCAGATGTAATCGTCTTTCCTTCTGTCTTCACCAGTGTGATGGTGAAATCAGTTGTTTCTTTTGGGTTTAACTCTTTCGCCTCAACGACAGCAGCTTTCTTTTTTAGCAATTTGGTGATTTTCTTACGCTCATCCAGCTTTTCATATGGTGCCAATAACACGAGAATGGTATAGGGCGCTGGCTTTTCTAAATAAGCTTCTAACACAGAAAGCTCATGCTCAATCTTTTCCTTTTTCTTTTCAGCTGTAAGAAAATAAGGATTCTTGATCACGACGAGACGTCGTTCTCCCATAAACGGAAATGTTTCTGCATCCGTCACAGCCTGTTCAAGCGGCACTTCTTCCATATCGAAGACGGAGTAATTAAAATCCTTCGTTTCTTCCTCTACTACAGCTTGTCTCAATTTAGCAGCGGTTTCTTGCAGTAAATATGTTTCTTTCCCATATAAGCAATAAACGGGATGGATATCCCCTCGTTTTAAATTATTCCATACATCAAAGACCATCAATTGACTCCCTCTCTTTCACTTCCTCCTCTATCCTAAAGTGTGTGAAGACATTAGTAAAGAGGAAGCTGAAAGTGCCGCCTCCTCATTTATAGTAAACGTCCGGCGCAAGCTCCCGGGTCAGCCTGCTGTCAGACGATATTCATAAAATGATCATAAAATGGAAAACGGTTACTTTACCTTCTAGCAATTCCAAATGAGTTCAAGTATACTAAAATTAGCCAGGAGGGATGAAAATGAATGAATTTGAAAAAAATGTTCAAAGCAAGCGGAATGATGTGACCGACTCAGCCGTTGGTTTTATCGTCACATTCGGATTTTTCGCCTCAATGTTTATTTTGGCAACCATTATACACCTCGTTGGATCTTAACTTCATGAAGGTTACATGACTGCCGTTTTGGCAGTTTTTTTATTGATTTTGTAAGATATCATATGGAGGATGAGTGTAAAACGTTCCTTCCTCATCGAGAAATTCATACGTCACGCTCCCGTCGGTATCTGTACGATACACCTTCATTTGCTGGTCCTTTAATTTTTTCAAAACTTCCTGATGTGGATGCTGATAACGATTGCGTTCACCTGCTGAAATGAGTGCATGTGAGGGCTTGAGATGCTGAAGCCATTCTTCGCTTGTTGACCCTTTACTCCCGTGATGTCCAACCTTTAAGATATCTGCCCGCAGATGAGGAAAGGCTTCTATCATGTCTCGCTCCCCTTCTTGTTCAAGATCTCCAGTGAGCAGAAACCGCTTCCCGCCTAGAGTAAATGTCAAAACGAGTGAATCATTATTCTTAGTTGTAACCCAATCACGCGATGGATGAAGGACCTGAAATATTTGCTCTCCAATCTGAAGCTGATCTCCTCTCTCTAATTCATCAAGCATGATCCCTTGATCAGCTGCTTCTTTTAACAGCTCCACATCCTCTGGACTCCGTGCAAAGCCTTTTGGAATAGCCAGCCGCTTTACTTTATTTCGTTTGATTAAACGAGCTGCTTCTCCCATATGGTCTTGATCCGCATGCGTGAGAATAAGAACATCAAGTTTTGCTATTCCTTTAGAATGCAGAAACGGGATCAGCGTTTGATCACCGATCGTAGACACCTTACGTCTTTTTTTCCACGGTTCTTCTTCAAAAGAAAGTCTGCCTCCTGTATCCACAAGCAGATGCCCCTTTCGATAGGGCAGCTGAATAAACAAACTATCCCCCTGTCCTACATCCAGCATTGTCACTTCCCCTTTTTCGAGAAAATTCGGGGTGAAATAGTGTGCACTCAAGACACCAATAAGAAAAAGGATCGGCAGTGCATAGGATTTCACAGAAGTTTTGCTCTCCATCACAAATAACAGAACAATTAAGGCGCTCACCTCAAGCAGAATATGCCACCAAGCAGACTTCATAAAAATCAAGTTGAATTCATCAAAAACAGCCATATTGGCTGACAATTGATGACTAAGCTGAATCACCGAATCAAGCAGCTGAAACAATGTTTGTCCAAGCGGAAGATAAATCATAGTTAGAATAAAAAAGAGTAAGGACAGCGGCATAACGACCGTCGTATAAAAAGGAACAAATATCATGTTCAAAGGTACACTCAGTAAAGAGAATTGATGAAAATGATATAAAAGAACAGGAAGTGAAGCAAGCTGTGCAATAAAGGAAATCAGGAATAATTGCATGACTGAACTTTTTGCTTTTGATAAAATCCTAGTCGATAACAAAATAAAAAACGTGACCGCGAATGAAAGCTGAAATCCGATATCAAATAAATAAAGAGGATGAATCGCTAATAAGAGTAAAAATGTTGCACTTAATACCACAGCAGAAGGCTGTTTCATTTCTTTTGGCAGACTAGTCATCACTAAATAGATTCCTGCCATGAGGCAAGCTCTTAAAACAGATGGTGCAGCACCTGTCAAACAAGCATAAATAGGAAGAAAACATAAGAGAAGAATACGTGCTGTCTCTCTTGTCACGCCCACACGAAGGAGACACCAAAATAAACATGCAAGAAGCGTTTGCACATGCAGTCCTGAGATTGCTAGTAAATGAATAATGCCGAGCATTTGATAATCTCTTAATGTGTCAGGTTCTATCAACTCACGATCGCCAAAAATAAGTGCCTGTACAATGCCAACAGAGTGTTTAGGCACATGATCTTCTAAAAATTTCAAACCCTTTTGCCTTATCACTTGAAGAAAATAGGAAGACCCGTCTTTTTTTGTACAGTTTTTGATCGACTGTGGCAGAAAAATGGCGTCAATTCCTTTTGATTTTAAAAATTGATCGTATTGAAACCCGTTAGGAATGGTTGCGTGCTTTGCTGGACGAACATCACCTGTCATGTGACAGCTCATACCAGGTTCTACCTCTTTTAATGCCTCTTTTTCACGCTCTGTTTGAATTGTATAAAAAGTGGCTAGTTGTTCATGGTCTGTTGAAACAGTCGCTGAAAAACGATTGCCATCTGTTTTCGGAATACTTTCAATCAAAACGGAACCAGATAGGAATTTTTCTAGTACGGGTTGATCCGTTTCAAGAGACTCATGAATCATAAAAATGAGTATATAGACAGCACCGCATAGGCTGACCATTAAAAAGAGCTGAGGCATTTTTTTCAGTAGGCTGAGAAGTAATATGATGAGAAGAAAGAGAAGGAAATACATATGAAGATGATATGCAGCCAGAGCAATTCCAACAGCTGCTGAAATTGCCCCAAACGGCAAATATTTAAACATAGGAAGTAAATAATTGATTCGCCTTCTCATGCATATCGCGAATTTCTGTTTCGCTAAGTCCTGATTCACTCAGCTTCCCAATTAAATCTGCAACAAAGGCCAATTTTTCTTGATTTTTTAAGTCGATGATCATTTCATCTAATTCAACTTGCTCTGTTTGAACACCCGCCTGCTCGAATAAATCAATCGCATATGGATGATTTTTATAATCCTTTGCATAGTACACTGTTCGAATGCCCGCTTGAATGATGGCTTTACAGCACTGTAAACAAGGAAAATGTGTGACATATATTTCAGCATCAGCTGTAGGTGCACCAAATTTGGCACATTGTAAAATAGCATTCATTTCCGCATGGATGGTGCGAACACAGTGATGATCAATGACATAGCACCCTACATCCGCACAATGAACATCACCGGCAATGGAGCCATTATACCCCCCTGCAATGATGCGCTTGTCCCTTACGATGGTCGCTCCAACAGCTAACCGCTCACAGGTGCTTCGTAAAGCAAGCAAATGGCTTTGTGCCATAAAATATTGATTCCATGAAATTCTTTCCACGAGCTGATCCCTCCAGAATGATGGTTGATATTAAGTGTACATGCCTTTCTTCTCTAACGTCAATTCTACTTCACGGTCAATTGACTTTTCAGCCGTTCAATCGTCTTTTCCCCAAAACCTGAAATGTTCCGCAAGTCTTCAATTTGTTGAAATTCTCCGTGTTCCTCTCTATACATAATGATAGCTTCGGCTTTAGCTGGTCCTATGCCGTTAATGGTTTGCAATTCGGCTGCATCGGCCTGATTGACATTCACACCTTCACTCTTTTCAACGCCCGTTGATGCGTCAGCTGATGCTGTTTGCGCCTCTCTTTCCGCTTCCCCCTGCTTACGAACATAAATCATCATACTATCCTCTAATTTAGCTGCTTGGTTGATTTCAATCGAGTCTGCTTTGCTGGTAAAGCCTCCTGCCCTTTGAATCGCTTCCTCTACCCGAGCATCAGATTGAAACGTATAAACACCTGGCTTCCTTACAGCTCCTTTGACCTCTACAAAAATCGTCGATGGCTCTTTTTCTGTCTTTTCTTGTTTGTCTTCTAATGTGACTTGTATGTCTTTATTTTCCTTCAATACACTTGGCTCTCTGTTGCCCTCTCCTTTTCCAGTGAAAAAGAAGAAACTGAAGATGATCACGACTATGAGTCCAGCGGCGATATAAAGACTGTATTTTTTTAATGAAATGAGTCGTTTCACTTACTCACGCTTCTTTCAATCATATTTTTCTACTGCTCAACATACTGTTTAGAAGATAACAGATCCAATGCGTCTAAGGAGGGAGAACGTTTGAATATAGGGTTAATCGGTACAGGAAACATGGGTACCATACTTACTGAGGCATTTATTGAATCAAAGGCAGTCAATCCCTCATCGATTACTATTACAAACCGAACCATTGAAAAAGCGTTCAATATAAAAAAGAACCATCCAGAGCTTGAAGTAACGAAACAGCTTTCAGGGGCTGTCACGAATAAAGATTTCATTTTTGTTTGTGTCAAACCACTTGATATTTATCCACTTTTAAAAGAGCTGAGCCCTCTTTTAACGGAGCAGCAAACCATTGTCATCATTACAAGTCCGGTTCATCCTGAACAGCTTCAGGATATCGTTCCTTGTCAAACAGCCAGGCTGATTCCAAGCATTACAAACCGCGCTTTATCAGGCGCATCACTTTTAACTTTTGGTTCATCATGCAATGCCGCGACGAAAACTGCGTTAAGACAGTTAGCTTCGTGCATTTCAACACCTATCGAGATCCATCATTCAATTACAAGAGCGGCTTCCGATATTGTCAGCTGCGGACCTGCTTTTATCAGTTTTCTCGTTCAGAAAATGATTGAAGCAGCCGTAGAAGAAACGGATATTTCTAAAGAAGAAGCCACCACCTTATCAGAGGATATGCTTGTTGGTCTTGGCCGTTTGATTGAAAAAAGAGTCTATACCCTTCCGACACTGCAAGACAAAGTATGTGTGAAAGGCGGCGTCACTGGTGAAGGCATTAAAGCACTTGAAGCAGGTGTGCAAGATATGTTTCACCGTCTCTTTCAAAACACCCATGAAAAATTCGATGAAGATCTAGAAGCGGTTGCGCATCAATATCCGCCAAGCGTGTTCACTGATGATCGCAGAAATTAATCATCTTTGCAACAAGCGAAAAAAGGGTTTTAAAAAACCATCGTTCTATTAAACGATGGTTTTTGGTTTCTTAGCTGAGATGAAATACCTTTCGGCGAATTCACCGGGGGCTTCATTTGTAAAATCAGCAGTCACTTCTATTTGTTCAAAGCCAGCGGACTCAAGGAACGCTGCATATGTTTCAAATGGAAATGTGCGCTGTTCATGTGTCTCATCATAACGTTGATACATGTCTCCGTCCTTTACAAAAAAGCTTAAATCATGAATGACCGAATACATGTCATCCCCTTTATCACTCTGCCAAATATAGCTGATCTCTTCATCTTGATCTGCATAAGTCGAACCCGGGAATACCTCTTCCATTTTATAAGGCGTATGAACATCAAAAAGTAAAACCCCATCTGCCTCTAAAAGCTGAAACATGTTTTTAAAGGTTTTTTTGACGTCATTTTCGTTTTTTAAGTAATTCAAGGAATCACAGCAAATAACGGCTGCCTGGAAGGCTTGCTCAAAGCCCGTAACCTCTCTCATATCTTGATGTAAAAATTGAATCGACTGCTTTTTCGCCTGCGCTTTTTGCTGCGCGAAGGCCAGCATTTCTTCACTGAGGTCAATTCCTGTGACCTTGTGGCCCTTTTCAGCTAACCGAAGAGAAATCTCTCCAGTTCCACAGCCTACATCGATGATGGCAGCATTCGGCTTCATATACTGCTGGATCCACTGAACCCATTCATCATAAGGTGCATGTGTCATGAGCTCGTCATACACACCTGCAAACCCTTGATAAATCATGAGTTAATGCCAAGTGAAAGGGTTTCTCTTGGCGCATCTCCCCATAGCTTTTCTAGATTGTAGTATCCTCTTTCTTCTTTGTGGAACACATGGGCAATGACATCACCTAGGTCAATCAATACCCATCTTGCTTCATCAAAGCCTTCCATCTTCTTCACTTCGATTCCGCTTTCCTCTGCAAGATGTTTTACTTCTCTTGCAATGGCTTGCACTTGTTTATCAGAATTCCCGTGACAAATGAGAAAATAATCTGCAACAAGTGAGATTCCTTGCATATTAAGGGCAATAATATCCTCAGCCCGTTTATCATCGCATGCTCCTGCTGCGACGTTTAAAATTGATGATGAATCCATCCAAAATTCCTCCTTAGTTCTTCTTATGCACAAGCGAGTTGTAAGTAGCAAGCGTATCTGGAAAGACTGGCTGATTCTTTTTCATTAGAAAACTGATGGTGTTTTTTAATGATTGGATCAGTGCACGATCTAGATCATGTTCTGCTAACTCCCTTACTTCTTCGACACCAGGGAAATGACGTCCTGGTTCAATATAATCTGCGACATAAATGACTTTTTCAAGTAAGGTCATGTCTGGTCTGCCGGAAGTATGAAATTCAATAGCTGTTAACACATCTTGATCATCAATTCCAGCTTCTTTTTTGACCAAATAGGCACCAACCGGGGCGTGCCAAAGCTCGGGCGAATATTCAAGTAATAAAGGGTTCATCTGTTCTTTTTGGATAATCCCCTTCATTTCTTCTTTTGGTCTAAATTTCGCATAATCATGAAAAATAGCGGCGATCTCTGCTTTTTTCACATCTGCACCGAACCGTTCCGCTAATGAAATGGCTGTCTCCATGACTCCGAGTGTATGTGTATATCTATGCTCTGTTAACTGCTCTTTGACACAGTTCAATGCTTCTTCACGATTCATATAAATGATGCTCCTTTATATAACGCTC
This sequence comes from Bacillus sp. FSL K6-1006, assembly GCF_038593175.1. Taxonomy (NCBI): domain Bacteria; kingdom Bacillati; phylum Bacillota; class Bacilli; order Caryophanales; family Bacillaceae; genus Bacillus; species Bacillus sp. FSL K6-1006. The sequence goes on from NZ_CP151970.1 coordinate 2,337,626, forward strand.
AACAGCTTTCGGAATCAAATAATCGACAGGGTTCCCCTGCTCTATTCGCTGCCTAATCAATGTCGATGATACATCAAAAGCTGGAACATCTGCAAATAAAACAGGATATCCCGTACTTCCAACGTAACCCGGCCTTTTCATCCCAATAAAGGTGATCATTTGAAGCAAATCATCGATCCGATGCCATTTTGGCAAATACTCGACCATGTCCGCTCCTATCATAAAAAAGAACTGATCTTCTGGATGACGCTTCTTTAACAGATCGACTGTATCTACCGTATAAGACGGACCCTCCCGTTCCATTTCAATGAGCTCGAGCCGAAAATATGGATTTGACTGAATCGCCGCCTCCACCATTTTTATCCGGTGATAACTATCTGCTCGTTTCCGTCCAGTTTTATGAGGAGGCATATGGTTTGGGATAAACCAAATTTCATCAAGCCCCACTTGAATCCGCACCTCACTTGCCATCAGCAAATGCCCGTTATGGGGAGGATCAAACGTACCGCCGAACAACCCTATTTTTTTCATATCGCATCCACCTTTACGGCAGCTTAATTTGTTTATTTTCCTTAGATTCTTTGTAAAGGACAATCACATTTCCGATCGTTTGAACGAGCTCAGCCTTTGCACCTTTTACAAGTGCTTTCGCAACTTCCGTTTTGTCCTCGTCGCAATTTTGCAATACGCTGACCTTTAACAGTTCTCTTGCTTCAAGCGCCTCGGAAATTTGCTTGACCATATTGTCATTTACCCCGCCTTTTCCAACTTGAAAAATAGGTGATAAATGATGTGCTTGTGCACGTAAAAAACGTTTTTGCTTACCTTTTAACATGGTGTTCCTCCTAATTTCTCTATGACAATTGACTTCATTTTTCCGGCGTCAGGCGTAATGCCTGTCCACAGTTCAAAGGCTCTTACTGCTTGTCCAACAAACATGCCAACCCCATCCACTGTTTTCAAGCCTAAACCTGCTGCTTCACTGAGCAGTTTTGTTTCTATTGGATTATACACAATATCACAAACGACCGCTGTTTTTTTTGCGTTCGCTAAAGAAATCGGGGTTTCTTCAACATTCGGATACATGCCGATCGAGGTCGTATGGATGATGACATCATATTCCCCAAGCCGCTCTTCTGCTGCATTTAATGTGATTGCTTGAGATGTGATTTTCCCCTCTGCACTTTCAATTAAAGCTTCAGCTTTTTCAATGGTGCGGTTCGTAATATCAAAGCTCTTCGGTGCATACTGAGCAATTGTCGTATAAATCGCTCTTGCCGCTCCGCCAGCACCAATCAAGAGAAATGACAGCTCTGATAACGGCTGATCCAAGGCTTCAAGCAATGAATGAAGGAAGCCTTCTCCATCTGTATTGTACCCAACGAGCTGATCTCCTTCGAGCCTCACCGTATTGACGGCACCGAGGCGTTCAGCTGTCACATCAATTTTGTCGAGGTACTGCATGATTTCTACCTTGTGAGGAACAGTGACGTTAATGCCGCTGATTCCTAAGGCTTTCATGCCGCTAATCGCATCTTTCAGGTCATCACTTTCTACTTGAAAGCCATGATAATGTCCATCAATTCCAGCATCCTTTAATGCTGCATTATGAATATCCGGAGACATTGAGTGGCCAACAGGGTTACCGATTACTCCGTATAAAGGTTTCAAGGTCTCTCCCCCTTTTAACATTTAAATTAACGAACGTCTCATAAACACATGAACGCCTTTTGGCGCATAAACTTTGATTTGCTTGCCCGCATCATTTGCAGTGACCCAGCCTAAACCTGAAAAGACGATGTCCATTTTTGGCTGATCAATGGTAAAGGTATGCGGAACGAGCGGCGGGAAATCTTCCATTCCCTCTTTTGATGGCGGTGACAGCAGTTCCCCTGCATGTTTTTCATATAAATCATCTGCGTTCTCCAGCTTTGTACGGTGAATGTTCAGCTCATTTGGCATATAGCAGACAAATGATGTTCTGCCGCCTTTTACGTAATCAAAACGAGCCAGTCCGCCAAAATAAAGCGTTTGTGCTTCATTTAATTGGAACGTTCTCGGTTTCAATTCTTTTTTCGGCGTTAAAATCTTCAAGTCATTTTTGCTGACATAGTGCGCCATTTGATGGCGGTTGATGATGCCCGGCGTATCAAATAAAGCAGACCCGTCATCAAGCGGAATTTCAATCGCATCAAGTGTAGTACCTGGATATTGGGATGTAGTAATAACGTTCTCTTCGCCAGATACTTCTTTGATGATTCGATTGATAAATGTTGATTTTCCAACATTCGTACAGCCGACGACATAGACATTTCTTCCCTCGCGGTAATGATCGATCGCTTCCATCACCTCAGGTACGCCCTGGCCTCTGCTTGCACTGATCAAGAAAACATCGATAGGGTTTAATCCGTTTTCCTTTGCTTCCCGTTTCATCCAATGAATCAGACGATCTTTTTTCACGGATTTCGGTAAAATATCCACTTTGTTGCCGACAAGTAAAATCGGATTACCGCCGACAATACGGCTCAGTCCATTGATCCAGCTTCCGTTAAAGTCAAAAATATCAACGACCTTCACAATGAGAGAATCTGTCTCTCCAATGCTGTGCAATATATTTAAAAAGTCGTCTTCTGTTAAAGAAACATCTTGAATCTCATTGTAGTTCTTTAACCTAAAACAGCGCTGACAGATCACATCTTCTTTCAATAGAGATGCTGCCGGCGCATATCCTAATTGATCTTTATCTTCCGTCTGAATGGCTACACCGCAGCCAATACAAACAACCTTTTCCATTATTACTCTTCCTCCCACTGAATGTGGCCCTTACGCTTTAAGGCTCCTAAAATTCTGCGTTCAATCTGCCTGTTAAACTTTGTGAAAAATCCGTCCGAGGCAGCAACAGGAACGACCAAAATCGTATGGAAGCCATGACGATTCCCGCCAAGAACATCTGTCATGAGCTGATCTCCAATGACAACCACATCTTCTTTTTTCAACTGCATATCAGCGACTGCCTTATTAAAGGCTCTTCCCATAGGCTTTCTCGCTTTATAAATAAACGGAATATGAACCGGTTCAGAAAAAAGCTTGACCCTTTTTTCATTATTGTTCGATACAATCGTCACTTGTATCCCGTGATCTTTCATTTCTTGAAACCATTCAATTAAGCGCGGTGTCGCACTTGGACGGTCCCATTCTACTAGTGTGTTATCTAGATCGGTAATAATTCCTTTTACATTTCGTTCTTTTAATTTTTGCGGTGAAATGTGGAAAATACTTTTCACAAATTCATCCGGTAAGAAATACTTCTTTAGCACAATTTGCACCCTTTCTTCCATTGGTTTTCAGCGATTGTGTCGAATCAAATCACAATTTGTCTGTCTATCGAATACAATGAAAAAGTTTTCGACATATGATGAGGACCTTCAACAGGTGTGGATAATTTTACACACATTATCCACCTATATTCCATCACGCTTTCATTCAATTATAAACACTCTACCCACAAGTTATCCACTTAACCATGTGGATAACAGAACGATTGTTCTTGTTTCCCATTCATGGTAGATTAAAGGTACTTCAAAGACAGTCGATCAACCTATGATGATATGTCTTTTCCTCAAATTTTATGCCAACTTTTTCAGGGGAGGTGTTTTTCCCATCATATGGGTTTCTAGTATGAAAAAGCTGTCAGATGATTTACTTATAGAATCGTATTATAAAGCAAATGAAATGAACTTAAATCGCGACTTCATTGAATTAATTGAGACAGAAATGAAAAGACGTTCGCTCGGGCATATGCTCTCTGTTTCCTCTTAATTCCATATCACAGGAACCATGCCTCCCGAGCACTCTCCTTTTTTAAACTCAGGTGACTGATATTATATCACTTGCGCTATAGGCTTACTACTATTTTCCGTAAAAAACACCCCTTCTGATGAAAGAAGAGGTGTCTTAATTGCAAGGCTGTTCATTCCAAAACCATAACCCTCCGCCTACGACTAAAATGACCACAAGGAACACAACAAGAAAAGCGTAACCGATTCCTGCTCCTTGTGCTGGATAAGGCGAACACGCAGGGTAAGGATAAGGACATCCCCACATATCAGTTACCTCCTTCTAGGAAGATATACTGTTAGACTATGCTGGATGGATGGTCTTGTTTAGGCAGATGGCCATCATTTAAAAATGTTTGATGACATCACGCTCTTTGATTTCGTTATAAATAATTCTCGCCCCTTTTGGTGTCATATGATTGCCAGAAGGGTCGATCAAACCTGACTGAATCAGGGCATGATCACTATCTTCTCCAGCTTCTCGGATGAAAGCTTTCCAGTTGTCGACAAGCGGCACCTGCTCATCATTCGCTACTTCTCTGGTGATATCATTATAAGAGTTTTGCCAGGCTCTTGCCCCGCCTCTCCCGGCAAAATAAGATGACTTATATCTAGAGTAATAATACAAGCCCTTTTTCCCGCCTTCTACAACAGGCACACAGGTCATGAGAATCGGGGTTATGCCTTCTTTTCTACTTTCAGAAACAAAGTAGATTAAATTTTCTTTAAACCGTTTTTTCGTCACTCGGGGATGTTTCCCGTCTAAAATCGCCGCATCATTCGTGCCGAACATGATGAGGACGTAAGTTGGTTTCTGGTTTAAAATATCCTGCTCAAAGCGCAGTTTCGCGTCTTCAGTCGTCTGCCCGCCAATGCCTGCATTCTTCACTTGAATTTGGCCGCGCTCGACGTTTTTCATGAGATTCACCCATTTTTCAGATGTTGGATAATCTCGAAAGTCCCAGTTTGATCCTCTTGTATTGCTGTCACCAAATGCAATGACGCTTTCTTGTACTGGCTTAGAGCATCCAGCAGCAACACATAATAGGATGAAAAGGAAAACATATTTCTTCACAACATTCACCTCCAAAAGCCCTCTTCATATAGTAAACGACAAGACTTTTGGTTTCAATGAATGAATGTTTTTGACGAATGCTGCCTATTGCATCTGAACAGGCATATATGCTTTGTCGTGGTGCAGCAGTTCACTTACTTTTACAAATTCATAGCCCCTCTTCTTCAACTCAGGAATTACTTGTTTCAATGCTTCTACCGTTTGCTTGCGATTTCCCCCGCCATCATGTAAAAGGATAATATCGCCGCCTTGAATATGATCAATAATTCGACTAGCAATTTTACGTGCGCCTGGTCTTGACCAGTCCTTCGGATCTTGCGTAAAGGACCACATGACCACATCGTACCCTTGCTTTGACAGAATGCGGAATGATTTCATTGTTAAGCGTCCACCAGGAGGGCGAAATAATAAGGGACCGCCAGGCTGGAGTGAAGCGATATGGGCCGCTGATTCTTTTAATTCCCGCTTGATCTCCTTTGACGACAAAAGGTCAAAATACGTATGATTCATCGTATGATTGCCTAGTTCATTCCCCTCGTCCACAATCCGTTCTGCGATCATTGGATATGTATGAATTCGGCTCCCTATCACAAAAAAGCTTGCATTCACTTGATGCTCCTTCAGCACATCCAATATTTGATTTGTATACACTGGATGAGGTCCATCATCAAAGGTGATCGCAATCTTTTTCCGTTCCGCTCTCACATCCCAAAAGGCACGTCCCGTTTTTTCAAGATCGACTCGTTTTAATGTACGTGCCTCTATTTTATTAGGCATAAAAGCACATAGCAGCCATATACACATCAAGATATGCAGCCCTCTCATTCGACCGCCTCCTCCACCGAACATCATTACCGATAAATTACCCGCTTTCTCATCAATTCATGCTCATATCCGCTTTTTTTTCAAATAAAAAAAGCCGGCCATATTGGCCCGCTCTTTGTTTCACGTTTGGTTTCTCTCTTCAACTGTCGAACGTTGCTTAGAATTCATACAGACACTCTCCTTCTTGGATTTGATTTTGAGCCCATAATAATTTCTGATAATACTGGTTGGACTTCTTGTATTGTTGAGAGGCTTCTAAGGCTGTCGCAATTTCTAGTGAGATATCCTCTATATAAGAGTATAGGCTAAGTTTTTCCAAATAATCAATGGTTTTTTGCAGTTGGTCTTCATTGATTTCCTGAACATATAAAGCATCCAGGTACTCAAACATATGACAGAACAGCTGGTCTTCATGCTTCTTTGCAGCCAATTTCCCATCTTCTAATATGCGCAGGGCATCCGCCTGTTCATTCTGTCTAAAAAGCAGCTTCGCCAGCGTATAGAGCGTATGCGGAAGCGTTGGAAGCAGCTCTTTGCGGGCAAGATCAGCAGATTCCGTTAAATATCGTTCCGCTTCCTCTCTATAGCCAAGCTCACCATAACATTTTCCTAAATTATAGAGCGCTGAACTGTATATGCGCGGGTGATCAATTTGAGATGCGAGCTGTTTTGCCTTTTTTAAATGAGGCAATGCCCGGTCTTTTCGTTTTAAATCTTGATAATTTCCTGAGATGACAAAGAGACATTGAATGATGCGAATGGTATACGCATCATGCTGATCGTATATTTCCAGCGCCTTTAAAATATGGTGCATGGAGACATGTGTTTGTTTCATGATATAGTAGGCTTCTGCCACTTTAAAATGAAACTCTGCCTGCTCAATATCATCAAATACCATGGACAGCTGCTTTTCTGCGACTCGATAATATTTGACGGCTTCTAAATATTCTTTTTGACTAAATTCATGCATGCCACGAAAAAATGCATGGTAATAATGCAGCATATCAGATAACTCATGATTGGAGTTTTCGATTTTATCGACTAGATTAGATACTGAGAAAGGTTGATATTTTGAAGGGTGTATATAGTCAAGCATGATTTGGTGCCGAAAACACATGAGCTGATAATAAATCAGTAAATGCTGGTCCTCTTCCATCTGTTCAATTTCCGCTTCAACTTCCGCTTTCAAGATTTCCGCATCTGGAACACTGAACTGCCGTATCATTCGATACCATTCATTAATTTTCATACCTACATGTGAAGATAGAACCTTCCCCATGTTCCGAAAAAACCCCTTCCTTTTCGGTCTAATATTACATATTTTAGCACGCTTCTTGACCGCCAAGCACCGCAAAGAAACCGCAAACATATGAGGGGAGCTGTAAAAAGAGACGAACATTTTTCGAAAAACATGATTTTTTCATCGTACAGACACAGACAATCCCCCCTTCACATACATTTGAGGATATAGGCAGCGGCCTAAACATGGTGGAGGTGAAAATCGTGGCAGGAGTATTTACAGCGATGGGATTGATGGTCAAAGAATTGGTGTTTTTAGTGTCCTATGTCAAAAACAATGCCTTTCCACAGCCCCTTTCGGGAGATGATGAAAAAAAATACTTAGCCCTCATGGCACAGGGCGATGAACATGCAAGAAACATGCTGATTGAACATAACCTTCGGCTCGTCGCCCATATTGTAAAGAAATTTGAAAATACCGGGGAAGACGCTGAAGACCTCATCTCCATCGGGACGATCGGACTCATTAAAGCCATCGAAAGCTATTCCTCTGGAAAAGGAACAAAGCTGGCAACGTATGCGGCGCGGTGTATTGAAAATGAAATTCTCATGCATTTACGCGCGCTCAAAAAAACGAAAAAAGATGTCTCCTTGCATGATCCCATCGGTCAGGATAAAGAAGGCAACGAAATTTCATTAATCGATGTCTTAAAATCTGAAAATGAAGATGTGATCGATACCATTCAGCTCAACATGGAGCTTGAAAAAGTAAAAGAGTATATCGACATTCTCGACGGCCGAGAAAAAGAAGTCATCGTCGGCAGGTTCGGCCTTGATTTAAAGAAAGAAAAAACGCAGCGGGAAATAGCCAAGGAGCTTGGGATATCGCGGAGCTATGTGTCACGTATTGAGAAGCGCGCGCTGATGAAGATGTTTCATGAGTTTTACCGGGCGGAGAAGGAGAAACGAAAGCGGGAGAAGGGGAAGTGAAAATGGATTTCCCTAACTTCTAACAAAAACAGACCTCGCGAGGTCTGTTTTTGATTTCGGCACTAAGCTACTGTCTCTCTGCATTTCTTTTGATAATAGCTGCCGCCTTAGCCCTCAAGGACAGTGGCAAGGTTTTGGTCATGAACTAAGGCATGAAGGAAATCAATTTATTATGCTCCACTATTTAGAGTACTGCAGGAAATGATGGCAAAGCGATTTGCATATAAGTATTGTATTCTGCATTAATGCTTAAAAAATTTAAATACGAAAAAATAAAATATGATGCTTCGTGTATTCTTGCTAATCAATTTTTTTGAAGAGAAAAAGGCTCTGTTAAAAGTAAATGTTGATATTTGATACCTGTCAGAAAGCTTAGTATAATCAATACAGGAACAAACATTCGGGATATTAGAAGTATGAGGAAGGCGTTTAGTAATTTGTTAAAACACATTGATAAACTACCGCTTACCCAAAAGAACAACTTGCTGCAAGAGACCCTATAAACGTAACAGTTTCCAAGGGTCATGTTATGAAAACAAGGTTGATAGTATGATTGGTTCTAAACTGACACCAGATCATGTACATTGTGTCGTTTAATTCTACAAGAATATCTTTAAGAAATAGCAGTACTTAAAGAAACAATTTAACTTTGGAGTGATCATAATGATTAAGTTTTTTGAGTACAACTGGCAGGTTAGAGACGAATGGGTTAACTGGTGTCATCAACTAACAACAGAAGAGTTGTTACAAGACCGCATAGGTGGAGTGGGGAGTATTTTATACACTCTTTTTCACATTATCGATGTTGAATATAGTTGGCTCCGTGCTATTCAGGGTAAAGAAGACGTGGTATTGAATTTTGATGATTACAAGTCTCTGACGAAGGTAAAAACTCTCTCATCTACTTTACGACATGAAATCGTTGAAATTTTAAAGTTTCATTTAGATGAAAAACAAGATCGAATAGTAACAGTTCCTTGGGATGAAGATGAATACACTAAAAATGAAATATTACATCATATAATTGCCCACGAAATTCACCATATCGGTCAACTTTCTGTTTGGGCAAGAGAAAAAGAATTAACACCTGTATCTGCTAATTTTATCGGTAGAAAGTTAAAATCAGTACATTCTTATGAAAAGTAAGGTCAGTTAAAGATCCATTCATTTATTCCACAATGCCATTTTCTTTTAAAAAGCACTCAAATAATTGCTGACCTTTCTCTTCGATTTGATCATCTTCAATGGGATATTCCCCAATGAATAAGCCTAAATGATTGTATTCCTCATAACTCTTTAAGAGATTCAACCCGTAACTTTTTTGATCAAAAAACAATAACCATTTTCCTGTTTCTAAACTCTTAAAAAACACGCCTTCATAATCACAACCTTGTTCATAATATCCTACATGTACATGCATACTCTCATCTAACCTATGTATTCTTTCATCTGTACACACTTTTATCTTGCTCCCTTAACTTTCATATCTTGCTGAAAATCAATATTCCTCAACTCAACCCAATCAACAAAATCAGGTACCGTTTTTGTCGTCAAAAAGTATTGGACGATTTGATAAGCCTGATGACGGTCGACATAGCTGCATGATGGCACATGCAATGGTGATCCTGCTATGAAATGCTCGATCGTTTCGATCTTTTCTACCTTTTGAAAAGGGACTAAACAATCTGGATATCTGATGATAAAGAATCCATACGGCTCAGTATAAAAGAAAACTAGAGTCTCGCATTCCCAATCTTCCTCTATCTCAATGGAAGATTCCCCGTTACCTTGTTTCCAATACTCTTCACCCTCCTGAAAGAAGATCTTTTTCATGAATTCTTCTCCCGGATTTTCTACTGGAGCTTCTGTAGGCCCGTAGTATAAAAACATCAATATCGCTCCTTCATGCCTATATCAATTTGGATTTAACCAATTGTTCTATTCCCCTCAAAATCATAAAAAGCTTGTGTTTGCTGGTTTAATTTTAGCATGTGAGATAGCTTTGGGTTTAGCTTTTGAAAGGTTTGAGTGCTGACCCATTTTACTTCTTCAATATCCTGATCCGGATCTAGAATGTTCATCTCTCCTCCGGTGATTCCCGCAAAGAACGTAATGATAAGCGCATGATGTTTTTTATCTTGAAAGAACGCTTCTCGAACCGAATGAAGTTCATTTACTTTGACAACATACCCTGTCTCTTCTTTTACTTCACGGATGACAGCCTGCTGCAGGTGTTCACCTTTTTCCACAGCACCGCCCGGAAGTTCCCAATATCCCTTTACATTCTTGACTGTTAATAGATTTCCTTCCTCATCATAAATAATAGCTGAAACCACGTCTACTCGTTTCAAATAAATCCCCCTCAACATTCTCCATTCAATTGCCGAATATATGGCACGAACTGTTCATTTTATACATTCTTATTATACTGTATTAGTAGTCAGCGATTGGAGGCCAGAGCATGTGGATGATCATCATTTTACTTGTTGGGCTTGTGGGATTTACAGGAAATATCGTTTCTCTTTTGAGACAACTCAAAGCGTCAAACGAGAAAATCATTCAACTGTTAGAACATCAAAAACCGAAAAAAACACCTCACGCAACCGGAGGTGTTTACAATAGGAGAAATCTTATCGTTTTTCATCAAACAACATATATCTAATTCGCCGAATATAATGAAGCGCAATATGACCGAGACATAAAATAAGCCCAATCATCGCAAGGATATAGATGGGCAGCATCAAACCAGGTACATAGTTTACGACAAATCCCAAACTAAACGCTGTCAGCATATATATGCTGATCAACCTCATCAATACCATTCGAAGCCCTCCCTTTCTACAATCACTTTAACATATTTCCCCTTCATCCTTATAATTGGATTTAAAAAAGATGCGAATCCTTTAAGACTTGCATCTTTTTTACGTATTCAATTCACCTTTTTCGCCCGGGCTTCCTTCCACTGCTCAAGCTCCGAGACTGTTAGTAATTGATATCCTTGTTTGGTCAATTCTTTGATGATCGTGACAGCTGCGTTTGCAGAGGTGTCATAGATGTCGTGCATTAAGACGGTTTCTCCGCTAGACGCATGTGTAAGAATGTAATTTGCGACGTATTGGCTGTTGCGATATTTCCAGTCTTCAGGATCTACGTCCCAAAGCGTGACTTTCATGTTGACAGCCTCGTTGATCTGCCTGTTTGTTCCACCATATGGCGGTCTAAAGTGAGTCGGTGTGAACCCGCCTGCTTTTTCAATGATTTGCTGTGTATCTTCTACTTGTTTGATGGCTTGTTTTAATGGCAGTCTTGTGAGTAAAGGGTGGTTATAGGAATGATTTCCGATTTCATTTCCACCTTTTCTGATTTCACCCAGCATATCGGGATAATATTGAACCCTGCTTCCTAATACAAAAAATGTCGCGTGTCCTTTGTTTTCTTTTAAAGCTGTTAAGATTTTTGAGGTCGTTGATGGATTTGGTCCATCATCAAATGTAAGGGCAATGGCTTTTTGATTTGGGTTGAATCCTCCCTGTTTTGGCAGTTTTACGATCTTTCTTTTTGCGATCGGTTCTTTTTTCTCGTTTTTGTTCTTTTCTTTATTGATGTATTCTGGCTTTAACATGCCTTTAAGCAGTGTTTTCTTAATCGCCAGCACTTGAGGGCCTTGTTTGACTGGTGCAATTTGCCCTGCTGGAAAGTAAAATTCAATAAAACGATCTTTGATGGCAAAATACTGATAATGCTCTGCCTTAGGAGACGTTCCTTGTTTGAGCAAATGCTCGTTTTCAGTAAGAGAGCGATCTTTTTTCAACTCCTCAAATGTCATTTGAGACAGTTTTTGCAGACTTTTTTTCTTTGATAAAAATAGATCATCAATTGATAAAAACTGCTGTTTCTTGAAATCAAAATTGAATATCTTCGTTTCTTGTGCGCCTTTTACTCCGCCTTTCCATTCATATGTATTGAATTTGATCGCAGCAGTTTGTTTGGCATAATGAGTAATCTCGTAATCTATGTTTAATTCGTATCGATGATCTTCATCGACATCACTTGCTTCACTAAACGATGTTTTGAATTTGTCCAGCGCTGTTTCTGCAAATCTTTTCATCTCTTGATCTAGCTTTTTTTGATGAAACACAGGATAGTTCACAGCATATCTCAAGTATCTCCCGTCATTCACGAGGGTCACAATTTCAACTTCTTTATAGCTCGCATCTGGTTCTACCTTCTTCTTCTCTGTCCCGCTTGCCTGCTGATTATGATAAAACGCAGCGATTCCGATGATCATCGCAAGTCCGCATAGGACGAGACTGACTTTCCATTTCATTGACACAATGATTCTCCTCTCGTGATGCCGTCATGCCTGAATGACGTGTGTTTGTAGGATAGACTTTTCATGCACCCTTTTTAGTTTGCAAATCACATAACTGTCACATTTTCGACACATTTTTAGAGAGGAATAAAAAAAGGACTTGATTTCTCAGTCCTTTGATTACTTTTGCATATATAGTTGAAATAATTTCGTTTCTTCATCAATGGAACGCGCTCGATCAAATGCCGCTCTGACCGTCTTTGAATTGTTCATGAGCTCGTACAGCATGGTCAGCACAAAAATAAATGCTGCATTCCCATCGATGTAATCGTCCGGTGCCGTATAAGATGTAGCTCCTGACTCTAAGAAAGCATCTGCTAAATTTTTCTCTCCTAGTGTGCAGCCTGTAGAGATGACATGAACTCCTTTTAAGGAGGCATACCGCTTGATTTCATCCACTCCAAAGGCAGTATCTCTAGGCTCCTCATCTTCGTAAACATCTTCCCCTAATTCAGGCAGGATAAATGTTCCTTCTTCACCGTGAAACGATAAAAGAAGGTAATCTATTTCTCCTCTATTTCTGCCGGATAACACATGAATCAGATCATTCGGTCTTCCGATCCAATGCATATCGACTTTCACGCCGAAGTTTTCAAGTGCTGCACGCAGGGCAAAAGATTCCAGCTCACTATTGGGTCCTGCTGCTAATATGATACGCATGGCCTGTTGATCCACTTCTATCTCCTCCAGACTATGATAAAAATAAAACCATTTTTTCCTCATCTGCATATGTATCAGCCCATTTTAGCGCTTTTTCTTCGACAGCGTACGACTCAAATCCAACGGAGCGATAGAGGCGCTTGGCTGAGTGATTAGTTGTCACCACTGATAAATACATTTGCTCGATATCCTGCCGTTCTCGCGCAAAGGAAAGAGCTTTTGTCATCAAGGCCTGGCCTGCTCCTTCTCCGCGGGCACTAGGTGTTACATACATCGCTGTCAGATTCGCTCGATGCTTTAACTTCTGCAAGGTTTCTTGGATGAGCGTGACTGCCCCCACAAGCTGCCCTTGATGAAAAGCGCCAAAAGTCCACATAGATTGGGCCGAAGCAAAACGCGCTTTATATTTGTCCTTTGTATTGATTTGCTCTTCCTCATAGCTCATCGCAAAACCCTCTGGATTTAATCGCAGTGCTTCTAGTCTGAGTGCTGCATATTCTTCAGCATCATCTGGTGTTAACAATCGAATATTCAGAAAACCGCCTCCAAAAGAATGATGGATACTTCCAATTTTATCTTGAAAGAAGATTTTGATCAAAGGATATTGGTCCCTCTGCACATATCTCTTTACCTATATGCAAATTAGACTCGCTTTCCCACCTGTGAAAACAAGGTATTTCAGATCATGTTTACGTGTTTTATTCTAGCAAAAACGATTCTTTTCTCACTTATCTTTTCACCTTTTTTATATTAATCTATAACTAATTCATGAAAAAAATGAAAAAAAAGGATTGCGATAAACTAAAAGATATCTTAAGATAAAATAGTAATAAAAATACAAAAAAGGGAGGAATTTGATATGACAGAAACAAGAAATGAAATCAAACTACATGTTCTTTTTGGTGCTTTAGCAGTAGGATTCCTTATGCTAGCTCTTTTTTCCTTCTCGCTACAAATGCTGCCCGTTGCTGATCTAGCAAAAGAATTTGGTATTCCAGGCAGTGTTGCAGCTGTTGTTCTGAACGTGGTTGAAGCGGGCGGGGCTGTTACAACAATTGTGTCCATTTTAACTGCTGTAGGATCAGGTGGTCTTTCTCTCATTGCAGCGGCTGGTAAAGAGACAATTCGTCAGTACCTTAAAAACGAAATTAAGAAAAAAGGCCGTAAAGCTGTTATTGCTTGGTAATTCAATTTTATGACCCAATAGAAGGAGACTTTGTTCTCCTTCTATTTAAATTTTTATGCAGGTGAGAAGATGTTATATCCATTATTATCACTACTTCTATCAATTAGAATGAAACAACAATATTCAAATCTAGCTCAGTTTATAATACGCAGGGTTTCATTTTTCAAATCGTTTTCTTCTAAACAATACATATTATTTTCTTGCATTCTTGATACTTTATTCGGATGCCTGATTGTATTCGTTATTTCTTCATATCTTTACTCTTCGGTCTATCAAATAGAATGGGAAAGTGCTTTTGTGATATTTTTGTTCCTTTTCTCTATTGTCAAAGGAATTGAATCTTATAGAAGAACGCATATTCTTCCTTTTGAAGAGTTAATACAGCTTGCACCTGTTTCCGCGAGACGCCTTTTTCAAACGCTTTTATTTTCAGAGTTGGTATGGCTTCTATTTACAAGCTTGAGTACTTATTTGATTTATTTTCTCTTTCAATATTTCATTGCTCAAACACATGACTGGATATTTTGGTTGAAGCATCTCAATGTTATATTGACAGGCTTCTTACTTTTTATCGTCAGCAATAAGATATTTGGTGCTTACATCTATAACATTGTCGTAAAAAAAATTGGGATCATTCGTGTTCTTTTTTTCGCAAGCATCTCTTTACTTTTCTTCTTATTCGGAAGGGTTCTAATATCGAACGTTATTTTCCCTTTTTATCACACCTTCCGACAACTTTTTCAATCAATTTCTTCGCTTGCAGAAGATGCGTTTTGGATTACACTTTCAAACAACTTGGTGTCTTTATATCAGAATAATCTTCAGCAAATCCATCATGCTTTATTTTCACAGGATTCGGTATTTCTACAATTTCTAGCGCTTTTTACTTCACCTGTCACATTTTTCGTGGTGATATTAGCTGCAACACTCGTCATGAAGACTCCTGTTCGCTGGATTCCGACTGGGAAAGAGCATGATCAAAGCTCAAAACATTTTAGAGATTTATATTATTGGTACTTTCAAGCACTTGATAAAATTCAGGGCTCGCTGTTTCAAAAGAATATGTTGATTCAAAAAGACCTTAAGGTGTTAAAAGAAAAAAGGTGGCTGCTGTCTAAAGAGTTTTTTAATTATATGTTCATGTCATATGAAGCCTTCTTCTATGTCGGGGTTATGACAGGTTTGATCTCGCTTATTGATCATCAAGCTTTGCAAATTCAGATATTATTCACATTAAATGTGATGATTTTAGCTAATCAAACATATGAAATGAGAATGCTGACCCCTTCTATATTTTCTTTGAGTGCTGAAAAAAAGAATATTTGGCTCTATGAGCTTTCTCAAACATCTCTTATGCAGTTTTTCTTATCAAAAATCCAGTTATTTTATTGTTTATTTTCTATACCATCACTCTTTCTACTTTTCATTAATCTATCAATCATGAGTGTATATCACCTTTTTGATGTTCAGATGCTCATTCAATTGGTGGCATTGGGGATTGGCTTTTACATTTTTCCATTGATTCAGCTGTATTTGTTTCCATTCACAACAAAATTCAATTTTATTCACGAGCATGAAATAGGGACAACCAATGAAGAAATAGAAGTTATCGATAAAGGACAGGCCTTTGCAAGGAATTTTCTCGTGCTGCCTTTCATGTACTATATGATCTTGACCTCTTTTCTACCTATTTTGCAGCATTCTACAAGTCTCATAAGCGTTCTGTTTGCTTTATATTTTGTGATCGTTTCAGTGATATGCTGGGTGTTATGCCGCAAGACCATCTATAAAGGGATTGAATATGTTGAAAAAAATAAGATGTTTTATATCGGAGAATAGACTGATTCTACGCCTCGGTTACCTCTACGCTGCTATCTTTATTGCAGCTGTGCTAATCGGAAGCCTTCTTCCTTATGATCAGATTCCTTATCTTAAAAAGGATGAAGAGATGTTTTTTCTATCTATTTTCTTAAACAATTTACAAGTTGGAATGGCGATATTAGGAATTGGAGCTTTTACAGGCGGCATCATGTCTGCAGGCATTCTTTTTTACAACGGCTACATTATCGGCAAACTCGTTCAGTATTTGATTGTCAATCACGAAGCGAAGCAGCTATTCACAGGACTCCTGCCTCATGCTTTCGTAGAAGTCCTTGGATTAATTCTGTTTTCAATCGTCAGCTCTTATCCTTTTATTTATCTCTATCGATTTATAAAAGGAGAAACAATTGAATTAAAAAAACTGACCCTAACTGTGCTTCAATTGATTTTTGCAGCAGCCATTCTTTTATTCATGGCATCTCTTTTAGAGCAATACGTTAGCCATGTACATCTACCATAGAAGAAAGGAGAATCTGGTTCCATGGAGCTACTTCTACGTCCTAAGCAATTTTTCAATCAGAATCAATCGATTAAAACCATTGTAGGCCTTGTCTTACTATCATTATTTGTGTCGACTGTCTTTTTAACATTTTTTATTATTGATTTGTTAGTAGATGAACCTTTATCCACTGGGAAACAACTTGCCAGCATTGTTTTTATCTTTTTGCTGACAATCCCGCTTTATTTCATTTTAAATTTTCTCAGTACTGTCCTAACTTCTATTTATATGTATTTTTTTCATAAAGCTTTTATTTTACGCAAAATGTATCTTGTTATTTTGGTTTATAATGCATTTCTTTTATTAGTGAATAGTGCAGCGATCTATTGTGTGATGGTGTTACAATTAGATCACTATTTTCTCTTGATTCAAATAGTTTCCTTCTTATTCAACTTATATCTTTTACGGATCCTTTATGATGGAATTATTTACTATGCTGAAGGATCAAAAAAAGCTGCCTTAGCAACTGTGATCTTGTATATGCTTGTGACGACTGCGTTTGTTATTGGAGGATTCATCAATGGCTAAACTTCAAGTGTCTCAGCTATCTTTTCGCTATGAAACAACAGAAGAGAATTCTCCCCTTCTCGATCATGTGTCATTTGATCTGAAAGAAAGTGATCGAGCTTGTATTATTGGAAAGAACGGCAGCGGTAAATCGACACTTTTAAAGATCATCGCAGGTCTGCTTCCTTCAGCATCAGAAACGATTTTACTTAACGAGCAGCATCACCCTGGAACCGCTCAATATAAAAGTCTGGTAGCATACATCCCAGATAAACCTTTAGTCTATGATGCGCTCACTGGTTTCGAGCATATGGAGCTTATCCAGTCTTTATGGAAAATGAAAAAGTCGGAAAAGGTTTTATACAAAGACACCTTTCTATCGCTTTGTGATACATTTGATTTAACTCATGCCCTAAAAATGCCTGTCAAACAATATTCATTGGGCATGAGATATAAACTTTTCTTTAATTGTATGGTGGCAAGATCTCCAGAGCTGATCATTCTTGACGAGCCTTTTACCTCTCTTGATGAAGCCTCTCAAATACAATCGATTTCTTTATTAAAAAAAGAGTTCTCTCATCGATGTGTTTTATTTACAAGCCATCAGCGCTACCTTTATTCAGAGTTAGGAAATCGTTTCTTCCAGCTGGATAAGGGACAATTAAATGAAATGGAGCATTAGACATACAAAAGGCATCCCATAAAAGGATGCCCCTTCATTACCACTTACAGCGCTTCACCGGACGGCAGCAAGGGTTTTTAATATCACTGCCGCAATCGTATTCTTCTACAATATACTCGTTGTGAGTCGATTCAGTGACCGGATAGTAGTTTTCGATTCTTTTGATGTTTTTATTGACGTTTGTGATATGCGTTGGATGAATTTTTCTGATCGTTTGTTCATTCGTTCTTGTGTTGACAATTTGACGTGTGGGGAAAACAACCGTTTCGTCTCCTCCTTGGTTTCCTCTGCGAGGTCCAAAGAAGAAATCATCTAATCGATTTCGGCTCATCTCAACACCCCTTCAAGTTGTCTTTCACTTACACTCTATCGTATGTCAGAGGCACCTTTCGTGATTAGATGCTTGTCTATTTTAAAAAAAATCCACTATCGACCTCGTTTTCTCTTTCTTTACAAAAGGACAATTTTAACATATTATACAAATGATATCTTACGAAGACAGGTCATCCATGAAAACAAAACATCAGCTCTTTTTATTCAATGCATTTTTTCCACTCATTATCAAATAAGAGGTGAACGATATGATCAACACGACACAGCCATTCGAACGAAACAAGCTAGACATTGCACTTGAACTAACTCAATTACATCTGAATCAATATCAAACAAACCATCCTGATCAGCTGAGTGAAATTTACGCGAAATATTACGCACTGCTTGAAGTGCTGGATTTGTCTTCCTATGATCAATTGATTGATTTACTGCCAAATGAGCTCAAACAGACGCTTGAGTAAAAAACCATCTACCCACATGGGATAGATGGTTTTCTTAAATTTATACACGTGCAGCCATATCGGTTTCGATTTGCTCTAAACTTCTTCCCTTTGTCTCGACTAGCACAAATCGGGTGAATAACAGCCCGATTAAGCAGATGACTCCGAATGAGGAGAAAATGACCCCAAAGCTGAATTGATCAGCCAGAATAGGGAAAACAAGTCCAACTGCTAATGATCCGGTCCAGTTAAAAGCAGAAGAGATACCTGCTCCGATGCCTCTGACAGAAAGCGGGAAGATTTCGCCGATGATGATCCAAGTGATCGGTGCCCACGAGAAGGCATAGCACAAAATAAAGCAGCAAAGTGAAATCAATGTCACCCAGTTTAAAATTCCTTCACTAACGCCAAGTGCCCCTAATGCGGCTGGAGCAAAGAAAGAAAGGGCCATGCCCGATCCCCCTACGGTGAGAATCGTTCGGCGGTCAAAGCGGTCAACAAATTGTAAAAAGATCACGGTCGTGACGACGAAAATGACACCGACAATGACTGTAAAACCTGCGGCGACCTGCGGCGCAAGACCTACATTCCGAGCGATACTCGTTGCATAATAGACAATGGAGTTCGCGCCTTGAATTTGCTGAAGGGTTGCCATTCCAACCCCAATGAAAAGAGCCATTCGGAATTTCTTTTGAAACAATTCACGAATCCCCGAGCGTTCTTCTTTGGCGACTTCTAAAATTTCCTGCATTTCTGATTCGATTTCTTCACGGGAAGAACGCAGTGATCCTAATACTTCCCGTGCTTTATGAGCCATTCCGTGTTTAATCAAATATCTCGGAGATTCAGGAAGCTTCAGCATGCCAATATAAAGCACGATCGCAAATAAAGCGGCACTTCCCAGCATCCAGCGCCAGCTGTCCGGGATGGGCTCAAACACAAACGCAACAATATAGCTGAGCAATAGACCAGTTACAATCATGAGCTGATTGAGCCCAGATAATTTCCCGCGGATTTTAGCAGGAGCGATTTCAGACATGTAAGCAGGAACCAAAGATGAAGCTGTTCCTACTGCTGTCCCTAAAAAGATTCGAGCGATGGTGAGTGAAATCTCTTCTGGTGCGACAGCTGATCCGATCGCCCCGACAAAAAAGATCACGGATGAGACCAAAATGAGTTTTCTGCGGCCAAATTTATCCCCTAAGAGACCGCTTAAGATGGAGCCAATGATGGCCCCGCCCATTAATGAAGAGACAACGATTCCAAGCCATAATGGGCTGAGCTGAAATTCTTCCTGAATATGTCCTTCCGCCCCTGCAATAATACCAATATCATATCCAAATAAGATGCCTGCAAAGGACCCGAAAAAGAAGATAAATTTGCTTGACACTTTTTTCTCCAAGTGGATGACCCCCTCACTTAATTAACCGCTTTCATTTCACCCGGTGCTTCTACTGTAACCAGTAGAAGACCTTTCCCCCTTCTATAAAACCACATATTCTGCATTGACTAGCTTTGCAAAGTGAACAATTTGATCAACCTTTAAATTGAGAGACACGACTGTATGATGGCCCCCGCCTTCTTTAATCCATGCTTTGACGCCATCCTGAAAATTCGGTTTGATTTTCCACAATACACGCGCAACTGGTAAATGAGGTGCTGCTTCCTCTGGCTCAAAGGCTTCGACTTCTTGTATGAGCCATTTGAAATGTGTTCCAAAATCCGCTATAGAGACAACGACACCCTCGCCTGCTTTTCCATCAAACACAAGACGTGCTGGATCTTCCCGGTTTCCAATTCCAAGTGGAGACACGACAATGACAGGTTTTGTATGGGCGAGCGCTGGATCTACTTCCAGCATATGAGATTGCAGCACTGCTTCCTCTCCAGACGTCATTTCATATGTGTAGTCCTCCATAAAACCAGTGGATTGATGATGGCTCATCACTTTTAATAAGCGGTCCAGTGCGGCCGTTTTCCAATCACCTTCCCCAGCAAAGCCGTAGCCCTTTGCCATCAGTCGCTGTACCGCAAGTCCAGGCAGCTGCTTCATCCCATGTAAATCTTCAAAGTTTGTTGTAAAGGCATTATAGCCGCCTTCATCTAAGAAACGTTTGATGGCGATCTCATATCGCGCCTGCACCTTGACACTTTTTTCCCACTCTTCAACTGAATACGTTCCATAATTCACATCATATTGCGTTAAATACTCAGCAAATAATGCATCTACCTCTTCGTCATCTACTGCATTTACATATTCGACGAGATCGCCTATTCCAAAGTAGTCAACGGTCCATCCTAATTGAATCTGTGCTTCGATTTTATCGCCTTCTGTCACAGCCACATGCCGCATGTTGTCACCAAACCGGGCTACTTTGATGTGAAAGCTCTCATGATAGGCAGCCGCAACGTCCATCCAATCCGCAATTTGCTGCTGCACTTCCGGCTTAGACCAATGACCGGTCACAATTTGGTTTTGTTTATTTAAACGTGCATTGATATAGCCATATTCTCTGTCTCCATGTGCGGATTGATGGAGATTCATATAGTCCATGTCGATCGTGTCCCATGGAATCTTTTCATAATATTGTGTAGCAAGATGCAAAAGAGGCTTTTGCAAAAGACTGGTGCCGCGTATCCACATTTTTGCTGGAGAAAAAGTATGCATCCACGTCATCACACCGACAACTTCATCGCGATAATTGACCTCTTTCATAAGCTTTGTGATTTGATCGGCACTGACAGCCAGGTCCTGCAAGATCACTGGATAAGGAAGTAAACCGCTTTCATTTAAAGCATCCGTCATTTTTTGTGCATCTGCTTTTACTTTTTGCAGTGCTTCATCACCATATAAATGCTGTGACCCAACGATAAACCAAAACTCTTTTTTCAGGCTTGTTAACATAGATATCCCTCGTTTCTTTATCTTGAAGGTTTTTGTCCGTAATACGCATGCTTTCCATGTTTTCTTAAGTAATGTTTATCTAAAATTCGCTGCGGCAATGGCTCAGCAAATTCGTTCAATTGCTTGGCAAAAAGATTCATCTTGGCGACTTCATCTAAAATCACACTGTTTGTGACCGCACTTTTAGCATCCTTCCCCCATGTAAATGGACCATGCCCTTGAAGCAATACACCCGGCACCGCCATCACATCTAGGTTTCTTTTCTCAAACGTTTCGATGATCAGCTTGCCCGTTTCTACCTCATAACCCCGATTGACTTCTTCTTCTGTTAGAAAACGAGCGCACGGAACGGCGCCGTAAAATGTATCGGCATGTGTTGTGCCCATTGCTGGTAAATCAAGTCCTGCCTGCGCCCAAACGGTTGCCCACATGGAATGGCTATGTGAAATGCCGCCAATTTCCTCATAGTGTTTGTAAAGAACTGCATGTGTAGCTGTATCTGACGAAGGGCTCAATTCTCCTTCCACCACTTCACCATCAAAGTTCACCACGACCATATCTTTTGCTGATAGTTGGTCATACGCTATGCCGCTCGGCTTAATCACAAACAAACCACTGTCACGATCACATGCACTGACATTACCCCATGTAAATTTCACAAGTCCGTATTTTGGCAAATCTAAATTTGCTTGATACACTTCTTCTTTTAAGCGATCTAGCATACCGTCGTCACTCCTTTCTTTGGCATGAGATGCGCTACCGCTGCTTCTTCAATCGCAAGACCATTTTGATAGCGCTTTAAAAATTCGTTAAAGCCTTTGACATCGAGTGGATCGGGCTCCATGAGTTCTTCTGATGTATGGGCAAATACGCGATGGGTGAGAAATTCAGCCAATGTTTGCTGCTGCTGATGGACCATATACGAAGCAAGGACAGCCATCCCAAATGCACCGCCTTCTCCCGCTGTTGAAACGACTGATACAGGTGTATCCAGCGCTGCGGCAACCATTTTTTGTCCAACGAGCGGTGTTTTAAATAATCCCCCATGCCCTAGTAAGCGGTCGATCACTACATGTTCCTGTTCCTTTAATCGGTCCATGCCTATTTTCATAGCACCAAAAGCAGAGAACAAATGGGTGCGCATGAAATTAGCAAGGTTAAAGCGGCTTTCAGGAGACCTGACAAAAAGAGGTCTTCCTTCTGGCAGTCTCGTAATATTTTCACCAGAGTAATAGCCATAGCTTAAGAGTCCGCCGCCATCTCGATCTGCTTCTAAAGCTTGCTGCAATAAGGATTCATATAACCTTTCTGACTCCACTTGCAGGCCAAGTGCTTCAAATGCCTCTTTGAATATATTCATCCAAGCGTTTAGGTCACTTGTACAGTTATTCGCATGAACCATGGCAACTGGCAGTCCATCCGGCGTCGTGACAAGATCCACTTCTGGATACACACCTTTTAGATCCTGCTCCAGCACAATCATGGCAAAAACCGACGTCCCAACAGAAATATTCCCGGTCCTTCTTTCTACACTGTTTGTCGCCACCATTCCCGTTCCAGCGTCACCTTCCGGCGGGCAAAATGGAATGCCTGGCTGCAAATGTTTTCCTTGATCTAAAATGGCTGCTCCTGCTGCCGTTAACACGCCAGCCTCCTCACCTGCTAAATAAACACGCGGCAGAAGGTGCCGGAGCTTCCACGGATAGCCTTTTTCTGCAATCAATGCTTCAAATTGCTGGAGCATTTCTTCATTGTAGTCCTTCGTTTGTTCGTCAATTGGGAACATACCTGACGCATCGCCAATACCAATGGCCTGCTTTCCGGTTAACAGCCAGTGAATATATCCTGACAAAGTGGTCATATATTCTAATCGGGATAGATGTTTTTCCTCTTCTAATACCGCTTGATACAAATGGGCAATGCTCCATCTTTCTGGAATATGAAATTGAAATACGTCTGTCAGCTTTTGACTCGCCTCGATGGTCGTTGCATTCCGCCATGTTCGGAACGGAACGAGAACCTCTCCTGTATGATCACATGCCACATAGCCATGCATCATCGCTGATACCCCGATTGAGCCAATGGTTTGAATGGTCACACCATACTTTTGCTCGGCCTGTTCTTTCATCTCTCGATACGCCACTTGCAGACCTGTAATGATATCAATTAAGTTGTACGTCCATATTCCATCTTGGAGAAAACTTTCCCATTCATATGCACCTTGTGCAATTGGCTGAAATTCCTCATCTATTAAAATCGCTTTAATTCGTGTTGAACCAAATTCAATGCCTAAAGATGTCCGTCCTTCTTTCAAGGCTTTGGCCGTCTCTTTGTGATCCACTCTACGTTCACCCCCATTTTTGATAGCGGTTTCAATTTTCTTTTTCTAGATTCATTGATTCTCTAGTACAATCACAATATAATATTTGTACGTACATATGTCAATAATAAATATAGTTGTACATACATAATGCGACAAAAACTTTCATTTTTTCTGAAGGGGTCATAACAGAAAAGGGAAGCGCCTGTTTTTGATCCGACAACCATGTTAAAATATGTCCATACAATTTCTTCTCAATCCGAGTAGATGATCAACTGAGAAAGAAGTGAAACGATGAAAAAGAAGTACCAGATCATTATTGATGATATAAAAAGCAAAATACTCACAGGGGATTATCGGATCGGGGAGCGTATTCCAACCGAATCAAGCCTGCAAGACATATATCAAGTGAGCAGACATACAGTTCGAAAAGCCATTTTGGAATTGTCCAGCGAAGGATTTTTGCGCAGCGAAAAAGGTTCAGGCACATTTGTGACCAATCAATATCAAACAAAACCTGCGGGACATGCACATATGAAAACGATTGGTGTCATTACAACATACATATCCGATTACATTTTTCCTTCTATCATTCGAGGCATTGAAAGCCGTTTAAACGAAGAGAACTATTCCTTGTTACTGGCAAGTACAAATAACGATGTTGAGCAGGAGAAAAAAGCGCTGGAAATGATGCTGTCCTTTGGAGTGGACGGACTTATTGTCGAGCCGACGAAAAGCAATTTATATAACCCAAACATCTCGTACTATTTATCCTTTAAAGAACAGGATGTACCGCTCATTATGATCAATGCTTATTATGAGCAGCTAGAGGTTCCTTTTCTCTGTTTGGATGATGTGAAGTCCAGCTATTTAGCCACAAAAGAGCTGATCACCTCTGGACATCAGCAAATTGGGCTTATTTCAAAAACAGATGATTTACAGGGGAAATATCGGATGAAGGGCTATATTCAGGCGCTAGGTGAAGCGAAGCTTAATTTCCTGCCTGAGCATGTGCTTTTTTTCGATACAGAATCGAAGCAGCATTTAGGGGAGCAAATTTCCACATTCCTGATGGCGCACAGACATGAGCTGACTGCCCTTGTTTGCTATAACGATGAGGTGGGTTTAGAAGTAGCCAATGTATGCAGCGAAATCGGGCTGTCCATTCCAGATGATCTCTCGATTATTGGACAGGATAATTCGTATATTGCCCAGAAAAATGCCCATGTGAAGCTGACAACACTGACCCATCCTCAGGAGCAAATGGGCCGGGATGCAGCTGACTGGATGATTAAAAAAGTACAAGGAAAAAAGAATCTCCCTGATCAAACGTTTTACGAGCCTGAATTGGTTCCAGGTGAAACGATCAAACGAATAAAATGAGCCCCTACTCCAAGTGGCTCATTTTATTTTAGATTCCAGCATATCCAGCAGATCATACGCTATACGATCGGGAGAGTCTTGCGTGATTCGATTACGGTAGTTGGATAAAACGACCACGCCTGTTTTTGAATGCGGGCGGAAGCCCATGAAACTGGAGAATCCAGACGTCGCCCCATTATGGCAAATGAGTCCTGTGTCATCGATGACCCAGCCGAGTCCCATTGACATGTTCCTGCCCATATCCCGTCTTGGTTCATGCGTGATTTTCCAAAAAGAATCCGCATCTGCGTGTAGATGGCTAGAGAGAAATGACAATAAATCTGTGATGGTCGAGCGAATAGCGCCAGCTCCTTGATAGTCAAGCATATGAAGCGGCGGAACCTCTTTTCCATTTTCCCGATGCCCTAAGATCATCTTTGCTTCTACATTATCCTTAATCGTAATAAAGGTACTTGATAGATGAAGCTCATCCACGATATATTCCATCAATAGCTGTTCATATGTTTTGTGACGAGACCAGCCCATGATTAAACCAAGCAGACCCATACCCACATTGGAATAACGAGATGGAAAGCTTTTTGGCTGATTCCACTTTTTCGAATTTAACAGTTTCATTAATTCATCGAGTGAATACTGACAGAACATATCTCTTCTCACTTTAGGAAGGAAGCATAGCTGCAAATCTCTAAGAAGACGATGCGGAGGAAGACCAGACGTATGGGTTGCCAGCTGCTC
Organism: Bacillus sp. FSL K6-1006; assembly: GCF_038593175.1. Lineage (NCBI taxonomy): Bacteria > Bacillati > Bacillota > Bacilli > Caryophanales > Bacillaceae > Bacillus > Bacillus sp. FSL K6-1006. The sequence goes on from NZ_CP151970.1 coordinate 2,363,494, forward strand.
TATTTGAATGGGGTGATTCTTTCGAATGTGAGGACAATACAGAGAAATCGAATTATCGAGTTTCATCTGCCCTTTTTGCATCATGCTTGCCAATATACTTGTCGTAAAGACTTTTGAAATCGAGCCAATCTCAAAAATGACATCCTCTGGCTGCACTCGCTTTTGTATAGGGTGATCCCCGAAATGAAAGACATGCGTTTCCCCTTGATGAATCAGTCCGATCACAAGCAGCGCCTCCTTCTTTTTCTCTGTATAAGAGGAAGCGATTTTCTGTACTTCTTGTTTGAGCGTCATTCATTCTCATCCTTTCTCTTCGTTTTGATGTGGGATCAATTGATCAAGCTTTTCATAAATCGATGTCAATGTGGAGATCTCATCGAAGGATAATGCTGAATAATATTTTTCAATAATCGCAAGCTCTACCTTTCGCATATTCTCAAGGTACGTTTTTGCCTTCTCAGAAAGTTCAACATGCAATTCCCTCCGGTTATTCGGGTTAATGCTGCGGCGAATCCATTCTTTTTTTTCAAGCGTGTTTAACAATTGACTCACTGCACTTTGAGTGATGCCTAATTGCTGGGCAATTTGAATAGGAGAACTTCCCCTTTTCTGCTCAATAAAATTCAGTACAATATGCTGCTTATCGGTTAACTCATCTACAAATAATTCTTCAAACTCTAATCGGAGCTTTTGATGGATGCGGGCTTCGATATTGTTTAGCTCTTGAATCATAGCTGTTTTGGATGTCACTTTTATCACCTTCATAATTAAGATAACTTAAGTATAAAGCAACCTTTATATTAAAACAAGAAAAAATCCCCATCTTTTAGAAAGATAGGGAACTTGCCTATTACGCTTCTTCTTTAGGGGTAGGCACCGCACATACGCCATCTGCACATGCTGCTTCAAATGAATTGGCAGACGCTTTCTCTGCTTGAGCTGCTTCCTCTGTCCAAGCTGTTTCAAGTGCGCGCAGGAACGTATCGGCCGGCTGCGCACCTGCAACTGAATACTTGTCATTGATCAAGAAAAACGGAACAGCATTGATACCAAGCTGTCTCGCTTCTTGTTCATCTTTTCGGACATGATCGGTAAATGCTTCGCTGCCCAAAACTTGCTGTACTTCCTTCTCATCAAGACCTGCTTTTTCTGCAATTTGTAAAAGGGTTTGACGATCACCAACATGCTTTCCATCTGTAAAATATGCTTGAAACAGTTCTCCCATGACAAAATCGCCTTTCCCCATTTGACCAGCATATTGCGCCAATCGATGGGCATCAAAGGTGTTGGTCAACACGAGCGGATCAAATTGAAAATCGATCCCTTTCTCTTTGCCGGCCTGCTTCACCTGCTCATTCATCGCCATGGCCTGGCTGCGGCTCATGCCATATTTTTTGACGAGCATATCATGAACGTCATGATCGACTTGAGCAGGTGCGTGGGGATCAAGCTCAAAGCTTTTAAACTCTATCTCTACCTGGTCCTTCTCTGGGAATTGTTCTAGCGCTGTTTCCAGCTGTTTTTTTCCTATATAACAAAAAGGACAGGCGATATCTGACCAAATTTGTACTTTCATGTTCATCTTCCTTCCGTGCTTGCACTTTTTCTTTAACGATGTAACTATTATAGTTACATCAAATCGGTTATGTCAAGATTCTGGGCTTGATTGAAATGAAAAAGCCTCTCCTTTTAAGAAAGGAAAGGCGTTGAAAATGACTATTCTAAATTTGCATGGTGACCGTACATTGTATGTGTATCGAGCTCTTTCATTTCCATTAACCGCAAAATGACCCCATCGTAAGTCAAAAGAAGCAGCTGCTCAAATAGTGAACCCATTGGCTGAATGGTATGATGACTTCCTTCCTGTTGATCCTTCGGTGCACCTGACAATAAGATGACTTCATCCGATAGATCAGCTAAAGGTGACTCAGCAGAAAGCGTGAACGCTGCCACTTTTCCGCCAATTGCTTTTGCCTTTTTTGCAAGGACAAGCAAAGACTCTGTGCGACCAGAGCCGCTCCCCACAATCAAGAGATCCTTTTTGGTAAAAGAAGGCGTATTCGTTTCTCCAATGACATAAGCCTTGACGCCAATATGCGTAAGTCTCATCGCAAACGATTTTCCCATCAAACCAGACCTGCCTGCACCTGCCACAAAGACTTTTTGTGCAGATAAAATACTTGTGACCAGGCGCTCTGCTTGTTCGTCTTGAATGGCTGGCGAATGCTCAGAAAGCTCATTTAAAATGGCCTTCACATAGTCGCTGGTCTTCATGATTGTGCGATCAGCTGCTTCATTTGTGCCGCTACTTCTGCTTTATTGTCCTGGCTTGCGATACCGCCGCCGACAATGATTAAATCAGGGTTTAATTTCACGACTTCAGGTAACGTATCAAGCTTAATTCCGCCTGCAATCGCTGTTTTTGCCTGCTTGACGACTTGTTTAATTGTCATAAGGTCAGCAAATGAGTTTTGACCAACCGCTTGCAGGTCATAGCCTGTATGCACACAAATATAATCGACTCCAAGCGCATCCAGCTCTTTTGCACGGCCTGCGATATCTTTGATGCCAATCATATCAACTAAAATTTGTTTTCCTCTTGCTTTTGCTTCTTTCACCGCTCCTTGAATGGACATATCTTCTGCCGCTGCAAGAATGGTGACGATATCTGCTCCTGCTTCGGAGGCCTGCTGCACTTCATAGCCGGCAGCATCCATAATTTTCAGATCAGCGAGTACACGTAAATTCGGAAAAGCCTGCTTGACTTCTTTTACAGCACGAAGCCCTTCGTTAATCACAACAGGTGTCCCAATTTCGACCACATCAATGGATGCTTCTACTTCTTTGATCAGCTCAATTGCCTCTGGTATATTCACTAAATCTAATGCTAATTGTAATTTCATCAACTTTCACTCCCGTTTTTCATCTCATCTTCAAGAGCTCCGCGGATGATGCATCTTGAACGATGAAATGAGTATAACAACAGGATGGACGCAATCCAAGTACGCACTTTTTTTTTACATACTATACTTTTCCGCATATGGTTACAAAAAAGATACTGTCTTTTGGCCAGTATCTCAGCGTAAAGACAAAGGGCTAAAATAAAGTTATTTTAGCCCTTTGCCTACAATCGGTCATCTTTCTATTTATCATCTTTTAAAAAATTACTGTCGAGATACTGTTTTCCCCAATCATACATCGCCTCTAAAATCGGCATTAAGCTTTCTCCTAGTTCTGTGAGAGAATACTCAACCTTTGGCGGGACGACAGGATAAACCTCCCGGTGCACAATGTGATCTTCCTCTAATTCTCTTAGCTGATTGACAAGCATTCTTTGCGTAATCCCAGGCATTAACGACTTTAACTCACCAAAACGTTTTGTCCCTTCTCTGCCAAGGTGCCATAAAATCAGCATTTTCCACTTACCGCCGATAATATTCAGCGTCAGCTCTTTTTCGCAATTGAATACTTTATTTTCCATTCGTGATGACAACAACATACACTCCTTTAATTTCAAACCATTTACGCTTTATCATATACTGCGGCAAAATGAATTGCCCAAGCATACGGTCTTCGTTATTGATTTTGTTTTTTGACAAAAGCCATCACAGCCTCTGTCATTTTTTGTGCTTCTTTTGGCGCTCTGTCTGATCCAAACCATTTGTTCAGATCACTATGGCTTAACGTATGAACCCGAAAAACAAACCGAGAGCCTTTATCATGATTTAGTTTTTCTGCAAATCGGTACACCTCAGGATTTTCCCAGCCCGTGACCAAATAGACAGGAGGTACATTCGCTTGATTCATATAAGTGACAGGTGATGCCTTTGTCCAATTTTTCTCTTGTTTGCCAAAGACTTTTTTGTACGATGGGATGGCTTGTATAAATTGATTGAGGTTTAACGGCCCATCTAAAATCACGATGGAATTAATCGCTTTTGGCGACAGCCCCACACGTTTTAAGTAGGTCGAATCTGTGGCAACCAGCGCCGTCAAATGACCGCCCGCTGAGTGACCCATGACATTGATTTTTGATGAATCAATTTGATATTCATCCGCATGATCCTTTACCCATTTAATGGCGTTTGCTGTATCATCTGCCATCTGCTCATAGTTGGCATCAGGGTGAAGCCTGTAATTCATTGAAACAAACACATACCCTTGACCTGTAAAATAATCAGCCTTTGAAGCGACTCTATTCTTATCGCCGCCTGTCCAGCCGCCGCCATGGAGATAGATTATCACAGGATGCTTCTTCTTTTTGTATTCATCTTTGCCCTTTGGCATATACATATCGAGTGTTTGCTGTTTGTTTTGTGTGTCTGCATAATGGATATTGGTTGTCGGCTTAGGCTGGTTGAAACGGAACACAAAGAATGCGCATACCAATAAACCAGCGATGACCGCCGCAAATAAGAGCCATTTCATGAATCGATTCAATGTCATTGCACCTTTCTATGTTTGGGATGGGGAAGCACGAGTTTCAGCAGATATGTAGATAAACTAGCACGAAACTAAATTCATATGGGATGTGCAGAGCAATACAATTGATCAAGTCGTAAGATTCATTATACTCCTTAAAGTGGTGAAATTCATTGATTTGCTCTAGAGGGTTGACATCGAAATCAAGAATTAGATTCTGGATTTTTCATCTAAAAACCATGTCATAGTTTATCCTCCAAGAGGTTATTGTATAAATGCAATGATTCGTTTTCTTGTTTCTTCATGGTACTGGACATAGGAATGTAATAAAGGATACGATTCAAGGACGTGTTGAAATGATTTGATTTGAGGGTATTGCTCTTCAAATGACTGACGCAGCACGTTTAACTGTTTTTTTGGAATTCGTTTATGATCGATCACATAACTTAAGCTGCCTGTCACAAGAGTGAAAAATTCATAAAAATCATCGGACCACATACCAGTTTCCTCCTCAAAAGATACGATATCTTCTGGATAAGCGGAATGAAAACAATATTGATAGCGCTGCTTCAAATCATTGATTAATTCTTGTTTATCTTGGCTGGTGTTCATGGATCCACTACACCTTTCTCTCAATGCTTTTAGGCAGGTTAAAATTTAAGAAGAATATAGTCCTTATTATTCAATATTTGTGTAATTTTGAATGAATTCATTTCTAATATCTTCTGGAAGTTTCTGATTTGGAAATACAACAGAAATCCAACCTAATACAACCTCATTTAAAGTTCTCCACGTTTTTAACGTTTGGCTATTCATCTGTTCTAATTGATGAATAGCTAATACTCCAATCTCATAACCCCTTTCGCCATAAATGATCCATTTCGCAGAAGGGGAAATCCATATCACACGTGAAGCAATATTCATTAAACTATCATTTACGCTATGTATCGGTTAATCCGTTAAGATATCAAGGTAATCACTTGGTGTTATATTTAAAGGAATTTTCACCCAAGGATAATAACCAAATTCCCGATAAAAATCATTCATACATCTCGAATCATCTAAAGCAGCCATTAGTATGTATTTATCTCTGTGTTTCAAAGCTAAACCTTTTAACATCTCCCAGCTATCATCTGATAACAACCAATGAAATTCTTCAAATAAATAATGAGGTTTTTTTGTTTTAAACACTTGATCAGGGAATGTTTTTGTACTGTGAACGAGCGAATGAATAAACGATTGAACCTGTTCAAGTTCTTTTGGATCGGATATAAATAATTTTTTCACTTTATGCTCCTCTCATATCTTCGGGTGACTGATGATCATTTCTTTGGCTATTTTATCAAATCATTGATACTCTCCACTTCAAACCTCATGAACATTACGAATAATTTGATAGCAATTGACTGAAATATTCATTGAATGTTTTTTGATCCTTCAATAACAGTTCTAACCAATTTGCTAAATCAGGATGATCCAGTGGTTTCCATCCTTCTTCTAATAAAATATTTTGGGGACACTCTTTTTTTGATACCATACCTATTATACAAATTTCCAAATCTCTATCTGCTAGAATCGCCCACTGCAAAGAACGGGATAACCAAACCACTATGTTTGAGTTCGTAATTATATTATCCGCTATAGAACCTTTTGGGTGCGTCCATAGTGCATTTACATAATCCTCACCTGAAATGTTCACACTCGCTTTCAGCCAATGATAATAACCAAACTCCTTCAAATAGTAATCAACTGGATCTGGCTTAAGGACTGCGGTCAAAAATTCTCTATCACGTGTTGAATTTGATAACTCCTTGATTGTTGGTAAAATATCATCACTTAATGCCCAATCAAACTCTTGAAACAAAAAACAATCAAAATTCTTACGGAAGACTTGCTGTGGCAGCCCTTTATTTTGATCAAATACATGATCCACTAAATTCTGATAGAACCTGAATTCTTTTTCTGAACGAACAAATAAGGGCTCAGGCTGGTTCAAGCAAAAAGCCTCCTTCTCATGTGATATCACTATCATTTTCCTAAAACTAACCCATATATCATCATCTTATCAAAATATCCCCTTTTATATATAAAAAAGCATCCTAAACGGATGCTTCCATCAAATGATATTTTTTCAAAATACGATAGGTAATTTCTTTTGCTTTTAGTCCGGTGCCTTCGATATTTGTGGCGAAAATGTAGGTTTTGTTTTCATGTTTGATGAAGCCTGCGTACCAGCCGATGCCTGAGCCGGAGCCTGTTTTTCCGTATAGGGTGGCATGTTTCTCTTCTTCTTGTATCATCATTCGTTTGACGGTTCTCATGACAGACAGGTCAAATGGAAGACTTTCTTCATATAGCTGTTTGAGGAAATGGACTTGTTCTACTGGAGAAAGTTTCAACGAACTGCTTAACCAAAATTGATCGATTCCGCCTGATATGTCTTCGTTCCCATAATGAATGGCTTTCACCCAATGATTCATGCGTTCTTCTCCGATGTCACGCGCCATGGCTTGATAGTACCAGACGACTGAATCTCTCATGCCAGAGCCCAGTGTATGATCCTTATTCCAGTTATCAATCTCTCTTTTCACTCCGTCCCAATATTTGATGTCGTATTCATCTCTCACTGCGCCTGTTTGGAGTCCGATGAGGGCATTTGCCACTTTAAATGTCGATTGTGGGGCAAATCGCTCGTTCGCTCTTTTTTTGTTATACACCCATGGCGATTTTTCTTTTACTTCTTGGATGACAAATGTGCCTTCTCGGTCTTTCATGAATTCATCTACTGACCACGCTGGAGATGTTCCCTCACTTGATGAAGGCTGGCCGATACAAAATGCCATCAGCATGATGGTGCAAAACAGCCATTTCATATGCTTTTTCTTCAAAAAAATCGCTCCTTTTCCTATGATTTGTATCGATTGTAGCATGCCTGAGTGATGAGACATAAGGTACGCTTGTCCTCTTTTCTGCCAAATAAAAAAAGCCGGTTTCATCCGGCTTTTTGATCATATTAGCTTTCTTTTTTCTCTTCAATGGCCTGCTTCGCAATTTTTGAAATCGTCATATCATCCATTGGCGGGTTATGGAGCCCAGCCCGGATATCTCGATAGTAACGCTGAAGCGGACAGCCGAGGCTTAAGCTTTTTGCACCGACTAAACGCATGGCTTTATCGACCACTTGCAGACTATGATTAACGACTGTATGCTTCACAGCACCGAATTCATTGATTAACAGCTCTCTTTTCTCAGGCTTTTCATACAATGTTGTCGTTGAATAGATGACGTGGCGTGCTTGCTTTAGTAGTAAATCAATTTCGCCAATCAGTGTTTGGACATTCGGCAGGTCACTAATCGTTCCGCTGATACTGTTCGGTGAATGTGTGATGGCATACTGTACAGCATAGTCTCTTGCCGCTTGTGCAATTCCTAAATAGCAGGAAGGAATATGGGCGATCCAAGGGTTTAACGTACCGCCCCGAGGTCCTTTTTGCACTTCAACAAGCATATCATCTGATACCACAACTTGATCTAAGATTAAATCATGGCTTTCTGTTCCTCTCATGCCGACAACATCCCATGTTTCTTCTATAGAAACACCTTCTGTGTCACGGTGAATTAAGAAGAATCCCATCGCCTCTTTTTCTTCGATCCATACGCCGACTAAAAAGTATGTGAGAGCTGGTGACATTGTTGTGAAAATTTTACGTCCATTGATCACCCAGCGATCACCTGATTTCATCGCTGTTGTCCCAGGCTTGCCGCCTCTTGTTGGGCTGCCTGTCTGCGCCTCACTCACAGCGCGGTTGACAAGGGCGCCCTTCTTCACTTCTTCCGCAAAGAATTGCAGCTGCTTCTCATTCCATAGTTTCTTTTCATAAATTTCACCAACAACTCCTTGGTGCCACCCAATCGATAAGGCAGTCGCTCCGTCCATGCTGCCAAGCGTTTCTTGAAATAGAACCATATCTGTTACAGATTGACCCCCGCCTCCATATTCAGCGGGAAGAGACAGGGCTGTATATCCCATGTTTACTAATGATTCGATATTCTGTTTAGGAAAATAAGCGCCTTCATCATGTTTTTTTGCGTTTTGTTCAATCGTTTCACGAAGAGATTCCAGCTGATTAAGCCATGTTTTTTGAAAATCGGTATCGACAAATAATGCTTTAGACAAAACGTATCCAACTCCTCTGTTTCTCACAATCTATGATATCTCATTTTTCCAATCGGAATGAATAAAACACACTTTACTTATAGGATTTAATGTGTTAAATTTTATCAATATTAAGTACATCTGTCAAAGGAACGTGATGCTTTTATGATCTCAGCTACTAATCTACATAAATCTTATGGGCAGACCCATGTGTTAAAAGGCATTGATTTCACCGTACAAGAAGGTGAAGTGGTCGCAATTATTGGACCGAGCGGATCAGGAAAAACAACACTTCTCCGCAGTTTAAACAGCCTCGACATTCCAGACAAAGGAGAGCTGACTGTTGGAGAAGCCACGATTCAATTTGAACGATATCATAAAAAAGATCTTTTAAAACTAAGGCAGCAATCTTCCATGGTGTTTCAACATTATCACTTGTTTCAAAATAAACGAGCACTTGAAAATATTACAGAGGGATTGATTGTGTCCCAAAACATGTCTAAAAAAGAAGCTGAAAAGGTTGGAGAGCAATTTTTAGCGCGGATTGGACTGCTTCATAAAAAGGATGCATTTCCGAGTGAATTATCTGGCGGTCAGCAGCAGCGGATTGGAATTGCCCGCGCTCTTGCGATGAATCCTGCGGTGCTTTTGTTTGATGAACCAACGTCCGCACTTGACCCAGAGATGGTCGGAGAAATCCTTGAAATGATCAAAGATATTGCGAGCCAAGGGATGACGATGGTCATTGTGACGCATGAAATTTCGTTTGCAAAGGACGTAGCGGATACCGTGATCTTTATGGCAGATGGAGAAATCGTTGAAAAAGGCTCCCCAGAAGACGTCCTCATGAAGCCTAAGCATGAACGAACGAAACAATTTTTATCTAGGATTCATCGCGGAATGTGGCAAGGATCGGAGGAAGACATATGAAGCAAAAGACAGCATTCATGACAGCTGGTGTCCTTCTGATTCTCCTCTCCCTGATTGGCTGCAGCAGTGTGAAAACAACAACAGATGATGGAAAACAAATTGTGAAAGTCGCACTGAGTGCAGAGGTCAATCCACCCTTTTTAGCCACAAATGACCGAAACGAACCGATTGGCTATAACATTGATTATTTAAATGAAGTGGAAAAAAGACTTCCACACATACATTTTGATTACATCTTTGGCGAGGAAGAATCCAATTTAATTGGTGTTGGCGCAGGGAAGTTTGAAATGGCAGCTAATTGGTTTTTCAGTAACCCTGAACGCGAAAAACGGTTTCTTTACCCTCAAGTTCCGTACGGCTATTCGATGACAGGATTAATTGTGAATGAATCAAACCGGGATATTCAATCGCTTGATGATATGACATCAAAAAAGCTCGCTCCTGTCAGTCCCAGCGGCGGATTGCGTTCCATATTAAATCAATATAATGAAGAACATGATCCAGATATTCCGCTGACAACCATTGAAAGCCCTTCAAATGAACTCAACTTAAAGCGCGTTGAAAGCGGACGGTCTGATGCGGCTTTTATGAATATTTCGACCTTCGATACCATACAAAAGCATCTCAACCTAAAGGTCAAAGTTGGCGGCATTGTGTCAAAGGAGCCGATTTATCTTGTCTTACAGCCGAGTGAGAAGCAGCTTGCAGTAGATTTGGACCGGGTCACACAAGAGATGATTGATGATGGAACACTACCTAAGCTTGCGAAAAAGTGGTTTGGGGTTGATTTCTTTCAAGATATTGACTACATCTCAGAGCAAGGCTATCAATATGAAGAAAGGAAGGAAGCGTCATGACGTTTACAGCTGGAGATTGGCTGCGAATCTTTTTACAGGTGCTTGAACGCCTGCCACTCACTTTTCTCATTATTGCGGTGTCATTGTTTTTCGCCATCATAATAGGGCTCTTATTTGCATGCATTCGTATAAAACAAATCCCAGTGCTGAAGCAATTGGCTGTTATCTATTTATCTTTTACACGAAGTACGCCATTAATTGTTCAGTTATTCTTAATTTATTTTGGACTTCCTCAGCTTTTACTTGTGGCAGGAATTCAAATCAATCATTGGGATCGTGTGTTATTTGTGATGATGACGTTCTCTTTACATACGGGGGCTTATTTATCTGAAGTTTTTCGCAGTGCGTATTCGTCTGTTGGGAAGGATCAGCTGGAAGCCGCCTACATTGTGGGAATGACAGATACACAGGCCTTGATCAGGATCATTATCCCGCAGGCCTTTCTCATTGCCCTGCCAAACCTCGGAAATTACACCATTGATCTTGTGAAAGACACGGCGATTGCCTTTACGATCGGACTCATCGATATTATGGGACAGGTGAAAATCATCTTAGGAAATAACTATGGAATCGGCATGTTTGAAGTGTATGTGATCATTGCGATTGTGTACTGGCTCATTTGTATGAGCATTGAACTAGTCACCATGCTGCTTGAAAAGAAATTTGTAAAAGGCCGTACCAGTCTGTCACGTTAAGGAGGCGATTTGATGCAAACCATTGATATTCCATTTGCGATTGACCAAGTACCACATATTCTAAAAGGTGTTCCTTTCACCTTATTAATTGCACTAGTTTCTATGGCTGTGAGTCTTGTGATCGGATCTGTTTTTGCTTTCATTCGCCTCTTTCGCATCCCTGTACTCAGACAGCTCGTTACGCTATACGTCTCCTTTTTTAGAGGAACGCCGCTTATTGTTCAACTGTTCGCTTTCTTTTATGGGCTCCCTTTTCTTCTAACCAGTATGAGCGGCACATTCGGACTGACCTTTCATCCAGATATGGTCTCCCCTTTAGCTGTGGCTCTTATTACCTTCAGCCTGCATTCAGCCGCTCATTTAACAGAGGTGGTCCGAAGTGCACTTCTGGCAGTAGATAAAGGGCAGCTTGAAGCGGCAAAAATTGTAGGCATGACCACACGTCAGGCGATGATACGTATTATTTTGCCGCAGGCATTTGTTGTGGCCTTACCAAACCTAGGCAATCAGCTCGTTCAGTTATTAAAAGCGACATCTCTTGCGTTTACAATTGGGGTACTCGAAATCATGGGTATTTCCCGGATCATTGCAAATGACGGCTATCAGTTTTTAGAAACTTATCTCGTCTCTGCTTTGATCTATTGGCTGCTGAGCATTGTCTTTGAATTAGCCTTTGCATTATTAGAGAAACGTGTCAGTGTATACGGAAGAACTCTCGGACGTTAAAAAGTCGATCAGGCACAAAAACCTGATCGACTTTTTTATTCACCCTTTTTTGGTGTGTTAAATAGTTCTTTTGGTGCGGGTTTGAGCTTTGGTGCAGAGCCGAATACGACAGGTGCAGAAATATATCTGAACTCTCCTTTTCCATCCATGCTGCGGCCATGTGCCCATCTGCCTTGCTTACTTTCTTCCCCTCTTGAGAAGTTAAACAAGTCATAGGATACTTGCTGTTTTTCTAGTGAACGAGGGAAGGTGGTTGGTACGACGACATCTCCTTCTCGCTCTTCTAATTCTTTAATTGCGGCAAGCCACATATTTTGATGGTATGTATCACGAGCAATGAGGAAGGAGAGCATATCTTTGACGCCGCGGTCATCTGTCATTTCGTAAAGTCTTGTGACCTGAAGGCGGCCCTGGGCCTCTGCATTTAAATTGGCTCTGAAATCCGCCATTAAATTTCCGCTTGAAATGATGTATTTGGCATTCCACGGGTATCCTTGACTATCCGCTGCCATTGCCCCTAAACCTGCAACAATCGCATGCTGCGGGTTCATTCCGCCCATGACAGCTGCAAGTGCAGGATCACTTTGGTACGCCTCTTCTTGTTCTTTAACTGGTGCATTATCAAGTAAACGCGCAATCATCGTTGCCAGCATTTCGACATGACCAATTTCCTCTGTTCCTACGTCAAATAATAAATCCCTATATTTTTGATCTGCCCGGCAATTAAAGCCTTGAAATAAATATTGCATCATCACGCTGATTTCACCATATTGACCGCCTAATACTTCTTGTAATTTCTTTGCATAAACCGCATCAGGCTTTGAGGGCTTTGCTTCATATTGCAATTCTTTGATGTGATAAAACACGATGTCATCTCCCTTATCATTAAACATCTTTTCAATTATCACTATTCAACCGCAGCTCTCTTTATGAAAATGATCTGAATACATAAAAAAAGAGAATGGCTTATGCCATCCTCTTTGTTATCTTACTTATTCAGCACTGACTAAAATTTTCACTTGATCTTTTTCATTGATTAATGCATGGAAGCCATCCTCGATCACATCGTCCAGCTTGATTTTTTTCGTGACGAGTGTGTCTGCAGAGAAATAGCCTTTTCTCATTAGGTTTAATACAGATGGGAATACGTCTCTGTAGCCGATAATTCCTTTTACTGTACGTTCTTTAATGACAATGTCATTCGGCATAATTTCTGCGCCTTTTTCCCAAATGCTTACAATCACTGTTTCGCCTGAAATTCTAGTTGATTGGATTGCTTGCTTCAATACAACAGGTACACCTGTCACTTCAAAAGAAACATCGACGCCACCGTTTGTACGGCGAGCAATTTCTTGAACAACATCTTCATACTGAGATGGATCTACAATGATCGCTCCAAGCTCTTTTGCTTTCACTTGGCGCTCTTTTGATAATTCAACTGCATAAATATCAGTAGCACCAGCTGCTTTTAATGCTTCAATGACAAGTAAACCGATTGGTCCGCAGCCAAACACAGCCGCTGTATCCCCAGCTTGTACTTTACTAGAACGAACCGCATATAAAGCAACTGCAGAAGGCTCGACAAGCGCGCCTTGCTCATATGAGATTTCGTCTGGTAATAAATGAAGTAATTCTTCATCGACTGATACATATTCAGAGAATCCACCGCCGCCTCCGGCAAGTCCTAAAAAGCCCATGTTTTCGTCTAAGTTATAAGCACCTTGATGCCCGTGAGTTGCAAAAATAGGTTCAACCACCACTCGATCGCCTACTTTGTAATTGCTCACGCCTTCTCCTACTTCAACAACTTCACCAGAGAACTCGTGTCCCAGTGTAACGGGTGCTTTTTCTTTTGTAAGTGGATGAGGTTCATTCACAGGAATGAAGATCGGTCCGCCTAAATATTCATGTAAATCACTACCGCAAATGCCGCACCATTTTACTTTAAGTTTCACTTTTCCTGGAGCAACTGTTGGTTCATCAATTTCCTCTAGTCGAATGTCCTTTTGATCGTGCCAGCGTAGTGCTTTCATTTATAAGACTCCTTTTCTCATCAATTTAATTAACTTACTTAAATAATGATAACATAATTTTTTTAATTTTCTAAGTAGGATGCACTATTTTTTTGACAGTCAATGGACGAAAGATGACAAAACATAGCAATAGACAGATAAGAAGCATACATAGACACCCAATGATGACGGAAATTCTGATCGATAGAATATGAGCGAGTCCGCCGAATATTCCTGTCATGGTCATCGTCAGAATGGCTTCAACCAAAGCATAAAAGCTGGCTACCCTCCCCATCACCTCTACGGGGATATTTGTTTGATAGAACGTCATAAAACCTGTATTCGCAAATGCTAAAAAGAAGGCTAATATAAAAAATCCACCGGCGGCTGCAACTAGACTGCTGGAAAATGCATAAATAAGATAGCCAAACGCCACAAACAAACTGCCGATTCCAAGCATCAGCGAAACTGACAGCCTTTCGACAATGACCGAATTAAGACTTGCCCCTGCGATAATACCCGCTCCAGCTATACTGACAAGAAGGCCATATTGTGTATCAGTCAGCATCAATACTTCTTTTGCAAAGGCTGTTTCAAGTGAGTCTATGGCCGTAGGAAGGACCGATATCGCGGCACTAAATAATAAATATACCGTCATGATTTGGCGTGACGTCAGACTAAAACGCAGAACAAGCTTTGCATCCTCTTTTAACATTGAAAGGGAAAACCGCTTTTGGGCAGCATCTGTTTTGAGCAAATTCGGTAAACACATCGTTAACAAAGCAGATATCAACAGGCAGATCGCATTTACATAAATTGAAAGCACAGGAGTCCCGATGAGAAAGAGCAGACCTGCTGCTGCGGGCCCAAGTAAAAATCCACCTGATTGTAATAAAGAGCGAATGGCATTAAACCGTTTTCGGTTATCCGCCGGGATTAGTCCTGTCATATACACCATCGACGCTGGATGAAACATCGCTTGTGCCATCTGTATGAAAAACACCATGACATACAGGATGATCAGATGTCCTGAAAATAAGGCAAAAGGGATGCATGCAATGAGCAGAGCACGCGTAATATCTAAACTGATCATCACATTCCGCTGATTCAGCCTGTCAATCAAACTGCCGGACCAGCTATTGGTCAAAAGAGCAGCAGCCGGTCTTAGTAAATAAACTGCTGTTACAGCAAGTACAGAGCCCGTTTCTTGAAAAATAAGCAGATGGAGAGCAATCATATAAATCCATTCTCCTATGTTCGCGATCCCGATGGCTCCAAGTAAAATACTCATATCCCGCCAATGTTTTTTCATCATGGTCCCCCCTATTTGTCATAAAAAAATCCCGCCCCCAAGACATGTCTGTCTTGAGGACGGGATTTACTCCGCGTTGCCACCTCAGTTCATTCATCTGTTGCCAGATGAACCTTAGCGGGTGATCATTCACCCTTCTCTGTAACGGGAGAAGTTCGCTGCACCACCATCCGAGGGAATCCGGTGCAGAGCTAAGAGGCTTGGTTCCATCATGCTTCCCAGCTCCTTCTCAGCTTGACGGAGTTCTCTGTGTGGGGCAGCTATGATGTACTCTTCTCTATTTGCGCTGTGTCTTTTTTTCATCACGATCTTCAGCTGAATTGTTACATATTGTACTGCGCCTCGATCAAAGCGTCAATATTTTTTTCATGTTAATCCGCATAAATCATTTTTCTAGTCATGCCGCCATCAACAACCAAATCTGTGCCGGTCACAAATTGATTGTCTTCATCTGTTAAATAAAAACAGGCTTTCACAATATCCTTTGGCGTACCCACTCGATTGGAAAGATGCTGCTGATGGTCAATTTCTCGAAGACTTTTCTCATCCTTCGTTTCAATCCATCCAGGGGAAATGCTATTCACCGTAATGTGATCCTGACTAAAAGAAACCGCCAAGGCATGAGTAAGCGTGGAAATCCCGCCTTTTGATGCAGCATATGCTTCCGTATGAGGCTCTGACATGGTCGCACGGGTAGAGGAAATGTTCACAATGGAACCGCCGTTTGGATTCTCTTTGATATAACGTGCTGCTTCTCTAGCGCATAAAAAAGTCCCTCTTACATTTGTATGCAGCACATGATCCCACTCATCGACCGTTAACTCATAAGGCGATGCTGTGCACATGACGCCGGCATTGTTGATGAGAATATCAATCGTTTTGCAGTGCTCCGCAGCAAACGACATTAAGCGCTGAATATCCTTCTCCCGTTTCACATCCGTTTTAATGAAATAAACTTCATAGGACTCCTTTCTCAGCTGCTCCTCCAAACGCTTTCCCTTTTCTTCATCTATATCCGCAAGCACCACACGCGCCTCTTCTTTTGCATAACCGCAGGCGATCGCTTCACCAATACCATTGGCTGCGCCTGTGATGATGACGGTTTTATGTTGAAAATTCATCATTCATCCAATCCTTTCTCCATGAGATGTTGTCGTCTATCATATCATTTTGAGGAGTACGCATGAATAAAAAACCCTCTATCGCAATTGAGAGCCATAGAGGGTTTTTAAAAACTAAAATGAAACGAAGAAAAGTGATTAATAGGATCTAATATTTTTCAAACCAATCACCATAAAAACAATCGTAAAAGCTGCTAAAACTGTTATGTCTAATAATAAGATTGATTGGTTGACCGTACCACTCATGATCTCACCAAAACCAGACATCATCCACGTTTGCGGTATAGCCAAAGAGACCTTCTTCATAATGTCTGGAACGATATCTAAAGGCCAATAAATACCACCCAGCATACACGATCCTACGATAACAATTGCACTAAATACTTCAGATTGCTTTTTTGTATGAGATAAGGTGGCAATCATAAAACCTAAACTCACGACTAGCCCTATAACAAATGATCCAAACACTAGAATATGAATTACGTTTCCTAAGTACACATGAAAGAACACAGATAAGACAGTCAAAAGAACACCCAGTTGTATCCATCCAAGGAGGAAATAAGCCACTAAATAGCCCAGAAGCACATATATTTTATGAATTGGACTCGAAAGCAATCTTTGCCATGTATAATCTTTATATTCCAAATGAATAGATGACACAGAGCTTGAAATCGCAAACATCATAAACATAATGGTAAAGCCAAGCGGTATTAAATTTGGTTGCTGGCTTGCTTGATCATCTTGATTTTTTTCAATCAATGAAATGGTGCCAGATTCATTTAACTTGTTCAATGCATTAGAGAGAGAAACACTTTTCTGCTTTTTCACACCCTGATTGATTTGATAAATGATGGTAGCTGTCTCTTTTAAATAAGGAGATAAGACTGCATATTCTTCAGTTTTCTTATAAACTGTCACATCAAAAATTTCTTTATTTTCTTTTAGATGGGACTTTAATTGGTTTGCGACTTTCACAGACGCCACTACCTTTTCTTCAGATACTAAATCTTTTGCGTCCCTTTCAGTCGCCTTTACCCAGAGAAATTTGGTGTTTTTTTCGAGAATTTGAAAAATTTCTTGATCCAGTTTCCCTTGACTAGGCTCTAGAATAAAAGCAACTGTAGGTTTCTTTGAATCAGATGCGGTACTTCCAAAGATAAAACTAAATACGATTGGCATAACAAATAAAAAAATGAGGGTCAATGGGGACTTTAATGTTTCTTTTAACTTTAACGTTATAATGGCTAATATTTTATGCATAACGATGCTTCCTTTCAAAAGACATTCTTAATAAAGCAATGATGAAGAAAGCTAGTCCCATCCCACAGCTAAGTAATAATCCGCTTTGAATTTCACTAAAATCAGCACCTGCCATACTTTTCAAAAACATTTGAAGTGCAAGAGAATTAGGTAAAAAATAGCTGATATCAATCACCCATTGTGGGAATAAGTATAAGGGCACCATACTCCCACCTAAAGCAGCTAACACTTGAGTTCCTAAAATCCCTACACTGTTAAACGTTTTTTCTCTATTGATAAAAGAACCAATCAGCACCCCGAAACCCGCAGCATTTAATATAAAACTACATCCGATCATAACAACAGTAAAAGGCTCTCCCCAGTTCACCTTAAAGACAAAACTAGTAAATAAAATAATGACCGCAAGTTGAATCATACTCATCAAAACAATACCCAATAACTTCCCAACGATGTAACTAGTATTGCTTAATTTTGATACAATCAGCCTTTTATAAACATCTTCTTCTTTTTCCTCTATCATACTTCCAACTAGAAAAACAACAGTCATTAATAAAAAAAGCACACCCATCCCACCTGCGTAGTATTGGAAGGATGTAATCGGCTGGCTGTTGATATGAATATTCCTCTCGTTCACCAGTTCTTTTTTCAGTTGATCAGACGCGATTTCCACTTCTTTACCTTGATTCAACGGCAACAGAATACGATTCATATGATAATTTTGAAAGAATTGCAAAACCACATTTTCCAGAACCATTTCCTGTAAGTTTGAATTAGGCCCTTTGAGAATATTCAATTGCACATGATCATAATTCAATAGGCTTTTTTCAAAATTCGGCTTGATGATTATACCCATTGTAATGTCTCTACTATTTAAATCTTTCTCTAGCTGATTTTTCGAGGTGACCTTCACATCAAATATGTCACTTAGTTCACTCTTAGACACTGTTGAAAGAAACATTCTACTTGTAGCGGACTTATCTTGATCTGTTATTCCTACTCGAAATGAATTGATCCTGATTTCACTATCTTTCTTCATGTTATCTCCAAATGCTGCACCTAAAATAGCAATTAATATGATAGGCATAAAAAAAAGTGTAAAAAAGCTTTTCTTATCCCTAAAAAACAATAATAGATCTTTCAGTACAACCCAAATGCTCATATGCTCACCTCTATTCGGTCTAGTCTCGTAATTTCTTACCTGTTAAATACAAGAATACATTTTCTAAATTTGGTTCTACAACTTCTGCTGAAATAATTTCAACTTTCATATCTGTTAATACTTGAATTAACTTACTAATAAATTCTTGAGGTTTTTGATCTGATATTTTAAATTTTTGACCATCGACATTAAAATTTTTTGAAGGGTAGTTTTCTCGAATATGCTTACACACTTTTTCAATATCTGCTTTATTATTTTTAATCGTTAAAATTATTTCTCTTTGTTCTTCAACAAGTTTACTTAATTCAGCAATTGTCCCTAGTGCAACAAGTGATCCTTGATCAATGATTCCAATTTTGTCACATAAGTATTCAACTTCTTCCATATAGTGACTCGTATAAACAATAGTCATTCCATCTTGATTTAATCTTTTGACAGTTTCTAAAATATGATTTCTCGATTGAGGATCTATTCCAACTGTTGGTTCATCCATAATTAAAATTTTTGGCTTATGTAAAATAGCACAACCGATATTGACCCTTCTTTTCATCCCACCAGAGAAAAGCTTGACTTTATCATTTGCACGCTCTTCAAGTCCAATTAATTGAAGAGTTTCTCTCACTCTTTTTTTTAATAATTTTCCTTTCAATCCATACATTCTACCCCAAAAGGTTAAATTTTCTTTTGCCGTCATATTGAGGTATAATGCAATTTCTTGCGGAACAATTCCAATCATTTGTTGTGCTTTTTTTTGTTGCCTGTTCATATCATACCCTTCGATTAATACGTAACCATCTGTTGGTTGGTAGAGCCCTGTGATGATACTAATTAAAGTAGATTTTCCTGCTCCATTTGGCCCTAAAAAGCCAAATGAATCTCCTTTTTCAACTTTGAAACTTATTTCTTTTAATATTTGTTTATCACCATAGTTTTTTACTACTTGATTGACTTCTAACAAAGGTCTCACCACTTCCTTCTTTCTTTTAGGTATTGCGAAAGCCCGACACGCCAATTAGGTAATTCATAACCGATTACATTCGAAAACAGCAGACTATCCAGTACAGAAAATTTTGGTCTTTCGGCAGAATTTGGGTATAATTTCGAATTAACTTTTGAAATTTGTGCTACGTTTCTTTTTGAATACCTCAGTATTTCTTGCGCAAAAGTATATCTCGAAGCTATACCTTTATTAACAATATGATAGATCCCAAAATGATTTGTTAGTATGAGGTCCAGTGTAGCGGAAGCAAGGTCCACTGTATATGTAGGGGATCCAAATTGATCCGTAATTACAGGAATATCTTTTTGTATTTCAGACAAATCCAGTATCTTATCTACAAAATTCTTTTTTTCGCCCCTTCCAAAAAGCCAAGAAGTACGAATTATAAAATAACGTGTTGTTGATTTCTCTATATACTTTTCTCCTAACCTTTTAGATTCTCCATAAACATTGAGGGGGTTTGGTTTATTTTTCTCAGTATATGGAATATTTTGCTCTCCATTGAAAACATAATCAGTACTAAAGTGTACAAAAATTGCGCCTATTTCATCAGAGGCTTCAGCAAGATACTTTGTAGATGTCCCATTAACAAGTATTGCTTTTGCTGGTTCAACTTCAGCTTTTTCAACATCTGTATACGCTGCGCAGTTGATAACAATTTGTGGCTTCAACTTATTAAAGACTTTAACTATTTCTTCTTTTAAAGTGATATCGAGTTTTTTTTTATTAAAAGGATATACAGTATATAGTTTGTTTAATTTTAATTGTCTAAGAAGCTCACTACCTAAGGATCCATCTGACCCTATTAAAAGGATTCTCATTGTCATACCTTTCTTAAATTTATTTAAGTGATGGTTAATCCTAATTGTGATTATTCGCATACCACATCACAGTCTTTTTTAAAGAATCATAGAAGGAATAAGATGGAGACCATTGAAGTTCATGTTTTATTTTTGAATTATCTAAGGCATAGCGTCTATCATGCCCTAGTCGATCTGGGATGAATTCAATCTTATCAATGGGCTCTTCTAAAATATCTAAAATTGTTTTTACGATATCCATATTACTTTTTTCATTGTTTGCTCCAATATTGTAAATTTCCCCAGGTACTCCTTGATGTAATACTTTATCAATAGCAGAACAATGATCCTCAACATATATCCAATCCCTTACATTTAAACCATCTCCGTATAATTCGACCTTCTTTCCCTCCAAAATTCTTTTGATTGAAAGTGGAATTAACTTTTCTGGGTATTGATTTGGTCCATAATTATTAGTGCATCTTGTAATATTCACATCAAGACCGAATGTGTGATAATAAGATTTCACTAACAAGTCTGCCCCTGCTTTACTTGATGAATAGGGATTGTTTGGTGATAAGCTGGAATACTCCGTGAACATACCATTAGATAGAGATCCATATACCTCATCAGTTGATATTTGAATAAATTTAATCCCATGAAACTTACAACAAACTTCAAGTAATTGGTGAGTACCTACTATATTTGTTTGTATAAATGGAGAAGAATTAATAATACTTCTATCCACATGTGTTTCAGCAGCAAAATTAACAATAACTTGTATTTTATTTTCCCGTATTATATCAGTAACTATTTTTCTATCAGTGATTTCGCCCTGTATAAAGGAATAATTTTTTAAGTCATCTAATTTTATCAAATTTTTTTCATTTCCAGAATAGGTTAATTTATCTAAGTTAACAAAATTATAAAAGGGATATTTTTCAATCATATATTTTAGAAAATGACTCCCAATAAAACCTGCTCCTCCAGTAATCAGTAAGTTCATCTAAAACCCCCTCCTACAATACTTGAATGTTTGAAGATAGGGAGCCTTACATCTTTTTTTGAAAGAATTGGTTCTTTGACTGGCCATCGAATATCTAGATATGGATCATTCCATCTTATTCCACAATCGTGTTTTTTTGAATAGTATACATCTGTTTTGTAAATAACATTTGTATCACTAGTTAACGTACAAAAACCGTGTGCAAAACCTTTTGGTACAAATACCTGCTTTTTATTATCTGCTGTCAATATGACAGAAATCCATTTACCAAACGTAGGTGATTTAGGTCGAATATCAACGATGACATCGTAAATTGCACCCGAAATCACTCTTACTAATTTAGATTGAGCAAAAGGAGGCTCTTGAAAATGAAGCCCCCTTAATACCCCTGCATCTTTAGAAAATGAATGATTATCTTGCTTAAAAGTTACATTTATACCAGCCTCATTAAAATCACGTTGATTATATGTTTCAGAAAAGTATCCTCTTGCATCATGATAAATATCTGTCTCAATCACAAAAACACTTTCCAATTCAGTCTCATATATCTGCATAATTAACCCTCTCTGATAAATTTTAATATTCCTCTATTAAGCTCAGTAAATACTCTTTATAAGAATTGTTAGAATATTCATTAGTCATTTTTTCTAGTTCATTTTTTGAAATATAATTCTCATTATAGGCAATTTCTTCCAAGCAAGCGATTTTCAAATTTTGTCTTGTTTCAATCGTTTCAATAAACTGAGAAGCCTCTAGAAGCGAACTATGTGTTCCTGCATCTAGCCATACATGCCCTCTTCCAAGTAATTGTAAGTTCAATTGGTTTATAGCTAAATATTGATTATGAATATCTGTTATTTCCAATTCTCCACGTCTAGATGGTTTTAACTGTTTCGCAAAACAAACCGACTGATGATCAAAAATATATAAACCCGTAATGGCATAACTTGACTGAGGTTTTTGAGGTTTTTCTTCGATTGATAGAACACGGTGATTTGCATCAAAGTTAACAACCCCAAATCTTGCTGGGTCACTAACTTTATATGCAAATATCGTGGCTCCCTTTTTGTGTTTATGACTTGTCTTTATTTTTTCTATTAATTGATGACCATAAAAAATATTATCACCGAGTATCATTGTTACTTGGTCTTTTCCTATAAATTCTTCACCAATTATTAATGCTTCAGCTATTCCTGACGGTTTCTGCTGTATCATGTATTCGAAATGAAGACCAAATTGAGAACCATCTCCAAATAATTGCTCAAATTTTGAAATGTCATGTGGACTTGATATAAATAAAATGTCTCTAATACCCGCCATCATTAAAACTGAAAGCGGATAGTAAATCATAGGTTTGTCGTAAATAGGAAGAAGTTGCTTTGAAATAATTTTTGTTAATGGGTACAGTCTTGTACCACTGCCTCCCGCTAAAATAATTCCTTTCATGTTTGATCTCCTTCATTATTAAATTGAACCAGACGAAAACATGCTATTCTTCATATTTACTTATCACAACAGATTGGTAATTACCTCCATATGAAAAAGAATTCACTAGAACATGTGAAGCCGAACTAGTATGTAAGGGTTTCTTTAAGTAATTTAATTTCCCCTCAAAGATTCCCTCTTTTAAAAGACGTATACCGGTGTAATGACCTTTTAATGCAAGTAACGCATCAATAATTCCTATAAAGCCAGCCGTTCCATGTGTCTCTCCAAATGTATCTTTCGTCGTTCCAATTAGTGGACTTTTTATAGAAAACAATCTACGCATCGCATTAGCTTCAGCTGCATCAAATATTTTATGTCCACTAGCTGACGAAGAAATATAATTAACATGATTCTTATTTAAGCCTGCATCTTCAATTGCACTTAGCATAGCTTGCTTCCACGATGTCCCTTTCGGATCAACTTTACCAATTCCGAAATTGTCAGAAGTCATCCCAAAACCTTTCACTTCCCCCAGAATTTCAGCGTCTCTTTTTTTTGCCTGATCTAGTGACTCTATTACAAATGCAACGCTGCCTTCTCCTAATATATTTCCACTTCTATTTTGATCAAATGGCCTTGCTTCATCATCAGTTAAATATCCATTTATTTTGGACATTCCAGCCATCATAGGTTCATTAAATTCGTCAGAAGATACGACAATGACTTGTGTACAAAGATCTTGCTGAATTAAATTCGTTGCATAATTTAAAGCATTTATTGCTGAAACACCCCCAGCGCAGATAGTTGAGGTGGGGCCTTTTAGTTTAAAATTTAAGCCAATATTCCCTGCAGCAGCATTCATCACAGTGTTTGGAAAAAGTCTCGCATTTGCCTTTTGGGCACCTTGTTCGATGACAACTCTATTAAACGCTTCAACAGTATCAATAGGACCTGTACCTGTAGCAAATAAAAGACCAACTTTTTCCGTATTATTATTTGTTATTTTCAGTTTTGCAGAATCTAATGCCATTTTCACAGCTACATTTGCTTGTTTACTAATGGGATCCATTTTCCGCAGCAATTTTGGATTAATAAATTTTTTATATTCGATATCAGGCAAAAGTGCAGCTTTTTTATATCCATATTTTTCAAAATCAAACTTTCCATTCTTTGAGAATCCATCCATACCGCTAAGCAACAAACCTTTAATTTCTTCATAATTTGAGGCATTACCTGCAATAGCCCCAACTCCTGTTAAAACAACTCTTTTATCACTTTCTTTTTTCTTTTTCTCTTTTTCCGAATGATGTTTCCCAAATGTGATGCTGACATTATTTCCTCCAAAAGCAAATGAATTAGATAGAATGACATCTAATTGTGCTTTTTGAGGTATATTCGGTACAAAATTTAGATTATACTGTCTTTCTTCTTCTTTAAAATTAATCGTTGGTGGAATGACACCATTTTTCAAAGCGAGTATACTCGTTACCGCCTCTGTGGCACCAGCTGCGCCCAACATATGACCTACCATTGATTTAGTTGATGACACTGGTATATTGCTTTCTTTAATAATGGCTTTGATTGCCTTTGGTTCTGATAGATCATTAGCAGGAGTACCAGTACCATGACCATTGATATATGACAAATCCTCACCTTGTAATTCAGACTGCTCTAAACAACTTTTCATTGACCTTGTAGCACCTAATCCTGCTGGATCAGGAGCTGTTTGGTGATAACAATCAGCAGACATTGCATAATCTAAAATTTCTGCATAAATGCGAGCGCCTCTTTTTTTAGCATGTTTTAAATCTTCTAAAACTAAAAATGCTGCACCTTCACCAATGTTAATACCGTTACTTTTACTATAAGGAGAACAATGCCCAACACTTAGCGCTTGAAGCGAGTTAAATCCACTTAATGACAACTTAGTTAATGGGTCTACTCCTCCTGCAAACATCATATCTGCTTTTCCAGACCTAATCATATCAGTCGCATGGCCAATTGCATTTGTACCGGCTGCACATGCATTAGATATGACAGTTTTGGGTCCTTTTACTTTTAAATATGTTGACACATGATCTGCTGGAACATGGATTGGATATTGATAGATAAGCGAAGGGTTTGCTTGATCTAATCCTTTCTTGATCCATTGATCATGAAATTTTTCACCACTTAATATACCACCGAGTGAGGTACCTAGAGTCACACCAACTCGATAAGGATCCACCTCATGAATGTCGAAGCTAGCAGTCAATGCTGCTTCTTTTGCTGCGATAACTGCAAATTGACCTGCACGGTCCATTGAATTCATTTCACTTTCGCTCAAATAACGCTCTGGGCTGAAGTTTTTTACTTCCCCACCAAATTGAGACATCAAATCCGAAGTATCTATTGATTCAATTTTTTTTATGCCACTTATCCCGTTAGCGGTGTTGTTCCAGAACTCCTCTAAACCTATACCATTTGCGCTTATAATCCCCATTCCAGTAATAACAACTTGATGCTTTTTATATCTCATTGTGTACCTCATATCATCTTGATAGCCCAAGATTTTGGTGCTATATATGGTGAGGAGATTGTGTGTATAGTTAAATTCTCATCTAATCCATCGAAATTTAATTGTAGTTCTAGCCCAGAGACAGCAAAATCATCTTCTAACAGCGCTAAGCCTGTATACTTGTTCGTTACTGGATTTCGAATTAATTGGAATACTTCACCAATCAGTTTGCCTTCAACAATGATTTTTCCATTTGTAGATAGTTGATGGTCTGAGGTTAAATGGAAACCAACTAGACGTCTACTTACTTTTTTCTTTTTTAATGCTAAAAGCATTTCTTTTCCTAAGAATTCCTCCTTGTCAAAATGAACCATCCATTCTAAACTAGCTTCAAATACATTTAGCCCATTTATATCTCGTTTTGTATTAGGCTGTCTGACTTCTAGCATTGCTAGTTCAACAACTTCCATATCAATTTTTAATGGCCGGATATCACCAAATTCAAGTGAGAGAATAAAATCCTCCAACTGAAATTTTGCCGATGATGCGTCAAAAGCAATGACTTTATAGCCATATTCTCCTGTTACACCTGTTCTAGCAAAAATAATGTGATTGTCACTCCACTTTGTTTCAAAGAACGTCTGGAAAGGCAAGGAAGAAATATCTGTGTCGATCAATTCTTGTCCCACTTTCCAAGCATAAGGACCTTCAAACGCCAATACAGCTGTTGAAGTTGAAATGTCCTCTAGTTGTATGGAACCTTCTAAATGGTTCTCAATATGGCGAAGTACAGTGTCACGTTTAAATGGAGATGTTTCAATTAACATATAATCCTCTTGTTTATAAATAGTAAGAACATCAACAATGTTCGCGTTTTCGTCTAAAATTAGTGTAAAAACTGTTCTTTCACTATCCATAAATTCTAAATCGACAGTTACTAAACTATTTACAAATTCCTCATGATCTTCTCCACTTATCTTAAATACCCCCACTTCATTTAATTCAAATAAAGCAACAGATTCTCTTAAAGCTTGATATTCCTTATCTATTCTTTTCATAATGTAACCTTCTTTACTAATTATTTTTGAATGAAATACAGCATATCTTTTGCATTTGGTGTATTTTTAATTAAATTTACGTATACTTCTTGTTTTTCGATAAACTCATGTTTTGTCTTTTCACAATAAAGTAGATTGTGTATTTTTAAACCCGCCTCTTTTATATCAAAAATCTCTACTGTTTCCAGGACTTCTAATATAGGATTTTTATCAAATAAATCTTTCAATTCATTTATCCAGCCATTAGGAAATGTGATAAATGGATAAATTCCATCAGGCAAAACCTTTAACCATTTATCCATAATTTTCAAAAGATTGTTTTTTTTCCAAGAAGATGGTAAAACAGGCCGTTTCTGTTCATCAAGAAAGACTTTTGTATTAATTAAACTAAGAACTGGCACAGATCCAACCAATGATTTTGCCATAGTAGCTGAGGTAATATTATCTGTGACGAACAAGTCGCATGATAGTAACAAATCGTCATAATCCTCTAAATCTAAAAAAGGTAATGGAATAAAAGTAACCTTCTCATTGAGATTAATAGGAATAAAATTGTTGTCCGGTGACACTCCTACAATCACAATCTTAGATTTGATTGCTTTTACAGATAAATACTCTGTCAATAACTCTTGAATGAAGAATTCATAATTATAAGTACTTTTCATATGACTGCCTGTCTCCATCAGTTTCATCTTTACTAATAAATTTGCCCAAGCAGATTTAGAAAGCATAATTAACTTATCTTCATTATATAGGCATTGGTATTTTCTTCTTGTTTTTTCCCTAACTTGTTTATTGATTTTTAAGTCTTGTGGATATAAGGAAACAGGGAAAATTCGTTCGTCTCTCAGGTTCGGGTTATTAACTGGACACGTCCTAATAATTTTCATTTGATTTGGAACACTTCTCACAATATTTTGTTGTTTCTGTGCAGCCTTCTTTTTAGAAGAATGTGCAAACAATTGATTCTTTAATATTTTTTCATTTGGTCCAAAGCTAAGAGAGTCAATAGTTGCAACTGGAATATTGAGTTCTAATATTTTATCCAAATCTATTAAGGGCGATTCTATATCTAAATTATGATAGTCTGCAATAATGATTGCTTTAGCCTTTATAGTTTCTGCTGTATCTTTCACGATATGAGATTGTAGTGTTTTTCTTGGTAAAGCTTTCGCTTTCATATTTGCATTTAGCACATAATTGATATGGTTTTGACTTGTTAAGAAAAAAGTTTTGATTCCCCCTTCTTCCAATTGTTTAGCTAAAGTTACTGCATTATGAAGTTCACCAATACTAAATTGACTTGGGGCAATGAATAAAACACTCATACTATATCTCCTGACTGATCAAATATTTTTTTGAGTCTTCCAAACAATTGCTAAAAGCTACCATAAAGCCATCTTTTAATACATGTCTCGATAGTAAGAGGATAATTTCGATTTGCCTTTCTCCCCATTCATATAAAGTAATTTTGCAGTCTTTATTTTCCGACCATATAGTTACAAAACACCCCTGTTTGATTTCTAATATAATATTGGATGTGTTTAGATATGTCTTTCCTTTTTTTCCTGTTATTTTGTAACTTTTTTGTTCAAAATCTTCAGTATAATGAATATAGCTTTTTCCGCTCCATACATTCCATACAGAATGGAAGGCGAGTTGCTCATTATTTATATAATTGGAGGAGAGTTCACCCTTCACTTTTAATAAAGGACTTCCTGAACATATCAAATATTGAACTTGAAAGTCTGTAGATGCACATTCAACACCCTCCCAAATAAAACCTCGATGATCTTGTATGTTTAATGGACGATGCTCAAATTTACGATGTGAACCAACATCAAAAATCAGTCCACGGTTTAGCGTCATCGGTCCCTCAATCAAATGTGGAAAGATTCCCAATGGTACTAAAAAATGCTGCCCCCAACTCTTTAAATTTGGGAAGTTTGATTTCAATAATTTACTCTCTAACATTCTTAAGCTTGTAATTGAAGCCTGAAATGCAGGCACAATTTCTACTTGAATTTCTTCATTATAAAATTTATATATCTCTATATCTCTTTTTTGCTGAATTGATTGTTTCATCAATTTCTCTTCATTATAAACAACAAGACTAAATCGCTTTTTCCTAACAAATTGAGAAGTATCTTGCTCAAATACTATTTCTCCACAAATGATACTTTCTTCTCCATTTATTGATGCCGGAAACGTAAGTAACAAAGTTTGTCCCCCTGCTAAGTCGATCTGTCTGACTTCTTGATAATCAATAGATGGTATAGAAAGGGTCAGTGTTCCATGTTTTGGCGAGAGAAGAAAGTTTTTTAAACTCAGCTTTAAGTTTACGTCCTTTCCCCTTTGAACAATCGTAGTATGCATCTGCATATCGACCGATTCAACTAATGAGAATGTCATATCATTAGAATTATAAAGTGCTCGATACTTCTGTAATATATGATTAATTCCCTTTGTGCTTAATCGGAAATAATGAGTACTTATAGGTCGTAAAATACGATCTATTTTCTTTATCCACATTTTTTTAAAAAATAAAGGGAGAATGGAGAGTTTCTTCTTAAATTGACTAAATTCTCTTTTTTGTTCAAAAGACAATGAAGGCATCCAACTCAATCCATAATTAATACTTTTCACTTGACCTTCCCACATAAATCCAATGGATATTTCATTCGTTTCAAAAACAGACCAGGGCATAGAGTAACTTATCGGATTTGTTGGTAAGTCCATATCTTTCTTAAATTCATAGTCATGTATCAGAAAAGGGAAAGATTCCTCAATTTGTTTTTCTTTTAAAATGCCCTCTTTTAATGGGATATACATAGTACTTCCCTGCATTAAACACCAAGGATTTAATTTGATAGTTCCTGATTCTAAAAGATAATCATCAACCTTAATAACTTCTTCACTTTTTAAGGTGATTTTTCTAATAAGTATAATTTTATCCTGTTTTTTTTCAGCAAGATAAATTTCATTTCTCTTACTAACAAATACGTCTATGTCCTTTTTCTTGTACTCTCTCAGACCATTCTTATACGGCGTATTGATATCGGGCCATGCTTCAATCAATACATCTCTGTTTAAAAGTTTATGAAAGCATTTGAGCGTTCCTGAATGCTTATCAATTTTTAATTGCAGATCTATATTCTCTAAAATGATAAAATCTTCATTATCTTTACATATAACTCCAAATGGATCTATCACATGTATGTGATGAGTTTCCTTTAATAAGAGTTTCTGATTATTTTTAGCTGTCACTTTAACTTTATAGTTCCCTTTTTTATAAGTAGGAAGGGGTAATGTTAAATTTTCAGTCGCGTTTGGTGCAATATTAACTATCTTCCTTTCTTCCTTACCTGTTTTATTCACTAAGTCAATTTTGACACTAGTCGTAACCTGTTGATTATTTTTAACCAACAGAATAGAATTTTTATATAATTCTGTTTCCACTAAAACATCATCATGCATTTTTAATTCCAAACGATCTTTTAAATATATTCCATATTCAAAATCAAAAGAACAGGGGCCAAATTTTATGTTTGTTTGTAATCCCTTTTTTGAATAATTCCCAACAACAACTGGTATTTCAATATAAATTTTCTCTCCTTGTTTCACAAGAAAACGTCTTTTTTGAAATAGAAACTTATTTCTTTCTTGAAATTGAGCTTTCAAATGAACTAAAATGGTTTGGGTTAATTTATTTTCAAATTCGTATACTAGGGTTACTCGCTGTCCTACGATTACATGCTGTCCTTCTCTTATATACTGTTGAAACATAAATCTTTTATCTTCAAATTTTGCAACCTTATTACTTAACACATCCACCCAACAACTAATAACTTCTTCTCCAAAGTTCATTCGATACTCAGCTGCTTCCATTCCATTCAACTGAATAGTATCAATATTCGAGGAACGGAAATTTTTTGATACCTCAAGCCCTTTCCAGCCTTTTTCCATGATATTTTGATCCAATTTCTCCACTTTATAGCTATCTTTTAAATATGAAATAATATAGGGAAGATAGCTTTTAAGACATAAATATCCGTCGTAGTCTACTTGATTAGAACGGGATCGAATAAAGCCAACTCTTTTGTATAGGGGTAGAGCATTTACATTATTAGGATCCACCTCCACTTCAATTGTTTCAAATCCTTTTTCCACTAACATTTGTATGGATGTTGAGAAAAATAGTGCTGGTAAAGGACCATTGCGAAAACCATCAGCTATCACAAATTTACTTCCCCAAACGCTGCTTTCGGATGCAGATCTTTGTCCACTCATTTTCGAAAAAAGCATTGTTCCAATGATTTGCTGGTCATATACAACACACAAATATAAAATAATGTCCACTTCTTCTATCATTTGTTTCATATTTTTTTCATTTAACAAGTACCCATGATTGACAGGGCCATATTTTAACCTATTATAAAAATCAGCTAATTCTCTAGCATCATGTACAGTACATTCACGAATATGGAATTTTTTATTATTATTCATAATTTATCCCTTTGTAGGATTAAGTGTCTCTGGCTTTTGTGATACAGTTAATACGCCCTTTGCCACACATGTCTTATCTACGTAAGCCTCTACTCTCACCTTTGACATCACTTGATATGTACGTTCTATATGAACCTTCAATCTTAATTGGTCACCTGGTACAACGGGTTTTAGAAATTTTAAGTCCTTAATGCCAACAAGGTAGCCAACACGATGTGAAATATCAGTAGTAGCATTTAATTCGATTGAAGCTGCCACCTCATTCAGGGTCTCTTCGGAATATTTTAAAATGCCTGTACAATATACAACTGCTGTAGCTTGAGCCATTGCTTCGACAATCAATACGCCTGGCATGATTGACTCATTTGGGAAATGCCCCTCAAAATATGGTTCAGAGATTGTAACATTTTTAATCCCTATGCCTTTTATGCCTGGGGTTAATTCAACGACCTTATCGAGCATGAGAAAAGGCCAGCGATGCGGTAATAGTTTTTTAATTTCATTCACATCTAATATTCGATTCAAGCTTTTTCACTCTCCATATTTTCTTCAATATAATCGGCTAACTTGTTCACCGAGCTAAAAACTTCTATATTATCATCGAAAACTGTCACCCCAAACTCATCTTCAATAACCACAAATAATTCTAGTGCATCAATGGAGTCTAGCCCTAAACCTCTGCCAAATATGGGCTGGTCATCTGTAATAATGGAAGGATCTATTTCTAAATCTAATTTTTCAACAAGTAATTCTTTTATTTTATCTGTAAGCTCTCTTCTGTTTTTTGCTTTTTCTTTTGTCTCTACATAATTAAGCAAACTAATCATCCCTTTATTTAAATTTTATCCGTTTATTAGACCACCATCTATTATGAAAACTTTCCCAGTGATATATTCAGATAATTGCGAAGCCAAAAATGTCACAAGATTTGCGACTTCTTCCGGTCTTCCTAGACGTTTAAGCGGTATAAGTTCTAGCATCTTATTAAGAGTTTTTTGATCCATTTTTTTGGTCATTTGGGTTTCAATAAATCCTGGTGCAACAACATTTGCTCGAATATTATATTGTGCGACTTCTAGTGCTAAACTTTTTGTAAATGCGATAATCCCCCCTTTAGAAGCAGAATAATTTGTCTGTCCAATAGCACCTGAGATACCACTCGTGGAAGCTATATTAATGATCGTTCCTTGTTTCTTTAAAATCATTTGCTTCACAGCTTCTCGACAACATAAATAAGTACCCTTCAAATTTACTTGGATTACCTCATCAAACTTTTTGCTACTCATAATCGGGAGAAAACCATCTTTTGTAATACCACTGTTGTTTATTAGAATATCTATTTTCCCAAACTCTTTTTTGATTGCTGAAAACAATCTTTTAACATCTTGCTCCTCACTTACATCCGCCTGATAAATAGATGCTTTGCCTCCACTTTCAATAATCTCATTTCTAATGTTTTCTGCACTTTCTTTGTTATTTTTATATGTTAAAATTACAGTAGCCTTCTCTCGAGCTAATGATTCCGTAATTGCCTTTCCTATCCCTCCAGAAGCACCTGTAATAACGGCCACCTTTTCTTCAAACATTAAACTGTCCCCTCTTTCCTTTTTTTTACGATTTTTTTATATGCCATAAATGAATCAGTCGGTAAAAACTTAGGCTTCATTTGAAAGGATCTTGCTAAACCTGTCAACGTTTTTTTTGGACCTACTTCGATGATATTTTTTAGGTGTAATGATATTAATTGTTCAACTGTTGCACTCCAAAATACGGTGTCTGTACATTGTTTGATTAGATCTTTCCTAATCTCTTCTACTTCAGTACTAGGCAAAGAAGTATTATTAAGAATAATCGGAATTATCGGTGTATTGAATCGGAATTTTTTAATATAATCGCTAAAATTTATCTGTGCTTCGGCCATTAAATTTGAATGAAAAGCATGACTGACTTTTAGAAAATTAGCTTTTACACCTTTCTTAAATTCAAGTTCCTGATAAATTTTGTTAATTTTTCCTTCAAGTCCAGATATTACTGCTTGAAGTGGTGAATTGATAGCTGCAATGTCTACTCCTAGCTTTTTAGCATCGATAAGTATTTCCTGTAAAATTTCACTTTGCGAACTAACGATTGCTAACATTTTTCCTCTTTCTGTCGTATTTTTCATAAAAACGCCTCTTTTATGTACTAATTGAACAGCTTCTGAAAATGTGAGAGCTTTTGCAGTAACTAGTGCTGAAAATTGCCCAACACTATGTCCTGTGGTTATGTCTGGACTAATTCCCTCTAGTTCTAAAAGTCGCTGAATGCCTACACTATGTAATAAGATAGCTGGTTGAGCAATATCTGTAGAAGTCAATTCCAGTTCGCTACCATTAAAGCAAATCTTTTTGAAGTCAATATGTAATTGATCAGCAGCTTCTTCAAAAAGCTGATTAAAAATATGTGGATATCTCACATAGAAGTCCTTCATCATGCCAATATATTGTGACCCTTGCCCCGGAAAAATAAATGCAGTATCCATTTTCAACTCCTCAAAAAAGTTTTTATTTTATTATCAATATCTTTAGGTATTTTCAACAATAAACCTATATCTTTGTCGAGAAATACATGTTGAGTTTTTCCTTGCACAAGTAAAACTTTCCCTCTTTTACGCCGTACTTTATAATGAAAAATGAGCATCGGCTTATTCGATAATTCAAGTGCTGTTTCAACTAATATCGTATCTCCAAATTTGGCAGACTGCTTATATCGACACTCTAAATCAATAACTGGTAACGTAAGCACTTGATGTAGTCTTTGAAAATCCACTCCTGCGACGTGAGCTAATTCAATTCTACCGATCTCAAACCAATTCAAATAATGGGAATGATGAACAATCCCCATTGAGTCACATTCAACATAACGAACAATAATTTCAGAAGTTACCCATTTCATGTCTCTTCATCACACCTATAATGATTATTTCCTATTAAAATCACATTAGAAATAGTAATTTTATCAGAATGACAGACTTCATTATTCCATTAATCCCATTTAATTCTTTATTATCCATTTACTAATTATCATATCGGTTCAAAATAGATAAATTAAACCATTTTTGTGTAAAAATATTATTTTTTTTGAAGAAAAAACCTATAATCATCTTAAATGTTTTTTTATATTTAATAATTTAATATTTAGGTATAATAGATCTTTTCTTTCTATTATCTTCTTCCTTCAAGTTTTTCTTGTGAATTATGGATCAAATTATACATTTGCTCAGGATAAAATATTTTAAAATAATGATTAAAATACTTATTTCCATAAGAAGCTCTTATTATAATTTTTGAACAAAATCATTGTTTTGAGGAGATTTAGATTAATTAGATTAAATATAATTAGAATTACACTACTGAAGAATAGAAAACGAGGGTAAATAGGGAACATCATAAATTGTACTGTTTTTAATATACGTATTTTTAGAAAAGAAAAGGCCTTATGACTTGTCATAGTCATAAGGTCTTTTCTTTTAATCTATTTACGTTAATTGTATCGAGAAAGCATCCCGTGCGGGTCAATGACGGTCGCATTGACGGCTTTGGCGATCTGTGCTCTGCCGCTTTAAATGGATTTCATTAGACTGCGATGATATTGCATTACAGGGGTTTGAACTGTCACAAAGGTATGAGCTTTCGCCCAGCCAAGTCCAATTCGCACTTTCAGAGAACCGACTTTTGCATCGGCATCCACTGCTCATGGATCTTCTGTTACGTAAAGCCCTGGAATTCCAAGCTTGCCGCCAACTTTGGTAATATCCATAATCGTATTTAAAACAGTTGCTGGTGCTTCTACCTGGTCTCCATGACCTGGAGCTTCTTGCCTGTTCCAACCTCTGCTCATTGCCAAATGAAAATATCAATCGTTTTGCAGTGCTACGCAGCAAACGACATTAAGCGCTGAATATCCTTCTCCTGTTTCACATCCGTTTTAATGAAATAAACTTCATAGGACTCTTTTCTCAGTTGCTCCTCCAAACGCTTTCCCTTTTCTTCATCTATATCCGCAAGCACCACACGCGCCCCTTCTTTTGCATAACCGCAGGCGATCGCTTCACCAATACCATTGGCTGCGCCTGTGATGATGACGGTTTTATGTTGAAAATTCATCATTCATCCAATCCTTTCTCCATGAGATGTTGTCGTCTATCATATCATTTTGAGGAATCTCGGCACAAAGCTGAATTTGTATGACTAGATCAACTGATCAAAGAGGATCACCTGCTTCGTAAAATTGAGCAGTAATTGATTTTTCATTTATCGTAGATAAAGTAAAAACATATTATAGCGAAATCAGAGGTCCTCCATCTCTTGATTTGTTGTTATTTAGAGTCTAATTGAATATATAAAATGATTAAGATTTAGGAAGTAGGATGTTGTTCTTGACCCATTTCCATTTCATTCGTTTTTTTAACGTCTTTACTTTCAAAGAATAACAAAAGCAACTGACTCGAAACATTTTCGTTTAATCTTCAGTTAAACGACCATTTTGCCAAAGCTGTTGATAATACGGATGAGTTTTTTGTAATTCTTCATGTGTGCCTTGACCTGACAAGCGTCCGTCTTCAAAGACAAGGATTTGGTCTGCACTTGTAATCGTGGATAACCGATGGGCGATAATGATGGTCATCCGGTTTTTCGTTAACGCTTGAAGAGCAAGCTGCACTTCACGCTCTGATTCGTTATCTAAGTTCGATGTCGCCTCATCAAGTAATAGGATTCTCGGATTTCGTAAAATCGCACGAGCAATCGCAATACGCTGTTTTTGACCACCCGAAAGCTTAATACCTCCTTCACCAACCTCTGTATCGAGGCGTTTATCCAGCTGCATGACAAAATCATAGGCATAGGCTGCTTTTAATGCGGCAAGTACCTCTTGTTCACTTGCT
The DNA here is from genome assembly GCF_038593175.1 of Bacillus sp. FSL K6-1006. Classification (NCBI taxonomy): domain Bacteria; kingdom Bacillati; phylum Bacillota; class Bacilli; order Caryophanales; family Bacillaceae; genus Bacillus; species Bacillus sp. FSL K6-1006. The sequence continues at coordinate 2,399,363 of NZ_CP151970.1, forward strand.
CCATTCGTCCCGTACATGACGTTGTCACGAATCGTTCCGTTTAATAACGGTGCATTTTGACTTACATAGCCAAACAGCCCACGCCACTCTGTTAAATTAAATTGCTCAATGTTTTCTTTGCCATACAGTATCGCACCTGATGACACGTCATAAAAACGTTCAATAAGGGAGAACATGGTCGTTTTCCCGCCACCACTTCGGCTGACAAAGGCCGTTGTTTCATTTGGCTTTAACGTAAACGTCATACCTTTTAACACGTACTTTTCGTTGTACTTAAACGACACATTTTCAAAAAGAATCGGCTGTGACGCAGCAGTTACCGGTTTACCGTCTTGGACTTCACGCTTCTCATCTAGAGCCTCGACAATACGCTCTGTTGCGCCAAGTGTTTTTTGTAAATCAGTAAAGAATGTCGCCATTTGTGTAAATGGCATAATAATTTGTACTAAATAAATCATGATTGCCACAAGCTCGCCAGAACTAATGGCACCTGAAGCAACCTGTGAACCGCCATACCCAAAAATCGCAATGATCACAACCATCATGAGCAGCGTCATAAGTGGTGAAAGAATCGCAACAATTTTTGCTTCTTTTAATCCGTACTTGTACAGCTGCTGAATTTGCTTTTCTCCGCCTGCTAGCTCTTGCTGCTCTGTTTGCGAAGCTTTCACAAGGCGAATGTTTGTTAAAATTCTCCCTAATCGTCCGCCAAATCCTGCCAACTCATCTTGATTGGCTTTCGAAATCGCGTACATTTTTTCTCCTAACGGATACGTCACAAAAATTGTGAGTGGTACGGCGATCAGTAGCAGCAGCGTCATTTTCCAGTCAATCCATAGTAAAACAACGATTGCACCGAGTATCGCGAAAAGCCCCGATACAAACGATACGAGCTTTTCCGTTACAAACTCCTTTACGACGTTTGTATCCTGCGTAATTCGACTCATCGTTTCGCCAGATTCATGTGCATCGTAATATGTTAATCGTAAATGCAGCATATGCGCCCATACTTCTGTTCGTAAATTCGCGACAATTCCTTCACCTAAACGACGCATCATATAAAATGTAACCGCACTAAGCATCGCCTGTACAATTAAAACACCAATGACTGGTAAGAGTGACGTTAATGCAAAACCAGTATCTGAAATTTGGTTAATAAGCTTCATTGTGAGTAGTGGCACAGCAAGTCCTGCTGCCACCTCTACGATACTTATAAAAAATAAAAGAACTAATTGACTATTCGCCATTTGACTGCGCTTCATCAAAATCCAAAGCTGTGAGATTTTCCCTTGCATTATGATTCACTGCTCACTTTCGTCATGACCTTTTCAAAACGGAAAAACTCATACTCTTCATCCGATTCCGGCTCTTTGCCTTCAACATTAGGTCCGGGGTTGCCTTGGTGATAAAACTCAACAATTTTAAAGCCGCATTTATTCACGTAAAAATGAATATTACGCTTTTCAAAATATGGTGTGTGCAGCTCCCAAACCTTCGTCTCTGGGAACGCTGCTTCTATCGCTTCCCACATTTTAGTTCCAAGACCTTTGCCATGTGCATTTGCCCTTGTATACAGGAAGTCCACTTCGTTTCGCTGGGTTTCGTTATTCATTTTCAATACGACACCACCAATTCTTTCGGCGTTTAGTAAAAGTTGACGTACAACCGATTCTTTAGCAGTAAGTGAATGATTGAAATCTTCCTCAGACGGGATTGGTCCCATTTCTGCCGGATCTTCCGCATCTGTAAAACGATCTTGTAACCCTTTCGTAAATGCCTCTTGTAATTCTGCCTTAAATGCTGCTAGCTCGCCCTGCGGTACAGGTGCTAACGTCATTTGTTGATTTAGTTTTGTCATTTCTAAACAAACCCTTTCTTTTAAACTGATTAAAATATTCGACCAACTGTTAAAAATAGCTCACTATAATGGCCTAGACTCCGTATTTTCGAATCCAACCTTCCGCCTTATTACTCCATTTCATTGAGAAACCCAACCATTTACCAAGCCAAGTTAGTAGTGCTCGAATGTTAGGTCATGTTAAGTTCACAAGAAATAGTGTAAAGTATGGAGTAACTCTAGAGTAAAGAAAGAAATAAAAAATATATTCGAAGAAATAATTATCAGCTAAACCTCTTATGTAAAGCGACGAGAAAATAGGTTGGTCGGTACCAACGGAGAAACTTTACGAGCAATCTACGCCATTTTTTTAAAAAACTTGGGATTAAAATACGGTATTGTGTATGCAAAAGGAGATGACTTAAATGAGTAGTCTGGAGATGTGAGCTGACTATTTGTCGCCTATATGACCGTCAGCAAGAATGAAACCAGCTGGGTTCTATGAGATTATTTATCATCAAGGACCTTATGAAGAAACCTTAGAAAGTATCTCTTTCGTTGATATGTATTGTATATTCAATGTGAATTCCACAAAAAAGAGCCGTCCCATTTATGGAGCGGCTCTTTATTGTTAAACATTTATCGAGAAACCAATACCATTTGCTGCGCCTGTGATGATGACGGTTTTCCCTTTAAAATGTAGCATATGATTAATTTCTACCAATGACTCGTATGAATGATTTACTTTTACCCTTTCCTGAAAAGAGCAATCCAGTCATCCACCTCTATTGATTCTATCTGATCCTCTGTCATGTTCAATCTATAATATTGCTTTATTTTCTCGTTAGCATCTAACATGTATTTTGTAACGATCTCTTCTTCCTTTAAAGTTTTCGTTGTTCGCTTGACCCATTCTTGAAAAGGGTAACGTTTTTTTCGTTCCATTGATCTTACTTCTTTTATTCCCTCTTTATAAAACAATTCCCGCCATTGTTCTGTAGATAGACAGGACACATGACTTGGGTCTCTCAATCTTTCCAGCTCATTGATAAATAGTGCAAGCTCTTCATCATTTGGCGAAACATTATCAATAAAGAAAAACAGACCATTTGACTTTAATACGCGAGATGCCTCTTTGGCAAACTGTTCAGGGTGCGGGAAATGGTGTGCTGCAATTCGGCATGTGACCATATCAAATGTGCCATCTAAAAAAGGAAGGCTTTCTGCATCCGCTACTACATAAAAAATTTGTGGATACGCTTTTAAATGAAGTGATGTATGAGAAAGCATCTCTTTTGTTAAATCCGTCGCAAACACTTGATTCACATATGGAGCCAGTGCTTTTGCGGTATGCCCGCCACCAGTTGCTATATCGAGTACGACCCAGCTCTGTTCTGGGGCTGCCCATTCAACAATTAGATCAAGGTCTGCTCCCTTTGCGTGAGTTTGACTCGTCACATACTTTTCTGCATTTCTTCCAAATTGTTCTACTACTCTTCTTTTGGCCTGATCTGAATTCATCTAATTCCTCCCCTTTGAAATGGATTTGTATATTCTATGTGATTTTCCACAATAAAGAGCCGTCCCATTTTATTGAGCGGCTCCTTTCATGTTAAAAATTATCGAGAAAGCATCCCGTGCGGGTCAATGACAAATTTCTTCGCCACACCCGAATCAAAGTCACTATATCCTTTAGGGGCTTGATCAAGGTCAATGACGGTCGCATTGACGGCTTTAGCGATCTGTGCTCTGCCGCTTAAAATGGATTTCATTAGACTGCGATGATATTGCATAACAGGGGTTTGACCTGTCACAAAGGTATGAGCTTTCGCCCAGCCAAGTCCAATTCGCACTTTCAGAGAACCGACTTTTGCATCGGCATCCACTGCTCCTGGATCTTCTGTGACATAAAGCCCTGGAATTCCAAGCTTGCCGCCAACTTTAGTAATATCCATAATCGTATTTAAAACAGTTGCTGGTGCTTCTCCCTGGTCTCCATGACCCGAAGCTTCAAAGCCGACACAATCGACGGCACAATCAACTTCTGGCTCCCCTAAAATATTCGTAATTTGTTCGCCGATTCGATCATGTTTTCGTAGATTGATCGTCTCACAGCCGAAGCTTCTTGCCTGTTCCAGTCTTTGCTCATTCAGATCTCCAACAATCACAGCAGATGCGCCAAGAAGCTGAGCCGAATGTGCTGCTGCAAGACCTACCGGCCCAGCACCTGCAATATATACGGTCGAACCAGGCTTTACTCCAGCCGTATAAGCACCATGAAAACCTGTCGGGAAAATATCGGAAAGCATCGTGAGATCTAGTATTTTTTCCATCGCTTGATCTTTGTCTGGAAATTTGAGAAGCTGAAAATCTGCATATGGAACCATGACATACTCGGATTGGCCGCCAACCCATCCGCCCATATCTACATATCCATAGGCAGAGCCTGGGCGGTCCGGGTTTACATTTAAGCACACATGGGTTTTTTGTTCCTTACACATGACGCAGCGTCCGCAGGCAATATTAAACGGAACGGACACGAGGTCCCCTTTTTGAATAAACTCCACATCTCGCCCAACTTCCACGACTTCACCCGTAATTTCATGACCAAGGACAAGCCCTTCAGGTGCAGTCGTACGCCCTCTCACCATGTGCTGATCACTTCCGCAAATATTCGTCGTCACTACTTTTAAAATGACGCCATGCTCACATTTACGCCCCACATTGGCTTTAGGTACACCCGGGCCGTCTTTTAAGACCAAATCAGGGTATCCAATATCCTCAACTGCTACTTTTCCTGCTCCTTTATAAACGACACCTTTGTTTCCCGACATGATTTCATTCCTCCCTTTTGTTTAAAATGAAGTCTCTACAATTTTCTCTATTTCTTAAGCAATTTCCTTCTTCAAACAGCACATTATGTGAAAAAGAAGGAGGCACATGTCTATGTGAGAAAGAAAAATGTGTCTTCCAGCGAAATAAAAAAGAAAATATTGAAAAAAAAGCTAAACTTTTGCAGAACGGTGTCGATATAAGAAATAAGCCAGACAGGTATCCTTAATCGACAAACAAATTCCTTATATATACTATCATTCCTTACACACCTGGCTGGCGCCTATATCACATACAAAAGGCTCTTCTGATGAAGAGCCTTTTTTTATTGCAGGCAAAGAGGCTCCTCTGACGAAGAGCCTCTTTTTTGAGTGCTTGTTCATTACCTGGGAAATATTTTCATCATTTTAAGGCTTTGATACAGATGTATGTATCATAGTGATAAACCGAGACTTCTCTAAAGTGATATGCTGAAAACAGACGGCTGATCTCTTCTTCACTGTACGATGAAAAAGATGTTGACCGTTTTTGTTCGTTGATCAGCTCCTGCTTTTGGAAGGATAAAAATACTTCTCCATCCACTTGAAGGACGCGGTACACTTCCTTCATGACTTGCTCAATATCCTTCAAGTAATAGATCGTCTGCACCGTAAATAATTTATTGAATGATCTGTCTTCAAAAGGTAATTGCTCAGCCTTACCAAGCGTAATAACGGCTTTGTCCTGTTCCGCAAGCTTCTTATGTTTTCTTTTTGCATATTTAATCATATGACGAGAGGCATCCACTCCATATACTTTTCCGCGGTCAAGTTTTTCAGCTACCTTTGATAAGGTGATGCCTCTTCCAGTCCCAATTTCTAAAATTCGGTCATTTTCTTGTATATTTAAGAGTTGAAGCGTCCATTCATTGATATTATGATGATTTTTTTCCATATAGCGGGCAACCCATTTTGAGAACAAGCCTTTTGGTTCCCTCATTTGTTTTCCAATCCAGCTTTGAATCAATGTTAACACCTGCTTTTCACCAGTAAATAAACTATTTACAAATTTTCTTACTTTTCATATCGGCTCTCACCTAACAAAAATTAAGACCTAGTCCTAATTTATTTGTCTTTTATAAGACGCTCCTTTTCAGAAAATGTTTCGCAGAAAGTGAAAATTATTTTTTAACCTGAATAGGCGTTTTCATTATTTGTGCTCAGATTGATTTCGTTTTCTGCATGAGCTGCATAATTTATAAATGTATCTTGATTAGATAAAGGTGGTGCTAGATTATGGGCTTTGGCGGTTATTCTGGAGGCTACTGCGGTGGCTACGGTGGCGGTTTTGCAGGCGGATTCGCATTGCTTGTTGTACTGTTCATTTTGTTGATCATCATTGGTGCAAGCTGGATTTGCTAACGTAAAAGGAGCAGGAAACGTCATGGTTTCCTGCTCCTTTTCTTTAATACCAATAAGTCCGGTACTGATACATATAACGTCTGAGCATTTCCTCTTGCTCTCTTTGCATGCGGTATGGATTGCCGTATCCGTGCTTTAAGGAATGCGGAATAGATGCATACCCGTGCCCCACAGACGGAAATCTCATATATGGTGACATCGACATTCATAGATCACCTCACAATCACCTTTTACGGTATCATATGTGCAGGTGATCAATGTGGAGCGTGTCTAAACCTGGTCCTTCTCCATCGTATAACAATCAAGCATGGCTAGCATCATAAACATGTCAATCTCCTCCTTTTCACATTTTTCATTTCCTGTTTTAGTTCATATACTTTAGTTGTTTCTGTTTCATTTCTTCATAAATTGTTTCGACTTCTTGTTCGTAAAGAACGGTCTCAATGTCCTTGTATTTCCGCTTAATTGTCAAAGTAATAAAAAATAAATGGATTGTCATATACGCTCACCTCCCTTCAGTTCGCAGCACGCGAAATAGCCCGCAGATCTTCTTTATCAGTTGATCTGCGGGCACACAAAAATGCAGATCAAAAGACAGTGTCTTCCAACCTGCAATGGATGATACGTGTGAAATCCTCGTTTACTTAAACAGTTTTGAAGCGTGCACCGTATAAGGCAAAGGAAGGACACGAACTCTTCCACAGGCTGATGACATGATGAAATTGTTGGTTGAATTGATCACAAGTAGATACGAATAACATATTCTTCAGCCTCCTTTACGTTTTTTTTTAATTACTTTGTAAGTATATCCAGCAAGCACCATTTTGTAAACCTGTTTTTAGTCATATAGGTGATTTTTGTGTTTTTGACTAAATTTCTACAGTTATTCTTGTCCGATTATCCAATACAATAAAAAAAGCCTCCTCAGGCAAATGAGGAGGCTTTCGAATTAATCTTCATCTAATTCTTGCAGTTTCTTTTGAAAGAAAATCGCGCGTTTAACACAAACAAAAGCTGCTAATAAGAAAACACAATCTATTCCCATCATCAGCATTTTTGGAAATGCTTCGATGTGCTGGTTCGGTAAGATCGTACCAATATATAAAAAGGTGCTGACAGCAAGCAAAATAAAAGCGTACTGCTTGTAATCTGTCACTAAATCACTCCACTTTTTCTTCACTTGTTTCACCTTCCAGTTATCAATGTCTATTCATAGCTTAACATAGTGAGAGAAAGCGAGGAGCATGTAAATCTATCCATTCGCCAGTGCGCTTAGTCCTTGCTTGATATCATGTAGTAAATCATCCACATCTTCAATTCCGACGGAAATACGAATTAAACCATCTGTGATGCCAAGCTCCTCCCGGCGGTCTTTTGGAATGGACGCATGGGTCATCCGGGCAGGGACAGAAATTAAGCTTTCAACCGCTCCAAGGCTTTCTGCGATTGTAAACAGCTTAAGCTGGCTTAAAAATACATCGACATGTTCTTCTTTTCCAATATCAAAAGAGATCATGCCGCCGAAGCCGGATGCTTGTGTTTTCGCAAATTCATGTCCAGGGTGAGTATCGAGACCTGGATAATAAACACGTGTGACGGCTGCATGTTGCTTTAAAAACTCAGCGATTTTCTGTGCATTTTGTTGATGTGCTTCCATTCGTAGTCCAAGCGTTTTCATCCCTCTCATGAGAAGCCATGAATCCTGCGGTCCAAGAATTCCGCCTGTCGAGTTTTGAACAAAGTGCAGTTCTTCTCCAAGCTCTTTCGTCGCTGTGACGACAAGCCCGCCTACAACATCACTATGGCCGCCTAAATATTTAGTCGCACTGTGCAAGACAATGTCTGCGCCATATTCAATCGGCTTTTGGAAATACGGTGTGAAAAATGTATTGTCGACAATCATCAAGATGTTGGCTTCTTTTGTCAATTCGCCGATGGCTTTTAGATCCGTCATTTTGAGTAAAGGATTGGTTGGTGATTCAATGTAAACGGCTTTTGTTTCAGGTAAAATGGCTTTTTTCACTGCTTCAGGATCACTTGTGTCAACAAAGGTTGCAGTAATGCCAATACGGTTTAGCACCTTTGTGATGACGCGGTAGGTTCCGCCGTACACGTCATCTGTCAGGACAATATGATCTCCGCTGTTAAACAGCATCATCACAGCCGTAATGGCTGCCATCCCTGAACCAAATGCGTAGCCGCTTGCTCCTCCTTCAAGATCTCGAATAACTGTTTCCAGTGCAGTTCTTGTTGGATTTGCTGTTCTGGAGTATTCATACCCCGTATGTTCGCCTGCTTTCGGCTGCTTATAAGTACTCACTTGATAAATCGGCACAGACACGGCGCCTGTTCTTTCATCACCCGTTGTTCCGCTGTGAATCATCATTGTTTTTGGTTTCATGCTATTTTCCTCCCTCATAAATTCCTTTACTTAAATATCGCTCACTGCTGTCAGGAAAAATGGTGACAATGACTGTCCCAGGTGCTGCTTTCTTTGCTTCCTCTAAAGCGGCAAATAAAGCGGCACCAGAAGAGCTGCCGATGAGAACACCTTCTTTTTCAGCTGCTTCTTTCACCATTCGAAACGCATCATCATCACTGACAGTGTAAATCTCATCGAATAAAGCCTGCTCCATATAATCTGGGATAAATTCAAGGCCAATTCCTTCCGTTCTATGCGGGCCCGGGTCCCCTCCATTTAAAATTGATCCTTCAGGCTCCACAACCACTGTTTTTAACGCCTGATGCTGCTCTTTTAAATAGGCGGCACACCCTTGAAAAGTCCCGCCAGATCCTGCTCCAGCCACGAATACATCGATATTCCCTTTTAAGTCGGACCATAATTCGGGACCGAGTGTTCTGTAGTAAGTCAATGGATTTACTTGGTTTTTAAATTGTAAAACACAATAGGCATTGTCAAGGCTTGCCTCTAGTTCAAGGGCTCGATCAATCGCACCCTTCATGCCTTCTTTTCTCGGCGTATGAATAATTTCTGCACCGAGCGCCTTCATCAGCTGTTGTTTTTCTTGACTAAAATGTTCTGGTACACAAAAAATGGTCTGCAATTGATGCTTCCTTGCACTTAGGGCCAGCCCAATGCCTGTGTTTCCAGCAGTCGCTTCAATAATTGTTCCGCCTGGACGCAGTTTGCCAGATGCAAATGCTTCTCTAATGAGCATATCACCTAATCGATCCTTAATACTTCCACCTGGATTCATCATCTCAAGCTTTGCATACACCTCAACGCCTTCTGGGACGCCAATCCCTGACAGCTTTAAAAGCGGTGTGCGGCCAATTAATTCTGTAATATCCTTTATGACAGCCATATGATTCCCTTCCTTTGCATGGAAAAGAAGGGGGAAACCCCTTCTTTTATTGTGTTTGCTTTATCATACGCAAGACAAGATCGGTTGAGTGAATCGCTGCTTGCTCAAGGAATTGATCAAAGGAGATATTGGATTCTTTCCCTGCAATATCCGATAGCGCACGAACGACAACAAATGGCGTGCCAAATAGCTGGCAGACTTGCGCAACGGCTGCGGCTTCCATTTCCACTGCATACAGCTCTGGAAACTTCTCTCTCACAAACGCTACACGATCCGGATCATTCATAAACGAATCTCCTGTTGCAATCGTTCCTTTTGCCACTTGAATATGATCAATTTCTAAAGCAGATTCTTCTGCCAGCTTCACAAGCTTTTCATCTGCAATGAAAGCAGCTGGAAGTCCCGGCACTTGTCCATATTCGTAATCAAAGATGGTCACATCTACATCATGATGTCTCACATCAGTAGAGATGACAATATCACCTACATTTAATGAGTGGTGAAAACCGCCAGCAGATCCTGTATTGATCACATAATCTGGCTGAAAGCGGTCAAGCAGTAATGTTGTGCTGACCGCTGCATTTACTTTTCCAATCCCTGATTTTAATAAAATCACTTCTTTATCTTCATAAACACCTGTTGTAAATTCACACCCAGCGATGTTTTCTTGTGTAGCATTTTTTAGTTGATCTCTTAAAATCGTCACTTCTTCTTCCATTGCACCTATAACTGCGATTTTCAAATCAAAAACATCCTTTCATTCCCTTTTCTTCGCTTCTACGATCCAAACAAAATCATTCATTTGATGAAAGGATGTGCTAAAACCTTCTTCTTCAAAGATTTGCTTTAGCACATCAATGGATGGATAATATTCCGTTTCTAAATCCTCTGCAAGCTGGTCGAACCCTGCGTCTCTCGCTTTGTCGATCTGAGCTTGATGTGTTGCTTGATTTTGAAACATTGTATCAGCAAAAACTATTTTACCATCTGAGTGAAGGATGTTGCTATAGGTGTGAATGGCTTGTTTTTTTTCATCATCCGTTAAATGGTGGAATGCATATGAGCTGACGATCGTATCTGGCTCAAAAGGCGGCGCTGGAAATGATAAAAAATCCCCATCATGAAATAGATCTGGCAGTCCTTTTTGAAGAGCCGCTTTCTTCATGGCATCTGATGGTTCAACACCAAACACGTTTTTATCAGCTGCAAGGAGCAGCGCTGTTAGATTCCCCGTACCGCTTCCAAACTCAAGAACATCTTGGCCTGAACGGCGGGCAATTTCTTTTAAAATAGCCGGATACCGGCGAAACACTTCTCTATACTGCTCGTCATGACCACTTACCGTGTCGTCATAAGAGTCGGCCCAATGATCAAATAAAGAAAGAAATTCGCGTCCCATTTTCTTTCCCTCCACTTTATCTATTTATTCCTATGCGTATAGTATGTTTTATTCCATCGAACAGTTCCTATCCTACCACAACTTCTGTTTCTTTCCTACTAAAAAATACTGGGAGAGACAGAAAAACATTTGCCCTTCTGAGGGAGAGAGATTAAGATGAATGAAGAGTATAGAGAGGTGAATCAAATGGATTTTCAGCTGGATTTTTTAAAGGATAAAATAGAATTTTTTGAAGCAACATCTTTAAAAGAACTTGAACAAAAGATCCAAAAACAAATTGAACATAATCAGGCGATTCTGCTGACCGTTCATTCTGTCAGTCATCAAACGACTGTGATCGATGAGCGGATTTTGTATACAGCAGTTGTTCATTTTAAAGCAAATGTTTAAACAAAAAAGATAGCAGATCTGCTATCTTTTTTTCATGTTCATCTTAATTTTTCAACCTTCACAGGTTTCCAGCCTTTTTCATCTACCCACGTAATTTCCACGCGGTAGCGTTCACCTGTTGTTTTATCACGGATGGTTCCTTTTGCATCTTGAGGACCTCCGTTATTTCCTAACCAAAGAACAGTCATTTGATCTTCTGAAATTCCTGTCGCATAGGACATAGCTTTGATCATTTCTTTCCAGTCTTTTGAGCTGGAATCATAGGTTGCTGTATGTGAACCGGATTGCTCTGTTCCTACAGGCTCCCAGTCATCGTTTTCGTATGTTTTGTCTACGTCACTTGTTTTGCCGCCATCTGTTTCTTTGGCGTCTTTTAACGCATCTTTATTAGGCTTTTCTTCATCATCTGTCTTCTTCGTTTCGTCGTCTTGATCAGATGAATCATCTTTTTTTGCATCTGAATCATTGGATGTGTCTTTCTTTGGATCTTTCACATCTTCTTGTGAGTTTTGTTTATTTTCACTTGTTGCAGGTGCCGTTTTTGATGGCGCATCCGCTACATCTGGATCTTTCGGCTTATTAAAAATTAACAAACTCGATGCGACAACCAAAATAAGCACCACAACGATACCAATTAATATGTTAAGCACCATATTTGCCTTTCTGCGCTTATCACGATGTTCAAATCGAGAATTTCTACTCAAAATCTCTGCACTCCTTTGCCTCTGTTCCCTAAGTCGTTACTATTCTAACATGTCATGAAGGGATGTTCTATGTCTGTTTCTTTTCAATTTCATTGACCTTTTTTACAATATCATAAAACGCATCATTTGTCTTAGCCCGGCCACTTGTCTCATCAAGGTGAACAACGACAAGGGCGTATTTTGGTTTTTCTACCGGAAAGTATCCAGCAAACCACTTATGATAAAGCGGATTCCCCTTTTTGTCTTGACTGCCGGTTTGGGCAGTACCTGATTTTCCCGCTACATCGTATGGCAAATCTTGAAACCTTCTTCCTGTTCCCTTGTCAGAGGTCACCACCTGCCTTAAGAATTTTTGCAGCTTTTGAGCTGTATAGCGGTCAATGCTGCCCCCTTCAGGCCGTTTGTTTTGAAAGGACAGCATCGTTGTTCCGTTTTGATACAGCACTTTTTCTGCGATTTTCACTTCTTTTCGTTCTCCTCCTCTTGCGATCGCAGCCATCATATTCGCGATTTGCAGAGGTGTCGTTTTCACATTTTTTTGTCCTATTGCGGTTTGTGCAATGGCTTTTTTGACATGCTTGTCTCTTTTATCTCCCCACACACTGCCTGTTTCTTCACGATCAAACTGTTTGAAGTGCTGCTTATGATAGACATCCCCTTCCCAGCCAGCTCGATCTATGAGTCCAAGCTTTGCAGCCGTCTTTTCAATGATTTGATCATCTGTTTGAATGAGCTTTTCAGCAAGTGCCGCAAAGGTATAATTGCAGCTCTGCGAGAAACTGTCCGTCAGATTCAGCACTTCCTGTTTTCCTTCAGGCTCTCCATATAAATTCTTTCGACAGTCATACATGGTTTGTGGCTGGTCAAGGTTTTTTTCGATTGCTGCGGCAAGTACAGCTGTTTTAAAGACAGAGCCTGGAGCAATCGCTGTCAGCATGTAATTTCTTGCCTCATGCCGGTTTTTGCTTGTGACATTTGGGGTACTTGCCATTGCCAGTACACTGCTGCTTTCAATGTCGAGCAGAACGGCACCGCCTTTTTCAACGCCTTGGTCTTTGAGCACCTTCTCCATTTCAGCCTGCATGTCTTCATCTATCGTTGTCTGTACCTGAAGTGGATAAAAGGAATGAGCTTCTGCTGTATATTTGACGTCCATACCGAACAAAGGGTTTCCCCTTCCGTCCACATGATATAACAATTTTGTGTCTTGTTCGGGTAATAGAAATTCGTCAAAGGTGCTTTCCAGCCCAAATGTGCCGATTTCAGTACGTATGGAAAGCTCTTTTTTGTCAGGATAACGCTTTCTGAGTAGTTCTGGATTTTCGCTTGTGAAACCTAATGTGTGGAGGGCAAGTCTTTTTTTGTCCTTCTCTTTCATATATACGCCGTACACACCTGAATATTTCATATCATTGATGTCTTTCAGTTTTTTTTTCGTGATGTCATCTTTTAAAATGAGAGGTTTTTTCGTTTCTGTTAACTGTTTTTTGAGTTCATCCTCTTCCATCTCAAGAATAGAGGCGGTTTGCTGTAAGCGTGGAAGATCATATTGCAGGAAAGGAAATAAGATAACCGCAGGCTGTTCTTTTGTAAGAAGTGCTTGGCCGTTTCGATCTAAAAACTCACCGCGACCGTCTGAAATAACGACTTCTTCTGTTCGCTGTTTAACACTTTCTTGTATTAAATTGATATCAAGCTTTGAAAACGATTCTGTGAAGAACAGCTGAATTTCTGCCAGTCTCATCAGAAGACCGAGCAATAGTATAAAAATAATCGCACCTGTCCATTGAATTCTTCTTTTTTTGCGCATAAAAACACCTCGTCCCTATTGTGGACGAGGTGTTTACCTGATAAACGTGATTATGAAATTTTTACAATTTGGACGAACATTTCTCCGCCAGGTGTTTGAACGGTTACTTTGTCATCTACTTGTTTACCTAAAAGGCTTTTTGCAATAGGTGAATCGTTTGAAATCTTGCCTTCGAACGGATCAGCTTCTGCACTTCCAACAATTGTGTAAGACTCTTCTTCCCCGTCTGGTAATTCAACGAATGTCACCGTTTTACCAAGTGAAACCACATTTGAGTTTCCTTCATCTTCGATAATTTTAGCATTACGAATCATATTATCAAGCGTTGTAATACGGCCTTCTACAAACGCCTGCTCTTCTTTAGCAGAATCATATTCCGAGTTTTCAGAGAGGTCTCCAAAACTTCTAGCGATTTTAATACGCTCTACAACCTCTTTACGTTTAACCGTTTTCAAATATTCAAGCTCTTCTTCTAATTTACGTTTTCCTTCTTCTGTCATTGGAAATACTTTCTCTTGTGCCATGAATCATTCACTCCTTCTATTAATCCTCATCATACAAACTTTCTGCACGTGAGTGACGACTGAAATATACAAGAATGAGGACATGTTCAGGCCCTCATTCCTTCTGTACCATATTCGTAAAAGTCCATCTTACATGGCGTCCCTTTTAGATGCAACTATTATGCCTTTTATTAGACAGGACCACTCGCAGCGGTCTAAAATCGCACAAACTGTGGAAAGGCACAGGAAGCTCCTGTACCTCGTTCGGCCATTTCGATCATATGTAGAAGAATAGCTTATCCATTCTCCATCTTCCAATACATAATATGGTCAGTGTACGATATGTCTATGCTATATTATTACAAAATTGCATTTTGATCAAGAATTGTTTGAAAATTTGTGATGATTTGTTTGTCGTTTTTTTAATATACTTTTTCAACTTCATTCTTTCGCTATGTGGTAGTGATTTCTCCATCTCTTCTTTTCTTCATTGTTTTCTTATCATATCAAACCCTTAAGATTTTTTCCGAGAATGCTGCTTTAATAAATGTTCACACACAATTAACAAATATTAACAAGGAAATATTTGGTTTTTGTTGAATTTTATCAATGCAAGACCAAATACATGCTAGGGAGTGTTTTAAATGAACATGAAGAAAACAATTGTTTCTGTTCTATCCATCTCTACCTTATCTTTTTCACTAATGGGCATGGCTTCAGCCAAAGAAACAGCGGATTTCACAGTCAATAGCTGCTCCTCGGGATTTAAAACATTAGATGTAAATTTCGATTCAAAATTACGATTTACCTATGAGAGTTGGTGAGCAATGCTCAGTCTATAATGCTGCAGCAACACGTTATTGGACAGATAACCAGAGTGTTGCTTCTGTAAGCTCTAGTGGGCTAGTGACCGCTCATTCACGTGGCGATGCCACTATCACTCTTTATAAAGGAACGTCTGTCTTAGGACAAGTTTTTGTGAGAGTTTGGTAAGATGATGCTGAAAAGACCTTTACACTGTAAAGGTCTTTTTCTTCTCCACCATTTACTCTGCTCGGTTTTGAAGAATCGTTTGAATTTTTGTCACCATTAAGTCTATCGCCACATGGTTTTGGCCGCCTTCTGGGATGATGATATCGGCGTATCGTTTCGTCGGTTCAATGAATTGATTATGCATCGGTCTGACAACAGATACATATTGTTCAATCACAGAATCGATCGACCGGCCTCTTTCCTTCGTATCGCGTAAAATACGGCGGATGATGCGAAGGTCTGCATCTGTATCAACATACAGTTTAATATCCATTAAGTCTCTCAAACGTTCGTCTTCGAGCGCAAAGATACCTTCAACGATAATGACATCCTTCGGCTCAACATGAACCGTCTCTTCTGAACGTGTGTTTAGTTTAAAATCGTATATTGGTTTTTCAATGGATTCGTATCTTAGGAGCTGTTCCAAATGCTCAAACATCAAGTCATTGTCGAATGCAAGCGGATGATCATAGTTCGTGAGCAGGCGCTCTTCAAATGGCATATGACTTTGATTTTTGTAATATAAGTCTTGCTGAAGCATGAGGATGGAATGTCCTTTAAATTTTTCATAGATTGAATTGGTGACGCTCGTTTTACCTGAACCCGAGCCGCCAGCAATACCAATGACAACTGGTTTACTCCTCATGTGGCTGTTATTTCCCCTTTCTCATCATGTTGCTAGGGTATACTTTTTGATCAAGCTTGAATTTGACGATTTGCAGCGGATGACGAGCAGCATCTAGTTCATTTCCTTTTTCATCCCAAATCGTTTCAATTTTGCATGTGAAATTCTCAATTTCTGGTCCGAAGAATTCGACTTCGTCGCCTTGCTTAAAGAAGTTACGCTGCTGCAATGTCACGATTTGTTCTTTTTCATCATAATGAAGAACAAGACCTGCGAAATCAAATGTCGTTTTCTTTCCATGAATGCCAAACATTTGTTCATCCGTTCCTGGTACGCCTTCGAAAAAGGCTGGTGCTGTGTCACGGTTTGCGCATTTATCTAATTCATCTAACCATTCCTGCTGAATGACAAAATTGTCTGGATCAGCACAATACGCATCAATGACTTTGCGGTATACACTTACAACAGTGGCAACATAATGAATGGATTTCATCCGCCCCTCGATTTTTAAGCTGTCAATTCCCATTTCGATCATTTGAGGAATGGATTCAACAAGCTTCAAATCTTTTGGACTCATTGCAAATGGCGCATCTTCCTCACCAAATAAAGGCGCTTCCTCAGACCCTTCTAGTTTATAAAGATCATAATCCCAGCGGCAGGACTGGCAGCAGCCTCCGCGGTTAGAATCTCTTGCCGTCATATGGTTACTGAGCACGCAGCGGCCAGAGTATGCGATACACATCGCACCGTGAATGAATGTTTCGATTTCAATATCGACCTTTTCTTTCATTTCTCTAATTTCTAGCGCACTAGTTTCACGTGCGAGCACCACACGCTCAAGCCCTTCTTCCTTCCAAAACTGAACAGCTTTCCAATTTGAAAGAGATTGCTGTGTGCTTAAATGGACTTCAAGCTTCGGTGCAACACGTTTACATGTTTCAATGATCAATGGATCAGCTACAATAATGCCTGCTACTCCAGCGCTTTCGATCCCTTGAAGGTATTCCTCCAGCCCGTCCATGTTTTCATTGTGGGCGAAGATATTTGTTGTCACATAAATGCGTGCGCCATATTTGTTTGCAAATGCGACACCTTCTGCCATTTCTTCAATTGAAAAGTTATCTGCATTTGAGCGAAGTCCAAATTCTTTCCCGCCAATAAAAACAGCGTCAGCTCCGTAATGTACAGCAATTTTCAGCTTTTCCAAGTTTCCTGCGGGTGCAAGCAGTTCTGGTTTTTTTGTAATGACACGTTTCCCATCAATCATTTCAGAAATACCATCTTTCAATAATGCCATTTCCTCTGCCTCCTCTTATCTTAATAAACCGTTTCTTTAAAGAAGAACCCTGTATCAATCGAACGATTCACTGGTTGAATCTCTTCAATCCGCTTCACCCAGTCTTCTTTCTGATCTTCATACGCGTCTTTGTCAGTCGTTAGTAAATCAATTGCTTTTCTATAAAGTGATGTCACCTCTGTCATATAAGAAAGTGACTTTAAAATTCCGTCAATTTTAAATGAGTCAATGCCTGCGTCAACAAACTCTTCTAATTCGTCAATCATACACACATCATTTGGACTCATAATATGTGTCCCGTTTGCATCCTCGAAAATAGGGTATTTGTTTTGACGCTCTTGGTCATGCAGGAATAGCCCTTCCTCCATATTTCTGCCTACGACGTCCATTTGTTTGCCCTGGTATTCAAAGTAGTTGCCGATGAGCGTACGTTTTGATTGAAACATACATGTCATGCCATGAACTTGAATTTCAATCTCCACCTCAGCATTTTCTTTGATGTCGATCACACTGTCCATATTCAGCTCTTTAGCAAGAACAGCACGCGATGCGCCTTTTCTGCCCCAATAGTTACAAGTGTAATAGTTGGTTCCAGTCGTTTCTGTACTCCAGTGAAGGTTCAGGTTCACCCCTGTTTCCTTTGCGGCCATGATCACGGCCGGGTCTCCAAAAACGACGCCGTCCACGTTTAATGAATCGAGAAAGATTAAATAATCTCCAAGCAGCTGCACGCGGTCATTATGAAAAATCGCATTCATTGCCACATACACTTTTTTGTGATGGGCATGTGCAAGCTGAACCGTTTGTTTCACATCTTCTCTTGAAAACTCACCTGCAAGACGAATACCGTATGTTTGTTCGCCTATTAAGAATGCATCAGCTCCTGCCTCAATTAATGGCAGTACGTCTGACACGCTGCTTGGCGTCACAAGCAATTCTGGTTTCTTCATGATTGGTCACCTCTTTTTGTACTAATGGCGATCCCGTCTCCAACTGGAATAATGCACGTTTGGAAATCAGGGTTTGACATGAGCCATTGATTGTATCGATCAATCTTTCCAATTAATTGTTTTTTTCGTTTATCTTCAATTTCTTCTTCATAATTTGTCGCCACTAAGCCTTTGAATAAGACATTGTCTGTAATAATCATTCCGTCATGAGCGAGCATCGGTTCAAACAATTCAAAAAAACGCTTGTACTGCCCTTTTGCGGCATCAATAAAGATCACATCATAGGGCGCCATCGTTTGAACCGTTTTAGCCGATTCCATCGCATCACCAAAAAACACGTGTATTCTTTCTTTTAACTTTAATTCCTCAATATTCCGTGTTGCTTCTTCATAGCGCTTTGCATTGCGCTCAATCGTATAAATCTCAGCATCTGGCAGAGCTGTTGCCATTCGAATGGCGGAATAGCCAATCGCTGTCCCAACCTCAAGAATTTTTTTCGGCTTTTTCATCGAAAGCAGCTGCAGTAAAAGCTCAATGCTCACCTTTTCCATAATTGGCACATGATGCTCTTTGGCATAGATCTCTAATTGAGCGATTGCATCAGGACTTGGGTGAATTAAATGTTCAATATAATCATTTATTCGATCATCTTCGATAGTCATTATCTGTCTAGCTCCTTCATGACCTGAAAAAGAAGAGTCCTGCCTATTGCAGCTCTCTTTCTCGTCAATCTTTCGTTCATCTAAGTAAAAACAACCCGATATATTTTACCACAAAGAAGTGGCAATTGCGAACCTATAAAATGGAGATTCCAACGAAAAAAACTGCAGGCAATCTCGTATTGTCTACAGTCTTTTTCGATTCACTTGTACATTAATTGCTGCCTGTGATGTATTTCGCTTTTGCTTTATTATGCTCATTTAACGTTTTCGTAAATACGACCTCTCCATTTTTCTTCGCAAGGAAGTAAACGTAATCCGTTTTCTCTGGATGCAGTGCGGCTTTCCAAGAGGATTCACCAGCATTTGCAATAGGTCCAGGCGGCAGCCCTTTATTGTTATACGTGTTATAAGGCGATTTCACTTTTAGGTCTTTGTAATACACGCGGGATTTATGCTCACCAAGTGCATAAAGAACGGTTGGATCAGTTTGAAGCGGCATGTCCTTTTTCAACCGGTTATAGAATACACTTGAGATTTTTGCCCGATCTGTCTTTTCTGTTGCTTCCATTTCAATCAGTGATGCCATCGTTAACACATCATGTATGGACATGTTTCTCTTTTTCATGTCTTTTTCATACGTTTTCACGTATTGATCTGTTTGTTTAATCATCGTTTCAATGATCGTTTCGAGCGATTCATCCTCACGATAAAATGGATACGTAGCAGGGAATAAATAACCCTCCAACGGATGTTTCACCTGTTTTCCATTCACCTGTGATGTCACGGTTTTCGGATATTTTTTCATTAGTGTTTGAATAAAATCAGGATCATCCAGCTTCGCTTCAACTTCCTTCGCTGAAAAATTCGTCTGATTTGCAATAATGGCTGCAATATCAGACAGCTGTCTTCCCTCTGGAATCACAAGCTGAAAGGCGTAATCTGTCCCGCCAGATGTCAGCTTTTTGATCAGCGTGTCTGCGTCCATTGTTTGTTTTAAATGAAAATATCCCGCTTTAAAGCCGGACGCCTTTTTGTATTTTGCATAATAAGTAAAAATCGCGTCATTCGAAATGAGCCCATTTTCTTTTAAAATGCCCGCAATTTCGCGGACAGATGTCCCATTTGGAATATGAATATTAATGGTTTGTTTACTTTTTTGATCGACCGGTCCGAGTGCTGATTTAACATATAAAAAGCCTGATAATGCTGCAATGATGATGACAGCAAGGACAGATAACAGGACGATCCCCATTTTTCTTTTGAAGAATGGTCGTTTCTTTTGTTCTGAAAACATGCATGGCCCTCCTCACATCTAGCTTTTATAGTACATGATTCGACGGAGTTCGGCAATTCCTTGCTTATGCATGTCATGACAGAACTTGCCACAAAACGGCTAAACCAACGCCGCCACCGCTTCCAATAGCAGCCATGACATAGCTTCCATTCGGTAAGGTGCGCCCTTCATAAAATAATCTCACCATCATAGCAGCTCCTGACGCGCTGTAAGGATGCCCAAGGCAAAGTGCACCGCCTCTTCTATTGATCCGGTCATATGGTATCCCCAGCGTCCGGGCAATAAGTGCAGCTTTCAGCGCAAACGCTTCATTGATTTCAAATAGCGCCACTTCCTCTGCCTTGATGTTCTCTTGATGTAAAAGCTTCTTGATCGCATCAATTGGTGAAGCAGCTGGAAAATGAGGATGTATCGCTGTCACAGCACTTCCGGCATACCGTAGCATCACCTTATATCCACTTGCTTCCGCTAGCGATCTTTCCATCACAGCGACGGCGGCTGCTCCGTCTGCTTCCTTACAGCTATTGGCGGCGGTCACAGTTCCTTTTCCCGGTAAAAATACAGGCTTTGCCCGCTTGATCAGCTTTGCCATCGGTCTTATTTTAGCAGCCGCTTCATCTATGTTCATCCCGTCAATCGAAACGATTTCTTCTGAATATGTACCATGTGTGAATGCTGCTAAACTTCTTTCCCAGCTTAAAAGGGCATAGTCATCTTGTTCTTTTCTCGTGACAGAAAATGCCGACGCGGTCAGCTCAGCTGCTTCTCCCATATGCGGATCTCCTATCCGCTCCGGTGAAAAGCGGGCTCTCTCTTTCATTGGTGATCTGGAAATGCTCTCAGTCCCGCCAGCGATATACATCGTGCCCTCCCCCGATTGAACCATGACGCAAGCTGTTCTGATCGCTTCAAGACCCGAGGCACACTGCCTGTCAATTGTCATACCGGGAACGTGTAAAGGAAGACCTGCTTCTAAGGAGGACAGACGGGCCATATTTCCACCGCCTCCGACGACATTGCCTAATATGACGTCATCCGGTGTCCTCATCTGAGACAAATGCCGAATAAGGGGAGCGGCTAATTGCTCTGGGCGATAATTTTTCAGCATCCCATTTTTGTCACCGAAGGGTGTTCGTTTTGCTTCTACGATCACTGCTTGCATGACAATTGCTCCTCCGCCCACTTTTTCATGCTCGCGCGGGCTATTTTTCCGCCGGATGTTTCAATCATTTGATCAATCACAAGCCATTTTTTTGGTACCTTGTAGGCCGCCAGCTTTTCTTTAACAGCTTGTCGAACCCCCTTTATTTGCGGCACTTGCTCCAATATGGCAACAGGGATTTCACCCCAATATGGGTCAGGAACGCCAACCACAATCGACCGTTTGACCTCTGGCTGTTCATTTAGCACACGCTCAATTTCTTCTGGGAAAATATTTAGTCCTCCATAGACAATCATGCCATTCTCACGACCGCACATATACAGATAACCGTCTTCATCCAGCCATCCCATATCGTAAACTGTCAGCCACTCCTCCGGCGGTTTCTGCTCATGCAAGTAACCTGAAAAAGTCATTGGGCTCTTTACATAAATCCTCCCTGTTTCATTTGGCTGACAGACAGATTGATCGGGCCGCCTTACTTCTACTTGAATGGAGGAGAAAAGCCGTCCAACAGAAGTAGGTTTTTGCATAAAGTCATTTGAAGACAAATAAGAGACAAAACTTAACTCTGATGTGCCATAAAAATCAAAAAAAGTGACATGTGGATAGTTGGTCACGAGCTGTTCTTTTGAAGAGATGCTCCAATCTGCTCCCGATGACATGACAAGAAGCGGATTGTCTTCTCTAAAAGCTTCAATTTGCAGTAACGTTTCTGTCATTGTTGGGACAGTATACATCACGGTGATATCACCTGCCTCTAAGGCTTTCTTCGCTTTTACTGGCACAAATTTTTCTAAAAGCGTCACTGTGCCGCCAAAGTATAATGTACTGATGGCACCATATAAAAAGTGAGAGGATAAGAGTGTACCTAATATAAGAGCATGATCTTGATGAGTGATTCCAAATGAAGCGGCGGTCATTTGAAAGCTCTCGATCCAAGACTGCTGACGCCTAATAAAGGCTTTCGGTGAGCCCGTTGATCCTGACGTAAATCCCATATAAAAGACGGGATCCTTCTCGGTATCGCAGCTGTTATATGGACTGTCTGTGAGAAGGCTCATTCTTTCCTTCCATTCTGATAAAGAAAGAAGCGGCATGTCCACGCTTCCCTGTTCAAATCTCTTTATCAATCGATCCTCTATAATGGCGAGATCCGCCTCACTTAACATGAGCTTTTCGACACATTCTTCATGACTCCATCTCGGATCAAGCGGAACGGCTGTCCATCCTGCATAAGCAGCGCCCGCAAATATTTGCAAAAAAGAGGCACCATTTGATAATAAAAAAGCGATTCTTTTTTGCTGATGAGCCGCTCCTTGTAACCACTGTGCTGATCTCTGCACACGTTCATACCAATCTTGATATGTAATGCTTTCTTGCTCATCTATGATGGCAATCTGATCTGGTTTCATTTCTGCATGTACTGCATAGCTTTCCGTTATTCTGTTCAAACTGCACGCCTCCCTTTATGCAGATCCCTTTTTCGATATGACATGGCCTGTATGATTTTGACCGTAAAGACAGCACACATTCCCGCTTTGATGAGATCACCTGGAAGATAAATCAAACTAAGGAAAGCCGCCTGCGAGACCTTCATATGCATCATCATGGCTTGAAAGGGGATGCCGCACATATACAAAATCACAATACTGCAAACCGCATAGATCACAAAAAGACGCAGTGCGGTTACTTTTTTCAGCCGGTTCACCCATAAGCTGATCATGAAGGCAGCAACAGGATAAGCAAGAAGAAAACCACCGCTTGGACCAAAAAAGACCCCTATCCCGCCTCTCCCGCCTGACAAATGAGGTGCGCCTGCTGCCACAACCAAAAGAAAAAGACATAAACTGATTAGTGCTTGTTTAGGCTTTAACAGCCCCCCAGCAAGCAAAAGACCTGCGGTTTGCAATGTAATCGGTACAGGTGTAAATGTAAGTAAAATCGGCGGGATCAAGCCTAACATCCCGATGACCGCTGTTATTAACGCTATTTGCATCATATCTTGTATTTTCAATCTCCATGCCCCTCACTCAATTTATTGTTAAAAACAGAGTAAAAGGTACAATTCATTATGTCAACATAAAATCAAATTTAGTTAACATATTGATCGTAAAAAAAGACCTGTGAAGAAAGATCAAGAAGATCTGTTCACAGGCCTTTTATTTGTTCTATTCTTCGTCTTCTTGATCTAAGAACGTATTTAACGTTTCTTCAATCATGTCCCATTCTTCATCCGTTTCAATCGGCTCTAGCTCGCCATCTTCACCGTCTTCGTTCGGTGTAAAGCTTGATGCATGAATTTCAATTTCCTCATTGTCTTGCTCAGAAATTGGGTAGTAAAGGACATAAGATTTGTTAAAATGGTCGCTTTCAAAAGTAAATAGTACTTCGCAAAGCTGTTCATTTCCATTATCATCAACGATTGTAATTTGCTTTTCTCCGTGTTCCATTTGATTCACCTCATTTTAATTTAAGCTGTCTAAATATCCTTGCAGGATCATAACAGCCGCCATTTTATCAATGACTTTTTTACGCTTTTGTCTGCTCACATCTGCAGAGATGAGCATTTTTTCTGCTGCCATAGTTGACAGACGCTCGTCCCAAAGCACAACAGGAACATTGTACGTGTTTTCTAGCACTTTCGCAAATGATTGGCTGGCTTCGCCTCTAGGACCGACCGTGCCGTTCATATTTTTTGGAAAGCCAAGTACAATTTTATCCGCTCCAAATTCTGCAACGATCTCAGACAGGCGGCTGAGACCAAAGTCTCCGCCTGCTTCATCAATTTTAATTGTTTCAATCCCTTGCGCTGTCCATCCCATTTCATCACTGATCGCAACACCAAGGGTTTTCGTGCCTAAATCTAAGCCCAGAATTCTCATGTTTTACGCCTCTTTATGTGTCTCTAAGTACGATTTAACCAATTCCTCAATTAATTCGTCTCGTTCTAGTTTACGAATTAGGTTGCGTGCATCCTGATGTCTTGGAATATAAGCAGGGTCGCCTGACAGCAAGTATCCGACAATTTGATTGATCGGGTTGTATCCTTTTTCTTGGAGTGCGTCATGAACTGTAATGAGCACTTCATTCACATTGGTTTCAGCTGAATCATCAGAGAAGTTAAACTTCATTGTCTTATCAAATGAACTCACTGCTTCTTGCACCTCTCTTCCAACATTCTACTAGCAAGCTTTTTTCTAACCGCTCATCTAATACCATTATTCTACACTACATCGCCTGATTATAAAACGGATTTGACAGATTCTTCGACAGTTGCCAGTGCTTCTTCAAGCTTTTCTGGTTGTTTTCCGCCTGCTTGTGCCATGTCTGGACGTCCGCCTCCGCCTCCGCCGCAGATTTCAGCTGCCTGCTTCACAAGCTTTCCTGCATGAAGACCTTTTTCGATCACGTCTTTTGTTACTCCTGCTGAAATGTTTACTTTTCCGTTTTGAACGGCTCCCAGGACGATGACAGCTGATCCTAATTTAGCTTTTAAGTCATCAACCATTGTTCTTAAATGGTTCATGTCTTTAGCATTTACTTTTTCAGTTAATACTTTCACTCCGCCAACTTCTGTCACTTTCTCTAAAATAGAGCCTGCTTCTGCTTGGCTTAATTTCGCCAGGAGAGATTCGTTTTCTCTTTGAGCCTCTTTTAAATCTGCCTGTAATGAAGCAATCCGTTTTGGTACATCCTTCGTATTTGACTTCAGCTCGCTTGCTGCCTGTTCTAAAATCGCCAGCTGGTCATTTAATTCTTCATAAGCGCCTTTACCAGTCACAGCTTCAATACGGCGTGTTCCAGCACCAATACCCGACTCAGACGCAATTTTAAACAAACCGATTTCCGCAGTGTTCTGCACATGACAGCCGCCGCATAGCTCGATGCTGTAATCGCCCACTTGGACAACACGGACAATATCGCCATACTTCTCGCCAAAGAGCGCCATTGCACCCATTTCTTTTGCTTCAGCAATTGGTTTCAGGTCAATGGCAACAGAGATGCCTTCCCAAATCTTTTCGTTCACGATTTTTTCAATTTGAGACAATTCTTCTTTCGTCACTTGTCCAAAGTGAGAGAAATCAAAACGAAGTCTATTTTCATTTACCAATGAACCTGCTTGGTTTACGTGGCTGCCTAATACATCTTTCAGCGCTTGATGCAGAAGGTGTGTCGCTGTATGGTTTTTCACAATGCCTTTTCGAAGAGCTGATTCCACTTCAGCAGTGACCTCGAGACCTTTTTGAGCCGTACCGCTTACGACGACTCCTTCATGGACATGCTGACCGTTTGGTGCTTTTTTCACGTCTTTGATCTCAATGATGGCTTCTGCACTTTTTAGTGCCCCTTTATCAGCCACTTGTCCGCCGCTTTCCGCATAGAAAGGTGTTTCATCTAACAAGATTTGCACCGTGTCTCCTTCATGTGCTTCAGAGACAAGTTCACCATTTTGAAGCAGTTCGATAATGCGAGTTTCCGCAGTTAAATTTTCGTAGCCAACAAAGGTACTTTCCACTTTAATATCGCCTAAAGCGCCGCCTTGAACCTGCATACTGCCGACATCTTGTCTCGCATTTCTTGCCCGTTCACGCTGCTTCTCCATTTCCGCTTGGAAGCCTTCTCGATCAACTGTCATGTTTTCATCTTCTGCGTATTCTTCTGTCAGCTCGACAGGGAATCCATACGTGTCATACAGCTTAAATACATCTTCACCTGAAATTTGTGAGCTGCCTTTGTCTCTTTCTTTTTTGATCACTTCTGACAAAATCGCTAACCCTTCGTTCAGTGTTTCGTGGAAACGTTCTTCTTCGTTTTTGATGACTTTCGCAATAAATTCTTCTTTTGCTTGTACATCTGGGTAGAAATCCTTCATGATCTCAGCAACAACTGGCACTAGATCATACATAAACGGACGGTGGATATGGATCGTTTTTGCAAAACGCACAGCGCGGCGCAGCAAACGTCTTAATACATATCCGCGGCCTTCATTGGAAGGAAGCGCACCGTCGCTTACAGCAAAGGCAACTGTCCGGATATGGTCAGCAATGACTTTAAATGCTGTATCTTTTTCCTTCGCCAAACCATAGCTTTCTCCAGAAATAGTTTCGACTGCACGAATAATCGGCATGAAAAGGTCTGTATCGAAGTTCGTTGGCACATTTTGAATGACAGATACCATTCGTTCAAGGC
This sequence comes from Bacillus sp. FSL K6-1006, assembly GCF_038593175.1. Lineage (NCBI taxonomy): Bacteria > Bacillati > Bacillota > Bacilli > Caryophanales > Bacillaceae > Bacillus > Bacillus sp. FSL K6-1006. Next base: position 2,425,776 of record NZ_CP151970.1, read on the forward strand.
CCATCCCTGTATCTATGTTTTTCTTCGGCAGTGGGGTATATGATCCATCTGGATTATGGTTGAATTCAGAGAACACGAGATTCCATACTTCTAGATAACGCTCGTTTTCCCCGCCTGGATATAATTCTGGATCGTTCATGTCGTCACCGTATGATTCACCGCGATCATAGAAAATTTCTGTATTCGGTCCACTTGGGCCCTCGCCAATATCCCAGAAGTTTCCTTCAAGACGAATAATACGTTCTTCAGGCACACCAATTTTATCTCTCCAAAGAATATATGCTTCTTCGTCCTCTGGGTGGACTGTCACAGATAACAAATTAGGATCAAAGCCAATCCACTCTTCACTTGTGAGGAATTCCCACGCCCATTCAATGGCCTCTTCTTTAAAATAGTCACCAATAGAGAAGTTGCCAAGCATTTCAAAGAACGTGTGATGACGTGCTGTCTTCCCTACATTTTCAATATCATTCGTACGAATCGATTTTTGCGCGTTGCAAATACGCGGATTGTCAGGTACGACGCGGCCATCAAAGTATTTTTTTAATGTTGCCACCCCACTGTTGATCCATAAAAGTGTCGGATCGTCATGCGGTACAAGTGACGCACTCGGTTCTACAGCATGTCCTTTTTCTTTAAAAAAGTCTAAAAACATTTGACGTACTTGAGCTGAAGTTAAAGTTTTCATTCAAAAATCCTCCCTTTTCATTCATCAATCTCCACACAAACGAAAAAACACCCCGCCCTATGCAAGCACAAAACGACTTACACAGGGACGAGATGTTCTCGCGGTACCACCCTGATTATAGACAAATTCGTCTATCACCTTCACATCCGATAACGCCGGAAGAGAGCGGCAGTGTTTATCTGCACTCGGGACTAGCTTCCGTTAAAGGTCTGATAAGGCTTTTCACAGCAAATAAAGCCTCTCTCTGCAACAGCTTTTTAACGTACTCGGGTCCGTCATTGAATTTCAATATGTATGAATCGAAATTATTATAGACAACTCGGCTCGTCTTGTCAATGAACGCTTCGTCTCATCAGGATATATTGCACAATGATCACCCTGATAATCGCAGCTGCTGGTACGGCTAAAATCATCCCAATTAAGCCAAACAGCTCCCCTCCTGCAAGCAAGACAAGCATAATGACGACAGGATGCATATGAAGGCTTCGCCCTACAATGATCGGGCTGAGGACATTGCTCTCTAAAAATTGCAGCACCGCTACTGTGATCAATACAATGATGACCGATTTCACTGAGATGGTAAACGCAATAAAGATGGCAGGAACTGCGCCAATTATCGGTCCAAAATACGGAATCACGTTCGTTGCTCCTATCAGCATGCCAAGAACGAGCGGATACGGGATATGGAAAAGCCAGAGCACAATGGCTGCTGCACCCCCGATTAAAGAACAGACAAGCAGCTGCCCTCGAATATAATCACCAAGCGATTCATCCACTGCTTTGACAAAGGCATGCCCCCTCTTCCTAAATGATGGCGGCGTTAAATACCATGCCGCCCGCTTCATCGTGTTCATGTCTTTTACCATATAAAAAACAAGAAAAGGGATGAGTGCTGCGACTAATGCGTAATCAAATAAAACTTTACAGCTAAGAATCATCCGCTCAGCGCTATTGGCTGCATATGTCTCCGATTGAACAATGAAGCGGTCCAAGCGGTCGTGAAGTCCGTCAGGCCAGTGGCTCGTATGATGATGAATATGTGATAAAGCGCCATTATACGTTTCCGCGATGACAGGAATTTGTTCTGACAGCTCATTTAACTGTGCGATCATAACAGGCGCTCCTTTATAAACCGCAAAACCAATCCCGCCAAAAAACAGGACATAGATGAGTAAGAGACTGATTGTTCTCGGCAGCCCTCGTGCATGCAGTCTTTCGACAATAGGATAAAGCAGGTAAGAAATAAAAATGGCGATGAGAAGCGGAATGAGAACCGCCTTCAGCAATACAAAAACAGGCATCCATAACTCGTCGAGCTGCAGTAAAATGAGCAAGGATGCAAGGACAAGCAGGACCCCTGCAGCATATATCAGAAATTGGATCGGACGTTTCTTCACCTTTTTCACCTCTTTTCTTATTGTTTAACCATTTTCTGCAATTATCCACGTAAATAAAATTTGTCCTAACTTTGTTAAAAATGAATACACATGAAACATACAGCTCCATCCAAAGTCACTGTTTGCAGTAAAATCTCGTCAGAAAATATTCCATTATTTACTTCTTTTTACACAAGTTGTGCTAGAATCCACTTTAGCTTTAGCCAATGAAACACAAGAGGAGGTTCTTCATGATCACATTCGAAGAAGTCAACAAGCATTATGGCCAGTTCCATGTACTTAAGGACATTAACCTACATATTCAAAAAGGGGAGGTTGTTGTGATCATCGGTCCTTCAGGGTCTGGTAAAAGCACGATGCTCAGGTGTATCAATCGTCTTGAAAGCATTGATGCGGGAAAAGTTCTCGTCAACCAAGTGTCTGTTCAGCATCCGAAGACCAACATCAATCTTGTCAGGCAAAATATCGGAATGGTCTTTCAGCATTTTCACCTCTATCCGCATAAGACGGTGCTTGAAAACATTATGCTTGCGCCGATGAAGGTCAAAAAAGTGAGCAAGGAAGAAGCAAAGGAAACAGCTGAATTTTATTTAAATAAAGTCGGCATTCCTGAAAAGGCAGACACCTACCCTTCACGACTCTCTGGCGGACAGCAGCAGCGCGTTGCCATTGCAAGAGGGCTTGCGATGAAGCCGGAGGTGATGCTTTTCGACGAACCGACATCTGCACTTGATCCAGAGATGATCGGCGAGGTATTAGATGTGATGAAGCAGCTGGCCCGTGAAGGCATGACCATGGTTGTCGTCACACATGAGATGGGCTTTGCCCGCGAAGTGGCCGACCGCATTGTCTTTATTGATGAAGGCAGAATTCTTGAAGAATCAACACCGGCTGCATTTTATGAAAAACCGCAAGAAAAACGTGCTCAATTATTTTTAAGCCGTATATTAAATCACTAGGGGGAATGGTTTGATGAAAAAAATGAAACGCTTTGGCCTGATGCTCTTTATGACTTGCTGCATTGCCGCTTTGGCTGCTTGTGGATCGACTGAAAAAGGGTCAACTGATGCAAAACAAGGAAGTTCTTTAGAAGCCATTAAGAAAGACAAAAAAATCATTTTCGGTGTAAAAAATGACACACGTTTATTCGGTCTAAAAAATCCGAGCAGCGGTGATATTGAAGGATTTGATATTGACATTGCAAAAGCCATCACAAAGAAAATACTCGGCGATGAAGGAAAAGCAGAATTCAAAGAAGTCACATCTAAAACGAGAATTCCTTTACTTCAAAAAGGAGATATTCATGGGATTGTTGCGACCATGACAATTACAGAAGAACGTAAAAAAGAAGTCAATTTCTCAGATGTATACTTTGAAGCAGGACAATCACTGCTTGTGAAAAAAGGAAGCGACATTCAATCCATTGATGATCTTAAAAAAGGAACGAAGGTACTGGCCGTGAAAGGCTCTACTTCTTCTCAAAATATCCGCGAGAAAGCACCTGAAGCATCCGTATTAGAATTCGAGAACTATCAGGAGGCTTTTACAGCATTAAAATCAAACCAAGGGCAAGTGCTGACAACTGATAATGCGATCTTATTTGGTATGGCAGATGAGGATTCAAATTATGAAGTGGTCGGCGGCACCTTTACAGATGAGCCTTATGGCATTGCTGTGAAAAAAGGAGATCAAGAATTAACAGATGCGATCAATAAAGCCTTAAAAACGTTAAAAGACAATGGAGAGTATGACAAGATTCTTAAAAAATGGATCAAAGAATAGCATTTAATTCGTCAAGATCAATGCCTCAGGTGAGCCGCTCCTTGGCTCCCCTGTTGATCAGGAAGGAAGTGAACTGATTGCTGCGGTTTTCCATTCTCACTGAAAACGTTCATCTTTATTTAGAAGGCTTTAAATATACCATTGGTGCAAGTGTCATTGCTCTGATTGGAAGCTTTTTGATCGGTACACTCATTGCCATTATGAGAATTGCGCCACTCAGGCCGCTCAACTGGTTAGGGACGGCTTACGTGGAATTTATTCGGAATATTCCGTTATTATTGATCACCTTTGTTTTCTTCTTTGGTTTACCAGTCCTGGGTATAGTAGCAGATGGTTTTACTGCTGGAACGATCGCTCTTGCCATTTATACCTCTGCCTTTATTGCTGAAGCCATTCGTGCAGGGATACAAGCTGTGCCGCTTGGACAAATGGAAGCAGCCCGTGCTTCAGGTCTGTCATATGGCGGGACGATGCGGTATATCATTTTGCCGCAGGCGATTAAAATCGTCATTCCCCCTCTTGGGAATCAATTTATTAACCTTGTCAAAAACTCCTCTATTTTAGGTGTCATTGCAGGGTTTGATCTTATGTATCAGGGAGACCTCATTGCGTCTAGAACATTTGTGACGTTTGATGTCTACATCTTTGTCGCCATGTTCTATCTGCTATTAACCATTCCGCTCAGTCTAGGTGTTGGTTATTTAGAAAGAAGATTAGCAAGAAGCCACTAGAAAGGAGGAAACATCATGGATTTTATAGGTGCCTACCAGCCTGATCATCTCGCCTTTTTACTTGAAGGATTTGCTGTCACCTTAAAAGTGGCTTTTATTTCCATCATTTTGAGCTTTATCATTGGATTAATCGTTGGCACATCGCGGTTCGCTCAAATTCCGGTTTTATCAAAAGTGCTTGCGGTTGTTGTAGAAACCATTCGGAACCTGCCGCTTTTACTGATCATCTTTTTCACATATTTTGCATTGCCTGAAATCGGCATCAAGCTGAGCATCACAGCATCTGCTATTGCAGCTTTAACCGTGTTTGAATCTGCGATGCTGTCAGAAATTATTCGGAGCGGCCTTAAATCAATTGATAAGGGTCAGATCGAAGCAGCCAGGTCTTCTGGTTTAACCTATATTCAAACATTGAAAATGATTATTATGCCGCAGGCCCTGCGCCGAATGGTGCCGCCAATTGTCAGTCAATTCATATCCCTTTTAAAAGATACGTCGCTTGCTGTTGTCATTGCGCTTCCAGAATTATTACATCACGCACAAATATTAAATGGGCAAAGCCAATCCTATTTACTGCCGATATTCCTATTGGCAGCTATGATGTATTTTGTCGTCAATTTCAGCTTATCTATTCTTGCAAGACGATTAGAATACAGGCAGGCATAAAAAGAACATCCGCTCTTGACGGATGCCTCAGCGTATAGACCGGTTTTTCGATCACGCTGAAAAAAACCAAGGGCTAAAATGAAGATCATTTTAGCCCTTTTTGTTTACATCATTCTCATAACACGTTTTCTTAGCTTTTTCATATCCCGCTTTGATGGCATATCATATCGGCTTGCAAAGTGATATGCGAGTGCACCTGCACCAAGCGTTAATAGTGAAGAAGTCATTTTGCCCATTCGAAATTCCCCCTTAACACTTATAATTGAATTGAACGTTCATCGTCACTAAACAGATCATCTAAGCTGCTTAGTGTCCCGTCTTCCTCCACTTGGTGTGTAGATATTTTGCCTTTCGACAGTGTCAATTCAATAAAACAGCCCCAGCAATAATATTGATTGACCCCAATTTTTCCGATGTCTTTACATTTGCAATTTGGGCAAATGAGCATAATCAGCACCTCTTTACGTTCGGTTTAGAACCAGTGCTTCCTTTTGAACGTTCATCAAGGTTCCGGCAGCCTGCAGCTGTTTCCGAATCCCTGATAGCTCTGTAAAGAAGCCGTCCGAGAGTTCATATGCTACGATTGTGCCCGAATTTGAGCAAAAGTATACATCTTCCAAAATGCCTAAATTTTCACCATCAGGTGACTGCATCATTTTCTTTTTTAATTTTGAAAATAACAAGAATGGAGCAGAGGAATCCATGCCCACTCCCTCCTGACAGCTCACATACAAACCTTTATCTGTCAGCTGATCAAAAGCAGAGAATGGAATGAGTGCACAGTCTTTCTTTTTCCCCTCTAACACATATCCTCCGCAGCTGCCTCCGGCTAAAAAGCAAATATCTTTTATGGAACCAAGTGATTGGGACAGCTCATCTGTATAGATCGTCATTCCTTCAAGTTCTCGGCATGTTCTCAAAATGTGCTCAACCACCTTTTGCGGAACAGTCTTATCGTGTGCGTTTGCTTCATGACTCATACGAAGAAATGGCTTCCATGAACAGAATGGGAGAAGTTCTTTTCATACTAAAAGGCTTCCATATGGAAGCCTTCTACTCATGCATAAAATCAAATGGAGTGATTCCCTCCATGCCAATATTTGCGTCATGTACGCTAAACGGAAGCTCTTTTTGGAGCGCTTCAAGTTCTGCATCCATGAATTGTTCAGTTTGCACCAGCCGCATTGTTAAAGACGTTTGTCTGAGGGAATCCTCATTGTTTTTCACGCCCCACTCCAGCGCTGATTCCTCGCCGCACAGTATTAAAAACTTTTTACTGCGTGTAATAGCTGTGTACAGCAGATTCCGCCGAAGCATTCGGTAATAGCTTCTGACGACTGGCAGCACAACAATTGGGAATTCACTTCCTTGTGATTTGTGAATGGAGCAGCAATAAGCATGGGTAAATTGATGAAAATCCTTTTTTGTAAAGGTGATTTCATTCCCATCAAAGGAGATCACGGCCATGTCTTCTTTTTCTGTATTTTCTTTTGCATAAAAAATCGAGACAATTTCGCCGATATCGCCGTTAAAAATGTTGTTCTCCGGCTGATTCACAAGCTGAAGCACCTTATCACCTGTCCGGTACACCACATCACCAAACTGGATTTCTCTGCCTTTTGGTTTTTTAGGATTCAAAATGTGCTGCAGCATTTTGTTGAGCTCATTGATGCCTGCTTTTCCTTTATACATTGGTGCGAGCACTTGAATGTCCTTTGCCGAAAATCCTTTTTGAGCAGCATTGCTGACAACTTTCTCAATGACTTCTTTCATTTGATCAGCTGAACACCGAATGAAGGACCGATCCTTTGAGCGTGCAGTAATATCCTTTGGCAGCACACCATTTTTCATATCATGTGCCAGTTCAACAATGGTGGAGCCGTCTGCCTGCCGGTAAATATCTGTCAGGGTAACAGCCGGCACGGCTTTTGAGGCAAGCAAATCCCGTAAAACTTGGCCTGGTCCGACAGATGGCAGCTGATGTTCATCTCCTACCATAATCACTTGGATATGATCAGGAATCGCTTTAAACAAATGATTCGCCAGCCAAATATCCAGCATACTTGATTCATCAATGATGACAAGCTTTCCTTCTATCGGCTGTTCCTCATCATGCGAGAAGCCCTCCGAACCGTTCCAGCCTAGCAGCCGGTGAATGGTGACAGCTGGAAGCCCTGTTGATTCTGTCATCCGTTTAGCCGCCCGTCCAGTTGGTGCCGCAAGCACAAATGGGAAGGATTCATCTTTTTTATAATCACTCGGATCAAGAGAAACACCGTGAAGATCACTGTAAAGCTCGACAATTCCTTTAATGACCGTCGTCTTCCCTGTTCCAGGCCCGCCTGTTAAAAGCAGCATCGGGGACATGAGTGCCTTTTGAATCGCTTCCTTTTGTGTCGGTGCATACTGGACGCCTAACCGCTCCTCCAGCTCGCCAAGTGCTAGCAGGAATTCTGATTCAGGAAATTGATCTGCATATTCTGTTTGGGAGACGATTTTTTGAATGCGTTTGGCGACACTTTGCTCTGCATAAAATAAGGATGGATGATAGCAGCGGTCGTCTTCAATGATCATTTCTTTTCCTTCGCCAAGTGCAATGATCTGATTGGCAACATCCATTTCAGTCACTTTGTAATCATTGCCTGTTTGGTTGAGCAGTTTGCGGGTTTCGACGATCAAATCTTTCGTTTGTATGTACGTATGACCGTCCTGAAGACTAGCTGTCTCCACTGTAAATAGCAAGGCGGCGCGAATCCGCTCTGGGTCATTACCTGAGATGCCTGTTCTAGCACCAAGCTCATCCGCCTTAATAAATCCGATTCCCTCGACATCCTTGACAAGCTGATAGGGATTTTCCTCGATTTTCTGCAGCGTTTCACTCTCGTATACTTGGTAAATCTTCATGCTGAGCTGTGGACCAAAGCCATACTGATTCAGGCTGATCATGATTTGTTCCAGCCCTTGATGCTCCTGAAGCGCTGCGGCCAGCTTATCCGCCTTCTTTTTTGATAAGCGCGGTACATCATACAAAACAGCTGGGTCACGCATAATCTTATGAAGCGTCTGATTGCCAAGCTTCCCGACGATTTCTTCAGCCGTCTTTTTCCCTATCCCTTCAAATAAATCACTTGAGAGATAATGTATGATTCCTTGCTTCGTTGTTGGTACTTCCTTTTGAAAATGAGTGGCCTGAAACTGTTCACCAAATTTCGGATGGCTTGTCACTTTGCCATAAAAGGTGTAGGTTTCCTCCTCATGAAGTGCTGGGAAGTAGCCTGTGACAGATGCTGTTTTTTCCTCTAAGTTTTCCGATGTTTCAATGACTTTTACCTTTAACACCGAGTATAAATTACTTTCATTATGGAAAATAACGGCTTGAATGGTCCCCTTTAAAAACGGTTCGTCCTCAAGCTTCATTTGATCTGGATGTTCCTGCACAGGTCTTCCCTCCTTCCATCTATTCTGCCTCTTGAATCAGCTTTTGCGCATGTAGTGCCAGCATATGGTCAGGCTGCACGTCAATGGCTTTACCCAGCATCTCAAGTGCTTCGTCTTTTTTCTCTAAGTACGCATACGCAACACCTAAATTATAAAAGGCATCTGCATGCTGCGGATCACGCGTGATGACTTCACTAAAAGTTGTCACCGCTTCTTCCAGCATGTGTTCATTGGCTAAGCACATGCCAAATTGGAATCTTGCTTCATTATCTTCTTCATTTAGTTCAACAGCACGCTGAAGATACGGCATCGCAAGCTTTGGCTGCTCTAATTTGATGAGCGTCTGCCCAAGCATATAAAACAAATCACTATTTTCCATGCCCGCTTTTAGTGCTTGTTCAAAGTAGTCTTTCGCTTTCATAAAGTCTTCTTTTAATGTATATACATTTCCTGCTCCATAATAGGCTGCAGCTGCGGTATGATCAAGTTCAATTGCTTTCTGAAAAAAGTTTAAAGCGCGTTCAAATTCATTGATACTTGAAAGTAAGTTCGCAAAGTTAATATATGGAACCGGGTCCTTCGGGCTTTCTTCGATCGCTTTTGTAAAAGCTTCAGCTGCTTTTTCGATATTCCCTTGATTCAAGGCTTCTATGCCGATTTCGTTATAATTCATTCGCTCTCTCATCCTTTCATTAAAAAACCTCAACAGCGACGTTGAGGTTTTGAAACATGCTACACATACGACAGCTTTTGACCATCTTTGAAGACATCGTCAATTGTACCGCCGCCAAGACATTCGTCGCCATCATAAAAAACAACCGCTTGTCCCGGGGTAACAGCACGAACAGGTTCATCAAAGATAACCATCGCTTCTTGCTCACCTGTCATTTTGACCTTCACATGGTGATCTTCTTGACGGTATCTGAATTTTGCTGTGCAAGTTAATTCACCGTTTTCTCCGACAATATGAGGACGAGTCCAACTGATATTAACAGCTGAAATGCTTTCAGAGTATAAAAGTGGATTGTGGAAGCCTTGTTCAACAAACAAGATGTTTTTCTCCAAGTCTTTTCCAACGACAAACCAAGGATCACCGCTGCCGCCAATGCCAAGTCCTTGGCGCTGACCGATCGTGTAATACATCAGTCCATCGTGCTCCCCTTTTACTTCTCCGTCCATTGTCTGCATCACACCAGGCTGTGCAGGCAAATATTGACTGAGGAACGTTTTAAAGTTTCTTTCTCCAATAAAGCAGATACCTGTTGAATCTTTTTTCGCTGCTGTTGCGAGCTCTGCTTCTTTTGCCAATTCACGAACCCTTTTTTTCTCTAAATCACCGATTGGGAACATGACTTTATCAAGTTGTTCCTGTGTCAGCTGATTTAAGAAATACGTTTGGTCTTTGTTTGCATCAAGACCTCGCAGCATTTTGACTTCATCACCAGTTCGATCAACACGAGCATAGTGTCCTGTTGCCAAATAATCCGCACCAAGTGAAAGTGCATGCTCAAGGAATGCCTTGAACTTAATTTCTTTGTTACACATGACATCTGGGTTTGGCGTTCTGCCCGCTTTATATTCATCAAGAAAATATTGAAACACTTTGTCCCAATATTGCTTCTCGAAATTCACTGCATAATAAGGGATTCCAATTTGGTTACATACGCGGATGACATCCTCATAGTCTTCCGTTGCTGTGCAAACACCATTTTCATCGGTGTCATCCCAGTTTTTCATAAATATGCCGATGACATCATAGCCTTGCTCCTTTAACATAAGAGCGGCAACTGATGAATCGACTCCTCCGGACATACCGACCACAACTCTTGTATCTTCTGGTCTTTTTGTCATCTTCATCAACTCCAATTTCAATGAAACAACATGCGCGTTTCGTTCTTCAGGTGCTTCGCTGTTTCATTTTTCACACACGAACAAAAGGAAGCATTTATTTGGCTAGGCGTTTGACAACAGCCGCTATCTTATGTGCCGCCTGCTTCACATGATCCTCTTCATTCCCAAGACCGAAGCTTATTCTGACTGAGGATGTCAGCTCTTTTGCTTCTTCGCCATACATGGCGCTTAACACGTGCGAAGGAAGGACAGATCCAGCCGTACATGCCGATCCGCTTGAAACAGCAATTCCTTCCATATCTAAATTCACAAGCAGCGATTCAATGGAGACGCCCGGGAAATGAACATTTAAAATGTGCGGCAATGTCTCTTTCGGATGTCCATTGATAGAGAAATTGAGAGATTCCTCTTCGAATACTTGCAGCATGGTTTCTTTGAGCTTACCATAATGCATCGCTTTTTCTCTTCTATTTTGCTTCGTTAATTGAACAGCTTCTGCAAGCCCAACAATTCCTGCCACATTTTCAGTGCCGGCACGGCGCTTTCTTTCTTGTTCGCCTCCGAATATTTGCGGAGAAAGTTTCACGCCTTCGTTTACATATAAAAAACCTGTTCCCATCGGACCATTCAGCTTATGGCCAGAAGCAGATAAAAGATCAATATGGAGATCTGCTGCATCAATGGGCACTGTGCCAAACGCCTGCACTGCGTCTGTATGAAAATGAGCAGTGTGATCACGCAGAAGTTCGCCAATGGCTTTGATTGGCTGAATCACACCTGTTTCATTATTGCCGTACATGACGGTCACAAGAATCGTATCATCTCTCAATGCTTGATTTAATTGATCAAGATGAATCAATCCTGTTTCGTCCACATCTAAATATGTCACTTCAAATCCTAGTTTTTCTAGGCGTTCACATGTATGCAGCACCGCATGATGCTCTGTTTTCACTGTGATGATATGTTTTCCTTCATGCTGTCTTGCCATGGCAACACCTGTAATTGCCAGGTTGTCCGCCTCGGTTCCACCGCTTGTGAGGATGATCTCCTGCGGTTTACAGTGTAATTCTCCTGCAATGACTTCTCTTGCTTCATCGAGCCACTTTCTTGCCTCGCGCCCATATGAATGAATACTAGAGGGATTGCCAAATATCTCTGTAAAGTACGGCATCATCTTGTCCACAATACGCTGATCCATCGGCGTTGTGGCCGCATGATCTAAATAGATTCGTTCCATTTCCGGTACACCTCTGATCTAAATATAGAACATATACGAGTCTTGATCCCCGTCATCTGTGTAGCTTGCCAAGTCTTCAAGAGTTGTATTGTCTAGTACGTCTTTTACTGCATCACGAATACGAATCCATAGTTCACGCTTTGCTGGTTCTTCGTTTTCGATGACTTCAACAGGACTAATGGGTCCTTCTAATACACGAATAATATCACCTGCTGTGATCTCGTTTGGTTCATGTGCAAGAACATAGCCGCCATACGCTCCGCGGATACTTTTTACAAGACGGGCATTGCGGAGTGGTGATACAAGCTGCTCTAAATAATGCTCAGACAAATCATTGTTTTGAGCGATTGATTTTAATGATGTAGGGCCTTCGCCATGTTTTTTGGCTAATTCGATCATGATCGTCAGACCATATCTGCCTTTAGTTGATATTTTCAAGTTAAACACCTCTGCGTTTTCTATTCTATGTCATCAATTATTTTTCTGATTTCATATACGCCGATATATAGACCAGAAGCAATTATATCATACTTTCAGCCAACTTTCATTTACGGGTTCTGAGCATGATAGAAGGACGAATCCCTTTTCTATTTGAAGAAATTTCGGTACTCTATACAAACAAGACATTGCTATAGGAGAGATAATTATGAAACCTTTAGCGTACCGGATGCGCCCAAGTCATATTGAAGACATTATTGGGCAGGAGCATCTTGTTGGAGAAGGTCAAATTATTAGGCGAATGGTCGAGGCAAAACATTTATCCTCGATGATTTTATATGGACCGCCGGGCATCGGCAAAACATCGATTGCAACCGCGATTGCTGGCAGTACAAGCATTGCTTTTCGAACGTTGAATGCGGTCATTCATAACAAAAAGGATATGGAAGCTGTTGCCGCTGAAGCGAAAATGAGCGGCCAGGTGATCCTTATTTTAGACGAAGTCCACCGGCTTGATAAAGGAAAGCAGGATTTTCTTCTTCCTTATTTAGAAAATGGCATGATCATTTTAATTGGGGCAACGACGGCTAATCCCTACCATGCGATCAATCCTGCCATTCGAAGTCGGACACAAATATTCGAGCTGAAGCCGCTTGAAACAGAGCAAATCAAAGCTGCGTTAACAAGAGCCTTACAGGATGAGCATCGAGGGCTTGGCGGCTATGAGGTGACAGTGGACGATGAAGCGATGAATCATTTTGCCAATGGATGCGGAGGAGACGTGCGTTCTGCTTTAAATGCACTCGAGCTCGCTGTCTTATCGACAAAAGCTGATGAGATAGGGCATATCACAATCACTCTTGCCGCAGCAGAAGAATGTTTACAAAAAAAGAGCTTCTCACATGACAAGAATGGTGATGCTCATTATGATGTCCTCTCGGCTTTTCAAAAATCCATTAGGGGATCTGATACAGATGCGGCGCTGCATTACCTTGCCAGACTGATCGAAGCAGGAGACCTTGAAAGCATTACAAGGAGATTACTCGTGATGGCTTACGAGGACATTGGCTTAGCCAGTCCGCAGGCAGGCCCCCGCGTGTTAAGCGCAGTACAAACAGCAGAAAGAGTCGGCTTCCCAGAAGCACGGATTCCACTGGCGAACGCAGTGATTGAGCTGTGTCTTTCTCCTAAGTCTAATTCGGCATATAAGGCGATTGATGCGGCACTTGGTGACATTCGTACAGGGAAAATTGGAGAAGTTCCAGTTCATTTAAAGGATGCTCACTACAAAGGCGCCACAGCACTCGGAAGAGGCGTCGATTACTTATACCCGCATGATTACGAAAACGGCTGGGTGAAGCAGCAATATTTACCTGATCCGCTGAAAAACAAGCAATACTATGTACCGAAACAAACCGGAAAATTTGAAGGTGCATTGAAACAGGTCTATGAAAATTTAAAACGCCAGAAATAAAAAAAGCCCCCTGCATTTCAGCAGGCGGGCTGTTTATTTATCCTTCACACGTGTAATTGGAATATCTTTTAAAAGCTTCATAATGACATGACCACCCATGATCAGTCCGGCAACAGACGGAACGAATGCATTGGATGATGGCGGCATTTGCGCCTTGCGAATCTTCGCTTCATCATTTCCAACTTCTTTTCTGACATCTTCGCGAATGACAATTGGACTTTCATCAGAGAAAATGACTTCAATTCCTTTACGAATCCCTTCCTTACGCAGACGTGTTCTCACGACTTTTGCAATAGGGTCGGTATGTGTTTTTGAAATATCATCAATTTTGAAGCGTGTCGGATCTGTTTTGTTCGCAGCTCCCATACTTGAAATGATGTTCACACCTCGTTTCAGACACTCTTTCATTAAATGAATTTTATAGTGAATGGTATCTGAGGCATCAATGACATAATCAAGCGGATACTCAAAAAATTGCTCGTATGTTTCCTCTGTATAAAACATCTTCAGCGCAACAACTTCACATTCTGGATTAATATCAGCGATTCTCGCCTGCATTAAGTCAACCTTTGGCTGGCCAACTGTTGATAGCAATGCTGGAAGCTGACGATTTACATTTGTAATATCAATATCATCTTTATCAACAAGAACAATACGGCCAACGCCTGAACGAGCGAGTGCCTCAACTGCGAATGAACCAACGCCGCCCACACCAAGCACTGCAACTGTACTGTTTTTTAGTATATTTAAGCCTTCCTTGCCAATGGCAAGCTCGTTTCTTGAAAACTGATGTAACAAGTGCCTCACTCCACCTTTATTTAAAATGAATCGAAAGAATCATATCATATTCAGACTTCTCCGTCATCCTTCTCTAAAAGAAAAAAACACAAAAAAGTCCCGATGACGCCGCCAGCATTTCCTTCGTTTTGAACCCCGCACCATGCAGGTGGGTGCTTTCTTCCTGACTTTATAAGTCCTCTAAAGAGGCATTTATGCAGAAAGGAAAGGCAAGCTCCCGTATAAAAAAATGTTCGGTCAAAACTAGGTAACCACCGTACGTATCAGGACTTTATTTATTATTGATGAAAGCATATCATAGGCATATTTCTTTTTCAAGCGTTTACATACCTATAAACATGCGTCAATTTTACTGTTTTACTTTTGTTTTAATCGCTAAACTCAGCTCATCAAGCTGCGCCTCGCTTACATGGCCAGGGGCATCTGTGAGAACGCAGCTCGCACTTGCCGTTTTTGGGAATGCAATCGTATCTCTTAAGTTAGAGCGGCCTGCAAGCAGCATCACTAAACGGTCAAGACCCAGCGCGATTCCGCCATGCGGAGGAACACCATGCTCAAACGCATCCAGCAGGAAGCCAAATTGTTCGTAAGCTTCTTCTTTTGAAAAACCAAGTAAGCCAAACATTTTTTCTTGAATGTCCTTTTCGAAAATACGAATAGAACCTCCGCCAAGCTCGTAGCCATTCAGCACAAGATCGTAAGCCTGTGCCTTCATGTCTTCCGGGCTTGTTTCAATTAATTCAAGATCATCGCGAACTGGCATTGTGAATGGATGATGGGCAGCATAGAAGCGGCCTTCTTCTTCATCCTTTTCAAGCAGCGGCCAATCGACAACCCATAAGAAATTGAATACAGACTCATCGATCAGTTCAAGCTCTTTACCAAGTTTTAAGCGAAGTGCACCAAGCGCATCATGGACAACAGACGTCTTATCTGCAACAAAAAGTAAAAGGTCGCCTTCTTCAACTTGCAGCTGTTCTTTTAATTCAGCTTGCTTTGCTTCATCAAAGAATTTAGCGATCGGACCTTTTAATTCAGTCCCTTCTGCTTTTAGCCAAGCTAGACCTTTTGCACCGTAGTTCGCTGCAAATGCACCAAGTGCATCAATGTCTTTTCTTGAGTAGTTCGCTGCAGCCCCTTTTACATTGATGGCTTTCACAGACCCACCATTTTTCACAGCTCCGCTAAACACTTTGAAATCGGAGTCTTTTACCGTGTCTGAAATGTTCACTAGCTTCATCTCAAAGCGTGTATCCGGCTTATCAGATCCATAAGAATTCATCGCTTCATCGTATGTCATACGAGGTAATGGCAATGTAAGGTCTACTCCTTTGACATCTTTCATCACCTTCGCCATCATCTCTTCAGCAAGCGTCATGATATCCTCTTGACTCATAAAGGACATTTCAATATCGACTTGTGTAAATTCCGGCTGACGGTCAGCACGCAAGTCTTCATCTCTAAAACAGCGGGCAATTTGATAATAACGGTCCATTCCAGAAACCATCAGCAATTGTTTAAATAATTGCGGAGACTGAGGCAATGCATAAAATTCTCCCTCGTGTACACGGCTTGGAACAAGATAGTCACGCGCACCTTCTGGGGTACTTTTCGTTAAAATTGGTGTTTCAATGTCTAGAAAGCCGTTGTCGTCTAAGAAATGGCGGAATGCTTTTGTGACTTCATGTCGCATTTTCATTGTTTCAAACATTGCAGGGCGGCGAAGATCCAGGTAACGATATTTTAAACGAACATCTTCTGATACCTCATCTGCTTGATCTGAAATCACAAAAGGAGGAGTCTTCGCTTCATTTAAAACGCTGACCGTTTCGACTTGAATTTCAATTTTGCCCGTTTTTAAATTTGGGTTGATCGTTGCTTCTTCTCTTGCAACAACCGTTCCTTTAATATCAAGGACATATTCATTACGAATTGATTCTGCTGTCTCAAGCGCCTCTTTTGATAGGTCTGGATTGAAGACAACTTGTACAATCCCTGTACGGTCGCGCAAATCAATAAAGATTAATCCGCCTAGGTCACGCCTTTTTTGAACCCATCCTTTTAATACAACTGACTGACCGATTTGGTCTTCTGTTACTTCTCCACAATAAAAAGTTCTACCAAACACAAACATTCCACTCCTTCTTTACGCTTTCTGGTGGGCCTTCAACATTTGAATCAGCTCATCAAGCTTCACTTCAATTTGTTCACCCGTTGTCGTATCTTTCACATTCACAATTTGCTGCGCAAGCTCATCTTCACCAAGAACTGCAATAAATTTGGCTTTTAATCGATCAGCCGCTTTAAATTGTCCTTTTAGTTTCTTCCCTGTATAGTCCATTTCACTTGAGATACCTTCTTTTCTCAGACGGTTTAATAATGAAACAGAATAATCCTTCGCTTCATCTCCGAGAGCAGCAATGTATAGATCAATACCATCTTGCAGAGGAAGCTCAATTCCTTCAGCATCGATCGCAGATAAGAAACGCTCAATACTCATCGCAAATCCGATCCCTGGTGATTCAGGACCGCCAATTCCTTCAACGAGCCCATCATAACGGCCGCCGCCGGCTAATGTTGTAATCGCACCAAAGCCTTCTGCATTACTCATGATCTCAAATGCTGTGTGATTGTAGTAATCAAGACCGCGTACTAAATTTGGATCAACGACATACTCAATGCCTATATCCGATAAGTATTGTTTAACCTTTTCAAAATACGTCCGCGATTCTTCATTTAAGAAATCTTGAATGGATGGAGCTGTTGCCATCAATTCATGATCACGATCCTTTTTACAATCAAGAATACGCAGCGGATTTTGATGTAAACGCGTTTGACAGTCGTGACAGAATTCCTCAATTCTTGGTTCAAAGTGCTTGACCAGTGCTGTGCGGTAGTCTGCACGGCTCTCTTTGTCACCAAGGCTGTTAATGACAAGTTTTAAGTTGGAAAGACCTGCTTTCTCATACACACTCATCGCAAGCGAAATGACCTCAGCATCAATGGCAGGATCTTTGGAACCAATCGCTTCTATCCCAAATTGATAAAATTGACGATATCTTCCTGTTTGCGGACGTTCATAGCGGAACATTGGTCCGATGTAATACAGCTTTGTTGGCTGAGCAGGCTGTGCAAACAATTTATTTTCAACATAAGAACGGACGGTTGAAGCTGTTCCCTCTGGACGAAGTGTGATGCTGCGTCCTTTTTTATCTTCAAATGTGTACATCTCTTTTTGAACGATATCAGTTGATTCGCCTACTCCCCGTGCAAACAGCTCAGTATGCTCAAAAATCGGTGTGCGGATTTCTTTGTATTGAAAGGCTGCACATGTATCTCTCGCAATTTGTTCAACATACTGCCAGCGTTCTGACTCTCCAGGTAAAATATCCTGTGTGCCTCTTGGAATATTAAAACTCATTTTTCGTCCTCCTACGACCATCATTCATTTTTTATGTGGACATATAAAAAACCCCCGCCTCTACTATGTGTATAGTAGGGACGAGAGTTATACCCGTGGTGCCACCCTAGTTGGAACATGATCCAGCCATGTTCCCGCTCAAATCCTTAACGCAGATTCACGTTCTCCGCCTATTGACTCATTTTTAGAGCGTTCAGCAGGAAACCTACAGAGTGTTCTTTCGTGATAAATGCCATGCGGATTCGCTTTCAGCCTAAGGCGATTCCTCTCTGCTCACGCAATTTACCCTACTATTCTCTATCATCAGTTCCACATTTTAAATTTTCAAGTGTGTTGATTTATATTATAATAAGGTCGGTGCTGCCACTCTGTCAACCCTTGCCGTGCCTCTTTTTCTTTTCCAGCTCTTCTTTTGACGTACATCCGTATTCAGATGCGGTCTCTTCAAGGAAGCCTGGCTGATCCATTTCGTCGTGCTGCCAGCGGTCGATATCACGATGTCCATTATATTGCACTCGTCCTAATTTTCTGCTTAATCTCATGTTTGTACATCCTTTTATCACATTTTTATTTAGTATAAACAGATTGATTCATTTTTATTAGGGAAACTGCAAGGAATTCATCCACTACATAACGAATTAACATTCATCGGTTTTACAAGGGAGGGGAAAACACCGTTTTGAATCTGAAAAAACACAATCAAATGATGATGCTGCTTACTTGTTTTGTTCTCATCGCGAGTTCTTTGCCTATGACACATGCTACAGCACAAACAGATCAAGCTGTTGTCGCAACAGATGAAATCAATGTGAGAACGGGCCCTGGTTTAAGCTATGGAATTGCAGCTGTTGTAAAACGCGGCGAAAGCTATCCCATTCTCACTGAACAAGGAGAATGGGTGCAGATCCAATTATCAAACGGACAAAAAGGCTGGGTCGTCTCATGGCTGATTACCACATCATCCGGCGCTCAAAAATCCGCGAAGCCAAAGGCGCAAGGTCAAAGCACGGCTGGAGGCAGTACAATTACATCAACAGCTTCCGACCTTCGCATCCGGACAGGCCCTGGGACTTCCTATCAAGTGATTGGTACTTTCCCGAAAGGTGCTACCGCTAAAAAGCTCGAGACAAGCGGCGAATGGACGAAAATTTCGTATAAACAAGCAGAAGGCTGGGTTCACTCTGATTATGTTTCAGGGGGGCAGAAAACTTCTCAATCAAGCTCCGGCGAGTCCTCTCGCTCTAACCAGACAGGCACAGTTGGCGTATCGAGCTTGAATGTAAGGCAATCGGCCGCACCAAATGCACAAGTCGTCGCTTCACTTGCCCGCAACACACAGATCACCATTTTGCGAGAGCAGAACGGCTGGTATGAAATTGAGGGGAAAGGCGTAAAAGGCTGGGTTGCAAGCTATTACATTGTCACAGGCAAAGGAGCAGGCTCTGCACCTGAAAAGAGTTCATCCTCTTCGGCTTCTGAACAAAAAGCGTACATTGTCTATGATGGCACCAATATTCGAAAAAGCGCTTCTACCTCTGCTGGGATTGCAGAAAGAGCAACAAAAGGAGCTGCCTATCAAATCGTTCGGACACAAGGTGACTGGTACGAGGTGACACTATCAAACGGCGGAACTGGCTATGTGGCGAGCTGGGTCGTTCAAACGAAGAAAAATAGCAGCGACGCGCCAAGACCTCAGCACGATTCATCGTCTGGAACTGGTTCTTTAAAAGGAAAAACGATTGTTCTTGATCCTGGTCATGGCGGAAAAGACAGCGGCACAATTGGCGCAGACGGGGCTTTTGAAAAGAACATCACCATCAAAACCGCCAATTTACTGGCAGGCAAATTAAGGGCTTCTGGTGCAAATGTATATTTAACAAGAAGTGATGATACCTTTATCAGCCTTCAATCAAGGGTGGCAACATCTCATTACCGAAATGCAGATGCATTTATTAGTCTTCATTACGATAGTTTTATGGATCAAAGTGTTAGAGGAAGTACAGCGTATTATTATCAAGCAGCAAAAGATCAGCAATTAGCGTCAAGCGTTCATTCAGAAGTCGCAAAACGCTCTCAAATCCCTGATAAGGGTGTCAAATTCGGAGATTACTTTGTTTTAAGAGAAAACAAACGCCCTTCCCTTTTATATGAACTCGGGTATTTAAGCAATCCTCAGGAGGAAGCGATCATTTATAGCGCCTCTTACCAAGAACGAGTCACAGAAGGAATGACTGAAGGATTAAAACAATATTTCCGTTAAAAAGAAAGAGGCCACTGCGCCTCTTTTTTGTTTATCCGCAAAAGAAAAAGACTCTAAACAAACTCCCGCACGAGTTCATCTACAGTCTAAAGAGAATCTATTCTTTGCTGTCCATCAAGATCGTGACTGGTCCTGAATTGGTCAATGTCACGTCCATCATCGCACCAAAACGGCCAGTTTCCACATGGATGCCTTTTTCTCTAAGGGTTTTATTGAAACATTCATAAAGCGAGTTAGCTGCATCCGGCTTGGCGGCTTTCATAAAATTCGGCCGTCTGCCCTTTCTCGTATCACCATATAGGGTAAATTGTGATACAGACAGAACGCTTCCTTTTATGTCCAATAATGAACGATTCATTTTCCCATTTTCATCTTCAAAAATACGTAAATGTGCAAGCTTTTCAGCTAAGTAAAGCACATCTTCTTCTGTATCTTCGTGTGTGACACCAACAAGCACCATATATCCTTCGTTGATGGCACCTGTGATCTCTTCTTCTACCTTCACAGATGCATTTGTCACACGCTGCACAACAAGCCTCATAGACGATATACTTCCTTTCTAATTCATGAATCGGCGAACAGAGTAAATGTCTTTGATTTGTTTAATGCGTTCGACCACTTTGTGCAAGTGATTAATATTTTGGATAAAGATCGCCATATGGATCGTCGCCACTTTGTTACGATCAGACTTCCCAGAAACAGAGGAGATGTTCGTTTTGGTTTCGTTGACTGCTTGAAGCACCTCATTGAGTAAGCCGCGTCTATCATATCCTAATATTTCAATTTCTACATTGTATTCTTTACGGTTTTGAGCAGGCTGCTCATGCTCCCACTCAACGGGAATTAACCGCTCCTGCGCTTCTCCTGTCTTCACGTTCGGACAGTCGTCGCGGTGAACAGATACGCCTCGGCCCTTCGTAATAAAACCGACAATGCTATCGCCAGGAACAGGATTACAGCACTTAGATAAGCGGACAAGCAGGTTATCAATTCCTTTGACCCTTACGCCAGCTTCCCGTTTTTTCCCGTGATACGTCTTCGGTTCCACCGTCACTTCTTGAACGGTTTTCTCTTGCTCTTCTTGATCTCTTTGTTTTCTTTCTTTTTCCGTTAAACGATTGGCGACCTGTAGTGCAGTAATGCCGTTATATCCAACAGCTGCATACATGTCCTCTTCGTTTGAAAAATTAAATTTGTCAGCCACTTTTTGCAGGTTTTCAGCGGTCAGAATGTCTTTGACATCAAACTCAAGGTTTTTGATCTCTTTCTCCACGAGCTCTCGGCCTTTTTCGACATTTTCTTCACGGCGCTGTTTTTTGAAAAACTGTCTGATCTTGTGCTTCGCTTGGGAGGTTTGGGCAAGCTTGACCCAATCCTGACTTGGCCCGTAGCTGTGCTTTGATGTCAGAATTTCAATAATGTCACCTGTTTTTAGTTTGTGATCGAGTGTGACCATCTTGCCATTGACCTTGGCACCGATCGTTTTATTCCCAATTTCCGAGTGAATCCGGTAAGAGAAATCAATCGGAACTGAGCCCGACGGCAGTTCAATGACGTCTCCTTTTGGCGTAAACACAAACACCATATCAGAGAAAAGATCAATCTTTAACGACTCCATAAATTCTTCTGCATCTGTGGATTCATTTTGGAACTCAAGAATTTCTCTAAACCAAGAGAGCTTCTTCTGGAAGACTGCTTCTTCTGTTGATTCTGCTGACTCTTTGCCTTCTTTGTATGCCCAGTGTGCCGCAATTCCGTATTCTGCAATTTCATGCATTTCCACTGTACGGATCTGAACTTCAAGCGGATCGCCTTTTGGCCCAATCACCGTTGTATGAAGAGACTGGTACATGTTCGGCTTTGGCATCGCAATATAATCCTTAAACCTGCCTGGCATCGGCTTCCAGCACGTATGGATAATCCCGAGCACAGCATAACAGTCTTTAATGCTGTCAACCAAAATACGAACGGCAAGCAGATCATAAATTTCATTAAACTGCTTATTTTGCAAGACCATTTTGCGATAAATACTATAAATATGTTTTGGTCTGCCGGAAAATTCGGCCTTGATGTTTACCTCAGACACGCGGTCTTTCACTTCATTGACGACCTCGTCCAAGTATTCCTCACGTTCCGCTCGTTTGCGCTTCATCAGATTCACAATCCGGTAATATTGCTGCGGATTTAAATAGCGGAGTGCTGTATCTTCAAGCTCCCACTTAATCTTTGAAATCCCTAATCTGTGCGCAAGCGGTGCAAAGATTTCAAGTGTTTCATTTGAAATTCTCCGCTGCTTTTCCTGCGGAAGATGCTTGAGCGTTCTCATATTATGAAGACGGTCTGCCAGCTTAATCAAGATTACGCGGATATCCTGCGCCATTGCAACAAACATTTTTCGATGGTTTTCGGCCTGCTGTTCTTCTTGTGATTTATATTTAATCTTCCCGAGCTTTGTGACACCATCAACAAGCATTGCTACTTCCTCGTTAAAATGCTCTTTTAAATCCTGTAATGTCACATCTGTATCCTCAACTACATCGTGCAGGAAACCGCCTGCAATGGTTGATGGGTCCATTTCAAGATCAACAAGAATGCCCGCCACTTGAATTGGATGGATAATATAGGGCTCACCAGATTTCCGGTATTGCTCCTTGTGTGCATTTTCAGCATATTCATATGCTCGCTCTATAAATTGAATATGTTCAGCGGACAGGTATTCTCTTGCTTTGTCAATGACCTGCTGCGCCGTTAAAACTTGTTCGTTCGCCATGGAATCACCTTTTTAAATGAAAACTGTATTGTAGTTTATTATCAAGAAAAATTCGATAGATGTAAAGAGAAGAAGTCCGCTAAAAGATTTTTGATAGGAAAAAAGCACCCTTCTTACTGAGTGCTTTTTACGAAAACTCCATTAGTATTGCATTAACGTCATGATGTCGTAGCCGTCAAGCTTCTTTCTGCCGTCCAGATACGTCAGTTCAATCAAAAATGCAATCCCTGCCACAACGCCGCCTAATTCCTCTACAAGCTTAATGGACGCTTCAATTGTTCCACCAGTCGCAAGTAAGTCATCTGTAATCAGGACACGCTGACCAGGACGAATCGCATCTTTATGAATCGTTAATACATCTTTACCATATTCCAAGCCGTAATCGACTTTAACGACTTCACGAGGAAGCTTTCCTTCTTTACGAACCGGTGCAAAACCTACACCAAGTGCGTATGCTACAGGGCAGCCAATAATGAATCCACGCGCTTCAGGTCCAACAATGAGATCAATGTCTCTTTCCTTCGCGTAATCAACGATTTGATCCGTTGCATAACGGTACACTTCGCCTTTATCCATTAACGTTGTAATATCTTTAAATTGTACACCTTCCTTTGGGTAGTCAGGTACAACTGTCACATATTGTTTTAAATCCATCTTTTCCTTTTCCTCCTCGTACGTCAAAGCACAGGTGAGACTTCGCTCATCATGCTATTCAGCCATTCCTTCAGCTCTTTAGCTGAGGAATATGTTAGTGTTTGATCGAGTTCCATCAATCGTTGTTTTGCTGTATAGGATGCTGATGCCGTTAAATCTTTTTTAGGGGCATCAAGTACTATTGACAGCACACCATTCTCTATTTTAACAAAACCGAGTTCAAAAAACACCTTTGTCATAAAAATGATTGTATCTTTTGTCCAGCCTCTATGTTTGGCAAGGTCCATTCCTTGTTCTTTGATAGGAAAACTTCCCCGTTTAAACAAGAACCCATAAAACCATTTGAATTGGTCACGGCTTGGGAAAGAGGACATAAAATGATCTTCTTTTCTTTGAAAAACCGTATAAATTCTGGCAGGCTTTTGATTTTCTAAAAGCTGCTTCAGCAATTGCTCATCTGCGGGAACATCCGCAAAGACCACATATTTGCCCTGTACATCAAACGTTGATACATTTTCTGCATGAACATGATGAATGGGGATATCGACGTCCTGTTTTGTTGCTTCATCAAAACAGACAACCAAAGATTTTTCTGAATCAAGCGTCGAAACTTTCTTCTCCCAATCCTTTTTCCCGCGCAGATCAAACAGCTGCCATTCATCAACTCGTGCATCTTTTAGCATCAGCTGGGGCTTCTTCCGGTTATTCCATTCATTGACGGACATTTCTCCAATCACGGAAATGCGGCTTCCTGGAACAATTTCTTCTTTTAATTTCCCTTGGTGAAAACCGACACAGTCAAGCAGCTTGTCTTCGTCTTTCAGAGACATTTTAATATGGTTGTGATTTGCCCCAATCGTTCGGATATCTTCAAGCTTCGCATCTTCAATCATAATGAACGGTTTTGGGTTTGACATACCGAATGGTGACAGCATCCCCGCTTCCTCAATCGCTTCAACCGTCAATTCGTCTACCTTGCACACGGCATCGACCCGCTGTATTGGAATAAAATCTTCTTCCGTCAATGTTTCATTTGCATATTGATTTAATCTTTCCCTTAGTAAAGCGACATCATCCGCTCGAAGTGTCATCCCTGCTGCCATCGGGTGCCCCCCGAAATGCGGCAGGATGTCGCGGCATTTGCTTAGATGGAAAAACAGATCGAAGCCAGGAATACTCCGGGCTGATCCTTTTGCCATTTGCGTCTCTTCATCTATTCCAAGCACAATCGCCGGACGAGAAAAAGTATCCGTCAATTTAGAGGCAACAATTCCGACAACGCCCGGATTCCAGCCAGCTTTCGCTACAACGATCGCAGACTGGTCATCACCTGCCTCTTCCACCATTTGAATGGCTTCTTCTGTGATCGTACTGACAATCTTTTGACGTTCTTTATTCAGTTCCTGTACAAAACGAGCGAGCTCTTCTGCTTCATCCTTATCCTCAGTCATCAGAAGATGAACGGCAGGATCTGCCTGTTCAATTCGTCCTACAGCATTCAGCCTTGGCGCAATTTGAAAGCCGACCGTTTCCTCATTGGCTTCTTCTAGAGTGGCTCCCGCTTCTTTCAATAACGCTTTCAGCCCCGGTCTATTCGACTGCCGAAGCTGCACAAGGCCTTTTTTGGCGAGCCACCTATTCTCATCATGAAGCGGTACAAGGTCCGCAATTGTCCCGATTGCTGCAAGATCTAACAGCTGAACTGGCAGCTTCCCAAGCAGTGCATGCGCCACTTTAAACGCTACGCCTACACCAGCAAGTTCTTTAAAGGGATACTCACAGCCAGGCTGCTTAGGATGGACAATAGCAAGTGCCTCAGGCAGCTCCTCACTTGGTTCATGGTGATCTGTAATGATTAGGTCTAACCCTATTTCTTTTGCAATACGTGCTTCATTTACAGCAGCAATGCCTGTATCGACCGTGATGACAAGCGATGCTCCTTGCTCCTTGATATATCGAAATGCCTGTTCATTAGGCCCATAGCCTTCTTTAAATCGATCTGGAATATAAAAGTCTACTATCGCAGACCGCTCTTTTAATGTATGTAAAAGTACAGACGTACTTGTCACACCATCTGCATCATAGTCTCCGAAGATCACAATCGATTCCTGCTCTTCGATCGCTTTGTTGATGCGCTCTACTGCTTCTTTCATTCCTTTTAATAGAAATGGATCATGAAATTCGGCTTTTTGATCAAATAAAAAAGACCTCGCCTCTTCTACTTCTTCAATTCCTCTTTTTACGAGAAGCGATGCAGTCAGCGCTGAAATATTCAGATTTTCAGAGAGTGATTTCACTTTTTCTTCGCTTGGATGTTCATATTCCCAGCGCATTTTGGATAATAACATAAATTCACCCCTCAACCACACTATTATACTAGAGTGGCCTGAGGGGTTTCAATTTTTATTTTATGAAATTGTGCTGGAAGATTATTTTTCCTTCCGGTCAAATGATGCTGGCTGTTCTTTTAAAGGCGTGACATGAGATTTCTTTTGAAGATCTCTGTCTGCCTTTTTCGTCGCCGCAGCAGGTGCAGCGGCTGCACGCTCAGCTTTTAATGCTTTTAGTTCACGTTTCAGTTTCACAATTTGGAAGATCCCTGCAAATGCCACAATCAGCCCGCCCATTAAAACTGAACCGATAATGACAAGGATCAGCGGCCATTCAGCCGTTCCAAATAAGTAGTGTACCTCGACAGGCCGTACATTAATCACGGCAAATACTGAGACAATTAATACGAAAATAAATGCGAGTATGATGGTCCATTGTTGTTTGTTCATCTACATATCCCCCAAGCTTTTTCTTTTATTCTTCCCTTTTCGCTGCCTTTTTTAAACACCGAAAGAAAGCAGTGGAAGAAAACCTATCAGCATGGGCATCATCAGCTGCTGAGTTTTTCTTTAATCAGATTCTTTAATTCTTTTCTTTCTCCAGAAATGACAAGGGTATCCCCTTCTTCGATAATGGTATCTGGTCCTGGATTTAAAATCTTCTCATGTGATTTTCTCACAATGGCGATGACTGTTACTTGATAGTTTTGGCGAACATTGAGGTCACCGATGCTTCTTTGAACAGCTGGTGCATTCTTTTCAATTTTAAACCATTCAATCACCAGTTCATCAATTGCTACCTCTACGGTTTCAAGCGCTTTCGGCTTATAGACCATGCCGCCTAAAATAGCCGCAATTTGTCTTGCTTCTTCATCGTTTAGCAGGATGCCAGAAATCGTTTCTTCATGGTCGTCCTCATGAAAATGATACATTTCTCTTCTGCCGTCATCATGTGTAATGATGGCAAGCTTCTCATTATTTCTTGTGATCATTTCGGCTTTATGACCGATACCTGGCAGTTCAGTTTCCCGAACCTTCATAACAGCCCCTCCAATGAATAAAGCCAAATGCCTAAACAGACACTTGCTTTCTATACTGGTCTAAACGTAAGTCATTATAGCAAAAGACCATTTTAAGATCAATGAAACCCGAAATGTTTTTTCAAATCATCTTATTTTCAGAAAAATCGATAGAAAAAGACTGCCGAAAAAGGCAGTCTTTCTAGATTAAATATCTTGATCTGTATCAATCTTAGCTGGTTTTTTCAGCTCACGGCCTTTCCACATCAGCCAAATTTGTGCCGCGATATAAAGGGATGAGTACACCCCTGTTAATAAGCCGACAAGTAAGGCGATGGAGAAGTTTGTAATCGACGCTGATCCGAAGATAAGCAGTGCGACAACAACGACAAGTACAGTCAGCACCGTGTTGACAGATCGCGTAAAGGTTTGCTGTAAGCTTAAGTTCACAATGTACGATAGATCTTCAATGGTTTTCGGTTTACGTTTCTTCATTTGCTCACGAACCCTGTCGAAGGTAACGATCGTGTCGTTGATCGAGTACCCAATGACCGTGAGGATCGCGGCAATGAAGGTGACATCCACCTCTAAGCGCGTAATACTAAAGAAGGCGACAATAAAGAATGCATCGTACAGCAGTGAGATAATCGCCGCAATCGCCATCTTATACTCAAAACGGACGGATACATATAAAATGATCCCAATGGAAGCAATGATGACGGCATATAGCGCATTACGGGCAAGTTCTTTACCGACAGTCGGTGATACTGTACTTACGTTCGGCTCAGTGCCGTATTTATCTTTGAAGTAATCCTTCACTTCAGCGATTTTTTCTTTGTTCGGCACCCCGACAAATCGAGCAGCTGCCTGATTTTCTTTTTGCCCCGACAGCACAACACTGTCTGCTTCAAGACCAAGCTTTTTAAAGTCTTGCTCTACTTGTGCAGTTGTCAGCTTGTGATCGCTTTGAACATCAATTCTCGTTCCACTAGCAAAGTCAATACCAGCATTGAGCTTGAAGATCGAAAGGACGATGATTCCCGCAATAGTAACAGCTATGGAGAAAATCATAAAGCCTTTACGTTTGCTGACGAAATCCCATTTATCAAATGGCGTTTTCGGTTCGGTATTTTCTGTAGTTTCGTGGATACTCATGATGTCTTTTTTGCGGACACCAAACCAGCCTTTTTTGCGGTCGAGCGCACGGCTTTCTACAAGCAGTCCAAGAAGGAATCTTGATAGGAATACAGCCGTGATAAAGCTTGTTAAAATCGAGAGGATGAGCATTGTTGCAAATCCTTTTACAGAGCTTGTCCCGAAGAAGAACAGCACTCCGCCGGCAATAATACTTGTTAAGTTTGCATCAAAGATGGTCGCAAATGATCTGCGGTTCCCTGACCTGAAAGCAGAACGGACAGATTTGCCGAGCTTCAGCTCTTCTTTGATCCGCTCATAAGTAATAATGTTGGCATCAACAGCCATCCCTACCCCTAGAATAAGTGCGGCAATTCCAGGCAGTGTCATGACCGCGCCCATCCAGTCAAACACTTGCAGCGTAATGTAGATATAGGCTGAGAGTGTGATGACAGCTATAAGACCAGGTAATCGGTAATAAAGCAGCATGAATAAGAAGATAAATGCGATTCCTACAATTCCTGCGAACACTGTTTCGTTCAGTGCTTGTTCACCAAACTGTGCACTCACAGATGTGGAATATTTTTCTGTTAATTTTACTGGCAATGCCCCGGCATTTAAAATACTTGCGAGGTCTTTTGCCTCTTGGACAGTAAATTTCCCTTCAATTTGTACGTCACTGCTGTTAATCTCTTGATTCACATTTGGTGCAGATACATACTTGTGGTTTGATTTTGAGACTTCTTTTTTGAAGGAATCTCCTTTGTGATAATCAAGCCAAATGACAAGCTGGTTATTCGGCGCCATCGCTGCTACTTTTCTTGTGACGTCACCAAATTTTTTCGCATCCTTTAGTTTAACCGTCACAATTGGCTCATTCGTTTGACTGAATGTTTGTTTTGCACTGTTTTCGACTAGGTCAGCCCCGTTAAGAAGTTCTTTATCATTCGTATCTCTGAAGGATAGCTGTGCTTCAGTGGAAAGAATCTCCCTAGCTCTGTTTTGATCTTTTACCCCTGCAAGCTGCACACGGATACGATTATTGCCTTCAATCGAGATGTTCGGCTCACTTACACCTAGCACATTGGCTCTTCGGTTTAAAGCCTCCACTGTACTAACGAGAACACTATTTGTGATCTTGTCCTCTTTTTTCACTGGATGTACATCATACAGGACTTCAAATCCACCCTGTAAATCCAGCCCTAGCGTCATATCTTTCGCAACAGGCTTTGTCAGTAAGCCCACGCCAGTTCCGATTAACAGAACCACTAAGAAAAACGCAAGAATGCGCCCTTTTTTCATTATGTATTTCCTCCTTAAACACCTGAATCCATTAAGATGGCTTATTTCAACAGTTCATCAAGCATATTCTTGCCATCTTCACTGTCCAAAAAAGCAGACGTTTTAAACGACTGAACGGTTGCATAGTTCATAAATTCGCCTATTTTCACAGATAAAATATCTGCAACCATTTCATGAATCGGATACTCTTGTTTTTTCTTCCACTTCTTATTCTCTAAGTATGACCATAATTCCTCTAAATCTACATCTTTATAGCCCAAAACGATGAATTCTTCAAGCTTACTGAACAGAAAAGGCTTTAAATGGTCTTTGTATATAGCAGCTGGGTGTTGTGTCATTGCGTAGCTCCCCCTTTTCAGTTTTTTATCGAGAGACTTGTCATGCTTGGACGATATACACGCATATCTTATTGTATATGATTCTATGTCGTTTGAGAAGGCAGGTGATCTGTGATTTGACGAAGCAAACGTTTTTAAAGGGGACCATTATTTTAATTTTAGCAGGTTTTATCACGAGAATATTGGGTTTTGTCAATCGAATTGTCATTGCGAGGTTCATTGGCGAAGAAGGGGTCGGGCTTTATATGATGGCTGCACCTACCTTTTTTCTCGCCGTGACGCTCACACAATTCGGACTGCCTGTCGCCATTAGTAAGCTTGTCGCAGAAGCAGAAGCCCGGGGTGACAAACAGAAAACAAAACGTATTCTGGTCATGTCCCTTGCGATAACAGGAACACTCAGCCTGATATTCACTCCGCTCTTTTTATGGTTTGCGCCCATCATGGCAGAAAATATGCTGACTGATCCTAGAACGGTCTATCCACTGCTTGCCATTACACCCGTCGTACCAGTCATCGCCATTTCCAGTGTGTTAAGAGGCTATTTCCAGGGCAGACAGCAGATGAGCCCGCTTGCGATGTCTCAAGTTCTGGAGCAGGTCGCAAGAATTTCACTAGTGGCAGTATGTACAACGGCTTTCCTTCCTTACGGGATTGAATTTGCGGCAGCAGGTGCGATGATTTCATCTGTGATTGGAGAGATGATTTCACTTGCTTACTTACTGATCGCCTTCCGCTATAAAAAGACGATTCGTATTCGAAAACGATTTTTTAAGGCGATTCATGACGGGAAGGACACGTTTAAACAGCTGATGAGCATTGCCCTGCCAACAACAGGCAGCCGTTTTATCGGGAATATTTCGTGGTTTTTAGAGCCGATTGTTGTCGCGCAAAGTCTTGCCATTGCTGGTTATGCAGCTGTAGAGGCGACAAGGCAGTACGGGGAGTTGACTGGTCTTGCCCTGACCCTTTTGACACTGCCTAGTTTTATTACGTATTCACTCTCCACTGCATTAGTTCCGGCGATCAGTGAAGGAATGGAGCAGAACAAACGTAAAACGGTCGAATACCGGCTGAAGCAGGCGATGCGCCTTTGTTTACTCAGCGGAGGCATTTCATGTATTATTCTTTTCGTTTACGCAGAAGATTTAACGCTCTTTATGTATGGTTCATCGCACGCGGCCATTTATGTGAAATTCATGGCGCCATTTTTCCTTCTTTATTATTTTCAAGGGCCCCTTCAAGCCGTGCTTCAAGCACTCAATTTAGCTGGTGCGGCGATGACCAACAGCCTGATAGGTGCAATTGTGAAAACAGGGATGATTTTTGTCCTTGCTTCCCAGCCTGGCTTTGGCATTATGGGCGCAGCACTTGCGATCTTAATCGGCATCATCCTTGTCACGCTGCTCCATGCGGCAACTGTCGGAAAGGTGCTGCCTATTCATTTACCATTAAAGGAATATGGACTATGCGTCCTTGTGATTATCGGTACAGGGGCTGTCAGCCTTTGGCTGAAATCTCAAGTAGATGGACTCTTTTCTGCTCCTATTGAACTTGTGACGCTCATTTTTGTTACGTGCACGCTCTATGTCATTCTATTAATCTGCCTAGGGCTAGTGAAACGAGAAGAGCTGCGCCGCATCCCGTTCATTGGGAAGCTGTTTTAGCTCATCTCTTTTTGATCACTTCATCTTTCAAATCAATATAAAATGTTTTTTGATTAAAGCTGCAGTAAGAGATTTGATCGATATCATGATAGCCTCTTTTAGCAAGCTCATCTTTCAACCACTGTTCATTTTGATTGATTTGCTTAAGGTGGTCATGCTGCACGACACCGTCCGCAACAAGTGGAAGCTCAAGCGCTGCATGTTTGCGCTTGTTTTCTTTTTCGACAACGGCGAGCTTTCCAGACGGCTCTAAAATGGCGTAAGAGACATCCTGAATGCTGTCGATGTTATTTTCTCTTAATTGAATGAGAAGGTCATCAAAATTGTATCGCTGTTTTCTCATTGCACCCTCGTCTATTTTCCCATTGATGATGAGCAGGGCCGGTTTGCCGTCAAGAAAGCGCCGGACGCCTTGGAATTTCAGTGAGAGGTAAGCAAGTGTGATTTGAATGAAGGTTAACAGCAGGATTGGCCATACCGTATGTAACATGTGATCCTCTACTTCTTCTATGGCGAGAACCGCAATTTCTGCGATCATCATAAAAATGACTAGATCTAAAATGCTCAGCTCGCCAATTTCCCTTTTGCCCATTAAGCGAAATATAAACCAAATAAGAAAATATAAAATGATGGTTCTCATGGAAATGATTAAGATATCCTGCATGTGATGTAAACCCTCCTTCTCCAACATAGCTTGTGTCAAAACACTTTATTTATGTAGAAAAGAAACGTCTGAAACATGTCTATTTTTTCTTCACTGTGAATACATTTTAGTAAAAGACAAGCTTCGTTCAATTGGAGAGGAGACGAATCTACATGCAGGAAACGAAACATATTGGAAAAGGCATTTTATCCGGCTTAATTGCCATTTTTGTCGTGATGGTTGTCACAAGTTTACTTGTGTCGCTCATGCTTACATTCACAAGTATGCAGGAAACATCATTTAAATGGATGATTATGATTTTGTCCTTTGCTGCCCTTTTATTAGGAGGCATCATTTCTGGAGGGAAAGCAAAGGAGCGTGGCTGGCTGATTGGTGCGGTCACGTCTATCATTTTTTCCCTCACTGTATTTCTATTTCAATATTTGGGATTTGGAAAAACGTTTTCACCAGAGCAGTTTATCTATCATGGAGCATTTTTAGGCATTTGTATGCTGGGGGGAATGATTGGCGTCAATCTTCGAGGCAAATAAAAAAAGAGCGGTTATATCGCTCTTTTTTTATGGCTATGTATCAGAGGATTAGCCTTTGTCAGCTAATTCTCTAATAGCACGACGATCGAAAGTTAAACGGTTGTTTTCGCTTGTTTTGATGACCACTTTTGATTCATCAATTGAGTCGATTTCACCGTGTAAACCACCGATTGTGACGATTTTATCGCCTTTTGATAAAGATTGCTGCATCTGACGCACAGCTTTCTGTTGCTTTTGCTGTGGACGGATTAACAAGAAGTAAAGCACAGCAAACATGACAACAATCATAATGATTGAACCCATACCACCATCCATTCTATTTCACCCCTTTCTAAAGCATTGTAAAGCCTTTCGTTTATGCGTTAAAAGTTTTTCGCATTCGGTTTGTTAAAGCCGTAACGCTCAAAAAACTCTTCTTTAAAATCACCTAAACGATCCTCACGGATAGCTTCTCTCACTTGCTCCATTAATTTTAACAGAAAATGAAGATTATGATAAGTTGTTAATCGAATTCCGAACGTTTCATTTGTTCTGATGAGATGTCTAATATAGGCACGTGTATAGTTTTTACATGTATAGCAGTCACAGTTTTCATCGATTGGTCTAAAGTCACGCTCATATTTTGCATTTTTCACAACAAGACGGCCTTCACTTGTCATCAAGGTGCCGTTTCTTGCAATTCGCGTCGGCAGTACGCAGTCAAACATATCTACACCGCGAATGGCGCCGTCAATTAAGGAGTCTGGTGAGCCGACACCCATTAGGTACCTAGGCTTGTCTGCCGGTAAAAATGGTGTTGTGAACTCTAGTACACGATTCATCACATCTTTTGGTTCCCCTACAGATAAGCCTCCGATGGCGTAACCTGGGAAATCAAGTGAAACAAGGTCTTTTGCACTTTGTTTTCGAAGCTCTTCGTATTCTCCGCCTTGGACAATTCCAAACAGCCCTTGATCCTCAGGACGCTGGTGCGCTGTTAGACAGCGCTCTGCCCATCTGCTTGTCCGCTCCACAGAACGTTTCATATAATCGTACTCTGCAGGATACGGCGGGCATTCATCAAATGCCATCATAATATCAGAGCCAAGTGCATTTTGGATGTCCATAGCTTTTTCAGGAGATAGGAACAGCTTGTCTCCGTTTAAATGATTACGGAAGTGAACGCCTTCTTCTTCAATTTTTCTAAATTCACTCAATGAAAAAACTTGGAATCCGCCTGAATCTGTTAGGATTGCTCGATCCCAGTTCATAAATTTGTGCAGACCGCCTGCTTCCTTTACGATATCGTGACCTGGACGGAGCCATAGGTGGTACGTATTGCTTAAGATGATGCCTGCATCCATAGCCTTTAATTCTTCAGGCGCCATTGTTTTGACTGTAGCCAGTGTACCTACTGGCATAAATACAGGTGTTTCAAAGGAGCCGTGCGGTGTATGAACGCGGCCAAGACGTGCACCTGTCTGTTTACATGATTTAATG
Organism: Bacillus sp. FSL K6-1006; assembly: GCF_038593175.1. Lineage (NCBI taxonomy): Bacteria > Bacillati > Bacillota > Bacilli > Caryophanales > Bacillaceae > Bacillus > Bacillus sp. FSL K6-1006. The sequence continues at coordinate 2,459,844 of NZ_CP151970.1, forward strand.
AACTCATAACGTATCGGTAATTGCGACAAAAATGAGCCCTCCTGTCTTTGTTGTATGATGTTATTGAATCAGCATGGCATCGCCAAAGCTGAAGAATCGGTATTCCTCTTTAACAGCCTCATTGTACGCTTTAAGTACGTGCTCTCGTCCAGCTAATGCGCTGACAAGCATAATTAACGAAGATTTTGGCAGATGGAAATTCGTGATCATGCCGTCAATTGCCTTGAATGTGTAGCCAGGGTAAATAAAGATCGACGTCCAGCCGCTTGAGGCTTTGAACTCACCATCATGTGCACTTGCAATGGTTTCAAGCGTTCTTGTTGACGTTGTGCCGACTGAAATAATCCGCCCGCCTTCCTTGCGAATGCGGTTAAGCTCATCAGCTGTTTCTTCATTCATTTCATAAAACTCTGCGTGCATTTCATGTTCTTCAATACGTTCTGCACTTACCGGACGAAATGTGCCAAGCCCTACGTGCAGCGTAATGAAAGCAATGTGTACACCTTTCGCTTTCAGCGCATCCAGCAGCTCGGTTGTAAAGTGGAGACCGGCAGTTGGCGCAGCAGCGGAGCCAATCTCTTTTGAATAAACGGTTTGATAGCGTTCACGGTCGTCAAGCTGCTCTTTAATATATGGAGGCAGCGGCATTTCACCAAGGGATTCAAGCACTTCATAAAAAATGCCTGTATATTGAAACTCGACTTTTCTTCCGCCATGTTCCATTTCCTCTGTGCATACTGCTTTGAGCCGTCCATCACCAAACGTGATAACCGTCCCTTTTTTCACCCGTTTGGCTGGTTTGACAAGTGTTTCCCAGTTGTCTCCCTCTTCTTGTTTCAATAGAAGCAGCTCTACTTTGGCACCTGTATCCTCTTTCATACCAAACAGACGTGCAGGCAGAACGCGCGTATTGTTTAGAACGAGACAATCACCCTTTTGAAAATAATTGATGATTTGTGAGAATGTATCATGTGTAATCGCACCCGTTTGTTTGTTTAAGACCATCAGTCTTGATGCATCTCTTTTTTCAAGCGGCACTTGTGCAATCAATCTTTCTGGTAAATCAAAATCAAATAGTTCTAGCTTCATTTCCTTCACCTATTCTGTAGTTAACTAGTTAACGTTATTTCATCCGTCCAAAGATATTAAGTAATATGGTTAGTACGATGCTAATGACAATGCATGTAATGACAGGAAAAAAGAACGTTACATTTCCTTTTTTCACAAAAATATCACCTGGAAGCTTACCAACCAATTGAAATACTAATCCTGCGGCAAAAAGGACACCACCTAAAATCATTAATATTTTAGGGAATTCAGTCACGAATCGGAACCTCCATTTGAAAATGTTCATACGCTTCTCTTGTGACGACCCGCCCTCTTGGTGTTCTTTGCAGGAAACCAATTTGCAGTAAGTACGGTTCGTACACATCTTCAATCGTATGTGATTCTTCTCCAATTGTCGCTGAGATCGTATCAAGCCCAACAGGACCGCCTCTAAATTTTTCGATCATACTTAAAAGCAGCTTATGGTCTATATGATCAAGGCCAAGCCTGTCGACTTGAAGACGCTCTAGGGCATCTTCCGCAATATCCTGCGTAATGGCATGATTCCCAAGCACCTGCGCAAAATCTCTTACTCTTCTGAGCAAACGATTGGCAACCCTCGGTGTTCCCCGGGAACGTCTCGCAATCTCTTCAGCAGAGCGAATATCGATCCCAATCTCAAACAGCTCGGCTGTTCTTGCCACAATGTGAGCCAAATCTCTTTGTTCATAGTATTCCAATCTTGCATGTACCCCAAACCTATCACGAAGCGGCGCTGTTAACAGCCCGACACGGGTTGTTGCACCTACAAGCGTAAATGGCGGTAAATCAAGCCGTACAGAGCGTGCTGTATCTCCTTTTCCAATGACAATATCTAAACAAAAGTCCTCCATTGCTGGGTACAGCACTTCTTCAATTGAGCGCTGCAAGCGGTGAATTTCATCAATAAACAATACATCACCTGGCTCAAGAGATGTTAAGATGGCCGCCAAATCACCAGGACGTTCAATCGCTGGTCCTGACGTTGTACGCAGCTGAACATTCATTTCATTGGCAATGATCGACGCAAGCGTTGTTTTCCCAAGTCCAGGAGGTCCATATAAAAGGACGTGATCAAGCGTTTCCTGCCTCATGCGGGCAGCTTCAATAAATACGCTGAGGTTATCCTTTACTTTTTGCTGACCGATATATTGGCTAAGTGTCTGTGGCCGCAGACTTTGCTCAATGGCTGATTCATGGTTGTCTGCTTCAGTTGAGACGAGCCGTTCATCCATGAGACATCACCCTATTTCAACATTTTTTGTAAAGCTTTTTTCACATATTGATCGGTTGTGAGATTCTTTTCTTCTTTTAATAATGGAAGAACCTTTTTGATTTCACGATCACCGTATCCAAGGACACTTAAGGCTTCAAGCGCTTCATCTAATGCAGTTTGCTGCGTTTCGACCTGAATGTGGTCCTCGTGATTAAATAAGTTGCCAATCATTTCTGGCACCACATCTGCAAGTTTACCTTTTAGATCCAGAATGATTTGGCGTGCTGTTTTTTTGCCCACACCAGGGAATTTAATCAGGAACGCTTCATCTTCACGTTCTATCGCTGAAATGACAGCGCCAGGATCCCCGGAAGCAAGAATGGCGAGTGCGCCCTTTGGCCCAATTCCTGTGACATTTAACAGTTTTGTGAACAGCGCTTTTTCTTCTCGTGTTTGAAAACCGTATAACGAAAAGGCGTCTTCCTTTATGTAATGATACGTATAAATCGTTTCTTGTTTATTTACTCGATAGATAAACGGGTTTGGGGTATAGACTTGATATCCCACTCCGCCGTTTTCAATGACAACATATTGCGGGCACACATAATCAATGGTCCCTTTTACAAACTCTATCACCGTTTTCACCTCTTTGACTGTTCTTCATTGTAACATAAATCGAAGAGAAAACCGCAATAAAAGTTAACATACGTTCGCTCAGTACATTTTTATGATGAAACCACGAAAAACAGCTTGTGGCCTTCACACCAGCAAGCTGTTACACGCTTTAAAACGATACTTCATTTCGATAAGGCTTCATGACTTCAAGCACATGCTCAAATTCATCCTTTGTTCGAAAAGGAATGCCTTGCTCAAGCTGCTTTTCCACATGACTTTCTAAACGGGACGTATCAATTTGAAAAAAGAGATGAATAGGCTCCGCCCAGCCGTCAGGCCTTCCATGAAACGTAGAAATCACACCGTCCTCTGATAATCCGATATATCCATTTGCTTTACTTAATGGAGAGATATCATCAATTTGCTTTCTAAAAAGGGCAAAATCCTCTTTTTGTTCTACGAGCGTCCAGCCTTTATACTGCGCCCAGAATGTGTCTTTGTCTTCTAATGATGCCCGGTGTCTTTCAATACTCACATCGCCGTCTAGATAGACTTTTTCAAGCTGGACGGTAATAGAGTTTGACTGCTTTTGCAAGTGTTCTTTCCCTTCCATATCCGCAGCAAAAAAAAGCACACTTGTCATGATAAGTCCTGTAACGAAACATTTCATCTTCACTTTCACTATTTACACCTCTTTAGAACATGAGATCGATGCATGACATATGTAGTTTGACCCATTTTTCTAAACATTAACCAAATCGTTCATTCAAATGTATGGTAAGAGTCTTTCGTTGTATCCTTCATTCGTAAATGTTATGTTTTATACAATCCATTGCTTTATCGAATGACACGGTTTTTTCATCATTCGTTTTTCAGCCGCATAAACTGAAACCAAAGAAGGTGAAGTCAATGTCAGATGTCAAAAGATTAGCCGAATCGATTCAATATCATGAAGAGAAACGTTTTCATAAGCTTGCCTATAAACCGGCAGAGCTTGAACTGTGCGGCAAAGGAAGAAGTGCCTATGTCTTTTTATACAAAAAAGACGGCAAGAAAATGGCACTAAAAGTCTTTTTCCCTTCTTATCAGCATATTGCCCGCAAAGAGGCTGCCATTTACGAAAAACTTTCTGGTTCGTCTTACTACCCTGAGATTTATGAGTCTGGGGATCAGTATATTTTAATGGAATATATTAAAGGCTACACATTCTATGAATGCCTTACAAAAGGAATTCCTATTAAAAAACAAATGATTGAACAAGTCGATGATGCGCTGGAGGAAGCGCGCGAGAAAGGATTGAATCCTTCTGATATTCATCTGCGCAATTTGATCTTAACAAAAGAAGGACGGATCAGGGTCATTGACGTTGCCAGATTCACGCAAACGAAAGCATGTCATCAATGGGATGATTTAAAAGCCGCTTATGCCTATTACCAAAAACCTTTTTTCCCTAAAAAAGCACCGCGTCTGTGGCTTGAAGTCATTGCATATTTGTATAAAAAGAACTGGCTGTCCCGCGGGCAGCTTAATAATCGAAATGATTTTTCTGCATAATGAAAGCCGCTCTCTTTGAGCGGCTTTCTGCGTTATTCTGTTTCTACATGGATACTATTGACGTTTAATAGGTTAATGATTTCATTATTCAGCTTAAACCAATGATTGGCTTCTTCAATTTTTTTATACACATCATAGGTAGCTGGACGTTTGAGCTCGAAATCAAGCACTTCCCCATTGTTCATATGAAATGTTACCTTAAATACTTTCATCATAAAGATCACCTTCCACTCTTCTTGTTCGCTGGTCAAATAGATCAGCTCTTTTCATTCATTCTCTATTCAACTCGTTTCCCCTCCTTGTTTCCATTCAAACCCAAGAAGTTTAAATTTTGTTTAAATTCACACAACATATCTATCTCTCAGATCTGCAAAGAAGTATATTGATTAAAAAGGAGGCTGCCCTTAATGAAGCAGAAAAAGAAACGAACATCTCCCAAAAAACAAACAGTCTTTTTTCATTTAACAGATGCTCTCATTCCAAGTGTGGACATGCTGGCATATGCAGCAAAGGCATTTGTTCACCTTTTAAGAAAAGCCTTCTCAGCCGTTTGATAAAACCCCGCACAGCATGCGTGCGAGGTTCTTTTTTAGGGCTGATAAATTTGACTTCCCTGACTGACAAACTCCTTCGCCTTCTTTTCCATCTCTCTTTTCACTTCTTCAGATTGATTGCGGATATCATGAGAAATTTTCATACTGCAAAACTTCGGTCCGCACATCGAGCAAAAGTGAGCGGTTTTAGCGCCTTCGGCAGGCAATGTCTCATCATGGAACGCCAAGGCTCTTTCTGGATCAAGTGACAGGTTGAATTGGTCCCGCCATCTAAATTCAAACCTTGCTTTCGATAAAGCATCATCACGCTTTTGAGCCGCAGGATGTCCTTTTGCTAGATCAGCGGCATGTGCGGCAATTTTATAGGCGATCACGCCTTCTCTCACATCTTCTTTGTTCGGCAGACCTAAATGCTCTTTTGGTGTTACATAGCACAGCATGGCTGTTCCGTACCAGCCGATCATGGCCGCACCGATGGCGGATGTAATGTGATCATACCCCGGCGCAATATCTGTTGTAAGAGGCCCTAACGTATAAAATGGGGCTTCCTTGCAAATGTCCATTTGCTTGTCCACATTCTCTTTAATTTTATCCATTGGGACATGGCCGGGTCCTTCAATCATCACCTGCACATCATGTTTCCAAGCGATCTCTGTTAACTCACCTAACGTTTCCAGCTCTGCAAACTGCGCCTTATCATTGGCATCAGCAATCGAACCTGGTCTAAGTCCATCTCCAAGTGAAAAGGCAATATCATACGTTTTCATAATTTCACAAATGTCTTCGAAGTGCGTGTAGAGGAAATTCTCTTGATGATGAGCAAGACACCATCTTGCCATAATTGCCCCGCCTCTTGAAACAATTCCGGTCACCCGATCAACTGTGAGCGGAATATATCTTAACAGCACGCCCGCATGAATTGTAAAATAATCTACACCTTGTTCTGCTTGTTCAATTAATGTGTCTCTGTACACGTCCCACGTCAAATCTTCTGCGACTCCATTCACTTTTTCAAGGGCCTGATAAATAGGAACGGTTCCTACTGGAACTGGGCAATTCCGAATGATCCATTCTCTCGTTGTATGAATATCCTTTCCAGTAGACAGATCCATCATTGTGTCTGCCCCCCATCTGATCGCCCACGTCATCTTTTCTACCTCTTCATTAATGGATGACGTGACAGCTGAATTGCCAATATTCGCATTGATTTTGACATGAAAATTCCTTCCGATAATCATTGGTTCACTTTCTGGATGGTTAATATTCGAAGGAATAACGGCTCTTCCGCTCGCTACTTCCTCTCTAACAAACTCAGGGCTTAGCTCTTCTCTTATTGCGATAAACTCCATTTCAGGCGTAATGATGCCTTTTTTGGCATAATGCATTTGCGTCACGCGCGCTCCTTGTTTCGCGCGGAGCGGCTTATGATGAAAATCAGTTTGGACAGAATGGAAGGACTCCTTCTCCCTTGAACGATATCCGTTATCTTCCGGTTTTACATGACGCCCTTCATAGCTTTCTGTATCTCCTCTTTCTTCAATCCATGCTGCCCTAAGACGCTTTAATCCTTTTGTGACGTCAATATGAACGTTCTCATCAGTGTACGGTCCACTCGTATCGTATACACGGACTGGTTCATTTTTTATGTCGCCCGCCTCTGTCACAGTATGTGAGAGCGCAATCTCTCTTTTCGGCACTAAGATATCGGGCCTTGATCCTTTCTCATACACCTTTCGGCTTCCGTCAAAGCTGGATAATAATGATTGGTTGGATGGGACACTTTTCTTTTCCTTCATTTGCTGTTCTCTCCTTTTCTTCTTGTCACGGACAGGATGGAATCAGCACCAGCAAAAAACCAGGCTCTATTTAAAGAACCTGGTTTCGTCGTCAGAAATAAACATGCATATCATTGATAGGATACATGCATCATCTTCAACTTCCCCACGCTGGTACGAGCCAGATCAGGTCCAAAGGGTTAAGAAGCTTATGCTTCTCTCTCAGCCCATTTACGGGCACCCCTAGTCACTTTTATTGATTTCCACATCAGTGTAGCATAGAGACATCATGAAGAAAAGAAGATTCAGGAAAATAGTTCCTTTCCCCTACAAGCGTTATGGATCATGTTGATATACAGTCTTCATACATCATCTATCTCTATCATTTCAATCAAATCTGAAATAAACATTGATCCTTTCCTCCTATTATGTATAATTAATCTAAACGGAGAATTTTTATACAATTTAATCAAAGGAAGTTCTAGTCGATTGCAAACATTTCTCACATTTATCGTCGTAGGATTCTCAATTGCTCTGCCTGTTGGAGCAATCACGGTTGAAATGACAAAACAGGGACTCAAAAACGGATTCTTTCATGGTTTAACTGTCGGAGCAGGCGGTATGACCATAGACTTATTACTTATTTTGGCTTTATATGCTGGATTTGCTCAGTTTTTATCTTTGCCGTTTGTTCAAATCCCGCTCTGGCTGATCGGAGCTGTATTTTTAATGATTCTCGCATACGATTCCATTAAAAATGCGGATCAAGATATCCATTTAGCAGGAGAAAAGGTCAATAAATCATTCGCAAAAACATATCGAAACGGCTTGCTCGTGGCGGTATCTCCTGGAAATCTTGTGTTCTGGGTTTCTGTTTTTGGTGCTGTACTTGCGGATGCGTATACAAAAACAGATTCATCTGAATTTATGCTGGCTGCCGGCGGTATTTTGGCAGGGATTCTCCTTCATGACATCGGTCTTCTCACACTTGTATCCTTAACAAGAAAAGTGATGAATCGAACGATGATCAAGTGGACATCCATTATTGCTGGTATTTTATTACTAGGGTTTGGCTGTTATTTCTTTTACGAATTTTATATAGGCATCAAGGTTTATTTTTAAGAAAAGGCTAAAGTTCGTAATGAACTTTAGCCTTTTTGTGTCAAACTATCGGGTCATGCCTGTTTGGCCTGTTTCAAATTGCGTTCTTCTCATGTCTCTAAAGCGTGTGAATGCACCTTCATCTTTTATGACTTGGACTGCTCTTCCATCCGCATAACGAGTCGCTGCTTCTTCTACTTGTGATACGCCTTCTGACGTCAGGCGGCCATCTGATTTAATGGCAATATACACATTCTCATCCGTCACCATGACTTGAGAGTCTGCCACGTGATTCATTTTATTGATGCGGTTGGCAATTTTTCTTGAACGCTGGATGTTCTCTTGTTTATCGTAGCCCGAGAACGACATTTGGTTATGATAGTTCATATCTCCATGACTGTAGCGTCCATCTCCACCTGTGAGAGGCATTCGATCATCAGCTTGAGGACGTGTACGGTAATCAACATTTGTTGTATTTCTCCCGTTCATTCCCTCCATAAGTTCAGAAACTGGTCCTTGATGATCTTGGTTGTTGTCTTCTGCTCGTTGATTTGAATGATAACCAACCGGCTGGCCTGATTGATTATGACGTGTATCGACACCTGCGTTATTATTTGCACCACATGCCGTTAAACCAATAGGAAGAAGCACTAATGCGATTGTTTTTTGCCATTTTTGTCTCAAACGAAAAACCCCCTGTACAAATTCAATCTCATGAGCGCGAAACAGGCTCTGTTTTAGCATGTACAGTTAGGAAAAAAATCAAGCTGTCAGTTATAAACAAAAAAAGGAACGATTGAGATCGTTCCTTCTGTCATTAATCTTCTTCCTCTTCCTCCGGCCTTGCAAAAACGGATTGACCTGGATATGGCTGCATATAAGGCTGAGCTGGATAAGCCCCCATTTGGGCATAAGGAACAGGATTCGGATCATGTCCTGGCCAAGGCTGATGATGCTTCATGCCATCATCGCATCCGCAGTCTCCCTTTCCATATGCTGGATTTGAAACATTTGGATAAAACCCTTGATTTGCGTTGGCATTTGCGTTGGCGTTTGAATGCATATGGTGATGCCAGTGATGTCCGTCGTTTGCATGGTGCTCATGATTCTCTCCGTAGTAAGCTGGCGCTTGATACGCAGGATAATACGGATGAGCCGGGTATGGATATGGCATCATATGATGATGATAATATGGCTGGATTGGATAACATAGGCCTGATCCCGGTAAAATTGGCGATGCCGGCACCATTTGCTGCGGATATGGATACATCGCCGGCATGTAATGACCATAACCAAAATAAGGATCATATGGTTCATGATGATGGTGCTGATGATGATGCTCGTTATTTTCAGCCACTCCCCCTACCGCTGCCCCTCCCATATTTGGCATTTGCGGGAAGTTAGGAAGGTTCGGATAATTGCCATGCTCCATGTCTTTTCCCTCCTCTTTTTGATGCGGAATATGAATAAACGGATCATACCCCTTCGCTACTTCTTCTTTTAGATGACCTTTATTTTCATGATGAAAATGGTCCTTGTTATCTTTATGTTCCTTATTTTCATGATGAAAATGATCCTTGTTATCTTTATGGTCTTTATTTTCGTGATGAAAATGATCCTTGTGATCCTTTTTGTGATGAACGTGATCTTTTTTCTCATGATGATCTTTTTTGGGAGGAGGCGTGAATGGCTGGTAGAGATTGGTCTGATAATAGTTCACATCGACTTGCGGAAAAACTGGCTGCTCGATCTTTGGCACTGGCGGTACATATGGTACCGGTTCATTTGGCTTTTCCTTCGGTTTCGTATCTTGCACTTGCACAACATCTTTTGGCTTTTCTTTCACATACGGATGTTCTTTCGTTTTTAGCATTTCTTTTGCTTTGTGATGATCTGTTTTCACAGGAACACCACTAGATGGAATTTTAATCTTCATACCCGGCATGATCAAATCAGGATTACTGAGCTGTGAATTTAGTTTTTTCAATTCTTGAAAGTCGACTCCGTATTTCTTTGAAATTTTCCAAAGGGAGTCTCCTTTTTGCACAATATGAATTTTCAACGTTTTCCCCTCCTATGCAAAACGTGAACGTAACGGTTATGTCAGAAGTACAATATGTTTCAACATAAATTTATGCCTATTTACAAGCCGATATGATAAAAACTTGTTTTCTGATAGGAGGGGCTGATTCATTATTTAATGGTGAGCATTTTCTTGAGTGCAAGCAATGCGTCTTTCGTGATGTCTTCATTGACCTGTATCAACCCGGCCGGCTGACCCTTCTCAATGCTTTCAAGTGACCATAACAAATGAGGCAGATCAATCCGGTTCATAGTCAAACATGGACACATATCTGGGTTAAGGGATTCAATTTGTTTATCTGGGTGCTGCGCTATGATCCGTTTGACTAAATTCATCTCTGTTCCAATCGCCCATTTGCTTCCTGCTGGTGCCTGTTTGATCGTATCAATAATAAATTTCGTTGAACCTGCTAGGTCAGAAGCCCTTACGACCTCATGCGTGCATTCAGGATGGACAAGAATTTGAATGTCACGGTCTTTTTTTCTCATTTCTTCTATATTCTGAACGGTAAACTTCTCGTGTACGGAGCAATGGCCTTTCCATAAAATCATCTTAATACGAGAAAGCGGCTGATCGGTGATGAGCTTTTCTTCTATCTGATCCCACACAGCCATTTCTTCTAGCGGAATACCTAAATCAAAAGCCGTATTACGCCCTAGATGCTGATCAGGGAGAAACAGAATCCGCTCTTTTTGTGTCAGTGCCCACTCGAGTACTTTTTTAGCGTTTGACGAAGTAACAGTCGCCCCGCCATGCTTGCCGACAAATGCTTTAATATCTGCTGTTGAATTGACGTACGTAAGCGGAAGTATTGTATCCCCAAACAGATCAGTGAGCTGCTCCCATGCTCTGTCTGTTTGTTTCATGTTCGCCATATCTGCCATTGAACAGCCCGCCCTCATATCTGGCAAAACGACGCTTTGATTCTTGTTTGACAGCATATCTGCCGTTTCTGCCATAAAGTGAACACCGCAGAACACAATGTATTCAGCCTCGTGATTGTCGGCAGCTATTTGTGCCAGCTGCAATGAATCTCCTGTGGCATCTGCAAATTCGATGACCTCATCCTTTTGATAATGGTGGCCCGGTATAAAAAGCTTTGAACCAAAAGCCCGCTTAATTTCTAACACTCGCTGCTTCATCTCATCATCAGAGCGGTGTTTATATTCATCTGGCATCATGACTGCATGTTGATTGGCTAATACATTAAGCATAGACATGAGTCGTTCCCCCTTTATGACTGAATTCCATATTCATACTAAAATCAAACGCTGGAGCAGAATGAGTCAGAAAACCAAGTGAAATAAGATCGACTCCTGTCCCCCTGTAGCTTGGCAATGTCTCTAACGTGATGCCCCCTGAAGCCTCTGTCAGAATGGACTCTGGCGTCATTTGTTTAAAACGTTTTACCTCGTCCGGAGAGCAGTTATCAAACATGATGACATCCGCTTTTGCTTCAATGGCTTCCATTAGCTGCGTTTCTGATTCAATTTCCACTTCAATTTTCACCATATGACCGGCATATGCTCTTGCTTTCTCTACAGCTTCACGGATAGAACCGCATGCGGCAATATGATTATCTTTAATCATCACCCCATCTGATAAGCCAAAGCGATGATTCTTTCCACCGCCTGTCTTTACTGCGTATTTTTCTAACATACGCAAGCCGGGTGTCGTTTTTCTCGTATCACAAATCGTAATAGACGGGTCACCTAATCGCTGCACCGCCTCATGTGTTAAGGTGGCGATACCTGTCATTCGCTGCAATAGATTTAAAATGACCCTCTCTCCCTTTAATAAGTCGTTGACTGGGCCCTTTATTTTCGCCAGTACAGCGCCTGAATGAATCCAATCACCTTCTTGAAAAAACAGCTCAGTTTGAATCTGTTCATTCAACAGGCGGTACCCTGTATCAATCAGTTGTGACCCTGCCAATACACCAGATTGTTTCGCAATGATAAGAGCTGTTCCTTTCTTGTCTCCAAAGATGGCATCAGCTGATACATCTCCAAAACCAATATCCTCTGTGAAAAAATGAGTGAGCATTTGTTTTAACTGTAAACGTTCCATTTGGCACCGATCCTTTCATTTTTCATAATGTGAATGTGGCCTTTTTCATGAACAATCTGCCTGCCCTGCCACAACGCATCACTCCGCTCTGGATAATCCATTCGATAATGGCCGCCTCTGCTTTCTGTACGAAGTAATGCAGATTTAGCAAGGCAAACCGCTAATGCCCATTGATTGCTTAATTCGATCTGTTCATTTGTGATATCCTTCACATTAATTTGCTGAAAATTGACATGTTGCAGCGAATGAAGCAAAGTCTGCAAGCCTTTTTCATCTCTCACAATGGCCGCAAATGTAGTCATCCATTGTCTTAGCTGAGCTGTTGAAATCATTGGGACCATCCATATTTCTTGAATAGAAAAAGGTGGACTTGTTTCTTTCAGTTTAGGCAGCTGTTCAATTCTCTGTGCCGCTTTGCTGCCTAACACGAGACCTTCCAGAAGAGAATTACTCGCCAATCGATTCGCACCGTGTAAGCCAGTGCAGGCCGCTTCTCCAATGGCAAATAGTGCTGGAACAGTCGTTTCTCCATATTCATTCACGCTGATACCGCCCATTAAAAAGTGCATACCTGGGGAAATTGGCAGCCTGCCGCTTGCCATATCGACGCCTGCACGCTGGCACATCGCATCTATTGCTGGAAAACGAGCTGAAAAATGCGGAATATCATGGATGTTAAGATACAATTGATGACCTAATTGCTGCTCATGAAAAATCGCTCTAGCGACCACATCTCTAGGTGCTAAATCAGCTTGCGGGTGAATATCTTTCATGATCCGCCTGCCTGTTTCATCTTCTAAATAAGCTCCCTCTCCCCGTACTGCCTCTGAAATGAGACCAGCTGCTTTTCCCGCGATTGTTAAAAGAGTAGGATGGAATTGAACAAATTCGAGATCCACTAATTGCGCCCCGGCTCGATAGGCCATCATCAGTCCGTCGCCTGTTACAGAAGGATCATTTGTGTTTGTCTCATATAGGGAGCCGCAGCCGCCAGTTGATAAAACAACGGCATCTGCGGTCATCGTATGTACGTGTCCTGTCTCGTCTTTCCACACAACACCCGTACATGTCCCTTCATGAATAAATAGATCAATGACATGATGATATTCGTATAAATGAATATGTGAGCCGAGCTGACTTTTCAGAAACTGTACAAGAGTTTTACCTGATTGATCTCCTCCCGCGTGCAAGATGCGATGAGTAGTATGTGCTCCCTCTTTGCCTAATTGCGGATCTCCCGTCTCATCTTGATCAAATGGACAGCCTTCTGCTACGAGCTGCTCCACAAGATGTTTTCCAAGTTTCACGATTTCTTGTACAATTCTTTCATCATTGTGGTCACAGCCGGCAGCTAGTGTATCCTGCACATGCTGCTGAACTGAATCATGTGCTGAAAAGGCAGCAGCGATTCCTCCTTGTGCCAGCATGGAATTACTAGATGAAAATTGTTTTTTTGTCATCATGATGACCTGGCAGCTTTTCGAAATGGTTTTTGCAAAGGAAAGCGCTGCAATGCCTGATCCCACCACAATGACTTTTTTGATTGATGACACCATCGCCCCTCCTGTCATTTACACCTGTCTTGACACATATCATTACACAACACTAAAATAAATACAAGAAAAAATTTTCACACGGGAGATGGATGGGTTGGTTTATTTAGATTACGCAGCTTCTACACCTGTTTCAGAGGAAGCGCTGCATGTTTTTCAGCAGCTGAGTAAAAATTTCTACGGAAATGCAAGCAGTCTTCATGATGCCGGGGGAAAAGCAAATGACATATTGACTTACAGCAGACAATCACTCGCTGACATGATCGAGGGTGAACCAGATGGGGTCTACTTTACAAGCGGTGGAACTGAATCCAATCTCCTTGCGATTCAATCGATCATCAATGGACTGCCAGCACATCAACAGCATGTCATCACAACTTCAGTTGAGCATCCTTCTGTTCATCATGCAGTTAGCAGCTTAGAGCGTCTTGGCGTAAAAGTCACGATCATTGAACCGAATCAGGATGGAATCATAACAAAGGACATTCTCAAAAAAGCATTATTGTCTGAAACAGGACTAGTATCTATTCAGCATGCTAATTCAGAAACAGGAATTATCCAGCCGCTTGCTGAATTAGCCCCTCTTTTAAAAGAAAGGAACATTCTTTTTCATACAGATGCTGTGCAAACATTTGGAAAGATTCGTGTGTCCATCAAAGAACTGGGAGTCGATGCCGTGTCCATCTCAAGTCATAAAGTGTATGCTCCTAAAGGCGCTGGTGCCGTTTATATGGGCGCACATGTTCCTTGGAAACCTTTATATACAGGTGCAGTTCAGGAAAATGGCTTACGTCCAGGGACAGTGAACGTTCCATGTATCGGTGCTTTTGCGGCCGCGAGCGAACAAACGATGCTTAGGCTGGATGAACAGCATAAATTAGATAAGCAGCTGCGTGATTATTTTCTTCAGCAGTTAAAAATAAGACAGCTGCCAGTTCGTACACTTCAGGACAATGACAATCGCCGCACGCTGCCTCATATTATTGGTTGTTTTTTTGAAGGGTTTGAAGGACAATATGTAATGTTAGCATGTAACCGGCATGGGATTTGTCTTTCAACTGGAAGCGCATGTGCTTCTGGTTATCACCATCCTTCCCCTGCTGTGAAGGCATTGCGTGTATCAGATCGTGATGCCCTTCAATTTATTCGACTATCATTTGGATGGCAGTCATCAAAAGAGGACATCGATCAGCTTTTGCATACATTTGAGCATTTGCAAAAGGAGAAGAAGGGAGCTTAGGACGTGGAGCAAGAGAGGAAACTCATTGGCGAAGAAAGAAGAAACGCCATTTTAGAGTGGCTGAAAGAAACAGACACACCGCTTACTGGAAGCTTTTTAGCTAAAAAGGCGGCTGTCTCTCGGCAAGTCATTGTACAAGATATTTCATTATTAAAAGCAAAAAACGAACCCATTATTGCCACAAGCCAAGGCTATGTGTATATGGCAGCGCAGCATGCGCCAGAAAGAGAAATTGAACAAATCATCGCCTGCAAGCATGATCCTGCTCGTACAGAAGAGGAACTGACCTTGATTGTAGACTTTGGTGTGACGGTGAAAGATGTGATCATTGAGCACCCTGTTTATGGTGAACTGACGGCCTCTATTCGCGTCAGTACACGGAAACAAGTCGCTGATTTTGTGCATCATATTTCTAACACCGGCGCTTCCTACTTGTCAGAACTAACAGACGGCGTGCACCTGCATACTCTCACTTCTTACAGCCAAAAGCAGCTTGACCAAGCCATTCAAGCGCTGGATGATGCTGGGTTTTTAATAAAAGACTAAAAAAATAGTGTCCTGCACGGGACACTATTTTTCATTCGTTAATTCATATGTTTGATAGCTGCCGAGCAGCTTAACCTCACAGCCAATCGCCTCTAATTCTTGAATCGCACCAGGAACGAGGACATCATCCATTTCTTTTTCAATATCAATAATAAATAAATAATGTCCAAGACCTGTTTTTGTCGGACGAGATTCAATTTTTGACAAGTTGAGATTCCGCCAAGAAAAAGCAGACAGCACGCGGTGCAATGCGCCTGATTGGTCATCCTTAGGCAGACTGACCACAATGGTCGTTTTTGGCTTTGATGAGAAACCAGAATTCATTGGGAACGATGCGTTAGGATCTTTATGTAAAATCACAAAGCGTGTATGGTTGTGCGGATAATCATGAATGTCTTTTTTTGCAATCGTCAAACCATACGTTTGTGCGGCAATTTCATTAGCAATAGCCCCGACAGCTTCATCTGGATGCTCACTGATGTATTTTGCTGCATAGCCTGTTGATTCCACTGGCCGATGAGGAATATGAGGGTACTGCTTTTTCAGAAATTGATGACACTGGGCAATCGCGTGAGGATGTGATTGAATGACATCTAACGTCTCCCAGCTCTCGGCTCTTGATGGGTGGACAAGCAAATGCTGCCGAATTGGTGCTGTCATTTCCCCTACAATGGACAGCGCTTCTTCATGAATTAAATAATCAATCGTTAAGTTCACAGAGCCTTCGAGTGCATTTTCAAGTGGAACGACCGCCAAGTCGACTTCGCCCTTTGACACAGCATCCATACATTGCGGAATCGTTGCATAGGCACGCTGCACCGCATCTTTTGGAAAACAAGAGCATACGGCCAAATGAGTAAATGTTGCCTCTGGTCCAAAATAACCTACAGTTAATTGCTTCATCTGCTATGATCTCTCCTTTTACGCCCCGGAACCTAAAATTTCGACTTTTTCGACAAATTCAAGCTTTCTTAATTGATTCATGACGGTGTTGATATCATCTTCCATACCAGCTGTACTAATTGATAAGGTGACATTCGCTCTTCCTTGCAGCGGAATCGTTTGGTGAATGGATAACACATTACAGCCAGAGTCAGCCACAATTTGAAGCAGTCTTGATAAAGCCCCAGACCGGTCCTCAAGGTGGAAAAACAATGTGATGATCTGCTCTTTCACCATTGTATAAAATGGAAAAACAGCATCTCGGTATTTATAAAAAGCACTGCGGCTTAAATCCGCTTTTTGAACAGCATCGGCAACTGAATCCGCTTTTTTGCGATCGAGAAGCTTTTTGACTTCAAGCGTTTTTCGCATCGCATCTGGAAGTACATCCTCTCTTACTAAATAGAACGTTTCTTCTTTCACCTGTTTTCTCCCCTTTTAAAAACGGGAGAGCCCATGGTCTGGACCCTCCTTTTGATCAATCAATAAATTCGAATTCAAATTCAAGCAGACGAATGATGTCGCCATCTTTTGCTCCGCGCTCACGCAAGGCATCATCGACACCCATTCCGCGCAGCTGTCTAGAGAATCGTTTAACAGATTCATCTCTTGAGAAGTCTGTCATCTTAAAGAGCCGCTCAAGTGCTTTACCCGTTAAGACAAATGTGCCATCAGGATCTCTAGAGATCTCAAATGGTGCATCGCCTTCATCAAACCTGTACATCACGCGGTTATCCGACAGCTCCTCTTCATTATAGAGCGGGAATTCCGGTGTTGTTTCAAGCTGATTGGCGATTTCAAATAAGAGCTCACGAAGCCCTTCTCTTGTGATCGCACTAATCGGGAACACTTTATAGTCATCCGTTAATTTTTCCTTAAATGCCTCTAGATTGTCAGCTGCATCTGGCATGTCCATTTTGTTCGCAACAATGATTTGCGGACGCTCTGTCAATCTCATATTGTACTGCTCAAGCTCTTCATTAATCGTCACGTAGTCTTCGTATGGGTCACGTCCTTCAAGTCCAGACATATCAATGACATGGACAATGACACGTGTACGCTCAATATGACGTAAAAATTGATGACCTAAGCCAACGCCTTCGTGCGCTCCTTCGATCAGTCCTGGCAGATCCGCCATAACAAAGCTTCGGTTATCGTCTGTTTCAACAACCCCGAGGTTCGGTACAAGCGTTGTAAAATGGTAATCCGCAATTTTTGGTTTCGCAGAAGAGACAATCGAAAGCAGCGTTGACTTCCCGACACTTGGGAAACCAACAAGTCCAACATCTGCAAGTACTTTTAATTCTAAAATGACGTCACGTTCTTTACCTGGCTCACCGTTTTCAGACAGCTGTGGTGCAGGGTTTGCTGGTGTTGCGAAGCGTGAATTCCCACGTCCGCCACGTCCGCCTTTGGCAATTACAGCCCGCTGCCCATGCTCTGTCAAGTCAGCTAGTACTTGTTCCGTCTCTGCATCTGTCACAACCGTACCCGGCGGAACTTTGACAATCATTTCTTCCGCATTTCGGCCATGCTGGTTTTTACTCATTCCGTGCTCGCCGCGGTCAGCCTTGAAATGGCGCTTATAACGAAAGTCCATTAACGTTCTGAGTCCTTCGTCTACTTCAAATACAACATCTGCACCATTTCCGCCGTCGCCGCCTGCTGGGCCGCCCTTTGGTACATATTTTTCACGACGGAACGCCACCATACCGTTTCCGCCGTCACCGCCTTTAACATACACTTTAACCTGATCTACAAACATAACTTCCTCCGTTTCTCTGCATCACATATCTCGTTCTTGCCTCAAACAAAGCTCAATCATGGACTCATGAGGCGTCACATGAAATTGCGTTATACTCATACATGGATAGTTTGCGTCATGAAACGCATTTAACGCATCCAAACTTGTTAATTTTCCTTTGAAATCAAAATATAAGATCACATCATTTTCTTCATGATCTGTTTGGAACGTGACCGTTAAATGATTTTCAGTTTTTTGGCAAACTGATTGATCGAATATCGAAAACAACTCCTGTGATACCGTTAGCAGCTGCGATTCATATGCTGATAAGTCTCGGGTTTCACCAAGCACTTCATATTCTAAGGTGATAAAATGCGACTCCCAATTAAATGTTAGAAAGTAATAGGCCAATTGGGGAATTTTTAAATTTGAGAGTTTGGATTCATGCTGTGCTTCAATGACCATTTCTTCTATAATTTCAAACACGCGGTCATATTTTTCTAATGTCAAGTTGCCTTTGATCAGCTGTAATTTATTCATCCAGTCGTGTCTTGAACGACTGAGCAGATCAATCAATTCATTTGTTAATGCAACGTGAGTTAATTTTTCATTTTCTTTACTTGGTATCTCTTCCATTATCGCACTCCCAATCGTTTGGTCTCTCTTTTAGGAGTCTTATCATCAATATGTCTCCCTGAATTATAACAGAGAAGACAGCATAGAAAAACACTAGTTATGTGAGGAAAGGTTGTTTTTTCTGATCGTATAGGAGAAAATGAGGCAAAGTCAGCAAACGTTCTTTGATATTTATGGAGTGCATCTTCTTTTATCATCTTCGGTACTGCTTGTAAAAAGTGAAAAAAACTCCAGTCAATGACCGGAGTTTTTAGCAATTATTGTGCCGCAGGATATACGCTCACTTTTTTACGGTCACGACCGAAACGTTCGAATTTAACTGTTCCGTCGATTTTAGCGAAAAGAGTGTCGTCGCCTCCGCGTCCAACGTTTTCACCTGGATAGATTTTCGTTCCACGTTGACGATAAAGGATAGAACCACCAGTTACGAATTGACCATCAGCACGTTTAGCGCCTAAACGTTTAGACTCAGAGTCACGTCCGTTCTTTGTAGAACCTACCCCTTTTTTAGATGCGAAAAATTGAAGATCTAATCTAAGCATGAAGTTCACCTCCTATTTTTTTGTTGATATTCTCACATAATCGTGATAATCTCGTTCAATTGTCTCTAAGGAAACGACCATGCCTTCTAAAAGCAGCTGGGCTTTTTCAAAGGATACTGGATCTGTATCAGCTGGCAGTTCAAAAGAGAAATAGCCGCCTTCTTCACCAATATCAAGCAGTGGGTCCAATCCTGTCAGTGCAATAATTGAATTGACTGAGCCGAAAACAACAGCAGATACACCTGCACAAACGAGATCCTGACCTTTTTCAGCAAACTCGGCATGTCCAGTCATCTGAAAAGACGTAATGCTTTCATCTGCTGAAGACCGAGTAATGGTTGCTTTGATCATATCACTCACACGCCTTAAGCGTTGATTTTTTCGATAACAACTTTAGTGTAAGGTTGACGATGACCTTGTTTCTTGTGGTTGTTTTTCTTCGGTTTGTACTTGAACACAGTAATTTTCTTACCGCGACCTTGTTTTTCAACTTTAGCCGTTACTGTTGCTCCAGCAACTGAAGGGTTACCCACTTTGACAGTGTCTCCGCCGACAAACAATACGTTTTCGAAAGTTACTGTTTCACCTGCTTCAGCAGCTAGTTTTTCAACATAAACAGTTTGACCTTCTTCAACTTTTACTTGTTTACCACCAGTTTCGATAATTGCGTACATCTCTGCACCTCCTAATAAACTCAGACTCGCCGAATACAGGGGGCCATAGGCACTTTACACCTGCTCCGCGCGGTTGTAGCACGGGTGCTACATATCCATAACATTAAAAAATATATCAAACTAGACGCAGAATGTCAATGTATTTTCACCATTAGTACGGTAAAAGAAGCTCTTCCATTGAGGAGGTGGTTCTGCGGTCTGAAAAATACGCATGGAGCAGTTCATTTTCATCAAGCTGGCTCATCTTCACGCCATCTCTTTCAATAATAATCGGATGTTTGCAGCCCCTTTGAAATCGTGCCATCACTTCGTATACTTTTTCCTCTGCACTTGCTCTCAGCGGAATCAGTTTTTCTACCTTTTGCTCTTTTTTACCGTAATACCGTTCTAGTAAAAAGCGAACCCTGACGTAATGCCGCTGCCTGTGCTCCATCACGAGTGAATAAGCTAAAAAAGTGAGCAGCACCCAGCCATTGAATTGCAGCGGTGCAAACAAAAGTAACCCTCCTGTCAATAGACCGAAAAAGACAAGTGAGCCTTTTATTGCTAGGGCATGTGCACGTTGGAAAGGGTAAAAAACGGATAAGAGCAAAAAGAATAATTTTCCGCCATCAAGCGGCCAAACGGGCAAAAGATTCACAAGAAAAATCGCCATATTATAAAAGGTAAACATCGTAAAGACGTCATGCGAAATAAGAGAAGCCTCCATGAAAAGCCATGCCATGAGCTGGAGCGGTACATGCTGAAGCGGCCCGCACAAAATGACCGCCAGCTCTTCTTTTAACGGACGGTTCCCATGTTCCTCTACTTCCACCGTTCCGCCAAATGGCAGTAAAAAAATCCGCCGAATGCGCCAATGATAATAGCAGGCAGCCGCTGCATGTCCAAGTTCATGGACACAGACGATGATAAGCAGACAAAGCAGCGGCTTAATTTGGCCTGACAGAACCGCAAACGCCATCACAATCCACAGCAGCGGATGGATATGAATTTTCGTCAGCATGAGCAGCCATCTATTCAAAGGTCATCACCTGAATAGGATCGATAAATTGTTCATTTTGCTTAATGGCAAAATAATACGTGCCCTTCCCTTGATCATCAAGCGAAATCTGGCCAATTTTTTCACCCTTATCGACAAAATCGTATAAGGCCACATCCGCTTTCTTTAATTGACCGTACCAGCTATAGCTGTTATCTGCATGCTGCACCACCACGGTAAGCCCTGTATCGCTTTTCTTTTTCACCTCAACCACATAGCCTTCCTTCATACTATCTATGGCTTCAGCGGATGTCTCCACTTTGACACCTGCTCCATTTTGCGTAAAGGATTCCTGCACTTTACCAGAGGCAGGAACAGCCAGTTCTTGATTCGCTTGTACGTCCTTTTGGCCATCTTTTTTCTCTGTTAAAAAGGCCAGCGGATGTCCAACTGTTTTTTCAAACCAGCGGTTAACAGCAGCAAATTGAAAATCTTGCTCAAAGGTCTGAGTAATCATCGGCTTCAGCTGCTGAAACGGACCTGTCTGACCTTTAAATGAAATGGCTGCAATCAACACAAGGGACGCTGATAATAAACATTTAAGCACAAAGGTATTCGGGTTAAATAAGGGATGACGATATTTCTTTGGCTGATGGGACGCCGGTTCATAGGAGGTCGAGCCAGAATGCTTTTCTTCCTCTGTCAGCATAACCCATGGCGGGATATCTTCTTTTTTCTTGAAAGCCGTCTTCTTAGGGAGAGCAGCTGGCTGCATCGTTTTGCGGCGCTGCGCGATTTTCTTTCGGTACTCGTCCACTCTTTTCATGAGATCACCCTTTACATACAAACAGTTTGTACATTTTATGTGACAACCCCATCTGATATGCAACAAAAAGACCGATTCACATCGAATCGGTCTCAGCGTGCAGAGAAACCCTCGCATTCAGTGTCGGTCTGCGCTCCGGTGCTCACGAATGTCAAATTCGCTTCGCAAAGGTTTTCTATCACGGTTCAGTGATTATGCTCTTACACCAAAAAATGCTTTCAGCTTTGCAAACATTCCCTTGTTTTCTTCTTCAAAAGATTGAAGCGGTACTGATTCGCCTAGTACGCGGCGGGCAATATTGCGATAGGCAATCGATACTTTGTTTTTAGCATCCATGACAATCGGTTCACCATTGTTTGAAGCCTTAATCACATCATCATCATCTGCTACGATGCCAAGTAGATCAATCGATAAGTGATGTACCACTTCATCTACATCCATTGAATCGCCATTTTTCGCCATGTGTGTACGAATACGGTTGACAATCAAACGAGGCGGTTCGATATCTTCTTGTTCTAACAAACCGATGATTCGGTCCGCATCTCTCACAGCTGAGATTTCAGGCGTCGTCACGACAATAGCCTTGTCTGCACCGGATACAGCATTTTTAAAGCCTTGCTCAATTCCAGCAGGGCAGTCAATGACAACATAATCAAAGTCTTGTTTCAATGATTGAATTAATTCTTTGATCTGTTCCGGCTCTACAGCCGTTTTATCGCTTGTTTGAGCAGCAGGTAAAAGATACAAAAGATCCTCGAAACGCTTATCTTTTACAAGCGCTTGGTGAATTTTGCATCTTCCTTCTACTACATCGACTAGATCATAAATAATGCGGTTTTCTAGCCCCATCACGACATCCAGATTCCGAAGGCCGATATCGGTATCAACTAGACACACTTTTTTCCCTTGAATTGCTAGTGCTGTGCCTAAGTTTGCAGATGTTGTTGTTTTGCCAACGCCGCCTTTTCCTGAGGTAATCACAATAGCCTCGCCCAATTTCACATTCCTCCCTCAAGCCTTGTCAGATTAGGTCTTATATGAGCCAATTGCTGCAGGCGTTCAATGATCATATTGCCATCTATATCTAAATAAGCACATTCCATTTCATTTCCATCTTCTTTTTGATCTGGTGCACGGTTAATAACTTGTGCGATGCGAAGCTGTGTTGGAATCATATGTGATGCCGCAATAACAGCCTGTTTGTTGCCATTACATCCAGCATGCGCCACACCTTTTAATGCGCCAAGCACAAAAATATTTCCCCCTGCGCGAATCGTTCCGCCAGGATTGACATCTCCTATTAATAAAAGATCTCCTTCGACATACAGCACCTGTCCAGAGCGTACAATTTTTGCTACAGAAGTAATTTCAGCCTCTGCTTTTAATCGTCTCGCCTCTTCAGTTGACATGACGTCACTTTCAATGGAGTGGATAACGAGATGTTCATTTTCAGACACCGCTTCGGTCAAACGTGTCTCCTGATCCTCTGTTAAATAACGAAAACCAAGCTTAATATGCACATTGACCTTATGTCCTTCTCTTCCATCTGTATATTGCTCAAGTAATAGAACCTCTCGCAAGCCAGAAAGAAGGTCATCAAACGAACAGTCATCATTTAACTGTAATGTTAATCCGTTTTTTGTACCTTTTATCGTCACATATTGCTGTTTTTGAGTTTTCAAGATGCTCACCTCAACAACATACTCATTTCGCCGTAATTGGACAAACTCCTGCTTTTATTCGTCGATCAGTTCTTGTTTCACATGGGTGAAAAAGAGCCTTAGCGGCACAACAAGTATGAGAGACGCAGCAGTATTTAAAAGAATCGTTGGAATAAAACGTTCAATGACATACGTATTAAACGGCATAATCCCTGGTTGAATTGTTGCTTGAACGCCGTATACATAAAACTCCATCACGGAAACAGCAATAATCGACAGAAAGACGACAACTAACATATTCGTTTGCAGAACTTTAAAGGCTTTTGCTAACAAATAGCAAAGCGCCCCAAAGCCAAACATATGAACACCAAGTATACCTGTATATGAAATATCATATAAAAGTCCAAAGATAAATCCGTAAATCACACCATATTTTTGATTCACAAAAGCAGTCATAAATACAAGTGCGAGTAAAATGAAATGAGGAGCTAAAATTTGATTCTCTGAAACAAATGGGAGCTTCACTAAATCAACAAAAATGCTGTCAAATACGAAGATAAACAACATGACGAAAGCAAGAAGGACACGTTTCACGAGCCTTCCTCCTTCGTCAATTCAGATGCATCTGCAGTACTTGTGCTGCGATTCACCACAATCACGCGGTCTAAATTGTTGAGTTCAGCCGCTGGTTCTACGTAAATGATCTTTGTCAGGCCGTAATGGTCTGGCTCAATTTCACTCACCTTACCAATCGTTAAGCCTTGCGGGAATACGCCCCCTGCTCCAGATGTTTCAACAAGATCTCCTTTTTTGACATCCCCATCTGCATCGGATTTCAGAATATTCATAGTCAGCATTTTTTTCTTGCTGTCATAACCGTTAATGATTCCATTGAGTTCTTCTTTGCCCTTTTTCGCAAAAATTTTCGTTGAAATTCTATTATTTTGGTCAGTAGAGCTTAGCAACCTTACAGTCGAAGTAAAATTGTTGAGCTTATCACTTTCAATTTTCCCAATTAACGCACCACTCTCATTTGTGACCGCCATATCTTTGTCCACGCCTTGTTTTTTCCCTTTATCAATCATCACAAAGCTATCCCAAAGAGATGGGTTTCTTGCGATAACAGTTGAGAGAATTGGCGTGTAGTCACGAATAGAGTTCACATAGCCAAGCTGTTTGCGAAGCTTTTTGTTCTCATCTTCTAGTTCTTGAAGTTTCGCCTCATATTGGGTTTGTCCATCAAGTTTTTTTCGAAGACGCTCGTTTTCATCATATGTGTTCTTTAAATCTTGTACGTTCCCATAAATACCGGCAATAAATTGTGATGGTTTATGAAAGACACCTTGAAAAAAGCCTGTCGTATCCCCCACTAATTTTTCCGGCCATGAAGCACCTCTGCCGCTTTTCACTGAAAAACCAATCATGGCCACCAGTACGATGACACAGACAAGGAGCAACATTAATCTTTTATTCATAAAAAACTGCGGCATGTCTTACACCTCTTTAATTACGACCGATTATCTTTTGATTTTCCTTTGAACAAATGAATATGTTCTAGTGCTTTCCCTGTTCCGATTGCCACACAGTCAAGCGGGTCTTCTGCAATAATGACTGGCATTTTCGTTTCATCACTAATGACTTTGTCAAGATTACGAAGCAATGCACCGCCTCCTGTTAAAACAATTCCGCGGTCCATAATATCTGCTGCCAGCTCAGGCGGGGTTTTTTCAAGAGTCATTTTCACTGCATCGACAATTGTTTCCACCGTATCGCGAAGCGCTTTTGCAATCTCTTCTGCCGTAATAGAGATTGTTTTTGGCAGACCTGTTAAAAGGTCACGGCCGCGAATGTCCATCTCATCATGTACATCAGGCTGCGCAGAACCGATTTCCATTTTAATCGCTTCTGACGTACGATCACCGATCATTAGGTTATACGTTTTACGGATGTAGCTGCTGATCGCATCATCCATTTCATCTCCTGCCACGCGGATTGATTGTGATGTCACAATGCCGCCAAGAGAAATAATCGCTACCTCTGTTGTACCGCCGCCAATGTCCACAACCATACTTCCTGTTGGCTCCCATACAGGCAGGTTAGCACCAATTGCCGCAGCAAATGGCTCTTCAATCGGGTATGCGTCACGTGCACCAGCTTGTCTTGTTGCATCAATGACTGCACGCTCTTCTACAGCTGTAATACCAGATGGTACACATACCATGACGTAAGGTTTACGAGCAAAAAGCCCTTTGCCTTTTAATGCTTGATTAATGTAATATTTCATCATTGTTGCTGTCGTCTCGTAATCTGCAATGACTCCGTCTTTCATTGGGCGTAATGCCACAACATTACCAGGTGTACGGCCAATCATGTTTCTAGCATCATTTCCGACTGCCACTATAGACTTCGTATCAGTTTCCAAGGCTACGACCGAAGGTTCTCTCACAACAATGCCTTTTCCTTTAATAAAAACAAGCGTGTTCGCTGTTCCAAGATCTATTCCAAGGTCTTTTGTACCAATTCCAAACATATGTATGTATCTTCCTTTCTTAAACCAAAATTCCCTTAGGGAAAAACTCATAAACTCTATTATATCGTAAAACATTGAAAAAAAAAGTGTTACAAATACCCTTTTTCCTTCAAACTCACAAATTTTTGATCACCTATGACAAGATGATCAAGCAGCTGTATTCCAATCAGCTTTCCACATTCAAAAAGTCGCTGTGTGACTTCAATATCTTCCCTGCTCGGCGTCGGGTCTCCAGATGGATGGTTGTGCACACATATAAATGAAGCAGCCGAACGTTTAAACGCCTCTTTGAAAATTTCACGCGGGTGAACGATGGATGAGTTCAAACTTCCAATAAACACAGTATGTTTATGAAGAACTTGATTTTTTGAATTGAGATAAAGACAAACGAAATTCTCCTGTTGTAAAAACCTCATATCTTCCATCACATATTTTGCCCCATCCTCTGGTGTGCGGATCACATAGCGGTTGTCCGTCGTTTGATGGTGTAATCTAGTGCCGAGTTCTAAAGCAGCTAATAGAGAGACCGCCTTCGCCTTTCCAACTCCTCGAATCTTCGACATTTCTTCAATTGAGGCTTCTCTTACAGAGCGAAGACCGCCAAATGTTTGCAGAAGTCTTGCAGAAATTTGGAGAACTGATTCCTTTTTTGTGCCTGTCCTTAAAAGAATCGCAACAAGTTCATGGTTTGACAGACTGCCGGGACCATATTTCATAAATCGTTCTCTCGGCTTTTCATCTTGAGGAAAATGCTTTAGCAACATAGGGAAATCGTTCATGATGCCCACTCCTTTTAGATTCCTTCCTGTCATCAAAAAGGGGTGATTCCAAATGTTTCGAGCACTCTAACTGTTTTGGCAATAGGGAGACCGACAACGGAAAAATAATCACCATCTATTTTTTGAACAAACAGTGCGCCTTTTCCTTGAATGCCATAGCTTCCCGCTTTATCAAGCGGTTCTCCCGTTTCGATATAACGGTCTATTTCATTTTGCGCAAGTGTCCAAAACGTCACTTCTGTTTGTTCATAAAATGTTTCTTTTCTATTCTCTGACTGAATCGTGACACCCGTCAAGACTTGATGTGTCTTTCCTGACAATAATTGAAGCATTGAGGCCGCTTCTTCCTTGTCTTTTGGTTTCCCAAGACATTTGCCGTCAATTGCAACAATCGTATCTGCACCAATAATCACAGCTTCGGGATATAATCTTTGAATATTACTTGCTTTTTGTTCTGCCAACCATTGGACGTTCTCTGCAGGAGAAAGGTTTCGATTTATTTCTTCTTTTAATTGACTTGCTTGAATGTCATAAGAAAACCCTGCTAGATCAAGCAATTCTTTTCTTCTAGGGGATTGAGATGCGAGAATCAATTGGTTCATGTTTGTTCATCCTTTCAGGGTTTAGCCTAAGAAGTAAGATACCCATTCATCCTATCAAATGTACATCTTACCGACAATTTACGAAAATTCATTTTTCATGTTCCTTCATCATTATGTTGGATGCAAAAGAAAAAAACTAGTCATTTTTTGACTAGTTTGGTTTCTTAAAATATGATTTTACGTATTTAATTGATCAAGCAGTGCCTGCTGAGATTTCCACCCGTTTTCAGCAGTAGGTTCATTTAACAGCTGCACCGCTTTCAGCAAACTGCTTTTAGCTGGTGCGTCCGTTGTTTTGGCACTTTCAAGCTCAGAGATCAGCTGCGCAACGTCCTTTTGATCCACATCATCCCCTGCAATGACCTTAGAGGATAAAACAGATGCCTTTTCTATTAAACTAGTCAGCTCCTCCGGTACTTGAAATGAGAGCTCCTTGCCTCCCCACGCCTCAAAGTGCTGATCAATCAGCTTCTTCCCAACAGCACTTGTCATGCCCTGTTCTGTCGCAAGCCCGGCAATAACATAATAGCCATCATCCATTGAGACCTTTTTCCCCGCGTATCCTGCTTCTTTTAAACTGCCAACTAATTCATCTGCTCCTTTTTCAGAGGAAAACTTTCCAGCCTGTACAACATATGTTGAAAAGCTGCCAGAGGCGCTTTTTTCATCTTTATTCTCTTTTGATTCATCAGCAGTATCTGCTGGCGGCGCATCCCCGCCCGCTCTCATCGATGATTGATTTCCGGAAGCTGAAACACTGATATCTCCCCCTGATGGATTCTGATTACCATCTTGACTTAAGCTAAGTGCAAACACACCTAGGCCTGTCCCAAGAACCACTGCAAACACAATCGTTGTCATCACTCTCTTAAACGGGCCGCGGTTTTTACCGAACTTCTGATCAAAGGAGCCTTTTTTCTTTTGATAAGGTGTGACGACCTTTGGATCAGAATGATAAATATGATCAGCTGCATCATCCCACTGGAAATCTTCTTCTTTCGGTTTAGCCGGTTCTTCCTCGGAAGCAGCAGTCTCCAGTTCTGACTGCCTTTTTTCCTCCCAATTCGAAAACGTCACTTGATCATCCTCTTGTTGTTTTAGCGGCTGATGGTCATCTTCATGAAGCATTTCTTCTTTGCCATTAATATTGACTTTTAACCCTTGTTTTTTTGCCTGCCTTTTTTTCACTGTCATTCCCCGCTTTCTGACATTGTTTGTAAGAAAGACCTTTTTGTCCAATGAATCAGCGCGAATGTAACCCGTCCTTCTTTCTGTTTCACACTTTAACATAGCGGATAAAAAAAAGAACAAGACTTTTGTCGGCAGGGAAAAAAAGTGTTCGCCAATTTTTTTAACCGGTCGACCCGGTGAATGGGAGCATGACATGAGCTCCATAGAGATACAGCCAAAAAGAAAAAGAGATCGCAGGAACAAAGGGAAATGGCTCATCTAATCGAAAGGAAAAAACCTTCGCATAGACGATTCCAGCGATACACGAGAGGAAAAGAATGAGAAGGAATGGCTTGAATCCTAAGCAAAATGCAATTACTCCGAACAGCTTGACATCAGCTCCGCCCATGCTATTTGGCTTGAGACGATCTAAACTATAAAACAAGAGAAAGCAAAAAAGAAGCGAAGCCGCTCCTTCCCACCAAATAAGAAGAGGTTCAAGCGTGCGGTATATGACGAAAAGAGGGAAAAAGAAGAGAAACAGCTCGTTTGGCACCCTCATATAAAGGAGATCGCTCACGACAGCAATCACAAATAAACTACAAAGAATCACAAGAAAAAGACCTTCAAACGAAATACCAGCGATTCTATACATGAGCAAAAAAAGACTGCCTGACAGCAGCTCAATCAGTGGATATAGCAAAGACAGCCGAGTGCCGCAATGTTTACAAGCCCCCCTCAATAATGCATACGAAACTAGCGGAATCATCTCGCGCAAGGAAAGCGGCTGTTTACAGGCTGTGCAGTGAGAACGAGGAAAAAGAATAGACCGCTTCAGTGGCAGCCTTTCACCGACTAGATGAAAGAATGACCCCATGGTGATGCCCGCAAGAAACACAAAAATGCCTATCATATATCGTGACCCCTTCTGAGAATAAGATAGACCGGATTTTACCACGACCGTATTCATTGAGCACATAGCAAAAATATGATTTCACTTCCCTCCTGCGTATCAAAAGAAAAAAACGCAAGAGGCATTGAAGCCATTTGCGTTTTTTTGTTACCCGATCATACGATTTCGTATATCTGAAATAAAATAAAGAGAGCCTGTCACAAGAATCACCGCTGAAGGATCATCACTTTTTTTCTGAATGAACTCAAGCACTGTACGAGGGTCATCATCATACGACTTTGCGTCTAAATGACTGCATACATAAAGCTTTTCAGCTGATTCGGCTCTTGGAAAATCAAATGAAACAAAATGGATAGAAGAACTAACGGCTTCAAGCTTTTGAATCATTTGCTTGTACGGCTTATCTTTTAAAGCACTAAAACATATATGCACCTGTTTAGTAGAAAAATGAGCTTGCACAGTTTCAATTAAACGGTCGATCCCTTCTTCATTATGAGCACCGTCTAAATACACTGGAGGATGATCTTTGACTTTTTCAAACCTTCCAGCCCAAACTGCCTGCCGAATGCCTTCATATATTTGCTCTTCTGTCACGCTAATATAGCCTTCTTGCTCCAGCCATTCAATGAGTAAAACAGCAAGGGAAGCATTTTGCCTTTGATGCGTTCCAATTAATCCTGTTTCAAGCTGAGGATACTGCCTTTTTGATGTGCGTAACGTGAATCGTTCACCTGTTTCTGTCGGCTGCTGCTCATCAAAACTACAAGTATCATGTAATGAAATACATTCGGCATTCTTTTCTTTGGCTGTGTTTTGAATGACAGAAAGAGCTTCAGGCTGGTGAACTGCCGTGATCATCGGAATACCCTCTTTGATAATGCCCGCTTTTTCAGCTGCAATTTGTTCAAGTGTGTCACCTAAAATGGCCATATGATCATGACCAATCGATGTAATCGTTGTTAAGATAGGCACAGCAATATTTGTAGAATCAAGCCTTCCGCCAAGCCCTGTTTCCAAGAGGACAAAGTCTACTTGGTGCACATGATCAAAATAAGCAAATGCACATGCTGTAATGATTTCAAATTCTGTTGCTGCGCCAAGCTCTGTTTGATCTAATTCATCAACAAGAGGCTTGATTTCATTCACCAAACTCAGCCATTCTTCATCCTCTATAGGCGCTCCGTTCACGCTGATTCTTTCATTGAACGTTAGTATAAATGGGGAGGTGAAAGTTCCGACCGAATAGCCGGCTGCCTGTAAAACAGAACGCGTAAACGCAATGGTTGATCCTTTACCATTTGTACCTGCAACATGTATTGCTTTTATGCTTTGTTCCGGATTTCCTAGTCTGTTCATCAGCCATTTCATTCGTTCAAGACCCGGTTTTACACCAAAGGCCAGTCTGCTGTGAATCCACTCAATCGCTTCATGATAGGTTGTAAACAATGTCATCTCTCATTTCATACGAAATTTTCAAAAAAGACGACTCCATTTCATTAGGAGCCGTCTTTTCAACCTTATGCTTTCAGCTCTTCAATACGCTTTTGAACAGCTTCGCGTTTTGCGACATAATCACGTTCTTTCGCACGCTCTTCTTCTACGACACTTTCAGGCGCTTTTTTCATAAAGCCTTCGTTGCCAAGCTTTTTCTGTACTCGTTCCACTTCTTTTGTCAGCTTATCAAGCTCTTTTTGCAGACGTGCAATTTCTTCATCCAAGTTGATTAAGCCTTCAAGCGGCAGAATGAGTTCTGCTCCAGAAATAACAGCCGTCATCGCTTTATCACTAGCTGGAACGTCTGTGCCAATTTCAAGAACACTTGGGTTCGTGAAGCGCTCAATATATGAACGATTATTCTCTAAACGTTCCTGAACATCAGACGTAGATGCTTTAATGTAAAGCTCAACTTGTTTGCTCATTGGCGTGTTCACTTCACTGCGAATGTTACGAACAGAACGAATGAGTTCAACAAGCAGCTTCATATCAGCAGAAGCTTGTTCGTTGGAAAGCTCTGGCTTCACTTCAGGCCATGCCGCTACAGTAATGGACTCACCTTCATGCGGCAGATGCTGCCAGATTTCTTCTGTTAAGAACGGCATAAACGGATGTAGAAGCCTCATCGTTTGATCTAATACATACGCAAGGATCGAACGAGTCGTTTTCTTCGCCGCTTCGTCTTCACCATAAAGCGGAAGTTTCGCCATTTCAATGTACCAATCACAGAAATCATCCCAAATGAAGTTGTATAAATGTCTGCCCACTTCACCGAATTCATACTTGTCAGCAAGCTGTGTGACACTTTCAATCGTTTCATTTAAGCGTGTTAAAATCCATTGATCAGCAACTGATTTTTCCCCTGATAAATCAAGCTCATCATACGTTAAACCATCCATATTCATTAAAGCAAAACGGGATGCGTTCCAAATTTTGTTCGCAAAGTTCCAAGTGGATTCAACCTTTTCAAAGCTAAAACGAAGATCCTGACCTGGTGAGCTTCCAGTCGCTAAGAAATATCTTAATGAATCCGCACCGTATTTGTCGATGACCTCCATTGGATCAATTCCGTTGCCAAGCGACTTACTCATTTTACGTCCTTGTTCGTCGCGGATGAGCCCATGAATGAGGACATCTTTAAACGGTTTTTCTCCTGTGAATTCAAGTCCTTGGAAGATCATGCGGGATACCCAGAAGAAAATGATGTCATAGCCTGTTACAAGCAGATTGGTTGGGTAGTAGCGCTTGAAGTCTTCACTGTCTGCATCTGGCCAGCCCATTGTAGAAAACGGCCAAAGTGCTGAACTAAACCATGTATCAAGCACATCGTTATCCTGTTCCCAGTTCTCAATATCTTCTGGTGCTTCAAGTCCAACGTATACTTCTTTCGTTTCTTTATGATACCAAGCCGGAATTCGGTGTCCCCACCATAGCTGACGAGAAATACACCAGTCACGGATATTTTCCATCCAATGTAAATATGTCTTTTCAAATCGGTCTGGAACAAATTGAACTTGGTCGTCCCCTTTTTGCAGATGAATGGCTTCGTCTGCCAGCGGCTGCATTTTCACAAACCATTGTGTCGATAAATACGGTTCAACGACAGCTCCACTTCGCTCACTATGACCAACTGAATGCATGTGGTCTTCAATTTTGAACAAAATGCCTTCCTCTTGTAAATCCTTCACAAGCTGTTTGCGGCATTCGAAGCGGTCCATCCCTTTATATTGCAGTGCATTCGCATTCATTGTGCCATCTTCATTCATGACAAGAATACGCTCTAACCCATGGCGGTTTCCAAGCTCAAAGTCATTCGGGTCATGAGCAGGTGTAATTTTCACAGCACCTGAACCAAACTCCATATCGACATAGTCATCACCGACGATTGGGATTTCACGGCCTGTAATTGGTAAAACCACTGTTTTTCCAATCAAATGCTGATAGCGTTCGTCATCAGGGTGTACGGCTACGGCTGTATCCCCCAGCATAGTTTCAGGTCTTGTTGTCGCAATTTCAATTGAACCTGTTCCATCTGAAAGCGGATATCTCAAGTGATAAAACGCACCTTGAACATCCTTATAAATCACTTCAATATCAGAAAGTGCCGTTTTCGTTGCTGGATCCCAGTTAATGATGTACTCTCCGCGATAAATAAGCCCTTTTTCATACAATTGAACAAACACTTGGCGAACGGCTTTATTCAGACCTTCATCTAAAGTAAAACGTTCACGGGAGTAATCGAGGCCAAGGCCCATTTTCGCCCACTGGCTGCGAATAAAATCTGCATATTCTTCTTTCCACTTCCACGTTTCTTCTACAAATTTCTCCCGGCCAAGGTCATACCGGCTTACGCCTTCTTCGCGAAGCTTTGCCTCGACTTTTGCTTGAGTTGCAATACCGGCATGGTCCATACCTGGAAGCCAAAGAACGTCATAGCCCTGCATCCGTTTCATACGTGTCACGATGTCTTGTAGTGTAGAATCCCATGCATGCCCAAGATGCAGTTTTCCTGTCACGTTTGGTGGAGGAATGACGACTGTATATGGATCTTTCGTTTTGTCATTTTGTGCTTCGAAGAATTTCCCTTCAAGCCAGTACGTATAGCGGTCTTTTTCAATCGCATTTGGATCGTACTTTGTTGGCATTTCTTGATTATTTGTTCCCATTTGTGTAACCTCCACATTTTTTCGGCTGATGAAACATAAAAAAAAGCCTTTCCATCCTTATAAAAGGACGAAAAAGCTTTTTCGCGGTACCACCTTTTTTCACGAGACACATATACGTGTCCCATACACTCTAAAGGATAACGGGGTTCTCCCGAATTTCTCTACTTGTTCATTCAAGAAATTAAGCTCACAGGCGACCTTCCAAACAAGTACATCCTAGGAAACCTTTCAGCTCTTGGTTTCCCTCTCTTTAGGGTCTTGCTCGTACTCTTCCTGATCCACGCTTACGATATATCACGTTCATCAGCACATACTCATCTTTTATTAATATTACTAAATGCCTTTTGTTTTCGTCAATCATCTTTTCCGCTTTTCTTCTTCTTTATACAAATTGGGCAGGCACCCTTCGCCCTTTTGCCCATATGATAATAACAAAATGAAGAAGGAGGGCGTTTGATTTGAAGAAGATCAATCCTTACACACTTCCCCCCTGGTTGAGACAAATTCGGGCAGTTGCTTCCCAAGTCGTTCTCCCGATTGCTATATTTCAAGGATTTCGTACGATCATTTTCCCTACGACATTTGACGTCCTCATTCTAGGTATTCTTATTTTTCTCGCCTGTGCCTTTCACCTTGATTGGTTTTAAAAACTTATCATTATGTACCTGCCCATATAAAGCCAGCGCAGCATAACCTCGTCATTCCGCCGATGACGAGGCACTTTGTTCTTCTTCAAGCCGTCTAGCCTGCTCAATCTCGTGAATCTTCATGACAGTCGGCTCTGAATTTTTCATCTGCCAATACGCTCTTAACAGCTGCTGGCAGCTTTCCATTTCATCCTGCCCGCCTGCTTCATAGGCTTTTACTGTATCAAACAGACCTTGCGGATAAGCGAGGTAGCTTAGGAATAAATGCAGTTCTTCCTCCCGAAGTGGGTTTCCTTTTTGATACGTATAAAACAAGGAAGTGCATTCAGGACAAGACGTGGGATAGGTTTTGAATGTCCGAAAGTAAAAGGTCAGAAGATCATAAATGGGGGCGGCTTTTTTAGACCGCTCAAAATTGGTGAAATGTCCTGTCCCTACATCATTATACAAAAAGTGATGGATCGATAGCTGTCCATGATTTAGCACAACACGCGTTGTCTCTTTGTCTGTCATTTCTTCATGCCAATCTTCTAAACGTTCAAGCGCAAATTCACTGGCAGACATCGCCTCTGAAAAATACATAGCAGCGGCCAGCTCAAATGGCGACATATACCACGTTTGTTCTGCCCGCTCTATGAATCGTTCATACATGTCTTTCTCTGTTTCCCATTTGGTCTTGATTTGTGTGTAATGTGCTTCTATCTCTTGCGCTGTGATATCCATCATGACTTCAGTCCGCTTATGAAGTCTTGCAATCTCTTGAAATAAATATTCATGCTTATCGTCCTGCTCTTCTCTCTTTTCATTCGTCAGCCACGGCATCAAATAGTATGCATACCGGCTTTCCCGATGACTTGAGAAAAAGGAACCGCTCTTCGTCCGATAAATCGGCACAAAGGAGCGATAGCCCTTTGATTCCAGTTCAAGCATTTGTTCTGTAAATTGCATATGCCGGCTGGCTTTTACTCGTTTCAGAGCAAATACACCCTGCTTAGTATAGACCTTGATGACAGCAGGACTGACAGGTTCAATATATTCAGCCTCAAGCCCGTATTCGTATAAGACAGATTGGATTTCATCCACGTTCACTCACCACATTTTCTCGGTCAGTCATCGCTTGCTATGCATTGCTTTTTTGATATTCAGGAATATAAAGAATCTGCCCTTCCTCAAGCTCCGCATCCATCGATAATGAGTTTGTGCGAAGAAGCTGCTGCACATTCAACTGATATCTCTCACAAATACGATCGACCGTATCTTCTTGCTGCACTATACATATTTTCATGCGGGAAAAATCTTCCTCCTCCTGCTTAGCGAACAGCTTTGTTAAATAAAGAGAGTTCTCACTGCCAGACGTTTCTCTCACGTCTTCTTCAAGCTCCTCTTCTTCTTGAGCTGACTCATATATTTTAGGTGCTTCCCGTTCATATAAGCGCCCGAGCTGATATTCATCATCGTGCGCCTCATGCTCAGGTTCCACTTGATCAGCAGGTGTTTCAAAAGCCGGATACGACTGTACCGTTTCTTCCTGCTCTTCAGCAGCTTCCGGATCCTTTCTCACTTCCACTTCAAAGAACGGATCTTCTCGGTCCTCTTCTTCTAAAAGCTTTGGCGGTTCAAAAAATGGCGGTTCCTGCACCTGAGCTTCAGGAATAGATCGATAGCCAGACGCCACCGCTTCTTCTTGGTTATTAGGCTGTTCCGGCTGTTCCGGCTCTTCTTGTTCTTCCGTTTCTTCGGGCGTTTCCGCTACTTCCCTCACCAGCTCTATCTTAATTTCTTCTTCCTCTTCTTGTTCTTCTTGTTCTTCTTGTTCTTCTTGTTCTTCCTGCACTTCCTGTTCCTCTTGCTCCGCGCGCGTGGCATGTTGGAATACAGGCTGATTCTCATCATGCTCACGTTCTTCGCTTTGCAGCTCTTCTTGTTCTTCTTGTTCCGGCTGCAACTGATAATCGTAGGCCATATCGCCATAATCCTCTTCAGGACGATGGACAAATTCATATGGCTCCTCTACAGGCGCTTCAGGCGTTTCCTCGTCTAACAAGCCCTCAATGGCTAAATCAGCCTGAATGGTGAGCAAACGATTCTCTGTCAGCTGGTAATCAAACGCATCAATAAACACAAACACATCATTTAAATGACTAATTTTGTTCTTCGGAATGGTGATATCGACTGGAAATTGATGCAGAAGCTCCGCCGTTCCGTCTTCTCTGACCTTTACCTCATCTGCTTCCCTGTATGTTGGAAAGGAACTCAATTCACCCAATAGCTCCTCTTGATTTATGTTGTATTCTCCTGTTAGCTCGAGTGAACCTCTAATGGAAACATAATCATTCACTTCTTGAACGAGAATGTCAGGGTCGAGAGAAATTGACAGCAGCTCACTGACTTCCTGTCCGCTTTTGAAATAAATGGATTCTTCTACCGAAAACTGTAATCGATTGTTTTGAGACAAGTCGGTGTCCTCCTTTCATCTAATCCTTAAAAAATAAAATTAGATGTCAATACAGTTGTATGAGGGAGGGAGTGAAAATATGATTGGTTTTCTCCAATGCAAAAAAGCCGATATGTCTCCATATCGGCCTTTTGTTTTATCGACGTAGTTTTTGAAAAACCTTTTCCACTGTCTCAATTGTATATTCGATGTCTTCATCTGTATGAGCTGTTGACAGGAATAGTCCTTCAAATTGAGAAGGCGGGAGGAAAATGCCGTGATCGGCCATTTCCTTGTAAAATTCAGCGAATAAAGCAAGATCAGCTGTTTTCGCTTTGTCATAATTGATCACTTCTTCATTTGTAAAGAAGAATCCGATCATGGAACCCGCACGGTTAAACGTTAATGGAATTCCGTATGCTTTTGCCGCTTTCGAAATGCCTTCTTCTAAACGGTCACCTTTTCGTTTAAATTCTTCATAAGACTCAGGTGTCAACTGTTTTAGAGTTTCTAAGCCTGCTGTCATCGCAAGAGGGTTACCAGATAACGTTCCTGCTTGATAAATTGGACCATTTGGCGCAATTTGTCTCATAATATCCGCTCTTCCGCCATAAGCACCGACCGGAAGACCGCCTCCAATCACTTTACCAAGGCACGTCAGATCAGGTGTGATGCCAAAATAGCCTTGCGCGCAGTGATAATCCACACGGAAGCCTGTCATGACCTCATCAAAAATGAGTAATGATCCATATTGCTCCGTGATGTCTCTCAGCCCTTGCAAGAAACCTTCTTGCGGAGGGACAACCCCCATATTTCCTGCAACCGGTTCTACAATGACACCCGCGATATCGTCTCCAAATTCTTGAAAAGCAACTTGAATGCTTTCTAAATCATTGTACGGTACTGTGATTGTGTTGCTTGCAGTCCCTTCAGGAACACCAGGACTATCCGGCAGTCCAAGCGTCGCCACTCCAGAACCCGCTTTGATGAGCAAAGAATCACCGTGGCCATGATAGCAGCCTTCAAATTTCACAATTTTATTTCTGCCTGTAAAACCGCGAGCTAGACGAAGTGCACTCATCGTCGCCTCTGTACCAGAGCTGACCATACGAATAACTTCGATGGAAGGAACCCGTTCTGATACAAGTTTAGCTAATTCATTTTCAACTAACGTAGAAGCACCGAAGCTTGTCCCATTTTCCGCTACTCGCTGAATGCTTTCAACAACACGGTCATTTGTATGTCCTAAAATAAGCGGTCCCCATGATAAGACATAATCGATGTATTCATTCCCATCAATATCATAGATCTTGGCACCTTTGCCTCGTTCCATAAAAATCGGGTCTGTGTTGACTGATTTAAATGCACGTACAGGGCTGTTGACACCACCAGGCATTAAATGCTGTGCTTCTTCAAATGCTTGCTTTGATTTTTCATAGCTACGTCCCATTTCAACGTCCTCCTGTCTATCCGTTCTTTATTCTGAGAGCCATTTTGCTGCATCTTTTGCATGATACGTAATGATGAGTTCTGCTCCTGCACGTTTCATGCTTGTCAGCATTTCAAGAACAAGCTCTTTTTCAGAAATCCAGCCATTTTGAGCAGCGGCTTTCACCATCGCATACTCTCCGCTCACATTGTAAGCAACAACAGGGAGTGTAAATTCATTTTTCACATCACGCATAATGTCTAAGTAAGAAAGAGATGGTTTAACAATCAAGAAGTCAGCTCCCTCTTCTACATCAGATTGCGCTTCTCTTAGAGCCTCTAAACGGTTTGCAGGGTCCATTTGATATGTTTTACGATCTCCAAACTGCGGTGTACTATGTGCCGCATCACGGAACGGACCGTAAAAAGCACTTGCATATTTCACCGCATATGACATGACAGGTACATGAATAAAGCCTGCTTCATCAAGTGCCTCACGAATGGCAACAACAAATCCGTCCATCATATTTGAAGGCGCGATGATATCTGCACCTGCACGCGCTTGGCTGACAGCAGTTTTCGCTAATAGCTGAAGAGATTCATCATTTAAAATTTCTCCATCTTCAACGATTCCGCAATGCCCGTGATCTGTATATTGGCATAAGCAAGTGTCTGCAATGACCACGAGCTCTGGGAAATGCTTTTTGATCTCAAGCGTTGCCCTTTGAACAATGCCATGGTCGTGATACGCCTCACTGCCTACATGATCTTTATGATCCGGCACACCAAATACAATGATCGATTTGATGCCAAGATCAACAAGCTCTTGAACTTCTTCTTTCACAAGGTCTACAGAAATGTGATATACACCCGGCATTGAAGAGACTTCTTTTCGTACATTTTCTCCCTCTACAAAAAAGATCGGGTAAATGAAATCAGATGGTCTTAAAAAGGTTTCTCTGACTAATTCTCTCATTCCTGCGCTTGTCCGCAATCTGCGGTGTCTGTTAAATTTCATCAATGGTTCAACTTCCTTTCAGATAAACGGCACATTAAATCTAGCATTCCGTCTATCGTATAAGTATCTGGGGTTTCAGAAGAAATCCCGTATTGAAGCAGTGCCTCTTTTGTCAGAGGACCGATCGTCACAAAACAGGTGTCAGATGCAGCCAGCATCGCTGCGTCTGGTTCCATCACATGCATAAAAGAATGAACAGTGGATGAGCTCGTAAATGTAATAAAATCAAATGATTGCTTTGTCATTGCCGATTTAAGTGCAGCAATTCCTTCCTCATCCTTGACTGTTTCATATAAAATCCATTCTTTTACTTCTATGCCGAGCGGAACGAGGGTCTCTTTCACCACATCTCGTGACAGATGCCCTTTTGCTACAAACACACGCTCTCCTGGGCGTACATGATCAAGTAATGCATCTGCCAGCTCTTCCGCTATAAATCGTTCTGGCACCACATCCACCTTCAAGCCGTGCTGCTCAAGATAGGCAGAGGTTTTCTCTCCTACAGCAGCGACTTTCAAATGGGTTAAGCTCTTATGTAAATGATGGTCTTTTATGTAATTCAGAAAAAAAGACGCACCATTCACACTCGTGAAAACAAGCCAGTGGCTATTTTGTAAGTCCTTTAAAAAGGCCTGCGCTTTTTCTTTTGTGAGCGTAGGCTCAAACCGAATAAGAGAGGTTAAAACCGCATGGCCGTTCAGCGCTTCGATCTTTTGCTGAAACACGCCCGCTTGACGTTCATTTCGAGTGACAAGCACCGTCTGTCCGTGAAGCGATTTGCCTATGCTCATTGAGACAGATCCTTTTTCACCTTGTCGATCAAATCCTTTGCTCCCTTATCGGCCATCTGCTTCGCACACGCTGTTCCTATGGCTTCAGGGTCAGTGCCTGTGACGGTTTCTCGAATAATCGTGTGCCCATCAGCAGATGCAACAAGACCTGTTAGTTCAATTTCATTATGCTCATTCATCGTTGCATAGCCGGCGATCGGCACCTGACAGCTTCCATCCATTTGTTTGAGGAAGGCTCTTTCTGCGAGGACCGTTTTCTTCGTATATTCATTCGTAAATTGGGCGAGAAGCTTAAGCAGCTCTTCATCATCCCCGCGGCACTCAATCGACAGCGCGCCTTGTCCAACGGCAGGAAGGCACGTCTCAGGAGATAAGAATTCCGACACGACCTCTTTGCTCCATCCCATTCTAGACAGACCGGCGGCCGCTAAAATAATGGCATCATACTCTTCATTTTTCAGCTTTTCCAATCTTGTATCAATGTTTCCTCGAATCCATTTAATCTCAAGATCTGGTCTCTCCTGAAGAAGCTGGGCGCTGCGCCGTAAGCTGCTCGTTCCCACAATTGCGCCCTTAGGCAGTTCGCTGAGACTCAGATGATCCTTCGAAATAAGTGCATCCCGCACATCTTCACGCTCAGGAATACAGCCAATCACTAAACCTTCCGGAAGAGCAGCCGGCATATCTTTCATGCTGTGCACCGCCATATCGATGTCATGATTCAGCATCGCCTGCTCGATCTCTTTAACAAACAGTCCTTTTCCGCCAACCTTAGATAAGGTCACATCTAAAATTTGATCACCCTTTGTCACAATTTCTTTTATTTCAAAAGAATAAGAAGGGTTTAGTTCAGACAGCTTTTGAATGACCCATTTTGTTTGTGTAATTGCCAGCTTACTTCGTCTAGAACCTACTTTAATTGTACGCAATACGTCTTCCTCCCGACAATGCCTTTAAGACTCATCATTATTGAAACCAATGAAAGGTTGATAAGCTACCAAGCAGAAAATAATTGATCATCAGCACAAGAAATGAAGCGACATTCCATAGTGCCACGATTTTGCCCTGCATATTTCTCACCAATCTGATATATAAGTAAAAGCCGTATAAAAACAGCATAATAAACGAACCAAGCACCTTTGCATCTGTCCAGTACAACGTATCATACGAAATATATGCCCAAATGATGCCAAGAATTAAACTAAGCAAGAGCATTGGCACACCAATAATGTTTAATACGTACGCCATATGATCGAGCTTTGATAAGTCTTCAATTCTCAGAAGCCATTTTCCCCATTTTTTCTTTTTCAGTAAACGATATTGAAAGAGATAAAGCAGTGAAAACGCAAATGAAAGTGAAAAGGCACCGTAGGATAAAATCGCCATCGTAATATGAATCACGAGCAGTTCACTCGTGAGCTTCCCCGTTAGTTCTGCTGAATGGAGGTCAGATGGTGTAAAGGTGTGAATCGCCATCATGGAAAAACCGATCACATTTGTAAAAAAGACAATAAATTCAACGCGCAATACCTTTGTTAGGACAAGAGAAAGTGTCACAAGCACCCACGTATAAAAATATAACCCCTCTGCTACATTCAACACAGGGAATCGGTCTGTTTCCATCATAATATAGAACATGTAGACTGTTTGCAGCAGCCAGACAATAGAAAGCAACCAGAAAGCCATTTTTCCAGCCTTCCGGTTGTGTTGAAGAAAATCTATGAAATAGAACAAGACACTTAGTGCATAGATTAAGATCGTCGCTTCATTGAGTCTCGCTACAATGGATTCCATCATCGCTTAATCACTCACTGGCAACTGTAGCAAAGCCTTGTGCCATATTTGGTTTGAACAGCTGAAATGATCCTTGCTCCACCTGCATTGGCTCGACCTTTTGCTCTTCATCTTCAACCTGTAAATCAAAGATTTCTTTAAAGAGTAAAAGCTTTTCCTCTGCATTCGGCTCCGCGGCAATTTCTTTTGCCTTTAAGATAGGATCTTTCAGCATTTGGTTGATGATGCTTTTCGTATGTTTATTTAACAGCTTCATTTCACGGTTTGTGAGGTTTGGAAGCTTCCGCTCAATACTCTGCATCGTATCGGCTTGAATTGTAAGTGCCTTTTCTCTAAGGGCAGAAATGACCGGAACAACACCTAACGTATTCAGCCATTGCTTAAATTCCACAATTTCTGCTTCAATCAGGAGCTCGACCTGCTCAGCTACTGCACGGCGCTCTTTTAAGTTGGCAGCCACGATGCCTTCAAGGTCATCAATGTCATACAAAAAAGCACCTTCTACTTCAGAAATGGCTGGATCTAAATCACGTGGTACAGCTATATCTACCATAAATAGAGGTCTGCCCTTCCGCTTTTTATTCGCACTTTCGACCATTTCTTTTGTAATGACAAATTGTTTCGCACCCGTTGAGCTGATTAAAATGTCTGCTTCGGATAATGTTTTTTCTAATTGGTTTAAGCTCTTAGGCTCTCCTGAAAAACGACCGGCCAATTCCTTTGCTTTTTCAAACGTTCGATTGATGACCGTTACTTGGCCGATTCCTTGACCTTGAAGGTTTTGAGCCGCCAGTTCGCCCATTTTGCCCGCGCCAAGAATCAGGACATGCTTATCAGAAAGACGTCCAAAGATTTTTTTGGCAAGCTCAACAGCTGCATAGCTGACAGATACGGCATTAGACGCAATATCCGTTTCCGCATGAGAGCGCTTTGCAACGGTTACCGCCTGTTTAAATAAATAATTGAAAACGGTACCAATGGTCTTCTCCTCTTGAGCTACTTTAAAGCTGGAACGTACTTGACCGAGTATTTGCGTTTCACCAATGACCATGGAATCAAGTCCACAGGCCACACGGAATAAATGCTCAACCGCTCCATCGTTTTCATAGAACTTCAAATAAGGAGAGACATCTTCCTTTTCTAAACCGAACCAATCGGCTAAAAATCTTTTTATATAAAACCGTCCAGTATGAAGCTGATCTACTACTGCGTAGATCTCTGTTCGATTACATGTTGAGATGACGATATTCTCTAGAATGCTTTTTTCTTCTTTAAGCTTGGACATCGCTGTTCCGAGCTCACTCGGTTCAAAGCTCAGCTGTTCCCGTATCTCAACAGGGGCTGTTTTATAATCTAAACCCACAACAAGAATATGCATAACTTCAGCTTGCACCCCCAACGCCCTGTCTAATTTATAATAATTACAATATAGAATTTATTATTTATAATGATTATAACATATATTCATTTTTAACTGGATAAAAATTGTGAACAGATTTCAAAAATGTTGTGATATAGTAGAAAAATGTTCGACACTGTTTATGCCATATCATCACTTCAAGCAATTTACCAGATTTGGCGCGTGCGGACAAATGATCTGCTTAAAAGAAGGTGACATCTTTGAAGAAGAAATCCATTTTGCTGCCGCTTACTTTACTGGCTGTAGCGCTATATGCCATTCTCTCAGGAGGTCAATTTGACATTTGGAAGGATCAAGAGAAATGGTATACACTTGTACTGCTTTTTGGTCTCGCTTTTTTATATCAAGGAAAGAAGGAGCAAGAAAGCGCTCATGTGTTTATCGGTATGCTTATGACAGGCCTTTCGCTACACTTTATTCTTCAGCCTAAATTGGACCACTGGCCAGACACATTTACAATGATTGTGTTCATCGTAGGACTTGCACTCTTTGTGAAATCATCTCAGAAAAAAGAATATCGTATTGAAAGTGTTGTGCTGATCGCACTCGGTCTGTTCCTTTATTTCTTTCAGCAAATTACAAAACAGCTAAGTTCCCTTTCGATTCCTACTTCTGGCTTTGAATTGTACTGGCCTTATGTACTGATTGCTGTCAGTCTCCTCTTATTATTTTTAAAAAGGAAATAACTTATACAATAAAAAAGCATCTGCTCATCGCAGATGCTTTTTTTAGCCGTTTACTTTCGCAAGGATCGCATTCCAGGCTTCGTCTTTTCCCTTTTTTGTTTCAGAAGAGAATAAGATGAGTTCATCTGATGGGTCAATGTCGAGCGTCTGTTTGACGACTTTCGCATGTTTTTCCCATTTGCCTTTTGGAATTTTATCCGCTTTTGTTGCGATGACGATCACGGGAACTCCGTAATATTTAAGGAATTCATACATGTTCACATCGTCTACTGATGGCTTATGGCGCAGATCCACAATTTGGACAACTGCTTTTAATTCTTCACGCATTGTAATATACGTTTCGATCATTCTACCCCAGGCTTCGCGCTCTGTTTTTGATACTTTGGCAAAACCGTAGCCCGGAACGTCCACAAAATGGAGCATATCATTAATAATGTAGAAATTAAGCGTCTGTGTCTTACCTGGTTTAGAAGACGTACGCGCTAAATTTTTACGATTAATCAATGAGTTGATGAACGAGGACTTTCCAACATTTGATCGTCCAGCAAGCGCGATTTCAGGCAGCCCGCCGCTCGGGTACTGCTCTGGTTTCACCGCACTAATGACGATATCTGATTTTGTTACTTTCATCTTCCCTCTCCTACCAACGCTTTCTCAAGCACCTCATCTAAATGTGAGACCGGAATAAAGGTTAGTCCTTCTCTCACACTTTCAGGAATATCATCAATATCCTTCTCATTGTCCTTTGGAAGAATAATGGTTTTCAATCCTGCACGATGTGCGCCTAATGCTTTTTCTTTTAGTCCGCCAATCGGAAGCACTCTTCCTCTTAACGTTATCTCTCCTGTCATACCAACCTCTTTTGACACAGGACGTCCTGTGAGTGCTGATACAAGAGCCGTCGCAATGGTGATACCAGCTGATGGCCCGTCCTTTGGAACCGCACCCTCTGGAACATGGATATGAATATCGTGCTTTTCATTAAAATTAGGATCAATGTTCAGTTCATC
Source organism: Bacillus sp. FSL K6-1006 (assembly GCF_038593175.1). Taxonomy (NCBI): domain Bacteria; kingdom Bacillati; phylum Bacillota; class Bacilli; order Caryophanales; family Bacillaceae; genus Bacillus; species Bacillus sp. FSL K6-1006. The sequence continues at coordinate 2,504,623 of NZ_CP151970.1, forward strand.
TGCTTTGGATCGAATATAACTGAATGCCGCCTGTGCAGATTCTCTCATGACATCACCTAGCTTACCTGTTAACAAGAGCTTGCCTTTACCAGGCGAAAGTGATACCTCAATTGATAAAGTATCTCCGCCAACAGTCGTATACGCAAGTCCTGTGACAACCCCCACTTGGTCTGTCGTTTCAGCCTGACCATAACGGTAAAGTCTTTTTCCGAGAAATTCAGATAAGTTCTTTTCCGTCACTGTGATGCGTTTGCGGTCTTCAGCCACAATCGCTTTTGCCGCTTTCCGGCAAATGGCCGCAAGCTGACGCTCTAATCCACGAACACCCGCTTCTCTTGTGTAATAGCGAATCGTATCATAAATCGCGGCTTCACGAAGCTGCAAGTTCCCTTTCTTTAATCCGTGCTCCTTTAGCTGCTTCGGCAGAAGATGGTCTTTCACAATCTCTGCTTTTTCAACCTCTGTATACCCTGCAATCGTGATAATCTCCATTCTATCACGAAGTGGACCTGGAATGGTTGCTAAATTGTTGGCAGTGGCAATAAATAACACCTGCGATAAATCAAATGTCTCTTCAATATAGTGATCGCTAAAGTTGTGATTTTGCTCAGGGTCCAGCACTTCAAGCATCGCAGAAGACGGATCACCTCTAAAATCAGAGGACATCTTATCGATTTCATCTAAAAGAAACACTGGATTCATAGTGCCTGCCTTACTCATCCCGCGAATGATACGGCCTGGCATCGCCCCTACATATGTTCTTCTATGTCCACGAATCTCAGATTCATCACGCACACCGCCAAGAGAGATACGGATAAACTTTCGGTCAAGTGATTTAGCAATCGATTTGGCAAGTGACGTTTTCCCTACCCCAGGAGGTCCTGCTAAGCAAAGAATCGGTCCTTTTAATGAATTGGTCAGCTTCTGTACAGCAAGGTATTCAAGCACACGTTCTTTGACTTTCTCCAGCCCATGATGCTCATCATCTAAAATTTCACTTGCAAGCTTTAAATCTAGACGATCTTCTGTATAGATGCCCCATGGGAGATTGATCAGCCAATCAATATAATTTCGAATGACAGAGCTCTCCGCAGAGCTTGAAGGAATTTTTTCGTAACGGTTCAATTCTTTTAACGCCGTTTCACGAACAGAATCCGGCATGCTGGACTCTTCAATTTTAGACATTAATGAACTGACTTCGCCTGTTTTTCCTTCCTTGTCTCCAAGCTCCTTTTGAATGGCTTTCATTTGTTCACGCAAATAATATTCTTTTTGCGTTCGTTCCATTGAACGTTTGACGCGCTGTCCAATTTTCTTTTCAATTTCCAGCACTTCTTTTTCATTGTGGATTAAGCTGATGACGCGATTCAGACGTTTTTTGACATCCACTGTTTCCAGCACTTCTTGCTTGTCCTTTAACTTGAGCGGCAGGTGAGAAGCGACGATATCTGCCATTCTCCCCGGTTCTTCAATATCCGTCACCGTTGCATATGTTTCAGCTGAGATTTTTTTTGAAATTTTTATGTACTGATCAAAGTGATCTAACAAAGTGCGCATGAGTGCTTCTGCTTCTGCGTCTTTTAATTCTTCTTCTGCCAATTCTTTAATATCGACGGACGTATAGTCCTCAAGCTCCACGTATGATTCGATCTGCGCTCGATTTAAGCCTTCAACGAGTACACGAATCGTTCCATTCGGCAGCTTCAGCATTTGTTTGATTTTTGTGTAGGTGCCGACTTTGAAAATTTCCTCTTCACCTGGTTCATCTATTGAAATTTCCCGCTGTGTTGCTAGAAAAATCATATGATCGTTCATCATCGCCTGTTCTAAAGCTTGAACAGACTTCTCGCGTCCAACGTCCAAATGCAAGACCATTGTTGGATAAACAAGCAAGCCTCGCAGTGGAAGGAGCGGAACATTCTTTTTGATTTCATCTGCCATGTTGATTGACACCTCCGTCACTAGTATGAATCATTATAATATACCTGTTTCAGTCTTGTACAATGTAAAAGACTTGAGAAATGATGATCTTACCGTAGTATACCCTTTCTTTTTATCTTGAAAAAGAAAAAAAGATCTATTTCACTAAAAAATCCCCATATGTGATGGGGATTAAACAGATTTTCTTTTCATTTCCTCTTCTAGTCCATCTTTCTTCTCGTCTGGCGGGTTGACCAAACACTGATCCAGCACCTCTTGGAAGTGCTTCACAGGCACAATGGTGACGCCTTCAATCTCTTTTAAGATCGACTGCTGGTTGTCATAAGGAATAATGACGGTTGTGGCACCAGCCTGCTTCGCCGCCTTAATCTTCGGTATCACACCGCCGATCGGCTTCACTTGACCCTGCAATCCGATTTCACCTGTCATCGCTGTCAGATGATCAATCGGGATTTGATGAATGGCAGAGAAAATCGCCGCCGCCATGGCAATCCCAGCAGACGGTCCATCAATAGGGGCACCGCCTGGGAAATTAATATGGATGTCATATTCATTTGTCCGAATGCCCAAGTTTCTCAGCACTGTTAATACATTTTCAACAGAACCTTTGGCCATACTTTTTCGTCTAATGGATTTAGACTGACTGCCAATGCTTTCTTCTTCTGCAATGCCTGTAATATTGATACTGCCTTTTTCAAGCGCCTTACATATATTCACTTCAATCTCAAGCAAGGCCCCGCTGTTTGGTCCGTAAACAGCCAGACCATTCACTACACCGACTTTTGGCTTTTCCGGTACTTTTTGTTCATATCTTGGTGTCAACTGGCTCGAATGAATGACCCACTCGACATCGGCGATCGTGATGTCTTTTCGGTTTTCTGTGACAGCCATTCCAGCAGCGATCTGCACCATATTGACAGCTTCACGGCCATTTTTCACATATGAGGTTAACAGGTTCAGCCCTTCATCACATAATTCCTTTTGAATTTTTTGGACAGCTTTAGCAGCGACAATTTTCAGTTCATGCTGGTCAAGGTCCTTAAAGAAAATTTCCAAACACCTCGATCGAATCGCTGGTGGAATTTCTTCAGGTGTTCTTGTCGTGGCACCTATCAATCGAAAATCAGCCGGAAGTCCATTTTGAAAAATGTCATGAATGTGATTCGGAATTTGAGTGTTCTCCTCACTGTAGTAAGCACTGTCTAAAAATACTTTCCGATCTTCAAGGACTTTCAGCATTTTGTTCATTTGAATCGGGTGCAGTTCGCCAATTTCATCGATAAACAGAACCCCGCCATGCGCATGCGTAACAGCTCCTTGTTTTGGCTGCGGTATGCCTGCCTGGCCCATCGCTCCTGCCCCTTGGTAAATCGGGTCATGCACGGAACCAATGAGCGGGTCTGCGATACCTCGTTCATCGAATCTTGCGGTTGTGGCATCGAGTTCTACAAATACCGCATCTTTCTTAAACGGTGAATCAGCATGACGTTTCGCTTCTTCCATGACAAGACGGGCAGCGGCTGTTTTACCAACACCCGGGGGTCCGTAGACAATGACATGCTGAGGATTCGGTCCGCACAGCGCTGCTTTTAGAGCACGAATGCCGTCTTCCTGCCCTACAATATCTTGAAATCCCTTTGGCCGGACTCTCTCTGATAAAGGCTCACTCAGCTTGATTGACCGCATCTTTCTGAGTGCTTCCATTTCTTTTTTTGATTCTTTGTCTATCGTCACCTTTTGTGTGCGCTGATTTCGCAGTAAGTTCCAAAAGTACAGCCCGATGACGATACCAAAGAACAGCTGTATAAATAATACGATTCCTGTCCAGCTCAATCGGTGCTCCCTCCTTCATCTATCGTATGTATTGGTTTCTGTCTGCTAGTATTTCCTAGAGCTGGACGGAATAAACACGTCTTCTGCGATAAATAAAAAACTCCTGAATCAAAATGATTCAGGAGTGATAACTTCTCTTATGCAGATGTTTTTGTATCTTTATTGACGACTGTGCCATCCTTTAGCACAAGACGCGGCGGCTCACCATCAGCAACCGTTGCACCAGTGATGACACATTTTTCAATATCATCACGAGATGGAAGGTCAAACATGACATCAAGCATGATGCCTTCAATGATCGAGCGAAGACCACGAGCCCCTGTTTTACGCTCAATTGCTTTTTTCGCAATTTCGCTAAGAGCATCTTCTTCAAATTCAAGCTCTACATCGTCAAGCTCAAGCATTTTTGTATATTGCTTAACAAGCGCATTTTTAGGCTTCGTCAAGATTTCTACAAGTGCTTTTTCATCTAACGGCTCTAGGCTTGCAATAACCGGCAGGCGGCCGATGAATTCTGGAATTAAACCGAAGCGAAGCAAGTCTTCTGGCAGTACTTTTGATAGAAGGACTTCTTTTTCAAGATCTTCGACTTTATTTTCCGCACCGAATCCAATTACTTTTTGACCTAAGCGGCGTTTGATGATTTGCTCAATCCCGTCAAAGGCTCCTCCACAAATGAAGAGGATATTCGTCGTATCAATTTGAATGAATTCTTGATGCGGGTGCTTACGTCCACCTTGAGGCGGTACACTAGCGACTGTTCCTTCAAGAATTTTCAAAAGGGCTTGCTGGACGCCTTCCCCAGATACATCGCGAGTGATAGAAGGGTTTTCTGATTTTCTTGCTACTTTATCGATCTCATCGATGTAGATAATGCCTTTTTCCGCTTTTTCTACATCATAATCCGCTGCCTGGATCAGCTTTAGTAAAATATTCTCTACGTCTTCACCAACATAACCTGCTTCAGTTAATGATGTAGCATCTGCGATCGCAAATGGAACATTTAAAATACGTGCAAGTGTTTGAGCAAGTAATGTTTTACCGCTTCCTGTTGGTCCAATCATAGAAATATTACTTTTCGAAAGCTCAACATCATCAATCTTGCTGTTGGAATTGATCCGTTTGTAGTGGTTATACACCGCTACAGCTAAGGATTTTTTCGCATTGTCTTGTCCGATGACATATTCATCAAGAATCTCCCGAATTTCATGAGGCTTCGGAACATCCTTGAATTCAACTTCTTCCTCTGTGCCGAGCTCTTCTTCAACTATTTCCGTGCAAAGCTCGATACATTCATCACATATATATACGCCAGGTCCTGCGACCAGTTTACGCACTTGATCTTGCGTTTTTCCGCAAAACGAGCATTTTAATTGACCTTTTTCCTCGTTGAATTTAAACATTCTTTCACCCCTTATTCTTCTTCACTTGCCTGTAGCTAACAGTCAGCTACCTTTCTGGGTCCAGTATGTATGCATTTTACCATACTTTCCTAAAAGACGGTAACGATGTGTTTCTAACACTGCACATTGAGATATGTATGACAGAAAGATGCGACTTACACTATCGTTTCCAAAAGAAGCGATGATAAGTCAAAAATTGTACAAAACAAGGCACGAGTCACTCGCGCCCTGTTTTATTATTATGCACCATATTAACGGTTTTCTACAAGAAAATCAATTGCTTTACGAACTTTTAGATCTTCTTTCATTGCTTCAGTAGATCCGATCGCTTGTTTGATATTTTCAATTGGCATGTTGTATGCTTCAGCCATTTTTGAAAGTTCTTCTTCCACTTCTTCGTCAGACACTTGTAAGTTTTCTGCAGCAGCAATTGCTTCAAGTGTTAGGTTAGATTTTACGCGTTTAGCAGCATCTTCTTTCATTTGCTCTTTCAGCGCATCTTCATCTTGTCCAGAGAATTGGAAGTAAAGCTCAAGGTTCATTCCTTGCATTTGAAGACGTTGTTCGAATTCTTTCATCATGCGGTCTAGCTCAGTGTCAACCATCGCTTGTGGGATGTCAACTTCCGCATTTTCAGAAGCTTTCGCAACTAGCTCTTCACGAAGTTTTCCTTCTGCTTCGTTTTCTTTTGCTTCTTCAAGACGTTTCTTCGTTTTTTCAGTTAACTCAGCAAGCGTTTCTACTTCTTCATCAACATCTTTAGCGAACTCATCGTCAAGTGCTGGAAGTTCTTTTGCTTTGATTTCATGAATTTTCACTTTGAATACAGCTGGTTTACCTGCAAGGTCTTCAGCATGGTATTCTTCTGGGAATGTAACTTCTACGTCTTTTTCAGCGCCAGCTTCAAGACCAACTAATTGCTCTTCGAAACCAGGGATGAATGAACCAGAACCTACTTCAAGAGAGTAGTTCTCAGCTTTTCCGCCTTCGAATGCTTCTCCATCAACGAATCCTTCGAAATCAAGAACAACTGTATCGCCGTTTTCGATTGCGCCTTCTTCTTTGACAACAAGCTCAGCTTGACGGTTTTGCATGCCTTTAAGCTCTTCTTGTACATCTTCATCAGTAACAGCTGTGTCGTCTTTTTCTACGTTAAGACCTTTGTAGTCACCAAGTTTTACTTCAGGCTTCACTGTTACTTTTGCAGTGAAGATTAAGTTTTCGCCTTTTTCGATTTTCTCAACATCGATTTCAGGGCGGTCAACTGGCTCGATACCAGCTTCGTCGATTGCTTTTGGATATTCAACCGGAAGAAGAATATCTAATGCATCTTGATAAAGAGATTCTACACCAAAACGCTGCTCGAAAAGACCACGTGGTACTTTCCCTTTACGGAATCCAGGGATCGATACTTGCTTAACCACTTTCTTAAATGCATCATCAAGTGCTTTGTTAAATGTTTCAGCGTCAACTTCTACAGTTAGTACGCCTTCGTTACCTTCTTGTTTTTCCCATTTTACTGACATGTGTGTTTCCCTCCAAAAATCTATTCAGATTGTGCGTTGCTCCATTCTAAAGCATCATAAAGACTTCGTCCAATCAAAAACCACGCACTCCGCTAAGAAGCTTGCATTATGTATACAACATTTGACTTGATTATACATATCGTCTTTCAACCGTTGGAATCTGACAACTGCACTATATATGCACAAATACAACCATTATATTATAACATAACAAGTCCGTCTTTCAACTAAATCGACAAATTACAAATAAGAAATTTCTTCAATATCTTTCAGCATTGTGCAAGCTTCTCTCAGCTCTCGTTCGTTAAATTCATACAATAGATGCAATTCTTCGAGTTCAATCTCAATCCCATGCATTTCATAGCCGACTTTATGAAGTGCCGCTGCCCAAAGACTCGGATCTGTGTATTTAGGAAGAAATGGATACAGCACAAATAAGTGCCGGCGCCATAACTCTTCCACGGCTTGGTAAAGGGTCGGATTCTCATTGCCAAGCGTGTCATCAAGCATTCGAAGGACTTGCTGAAGAAGCGGCATCTGCTCTGGCTTTACAGCCTCAGAAGGAATAAGGGTTAAAGAATCACCGAATTTTGTCACATGAACCGGTTTTGCCACATCATGCTCTGCCAGAAGCTGCAGGATCATTGATTTGACCAAAGGGTTCCCATCAGGATTTTGTAAGATGGTATTTAATAGACCCATATGCGGTGTAATATTCCGGTCTTTCAATGAATGAATGAACTGGACCTGTTCTTCCGGACGCTTCAGCATATCATCTATGTTGACCTCACTTCCGGCGTCCTCATCTTCATCTAAAATCTCTTCAGGTGATTCGATCATTTTTCTGCTAAATTCGAGCAGCTTGTAAAAATGCTCCGCGCTTTCTGCCGGAAGGTGGTTTTCCTCGAGCACAGCCTCAATCGTCTGTTTGACTTCTTCATATTCTTTCAGCTGAATGAGGATCGTCATATACACTTGGAGCACAGTGAAATAGTGGCCATATCCTTCATGCAGCATTTTTTCACAAACACGCTTTGCATCCTGTAGCTCACCCAGCTCCAGAAAACAAATGGCCATTCCAAGGTGAATATCGGATTCTTCATCGTCATCGTACGATTTAGCTTCTGAAAACAAGTGAAGCGCCTCTTGATACTGCTTATCTTTTAATGCTGCCATTCCTTTTTCAATCAGTCTTTCTTTCAGACCAGGAAACAAAATGACATTATCTTTCTTCTTGTCATGCTTCATGCTTACGTTCCTTTCGGGCGCATATTTTTTATCAGTTTACCAACGAAGATTAGTAAACACAAGTAACGAGAGGTTTTCATGCAAAAAAGAAGCCGTCACACCTCGGGCGGACAGCTTCTCGTTGCTTAAGCGCGCAGCCAGCTGCTGCGCTTTTCTTCAAATGCTTGAATGTCATCTTCTAGAAGTAATGTTAATGAAATCTCATCATAACCATTTAGGAGCATTTCTCTCCAGTGAGGGTCGACTTGAAAAGGGGTGATATTCCCTTCATGATCTTCTATCTGCTGTTTTTCAAGATCAACCGTCATCTCATACCCTTTGTTCTCATATGACGCAGCGAAGGTTTTCCACACATCATAATCAAGGCGAATCGGAAGCATCCCATTTTTAAAGCAGTTTTGATGAAATATATCTGCGAATGATGGTGCAATGACAATTTTAAAGCCATAATCATCAAGCGCCCAAGGAGCATGTTCCCTAGATGATCCGCAGCCAAAGTTCTCCCCTGCGATCAAAATGGATGCTCCTTCATAGATCGGCTGATTTAGTTCGAAATCTGGATTTGGGCTGCCATCGGCTAAATAACGCCAGTCGAAAAAGGCAAAGCGGCCATATCCTGTTCGTTCGATTCTTTTTAAAAATTGTTTTGGAATAATTTGATCTGTATCTACATTGATACGGTTAAGCACAGCGGCTTTTCCTTTATGAGTGACTAAAGGCTCCATCTATGACAACTCCTTACACGACTGTTTTCTCTTGATTAAACTTCCTGACATCGACAAAGCGGCCATGTATCGCAGCCATTGCAGCCATTGCCGGGCTGACAAGATGCGTTCTCGCACCCTTCCCTTGACGCCCTTCAAAGTTACGGTTTGATGTGGACGCGCAGCGTTCGCCCTCCGGTACCACATCGTTATTCATACTAAGGCACATACTGCAGCCTGATTCTCTCCATTCAAATCCTGCTTCAAGGAAGATTTCATGAAGACCTTCTTTTTCTGCTTGCAATTTGACACTTTGAGAGCCAGGCACCACAATCGCTCTGACATGATCTGCTACTTTTTGTCCTTCAATCATAGAAGCAGCTTGACGTAAATCAGTCATTCTTGAGTTCGTACATGAGCCGATAAAGACATGCTCAATCGTAATATCTTCTATACGCTGATGCGGGTGGACACCCATGTATTCGTAAGCACGAATTGCTTCTTTTTGATCATCTTCTTGTGCAAAGTCCTCAGGTCCTGGGATTGATGCATCCACAGGGAGTACCATTCCTGGGTTAATTCCCCACGTAACCATTGGTGAAATCTCATTTCCATCTAATACAATGGTTTTATCGTAGGTTGCACCTGGATCTGTTCTAAGTTCTTCCCATTCTTTAATAGCTGCTTCGAAGTCTTCACCCTGCGGTGCATATTTGCGGCCGCGGCAATATTCGAAGGTGACTTCATCAGGTGCAATCAATCCTGCTCTTGCGCCTGCTTCAATTGACATATTACAAACGGTCATCCGCTCATCCATCGTCATGTTTCTGAATACTTCCCCAGTGTATTCAATGACATAACCTGAGCCGAACTTCACGCCGTGCGCACCAATGACGGCTAAAATGACATCTTTGGCGGTTACCCCTTTTTGAAGCTTTCCGTCTACTCTAATTTCTAGCGTTTTCGGACGCTGCTGCCAAAGTGTTTGTGTAGAAAGTACATGTTCAACCTCACTAGTACCGATCCCAAAGGCAAGTGCACCAAACGCGCCGTGAGTTGATGTATGACTATCTCCACAAACGATTGTTTTCCCCGGAAGTGTCAATCCAAGCTCAGGTCCAACGACATGGACGATTCCTTGGTCAACACTGTGAAGGTCAGCAAGACGAACGCCAAATTCCGCACAGTTGCGCTCTAAGGCACTTACTTGCTTTTTAGCAATCTCATCTTTGATCACAAATCGATTCACAGTTGGGATGTTGTGATCCATCGTCGCAAACGTGTTTTGAGGTCTTCTCACCTTGCGCCCTTTTTGTCTTAATCCTTCAAATGCTTGAGGTGATGTCACTTCATGCACCAAGTGCAGATCAATATATAAAAGGTCTGGTTTTCCCTCGCCGCTTTTGACTACATGCTGATCCCATATTTTTTCGATGATTGTTCGAGGCATAACCCTTTTCCTCCCTCTACCTAATTCCACAAGATTCTATTTACACAATGGTTTGCACGCGCTGCTTGAGTGCGTCTACAACCGCATTAGTGATTTCTTCAGTCGTTTGATAAGTTCCCTCTTTTGCTGCTAAATCTTTTGTTCGTTTGCCAGAGGCAAGAACAGCTTCGACAGCTTCTTCTATTGCATCCGCTTCTTCTTCTAATGAAAAGGATGTTCTAAGCAAGCTTGCTGCTGATAAAATGGTTGCCAGAGGGTTTGCAACGTTTTGCCCCGCAATATCGGGTGCTGAACCATGAATTGGCTCATATAAATGAAGGCCACTGCTTGATAAACTAGCAGATGGCAGCATGCCGAGTGATCCAGTAATCATAGAAGCTTCGTCACTTAAAATATCACCGAACATATTCTCCGTCACAATGACATCAAATTGAGCGGGCTTGTAAATCAGCTGCATGGCAGCATTGTCGACGAGCATATGCTCAAATTCAACTTCTGGATATTGAGCAGCAACTTCTTCTACTGCATCCCGCCATAGTTTACTAGAAGCAAGGACATTCGCTTTATCCACAGACGTCACTTTTTTCCGTCTTGTTAAGGCCATGTCGAACGCTTCTTTTAATACGCGGACAATTTCTTCCTTTGTATAAAGGAGCGTATCAACGGCAGCTTCTTTTCCTTCATCATCCGTATAGCGTTCGCTTGGTTCACCAAAATAGAGACCGCCTGTTAATTCACGAACGATGACGAAATCGACTCCGTTAATGTGATCTTGTTTTAACGGAGATGCCTCGCTTAAGCTATCGAACACCTTTACAGGGCGGATGTTGGCAAATAAGTCCAGCTGTTTACGAATGGCAAGTAAGCCTTTTTCTGGACGAAGCTCTGGCGGGTTTTGATCCCACTTTGGTCCGCCGACTGCTCCTAATAAAATCGCATCAGAGCCCTTGCATACATCTACTGTTTCCTTTGGAAGCGGGTTGTTTTTTTCATCTATTGCGATACCGCCAATGAGCGCAGTTTCGAATTCGAATTCGTGCTTAAATTGAGCCGCTGTCTCTTGAAGGACTGCGACTGCAGATGTCACGACTTCCGGTCCGATTCCATCGCCGGGCAAAAGTGCAATTTTCTTTTTCATGAGAACCTTCCTCCTTTCCTATGAGATCGCGTGATGTTTCTCAATTTCAATCAGATTTGATTTGAAGATTAAATGTCTGTTCACTGCATTGACGTAAGCTTTTGCAGATGCTTCAAGTACATCTTGCGCTACACCGCGCCCTGCTGTTTCTTTTCCTTCTATTGAAACAGTGACATATACTTCTGCTAGTGCATCTCTGCCTTTTCCATTTGATTGAATGCGGTAGTCCAGCAAATGAATTCTTTCTTCCATACAGCGCTCAAGCGTGTTGTACACAGCCTCTACACTGCCTGCTCCTGTAGCTGCTTCTTGAATGACTTCCTGTGTTTCTTGATTTTTCAGAGAAACTGTTGCTGTTGGCATTTGTTCTGTTCCATAGTGCACTTGCAGACTTTCAAATTCGTAGCCGATTTTTCGGTCTGCTACTTTTTCTTCTAATATAATAGAGATCAAGTCATCATCTGTAATTTCTTTCTTCTTCTCTGTCAAGTTCTTGAAAGTCTCAAAGAATTTATTGATTTCGTCTTCCGTTAGTTTAAAGCCTAGTGTTTTCATGCGGTCTTTAAACGCGTGTCTTCCGGAGTGTTTTCCAAGGACAAGCACATCTGTTGTCACGCCGACAAGCTCTGGAGAAATAATTTCATAGGTTGTTTTTTCTTTGAGGAAACCATCTTGGTGAATACCTGATTCATGTGCAAATGCGTTGTTTCCAACGACTGCTTTATTACGCGGCACAATCATTCCTGAGTATTTGCTCACTACATCACTTGTACGCTTAATTTCATTCAATTGAATCGTTGATTCGACCTGATAAAAGTCTTTTCGAATATGAAGAGCTACTGCAATCTCTTCTAACGCGGCATTTCCAGCGCGCTCGCCAATTCCGTTGACAGCCGTTTCAATTTGATCTGCTCCATTTTCAATGGCAGCAAGTGAGTTTGCTACAGCCATTCCTAAATCATCGTGACAGTGAGCGGACAAGTTAACGCGGTGGATATTTGGAACGTGTTCCTTCATATATTTAAAGATGTTTCCGTACTCTTTTGGCGCTAGGTATCCTACTGTATCTGGCAAGTTAATGACACTCGCCCCAGCGTCAATGACCTTTTCTACAATAACTGCCAAGAAAGCAAGATCTGTACGGCACGCATCTTCTGCTGACCATTGGACAACTGGAAAACGTTCTTTCGCATATTTCACCATTGCGACAGCCTGTTCTACGACTTCTTCACGTGTTTTCTTTAGTTTATGCTTCAGGTGAATGTCAGAAGTGGCAATAAAGACATGAAGCCTTGGCTCCACTCCATCTTTTAATGCTTCCCATGCAGCATCAATGTCACCTTTCACACATCGTGCAAGACCAGCAACAGAACAGTTTTTAATCGTTCTTGCAATTTCTTGTACGCCTAAGAAATCCCCTCGGGATGAAGCGGGAAATCCCGCTTCAATGATATTAACCCCAAGGCGCTCAAGCTGCTTTGCAATGATTAGCTTTTCTTGTGCATTTAAGTTCACTCCTGGTGATTGCTCTCCATCCCGAAGTGTTGTGTCAAAAAAATTAATTTTCCGCACCGACGCTCACCGCTTCCTTTTTCTTTCCTTGTTTAACGAAAGGCATCATTTCACGAAGCTTTCTACCAACGATTTCAATTTGGTGCTCATTTTCATTTGCATTGATCGCATTGAAACGTGGACGATTCACTTGGTTTTCAACAATCCATTCTTTTGCAAATGTTCCGTTTTGGATATCAGTCAAAACAGCTTTCATTGACTCTTTTACTTTTGCATCCACAACGCGTGGTCCTGATACGAAGTCACCCCATTGTGCTGTATCAGAAATTGAATATCTCATGCCTTCTAAACCTTCTTCATACATAAGGTCAACGATCAATTTCAGTTCATGCAGACACTCGAAGTATGCAAGCTCTGGCTGATAACCAGCTTCTGTTAACGTTTCGAATCCTGCTTTTACTAGTGAAGTAAGACCTCCACAAAGAACTGCCTGCTCACCGAATAGATCCGTTTCTGTTTCTTCTTTAAATGTTGTTTCAAGAACGCCCGCTCTTGCTCCGCCGATCGCTTTTGCATAAGCAAGTGCTTTGTCTTTCGCTTGGCCAGATACATCTTGATAGATAGCAAATAGGGCAGGTACACCAGCGCCTTGCTCATATGTTCTTCTCACAAGATGTCCTGGTCCTTTTGGAGCTACAAGATACACGTCTACGTCACTTGGAGGAACAATTTGATGGAAGTGAACGTTGAATCCGTGTGCGAATACAAGTGAGTTGCCAGCTTCTAATTGATCTTTGATTTCTTCATCATATACTTTCTTTTGCTGCTCATCTGGAAGTAGTACCATCACGACGTCTGCTTGTGCCGCTGCTTCTTTTACTGTGAATACTTGATGACCGTCTTCTTGTGCTTTTGTATAAGATCCGCCTTTTCTTACGCCGACGATCACATCTACGCCGCTTTCTTTTAAGTTCAATGCATGTGCATGACCTTGTGAACCGTAACCAATGATTGCTACCTTTTGACCATTTAATACGTTTTCTTGAATATCACCGTTATAATATACTTTTACCATTTGACTCTCTCCTTTTGTTTAGACAATTGAAATTGTTTTATTTGTTTGCGGCTTTTGCTGATTATCTCTCGCAAAGGCCGTAGTGCCAGTTCTGGCGACTTCTTTAATGCCGTATGGCTTAAGTAATTCAATGAGTGCTTCAATTTTTGAAGACTCACCTGTCACCTGAATGACGACACTCTCTCTGCTCACATCTACAATAGAAGCTCTAAACGGTTCAATGACCCCTGTGATCTCCATTCTAGATGCTGGTGCAGATACGACTTTTATCAAAGCCAGCTCTCGCTGAACGATTGATTGGTTTGTAATGTCTGTTACTTTCAGCACATCGATTTGCTTGTTCAGCTGTTTTGTCAGCTGCTCGATGTCTTTCTCCTGGTCTACATGGACGACGAACGTGATGCGTGATACATCTTGAATCTCAGAATGGCCGACCGTAATGCTTTCAATATTGTAGTGTCTTTTAGTAAAGAGGCCTGTGATTCTGTTCAGTACGCCTGATCGATTTAATACAGTCAACACAATAATTCTTTTCAAGGTTTCACCCCCACCATCTCATGAAGTCCTTTCCCCGGTGCTACCATCGGGAATACTTTTTCATCTCGCGCTACATTGACATCGATGAAAACAGGCTCTCTAGAGGTTAAGGCTTCTTCAAGCTTTTCTTTCGCCTCTTCGTCTGATGAGATTCTGATTCCTTTAATGCCATAAGCTTCAGATAATTTGACGAAGTCTGGCTGCTCTGAAAATTTAGAATGTGAGTAGCGTTCTTCGTAGAAAATTTCTTGCCATTGTCTTACCATTCCAAGGCTGTGATTATTGAGTACAATCACTTTGACTGGAAGGTTCAGCTCACGGATAACGGCAAGCTCTTGCAGGGTCATTTGGAAACCTCCGTCTCCTAAAATCGCCACAACAGTTGCCTCTTGATCAGCCAGCTGAGCGCCGATGGCTGCTGGTAATCCGAAGCCCATTGTGCCAAGACCTCCAGATGTTACCCACTTATCTGCATTTTCAAATGGATAGAACTGCGCTGCCCACATTTGATGCTGTCCGACATCAGTTGCGACAATGGCTTCACCTTTTGTGAATTGATGAATGTATTCAATCAGCTTTTGAGGCTTAAAGCCTTCTGCTTCGTTTTCAACGTACCAGAGTGGATATTCTTCCTTCCACTGATTTAATTGATTTTTCCATTCGTCTGATTCCCCTTGCTTCCCGTCCTGCTTGATCAGCTCTTCAAGAACGAGCTTACTGTCTCCAACAACCGGGATATGGGTATGAATGTTCTTGCCAATTTCCGCTGGGTCGATGTCAATATGAGCCACCTTCGCATGTTTCGCAAAATGATTAAGGTTGCCTGTTACCCTGTCATCAAATCTTGCTCCGATTGAAATGAGCAGGTCACATTGATGAAGAGCCATGTTCGCTGCATATGTGCCATGCATACCGGCCATCCCTAGGAAAAGAGGATGCTTTGCCGGGAATCCGCCAAGTCCAAGCAATGTATGAGCGACTGGGATTTGCTGCTGCTCTACATACTGTCTTAATTCTTCAGATGCTTTGCCATGAAGAACGCCAGCTCCTGCTAGAATGACTGGTTTCTTCGCTCTGCTGACAGCTTCTACTAATTTGCGAATTTGCAAATAGTTTGGCTCTACTTTTGGCTGATAACCAGGTAAATCAATTGGCTGATCATATTCAAACGTTCCTTCAATGCCTGCGACATCTTTTGGAATATCAATCAAGACTGGACCAGGTCTGCCTGTTGTTGCGATATGGAACGCCTCTTTAATGACACCCGGTAATTCCTCTGGATTTCTTACTTGGTAGCTGTGCTTTGTAATTGGCATTGTGATGCCGAGTACATCAGCTTCTTGGAAAGCATCCGATCCAATGACTGACGTTGCCACCTGCCCTGTGAATACAACAAGGGGAAGTGAATCAATCATCGCATCTGCAATTCCTGTCACAAGGTTTGTCGCTCCCGGCCCTGATGTGGCTATGACAACACCCGGTTTACCAGATACTCTTGCGTATCCTTCTGCTGCGTGAATCGCTCCCTGCTCATGTCTTGGCAGGACATGAAATAAACCAGAATCGTAAATTTTATCGTAGATTGGCAAAACCGCTCCGCCCGGATAGCCGAAAATGACTTCTACTTTTTCTCTTTTAAGTGCTTCAATTAACATGAGTGCACCGTTCATCGTTTGTGGCGCTTTTGATTTTTCCGTCTCCATTTGTACATTTGTCCCCATTTGATTTCCTCCTCTTTGTCTTGCTTCAGTCAAGTCCTTTCACCCTTTTCTATTCAAGATAGAGATATGAGACCATATAAAAAAGCCTTCTCACCCCACAATGACACTACTTTTCACTAGGTCAAAGGGGCGAAAAAGCTTTGTTTTTCGCGGTACCACCCTTGTTCACGGCAATCCTACTGCCGTCTCATGGACATCTTTCGTCCATTTTGGTAACGAGTGAGCAATGTCACTCGGTCTGCCCTACTATCATTTCAAGCAGACACTCAGAGGTGAGTTCACTTTAGAAAGTAACACCGGTTTCCAGCTAGCACCGGCTCTCTGTAGATACTGACTCTAAAGCTACTAGTCCTCTTCAACGTTTATCGATATCTATTTAACTTGCATGAATGTTTTCATCTGCAAAAACGACTTTTTCTCCCTCTTCAACTACTCGCTTACGGAATTGTTCAAGAAGTTTGTTTGTGTGGAACCCAGGTTTTCCTTCACCGATTGTACGGCCGTCAACTTTTACAACGGCGATGACTTCGGCTGCGGTTCCTGTTAGAAATACTTCTTCAGCTGTATACACATCATGTCTTGTGAATGGTTCTTCTTTCACTTCGTAGCCTAAGTCTTCTGCAATCTCCATGATGGCATTTCTTGTGATGCCTTCAAGTGCGCCGATATAACCTGGCGGTGTATAAAGCTTGCCTTTTTTATAAATAAACACGTTGTCTGCAGAACCTTCCGCCACGTACCCTTGATCGTTCAGCATCAGCGCTTCACTCACACCGGCCATATGGGCTTCGATTCGGACAAGAATGTTATTTAAATAATTTAATGATTTCACTTTTGGGCTAAGGACATCTGGACGATTTCGTCTTGTTGGAACCGTCACAATATCAATACCCGTTTCATATAGGTGCTTTGGAAAAATGGCCAGCGGCTCTACAATGATCACTGTGTTGGCTCTCCCGCAGTTGTTAGGATCTAAACCAAGATCACCCGCTCCTCTTGAGACGACAAGGCGAATATAGGCATCCTTTAGGCCGTTCCTTTCAACTGTATGAATCATTTTCTCCGTGAGTTCCTCAAGTGAATATGGAATGTTCAGCATAATAGATCTAGCGGAATCATACAGGCGGTCTAAATGTTCTTTCATTCGAAAGATATTTCCGTTATACACGCGAATCCCTTCGAAAACACCGTCGCCATATAAGAAGCCATGATCGTAAACTGAAATTTTCGCATCCTCTTTTTTCACGAGTTCATCGTTTAAAAAGATCCACTGTTCCTTTTGGTCTTCCATTTTCAGTGAGCACCCTCTCTTTCAAACAAAAAGTAGTTGAATTTTCAGACACTTTATATTGAAGTGTCTCTCGCTTGCACTGCGTGTTTGTTTAGCTTTTGTTGAACCCATCTTACGCCGCTTTCCATACAGTGTCAACAGCATTTTTAAAATTATTAGACAATTTAGACTAATCAAAATTAAATGTATACGCTTACACCTTTGCTAGACAAGGAATGAAAAAACTTAAAATTTTTTGTATTTTTTCTTCAATTTATTTACTTTACATGAACGGTTTTCTTTTGAGAAAACTTTTGTGATATTTTTTCACAACATTTTTGATGAATATTGTGAGATTTCTTTGGCTTTGTTTTTCTTTTGGCATGCCTTTCTAAAGCGTTTTCCTATGAATTTATGATAGAATGAGAGCATCTAATAGAAGGAGGGCAATACATGGCTAACATCAGAGGTTATATCGGTACGTATACAAAGGGAGACAGTAAAGGTGTTTATACGTTTACATTAAATACGGACAAGCAGCAGATTGAGCAAGTAGAAGTCGCTGCTGAGCTTGAAAATCCTACATATTTAACCGTGTCAGAGGATCAAAAGTTTGTTTATGCTGTTGTGAAAAAAGGATCACAGGGCGGCCTTGCTGCGTATCAAATTGATTCAACAACAGGCAGACTTCACTTCATCAACCAAGAGCTTGCCGATGGAGCTTCTCCTTGCCACGTCAGCGTGGACAGTCAAACGAAAACGGCGTATACAGCGAATTATCATAAAGGGACAGCAGAGATGTATGAAATCGATGCTGAAACTGGCTCAGTGATCCGCACGCTCTCACAGGCGCAGCATGAAGGAACTGGCCCTAACGAAGATCGTCAGGAAAAGCCGCACACTCACTTTATGGGTCTCACGCCAGATGAACAATTTGCAGTGGCTGTTGACCTTGGAACAGATGGAATTTATACGTATAAGAAAGAAGACGGCAAACTTGAGCTTGCTCATACATTTGAAACAAAGCCAGGCAGCGGACCTCGTCATATCACATTCCACCCAACGAAACCTGTGGCATATGTCATGACAGAGCTAAGCTCAGAGGTCATTGTGCTTCGTTACTTTGAAGATGGTCATTTTGAAGAGATCCAAACAATCGCGACCATTCCAAGCGATTTTACAGAGAACAATCAAGGCAGTGCCATTCATGTCTCTTCAGACGGACAATTTGTTTATGCAGGAAATCGCGGTCATGACAGCATTGCGATTTTTAAAACAGACGCTGACGGCCAATTAAGCCTTGTCGAGATTGCTTCTTCTGAAGGAAACTGGCCTAGAGATTTTGTGCTTGATCCAACAGAAGAATTCCTCGTCGGTTCAAACCAAGAATCTAGCAATCTTGTGTTATACAAACGCGACAAAGAAACAGGACGACTCACTGTCTTACAATCAGACATTACCGTCCCTCATCCAGTTTGCGTGAAATTTTTAGGGTAAAGAAAAAAGCCTCCAATAACGGAGGCTTCAGATTGTTGCCAAAGGGCTAAAATGAAAATCATTTTAGCCCTTTGTCTTCTTTTCAGCGTGATAGAAAACCTTTGCAGCCCTAGGAAGGACGAGCACCGGAGCGGAGCGAATTGAAACATTCGTGAGCACTGGAGCGCAGACCTGACAACGAATGCGAGGGTTTGTCTACACGCTAAAGCCTCCAATAACGGAGGCTTTTCTTTATACAGACGGCATACCGCCATCCTCAAGCTTTTGATCAATCAAAGAGGTATCGGTTTTTTCACCGAACCATTTTGACAGCCTGTCTTTTGCTTTCCCTTTCACATCATCATCAATGTACATCGCTACTTGAAGCAAAGCAAATGTAATGGCTCCTAAATCATCTGTATAGCCGACACCAATCAATGTATCAGGAATGAGGTCAAGTGGAAGGATAAAATAGCCGAGTGCTCCAATAATCAAGGTCTTTGCTTTGACCGGCACTTCGGGTTTTTGCAATGTATAGTAAAGTAATAGCACAGCATAGACAAGAGAGACACCAGCTTTTTGTGCCGTCTTTTTTAACTTTTCCCAAAAGGCATGATCATTAAAATGCTTCTTTGAACGCTTTAATAGTTCTTTTTTCTCAGAACGATTCATCATATCGCCTCCATCTACAGCATAGCCCTTTTCCCTCAGTTATACAAGATATCCGCTGATTCGACAAACAAAAAGCAGCAGAAAGCTGCTGCATTCTACTGCTCTTTGTAAAACTTTTCAATTGCCTTATCGATGTACACCCATCCTTTATAAGACACATGAATCGTATCTTTAAAGAAATATGGATCGTACTCATGCTTAGTCAAATCAGCGACTTCATACCCATTATCTCGAATTTGACGATTGATTTTTTCATAATAACCTGTACGGCCTTCTTTCGGAAAACCGGTGTAGTCATACCACTTTCCGTTGACAGGAATCGTTACAAACAAAGGCTTTGCCCCTGCCTGTTTTAAAATATCAAGCATGATTTGAAAATCTTTGTATTCTGGTGATTCCGCATAAGAATGACCTTCACGGGAATCCTTCATCTTTTTCATGATCGGTTTCAGCTTGTGGTCAAACAGTTTTTGATTAATATAAAACGGGTTGTCCCCTGCTCTTTTCGCACCAAAAATGCTCGCTTCTTTTTCAAGCTCAGCCCATGTTTTTCCTTTGACTGAAGGAGACGGTTGAAGCTTGCGCTCATGCCCCGATCCAATCGTATAGTACATGTCTTTCTTTTGAAGCATGCCATAGTACATTTTCGCAATAGGAGAAATCGCGCCATAAGCGAACTTGTTCCCAGATAGCTCTGCCTTAAAAAGCTCTGTAATCACCATGTCGTTTTTGACTGCTTTAAACTTCATAATTCTTTTAATCAGTTCTTTTTTCACAGTTGGATCAATTTCTTTATTATAGGCGAGATTCAGCGCTTGAAGCGCTGAATAGTTAGGTGCAAAGTGATTCTCGTCAGATCCCCATTTCACAAACCACTGCGGGGACACGATAAATACAAGCTTCTTCCCTTTTAATTCATCCATATGCGCTGCGAAGTTCATCGCATGAATTAATGATTGCGATCCACCTTTTCCAATAAGATAAGGTGTAAACCCTTGAGGATTCTCATGAAAGAAATTCGAAGGGTGATATGGATCAAAACGTGATAGTTCAGAAGATCCATAGATCGGCAAATAAGTTGGATCTTTTAGCATTTCATCTTGTAAATAGAGCCCTTGGAACATCCCTGGATCTAATTCTGTGGCTGACTTTTGTAATTTGTCTTTTGGGATCAGGTGTGAGAGCCATGCATTTGGTACAAGAAGAACACCAATGAATAGAACAGCCGCTAAAATAAGCGGCCCAAAAAAACGCTTTTTCATTACTTCATCTCTGCCAGCTGCTCAGCAATATGATTCGGCGTATCCCACACATCACGATCGAATTCTGTAATCGGAACAGTGATTCCGAGTTGACTTTCAATTGCCATAAGCAGTTCTACTGTACCAAATGAATCAAGAAGACCTTCTTCAAAAATCGCAATCTCTGGATTTTCTTTCACAACGTCGTCCTGACAAACCTCTGCAATAATACCGTATACTTGATTTTTAAATTCCATAATTTTCTACTCCCTTAATCATTAATGATGAAATGGTTTTCCTGAAAAAATATAAAATCCGAAACAAATCACATGGAATGTAATAATGATTGACACAACCATTGTGACCTTATTATCCGGCCACCACTTGTGCTTTTTATTCCATTTCTCAAATAAATTGTAACCGGACATGACAACTGCATGATATAGTCCGTAAATAATATATTGAAGGGCAAGGCCATGCCAAGCACCCATCAATAGAAAGAGGACAAAGTACCCAATATTTGATACAGCCATTCGGTTCTTGATCCACTTCTTTTTAGTCATAAAGAACACAAATCTCATAAACACGTAGTCTCTGAACCAGAAGGACAGGGACATATGCCAGCGATTCCAGAAGTCTTTAATGTTTCGGCTGATAAACGGTTTATTAAAGTTCTCTGGCGACTTAATGCCCATAATATAACTCACACCTACAGCAAACATTGTATATCCAGCAAAGTCAAAGAACAAATACATGCTGTAAGCATACATATACGTTAACTGCTGAACAAAGTGACTGCTGCTAATGTGATGAATATTCATCAGAATATATGTGTGAATTAGATAACCAATAATAAACTTATATAAGAAGCCAATGAAAATTTTATGAATACCGGCATATAGAAGATCACTGTATGCTTCCTTTTCAGGCGGCGTATCCATATCCTTTTCAAATCGGCGGTAACGGTCAATCGGACCTGATGAAATCGTCGGGAAAAAGACAATGAAATAGACCAAACGGTGAATCGGAATTTTCTTCTTAATCAAGCCGTCTCTTGTCTCAATAATTAACTGAACACCTTTAAATGTTAAGTACGAGATCCCCAAAAAGCTCAGCCAGTTCATTGGCGGCGGCTGGTGGGGCTGATGAGTTAAAAAGAACGGTAAAATCTTTGACAGCACAAGCGGCAAAATAGATGCCACCACTGCTGCATAGAAAACAGATGCCTGATTCGCCTTTAACCGGTATGCAAGGTACAGGCGGATGATGAAGACTTGCCACACCGTGAACAAGAAGAGCAGCAGCGCGCCATGGGCATCCTTTGAGAAAATAAGTGCCAGCGCCACAACCGTTGCAAACATGTTGTAGCCCTGCATTCTTTTGCCGCGAAGACCAAGAATGATCGTCGGCAAAAGAAGAATACCAATTAGAATGAAGAAAAAGAATGAACTAAACGGAATCATAGAAGAACCTCTTTCGCGATTCTCTTACGGTCAACCTTCCCGTTTGGCGTCATGTACAGCTGCTCAAGATACACAAACTTTCTTGGGATCATGTACGCTGGCAGTGAATCCGCCATTTCTTTCTTAATCGCACTTGTCAGCTGATACTCTTTTTCAAATGAATGAGCTGCTGGAACAATCGCTGCTATCAAGTACTCAACATGACCGTTTGGCTGGAATGGCACAATCACACAAGCATTGACATAGGTTGTCTCGCTCACATGATATTCAATTTCTTCAAGCTCCATCCGGTATCCATGAAGCTTAATTTGATAGTCGAGACGACCATGGCACGTAATTAATCCATCCTGCGCCACACCTGCGTCACCTGTGCGGTAAGCAGGGCGTCCTTCGTATTCAAAGAACACTTTATCCGTTAAGGCTTGTTCACCTAAGTAGCCTCTCGTGACGCTTGGCCCCACGATGACAATTTCCCCTTTTTCACCATCAGGAAGTGTCTTGCCTTCTTCATCTAAAATGACGATGTCTGTATCAGGTTTGGCATAGCCGACTGGTAAAGAATCGTGCTGATCAAGAATCGCCTGCGTGACTTCAATTGATGTGATCGCAACAGTTGCTTCAGTTGGACCATACGTATTAAAGACCTGCGCCTTTGGAAAACGCTCCAGAAGTGCACTTGCTACAGCTACAGGAAGCGCCTCACCGCAGAACAAGAAAACGTTCAGCTCTGGTAAAAGCTCCCCTGTAAAGGAAGGGTCCATTAAGCACATTTGCACAAAAGAAGGTGTTGATGTCCACACTTCAACGTCAGATTGACTAAGTGCTGCAAACATATCCTTTGGCTTATTCACAAGATCTTTCACTAAACAGTAAAGTGTGCCGCCTGATTGAAGCGCTGGATAGAGATCCATCACTGATAAGTCAAAAGAAAATGGTGCTTGATTTAAGAATGTGCGTCCCTCACCAATTGGGAAGTCGCGGCACATCCACTCTGTAAAGCTTTCTAAATTATTGGCTGTTACCTGAACGCCTTTCGGTTTTCCGGTACTGCCAGACGTATAAATGATGTAAAAGACATCATCTTGTTGAACCCACTGCGTGGATGGCGGTGCTTCTTTTTCAAGTGCTAAAAGCGATGCCGCACTCTTCACTTCAATGTGCTCTTCTACATCTATTACATTCTGCTCATTTGCACAAATCAATAGACTGGCTTTTGAGCTTTCAATAATTGAGACGATGCGCTCGACAGGTATTGAGATATCGACCGGAATATACGGTCTGCCTGATTTCACACTGCCTAAGAAAGAAATCAGCATCTCTGGCTCCATATGACCGTATACAATGACAGGTTCACTGCCAGCTGCGACTGCATCAATCGCACCAGCCATTTGGTCTGATAAATGCCAAAGCTCACCATATGTGATCGAAGCATGTTGAGAAACAAATGCTGGTTGTGTTGGTTTCGTTTGCTGGTATTCATGAATCGTGTGTAATAGTTTCATAGTTTAATCTCCAATTAAAAATCGTTGTAAATGAATGATCCCGTATTTGCTGTATGGAATCCGTAAATAAAGAACAATAATAGCAAAATAAGTAAGTAAAAGCTTGTATATCCTATCCATTTTACAGACTTATTTTCTGATAGCTTTTTGAATAGCATATTGATAACCTCTTTTCTTTTGACACTTATAGAGACGCACGGATCATCAAAAGAGTTTCATATCAAACCATAAAATTTTTAAGAAAATGCTAAAAAAATGTCGAACCTTAGAACGTCTCTTTTGCGCAAAGCTGTCTTATTGTAACAAAGATTTAATACATTTGAAATGAAATCCGATCTTAAATTTGCCTTAAAATTGCTGAAAGCTGTCGAGAAGCAGCATATTCTTCTTTATATTTATTCATTAACAGCTAAACAATTAAATAGAGTTCCATATTCATCTGAATTAAGTTACATTAAATCATATAATGATTAATCTTCTAAATGGGGGGCTCACCTATTGTCAAAAGGACTTATTCATCATATTGAACTAAATGTTTCGAATTTAAAGAATTCGATTATTTTTTGGGGGTGGTTTTTAGAGGAGTTAGGCTACGAGCCGTATCAAACCTGGGAAAGCGGTCGAAGTTGGAAATTGGGAGAAACTTATATCGTCCTCGTACAAACGGAGGAACGATTTATGGACATACCCTATCATAGACGCAGGTCAGGTCTAAACCACCTGGCTTTTCATGCCAGTTCCCGGCAGCAAGTAGATGATATGACTGAAAAGTTAAAAAGCATGGGGGTTAAAATTCTTTATGCCGATACACACCCCTTCGCAGGCGGCGATAAACATTACGCTGCTTATTTTGAAGATCCTGATAGAATGAAAGTTGAATTGGTGGCACCTTGATTTTAGTTTGACTAGAGAAATAAAAGAACCCATGATTTCATGGGTTTCTCGTCATTGCATGATAAGAAAATCCGTCACAAGACAAGCTGGTTCTCCGTTTTGATCTTATACACCTTACTTTTTTTAGTGGGAGAAAGAATGTTCTCTCTTTTGCATATTTACCGCTTTAATACCTTTTTCATTAGGAAGGTTAATTAAAAAACGCCCTTCCAATGGAGGGCTGTGTTATTAACTATGTTCTTTTGAGTATTTCTTAATCAATGCTTCGCTAATCCTGCTTACGATATAGATCGCAACCGCTAAAATCAGCATCAACGGAAACATGCTTAAACGATCATCTGCAACATATACAATGATCCCCACAATGATAGCCACTACGATTGCCGTTAAAAAATGCTGCACCGCCATCTCACCCCTTTGTATAAATCATATACATTTTATTACACAAAAGGTTTAATTGAAATGATTTCCATAAAAGCAGTAAGTTTCATTTGTCCGCTCTTAAAGTAGATTGCTATCCCCCTTATGTTGTTCGCACAATCTCCATATGTTAAAATCAACTAAAATATCTATTTAATGGATCAATCAGGAGGTCATTAAGTGTCACAGCAAAGCACTCCATCCAAAATGTTATTAATTACTTTACCCGCCTCTATTATTGCCCTTGTGATGATCTTAGGGAAAATTGATACACCTGTAACAAATGTTTTATTTTATCTTCTGGCTTTTAGTGTGATGGGTTTAGTTGTTTCAAGCTTAGTAAAAGACTACAGGAAAAAGAAAAATTAACTCCTCCTCTTGGGAGCTGTCGTTTATGCAGCTCCCTTTCTTTATGTGGACGCTTAATTGCTTCGAGTACTAACAGAAAGTAAAGGAGAACGGAATGAAAACCCTTGATGTCATTGAGTTGAAGAATGGAATTGACCAAACGCTGACCAAGTTGAAGCAGCAATCACATAATGTTAAGTCCTTAGAAAAACAAATCAATCAAATCATCTCTTTAGATGGCGCATTAAAGGGAGAAGCTGGACAAGCGATAAAAGATTTTTATACGGAGTGTCACATTCCCTTTTTGCAATTCTTTCAGATCGTCATTGAAGAATACAGCGGTGCGCTAAAAAAGACAAAACAGGCACTTCATGCTTTTGAATCAAACCCGAATGGTTTTATCTCTCAATCATTCATTGAACACGAGCTTGACCAAGGGTTAAAAAAAGCCGAACGGACCATTTCTGATATCGTATCCGATGTGAATCAAGCCCTCAGCAGGGTCAGCCATATTGCGCATTTGCCTCATGTAGATGAATCTGCTTTTCAACAAAGCTATCAAAAAGCCTGGCTTGAGACGTCCAAAACCATTGGACTACTTCATGCATTTGACAGAGAACAAACAAGTGCTCTAAATGAAACAAAAAATTCGCTTCACACAATGAAACAATATTTGGACACCTTAAGCACGATGTTCACTAGCCCAAAAATTGAGATTACCAGTTATCAAAAGGGCTCTATTTTCAAAGTTGGAAAAGAAGAAAAAATCAGCAGCAACATCAGCGAATTGAATGAAAAAATAGACACCCCTAAAGAAAATCCAATGACAATCATGCAGAAGAAGCTAAATGATAAAGAGCGATCAAATGTAGATACGATTTTAAATAGGAAACCGTCTAATAAAATCAATCAAAACGCCGTGTTCGTAAATGGAAAAGTATATAATACAAATGAAAAGATTGACTTCGCAAATGCCAAAACAGTTGAAGTTATTCGAGATGGAATGCTATATCGGTTACGAATATCGGATCAAAACAAAGTGAATATTGAAAGCATCACAAAGATTTCTGACTTGAAACAAACCTCAAACATCTTAAATACAGTGGTTGAATTTACAGGAATAAATGATGCCATTCGAGTCATCACAGAGAGAGACCCTGTCACAGGTGACAAAGTCGCTGACATGGACCGTCTAGTATCAAGCTTGTACATGATACCAGGAGCTAAAATCGCTAAAGTTGGAAAATACATATTTAAAATAATGAAAGGAGAGAAAGTAGCCAAGAAGATTGTCAAAACACCTTCCTTCGGAAAACACTCCGTACCAAAAGGTCCGTATCGTGAAGTAAATGGTTTCCCGGCAAAAGTAAAACCAGGAGCTCAAGAGAAACATATTCCTGATGCACCTAACTATAAACAGGAGATAGCTAATGGTAAAACAAAGAGTATCTTCTTTGGAGATAATAAAAAAGCACAAAAATTGCTTGATAAACATGCAGGTACTGGTGATATGTTAAAAACAAAAAATAAAGAAAGAGTGGATTTTGGTCAAGTCATAGGAAAGCATTACAATACAGAGACCAATAAGTATGAAGAGACTACAAGAGGCATTATACATTATAGTAAA
Organism: Bacillus sp. FSL K6-1006; assembly: GCF_038593175.1. Taxonomy (NCBI): domain Bacteria; kingdom Bacillati; phylum Bacillota; class Bacilli; order Caryophanales; family Bacillaceae; genus Bacillus; species Bacillus sp. FSL K6-1006. Next base: position 2,531,624 of record NZ_CP151970.1, read on the forward strand.
AACGGCGCTCACATCGTGCCTTCACAACCATCCTAAATATGAGAAAAGAGGATTGACATGGAACCTGATTCTTTATTTAAAACATTATCAAAATACAAAAATAGAGACCTTAAATTGGAATATGAAAATGGATTAAGGCTAATCGGTAGAACTGATACATTTTTTGAAACTGATAACGGTCTAGAAGATGATGACATCAATTATAAAGAATATTACGCTACAGTCTTTCAAGTAAATAAGATTTTATCGCCTCCCCTTAATAATGAAAAAGACAGTTTATATACTTGGTTAATTGAGGGAAACACTTTGTTTGAGATCTCTCTTTATGAAGATACACCAAATGCAGTTTATATGGCAGACGGTCAAAAAATATGGGAATTGGCCAGTAATGAATAACTAAGAAAAGCCCCTCCATGTCGGAAGGGCTTTTCTTTTACTTCTGCTTTATTTCAACATATTTTAGTAGGATGTGTACTCAGCTTTACACCCTGGACATACAAGAAGATGTCGTTTAATGCCACGTCCGATTTTCATAATCCTAGAACAGAACTTGATTATAAAGATAGTTCCACATTGATCACATGTGCATTTTTTATAATCCATTTCCAAACCCTCCATCTTCTTTAGCTGTCTTCCTACCGTAACAGGATACACATAGCAGCTGCCAGTTAGAAGAATCCCAGAATAATTTTTTATCTCCCTTATGTGGTTTGAAGTGATCCACTACTGTATCAGCAATCCGTTTGCCTTGTAACATACAAGACTGACACAAAGGATGCTTTGCTAGATCACCTTCACGCGCTTTACGCCATCGGCTGTTATACCCACGGCGTGACGATGATTCACGGAACAGATCATATAAAGGCTTTGATGTCCTATGCTGCTGGCAATATCCTTCGCACGTTAGTTGAGGACATCCAGGTTCATTACACGGCTTTAATGACTTTTTCATTCATGTTCTTTATCCCCTCTATAAAACGTTTATCTTTAGCCTCTCTTTTAAGAGAGGCTAAAGATAAACGTTTTATAGCATAATAATATATCTAACTTAATTTGAATTTAAATCTTTTGCCTTTTTAGTATATATCGCTTTAACTTCCTTATCTGACAAAACTTTTCCATCTTGTATTTCTTGCTTAGTTCGACTCCATTCTGATTTTAGGATTACTTGCTGAAACATTATTATTTCTTTTTGATGTTTCATTGCAACATCTTTATCAAATTCGTCATTTTTTAATAATAACAAGAGAACATAATTGAATTCATTAATAAGTTTTTTCGCATATTCCTCTGTTGGATTGACTAGTAAACTGATATTAATTTGTAATCTCCTTATTGTTGCAATACTCTCACCGAAGTTGAAATCATCCTTCCATTCTTTCTCTTCTTGTGAATGTCTCAATAACGAATCCCATTTGACAATATGTAGAAATATCAAGTCATTAATTTCCACAAAATTATCTCTCATTTTATTAACCCATTCAATTCTTTGACTACTTATAGTGTCCACAATAGACGTCCTTCTTGCATTTTTTACTTGAATCACAATTGTTATAATACCAGTAACAACAGAAACAATACCTGCAATAATTGCAGCGGTTATAACTTCATTCATTAAATCTCCCCCTTTTATTTTTACCGGTGAATTTCGAAATTTGTCAAACGAAAAACGACCTCTACAATGGAAGCCGCTCTCAATTTATCACCTAATACCATCATAACCGCACTCAGACAAAATGCTTTGCCAAAAGTGTGCCATTTTATTAAAACTTATATAATTGGCTTGAAGCCACTACCTGTCCCTGTATATTCAACTTTCTTTATCGCTTCTAAGTCAACATATTCACCTTCTTCTTGTGTATCGTAATATGTAAAGTGTTTATATTTGATGAACACAGTAATTACTTGAGAATCTCGAGAAGAAAAGTTTCGATTGATTTCATTTAAAAAACTGATAATGTCTATTTTTTCCTTATTTTCGTATTTTTTTCTAACCCAGTATTTAAAATCATTAATTATTACTTTTTCTGGGATAATTCTAATGGATTCACCTTTAGCAATTTTTGTGTCTAAATCTGAAGTTTTCTTATTAAGTTTAATTAATAATTCGTCTAATTCTTCTCTGCTTATAGATTGCTCTTCCTTTTTAAATAATCCTTGTATTAATTCCTCGGTGCCATTTCTGTAATCTGAAACAGATTTTAATAATTCTTGTCTAAAATCAATTAATTCTTCTAATGTTTCTTTTAATTTCTGTATAGTATCTTGAGAAACTGATTGTGACTCAGCTAATTTCTCAGCAGTCTCTCTAATATCAACGATAGACTGCCTTTGACCAGCTACGTCTACTAAAGTCATTAAAATAGCTATAACCGCTAGTATTATAGAAATTCCTGTAGCCATAACATTAACTTGATTTCCGGCATCTTTATCGCTACCAAAAGCTAATACTAATGTAAATGTAATGATTAAGAGTGCAATAATAATATTGTATACAAAATGACCAATGCCTATTTTTTTATTTATCACCATAAATCCCCATTCTCTTTTTAAAGACATTATATAACTAGAATAGTTATTAATCCACACAATCCACCAATTAACCATATCTATTATTGTGTCTAACTCAGGGAATCGCTGAATCCTTTGCCCCTCTTGCTGTTCAGCCATTTTATTTAAAATGAGCTGGACATTTTCTCGTTATGGTGAGTTGATGAAAATAATCTCAAAAAAAGCCCACGTTTAATACCGAGGACTTTCAACTAACTCTATACACCTATTTCAATTTGATATAGTGCTTAGAATCCCATTCTCAAAATATAAATACTTATTCCCTTTATAAATCCACTGCTCCATAGTATGATCTGCTGTTTGAGTTTTGTTTATCTTTTCAGGCTTCCCCCATCCTTCAATTAATACTTCTTCTTTAGACATACCAACAGAAACACTTTGAGGACTATTAGTTCTCTCTTCTATCACAGTTGCTCTTTCTCTTATAGCAGAATACTTTTCTGCTTCTTCCACTTCCTTAATATTTTCTTGAATTTGGTCATCTTTATCATTTTGCAAAGCATCTATGTGTTTTTTATTATTTTCTTGGGTTTGAAGAAAATCTAAATCTGCATGACTGTTTTTGTATTTTACTTTATCTAACATTGCATCAACATAAGTATAATCATCATAATTATCTAAACTCACTTTAGCACCTTTTAACTGTTCTAACTTTTTGTATGCGGAAGCTATAAAATAATAATCTTTTTTAAATTCATTTTCTAAATCCCTTGTCTTTTTAATAACATGATCATATTCTTTATTTTTAATAAAATTAATAATTTTTTTGTCTTCTTTAGTGAGGTCATGTTTCTTTTGAGTTATTTTTTCTTCTCTTGATGATTCTTTAAGTTTATCTCCATTGAACTTAGTAACATTTTGATTAGAGCATCCGAATAAAGCAACTAAAAGTACGAATAAAACAAGAAGAAAATTTTTCATTGGAAACCTCCAACATATTATTTAAGTTCAAGTGACTAAATAACCCGATTTTTAGCATATCGTTAGAAAAAGCACCCCTTAGGATGCTTTATTTACTAAAAATAAGTCGATAAATCATTTCTTCATTGCGAATATCTTCTTTAAATTTTGACCTATCCAAAGAGTAAAGATACCATTTTTCATGACTATTAGAGGAATTAGCTAACTCCACTTTTATGATATCGGGAAAACTGTATGTATACTCTTCACCATTTTCTGGATTCTCCAAATGAATCAATAAAAGTACTCCTGTTCTAGTTACAAATAAATCATGACCAAGTATTTTATGCCATATACTCTCATCAAATCCTGGAATATCAGGTTCATAACTAATTTGAATCCTTTTAAAAATATTAAAACAACTAATCAAATTTTTATCAAATTTCATTTATATCCTCCTATTTTTTAAAAGAGCTCATTATAGACATAACGACTAAAACTATCAATATCCACTATAAGGCCCGACACATCATTTATTAATTTAATTTCAATATCGTTCATTAGAATTTCTAATATAATTTCAGTATATGGTCTACCAAATTTCTTTTTAAGTAGATTGAATAACTCATCGAAGTAAAGAGGTTTTTCATTAAAATAGTGCAGCTTATTTACTATGAATTTGCAAAATTTAATCATTAATTCACTCTTATCTTCTTCACTTAATTCATTCATTTTAAATGAAAAAGGGATTTTAAATTTTTCACCTTTCATATTATAAAAAATAGCATCTTCGTATTTCTCTTCAAACAACTTGGTTTTAAACGCTTCACTTACTTCCTTAACCTCTGAAACAGCTGATTGATCTAAACCACCCTTTATTTCTATAAATCCAATAGAGCTAAACATATAAAAATCTTTCTCTGATTTATTAGAGAATTCATTTAACAATTCTACTCTAGGACCAATAATTCTTCCTTTAGCTTCATACCACCAATCTTCTTTTTTTTCATCAGTTATGAAAATTATATTTGTGTTATTTTCGACAGCATAATCCAATACCTGTTTCCAAAGAATGAAGTCACCATACTTATTTTGTATCTGTACCCCATTATAATATTTAATACCTTTTTTATTTTTAACATCCTTATATCCAGGTGGTATTTCGTTATTAAATCTATTGTCTGCTTCTTTCATAATATCTATTAATTCTTCTTCAGAATAGGGGTCACCGACTCTATTACTATACAAATCAGTGATTTTTGATTTTATCGAATCACTTTGTAAAAGATCATCTTCTTCACTAATCTTTTTTAAATTATGTACCTTTACCTCAATTACTTTTTTAATCTCGTAAACTAAAGAATCTAAGTCATCTTTATGTCTTTTTTTAAAATTTGACAGATCTTTATTGAGTATGTCTCTAATTTTGTCAGGTATCTGTTGAAAAGCTGAACATACTTTTTCATTCGATCCTCTCTGTTCTAAAATAACTGATTTTCTATTGTAATGATATTCTAATCCTACGTGATGTGGCATCCATAAATTTTCTTTATATTTATCTAATAGTTCGAGAATTTGATCTGAAGTTTCCTTAGTGTATCTATATAAATTTAATAAAACGTTGGTATCAATAACAATTATTGACTCTTCCCAAATATTTTTATCTTCTTTATCAAAATAAAATTCGCGAAATTTCTCTTTCAATCTAATTCCTCCTATACAGATTTCATAATGATTATCGAACATAATTGCCTAATTTGAAGTAAATGCAAATTTTGTCGAACGAAACACCCTCTGCTATAAAAAAGTCTTTAAATTTATGACCTATTACAACAAGCCTACTCTCTTGGAATATGGGGTTTCCTGATAAAAAGTCGAATTTCATTTTTAAACTAATTACTGAAACATTTAAACATCCACCTGTCATGAGTACATGTGGGACTATAAACCGAAATTGTCCTTTGTCTTATCCGTTGTATCTTGTATAATCCCGATATATCGTAATCTAACGTCTGGTGTTGAATGATTGAATATTTCTTGCAACAAGGCAACGCCTTTGAATTTCTTATAGTGCCAATAACCAAATGTCTTTCTCAAAGTAAAGGTCGGAAACTTCAAAAGTTTCTTTACCAATAAGAGAAAGGGAAACCAATTCTGCGGCAATTAGCTTTACATATTTAAAGAGTGGAGTCTGACTACCTACTTTGAAAATCTCATGAACAAAATTGAGATACCTAATAGGACCTGTAAAATACTCTTCTTCGCCTTCATACATTTTTCGACTTCCGATAAATTGGTCTGCAACTTTTATTACTTCCCAGCCTTGATTGCTGATGCGTATTCAAACACCTTGAAATTCCAACCTACTCATAAAAGCTTACTAAAACTCTTCAAATAACTCCTTCACAAGTTTATTCATTATTAATACTTGGATTAGCAGTAAACAACATAAACATTTAAAGGGAATAAGTACGTTTGGAGGGAATTCAATGACACAAGATTCTGATGAGAGTAAGTTGCAACAAATAAAACAAATGCAACAGATGTTTCTAGAGAAAATGAAAACTCAACCTTATCCCATGTATCCTAATTACGGAAAAATCACACGCTATGAAGAAATCCCAATTAATTTACCTGAACAACGTCAACTTCGTCATCCTGGTGTAGAAGGTTTAATGGTACCACTTCCAATTATTGAAAATACAAATTACAAAGGGAGTGGTAAGTTAGCGGGAAAAGTTGCTCTCATTACAGGAGGGGATAGTGGTATTGGTGCAGCAGTAGCCATTGCCTTCGCAAAGGAAAGTGCTGACGTTGCGATTGCATACTTAGATGAACATGAAGATGCTAATAGAACAAAAGCAAGAATCGAAGAACTCGGGCAACATTGTTTATTGATGCCAGGAGACTTGCGAGATAAAAGGCAATGTATCAACATTGTAGAGAAAACAGTAAAAACCTTCGGGCGTCTAGATGTTCTATGTAACCACGTTGGTATCCAATTTCAACAACCAAGCCTTCTTGACATTACAGACGAACAATTCGATGACACCTTTAAAGTCAACATATACTCACATTTTTACACAACCAGAGCAGCGCTTCCATACTTAAAACCAGGCAGTTCTATTATCGGCACTTCTTCAGTCGTAACGTATGTAGGGGAGCAACAAATGATTGATTATACAGCCACAAAAGGTGCAATTGTTGGTTGGACACGTGCTTTGGCTAAAAATGTTGTAAAACAAGGAATTCGTGTAAACGCTGTTGCTCCTGGTCGAATCTGGACGCCACTCATTGCAGCAAGCTTCTCGTCAGATCAAGTGGGTGTATATGGAGCATTTAATCCAATGGAACAAGTTGCACATCCATTTGAACTCGCACCAACATTTGTTTATCTTGCTTCTGATGATTCACGTTTTGTTACAGGTCAAGTGCTGCATGTTGACGGCGGGGAATCCACACATTCCTAATATAAGGAGGTCATTGGATTGAGATATGAATTTAATCCAAAAGTAGAGTTATTACTTGTGAATCATTCAATGAAAAAAGTTACTATGGTTTATATGGAGCATTCATGGCTAATGTCTGAAATTGGACGTAGACCGCCTTATTATTGCTACCCACATTACGAACTGAATTATCCAATCATTTAAATAAATCGCAGTTATTCAGGCACGTTTAGGGCATACAAAAATGGATACAACTATGTCAATTTACGCTCATGTCATTGAAGAAGCTGATCAGAAATCAGCCACTCATTTTGATAGCTTCTTTGATACAAAAACAGGGAACGGAAATACTTAAAAATAAATCCGCTCCCAAAACCCTGTTTTGAAGCGAGTTGCGAACTAATGTTTCAATGAACAAAAAAGCCTGAAACCCTTGATAAGAAAGGGTTTCAGGCTTTTAAAATAGTACGTCCCAGGAGAGATTCGAACTCCCGACCGACGGCTTAGAAGGCCGTTGCTCTATCCTGCTGAGCTACTGGGACATGTTGTTATGTAGTGTGCTGTGGTGTATTACCTCAGCGACAAGATTTATTATATTACTATTGTTCTTTAAAGTCAACGGTTTTTCGAAAGTTTTTTCATAAGGGGCAAATGCTGCACCCTTATGAAATACCTTCCAATGTGACAGTGTTTTCGAGGTCTTGTATTGCAAGACCTTCGTCCGTGAAAAACTGTACGTTTGCTTCGCTTCCATCTAGTGTCAGTATAGCATAGCTGCGCTCTTTTCGCACTCTTGGCAGGTGCACGCTGCCTGGGTTAATGAGCAGTTTTCCTCTTAGCAGTTCACTGCCTGGAATGTGCGAGTGGCCAAAGCAGATAATGTCTGCGCCCAGCTCTTCTGCACGGTAGTAGACTTGAAGCAAGGATTGTTTGATGCCATGCAGATGTCCGTGAGTGAGAAATAGTTTTCCGCCTCCATCAAGTGGGAGCAGGAGCTCTTCTTCAAAATCGCCCATAAAGTCACAATTTCCTTTGACGACTTTGTATCCTTCGAGTGCTGGGTGGTTCGTTTCGAGTTCTGAATCTCCGCAGTGAATCATCATGTCAACTTCAGCCGCATGCCGTTTGGCAATGGTTTGAAGTTCGTCTGTGAGTCCATGACTGTCACTAATGATGAGTATCTTCATGGCTTCATTCCCCCTTATTCATTTGCGTCTAGCAGTGATGAAAGCTTTTGAAGCGCGACCGCTCGATGGCTGATCTTGTTTTTCTCCTCTGGTGATAATTCGGCCATCGTCTGGTCTTTGTCTTTAACGATGAAAATTGGGTCGTATCCGAAGCCATTTTCGCCGATTGGTTTTTCTGCGATGAAGCCTTCTACTGATCCTTCTACCGTCTTTGTTTCTTTTCCCGGTATACTGACAGCAAGGGCACATCTGAATCTGGCTGTGCGGTCTTCTTTTTCAATGCCTTGAAGTTCGCTCAGCACTTTTTCCACATTCTCCGCATCGTCTTTATGCTCACCTGCGTATCTCGCTGAATACACACCAGGTTTTCCGCCCAGATAATCAATCGACAGACCGGAATCGTCTGCAATGACCATTTCACCTGCTTTGGCTTGAATGGCCTCCGCTTTGATGATGACATTTTCTTCGAAGGTTTGTCCTGTTTCTTCAATTTCTTCAGTAAAGCCAATGTCTGCTAGTGTTTTGACCGTGAATCCTTTTGGCTCAAGAATGGCTTTGAATTCTTTCGCTTTGCCCGCATTGTGCGTTGCAATGATGGCTGTTTTCATCCTGATCAAACCCTTCTCTTTATTCGATGACTTCTCCTGTTACTGCTTTTTGCTTCTCGATTAATTCTTTGATGCCCTTTTCGGCTAAATCAAGCAGTCCGTTTAGCTGTTCTCTTGAGAATGTCGCTTCTTCGCCTGTTCCTTGAAGTTCAACAAAGCGACCAGCGCCTGTCATGATGACATTCATATCTACTTCAGCAGACGAATCTTCTTCATAGTTTAAATCTAACAGAAGTCCTTGCTGAGAATCAATTCCGACGGATATCGCCGCTAAATAATCAGTAATCGGGTTTTCTTTGATGACTCCTTCAGCTCGTAGCTTTTGAATCGCAAGTGTCATGGCAACAAAAGCACCTGTGATGGATGCTGTGCGAGTGCCGCCGTCTGCTTGAATGACATCACAATCAATCCAAATGGTGCGTTCGCCAAGCTTTTCTAAGTCAACGACTGCGCGGAGTGCTCGTCCAATTAAACGCTGAATCTCCATAGTGCGTCCTGTGACTTTTCCTTTAGATGATTCTCTTATCGTTCTTTGTGCAGTTGCTCTTGGAAGCATGCTATATTCTGCTGTGATCCAGCCTTTTCCTTCTCCTCTTAAAAAAGGAGGTACGCGGTCTTCGATCGATGCGTTACAAATCACCTTCGTATTTCCCGCTGAGATTAAGACAGAGCCTTCTGGGTGCGTGATGTAGCCTGCCTCTATTTCAATTTTTCTCAATTCGTCATATTGTCTTTCATCTAATCTCATGTTTTACCTCCGTTACGATATACATTCCTCGCGAGTGCCAGCGGGGTTCTCCTACTAACTTTGACAACCTCAGCTCGTTCTAATCGCTTGGAATAAAAAAGAGGCAGCGAATATGCATGCCTCTTTTTCTCCATTATATCAATGTGTGACGTTAAAAACTACCTGTATTCACTTGTTCTGGTCGTGAAACCGGCTTTGTGAGCTCTGCTCCTTTTTCGTTCACAAGCTCAGCCTTGCCGTTCACCTTGACTGATACGCTTTTGACGTCCGGCAGCTCGGTTAATGTGAGCACAATGCTATCAAGAACTTTTTGTGAAATAACCTTTTTCTTTTCATCCGCACTGCCAAAAATAGATTCGTTGAAATCAAGTGTCACATGGCCATCTTTTACTTTTGGTACATCATTCAGCTTCACATCTTGATCAAAGTCTGTAAGCAGATGGCTTTTTTTGCTTGGCCCAGAAACGAGCTCATCAATTGCTGCTGTAATCGGATCATCCTCGTCTTTTGGCGCTCTTTTGGTCACCGGAACGTAGTACGTCTGTTCATCAGATTCAGCTAAATAGTAAACCGTCACTGGCTTTGTCGCTGTCATATCAGCAGCAGCCTCGTGCTGGATATTAATACCGTCTTCTCTGCTTAAATCATCTGAGATAGGTGTACCGTTCACTGGCATTTCTTTTAGTTCATGTCCATTCATCTTCAATTTGACTTTGGCTATGGAATCAAACTGAGTTAACGTCCAAGTGACAGATTGCAAAATGCGCTGCTCGTCTTCTTTTTTATAGTTTTTAAATTCATTTGAAAAATCGACAACCGCCGTTCCGTCTTTAATATCGACAGATACGCGCGTATCCGCTGGCAGCACTGCTCTGAAGCCATTCGGCATTAAGTTAGAAATAGGTCCCCCATCCACGAGATATTCAAGGGTTTGTTTGGCACTTCCTTCATTTTTCGGCAGTGGAATGGATTGAGAGACGACATACCCGTTTTTATCAATTAAATATAATTCTCTCATGACCGTATCTGCCTGCTTCTCTTCTTTTCCTTCTTTGGCTGTTTGTTTATCTTCTTTATTTTCTTTCACATATGTGACGTTTTGTGGTGGATCAATCTCTGTTTTCGCTTGGTCTGTTTGAAACAATCCGCATCCTGACAAAAGCATGGCTGACGCGATACACGTAACAGCTGCTGTAGATCCTTTTTTCAGCATACTTCACCCTCCTCTAGTAGTTTGTACTACTATGTATACGAGCTCCCCCAGAGGATTAGACCCTTTTCATAAAAAAATAACCCACTTCAAATAGAAGCGGGTTATTGCTGGTAGATGTGTTCAAGTGACACGGTTTCGACCTTCCCTGGCAGGTAGCCAAACCAGTCACGAGCGATGTTTTGAAAATTTTGCTGCTGCCCTGTTGTGTAAAATGTATGGACAGGCGTTTCTTTAGAGGTATTTAACAGCCCTTTATATGAAAGAATCGTACTTGCTTCTCTCGCTGTCTCATCTCCTGATGAAATAATGCTGACATCACTGCCCATAAAGCGCTGAATCGGCTCTTTTAAAATCGGATAGTGTGTGCAGCCAAGAATAAGAGTGTCAATTCCTGTTTCTTTCATCGGTTCAAGGGAATCTTTCACCACTGCCTCTGCTGTCTGATCTAAAAACGTACCGCTTTCCACAAATGGGACAAGGAGCGGACACGCCAGACTTTGAACCGTTAGACCTGCTTTTAGGGACAGCAGCGCTTCTTTGTATGCCTCGCTTTTGATCGTATTGATTGTGCCAATAACGCCAATATGCTGGTTGTTTGTCACCTTGATCGCTGTACGGGCACCAGGCTGAATGACGCCAATAACCGGAATATCAAGCGTTGCTTTAATTTCATCCAGTGCGATCGCCGTTGCTGTATTGCATGCAATGACGAGCATTTTAATATGGTGGTGTTTTAGTAAGTAGTGTGCCATTTCCCACGTATATTGAAGAACTTCTTCTTCTTTCCGCGGGCCATATGGACATCGTTTTGTATCGCCTACATAAATGATTTTTTCTTTTGGCAGTTGTCTCATGATTTCCTTTGCAACGGTTAAACCGCCGACGCCGGAATCAATGACGCCGATTGGTTGATCCAACAAAATCGCCTCATTTTCTTTTCATTTGCTGCTGTAGTTTCGTTAAGGATTGGTTGAAAACGATGGCTTCTTCTTCTGAGAAAGCCCCTAGAAGTTCACTGACGTATTCTTGGCGTTTAGCAATCACTTCTTGAATGATCCGCTCGCCTTCAGGCAATAAATGAATGCGAACCACGCGGCGGTCAGATGGATCTTTCACCCGTTCGACAAGTTCACTTTTTTCCATTCTATCAATTAAATCAGTGGTTGTGCTGCAAGCCAAATACATCTTTTGTGACAGCTCGCCTATGGTCATATCTCCGAATTCATAAAGCCACTGAAGCCCAATGAATTGTGGAGGTGTAATCGTATATTGATTCAGGATTTCTCTGCCTTTTTGCTTAATAATTGCGGCAATGTGACGCAATGATTTTTCAATCTCTGCAACATGGCCTGACTCATTCGTTTCCATTTTATTGATACCTCACTATAGCATCTCACTTTGATTAAAACGTACATGTCTATTTTCCTCGTTTTTCAAAGAAAATGCAAGAAGAGACTCATGGAAACCCATATAGAAATAACCGGTTCCTTCCCGATATGGAAGGAAAACCGGCTGACTTTAGAGCTCTAGCTCACCCATACGCAGAAGCTCGACTACAGCCTGTGAACGGCCTTTGACTCCTAGCTTTTGCATGGCATTTGTTATGCATACCTTTTACAAATGAGTATAACTTACAGGATCATTTAAATCTATAATGAAAATTCATTTTCCCGTTTGGATGGATAACAATATGATCAATAAGCTTATCAAACACATGCTTCAAATCGTTCTCTTTGTCTTCAAGCTCTCGTAGAACCGCCTGCATTTCCATCATTGAACTTTTCTCATCATGAACCTGCTGTAAGGAAAATAAACTCTGTTCAAACTTAACAATTTTAGCTTGAATGTCATTTCTCTTCATTTGAAATTCTGATTTGGTAATCATTTGATCTTCTAAATAAAGTTCAAGCAACCTTTTATTTTTCGCTTCTAGAGATTTCAACTCTGCTTTTATAGACTTTATTTGTTTTTCTTTTTGCTCAAATGCATTTTTTTTGTAGTCATGTGATATATCCCTAGAGAATTCAATGAGATTTTCAATAACTAAATCTCGGACCTCTTCATAAGTGATGGGAACATGGTTCACACAGCCTTCGGGACCAGATCTCCTGTAATTACTGCATTTAACATATTTCCAATATGTTTTCTCTCCGTTCTTTTTAGCTCTGCTGGTTTGAATAATGACCATATTAGATCCGCATTTCCCGCAAATAAGCAACTGTCTAAGCTCATTCCACGGTGTGAATTTAGTTTTTTTATTAACTGTTGGTTTATTATTTGCTTTCTCCCACTCTTCTCTTGAGACAATCGGCGGGCAAAAGTCTTCATAAATGTTCCATTTTTCAGGTGGATTTCTTATAAATTTTTTTCTACCATCAACTTTGATCGTGGTATGTCTATTAGCAATGTGCACGCCACAATAAATTGGGTTTTTTAATATGGTTTGAACTGTTGTAAGCTGCCAATTTCTTGTTGTTCTAGGAGGAGGTATTTCACCAATTTTGCACTTTTCTTGCAATGCATATGTAACTCTTTTCTGACCTAGCCCCTCGTTGTTATAAAGGTGGAAAATCATCCTAATTACTTGAGCTTCACTTTCGTTAATTACAAGGTGTTTACCATCTTTCGTATATCCATATGGTACACGCCCAGAGTGCTCCCCACGGCGTGCTTTTGCTGCAAGTACACCACTTATATTTACTGACATAGACTTAGGTAACTGCTCAGCAAACAGAGCAGACATTTCAAATTTCATTGACGCCTTACTCTCGTAAAGGGAGTCATAATCTTCTTCGAGTGTAACGACACGAACCCCATTAGACACTAGAATCTCTCTGATGTATAACGCATCTTTTAAATCACGGGCAAGACGTGTGATGGACTTAAAAATCACCATTTTTATTTCTTTCTTTTCCGCCAATGAAAAAATGTATTTCATTGCTGCCCTATCTTCAAGGACGGTTCCGCTGATACCATCATCTAACAAAACAGAACGGTCATCCCATTCGTAATTGTGTTGCTCGATCCAATATCGACAAACATCAATTTGGTTTTCCTTAGAACTTATTTGCTCGTCACGGTCTGTCGAAACCCTTGTATATACCTTATAAGGGTAATCGTCATATTTAATGATTTCGTCAACTGATTCTTTTTGGAAAGGCATATAACACACCCCAATTGTGAATTGTTCTTACTAAATTATAACATCCCGACCTTCAATTACGTAATATTCTTAATTTGAAAAACATTATTTCCCCTCTTTCCAATTCAATAATATGGTAGACTTGTTTGGAAAATATTTGTTTTGGAGGGTCTGTATTGAATCTTATTAAAACTTTTCTTTTTATGATTTTATGTACCTTATTCTTAACTGCTTGTGGCAAAGCAGAAAATACATCCACCAGTAATTATAGTAAAAAAGAAGAAATCATGGAAAATAAAGAAAAATTAAACGTAAAGATCACCTTGAATAAAAAAATTAAAGGCAATAAAAAAATTTTCATTAGCGGAAAAAGCAATTTACCTAAAGATACAGCATTATCAATTGATCTAAAATGTCCGAAATGTTCAACCTATTATTATGACTTCTCTACTGATGTAAATGTTCAAGAAGGTGGAATGTTTGATTATGAATTTTCTAATGAAGAAGGCGAGGAGTTTGAAGGAGGGAAGTATATTGCTTATGTAGAAACGTCACCCGAAAATCTTCAACCTGACCATGTTAGAGAGATTTTTGGAAAAGATGGAGCTAATCTTGCGGGTTCTAATGTTAGCGGTGATAATGATCGCGTAGCTACTGCAGAAATTAATTTTAAAATTAAGAACTCCTCAAAAGTTAAACAAAAAAGTAAGAAAGACAATGCTGCAGAAGTTACTAATAAGAAGGATGAAGAACTGTCTACTTTGAAAAGTGAGGCGGAATATGAAATTGAATCTATTGTAGAGGATAATTACAAGTCTGCCTCAATTGAAAAGATCGAAATTAATCAAGATATGAGTACTGACCAAGACAACAAACTAATCGCTCTTGTTTACCTGTCGTTTGATTTTAAAAATTCTGCTCAAACTTCTTATAACATGGTGGAAATGTTCAGTGATGATTTAGCTTCAAAAATTGGAACTGACAATAACACGATTAACCAAATCGCTGTATTTTGGAAAGTTCCTTATATAGATGAAGATGAAACATTAGCTAAATTCTCATACGAACGTTCAGGAGAACATATGATAATCACTGATAAAGTATCTTCTTTAAAATGACCCTTCGACTTGAAGGGTTTTTTATTTACACTTATAATCGAACGTATATTCTCATTGTAGGAGGGTACACCATGACAGATCTTGAAAGGAAGCTTTATCGAATAATCTACAATATGAGTCGATTTCGCAAGAACCCTTCAATGGATGAACTTAAACGGAAAACGGGGAAAGATGAGCCAGCAATCCGTAAGGCGGTTAAGAACCTTATATCAAGAAATGAACTTGAATGGGATAAGGAGAAGAAGGAATGGCGGTTTAAATAAGAACATTTCACAATTTCGTCACAAACGGCGGTATTTTCATTTAGTCTATTTTTACCATTTTTATAAAAAGCATGGAAAATAAAGCCTGTTAATTGTTACCATACGGGTGTAGGACAATACTTTTAGGGGGAGGATGTTTAGTATGAACGGTTTATTGCGCAAGCTAAATGTAAAACTTACACTTGTATTAACACTTATTGTGACTCTTGGAATCACTTCTGCTTTTGGGCAGGCATCAGCCAAAGAACAATGGGACCCTCAAAAACAACAAAGAATTGCACAGGCTATTTTTGAAGCTTCTACATACAATGAAGTAGATAAAACTTTTTCCTTTGATGAATCCAAAGTGATCAATGTTGGTTTACCAAAGGATATTTCATTAGAGATCAAAAATCATTTAGAATCATTGGCCGGAACTGATGCTGAAAAAGTGTATCAAGATCAATTAGTTGCACAGAAAAAAGGCGAAATTACAACTATGGTTGCTCCGCTAGTGATATGGGCGGCCAAAGTATTGGCTGGCGCAGGTCTAGCATGGTTAGGTAAAAAGCTTTTAGATATGGGCGGCCATGAATTTTGCAAACGTTACAAGAATGAAAATAAAACAACCAAGTATGTTTGCAAATTCCTTTAATTTTTGAAAGGAAGTGGTTTAATTGAAAAAAACAAATTGGTTTCTGTCTGTGTTTATAACTGCTTTAATCTCCTTTGTAATTCAATCGGGATTAAGTAAATTTGGTGTTATTAACATGTCCAATATTTGGGCAGACTTAGTTAGTTGGATTATAATTTTCTTTGTCGTTTTCATTGGCGTTGAAGCATCTTTTAGGACGATCAATAAAATGAAGCATCGAACTGAATAAAGACAAACAAAAAAAGCCCCTCCAATATAAAGGAAGGGCTTTTTCATTTTACTTTTGTTTTACCTGAACATATTTTGTGGCAGCTGTGATATAAAGACCTGATTTAAGCTTATACATTTTTGCCCCGTTGACCGTAACGGTCTTATCAATCGTAAATGCTTCACCCGGCTTTACTTTTTTGTGCTTTGCTGTCCACTCCGGCTTATCATAGACCCATAGCCATCCGTCGGCATTCGGCTTCACCACGGCCATTTTAACGCCCTTTGGTATCGCTTCTTTTTTAGGGCTTGGTTTAGATGATGATGACACCTTTTTTAAACCGACAGCCGCCGCGATCCCTTCTGCGTGTCCCTCGGCCAACAAATCAAGGAAAGATTCTTGTTTGAGCAGCGCAGCATCTTCTTTGCGGTCAATGAAAAGGTTCTCTGTCAATAATGCTGGCATTTTTGTTTCTCTTAACACCGCAAGATTTTTAGACTTTTTCCCGCGGTCTGATGTTTTTGCTTTGATCTTGTTATAAATGAAATCATGCACGGTTTTTTGCTGCTTGCCAGTGCTGGATGATGCAGATAACTTGTCGTAACGAAACGACTCAAATCCTGTGCCACCAGCTGCATTGATATGGATTGAAACAAAATAATCAGCGCCCCAATTATTTGCAAGCCTAGCCCTTTGAGACAGATCAATATAAACATCAGTTGATCGTGTGAGCTTAACTGATGCCCCATAAACCTTTTCAAGAATCGCTTTTGTTTTCTTTGAGATAGTGAGTACAAGGTCTTTTTCTTTCAACCCGTTTGCTACTGCGCCGGGATCGTGCCCGCCGTGTCCCGGATCAAGCATAATTTTCTTTGTCATATTCAATCTCTCCATTCATTTGTTTTTATATAGAAAAAAGCCGCCGATTACTCAGCAGCTTTCTTTTCCTCTTCTTCTTTTTGGCTATCGTTTTCAATGACGTGAAGACGGTCTGTGATGGAAGCTGGGATTTTCACGCCGATCTGTGCAAGGTTTTCCACGATGGAAAGCCCTTCGTTTGCGATATAAAAAAGCACTGTACCAAAGGTTAGCACTCCGTTTAATCCCATGATCTGATCAATAATGTTAGCCACAATCACAACAACAAAACTAAGCATTTTACGCACGTAACCGAACCATGCTGTACGGCTTCGCAGCTTCCCAAATTTCCATGCTTTGATGATACCCGTCAAAACGTCAATAACACTTAGCAGCAAGAGCAAGTCCAAAAATTTCACTCCGCCAAATAAATAAGTCTTCGCTAAATCTAAAGTTTCAAAGTTAATAAACACTATCGTTTCCTCCATTTCTTTAATCACCTCCTTTCGAAGGCAAAATAAAAAGCACCTGTTAAGATGCTGTGGTTCCTAAATCCACTGAGACAGCAGGCTTGTCAAACTTCAAACCTGTGATCTCTTCAAATTCTGTTTTAGTGATAACTTTCAACGAAACATATTCCCTCATAATTGCGGGCGTGTAAACGCCCCAATTCCAAAATATTTTTATGTCGGCCGCTGTTGGATAAATCATGATGCCCCGCCTCTCTGCAGCTGCGTAACTTGCAATGTGAGTAAAGCCGCCTGTTTTTTAAGAGTGGTTATATCATTAGGTAAAGGCGGTTTCGGCTGCATGCTCTCTATATAATCTTCGGATGCTGATTCAAACCACACTCTCTTGTCCGCATCATATTCAGGAAGATATAAATCCTCTTTGGGTCGTACGTCCGTAGCGTTCTTCGGTAGCTCGTCGTACTCGCTTATTACATCTTCGCCTGTATACATAAAATTTTCGTCATAATAATATATGTGCATGTCCCTTCCCTCCTACCACAACGGAATACATTCATTTATTTCAAACCTGCTTACAAAAGAAATATCGTTAGCGGACATCCCATCAAAGCGTAAAGAACCATCTTTCTCTAATGTAAATCTAGCTGACCCATAAGAACCTACCGTTGCACCGAGAAACACAGCTTTTGATGCCGGTTTTTGAGTAAAACGGGCAATGACTGCATCATTCGCCGGAACTCCCTCAAACGATCCCCGAAGTAGTAATTCATTTTGACGAATTGAAAATTTAAGTGGATTTCCAGCAAATTGTTTTATTGTTGTTCCAGCGACTAACGTTACTTGATTCCAGCTGCTGTTTAAGTCTTTTTCGGATAACACTCGATCCCATCCTTTGAAACCTTGGGCATGAAATGTACCGATCCAAGTTATGTTATCAAAAGACCTTGTAGCGATAATACACTTATAAACTACTTCATTTTGTTCATAGGCCGTCTCCAACACATTGACGTAATAAAAGCTTGTATCATTTTCTACTGGAGCATTTAGGAGCTGGGCCCCCATGTAAGGACCTGTAGGTAGGGTAAATATGTCGGTACCATTCGGAATCCTTGCAACTTTACCATCATTAGGCGTAAGCCTATAAAGCTGGCTCTTGTTCCAACTGCTTTTCTCTGATTCTGTTACGTGAATCTTTTTATTTTGAAGGTGCGGATCAACGTATTCTTTTGCCTCTTCCAGTGCCGCCGCTACTTTATCTTTTGCACCTGCAGGTGTTTCCGCGTGAGCATCCGTGTATTTTTTAGCTGCTGCAAATGCTGCATCTGCTTTAGTCTGCGCGCCCTGTTTTGTTTCGATCTTTTCCAAGTCCTCAAACTTGGCACTCAGTTCATCAATCGTTAGGATCGCTTCATCGTACAGCTCGTTTATCTTCGCTCTTAAAGCCTCGAACTCGTCCACATAATACTCAGTGATCGGCACAATGTCTTGATCTATAAGAGACTTAGATATATGGAAAGAGAATTGATGTACGGACATAGATTGATCATTTGTATAGTACAAATTCAGCTCAGCTTGTACATTTCCATAATGCTTGATCTCTTGATCAGACAAGATGTATTCCGCTTGACCTTCCACACGATCAATAATGTTTACGTCTCGAATGAATCGGCTGCCATCTGACATAACTAATACAAGTTTCCCCGTGACAGCTGCAAGAGGTAACGGCACGCCATCTTTCGAAAGTTTAAATACTAGCCGCGCTGTCTGACGGTCCTGCGTCCAAAAATTTATGCTGGTTGATACGCTTGAACTGGTATACGCGTTTACATCAAAATCAAGTGGACCATTTTTGCGAATCATGTTATCACCTCTCTCATGTTACATTTTCAAATGATTTAATAGGATCAACGCTGTTGTCTTTCAAAGAACCTTCTGCGCCGGCTCCTTTTAGCCGATTGCCGAAATGCTGAATGCGTGAGCATTTACTGGTTAAATACATCGCATATCGACATTTCTTCCCTTTGACAGTCACAAATTTAACCGAAGAATCTTCTACACCATCCATAAAGATGACCCCATAATATGGATTTGAAGAGGAAGTGCGCTTTCCCGCATTGTTGATATTAGCTCCATCAACATCAATGTTTTTTGAGTCTCCAGAAACTGATATTCCTGAATAACCTACTTCATCTAGTCGAGTTCGGTTGATGCTGACGTTTTCGCATCCAAACTCCACTCGAATACCGTTCCCTTCAATATTTTTCCCGATACTTAGATCAACTTGTCCATTCTTACAACGAGTCAGTAAAACCCCATGATGTCCTACATTATTAAACTCATTGTCTGAAACAGTGAAGCCAACTACGTCAGATAGATGAATAGCATGCTTTACTTTAACGCCATCTATAAAGTTTCCATTAATTTTCACATCTTCGATTGTTTGATAACCTTTACGTCCATAAACTTGTACGGCGTGGCGGTCTTTTACGTTAATAAAAGTATTTTTTGAAACAATGTGCCTTCTCACTTTATTGACTCGATTTGTAGGATTCCCATTCTTATCTTGCGTATATTTTGATGTAACGGCCGGAAGAAGCAACCTTACACCAGATGCACAATTTAAAAATGTGTTCCCTTCAATCAATACATCTTCCCACTTGTTTCCTGAAACAGCCCATTCAGTTGTATCTTCCACAACGTTGAATAAAAACTTGATATTTTTGTACCAAAAACCATCTGTGCTAGTATGCGAGTCCATTGCTCGTGCATAGCCGCCTAGCTTATCTGATTTACTGAAATGGCACCTTTGAACAATTATATTTTCAGAAGGGGTATTGTCATAGCTACCAAACGCCCCAAAGTTTTCAGACGATCTCATAAGGTCCAATTGAATAGCTGCTGAAAACCACCTATCTCCCTTATAATCTGCATATCCTGAGAATTTGACATCATCAATTAACACGTTTTTGTTACCAGCACAATCTAAACCGTGCCCTCCACAAACATCACGTATGTGAATACCTTTGATAACTATTCCATCTGCGTGAGCAAATCCTAAAACAGAACACTGTTCCTTATATTCATCACCAGCGCTATCAAACATTCCCTGACCGTCAATCAGCAAATTTCCATGTCCCTCATAGCCTTTGGTTTGATCGTCTTTGTCACCATTTACAAGCATTGATCCTACAAATCCGCGCCTTATAACGGCACCAGCCTGTAAGGTCAAGTGAGTGTTTTTATATATACGGGCCGTCTCCGTCAGCTTGTAATTACCGGGAGGCACGACAATATGCACAGGATATAATTTCGCAAGACTTAGTGCAGCCTTAAATCCAGATGTAAAACTCCCGTATTTCTTGATGAATTTTTTGAGATTGAGAGAAACTGCAGAATCTTCAATTTCTTGCTCAAGTATTTGGAAATCATAGTCAAGACGATCTTTTGCGGTGGGATGAATGGAGGCATCCCTAGCGACACGAATATCAACGACTTCTTTTACGTCTTTTCCATCGTGATTTAATACTAGATTGATTATTCTTGACCATATGTTGTCTATTCGATTCGCAACTGAATACAATCCGTGTTTGATTTGATTAGATGTATGAGCAATATCGCTTGTTTTATGTCGTTTCAAATCATCTTCATTCTGATTCAAATGATTTTCTATAGACTGCATATCCTCTCGCAGCTGCTCTGCGTATTTCGAGTTTCGTCTAGTGTCATAGTCCTTTCTAAGCCTCACCATATTCTCACTCTCCTTTTTTGGCAAAAATAAAAAGACCCTATCTAAGCGTCTTGAGCATGTCGTTTATATATCGTTGTAAATTTTTCATTTTCTTCACTTGATCTACATTAATACGCTGAATGTCCTTGCGGAAGTTCGCAAATGTTATCGTTGGGCTGCTATACGGATTGAGAGGGTTATGCTGAAATGATACAACCCTTAGATCATCCTCAAAGGTTATTCCATCTGCAGTATCCGCAATAACATGGATTGTGTCACCTAACCAAAAATCTTGTTCAATTTCAAGCAATTTCGGCTCATAGATTTTTTGGAATTCTACTTCCACAGTCATTTCTGGGTAAGGGTTAACATGCTTCTTTAACGCAGAAATAATGCTGCTAGATTTTTTGTACCTCTCGTCTTTAATTGGCTCCGCCCAACGTGGTTTACCTTCAATGAGAAATTTATCTTCATCGGGATGAATGTAAAGAACTGGCTCAAAAACATACTCAGGCTCTTTCTCTTCATCTTTTTTCACTTCTTTTTCATCTTCTGTTGTTTTGCCATCAACTTTTGAGTCAGAATCGGAATCTATTTCTTTTTGTGCGCCGTATCCCCACGCACGAGTAGTACAATTTTGGGAATCTGTCGTTATAGTGATACCTGGCATGTTATAACGACTATCAAGCACAAAGTCTATTTCTTGTCCCATCTTTTTGTAAACATGGATTTTGTAATTATCTACGTCTAACTCTATGTCATAATCTTCAATGATTTCATCCATAAGCTCTGTGGAATTTTTTTCACCGAAGTTTTCTTGTTCCGCAGAAGAAATTTCATCATCTTTTGCATGAATGACATATTTGAAATCAGTTCCTTTGAGGGCAAAATCTAGCGCTTCTTTAATGCTTAACTTCTTAGAAACTGTTTTTTCAATTCTGTTATTAATCAACAGGACAGTGAAGATGTGCGCAGCTGTAACCGTTTTTGTCAGCATTCCATTTTCTTGATGAAGACTCACGTTGGTAATATAGTATTTTTGATGATTATATTTCTTTTCATCGAGGTATAAAATGTTATCCACCACTAACAACTCAAACTCTGCAGCATTTTCCTGTGTACGAACTAACGAGAATGTAAACGACTTTTTACCTGTTGTATCAACTGTGAAATCAACAGATGCACCTGTGATTTCTATGACTTCCTTTCCATCCTTGCTTGAAACATGCAGCTGCGGGAAATCCACATCAGACGGTAAATTTTGATTGAGTGGCATGTCTTTCCCATCGTATTCCTTGCTTGGGTAATCAGGACCAGTTGGTGTTTCTGGTTCACTCGGTTCTTCTGGTAGATCATCCAAATTATCATATTGTGTGAGCTTGTAAGTAAAAATGATGCTGTTTAATTTTGTAGCATAATTGATATCAGTCGCATAACCACCCTTTGCAACAGCAGCTGTAGCTTTTTGGTAGTCTTTTTCACCGACCACATCTTTATAGCGACTAAGCCTAGTGTATAGACTTCCTAGATCAGCAAGGCTTTCTGCATATGATGGATACTTTCTGAAGCGCGCTTGTACTCTCGTTTCATTGCCGTGCTTGTCCTGTTCTTTGGTCCACATTAATACATATTTTCCGTTATAAGTCCCTTTGACTCCAAAAAGGTTGTAGGCTTGTTTAGATAGATCGCTTGCTCCGAAGCCACTTTCAAGGCACCCTTGAGCAATGACAAGGCTTGCAAGAACGTTGTATTTTTTGTAAACCTTTTGCGCTCCCGGCGCCAGTTTCTTAATGAAATCAGCCGCAGCCATGCCATCCCTCCTTATGCATAATAGAATCTCGTGTCGAAAACAATTTCAATTTCGCTTGCGTTTTGTATTTCAAAGTCATTACGGCCAATATCAAGTGAAGGAAGCCTGCCAGATGTCTTGAGACGCTTCTTGTTTGCAACAGTGTATTGTTTAATAAAAGAAACCTCTCTTGATTTGGATATTTCATCTTCAATTTTCAAACGTTCACCTGTCGTATGATTGATGATTGTTACACCTTTTCCTTTTGCTCTCAACGTCACTTGATAATCATGCCTCAAAGGGTTGATTCTAAAATCTCCGATGTTGTAGATGCTGAACGTTTTTTTGTTTTTGAATGAATACTCTAGGTCGTCTCGCAGCTCAATATTCATTCCGGGACTCCATCGTTCACCTTCAAACATTTGACGGTTTAGTGATGTACTTTTTGATTCTGCTGCCCCTAAGACATCTATAAATTCTACAGTAAACACAACGTGATTCTTTTCTTTTTCTTTAGGCACTGAAAAGTTCCCCTCACACGTCACTAAAAATCTTCTGTTTGGAAGCAGGTCGCATGAAATGTAGTATGGGAACGGTTTAACTAATAAAGCATATAGTTCACTTCTATAACTGTAGAAATTTTCAGCAATGATTGAATTCATATATATTTCAAGCTGAATCTGTCTTTCTTTGTACTTCACATCCCGCGGATGTTGTGGCAATACAATACCGTTAATTCGTGGTAATGACACCGTCTCAAATTCTACGATTGGTGAGGCAGGTGTCAGGCTTAACGGATGGAAATGAGGAAGCAAGTCATTAAGGCTTTGTTCACCCAATCCGTTGTTAAAATCAATATATAATTCCATCTACCTCACCCCACTCATAAATGCTTCTTTTCTAAAACGTTCACCTGTCGTTTGATCTAGCTTTCGCCCATCCATGTAATTGTTGCTATCTTTTGAAATTAATTGTTCAAAGCCTTTTTGCATCATCATTAATCCTTGAGACAGCAGGTCTATTTGTTGAGCCATCAGACCAATTTGCTTGTTTTGGTTCTCGATCATCTGTCTCATATCGGATCCATCTTGCTGCCTGCTCTGAGGCTTGTCTCCTTTGTTACTAATGCGATCAAGCATCTGTAAAGCCGTGGAGATCATACCATTCCCAAAACTAGGCACTCCAAGCTCTTTGCCAAGGTTAGAATACAACTGTAAAGAGCGTTTACGATACTTTGGCTCAGTGGTAATGGCATATTCGCGCCAGCCGTTTTCTCCTAACTGTGCAATTTGGTGGCTGTCGATAACACCACCAGATGCATAACCGATATAAGGGCCACCGCGCGCCATAGATTTTAATCCCGGATGATTATAGATGCCGCCATAACGCTTGTTAAGATAGTTAATCGCAGCAACAATTTGGTGTACTGGATGTTTGATGTTTCCATATCCGGGCTTTTTGTATGCTGCGAATGTTGTCGGAATAAACTGCATGAGTCCTTGTGATGGATGTCCCGCCTTCCAGTTACTGTCCCATCGGTTAACTAAGGTCGGGTTTCCACTTGATTCTTTCATAGCAATGGTTTCTAGTGCTTTTGCATAGGATGGAGAAATTCCAGTGATGCTGATGGCTTGTGCAACCCACTTTTTGACTGCAGCACTACCCCCTACACCTTTGAATGATCCTCCTTCTCCTCCAAAATCACCTAACGATTTTGTTAGAAATCCTAAAGCACCTTTTTGAATTGTCTTTAAAATACCTGTTCCAAGTCCGTCTATCCCTTTACCAGTTTTAAACGGAATGAGACCGCCAAATATATTGCTGATAATTTTCTTTGGGCCAGCCATCACAAGGTCAAAAATATCTGATCCGAAATCTTTCACCTTGCCGACTACTTCACCAGCTTTTTTGGCGCCCTTTTTAAAGAAATCACCAACACCGCCAGCATAACCCGGTAAGCCCTGTGAAGTGATTTTTTTGGTCTGATCATGAGGCAGTACCGATGTTCCGCGTGGTAAATCCCAAATTTGAGGACCACCAACGCCGACCATATATGTTCCAATACCAGGAGTATGTGCAAGCTCATATCCTTCCTCACCAACAAGTGCACGGCCTCCCGGGTGATAGTCAGTACCTTTGGCATATGCCTTACCGGGTGCAACGTTCTTCGCCTTTTTCTTCCCGTTGTGTCCGCTTGGTTTCCACTCAGGGATTGTCGGTATATTCATGAATTCAAGAACTTTATTGATACCACCAGTAATGGTATTGACGACACCAGCTAAATCCACAAGGAATGTATCCCAAGCGCCTAGCACTTCACCTGTCTCCCAATTGACTTGTTCGATATGTCCATCTGCTTGTTTCTTTGCTTCTTTCACAACGCCTTTATGGCTCTTTTTCGCCTCGTTGATTGTTTTGTCTCGCTGATCTTTGGCAGCTTTAACTGTCGCATCATGTTCTTTTTTGGTGATAGTACCTTTGACGTAATACTGATCATCTGCAGCTTTCACAACTGCATTGTATTGTTTTTTAGCATTGCTGATGACTTTGTCTTTTGCTGATTTACTATTTTTCACCGTTGCGGCAGCTTGCTTTGCAGATAAATTAGACGATTCTTCTTTTAACTTTTTAGAAATGAGTGTTTGCTCATCTTTGCTTTTTGTCAGAGCCGTTTCGACTTCTTTACTCATCTTTTGAGTAATGCCCTTGACTTCATCCCATTCTTTTTGGGTGAGCGAGCGATGTTCTTTTGCTGCTTTGTCATATATTTTTTTGACTCGGCTCTCGTACTTTTCTATTTGCTTCTGCTTCTTTTCATTGCCTGTTTTGATCTTATTGAGGATGTTTTCCTCATCTTTCTTTTTAAGTGAATTATTCTTTGAATAGAAATCTCCTAAAACGTCAAGAGACTTGTCAGCACTATCTTGATAGCCTTTTTTTATGGTGTCAGCCATTTTTGAAAATCGCTTATTCATGTTGTCAGCTATCTTATCCGTGATCTTCGTTTGATTGAGATACAGGCTGTCTAGCTTTGCATTGGCTTTTGTCTCCATATCCGAATAAGCATTTACAGCTTTCGAAGTGGATTCAGAAACTTTATCGCCAAAATCAATTGTTGCTGGCAAGACTCGTTTTTGCAGGTTGTCATAATATTTAAACCCTGCTTCGCCTAAAAGCGTGACCCCTGTTATCAGTAACCCAACTGGACCACCAAGCAACGATAAGCCGCCTCTAAGCAAACTCACAACACCTGCGCCTTTTTTTAAGATGTTAAACAGGCCAAAACCGCCCTTTGCGAGTTTCAAAAATCCACCTGCACCTTTTACGGCGTTTACTCCTGCCATGACTACACCTTTACCAAATTTAAGTATTTCAGGAAGAAAAGAGAGCGCAAGACCGCCAATCATACCCATTGGCCCACCAAACATCATTAAACCCCCGCCAGCAATTCGAGACGCGCCGCCAAGTCCACGCATTGTCCTAGATGTTCTTGTGGCCGTTTGATTTAGACGGCCCATGCGTGTAGTCGCTAAACCAGTGTTTTGTTGTAAACGTCCCATACGAGTGGACATAACTGCCGTTGATGCTGCAGCTGTGTTGATACCAGTTGCAGCAGTTCGCGAAGCAACACCTGCTGCAGTAACTTGTGTCGTGTATACTCCTAGACTTGTTGATGATCCTCTGACAGTGCCTGTCAGATACGTGCCAGCAGTACGAAGCACTCTCCATCCCTCGGCCATTCTAGGAATGACACTCAATAATAATAAAGAAGCCCCGCCTAAAAGACTGAAAGTTGTTACGGCAGCACCAGTAACGGCAATTGTTTGCATAACAGATGGAGGCAGGTGATCAAACCAGTTAACGATTTTTGTTAATCCATCTGTAGTGGCGCGGATCACTGGAATAAACTGATTACCCAATGAAATGACTGCGTTATTTGCCGCAGAACGCAGGTACTCCATTGACCCCGCAAGGTTGTCCATTTGACCTTTTGCCACTTTTTCAGCTACACCGCCACTGTTTTCTATCTGTTTGGTGAATTTGTCGATCTTATCACCACCTGCATGAAGCAAAGTGATAAAACCAGATAAGGCATGCTGACCAGCCAATTGCTTTGCGATACGGATTTTTTCGGTTTCCGTATAGTTTTT
Source organism: Bacillus sp. FSL K6-1006 (assembly GCF_038593175.1). Lineage (NCBI taxonomy): Bacteria > Bacillati > Bacillota > Bacilli > Caryophanales > Bacillaceae > Bacillus > Bacillus sp. FSL K6-1006. Next base: position 2,558,660 of record NZ_CP151970.1, read on the forward strand.
CGTCTTTTCGTTAATCTGATCTATGATGTTTGATAAAGGTTTCATGCGGCCGTTTGCGTCAGTAATACTCAGGCCAAGCTCATGTATTGCGTTACCAGCTGGCTTTGGAGGTGCCGCAAGCCTTGTTAATGTGGATCGTAATGCAGTACCTGCCATATCTGCCTTGATTCCACTGTTCGCCATGATACCTGTTGCAGCCGCTAACTCTTCCATGCTGACACCTGCAGTTTTCGCAGCTGGCCCCGCGTATTTCATCGTTTGCCCAATCTGTTGAAGCGTGGCATTGCTGTTAGTAAACGTGTAAGTCATTGCATCTGCTACTCGGTTTGTATCTTCTGCAGCAATATGAAACTCCGTTAAGATGTCTGATACAATATCAGACGTTACACCTAAATCTGTTTGCCCTGCTGCCGCAGTAGCAAGCAAGCCCGGCATGGCGCCGATAATGTTATTTGTCTTATAACCAGCCATTGCAAGGTACTGCATTCCTTCGGCAACTTGTCCGTCTGTAAATTGTGTCGTAGCTCCCAAATGACGCGCCGTTTCTGTCAGACGGCCCATCTCGTCATTCGATGCATTCGCCACAGCACCGACCCTGCTCATAGCCTTTTCAAAGTCTGCGGCCACTTTAACTGCGCCGCCAATTGCGACGGTGCCTGCTACACCGATACCTGTTAATGCCTTCCCTGCCATTCCCGCAGCAGAGTAGACAGATTGCAATTCTTCTGAAACTTCCCCAGCGTTCTTCTTAAAAACAGAAAAAACACCGGCTGCTTTATTGCTGGTGCTTTGTAACTGCTCGAATTCTTTAGATACCTGCCGAAGCTCTTTTTCTAGCTTCTGGTGCACAGCGATGGATTCGTTGAGTTTTCGAGCGTGAATTTGTGTTTCTCTTTTATCACGCCCTTTTTCTCTTACCAATTGTTCATAACGTTTTCGGTGCTCTTCTACTACTTTACCCTGAATACGATATTTATTGTTAAGTCCATCAACTTTGGCTTGCAATTCTTTTGCTCGATTGCCGGTATTCTTATAAATTTCAGTAGCTGCTTTAAATTCAGAATTAGCAAGACGCATTTGCCTTTGAAGACCTGTTATACCTCTGTTAAAACCTGAGTCATCCAGATTGACCTTGGCGACCATATTGCCAATTGCTTGAGTCATTTATGTACCACCCCGCTTTCCTGACGAAGATTTCAAGACTTAGAATATTTGATCAATCGTTACTTCTTTTGTTTTGCTCGATTCAGCGTTCAATTCTAAGAAATGATAAATATCCATTTGATCAATCTCATGCATCTTCCAGCCTTGCTCAAGTAAAGTGGTATAGATTTTATTTAATTGATCTTTGCCGTTTTTTAATGGCTCATTTACGCCTTCATGTCGGGCAAAAAATCTTTTTCTTCCTGCGTTTCCGCCACTTTAATTCCCATGATTTCCAACATGACTTTTCTGACTGCATTCGCAATTTCAAAGGATTGGAAGCCTTCTCGAAATTGGTCAAAAGTAAATTGATTTTGAAATACACGCACAATGAATTTGATTCGTTCGTCCATACTTTTGACAAGTTCTTTTGCATTCTCCGCCTCTGTTGCTTTTTCATCTAACTCAAAAGCCTCATAGAGTGTTTTTGCGTTTGTTCGTGGCGCAATAAACGTTTTGTGTTTTTTCTCTTCTTCGAACCAAATAGAGATAGAAATTTGTTTTTGAGTCATAGTGACTCCCCCTTATTTTTATTTTCCAATTAAAAAAGAGAGCTTTTCAGCCCTCTTAAGCACCTTTTCCAATATCAACGCTGCTACCGTTTTCTGTTTTATCATCTTTGTATGCTTCTCCAAAAACAGACTTGTAAAAAGCATCAAGATTAAAGTTTTCAGCATCTTCATCCGTGACAACTTTGAAAAGGTCATCCTGCTCACGATCAACAAATTCCGCAGACAGTTTAATGGTTTGGAAATCTGTCTTATCTTCCTTTGTCTTCCACTCATCGCCCGGCAGAGAAAAACGCCCTTTTACTAAACCAACATGACGAGACTTCCCGTTTGCTTTTGGACCTTCAAACGTCATTGCGACCCATGGTGGGGTAATGTTCTTTTTGAACAGGTATAACCCGTTGTTGTCCTGTTCAATTCCTAGCAGCTTCGCAAGAATTTCCATTGGGAGATCCCGCATTTCGATTTCTAGCTTTGTAGAACCAGTTGAAACCACTAAATCGACCAGTTTGTTATCTGCGTACTGCTTCTCGGTTGATGTCTCAGTTTCCACCTTCATATTGATTGCGTACTCATACTTTAGAATTTCAGTAGGCACAAAGAATTTACCTTTCTTTTGCAATGGTGCAAACTGAACATTTTCCAAACCAGTTACTGAACTGTACTCAGCCATAGTTAGCCTCCTAGTATTATATTTTTTTCAAAACGATACCCTTTTCTTATCAATCTCTCTTTCTCTAAAAAGTCATTGATAGGTATAGTTGGCGCAAAATCTAAACGCTCCATCACATCCCCGATTGCAGCCATGATGGGTTGCGGATCAGCATTGTGATAAACATCTATTTGATAGGTTGCGCTATCTTGTATAGGCCGGTTATCAGCCCATTTGATCGGTTTATAGTTGACTTCTTGCAGCACGACATACGGTGGACTCGACTTTGTACCCTCTGGCACTGCAAGCTCATAGATGTCATCTTTGTCTATTAAAGACAAAAGCGCTGGATCATTCTCCAACGCTTCAAAAATGGCATTCTTGCAAGTATCTGCACGCCTTATTAAGTTTTGATTGATCATAATTTGCTCAGCGCCTGTCGGTATTTATCTGCTACTCTTCGTATAGCCTCATCCCATTTCTGTTCGACAGTTCTCGTAAAGAATTTTTGCGCAGGCTGATGTAAGGTGCCGAATTCAGGAAAGTGTATTCTCCATTGTGTGTCCTTACGTGACTTGGATTTCGGCCAACCAACCGCCACATATTTCACTCCGTCACCATCAGTGCGAAGCCGGGTAATATCAAGATCATCCTGCATGTGTTTTTGGGCCTTGTCTGATCTCGGTGTGTTTGGGTGCAATTCATCTTTTATCACTGTTGCGCCAGCTGTGAGAGCTTCTTTATGCATTTTGCTTACTTTTCTTTGCATGTTTCCAATAGCATTTTCTAATTCCTCTAAGCCATCGATTTGTAAATTAAACATCACTTCACCGCCTTTGCCCTAACTGTGAGGAAATGAAGCCTTGAATGATTCGGTAATATAGACTCAATTTCGTAAGTTTTCCCTTTGAATAAGAGCCTCATATGTTCGTCAATGTCTTCCCGGTGGCGAATGGTGAACTTGATTGTATGTTCTTTTTGGATAGCAGCTGCAGCATAATATTCAGCGCCATTTAAGCCCTCTGCTTTGGCCCAGCACTCAACCACGGTTTCCCAGCCATTGTCACCATCGACAGGCAAACGGTTCTTTTCTTTTTTCTGCTGAAACTGGATGCGGTGCCTCATGTCATTCAGCATTTATTTGACCGTCCTCAACCACGTATTTTAGTTGATTGACCATTGTTGTGAGCACCCCATCAAGATTCGAGGTCGTGCCTGATATTTGCCTATTCTCATACCAATGAGTTGTAAATGACATGACCGCCAACTCTGCTTGCGCTAAATTGTTAGGGAATTTTAAACCAGTTGCATTCGTGATGTACTCCTTTGCTGCAGCGATGAAATGTAAAATCAAATCATCCTCCGCATCACCATCAATGCGGAGGTATTTTTTCGCTTTTTCAAGCTCTTTTTGTTCTGCCTCAGTCATTTGGCATCACCTTTATTCAGATTTTGGGTTTTCTAAAGCTTCGACCTTATTTTGCAATTCAGTGATCATTTCTTTTACTGCAGAATTGAGATTCTCCCACATAACACTGCCAGTGCCTAAAGTACGAGAGTTAACAGATTTATCTGCTAGGTGTTTATTTGTAACTGAGCCTTCCTCAATTACAGCAGCATCACCCTTATCACCTTTCGGCCCCTGCTCTCCCGGATCACCTTTTGGTCCTTTTTCACCTTGCATCCCTTGAATGAAGAGAGGGTTTTCTTCGCTATTTCCTTTTAAATAAACAGGCGTGATAGGTTTACCGTCTGCGCCCGCCTCTGCAGATGTTAATACTCCATTACTTTCATTCAAAAAATCTTTAGCCATAATTAATCCATTCCTTTCAATTTTTATTTATTTTCCAGCGTCTACAGCTTTGTCTTCATCTTTTTCAGGCGGCTCAATGACTTCAATTCCAGTAAATTCTGCAAAAACAATTGCTTCCTCGTCTGCTAACGCGACATCATCCCTTTGAATAACTCTTACATCTGTTGAGTTTCGATAGAAGGCTTTCCCGCCTACATCAGTAGATTTAATCGAATACTGTTGTCGATCAAAGAGCTTAATTGCTTCTTTCAAATCACCGATAATTAATGGATATTTTGGGTTACTCTTAGTTCCGCCATTCGGAAGGAATTTGTTTGAAATTTTATGAACAGTTTTTTCAAACAGTAATTTCTTGGTTTTGTTCGTTGGATCTGGTTGTAAAAGATAATTTCCGTTTTTGTCTTTTAATTTATCAAGATAGTTAAATCCTGATTGATTTGTTACGAAGATAGTTGTTTCTTCAATAGCTGGATCAAGAGTAACGTTAGTGATATCTTTAATGTCATCAGTGGTAGAAATAGATTGTTTTTTAAGTGTTTCTAATATTTTTAATATATTCACATTTCTCGTAACAGCTGATTTTTTTCCTAACCAATTGACTAAGAACTCCATGAGTGCTTCTCTTGTATCACTCAATAAATCATTTGAAAGAACTAAAATACCCGCACGATCCTTGATGACATATTTAATTCGCTCAAATTTAGGATTTTCTAATTCATCAATATCTTCTAATTCGTCTACATCAACTAAAGGTGTCATATCAGCATACTTTTCGTAAGTTCTAGCACCTTTGTTCGTACTAACTGGAATAATATCAACTAAATTTGCTAAAGAATCAAACTGACGTCGTTTTTCAGTGATTTTCGTCGTGATGTCTTCTGGAACAATTAAACCTCCATCTTCATCCACAGACTCTTTCATTGCAGCCAGTGGTGCAGGCGCTCTTCCTTTTAGAATGGCATCTGCAAATAATTCTGTATGATTTAATACTTGTTTACCGCTGACATCGTTTGAAACAACCTGCGATTTAACACCCTGATCATCCTGCTGATCCTCATCACCGTAATCAACATACATATTTCGCATTTCTTCATAGTTTTGAATTTGTTCTTTCAAAACCTGCGCCTCAGCAAGCATTGTTTTAGCTTCATCAACCTTGCCCTCATCATTTAGGGCCATGATCTTATCACGTTTTTCCGCTAAAGCTTGGCGGAGTTCTCTTTCTTTTACTGTCATACCTTCCTTAGCGAAGAATTGGATAGGCAGACGCAACAATTTGTTCTGTGTTTTTGATTTTTCCAAAATGGTTTCCTCCTCAAATTTCCCATAAAAAAACACCCCTAAATTTCTAGGAGTGCTGCATGTATGGCATTCTGTTGTTGTCTCAAGCTGATGATGTGCTCTCGATTGCTTTCAGGTTCTTTGGTTAGTTTTGCAACGATTTTAGCAGGGATGTTTTTGAACTGAGAAACAACGTTCTCATCTATCTGTGCAGCAACATTTTTCTCCTCGGTGACCGCATCAGCTAACCCATATTGCAACGCCTCATCAGCTGTTAACCATGTTTCATTATCTAAAAGGTCACGCAAGGTCGATTCTTCTAGTTTCTCTCCTGCCTTTGCCAAATAGGTTGAAACAATGCTATCAGTGATTTTGTCCAAGTCTTCTGCAGCTTTTCTAAATTCTGCAGCATTACCGATCATACCCATGTAAGGGTTATGGATCATCATCATTGAATTACTCGGCATCGTGATCGTGTCGCCAGCCATTGCAATGACAGAAGCAATGCTTCCTGCTAGTGCATCAACATAAACATTTATCTTCGCTTTATGCCGCTGCAGCATCGAGTGAATGGCTTGTCCCTCAAATACATCACCACCCGGTGAATTAATATAGAGGTCAATTTCGGCGACTTCGCCCAAATCTTTCAAATCTGCTTGAAATGCTTTAGAAGAACTTTCACTAAACCAACCTTCTCCAGTAATGGAACCATACAAAGTTATTTCTGCAGAAACATCATTCAGTGGCTTCATGTTCCAATACTTCTTGTTTTTCTTCATCTCCGTCACCCCCTTTCAGATTCTTCTTACTCACCCTGCTTAACTGATATTCTTTCATGATTGAAAGGGGAACTAGATTCAAATTACCAAAATGCTCATCACCGATTTCACCAATACCTGTCATATCCTCTTTTTCTAGGATTTTATTAATAGTGAATGCCCCGACACGCTGCATGACTTCATAAAATTCAGCTCTTGTTTTACTGTCTCCACGTAGTTCTGTTTCCAGGTTAAATTTAAAATAAAATCCTTCTTTTAATTGAGCAGGCGTAAGGATTTTATCGTTCAATTCTTGTTCAATATTTGTCACGATAGGCTGCAGGGTTGTTTTCACGTAATCCAAAGACTGTGACTCGATATTCGAGAAGGTCGCTCGATCCAATTCACCAATTTTATGAGGTGGCACTTTGTAGATGGAGGCTATTTGCTGACGATTCCATTTCATTGATTCAATGAATTGAGCATCTTTCATAGGCATTGTTACTTGTGAATAATCAAGACCCGCATCAAGTACCGCAATGGATTGCCCTGCATTGACTTCTTCCCAATCTTCTCTAAGAACCTTCTTACTCTCTCTATTCAACAAAGACGGTGTTTTGATTACACCAAACGGTGCCCCGCCATTCTTGTAAAACTTAGCATTAAATTTTGTGGCTGCCCTATTTGATCCAATATTATCTCGAATAACAGATATAGGCGTTTGACCTACGATGCCATCTAAAGATAGGTTTTTGAAATGCAGGACTTCATGATAGTGCAGTTCAACATACTTTCCATTGATCGTAGTTGAGTACCAAACCTTCCCAGTATCCGGGTCAATATTTGTATTTGTTGATTCTGGATTTAGTGGATAAATAGCTTCTACATCCCCATCACGATTATAGACAAGACGATTGTAGCTGTTTCCCCACGTTGCCATTCTCAACATGACAAGAGCTTTCCACGTAAAACTGGTCATATACGGGTTTACCTTATGCAAAATCATCCTGCTAATGTCGTTTTGAATAGTCTTTACGCTTCCTTCTTTGCTCTGAAATAATTTTATAGGGAGTTTGGCTGCATCTTCGGCAAGCACTTTCACGCAAGCGTACACATCTGGGTGTAAAATCGCATTCTCAGAAGAGACATGCTCCCCTGATGACGTTTCAACACCAGCAAATATGTTTCGAAACCACTTAGCAGGACTCAATAGAGAACCGCTATCTTCTTCCGCTACACGATTTTCAATCTTCGGTCGTCCTCGTAATAACAAATTCATTCACCCCTGTCTATTTCATCTTCTTTATTTTGATTCAGGGTGATTCTGCTAATTAAAAAAGCAGTGGAAACGAAAAAAACACCTGAGACAAAAAGCCCGGTGTTTACTGATATTCTAAAACATGCAATTGCAATTAAAACCATTCCAAGTATAAGGAAAACATCCTCTAAGTATTTTGACCACTCTTTCATTCAACAGCTCTCCTTCTAAAAACTAAATTGGCCAGACTGGATATATTCATTTAAGTCAAAATGCTGATTTACTTGACTGGCTCTCACATGAGCGTTTATAAGTGCAGCTGCTGGATCAATACGTTGAGTCGATTTTGATTTATCAAGCATGATGTTCTCCTGTGCGTCAATCTTTGTAACGGCATTCCCCATCGCCCACGTTAATAGATCATTGTTGTCATGGATTAATTTTCGCGCTTTAGCTTTCTCACGTAAATCTTTGGTAGGCTCAGATAAGGTTTGCACCCCTTGCCTGATCTCGATCATGACATATCCATCAGCTTCCATCTGCTGCGCAAACTGCGTTGCGTTATATGGATCATATCCAATCTCTTTGATTTTCCAACCTTGATCCTTTTCCATTCTTTTAATGTACGCACGGATATAATCATAATCAACGACAGCTCCATCAGTAAGAGTTAGCCAACCTTTTTTGACCCATAGATCATATGGTACCTTGTCAGTTTTCATCCTCTCATGAAACGTATCTTCTGGCATGAAGCCGTGTGCTGTAACATAATACATCCCATTTTCGAGTGGAAATTCAAAACTGGCCGCTGTTAAATCAATTCGTTTTGATAGGTCAATCCCTGCATAACATTCCTTACCTTTTAAATCTGGTAGACCTTCATTCAACCCGCAATCAGACCATGCTTGCATATCCATATATCCGTTTGATCGCATGTTCACCCAAATATCCATATTTTTGGTGAGGAAATCACGCATTTTTTCCGGTACATTCAAAGCCATTTCCAAACGCCGTCTTAAATAATTTATGCCAAACTCGTGTTTTGCAAGTATCGGATTTGCTTTTTCCCATTTACTCTCGTCTTTAATATCATCATCTTCATCTAACTCATTAATCATTGCAAAGTAATGGTCATTTTTCTCTACCATATTTGGATCTAAAAGACGAGAAGCAAAATTGTACTCGACACGGTAAGCAGGATTATTCAATTCAGGTCCAGCAGTCGTGATAATTACCATTAAAGGTTGTGATCTTGCTCCCATACCCGATTCAATAACATCATATATTTCTGATGTTGGATGAGCATGATATTCATCAATAATTCCACATTGAGGGTTAAATCCATCTCCGGTTTTCCCGGCATCTTTTGCAAGTGGTGTGATAATTGATTTTGTTTTAATATGTTCAATTGTCCCATATGCTACCTTATATTTTTTTGATGGTTTATTGAGAAGGTCGCTACCCTCAATTTGAGCATTTATTTCTTTCCAGCAAATCTTAGCCTGCTCTTTTTTGGTTGCACCTATATAAACCTCCGACATACTTTCTCCAAGCGCCATTGCTTCATATGACCCAACAGTTGCTAAGCTTTGAGTCTTTGCATTTTTACGGCCAACTTGCCAATACACAGTTGTAAAACGGCGAATATCGGTATCTTTGTGGACCCATCCATAGACATTGCCAAAAATGAAAATCTGAATAGGATCAGGATCAATATTTTCACCTGCTAATGGTCCTTTGGTATGTTTAAATTGAGTCATCCAAAAAAGAAATCTGCGGGCCTTTTCTTCATCGAATACATATGGAAACTCTTCTTTTCCTTCTCGTTCAACATCATTCAAAAAACGCTGACAGGCCCAAATGTGTTTTTGACAAGCTACAATTTTCCCTTGTAGAACATCATTTGAGTAATCAATCATAAACTGCTTAATTGTCACACGTTATCAAACTCCTTTTCAGCAGCCGTCTTTTCCCGAATCTCCTGCGTTTTGGTGATCGCTAGTTTTGCACGGGCTGATGGAGTAAGACCAAAATCATTTGCAGCTGACTTCATTTGATCAAAGAAGTTCTTTTGTCTTTTCAATAATGGGTGTTCTTCTCCAATTAATTCAATTGGATTTCCGTCCTCATCAAATCCATCTTTATGAACCATGAGTCCATCTTCTTCTATCACTTTAGTTATTGAAATGTATTGTGAATAGGCATTACAATAGGCGGCCAACATGCTGATGTCTGCCTCCGTTATAATGTCCACTTCCTTTAATAGCTCGGCAATCCGTTTGAATTCCTTTTTAGCAACCTTATCCAACCAGGATGGAGGTTTAATATTGTTTGATCTCATTTTCATTTTCTGTTCTTGTTCAGCACGCATCGCAAGTTCATCTGTGTTTTTCTTATTTGGATTGCCCTGTATTAACTGAAGCGTTGCGGATTTTGCAGGTCTCGGCATATTTTTCACCTCATTCCGTTTCATTTTTTTGAAATTTATGCTTGTTTTTGAACGAAATCATGCTATGATCGAATTAACAACAAAACCAGTCGTACCAAGCCCTCTCGGTATTTTCGCCGAGGGGGTTTTTCGTGTTTTTGGAAACTTTGAAAAGCGGTGTTTGTTTGTAGACGACGGCTCACCGATCTTCACGAAGCCGTTTTCTAGGGATTTAATGCCGGGGGGGTACTTATGACCCTCGCTTGCCATGAACCTTGTTGTGACAGCTATTACACATGCTTTCGAGGTTATTTAAATCTAATCGTTTGTTCCAATCCTGTTTTAGCTCCACTATGTGATGAACCATGACAGCAGGAACGACACGATCTTGCTTTAAACAGCTTTGACAAAGGTAATTGTCTCGCATTAGAACAAGTTGTCTTGTCTGTTTCCACTCTTTCGATTTGTAAAAGCTTGTTGATTGTTTATCTCGAACATGTTTGTTGTAATACTTTGCCTCCTGCTGCTTGCCATCAGCATGAGCAGGACAATAACCATCCCTAGTTAAATCTCTGCACCCTCGCACCTTACACTCTCTCAATGGTTTAGGTGGCATTGGATTCACCAGCTTCCTTCTGATCTATCATTGCGAACAAAACAAAGGCATGAAGATGCCCTACTTTCTGTACGGCATAAAACTCCCTGTACTCCCTTTGATATGATGCTAGATAGGATCGTGCTGCTTCATAGGATAGAATCTGGCTGACATGCAGGAGGCTGTCAATAGCTTGCCTGTCCCTCACACCGTAAGAACCGAGCATGCCTAACCCCCTGATGATCTCTCCATCTGCCCATATGCATCCCCTTTTATTAAGGGCTTTAAGTCCGTTATACAATTGGTCTGTCCTTATTGCGTGTCCAATTGCTGTGTTAATGATTAGTTCCCTGAGTGAGTTGTCCACGTGGTGTCCCTCCCCAAAATAAAAAGCACCCCAAGGATGCTATGAATTATTCAATCTTTGTTTCGCTTCATCAATTAGAGGAAGCATAAGGCGTTTGACGCTTTCGTGTAACTGCGTATACTTTTCAAAACGCCGTTGTGCGCTTCTATGTGTCGTTGCTTGTTCATAAAAGCTGCGTGCCTTTCTCAATTCTCGCAGTTTCTGACGGATGACTTTATTTGTAGCAGAAACAACATTCGAGTTTCCACAATGAGGACAGGTGAAGAATTGAATTACAATTCCTTTCGCTTCTTTTATCTCTCTCACTTCCAAGCGTAATATGTTTGGCATTTCTCGCAAGAAACATTATTCATTTTATTGCACCTTATTCTCCACATAATAAAAGCACCTATCACAAAGACAGGTGCTTCAAAATTTATTTTGTAACATTATTTTAAAAAGACAATTCGCCAGCATCTACCCTAAAAAATCCTACAAATTAAAGCAACTTTAATCGTTGCTTACGTCTTCTGTCCTATTAGTATTTAATTGGGTGTTAAATGGCTGTTGATTAAAAACAACAAAGGTAAATTTTTTTGAGTAAATTTTGATAGAAATGTCGCTAAAATAAGCAACTAATTTAACTTTATCTCCTGGCTTAAAACCGTGCGAATGTAACTTATTGTTTATTTCTTTTGCTCCAATATTGATATTTTCTCTTTCACCTATGTCTAGTTTAATTCCATCATGAAGGTTTCTATAAAACACTACTTTTCCATCTCTTTTTTTCCAACGGAATTTATGAACTAGTATTCCTTTATGCAGAATGGTTATTGGTATAAACCCTTTGTTTATAAGTCTGATTCTATAGAAATCATTATACTGATTTTTCTCCTCCCTTTTAAACACCATTTTAGCCTTTGTCCTTACGTTATTCCATGACAAATACAATGTAATAGTTACTGTTATTAAAGTAACAAATGCTACAGCAAAATTGGATAGTGCTGATATTGCTTCCCATTTAATGGTTGGATTATCTAAAAAATTCATTATATTCATACCTCCTACCTTTATATCGGTAAAAGATAATTAAATAGCACCATTCGCGAAAATTGTCGAACAAAAAGCGACCTCCGCAATGGAAGTCGCTCTCAATTTACTACCTAATACCATCATAACCGCTCTCAGACAAAATGCTTTGCCAAGATTGTGCCAAAAGTGTGCCATACTAAAATTCTGAAATTCTGCTAATGTACTTGGTTAGTAACTTCCCTCCAGATGTCATTACATAAAAATTATCTGCTTCTTTTCTTTTATTCTCAAAATCATTTATCTCTGTAGACATGTCAACCGATGTACTTACAAATAATAATTGAGTTGCTGCAGCTTTATCTAAAGTCATTAGCATACTTATTTCATCTAAGTTACTATGTTTTATTTTACGAAGAATGTCTATCAAACCAATTTTCTCTTCTGATTTTTCAACAAATACAGATTGTATAATATTAAAATTCACAATATCCACATCATAAAATTCTGTTAGAGCTTTAATAGCAATTAGATCTTCATGTTTAATAACATCCCGCTTCTCTACAATATCTTTTAAAATTGTCCCCATTATGACACATGCTTTACTTGAGTTAGAAAACAGTATTTTAGATAAAGTATCACTAATAAATTCAGCTTTATCCTCATCATCAACATATTTAATTAATTTTTCTAATTGAGCTTGTGAGGGATCTTCATTCATGCTAAACCCTTTTAAAAATGATTGTAATTTTTTCCTATTGAATAATTTTGCTGAGTTGTTTAAAAAACCCACAACTCTCGAAGAATCTCCTATCAACTGAACATAATCATTATCCAATATATGGTTTTTCACTTGTAAATAACTTTCCATATGCTTTATTGCTCTGTCTAAAATGTTTTCTTCGCCTTTAACAATATTATTCATATAAATCCTCCTTTTCCATATATTATACACTTTTGATTATCCACACAATCCACCAATTCATCATATCTATTAGTCTGTCCAACTGGATAAATCGCTGTATCCCTTGCCCCTCTTGCTTTTCAGCTATTCCCTTAAAATGAGTTGGACATTTTCTCATTATGGTTAATTGAAGAAAAAGAACGCAAAAAAAGACCCACCAGCCATTTGAACAGGTGAGTCTTATAAACCGAAATCGTCCATTGCTTTGTCCATAGCGTCTTGTGTAATTCCAATGTATCTCAATGTAATGTCAGGACTTGAATGGTTAAATATTTCTTGTAATAAGGCAACGTCTTTATGTTTTTTATAATTCCAGTAGCCGAATGTTTTTCTGAGTGTATGAGTACCTATGCTATCAAGCCCGACATAGTCCGCTGCCTCTCTCATAATGTTATATGCACTGCTGCGGCTGATTGGTTTGTTGAGTCCTTCTCTACTTTTAAAAAGGTATTCTTGATCATCTTTGTCCTTGATATATTGATCTATCGCTTTTCGAAGCGTTTTGTTTATTTTGATTCTTTTTTCTTTACCTGTTTTTTGTTCTCTTAGCGATACATATTGCTTCCTTACATCCTTCACCCTCAATTCCAGCAGATCGGATATACGCAAGCCTAAATTAATTCCGGCCACAAAAAGCAGCAGGTTTCGTTTGTTTCTCTCACCTAAATACTTCTTAATATAATGGATCTGATCAAGGTCCCTTATTGGCTGAACAAAATTCATGATTTATCCACCTGCTTATATACTTCTTCTCTAAGCGCGAATGCCAGTCTATAATATGCTTTGTTTTTAACACGATAATAATTCCTTTGGCTGAGTCCCATTTCTGCGTAAATCTCGTAATCATACATTTCTTCATCCTGCATATAGAGCATAACTAAAATACGGCGCTCTTTTTGCGTAAGACGATTAATGCCCCTTTCGATTCGCTTCATGTATTTTTCCCGTTCAATCTCCCAATCCATTTTTTTAAGCGCTGCTTCTTCTGTGGTTGAGTGGAACTGATTTGAGAAACTCGGCGGCGTAATGGTGTATGTTGTTGTGATTTTAGGGAGAAAGTCCTCCGGTGTTTGCAACCTAAGCATTTTATATTTTCCCATCATCTTTTCCATTTTGAATCTTGTTTTTTCCTCGTCAATTTGAGGGATATCTAAATTCATTTGATCTGTTTGTTCGTTTGGATTCTTATCATATTTATTAGTCATCCCAATCACTCCTCTTATTTTCGGCGCATGGCCCCGCCTTTGGCTCTTTTCAGTCTTTGCATGTTTTGCCCCATGAGCTCTTTTATCTCTCTTTCTGTAAGCTGCTGCGGCTGTTTTTTCGGACTTTCCTTCTTCATGGTGTTGCTCCTTTCCGACAAAAAGAAAACGGACACCAACCAGCACCCTTAAAAGGTGTTGATCAGTGTCCGCAGGCTCTCCGTCTTGGACTTATTTAACTGTTTTCAAATTCTTTTTCACATTTCTTATTACAAAAATCTTTACCAGATACTATTTCTTTCTCACAGTTAATGCAGTAATCTACACAATCTTCTTCACACCCCGCTAAATGGCAAATCGGACATAACATCTTCATTCCTCCGTCTACTAAATTGTATCTATGAAAATATGTTCCCAATCATCGTCGCCTTCGGAATAATTCTCCATGATATACAAATAGCACTTTGATTTATCATCTGATTCAAAAAGTATTGCAGTGGACCTGTCGTCATATACTCTATATTTCATTCCGCTACCTCCATCTTGTATCTTCCTCATTATTTCCCGACGCTAAATCTTCTGTTTTCCCCATCAGTTTATGGCACTGCTTACAATAGGCTTTTGTTCCCCCGTGGTGCGACAGGCCATCATACATAGCGCCTTGTTCTTCTTCTAGATCACCAGAAGAATTGTAGTATTTCTGAGCTGTTCCAGTTATTCTTTCTCTTGTGTAGAATCCTTTGTCACTCTTGCAATGGGGGCATACGATTTTATTTGTCATTCCACTACCTCCTATCGAATGTTGAATTTAACGGACTCAAAGGTCCCGATGTATTTTGTCTTTGCTGAATCGGTGTAGCAATCAAGCTGGATCACGTATGTTCCTTTACCGGTACGCTTGCGAATTTCACTCACGCTAAACGACTTTAGAGGCGCGGACGCTTTAAAGCTGCCTCTTTGCACTAGGTTAGTATCTGTTAACCCGCCATTGGATCTCTTTTTGTAAACGCCAGCGGTGTAATAAAGCGTGCTCGATCCCTTCTTTTCCGCTCTCCAATCAACGGTAGATGCTCCTGCATAGTAATTGGTGTCATCCGTAAAGACTCGTGCTTGGTGACCATATCCCTCAGTTTGCCAGTTCGACCATACCGCTTGCGCAGACGGCGCATAAAGCACCGCCGCAATAATAATAGTTAGTGTGATTAGTAGTTTTTTCATTTCACAACCCCCGATATTTATTCCCATATAAGTTAAATAAATTTTTATATGGTCTATTTTTGAATATATAGTATTATTAAACTTGTAAGACTATTATCCCAAATGAAAAGGAGCATCAATCATGCAAATCAGAAAAGTAATTGCAAGTTCAGTTCTATCACTCGCTTTGCTATTTTCTTCATCTGCTTTTTTTACTGCACAAGCAGACGCTGCTACTCCTAACGAAACATGGAAGCATTGTACTTCTGAAATATTTGGTCCATACTCTTCAAGAAATGCAATACCAGCAATTTATAACGACGGCACCTATAATTGGTATCTAAAAGGTGCGCAAACTTACTCAGGTATTTGGTATGGCGCATATGAGCGTTGCTGGTACTCGACATTGACGTGAATATTACTTTTAAAAGAGGGAAAAATCCCTCTTTTTTATTTATAGCAAGCTGCCATCAATGATCAGCACCATTTCTTCTTCACTTGTTAAATGTTCAAGCACTTCTTTGACTGGTATCACGTTGTTGTCCTCTCCATTTACTCGGCTGTATATGATTGCTGCATATGCTTCTGTAACTTCGGTTATTTCTTCTGATAATCCGCCATCATCATCAGCGACAACATCAGTATAGATTGTCATAGCATTTTCATCGTTTTTCGCTTTGATCAGTGCGTAATACGGCTCGTTCACCTCATAAAACTTCATTTCTTCTTTTTTGCTTTTAACCTGTTCCTCCAGTAACTGAATGGCCGTTTCAAGGTATGTCGCAAGATCCAACGTTTCTTCAAGTCCGTGCTGTAACCATCCTTTTAAGTCGTGGGAAGAGGTATCAACCTCAACCCCGTACTTTTGCAGGCCTTTTTCCTGCTGTTGGTGTAGTTTTTCAATCACTTTTGAAATAATCGGGTTATTTTCGTTCATCGTGCTTCCTCCTTTAGAAGACCGGGATTTTGATAGATGTTGCCGACGACCGCATAGCTTTTCACAGAAGGATCGCTTTCGCTTTTCAGCCAGCTTAATGCGTTCATTTCGCAATCAATCCACGGTAACAAATCAAATGCAGGATAATTGTCATCGGCTCTAAATTTAACTTCTCCAATATAGTAAGGGTGTTCTGAAAAGGCTTCGTCATAAGTGATTAAGATGATATCCCCCTCATAAATTTCATTTCCTTCTGAATCTATCAATCCAGTAAACAAGTTCCGGGTGATCAATTCGTAATCGGTCTCATTGAAGCATGACGACAGCTTTTGTGCTGCCCGCTCTTCTAATTGGCTGATTGAATATACCTTAGTTTCAATGTTTCCGGTGGCTCGGTGTTTAAAGACATATCTGATTACAATATCCATCAGGCTTGCTCCTTCCAGTGAGGGTAATCCTCAAAATCCCCTATATGCTCATCATGTGAAGCCGCATACTCTTTCTTTGTCATGTCCCAGCAGTCTTTACACATGCTTGAGCCGATGTCACCCATAAAAGGAGAAGGACGTACTTTGTTTGAAAGTTCATCGCAGTAATCACACAAGCCGCCATTATGAAAATCAAGCTCGATCTTTGCTAGTTGCTCATCACTTATTTCAACTTGTCCGATTGGTTCTTGATAGAAAGCGTGTGTTTCTACTAATTCAGGAACCCCGCTAAAAGCTTTATGCTGACTCTTTTCGCCTGCTCCAAGATCAATAACGAGTCTATCGTCAATCAAATATAGTGAGTAGTTCATAACCTAGTAACCCTCCTCATGTCTTTCCTTGATTGTTTTATACTGATCCAGTGTTAAATCAACATGAACAGGATCGTAGCAATTTTTGAGATCATTAAAATCAAAGAGGAAAGTTACACTGCGACACCAGTTGTAAAAATCGGCTAAATCTTTATCGGTTGGTTTTTTACGATCTATTCTGATAATGCACAACGCATCCATCAAATCTGCTACATCCCCGTTAGGATCGGTTAAATCCATAAAATCAGGTCCATCACTTAGATAACGTTCTGTGTATTTATTTTTAAATGCAATCGCTGGTACAGTGTTCATAATCAGTAACCCTCCTGCTGCCGCTTATGATTGACGGCGTTTTTGTTCAAATACGCTTCTTCGATTTGTTCAGGAGTGAAGCCTAAAACTTCTCCTAATTGCAAGAATTGATACATCGCAACATGGTACTTCTCGTGCTCCAAGAATAAAAATATCCTATCCCATTTACCAATCAGTCTAAAAATAGAATTGAAGAACCCTGTAATATCATTGGTGAGTGTAAGCAATTTAATCGGAACATACTCTTTAACCCCGATCGTATTTCCAATTGATAAGAAAAAGTGCAAGCAGTCCACGTATTCTTCTAAGAGTGGGTTATTCGTGCCAGTCGTTCCTTCTCCGTTGCATTCTTCACATTTGATATATTCGTGACCGCCCATACCTTCTGCGTCCTCTGCGACCCTCTCGTAATTCTCATCACCAGTTCCCATGCAAAGGGAACATTCTATCAACTTTTCCGTGCATGGCTGCTGGTCATTGCTCCAGAACTTAAAGCCGCGCCATTCGTTAGCGCATTCCGCTAGTTCAACTTGTAAAGCTAAGATAAGTCCGGGAAGAAGGTCTTGACCTTCCAGCCCTTTTTCTCGGATGATGCGGTTGTCTAACTCTTTTTGCATTTCAAACATTTTTTCAAGGTTCATTTTAGTTGGCCCCTTTTCGATTTAATTTAATGAGAATGATGGAACTGCTCGAAATTCAATGTTTTTTCGTTGTCTGGACCAACCGTTTATAAATGGTTTTGAATCCCTGTAAAGAACCTCAAACATTTCTTTACAAATATCTCTATGAAACTTCCATATCATTAACTCTTCATTCAACGATCCTTCAATATCTTTACGTTCCCATAAGTTCCAATCATCCCATGCATCACTTTCCAGCCAACTTTCTAAATCATAATCTGATTCAAAGACGAAGAAAGAATCGCCATAATCGAGGGAATACAGTAAAAACAAATTATCGTGATAGTTATTTTCCTCCATAGATTCTAATACTCTACTAGGATTAATTTTCAATGAGATTTCTCTTGCTTCAGTTCTTTCAGCATCCGTTTTTTTCAGTTCGTCCTTTATAAATTCAACCGCTTCCCTAAGTGTTTCAAACACATGTTTACTCATACCGTTTCCTCCTGCTTAACATATTGGTTAAACTCAGATAGCTTCTTAAAACAATCCTTACAAAAGCGTGTGCTGGTTTGATTTCCCTTAACTTCGATAACTTCATCGTAAGGATATTGCACCCAATTCCCGTTCACTGTGGCTCTGTCGCAATAATTGCACGAGCCAGCTTCTTTTCTCTTTTCTATCCGAATTTCCACAGGATCTATTCCTCCTAAGCCGCTAGGCTGTTAGTTTGCTTTGCTATAATATTTGTTCATATGCTCAGGTACACATATCTCAGGGAGGTTAGCCCTCACCAGCTGCTCTGCGAATTGCGGTGGAACACTATTCCCCACCCTTCGTATTTGGTCCGATTTATTACCGATGTTAAATGTATATCCAGGCGGGAACCCCTGCCCTGCAAATAGTTCATTTGGTTGCAACATACGCAATCCGATGTCTGCGATCCTCTGACCATTTGTGCAAACAGTTGTTAATGCGAAACGATCTTTGGTTGTAATGGTATGCAATGGCTCGTCTAATCGCTGTCCTACTCCTTGACCGTAATACTTAGTCAAAAATGCAACTGTCACTAATCCGAATCTATTGCCGCCAGCTGTGATTGTGTGTAATGGCCGATCAAGCGAAAGGCCTCTTACATCCTTTTCTGATTGCTCTGTGTAATAGCTGATTAAGAATGCCGCTTTGCTCTTATCCGGCACCATTACAGGACTTGGATTGTTCACAATGAATTTATCAATGCCTCGTTTGATTCGTTTCATCGTATTTTCAACTAGTGGCCGTTTCCTGCTGAATATACTAGGAACCCCTATGGACCAATCTATAATTTCGTAAGACGATCGCCACGGCTTGAGCTTTCCTGTTTGAACAAGAAGACTTTTAGGATCACCATGTGTTGGCTTCGGCCATACGATTTCTTTTCCGTCACATCTTGCAACCATGAAGAATCTTTTTCTTATGGTTGGCGCTCCATAGTCGCAGGCCGTCAACTCTCTGAACTGTACTTCATATCCAAGTGATTCAAGCGTTTTAACGAATGATTGAAATGTTTGCCCCTTTTGTTCCTTGATCGGTTTACCTTCTTTAGAGACAGGCCCCCAATCTTTGAATTCCTCAACGTTCTCGAGCATGATGACGCGCGGTTTTACCGCTATCGCCCATCTAACAGCAATCCACGCAAGCCCTCTGATACTCTGTTTTACAGGCTTGCCGCCTTTTGCTTTTGAATGGTGTGTACAGTCAGGGGAAAACCATGCTAGACCAACTTTTCGCCCTTTAACTGCTTGTTTAGGATCAACATCCCACACACTCTCACAATAATGTTCCGTGTCAGGATGGTTCACCTCATGCATTGCAATGGCAGCAGGATCATGGTTGATAGCAATATCAACTGATAAGCCTGTCGCAAGCTCAATGCCTGTGCTTGCTCCCCCACCACCTGCAAAGTTGTCTACAATGATTTCTCTAAATAGATCAATCTGTTTCATTGCATCAACCCAGCAATCGTTATAATCCCCATGAAAAACAGCAGCGTGAAGATGACAGGCCCGTTTGATTCCCTTTTAGCCATGACTACATTGCCCTCTATGATTAGGTCAGGGCAGTAGTCAGCAAGCACTGGTACGAAAAATGTGGGTACGCCTATATATGCAGCAGCAGCATCAATCGTCATCGCTTTGTTTTTGCAGGCTTTGACGGCCTGCGACAGTTCGACGTGTTTTGGTAGACTCATACTCTTTCACCGTCCAATCCCTTTCCAAAAGCTCGTTCGTATTTCTTCTCGATGTTTCTCATTGCTGCTAATCCACCTCTGTGGAATTCATCTTTACATGCTTCGTAATTACGCTGCTCCCAATTCAGTTCGTTTAAGAAAAGCTTTGAGAATCCGTCGATCTGCTGATTCTTATTCTCTATTTCTCTTTTCAAACGTGTCACCTCGTCAAAAAGGTCAACGTTTATTTGATCTTTTGATAACATCGCAATTCCTCCCCCGCAGGGGATAACCCCTGCTTACTTATTGAATTTAAATCCGTAGTCAAAACGTATTCGATCTAATTTGCCTTTAATGGTTTCGATTATCGTGTGTCCGTGCTCTGGTGCTTCTGTTATATGAGCCGTGTTATTAATCCCGTCTAGGACAATCACTTGAATTTTCCCCGGTTCAACATCAGCTGAAAAAAGGTCGTTTTTTTCTAATGTGATTCGTTGTGGTTCATTCACTTTGATCACTCCATGTGATATAATTAAGGTTCCTAATCTTTAATTACTCACATTGAACTGATGTGAATTCTTACCACTGAGATTCAACGTATTGATCTGTGCGCTTCCAACGCCAATCTATACGTCTGAGTCTTTTTTTGTATGGTTTTGGCGGATGCTTCTGCCTGTAAGCTGCCAATTCGTCGTCGGACATTATCCGTTTTTCAACTGGTCCTGCTTTGTATGGATTTTTAACAGTCTCCAATATGCACACCTCCTTTTATTCGTCACGCTGCGGAACGTTGAGATTATAGATTCTTTCGAGTTCTTCGTCAGACAGTTTTTCACAATGCTCACGTCCATAAGCTCCGTTTGAAAGACTCAACCACTCGATCATTAAAGCTCTATCATCACTGGTCATCACTTGATGCCTCCTCTCTTTTTGAGGTGGCGCATGGCTGCTGTCTTGATCCGTTTTGGACAATCTTCATACCGCGCAATCACTTCCAATTGCCGTGCTGTCGCTTTCTCAAATGGCAACAAGATGCTCTTTTTCTTCATGCTGCTTGTCCTCCTTTCCGAATACTCCGCCTTTACGTGGTTCGATCTTTCCTAACTCTGCTTGGTCAATTATCAACAACAGGATGTCATCGACTTTTCGCGCCAAACGATTTGCGATATGTCTGATTGGCTCATAGTCCTGCCACATCTGCCTAAACGCAATGATGTCTTTTTCATCCCATATGAAATCGCAGTTTGGACAAGCTTGATAAACGGGCTGACCCTCGAACAGTTTGCGTAACTCTCTCTTTTTTGAATTCATCACGCTCTTTTTGATATGCATAGGCTCGTTTGCGCCGACACCGTTCGGACGCTCCTTGATCTTTCCACGCTTGCTGAAATCAATCATCAGCATTAACACTTCTTCTTCCGGCCTGCGAAACAGCTCGGCCATTTCACTTAAAGACCTGCCTTCGTACCAGTAATCCAAAAAGCGTTTAAGACCTACGATTGTCCATTCAAAATTGAAATCTTCTAGGATGATTCTAGTGGCACTCATTTCATAATTTCCTTTCTGCGCCCAACCTCTTTATGCACAATATGCATGGATGCTGCCAGATTCTTTTCCACGTGCCAGTAACGAGGGTTCAACCCATTCACTACTAGGATTTTTCTTTCTAAGCGTGTTGGTTTTCTGCCGCCTTTTTTCATATTCAGCGCGCCTCCTTATGTTTTTTATATTCGTTCAGACTTATTTGCAGCTGATCTATTAAACTATCAACCTTCTCAGATGTGATTTTGCTCATGTTTTACACTCCCTTAGAACGGCAATTCTTCGTCACGCTTATCAAAGGTGTTTTTAAACAAAATGTATTTAGACTTTTTTGTCATGCGTGATACAAGTTTGGTGTCGTACATTTGTTTTAATTTGTCTCCAGTTAAATTGGAGGTGTAAATCGTTGCTTTATCCTGTCTAGCTGATGTGACTGCATAAAGTATCTTGTGTATAAAGTTGGTGGCTTCACTCTTTGAATGTTCAGATCCCGTCTCAGCTCCTACATCATCAATCACCAGATAATCCACATCACCTATAAGTCCTGTTACATAACCTTGGGTGAATTTGCTTTCTTTGTTGTGGAAAGAATCTTGAATGGCAAAAGCAGCATCAGCAAGGTTTACAAATAAGCATGATTTCCCCATATCTTCTGGGTTGTCAGGGTCAGGCGGTACATTGAGTGCTTTAAGTGCTGCATAAGCTAGATGACTTTTTCCTACTCCTGGATGACCCTGCAAAAAGATATTAAACACTTTTCCTTGTTTTAAATAACCGACAAGGTTCATCATGAGGCGCTTGTTCGCTGTTTCCTCTGGTTCAGATACTTTGTAATTATCAAACGTCGCTTTAGCAATGGTCCTGTCTCGGAAGATGCTGCGCTTCTCCAGCATGTTGAAATTCTTTGTACGCTGGCTAAACTCGATCTGCCTCTCCAAGTCTTTTTGGATCTTCTTCTCATCTGCCTCCAGTTCACACCGTGGACAGACCACCTTTCCATTGAGGATCATCATACGAACAGGCTTTACGACTTCCTCACTACCTCGTGTGAATGTGTGCTTATTACAGTAATCAGAATGGAAGGTCATTCTTGCGTTTAAGTCCTCCGCCACCACTGATTTGATACTCTGCATGCTTTATCACCCCCGCACCTTCATTCAGGTATCCTTCAAACTTTGTTCCAAACAATGTCGTTGGCTGCAGATATTTATTCATTTTGTCGTCTTTAAGCCATTGATTAGTTTTTGTAAGGATCACTGTTTTAAAATCTTCAAACCTGAACCCGTCATTCCAGCGTGCTTTAATTAGCCTTTGTGTAGCAGTAGAAGAATGTCTGAAAGACTTTCCTGTTACTTTGTTCAAAAGATCAACAATCAGTTTGAATGGAATTTCAGATTCTTGAGTTTTAAGGTCAACAGTCGGGTTTCCCGACAATATATCTTTTTTTTCTTTTTCTTTTTCTTTTTCTTTTTCTTTTTGTCCGCTTGTCGTCGACGTATCGTGCAACGTATCGTCGGCGTATCGTTCAAACACTTCTCTAATGCTGGTATTCTCGATTTTTGGATAAAGTACATTCATGAGAGATTTATCTTTAACCTCTCTCAATTCTTTAGTGACACAGTCTAATATTGGCTTTCCACCTTTATTCAAGTTGTATTTTGGCCAATTCTTTATTGCCATTTCCCTTGTGTCATTGTTGTAAAGTATCAGTTTGTGATGATTTACGAAGCGATCCATCAAGCTATTGACCGACTCAATGGAGTACCCTAAATCAAAAGCCATTTGCTTCTTGGTAATGGGGTATATTCCTATTTGAGTGGTGTTTGGGTTTGTAATAAGGTACAAATAAAAGTATCTATCTTCTGGTGTCAGTTCTTCTGTGACTTTTGGATCTTGCCAAAAAGTCGTGTGAACATGTCTATACTTAGCCATGTTTTAATCACCTCTTTTTGTGTTTAGCTTGTCCTTTAAAAAAAGGTGAAACAAAAGTTTCAAGCCTCTTTAATTTTTTTGTTCTTCTCTTTTTTTACTGGTTTCACTGGTGTGTAATAAGGCGCCACAGCCTCAGTAAACAATTTTTCTCTGTCTTCTGTTCCAAAGAAAATTTCCCCCACGAACAGGTTGCTTTTTTTCTTTTTCTTTTTCTTTCTTTGAGTCATAAGATCACCTCGAAACATAATATGCAATTTGGACAATGGGACTACCCTGCGAATTATGATTACTATAGGAAGCACTCAAGTTAAAAAAAATAAGCCGGTGGCAAATTTAATTTTTCACTTAGTTGAACTAAAGAAGAGTGCGAAGGGTTAGCTTTCCCTTTTTCCAACTTACATATATAAGAGCTAGAAAACCCTGTAACCAAGCCAAATTGACGTTGAGTTTCGTTTCTATCAGACCTTAGTTTTTTAATCTTTTCTGCGAAAGCAGCAGTTTCTTGGCCCACCGTTTTCACCCCCTTACACGCTTCCTAAAGGAAGCACAAGTAAAATATACCATCCTTCTGCTTTCAGTGCAACCATAAATTTCATAAATGTTTCTTATAGGAATCTTAAACATGGTATAATTAATATTGTTGTTACTAATCAGTGGCGTTAAATCGAGGTGACTTTATTTTATGGATAACAAGAAAAATGAGTTAATCGGAATAAACTTAAAAAGACTAAGACAAGAGCAAAAACCCAAACTATCTATTAGAAAGCTCGCTCAAGAAGTTGGTTTAAGTAACGGCTATTTATCAAAACTCGAAACGGGCAAAATCAAAAGTCCCTCTTTGGAGGCTTTGACCAAACTTGCAGATTTTTTCAATGTTGATCCCACTTACTTTGTGACTGATCCAAGTGACCTTGAAAAAATGGGTAAAGAAGCTGAGAAAGTAGTTTTCGCGAAAGAACTAACTCTTGAGAATATCAAAAATGCAAACATTATAGATGCAGATGGCAAACAAATAACAGATGATGAACGTAATTTCATGTTAGATGCCCTTAAAAATTACAGAGCTTCTAAGGCTAAATTTTTAGAAGACGATTCACCTGAAGAGGATTGATTTTGATCTTCTTTTTTTGTTGCTTCTAATATTTCCATTAATTCTTCATATTTTATAGCCATTTCTCTTCCCTCCAAGGAACTTTTGTTCTGTTTATATTTTCATCCATATTAGAAATATTTAAAAGAATTTCCTGTTTTCGTTTTTTTTGAAAACAGGAAACTTCCCCAGAAAACACGAAAGACGATACCTGATTATGGTAGCGTCTTTTTAACATCTTATATTTACATTCCCGGTCTTACATCTTTTGTTTCATATATTGTTTCTGGGTTGTTAGTGATAAGTGAGTGAATTTCCGAAACAACTATTGTTGCTCCTAGTGTAACTGTTAAAACAATTACATTGAAACGTTTAGTCATGTATAGCACCCCCTAACTCTTAGAGTGTATACCTAAATCCAATTCTATTCAATTCATTTTTTGGGAAACTTGCCCTGAAATAATCTTTGCTTTTTGAAAAATAATGATGTGATAATAGCAACTTTTCTGATGACGATTCTGTTATTCCATCAAAAAGAAGTGCATATTTATTATATCTTTCATCCTGATAAAATTTACTTAAATCCCCATCCTGTTTTAATAACCTGCTGAATTCACTCACTGCAAATTCATCATTAATTCTTTTATTCCAGTATTTTTGAAGAAAAGCTATTTCTTCTTTATTCTCAATTATTTCGGCCTGTCTATCAGGGAACTTAGAATAGAGTTCAATACATTTAAGATAATAAGAAATTGATTGTTCATAGGATTCTAGAAAATATGAAAGTCCTAAAACATGATAAGCAGTAATGTTGTGTGCTGTGCTGAAATTTCTATCCAAAATTCTGTTAGCAATTTTTCTCGATCGGATTAATTCTGTTTTTTGCTTCAAGTAAATATTAACCTGAATTTCATCTAACCTAGCTCCGTATGCCATTTTGAGAAACGGATCACTAACCTGAAACAACAAATCATTTAATTGATCAATCGTATAAATAGTTAAATCAAAAAGTCCATTCAAATAATAGTAATAAATTTGTAAGACCTTCACCATAATTTCAGTTTCCAAAAATGTGGTTTTAAATTTTCTCAGGTCATCTAAAAAGACGTTTCTTTCGAATGTAAATCTGGACTCCATCATTAGTGAATATAAGGAGCATAACTCTTGAGTCTTGGAATTCCTTTTGTTCTTATATTCCTGTGCAATAACATTTGTATAATCGTATAATTGTTTGGAATAACAATACTCCAAAGCAGCTGGAATATTCTTAGAACTAATACCTTCTTTAAAATAATTTAAAATAAGTTCAATTTCGTTCTCTTTGTCAATGTAATTAATGATCTTATGAACAATCCAGAACGAGACATCCTTACCATTTAAAAATTTGCTTAAATAACTACTGCTTATCCCCAGTTTTGTTGCAACTTGTTTTTGACTTTCTCTAGACATTTCTATTGAGTTTCTTAAATGTGTCCGTAAGTCTTTCGCGATTGTACTTGTCATATATGATCACCTTACCATTGTTAAATTTATCATGAAGTACAAAAAAATGTTGTCGGAAATTGTCGCAGAAGTATGAATTTTTGCTCTAATACACAAGTAATCACTTCTTGTAATTCAATTATAATCCTTTCGTGTAACTTATTAACATATGACTTTCGGAGTTATTTTGTTTATTCGAGGAATTAATTTGTAAAAGGTCTGCTTAGCATTCGAAATATGATTTCGAACAGTCTTTTCGCTAATAAAAAGCTCGCTTGCAATTTCTTTTGTTGTTTTATCTTGGACGAGCAATTCGAATACTTCTCTTTCTCTTTTGGTTAATAGCGGCTTGGATTGAAACTCTTTCTCCTTCAAGTATTGTAACCCTCCTTGCTAAGGTGAGAGCTCTAGTCTCTATAGAATGGGATTCTGTATAGTCGAGATATCATATGCCGGGTGCCTGAGGTAGGTGACGTTAAAATCAAGAAATCCCGCATATCAGCGTCCAATTTCTGCGCTTTCATCCACGCAAAAAAGGACGAGTCTCCTCCACGAGACATCGTCCTTTTTTGCGTGGTATTTAAAAGATTGAAATGGCGCCTGTTAACAATGCAATAAGTGTTGTAAAAAGGGCAGTTAACACGGTCCATAGCAGTGCATATTTTTGCAAATCACCAATATCTTTGTTCAGCATACTGACAAGCAGCAGTGTTGAAGCGACAAGCGGACTCAGTAAGTGGACAGGCTGCCCTATGATAGAGGCACGTGCAATTTCCACCGGATCAATCCCGTAAGCTGCGCCGGCTTCAGCCAGGATTGGCAGTACTCCGAAATAGTAAGCATCGTTTGAAAGCACAAATGTAAATGGCATACTCGTCAAAGCCACAATCAGCGGGAAAAATGAGCTGTAGGAATCCGGAATCATGTAAATGACCAAATGGGCAATGGACTCAACCATTTTTGTTCCAGAAAAGATCCCTGTGAAAATCCCTGCTGCAAATACAAGTGTGATAACCGTTAATGCGTTGCCTGCATGAGATAAAATTCGCTCGCGCTGATCTTCAACCTTTGGATAGTTGATCATCAGAGCGATGACAAATCCAATTAAAAAGAGTACAGGAATTGGTATGATATCCATGACGAGTGTGACCATGACAGCAACTGTAAGGAAGAAGTTAATCCAAATCAGATTCGGTCTCTTGATATCGGCTACTCCATCTTCAATTGACGCAGCCAATTCAGGAGAAATGGACACCTCTTCTTTGTGCTGAATTTCTGCAATCCCAATCCGTTTTCTTTCTTTTTTCCCAAGTACATAAGCAGTAAAAAGTATAAAAAGACCGCCTCCAACCATCGTTGGGAGTAATGGAATGAAAAATTCGCCTGCATCTAATCCAAGCGCCGCGATTGCACGAGTAGCCGGACCGCCCCATGGCGTCATTCCGCTCATAATTCCTAATGATAATAATGAAATTGTTCCTAAAATTAATGGGTTCATCCCGATTCTTAAGAAAAGTGGCAGCATCGCTGATACGGTAATCATGTACGTTGTTGTTCCGTCACCATCTAATGCAACAAGCATAGACAAAATTGCTACCCCAAAAGCAATTTTGACAGGATCACCTTTTACAATACGTAGAATGAGTTTAATCAGAGGATCAAACAATCCAGCATCCAGCATGACACCGAAGAATAAAATCGCAAATAACAATAAAGCAGCTGATGGTGCAACAGTTTTCAGTCCATCAAGCATCATGTCCCCTAACCCTTTGTTAAAGCCACCGATCAATGCAAATATGATAGGTACAACGGTTAGAGCCACCACCGGATGCATACGTTTTGTCATAATGAGAAATGTAAATGTCAAGACCATCAAGATCCCTAAAATAGCTAGCACTTTATATCCCTCCATCCTCTTCTTTACATGATCTGCAAGCGCCCCCTTGCACTTGCGATCTATATGTTAGCGCTTTCTATTTCAAGGATATAATAGCTTTTTTTATAATGAAAATATCGATTTTTTCGTTTATTCAATAAATTTCTTTTATAATCAACCTTGCTGATTTCTTAAAAACTCAATGAACGCTTTCACCACAGACAAATGAAGTGAGTCTGGCTGGTACATGAGCCATGTATCTCTTAAAACAGGCTGTCCATCTTTATACGAAAGTCCTTTTACAAATAACTCATCACTTGGTCTGAGGCAAATTTCTGGGACAATGGCATAGCCTAAACCATGCTTCACCATCTCTTTTGATGTATCCTGACGGTCTGTCTCCATCGTGACAAGCGGAGGCATTGTGAATGTTTCCTGCCACCATCTGTTAATCAGCCGTTTTAATGAACTGTCTGTATGATAGTCAATGAGCGGCAGATTCGGGAGATCCTTTAGCTGAATCTCTGATTTTGAAATAATGCAAAGACGCTCTTTATCAAGCAAAAAACGCTCTCCATTCCAGTCATAATCACCTCTTAAAATCCCTAAATGCACACTTGATGTTCCTAATAAATCCATTACCTTTGTGCTCCAGCCTGTGTTGACCATAAATTGAACATGTGGATACTGCTTAGAAAATTCTTTTAATATTTCTGGCAGTTTATATTGGGCAAAGTTACTTGAGACCCCTAACCGGATCGTTCCTTTGACCTTTTTTTGCATATTGAGCATGCCATCTTTCGTTTGCTGCAGCTGTTTGAGCATGTCATTTGCGTATTTAGCCAAGTATTCGCCCTCTGATGTAAATTCAATTCCTCGTTTTCTTTTAAAGAAAAGCTTCATATCAAACTCCTCTTCAAGCTGTTTCAATCGATAGCTTAAGGCAGGCTGAGAGACAAATAATTTTTCTGCCGCTTTTGTGATGTTCTTTTCTTCATAAAGCACCTTTAAAAACCGCCAATCTTTTTCATCCATTGTATGCCCTCCTTTTTTACTAATTATAAAATATTTTTATTGATTTCTCTTAAAATAATGTATTTAACTTATTTCTTATTATACTTTACCATTTTGGTTAGATAAACAGTTCATTAAAAATTGAGGGTGAGAGTCATGAGAAAAGTTCCAATCACAATCATGCGAGGCGGTACAAGCAAAGGGGTATTCATTCACGCAAACAATGCACCATATGAACACGATGAGCTCGAGGCATTTCTATTAGACATTATGGGCAGCCCTGACCGGCTGCAGGTCGATGGGATCGGCGGCGGTAATTCTTTAACAAGCAAAGTGGCCATTATCGATAAAGCCACACGCCCGGATGTGGATGTGAACTACACATTTGCACAGGTCAGTATTAATGAGAGATATGTCGACTTTAAAGGAAACTGCGGGAACATCTCATCAGCCGTTGGGCCGTATGCGATCATTAAAGGACTTGTTCAAGCGGTTGAGCCCATTACGACTGTGCGTATTCTCAATACCAATACAAATAAAGTCATTACGGCAGAGGTCGAAGTCGAAAATGGGGAAGTAAAATTTGAAGGACAGGCAGAAATTCCAGGCGTAAAAGGAACCGGTTCTCCCATTTATTTATCCTTTGAGAAACCTGAAGGCGCTGTCACAGGTAAAACCTTTCCGACTGGAAACAAAATGGATACGATTCAAACAAAATTTGGAGAGATTCCTATCTCGATCATTGACATTGCAAATCCAATTGCCTTTATTCGTGCCAAGGATATTCAATTAAAAGGAACTGAATTACCTGAAGAGTTTACAGATGAATTACTGGATGATTTAGAAGAAATTCGTTCTCTCGCTGCTGAAATGTGTCACTTTGCACCAAAAGAAATGGCCACATTACAGTCTCCAGCTGTTCCAAAGCTTGCGCTCATCAGCGAGCCTGCTGATTATGTAGATACAAATGGAATCTTGAGACGAGCAGAAGATATGGACATCATCGTTCGTATGCTATCAATGCAAAGACCGCACCAAGCACTTGCCATTACCGGCTCTGTCTGCGTGACAGCCAGCTGTTTCCTGGATGAAACGCTTCCTTCTCAGCTGTTCCAAGGTCAAGATGACACCCTTCGTATTGGGCATCCTGCCGGGATTATGCAAACGGAAATTGACATCTCTCAAAACAGAGTCAAAGTCATTCGAACGGCAAGAGAAATTCTAGACGGAGTTGTTTTCACAAAACAAGACTATGTGATTCAGCCTCATATTAAAAGAGAAGCTTAAAGCAGACGAGAATATCGTCTGCTTTTTTTAATGCTGAAGCGGTGCATCGATATCTCCGGCAGAATGAGCTTTTATCTGCCCTTTCTCATCTTTGAGCTGGAGATGACCGTAGCGGTTGACTCCGCAGCAAATGCCCTCTTCCCATGTTTGTTTTTCACGGTCTAACGAGATCCGCAGCGGTTTATGAAGACGATATAACCGTTTGTTATAGAGGGAAGTGAGTGCTTCAAACCCTTCATTCTTCCAGCGTGTATGATATTTTTCAAAAGCTGCCGCAAGTTCCTTCACAAGCTGATCAGCTTTTACCTCTGTAAGCTCTGATAGGCAAATGGTTTTGTACGGAACATGCTCTGGCTTTGTCTTCACATTGATGCCAACCCCGATATAAATGGCGGTACGGTCCGCTTCAATCAATGTGCCTGATATTTTTGCTTCATTAATAAGAATATCATTTGGCCATTTGATCGCCAGCTGATCCTCAGCCCTCATGAGAGGTTTGAGAACATCGTAGATCGCTAGTGCCGTCAGCGGAGCGATCGTTGACTGGGTGGAGAGTTCTTCTGGCGGCAAAACTGTCATGGTCACAGCGACATTCCCTGCAGGCGTTTCCCACGGTCTGCCCAGCCTGCCTCTTCCTTCTGTCTGCTGATGTGCATAGACAGCAAATGAAGGTTTTTCTCCTTTTTGCATAAGCCTTTTTGCTTCATTATTTGTACTATCAATGGTGTCATATTGAAAAATCTTCATGTGTTCTCCTTTTGTTTCTTCTTGATATGATCCTTTTATTATAACAAAATGAAGCTTACACGATGATGAGGGCTCTATGTTACTTATTTCGTTGAGCTTGAAATGTCTCTTTTTCTTCCTCTGTAAATGGGACAGGTGCGCCTGTTTCTTTATTAATTTGCACCATGGTGACTGAGCCGGTAAAGCATGGTTCCTGCTTTTCGTTTTCTCCTAAATAATGAAGGATGAGTGAGCTTGATCCGACTTTTTCCGGCTTTACATACACACGAAGCCGCTCCCCTATCTCCACCTGTTTGATGTAATCACATTGCAGGTTTGCCACGACTGTAATCGTCTCTTTCACACGCTTCATTCGTTTATCCACAATTCCTGTTTTTTGAAAAAAGGCGATCCGTGCTTCTTCAAAATACACAAATGGAGTGACATTGTTCATATGGCCAAACATATCCGTTTCTGAAAAACGGACAGTCGTTTCGACATAAAATCGAAAGGATGCTCTCCATTCTTCAAATGGTTCCTCAATATATGACGGAAGTCTCACTTCATCATCTCCTTATTCATCAATAAACGCCTCTCCCATATTGGAAGAGGCGTTTATTTTGTGTTCCATCCAGCCTCTTGTAAACACTCATCATGATTGGCAAAGAGGACTGAATGTGATGTTATTCTGCGTGATCGCTTCCGAAGAAGTTACGGAAAGCTTGTAATGTTGTATCTCGGTTAAGTGCTGCAATTGACGTTGTCAGCGGGATTCCTTTCGGACAAGCCTGCACACAGTTTTGAGAGTTCCCGCAGTTCGCAAGACCGCCGTCTCCCATAATTTCTTCTAGACGGTCAGACTTATTCATCGCACCTGTCGGATGTGCGTTAAATAGACGAACTTGCGAAAGCGGTGCAGGGCCCATAAAGGAAGACTTATCATTTACGTTTGGACAAGCTTCAAGGCAGACACCACATGTCATACATTTTGAAAGCTCATACGCCCATTGACGTTTTTTCTCAGG
The DNA here is from genome assembly GCF_038593175.1 of Bacillus sp. FSL K6-1006. Classification (NCBI taxonomy): domain Bacteria; kingdom Bacillati; phylum Bacillota; class Bacilli; order Caryophanales; family Bacillaceae; genus Bacillus; species Bacillus sp. FSL K6-1006. The sequence goes on from NZ_CP151970.1 coordinate 2,590,746, forward strand.
CATTCTTGGTCCAGGTCCAAGATCATATGTGCCATCGATCGGCACCCATGCTTTTACTTTTTTCAAGGAGTTGAACATGCGGCTTCTATCAACCTGCAAGTCTCTCACGACCGGGAATGTCTTCATCGGCTGAAGACGGATCGGCTGATCTAACTGGTCAATCAAGGCTGTACATGACTGGCGCGGTTTTCCATTAATGACCATGGAACAAGCTCCGCACACCTCTTCAAGACAGTTCATGTCCCAGTTGATCGCCGTTGTTTTTTCACCTTGTTTATTGACCGGGTTACGTCTAATTTCCATGAGTGCGGAAATGACGTTCATATTTGGGCGGTAAGGGATTTCGAATTCCTCATCATAAGGCTTTCCATCTGCTGTATCTTGACGTGTGATAATGAATTGAATTGTGTTTTTTTCACTCATCTTATTTCTCCACCTTTTTCTTCGAGTAATCTCGTTTACGAGGTGCAATTAACGATACATCGACGTCCTCATAGTGGAATGCAGGCTTTTGATTTTTCCCTTTGAACGTAGCCATCGTTGTTTTAAGGAATTCTTCATCGTTTCTTTCTGGGAATTCCGGTTTATAGTGTGCGCCTCGGCTTTCATTCCGGTTATAAGCCCCGATCGTAATGACTCTTGCTAGCTGAAGCATGTTGTCAAGCTGACGCGTGAAGGCAGCGCCTTGGTTGCTCCATGATGCGGTATCATTGATGTTGATCTTCTTGTAGCGCTCCATTAGTTCTTCGATCTTCTGATCTGTTTTTAAGAGTTTGTCATTGTAACGAACCACTGTCACGTTATCCGTCATCCATTCTCCAAGCTCTTTATGAAGCACGTACGCATTTTCTGTTCCGTCCATGCTGAGGATGTTGTCCCATTTCTCCTGCTCTTTCTTCACGGCACTGTCAAATAGTGCAGAAGAAAGGTCTTCCGCAGATTTTTCAAGACCGCTAATGTACTTCACCGCATTTGGTCCAGCGACCATTCCGCCGTAAATCGCAGAAAGAAGTGAGTTTGCACCAAGTCTGTTTCCGCCGTGCATTGAGTAATCACATTCTCCGGCAGCGAATAGACCTTTGATATTCGTCATTTGATCATAATCGACCCATAATCCGCCCATTGAGTAATGAACAGCTGGGAAGATTTTCATCGGCAGCTTACGCGGGTCGTCACCCATGAATTTTTCATAGATTTCAATGATTCCGCCAAGCTTAATATCAAGCTCTTTTGGATCTTTGTGAGAAAGATCGAGATATACCATGTTCTCTCCGTTGATGCCAAGCTTTTGCTCGACACATACGTCAAAGATTTCACGCGTTGCAATGTCACGCGGTACAAGGTTCCCGTATGCTGGGTATTTTTCTTCAAGGAAGTACCAAGGCTTCCCGTCTTTATACGTCCAAACACGTCCGCCTTCACCACGAGCCGATTCACTCATGAGACGAAGCTTGTCATCTCCTGGGATCGCTGTCGGGTGAATTTGAATGAATTCTCCATTTGCATAATGCGCACCTTGCTGATAGACGATGGACGCAGCAGATCCAGTGTTAATCATGGAGTTCGTTGATTTACCGAACACGATTCCAGGACCGCCTGTTGCCATGATGACTGCATCTGAACGGAAGGATTCAATTTCCATTGTCGTCAAGTTCTGCGCGACAATCCCGCGGCATACTTCCTCGTCATCTAAAACAGCGCCAAGGAATTCCCAGCCTTCATATTTCGTGACAAGTCCTGCTACTTCATAGCGGCGAACCTGCTCATCCAGTGCGTATAATAGCTGCTGGCCTGTTGTAGCTCCAGCAAACGCTGTACGGTGGTGCTGTGTTCCCCCGAAACGGCGGAAGTCCAATAATCCCTCTGGTGTTCTATTAAACATAACACCCATACGATCAAGTAAATGGATAATGGACGGCGCTGCTTCACACATTGCCTTTACTGGCGGCTGGTTGGCTAAGAAATCTCCGCCGTATACCGTGTCATCAAAATGCTCATAAGGTGAATCCCCTTCACCTTTTGTATTAACCGCTCCGTTGATTCCGCCCTGTGCACATACAGAATGCGAACGTTTCACAGGTACGATTGAAAATAGTTGAACAGCTGTTCCCGCTTCTGCTGCTTTAATAGTTGCCATGAGACCAGCTAAGCCGCCTCCGACAACGATGATGCTAGAATTACTCATTGTAGCCCCTCTCCCTCTTCTACTAATCTATTTCCTCTTAAACAAAAGCGAAAATTGCTCTTAGCCCTACATATGAAAGCGCTATAAATATACCTAATGTCACATATGTGGAGATTCGTTGTGAGCGTGGTGAAACAGTAATTCCCCAGCTGACAGCAAATGACCACAAGCCATTAGCAAAGTGGAAAATAGTAGATAAAACGCCGACAATATAGAAGCCTAGCATAAATGGAGAGCTTAAAATATTCGCCATCATGTCATAGTTGACTTCAGCTCCAAGCTGAGCTTGAATTCGTGTTTCCCATACGTGCCAAGAGACAAAAATCAATGTGATAATACCTGAAATCCTTTGCAGTCTGAACAGCCAGTTTCTTAAGTAACTGAAGCGAGACGTGTTGTTTTGTGCCGTAAAGGCTATGTACACCCCATAAACAGCATGATAGATCAGTGGTAAGAAAATCACGAACAGCTCAAGTGCATATCTGAAAGGAAGCTGTTCCATAAAGTGTGCAGCTTTGTTAAACGCCTCAGGTCCATTCGTCGCAAAGTGGTTAACCACTAAGTGCTGTATTAAAAATAGACCGACCGGAATGACGCCAAGCAAAGAATGCAATCTCCGATAAAAAAATTCTTTGTTCCCCGACATTACTTTACCCCCTAGTAAAAAAAGTGCAATTGCTTGAAAATTGTCTTACCCCCGCTTCTTTCAATTGTAAGCACTTTATTCAAATTTATTGACAATTTCATTTTACTCCTATGTCAAAAAAGCGTCAAGAAACCGCGTACATAAATTAAAATTTTCCGAAATTTAAAAGTTTTAAATCAAAATTCGTTTTACTACAATAAGAATTTCTTAGACTTCAGGGAAAACTCTGTCATCATATGCCCACATAAGCTATAATAAATTGTTGAAAGAGGGGAGCCGTACAATGAATAAATTCGAATCTAACTTAGAACAGCTAAAAGAAATTGAAGTCAATGGATTTGCCTACGAGCTGATACGCGAAGTTCTGCTGCCTGATATTCTTGGTCAGGACCATTCATCTATGATGTATTTTGCGGGTAAACTGCTTGCTCGTAAATTTCCTCAAGAGTCATGGGAGAAGATCCCCGAATTTTTCCATGATGCCGGATGGGGGACTCTCACAATGGTCCATTCGAAAAAACAGGAAATTGAGTTTGAGCTCGAAGGTCCACTAGTATCAAATCGACTCACCTATCAAAAGGAGCCATGCTTTCAGATGGAAGCGGGTTTTATTGCTGAACAAATTCAGCTTCTGAATGAGCACGTGGCTGAATCCTATGAACAAGTGAAAAAGCGTGCTGAGAAAGTCATTTTAACCGTTAAATGGGATTTAAGAGACCCTAGCTAATACTCTTGATAAAAGGCGCGGACTTCAGGTCACGCCTTTTTTATATGTCTACATCTATCATAGCATACTTAATGAATGGGTTTACGCCCGTTTCAGCCGATTCCATATAGAAAAAAGAGGTGACTCTCTTTCATGAGAGCACCTCTTTACCTTTTTAAGAATGAGCAGCGGCGCTCACCTTTGATAAATCAAACGCATCATGCAGCGCTTCAACCGCTTTGACCATATCATCACGGCCGACCACTGTTGAGACTTTGATTTCAGACGTACTGACCATTTTCACTTGAATGTCTTTTTGCGCTAACACAGCGAACATTTCAGCAGCTACGCCTGGGTTTGAGACCATTCCAGATCCCACGATGGATACTTTCGCTAATTTGCTTTCTGTCTCAATCTGCTCGTAGCCAAGCGCCCCCTTATATTCTTCTAATACTTCAACTGTTTTGGACAAATCATCCGTTTTGACAGAGAAAGAGATCGACGTCTGATTGGTGCTTGTGACAGACTGAATGATGATATCAACATTGATATTCTGTTTCGCAAGCGTCGTAAAAATGGTCGATAAAGTTGTTAAACCGCTTGAAAGCCCGCACACAGTCACACGTGTAATCTGATCTTCAAATGCAATGCCTCTGACGACTAAATTTTGTTCCATGGATGATTCCTCCTCAATTAACGTACCCGATTCATTTTCAATACTAGAACGGACTTCTAGCGGGACTTGATAATTTTTCGCAAATTCAACAGCTCTTGGATGCAGAACGCCAGCTCCTAGATTAGCCAGCTCAAGCATCTCATCGTATGAAATGCCTGCAAGTTTCCGCGCAGATGGTACATAACGCGGATCTGTTGTAAACACTCCTGGTACATCTGTGTAAATATCACATTTATCAGCTTTTAGTGCGGCAGCCAGTGCCACAGCAGTCGTATCTGATCCACCGCGGCCAAGTGTTGTGATATGTAAGTCATCTGCAATTCCTTGGAAGCCTGCCACAACAACAACTTTCCCCGCACTTAATTCCTCTTTTATTCTTGATTCATCAATGTCCACGATTCTTGCATTTCCGTGTACATGCTCTGTTTTCATACCAGCCTGCCAGCCTGTAAAGGAAATGGCATCATAACCTCTTCTTTGGAGCGCCATCGCTAATAATGAAATGGTCACCTGCTCACCAGTTGCGAGCAGCATATCCATCTCTCTTTTGCTTGGATCGTCTGTGAGTTCTTTCGCTAAGTCTACTAGAACATCCGTTGATTTGCCCATCGCTGATACAACCACAACCACATCATGTCCTGCCTCGCGTTCAGCGATCACTCTCTCTGCGGCATTGCGAATTTTTTCTGTCGATCCAACGGAAGTTCCGCCAAATTTTTGTACAATTAGTCCCATGTCTACCACCCTTTTTCAAAAGTTCACGTGTGAGAGAAGAGGCAGCTTTGGAGACTGTCCGCTCACTGCAAATAAAAAAGCAATGAGAGAACAAATCTCCCATTGCTTTAAAATCATCATTAAACGATGCAAACAATGAGATAGCCCTCCAAGAAATAAATTCTTGACAGCCCTACATTTCTTCAATGTACAGCCAGCGAATAAAATGAGTGGATTTTATTCACTTCGGCGACGCTCCCCTTTCAGCCCTCTTCTTAGATCCCATCGATCTCCGAAGGCTTACTCTTGAAGTTCGCACCTCTATCTTCAACAAACAACACGTTCATTTATTAAATTAGTCACATCTTAACAGAATTTTGGTAAAAGTACAATCTATTTTTTTAATGCTTCCATTAAAAGTTCAGCCGTCTGTTTTGGAATGCCAGCCTCCTGAAAATCTTGGAGAGAGGCTTCTTTCATCTTTTTCACAGAGCCAAAATGTTTGAGGAGCTGCTTTTTACGCTTCTCTCCGATACCTGGTACATCGTCTAAAATAGACTGGAATGCATTTTTTCCGCGCAGCTGCCGGTGAAAGCTAATGGCGAACCGGTGCACTTCATCTTGAATGCGCTGCAATAAGTAAAAAGCCTGGCTATTCCGCTCCAGCGCAACAATTTCAAGTGTATCTCCCATCATGAGATTCGATGTCCGGTGTTTTTCATCTTTTACAAGACCTGCGACTGGGACAGACAGATTCAATTCATTTTCAAGCACATCGATGGCTGCGTTGATCTGTCCTTTTCCTCCGTCAATTAAAATTAAATCTGGCAGCGGCAGTTCATCCTTTAACACGCGGGTATATCGTCTTCTAATGACCTCACGCATGGATGCATAATCATCTGGCCCTGAGACAGTTTTAATTTTGTATTTTCGGTATTCCTTTTTATAGGGCTTCCCGTCCTGAAAGACGACCATGGCAGAAACCGGGTCTGCCCCTTGAATATTTGAGTTATCAAATGCCTCGATTCTGTATGGCATATAAATATTAAGCGCATCCCCGAGCTGTTTCACCGCACCAATTGTCCGCTCTTCATCACGCTCAATGAGCGAAAATTTTTCTTTTAAGGCGATTTTGGCATTTTGATGGGCAAGTAAAAGTAAATCCTTTTTCTTTCCTTTTTTCGGCTGGTGAACGTTCGTCTCAAGCAATTGCTCAATCATCTCTTGATCGACACTGTCAGGCACCAAAATTTCCTTCGGCAGAAAATGGTTGTTCTTTTCATAAAATTGCCCCATAAACGTGAGGAACTCTTCCTCAGGGTCCTGATACATTGGAAACAGGCTGACATCACGTTCAATCAATTTCCCCTGTCTGATGAAGAAAACTTGGACACACATCCAGCCTTTATCATAGGCATAGGCGAAGACATCTCGATCTGATAAATCACTCATCGTCATTTTCTGTTTTTCCATCGTTGAGTCGATATATGCGATTTGGTCTCTTAGTTCCTTTGCCCGTTCAAACTCTAAATTTTCAGCAGCTTCCTGCATCTTTTCGGTGAGTTCTTTTTTGATTTGCTGATGTCCTCCGTTTAGAAACCTTGTGATTTCATCCACGAGCTGCTTATTCGTTTCCTCGGAAATGTCATACACACATGGCGCAAGACATTGTCCAAGGTGATAATAAAGACAGACCCGGTCAGGAAGAGTGGCACATTTTCTCAGTGGATATAAGCGGTCGAGCAGCTTTTTCGTTTCTCGAGCTGCTTGTACGTTTGGGTATGGACCGAAATATTTTCCTTTGTCCTTTTTTACATTGCGGGTGACGATCAGCTTAGGATGGCGTTCATTCGTAATTTTTATAAATGGATACGTCTTGTCATCCTTGAGCATGACATTGTATTTTGGGTCATATTTTTTGATTAAATTCAGCTCTAAAATGAGCGCCTCGATATTAGAAGAGGTGACAATGTATTCAAAGTCTTCAATTTCACTGACAAGCCGCTGCGTTTTGGCGTCATGTGATCCAGTGAAATAAGAGCGCACCCTATTTTTTAAAACCTTTGCCTTTCCCACATAAATGATCGTATTTTGTCTATCTTTCATTAAGTAACAGCCTGGTTGATCCGGCAGGACTGACAGCTTTTCTTTGATTAGTTTGTTCATATTTTCATCCGTCCTTGTTTTCCTCTTTCACTCCTTCTAGTGTATCACGAACATTTGTTTTATACCATGTTGAAAGAAAAGCGGCTCTCGTCTTTACGAGAACCGCTTCAATGATTATGCCGCTTGGACATAGATCGGTTTATAGATGTTTGTTGACAAGCTCAGCAAGTGCTTCTTTTGGTTTGAAACCAACAGAAGTTTCTACAACTTCACCGTCTTTTAAAACAAGAAGTGTTGGGATACTCATAACGCCGTATTTACCAGCAGTTTCTTGGTTATCGTCTACATCAATTTTTACAATTTTCATTTTGTCGCCCATTTCTTGATCAAGTTCTTCAAGAACTGGAGCAATCATTTTACAAGGTCCACACCATGGTGCCCAAAAGTCTGCAAGAACAACACCTTCTGCAGTTTCTTGTGAAAATGTTGCGTCAGTAGCTTTTACGATTGCCATTATTCATTCCTCCAATGTAAATTATGCTTTTTAGTATAGCATCTACCAATGTGACTTGCGAATGAAATGCTTACGAATCATTTTTTAGGAAATGAATTAAAAAACAAACCGTATAATCGCACCAATGACAACAATCGCACCGATGATCATAAGAATGGTTCTAAGCATATGAAATGACACCCTTTCCGCTTCATTTACAATGTATGATGCCCCAACATTCTTCTCATCAAACATCGAAATATGCAATTAAGCGAGGTCGACAGTTATCATGACCACTGACATTGGCGGTAGCTCCACCGTTAATTCGCCGGACTTTACAGTCATTTGCTGAAAGTCTTTTGGCTGAACAGAATGAGGATCATCGAATGTATTATGGGCATTCATGCGATCGGCCGTCAGTACACGTCCAGTGACTTTCGTTTGTTCTTCAATCCCTGCAATGGCAAGGGATATCTCTGTTTGTTCATGCGGATTCAAGTGACAGTAGCTAATATGCATCTTACCTGATGAACGCGAGGCTGACACACTGACCTGAGGAATTTTTTCACCTCTTCGTTCATACGGCTGTGAAACGAACTCCACTTCAAGCGCTTCTTCCTCTTGATGCACTTGAAACATGTGAAATACATGATACGTAGGTGTCAGAAGCATCTTTTCGTCCTTTGTTAATACCATCGCTTGCAGCACATTGACCGTCTGAGCAATATTTGCCATATGAATCCGCTCGCAATGGCGATGAAAAATATGAAAATGGAGTGCGGCCACAAGGGCGTCTCTTAGTGTGTTTTGCTGATATAAAAACCCAGGATTTGTCCCTGGCTCTGGGTCATACCATGTCCCCCATTCATCAATAATCATCCCGATTCGCTTGTCTGGGTCATAACGATCCATGATTTCTCCATGGTCTTCGACAAGCCGTTCCATCTCATAGGCCTTTTTCAGCGTGATAAACCATTCATCCTCATCGAATTCAGTCGCTGATCCTTTCTTCTCCCATGTACCAGGTACGGTGTAATAATGTAAACTGAGCCCATCCATCCACGGTGCAGCCCGCTCCATCAATACTTTCGTCCAATTCACGTCATTAGAGTTCGCGCCGCAGGCGATTTTGTAAATACGCTGCCCTGCAAACTCTCTTACGTACGTTTGATAGCGTTTATATAAATCTGCATAGTATTCAGGTGTCATATTCCCGCCGCAGCCCCAGCTTTCATTGCCTACACCAACATAGGTCAGCTTCCAAGGTTCTTGTTTTCCATTTTTAATGCGCCAATCTGACATAGGTGTCCCTTTTGGAAATGTCATGTATTCGACCCAATCGGCTAATTCTTGAACAGACCCGCTTCCCACATTGCCGCAAATGTAAGGTTCACATTCAAGCAGCTCACACAATGCCATAAATTCATGCGTACCAAATGCATTGGATTCAACCGTACCACCCCAATGGGTGTTGACCATTGGCTTTCGTTCACTCAGCTCACCTACACCATTTGCCCAGTGATACTCGTCTGCGAAGCAGCCCCCCGGCCATCTCAGCACCGGAATATGTAATGCTTGAAGGGCCTTCAGTACATCGGTACGAATCCCTTCAATATGATCAATCTCTGAGTCTTTTCCTACCCAAATCCCGTCATAAATCCCTCTTCCTAAATGCTCTTGAAAGTGCCCGTAAATGTGTTTAGAAATGCGTCCAATCACGTCATTGACTTTTACTGTCCCCTTCACTTGTCAACCGCTCCTTTTCTTCTTAATAACATACAAAAAAACCCAGAATACCTAGGCATTCTGAGTGTATGAGCGTTACGAGTGGATATTCATCTTTTTTAACTCCTCATTCAAAAGCGGTACCACTTCAAACAAGTCACCAACAATTCCATAATCGGCGATTTTGAAGATTTCCGCTTCTGGGTCTTTGTTGATGGCCACAATGACTTTACTGTTAGACATTCCCGCTAAATGCTGAATCGCTCCTGATATCCCGCATGCAATATAAAGGTCTGGTGTGACGACTTTTCCTGTCTGGCCAATTTGCAGGGCATAATCACAGTAGTCGGCGTCACAGGCGCCGCGCGAGGCTCCGACTGCTGCACCCAGCGTCTCAGCGAGTTCATTCAGCGGTTCAAAGCCTTCCTTGCTCTTAACCCCGCGCCCTCCAGCCACAATGACCTTTGCTTCTGATAAATCTACACCTTCTGACGTTTTTTTAATGACTTCCTTCACGATCGTCCGAAGGTTTTGAATGTCGACAGAAACTGGTGTGACTTCTCCGCCTCGTGACGTATCCCGCTCAAGTGGTGCCACGTTATTTGGCCGGATGGTTGCTAGAAGCAGACGGTCTGTCGAAATGACTTTTTCGAAGGCTTTTCCAGAGTAAATCGGTCTAGTGAAAACAAGATGTTCACCGGTAACGCTTACATCAATCGCATCTGAAATCAAGCCAGTCTGGAGACGTGCGGCTATTTTCGGCGACAAGTCTTTTCCGATAGATGTATGGCCAAAGAGCACAGCATCTGGATCAACCTGATCTAATATGGCTTGAAGCGCCTGCGCAAAACCATCTGACGTATAATATGAAAGGTGCGGATGCTCCACAATCATGACATGATCCGCTCCATAGTAAAGCAGTTCATCTGCTAGGCCTTTGACGTCATCCCCTATTAACACGCCAATGACCTCGCCGCCCTCTGCCACTTTGTGAGCGGCAGCAATGGCTTCAAATGTCACATTTCTTAATTTACCGTCACGACTTTCTCCAAGTACAACAACTTTTTTACTCATCTTCAAGCTCCCCCTTGTTCTCGTGATATCGTAAAGTGGATGTTTAGATGACTTTTGCTTCATTTCTGAGTAGATCTGTCAGTTCTTTGACTTGATCCTGAAGCTCGCCGCTCAGCACCTTGCCACCCTCTTTTTTCTCCGGTAAGAAACGTTCAATTGTTTTGATTTTATATGGTACATCGTCTTCATCTAAATCTAAATCATCAAGTTCCAATTCTTCTAAAGGCTTTTTCTTTGCCTTCATAATGCCTGGTAATGATGGATAGCGAGGCTCATTGAGTCCTTGCTGAGCTGTGACGACAAGCGGGAGTTCGGCAGAAATGACTTCCACATCCCCCTCTGCATCTCGTTCAATCGATACAGAGCCGCCGTCAATTTGGATACTTGTTATCGTAGTCACATATGAAAAACCGAGTAATTCAGCAAGACGCGGGGCTACCTGTCCAGAGCCGCCGTCAATTGCTACATTCCCTGCTAAGATCAAGGAAGCCTCTTTGTCTTTTAAATAGTGATAAAGAATGGTAGAAGCAGAATATTGGTCCCACTCTTCTAAGTCATCCTCCACATTTAATAAGACGGCCCTGTCACAGCCCATAGCAAGCGCTGTTCTCAGCTGTTTCTCTGCATCCTCACCGCCAACTGTCACAACGGTCACTTCTCCCCCGTGCTCATCGCGAAGCTGAATGGCTTCTTCAATGGCATACTCGTCATAAGGATTAATAATGAACTCTGCTCCATCTTCTTGAATTGCACCAGACTGAATCGAAATTTTCTCTTCCGTGTCAAACGTACGCTTCATCAAAACAAATATATTCATTTATTTCTCCCCCTTGTGTCGTACTTATCCTTTATTCCCCTTTAAAGTTCGGTTTGCGCTTTTCGATAAAGGCCTGAATGCCTTCTTTGGCGTCATTTGATTGGAAAACCTCACCAAATTTTTTGGCTTCCAGCTTCATTCCGCCGTCATATGAATACAGTTTTGTTGCGTTCAATAAATCAAGCACATATTCAAGTGATTTAGGGCTTTTTGCCGCAAATTTCCCCGCAAGTGTTTTGGCCGCTTCGAGCGCTTCTTCCTCTGTTTCTGCCAGCTTTGTAACAAGGCCGCACGTAAATGCTTCTTCACCTGTAATCGGTTCAGCTGTTCCCATCATTTCAAGCGCTTTAGCAGAACCAACGTAGCGCGGGAGACGCTGCGTGCCGCCGAATCCTGGAATAATGCCAAGATTTAATTCCGGCAGTCCAAGCTTCGCATCTTTTGTTGCGATTCGGATATCACAAGACATGGCAAGCTCAAGGCCTCCGCCTAATGCTGCTCCGTGAATCGAGGCAATGACTGGCTTTGGACACTGTTCAATCCGTTCAAAGACTTGCTGTCCTCTATCAGCGAGGCTTGCATAATCAGACTCTTCCTGTAAAGTCGTAAATTCTTTAATATCAGCACCTGCTGAGAAGAATCTGCCTTCCCCGTGGATCACAATCGCTCTTACTTCTTCATTCTGTTCGAGCTCTTCGAACATGTCATTAAGCTCAGTGAGCAGCTGAGAGGATAAGGCATTTGCAGGCGGGTTCTGAATCGTGATGAGCGCTGTCTGTCCTTCATGATGTAAGCTGAGTATTTTTTCCATGTCAATCATCCTTTTTCACATTGTCTTTAGGATTGATGTATTCCGTTTAACAGCAGATCATGTACATTTTCTGCGAGTGCAGGCAGATCATACTTTTGATCATTCATGACCCATGTTGTTGCGGTTTCATCAATCGTCCCAAATACCATTTGTCTCGCTAAGCGGACATCTAAATTTTGTCTAAATTCTCCTGTTTTCTTTCCTTCTGTTAAAATCGACTCGAGCATATTTAAATACCCTTTTAGCACCTCATTGATTTTTTGCCGCAGCTCAAGGTTTGACTGCCTGAGTTCAAGCTGTGTCACAAGAGCCAAATGATGATTTTGCGCCAGCATGCGAAAATGCTCCTCAATCAACAGTAGAAGCTTTTCTTTGGCAGATGGTTTCTTTTGGATATCTGTTTCCATCCGTTCGATGAATTGTCCCATTTTTTCTTTGAACAATGAGATGAGAATATCCTCTTTGTTTTTGAAATAAAGATAAATGGTTCCGTCTGCCACCCCTGCTTGTTTCGCAATCTTTGAAACTTGTGATTGATGATAGCCGTTCTCCGCAATCACCACAACTGCTGCATCAATAATTTGCATGTACTTCGGTCTTTTCTGCTTCAATGTGCTTCGTCCCTTTCTAAATTGAATGAGCATTCATTCATAACTTTATGTTAAAAAGAAACGGGTGATTTGTCAAGAGATCTTCTTCTTTCTTTTCAACCTTTATCATACCAGAGCAGACTGTCATCATTCAAATCATCCGGCCGCTCGACCGGATGATGAAGGTCGTTATTTCTTCAATTGATCGACAGGTGTCTCAGATGATGAAGCTTGCTTTCTTTTTTCTTCTTCAATTAATACTCTGCGCAAAATTTTTCCGACAGCCGTTTTAGGCAGTGATTCTTTAAATTCATACACGCGCGGTACTTTAAATGAAGCAATTCTCGTTCTGACAAAGCGATCGAGTTCATCCTCTGTTAAATAAGCATCCTTTTTCGGCACAACAAACGCTTTTACTGTTTCTCCTCTATAAGGATCTGGTATGCCTGCGACAACGGCTTCTTGTACAAGCTCATGCTCATAAAGGGCTTCTTCGACCTCTCTTGGGTAAATATTATAACCGCTCGCAATAATGACATCTTTTTTCCGGTCAACGATATAGAAAAAACCGTCCTCATCCATATACCCAATATCTCCAGTGAAAAACCATCCGTCCCTTAATACAGCTGCTGTCTCCTCTGGCTGATTCCAATAGCCTTTCATAATTTGCGGCCCTTTGACGATAATTTCTCCGTGCTCATACGGCTCTTTAAGGCCACCCGTTTCCTCGCAATAAATGCCTGCGTCTGTCCCAGGCCACGGACAGCCAATGCTGCCTGTTTTGTTCGCTCCCCATAAAAAGTTAGAATGGGTCACTGGCGAAGTTTCTGAAAGACCATACCCCTCAACTAAACGCCCTCCTGTTAATTTCTCAAAGCTCTGTTTGACTTCAACAGGAAGAGCCGCCGAGCCGCTTAAACATGCAGTGATGGACGACAGATCATACTTTTCAATGTTCGGATGATGCAGCAAGGCAATATACATGGTGGGTGCACCTGGAAAGAGTGTCGGTTTCTGTTTTTCAATCGTTTTGAGGGTATCAGCTGCGTCAAATCGCGGAAGGAGAATCATTGAATGCCCTTCTTTCACAGCAAGGTTTAATACGGTCGTCATTCCGTATACATGAAAAAACGGAATGATGCCAAGGATTCGTTCTTTTCCTCTTGTCGTTTTATACATCCAAGAAGCGCACATTTCAGTATTCGCTAAAATATTTTCATGCGTCAGCATGACCCCTTTTGGTAAACCAGTCGTTCCGCCTGTATATTGCAAAACAGCGACATCCTCTTTCGGTTCAAAGGCAAGAGCCGGAATCTGTTCTCCTGACGATTCTTTCATAATTTGTGAGAAGTGATGAATGGTCTCGCTTTTCTCTACTTGGATGACCATTTTATTTTTTCTTTTTTGGACGATAGGAAACAGAATGTTTTTCGGAAATGGTAAATAATCCTGCAGTTTGGTGATGATCAAGTGCTCCATACTTGTCAGCGCTTTCATTTTATAGGCCTTTGGATACAATAAATCCAGTGTAATCAGCACTTTTGAGCCGCTGTCCTCCATTTGATATGCCAGTTCTTTCTCCGTATAAAGCGGGTTCGTTTGAACAACGATGCCGCCTGCAATTAAAACAGCATAATAAGAAATGACAGATTGAGGACAGTTTGGCAGCATGATTGCTACTCTTTCGCCTTTTTTCACGCCAATTTTCATCAGGTGACCAGCTAGTTTCAATGCTTCTTCCTGGAGCTGTTCATAGGTGATGTTTTTTCCTAGAAAATGAATGGCTGTATGCTCAGGTGCAGCCTCTGCGGAGCTGAATAAGTAAGATTGTAACGTCTCATTTGGAATGGTGAGTTCGTGGGGAATTTGATTCGGGTAATGCAGAAGCCAACGTTTATCTGACTGCATAAAAACCCTCCTTCCTGAACTTTCGTACTATTTTATTATAGCAAACTTTTCCTTAAGGCAGTTTTCTTTTTTCAAATAGAGCTTGGTTCCATGGCATCTTTACTTCTTTGCCGGTGTTTCGATCGATGCTCTTTTTCCTTCATGATGCCACTGTTCATATAATCCACCGATTGCACGAAATGACTCATTTACTCTCTCCACGATCTGTTGATGGATACTCGGGTCATTAGGTAAATGCGTCTGGATGTTGTCGACTTGATACTGCCTCATCATATCTCTGTAGACTGTAAGAAAGATTGTGTCTTCTAAAATCCAGTAAATGACTTCATCCGCCGCTTTTGTTCTTTTATGCAGCATTTGGATTCCTCGTTCATATTGAATAAGAATATAGCCACTCGGATCGATTTGAATATAAGGGCTCAAATCATCAAAAAATCCAGTCGTTTGAAATGGACGTGCAATATACGGTTCGTATATGTCTCTTGGCAGGGAAGTCATTTGGAGACAAGTATCAATTCGCTTTATGAGTTCGTCTTTTTGCAGAATTTGCTTCATGTGATTCACCGCCTTCTGGTGAGATAAAAGCTGCCAAGGAATCCCTGACAGCTTTCTCACTTTGTCTTCTTCATTTCACAGGAACATGTAAACGGCACCAATGACCGCAAAAGTGCAGGCAACTACGATTAATACTTTTGCTAGCTTTTCCATGTCGTCTCCTTAAATGCCGGCTGCTACTACATAAGACAGCCCAACTGAAATAATGAGTGAAATAAACCCGACCGCTCTATTATCATTCTCAATTTCTTTGTCTACTTTAAATCGTGGTGTTAAAAATTCAAAAATGAAATAGCTGACAAGCAGCATCACAAAGCCGTATACGCCCCATCCAATCATTTGCAGAAGGGAATTGTGCTGTGCGATAGAATGCTGAAACACATTCGCAATCCCAAAGATCTTTCCGCCTGTTGCCATGGCAACAGCTAAGTTCCCCCGCTGGATCTCTTCCCAGTTTTTATAGGAGGTAACGAGTTCAAAAATGGTTAGAAATAAGACAAGACATAGGACGGCCACGCTGTAATAGGCGGCAATTTCCACAAGTTCATTTTCCCAAAAGGCTTTCATGCGTTTTCTCCTTTTTACTTTAATTCGACGATGGTAACGCCTGATCCTCCCTCGCCTTGTTCCCCAAAACGAGCATTTTTCACACTGCGGTGCTGTTTCAGTAATTCCTGAACCCCTTTTCTAAGGGCACCAGTTCCTTTTCCGTGAATGATCGACACACGCGGATAACCAGCTAAGACAGCATCATCTAAATATTTCTCGACTCTGCTTAAGGCATTTTCATAACGCTCTCCCCTTAAGTCAAGCTCAAGCGATACATGATAGTCTTTTCCTTTGACTGCCGTAATGGCTTTCTCCTGCTTAAATTCAGGTGCTGATTTGATAAATTCCATGTCTTTTTCTTTTACTTTCATTTTCAGAATGCCCATTTGGACACTCCATTCTTTGTCACCTGTTTGTTCAAGCAGCGTTCCTTTTTGCCCGAAGGTGAGAACTTTCACTTCGTCGCCTGATTTTAGCTGTCTTGCTGCTTTTTTCACCGGCTCTTGCTTTTTCTTCCGGTCAAACTCAGGGACTGCTTCTTCAAGACGCTTTCTTGCATCGATAAGTTCATGCTCTTTGAATGAGCGATGCTCATTTTTTATCGACCGAAGCTCTTGAATGATGTCTTCTGCTTCTTTTGAGGCTTGTTCAATTTTTTCTGCTGCTTTTTGTTCAGCTTCTTCTAGCAGTTTGTCCTTTTGCTCATTCCATTCAAGAATTTGTCTCTGCAATTCTTTATGAAGCTTTTCTGCTTCTTTTCTATAGACTTCTGTCTCATGCAGCTCTTCTTCTGCTTGTTTCTTGCTGTCTTCTAATGAAGCAATCATTTGGTCTACTTCATTATGCTCGGCATGCATATCCGCTTTTGCACGGTCAATGAGATGATCTGGCAACCCAAGACGTTTAGAAATTTCAAATGCATTACTTCGTCCGGGCACACCGATGAGCAAGCGGTACGTTGGTGATAAGGTTTCAATGTCAAACTCCACGCTCGCATTTGTGACACCTTCCCGGTTATATCCGTAAGCCTTCAGCTCAGGATAATGGGTCGTTGCGATGACGCGTGCATTTGTTTGATGCACTTCATCTAAGATACTCATGGCCAGCGCGGCACCTTCTGCAGGGTCTGTTCCTGCCCCTAATTCATCAAATAACACGAGTGAGTTAGATGTCAAATTCTTTAAGATATCTACAATATTGACCATATGAGATGAGAACGTACTCAAGCTTTGCTCAATAGACTGTTCATCTCCAATATCAGCAAAGACTTGGTCGAATACAGCCACTTCCGAGCCTTCTTCAACTGGAATATGAAGGCCTGCCTGCGTCATCAGCGTAAGAAGACCAAGCGTTTTCAAGGTAACTGTCTTACCCCCTGTATTTGGGCCAGTAATAACGATGGTTGAAAAATCTTTGCCGAGCTCAATGTCATTTGCCACAACCTGATCCCTAGGCAATAGAGGATGTCTTGCCCGCTTTAAATAAATCTCCCCTTGATCATTCACAGCAGGCTTTGTGGCTTTTTCTGCCTTTGCATATTTGGCTTTAGCAAAAATAAAATCTAACGTCTGAAGCTCTTTTACATTGTGAAGCAGTTCCTCAATGTGTTCTGACACGCTCGCTGTCAGCATTTGCAGGATCTTTTCGACCTCTTGTTTTTCTTTTAAACGGGTTTGCTGCAAGGTGTTATTTAAATCCACGACCACTTGCGGCTCGATAAATAGGGTTGCTCCTGATGATGACTGATCGTGAACAATTCCGCCGTAATTCGAGCGGTACTCCTGCTTTACTGGAAGCACGAACCGGTCATTACGAATGGTAACAATCGTGTCTGACAGCATTTTTGAAGCAGATTGTGAGCGAATCATGGATTCTAATTTATCTCGCACTTTTGATTCTAATGAACGTAATTGCGTACGTATTGTTCGTAGCGCCGGAGTTGCATGATCAAGCACTTCTCCATTATCACCAATACAGCTTTCGATTTCTTTTCTGACTTCAGGCAGTAATATCAGCGTCTCTGCATATGTATGAAGGCGAGGTATGTCTACACCATCTTCATACAGGGACGTGAGAAAGTGCTTCATGTTTTTCGCAGTGTATAATAGCGCTGCAATTTCCATGAGCTCAGATGGGCTTAATGTACTGCCGATTTCTGCCCGTTTGACCCCGCGTCTAATATCCGTCAGCCCGCCAAATGGCGCCGATCCCTTTAAGCGGATGACATCCTGTGCTTCTGCTACCTCTTCCAGCAAATGCTGAATGGTTTCTATATCCGTCAGCGGCGTTAAATCCTGCGCTCTTTCTTTTCCTAATGAGGATGCGGTATAGGACATGACTTTTTCTTTTACTTTATGAAATTCTAATGATGCTAACACTTTTTGTTGCAGCATGGTCCAGCCTCCTAACGACTACCTGTCACGCGTTAAAAACTTTTTGATCTCGCTTAGAGAAAAAGTATTCACGACATTTGCTTTTGGTGTCCAGCCTTTTCTTGCAGCTGTTACACCAACTTCCATATGATCCAGCATGGCGATATTGTGTGCATCTGTATTGATCATGATGTTCACACCTGCTTCGTTTGCTTTCATTAAATGCTCTGCTTTTAAATCAAGTCTTGACGGGTTGCTGTTGAGCTCTAGTGCAGTTCCCGTTTTCTTCGCAAGCTCTATGAGCTGATCTATATTTAAGGCATAGCCGTCCCGTCTGCCGATCAAACGGCCTGTTGGATGTGCAATTAAATCCACATGCTGATTCCGCAGGGCATTTTCAAGGCGCTCCATAATGACTTCTTCCGGCTGAGAAAAGCTCGAGTGGATAGACGCAATGACAAAATCCATGTCTGCTAAAAAGTCATCATCATAATCTAATGATCCATCCGGGAGAATATCCATTTCGACCCCTTTGAAAATGTGAAAATGCTCGAATTCTTGATTCAGCTTGTCAATTTCTTTTGCTTGCAGACGTAAACGTTCTTTTGTTAAACCGTTTGCTACTTTTAAATATTGCGAGTGGTCTGTAATCGCCATGTATTCATAGCCTTTTGCGATACATGCCTCTGCCATTTCGCGAATAGAAAATGCGCCGTCACTCCATGTCGAGTGCATATGAAGGTCGCCTTTGATATCTTTTAACTCTACAAATTGCATACTTTCTTTATACGTATCAATCTCCGTTCCGGTTTCACGAATTTCTGGCGGAATAAGCGGAAGTTGAAAATGCGCATAAAAAGCAGCCTCGTCTTCAAACGTTTTTACTTCTCCAGTTTCAATTGTTTCCACACCATATTCACTAATACGCTCTCCGCGTTCCTTCGCCAGCTGACGCATGCGAATATTGTGATCTTTTGAGCCAGTGAAATGGTGCAGCGTTGTTGCAAATTGGTCTGTTGTCACAAGCCGGAAGTCTACACTGATCTCAAAATCAAGGGCAAGAATGACAGATACCTTCGTATCACCACTTGCAATGACGTCTTTGACATCATCAAGTGCAACGAGCTGCTCTCTGACTTGTTCAGGATCGCTGGTCGCAATGATATAATCTAAATCTTTGACAGTTTCCCGTGCACGTCTTAGACTGCCAGCTCTAGAAAAACGAATAATACCCTTCATCTGTTCAAGCGCATGATCAATCCGCTCTGCCACATCTAATGCAAAGCCAATTGGCAGTCGTTCTGGCTGCTTTCCGGCCTCCTCAAGAGCTGCGAGAATCTTTTCTTCGGTTTTTTTACCGAAGCCTGCAAGCGCTTGTACTTTTTCCGCTTCGCATGCTTCTTTTAATGACTGTGCATCATGGACGCCAAGCTCTTGGTAAAGCTTCGCAATCTTCTTCCCGCCAAGCCCTTGCAATTTTAAGAGCGGGACAAGTCCTTCAGGCACTTCCTTTTTTAATTGTTCGAGCGTTTCTGATTGTCCTTTTTCGATATACTCTGTGATCACAGCAAAGGTTCCTTTTCCAATGCCGGGTAATGCTAATAGATCATCTATTTGAGAAAGGCTGCGGTCGTCTTGTTCCAGTGCCGCTGCTGCTTTACGAAAGGCAGAAATTTTAAAAGGATTATCTCCTTTTAATTCCATATATACTGCAATTGTTTCAAGAAGTTTGATAATATCTTTTTTATTCATCTCTCATCCTCCAGCCGCTTTGGCATCTTCCTATATAAATATACAAACTTTCCCTTCATCCTACAACTTTCTGTCATGGAATGAGAAAAAACTTCTCCAGGAAAGGAGAAGTTTTTAAACTCCATACGTCGACCATAGGTCCTTGACAAGACCGGACAGGTAAGGGGTGTTGTTTACGATCACATCTGCTAACATTGATTTGCTCATCATTGTTTGCAGCGCATCTACTGGAAGTAATGCAGCGACAAACAATAGAATAAACACAAATAAATAGGTTTCCAGAAATCCTAAAACACCGCCAAGCAGTTTGTTCACCTGTTTAATCACAGGTATACTTGCAATGGTTGTGAGCAATCCGCCAATGATGGCGAGCAGGATTTTGGTCAAGATAAACAGAATGATAAACGCAATGGTATTATAATAAGCTGTTTCTAGATTCCCACTAAAGAAAGCGAGCTGCGGTTGGCCGCCGCTAAAATTAGGTGCCGGAATCCACGTAAGCTGTGGTGCAAGTGACTGATAAAACATGGAAGCCACTAAGATAGAAACAACAAAGCTGATCAATTTAATAAATTGAAGAATAAACCCGCGCTTTAGACCGACAAGCGTTCCCATAAGAAGCAAAAACAAAATGATGATATCGATCACGGTAATTTCATTCCTTTTCTTTTAGCTGAATCTCTAATTTTTCGTATTGCTCTTTTAATTTCAAGTAGTCGTGGACGACATTGACTGCTGTCAGTACAGCTAATTTGTTTATATCAAGGTATGGATTTTTTTCATTTATTTCTCTCATTTTATCATCAACAATTGACGCAACATGTCGCATATGCATCTTCGTTTCTTGTCCGATGATCGTATAGGACTGTCCGTAAATCTCAACTGTTGTTTTCGTTTTACCGCCGTCAGACAACGTTTCTCCTCCATTCCACGAGAATCCTAGTCTCTATCATAACATGTTTAGACATTGAATGGAAAGACGAGCCCTTCCCTGTTATGGTACACTTTAGAAATCAATGATATCAAGGTAAAAAGGAGTTATCCACTGTGCCCCAATCCGTTTTAAAAGCAACATCAGAAGACCTCAAAAAGATGAAGAGCGCGTATGCGCACCATTTAACAGACAATTTGCCGCCAGGCGCCCTCTTTCAAGCAAAAGTCCCTGGCTGTACGATTACAGCCTATCGATCTGGAAAAGTATTGTTTCAAGGACAAAAGGCAGAAGCTGAAGCCAGTCAATTCAGCCACTTGCAAGCAGCTGATACGAAAAGTCAAAAATCACCTGCTGTTACAAAATACAGTCCGCCGCCCGGCATTGCTTCCATGTCGGTCATCGGTTCAGATGAAGTAGGTACAGGTGATTATTTCGGACCGATCACAGTCTGTGCGGCCTATGTTGATGCCAGCCAGCTTGCTTTAATGAAAGAGCTTGGCGTAAAAGACTCAAAAGGGCTAAAGGACCCGCAAATTATCAACATTGCCAAGGATCTCATCAAAACCATTCCGTTCAGCCTTCTCGTTCTCCGAAATGAAAAGTACAATACGATGCAGGAAAAGGGCATGAGTCAAGGAAAAATGAAGGCACTGCTTCATAACCAAGTCATCACCTCTGTGCTAGAAAAACTGGACGGACAGCAGCCTGAAGCCATTTTGATTGACCAATTTGCAGCACCAGGGATTTATTTCAAACATCTTGCCGGGGAAAAAATCATCCGGGAGCGGACATATTTTAGTACAAAAGCAGAAGGCATCCATTTGTCAGTCGCTGCAGCTTCCATTATCGCAAGGTACGCCTTTTTAATTGAAATGGACAAATTATCACAGGCTGCAGGCTTTGACATCCCAAAAGGAGCCGGTCCTCATGTAGACAAGGCCGCCGCCAAACTCATCAAGCTGCACGGTGAAGATGCTTTACGTCAATTTACAAAGCTGCATTTTGCCAACACACAAAAAGCGAAAAAAATGCTATAAAAAAAGCTAGAGCCCATGAGGCCCTAGCTTTTTTTCCTTTAACCGCGTAAGACGGCTTGATACGTATCTTCTAGTGCTTTCAAAACTTTTGTGTGAACAGCTGTGACTTCTTCCTCGGTCAACGTTTGTTCAGGATTTAAATATTGAAGAGAGAATGCAACAGATTTTTTGCCTTCTTCCATATGTTCCCCTTCGTACACATCAAATACAGATAGGTCTGTGAGTAGATGACCGCCTGCTTCATAGATGACACGCTCCAGCTGTCCGCTTGAGATATGCTGATCGACAACAAGTGCGATATCTCTTGTCACGGCTGGGAATCTCGGGATCGCTGTATATTTCATATCCTTCGTTTCAGATGTCATTACATCTGTTAAATCAAACTCGAAGACATACGTTTCTTTTAAATCCAATTCCTTTTCAACGACTGGATGCAGTGCGGCAACAAAGCCAATGACTTGACCATTTAAGTGAACATCTGCTGTTCGCCCTGGGTGAAGCCCCTCACGCTCTGCTTGAACATAAGTGATTTGGTCTGACACACCAAGCTTTTCGAACAGTCCTTCAGCAATTCCTTTCGCTACATAAAAATCGACGGCTTTTTTCTCGCCCTGCCAAAGATTTTTATGCCATAAGCCTGTCAGCGCACCAGCGACATGTTCTTTTTCCACTGGTTTTGCCCCTTCAGCTTCTGCTAAGAAAACAGAGCCCGTTTCATAAAATCCAAATGAATCAGCTTGTCTTGCCAAGTTATATGCAACAGAATCAAGTAAGTTTGGCAGAAGACTTTGTCTCAGCACACTGCGTTCCTCACTCATTGGCAGAGAAAGTCTCGTTTCATAGGCTGGATGCAGTGCAAAAGCTGTGGACTTATGCTGATTCGTCAATGAATACGTAATCGCTTGAGAAAGTCCTGCCCCCTCTAAGAAACGTCTTACCTTTCTGCGCTTCACTTGGTATGGCGTGAGACCGCCAACGGTGCCAGCTGTTGCAGGCAGTGTAGATGGAATATTATCGTAGCCATATAATCTTGCCACTTCTTCAATGAGGTCTTCTTCAATCGTAATATCCATTCTGCGGGAAGGAACCGTTACGACAAGAACATCATTTGATTCGCCCACTGTGAAGCCTAGTTTGTTGAAAATCTGAATCATATCTTCTTTTGAAATGCTCATTCCAAGCACCTTGTTCACACGCTCAGTTGATACGTGGATGACATTCATACTTGCTTCAAGGTGATTCTCCTCAACTGTACCGCTTAGCACTTCACCGCCTGCATACAAGCTGATCAATTGAGCTGCTCTTTCTGCTGCCGGTTTCGTACGCTGCGGATCGAGTCCTTTTTCAAATCGTGTGCTTGATTCACTGCGAAGCCCTAAGTCTCTAGATGCTTGACGGACTGTTTGACCGTTGAAATATGCCGCTTCTAAAAGAATCGTTGTCGTCTCATCCCGTACCTCTGATTCAAAGCCGCCCATGACGCCTGCTACCGCGTGCGCTTTCGTTCCATTCGTGATGACAAGATGCTTTGATGACAATGTACGCTCTTGCTCATCCAGTGTTTGAATGATTTCGCTATCAGACGCTTTACGAACGACCACCTGCTTTGAACCAAAGCGGTCATAATCAAAGGCATGAAGCGGCTGGCCGTATTCAAGCAGTACAAAGTTTGTAATATCCACGACGTTGTTAATTGGACGGATACCTGCATTCATCAACCTTGTTTGCATCCAAAGCGGTGCTGGTCCAACCTTTACATTTTTAATGATCTTTGCTGCATAAAGTGGATTCGCTTCTTGATCCTCAATTTTAACAGAAATATAGTCTGCTGCTTTTTCGGAAGAAGTGTCATGTGCTGTATCAGGAAGCTTGATGTCTCTTCCTAAAATGGCCGCAACCTCATAAGCGACACCTAGCATATTCAGGGCATCGGCACGGTTTGGTGTTAAGCCAAGCTCAAGCACCGCATCATCTAATTGAAGTGCTTGAAGGGCATCATCTCCTGGTTTCACGTCGTTCGGGAAAACAAAGATGCCTTCTGCATATTCTTTTGGTACGAGCTTGCTCTCTACGCCTAATTCTTGCAGAGAACAAATCATGCCATGAGACTCTTCACCGCGCAGTTTTGCTTTTTTAATTTTAAAGTTGCCAGGAAGGACTGCGCCCACCGTTGCGACGGCCACATACTGTCCTTTCTCCACATTCGGAGCCCCGCAAATAATTTGCACTGGTGCTTCTTCGCCGATATCAACAAGACATTTGTTTAATTTATCTGCATTCGGATGCTGTTCACGTTCAATGACGTGTCCAACGACAACTCCTTTGATGCCTTCGCCTTTATATTCAACGGCTTCCACTTCAATTCCGCTTCTTGTGATTTTTTCTGCTAATTCAGCCGGCTTGATGCCTTCTAAATCGACATAGTCTTCTAACCATTTATATGAAACAAACATGTTGATTTCCTCCTCTTAGTCCTGCTTGAATTGCTTTGTGAATCTAATGTCGTTTGTGTAGAAATGGCGAATATCATCAATGCCGTATTTCAGCATCGCGATCCGTTCCACACCCATTCCAAAAGCAAAGCCTTGGTAAGTCTCTGGATCAAACCCGCTCATTTTCAGGACATTCGGATGAACCATTCCAGCACCTAAAATCTCAATCCAGCCTGTTCCTTTACATACAGAGCAGCCCTTCCCGCCGCATTTAAAGCAAGACACATCGACTTCGACAGATGGTTCTGTGAATGGGAAAAAGCTTGGACGCAGTCTAATTTCACGATCTTCACCAAACATTTTTCTTGCGACTGTCTCCAGTGTTCCTTTTAAATCACTCATGCTAATATTGTGATCGACGACAAGCCCTTCAATTTGCATAAATTGATGTGAATGAGTCGCGTCATCACTGTCACGTCTATATACTTTTCCAGGACAGATGATCTTCACAGGACCTTGTCCTTTATATTTCTCAAGTGTACGTGCTTGTACTGGTGATGTTTGTGTTCTCAACAGTGTATCTTCAGTAATATAGAAGCTGTCCTGCATATCACGTGCCGGATGCTCCTTTGGAAGATTCAGCGCTTCAAAGTTATAATAATCCGTTTCTACCTCAGGACCTTCCTCAACGGTATAGCCCATGCCAATAAATAAATCTTCAATATCTTCGACAACAATCGTTAATGGATGTCTTGCTCCCATTTTGATTGGACTTGCCGGTAAAGTAACATCGATCGTTTGAGACGCAAGTTTTTTCTTCACTTCTTCTTTTTCCAGCTGTTCATTTTTTTCAGCAATGGCACCAGCAATCTGCTCTCTTACTTCGTTTGCGAGTGCACCCATTTTCGGTCTTTCTTCTGCGGAGAGCTTGCCCATTCCGCGAAGTACTTCTGTAATCGGTCCTTTTTTCCCTAAGTATTGAACACGAATGTCATTGACCTCTTTGAGCGAGCTAGCTGCTTCAACCTTCGCTATCGCCTCTGATTCAAGCTGTTTTAACGTTTCTTGCATGAGTGTAATCCTCCTTTTGATATACAAAACCGCTCGGATAAACGGCTGTTTGATCGTTTGAAGACAATAAAAAAACTCGTTCCTCCATAAAAGAAGGGACGAGTTGTGGTCGCGGTACCACCCTTGTTAAGCACAAATGCATGTGCGAATAAGCTTCATTGACATAACGGAATCAAACGAATCCGGTTCACCTTTACGCAAAGCAAAGCCTGCGGTCCCGGTGACAACTCCAGAGGTGAATTCCTGTTTCAGCATTCCTTAAATGCACTTTCAGTCTACGATGCATTCTCCCTAAAAGGCCGCTTCTTGAAACAATCTTCCTCTATCATGGTTTTTAAAATATTAGTTTCATTATAGTGAAAATGAGCACTTGATGCAACACTATCCGCGCAAATGATAGACAAGAACAGCTGCTGCAACAGCGACATTTAATGATTCTGCCTGCCCATACATTGGCACATATAAATTTTGATCTGTCATTTGCAGAATCGCTGGATCAATACCTGCTCCCTCATTTCCAACAATTAATGCAAACGGACCTTCTGCCGTTACGCTTCTATACTCTTTCGCATCTTTTAAGGCACTCCCGTATACAGGTATGCCTCGTTCTTTCAGTTCGGTGATCGCCTGTTGAAGAGTTTGCTTTAAGATAGGCAGGTGAAAATGAGACCCTTGTGCCGAACGGAGCGTTTTTCCGTTAAACGCATCAACTGTTCCTTCTCCTAAGATCACAGCATCAAGACCAGCGGCATCTGCTGTTCGAATGAGTGTGCCTAAATTCCCCGGGTCCTGCACTGCGTCTAATAGAAGAATTCGTTCAACCTTCTTTTCTTCAAAAACAGGAACTGTACAGACTGCGGCAATGTGCTGAGGCGTTTCCGTTTCTGTCATGGCAGAAAAGGCCTCTTCGCTCAGTTCATAAAGCTCAATGTCAGGCTGGATATGAGAAGGAAGCATATCGGGCGAGGTGACCATTAATTCCTTCACGATCCCGCTCTTTAATGCTTCTTCGACTAAATGTATTCCCTCAACGAGAAACAGCCCCGTTTTCGTTCGTTCTTTTTTCGTATGGAGCTTCTTCCACTGTTTAATGTTTGTGTTTTTAGCTGATTCTATATATTTCAAGCGACGTTAACTCCTTTAATTATCATGAATTTATTATATCTCATGCACACTACATAATAAACCTGTCTTTGAGACAGAATAGGGCTATTACCATCAAAAAAGGAGTGTGGGCAATGGATTTTAATTTAAGAGGCGCAGTCATTCAAAACATTACTGGCCATAATCAAGAACAGCTTGAACATACGATTTTAGATGCTATTCAAAGCGGCGAGGAAAAAATGCTGCCAGGCCTTGGCGTGTTGTTCGAAGTGCTATGGCAAGAAGCATCAGAAAACGAGAAAAATGAGATCCTTGAAACATTAGAGCAAGGCTTAAAGCCTCAGCAGCAGCAATAAAAGAAGCCGGTTTGCTTATATAAGCAAGCCGGCCTTTTTCGTTTAGCCAGTGATAGGCGTCTCCATTCGAAGCCCTGGATCACGCCAGATTTCGACCCATTTTTTTATCGCAAACACAATAATCACAAAACCTAAGATCAGCATGATGATCGACAGTACCGCATTCAGCACGCTGTAACCGGATGCTTCAGGATTGAGATATACATTTGCTACCATCCAATAGCCTGCATAATTCACCGTCACATATAAGTAAGCAAGCGGAATTAAACAAGTCAGCATATATCGTCTTTTATCTGCAATTTTTAATACAACGGTTGCCCCGATGATCAACCCAACCGAGGCCATTAACTGATTTGAAACCCCAAACAGCGCCCAAATAGACCCGATGTCCCCTGAGTAAAGTAAGTATCCCCACATAAAACAAGCAAGCGCACTTGCAAACACCGAACCAGGTATCCAGTCAGTTCGTTTAAGCGGTTTATATGCTTCACCTAAGAAGTCTTGAATCAAATAGCGTGCCACACGTGTTCCCGCATCAATAGCAGTTAAAATAAAGACAGCCTCAAACATAATGACGAACTGGAAGAAGTAAGAAGCCAAATGACTAAAGAACGGAATCCCCGTAAAGATATACGCCATCCCTACCGCTAATGTTACGGCACCACCCGTTCTTCCTTCTAAGTCAAGGCCGATTTCCTTACTCAGCTGAGGAAGGTTTTCGACACTCATACCGAGTGTGCGGAACACTTCTGGTGTACTGTTTATCGCAAAATAATCTCCTGGATGCAGAGCAGTAGCCGCAATTAAAGCCATAATCCCAACTAAGCATTCCACAAGCATTGCGCCAAACGCAACAGGCTTCATATCACTCCATCGGTCCAGCATCTTAGGTGTTGTCCCTGACCCAACAAATGCGTGGAAACCAGAAATGGCACCGCAAGCAATGGTAATCGAAATAAATGGCCAGACAGGACCAGCTAATACAGGTCCTCCTCCATTCACAAACTCTGTAAACGCGGGGAATTGAATGGACGGATTCACGACAAAGATACCAGCAATCAGCGCAATGAATACACCAATTTTCATAAAACTACTTAAATAGTCCCTCGGTGCAAGCAGCAGCCAAACTGGCAGAGCCGCAGCAAAAAAGGCATAGATCGGCAGGGCAAGAGCAAGCGTTTTTGTATCAAGTGTTAAAAAATCACCTAGTGCCGTTCCTTGAATATTTGGACCAAGGAATACCCCAAACATCAGCAAAATAAATCCCGCAGATGTCGCCAGCTTTAAATTGCCTGTTTTTTTATAATACAGACCAACCCCCATCGCAATCGGAATCGTGATTCCAACTGCAAATGTCCCCCAAGGGTTACGTTCTAAAGCATGAAGCACAACCATAGACAAACCTGCCATTGTGATTGTAATAATAAACAGCATCGCAAGCCCTGTACAAAACCCGGCAACAGGTCCCAGCTCTTCCTTCGCTACCTCTGATAATGATTTCCCCTTTTTTCGCATCGATGCAAATAAGACGACTAGATCATGTACAGCTCCGCCTATGACTGCTCCAATTAAAAGCCAAAGGAGACCAGGTAAATACCCAAATTGAGCGGCTAAAATCGGACCCACTAACGGACCAGCAGCTGCAATGGCAGCAAAGTGATGCCCAAATGTGACCCATTTATTTGTCGGCACATAATCTTTCCCGTCCTCTAGTGTGTGAGCCGGTGTAGGATGATCATCTGTGACCTTTAATACCTTGACCATCATAAATGTGCCATAAAGACGATAGGCAATCGCTAAAATACACATAGATCCTATTACAATTGTAACCGCATTCATTTAACCATCCCCTTTGTATAAACAATTTGTTACAAATATAACATAAATTGATTGATTTTTCTTTCTTTTAAAACCAAGTTGACAAATAAGAATAATATGTTTATTCTTAAGGTAGCTTCACCTACTTCCATAAACTCTCTTTTGACAGGGCATTCTATGGCTCTGTCCTTTTTATTGCTTTCATCTTACAAAAATAAACGCTCGATCACATGTGCCTTATTCACTAGGAAACATTCTCCTCTTTTACTGAAAATAGTTCTTTTGACTCACTTTGAACACACCGTTCATTTCCTGGGAAATTCAATAAAAAAGCCTTTCCCCTGTACTGAGGAAAGGCTTTCTTACTTAAGAACCGTACGTAATCTGTTCAACGGTTTTTTGATCAAGTCTTTTGATCACTTCTGTTAAAAGCTTCACTGCATTTTCATAATCATCTCGGTGAATCATTGCGGCATGGGTATGAATATATCTGCTCGGAATTCCGATAGATAGTGATGGAACACCATGGCCTGTTAAATGAATACCGCCAGCATCTGTCCCGCCGCCAGGCATTGAGTCATATTGATAAGGAATGTTCAGTTCATCAGCTGTTTGGACAACAAAATCACGAAGCCCTTTATGAGAGACCATTGAAGCATCAAATACAACAATCGTTGGGCCTTTGCCAAGTTTGCTAGTTGCTTCTTTCTCAGTGATGCCCGGTGTATCTCCTGCTACACCTACATCAATGGCAAATCCAATATCGGGCTGAATCGTAGCCGCTGCTGTTTTAGCTCCGCGCAGGCCTACTTCCTCTTGGACAGTTGCGACGCTGTAAGCAATATTCTCATGCTGAGCATTGTGCAAATTTTTCATGACATCAATGGCGACTGCACAGCCAATGCGGTTGTCCCATGCTTTTGCAAGGAGCATTTTTTCATCATTCATGACTGTAAACTCAAAGTAAGGAACGATTTGATCTCCAGGCAGCACGCCCCACTCCATTGCCTGTTCTTTGCTTGACGCCCCAATATCAATAAACATATCCGTAATCTCAATTGACTTTTTACGAGCTTCAGGTGACAAGACGTGTGGTGGCTTTGAACCAATTACCCCTGTGATCTCTCCCTTTTTCGTCACAATGGTGACACGCTGGGCGAGCATGACCTGTGACCACCAGCCGCCGACTGTTTGAAAACGAATGTAGCCTTTGTCATCAATTTTTGTCACCATGAATCCTACTTCATCTAAGTGACCAGCGAGCATAATTTTAGGTCCGTTAGCGTTTCCTTCCTTTTTAGCGATCAAGCTGCCAAGGCGGTCTGTAGAGACTTCATCTGCATATGATTCTATGTATGTCTGCATGACTTTTTTGACATCACGTTCATTTCCTGGAATCCCTTTTGCATCCGTTAGGTCTTTGAGCATAGTTAATGTTTGATCGAGCTTTGTCATTCCATTTATCCTCCTTTATCTTCATGGTGCATTCTTATTATACAAAACCTCTTTCGTTCAATACGATCTTTTTATGAATATTTTTTCGTTTTACGAAATATTTTTTTAAAAAAAGTTGAAACCTTTTGGCGTTTTCATTCGTAGTACATCAGATAACGGTATTGGAGGTGCATCCTGTCATGTTTGTAATCCTCATGAGACTAGCTCTTGTTGCACTGCTTGTCTACATCTTCTACATGGCGGTAAAATTCTTCTCAAATCCGAGAAGAAAGCTGAAACAAGCACAATTAAAAGAAGGCTTTTATTTTATGGACGAACAGCAAAATGCGCGCAAAAATTTTAATTTCGTCTATAAAGGTGTCTTGTTTGAAGGGGAGAAGCATGTTCCTTCTAAGGATCATCCTCTGTTTGTCCACTCCATTTACGTTTGGACGGAGTCACCTGAGAAGCTGAGTGAATTTACATTAGAAGACTTTGAAAAACTGGAGGAAAACATTATCGAGCGTTATCCTCAAACAAAAATTGATTGGGATCAGCCCATAAAAAAAATCAAACAAAAAAAAGGAGCAGACACGCCGTCCTAATGGCGTCTGCTCCTTTTTCAAATAACTTGGATATATCCCAATAGGATCAACTGCAAAATAATTAATAAAGGCATGCCGATTTGAAAGGCAGGATGCTTTGTTTTATGCCGGAAATACTGCATTCCTAGATACGACCCGGCAGCGCCAAAAAGAATCGCAGCACTCCATAAATGCGCCTCTGAAATTCTCCATTTATGTGCTTTGGCCCGGCGTTTGTCTTCACCCATGAGAAAAAAGCCATAGCCATTCACCAAAATAAGCAGCAGGATCAAAGCCATATTCATTCATTTCACCTCACATGATGAGAAAAAAAGATCACCCCTCGAAGGAATGATCTTTTATAGAACTTACTTGTCTAGTTGTGCTTTTGCAGCATCAGCAAGCTGATTGAATGCATTTAGGTCATTCACAGCAAGGTCAGCAAGCATTTTGCGGTTTACTTCGATACCAGAAAGCTTTAAGCCATGCATTAAACGGCTGTAAGAAAGACCGTTCATACGAGCTGCAGCGTTGATACGAGTGATCCATAGTTTACGGAAGTCACGTTTTTTCTGACGACGGTCACGGAAAGCGTAGTTTCCAGATTTCATCACCTGTTGGTTTGCTACTTTGTATAATCTATGTTTTGAACCGAAATAACCTTTTGCTAATTTAAGAACCTTTTTACGACGCTGACGCGACACAGTTCCGCCTTTTACTCTTGGCATTGTAATTCCCTCCTATGATTCCTATTCCAAATTACTTAATGTTTGCTAGTTGTTGTTTGATACGTTTGAAATCTCCAGCACTTACGATTGCACTCTTACGCAATTTACGTTTTTGCTTTGTAGATTTGTTAGCGAACAAGTGACTTGTGTACGCATGAGAACGTTTAAGTTTACCAGAACCTGTTTTTTTGAAACGTTTAGCAGATCCGCGGTGAGTTTTCATTTTTGGCATTGGATGTTTCCTCCCTCTGTTACTTTACTTTTCGACTTTTGGTGCAAGCATGAGGAACATGCTGCGTCCGTCCATCTTAGGTTTTGTTTCTACTGTTGCTACTTCAGCGCAAGCTTCAGAGAAACGGTCTAACACGCGCTGTCCGATTTCTTTATGCGTAATCGCACGGCCTTTAAAGCGGATAGAAGCTTTCACTTTATCTCCCTTTTCAAGGAATTTGATAGCATTACGGAGCTTCGTGTTAAAATCATGTTCATCGATTGTCGGGCTCAACCGAACTTCTTTTAAGCTAATGATTTTTTGATTCTTACGTGCCTCTTTTTCCTTCTTCTGCTGTTCGAATCGGAACTTACCATAGTCCATGATTCGGCAAACAGGTGGTTTTGCATTTGCAGCAACTAACACAAGGTCAAGATTGGCTTTCGTAGCAATTTCCAGAGCTTCCTGGCGGGTTTTAATCCCAAGCTGATCGCCATTTTGTCCGATCAAACGAACTTCACGCGCACGAATACCTTCATTAACTAATTGATCTTTGCTAATAGTGAGCCACCTCCATGAGATTTTGAATTGAGTTCACAATTCATTTGACCATTTCGTTGTATGTTTTACAGGCAAACAAAAAGTGTGGGCATATAAAACACCCACACTGCGAACATTTGCATGAAAAAATAAATGTACGGTCAACCTGTCAACTACAAACATGTGTCAATCAGGTGAGAAGCGGGTGCTTCTGCTTGTGATATCTATTCAATTCGTTAATTATTCTACACAATTTTCATTCGTCCGTCAAGTAACCGAACTCTTGAAACAACTTTTTCAGTTTAACATGATGAGACGAATTGGGCAAGACTTTTTCACACAATGACGCCATCAAAGAATCAACTGCATAAAGATTGGGATGACGATAACGGTCACAACTCCTACGACCACAACGGCGATACTTGCCATCGCTGCTTCTACTTCTCCCATCTCAATTCCAACAGAAACCCCAAGCGCATGTCCTGATGTACCAAGTGCAAGACCTTTTGCCACTGGGTTTTTAATGCGAAATAATTTTAAGAAGAAGGCACCTAGTGCATAGACAATGACTGCGTTAAATATGACCGCAAAGGCTGTGATATCTGCGATTCCGCCAATATCCTTTGCAATCGGAAGAGCAATCGCTGTTGTCGCTGCTTGTGGAAGCATGCTTTTCATCACAGCCGCATCTAAATGAATCCCTTTCGCTACGAGATATACGATCGTAATGGAACAAAGTGAACCTACAAAAATAGCGGATAAAATTTGCCACCAATATTTTTTAAGCAAGGCTCTCTGCTTATAAAGCGGGATAGCGAAAGCAATCGTGGCAGGCTCTAAGAAAAATTTGATAATCTTGCCGCCCTCATTATAATCTGCGTAGGAAAAACCGCCAACTTTCAAAAATAAAATGCCCAGTACCATCGCCACAAACAGCGGGGTGAACAAGAAGAAACCTTTTGATTTTTTAAATAAGAATGTCCCTATCCCAAAGGCGACTAATGAGACGACAATGCCAAAATAAGGACTCATTGTACTTGTACCCATTTTGCATCTCTCCTTTAATGCGTACTTGAAGCTGGTTTATTTGAATGAGAAGGAGCAGATTTACTCTCCTTTGTCTCTTTACGTTTCTGCGGTCTTTCTGATAATTGCATGAGAAGCTGCGAAAACAGCCCTGTCGCTGCAAGTAACATAATGGTTGCAATGATAATGACGCCGACTACTTGCACACCTACTTCTTGCATGACACCTAGTGATTGAATGACTGAGATTCCAGAGGGAACAAATAGAAAGCTAATGAGTCCTGTCAATGATGTTCCTAATTGCTCCACCTGCTCCAGTTTAACGATTTTCGTTGTTAACAAAACAAATAATAGAACCAAACCAATGACGGATGCGGGCATCGGAATCGGTAAATACATTGAAATGAGATTAGAAACAAACATTACGGTTGCAAAAATAAATGCTTGAGATAGAAATCCATATACTTTCGTGGCACTCATGCCGCTTCACCTCTTTCTTCGACTGCCCTCAGTATAAGGCATGAAATAAACGAATGAAGCGTTTACAATAAAACTCGCTGGATTCAATGACTGAAATGCAAAAAACGAGTATTGAAATACAAACAAAAAAAGCCCTCCTACTCTAGCAGGAGTGACTTCTTTAATTCTTTGGCATATGTGCGGCTGACAGGAATGATAGACCCGTCTGTCATATGCAGATTATACGTCGAATTAAACCACGGCTGTACTTCTTTCATATGAGAGGTATTCACGATATAGCTGCGATGAACCCTCATAAAGTAAGCCTCAGGAAGTTTCTTTTCTATGACCACAAGCGGTTCTGTGACCTCATACATGTGATCCTTTGTTTTCACGACCTTTTTCCCCTCGCTGAGTCCAACATACATGATCTCTTCAACTTGCAGGATCACAATTGAGTCATCGACTGAGATGGCTAATTTTTGCTGGCGGGGCGCTTTCTCATCTGACAGCTGGTGCTCTTGCGTCTCAACAGATTTCCACTTTTTAAACTTTTGAATGGTCTGGAGCAGCCGCTCTTCATCAAATGGTTTTGTTAAGTAATCAAGGGCACTTACCTCAAACGCCTTCAGCGCATATTGATCAAAGGCTGTCGCAAATACAACCGCTGGCGGATCAGACATCCGGTTGAGCCTTTTGGCAATATCAAATCCGTTCTCACCAGATAAATCAATGTCTAAAAAGAGCAGATCCGGCTTATGATCGACCATCCGGTCAAAAGCAGATTCTATATTTTCTGCTTCCTGTATTTGAACATCCTCTTTCGTTCTTCGTAATAAGTATTTTAATTCATCTCTTGCTAACACTTCATCATCTACGATTAATACTTTCATCAACGAGAATCATCCTTTTTTACATAGTCCATCGGAATGCGAAATGAGATGTCAGTGCCTTTGTCACTATGAATGGATAAAGCGGCTTGTCTGCCAAAAATCCCTCTTAACCGCTGATCTAAATTAAAAAGGGCTGTCCCTGTTCCTTCTAGTGATTCGACAGGCGCTTTTAATAGCTGAGCCATCTTGTCATCATCGATCCCTTGTCCATTATCTGTCACTTTCATATAAACATGCCCATCTTTCATCAAAGCAGATACGATGACTTCACAATTCTTTTGATGTTTAGGAAAAGCATGTCTCACTGCGTTTTCAACAAGCACCTGAAGCACAAAGGGCGGAATCATCACCTGCTCCAGCTCCTTTTCGATTTGAAAGGTCACATGGTATCTATTTGGAAACCTTGCTTGTTCGAGTGATAAATATGCCTCCACATGCTGAATCTCCTTCTGCATTGGAATCAGCAGCTGGCGGGCGCCTTGCATATTTGAACGGAAATAAATACTTAGCTGAAGCAGCAGCTTCCTTGCCATCTCCACATTGGTTCTGCATAAAACAGAGATGGTATTAATAGCGTTAAATAAAAAGTGCGGGTTCACTTGTGCTTGAAGTGCTTTGATCTCTGCATCTTTTAAGAGGCGGCTTTGAGTTTCCGCCTCCCCCAGCTCAAGCTGTGTGGAAAACAGCATCGCCAAACCTTCTGCAAGCTCCTCTTCCACCCTGCTTAATCCGACCGGAGAATTGAAATACATTTTTAACGTTCCAATCGTTTGACCGTTAGAAGTGAGCGGCAGCACGATTGCCGCTTCAAGAGGGCAATGGGCAACTGAACAATTGATCTCGCCCTTCGAATGTGCCTTCATAATTTTGCCGCTCATCAAGACTTGTTTGGACAGCCCTGTAATCAGGCTCTTAGATGGAATATGATGATCTGTTCCATCTCCGACATGCGCTAAAATCTTTTCTGTGTCTGTTAAGGAGACTGCATCTGTTTCAGTCAACCGATGAATGATCTCCGCCACACTTTTACATGACTGTTCATTTAACCCTTGGCGGAAAAAAGGCAGTGTTTGATCGGCGATCGAAAATACACGATGTGTCTGCATCGCCTTTGCCTGCTCTTCTTGCCGAATGACTGACTGTAAAATAGATAAAAAGATAAAGCTGCCGATTCCATTCACAAAGACCATCGGCAGGGCGATGATACTGACAAGCCCCCATGCATCCGCAAATGGCCTTGCAAACAGAAGGATAATGATCATCTGCAATGATTCCATCGCCACACCAAAAAGAGCTGCTTGGCGAGGTGTCACCATTCGATTCCTCCGCTTAAACCTGCTGCCGACATAGCCTGCAATGACACCCGCTAAAATGGAAGAAATCGCACAGCTGAGCGCGGTGCTTCCTCCTAAGGAATAGCGATGAACTCCAGCTAAAAGCCCTGCGCCAATCCCTACAAACGGCCCCCCGATTAAACCACCCATTTCGATCCCCATAATTCTCGTATTGGCGATAGAGCTTGACGAGCCAAGGTGATAAGAAAACTCATGATTCATGACAATTTGCTGCTGAATTTCAATTCCTGTGTAATTGCTGATAATACTAAAAGAAGCAAAAATGAAGACAAGAATTGCCTTTTTCCGAAACCCTTGATTATGTAGCAATAGATTGCGAAAGCCCTTCACATGAGCAAGCACAAATCCTAAAATAACGATGATCCCCACACGCTCAATCATCATAATAATTAAATGAAGCAAACCGGCCACCTCGAATGATGTATGTCATATCTACTGTCTTTCTATTCTATCATGTGCGGTCAATGATCAAAGATCTCTCAAATCTTTTCTTTATCGCCCCCTTCTTCTATTGTAAAATGAACATGAGCCTGACACTTGCAATTGAAGGTAACACATACATAACAAGGGAGAAGATCATGAAAGCCGTATTTTTCGATTTAGATGATACTTTGCTTTGGGACGAAAAAAGCATTCACACAACTTTTCAGGAAACTTGCCGGGAAGCGGAAAAGAAATATGGACTTGATCCAGAATCGTTTGAACAGATTGTACGTGAAGAAGCTAGAAAGCTGTACTCTTCCTATGAAACATATGATTATACTGTCATGATCGGCATTAATCCTTTCGAAGGACTGTGGTCCAATTTTAGTGAGCCGATTAGCGAAGGCTTTCAAAAGCTGAACGCCCTTGCACCAGAGTATCGTAAAAACGCTTGGACCAACGGCTTAAAGACAGCGGGAATTGACGATGAGGCATTTGGACAATATTTGGCTGATTTCTTTGCAGCAGAACGCAGAAAACGCCCATATGTCTATGAAGAAACATACCCTGTTTTAAACCGCCTGAAAGGCAGCTACGAATTGCTCCTTTTAACAAACGGAGATCCTAGCCTTCAAAAGGAAAAACTGGCAGGTGTTCCTGAGCTTGCCCCTTATTTTAACGAAATTGTGATTTCAGGAGATTACGGAAAAGGCAAACCCGATCCTGGTATCTTTGAGCATTGCCTTCAGCTGTTAAACTTAACAAAAGACGAAGTGATCATGGTTGGAGATAATCCGAAAACAGATATTCTCGGTGCATCTCGCGTTGGTATCCAAACCGTTTGGATCAATCGCCATGGCAAGAAAAATGAAACAGATGTGACGCCTGATTATGAAATCAAAGACTTACATGAATTGTTTGATATATTAAAATAGAACAAAAAAACACCCTTCTCCTGACGAGATTGGGTGTTTTTGTATTTTTAGAGCTATATGATTGCCGCTAGACTTTGCGCTTGCCGGTCTAAGCCGCGTGCTGCTTCTCCTACAACGATGAATTCCTCACTTGCCTGCTTTACAAGATCCCGGTTTGTAAACACGGTTGTCTTTGCCCGGCTTGTGCCGCTGCTGACTTTCTCTACTTCTGCATGGATCGCCTTCACATATTGATCTACCTTGACGATCGCTTCTTTTGAATTTGTCGCAAGCTTTCGAATCTCTGCTGCCACTACACTAAAGCCATTTCCATAGGAACCCGCATGTGCCGCTTCTATTGCTGCATTTAAGGCGAGCAGCTGGGTTTGTGAAGAAATGCTGTTGATGGTTGCCGCAATGGAGCTGATGGACTCTACCTGCTCCGTTAATCCTTTTAACAAGCTCATATTTTGATCGGTTTCGTTTGCTATATGATCAAAGGAGGCATTGACACTTTGACTATGCTGAATGCCAACTTCTGCTCGTTCCATTAATTTCGCAGACATCTCCTTTAGGTCTTCTACGACTTGCTTCATTGTATGTTCTCTCTTCGTAATATCTGTTGCCACTTTCACAACACCCACTACAGTTCCTTCTTCATCTTGAACAGGTGAATATGTTGCTTCAAGCCATAAGCTGCTGCCATTTTTTGTGATCCGCTGCACTTTTTCCTGAAAGACTTGACCTTCTCTCAAACGCTTCCAAAACATGTGATAGCTCGTGTGTTCTATAATATGTGGAGGACAGAACTGTCTATGTTTAAGACCGATCATCTCTTCTTTAGAATATCCCATGGCTTTTGCAAAAATATCGTTCACCCATAGAACTTCACCTGTCACATTAAATTCAATCATTGCCAGCGAGTGCTCTAATGCACGAAGAACAGCTGATTGCTCCAATACATGTGACGAAAAATTGTTTGTTGTTTGCATCATCGCTTTCATTCCCCCAATTTGTCTCGAACCAATAGTACATACTTACCCTTACTTTTGTACTATCTAAACGTCTCTTTTTAGGAATTGGATCACTAGTGGAGATGTTCTCCAAAAAGAAAAAGCCAGTGATCTAAAGAGAATCACTGGCTGTGCTTATTATTTCTTTGCTTCTGCTACTGCATGTTTCACAAAGGCTTCAAGATCCATTGTTTCTGAATCTTGTTCCCCGTATTTTCTTACATTGACAGCGCCATTTTCTGCTTCTTGATCTCCGACGACAAGCATGTACGGAATCTTTTGCATTTGCGCTTCTCTAATTTTGTACCCAATTTTTTCATCGCGGCTGTCAAGCTCTACACGAAGACCTTCAAGCTGCAAACGTTCTTGTACTTTTTTCGCATAGTCTAAATGAACAGACGGTGAAACTGGGATGACTTGGAATTGTACAGGTGCCAGCCATGTTGGAAGGGCTCCTTTGTATTCTTCAATTAAGAAGGCAACGAAGCGTTCCATTGTAGAAACAACGCCTCTATGAATCACGACTGGACGATGGTGCTTTCCATCTTCTCCGATATATGTGAGATCAAAGCGTTCTGGAAGTAAGAAATCAAGCTGTACAGTGGATAATGTCTCTTCTTTTCCAAGAGCTGTCTTCACTTGTACATCAAGCTTCGGCCCATAAAATGCCGCTTCGCCTTCTGCTTCATAGTAGTCGTGACCAAGCTCGTCCATTGCATCCTTCAGCATCGATTGTGCTTTATTCCACATCGCATCGTCATCGAAATACTTCTCAGTATCTTCTGGATCACGGTAAGATAAGCGGAATGTGTAGTCATTCAAGCCAAAGTCTTGATACACTTCTTCAATTAAGCGAACTGTACGGATGAACTCGTCTTTAATTTGATCTGGACGAACAAAGATGTGTGCATCGTTTAATGTCATACCGCGAACACGCTGAAGGCCGGATAAGGCACCTGACATTTCATAGCGGTGCATTGTACCAAGCTCTGCAATACGAATTGGCAATTCGCGATAGCTGTGCGGCTCGTTTTTGTAAATCATCATATGGTGCGGACAGTTCATCGGACGAAGAACAAGATCTTCGTTGTCCATTTCCATTACTGGGAACATGTCTTCTTGATAATGCGCCCAGTGTCCTGATGTTTTATACAATTCAACACTTGCAAGAACTGGTGTGTACACATGTTCATAGCCAAGACGCACTTCTTTATCGACAATGTAACGCTCAATGACGCGGCGGATTGTAGCGCCTTTTGGCAGCCAAAGCGGAAGTCCTTGACCAACCTTTTGGGAATTCGCAAACAGTTTCAGCTCTTTTCCAAGCTTACGGTGATCGCGTTCTTTCGCTTCTTCCAGCAGACGTAAGTGCTCATTTAAATCTTCTTTGCTGAAGAAAGCTGTTCCGTAAATACGCTGAAGCATTTGGTTGTTACTGTCGCCTCTCCAGTATGCACCGGCAAGGCTTAACAGTTTAAACTCTTTGATTTTTCCTGTAGACGGCAAATGAATCCCGCGGCAGAGGTCAAAGAATTCCCCCTGCTCATAAATCGTCACAGCTTCACCTTCTGGAATCGCCTCTAACAGTTCAAGCTTTAATTCATCACCAATCGCTTCAAAGCGCTTTTTCGCTTCTTCTCTTGATACTTCAATTCGCTCAATTGGCAGATTGCTGTTAATGATTTTCTTCATTTCTTTTTCAATCTTTGGTAAGTCTTCAGGTGTGATGGCAACATCGATGTCCACATCGTAGTAGAAACCATTTTCGATGACAGGACCTACGCCAAACTGAACGTGATGCTCTTTTCCATAAAGGCGTTTGATCGCCTGCGCTAGCAAATGTGCTGTGCTGTGGCGCATAATGTCGAGTGCTTCTTCACTTTTATCTGTGATGATCTCGATTGTTCCACTTTCTAATAGCGGCGTACGCAGATCTATTTCTTTACCGTTCAATTTACCGGCAAGTGCTTTTTTCTTTAGGCCCGGGCTAATTGATGCCGCGATGTCTTCTGTTGTAGCTGTTTTGTCAAACTCCTTGACTGCTCCATCTGGAAATGTAAGTTGAATTTGTTCTGACATCTCTGGTCACTCCTTTTTTTGGCAATATAAAAACCCCGCCCCCTGGAAAGGGACGAGGTTGAATAAACGGAATCGTGGTTCCACCCTTTTTCCCGTACTTGCAGCTTGCTTTTTCATAAGCAAATACGGCTTGTGTTTCGATAACGGGAATTCCCGTCAGCCATTACTAAAATGTTCACAGCTGATGTTCAAAGGTGGTAAAGCAAATGGTCCTCTGCTAGGAAGCTTTCAGCCGCGGCTTCCCTCTCTTTAAGCGGGTGTTCATTTGTTCATGTCCTTATCAATACGGTCTCTGTATGAAGTTACACCGTATTATAAAACGTTTTTTCGTGAAAATCAAGAAAGCTTTTCACTTTTCTTGTTGAAATGAGCATGTACAAATTGAACATTCTGCTCTTGGAATGAATGAGACGGGAACACCTCGACCCTTTCTTGAAAAATATTTTGAATGGTTTGCACCATCGAGTGACCTGTATCATTTGTAAACAGGTCAATTTTTTGCGGTGCAATGGAGACAAGCGGTGCAATCAGCTGTGAATCAATATACATTGGATGCTCTCTTACAAACTGTCTGTCTATGTATTGTTTTTGATCACGCTCAGAAGCGTAGCGAAATTCCCAAATCACCAGGCGGTCCTGATGCACAACATGTACTTTTTCGAGCCTAGGCTCTCTTGCCATCACATAGTCTCGAAGCGATTGAATGAAGTTTTGATACTCTTGCTCCATTTTGTATTCTTCAATGGACACTTCAACATAGTTCTTCAGCCTTCGGTCATACTCTGACAGCCTAAATGTCATAAATGAACCAATTGAAAAAACACCTTGCTGTAAAGAAATCGCTTCAAGCTCCTTTTTTAAAAGGGCTTCTCTTGACGGGTCTTGCTGAATGCCGGGAATATCATCTAAGTCCCCGTTCATAATACTGTGAGCGATGGAAAGAATTTGGTGCTGCTCTTCGGGATCTTTAAACAAATAGGTGTTTTCAAGGATGCTGCGCATGCGCTCATTTTCTTTGCATTCCAAAAAAAAGTGAACCAATAATGGCCGCACAATGTGCTCAAGTGCTTCTTCGGATTCCTTCGCCTCTATGAGAAGCCGGTCTTTCCCTTGTTGAATTGACATGTGATGCCGACTGTCCAAGTGTTCAGCAAGATGTAAAAAAGCGGCGGTATCATATTCATCTTCAAAGATTATTTCAAGCATGTTTGTCCCCCCTAACGACATCTGTTACATATATATGGGGGGAACATAAAAAATAGACGCCTAAAATAAATCAGGCATCTTTCTTTTTAAAATGAGTGGAACAGAGATAAAGATCAAATAAATCAAACAAACAACCGCTAAGGCGGCATAATTGCCGCTGACAAAGCTTGAGCCGAGAACATTTAACGCAATTGTACCCGGTATTAAGCCTAAAAAGGTGGCTGTCACAAATGCACGATAATTTGCACGTGAAGCAGCTGCCGCATAGCTGACAAAATCAAAATGAATCGGTGCAATACGCAATAACAAAATATAAAGAAATCCATGCTCCTGAATACGGGACGTCACCGCTTTCAGCTTCCGGCTGTTTGATTCCGTTTCCTTCTTTTTTGCTCGAAAGGTTGAAGCAATCATGAAGGAGCCTGTTGCCCCGGCTGTCGCTCCAATGAGGGCATAAATCGTCCCAAGGACACTGCCGAATGCCAAACCCGCCGCAAGCGAAAAGACCGTAATCGGGACGAGAACAAACGGGCGGAAAAGAGATAAGAAAAGAAAAACAAAGGGAGCCAGCATTCCAAATTGAAGCACCCAATTCTTCACATCTTTCGGCGCCAGCTGAAGATGCTGTTTATTCAGCCACCACAGCGCAGCAGCAAGAATGCCAATCACAAGAAAAAGCAGCCATTTTCTTTTGTTCATTTCATTTGCTCCTCCTTCAGGTGACATACGCTTTTATAAATGACGGCGGTTTTCTCCTTCGAGCAAGACAGGCTCTGCTAAATAGAGAATCCGTTCCATTAAACGAGCGGCTTTGACCTCTTCCTTTTCCCCCCGCTGTGAGTACGTAAAGTGATGCTTCAGCTCATTTGGTGAGAAATTAGAAGAGAAAAATGTCGGCAGCTGTTCTGCCATACGGTATTGTAAGATCGTACCGAGCAGTTCATCCCGCACCCAGCTTGTCATCGATTCTGCCCCAATATCATCAAGCATTAAAATAGGAGTGGATTTAACCATATTCAGCTTTTCTTCTAGCGTATGATCAGCTAATGAATTTTTTAACTCTCTTACAAATTCAGGCACGTAAACAAGGAGAGATGGGTACTCTTTTTCCGCTAGCTGCTGCGCAATAGCTGCTAGTATATACGTTTTTCCTACTCCAAACTTTCCGTGTAAATACAAGCCTTTTCCTTTTCCAGTCTCATCATAGCTTTGGAGGAATTGACCTACTTTTTGAATGACCTCTTGTCTTCCCACAACGTTCAGATCAGCGAACGTCGCTTGAAGGACATTTTGCGGAATATACATGCTTTTCATCAGCTCTTGCTGTTTTTTCTGTCTATCGAGCCGCAGCTTGACCAGGCAAGGGGAATATTCAATATCAATACTCTGACCTTTGATCACAAGCTTCGGGTGATACCCATCTAAAATGGCATTGACGTTTTCGTCATCTAAGCAGTAAGAGCAGCCCTTCGACTGCTGCACATATTCAAAGAGCCGGTTCAAGCTGCGATTGATCATGTCTTCATGTATCTCTTCTTGATGCTTCTGTAAAAATGCCTTCACATCTTCATCAGACAACACACTTTCTTTAATCTGATTGTATCTCACGCGAAAATCTACTCGTCCTTTTAGCTGTTCAAATGAACGACCGATCGGTTTCATCCCAACTCACCTCACCTTAATGTGCATTGTACTTTTTCATATTTTTAAACTGATCTAACAGTTTTTCTTTTTCTCGTTCAAGGTCTTCTGTAGACAGATTGTCCGT
Source organism: Bacillus sp. FSL K6-1006 (assembly GCF_038593175.1). Lineage (NCBI taxonomy): Bacteria > Bacillati > Bacillota > Bacilli > Caryophanales > Bacillaceae > Bacillus > Bacillus sp. FSL K6-1006. The sequence goes on from NZ_CP151970.1 coordinate 2,633,809, forward strand.
TTGCTCTTTTGCCGGCTGTTCTTTTGTTTCGGTTTCTTTCATCCAGTCAGGCAGTTTCTCTTCCCGGACGACTTTTCCTGAACCATATGGGCTGCGCTGCTTTTTCTGTTGCGCCCACTCTGTCATTTGTCTGTTCTCTTCTTTGGCAATTTTCATGGCCGCAGCAACGGTTTTGATTTTCTTTCTCACCCAATGAGAAGCGATTTTTTGCATATATGCTTTCGACAGCTTCATATCTGTTTTGAGTAATGTATAGTAGATGAGAACATTCATGACACCTGGCTCTAGCTGCTGCTCGATCATGATATCTTCGACAATTCTTAAGTCGGCATATGTTGGCTCAATGCCATCTGCCATGTCTTTTAGCAGCTCCCTAGGCGAAATATGATCCAGCTTTTCAATCAATTTTGCATCTGGAGTATCTGCCGCCTGCGTCTTTGAAGCATCTTGGCGCAAGTGTCTTGGCTGTTTTTGATCAATCAGCTTTGGCTGTTCGCCTCTGTATTCAATTTGGTACCAGTCTCTTGCTGCTTTTCTCAGCTCTTCTGTTGAGATCATTTGATCCGAACCGCATGCACCTGCTACAATATTTTGCATTTGAAGCGGGGTGATGCCGTATACAACAGCTAACTTCTTAATTGTTTCTTTTACCTGCTTTGTCAAAGCCTTTCTTGGAATCATCATGTCAGACATACCCGCTAATAATAGATCGAAATCAAAGGATTTGTCCGAGAGCGGTGCCGGCTGACTCGATCCAACGGTCACATATTCATAGCCTTGATCAAGCGATGACGCCTGATGAATTTCTTCTGTCATCTTGCGCTCGCCTGGCTGCAATACGTGAAACACTTCTTCAAACGACCGTGAAATATTCTTTGCTTCTGCAGGAACACCCGGATAAGAGAAATAATCGCGAAGCTGCATATATTTTGCTTTTTCTACACGATGGTACAGCAGGACATTCAGCATACCATCTTGGAAAAACTCATCTGGTCTTAGCGGCGGTACAAGCTCATATGTAAACAGTCTGCCTTCTTCCGTTTCCTGTTCATATGTGCGGAGTAAGCCGATCGCTTCAAGCTTTAAACGTTCCTCAAAAATATCATTTAAATTCGTTTGCAGCATGACCATGAGCTGCCGATGAGGTGCAGGTTTCCCCCACATACGATTTTGTTCCAGCTCTCCCCACAGCGTCATGTATAAGCTGAAAGCGGACATGCCAATAAGCGGCTGATATAAAAGAGTGATGAGCTGTCTATCGATGTCACCGAGCAATGAAGCGCTTTTGACGACATACGGATCGACGGCTAGCACTTCCTTCCAATGCTCTGTCATATGCTGATCCTCCCCATGAATTGCGATTGTTTCCATTGTACACTCTTTTTGCGTTTTACGCTTTACGCAGGAAAAAGAGCATGAAGAATCTCCAGCTCTTTTTAGCGTTCTTTCTTTAATAGGTCTTTTAATTCATCAATAAAGACATTAATGTCTTTAAACTGCCGGTAAACCGAGGCAAACCTGACGTAAGACACTTCATCAATTTTCGCCAGCTCGTCCATGACCATTTCACCTACAAGCTCGCTTTTCACTTCTGACATGCCTTGATTGCGCAGTTCTTTTTCAATATTAAAGCAGACATCCTCCAGCTGCTTTAAAGCGACAGGACGCTTTTCACACGCTTTGATGAGTCCTCTCAGCATTTTTTCGCGGCTGAATTCTTCTCGAATCCCTTCTTTTTTCACCACAATCAGCGGTAATTCTTCTAATTTTTCAAACGTCGTAAAGCGATATTGGCAGCTTTCGCACTCTCTTCTACGACGGATGGATTTCCCTTCATCTACTGGTCTTGAATCAAGCACCCTTGTGCCAAGGTGCTGACATGTGGGACATTTCATTTTATCAGCTCCGATCTATTCTTGGAAGTTGTTTGTCTAGTTCATCATAAAGCGACAGAACGGTCTTTTGACTATAGCCGAAATCTGTTGGCAGGGCCGTTTCTGTTGTTACATTAAAATCGACAGCTGTTTCAAAAGGACGAATTGAAATAACAGTCGCCACGAGAAAGGCTTTTTTCGGCAATCGTATGTTTGCGCTGATTTCACCTCGTTCTGCTGAAACAGATGTCACTTGATAGGAATCGCTTTGGGAAAGAATGGTTTCCACCGCTTGAAAAACTTGTGCATTCGTCGATTGGTAGTAATGGCTTTTCAGTTCTGACACTAGATGCTCGTCAGATGTTTCTGTATGGTTTGACATGAACCGTTTAAACTTTTGTCTTAAAGTCATACACGTATCCCCTTTGCCATAATGCCTCTTTCTTTATTTTATAAAAAAAACCTTTGTTTTCCTAGAACAAAAGTATAGACAAGCTGGGGAATGTTGGATTTTTTATCAAAAAAAATATAAAAAGGAGCATAACACAAAGGCATTCAATGCTTTTGGCCAGCTCCCATTGCAATCTTTTTTATGTTTACAGTGCTTTGGCTTGTGCCTGTTTTACTTGTACAGGTCCCATGCCTCGAGGAATTTCGATGTTTTCTCTTGTTTCAGCACCTAATTCATCTCCGATATGATCTGCTGCAATATTCGGATCTAGGTCACCGCAAGTATAAACATCTATGCTCGCATAACCATGTTCAGGAAAGCTGTGAATTGTCAGATGAGATTCAGAAATAATGACAACTCCACTTACTCCTTGAGGTGCAAATTTGTGAAAAGCAACCTCTCTTACCTCAGCTCCTGATTTCAAAGCTGCATTTACAAACGTTTTTTCAATAAAATCCATGTCGTTCAGTTTATCACAGTCGCATCCCCATAGCTCGGAGATAACGTGACGTCCGATTGTTTCCATCATGGACCCCCCTTTAAACAAGAATGAAAGAGTGAAGTTCTAAGCAGCCGGACCGGACATATACCACGGGGGAAAGTTAGTCCTAAGAGGTCCTAACCCTTTAAGTATACCCGAATGAGTCTGCGAACAAGAAGTTCACGAAAAATAGTATACTTTGTTTAGACCCATTTTGCAAGCTGTGTTTTTAGTGGGATTTTCTCTCATTTCTTGAAAAGGGACGATCGTCTTCTTCATTTCAAACAGCAGACAGCTCTTTCATCTGTGCGCCGACAAACTTTACTAGGTCAACCACTCGGCATGAATAACCCCATTCATTGTCATACCATGCAAGAACTTTCACTTTTCTCCCTTCCATTACCATCGTTGTCAGTCCATCAACGACTGCTGAATAAGGATTTGTGTTAAAGTCCGTAGAGACAAGCGGCTCATCTGTGTAATCTAAAATACCGGCAAGAGATGTTTTAGATGCATTCGAGAAGGCTGCATTGACTTCTTCTGCTGTGACATCTTTTTTCAAGTCAACGACAAGATCAACCATCGACACATTGGAAACTGGTACGCGGAGTGCAAGTCCGTGTAATTTCCCTTTCATGTGCGGAAGCACTAAAGAAAGCGCTTTAGCGGCACCCGTCGTAGTTGGAATAATGGACTGAGCACATGCTCTTGCCCGGCGCAGATCCTTATGCGGGTTATCGATATTTTTTTGATCATTTGTATAAGCATGAACCGTTGTCATTAAACCATTGTCGATGCCAAATTCATCATCTAACAATTTCACAACTGGTGCTAAACAGTTTGTTGTACAAGATGCGTTTGAAATAATGACGTGCTTTTCAGGATCAAGATCATCCTCATTGACACCCATCACAATCGTAATGTCTTCATTTTTACCTGGAGCTGTTAGAACGACTTTTTTCGCTCCGACATCTATATGGCCCATCGCTTGTTCTTTTGAATTAAATTTACCTGTTGCTTCAATGACGATATCAATCCCAAGCTCTCCCCATGGAAGCTGCTTCGGGTCTCTATTATTAAGCAAAAGAACTCTTTTGCCATTCACAATCAAGGCGTCATCTTCTGCTGTCACATCACATTCGTAACGTCCATGATTTGTGTCATATTTAATTAAATGTGCTAGCGTTTCGGCAGGATAGCTTGCGTTCACCGCTACAATTTGAATTTGATCATCAAGCATTGCTTTTCTGAAGACCATGCGTCCAATTCTGCCAAACCCATTGATCGCTGCTTTTACCTTCATGAACAGGTCACTCCTCTATTATGTGTTATACTCAATAAATTTATTTATGAAATTAGTATATCACATTAGAATGTAATTGCCAGTATATAAACGTATATTTTCTAAAAAGGGCTGTTCTTTTCAAAGGAAATCAGAATAAAGCATAAAAAAAGAAGAGTACGTGTATGTACTCTTACTTATCTGTATGTTCCCATTCATTTAATATGTTCTGCAATTGCTTTCTAATAAACGCGAGATCTTGTGTGTTCTCTATCACGCGGTCTGCTTTTTTACATTTCTCCTCAAGAGGCTGCTGAGAGTGAATACGATTCAGCGCTTCTTCCTCGCTGAGGTCATTTCGATTCATGAGCCTCGACAGCTGCAATTCAGGCGTTGTATACACCACAATGATGCGGTCGACGAGACTTTCCAGCTGACTTTCAAATAAAAGCGGGATATCGAGGACAACGAAGGTTTCCTTCTGACTAACCCCTTCATCTCTCTGTTTGAGCATTTCTTTTCTCACTTCAGGATGAACAATCGCATTCAGCTGCTTTCTTTTCTCTTCATCAGAAAAAATGACGGCTCCAAGCTGCTGCCGGTTCAGCTCCCCATTTGGCAGGAGAACATCCTCACCAAAGGTTTGAACGATTTGTTGAAGGGCTGGTGTTCCTTTGGCAACTGCTTCTTTTGCAATGACATCTGCGTCCACGACCCGGATGCCCTGCTCTTTTATCATTTGCGAGACGGTGCTTTTTCCACTAGCAATCCCGCCTGTTAATCCAATGACAAGCGTCAATTGATTTCCTCCTTTACAGCTTCCACACCCCAATTAAAATGAGCAGGAGCCCTGGTAAGCATGCAAGTTTATCGATCCAGCGCCAATTGGCCAAGTAATGACCGGAACGGAGCCCGATACACACAAAAAGTGAGCTCATCACGGCCACAGTGATACTCATGACAATTGGAGAAAAGCCTAGAATCGCAGCGCCAATCCCTGCGCCAAATGCATCAATGGATAAAGCAATCCCAAGAAGCACCGCTTCTATTCCATTGATCGTCCCAGAACGGTCAATATCTGCACTTGTCGGCTTTCGCAAAATTTGAATGACAAGACCAAGCGATTGCACTTCCACATTGAGCAATGTCTTTTCATGGAGGAGCAAATCACGCTCTTTCGCTGGTTTGTAAAATTGATAAAGGACCCAAAGTCCAATGGCGATTAAAATGCCTCCACCAAGTTTATCTGTCACTGAGACAGGGAGGAATGTCGTCAGCAGGCTGCCAATCAGCATGGAAATGAGCAGCACAATTCCTGAACAGCACGCAATAATGACAATCGCTTTAAATGGAATCTTCATTTTACGAAGTCCATACGTAAATCCTACAGAAAAGCTGTCAATGCTGACTGCAATAGCTAAAAACAGGAGCGAAATCGAAATCATACCTGAACTCTTCCTTTCTGTTCATGCAACGATGATCAAGAGTCTCTAGGCGTCCTTAGACTCTTCTTCACTATATGAAGAGCAGGTGGGCTGTGTGTCAGTCTACACCTTGCTGAAAAATGAATGTTTTTTATCGTATGCACAGCAAAAAGGAAGCATGCTGATGGCTGATTTTTATTGAGGACGCTTTTGGCAGGTCACACAAAAATGAGTGCCGCGCCCTCCGACTACTGTTTTCTCAATGATGCTTCCGCATGTTTGACAAGGCTCTCCCCGCCGGTCATACACAAGAAGCTGCAGCTGAAATGTGCCAATATCACCTTGTGAATTGATATATGAGCGAATCGTGCTTCCTCCTGCATCTACCGCTACTTGAAGTGTATCGATAATATGCCTGTGAAGCACTTTGCACGAATCAAGGCTGAGCTGATTCGCTTTTGTTTCTGGATGAATGCCTGCTTTAAACAAAACCTCATCTACATAAATATTACCTAGTCCCACGACAATCTTTTGATCAAGCAGCGCTGTTTTGACCACACGGGAAGTTTTTTTCAATTGCTCCCATAAATATTCCGGAGTGAATTGATCATCAAAAGGCTCATACCCCAGCTGCGAGAGCGGGAGTTCCTTTTCTTCTTCACCCGGATGAAATAAATGCATCGTGCCAAATTTACGCACATCATGATACCGAAGCTCAGTACCGTCTGTAAACGTAAAGACGACGTGTACATGTTTATCGTATGGCTCATGCGCTTCATGTACACGGTATTTCCCTTCCATCCTTAAATGGGAGACCATTACGTAGTGGTCTAAATGAAAGAGCAGGAACTTTCCTCTTCTTTCAATGGTTTGTATCGTTTCTCCTACCATCCTTCTTGCGAACTCTTCCGGCTCCCCAGGACGTTTGATGATATTTGGCCATTTGATATTGACCGTTTCAATCGTCTTTCCTTCGACTAACCGCTTGAGTGTGCGCCGGACGGTTTCAACTTCTGGTAATTCCGGCATGCTCCTCGCTCCTTTTTCTCTCTCTATTATTTTGCGTCGTACCAAGATGGCCCTGAAGCAAAATCAACTTTTAGCGGCACATCTAGCTGAAGTGCATTTTCCATGACTTCAGGAACAATTTTTTCGAGTATGGCAATTTCTTCTTTCGGCGCTTCGAAAATCAATTCATCGTGCACCTGTAATAAAAGATTTGCCTGCAAGTTTTCTTCTTTTAATTTACGCGCCATATCAATCATGGCCTTTTTAATAATATCAGCTGCACTTCCTTGGATCGGTGTGTTCATGGCTGTTCGTTCGGCAAAGCTTTTGATATTAAAATTACGGCTTGTGATATCCGGGATATACCGTCTGCGTTTGAGAAGCGTCGTGACATATCCTTTTTGTTTCGCTTCCTGCACGATCTCTTCCATATAGGTTTTCACGCCTTTAAAGCTTGTTAAATAGCGTTCGATAAAGGCAGCTGCTTCTTTTCTTGTGATCCCAAGGTTTTGAGATAACCCATAATCACTGATCCCATATACAATACCGAAGTTGACAGCCTTGGCTTGTCTTCTCATAGAGGAAGTCACTTCTTCTTCTGAGACATGGAACACGTCCATCGCTGTCTTCGTGTGAATATCCATATCTTGCGTAAACGCTTCGATCAAATTCTCATCCTGAGAAATATGAGCGAGTACACGCAGCTCAATTTGTGAATAGTCAGCAGCAAACATGAGCCAGCCTTCTTTTGATGGAACGAATGCTTGTCGAATCTTTCGTCCTTCTTCTAAACGGATTGGGATGTTTTGCAGGTTTGGGTCTGTCGAGCTTAGTCTTCCTGTTTGCGTGAGCGCTTGATTAAATCGTGTATGCACTTTATGGGTATCCTTGCGCGTTACTTTCATTAAGCCTTCCACATAGGTCGATTGGAGCTTTCCAATTTGGCGGTAATGCAGAATAGACCGAATGATCTCGTGCTTATCTTCAAGCTTTTCAAGAACATCCGCAGATGTCGAGTAGCCCGTCTTTGTCTTTTTAATAATCGGTAGTCCTAATTTTTCAAAAAGAATCACGCCAAGCTGTTTAGGAGAATTGATGTTAAATGTTTCACCTGCTAAGCGGTGAATGGTTTCTTCATATTCTTTCAGCTTTTTCGTTAACTCTTCACCCATCTTCTCTAGGCGCTCAATATCTACCTTTACCCCAAGGGATTCCATTTCACCTAAGATGAGGGCAAGCGGCAGCTCTAAGTCTTCATATAGTTCATGCTGATCATTTTTTTCTAACGCTTCAAGTGTTAAATCATGCAGAGCAGAGATCGCCGCTGCTTTTCGTCCAAGATGTTCCTTCAGTTCATCTTCAGGTGGAATCGCCTGCTTTGCTCCTTTTCCGTACACTTTTTCATCAGAAAGAGCGATGTTAAGACCATATTCCTTCGCCACACTTGCGACGTCCTCATACGATTTCTGAGGGTTGACGACATAGGAAGCGAGCAGGACATCGTTATCGACACCTTTTAGATCGACATCATGCCATCTGAGGGCGACAACTGCTCTTTTTGAATCAAAGACCCATTTCTTCTTCGTTTCATCCTGTACCCATTGTTTAAATGCGTCTGATTGAAGCGCATCTTCTTTCGTGATAAAAAACGCACCATTTTCATTATGGATTGCAAAACCAATCAAATCTGCTTCATGATAATTATCTCCAAGCTGCTCTACCACAAGAGCAGCTTGATCTGTCAGCATCTCATCCGTTACTTCGGTCATTTTTTTCACTTCTAATGCTTCTACTTCGACCTGTTCACCTGTTTCTGGTGCTTCTCCTAGACGCTCTAGCAGCGTTTGAAAGCCTAGTTCTTTATAAAGAGAGATCACTTGATCCATATGAGGACCTTCATATGCGAGATCCTTGCTTGATACATCTATTGGCGCTTCTACAAGAATCGTTGCGAGTTTTTTACTCATCACCGCTTGCTCTTTATATTCTTCAAGCTTTTCTTTGAGTTTTTTACCGCTGACTTCGTCAATATGTTCAAGCAGGTTTTCAACCGTTTCAAACTGCTTTAACAATTTAATCGCTGTTTTTTCACCTACACCCGGCACCCCTGGGATATTATCTGAGGAATCTCCCATCAAACCTTTCATATCGATGATTTGATCTGGGCGCAGGCCATATTTCTCTTCAATATGAGCCGGTGTGTAATATTCTACTTCTGTAATGCCTTTTTTCGTAATTGCTACCGTCGTATGGTCTGTTGAGAGCTGCGTTAAGTCCTTATCTCCTGAGAAAATTTTGACTTCAAAGCCGTCTTTTTCTGCCTCCACAGCCAATGTCCCGATAATATCGTCTGCCTCGTATTGAGGAAGCTCGTACCTTTTCACCTGATAGGCATCTAATAACTCACGGATAAACGGCATTTGTTCTGATAGCTCTGGCGGTGTTTTTTGTCTTCCGCCTTTATATTCTTTAAATGTCTCGTGGCGGAACGTTGTTTTTCCCGCATCAAATGCGACGAGCATATGGGTTGGCTTCTCGTCCTCGAGCATCTTCATTAAGATCATCGCAAAGCCGTAAATGGCATTTGTGTGGACGCCTTTATCATTTGATAATAACGGCAAAGCAAAAAAGGCTCGATAAGCGAGACTGTTTCCATCCACTAGTACTAATTTCTTTTTGTCTGTCATGTTTTAATCCTCCATCGGCTGAGCCATTTCAGCCGTCTCTTTCACACATTGTATCATCATTTTATCAAAGTTTATTTTGAAAAGAAAATAGTCGAACCTGCATAAAAAAAGGGACGAAAACAACAAGTGTTTTCGTCCTTACAAAATTGGCTCCTTGGATGAAGGGGTTCCTATTCATCCTACCAATGATTGTTTAACTAAACATGAATCCATTGTAAAGATCATGTAAATTTTAACGCGACTTTCCTTTTTTTCCTATTTTGATTTCAGGCTCACTGTAAAAGTCGTTCCTTTACCTTGTTTGCTATGGACCGAAATCGTCCCTTCATGCGCCTCCACAAGGTGTTTGACGATGGCAAGACCAAGTCCTGTACCGCCTGAATTTCTACTTCTATCTTTATCAATTCGATAAAATCTCTCAAATATTCTTGGAATCTCGCTTTTCTTCATGCCGATTCCTGTATCTGCTACATCAAATTCATAGGCGCCTTTCCGCGGTCTTGCCGAAATGGTGACACTCCCTCCCTCTGGTGTATAGGTAAGGGCATTGTTCACGAGATTGAGGAAGATTTGCTTTAACCTCAGCGGATCTGCCATCACATAGACAGGCTCTTTCGGGATTCGCACTTGTAATTGAATGCCTTTTTCTGCGGCCTTTTGTTTTAAAAGGACTTCAATCTCTTGAATGATTTCTGTCGCATTGGCGTCTTGAATATTCAGTTTGAAATGCTGCTGCTCGATTTTGGAAAGATCGAGTAAATCTTGAATGAGAGTTTCGAGACGGACACTCTCTTTTAGAATGATGGAAAGGAATTGTGTCAGCGCTTCTTTGTCATCAATCGCTCCATCAAGAAGAGTTTCGGAGAATCCTTTAATCGACGTAATCGGTGTCTTTAATTCGTGAGACACATTGGCGACAAAATCTTTTCGCATCTGCTCAAGCTGCTTTGTTTCTGTCACGTCATGAAATACAAGGACAATTCCTTTCCATTCATCGTCTGTACTTAAAATGGGAACACCATCCACCTGGAAGTAGCGCCGTTCAATGTCAACGGCCAGGCGTAAAAACTTCCGCACCTTCGTTTCTGTCATGAAAATTTCGTCAATCAGCTCAATAATTTCTTCATGAGTAAATGCTTCATGGTACAGCTTGTGCATGTAAATGTGCTTTTGCACTTTAAACTGCTTGCGGAAGGTTCGATTGACTAGGTTGATATATCCCATCTTATCAATCAAAATAATTCCTGCACCGATGTTTTCAATGACTGTTTGCAGACGGTCCCGCTGCATTTCCCCAGTGCTAGTCATTTCTTGAAGGCTTTCTGCCAGGCGCTTCATTGATGTATTAAGCTCACTTGTTTCGATGATGAGCTCTTCATAATGATTGGTATCATAGTTCCCGCGTTCCAGCTGTTTGGCTACCTTTGTGGCATAATCTATCGGTTTTACATATTTCATCGACATGCGGTATCCAAAGAAAACGATAATAATAATCGCCGAGCCAAGACAAACGGCTAATGCGAGCCAAAGCTGGCCGTCAATTTCATTTAAAGGCTGGAATGACGCATGGAGAAATAAATAGCCCACCGGTTTGTTTTGTTTCAGGATAGGGACTGCGTAATGAAACAGCGCATCCTTCTCATCCTCAATGACGACGCCTTTTGTTTGAAGGCGTTCATTGTTCAGTGTGTTTTGAATGATGCCCCTTTGCTCCGCTTGACCTGTTGTATGTATGATATTCCCCTTCAGGTCCACAATTGATGCATTCATATCAAGATGCTGCTTTGCCTGATCGAGGATCTCCTTGTTTCGCTTCGCCTGCAGATCATCACCATCCATGGAAGAAAGAAGAAAGCTCGATTCATTTTCCATTCGTTCCGTTAATTTTGTTTCATAAAAAACATGGAACATGTGATCCAAAAAAAGGCCAAGTGCAACAAACACAATAAAAAGGAGAAAAATAAGTCCCGAAAACAGACGGGTTCTAATTTTACTCATTTGGCTTTGGCTCCTCCAATTTGTAGCCTAATCCGCGAATGGTTTTAATATATGTTGGTTTTTTCGTATTCTTTTCAATTTTGTCCCGCAAGTGGCTGATATGTACATCCACAATACGAGTGTCACCTGCAAAGTCATAATTCCAAACGGCACTTAGCAGCAGATCACGTGTGAGGACACGTCCTTTATGCTTGGCCAAATAAAGCAGCAGTTCAAATTCCTTCGGTGTAAGCTCTAGGCGTTCTTCTTGGAAGTAGACTTCGTAGTGTTCTGGTAAAATGCGCAGTTCACCAATTTTGATTTGGTCTGCAATGACCTCTTCCTTCTCCTCTTGCGCGGGGACAGGCTGAGATTGCTGAGCTCTTCTCAAGATGGCTTTTACCCGAGCACCCACTTCTCTAGGACTAAATGGCTTTGTCATGTAATCATCGGCTCCAAGCTCAAGGCCGAGCACCTTATCAAATTCATCGTCCTTTGCTGTCAGCATTAAAATAGGGAACATCATTTTTTGAATTCTCAGTTGTTTGCACACTTCAATGCCGTCCATCTTCGGAAGCATTAAATCTAATACAATGAGATCAGGCTGTTCACTTGCTGCTTTTTCAAGCGCTTCTTCGCCATCTCTTGCTGTGACGACATCATAGCCCGCCCTTTCAAGGTTATAGCTTAGAAGTGTTACAATCGATTCTTCATCATCCACAACTAATATTTTTTTATTCATGTTGTGCCTCCAATTAGTGATTTCCCCTGCATCCGTTTTTTTGTATCTTATGTGAAAAGCGAGAAGTCATGCTTTCTCTTTCATTTTAACGAAAGCTTAACAAGAGGACAATTTAAAATTTCGACAAGATTTGTTTTGTAAACAAAAAGAAGGCCCCTCATAAGAGAAGCCTTCTTTTTTTCATATTAAGACAATACTTTCATGACGTTCTTAACAGATTCAACAGAACGGTCAAGCTGACTTCTTTCTTCTTCTGTCAACTCAAGCTCAATGATCTGCTCAAGGCCGTTTCCACCTACGATTGTTGGTACTCCAAGGTAAATGCCTTCGTAGCCATATTCACCTTCAAGGTATGCAATCGTTGGGATGACGCGGCGCTGATCTTTTAGAATCGCCTCAACCATTTCTACTAGTGAAGCAGCAGGTGCATAATAGGCACTACCGTTACCTAATAGGTTTACGATTTCGCCGCCGCCTTTTCTTGTTCTTTCAACAATCGCATCAATACGATCTTTTGGAATCAATGTTTCAAGCGGGATACCGCCTGCATAAGAGTAACGAACAAGCGGAACCATGTCATCGCCATGTCCACCAAGGACAAAGCCCGTCACATCTTTGACAGATAGGTTTAATTCTTGAGCAACAAACGTACGGAAACGTGCTGTATCAAGAATGCCCGATTGTCCAATGACTTTTTCTTTTGGTAATCCTGATTCTTTATAAACTGCATATGTCATTGCATCAACAGGGTTTGTTAACACAACAATAATGGCTTCTGGAGAATATTTAACGATTTCGCGTGTCACGCTGCGCATGATTTTTTCATTTGTGGACACGAGATCGTCACGGCTCATTCCCGGCTTTCTTGCAATTCCTGCCGTAATGACCACGACATCAGAACCGGCTGTATCTTCGTAGTTAGAAGTGCCTGTAATGTTCGCATCGAAGCCTTGAACAGGGCTTGCTTCCAGCATATCAAGAGCTTTCCCTTTTGTTGGGTTTTCAAGCTGCGGGATATCAACTAATACGACATCCGCTAATTCTTTTTGAGCCGTTAGAAATGCTGTAGTTGCTCCAGTAAAACCTGCTCCGATGACAGATACTTTTTTACGCTTGTTTGCCATTTCCTTTTTCCCCTTTAACTTTAAAGTTTAAGAATCAAGACAAGTTTTTGATGAGCTCGTCAGCAAACTCAGAACATTTCACTTCTGTTGCGCCATCCATTAATCTAGCAAAATCGTATGTGACGACTTTAGATGCAATTGTTTTTTCAACAGATTGAATCACTAGATCAGCTGCTTCCTGCCAGCCAAGGTGCTCAAGTAAAAGCACGCCCGATAGAAGAACAGAAGATGGATTCACTTTATCAAGACCAGCATATTTTGGTGCTGTTCCGTGAGTTGCTTCAAAAATAGCGTGTCCTGTTTCGTAGTTGATGTTCGCACCTGGTGCGATACCAATTCCACCAACTTGTGCTGCAAGTGCATCAGAGATGTAATCTCCATTTAAGTTCATTGTAGCCACAACATCAAACTCAGCTGGACGAGTTAGGATTTGTTGAAGGAAAATATCTGCAATGCTGTCTTTGACAATGATTTTGCCAGCAGCTTCTGCTTCACTTTGCGCTTTGTTTGCCGCATCTTTTCCATCTTGTTCTACAATACGATCATATTGTGCCCATGTAAAGACCTTGTCGCCAAACTCTTTTTCAGCCACTTCGTAGCCCCAGTTTTTGAAGGCACCTTCTGTAAATTTCATGATGTTTCCTTTGTGAACAAGCGTCACAGATTTACGGCCTTGGTCAATTGCATATTGGATAGCCGCTCTGACAAGACGGGATGTACCCTCTTCAGAAACTGGCTTGATTCCGATACCTGACGTTTCTGGGAAACGGATTTTGTTCACACCTAATTCGTTTTTCAAGAAGTCAATTAACTTCTTCACTTCGTCTGAACCTTTTGCATACTCGATACCTGCATAGATATCTTCTGTGTTCTCACGGAAGATCACCATATCTGTGTCTTCTGGACGTTTCACAGGAGAAGGTACGCCTTTGAACCAGCGAACAGGACGTAAGCATGTGAATAAATCAAGCTCTTGTCTAAGTGCCACGTTTAATGAACGGATTCCTCCGCCAATTGGAGTTGTTAGTGGTCCTTTAATCGCAATTAAGTATTCACGAATGTCTTCAAGCGTTTGCTCAGGAAGCCACTCTCCAGTTTTATTGTAAGCTTTCTCACCTGCATATACTTCTTTCCAAGTGATTTGCTTTTCACCTTTATATGCTTTTTCTACAGCTGCTTCAAGTACTCTTGATGCTGCTTTCCAAATGTCAGGACCGATTCCGTCCCCTTCGATAAACGGGATAATTGGATTATTTGGTACATTCAATACGCCGCCAGTAACTGTAATTTTTTCGCCTTGTGACAATGATATTACCTCCCAGGTTATGTAGTGAATATTTGAAACTTCTTGGCTTGATGTCTGCAAGCAAAAAAGTTTTTCACGTGATTCGTTTTTTGTTGATATAGAGGCTGATTGGCCTTTTGAAATCAGCCCCCGCTTATTCTATAAACATTAGTCTCTTTCACTGATCGGAACAAAGGTTTGAAGATCAGGTCCAATGTAATCAGCTCTTGGACGGATGAGTCGGTTGTTATCATATTGCTCTAGAATGTGAGCAATCCATCCAGAGAATCGGCTGATCACGAAAATTGGTGTAAACAAGTCATGATCAATGCCAAGACTGTGATATACAGATGCAGAATAAAAATCAACATTTGGTGGAAGATTTTTCTCTGATGTCACGATTTCCTCTGCGCGAACAGACATTTCATACCATTTCGGCTCGCCAGTGAGGTTTGTTAAACGCTGGCTCATTTCTTTTAGATGCTTTGCACGCGGGTCACCTTGGCGGTATACACGGTGGCCAAAGCCCATAATTTTTTCTTTCTTCTCTAGCTTACCATGAATATAGGAATCTACGTTTTCAACTTCGCCAATTTCTGAAAGCATCTTCATCACGCCTTCATTAGCGCCGCCATGAAGCGGTCCTTTCAGCGCACCGATCGCCGCTGTCACACCAGAGTAGATATCTGATAGTGTAGCAACACATACACGTGCTGTAAATGTCGATGCGTTTAATTCATGATCCGCATGTAGAATAAGTGCCTTATCAATGGCTTCAATTTCTACTGGTGACGGCTCTTCGCCATTTAGCATATACAAGAAGTTTGCAGCATAGCTGTATTCTTCTTTTGGCTGTACAGGCTCAAGTCCTTTGCGAATGCGAGAAAACGCAGCGACTAGTCCAGAAATTTTCGCCTGTAAGCGAATCGCCTTTCTGTAATTCGCTTCTTTGTCCATAATCTCTGATTCGTCATCGAGTAAACCTAGTAAAGATACTGCTGTACGAATCGCAGACATTGGATGAACCCCATCGAGCGAATAAGATTTAAAATGCTCAATGATTTCTTGCGGAATCTGAGCATTTTCATTGAGCTGCTGTTTTAATTCACTCAGCTCCTGCTCATTCGGCAGCTTTAAGTGCCATAACAGGTAGACAATTTCTTCGAATGTAGCTTTTTCAGTTAAATCATCGATATTGTACCCTACATAAGTAAGAGTATCATCAATAATTGAGCTTACGGATGAAGTTGTTGCCACGATACCTTCAAGACCTCTTGTTGCTGTCATGTTCAATCTCCCCTTTTTAAAAAGATTCCCCTTCGTTGCAGAATTCTCACTTTTTGAAAGCGCTATCCAATCCGAATAAGATAACAGGCTCAGAAAAGAAAATGCTTACATTTACCTATACGGTTAGAGCGCTTTTAGCCTCATATCTCTTGTGTGATCAATGAGTTCAAAATTAAGCCTATTCCCATTATAAACAATAATCAGACATTTGTTAAATGTTTAACTATAATTTTTTTTGATATTTTTTTTTCCAGTCTCCCATATCAGGCATGGAATAAAGGGATTTTGCTTCTTTTAATATATTTAATTATGTTTTTTTGCAAAAGCTCACGCAAGAAAAAATTTAAAAAAGAAAGTGGCAGGAACCACTCTCTTTTCACCCGCTGAAAAATTTCACAGCCTGCATCGCCAAATAAGCAATTCCAGCCCCGATAAGCGGCCCAACTGCCACACCTTTAAATAAGCTGACTGCCAAAATGGTACCGAACACAAGCGCTGCCGTAATATGCGGATCATTTTCGAGTAGCACAATCCCGTTTTTTGCAATTAATGCTACTAATATACCCGCTCCAAGAGCTATCCAAGCATAGGAAGATTTCATCGCTTCTCCAAGCTGCTTAAATCCAATGTCACCTGTTGCAATCGGGACCAGAACTGCAATGGTAATAACGGTGACCCCCCAATTAATGCCTTTAGATTGGAGAACCGGGAAAATTTTTTGATCCAGGCCAATCAGCTTAATCGCGATCAGCACAGAGACTGCTACAATTAACGAATTGTTTTTTGCAATAAGTGCAATAACGAGTAAAAGAACCAAAAACAAATTTGCTTGAGTAAACATACGCCGCTCCTTTCTTTCTTTTTATTGCGACCTTTTCATATTACTAATCTTTTTGAATAAAATGAAGTATCGGACATGCTTGTTTTTTGGAGGGGATTGTGTGAATCACGCCTATGTGGCCATTTTTCTGCGAAGTTTGATGATGATCAGCATTGCTGTTTTTGCGGTTGTCTTTTTATATCAGTCTTTTCCGTTTTTATATCCTTTTTGGATCGCCCTTATCGTGTCTTGTTTAATTCATCCTGCCGTCTGCAAAATCGAAGAGATCACCGGGATGCCAAGAGGATTTGTTGTGGTCATTGTGCTCTTGCTCTTTTTAGTCGCAGCCGCCGGCTTAATGACGCTTTTAGTTGCGGAAATCATTTCAGGAAGTGCTTATTTGGCAAAGGTGCTGCCCCGTCATCTTGATCAAATGATTGGGATTGTAGAGCAATTTTTCACAGACAAGATTCTGCCTTTATATCATGATGTGACGGCCCAATTTAATACGCTTCAAGCAGGTCAAAAGGAATCGATTTTGGGACAAATTCAAGCACTTGGTGATGAAGCGGCCGCAAAAATCGGGTCTTTTCTTTCAAAAACATTCGAGCTTATTCCGGCTTTTTTAGGTCTTTTGCCTGATGCAGCAGCCACACTGTTATTTTCTGCTCTGGCGACTTTTTTTATCACGAAAGATTGGTTTACGTTAAAAACATATGGCTCACGTATCTTTCCCGCAAAATGGATGCAGCATACACGCGCTATTTTATCTGAAATCAAAAAAGCCATTACCGGCTTTATGAAGGCTCAGCTTCTGCTTGTTGCCATGACGATTGGTATTGTATTGATTGGACTCATCATTTTAAAGGTCAAGCATGCCTTCGTTATCGCTCTATGTATCGGGCTCGTCGATTTACTTCCATATATCGGAAGCGGCACTGTTTTTCTACCCTGGATCATTTATTCTGCTATGACAGGAAATCTTTCCCTCGCCATTGGACTGGGCATTTTGTATATTGTCGTCCTCATTCAAAGACAAATATCAGAGCCAAAAGTCTTAAGCAAATCCATCGGACTTAATCCTTTAGCAACGCTTGTGGCGCTATTTGTAGGGTTAAAATGGTTTGGTTTTCTAGGACTTGTGATTGGCCCTGCTTCCCTTGTCGTGTGGCAGGCATTCCGTAATGCAGGAGTTTTCAGAGATATTTATGAGTACATTCGGTATGGCATGCAAAAATAAAAGAGACCTTCAGCTGAAGGTCTCTTTAACGAATGATCGTGTAGCGGTTGCGATTAGACATGTTTCTAAGCCAGCGTTCAAAGAGCGGCTTGATTCCCTTTCTCGTCACCGGAATGAGCAGCAAAGCCCCAATGAGATCCGATAAGAAGCCTGGAATGAGCAGCAGCAGACCGCCGATTAGAATACAAAAACCATCGACAATCGCTCCCCCTGGCATCTTGCCATATTGTAAATCTCGCTGCACTTTTTGGAAGGCTTCTATACCTTGTTTTCTTGCAAAATAAGCACCTAAGGCACTTGTCAGCACGATGAGCAGCATGGTTGGCAAAATGCCAATGATTTTACTTGAGATTAAAAATAAACTAATTTCCACCGCAGGGAACAGAATTAATAATAGTAGAAAATATTTCTTCAACCATATCACCTCATGGGGTATCTTTCATCGAAAGCTGTTTACTTTTTTTAGTGTAACATAAAAAAAGAGAGGAGTCAGACAACTCCCCTCTTGGATGATTTAAAGGACGCTCGCACGGCCTTTGTAGATCGCTCCGCGTGCTGGATCTACTGTAATCTCTTCGCCTTCTTTTAATAGTGTCGTTGCGCTGTCAAGACCAACAATCACTGGAATGCCGAGGCTTAGTCCAACAACTGCTGCATGGCTTGTTAAACCGCCTTCTTCTGTGATAAGGGCAGATGCTTTTTCTAAAGCTCCCATCATATCACGATCTGTGCAGTTTGCAACCAGGATCGCACCATCGTACATTTTTTCTTCTGCTTCTTTTCCGCTTTGTGCAATGACAACCGGTCCAAATGCAGATTTACGGCCAATACCTTGACCTTTCGCAATGATGTCACCGACAACATATACTTTCATTAAGTTCGTCGTACCTGTTTCACCAACTGGCACACCTGCTGTAATCACGATTAAATCGCCGTGTCTTACATAGCCTGTTTCAATTGACTTTTCTACTGCATTCTCAAGCATTTCATCAGTAGACGTCGTTTTTGATCCGCTCTTTGCAAATACACCGAATACGAGTGAAAGCTTTCTCGCCACTGATTCGTTTGCAGTAACTGCTACGATTGGTGCTTTTGGTCTATATTTTGAAATCATTCTTGCTGTATGTCCGCTTTCTGTCGGTGTGACAATGGCTGCTACATCAAGCTTCATTGCTGTATGTGCAACAGATTGACCAATCGCGTCTGTAATGCTGACTTCTACTTCTTCGCTTCTGCGAGAAAGAATGGCTTTATAGTTTAGTGCTTCTTCTGAACGTGATGCAATGTTATGCATTGTTTGTACGGCTTCTACTGGATATGTTCCTGCTGCTGTTTCACCAGAAAGCATAATCGCATCTGTGCCATCAAAAATAGCATTTGCCACGTCACTTGCTTCCGCACGGGTAGGACGTGGGTTACGCTGCATGCTGTCCAGCATTTGAGTCGCTGTGATGACAGGCTTGCCTAAACGATTGCATTTTTTGATCAGCATTTTTTGAACAAGCGGTACTTCTTCTGCCGGGATCTCTACACCAAGATCTCCACGCGCAACCATTAAACCGTCAGATACCTCAAGGATCTCGTCGATGTTATCAACACCCTCTTGGTTTTCAATCTTAGGGATGATTTGAATATCAGTCGCATTGTTCTTTTCAAGAAGCTCACGAATTTCAAGAACATCAGAAGCTCGTCTCACAAAAGAAGCTGCGATGAAATCGACGCCTTGTTCAATTCCAAACAGAATATCATTGGCATCCTTTTCTGTAATACCTGGCAGGTTCACACTGACGCCAGGTATGTTGACGCCTTTTTTGTTTTTGAGCGTGCCTGTATTCATGACTTTAGTGACGATTTCTTTGCGGTCCTTGTTAATTTCTTTTACTTCTAAACCAATCAGACCATCATCTAATAGAATCGTTGAACCTACTTCTACATCATGAATTAAATCTTCGTATGTCACACTAATTTTTTCCGTATTTCCAACAATGTCTTCCATACTCACGATAAGATCAGCACCAGCGACTAGCTCAATTGAGCCGTTTTCAACTGTACGTGTACGGATCTCTGGACCTTTTGTATCTAGAAGGATCGCAATGTCCTTGCCTAATGTTTTACCTGCTTTACGTATGTTTTCAATGCGTGCACCATGCTCTTCAAAATCTCCATGGGAGAAGTTGAGTCTGGCTACATTCATTCCTGCTTCAATCAATTCAGTCAGCTTTTCAATGCTTTCACTTGCTGGACCGATTGTACAAACGATTTTTGTCTTTCTCATTACTGTTCCTCCTAAGGTCTTCTCGTTTTATATAGAGAGCTCTTGTGAAAGTCGGTACATATTTTTATCGACTGTATGTTTTTTATCTAAGATTTCTAAAATATCGTGATGAACGAGTTCATTGCTTTGAATGCCTACACAGCGTCCGCCTTGTCCTTCAAGAAGAAGCTCGACTGCATATGCTCCTAAACGGCTTGCCAGCACTCGGTCAAACGCACTCGGAGAACCTCCGCGCTGAATATGTCCTAAGACAGATACACGTGTTTCAAGGCTTGTCTCCTCTTCAATCCGCTTACCAAATTCAACACCGCTGCCTACGCCTTCTGCAACGATGATGATACTATGCTTCTTGCCGCGTTCGTGACCTCTTCTTAACCTAGCAATAATTTCGTCCATGTCATAGTCTGCTTCAGGAATCAAAATAGATTCGGCTCCGCCCGCAAGACCTGACCAAAGAGCAATATCACCAGCATGTCTTCCCATTACTTCCACTACGTATGTACGTTCATGAGATGTGGCTGTATCACGAATTTTATCAATGGCATCAATGACAGTATTCAGTGCTGTATCAAAGCCAATAGTGAAATCTGTACCTGGAATATCGTTGTCAATCGTGCCTGGAACACCTACACATGGAAAACCGAGCTCTGTTAATTTCTTCGCCCCCATAAATGACCCGTCTCCACCAATGACTACAAGTCCTTCAATACCGAATTTTTTTAAGTTTTCAATTCCCTTTTCACGACCTTCAACTGTCTTGAATTCAGGACATCTTGCCGTGTAAAGTTTTGTTCCTCCACGATGAATGATATCGCCTACTGAACCTATTTCGAGTTTCTCAATTTTACCGTTAATTAGACCTGAGTATCCATTATAAATACCGTAAACTTCAACATTATGGTAAATTGCTTTCCTTACAACTGCGCGCACAGCTGCATTCATTCCTGGGGAATCCCCACCGCTTGTTAAAACTCCTATACGCTTCATCTTTTTCACCTCAGAGACCATATATGAATTAAACATACCATTTCCACTGCTTGAAAACAATCATGAGCAAATTTGGATGTTTTCAATACGAATTTCTAAAACCGTACTTATTATACAATTAAATAAACCGTTTTTAAACAAAAGTTAAGAACGTCATGAAAGCAAGTCTCTCTGAAATCTGTGAAGGGAGGTGCTATAAACCTTATCATATCAAGGTTTTCAGACGTTTCAAATTTTATGAAAACAAAAGAAAATTATTTTCAAATAGCGCTTACATGAAGTCGGTTTTCATGAAAAAAGATGAAAAAAAATAAACGCCAGCCAAAATGGCTGTACGTTTATTTAGTTTACCCCAATATATTGATTTTCAATCGATACTTTCCCGATTGCTTTATATTTTTCATATCTTTGTTCGACTAGTTCTTCAGGTGTTAGTTTGAGCAAAGATGTAAGTGACTGTTTTAATGTTTTTTCCATGTAAGCTGCTTGTAGTTTCACGTCTCGATGTGCTCCACCTTGCACTTCTTTAATAACATCATCTATAATATCTAATTCTTTTAGGTCTGGAGCGGTAATTTTCATTGATTCTGCAGCTTTTTTCGCAAGTGATGAGTCCTTCCAGAGCAGCGCTGCTGCACCTTCAGGTGAAATCACTGAATACGTTGAGTTTTCTAGCATGAATAGGTGGTTTCCTACGCCTAAGCCTAGTGCGCCGCCGCTTCCGCCTTCTCCAATGACAATACAGACAACTGGTACACGAAGTCCTGCCATTTCGAATAGGTTTTTCGCAATTGCTTCACTTTGTCCGCGCTCTTCAGCTGCTTTACCAGGATAAGCTCCTTTTGTATCAATAAAGCAAATGATCGGGCGATTAAATTTATCTGCTTGTTTCATCAAGCGCAGCGCTTTACGATAGCCTTCTGGATGAGGCATTCCGAAATTACGGCGCAAGTTTTCTTTTGTATCTTTACCGCGCTGATGGCCAATAACAGTGACAGGAAGCCCTTTAAACGTGGCAATTCCTCCAACGATCGCTTCATCATCACCATAAAAACGGTCACCGTGACATTCGAAAAAGTTGTCAAACAGCTCTTGAATGTAATCGAGAGTTGTTGGGCGCATCGCATGCCGAGCAATCTGCACTCTGTCCCACGGCTTTAAATTTGTATAAATGTCTGCTTCAAGCTTGCTCAGACGTGTTTCAAGGCGCTCAATTTCTGCACTTAAATCCATTTCTGAGTTTTGTGTGAACTTTTTCAGTTCATCAATTTTCGCTCGAAGTTCAATGACAGGTTTTTCAAATTCTAGTTCTCCAGCCACTCTCGTTCACCTCCTGTGCTGTGTAGTGCTAAGATTCGGCCTAGTGTTTCTTTCATTTCTGCACGATGGATGACAGCATCAAGCTGTCCATGCTTCATTAAAAATTCAGCCGTCTGGAAGTCCTCTGGCAGGTCTTCACGAATCGTTTGTTCAATGATTCTTCGTCCTGCAAAACCAATTAAAGCACCAGGTTCTGCAAAATTGTAATCACCGAGAGACGCAAAACTAGCTGATACACCGCCAGTTGTTGGGTTCGTCATCACAGAGATAATCAAACCTTGATCCTCGCTGAACAGTTTTAATGCTGAACTTGTTTTTGCCATCTGCATGAGACTAAGAATTCCCTCTTGCATTCTCGCTCCGCCAGAAGCAGTAAAGATAATAAATGGCACCTTGTCCGCTTTTGCTTTCTCGATCGCCAGCGTGATCTTTTCACCAACAACGGATCCCATACTGCCCATACGGAACGTGGCATCCATGACAGCAATCACAGCACTTTGGCCTTCAATTTCACCTTTACCTGTGACAATGGCTTCATTCAAAGATGTCTTTTCTCTGTCTTTCTCAAGCTTTTCTTCGTAGCCTGGGAAACCGAGCGGGTTTGCTGAAATGAGGTGCCCGTTAAATTCTTCAAATGTGCCTTCATCTACAAGGCTTTCAATACGCTGTTTTGCATTCATTTGCAAATGTCTGCCGCAATTCATACAAACACGTAAATTTTTATCTAGTTCTTTGGTGAGCATTATTTTTTTACATTGCGGACATTTGGTCATGATGCCTTCAGGCACATCTTGACTTGCCTGTTCAGAGGGTACAGATGCATATTTTTTCTTTTTACTGAAAATATTCTTGATTGACAAATGACTACCTCCCTTTTTGAAGGGTTTTTTCTTTACACGCACATCCACTATTATAGGACATGTCATAACTGTACCGAAACTATTGTACTTTTTTTGTCAAACGCTGTCATCCTTCATTCAATTTTTTCAGTGGGGAATTGATGAGAAATGAGTATGTGTTTGGGGCGCTGAGCAGTTGATATGTTTGAATTGTGAACGTCTACAAAAAAATCTCATTCCGGATGAAAAATTTTTCGCATAAGAGAGGAAATGGTGCACGTTTTTCCTCCAGTTTCAGAAAGAACGTGCACACTTTTCCAGTTGATTATTCGCCGATAATCGTTAATTTTCTTGTTTTTTCAGCGACAGCTTCTGGGTCGACCTTGATTCTTGCAACGCCAGTTTCCATTGCTGCTTTTGCCACCGCTTTTGCTACCGCTGGTGCTACGCGTGCATCAAATGGTGCAGGGATGACATATTCAGCTGACAATTCTTCATCTGAGACAAGAGACGCAATCGCTTCAACAGCTGCGATTTTCATTTCTTCGTTAATGTGAGTTGCACGTACATCTAATGCTCCGCGGAAAATTCCTGGGAATGCCAGTACGTTGTTCACTTGGTTCGGGAAGTCAGAACGGCCAGTTCCTACAACACTTGCACCTGCTGCATGTGCATCTTCTGGCATGATCTCTGGATTTGGATTAGCCATAGCAAAGATGACAGGATCTTTTGCCATTTTTCCAACCATTTCTTTTGTTAAAGCGCCTGCTACAGAAACCCCGATAAAGACGTCTGCACCTTCAATGACTTCTTCTAATGAACCTTCTTTGCGGTCTTGGTTCGTGAATTTAGCTACTTCGTTTTTCACTGCATTCATACCGTTCGGGCGGCCTTCGTAAATAGCACCTTTCGTATCACACATAATGATATCACGTACACCGAAATGATAAAGAAGCTTGATAATCGCAATTCCTGCTGCCCCAGCGCCGTTTGCCACTACTTTGATTGAAGACATGGATTTTCCAGATAGCTTCAGTGCATTCACAAGTCCTGCTACTGTCACAATGGCTGTTCCGTGCTGATCATCGTGGAAAACTGGAATGTTTGTCTCTTTTTTCAAGCGCTCTTCGATGATAAAGCAGTTAGGTGCTGCAATATCTTCAAGGTTCACACCGCCAAAAGTCGGCTCAAGAAGCTTCACTGTTTCAACGATTTTGTCAACATCATTCGTTGCAAGCGCGATTGGGAAAGCATCTACGCCTGCAAAACTTTTGAATAATACAGCTTTCCCTTCCATTACTGGAAGAGATGCTTCTGCGCCAATATTTCCAAGCCCTAAAACAGCGCTTCCGTCTGTGACAACAGCGACCATATTGCCTTTCATTGTATAATCATACACTTTGCTTGTGTCGTCATAAATATCTTTACATGGTTCTGCAACACCAGGTGAATAAGCCAAGCTCAAGTCTTTCGCATTTTTCACTTGTACTTTTGATTTTGATTCGAGTTTGCCTTGATTCTCTTTGTGCATATGTAATGCTTCTTCTCTTAATGACATGTGATGAACACTCCTTCAAGTGGAAAATGATTTAATGATTTGCTAAGTTGATAAGCACATACTGGCAGTTTTAAATACACAGAATCTTTAAAATGATAACACAATAGGTGAATTTGTAAAACATATTCAGGCGATTTGTCATCATTTAATCACAACGTTTTGTTCACCGAGCAGCTCTTTTAACTGGAAAATCACAGCATGATTTGCATGAACTTTGTATGCATCTGGAAGTCTCATCGTCTTTTTTTGCTTCTCATAATACAAATAGACATCTGCTTCTCCGCTGTGCATCGAGAGGACTCGTTTTACTTGCTTTAGCAGCTCCTGCGTATGATTCTCTTCTTTGACCCGAATGTAGACAGACTCTTTTCTTTTTGCGTCCATCTCTTCCAGCAAAGCAGCTTCTTGCACGATGATTTGACTGCTGTCATTTCTGACCTCTACTCTGCCTTCAACATAAAGCATGGTGCCCTCCTCAAGTAAGGGGGACAGCTTTCTAAATTGCTCTGGAAAGACGACGCCTTCCATTTCTCCCGTTTCATCCCCAAATGTAACAAATGCCATCGATTGTCCATTTTTTGTCCGAATCGATTTCACTTTTGTCAAAAGACCACCCATTGAGATTTTACGCTTTATATAGGAAGAAAGTCTGATGATTTCCACTGCACCATTCTCTCTTAAGCGGTCTCGGTACGCTTGTACTGGATGATTTGATAAATATAACCCGAGTGCCTCTTTTTCAAATTGCAGGAGGTCAACAAGCGGCATTTCTTCTATCTCCGCATATTTTGGCTTAATGGAGAAGGTTGTATCCCCAAGAAAGTCCAGCTGATCCTCTGGATTTAAAAATGACACGTGGTCTAACGCAATATCTATCGATGCTAATAACGAAGCACGATTGGGATAAAATTCATCCATCGCCCCTGAAAAAATGAGCGCTTCAATCGTTTTTCGGTTGACACTCTTTGGTGATACTCTTGCGCAAAAATCAAATAAATCTTCAAACGGCTTTTCCTGTCTTGCTCTGTATATATCCTTTACAGCTGACACTCCGACATTTTTGATCGCTCTTAAGCTGTAGCGGATCTCCCCTTTTTCAACCGTAAATGGAAACTCACTCTTATTAATAGAAGGCTTCAACACAGATATCCCTTTTTCCTTCGCCTCATAGAAATATTGAGCAACTTTGTCTTCATTTCCAATTACACTCGTTAAAAGACCGCACATAAAATATAACGGATAATGCGCTTTTAAATAAGCAAGCTGAAAGCCAATCATGCTATATGCAACAGCATGGCTTCTATTAAAACCATAGTTTGCAAATTTGACGATTAAGTCATAAACGTCATTTGCAATGTTAACAGGATACTCCTTTTTTAGGCATCCTTCAACAAAATGGCTTCGCTCTTCATCAAGGACCTTTTTATCCTTCTTCGAAACAGCTCTTCTTAATAGATCTGCCTCGCCCAGCTGAAAACCAGCCATCTTCGCTGCAATCAGCATGATTTGCTCCTGATAGACGATGACCCCATATGTATCCTTTAATATGTCATACAAATCAGGATGAGGATAGGAGACCTTGACTCTGCCATGCTTTCGGTCGATAAAAAGCGGGATATTTTCCATTGGACCTGGACGATAGAGGGCATTGACCGCCACGATATCTTCTAAACTAGACGGCTTCAGGCGTCTCAGCACCTGTCGCATTCCCTGTGATTCAAGCTGGAATATTCCAGTTGTATCTCCGGCGGATAACAATTCAAACGTTTTCTGATCCTCGTATGAAATCTCACTAAAGTTAATGTGGACGTTTTCCTGTCTTTCAATCTGGTTTTTAATGGATTCAATTAATGTTAAGTTTCTGAGCCCTAAGAAATCCATCTTTAAAAGTCCAAGGTCTTCTAAATAATTCATGGCGTACTGCGTTAAATACACACCTTCATGGCCGTCTTGAATCGGAACGACCTCTGTCAGCGGCTCTTCGCTCAGCACAACGCCAGCTGCATGTGTCGAGGTGTGTCTTGGCAAGCCTTCTACTTTTAAAGCAGTTTGGAAGACCTTTCGAAGCTCTTCGGATTGCTGAAGCATCGTTTTTAATTCAGAAGATGCAGTCACCGCTTCTTTCAGCGTCGTTCCTGGCTTTGATGGAATCAGCTTGGCAAGACGGTCCGCTGCTTTTGAATCAATTCCCATCACACGTCCAACATCCCTTAAAGCAGCTTTTGCTGCAAGTGTTCCAAACGTGACAATTTGCGCCACATGCATGTCTCCGTATTTGTCTTTTACATAAGAAATGATTTCATCTCTTCTCGTATCGGGGAAATCAATATCTATATCTGGCATACTGATCCGCTCTGGATTTAAGAAACGCTCAAATAAAAGACCGTGACGGATCGGATCGACATCCGTTATAAACAGAACATACGCAACAAGTGAACCCGCTGCTGATCCCCGTCCAGGGCCTGTGACAATCCCTTTGTCATGCGCATACTTCATAAAATCCCACACAATGAGAAAATAATCACTGAAATTCATTTTTTGGATAATGCTCAGCTCATATTCAAGCCTTTTAACATACATGTCATTTGAAGCAATCTTTCTTTGCTTCATCCCTTCTGCGCACACTCTGCGTAAAAACTGATCTGCTGTTGATTGATCAGGAGTTGGATAGGATGGAAGTTTTGTCTGCCCAAGATTTAAATCGACTTCACAGCGGTCTGCAATCTCCACCGTTCTTGTCAGCAGCTCTCGATCATCTCTATACCATTCCAACATTTCTTCAAAGGATTTGAAATGCTTTTCTCCTCGGTCTTCCTCTATCTCTGAAAGCTGCTTACCTGCTTTAATCGCCTTTAAGCACGTATAAGCCATTTTGTCTTCTCGATTGATATAGTGAACATCACCCGTCGCAACAAGAGGAATGTCTGCACTTTGTGAGACGTCCCGCAGTTTGCCGGCGAGCGATTCGTCCTGCTGAAATGGCTGAAGTGCGATATACACATGTCCCTCGCCGAATATATGCTTCAATTGTTTGGCGGCTTCACGCGCTTCTTCTAACTGATCATGCTGCAAAAGCGTTTCAATATACCCAGATGCGCCTGGTGTGATGGCAATGAGCCCGCGGTGATAGCTTTTGAGCCATTTTTCTTTCAATCCGGCTTTTGATTTTGATTTCAGCACACTGCTGATTTTGATCAGGTTTTGATAGCCTTCATTGTTTTTTGCAAGGAGTACCAAGGGATAAGCCTCTGTCTCTTGTTCATCTATGAAGACAGAAGCTGTTAAACCGATAACCGGCTTGATGCCATGTTTTTTACATTCCTTATAAAATTCAACCGTGCCATACATCACATGGTCATCGGTAAGAGCAAGCGCCTTGCAGCCAAGTTCTTTTGCTTTCAGCACAAGCTCCTTTACTTTAGCTGCACTGCTTAATAAGCTGTATCCACTGTGGACCTGAAGATGAACATAAGACATGCTTAATCCACTCCTTTCGTCTAAAGTCATTCTTTCATTATAAAACGCGATGCGATGAGAAACAAATGTTCTTTCTTTTCTGTCCGTTCATACTTGTCCAGCACACGCCATATATTGAATAGAGTGAGGTGGACAAAATGGATGTGAAGGAAGCTTTTATTCCGAATTTTATCAGCTGTTATTTTATCGCCCTTGGGGTCATTTTGGGTGGTGCAATCATAGGCGGTGTTGGTGCGTATTTATCTGGTCAGCCGCCTTTATCCATTATTACTAGTCTTGCCAACCGTTTAAAGATTTGGGCGCTTGTCGCCGCTATCGGTGGAACATTTGATGCTGTTTATAGCTTTGAACGAGGCATTTTCGAAGGAAACACGCGTGATATTTTTAAGCAGATTTTATTAATTATCTCTGCCATGGGCGGTGCACAAACGGGGTATCTCATTATTACGTGGCTCACCCAGGAGCATGTGTCATCATGAGGGTGCCGGAGCTGTATAAACGCCCAGGCTGGCAGCGTTTTTTTGCAGGAATGATGTTTGGTGCGATTGTAAGCTGGCTCATTTTTCTCTTTACATACGGAACCTTTCAGGAAAAGCAAGTGACACTGCTGAGAAGCCAGCAGCATCATATGGACAGTCTGAAAGAACAAATCACACTCTATCGGGAAGATTTGCATAAGTTAAATGAGGATAATAAGAAGCGGCTGCTGATTCAAAGCGTAGATGTTCATCTCGTGAATCGTGAGCAGTATAAAATCCCAGAGCCAGATACGCTAAAGTTTGAAGATCAGGTCAAGGAGGATATCTCAGAAGTCATTACAAAGGATATTGAAAGTGTCTATAAAACAAAGGAATTACTAAAACGGACAGTGGAAAATAAAGAATATACTATTCGGGAAAAGGCATATCGCGCGAAAGTGACAGAGCTGACAATTTATACGAAGCTTTCACTTGAAGTACGTATTTCATTTGCTGAATAAGGAGGTTGTGGAATTTTTATGAATTTCTGCCCTCAATGATCGCTTTTCACGCTTCATTTTTATACACTAAAAGTAGAACGAGATCTTAAATAGAAAGAGGTGAGGACAATGGAGGTTTACAGCTATCGTCAAATGGCACGAGACAAAGCAAGCCGGATCAAAGACGGCATGTGCGCCTATGCTGAGACAGAAATGATGGCTCATTTAATTAAAAAAGAATTAAAGCATCAAAATCTCCAAGCCTATGAAGATTCAACAGACATCGGCTGCTGGTTTATCCCTGTATGCAAGTAACCCTTTTCTCCATGACAAAAAAGAGAGAAGGGACTTAAGTATCCCTCCTCTCTTATGATGATGATTTACATACTTCCTCTAAATCACGCAAAATCTCATCTGCTACTGCCCAATCATAAATGGACGCACCGGCTGCAAGCGGGTGGCCGCCGCCATGATATTTTTTCGCAATGGTGTTAATGACGACTCCTTTAGAGCGGAATCTAACACGAATCTGATCGTTTTCTTCCACAAAAAAGACCCATGCCTTAATGCCTGCAATATTTCCTAGTGTCCCAACAAGCTGTGAGGCTTGCTGCGCTGTTGTTTGGAACGATTCCAAAATTTCACGCTTAATGAAAACAGATGCAACCCCGTTCTCTGACAAAGAAATATGTTGAAAAATATAACCATTTAATTTCACGACATTCAAATCTGTCTCATACAATTGATTGAAAAGATCTGAAGATGAAAATGGATATTCGATGAGTTCACCTGCATATTTGAGTGTCTTTTTCGTTGTGTTTGGGAAAAGGAAGCGGCCTGTGTCTCCTACAATGCCGGCATAGATCAATTCAGCCGCCTTTGTATTCAGCTGATATCCTTCTTCTTTCCCCTCTAAGTACAATTCATAAATCATCTCGCTCACAGAGCTTGCCTCTGTATCCACCCAAAGCAAATCACCATAAGGATCTTCATTTGGATGATGGTCGATTTTCATCAGCTTATCGCCCATTAAATAGCGCTGATCATCGATTCTTGCTTGATTGGCCGTATCACAGACAATGACAAGGGCCCCTTTATACACGTCGTCTGGTACCTCATCGAGTTCATATAAAAATGAAAGGGATGGCTCAGGCGTTCCTGTCGCATAAATATTTTTTTCTGGATAGGTGGCACGCAAGATTTCCGTAAGGCCGCACTGCGATCCATACGCATCAGGATCTGGTCTTACATGTCTATGGATGATGATGGTGTCATATAATGATATGGTTCTAATCAGTTCTTTTTTCATAAAAACTCCTTCTCATGCGATACTCTTTTTATTATTAAATCATAATCTATCGTGACGGAAAAGTGAGGAATAGACAATTTATTCTAGTAAGCAAGCCTATTTACGTTTAAAATAGGGTTGTAACCACTTACAATGGAGGCTTGGCACATGCTTGTTTTGATTGTGTTTATTATTTGTTCTGCCATGTTTTATTTATACTACAAAGCAAAAAATGTCCGTACGAACCGGCCAGTCGAGAAAAAATTCTGGTCGGCGAAATCCAGTATGGCACTTGGCTGCTTTGTCCTGCTCTTCGGTGTGAATCAATTATTTTTAAACCGCTCGTCACTCGCATTTGTCATCGGATTTATTTTTGTTGCCGTCGGTATCGGCAGTACGTGGGCTGGGTATAAAGCCTACAAGCATTACCTTCCGCTCTTCTTAAAGGAAGGCGAAAAAGATCACGCGTAATAAGGAAAGGGGCGACATAAGTTCGCCCTTTTTATCATTATCCCCTCTCCATCAGCTGCACCATCAGCATCGCTTTGCCTACGATATTCGATTGGTGATAAACCTCCACTTCCAGCTTTCCAAACTTGCGTCCTACTTCTAAAATATTCGGCTTAATCTGGATTGTGGATTCCATTTGGACCGGTTTTAAGAAATAGACAGAGAGACTCTCGACGATCAGTTCGCCCTTTTTATGAGATTTTAAGAAGCGGTTGGCAGATTCGATTAAAATTTGTGTGAACACCCCATATGAAATGTTTCCAAGCTGATTCGTCATTTGCGGGGTAACCTCGTATTGATAAACCGCATCCGCTTTTGGTTTCTCTGTATCGGTTTCTTTAAACCCTCTTGAGACAACATCATCCAGCTTTTCTCCGACCTGCGGCTGCTTTTGAATCATTTGGAGCGCCTTGAGCACATCCTGACGGCTGATCATACCGATCAACTTCGCATGATCATCCACAACTGGCAGCACCTCAATGCCTTCCCACACCATCATTTGTGCAGCTGAGGCGACAGATGTTTTGCCAATGACCGTCAGCGGATTTTTCGTCATCACTTTTTCAATCGGTGTGGAGCGGTCATGCCCCGCAATATCCTTTGAGGTGAGGATTCCGTGAATCTTCATTTGATCATCTGCGACCGGGAAACGGCCGTGGCCAGTTTCATAATTCTTTTCATACCATTTTTCAAGCTTATCCTCTGGTGATAAATACACGGTGCGTTCAATCGGTGTTAAAATATCTTCTACAAGCACAATTTCTTTTTTAATTAATTGGTCATAAATGGCTCTGTTAATGAGAGCCGCTACGGTAAATGTATCGTAGCTTGTCGATAAAATCGGCAGCTCCAGCTCATCTGCGAGCTGAATGATTTCATCATCTGTTGAGAATCCGCCTGTGACCAGCACAGCCGCTCCTGCCTCTAATGCCTGCCTATGGGCATTGATCCGGTTTCCGACGATGAGCAGGTTGCCAGCAGCCGTATAGCGCATCATTGCGTCCAGCTCCATCGCTCCAATGACAAATTTGTTTAACGTTTTATGTAATCCGGCGCGTCCTCCAAGGACCTGGCCATCAATGACATTGACCACTTCTGCATATGTCAGTTTTTCAATATTTTCTTTTTTCTTTTGTTCAATTCGAATGGTGCCGACTCGTTCAATGGTACTGACGAATCCTTTATTTTCAGCATCTTTGATGGCCCGGTAAGCGGTGCCTTCACTCACTTTCATTTCTTTCGCTATGCGCCGGACAGAGATTTTCTCCCCGACATCTAATGAATCAATATACGATAAAATTTGCTCATGCTTTGTCGCCAATCCCGTTCACCCTTTTTGTTTTCAGCGTTTTCATCTATGTTTCATTATAAGGGCAGGAGGCTTTTAATAGCAATTTGTCTTTTCTTTCAGCAGATGAAGGCAAATAAAAAAAGCCGGCATTTGTGTGCCAGCTTTATTCATATGAGGATTAAATCTCGATTGATTCCCCGCTGTTTAACACCTGACCGACGCCGCCATGCAGGCTGTCTGCAAATGCATGCGGATCCTGTTCAATTGGCGGGAATGTGCTGTAGTGAATCGGAACGACCTGTTTTGCCCGCAGCCATTCTGCTGCGATTCTTGCATCCTCCGGTCCCATCGTGAAGTTATCACCAATTGGAAGGAATGCGAGCTCAATATGATTCAGTTCACCGATCAGCTTCATATCTGAAAAGAGTGCAGTGTCTCCAGCATGATAAATGGTTTTGCCCTCTGCCGTGAATAAAATACCTGATGGCATCCCTGTATACGTAATTGTCTGTGCCTCTTCATCAATGACAGCTGAACCATGGAACGCTTGCGTGAGCTTCACTTTACCAAATTCAAACTCACGGCCGCCTCCAATAGAAAGCGGGTGCGTTTTCACCCCTTGCCAGCTTAAATACGTGGCAAGTTCGAAAGGCGCGACAACAAGTGCATCATTGTTTTTAGCCATTTCAATGGTGTCGCCGATGTGATCTCCATGCCCATGTGTCAGTAAAATGACATCCGCTTTCACATCTTGCGGTTTGATATCTGTGTGCTTATTTCCATTTAAAAATGGATCAATCCAAATATGGTATCCGTTTGTTTCAATGTGTACAACTGAATGTCCATGATATGTAGCTTTCATGTGAGTATATCCACCTTTCAATTTTTGATCTCATATCATTTATTCCCTCTATAAAAAGCTGAAAAACTTAATGCCTGTGAATCACGTTAAGACCACCTGTTGCTTCAATGACGGTCCCTGTAATAAGATCTGAACGGTCATCGCATAGAAATGAGATGATACGTCCTATATCCTCTCCAGTGCCAGACCTGCCTATCGGCGTTTCATCGTCTTTGATTTGACGGGCTTCCTCTATTGTTGATTCTTTCATGTCTCCAACGATTTTGCCTGGACACACCATATTGGCCGTGATGCCATTTTCGGCTTCTTCAATCGCAATGGTTTTCGTCAATGACGCAAGACCCACTTTTGCCGCTCCAAAGGCTGATCTGTGCATCCAGCCTGGCGCATGGTCTGCACCTTGGAAGCCATAAGTGATAATGCGGCCAAAGCCTTGTTTTCTCATCATTGGGATGACCATTCGGAACAAATGGAATACTGCTGATAGGTTGCCTTCCATCATTTGATACCATTCATCCTCAGAATAATCCGCCAGTTTTTTTCGTTCAAAAATATAAGGGCCAGCATTGTTAATCAGGGCATCAATCCGCCCAAATCGCTCTGCTGCCAGCTCTACCATGTTTTTTAAATCTTCTTTTTTTGTCACATCACCTTGGACAAATTGAAGCTTATCTTCGTACTGCTGTAATTCTTCTTTCATCTGCCGGACAGCTTCATCATCACTTCGATAATTCACTGTCACAGAATACCCCATATTCAGTAAAGACTCGGTGACTTTCCGGCCAAGTCCTTTAGAACCCGCTGTTATTAATGCGTGTCGCACACAATCTCCTCCTAAAGCAAAGGTTGCAAGTTCACGTGTTTCTTTTGTTATCTTTACTTTACTATAAACCGGCATCTGGCGCACTTATGAACCCTTTATCGATATGAGTCAAACAGTATAGGGTGATTCATCCACTTTTTCAAATCCCATGAGCCATGGATATCGAGAAGCAGAGAAACAAAACGATAGCACTCTCTCACCTCATGAAGATCACGAGGAAGCGGGCAAATCTCTTCATAACCCAATTGAACATTGCGGGCAGCTTCTTTCGTCAAAAGGTATTCCAATGCAATAAAATCAAACGCAGCTGGTCCATATACGACATATTCTGTATCAACTAAACTCGTCACTTGATCATCATTTTCAATATATTGAGACGGATCTAAATCAATTAAAATAAGACTGGCTGAATCAGGCGTCCTTAGCTTTTCGATCTTTTGCAGCACAATTTCTGCATAACAGTGAAATTCAGGCTGATCAGCGTAATAGCGGTCTATGAGTTTGGATACAGCCTTTTTTAATACAGCATGGAATTCTCTCAAATGCTTCTTTTCAGCTCCGTAGACTGCACCAAAAAAGTCAGTATGAATGAAGTTGTGCTAGTTTCCTCCCATAATCCTTATAAAAGTCTGATGAACGTCCCTCAAAAGATGTACAAGTTGTTCCTTCTACTTTTTCCATTACATAAAAATGTCTCCCTGCCTTCTTCACTTTACGAACAACTTCTGGAATATGAAAGGAATTCATATGAGACAGCTTTTGATTGATTTGATCGATATGCTCTTGTACAGTACGGTAATCTACTCCATAGATCATCTTGATCCCAAATACAAATTCACTTTTTTCTCTTGCAGTTTTAGGAGATTTGACTACATATTCCGTTTTATCTTGTAAGGAGATCAGCCACACATCATTAACCCGTCCGCCATATTGTTCTCCTAACGTTTTCACTGATACGATTGGTTGATGAAACAAAGCCTCAAGCATTTTCTTCATGATCTGCTGTCACTCCCTCTTCTGCTTGACGCAGGTATGCTTTCATTTCTCCAATGATCATCAATCTCCTTTTTCCATGACAAAAAAACCATCCGTATAAACGAATGGTTTTGATAAGTTATGCCAGGCAGGCTTTTGCTTTTTCTAAAGCGAGCTGAATTTGTTTGAATCCAGTTCCGCCTGCACTTGTTCTTTTTTCAACAGCAACATATGGGTCAAGAACTGTGTAAATGTCTTGTTCAAAAAGTTCGCTTGCTTCTGTAAATGTTTCAAAAGGAAGATCACTTAGATAGATGCCTTTTTGAATACATGTATACACAAGCTTGCCAACGATTTCGTGTGCTTCACGGAATGGCATGCCTTTTTTCGCAAGGTAGTCTGCCACTTCTGTCGCGTTTGAGAAATCTTCTTTTGTTGCCTTTTTCATGACATCTTCGTTCACTGTCATCGTTTGAATCATGCCTGTGAAAATTTGCAGGCTGCCAGCGATGGTTTTCACTGTATCAAACATGCCTTCTTTATCTTCTTGCAGGTCTTTGTTATACGTAAGCGGCAAGCCTTTCATAATCGTGAGAAGCCCCATCAGGTTGCCATACACGCGGCCTGTTTTCCCGCGGATTAATTCAGCCATATCCGGGTTTTTCTTCTGCGGCATCATGCTGCTGCCTGTTGCATACGTGTCATCAAGTTCAATGAATTTAAATTCTTGCGAGCACCATAAAATGATTTCCTCACAAAAACGTGAGAGATGCATCATCACAAGGCTGCTATTAGATAAAAACTCTAAAATGAAGTCCCGGTCACTCACACCATCGAGGCTGTTTTCGTAAATGTGGTCAAAGCCAAGCTGCTCTGCTGTATATTCACGATCAATCGGGAATGTCGTTCCTGCTAACGCTCCGCATCCAAGTGGAGACACGTTAATTCGCTTCAATGAATCTTGAAAGCGCGCTTTGTCACGCTCAAGCATCCAAAAATAGGCGAGCATATGATGGGCAAACGAAATAGGCTGTGCACGCTGCAGGTGCGTATATCCTGGAAAAATCGTTTCAACGTGCTGTTCTGCCTTTTCTACAAGCACCGTTTGAAAGGAAGAGATCAGCTCAATAATATGCTCGACTTGGTTATTCAAATATAAGTGCATATCGGTTGCAACCTGATCATTCCGGCTTCTCGCTGTGTGCAATTTGCCGCCAAGCGGACCAATCTCATCAATGAGCATTTTTTCAAGGTTTAAATGAATGTCTTCATAATCTACTGAGAATTCCAGTTCATCCGCCTCTGCCTTTTTCATGAGCGTATTTAGTCCGTCTTTGATGGCAGCGGCCTCCTCATCGCCGAGGATACCACATTTATTCAGCATACTTGCATGAGCAAGGGAGCCGGTCAAATCTTCTTTGACTAATTGTTTGTCGAAATGAATGGACGCGCCAAACTCATCGACCCATTTTTCTGGTGTTTTTTGAAATCGGCCTCCCCAAAGCTTTTTCATGCTTTAACCTGCTCCTTTTTATTCACGATGCTGTTTACTTTTGTCGGTAAGCCCCAAAGATTAATAAATCCTACAGCTGCATCATGATCGAATTCGTCTGCTTTTGTATATGTTGCTAGATTTTCATCATAAAGTGAATATGGTGATTTACGTCCTTCTACAATGGCATGACCTTTAAATAGTTTCACACGTACAACACCTGTTACGTTCTGCTGTGTTTCTTGTAAGAATGCATCTAGTGCTTCTTTAAGCGGTGAGAACCATAAGCCGTTGTATATTAATTCAGCCATTTTTTGTTCAACGATTGGTTTAAAGTGAGCGACTTCTTTGACTAGCGTTAAGTCTTCAAGCTCTTTATGCGCTTTTAGAAGTGTGACAGCACCTGGGCATTCGTACACTTCACGAGATTTGATGCCAACAAGACGGTTTTCAACGTGATCGATTCTGCCTACACCATGCTGACCAGCGACTTCATTTAAATGAAGGATGAGATCAGATAATGAATATTGGATGCCATCAATCGCTGTCGGTTTTCCTTTTTCAAACGTGATCTCAATGATTTCAGGTGTGTCAGGCGTTTTTTCAAGTGGATTTGTCAGATCGTATGCACCCTCTGGCGGCGCAGCCCAAGGATCTTCTAAAATGCCACATTCGTTACTTCTGCCCCAAAGGTTTTGGTCGATTGAATATGGGCTGTCTAAGTTAATCGGGATTGGAATACCGTGTTTTTGTGCATAATCGATTTCTTCATCACGAGACCATTTCCATTCACGCACTGGTGCAAGAACTTCTAGGTCTGGGTTCAATGCTTTAATGGATACTTCGAAACGAACTTGGTCGTTCCCTTTTCCAGTACATCCATGAGCAACTGCTACTGCATTTTCTTTTTCTGCCACTTCCACTAATTTTTTTGCAATAAGCGGGCGGGATAGTGCAGATACTAGTGGATATTTCCCTTCATACATTGTGTGTGCTTGTAATGCAGTGAGCGCAAACTCTTCAGCAAATTCTTCTTTTGCGTCAATCATGTATGATTGAACAGCTCCGACTTGAAGTGCTTTTTGTTGAACGAATGCTAAATCTTTTCCTTCACCTACGTCCAGGCAGCAAGCAACGACTTCGTATCCTTGCTCTTGTAACCATTTAACTGCAACAGAGGTATCAAGACCTCCGGAATATGCTAATACGACTTTTTTATTTTGTGACATGATTGAAAAGCTCCTCTCGCTTGTTTTGATTCTGTGAATGTTTTTGCATAAAAATAAGTTTTAATTTATAAACATGCATTTAGTATGTATACACTTTAACAAGGAAAAATTGTTTTTTCAACCCCTTTATGAAAAAAACTCTGCCAAATTTTCTTGGCAGAGTCATTTTGGGCTATTTTTGATCCTTTTCAAGCTCTCGTAAGACATGAGGAAGCTCTGGAATCACGAGTTTGGTCATGGCTAAACGAACGGCTCCGGTAGATCCCGGCGTGGCAAAGACAGCCTTTTGATTGACGACCCCTGCCGTTGCCCTGGATAAAATAGCAGCTGAACCTATGTCTTCTGTATAACTGAGCATGCGGAAGATTTCCCCAAAGCCAGGCAGTTCCTTGGAAAAAAGAGGGGTGATCGCTTCAATGGTCACATCCCTTGCAGCAATTCCTGTGCCGCCATTTAACAAGACGGCATCTATTTTCGGTTCGCTTGTTCCCTCCAGCACAGCGTCTTGAATCGATCCTATATCATCTTTTACAATATCGTATGCAAGAACAAGATGTCCCTGTTCTTTGAGCAAATCAATCATCAGACGGCCGCTTTTATCTGTATCTTTCGTTCTTGTATCACTGACCGTAATGACTTTTACATAAAGCCTTTCTTTCGCCTCACGTTTATGTTCTGTCACGCTCATCTTTCGCACCGCTCCCTTTTGCTTCGTATTGGACAACATTATAGCATGCTGCTTTTAACAGAAAAAAGCTCTTTTCCTTATTGGAAAAGAGCTTCTCAAACTTGATTACGCTAAACGCATAACGTCTCTTGCAATCATTACTTCTTCGTTTGTTGGGATGACGATTACTTTTACAGGTGAGTGCGGGTAGCTGATGAATGCTTCTTCGCCTCTCATGTTGTTTAGGGATGGATCCCAGTAAACGCCCATGAATTCTAGACCACGAAGTACACGTGCTCTTACTTCTGAACTGTTTTCACCGATTCCAGCTGTGAAGATGATCGCATCTACGCCATTCATTCTAGCTGCATAAGAGCCGATGTATTTATGAATACGGCTCGCAAAAATATCAAGAGCAACTTCTGCACGGTCGTTTCCTTCTTCTGTTGCTTCTTCGATATCACGAAGGTCACTTGACAGACCAGACACACCTAAAAGACCACTCTTCTTATTCAAAGTAGAAAGCACTTCTTCAGCAGTATGTCCTGTTTTTTCCATAATAAATGGAATAAGGGCAGGGTCAATGTTACCAGAACGTGTACCCATTGCAACACCAGCAAGTGGTGTAAAGCCCATAGATGTATCGATTGATTTTCCGCCTTCAACTGCTGCGATACTCGCACCATTTCCAAGGTGGCAAGAAATCAGACGAAGCTCTTCTAGTGGACGGCCTAATAGCTCTGCTGCACGCTCTGTAACGAACTTGTGGCTTGTCCCGTGGAATCCGTATTTACGAATACCAAAGTTTTTGTAGTAGTCGTACGGAAGGCTGTATAGGTAAGACTGCTCTGGCATAGTTTGGTGGAATGCTGTATCGAACACAGCAACCGCTGGTACGTCAGGCAGAATTTGTTTGAATGCTTTGATTCCTACAACGTTTGCAGGGTTGTGAAGTGGTGCAAGCTCTGAAAGCTGATCAATGTCATTGATCACTTCATCAGTTAAAAGAACAGAATCGCTGAATTTCTCTCCGCCGTGAACAACGCGGTGTCCTACGCCATCAATTTCATTAAAGTCTTTGATGATGTGAAATTCAGTTAGTTTTTCAAGCAGCATTTTGACCGCTACTGCGTGATCTGGAATATCTGTCACTTCTGTTTTCTTTTCTCCATCTACAGAAATCGTGAAGATACTGTTGTCCATTCCGATTCTTTCAACAAGCCCTTTTGTTAAAACGGTTTCTTCTGGCATGTCGAACAATTGGAATTTAAGAGATGAGCTTCCTGCGTTGATTGCAATAATTTTGGACATTACTGTCGCTCCTTTTACTCAGTTGTTATATAAGGTTTCACGTTTTTTCCGGTGCTATATTCAACCTGTTTGACGGGTCTTTTATAGTTTAACGATAAGTCCGAAAAATATCTGACTTTTTCATTTAAACATTGAAAACTTTGCATTTCAAGTGTACCTTCAAACTGTTATCGCTTACATCAATAAGTCGTTATTTTCTGAATAGTAAAATAGCCAGAAATCACTCTGGCTATTCTTTCGTTTCTTTTTCTTCTATAAACCACTGGTCTAGTTTTCTCATCACACCGACCATTGCTTCCTTCTGTGAGAAAGATGGAAGATTGGCAAACAGCATTCGTTTTGGTGCTTCCAGCCCTTCTTTTTTCTTTTGCATCACAAATAAGCTTTTGGCGTGTTTTTTATCCTTAAACATGGACACTGGCAGCTGAATTAACGCATTCATATACGCATGATCTTTGATGAAATCCTTTAATTGTACGCTCTCTTTTCCTTCAAACAAATCGTTTGGAATGATGAAGAATAGGAAGCCGCCTTCTTTTGTGTAGCGAAGGCTTTGTTCAATGAATAAATAATGGGCAAAAGCATGTCCTTCTTTTGCCTTTAATTCAAAGTCTGCTGCACGCTCATCATTTGGATAATAGCCGACTGGGAGACTGCATACAGTGACATCTGCCGGTGAGATCAGAAGCGGCTCAAGACTGTCCTGGTGGAAAAGCTCAACTTCTTTCTCCTCTAAATTCGCCTGCGCCCAAGCAATTTTAATGAGCACATCATCAATTTCAGACGCAAAGCCGCGTTTTGTTTCTGCAGTGAGATTATTTAAAACTGCAAGAAGTAAGTTTCCTGTTCCCGCTGCTGGATCAAAGACTACAAGCTCTTTTTGACCATCTAAAAATTTGTTCACCAAATAGCTGACAAACAGTCCAATCGTATCTGGTGTCATCTGGCGATTTGGATGAGAAATATCCTTTTGACCTTTCAATACGGCGAGCTGAAACGCTTTACGAATCTGCTCATGATCATAAGAAGCAAAATCTGCTTTCTCTATTAAATCCTTTAATAAACCGTTTCGATCATTTGCTTGGAAAAAGGCTTCTCCTGCTTCTGCCAATGCTTCAATATAAGAAATGCTCTGTTCCTTTTTTAATCGAATAGAAGCTGTATCGAGCAGTTCAAAAATCGTACTTACTTGATCTTTCTGCAATGCTTTTCTCTCCTCGCTTTGTTAAAAGCTATATGTTCTCATTGAAAAGAGCCCCAGGATGAAGCCGGAGCTCTTGTCGATGCTGCTTTTATAACAGTGATTTTGCAGCTTCAATGGCTTTTTCATAATTTGGGTGATTCGTTGCTTCACTTACGTATTCAGTGTAAACCACTTTTCCGTTAGGGTCTAATACGAAGACTGCGCGCGCCAATAAACGCAATTCTTTCATATACACTCCGAATGCTTCACCAAATGACATATCTCTGTGATCAGATAATGTTTCGACATTTTCAATTCCGTTTGCTCCGCACCAGCGTGCTTGTGCAAATGGAAGGTCTGCACTAATCGTATAAATATTGACAGGACCTAAACCCGCTGCCTCTTCATTGAAACGTCTTGTTTGTGCGTCACACACACCTGTATCAATAGAAGGAATCACTGAGATGATCGTCACTTTTCCTGCTAAATCAGAAAGTGAAACTTCTCCAAGTGAGTTCGTTAATACCGTAAAATCAGGAGCCTGCTCGCCTACTTTTACTTCATTTCCTACAAGCGTGACAGGACTTCCTTTAAATGTGATCGATGCCAAAACAATTCCTCCCTTTTCAAATGTATGGTTCTATCATAGTAGAGAAAGCAAAAAACTGCAAAGCCTAATCGTCCATTTTGCAAAAAAAGTTAACTGCAGCGCAGCTAACTTTTTAAAGGTCTATGTCATCTAGTTTTCGTTCTTTGTGACGGTGCTCCCGCTCATCCTTCTTAAACATGTGCTGAAGACGTTCAATTGCTTGAGGAGCAGAATCCAATATTTTATCGAGCAGATGTGTGTGTTCATCCAAATGAAGCATTCGAACTCCGTTTGTTCCTACAATTAAGAAGGCGATTGGTGTAATCGACACCCCGCCGCCGCTTCCGCCGCCAAATGGGAGTCTCGGTTCTTTTCGTTCCTGTTCATCAGAACGCTTTTCTTTCTTTTGGTTCCCGTTAAATTCACTGCCGCCGGCTGCAAATCCAAAACCAACCTTTGACACAGTGAGAATGACACTGCCGTCAGGGGTTTCGACTGGATCGCCGATGATTGTATTCACATCTATCATTTCTTTTAAGTTTTCCATCGCTGTCTTCATGAGACCTTGGATTGGATGATCTGCCATTTTCGGGTTCCTCCTTAAACAGATGATTCATTCTTCGTTGCTTGAAGAGAGGCACTTTTTCTCGCCTTTCTTCCTTTTAACCAATGGACAAGTAAACGAATGGCTGCAAGCATAGCATGTCCAATACGGAAATAAGCTATACATGTAAACTGAGTCTGTGACACATTGTGCTGAAAGGCCGGAATGACTTCATATATCGGTTTATGCTTAAAGGTGAGATGCTCCTGCATAAAGGCAAGCAGTGCTCCTTTAACTGACCATACACCGCCGGCTGCTACACCTGTTAAAGCGGCGTCTTGAAAGCCGATCCATGTCGACCAGTGAAACGAGTCAATCTTTACGTGGATGAAGAACTTGCGCATGATCCGGTTTAAATCGACAATCTCTTTTGTGATGCGCTC
This sequence comes from Bacillus sp. FSL K6-1006, assembly GCF_038593175.1. Taxonomy (NCBI): domain Bacteria; kingdom Bacillati; phylum Bacillota; class Bacilli; order Caryophanales; family Bacillaceae; genus Bacillus; species Bacillus sp. FSL K6-1006. Next base: position 2,676,112 of record NZ_CP151970.1, read on the forward strand.
CATTTGATGAAGGATCTGCTTCATATCACGTTTTCCTACTTTTTTATGCATCGATTCTTTTTCGTGATCAGGCGTTTTGGCGCTCTTCATTTTCTTTTCACGAATATCAATCGTTTGGTCTTCTGGATTGACCCTCACCATCGGAATCTCTTTTTTGAGTCTGACCAATCCATATAAGGTGATGACCTTCAGTGCAATGTGGTCATTGTCGTTTGTATGCGAATAGTCCAGCGAAATGGTTACTTTCATGAAAATCAACAAGATCACAAGAAACAAAAACGCTGCGATCCAAACGTAAAGCACTGTGCTCACTTCCTCCATAACAAATGATGCTTCCCCTACGATTATGGCTCTCATTCTGGATTTTATACCCAATCAACAAAAAAGAGTTTGACCGTTACGGCCAAACTCCCTCTGATTATACGTTTGATTCTGTTTTTTCATATAAATGTTCATGGACGACCACCGTATCGGCAAAGTAATCATGAACCCCTTGCTTTTTCGGTGAGAACCCAACGATAGCATAGAGAATAAAGATCGTATTAATGTAGCGTCCCACAATCTCTCTAAAGAAAATAACATCCCATGCCAGCTTCTTCTCAGGCTGAAGTGAGACCACTTTAATCCCAAACACCATCTTGCCAAGTGTTTGTTGAAAGATTTTCGTCATGATGGCGAAATAAAGGAGGAATACAATCGTCGTTGTGACGGAAAATGGAGAAAACCATCCCCCTCCTTTGGACCAGCCAAACAGACTAAAGATTGGAGAAACCGTCAAATGGTTTACACCCCAGACGACGAGCCAATCAAGAATAAATGCCCAAAATCTAATCCAAAAACCTGCAAACGCCTGTGCTTCAATTGAAGCGCGCTTCACAAAGGCCGGCTTCGATTCTTCCTCTTGGCTGCGGCTTTCGCTTACTTCATCGAATGTAGAATCCATCTATGATCCCTCCTTTATTTTGAATAGAGATACATCGGTTTAGACCCATTTGAGCCAGCCAGTGTTTCTTTTAAATTCAGAAAATCAATTTCGCTTTTAAAGAGCTTGCTTGCACTCATGTTGAAAAGAGAGTTCCAGCCAAAGCTTTGAGAATAGCTGACCACTGTTGCTCCTTTTAAGCCTTTTTCATTTTTCTTCATCGCTTTTAATGCATCTTCATAATACCCAAGCTCATCGACTAATCCGTTCGATTTTGCTTGTGTCCCGTCATATACCCGGCCGTCAGCAATTTTCTTGACTTCCTGTTTTGACATGCCGCGTCCTTCAGAGATCACTTTGACAAATCCTTCATAAGAGTTGTCGACCATGCTTTGCATGATGTTGCGCTCATCTTTTGTCATATCACGGTTTGGAGACATGATATCTTTGAATTTCCCGCTCTTAATCGTTTCATATTTAATACCCAGATTATCTGCGAGCTTTGAATAATTCAAGCTTTGCATGATGACACCTAACGATCCTGTTAATGTTTCAGGTGAAGCAAAGATTTTCTTCGCTGGAGTTGACACGTAGTAGCCGCCTGAAGCTGCCATGGATCCCATAGATACGTAAATCGGCTTCTTCGCTTTTTTCACTTCTTCTAATTTTTTATGTATTTCAGCACTTTCATAGACACCGCCGCCAGGAGAGTTTACGCGCAGAAGTACACCTTTTACAGAAGCATCCTCTTTCGCTTTATCTAGTTCTTTGAGGAATGCACGATGATCATAACCTTCTCCGCCTAATAGGCTCGATGCGCCGCCATTATCTTGAATGGTTCCATTAATCTCAAGAACAGCAATCTTGCCTGCACCGCTGCCATTCTCTAGTACCTTCTCTTCTATTTCATCCCCGAATTGATAGCTCATTTTATTGTCATTGAAGCTATCGAACAAGGCCATCGTGACACTAATTACAATTGAAAATCCGAAAACACCAAGTGCAATAATTAGTGCTACCCATCTTTTCGCATTCATCTTTTTCTCCTCCTTTTTATCTCACTTCATTCATACGAATGCCCACACGAAATGTTTCACAGGAATTGTGGTTTTTTTACATTTCATGTAGGCATATGATAGCACCTCTCTTAAATAACGATCAACTTTACATCGTCTACTTAGACATGCGCATGACGAAAAATTGGCTTTTTTATCCTCTCCCTGCACCTAATAGGCTAGATCTTCACCGCAACGAAACACCTAAACCATTCTTTCATGAGAAAACGGCTATTCAATTATGCTCAGGATTCAGCCATTTCAAATCACTCACATCGACTCATTTCTCATAAAGCAATCCGATCTTCAGATGGTTCTTTCTAAAATTTTTACTTTCATATGAAAAAAGTGTAAAATGTGAGCAAGGGTTTTCATGTAAGCCCTTTATCATTGAAAATTATTTTTGACAGCAAAGGGGAGAACGTCAATGACAGACAATCGTCGCAATGTATTTTTCTTTTACAAAAAAGATCATGAATTGGATGGACACATTTCTTCTCTCGAGAAGCTCGCTACTGATCAAGGCTTTCACGTCGTCAAGCGTGCAGAGGATGCCCACATTATTGCTTCAATTGGCGGGGATGGCACATTTCTTCAAGCAGTACGTAAAACAAAATTCCGGGATGACTGCTTGTATGTAGGGGTATCAAAATCAGAGAATACGCACCTATACTGCGATTTCTCGTTAGAGCATTTTGATAAAATGATTGATGCCATGAATACTGAACAGCTTGAAGTGAGAAAATATCCGATCATCGATGTAAGCGTTGACAGCACAAACCAGTTCCATTGCTTAAATGAACTGTCAATCCGCTCCAGCATTATTAAAACATTTGTGATCGATGTGTATATAGATGATTTCCACTTTGAAACTTTTAGAGGCGACGGCATGATTATTTCCACTCCGACTGGCTCAACGGCCTACAATAAATCCGTGAGCGGCGCCGTGGTTGATCCGATGCTTCCTTGTATGCAGGTCACAGAACTTGCATCGCTGAATAACAACTCTTACCGTACATTAGGCGCTCCTTTCATCTTGAGCAGTGACCGCAAGCTGACGCTGAAGGTAGTGCAGGATGGAAACGATCACCCAATTATCGGGCTTGATAACGAAGCACTCGGCACAAAACACGTCAAACAAATTGACATTGGCCTTTCAGGAAAAGTCATTAAAACGGTGAAATTAAAAGACAACTCTTACTGGGAAAAAGTAAAACGCAGATTCCTTTGAGAATTTGTCCGCACGCTGAAAGCTCCTTTACGGGGCTTTTTTCTATGTCTTTTCATTCACGGTCATGGTTATGGTATGATGTCACAAGTATGAATGTACGAAAAGGAGAACACGATGACATTACAACATTTTGATCAATATCCATTAAGTGATGAATTGAAACAAGCGTTAGAAGCGCTTCACTTCCATACACCTACACCTGTTCAGCACGAGACATTATCAATTGCTTTTTCAAAGCAGGATTTAATCGTCAAATCTCAGACTGGGAGCGGCAAGACTGCAGCCTATGGTCTGCCGATTTGTGAAATGGTTGATTGGGCTGAAAATAAACCTCAAGCCCTCATCCTCGTTCCAACACGAGAGCTCGCCATGCAGGTCAAACAAGACCTCACAAGCCTCGGACGATTCAAACGAATCAAAGCCGCAGCCATTTATGGAAAAGCCCCTTTTCAAGCGCAGAAAGTAGAGCTTTCACAGAAAAACCATATTGTGTGCGGGACACCAGGCCGCATTTTGGATCACCTTGAGAAAGGCACCCTTTCTTTAGAAAATCTCAAATTTTTCGTGTTAGATGAAGCGGATGAAATGCTGAACATGGGATTTATCGATCAAGTCTCTTCTATTATTCAGTATCTGCCGCCAAAGCGCATGTCGATGCTGTTTTCAGCGACAATGTCTGATGACATGAAGAAATTGAGCGAACAGTTTTTACAATCACCCAAAGTCATTGAGATCGCACGTGAAGAAACGTCTGTACAGCAAATCATCCACACTGTGATTGAAACAGAAGAAGAATCGAAATTCTCCCTTCTTCAGCGTACGATCGTCATTGAAAATCCAGATAGCTGCATTATTTTCTGTAATACACAAGACCGGGTGAATGAACTCACGCTGAAGCTGGACGAATGGGATGTGCCCTGTGACAAAATTCATGGCGGCATGAGACAGGAAGACCGCTTTGATGTGATGGATGAATTTAAAAAAGGTGAATTCCGTTATCTGATCGCAACAGATATAGCAGCCAGGGGAATTGATGTCAGTGATATGACACATGTCATTCATTATGATCTTCCTTATGAAAAAGAGCGCTATATTCACCGGACTGGCAGAACAGGCAGAGCGGGAAAAAGCGGGAAAACGATTGCGTTTATGACAAAGAATGCAAAGCCGCTTATTGATGAATTAAAGCAGGATGCCGGCATAGATTTTCAAACTCAGCCTTATCCAACAAAGGAAGAAGCGGAAAAGCATGTAGAAAGCTTTGAAGAAAAGATCGAAACGCCTGTTCAAAAGGAAAATAAACAGGCTGGCGTCGAGAAGGATATTATGAAGCTTTATTTTAACGGCGGAAAGAAAAAGAAACTGCGGGCTGTTGATTTCGTTGGGACCATTGCCAAAATAGAAGGCGTTGCATTCGATGACATTGGGATTATTACGATTCAAGACACAAAAACATATGTAGATATTTTAAACGGCAAAGGCCCTCTTGTGCTGAATGCTATGCGCCACACAACCATTAAAGGCAAGCAGTTAAAAGTACATGAAGCTCGTTCATAAAAAGTAAAGGCCCAGCGCCTTTACTTTTTTTATTGATGAGAAATAAACTCAAAACCGTGATCCCATCAGCCTTTTTGAGGTCAAACATGACAAATGTCATATTGAATACATGATGGGTGCTACTATGAGTATGACACCTTTCCTTCTATACTTTGAAGTAGAAAGAAACGGAAAGGACTTGAACGTTCATGACGACTTCAACAAACACACAGCAGCAAGCCTCTTTAAGAAAACAAGTTGGCCAATTCTCTGGTGCTGATTCGAAAAAAAGTATCATTCAACTCTTTAATACATTCATCCCATTTTTGGGGCTTTGGTTTCTTGCCTATTATAGCCTGAACATCTCCTACCTTTTAACCCTCTTCTTTGCGGTTATTGCAGCTGGTTTTTTAGTACGTGTCTTTATTATTTTTCACGACTGCTGCCATCAATCCTTTTTCAAACAGAAGCCGCTGAATCACCTGTTCGGTTTTTTAACGGGCGTACTCACCCTTTTCCCTTATCTTCAATGGCAAAGAGATCATTCAATTCACCATGCCACAAGTAGTAATTTAGACAAACGAGGTACTGGCGACATTTGGCTCCTGACAGTCAAAGAATATCAAGAAGCATCAGCATGGACAAAATTTCGCTACAGATTTTACCGTAACCCTTTTGTGATGTTTATTTTAGGTCCGATCTTTGTCTTTCTCTTAAAAAACCGTTTCAACGTCAAAAATGCTCGTAAAAAAGAGCGCTGGAACACGTATTTCACAAACGTGAGCATCATTGCGCTAGCAGCTGCAACGTGTCTTTTTTTTGGCTGGCAGGAGTTCCTGCTTGTCCAAGGTCCAATCTTCCTGATCTCAGGATCAATCGGTGTATGGCTGTTTTATGTTCAGCATACGTTTGAGGATTCTTACTTTGAAGCAGATGAACATTGGAATTATGTGCAGGCAGCGGTAGAAGGCAGTTCTTTTTACAAATTGCCAAAGCTTCTTCAGTGGTTAACAGGCAATATCGGTTATCACCATGTCCATCATTTAAGTCCGAGGGTACCGAATTATCACTTGGAGCATGCACATGATCATAGTGAGCCGCTTCAAAATGTTCCAACCATCACTTTAAAAACAAGTATTGAATCAATGAAATTTAGACTTTGGGATGAAGAAACGAAAGCATTCGTTACCTTTAAAGAAGCACGGCAATCTAAGAAGATGCCCGCACCTGTCATTAAAGGAGACATTCTAAAGAAAAATGCATAGTTGGTGCAAGCTCTTTCTTACACTAGAAGGAGCTTGTTGTCATTTACAGGATGCAACCATAAGTTGAATTTGATAAAGTAAGGAAAAAGAACGAAAACGGAAAAGGTGGCACACGGATGAAAAAACAGTTTAAAATTCAAAAATTGCATGGGATTTCTCCCTATATATGGGCCATTTTTTTCATCCTGCCCTTCTATTTTATCTTTAAAACACCTTCGACTTTAGGTATTGTGATCGGCATTATTTTGAACGTCGTCTTTTTCGCTGTGTATCGTTTTGCCTTTGTCGCAAAAGGCTGGTCTTTATATGTCTTCGGTCTTTTATTGATCGGTATTTCAACTGGTTATGTGATGCTCTACAGCTATATTTATTTCGCTTTTTGCATCGCCTATTTCAATGGGCATATTAAAAGAAAAGTACCTTTTTATATCTTATACTATATTCATCTAGGGAGCGCTGCTATAGCGGTGAACTTTAGTTTGATCTTAAAAAAGGGCTGGTTTCTCACACAAATTCCTTTTGTCGTGATCACCCTGATTAGTGCCATTCTTCTTCCTCTCAGCATTCGGAGCAGGAAGGAACGTGAACGGCTTGAGGAGAAATTAGAATATGCCAATGAACGGATTGCTGATCTTGTGAAGCTTGAAGAAAGGCAGCGCATTGCACGCGACCTGCATGACACCCTTGGACAAAAGCTTTCTTTGATCGGGTTAAAAAGTGATCTTGCCCGTAAACTCGTGTATAAAGACCCTGAACAGGCCCGTGCCGAACTCAAAAGCGTCCAGCAGACCGCCAGAACGTCTCTCAATGAAGTACGGAAGATTGTTTCCTCCATGAAGGGGATCCGAATCAAAGAGGAAATGTCGAACATTGAGCAAATTCTCGATGCAGCCGGCATTGAATTGATCTATGATGAAAAGGAAGCACCGAAACACATCTCACTTCTGAACGAAAACATTGTGAGTATGTGCATCAAAGAGGCGGTGACAAATGTCGTCAAACATAGTGACGCGACTGTTTGTAAAATCACCATTCACCAAAAATCAAAGGAAGCCATCATCACCGTTGAGGACGACGGAACATTTAAAGGCGACTATCCTTCCTCTCAAACGAAGGGTCACGGCCTTTTAGGCATAAGAGAAAGATTGGAATTTGCAAATGGCCGCCTGCGTATTGAAACAAAAGACGGGACAAAGCTCATTATGAGCATTCCAAATGATTCAGCAGCAAAAGAAAAGGAGGGGATGAAATGATCAACATCTTTATCGCAGAAGATCAGCAAATGCTGCTTGGTGCACTCGGTTCACTTCTCGATTTAGAAGACGATATGACGGTTGTTGGGAAAGGTACGAACGGCCAAGATGCCATCGATTTTGCCAAAACACACCCTGTTGATATTTGCTTAATGGATATTGAAATGCCGGGAAAATCCGGACTTGATGCAGCAGAAGAGCTTAAAGGATCAGATGTGAAAATCATCATTTTAACGACCTTTGCCCGCTCCGGTTATTTCCAAAGGGCGCTAAAAGCTGGCGTCAGCGGCTACATGCTGAAAGACAGCCCAAGCGAGGAGCTGGCAAGTGCCATTCGCAGTGTGATGAAAGGGAAAAAGGTGTACGCACCTGAATTGATGGAAGACTTATATAGTGACGAAAACCCTTTAACGGAGCGAGAGAAATCGGTTCTTGAACTCGTCGCAGATGGTAAAAACACAAAAGAAATTGCAAAAGAACTGAGCATTAAAAGCGGCACTGTCCGGAACTACATTTCCATTATTTTAGATAAGCTGGAAGTGAAAAACCGCATCGAAGCCATTACACGATCAAAAGAAAAAGGCTGGTTTAAATAGAAAAAAGATCAGGACACATGCTGCCTTGATCTTTTTTTTATCGAAAATCCCCTCTTTATTTTTTATCACCAGCTATCAAAATGTCATTGACAACAGCCCACAGTTCTATGATATGATATCCAAGTGATAATAATTATCATTATCACTAATACAACCAATATCCGGCTTATGTGCCGATTTCAAAGGAGTCTACATTCATGAAGAAAATATTGTTCCCTCTGATGCTCATCTTTGTACTTGCATTGAGCGCATGTGGCAATAGCAGCAGCTCTTCCTCAAATAAAGGAAATCAATCCACATCATCAGACAAAATTACATATCAATCTGAAAATGGGCCTGTGAAACTGCCAGCGCATCCAAAACGTGTTGTTGTGCTCGGTTCTTACACAGGGAATGTCATGTCACTTGGTGTGAACCTTGTCGGCGTTGACTCTTGGTCCAAAAAGAATCCGCGCTTCCAAAAGGAATTAAAAGGTGTGGAAGAAGTATCGGATGCCAATATAGAAAAAATCATGAAGCTAAAGCCTGACGTCATCATTGGCTTAAGCAATACTAAAAATGTAGAAAAGCTCAAAAAAATCGCACCAACCGTTTTATTTACGTATAACAAAGTTGATTACCTTCAGCAGCACATTGAAATTGGAAAAGTATTAAACAAAGAAAAAGAAGCAAAAGCTTGGGTTAAAGATTTCAAAAAACGCGCAGCTGAAGCTGGAAAAGAAATCAAAGCAAAAATCGGCGAAGATGCAACCGTTTCTGTCTTTGAAAGCGGCACAAAAGATCTTTACGTCTTTGGAGATGCATGGGGCCGCGGAACAGAAATTCTTTATCAAGCCATGAAACTGAAAATGCCTGAGAAAGTGAAAGAAAAAGCATTAAAAGCCGGCTACTACGCAGTTTCACAGGAGGTCATCCCTGAATTTGCAGGAGACTATATGATCATTAGTAAAAACAGCGAAATGGACAATTCCTATCAAAACAGTGAAATTTACAAGTCCATCCCGGCTGTCAAAAAACATCGTGTGTATGAAGCCAATGCAGAGGAATTCTATTTTAATGACCCACTCACACTTGAATTCCAACTATCATTCTTTAAAAAGCACTTTTTAGGTAAATAAGCTGAAGCAAGGGACCTCTTCCCTTGCTTTTTTCTTGTCTGCTTCTAGCGGCAGGGACTTTTTTCCGCTACAATGACAACAAGCGAATACAAAAAGTGTGGTGCTGATTTTGTTTAAGATTCTACTGATTGAAGATGATACAACCCTCTTCCAAGAAATCAAAGAACGTCTAGTCAACTGGTCCTATGATGTCTATGGGATTCAAGATTTTCATCAGGTGCTGCAGGAATTTACGGATGTCCAGCCTGATCTCGTCATTATTGATATACAGCTGCCAAAATACGATGGCTTTCACTGGTGCCGGATGATTAGGCATCATTCAAATGTTCCGATCATCTTCCTCTCCTCAAGAGACCACCCTGCTGATATGGTCATGTCGATGCAGCTCGGAGCCGATGATTTCGTGCAAAAGCCCTTCCACTTTGACGTACTCATTGCCAAAATTAGTGCTGTTCTTCGCCGCGTGCATGATTATAGTGCAGAACCGGCCAGCCTAAAGGTATGGTGCGGCGCTGCGATTGACCTAGAAAAAAATACCGTAACAAATGATCATGGTGAGGTTGAATTAACAAAAAATGAGTTATTTATTCTCAAGGAATTGATTCAGCATAAAAATCATATCGTCAGCCGTGAATCACTCATTCAAGCATTGTGGGAGGATGAACGGTTTGTCAGTGACAATACACTGACTGTAAACGTCAACCGCCTCAGAAAAAAACTAGACGAGATCTCCCTTGGCGCCTTCATTGAGACAAAAGTGGGTCAAGGCTATCTTGCAAAGGAAAAGGATGATCAATGATGCTGCAAGCATTTTTAAAAGAACGAAGAAGCTGGATTCTTTTCTTTCTTAGTTTGCAGCTCCTCATTCTGTTTGTTGCTTATTTGGATACGACCATTCCAATCGCTTCTCTTTTTTATATTGTGCTATTGTCTACGTTTCTCATGATTGTCTTTCTCTTTTTCCGATACCGAAAAGAAACGGCTTATTATGAAAGGCTCAAAGAATGGGATGATGACATTGAACATCAAATACGGCTAACCCCCTCTTCCCCATTTGAGCAGCTCATCCATGATGCAACGTCAGAGCAAATCGCACGCTACCGGCAGATGGCAACAGAGCAGAAAATCGCTCTTGAAGAAGAAAAAGATGAATTGCTCTCTTGGATACATGAGGTCAAAACACCGCTTACAGCGATGCGCTTAATGATTGACCGCTTAACAGATCAGCAGCTGAAATCAAATATGACGTATGAGTGGCTCAGAATCCATTTATTACTTGATGCCCAGCTGCACCAAAGCAGAGTACGTCATATCGAAAATGATTTATTCATTGAAAAGCTGGACCTGCAAAGCATCATAGCGAAAGAAATCAAGGCTCTCCAATCATGGTGTATGCAAAAAGGAATCGGCTTTGAGCTGACGCTGGAGGAACGTACCGTATTAAGTGATATAAAATGGTTATCCTTTATGATCAGACAGGTACTCACAAATGCAGTCAAATACAGCCATTCTTCCGATATTGTCATTGAAAGCAAGCAAATAAATGATCAAGTCATGCTGACGATTACAGATCAAGGCAGAGGAATTGATCCAAGAGACATCTCTCGTATTTTTGAAAAAGGCTTTACCTCAACAAGACATCACAATGACACCGCCTCAACGGGAATGGGGCTCTATTTAACGAAAAAAGGAGCAGACGCTCTTCATATGACGATCGAGGTCAACTCCACGATAGATGAAGGTACAACCTTCACCTTCATCTTTCCGAAAAAGAATGATTTTGTTCATATTGCGAGCATGTGACAACAATGTCACATGCTCGTCTATTTTGTTCGCCAAATCGAAGGACGTCTAGCAGGCTTCTTTTTATACTAGAGATATCAATTAAAAGAAAAAGGGGTTCAGCAAATGAACATTTTAGAAGCTCGCAAAATTTATAAAAGCTATGGAAATAAATTCAACAAACAAGAGGTGCTGAGCGGCATTGATTTGACCATTGAAGCCGGGGAATTTGTCAGTATTATGGGGCCATCAGGCTCGGGGAAAACAACTCTTCTGAACGTATTGTCCTCTATCGATCATGTGTCCAGCGGATCCATTCGTATTGCAGATGCTGAGATGACGCAAATGAAGGATCAGCAGCTTGCGGAATTTAGAAAAAAGCAGCTTGGCTTTGTTTTTCAAGATTATAATTTACTTGATACACTCACGGTCAAAGAAAATATTCTTTTGCCTTTATCCATCTCCAAAACACCAAAAAAAGAAGCTTTTGAACGTTTTCAGCAGCTCGCAGAAGACATGGGGATTTATGAACTAAGGGACAAATACCCGAATGAACTCTCTGGTGGACAAAAGCAGCGGACATCGGCGGTTCGTGCCTTCATTCATGAACCAAGTCTTATTTTCGCTGATGAACCTACAGGGGCACTTGATTCCAAATCTGCATCTGACCTGCTCAACAAGCTGCAAGATTTCAATCGTAAACGAAAAGCGACCATTGTGATGGTGACACATGATCCTGTCGCAGCCAGCTATTCAAGCCGCGTCATTTTTATCAAGGATGGACAGATTTATACACAGTTGAATAAAGGCGCTTTAGAAAGAAAAATGTTTTTCGACGATATTATGAAAACGCAAGGTGTCTTAGGCGGTGTGAAGCATGAACATTAATCAGCTCATCTTCCGTAACCTGAAGAAAAATTTGAAGAATTACTATTTATATGTGTTTGCTCTCGTGTTTAGTGTCGCGCTCTATTTTTCCTTTGTCACCTTGCAGTACTCACCAGCACTTGATGATGTAAAAGGCTCCATTAAGGGCGGTGCGGCGATCAAAGCCGCTTCTGTACTACTCATTGCCATTGTTGGGATCTTCCTGTTATATGCGAACAGCATTTTTATTAAACGCAGAGGGAGAGAAATAGGCCTCCTTCAGCTCATTGGCATGACGAAACAAAAAATTGCCAAACTGCTTAATGCAGAAAATTTTATTCTATACGTATTCTCCATGGGTGTTGGCATCATAGCTGGATTTATCGGTTCAAAACTCATGCTGATGGTGCTATTTAAAGTAACCGGCGTCAGCGCCATCGCCAACCTGCACTTTTCAGGCAGGGCCCTTTTACAGACACTTATCGTCTTTTTCATCATCTATGGATTAATCATGTTAAGAAATAGATGGTTTATTAATAGACAGACGATTTTATCTTTGTTTAGAACAACATCTTCGACAGAACAGCGTGTGAAAAAGATCTCTGTGTTTGAAATCATCATTGGGGTTTTCGGTATTGTCCTGATCAGCTCAGGCTATTATATTTCTTCTAAGCTTTTTACCGGGTCATATACGTCGATGCTTGAGTTACTTTTAGCCATGATTTATATTCTAGCCTCTGTCATCATCGGTACCTTTCTTTTTTACAAAGGCTCTGTTTCTTTCATTGCCAATATCGTACGTAAAAGAAAAAATGGCTATCTCGCCATTCACGAAGTGTTATCTTTGTCATCCATTATGTTCCGGCTAAAATCAAATGCACTGCTTTTAACGATCATTACAACCGTATCTGCACTTGCCATCGGTTTGCTGGCTCTTAGCTACATTTCCTATTACTCAGCAGAAAAAACCGCTGAGCAGCAAATTCCAGCTCATTTCGTCATGGGCTCAGAAAAAGAAGCAGCAACCTTCACTCGTGCACTTTCTGACAAACATATTGCTTATGATCAAAAGCAGGTCAAAGTGATTCAAGCAAAATTTGATGCGAAAAAAATCATGGATTCAGAGTTGAAAAATATGAATAATGATCCAGGCGTATTGACACTGCCTGTGATCAGTGAGAAAAACGCACCAAATATTCATGTGGAGAAAAGCGAAGTGATTTTAAGCGGCTACAGTGATCTATTAAAGAAATTCATGCCGATTCAAAGCTCAGGCGATGTGAAGCTTCTCATCAAGGAGCCTGTTGATTTGAAAGTCATGGATATGAAGAAAGATTATCTCATTTCTTACAACTTCACTTTTGGCGGTCTGCCTGTTGCCGTCGTGAGTCAAAATGTTTTTGAGGAGCTCGACAAGCAGAAAGATCCAAAGCTGCAGCTTGAGAATAGCCAATATAACGCAGTTAATATAAAAGATGATAAAAATCTTGAACAAGCAAATAGCGTGTTTACATCTTTAAAACTAAGTGACAAAAGCATGTCTCAATTAGCTTCAGCTCAGCAGCAAAAACAAACAATAGGACTAATGATGTTTGTGGTCGGATTTTTAGGTCTCAGCTTCCTTGTCACATCAGGCTGCATTTTATACTTTAAACAAATGAATGAAAGTGAAGAGGAACAAAGCTCCTATACGATCTTGCGTAAGCTTGGTTTTACTGAGAAGGATCTATTAAAAGGCATCCGACTTAAACAGCTGTTTAACTTTGGGATTCCGCTCATCATCGGATTGCTGCACAGCTACTTTGCTGTACAATCAGGCTGGTTTTTGTTCGGCGGAGAATTGTGGACTCCAATGCTCATCGTCATGTCGATTTACACTGCCCTCTATTCTGTCTTCGGATTTCTGTCTGTCCAATATTATAAAAAGGTCATTAAAGAATCCTTGTAATCAATTCCCCATAGGCATCGCCTATGGGGTTATTTTATTTACGAAGGTGTTGATTCAAACTTGTGTGATAAAATATGGTCTCTTGCTGCATAAGCTTTTCGTTTGACCTCTTCTAGGTTCACATCAACAAGCTTTCCGTTTCGTTTCACGACTTTTCCAGCCACATAAACAGAATCAACATTTGAAGGGTGTGCCGTTTGGACAACCGCGCCAGCCGGATCTGTCATCGGCAGAAGATTCATGCTTGTCCGGTCGATTAGGATGAAATCAGCTTCTTTCCCAGGTGTAAGCGACCCAATTTTATGATCGAGCTGTAATGCACGAGCCCCATTGATCGTCGCAGCTTCAAGCATTTGATGAGCAGACAGCCCAAGTTCAGGCCCCGGCATGATCCCATCCATTAACAACGATTGATTTTGGATCGCGCGCTCTGCTTGAAGTCCGAATTTCATTTGGGCAAACAAATCTCCTCCTGTCGCTGTCACTACGTCTACACCGAGCGTTGGAAGAACACCTTGTGCAATTGCAAGTCCTGTGACAGGATAACCGTGACCCATCATCATTTCAATTTCAGGGGTAATGGATATGGAGCTTCCGCTGTCTGCCAGCATCTTCATTTGATCCGCATCAATTGCATTAATATGCACCATGTTCAAATCCGGTCCGAGTAACCCTGCTTTGTGAAGCCGCTCAATCGATCGATCCTCCGCTCCCCAATTCCCAAAGCCGATGTGCATACTGCATAGAGCATCTAGAGACCGGGCTGTTTCAATTTCAAATACCGACGTCTCCCATGAAGAAAACTCTGGTCCACGAATCGCAAGTCCCATTGTTAAAAGCTGATCTGATGATTGAAAATGCGCTTTTTTCACACGTGCTGCGTCCTCCATATTAGTGAGCGTACTCTCTCTATCCCAATATTCAGCATCTCCAGAGGACCCAAAAGCAAAAACAGCTCGTATGCCCGCATCTTTTAATCCTTCAATGAGCTCTTCTGTATGATCCATTGAATTGATCATCGTCCAGTCTAAGAACGTGGTCACACCTGCATCTAAAGCCTCTAATGCCCCTAAATAATTGGCGATTCGATCGTCGGATGGGCGTCTCATCGCTCCATAGTTGCCATAATAGATTTTGCTCAAATATGTCTGCAAAGACCAATCCGTCCCTATGCCCCGGATGACAGACTGCCACACATGCCGATGTGTATCTACAAGACCTGGCATGATGACCATATCAGATGCATCGACGATGTCTGCATCACTTACTTCAATTGAAGGCCTAACTTCTAAAATATGTTTCCCTTCAATTAACAAATCTCCCTTTTCAAGAAAACCTAAAGATGGATCCAGTGTTAAGAGAGCTGCATCTTTAAACAATGTTTTCTTCATCCATATCCCCCTTTTCAAATGACGAGGATAAATGCCCCCGCCTCAATGACATTTTAAAACAGAACAGGATCGAATTAGAAGAAAAGTGACTTATCTCAATATATGAAGAGCAGGCGTTTCTGAAATAGTTCTTTCGATCATCCCAAACTCAAAGAATTTCATAGGTTTGATTCCGATATATTGTAAGGCTGCTACACTTCCAACATAAAAAAAGCGCAGGATCATTACGTCCAAACGCTTCTTTGTTTGATTCTCTATGTACCTTACACAATCAATTGATACCCAATGTATAACGCAACCAGCCAGATCATGACCGCCGAAGCCTTATTGATACGGTTCATCCATTTGCCGTTTGTATCTAACTTTCCTAACATCTTCCCTAAAAGGGCGAGCCCCATAAACCATAACCAGGACACGATGATACAGGCAAGTGTAAACGCCAGCTTTTCTGCCCCGCTATATTGCAGCGAATTCGTACCAATGACACCTATCGTATCGAGAATCGCATGGGGATTTAAAAGAGAAACTGAACAAGCAAATAAAATTTGTTTTCTTGCAGGCATTAATTTCTGCTTCTCTTCATCACCTGAAGATGAGCTTGTGTTCCATACAGACCATCCCATATACACTAAAAAACAAAAACCAATGATATAAAGGCCGATTTGCAGCACAGGAATGGTAAACACCACAACAGAAACACCTATGACAGCTAAAGCAATTAAAAGTGTGTCACAAAGAGCAGCTGTGATGACGACAGGTATTGCTCGATATAATTGAGGCTGCAGCGCTCCTTGTTGAAATACAAATACATTTTGTGCACCCAAAGGTAAAATGAGACCAAAGGCAAGCACAATTCCATGAATGATCGCAATGGACATCTACTAACATTCTCCTTTTTCAGCAATTCCTACACATTTTAACATAAAACATTATGCTCACTTTCAACGAATTTGATTTTCCATACAAAAAAGCGCTGGATGCTTCCATCCATACGCTTCTCACTTCTTTATGATTGACCTTTTCGTGCAAGCTCTCTTTCTCTCAGCTCTACACGGCGAATTTTCGCTGACGGTGTTTTTGGCAGTTCGTCAATGAATTCGATTTCTCTTGGGTATTTGTATGGTGCTGTTGTGTTTTTCACATGTGTTTGCAGCTCTTTGATCAATTCATCACTTTGCACAGTTCCATCACGAAGGACGACGTATGCTTTCACGATTGATCCTCTGATTTCATCCGGGCTTGCCACAACTGCACATTCCTTCACTGCTGGATGCTTGATCAGCGCATCCTCTACTTCAAACGGTCCAATCGTATAGCCTGAGCTGACAATGATGTCATCTCTGCGGCTTTCAAACCAGAAGTACCCATCTTCGTCTTTTTTCGCGCGGTCACCCGTAATAAAGTAATTGCCGCGGCGCTGCGCCTTTGTACGCTCTTCGTCTTTATAGTATTCCTTAAATAAAGCCGGCGTTTCAAGATGGACCGCAATGTCACCAATTTCTCCAGGTGCGCAGACGTTTCCATCCTCATCAATGATATCTACTTCGTTGCCAGGGGTTGGTTTTCCCATACTGCCTGGCTTGATGTCCATTCCTTTTAGCACCCCTACGAGCAGTGTGCTTTCAGTTTGGCCATAGCCGTCTCGTACTTCTATATCGAAATGCTTTTTGAATGTATCAATGACTTCACGGTTCAGCGGCTCTCCCGCAGAAACAGCACTATGCAGCTTCGGCAGCTCGTACTGACTTAAATCATCTACTTTTGCCATAAAGCGATATTCTGTCGGTGTACAGCATAGGACATTGATTTCATTTTTTTGAAGCAGCTCTAAGTATGTATTTGGATTGAATTTTCCTCCATACACAAAGCCTTCTGCTCCACTTCCTAACACAGATAAGAGGGGGCTCCACACCCATTTTTGCCAGCCTGGTCCTGCTGTTGCCCATACTTTATCTCCTTCACTAATGGAGAGCCATGCTTTGGCAGCTGTGCGTAAATGTGCATACGCCCATCCGTGTGTATGAACAACCCCTTTTGGGTTCCCTGTTGTACCTGATGTGTAGGATAAAAACGCCATGTCTGTGCGCTTTGTATCTGCCAATTCAAGTTCGTTTGATTGCTCTTCTTTTTGCGCTAGAATGTTTCTCCAGCCATGATCGTTTTCACCGATTGAGAATGTTTTAAAATCGTTTGGCTGTTTGGTTCCGTCGAACGATTGAATGAATGAAGAGTAAACGATCGCTCCCTTTGCTTCTGCATGTTCAATTCGATAATCTATATCTTTTGCACGCAGCATTTCTGAACAAGGAATCACGACCATTCCTGTTTTCAAAATCGCTAAATAAATGCTGTATGCCTCGAGCATGCGCGGCACCATCACAATGATTTTATCGCCTTTTTTGAAGCCTGCTTTTAATAAAACATGTCCAATTTTATTTGCCTCTTCCACTAATGCTGCATACGTCACATGCGCTTCGTGGCCATTGCCGTCCTGCCAGTGCAGGGCCATTTTCTCCTTGTCATGACTGAACGCTTCAATCTCGCTGACTAAGTTATATTGTTCTGGTGCAATTAAGTCTTCTCTTTTCATGGTACAGCTCCTTTTAGCCTCTTTCTTATGAAACGAAACATGTTTCAATTTACCTATTCTAACACTCATAACTGAAAAATGCTTGAATTAGGACCTACTCCTAGTATTATGCCATAATTTTTTTCATCCGTCTTCTTTTTTAAAAATATTCTAACTATTTATATGTACAAAAAGAAAAGAGCGGGAAGGATCCCGCTCATAAGCCATAGCTTTTAAATTGTGTGTCTTAGAAAGATCCGCCACCCATATGTTGTTGAGCGTAAGATACAAGACGCTTAGTGATTTCTCCACCAACTGATCCGTTAGCGCGAGATGTAGTTTCTGCACCAAGGTTTACACCAAATTCAGAAGCGATTTCGTACTTCATTTGGTCGATAGCTTGTGCAGCGCCTGGTACTAGTAATTGGTTAGAACTGCTTTGTCTGTTTTGTTGAGCCATGTGTTCTCACCTCCTTGTGAATATAGAATGTGTAGAAACACATGACTTCATGCGATTGATTTTATGGTAATTATTATGAAATTTTCGTTTTAGAATAAATCAGCGAATTCGTCTGCCGCTTTCTTTTCATTTGTCACAATAATTGTTTCAATTTGCTCTACTGCCTCGTCCAGCATCGGCTCGAAATCAGCAAAGCTTTCGTAGCGTTCTACCTTCTCAAGCTTTGGTTTTGTTTTAGGGGACGGCGGCGTAAAGATCGTACAGCAATCCTCGAAAGGCTGAATGCTTGTATCGTATGTGCCAATTCTTCTCGCTTCATCAATAATGTCATTTTTATCGACAGCAATGAGCGGGCGGATGATTGGTGTATTGGTCACATGGTTAATGGCATACATGCTTTCAAGTGTCTGACTTGCCACTTGACCAAGGCTTTCTCCGGTAATAATCGCAAGGGCATCGCGCTTTTCTCTTATTTTGTCAGCTATTTTCAGCATCATTCTTCTTGTTGATGTCATCGTATAGTTTTCAGGAACTTGTTTGTGAATCAGCTCTTGAATTTTTGTAAAAGGTACGATGTGAAGCTTCACTTCGCCTCCATATGCTGCCAGGCATTCTGCAAGATCAATGACCTTTTGTTTGGCACGTTCACTTGTATACGGCGGACTAAAGAAATGCACAGCTTCAATTTCAATTCCGCGTTTCATTGCTTGATAGCCGGCAACCGGGCTGTCAAAGCCGCCGGAAAGCATGAGCATCGCTCTTCCGCTAGAACCGACCGGCAGGCCGCCTGCACCTTTAACATCTTTAAATGTAATGTACGTTGCGTTCTCTCTGATTTCTATGCGTAAATGCACATCCGGCTGTTTCACATTGACCGTTAAGTTTTCCGTATTCCTTAGAACATATCCGCCAATTTCACGGTTCATTTCATTTGAATCAAGTTCAAATTGTTTATAAGAGCGTTTCGTTGAGACTTTAAATGTATTTCCTTGTTCATACACTTCCTGTACCGCTGTTAGTGCCGCTTCTTTAATCGCATCTAGATTCGTCTCACATTTAACCGCAAGACTAAAGCTCTGAATGCCAAATACACTTTTGAGCTGTTCTGAAATTGGTTCAGGGTCTTCTCCGTTCAGCATAATCGTGATGCGGTCTCTATCAGATGCAACCTTTAATGCTTCAAAATCCTTTAAGACGAATCGAATGTGCTGTCTTAGTTTTTCAATAAATTTCTTTCTATTCTTCCCTTTTGTTGAGATCTCACCAAAACGGACTAAAATATGATCATATTTCATGCTGTTATCTCATTCCTTTTAATTTTTTCACACTTTGTGCGATCGATGTGATGATTTGCGGCGTTAGCTCTGGTCCTTGCCCATACGTCAAGCTGATTCTCATACTGCTTTTGGCTACTTCCTCTGGTTTTCCCATTGCCAGCAGGACACGGCTTGGCTCTTTTTTCTTAGCTGAGCAGGCAGAGGTTGTAGAAACATATATGCCTTCTTTTTCAAGCATATGGAGGAGGACCTCAATTTGAATACCCGGCACTGAAAAATTCACAATGTGCGGCGCACTTAGCGCCTGCGGTGTGTTCATCACAATACCTTCTATGTCTCCAAGCTGTTTTTGCAGCTGCGTTTTTAAGTTCAGCATCTCATCATGATACTTGTCAAGCTGTTCAAATGATTGTTTCATGGCTTTTGCTAAGCTGACAGCTCCAGCAGGGTTTTCAGTACCTGAACGAAGCCCTAATTCCTGCTCTCCCCCAGTAATGAAAGGGGCGAGAGTGACATCTTTCTTTAAAAAGAGTGCTCCAGTGCCTTTTAAACCATGAATTTTATGGCCTGACATTGTCAAAATGTCTACATCCAGCTGTTTATTGAGTGCCACCTTGCACATTCCCTGCACCCCGTCGACATGAAAAAGTGCGTTTTCGGCATGCTCGCGAATAATGCCAGCAGCTTCTTCAATTGGCTGGATGGCACCGGTTTCGTTATTGACGTGCATCATGCTGACAAGCACTGTATCAGGGCGAAGCACTTCTTTTAAATGAGTCATATCTGCATGGCCATGCTCATTTACTTGAATATAGGAGATGTCAAAGCCAAATAACGCCTTCAGCTGTTCAAACGATTCAATAACAGAAGGATGCTCTATTTCTGTGGTCACAATATGCTTGCCCCGGTTCATTTTGGCAAGTGCTGCCCCTTTAATGGCAATGTTATTCGCTTCTGTTGCACCAGAAGTAAAAATAATCTTATATTGTTTCAAGCCCGTGTAGTGAAGCATTTGTTTTCTCGTTTCATTTAACAGCCGGCTTGCATCAATTCCGAGCTGATGAAGCGAAGATGGATTTCCAAAATAACGTTCACTCACTTGCTGATATACTTGTAAAACCTCAGGGTACGGTTTTGTGGTTGCACTATTATCAAGATAC
Source organism: Bacillus sp. FSL K6-1006 (assembly GCF_038593175.1). Taxonomy (NCBI): domain Bacteria; kingdom Bacillati; phylum Bacillota; class Bacilli; order Caryophanales; family Bacillaceae; genus Bacillus; species Bacillus sp. FSL K6-1006. The sequence continues at coordinate 2,696,542 of NZ_CP151970.1, forward strand.
ATCATGGCGAAACTCCTTATCCTCTTGCGTTTAACTAATATGATCCGAATTCCTTTTATTTCAATATAAAGCGGTATATTGACAACCTCATCAATTCACTATATCATGCATAGTGCCATTGTCATATTTTTTCCTAAATTGACAGAATATTTAAACATGGCGGAAAAATAAAATAATAGGGGGATAACCTTATGAATAATAAGTTAAGTCAAACAGACACATTAGCCATCGGCTTAATGTTGTTTGCACTCTTTTTCGGCGCAGGCAATATGATATTCCCTCCTGTACTTGGACAGTACGCAGGTGAAAACGTATGGCTTGCGATCGGTGGATTTTTACTGACAGGAGTTGGACTTCCGCTCTTAGGTGTCATCGCCGTTGCCCTGACAGGAACTGGAGCAAAAGGGCTTGCTGACAAAGCTCATCCTACATTCGGTACCATTTTCACCGTCATTTTATATTTATCCATTGGGCCTTTCTTTGCGATCCCTCGTACTGGAACGGTTTCTTATGAAATTGGGCTGGCGCCGTTTCTGACTGAAGCGCAGTCTGAATCATGGATTCCATTATTCTTGTTTTCGATTGCTTTTTTCGGCATTACTTATGCTCTTGCTTTAAATCCATCGAAACTCGTTGACCGAATCGGTAAAATTTTAACACCAATTTTACTCGCTGTCATTGCTTTAATTGTGATCAAAGCGATTGCGACACCAATGGGTGGAATTGGCAGTCCGCATCCAACCTATGATGGAAGCCCGCTCTTTACCGGGTTTTTAGAAGGCTACAAAACGATGGATGCTCTTGCTTCAATCGTTTTCGGAATTGTCGTTGTCACGGCTGTGAAAGAACGCGGTATTACAGAACGAAAATCGATTGCAGCAGCCTGTATTAAAGCAGGGCTTGTCGCAGCTGCTGGACTAGCTCTTGTGTACATATCACTCGCTTATGTCGGAGCGTCAAGTCCTGAGGCTACAGGCATGGTCGGGGCAAATGACGGAGGGAAACTCCTTTCGCTTGCGGCAAACTTTTTATTTGGTTCTGCTGGAAATATTGTGTTAGGAGCTGCGATTTTATTTGCATGTTTGACCACAAGTATTGGACTTGTTTCATCCTGTGGGGAATATTTTTCTTCGCTATTTCCACGCTTTTCTTATCGCACAGTAGTTTTAGTTGTATCTTTATTCAGTACATTTGTAGCAAACCTTGGACTGGCACAAATTATTTCGCTCTCTGTTCCGGTTCTTGTTGCGATTTATCCGTTAGCCATCGTGATCATTCTCTTATCTTTTCTTGATCGCTGGATCAACGGAAGACGGATTATTTATATCGCTTCACTCCTTTTCACAGGTGTCTTTGCTGTGATTGATGGGTTAGTTGCAGCGGAAATCCCTCTTGGCGGATTACCTGAATTTTTAGAAGCTGTTGTTCCTTTATACAAACTTGGGATCGGCTGGGCTATCCCTGCCGTACTTGGAGCCATTATTGGTCTTCTTATTTCTTTGTTTACGAGTCCACCTAAACAGCCTGCTTAATCAAGCATCAAAACTAAAAACATCCCTTTCCATAAGAGAAAGGGATGTTTTTTTATGTTCTTCATATACTAAAATAGAAAAATTCATGACTTTTGTATGAAAACACATGTTGACATCAGGCGTACATCCTTTATAATTAGTGAATGTTAATGAAGAACCGTTTTAGCAGCTAATTAACAGAATATTTCAACATAATATTGGAGGCTTTATATTCAATGAAGGCAACATTGTCGACGAAAGATACGATTATTATAGGTTTTATGTTATTTGCTTTATTCTTCGGCGCCGGAAATATGATTTATCCACCAGAGCTTGGGCAATATGCCGGAACAAATGTATGGAAAGCAATGGGCGGATTTTTATTAACAGGTGTCGGTTTACCTCTACTCGGGATTATTGCAATTGCTTTAACAGGGCGTGATGCAAAAGGACTTGCAGATAAGGCTCACCCAGTGTTTGGAACAGCATTCACCGTCATTTTATATTTATCCATTGGACCGCTTTTCGCTATTCCGCGTACAGGAACAGTTTCGTATGAGATTGGGGCATTACCATTTTTATCAAGTGTACCAGCTTGGCTGTCCCTTCTTTTATTTACACTCGTCTTTTTCGGTATTACGTATTACCTTGCTTTAAATCCAACGAAAATCGTGGATCGTGTAGGGAAAATATTAACACCGATTAAATTTACGATCATTTTTATTATCATTGTTAAAGCCATTTTGACACCGATGGGCGTCATTGGTACACCAGATGTATCTTATAGCAACGGATCGTTTTTCAAAGGATTTTTAGAGGGCTATAAAACGATGGATGCTCTTGCTTCTATTGTATTTGGAATTGTTGTCATCAACGCAATTAAAGGACGCGGTGTGACAAGTAAAAAGGCACTGGCTTCTGCTTGTATCAAAGCGGGTTTGATTGCAGCTGCTGGATTAACCTTCGTTTACCTGTCACTTGCGTATCTAGGTGCTTCTAGTACACATGCCATTGGATTCGTTGGAGATGGAAGCAAAATCTTAGCTCAGTCTTCTCAGTTCCTTTTCGGAAGTCTAGGAAATATTGTGTTAGGTGCTGCCATCACAGTCGCTTGTTTAACAACAAGTATCGGTCTTGTCACATCATGCGGAGAGTATTTCTCAAAGTTACTTCCTAAGCTTTCTTATAAAATGGTCGTGACACTTGTTACATTATTTAGTTTCATTATTTCTAACTTTGGACTTGCTCATATTGTTGCTTTCTCTGTTCCAGTCTTAACAGCGATTTATCCGCTGGCGATTGTGATCATCGTTCTATCACTTGCTGATAAATGGCTTGGACATAGAAGACCTGTGTATGTCCTCTCGTTAATTTTAACAGGGTGCGTCAGCTTATTTGACGGCTTAGCAGCAGCAAAGCTTCCAATCGGTCCAGTAAAAGACATTTTCCAAACAGTGCTGCCTTTTTATGACCTTGGCATTGGCTGGCTTGTCCCTGCGATACTTGGGGTCGCCATTGGGTTCGTGATCTCACTTTTCACTTCTTCTGCTTCAGAAGAACGCCAGAAACAGGCATCATAATACAAAAAAAGCTGAAGTCCTATCAATGGACTTCAGCTTTTTTATTGATGCTGATATTCTTTTTCGTGCTGAGCTAATAGCTTCTGAACGGCTCCAGGTGATGCTTTTTCAACAGCTGAGGCTGCTACATCAAATGAACCATTATAATCATACGCATAAAATCTTCGCTCTGCCTCTTTTAATTGTTCTGAAAGAATATGATTTTGGCTTCTAAAACGATTGCCATATTGAATGATTCGTTCAATTTGATCCACTTTAGTGAGCATTTCTTCCGTCTCATTCACAACATGTCTCACTGTGTCGGAGGCTTCTTTTAATTGCCCATTCACAGCTGGCATGTTGAGCGGCAGGTTCTCCAGCTGCTCGTGCACTTGCTGAATCATCTCCTGCGCTTTTTCAGCCTGCTCTTTCATATCAGCAGGTACACCTGGAATATTGCTTTTTTGCAGCTGACGCACTGTATCTGTCAGCATCATTTTGAGCTCAGCCAGTGTTTCTCTCGCTTGCAGCTCTTCTTTTCTTAATGATTGAAGATGATCCTTAAATGTATCGTGCAATGCTTTTGCATCATCGATAAAGGTCTCAAGCTGATTGATTTCATTCATTAATAATGAATATGCGACATGGTCACGATCAAGCTTCTCGCGAATTTGTTTCATGAGCTTTTCAATTTCTTCTAAGCGTTTTTCGAACGCCTTCTGTTGATCAAGCTCTCCGGCTGTCAGCTTGTAGCTTTCTTTTACAAGAGCTGTTTCTGCCTTTGTTTGGGTGTGATCCTGCTCGAGCTTTTCAAATGCTTCCGTCAGCTCAGGCATTTTGCTTTTGATTTCCTGACCTGCTTCTACTTCCGCTTCCAGCTGATCATACAGCGTCTGAATGGCATCATCAATCATTTGGAGAATGCTTGATGCCTCATCCAGATTGAGTTCATCAATAAGCAGTTTTTCCGCACGGGTCAGCTGTTTGTTTAAATTCTCAAGCTCTTTAGTGATCTGGATGTGCTCGAGCTTGTAGCCTTTGTCTGTCATTTCTTTATATCCGTCTTTCAGTTTCGTCAACTGGCCTGGTACGGTTTGTTTGCAGTCTGCAATGAGCTTCGGTACATCATTGATATACAGCTGAAGCTGATCGAGTCTGCGGTCTTGCTCAAGCAAAATCTTTCTTGCTTTCATATAGTTGCCGTTTTCTGTCTCTTCCTCGTACTGCTTGATCCCTTCCCAGGCTTCATCTAAGTCCTGCTCCATTTTGTCATAAAGGGTGCCGTACAAATGGCTGTACGCAAGCAGATTTTTTCGAACTGTTTGATATTGTTCTTTGACCTTTTCAATGTCCTTGCGATTTTGCTCCTCGCTTGTGACAAGGTCTGCAATCTCTTTCAAAATGTCTTCAATGTTCGAATCAGCAGCACTCAGCAAGTCCTCAATGTGCGTAAGAACCTGCTTGGCTTTGGAGAATCGATATTTATCAGAATACTCTTCTGCATCATATAATAGCTCCTCTACCTTTGGAAGATGGGCTGTGACGATATCGTCCCACTCTGCACGCCATCTTTCAAAAAATTGCTCTGTTTCTCCGGTCATTTTTAAATGTTTGATCTTTGAAATTTCTTCTACAATTGATCTGTTTAAAATTTCAATTTTCCATGCTTCCAATCGGTCAATCTCTTTATATATATTTTTTCGCAGGAAATAACCGACTGAAAACAAAGCAAGCAAAATGACAATTAAACCGATGATTAACTCCATAATGAGCCCCCTTGTTGTGATCTAAGTGATGTCAGGGTAAAAGTGTCCCGAGTAGACCTGAGAACCCTTTCGTGTCCGCTTTGCATTTGTTTTTTATAAGCAGGATCGTATGTTTTCCAATACCATCCATTCACGGTTTTATGTATGTTTTTTTCAAGAAAGTATTTGTGCGCTTTCTATCATTTGATCACACGTATCAATGTGACCTGCTTTTATGTATGCGGAAGCTGTCGTTTTCATTGTTATTATGATACCATGTAACCAGCATTTTTGGTCATGATTTTTCATTATTTTCGCTGATAAACATCACGTTTTTCAAAATATCGACAAGAGGTGACGACATGCTGAAACAAGATGCACATCTACATACACCGTTTTGCCCGCATGGTTCGCTTGATTCTTTTCATTCTTATATTGAAAAAGCCATCAAAAAGGGATTTGATTCCATAACCTTTACCGAGCATGCCCCGCTGCCTCCATCGTTTCAAGATCCAACACCTGAGCAGGATAGTGCCATGAAGCGCCAAGACCTTGAAGCGTATATAACGAAACTGGCTCAGCTGAAACAAGAATACAAAGGACAATTAATAGTAAAAACTGGGCTTGAGGTTGACTTTATCAAAGAGTATGAAGAGGAAACAAGAACCTTTTTAGACTGCTACGGTCCAGAACTAGACGACGCCATTTTATCTGTTCACTTTCTTCCTGCTGGCGATGATTATATTTGCCTTGATTTTGACGAGCATGCCTTCCAGCAGCTAATAAGCATCTATGGCAGCATCGAACAGGTCTATCAAAGCTACTATGACCAAATTCATTCTTCTATTCTATCATCTTTAGGCCAATATAAGCCAAAGAGAATCGGTCATATCACCCTTGTCCAGAAATTCAAACAGCTTTTTCCATATGAAATGTCACCTGAACTTTGTCAAAAGGTCACCCTTTGCCTTGAAGAAACGGCAAAAAAAGGCATGTCCTTAGATTTTAATACATCAGGTCTTCGTAAAACATATGCCAGAAGTATCTATTTAGATCAATGGATGATTGAGCTTGCAAAAAAGAAAAAAATTCCGCTCATATTCGGCTCTGATGCCCATCAAGCGGAAGATCTCGGATATGCGTATGATCAATTCGAGGACATCATGAGGTTCAGATGAGAATCTAGTGCCGGCTCTTTTGGTTCTAACAAATAATGAAGCGAGCGGCTCAGCTCCTTAAAGTACATTTGATAGAAATACGGCTCACTTGGGTTCAAATAAAGCACCTCTGTTAAATATTGCGGCTGTAAATATGGCATCATGAGAAGTGATTTTAGCTGAATCATAAAGGATGCGAGTGAAAGCTGCTCACAAATAACATGGGTGCTTTTTCCTTTTTCAATGATAAGCTGAAACAAATACTTTTCTTTTGTTAAATATGTCGACATGATTTCTCTGATGAGTGTCGAATCAATCGTCACCTCCCGATAAACGAAACGGGTTAATTGACGGTGCTTGTGCTGATAAGATAAAATATCAAAAACCACATGTAGTAAGCATTCTTTTGCATGACGGGTTTCCATGTGATGGAGATGTGATTCAATCATGTGAATGTAGCCTTCATAAAAATCGGATACGAGCTGCTCAAGCAGCCCTCCTTTTCCTTGAAAGTAATAAGAAATGTGGGCAACGTTGACGTTTGCTTCCTTCGCAATCTCACGGACAGAGGTTCCAGAAAATCCTTTTTGGTTAAAAAGTCTGATGGCAGCATCCATAATACGATCTTTTGTCTGCACGGTTGTTGATGTTTTCATCCGCTCACCCCTCTTCATGTGTACATACTTCAAGATGAAGGCGGAAGTTCCTTTTACAATTGCTCGACAAATCCCACATGCGAAACGCAAGTTATGTATTTTTAAGATAGAAAGTAGGAGATTTTCATGTTTCATGTCGAAAAACAGTCTGGCGATCCTTCAAAAGACTATCAATTGCTCGTCAAACAGGTAGAAGCCATTACAGATGGTGAACCTGATCTGATTGCCAACTTGGCAAATGCAGCTGCGCTACTCTATCACTCACTTCCTGAAGTCAATTGGGCAGGGTTTTATTTAGCAAAGGACGGCGAGCTTGTGCTTGGACCGTTTAACGGACTGCCTGCATGTGTGCGCATCCCTTCTGGAAAAGGCGTTTGCGGTACAGCTTTTGCGACAGGTGAAGTGCAGCGTATCGCTGATGTCCATGCATTCCCTGGGCATATTGCCTGTGATGCCGCATCGCAATCTGAAATAGTCATTCCGCTCAAGGTCAATGGACAGATCATTGGGGTACTCGACATTGACAGCCCTGTGAAAGACCGCTTCAGTGAAGTAGATGAGTCCTACCTTATTCAATTTACAGAAATTCTCCAACAGGCGTTATCCGTCTCTACGGATGCGTAATCATTTTGAAAAAGCAGGCACATTGTCTGCTTTTTTATGTTTCTTTATATAATGGAGAACGTCACCTCTGCCTCTAAATAGGTTGACTTCTCCTATCCAGCATCATATAATAGAGTTTGTGTGAAATATGGCAGCCTTTTTGTTCGGCTTTTTTGTATCATTTTGTTCCTTCTATATTATGAAGGTGCATCTTGTAACTCCCTGCTGCTGGAGCGAGGATGCATGAAAACATAATGACGAAAAAGAGGAAGAACAGACGGTTTTTATTTTTCACAAATAAAAACAATAAGGAGGAGTCACATTATGGCTCGCTATACAGGTCCAAGTTGGAAGATTTCCCGCCGTTTAGGCATTTCATTAAGCGGAACAGGTAAGGAACTTGAAAAACGCCCTTACGCTCCAGGCCCACATGGTCCAGGACAACGCAAAAAACTATCTGAATACGGTTTACAATTACAAGAGAAGCAAAAGCTTCGTCACATGTACGGTGTCAACGAACGTCAATTCCGTACACTATATGACAAAGCTGCTAAACTTCCTGGTAAACAAGGTGAAAACTTCATGATCCTTCTTGAAACTCGCCTTGACAACCTAGTATACCGTCTTGGCCTTGCTCGTACTCGCCGTCAAGCTCGTCAGCTAGTAAACCATGGTCACATCCTTGTTGATGGAAGCCGTGTAGACATCCCATCTTTCTCTGTGAAACCAGGTCAAACGATTGCTCTTCGTGAGAAATCTCAAAACCTTGCAGTAGTGAAAGAATCAGTTGAAGTAAACAACTTCGTTCCTGAATACCTTTCTTTCGATGCTGAAAAGCTTGAAGGAACTTTCACTCGTCTTCCAGAGCGTTCTGAATTAGCGCCTGAAATCAGCGAACAACTAATCGTTGAGTTCTACTCTCGTTAATTTCTTTACTTCTCTAAGAGAGAGCAAAAAAACCCTAGATCCCTTGATTGTTCAAGGATTTCTAGGGTTTTTTGTATGTTCTCAATTATACATGAAATCATTTGAAGTCATCTTCCATTTTCAATACTTATTTTCCCCGGCTGCCTGCTCCATTCTTACTTCAATCAAACCTGTCTCTATTTTTATATACAAATATAGGAAACATTTCATTGAAGTGCCTTTTATCTATTGGTACAATCATGATAGATGACATATCAGTCGTTTGGTCTTCTATAGTACGCAGATGGAGGAGTTCCATGTATAGTATTACAATCATTCTATTCTTACTTTTAATCTTGGCAATGATTGCCTATTCTCTTCTAAGAAAAAAACAGATTATCGATGAGCCGCCCAATAGATTTGCTGCAAGTCTGTTTATCTTTCTGCTCTTTTTTTCTATCTGCTTTGTGATCGCGGTTCCAAGTCTATTGCTATACATCACTGTTCTAGGCGTGAATTTTCTTTTTGGAGAAACCATCACGTATGATTCGTTTTTTTCTTTGATCTCTTTCTCTTTGTTAGTAAGTGTTATCGTCGTTTTTTGGTCACCTGTCCTTCTATTCATAGGAAAAGGACTGGCTTATCTCCTTAAGCTTCCTGTATGGCTCACTTATACTTTGGAATGGGTGAGTTCTTGGATCGTTTTACATCTCTCTATCAAGTATGTCCTTTACTTAAATTTAATGAATGTATCGATAGGGGATTCCGGCGTATTGATTTTATCATTCTTTGTCAGTTTTTTAATTATTGAGATTGATCTCGTTTACTCACGTAAGAAACAACGAAAACAATCGCTGGACACATATCATTAGCATGAAAAAAGCTCCTAGATCTCTTTCTAGGAGCTTTCAAACTTTTATTCTTGACTTGTCCATTTTGCGATGAGCTGCTCTGTTGTCATGACAGTCGCAAATTCATCATGCAGGGTTGCAAGTGAGAGCCGGTGGATCGTTTCTGGGTCAAAATATGTACCATTTTGATCTGTTAGTCCAAAGGCGGCTGTTGCATCTGAGATCAGATACGTATCAAAGCCAAGATTTCCGCTCATTCTTGTGGTTGTTGATACGCAGTGAGGGGTTGTTAATCCTGCGATCACGACCGTGTCAACCTGGTTTGATCTTAGATGTTCCTCTAAGTTAGTACCAATAAAGCTGCTGTTGACTTTCTTTTGTATCACCATTTCTTCCTCTAGCGGTTTAGCCAAATCTTTGAAAAGGTGCCCTTCATTTGCTGGATGAAATACAGAGTCCGGATTGTTGGATGTATGCTGAATATGAATCACTTTCCAGCCTTTCTCTCGCCAAAACGTTAATAGCCGGCTAATATTCTCCTCTGCCTCTAGGTTATTGCGTTCTCCCCATTTTTCATGCTCGAACGCTTTTTGTACATCTACAATGATGAAAGCCTTTTGATTCGTTTTCACAAACGCCCACCTCCGAATATTCACATTCACTACATGTAGTGTAAGGAATGGCGATCGTTTTGTACATGTTTTTATTCAGCTATGTACGATGGTCTGTTTGTGTATCATCGTTTTGCCACCCTTTTCAATATCTCTAGCTGCCATATGCCAGCTGACATCAAAAAAGACAGCATATGCCGCTGTCTTTTTTCGTTTTTTAATTCGTATTCTGTCCTCCGCCGTTCAGTCCTTCTTTAATATACCCTTTCACTTGGCTTGAGGTTAATAGACCGATATGACCAACGCCATGGATCAGGATGTTTCTTGCGCCAATTAAACGAGAGAGGCTGTTGACGACAATAAGATCTGCCGAGCTATAGACGGATGTGTAAAGAATTTTTTGATTTGGATCTGTGCCTGGTAATGCTCTGCTTGAAACGAGTCCGTTTGCTCCACCAATTGTGACAACGTTCTCAATTTTATCGCCGCCATCTAGATTCTTAATATAGTATAGCGTGTTCGCCCCGCCCATACTATGAGCCACAATATCTACTTTTTTGGCACCCGTTTTGTCTAACACATCTTTGACGAATCTCGATAGACGCGGACCATTGTTGCGGTTATTTCCTGTTTTGTCTATGAAATCAATAGCATATAATTGGTTTCGATCCCAGCCTTGTGTGGCCAAATAACTTTTAATAGAAAAAAAGTTATAAGAGGCACCGCCAATGCCGTGCACCATCACAACCGGATTATGCTCAGCCGCCTTCGCCTCTTTCGGCTGGATAAACGCCATTGAACCAATCACCAATGCAAGCGCAATGAGAATTTGCAAACTCCTTTTCTTAACAAAAATCACTTTCATTCCCCCTTATTCATCTTATACGACTCTATTTTATACAAGAAAAATATGTCAGAAAAGTGAACAAGGTAATGTTTATGAGATGATTTTACAAAAATATAAATAATCAAAAAGCACCTTGGACTTTTTTAAATTAAAACAAAAAGACTACGAGACCTTCTTTCTTTCATATATAATATCAATAGACTAAGGAGGTTCTACTAGATGCTATTTACTCAAACACCTGCACCACCCTACTACGCCGCGATTTTTACATCAAAACGAACAAATGTCGAGCAGAAAGAATACGCTGCTGCTGCTCAAAAAATGGAAGAATTAGCGAAAGATCTAGATGGGTTTCTTGGAATGGAAAGTGTACGAGATGAACATGGTGTTGGAATCACTGTCTCTTACTGGGATTCATTAGAAGCCATCAAAGAATGGAAAGCACATACAGCACATCAGCGTGTTCAAAAAAAGGGGAAAAAAGATTGGTATGAATCCTATACAACCCGAATTTGTAAGGTAGAACATGCTTATACAAACAAAGATTCACTCCTTGAACAAGAAGCAGACGAATGAGCTACTTCTACATAAAAAAGAAAAGCACCTCAATGTTGGGGTGCTTTTCCATGATGCTTACTGTTTCATACTTTATTTATACGTCACGAGGAAGTATTTCTTTTTCCCTCTTCTTAAAACGGTAAATTGGTTTTCAATTCGGTCGTCAGCGGAAAGAACATAATCTTTATCTGTTTGTCTCTCTCCGTTGATGGATACAGCACCATTTGTGATATCTTCACGTGCTTGACGCTTTGATGGAGACAGCTTTGATTCCACAAGGATATCGACTAGTGTTAATTCTTCTGTGCTGCTTTTCTCCATTGATGGAACATCCTTAAAGCCTACTTTCACTTCTTCAGCTGTAAGAGATTTGATCTCACCTTTGAATAGCGCATTTGAGATGTTAACAGCCTGTTCTAGTGATTCACGGCCATGTACAAGTGTTGTCACTTCCTCTGCTAGACGGCGCTGCGCTTCACGCTTTTCAGGTGCTGTTTTCACTTTTTCTTCGTACGATGCGATCTCTTCTTTTGATAAGAACGTAAAGTATTTTAAATATTTCACGACATCACGGTCATCTGTGTTGATCCAGAATTGGTAGAACTCGTATGGAGACGTTTTTTCTTTATCTAACCAGATGGCGCCGCCTTCTGTTTTACCAAACTTTGTGCCGTCTGCTTTTGTGACAAGCGGCATCGTCAGACCAAATGCTTTTGCCCCTTCTGCTTCAGACTTACGGATCAGCTCAAGTCCAGATGTGATATTTCCCCACTGGTCACTTCCGCCGATTTGCAGCTTACAATTTTCATTTCTGTAAAGGTTTAAGAAGTCTAAAGACTGCAGGATGACGTAGCTGAATTCTGTGTAAGAAATCCCTGTTTCGATACGTGAGCTCACGATATCTTTTGCCAGCATGAAGTTTACACCGAAGTTCTTTCCAATATCACGAAGGAACGTGATGACATTCATTTGGCTGATCCAGTCGTAGTTATTCACGATGACGGCTGGATTCTCGCCTGCTTCAAAATCAAGAAATTGAGACAGCTGTCCTTTGATTTTTTCTGACCACTGTTCGACGATTTCTGCTGGATTTAGTGAACGTTCCGCTTTTTTGAAGCTAGGGTCGCCGATTAGTCCAGTTGCGCCGCCAACAAGAGCAATCGGATGATGACCTGCTTCTTGGAATCTGCGTAATGTTAAAATTGGCAATAGATGACCAATGTGTAAGCTGTCAGCTGTCGGATCAAAGCCGGAGTATAGTTTGATTTTTTCTTCTGCTAATAATTTTGTTAAACCTTCTTCATCTGTTTGCTGCTGGATTAATCCTCTGAACGATAGCTCTTCCATCAATTGACTCATTTCCAAATCTCCTTTTTTTACAATTCAACAAAAAAACGCCCCTTCGAATGAACGAAGGGACGATATATATCGCGGTACCACCCTGCTTAAAAGACAAAAATCTCGTCTTTTCACTTACACTGATAACGGACAGATCCGTTCTTTCACTAATCAGGGCATGCTCCTTTTCGTAAAAGCGGCTCGTGAGGGTAATTCGAATATCTCTTTGTACTGACTCGCACCAGCCGTCAGCTCTCTTCAACAGGGAAAGATCATTCTACTGAATCTCAGTCAAAACCTTTTCATATTCAACTAATGTCATTTTTAACACACTTTTGATATCAAGTCAACTGATGAAAAAATTTAATCTTCCATTGTCGAAAGGTCGCCAGCAGGTAAATTCAGCTCCCACGCCTTTAGCACACGTCTCATAATTTTTCCGCTTCTCGTTTTCGGCAGTTTGTCTTTAAACTCAATTTCTCGCGGTGCCGCATGTGCTGCGAGTCCTTTTTTCACAAATGTACGAATCTCTTCTTTCAGCTCATCTGTCGGCTCATATCCGCTTCTAAGCGCTATAAATGCTTTAATAATTTCACCGCGGACCGGATCTGGCTTTCCAATGACACCAGCCTCCGCAATAGCTGGATGTTCGACCAGTTTACTTTCCACCTCAAATGGACCGACCCGCTCTCCTGACGTCATGATGACATCATCGACACGTCCCTGGAACCAAAAGTATCCGTCTTCGTCCATATAAGCTGAATCTCCTGAAACATACCAATCTCCCGGCATAAAGTAAGATTCATATTTTTCAGGATTGTTCCAGATCGTATGCATCATAGAAGGCCAGCCTTTTTTAATCGCAAGGTTGCCCATCCGGTATGGCGGAAGTTCATTTCCTGCATTATCAACAATCGCTGCTTCTACGCCTGGAATCGGTTTTCCCATCGAACCTGGCTTGATGTCCATGCATGGATAATTACAAATCAGCTGTGCTCCGGTTTCTGTCATCCACCAAGTGTCGTGAATCCGTTTGCCAAAAACAGCATCTCCCCAGCGGATGACTTCTGGATTAAGCGGCTCTCCCACACTTAAGACATGGCGGAGCGAGCTGAGGTCATATTTTTGAATGAGATCATCCCCTGCCCCCATGAGCATTCTAAAGGCGGTCGGGGCACTGTACCAAACGGTTACACCGAGTGATTCAATGGTTTCATACCACGTATCAGGATTAAACCGGCCGCCTAAAATCACATTCGTCGCCCCATTTAACCACGGTGAAAAAATACCGTACACTGTGCCTGTAACCCAGCCTGGATCAGCTGTACACCAGTAAACGTCATCTTCTTTCAAGTCAAGCACCCATTTACCAGTCTGACCTTGCTGGACCATTGCACCATGGACATGAAGCACACCTTTTGGCGTACCAGTAGATCCTGATGTGTAATGAAGCAGGAAGCCGTCTTTTTCATCCATCCATTCAATCTCAAGCTCCTTTGCTGCCTCCTCAAACGCCTTTTCATAGTGAATTGTCCGCACGCCATCGACGTCTTCGTTTTCACCGCCGACAATGATGACAGATTCAAGCTTCGGAAGCTCTGCAAATGGAATTCGCTCAAGCAAATCTGGTGTTGTCACGATCACCTTTGCCTCACTATTTTCTAAACGGTCTTTGACGGCACCTTCCATAAATGCCTCAAATAATGGGCCAACGATCGCTCCAATTTTAACTGCACCAAGCAAAAGAAAATAGAGCTCAGGTGATCTTGGCATAAAGATAAACACGCGATCCCCTTTTTCTACATGTGCTTTTTCTCTGAATAGATTCCCCGCTTTGTTTGTGTTGATTTTCATATCCCTGAACGTATACTTTTCATCCCGCTGTGAATCTTTGTAGTGAAGCGCCACCTTGTTCTGACGAAACGAGTCCGCATGTCTGTCAATCGCTTCATAGGCTGCATTTATTTTTCCTGTTTCATACCAGGAGAAGTTTTTTCTAGCTTCCTCCCATGAAAAATCTTTGTATGCCTGCTCATAATCATTTAAATGATAATCCCCTTTTACTGATGGTAGCGTTTCCAATTTCATCAAACAGTCCCCCTTTGCATACGTTTACAATGACCATTATAGTATAGATGACTTTTTTTCTCAATTTTTAAAAAACTTCTGATGAAACCGTTTTAATTATTGCAAGTTTTAAGATAGAATAGAGACGACTCACTAGAATTAGGGGCGGTGGATACGTGGAGCATCCTAAAACTTATTATTCAAAAACCATTGAGCGCGAAACAGGTTCCATCCTGGTTGAAGGACCGGTACCTGCATCAGAGCTTGCGAACTATACGTTTCATGAAGGACTAACGGCATTTCGCACGCCTGAGGAACAGAAACAAGCACTTGTTGAAATAGCAGATCTTCCAGAAGGACGTATTATCATTGCAAGAGCGAATGAGCTTGTCGTAGGCTATGTCACGTATTTGTATCCTGATCCACTTGAGCGTTGGTCAGAGGGCAAAATGGACAATTTAATTGAGCTTGGCGCGATTGAGGTCGCTCCTCCATTTAGAGGATGCTCACTTGGCAAGCATTTGCTTGATGTGAGCATGATGGATGAGCAAATGGAGAATTACATCATCATTACAACTGAATATTACTGGCATTGGGATTTAAAGGGGACAAAGAAAAACGTTTGGGAGTACCGCAAAATGATGGAGAAAATGATGAACGCAGGCGGTCTTGTCTGGTTTGCAACAGACGAGCCAGAAATCAGCTCACATCCAGCCAATTGTTTAATGGCCAGAATTGGGAAACATGTGAGTCCTGATTCGATCGAGCGTTTCGATCGTCTTCGCTTCCATCAGCGTTTTATGTATTAACGTTCAATTCGTTTTTTTGGCAAAGGGGATTGGTAAACAATGATGATTGAACAAATTATGGAGCGTGATGTGATCACGCTGCGAAAAACCGATACGATTGAAGAAGCCATTCAAAAAATGAGTGCACACCACATCCGGCATATCCCGATCGTATCTGATCAAGGGTCTGTCATTGGGATGGTGACAGATCGGGATATTAAAAATGCCAGTCCAAGTATTTTTGAAACAGAGAAAAGGAAGCTCTTTATTCAGCGGCCAGTAGAAGAGATCATGGTATTAGAGACGATCACTGCTCACCCGCTTGATTTCGTTGAGGAGATATCAAGTGTCTTTTTTGAGCACGGAATTGGCTGTCTTCCAGTGGTGAGACGCGGCAAGCTTGTAGGCATTATCACAAAAACAGATCTGCTTCGTACGTTTGTAAGACTGACAGGTGCAGATCAGCCTGGGTCGCACTTAGAGGTTGAAGTGGAGCAGATGACAGAAAGCCTCGCAGATATTACAGCCATTTTAAAGGAGCAGCATATTCAAATGCTGAGTGTGCTCGTGTACCCGCATGCCAATGAGGCATCTAAAGTGCTCGTATTCCGCCTTCAAACCATTCATGCAGATCATGTGACGAAGCTGATTCGCGCAAAAGGCTATAAAGTGCTCTGGCCTATGGAGCAGACGATCAAATGAAGGAAGCGACCTTTGTTTTTTCACCATCTTTTCAAACGTACCAATTTAACCAAGATCATCCCTTCAATCAGCTTCGTGTCTACTTAACTTATGATCTTCTTCAAAAAATGAAGGCGTTAACAGAGGATGAAATCGTTGCACCGCGTATGGCTACTCTGGAGGAATTAAAGCTCGTCCATACAGCAGATTATATCCAGGCTGTGCAGCGGGCAAGTGAAGGAAAGCTGTCTACGGCAGAGGGTGAACGATACGGTCTTGGCACTGAAGATACACCGATGTTCGCAGGCATGCATGAGGCGGCATCTCTCCTTGTTGGCGGAACATTAACAGCGGTTGACCAAGTGATGCTCGGTCATTCGCAGCATGCCCTCAATCTCGGCGGCGGGCTTCACCACGGATTTAAAGGGCGTGCATCTGGCTTTTGTATTTATAATGACAGCTCTGTGGCGATTCAATATATTCAAAAGACATATGGCGCTAGAATTTTATATATTGATACGGATGCTCATCACGGCGATGGTGTCCAGTTCAGCTTCTATGACGACCCAGAGGTATGTACGGTGTCCATTCATGAAACGGGACGCTACTTATTCCCTGGAACCGGACAAGTACAGGAAAGAGGCCACGATAAAGGCTATGGCTACGCTTATAATATTCCACTAGATGCATTTACGGAAGATGAATCGTTTCTCGAAGCATACCGAACAGCAGTGACTGAGATTGCTGCTTTTTTTAAACCAGATGTGATTTTGACGCAAAACGGGGCAGATGCACACTACTATGACCCGTTAACTCATTTATCTGCCACCATGAAAATATATGAAGAAATTCCTAGACTTGCTCATGAGCTTGCACATCAATATTGTGACGGCAAGTGGATCGCTGTTGGCGGAGGGGGATATGATATTTGGCGCGTCGTTCCTAGAGCGTGGAGCCGCATTTGGCTTGAGATGAAAGGCATTACACCGCCAGATGAGCTCCCTCAGGACTGGATTCAGGCATGGAATAAGCAATCGCCTGTTACCCTTCCACCTACATGGAAAGATCCTGACGATTTATATCCACCGATCCCAAGAAAAGCAGAAATCACAGAAAAAAATGCACAAACAGTAGAAAAAGCACTTATGCCTGTTAGAAGAGAAAAGAAAAAGGCATAAGAAAAGCAGGCTATCCCTCATAAGGTAGCCTGCTATTTTTGCTTTATTTCGTTGATTGTCTTTCTTCAATTCTGTGCGGAAGCTCAACAATTTGATCGTCCACTTGTTCTTTGTTCATCAGCTTTGTGAGCAATCTCATCGCAACAGCACCAATATCATATGTCGGCTGTACAACTGTTGTCAGCTGAGGACGCACCATGAGAGAAAGTCTTGTGTTATCAAAGCCAATCACTTCTAAGTCTTCAGGAATAGATACCCCTCTGTCTTGTGCTCCATGAATGACACCTAGAGCCATTTCATCTGTAGCTGCGATAACAGCTGTCGGCTTGTCAGACTGCTCAAGCAGATGAGCAAGTGCTTCAATTCCAGAATCATACGAGTAATCGCCTTCAGCGACGAGCGTATCGTCAAACGCTATGCCCGCTTCTTCAAGTGCTCGCTTATAACCTGCAAGCTTTCTCACGGAATTAATTGGTTCTGACATTGGACCAGAAACAAACGCAATTCGTTTATGTCCTTTTTCAACTAACAGCTGAACTGAGTCATAAATGGCCTGCTCATAGTTGATGTTGACGGATGGTGTTTGAGCCTGCTCTTCAACAGATGCTGCAAGAACAATCGGCACAGGAGAGCGCTTAAATTCTTCCACATGCACATCTGTGATATTTCCGCCCATAAAGACAATTCCGTCTACTTGTTTGCCGAGCATCGTATTTAACAAATGAAGCTCTTTATCTGTATTTTGATCTGAGTTGCTCAAAATAATGTTGTATTTATACATCGTAGCGATGTCTTCAATACCGCGTGCTAATTCCGAATAGAAGATACTAGAAATATCAGGGATGATGACCCCGACTGTCGTTGTTTTTTTACTTGCTAGGCCTCGAGCCACTGCATTCGGACGATAGCCAAGGCGGTCAATCGCTTCAAGCACCTTTTTTCTTGTTGTTGGTTTTACGTTTGGATTACCATTTACTACGCGTGATACCGTTGCCATACTTACATTTGCTTCTCTTGCTACATCATATATTGTAACATTATTCACATAAATCACTCCTTCAAATACACTTCATATCTATAGCATTCACCAATTGGATAGAGACATGTCAGATACGAGGAAAATAATATCCTATTTGTCATTAAAACGATGAAAAGAGACACATAATTTTTCAATCTACATCAAAATGACATTCTTTTATGAAATTATACACGTTTTTTTGTCATATGAAAACGTTCCCTTTCTTTTTATAACTAAATTAAACAAACTTTAATCAGCTTGTTACCTGTAAATTGAATCATATTTCATAAAAAAACATTGAGAACGCCAGCTATGACAATGATCTTAGCAGATTCTATCAAATTTTAAAAATGAAAACATTGTGAACAAGCACTTTTTAGGGTTGCAATGTGCTTTCTTCCTTTCATTCCCAAACTTCATGGTATTTCTCCATAAAAAAACCGCCGGGCAGTTATCCGGCGGCTATTTCTATCTATGATTACGCGTGAATATTCACAAGTGGTCTTAACGCATCTAACCATTTTTCGAATTGTGGAATGTCCATTTGCTGCGCTGAGTCAGACAGTGCAACAGATGGATCTGGATGTACTTCTGCCATGACACCGTCTGCTCCAATCGCAAGAGCTGCTTTTGCTGTTGGAAGGAGAAGATCTCTACGTCCAGTTGAGTGCGTCACATCAACGAAGACTGGTAAATGTGTCTCTTGTTTTAAGATTGGCACTGCCGAGATATCTAGTGTATTTCTTGTCGCTGTTTCGTATGTGCGGATACCGCGCTCGCAAAGGATGATTTGATCATTTCCTTGGGCGATGATGTATTCAGCTGCATTGATGAATTCTGAAATGGTCGCTGCAAGACCGCGTTTTAAAAGAACTGGTTTCTTCACGGAACCGGCTTCTTTTAACAGCTCGAAGTTTTGCATGTTACGTGCCCCAATTTGGATGACATCGATATGCTCAATCGCTTCTTCAATATGAGCAGGATTGACAATTTCACTAATGACAGCAAGACCGTATTCATCCGCTACACGCTTTAGAATCTTTAGACCGTCTACACCAAGTCCTTGGAAATCGTATGGACTTGTGCGAGGTTTAAATGCGCCACCACGAAGTAGTTTTAATCCCTGCTGTTTCGCTGCTGCCGCTACTTCTGCGACTTGCTCGTAGCTTTCAACGGCACATGGTCCAACGATGAAACGCTGCTTTCCATCACCGATCGCTTCCCCATTGATATTCACGATTGTGTTTTCTGGCTTTTTCTTACGAGAAACAAGAAGTGCTTTGCTGTGGTCATCTTCTTGAAGCTCTAGACCTGCTTTGAAAATCTCTTTGAAAATATGCTGAATCGTTGAGTTTTCAAATGGCCCATCATTTTCTTCAAGAATTTGGTTCAGCATTGTGCGCTCTCTGACAGGATCATAACGGTTGACACCTTGCGCTTCTTTTGCTTTTCCAATTTCTTTGACAATGTTTCCTCTTTCATTGATCAGTTTTAGAATTTGAAGATTTAGTTCATCTGCTTGCTGCCTCAATTTTTCTAGTTCATTGTTGCTCATTTTTGTCATCCTTTCCTCTGCCTGCTCTCGCTTTTTATTTTTTCATTCTTGCATGATAGGGTTTATTATAAACAAAGATTTCGGAATTGTCACGAAAATTTTCTTTATTACCCAAACGCTTTTAAGCGATAAAGTATTGTATGTAAGATTATAGCATACTTTTCGTTCAAGTAAACCTTTTTTATAAAAAAAACGTCAGCCGCTGCTGACGTTTCTTTCTTTTACAGATTATGTTCAAGCGCTTCTTTTGTAATGCTTGAGTGAGAAGCATGCCATTTTACTTTTCCACCGCTAAAGACGAGTGCCTGCGGACTTTCGTGCTTTACACCTGATTTTTCAGCCACGTAGGATGAAAGCTCTCTCGTGTTTTGAATTTGCAAGAAATACGTTGGCACGTCTTCATGTGCAGACGCAAATGCTTCAAACTCTTGAAAAGCCGCTTGGCTGATCGGACATGTCAAACTGTGCTTAAAAAAGACAAAGGTCCCATCTTGATTCGTTAGTTGATCAAACTGTTCTTCTGTTTCAATGAGTTGTTTTGACATGATGTTCTCCTTCTTTACTTCGAGCAGTGAGAGTTAGCCTTTAGTAGATTGTTCTACTTTTTCTTTGACATCTTTGATGCCGTCTTCAATTTCTGATTTTGCTTCTTGTGCTCTTACTTTTGCTTCATCTGCTACATCAGATGCTTCGCTTGCCAAATCCGCTGCCGCATCTTCTGCTTCATTTTTCACATGATTAGCTTTTCCAGCCGCACGCTCTTTTATGTCTTTCACTTTGTCTAAAATCTGGTTTGACTGCTCTGCTACAAGCTGAGACAATTCAGACGTTTTATCTTTTGCAATCGTCACATATTCAGTGCCTTTTTCTTTTGCATCTGTTGTGAGCCGGTCTGTTTTTTCTTTTAACGCATTCGCTTGGGTGTTCAAATCATCGCGAAGCTCTTTCCCTGACTTCGGTGCTAAAAATAATGCTGTTGTTGCACCAACAATTCCACCAATAAGTGTTCCGATCAAAAAGTCTTTGCTATTGATTCCGTCTTTGCTCATGATTATTCCTCCTATGCGAATATGGTTTATTTTTGATGTTTACGCTGTTTCCATTTTTTATAAATTTCAAGTGCTGCGTTACTCCAGCTTACCACATCCGTCACTTTTTCTTGATTTCTTTCAACGGATGAAGAAACCGCACCAGCTGCCTGCTTTATGCTTGTATTAAATTGGTTGATCGAGCCACCAATTCCCTGCACCGCATCCACAACTGTGTTAAGTTTTGCTGATTTGTCTTGAATATCTTCAGCAAGCTGATTCGTCTTATGTAGCAACTGTGCTGTCTCTGTGGTGATGCCTTGCATCTGACCTTCAAGACCTTCTAAAGTTGATGCAACATTCTTTAATGTCAGCTGTAAGGATTTTAATGTTTTGGACAAATAGATGACAAGAATGAGGAAAGCAATTGCGATCAGTGCAACGCTTAGATATAGAATAATAATCATCTGATACCTCCTTTGCTGCGGGCATATTCAATTCATTACCCTCTCGTTGTATCATTCAAACATCGCCTAGAATGACCGATTGAATAATAATTCTACACTTATTCGCTAATTCCTGTCCACAGCGAACGAAAAAAAGCGCCGCATGTTGACACATTTAGCCCTTTTGTCACATTTTATTCAAAATAAAAAAAGTGCCGTGTGAAACGGCACTTTTTTAAAGCATTTATACAGCGACTTTTTCATAAGCACGCAAATACTTCTGAATGTCTCCTGCTCCCATAAAGATCAGAATCGCATCTTCGTGCGTTTTCAGCACAGATGTATCTTCTTCCTCAATTAATTGGGCCTGCGGGATTTTTTCTCGTAAATCTTCAATGCTCAGCTTCCCAATGTTTTCACGGGCTGAACCGAAAATATCACAAAGGTAGACATAGTCGGCTTTCTTTAGACTGTCAGCAAATTCACTTAAGAATTGCTGTGTACGTGTGAACGTATGCGGCTGGAAGACAGCCACAATATCACGGTCCGGATATTTTTGGCGAGCTGCTTCAATCGTGACTTCAATTTCAGTTGGATGATGTGCATAATCGTCAATTAAGACCTGCTCACCGACCACTTTTTCATTAAAGCGTCGTTTCACACCGCCAAATGTCGTTAATGCGCCTTTGATAAGCTCTACATCAATGGACTCATAGTGACATAATGCAATGACAGCTAACGAGTTGAGGACATTATGATTTCCGTAGGCAGGAATGTAGAAGGTATCATAAAACGTATTGCGTACAAATACATCAAATGTGGTACCTTCCGTATTTTTCACAACATTGCGTGCTTGGAAATCATTTTCTTCGTTGAAACCGTAGTACACAACAGGTACCTTCGCTTGAATCTTTGGCAGATGCTCATCATCACCGCAGGCAATAATGGCTTTTTTCACTTGAAGCGCCATGTTTTGAAACGCATCAAACACGTCATCAATATCCGAGAAATAATCAGGATGATCAAAATCAATATTGGTCATGATCGCATAATCTGGATGATAGCTGAGGAAGTGTCTGCGGTATTCGCATGCTTCAAAAACAAAATACTCGCTGTTTTCTTTCCCCATTCCAGATCCATCACCGATTAAGTACGAAGTAGGTTTGGCTGCCTGCATGACGTGAGCAAGCAGTCCTGTTGTCGATGTTTTGCCATGAGCACCAGTAATCGCAACGTTTGTGAATGAATCCATGTATTCTCCAAGGAATTTATGGTAACGAATGACAGGAATCCCTTCAGAAAGGGCACGTTCAATCTCAGGGTGTGTATCAGGGAATGCATTTCCTGCGATGACCGTCATCCCTGGCTGAATATTATCTGGGTCAAATGGTAGAATTTTAATATTTCGTTCTTCTAATGCTTTTTGTGTAAAGATATGTTTTTCGATATCCGATCCTTGGACAGTATACCCAGTATCATGAAGAATTTGGGCCAGTGGACTCATACCTGTCCCTTTTATTCCAACAAAATGATAAACAGTCATAATTGTACCTCCAACAAACGTCTATCTGACTTACAGTATATGACGCTCATTTCAATTTGCAACTTGTGATTTTGCCTCTAGCTGATCACAGATCGCAGCTCCAAATAAAGATTTTTTCCGATCTTCCTATTCTAATCAATATTAACTATGATTAGTATCCGACAACTTTCCCATTTCTAACACCTGCTTTCGCTTATTTTACATAAAAAAGCGTTCTGGCAGACATGCGAAAAGCGTCCAATTACAAAATTGCACCTATGTGCTATCATACCATGTTTATGAAAAAAATGAAGTGGTTTGTTTAGATCAACTGTTCTAAGTCACTCAGTGTCATGAGCACTTCTCTTGGCTTACTGCCTTTCGCACCAGAGATCATGCCCTCGCGCTCCATCATGTCAATCAACCTGGCTGCACGGTTGTAGCCAATTCTAAATCTTCGCTGCAAACTTGATGTACTAGCGCTATTCTGCTCGATGGCAAAACGGCAGGCATCCATAAACAATTCATCTTCGTCTGTAATCGCAGAGCCCTGCAGCATGAGTTCCTCCTGTTCAAAAAGGAACACTGGCTTGCGCTGCTTTCTCACATGTGCCACCACTTGATCAATCTCACGGTCTGATACAAAGTTCCCTTGCAGCCTTGTCGGTTTGCCGGAGCCATTTTCTAAGAAGAGCATGTCTCCTTTTCCGAGAAGCTTTTCTGCACCTGCCATGTCAATGATCGTTCTTGAATCCACCTGACTTGAAACAGAAAACGCAATTCTTGTTGGAATATTAGCTTTAATGAGACCTGTAATGACATCAACAGAAGGTCTTTGTGTCGCAATCAATAAGTGAATGCCGCATGCTCTTGCTTTTTGTGCAATTCGGCAGATGCTTTCTTCGACTTCATTTGGTGCGACCATCATTAAATCAGCCAGCTCATCGATCACCACGACGAGATAAGGCAGTTTTTCTCCCATTTGTTTTTCTTTCACAAGCTCATTGAATCGTTTAATTTCTCTCACGCCAGAGTGTGCAAATAGTTCATAGCGTCTTTCCATTTCATCCACTACCCATTTCAGAGCAGCAGTTGCTGTCTTGGCATCGGTGATGACTGGACTCACAAGATGCGGAATGTGGTTATACGGCGCTAATTCAACCATTTTAGGATCAATTAAGAGCATTTTCACTTCATCTGGTGATGCTTTAAACATGAGGCTCACTAAAATCGTATTAATGCAGACGCTTTTTCCTGAACCAGTGGCTCCGGCAATTAAGCCATGCGGCATTTTTTGCAGATCAACCACGACAGGCTGGCCTGAAATATCTAATCCGAGTGCCGCTGTTAAAGGAGATGGATTGTCTCTAAACGCACTGCTTCTGATCATTTCTCTTAAGAACACCATTTTACTGTGCAGATTTGGCACTTCGATCCCGATCGTGTTCTTTCCTGGAATCGGTGCTTCAATTCGAATATCCTTTGCGGACAAACTAAGTTTAATATCATCTGACAGATTCGTGATTTTGTTCACTTTGACACCTGGTTCTGGATGTACTTCAAACCTTGTCACAGAAGGTCCCTGTGTGACATGAACGACACTTGCTCTTACGTTGAAATTTTTAAGCGTCGCATTGAGCAGCTCTGCCCGCTCTTTCACCCATGTGCCTTCCTCTTCTTTTTGAGCTGGCGGTACGTCTAAAAGGGCAAGGCTTGGAAAAACATACCCTTGTGTATCGGCTGCTTTCTTTTGTCCTTGCACGCGCTGATCGCTTTTTAACATCATGACATTAAACGGAACCGTAGAGGTTTGCCCGCTTGTGCGTTGTGGCTGCGGAGATGTCTGTTTTGGTTCTTCTTTCTTGACTTCATGCGTTTGTTCTTGCTGCTCTGTCTGCTCTATAACGGTTTCTGCCGCTTCAGATGCAGTTTGTTCCTCTGTTACTTGTTCTACTGGCATCACTTGATCTTCTTCAATTTCAGCTTCTTGGACCAGCTGATCTTCCTGCAGGTCATGTTTGACTGGCTCAGCTTCTTCAAATGCTGCCGCAGGCGCTTCTTCTTGTTTGTCTTCTATTGGATCAGCCGCTACTTCTTCCACCGGTTCTGCTGAAATGTTTTCTGTTAACGCCGCTTCTTCTGATGGCATGTCTACTTCCATTTCAATCGCTGGCTGCGAAGGTTCCGGTGTTTCGAAGGTCAACATGTCTATTTCCTCAGTATGATCTTCAAACTGATGGACAGGATCGTCCTTTATTTCTTCTTCATCACCGGAGACAGTCTGTTCCGGCTCAGACTCAACGGGCTGCTTCTGATAGACTTCTGCTTGCTGCTTATGTACATCAGCTTCATGATGATCTTCTGGATCGTTTTCTTCTGGCTCGATGAAAGGCTCGTCAGTTAAACGTTCCAGTGTCGATTGAACATGATCTTGATAAGCGAGTTCCTCTTGCAATGTATGCGGGGTTACTGCTGGCTCTTTGTCCGTTCTCTCTTCTGCTGACACTGAAGCCATTTCCTCGATACGTTTTTCTTTCTGTATAGACGGGATGTTCATTTGCTGTCTGACATTCCGTTCACGCTCTGCCTCTTCTGATAACAGTGTGACACGCTGCGCCGTTTCTTCTGCTGCTTTCCTTTGAACTGAAGCTGTTCCTTCTTTTGAATCTGCCCGTTTTGGACGCATATCCTGATGATAGCCATAGATCGGTGATGGAATTTGCTCTGGCTTGAATGGCTTTTTATTTATATCAGGCTGAAGCGTTTGTTTAGGCTGATAGGTTTTCTGCTTTGCCTTTGGCTGGCTTGGTTTCACGCGTCTTCTCTCCTGCTTCACTCCATCACGCTGGGTTTCATCTGGAACGAGCGGAAAGCGAAAGTTCCCTTTTGGATATTCATAATACACTTTCGTATCTTCGATTTTTTTATATTCTTTATGCGGTTCAAAAGCTGGCTGCTTTGGTGCAGCTAGATCTTCTTCAGGTCTTGCAGCTTTTTCTTCTTTCTTTTCTTCTCCTAAAAATACACTAAAAAATTTATCTAACCAACTCATCATTTATCACTCACTTTAACTCCCCTTACGTTTTCTTGGGCGATTTTTAGTATACCATTGCTTTTTCATGCAGAAAAGCGAGAAAAGTGCCGCTTTATGCTGTTCATGCTGTTGTAGATGAAAAAAAGTCACTAAGTACGTACTTAGTGACTTTTGGTATAACACATTCTTCGCTCCTATGTGCCCGTTTATGGGAGGTTACGCTTTAAAGGGTTCGCCAGCTTGATGGCTTCCATCTAAAACAAGAATCCCTTTTTCAGCAGGTGCGTCTGGAAGATCTAACTCTTTTGCAGAACAAATCATACCGCTTGATGGAACGCCTCTTAGCTCAGCATCTTTGATGACCATACCGCTTGGCATCACTGCACCGACCTTCGCCACCACAACATATTGACCTTGGTCAACGTTTGGTGCACCGCACACGATTTGTAAGGTTTCATCGCCCACATCAACTTGGCAAATGTTTAATTTATCTGCATTCGGATGCTTTTCTTTTTCCTTTACATAGCCGACAACAAATTTTGGTGATAAATCCACAGTCAACGTTTCACTGACACCGTTACGGTTTAAAATTTCATTGATATCTTGAACAATGGTTTCAGAAAGCGGAACAGATCCGTTTTCTTCAATTTTCATGTAAGTGGATGCATTGAAGATATTAAAGCCTGTTGTTTCTTTTGTTTCTTGATTGAAGATTCGTACAACATCTCCAAACGTCTCATGACCTACTTCTTCTCTCGTCACATCTTTCAATGAAATAAGGAGTGTGTCGCCTACACCTTCTGCATTATAAAAAACGTTCATTCTTCAAAATTCCCTTCTACTGCTGTTTTGGTCTGCTTTTTGCAAGTATAAAGATCGGTTCAAGCTTACCCTCGTCATATAAAAATGACAATGCGGTAATCGGAACCGTGCCGCTGGCGAAGAAGCTCATCGACATCTGCCCTAAAATATCATAGCCTGAATCATTGCGAACATCTGCAATGATGAAAACGTCTTGATGGGGAACAGAAATCGCCATCTGCCCTTCTATTTTTTGCGCGTATTCTTGTAATAACGATTCATTTAAAAGTCTGCTGGCGTCATACCCGTCATTTGCACGGAAGAAATAAAACCGGTTGCCTGCCACTTCATCCATTTTCACTACTGTTTCTAGCGAACGGACGTTGAAGCTTGCAGTTTCTCTGATTCGCTCTTTTGTCCAGTTTTCCTTTTGGAGCATCTTTTCATCAATTAGTCGGTAGGTGCTTCCAAGGTCAAGCGCATAGTAGATTCTCGTTTCTGCTGTATGCTCATCAAACACGAGCGGAATCCCATCACTTGATGCCTCAGGAAAGGAAGTGGAACGAATGACCGGATAGATCTGCTTTTCTTTTCCTGAAATGTGCTGCGCTTCGCCTTTCATGGCACTCAGCGCTTCTTTCACATAATAGACGATCTCATCAATGGTTTCATCAGGCTTTACTTCCCACTTTGCAATAATTGGCGGGAGCTCTAGTGTGATGCCTTTGCCTGTTTGTTTATCTTCAATACGAAGCGTATCTTTTTCCCGGTCAAACTCGTGTGACCAGCTGTCGTTCGTCAGACGGCTTTTGAGTTCATTCGCAAGCTGTCTTGATGTCATTTTTGCCATCGTTTTAGACTCTCCTTTCGTTATTTAGAAAGAGAATCTGTTAAAAATGCTTCAATCTCTTCCTTTGTCTTACGATCTTTGCTGACAAAGCGGTTAATCTCTTGTCCGTTTTTAAAGACTAAAAAGCTTGGAATACCGTAAATTTCCCACTCTGCACAAGTGTCAATGAACTTGTCTCTATCGACATAGAAGTACTCAAATTCTGGGTAGTTTGCTTCAAGCTCTGGCAAGAATGGCTCAATAAATGTGCAGTCCGGGCACCAGTCAGCTGAAAATAGCAATACCGTTAAGTCTTCTTGAATCACTTTTTGTAATTCTTCGTTTGATTCAATTTTTTTCATGTTTCATTCCTCCAGTTTGTATGGTTAAATCTCCGAATTGTATATAGCCTTTCTTTCTCATCCATTCTGATACTACCAAACTAATCACTGCCGGGCCAACGATATGCAAGAGAGCGATCGCCAGAAATACAGATGGATGAAACCCCATGACGGTCAGCGTCATGAGTTGTCCAACAAGCCCGCTCGTTCCCATTCCCGCTCCTGCCGCATTATTGACCATCCCAAAGCCAATAATACCAATTGGCGCGAGAATCAGACCAGCAATTGTCGGCGGAATCAGGATGAGGGGATTTTTCACAATGTTCGAAAGCTGCAACTTTGACGTTCCAATGCCGACAGCCGCAAGACCGCCAAAGCGATTTTCTCTAAAGCCTGCAGCGGCAAAGCCGACCATTTGAGCACAGCAGCCAATCGTTGCAGCACCAGCAGCTGTCCCGCTTAAGTCAAGCATGAGCGCAAGTGCAGCACTTGAGATCGGAGAACTGAGAGCAAGTCCAACAATGGTCGCTACCAGCATGCCCATGATCAGCGGGCTTTGATCTGTCCCCCACATAATGAGCCTGCCGAGCCCTGTCATCATGGCTTCAATTCCAGGTCCGATTAGGGCAGCGGTGAAAAAGCCAGTGATAATGGTGACAAACGGCGTTAAAATAATATCAATTCTTGTCTCACCACTGACCAGCTTGCCGAGTTCCACACCAATTAATGCTGCGGCAAAGCTTCCAGCAGGCCCCCCAAGCTCTGCTCCTGCAGCGCCTGAGACAACACTTGCAAAAATGATCAAAGGAGATGCATGTAAACGGTACGCAACCGCTACGCCGATCGCCGGTCCCATGAGCCCCATGGCAAGGGTTCCCATTTTAATGATGAGTGGAAGTGATAACAGACCGCCTGCTGTTTTTAAAATCAGACCTACCACTAATGTAGCAAATAGACCTAAAGCCATATAAGAAAGTGCATCAATGAAATACACCTTTGACGAAAGGGAGATCCCCTTTCTTTTTAAATAAGTCATCAACGTCGTCTTCCTGCTTTCTCATAGAAAAGACGAAGAGGCCTGTCCTTCCCATTATATGTAGTATTCTTGCGATGAAAAATAGTCTCTACCATGAATATCATAATCATATTTTTTTTGCTTTATCAAGCACTTCTTGTGTAACATGAAAAGAAACAGGACAAACCTTTACTAAGTTTGTACAAAAGGAGGAGATCGTTATGCAATTAACTGTCTATTTAGCTGGAGAAATTCATAGCCAGTGGCGTGATGAAATCAAGGAGAAAAGCCAATCTTTGAAGCTGCCGGTGACATTTGTCGGTCCAATGGAAAATCATGACCGCTCAGATAACATCGGTGAGGATATTTTAGGTGAGCAGCCGAATGCCATTTTCAAAGATGATGCAGCTTCTGATTTGAATAATTTTCGTACTGAAATTTTATTAAACAAAGCAGATGTCGTCATTGCTCGCTTTGGTGAGAAATATAAGCAGTGGAACACAGCCATGGATGCATCTGCTGCGATTGCAAAAGGTAAACCTCTTATTTTAATCCGTCCAAAAGAGCTGCACCATCCGTTAAAGGAACTATCAAACAAAGCAAATATCACTGTGGAAACCGTAAACCAAGCGATCAAGGCGTTATCTTATGTGTTTGAACAGCAATAAGAAAAAAGGCTGCTCTCATTGAAGAAGCAGCCTTTTTCTATTCTATTTATACTTGTTGGTAAATAGAATCCACTGTACTTTGATCACAATTTTTGACAAGGCGGACAATTAACTCTTTTGCCGCTGCGTAATCATCCACATGCAAAACAGAATGACTTGTATGAATGTAGCGTGCACAAACTCCAATGACAGCAGAAGGCACACCTTGGTTTGAAATATGAACACGTCCAGCGTCCGTACCACCCGGTGATACGAAATATTGATATGGAATGTTGTTTGTCTCAGCAGTATCAAGTACAAAGTCTCTCATTCCGCGGTGCGTAATCATTGTCCGATCAAAAATACGCAGAAGTGCACCTTTTCCAAGCTGGCCGAACTGTGTTTTGTCACCTGTCACATCGTTTGCAGGACTCGCATCTAAAGCGAAGAAAAGATCTGGCTGAATCATATTCGCAGCTACCTCAGCTCCTCTAAGCCCAACTTCCTCTTGAACAGTTGCTCCTGAGTACAGCTGACATGAAAGTGATTCGTCTTTTAATTCTTTTAATAATTCAATTGCAAGGCCGCAGCCATAGCGGTTATCCCAAGCCTTCGCTAAAATCTTTTTTGGATTCGCCATTGGGGTAAAAACCGTTGCAGGAACGATTTGCTGTCCTGGACGAACGCCAAGCTCTTTTGCCTCTTCTTCACTGTCTGCACCAATATCAATGAGCATATCTGACGGCTTCACAGGTTTGCTTTTTTGTTCTGGCGTGAGAAGGTGAGGAGGTGTACTAGAGACGACACCAGGAATTGGCCCGTGATCGGTATGGACGTCCACACGCTGCGCCAGCATGACTTGACTCCACCAGCCGCCAAGTGTTTGAAAACGAATCATCCCGTTTTTCGTAATCGATGAGACCATGAATCCGACTTCATCCATATGACCCGCTACCATAATTTTCGGTGCGTTTTCCGGTCCCTTGCGTACGCCAAACACTCCGCCAAGACGGTCTTGAATGAGTTCATCAGAATATTTCTCAAGTTCCTTTTTCATAAAAGCACGCACATGGTGCTCATTTCCTGGAGTTCCCTGTAATTCTGTTAAATTTCGGAAAAGCGACAATGTTTCTTCGTTCATTCTACAGTTTACCTCGTTTCTATGTAATGACCATATATATTCCTATAAAAATAACACTCACTTTATACTATAAGAATTCTTTCGGTTTTCCAAGTATCTCTCCAGAAATTTTGAATATGCTTTCAAGTATTCGGATTCCTTAACATCGTTGGACAAGTTTTGTATAATGGAAAAAACAGCAATACGGAGGTGCAGCACGTTGAAGTTAAAACATGTTCTGATTGGTGCGAGTATTGGCGTAGCCGCTGCAATTGTTGCAAAGAAAGTATTTTTCCCTACGTATATCTCATCTGAAAAAGCATTAAAAATTGTGAAATCTGCTTTTAAACAGCGCGGCCCAATTGATGGCTCTTGGATTTATACTGTACCAGAACCGTATACCGTAAATGGCGAAACGATTGATGTATACAAATCTGGCATTACCCGCTCTGCATTTGGTGAGCTTGAACAGTATGAAGTGATGATTGATGCCAAAACTGGCATGATCGTGGATGTAATTGATTCTGTTGCTTGATCAAGAAAGCTTCGCAAAGACATGTCCTTGCGAAGCTTTTTTTATATGGCTTTGATTTTTTTGTAGACAGGATGCCACATAGCGTCCTGCACAGCCTGAATGAGATCATCAGGCGTTTCTTCTGCAATTCCTTCATCAATTGCTGCCTGCGCCACACGGACGGCCACTGTCGCTGAAACGGTTCGAAGCTGATCGACACTTGGCAGCATCGCTGCACCCGGCTTCCCAACATTGACCATGCTTGCAATGGCTTCAGCACTCGCAACAAACATACTATCTGTCATGAGGCGTGCTTTTGACACAATTGTGCCTAGACCAAGGCCTGGGAAGACAAGGGCATTATTCGCTTGTCCAATTTCATATGTCACGCCGCCATATTCGACAGGATCAAATGGACTTCCTGTTGTCACAAGGGCACGTCCTTCAGTCCACTCGATCAGATCTTGCGGCTTTGCTTCTGAAAGAGGTGTCGGATTCGACATCGGTAAAATCGCAGGACGCTCCACGTGTGACGCCATTTCTTTTACAATTTCCTCTGTAAATGCTCCTCCGACCGTCGAAGTGCCAATTAAGATTGTTGGTTTCGCCTGCTTGACGACCTCTAATAGATCAATCGAATGCTTTGGACCATTACGGGCATAATCCTTTACTTCGTCAGAGCGCCTTGCATACGGCTTTTGAAATGGCTGAATGTCAGGTGAATCATCTGTGAGCAGCCCCGTTTTATCAATACACCAGAAATGATCGTAGGACTCCTCTTCTTTGACTCCATCTCTGACAATGGCATCACGGATTTGCTCGGCTATGCCAATACCTGCCGTACCCGCTCCAAAAATGACAATACGGTGATCTTTCAGCGGAACCTTCGAAGCTTTTGCACATGCCAGAACTGCAGCAAGTGAAACGGCGCCAGTCCCTTGAATGTCATCGTTAAATGTACAAATACGGTCCTTATATTTTTCCAATATCGCACGGGCATTCTTTGTCCCAAAGTCTTCCCAGTGAAGGAGTGCATTTGGGAAAGTAGCGCGGGCGAGCTCGACATATTGATCAATGAACTGATCATAGCGCTCTCCTCGAACGCGGGAGTGCTGGTTTCCAACATAAAGCGGATCATTCAAGAGACTTTCCTGGTTCGTTCCGGCATCAAGCACTACTGCCAGCACGCGGCTGGGATCAATGCCTGCTGCAGCTGTATAAACAGCAAGTTTTCCAACTGAAATGGCAATCCCGCCAACGCCCCAGTCTCCAATACCTAAAATGCCTTCTGCATCCGTTGCAACGATTAAGTCGATTGATTCATCGACACCATAAGAGGCAAAAATCTCCTCCATGCCTTCCAGATCATCAATCGATAAATAGAGCCCTCTCGGCTTTCGATACTCATGGCTATAACGCTGAATAGCCGTTCCTACAGTCGGCGTGTAGACAATCGGAAGCATTTCCGCCAAGTGCTCATTTAGCAGTTTGTAAAAAAGCACTTCATTTCTGTCATGAAGCGCTGTTAAATACACATTTTTCCCCAGTTCATCAGGCTGTGCCTTGAACTGTTCATATGCACGCTTTGCCTGATCCTCTAAGGTTAAGACCTTAGGCGGAAGAAATCCCTTTAACCCGAGCTCCTCCCGCTCTTCCTTTGTAAATGCAACCCCTTTGTTTAAATAAGGGACTGACATGACTTCCATCCCTCTTAATGGTGTTTCGATCACATCACCATGTACACGATAAAATTGGTTCACCTGCACTCTTCCTTTCACAAGTTCATTTTGTCGTTATTTTGTGTGAAAGGTGAAAAAAACATACAGATGATCTTTTATCTTCCTGTTTCTCTTTTAATTTCGTGTGTGATCTGCCCGTCTTCGTCCCATTTTACAGCACGATAAATGGCATCATGATAAAACAAGTACCACGCATTTTTTTCTTCTGCAAATGCCTGCCACTTTTGCTTGGCTGGAATCGAGGTCATTGGGTAATCATCATATGCCAAAACCCAAAGTGGATTTTTATGAGCATGTGTTGGCATGATATCAGCTAAATGAATCGCTGTTTCTCCCTCACTTGTGAGCGTTAAAATGCTATGACCATTGCTATGGCCGCCTGTATGATGCAGCTCGATTCCTTCTGTCACTTCGATGCTTTCTTCAAATGTGACGACTTGATCTGCCACAGGCTCCCAGTTTTCTTTCCAATATGTATTTCTTGAGCGAATGTTTGGCGCTCTCATTTCATCCCATTCGATTTTCGATGTGATGATTTTTGCCTGCTGAAAAACAGACACGAGCTTATCGCCTTCACGTTTTGTTAATCCGCTGGCATGATCAAAGTGCAGATGTGTCATCAATACGTAATCAATATCTGCTGGGCGCAGGCCAAGCGCCGCTAGAGATTCTTCCAATTTGGTTTCCTCTGTCACGCCGTAATTGCGTTTTTGTTTATCTGTCAGCTTCCCTGATCCGATGCCGGAATCCACTAACAGGTGAAGACCCTTCCACCGAATGAGAATTGGATCACATCGTAATTCAATTTGATTGCGGTCATTTACCGGGTATTTTTTTGACCATAATGG
This sequence comes from Bacillus sp. FSL K6-1006, assembly GCF_038593175.1. Taxonomy (NCBI): domain Bacteria; kingdom Bacillati; phylum Bacillota; class Bacilli; order Caryophanales; family Bacillaceae; genus Bacillus; species Bacillus sp. FSL K6-1006. Next base: position 2,730,055 of record NZ_CP151970.1, read on the forward strand.
CTTTGGCACGACACCAAACATCGCTCCGCCGTCCATGTGCGTATCTCCCCCGTTTAACCAAAACAGTTCCATTTCACCTATTTTCATTGTCTCCATTGCTGTCATCCCTCCTTTTTCTATCGTAGCAAATACAGCCAAAAATCGCATGCACCAATCTTTTCATAAAAAAAGCTGACTGCCATTTTTCTATTGCAGCCAGCTTGATATCACTTGTTATTCTGGGAATTTGACTTCTGATCGATAGATCGGTTGTCCCATAGACGAGAATTTCTCTTCATATTCAGTCATCACGTTTCCTTCTAAGCCGTCCTCATGTAAATCTAGGCTGACATACGTTAAAAGAAGGCCATATGCAGAAAAACTTTTTAAGGAATATTCAAATAACCCGCGGTTATCTGTTTTGAAATGTAACTCACCACCTGGACGGAGTATATGTTCATATCGCTCTAAAAAGGTTTTAAACGTCAATCTGCGCTTTTCGTGTCTTGCTTTTGGCCACGGATCAGAGAAATTCAAATACACCCGGTCAATCTCATTTTCCGCAAAAACATCTGTCAGCGTCTCAGCATTGATGTTCAAAAGCTTTACATTTTCAACATCTGTCTCTTTGATTTTATCTACTGCCGTCACAATAACACTTTTAAATAATTCAATGCCAATATAGTTGATATCAGGATGAAGCTTGCCCATTCCAGCAATAAAGCTCCCTTTTCCTGTCCCAACTTCGATATGGATTGGATGATCATTTCCAAACAGCTCATGCCATTTCCCTTTATATTGCTCGGGACTTGCTAAAGCAATATGAGCATTCTCAGCTAAGTAATCATCCGCCCATGGTTTATGTCGCATTCTCAATTTGATACACCTCTATTTTCTTTACATTTTATCAAGATACCATGAAACATAAAGACCCGCAAGACAGCATCTTCTATGTCCATATAAAAAGACCAGCCCTTCGCTTGAGCTGGTCTGCCGCATGTATAAATTGGACGCTGAATGCACAGTTTAACCTCATAAATGACACGCAGGAAAGGAGCATTTGTATGGGTTTAAACCGTCAACATCAGCTTCAATTAATCAAAGATATTTTAACCGATCACCAGCTGGATTGCTGCGGGACTGTTGCAGAATATGAACAGGTGGGACGCGTGATTCAATTAATGCTGGCAAAAGAAGATCTGGATGCCGACATTCGTCAGCTGTTAACAGATATTTATGATTACAGCCAAAAGGGCACCTCTGTCAGTTCAATTGATGCACATATTGAGGAGCATCAATCACATCTGTCTGAGTGGGTCGAGAACATTCCACTGTCTTAATGGATGTTTAACCGTTTTAAGAGTGCATTTAGCTCCGCTTGCACTTCTTTTTGCGCCTTTTCATTCCCTTTTCGTTTATGCCAAACGACAAACGATACGGTTTCAGCGAGCACGTACCACGCCATGCGCTTTCGCAAATTGTCCGTCAGCGGGGCGCCGTACATAGAGAGCCAGCTTTCCCAGTTCTCTTCCTCAACATAATGGTATAAAAGCGGTCCAAGATCAATCGCTGGGTCTGCAATCATCGCCCCATCCCAATCGATCAAATAGAGCTGGTTTTCATCTGTCAGCAGCCAATTATTATGATTGAGATCGCAATGACAGACGACCTTGTCCTCAAAATGGACAGCCTCCACATGCTTCTCTAAATACTGGATGGCACGCGAAATGTCTTGTGAATCAATTTGCTCGTTTAATATGGACTGTTTCAGATGCATCAGAATGGATTCTGGGTCTAGAGAGTGCTTCTCTAATCGTTTCAGCATATCGAGCAATTCTTTTGATGTATGGATTTTTCTTAGCTGCTCTGCTACAGGACGATCATTCATGTCCTTTGGCTTCAGCTCTCTGCCGCTCAGCCAGTGCTGTGCAGTAATCACATCTCCATTTTCCATCCGTTTTGTCCAGACAAGCTTCGGCACAATGCCTTCAGCTGACAAAACCGCAAGAAACGGTGACGTATTGCGTTTTAAAAATAGCTTTTGGTCATTGTGTGTTGCGAAGTACGCATCTCCCGTAGCGCCTCCAGCCGGAGAGATATGCCATTCGCTACCTAATATTTGTCCCAACCAGTTCATATCAATTTTCAACCCATCATTTCTTAAAATATTTTAAATCTTGCTTTTTTAGTCGACAAAATTCAGCCGATTGAGGATCAATTGGCTGTTTCTTTTTTTATTTATATGATCATAAAAACAAAAAGGACAGCTATTGAGAATGAGATGCTAAACAATAGCCGTCCTATAGATTTTATCGTTACCTTCTTATACTCGTCAAGCAAAACTAAAAAATCAGGACAAGAACCTTACGAAAAAGAAGGCTTTTTTCATGGTTCTTTGACTAAGGATATACCGCAAGTTATTTAAGCACGTAATTTTAAGGATCGTTCACTTGCCTTTACAAAGACAGGCGTTGCGCCGATCACTTCTCCATCTGCGTGAAATAAGATTTTTTCATCTGCTTCTAAAAACGCTTCCTCATGCTGAAACAGGGTAACCCCCTTCATCCCAAGGTGCTTTCGGAACACCATCGCGCTTAGAAACAAGAGGACTTTGAATGGATTCAAATCTGTGACAACCAACGTTTGAAAACCTGGCTGCCTCGCACTCACTTCCGGTGCCGCTTCCAGCCCTCCCCCGTAATACGGGTGATTGCAGACGATCACAAACCACACTTGGCGAAAGACTTTCTTCTCATTTTCAATAAATAACGCAAGATCAAACGGCTTAAACGACCATAAAGAATGGAGAAATGACAGAGGGTAGATGATAAAGCCAAGCCCCAGCCGTTTCAGCCACTTTTTCCCTCTAAAATGCACCGTTTTCCTCAGTACATGTGCGTCAAACCCCGCGCCGATATGATTGAGAAAGAGAACAGATTGCGGACTTTCGGCATGATCTTGAAAGGAGCCGAGAGAAAATGTTTTGGTGAGCATTCTCTTTTGCTTTCTCACTTCTTTTAGGACATCATGACGATGGATACCGAGACCCTTCGCAGCATCATTCCAATGACCAGCAGGGACAAAACTAAGCTGCACATGATCGATTTCCTTTAAGCCATTCAGTACTTCATGAATGGTGCCGTCACCGCCAATAACAATCAAGCGCTTCAGCCTGTCATCCTGCATGGCACTGATTTGTCTTGCCAAAACTTCTGCATGGCCTTCATGCTGGGTGAGAAATGATCGATAAGAGACCTCCACCTTTTGTAATTCTTTCTCTATGCTCCTCCATGTGCGGAGTCCTTTTCCATGTCCTGCTTCTGGATTAACGATAAAGTACCATTCATTCATATATTAGCTCCACTCAGGTCTCATTTTTCGTGACCTTCCATCATGCCTTTAATCGAGCCATTCCTGTCTTCTTTTGCTGTCTGATTCACCATAAGCAAGCAATGCCTTTGTCGCCTTAAATTGCTGATGCTTTGTCGGCGCCGTATTTTTCCGCTGCTTTTCAAACCACTCTTCTGCCTTCTTCTTATCGATAACCTCCATCCCATATGGAACTTCAGGTAAATCAATATAAGAGGTTCGGCTGATGAGGATTTTTTTCACAGGAAGGTCTACACCACTTTGCTGTAAGATCTTTGACACGACGGTGCCAGATCGCAAAAGGCTTGCACAAGGATTCAAGACGGACTGAACAGCTTTCCCAGTCGCCCGTTTTTCCCAAAAACGTTCCTTCGTTCCGATATAGACGCTGTCTGGCTCAGCCTCTAAGAAAGATAAACAGATCACTTCGATCGGCGTGATGAGTATCGGACATAATTCCATCTCAGCTTTTTGAATAAGAAGCACCGGCTTGTACATCACAAAATAAGAATCCGGAAGCTGCCTTGCAAGCATCCGCAGCTTTTCATCATACCGAATATGATGGGAAACGGTTGAAATATGGGAAATCGTCGAACTCGCCCATTTTAATTGCACTTCAAAGAGATGATCCTTAAAAAAGTGAATCAGCTTCGTTTCATCGGTAGGAACGTTTCTGAAAACCCCTTGCTCTATATCTGTCGGCTCGTTAAAAAGACTCAGGTCCCGTTCCTTTTTCATATCGGCTTCTTTTTGCTTTCTCTTTAAGGAGAATTTCTTTCTCTTTTCTTCCTCTTGTTCTGGAGCTTGTTGAGGAATTTGATCAAACGGTTGCTGCGCCTCCTCTTTTGAAGCCTTTTTTAACTCGTCCCATCTTTGTTTTTTCAACCGATTGAATTGATTGATATAGTGATGCGGGTCTTGTTCATATCGTGATATATAATCTTGAATTTTGATAATTTGCGCCATCTGCTGCTCACTCCAACTTCTAGAATCATTTATGTAGTGTAAATTGTTTGATTGCGTGATAACGAGGGGTTTCCTTCGGACGTATTTCAAATAAAGTGATACGAGAAACCTCCATCACATATGGCTCTTTGCGTAAAGGTGCTTGCTTTTCATAAGGGTCATCCGCATTCCATTTGCGCGCAATCGTCATATGCGGATGAAACGGTCTCTTTTCAACAGGGTGTCCTGCTGACAAAACGGCTTCCTTTACCTTTTCTCTTAAATGCATGAGCGGCTCACTTTCATGAGGCTTTGCAAAAAAGACTCTTGGGCGTTCTTTCGCACCAAACTGCCCTACCTCATTCAGCTCTAGTGGAAATGCAGACGCTTCATTTGAAAGGATGTCAAGCAGCTGGATGATCTTTTTTAAACGCTCTTCTGGAATGGCTCCTAAAAAGATAAGGGTCACATGATAATCATGTGGTGCTGTCCATTTTTGAAAGAACAGTCCGCTCCTTTGATCAATGTCTTGTTTGATTTGATGCGCAAGTTGTTCAGGGATGTGAATCCCTATAAAATAATGACGGCTTTCTGACACAATATCACCTGTCCTTTTTTAACAAACTTTACGAATCCCCATTGATGATAGTATAACTAAAGAAATGCGTAATGAGAAGAAAGGGTGTCATCTGATGAAAGTAGCACAAAATATAGCTGAGCTGATTGGCGATACACCGCTTGTCAAATTACAGCGGCTCCAGCCAGAAAATGCGGCGGCTGTTTACTTAAAGCTGGAATCATTTAATCCGAGCGGAAGTGTAAAAGACCGCGCGGCTTACAATATGATCGTCGAGGCAGAAAAACAAGGGAAACTCACAAAAGGAGCAACCATTATTGAGCCTACGAGCGGGAATACAGGGATTGGTTTAGCCATGAATGCCGCCGCAAGAGGCTACAAAGCCGTCCTTGTCATGCCTGATACGATGACAAAGGAAAGAATCAATATTTTGAAGGCATACGGGGCGCAGGTCGTCTTAACCCCAGGAGAAGAAAAAATGCCGGGCTGCATCCGCAAGGCTGAGGAACTGGCTGCTCAAATTCCTCACAGCTTTATTCCCATGCAGTTTGACAATAGAGCGAACCCAGATGCACATAGAGGCACAACAGCAGTCGAAATTATGGAAGCTGTGAAACAACTTGGACAGCCTCTTGGAGCCTTTATCGCAACAGCTGGAACTGGCGGTACTATTACAGGAACTGGAGAGGAATTAAAAAAGGCATTCCCTCATTTAACCATCCGTGTGGCAGAGCCTAAGGGCTCCCCTGTCTTATCTGGCGGGAAACCTGGGAAGCATAAGCTCGTTGGCACAAGCCCAGGATTTATCCCCCATATTTTAAACGAGCACGTCTATGATGACATCGTTCAGGTAAGTGACGAAGATGCGTACCACATCACACGGCAGCTCGCTCAGCTTGAAGGAATTTTAGTAGGCCCATCCTCTGGGGCGGCTTGCTATGCAGCCATTGAAACAGCCAAGCAATTGCCGGCAGATCAAATTGTGATCTGTATGACAGCAGATACGGGCGAACGATACTTATCAAGTGATGTTTTTCAAGATTAAAAAAGGAACAGGGCGATGAATCCCTGTTCCTTTTTCTTCATTTCACGGTTAAGATGCTTTGACAGATTTCACCTCAGCCTGCTCCCCTGTGACAAGTAAAGCCTGTTCATCAGTAAGCGGACATAAATCAAGCGTCTGCTGATGCTTCTCTGTGATTTGCTGCGCAGCCTCGCCTAAATAGGTATTGTGCATATGCGGTACTGGATAGCGGCTTATTTCATTGAAAGCTTGATATGATGAAAGCTCCGGTGCCTTCTTTTGATCATCCATCAGAGAGATATATTCAATGCTTGGCGCCATGATAATACTCCCAGCAGACTCTCCGATGTACAGCTTGCCGTTGTTGATTTCTTCTTTCAACACGTCATCGAGACGATGCTTTCTTAATTCCTGCAATAAATAAAACGTGTTGCCTCCTGACACGTAGATCACATCATTTTGTTTGATCATCTGCGAGATCTCTTCAGCGGACTGTTCATCTATCTGCACAGTCTCAAGCTGCATCCCTAATTGCTGAAAGGCTTCCTTCGCTGCCTCTACATAGTGCGTGACTTCTTCTACAGCACTTGCCGTTGGAAAGAAAGTCACGTGCTTTCCTTTTAATGATTCCCCCGCAAAGTCAGATAAGAGAGAATAGCTGTCTTTGAATGAAGAGCATAAGAACATTTTTTTCACTATGAATCCCCTCTTCTCTTTTCCATTTCTATTTTGCTAATTCATACATGGCTTGTGCGTAAAGAGCAGCTGCTCTCAGTAAGTCATCAATTTCAATATATTCATCCTTTTGATGGGCGCAGTCTGGCCTGCCAGGAAATAAAGGTCCAAAGGCAACGCCTGCTTCTAAAGATCTTGCATACGTTCCTCCCCCAATGGCAATAAGGGTTGCAGGATCTCCCGTTTGTTCCTCATATACCCGCTGCAAGGTTTTCACAAGCGGATGATCTTTTGAGACGTGATGCGGAGGGCTGTCTTCGAATTTTAGAACGGACGCCCCTTTTATGCTTTCAATTCCTTTTTTGACGTCCCTGCCGTCTGCTGTTACTGGATAGCGGACATTTAACCCTAGCTTTGCTTCCTCATTCTGTTTAAAGCGGATTGTCCCAACATTCAACGTCAAATCTCCACTAATCTCATCTTTGCAAGCAATTCCCAGCTTTTGTCCTCTTGTATCTTGATCAAATAAAGCGTTGATTTGGGAAGTAAAGGCAAGTCCCTGCTCATCTAATTCGTGTCCGCATAAGAAATTCGCCATATGAATGCCCGCATTTGTCCCATGCGCCGGCTCCATGGCATGAACGGATACCCCTTTTAATGTAAAATGCAGTCCATCCGCCGTGTTCTTTACCTCACCAGATAATTGGTGATCAGCAAGATAGGCTTCGAAGGCTGTTTTTAATGATTCAGCATCGTGTTCCTGTGCAGCAGTCACAGTAGCAGCTGCCTCATCTGGTACCATATTGAGCCTCATACCCGATGTAAATTGCTTCAGCGTATAGCGCTGATGATTCGCTGTTTGTTGATATGTAAATGACACAACCGCATCAATGATCCCTTTTTCCGCATGAATAATCGGAAAATCGGCATCTGGTGCAAATCCAATTTGCGGCATTGGCTCATGCTTGAAATAATGATCCACACAGCGCCAATCACTTTCTTCATCTGTTCCAATGATCATGCGGATTTTTTTCGACAGCTGCAGACCAGAATCTTTTAAGATCTTCAGCGCATAAAATGCCGCCATGGTTGGGCCTTTGTCATCAATAGCCCCGCGTGCAAAGATTTTATTTTCTCTGATGTCAGCTGAAAATGGCGGGGTTGTCCAGCCGTCACCAGCAGGCACCACGTCCACATGGCAAAGCACACCTACAATGTCATCGCCTTCCCCATATTCAATATGACCCGCATAGCCGTCGACATTCTTGACTGTGAAGCCTTCGTCTTCCCCTTTTTTCAGCATATACTGCAGGGCATCATCGACTTTTTCACCAAATGGCTTTCCTTCTTTGCCGCCTTCTTCATCAAGGACACTTTCAATTTGTAAAAAAGATTGTGTGTCCTTGATCAAATCGTCTTTTTTTCGTATTACTTCAGCTTCCCAATTCATTTTTCCATTCCTCCTTGAAAAAAGGTTGCAATCCACCCTTAAAACGAATATTATATTAATTGTTTTGTAATAATGTTCGTAAATGGAGGATTTTATGTTTCAGTTAAAAGAAAATCAAACCAACATAAAGAAAGAAATAATCGCTGGTATGACGACATTCTTTACTATGGTCTATATTGTTGCCGTCAACCCGGGAATTCTTTCAAAAGCAGGTATTCCTTTTGACCAAGTCTTTACTGCAACAATCATTGCTGCTGTTGTCGGTACGCTCTGGATGGCACTATTTGCAAACTATCCGATTGCCATTGCACCAGGCATGGGGCTGAATGTCTATTTCACCTTTACCGTTGTCGGCGGTGGCGGCATCAGCTATCAAACAGCGTTTAGTGCGGTATTTGTTGCTGGTATACTCTTTATTATTTTATCGTTAACATCCCTTAGAAAACAACTGATTCAAGCTATTCCAGATAATTTAAAGTACGGCATTACAGCAGGAATTGGGCTTTTCATTGCGTTCATCGGCCTCCGTCAGTCTGGGATCATCGCTGCTGATCCAGAAAACCTTGTGAAGCTTGGCAATTTAAGCTCGCCTGTTGTCATTTTAACGCTTGTCGGCTTAATGATTTCGGTTATTTTAATGGTTCTGCAAATAAATGGTGCACTGTTTATCGGTATGTTAGCGACCACATTGATTGCGCTAGCAACTGGCCAGCTTCATTTCCCTAAAACACTGATGGACATCCCTGCACTGCCTGAAGGCATGCTGATTACAAATCCGATCTCTGCCTTTGGTGACGTGTTCTCTCATCATTTGTATGCCGTCGTCTTCTCCTTCTTACTGGTGACGATTTTTGATACAACAGGCACGATGATCGGCGTTGCAGAACAAGCCGGATTAATGAAAAATGGCCAGCTGCCAAAAGTGCGCAGAGCCCTGCTCGCTGACTCGGCTGCAACGACGGTTGGTTCTATGTTTGGTACAAGCCCAACCACTGCTTATATTGAATCATCATCAGGAGTTGCTGCTGGCGGAAGAACTGGGCTGACGTCTCTAACGGTCGCTGCACTGTTTATTGTGGCATTATTTTTTGGCCCGCTCGTTCAAGCGATTTCTTCTTTACCATCCATCACATCACCTGTTTTAATCATTGTTGGCTGCTTGATGATGAACTCGGTGTCACGCATTCGCTGGAACGAACTAGACGAAGCATTCCCTGCTTTTCTTGTCATTCTTTCGATGCCGCTGACTTCTAGTATTTCTACAGGGATTTCACTTGGATTTATTTCATATCCGCTTGTGAAATTGGCGAAAGGGAAATGGAGAGAAGTACATGTGCTGGTTCTCATCTTTGCGGTCTTATTTTTCATTCAGCTCTTTTTCTTAGAAGGATAACAGAAACAAAAAAGGCACATCCTTACATGGAATGTGTCTTTTTGCTTCACTGAATTTTTTATTTTGTAAATTTTCTGTGTTTATTTTTCGGACATTTGAAAATGTCAGCTCCAATCGCATCCCTTATCATTATTGGGTTGTAACCGGATTCAAATCATGATATATACCATATTTCATTTCATGAAGACAAGTTTAAAAACACGTAAAGTTGACTTTTTGGTGGAACTAGATGCATAATAACGTGTATAATAGAATAAAACATTAACAAACACGAACATTTACCATTGTTGCATGTCCTTATTTCGCAGTTTTAGTGTAGTAAGTTGTGGTTAGTCAAGTCCATCCGATCTTATTGATAGGGAGTGGTTTTTTGAAACCTTCAACAAACCGTATGATGACTCGAATCAAATCAGTCTATATGTTCATTCAAGAGAAAGGTCTTGTGACGACACAAGAGCTGGTTGATGAATTCGGGATCACACCTAGAACCATTCAAAGAGACTTAAACGTGCTTGCCTATAACGATCTTGTTCATAGTCCAAGCAGAGGCAAATGGGAAACAACGAGAAAAAAAGTAAAAATATCATCTTAAGCGTATAATGAATTGTCCATATAACAAAAAGAACCGGCGATATGCCGGTTCTTTTCTTTTGTTCTTATGTTATTCGCGATTCATTAAGCTGTCTAATTCTTCATCCGTCAATTCACGGTACTCTCCAGGTGCTAGATCTTCATCTAAAGAGACAGCCCCCATCGAGAGCCTTTTTAAAAAGATCACTTCATTTCCCACCGCTTGCGCCATCAGCTTCACTTGATGGTACTTCCCTTCAGTAATCGTTAGACGGATGCGTGTATCTTCGTCTTCATTCGCATCTACTTCCACCTTCGCCGGCTTCGTGTGATAATCATCTAAGATGACAACGCCCTCTTCAAGACGCTTAATGTCTTGATCTCCTAAAGGATATTTCAAATGAACCTCATACGTTTTTGGCACATGCTTTTTTGGAGAAAGTAATTGATGAGCAAGCTGTCCATCATTTGTGAGGAGAAGGAGACCGACCGTATCCTTATCCAGTCTCCCCACAGGGAATGGCTCCCTTGCGATATCCTCCGGCTCAAGTAAATCGACAACCGTTTCATCCCGCAGATCTTCAGTTGCTGAGATCACCCCGTCTGGCTTGTTCATCATTAAGTAAATGAATTCTTTATATTCTACACGCTCTCCGTGTACGAGCACTTCATCATTTGATGGATCAACATGATCTTTCACCTGCTTTGCCACTTCTCCATTCACTGTGACCGCCCGGGCCTTGACAAGCTTTTTCACATCTTTTCTTGAACCAAAGCCGCTGTTAGCAAGTAATTTATCAAGCCTCATGAATATCTACCTCTTCTTAACTCTTTTTTCTTAAAAATTTCGGCATACGGCTACCAAGTACACGCTCTAGTAATCCCACCTTATAAGACAAGAACATATACACACCGCCGCCAGTGATCATGGAAATCAAAATGACGATACCCGCTTGTACAATTCCGCCTTCATAAGAAATCACTTGGCTCACAAGTTGACTTGTCACATATGCCACGACAGCCATGATCGCCGTTAAAATACCAATGAGAATAAAACGTTTGAAAATTCTGCGGAACGAATAGCCGGCATGGCGTTTAATCATGATAAACATATACAAGATGGACGCACTGTAGCCTAACGCTGTTGCAAGTACAGAACCATTTCCTTGCAGCCAGCTGATCAGCGGGATGTTCAGAACCGTTTTAATAATGATCCCTAACAAAAGACTGACGATGGCAAATTTTTGTTTGTTGATCCCTTGCAGAATCGCTGCATTAATGGTGAATAAAGAAAACAATAATGCAACAGGTGCATACCAGAACAAAATGGAGATCCCAATCTCAGGATGAACAGACGGATAGAAAAACCAATAAACCGGTCCAGCCAATGCAGAGATACCAAATGAAGCAGGCAGCACGAAAAATAAAATGACTTGCATCGTCTGATCAATTTGTCTATTGAGCAGCTTGTAATTACGTGCTGTAAATGATTCCGTTATCGTCGGAATCAAGGTTAAGCCAAACGCTGTTGCAAGTGACACAGGAATCATCACGAGCTTCGGTAAATATAACGTCACAATGGACAATACCGCTGTGCTAATATCCTGATGTCCTGATGCAATCATGGCTCTGTTAATTGTGTTTGTATCAATATAAGAATAAATTGGAATCGCAAGTCCAACAAATACATACGGCGCTGCATAGCTAAACAGCTCTGTAAACATTTGCTTATAAGATAATTCAGAGTGAGCGCCTGTATTCGGCTGCATAGATAAGAGCCGGTCTTTCCGCTTCAGCCAATATAAATAAAGCGTGAATAAACCGCCAAATGCACCGATCAGTGCGGCAAATGTTGCATATCCGACAGCAATGACAAGCCCGCCGTCAAGCACCTTTAAAATAATAAACGTCGCCGTTAATAGGAAGATGATTCTGACAAGCTGTTCAATCACTTGGGAAACAGCTGTCGGTCCCATCATGGAGTGTCCTTGGAAGAACCCGCGTACAAGACTCATGATCGGTACAACCAAAAGACCTAAGCTGACCATTCGAATCACATATACTACTTGATCGACAGTCAAACCGCCTGTTTCATTTGATCCGCCAAGCTGAATTTTGGCAAAAATCGGTGCGGACAAATATAAAATAGAAAAGGCGATAATCCCGGTGACAAGCATGACCGACATACCCGCCCTGAACATTTTTCTTGTTGTCTCATAATCGCCGATCGCATTATATTTGGAAACAAATTTTGATACCGCTGTTGGAAAACCAAGCGTAGCAATACTTAAAAAGATCGTATATTGATTGTATCCATATTGGAATAACGCTCCACCAGTTGCTCCAACCATTGCGCTAAATGGAATTAAATAAATCATACCCAGAATACGAGAGAGATACGTCCCTATCGTTAAAACCAACGTACCACGAAGCAGTTTATTAGACATGCGCTTAACCACCATTTTTCTAATGAATATTCAACTTAACTATTTTACCACATCAATTCAACACACAGGTAACAAATCCAATACGGAAGTCACAAAACCAATCAATTCATATTTCAGCCTTCCCTAATCTTCGATATAATAGAAAAATGACTGAAAGTAGAAAGAGGAATGTAACATGAAACATTATGATGTCATTGTCATTGGCGGCGGACCTTCTGGGCTGATGGCCGCGATTGCATCAGCAGAGCACGGCGCTACTGTTTTGTTAATTGACAAAGGAAACAAACTTGGCAGAAAGCTGGCCATTTCTGGCGGCGGACGCTGTAACGTCACCAATCGCCTTCCAGTAGAAGAAATCATCAAGCATATACCCGGAAACGGCCGTTTTCTATATAGTGCATTTTCTGAGTTCAACAACGAGGATATTATTTCGTTTTTTGAAAACCTTGGCATTGAACTAAAAGAAGAAGACCATGGACGTATGTTCCCTGTCTCAAACAAAGCACAATCTGTTGTGGATGCCCTTCTAGACAGGCTCCGAGCCCTCAATGTCACCATTCGAACGAACGAAAAAATTAAAACAGTTCTGTATCAAGACGGACAAGCAGCTGGAATTGTTACAAATAATGATGAAAAAATTTCAAGTAAGTCTGTCGTCATTGCTGTCGGCGGAAAAAGTGTGCCGCATACCGGCTCTACTGGTGACGGCTATGCATGGGCAGAAGCAGCCGGTCATACCATTACAGAGCTCTTCCCAACAGAGGTACCGGTCACATCCGATGAACGATTTATTAAAGAAAAAGTGCTTCAAGGTCTTTCTTTAAGAAGTGTGGCTGTCAGTGTCTTAAATAAAAAAGGGAAACCCGTCGTCACACACGTCATGGATATGATCTTTACTCACTTTGGTTTATCAGGTCCAGCTGTTCTTAGATGCAGCGGATTTGTTGTGAAGGAATTGAAAAAACAGCCGAGTGTACGTCTTCAAATTGACTTATATCCGAAGCTGAATGACGAGGAGCTGTTCCAAAAGCTTCATCGTGACCTAAAAGATGAATCAAAGAAAGCCATTAAAAACGTCCTCAAGTCTTGGATGCAAGAACGCTATTTATTGTTTCTGTTAGAACGGAACGGGATTGATCCACAAGACACATTCTCTGGTCTAGCCAAGGATAAACTGCGTGCATTTGCCCATGATTGCAAACATTTTATTGTTCATGCAAATGGTACGCTATCCTTGGACAAAGCGTTTGTGACAGGAGGCGGCGTTTCTGTGAAGGAAATTGAACCGAAGAAAATGGCGTCTAAAAAAATGCCCGGTCTTTATTTCTGCGGAGAAATTTTAGACATCCATGGCTACACAGGCGGCTACAATATCACATCAGCACTTGTGACAGGCAGGCTTGCCGGCATGAATGCTGCACTAGAAGCAAAGGAGAGAGATCAATGATCAGACGTGCATTACCGATTGTTCTTGCGGTCGTTATCAGTTTGACAGCTGCTGTTTTCTTGAAGCTGTCCATTACCCCGTTAAAAGTCGCCATTGTTTTGGCGTTTACCATTTTCGCAGTATGTTTAAAAGAATATGTCTACCGTCTTCGTAAACGAATTGAGGAAAAATCGTCTTCCCATATCGATAGTTGATAAATGGAAGCAAAACATGTTACGGTAAAGTAGAGGTCGAGTGAGAAGCTCGCCTCTTTTTGTTTGAAATAAGTTGAGTTAGGGGATATTAAGCGAAGTCCTCTGCTTAAACGTGTAGAACAACAGGAGAGTGAGATGGTGTGAAAAACGTATCAAGTGTATTTTGGATTGTGATTGCGATCACATTTGTTGCCGTGATGTGGGGAGCGTTTTCTCCAGACACATTGCAAAATGTCACAGATCAAATTCAAACATACATTACAAATGACTTTGGCTGGTATTACTTGTTAGTGGTATCACTGCTTGTCGGCTTTTGTCTATTCTTTATCTTTAGCCCAATCGGTAAGATTACGCTAGGAAAACCGGGGGAAGAGCCTGAATTTGGTTTATTTTCTTGGTTTGCTATGCTATTTAGTGCCGGTATGGGAATTGGTCTTGTTTTTTACGGAGCAGCTGAACCGATCAGCCACTATGCTATTCAGTCACCAACAGGGGAGACTGAAACAGCTCAGGCCTTCCGCGATTCCCTTCGCTATACATTTTTCCACTGGGGGCTTCATGCATGGGCTATTTATGCCATTGTTGCACTTTGCATTGCTTACTTTAAATTTAGAAAAGATGCACCTGGCTTAATCAGTGCAACGCTGCAGCCCGTTTTAGGAAATAAAATTCACGGATGGATCGGTAAAACCATCGATTGTATTGCGGTATTTGCAACTGTGGTTGGTGTTGCAACAAGCCTAGGATTAGGCGCGGCACAAATAAATGGTGGATTGAATTACCTTTTTCATATTCCAATTGCCTTTAGCACACAATTGATCATTATTATCATTGTGACAGTGCTTTTCCTTGCATCTGCTTTAAGCGGGATTGGAAAAGGCATTAAATACTTAAGTAATATCAATATGGTATTAGCAGCTGTTCTGATGTTTTTCTTACTTTTGGTAGGTCCAACTGTTTTTATCTTAAATTCTTTTACTGATTCGATTGGACAATACTTATCCAATATCGTTCAAATGAGCTTTCGTCTATCTCCCAATGATCCTGAAAAGAGAGAATGGATTAATGGATGGACGATCTTTTATTGGGCATGGTGGATTTCTTGGGCTCCATTTGTCGGGATCTTTATCGCTAGAGTGTCACGCGGGCGAACAATTCGCGAATTTTTAGTGGGTGTCTTAGTCGCTCCTTCCATCCTAGTATTCCTATGGTTCTCGATTTTCGGTGTATCTGCAATGGACTTACAGCAAAAGAATATTGTCGATGTTGCAGGTCTTTCAACTGAAACGATGCTCTTCGGTGTACTGAATGAATATCCGCTGGCGATGATTACATCGATACTGGCACTCATTTTAATCGCCGTATTCTTTATTACATCGGCTGATTCAGCTACATTTGTGCTTGGAATGCAGACAACCTACGGATCATTGAACCCTTCTGGCAGTGTCAAAGTCAGCTGGGGCATTATCCAATCGGCTGTTGCTGCTGTGCTTTTATTTTCAGGGGGACTTGAAGCCCTGCAAAATACAGCCAAGCTCGCAGCCTTACCGTTCTCCGTTGTCATTATATTGATGATTGTCTCGCTGTATAAATCACTAAATGATGAACGAAGAATCATCAAACAAACCAATCAAGTCAATAAACCAAGAAGTCCAAGAGTAAAAAAAGCATAATCGCAAGCGAGAAAAAGCCGTTCCTTATCCGAACGGCTTTTTTCTATATATACAATTTAAGATTGTCGCGAGCTTGAGGATTCCTTTAAAATAGTGATGAATCATCACTTTCTACATAATGGAGGTTTATATGACGTTACCTACGTTCAAGTACAACCCAGATCCAGTTTCGTTAAACGTGATCAAAAAAGAGCATACGACATGTCCTATTTGTGAGAAAGAAAGAGATTATGTGTACCATGGCCCTTTTTATACTGTGGAAGATGTGGAGGGAATTTGTCCTTGGTGCATTAAAGATGGATCAGCGGCGAAAAAATACAATGGAACCTTTCAAGACGATGCGAGCTGTGATGATGTCGATCAAGAGGAATATATAGATGAGCTGATCTTCAGAACGCCAGGCTATCACGGATGGCAGCAAGAATATTGGTTAAGTCATTGCGGAGATTTTTGCGCAATCGTCCAGTATGTCGGCTGGAAAGAGATTGAACATCTAGAGGAAGAACTCGCCAAGGATATCGAAGACATTTGCAGCGGCGAAGGATTAACAAAAGAGAACCTAAAGCAATGGCTCGTCAACGGAGGAGACTTACAAGGCTACCTCTTTCAATGTGTTCACTGCCACAAGCATCGTTTATATATTGACGCCAGCTAACCAAAGAAAAAGGACCCTTCAAGCAGGTCCTTTTTTGAAGCCGTCTATTTTTTATATAAAATGAGTGCAGAAAAACAGTAGAGCTGTTCCCCTCCCTGCTCACAGATCACCGCTACATTGTACTTGATGTCAATGATTTGGTCGTCATCCATTCCTTTTAAAAAATGATTGATTTCACTCTGCAAATCTTTCTCATGCTCTTCATCAAATACAGCTACCTTTAGCACCTATGCCACTCTCCCTTCTCTCGCTACTCTATCTTTATGCACATAGAAAGAGGCATATGAACAAAAAAACCTTTCATCGTTAAGATGAAAGGCCTTCTATTTACAGCTTCGGTTTTGTTTCTCCTGTCCAAGCAAGCATCCCGCCAACTACATTTGTCGCTTGGTAGCCTTGATCTTCTAGGTAATAGCAGACATTTTCACTACGTTTACCAGAGCGGCAAATAATATAATATTCCTGCGTTTGATCGAATGCATCCAGCTTCTCAGGGATATCGCCCATTCGAATGTGGATGGCTTCCGGGATCATCCCTTCTGCTACCTCTTCATCCTCACGTACATCGATAAGCTGAATGGCGTCTTCCTGCTCCAGCTTTTGTTTTAATTCTTCTATTGAAATTTCTTTCACTGACACGACTCTCATCTCTCCTTTTCATTACGGTGACACCATTATAGCAAATGATTCACTTCACTGCGTATTCACCCGCTTTGATTGAAGGAAAGACGGCAGCCGCTTCTTCACTTCGGCTGTCTCGTACTCAATTTCAAACTCTACCTTTTTAAAGACTTGATAGGCCAGCCACATATGACCATAGGCGATTATGCTCACACTAAAAAACGGCACGATTCCCGGTAAATAAGCAAACAGAACAAACAGCACAGCCGAGAAAACAAGCATAGAGAGTGTATATTGCAAATATGAGATACCAAGCAGAAGAGAGAATTTCAGATAGAGACGTTTTTTCCAATCGTAATGCGCAAGCAGCGGAAAAATATAAAATAAGCTCACAATAAACAGAAAACCGAAAATATATATAGCAAAGCGAAGCACATGTAAGAGCCAGCTCGCCGGATAGATATAAGCAAGGTCGACATAAATAATCGTTCCAATGATGCATAGCACCACTCCAATGATGTTAGAGCGTATAAACTCCTCCCTGAATACCTTCCAAAAAGTGCGGAATACATTGACCTGCTCATGCCCTTGAATCCACTTTCTCATCACGGAAAATAACGCAGTGGTCGCAGGCATCAAGCCAAATACGCCAAGCCCCAGGATGGTGAACAAAAGCCATAACAAATTCGTATAGGCGAGCCTCATCACCCACTCACACATCCTCAGCATTCTGCTCATTGAACCATCATGATCCATCTCTTTCCCCTCCTCTCTTTCTCTTTACACCGTCTCTTTATGAAACAATTCATCGATTTCAATTGGGCGCTTTTCTGCGACAGAGCGCCACATGCCTTCCCCAAGAGCAATCGAATAAGCACCAGCCTCTGCTCCTGCTAAGATGTCATAGTGAATCAAGGGATCTTTTCCTATAAATAAATCAGCCAAAAGCAGAGGATCTCCTCCGCCATGTCCGCCTGGCTGCTTTACGACTTCAATCGTCTCCTTTGATCCAAACATCGGGTAATAAGAAATTGTTTGTTCTGGGAATTGAAAAGGAATTCTTGATGGCACATGAAACTCATTTGTTTCAATACGCCCCTTCGTCCCATTAATGGCAAGACGATAGCCTTCATATGGGGCTGAGAATTGAATCGAATAGCTGAGCAAAGCCCCTTGGTCATAAGCGACTGACGCCACATATGTATCCTCAATATCAATTTCCTGATCAAAAATGCAGGCATCAGGGCGATAGTTTGAGTACTGCTGCGTTTGCTCCTGACCGGATTCAATATGGTCGTCCTCCACCTTCGAGCGCTCAACCCGCGGATTCCACCTTGCTTCATAGTGACATATATCCTTCACATGACATGTTCCGCAAAATCTATTTTCCTCCCCCTGCAAGGGATTCCAAGTGCTTTCGCTGCCGTAATAGTTCAGCGCCCCGTAAGCAAATACTTGCTTCGGCTTTTGATCAATCCACCAGTTGACCAAATCAAAATGATGCGTCGACTTATGAATGGACAGCCCGCCAGAAAATTGACGTGTGCGATTCCACCTTTTGAAATAACTAGCACCATGGTACGTATCAATGAGCCAGCTCAGTTCAACAGATGTGACCCTTCCAATTTTCCCGTCTAAAATAAGTTCTTTTACTTTTCGATGGAAAGGATTGTAGCGATAATTAAAGGTGACCGTGACCTTCCCTTTACTTTCCGCCTCTTTTTCCATCACTTTTTTGGCGTCTTTTGCTGTTGTCACCATCGGCTTTTCAGTGATGACATCTAGATCATGGTCAAGTGCCTGCATGATATATGTGACATGGGTGTCATCCCTGCCTGCCACAATGACGATATCTGGCTTTGTTTCCTTGACCATCTGATCAAATGCATCTTCATGAAAAAACGAAACGCCCCGGAGTGATGGAAAACGCTCCTGACAAAGTGTATACCGCTGATGATCTATATCTAGGAGTCCTGTAATCCGATAATGCTCATTGAAATCCTCTGTGAGCGGTTTAATAAACATATTGAACGCACGATGGCTCAGCCCGCAAATCACGACCCGTTTCACATTCCCCACCCCATTTTCTATTGGTTTTCACGAAGCTGTTTCATAAGAGACAGCGCCTCTTCCGTCTTATCAGCATACACGGGAATGAAAGCGACCATATCTCGGTGTAATTGAAAGGTATAGCCGTTGAGTTTTTTCTTTCCTTTATTGATTTGAACTGCATAATCGACCGTTTTCCCTGTCTTTTTGTCCTCGACCGTATATGGTCCTGCTGCTTGACCGCCTATTTCCATCTCTTCAAGCAGCTGAAAGCTTTCAGGATCATCATATGTTCTGAACATTTCTTCTGGAACAAGCATCACGTCCCCCTCTTTTGAGGTAATTTCAACAAGAAGCTTTTCAGGAATCGCCGGAAAGATGTGGACGCTATACGTCTCTTGTTCCGGCTGAAAAGCCTTCTCCACTAATTGATCCTTCATCCCCTTTGACATATCAGAAAAAATCAGGACATCGATCCCGTTTGTTTTCCCCTGACAGGCAGATAAACAAATGGCAGCGATGAAACTGATGAGCCATACGGCGGCTCTTTTTTGCCACCTCATGCCTTTTGAAAAACAGACAGCTTTTCTAGCTCAGTTAACGCCATAATAAAAGCGCCTGCCCCGTGCAAGTCATTAGTGCTCCGCTCTCTTCCAACGTAGTAATCATAAAATCCCGCAGATGTTCCAATACAAATATCATTGATGGTAAAATCACCATTTTCTTTCTCAGCCGTCTTATGCTGAATCAAGCCTTGATATGCTCTGACCACATGATCAACATAACGGAGGCTCACATACCCTTCATTCATGGCCTTTGCCATGGCATACATGAATAAACACGATCCCGAGCTTTCAAGCCAATTGTCACTGTGATTTCCTTTATCAATGATTTGATGCCAGAGACCTGTCTTTTGATCCTGGTACTTTGCCACACTTTCCAGCATGTCTGTCAGCGTTTCCTTCCACACCTTCCGCCTTTCATGATGCTCGGGCAGATCCTCGATCATATCTGCTAATGCAAGGACATACCAGCCAAACGATCTTGCCCAAAACTCTGGGGAACAGCCGGTCTTTTGATCAGCCCATGGCATCGTTTTCCGTTCATCCCACGCGTGATAATACAGACCTGTTTGTTCATCTTTCGTATGCTTTCTCATGAGATGCTCTTGATGGATGACCATATCCACTAGTGACTCTTCACCTTTAAGCTGAGCATACTTTAAGGCAAAAGGACCGCCCATGTAGAGACCATCCAGCCACATTTGATAAGCATAATTGTCTTTATGCCAAAATCCGCCCTCAGACGTGCGGTTTAGCGTACGATATAGTCCGCGCAGCTTCTCCGCCGCCAGCACATACCGCTTCTCTCTCGTTCGTTCGTAAAGAGGGAATAAAATGAGTCCTGCTTGAATGGCATCAAGCTCATCCCTGCGAAATAACAGATTACCGTACTCATCAATGAGGGAGTCCGCATAGTTTTTCACATAATCGAAATACGCCTCGTTCCCTGTTGCCTCATATAGCTTCATGACCCCGCAAAGGAAAACGCCTTGATGATAATGCCACCTTCCAGCTGGCGGCAGCTCAATTGGTGTATACGCTTTAATAATGGTTTGTGCTAATTTCTCTGCATGCTCAAGCGGTGATCCCTTTTCAATCGATAAAGTCATTCTTCCTCATCTCCTTTTTTAATAAATACCTTCTTCCCCGAATTTCTTCGCTAAACGGTTTGCCAGCATGACCAAAATAAGTCCAACGGCTGCTTTAAATAAACCAACAGCAGTACTATAGCTGAATTGTCCTTGCTTAAGACCTGCTGTATAAACGTACGTATCAAAAATCTCTGCTACTTCCCGGTTCGTTGCGTTCAGTAATAGATAGACATGCTCAAAGCCAAGCTCAAGCGTATCACCGATTTTTAAAATAAGCAGAACCACAATAACACTTTTAATGGCAGGAAGTGTGATGTGCCACATTTGTCTCAGTCTCCCGGCCCCATCCATTTTTGCTGCTTCATATAGCTGCGGATCTACCGCTGTAATCGCCGCAAGGTAAATGATTGTTGACCATCCTGCTTCCCGCCAGATTACCTGTAAAATGTACATCGGTCTAAACCATTCCTGACTAAGAAGGAAGTTAATCTTTTCTCCTCCAAAGAAAGCAATCAATTCATTCATTAACCCGCCATCTACTGTTAACAAAACAAAAGATAAGGACACGACAATCACCCATGACATGAAGTGAGGGATATAAATCATCGTCTGTACAAATTTCTTAAACAATGCCAATCTCACTTCATTTAAAAGAAGGGCTAATAAGATCGGAATTGGAAAGAAAATCACGACATTCATGGCAAATAAAATCAGTGTATTTTTTAATAAGATGAAAAATGTTGGTTCTGTAAACAATCGAATAAAGTGTTTGAATCCAACCCACTCACTGCCAAGAATGCCGAGAAACGGCTGGTAATCTTGAAAGGCAATGATGAGCCCCCACATTGGCACATATTTAAAAACAATAAAATAAATGAGCCCCGGCAAAATCATTAAATACAAAAACTTTTGACTAAGCAATTGATTAAGTAAGCGCTTTCTTTTTTCGCTTTTCAAAGCTGCCGCAGGCACACCCTTGGCAGTGACATCCTCTGTTTTCATTGATAAAGCCTCCCCTCATGCTAATGCATGTGTTAACTGTATCTTAAGGATGAAAAATCCGTCTACAATCATATCAACAGATCATATTTTCATAGGTGATGCTACTCAAAACGTTACATAAAACATAAGAAAATGATCCTAATCTCAGAAAATGATTATTGACAAACCTACCAGATTTTTGGATTAATAAATTAAGGGGAAAAGATTGTTTTGTTTGAAATGGGGGGTTTTATGAAAAGAAGGCAGTACAAATTTTATTACAAGCTAGTGACGTTTTTTTTCATACTTAGTACGATTCCTGTTATCATTGTCGGCATTTTTTCTTATCAGCATTCACAAAAAACAGCACTTGAAAATATCTCAAATGAAAAGCTCGACAGCGTTAAACAAACGCAATCCAATATTGAGCATATTTTAAAAACTGTTGATCATTCTCTCACTCACTATGTCAGTTCGCCGCCTCTCCTTCAAACACTGGCAGAACCTTTAAATCCAGACCAATTCCAGCTTTATAATCAAGTACAGCAGGAACTGAACTACCTGCAAACCTTTGACACCGATCTTTCCAATATTACACTCGTCAGTAAAATGGAAGACTGGTACATGAACAATTCGGGGCTTTATCATGTCACAAGCGAAGACCAAGAAAAAGCGCTGACCTCTTACCTCAATATACCAAGTCACTCCAGCTGGGCACTTGAAGAGAATAATCCACTTGTTGCGACAAAAGAAGGAAAAGCATCCTTTTGTAAGTACAATGTGAATTTAATCAAACAACTGCCTATGAACAGCGTTCAAAAAAAGGGAATCGCTGTCGCCAGCATTCCAAGCTGCGTCATTGCTGATAACATGCCTGACTTCTCTCAATCGGATAGTATGTTTGTGATCGATACAAACGGAAAAGTGCTGCTACATAATCGCAAAGAACAAATTGGTGAATCGCTGAAACATCAAGATATCGTCAAACATGTGCTCTCACTTGAAAAACGATCAGGCCAATTTGATATGAAGATCGACGAACTCAACTATCAAATCACATTTCAAAAATCAGATTATAATGAATGGACGTACCTATCCTTTGTTTCTATTCCAGAACTTAAGCAGCAAACGAAATCAATCGGATGGATTACCTTTATTATCTGCACTGTTTTGTTAGCGCTTTCATTGCTATTTTCATGGTTCGGTTCTAGACACTTTTATAAACCAATCCGCTTATTATACGAGTCATTTGCACGCAATGAATCATTTTTGCAAAAACAGCCTTTTCAAAATGAATTTGAGTTGATTGAATCGAGTATTAAACAAATGAAAGATCAAAACAATGATTTAGAGGAACGGATTGAGCAGCAAGTGACACACTTACAGCAATACTTTATGGTACGGCTGCTGCTTGGAAAGCTGACAGATGAAGAAGTTAACAACCGGTTCCAAAGCTTAGGCTTTCCTCAGGGCTGGTCTCATTTGTCCATGCTTGTGACCCAAATCGATACATTAAAAGGAACACCTTTTGAAAAAAAAGATGCTGACTTGCTTTTATTTGCGATCAATGGACTGATCGAGCAGATTATTCCGCAAGAGGAGCACCTTCAGCCAACCGTTGTCAATCAGCATCAAACAACGATTATCCTCAACCACTCAAAGTCAGATGAAGAGTTTACTGAATATTTAAATCAATTAGCAGAAAGCATTCAGCTGCGTATTGAAGAAGAGCTTGGTTTATCGATCAGCATTGGAATTAGCCGCCAGTTTAAAGAACTCACGATGGCAAAACATGCTTACATTGAAGGAAAAGAAGCCTTAAAATACAGACTTAAAGCAGAGAAAAAGTCCATTATCTTATATGAGCATATTCAGCAAGGAAAGACGTTCAAAACCCATTTTCCAAAGCAGCTGCAGCATGATTTATTTGATGCGATGAAAGCTGGCGATCAAGGCAAGGCGGATCACTATTTACATGTGCTCCTGCAATCCATTTTCTCTAAAAATGCAGGACCGCACGAATACCATATCGCCCTCGCTCGTTTTTTAAACAATTTAATCGAGCTGATGCATTTGCTGGGCATTGAATTATTTGAGGTCGAAGATAACAAAATGCTCTATGATACGATTTTTGAATTTAAAACCTTTGAAGATACAGAAGCATGGCTGAAACATGAAATCATTCGGCCAATTATTGACCAGCTTGCTGCACGTGAAGACTCACAATACAAAAACATCTCAGAAAAAATCATTCATATTATTCATCAAGAATTCGACTCAGATCTCACATTGGATGAAATCGCCACACGCCTGCATTACAATCCAAATTATTTAAGCAGTATTTTCAGAAAGGAAATGGATATCTCCTTTAGTGAATATCTCTCTTCCTACAGACACCATGTCGCTAAAAACTGGCTAGTAGAAACCGATATGTCTGTCAAAGAAATTTCGGAAAAACTGAAATATAAAAACCCGCAAAATTTCATCCGGTCCTTTAAAAAGCTGGAAGGTACAACTCCTGGGAAATACCGCGACCAGAAAAAAGGCTCGTAAGACAAAGAGTCCCGCTCTCACAAGAAAGCGGGACTCTTTTATTTAAACTGTTCATTTAAGATGCTGTCTTCCAGCACGGAAAGCGGCTCTCCATACACACGTTCAATATGAGCTGCTCCCCAATCGCATAGCGCATTGAGGATTCTTTCGAGCGACTGTCCGTATTCACTTAATTCATATTCCACTTTAGGCGGCACCTGTTCATAGACAATCCGATTAATGACCCCGTCACTTTCAAGCTCTCTCAGCTGCTGCGTCAGCATTTTTTGTGTGATGTTTGGCATGAGCCGCTTCAATTCGCTCGTTCGTTTTTTCCCGTGTGTCAAATGACATAAAATCACACACTTCCACTTCCCGCCTATGACCTCAAGCGTTGCTTCCACAGAGATATTATATTTTTTCTTTTCCATCGAATGTTCACTCCTCTTTGTACGAACAGGCACTTTTTAGTACCTATATTACAAAAAAGTACGTACTTTTTTTTTCGTCATCTATGTTAGATAATAACTCTTGCCGATCGGCTTCGTCTATCAAAATGTCATCACAGAAGGATGTGAACTTACTTATGAAGAAAAAGCAAAACCATTTTGCTCTTCTCGCACTAGCGATTAGTGCTTTTGCTATAGGAACAACTGAGTTCATTAGTGTCGGTCTTTTGCCAATGATCTCAGAGGACTTTGGAGTGAGCGTCAGTCAGGCGGGCTGGACTGTCTCTTTATATGCACTTGGTGTCACATTTGGCGCGCCTATATTGACTTCTCTTACTTCCACGATGAAAAGAAAGACATTGCTTTTGCTCATTATGCTCGTCTTTTTGATTGGTAATACACTTGCCACCATTGCCCCGACTTTTTCAGTGCTGTTAATCGGCCGGGTGATTTCAGCCTTGTCCCATGGAATCTTCATGTCCATCGGTTCTACGATTGCTGCAAGCCTTGTCGTGAAAGAAAAACGGGCAAGCGCGATTGCCTTTATGTTCACTGGTTTAACAGTAGCGACTGTGACAGGTGTGCCATTCGGAACATTTCTTGGTCATGAGCTCGGCTGGCGGACATCATTTGGTGTGATTGTGATCATTGGTCTAATCGCACTGATATCCAACTATTTTCTTGTGCCGTCTCAATTAAAGCAGGGTGTGAAAACATCTTTTAAAGATCAAGCTGTCCTATTAAAAACAAAAAGAATTTTGCTTTTATTTGTCATTACAGCCACAGGGTATGGAGGAACCTTTGTCGTCTTCACGTATTTATCTCCTCTCTTGCAGCATGTGACAGGGCTTGCGCCTGGGGCTGTGGCCTTGATCCTGCTTTTATACGGAATCACGATCGCAGCCGGAAATGTCATTGGCGGAAAAGCTGCTAATGAACAGCCAATGAAAGCACTGATCTATATGTTTATTATCCAAAGCATCATCTTGTTTATCCTTAGCTTCACTGCAGGATTCACAGTGTTAGGCATTGGAACCGTCATGCTGATGGGGCTGTTTGCTTTCATGAATGTGCCTGGGCTGCAAGTAGCCGTCGTTGATTTTGCAGAAAGATACACACCTGGAGCGGTCGACGTCGCATCAGCTATGAATATCGCTGCCTTTAATGCCGGTATTGCCATTGGATCATTTTTAGGAGGCATCGTGACAGATACACTTGGTCTTGTGCATACAGGCTGGGTCGGCGGCATCATGGTCCTCATCGCAGCCATTCTTACGATGATCAGCTATCAAATGGAACAAAAAGAACAAACACAAACCATTTAAAGGAGTTTTTATGATGGAACATTTACAAAGTACAAAAACATTAAACAATGGGGTCCTCATGCCAGGCTTTGGCCTTGGTGTATTCAAGGTGGAAGATGGAGCTGAATTAGTTGATGCTGTCAAAACAGCCATTCAATTAGGCTATCGCAGTATTGATACAGCGGCTATTTACGGAAATGAAGAAGGTGTTGGACGAGGCATACAGCTTGGTTTAGCAGAAACAGGACTGCGCCGTGAGGACATCTTTGTCACCTCAAAAGTGTGGAATGCCGATTTAGGATATGAATCTACTCTAAATGCATACGAAGAAAGCTTAAAAAAGCTTCAGCTTGACTACCTTGATCTGTATTTAATCCATTGGCCGGTTGAAGGAAAATACAAAGAAGCTTGGCGTGCACTGGAAACCTTGTATCGTGAAGGAAAGGTCAGAGCCATCGGAGTGAGCAACTTCCAGCCGCATCACCTAGACGAGCTATTAAAAGATGCAGACATCAAACCAGCGATCAACCAAGTAGAATTTCATCCAAAACTAACGCAGGAAACACTCTATACGTATTTGAACTCTCATGGCATTCAAATGGAAGCTTGGTCACCGCTGATGCAGGGTGAACTGCTGCATCACCCGCTGATCACAGAGCTCGCAGACACATACGGTAAAACACCTGCTCAAATTATTTTGCGCTGGGATGTACAAAAAGGTGTCATCACCATCCCAAAATCAACGAAAGCACATCGTTTAAAGGAAAACGCTGATATATTTGATTTTGTCTTATCTGATGAAGATATGAAACGTCTTTCTGACTTAAATGAAAACAAACGTATCGGTCCAGATCCAGATAACTTCGACTTTTAATCAAAACACCCCCGCCTTTTTGCTTTGCGGGGGTGTTCTTTTTGATCATTTTGATTTTTTAAAGGAAGCTTCATATTCTTCTATGATTTTATTCCCACCATTGGATTTCCACTTCTCTACATCCTTCTGAAATTGATCTTCACTGATGTCTCCAAGAATGAACTTATACGTCGCATCATCGATGATTTTCTTCAATTCGTTTCCACGCTCTGATGCTGTTTCTGAATACAGGCTTTCAGCAGGATTGGCAACGATGATGTTTTGATTGTCTTCTTCTAGCTCTTCATATTTAGAACGTACTGCATCCCCTTTATTTTTTAAGTAACGTTTATCAATTCCTACAAGACTGACAAGCGGCTGTACATCTGTCTGCCAGCCTTTCACTTGGCTTTCTTCCCTGACAAATGTATTTCCTTCTTCTTTCTTATAATGCTTGCCATCTATACCGTACGTCATGAGACCATATACATCTTCTTCGGCAATACGGTCAAAGAAAGCCAAAATCCGCTTTAATTCCGCCTCTGATTTCACGCTTGTTTTAGGGAATGCAAAGATGCCATTATGCCCCCCTGATGCCCACACACGTTCTTTGCCATCTGGGCCTTTGATTCGGTTGATAATATCTACTTTCATGTTTTTATCTGTCGCATCATCTCTCAGGTTCACGGCATCTACCATATTTCCAACATAGATACCTGCTTTTCCTTGTGAGAATAATTCCTGCTGCTGTGTTTTGCTTGTCACTGGGAAGTCTTTGTTGATATAGCCATTGTCGCGCAGCTTTTTCATGTATTTCATTGTATTCATGTACTCATCTGTCATAAAGTCCGGCGTGAATTTCCCGTTTTCTTCTTTCCAGTCTGTCGGCATTCCTTCATATGAACCAAGCGTTTTAAATGCGCCATAAATTAAATCGTTCCGATCCGTAAAGCCAATTGTATCGGCTTTTCCGTTTTGATTCGGGTCTTTTTCCGTAAAGGCTTTGGCTACTTCATACAGATCATCCAATGTTTTTGGTGTATCCAAATTTAAATTTTCAAGCCAATCCTTTCGAATGACAATCCCTTGTCTTGAAAGTGGTCTTTCTCTATAGATGCCATAAAGCTTGCCGTCTATAGAAGCGTTTTTATTAATCAGTTCGTTCATCTTACTTAAATTTGGATAATCCTTTAAATACGGACCGACTTCCCAGAACATGCCTGATCTGAACGCATTAATCGCAGACGAATTTTTAATGTCTTGAATCGTCACAATTTGCGGCAAATTCCCTGCTGCAAGTGCGGAATTTAAACGATCTTCCTTCACAGCATCAGGCACCCATGTAATATCAAGCTCTGTATTTGTTAGTTTTTCAATCTCTTTTAAAACTGAATCCTTCGGCGGCTGCTGATGATATAAAATCGCCATCCATGTCAGCTTTACCTTTTTGTCTAAATCAACCTTCTCATCTGATGAGTTTGCCCCTTTACTTGAACATGCTGACAGAAGACCGCTTGCTGCAAATAACAGAACAAACGCAATCAGCCATAATTTCTTTCTCCCCATATGATCCCTCCGTTGTTCCATCTTTTTAACCCTTTACAGAACCTAGCAATGCCCCTTTGTTGAAATGCTTTTGAATAAATGGATAGACAAGCAGAACCGGAATGGTTGCCACAACAATCACAGCCATTTTAATCGTCTGGTCTGGCGGTGGGGTGGATGAGCCCATATCCGACATATCTCCCTGCATTCCGCTTGAGACAATAACAATCTGTCTCAGCAGTACTTGAATCGGCCACTTCACTGAATCATTTAAATACAGAATGGCAGTCATATACGTATTCCAATACGTCACGGCATAAAAAAGTGAAATAGTAGCAATGGCTGGCAAAGAAAGTGGGAGCACAATTTTAAAGAAAATCCCTAAATCGTTACAGCCGTCCATCTTCGCTGATTCCTCAAGGCTTGCCGGTATGTTTTGAAAGAAGTTTTTCAAAATGATTAAGTTGAACGCATTGATTGCAACCGGGAGAATAAGTGACCAATAGGTATCAAGCAGACCAAGTGTTTTCACCACAATAAACGTCGGAATCATACCTCCGCTAAACAGCATCGTGAAAACAACGAGAAACATCAGTGTTCTCCGGCCTTTTAGCTCCTGACGAGACAGCCCGTATGCCATAAGCGAGGACAAAAACATGCTGACAGCTGTTCCAACGAGCGTCACAAGAATGGACACAATGAGGCTGCGATACACAATATCTGTAGAAAAAATATATCGATATGCCTCTAGAGAAAACGTCGTCGGGAACAAAATAAACTTCTTCGTGATGACCTCTTCTACTGTTGCAAAAGAGGCGGCAATGACATGGATGAACGGAAGCACACATATTAATGCGAACATGAGTAGAAAAGAGTAATTAAATAAATTGAACAATCGGCCTTTAATAGAACGATCTATGTTCATCACGCCCTTTCTTTGAAAGCGTTATCATTTCATCTGAAAGTAAGCTGCAGCCTGTGACGATATCGTGATTAAAATGTAACAAACGGGGGAAGAAAGCGTCTATAATCATTTTGACAGACCAACTGGATAGATCATGTCAGCCGTGCTTTTATGCTCATGAAACAAAAGAATAAGATCATTAGCTCATGACATGATTATGCCTTATGCTCGATCATTTTCTTCGAGGATTTCCGTCGTATTGACATCTGGTTCATAGCCTAACTCCAGTTTCGTTTTCTCAGTAGACCACGGCTTTTCTTCATTTTCTGATACAGCATAATAGGTCCCAAAGGGAATATCCGATTCAACCGCTGCCTTTATCATACCTGTAAGATCCTCATGTGACAGCAGAGTTCTTTTAGTTCTTTGCTTTTTGTGCAATGCCTTCATCTCATCTGTTACAACTGTTCCAATTCTTAAATTGATGACAGACATTCCCGATTGATCGTGGAACAAACGTCCCAGCTGTTCGGAAGCAAACTTTAATATGCCATAGACATTTTTAGTCGCAGGCACATCGTCAGTTGTAATCTGCCGTCCAAGTAAGGAGCGTCCATCCTCTTCATAACGATCCGTCACATGGTTGCTGCTTGCAAAAATGACTTTTCGTATGCCATGCCGCGCGGCTGAACGAAACATATAATAGGTACTCCTCCAAAAAATATCAGTCATTTTTGCAAATTCTTCATGATCCATCACATCATGCGTCATTTCCATGTTTAGAAGATGCAAGATGACATCTGTATCCCGCGGAATTGCCTCATATAGATTCTGTTCATTCGCTGCATCGGCTAAAATGACTCCTTCTACACAGTTTGTTAGATCAATAATCGTGACGCTGTACTCATCAGAGAGCGCTTTTGTTAAAAGACGTCCAATCACACCGCATCCGCCAATGATGGTGATTTTTTTCATCTGTCTCCTCCTTTCTTTTGACGTAGTATGTCCAAGCGTTTCTTGATTACAGCCACTTTTTCAAAAATCGTGTCGCCTCGTGACGCATAGCGGCTGTTTCAAAATGACCTGCATGAAGACGGGTAAGCTGATATCGTTCTTTCAATGAAGCAGCTTCATAGGTTTGACTCAATACTTTTTGAATCCTTCCAACGCCTTCAGCAGGCGTGAGCTGATCAAGCTTTCCAACTAAGCTTAAATGCGGTCTTGGAAAAATCATTTCTTGAATGTCCGCTGCTGTAAAATGCTTCGCCAAGCTCGGTACATAGTAATAAAAGCCATGTCTGTCCAAATTGTTCGTTTCAATTAATGTATGATGGTCCACCTGTGCACAAAGATCAATACACACACTGACCCTCTCATCAAGTGCAGCCGTCCACCAGGAAAGAAGACCGCCCATTGACATCCCAAAGACAGCTAACCTGTCCGCCAGCACATCAGATCGAGACAGCAAATAATCAATCGCACACATACTTTCATACAGCATCATGCCCCACATCACTTTTCCTGTTAAAAGCATTTCCTTAAAAATTTCACTTTCTGTTCTTCCTCTTCTCTCACCAAACCCTGCATGATCAATGGCCAGTACACTATATCCTTTAGACGTAAACTCTTTTGCATATGAAGGCGTTTGCAAATAATGAGCACCTTTTAACAGCTCTTCCTTCCCATTCACGTAATTCCCGCCATGTGAATGCTGGAACAGCACAACGGGTCTTTTTTTCACCGTATCCTTCGGTTTCACGAAATAAGCAGGGACTTCCTCTACACCATTCATAGAGAGAATGAGAGTTTCAACCACATATGATTCACGTTCTTCCATTTTTAACGTATAAGACTCCACGCGATGACGTTCTGGCATTTCTCCTAACAGACTGAGCAGTTGTTCACGTTTGCTTTCCTTTTCCATTGACGTCACTCCTCATTTTCTTGATCACCTGTTAAAATACGAGACCGATGCGGGAATCACCTTGTTTTCGACAAAATTATGTCCCGGGAAATAAAGAACACCCACCGGTTCATACCGATGGGTGTCATCATTAGTTCGCAACAATATTGACAAGCTTCCCAGGAACTGCAATCACTTTACGAATGGTTTTCCCTTCAAGCTGTTCTTTTACACGTGCATCATTTTTCGCAAGCTCTTCTAACTGCTCCCTTGTTGCATCAGCAGGAACGGTTAATTTTGCTTTTACTTTACCGTTAAGCTGTACAACAATTTCTACTTCATCGTCGACAAGCTTTGACTCATCATATTGAGGCCATGCTTCATAAGAAATAGATCCTTCATGACCAAGTTTATTCCAAAGCTCTTCTGCTAAATGCGGTGCAATTGGAGAAAGAAGCTTTACAAAACCTTCTGCATATTCTTTCGGCAGTGTATCCGCCTTATAGGCATCGTTGATAAACACCATTAATTGTGAAATTCCTGTATTGAAACGCAAGCCTTCATAATGATCCGTTACCTTCATAACTGTTTCATGATAGCTGCGTTCTAATGCGCCGCCAGATTGCTCTGTCACTTTATCACTGAGTGAACCATCTTCATTTGTAAAGAGACGCCATACACGATCAAGGAAACGACGAGCGCCATCAAGTCCTGTTTCAGACCAAGCAATTGATGCATCTAAAGGTCCCATGAACATTTCATAAAGTCGTAATGTATCCGCACCATGAGATTCTACGATATCATCTGGGTTGACCACATTTCCTTTTGACTTACTCATTTTTTCATTGTTTTCCCCAAGAATCATACCTTGGTTGAACAATTTCATGAAAGGTTCTTTTGTTGGAACAACACCGATATCATACAAGAACTTATGCCAGAAGCGTGCATATAGAAGATGCAGTACAGCATGTTCTGCTCCGCCGATATACACATCAACTGGCAGCCATTTCTTCAGCTTTTCAGGAGAGGCAAGCTCTTCTGTGTTATGAGGATCAATATAACGTAAGAAATACCAGCAGCTGCCTGCCCATTGCGGCATTGTATTCGTTTCACGGCGGCCTTTTTTACCTGTAACAGGATCTACAACCTCAACCCAGTCTTTAATATTGGCTAATGGTGATTCACCTGTACCACTTGGCTTAATCTCTGTCGTCTTAGGCAAGATCAGTGGAAGCTCTTCTTCTGAAACAGCTGAAGATGTTCCGTCCTCCCAATGAATGATTGGAATCGGCTCACCCCAGTAGCGCTGACGGCTGAACAGCCAGTCTCTTAAACGATATGTGACTTTCTTTTCACCTTTTTGATGTTCTTCAAGCCATGCAATCGCTTTTTCAATCGCTTCTTCTTTTCCTAACCCATTTAGGAAATCAGAGTTAATGTGCTTTCCATCACCTGTGTAGGCTTCTTTTTCAATGTCTCCGCCTTCTACAACTTCTTTAATTGGAAGATCAAAGGTTTTGGCGAATTCATAGTCACGTTCATCATGGGCAGGAACCGCCATAATGGCTCCAGTTCCATAAGTCGCCAGCACGTAATCGGCAATCCAGATCGGCATCTTTTCACCATTTAAAGGATTGATGGCATACGCTCCTGTGAAAATACCTGTCTTCGTTTTAGCAAGATCTGTCCGCTCTAAGTCACTCTTTGATTGAATCTCTTTGATATACGCTTTGACAGCTTCTTTTTGAGCATCTGATGTAATTTTTTCAACAAGTGCATGCTCTGGTGCAAGCACTGCATATGTTGCGCCAAATAGTGTATCAGGACGCGTTGTGAAAACCGTAAACTGTTCGTCATGTCCTTCTACTTCAAAATGAACGTGCGCTCCTTCAGAGCGTCCGATCCAGTTACGCTGCATATCTTTGATGCTTTCAGGCCAATCAATGTCCTCTAAATCTTCTAACAGCCTGTCCGCATATGCTGTAATCTTTAGCATCCACTGCTTCATAGGACGTCTTTCAACAGGATGGCCTCCGCGTTCACTTTTTCCATCAATGACTTCTTCATTTGCAAGCACTGTGCCAAGCGCTGGGCACCAGTTCACTGGTACTTCATCGATATAGGCCAATCCTTTTTCGTACAATTTTAAGAAAATCCATTGTGTCCATTTGTAGTAATTCGGATCTGTCGTGTTGATTTCTCGATCCCAATCATACGAGAACCCTAGTGATTGAATTTGGCGGCGGAAGTTATTGATGTTCTCTTCTGTAAAGGCCGCCGGGTCATTTCCTGTATCAAGTGCATACTGTTCTGCCGGGAGCCCAAATGCGTCCCATCCCATTGGATGAAGAACATCATATCCCTGCATACGTTTCATGCGTGATAGAATATCCGTTGCTGTATAGCCCTCAGGGTGCCCGACATGAAGCCCTGCTCCTGATGGATATGGAAACATATCAAGTGCATAAAACTTCGGTTTATCTTCCGAGTCAGATGTGGCGAATGTTTTATGTGTCAGCCAATAATCCTGCCACTTCTTTTCAATTTCCCGATGCTGAAAACTCAATGTGAAAACCTCCTTTAATATGTACGGCTTTATCTGCTTAGATGACCACTGCAAGAATTCAGATTTTTCTAAAATCAACAAAAAACCCTCATCCCTGGAAAGGGACGAGAGATTTTTTGGTTCCCGCGGTACCACCCTTGTTAGCGTAACATGCTGTTCGTACGCTCACTTAATATCTTTAACGCAGACATGCGACAGAAGCTTTAACGCAACTGCAACTCTGAGGCGAGTTCAGAAGCAGATTTGATTGACTTTCACCAGCCGTCAATTCTCTAAAGACAAATACTGCTTTCCTACTACTCCTCTTCACTGTTCTTATCGTAACCGTCATCTAAGTAGTATTTTATAGAATTATGATCATAAGTGCAAGCAGGTTTGTATACAATGGGAATGTACCCTAGACTAGGGTAAAGTAGAGGATATTATTCGTGTGGAGATCGGTTATGACGGTTGGAGCCTGCATCCTGTGAACGTTCTTCTCTCACAAAATCGAAGCTTCGCAGAACTGCTTCTCCTCCGTAACCTGAAATAATGGATAAGATGATCAAGTGCAGACTAGATTCGGGATTTGAGGATAAGACAAGCAGTGTAGCGGCAATCATCCCAACGAGCCAATCTTCAATAAACCCTAAGTAAATAAACTTTTTTGTCATTCTGGGCTTCTCTAGCCTGCCTTTTTTCTTTACGTGACCGAGAATGCCCATGACCCCTCCAATGGCGCAAGCAATAATGACTTGTTGCAGCATTTTCATCACCTTCCTAAAGCCCTTAGAATAGTAAAGCGACTTCAGGCTGTCCAGCCCCCTGTAATGCCATTCTGCTGTTCCGTCATAATCCATGTAAAAGGTCTATTCTCTCTAACGAAGAAAAAAAGCTTGTTTCTTCCATTATATGTGAATGACCTAAAAACAATCTTGATGCATTGGAATCATTTTCACCTAATCCATATTAACTATTTTTGTCATTTTATGAATGATGAGTAATTGATTCCTTCTTTTTCTAATGAAAAGTCTCCTTACTTACTCTATTCTAATGGAGGACAAACTATGATGACAAATTTAACAAAGCGTTTGCAATCGTTGAAACAGAACATATGTTATGTTACGTTTAAAAGGATTCATTTGGTTGAAAAGACAACCATTTGATATGTCTTATAGCAGCAAAGGAGGGTAATATGGTCAGCTCGAACATTTTCGGCTTGCAAAAACAGCTTGAACTCATCAAAAAAGCGCTGGATCATGCGCGGATCGGTGTTGTCATTACAGACCCTTCCTTAGAGGATAACCCTATCGTTTATGTGAATCACGGCTTTACACAAATGACTGGATACAAACCAGATGAAATTCTTGGTCGTAATTGTCGATTCCTTCAAGGAAAAGACACGGATCAAAAGCAGCTTGCTTTAATTCGTCATGGAATTCAAAACAAAACACCTATTACCACACAGCTAAAAAATTATAAAAAAGACGGCACTTTTTTTTGGAATGAACTCAATATAGATCCTCTATACATTGAACAAGATGACAAAACATTTTTCATTGGTTTTCAAAAGGATATTACGAAACAGAAAGAATATGAACAGCTCCTAGAAGATTCCTTACAGGAAGTCACCTCTCTTTCGACGCCAATCGTCCCAATCAAAAATGGTGTATCTGCTCTTCCGCTTATCGGGAAATTATCTGAAGAACGCTTTGATGCTATTGTCGCTAAGTTAACCTGTATATTAGATGATTCAAAGGATGATTATTTAATTGTCGACCTTTCTGGTTTAATCGAAGTCGATGATTCCGTTGCAGCACGTATTTTCAAACTGCATCATCTTCTCAATCTTACTGGAACCGAACTGATCATCACTGGGATTAAGCCGCAGCTTGCGCTGAAAATGAAAGACCTCGATACAGATTTCCAGAATACGATCACTTATTTGACAGTAAAAGAAGCCATAAAAGGATTACCATTAGCTGAAAACCCTGTGTAAACAGGGTTTTTTTAATTGAACCGCTCCCCAAAATGGAAAAATGAGGTATGATAGGTGTAAATAGCAATTTAGGGGGGCTGTTAGATATGCTGTTACTCATATTAGGTCTTTTATGTATTTGTTTTGCCATCGGATATGCTGTCAATTTCTTCTTACTCAAACGCAAGAACGAGCTGATTTTTTCAAAGAAACTTTTTTATCCTTTTTTGATCATTGGTCTCTTCTTTTCCATTATGTCATTACCGCTTACTGCTGGAAATGCGCCAAAGGCACAAGCCGATCCATCTTCCGAACAGCTGTTAAAGGATCAAAAGGAACTCTCCTCTGACATTTCGCGCTTAACAGCTGATAAAGAGTCGCTTACCTCCTCTTTAGAAGATGCGGAGAAGGAAAAAGAAAAGCTGGAAAAAAAGCTAGAAACCATCACCTCAGAAAAAGAAACGGTCAAACAGCAAGAAAAGACCATTCAATCGCTTGAACAGAAAATAGACAAGCTCACCTCCAGCAATGAAACACTCAAACAAGAAATCAAGAATAGCAGCAGCGATACGAAGTCTTCCACCGTCCAGCGCTCCGCACCTAAAGATGAAGGAAAAAGCACAGGCGGTCATGAATCACAAAAGGAAACAAAAAAAGAATCGGCTGCCTGTAACATTAAAGGGAGTGTCAACGGTATTTACCACACACCAAGCAGCAGATACTACTCTAGAACAAAGAATATAACCAAAATGTTCTGCTCTGTTGAAGAGGCAGAGCGTGCCGGATACAGGGCACCTAAGCAATAGCGATGTTTAATTAAGATAAAAAAGAACCTCCTGAGCGCCCAATCGGGTTTACAGGAGGTTCTTTTTTAGATTTCTCTTCTTAAAGCTGCTAATACATTCGTTTTTGTTGCCTTACGTGCCGGGTTAAGCCCTGAAATGATCGCTACCCCTGCGCTGATCACTGTCGCTGTAATGACAAGGCTGAGTGGAATATAGGAAAAAGTAATCGAGAATTGATCGCTTGATCCTCCCTCAGACATGGACGACAAAATGGCTGGGATGATTAAATTAACGGCGAAACTAATCAAATATGAGATGATAATACCGATGATTGATCCGATTACTCCAATATAAGCACTTTCCATTAGGAACATCCGCTTGATAATGGATGGATTCGCGCCAATGGCTTTCATAATCCCAATCTCTTGTGTTCGCTCTGTTACCGCCATGGTCATCGTATTGAAAATTCCGATGGCAGAAATAATGACTGCAATACATCCGACAAAAATGAGTCCAATTTTGAAGACCGTAAAGAACATATCCATTCCTTCAAGCTGGTTCGTCACAGAGATGACTTGATAGCCCTCATCTGTCAGTTTATTCGTGAGCGTACCGACATTGTCGAATTTATCTGCATAAACAGAGGTCATTTTCTCGACATTTCCTGCTTCAGGAGACAGATCGAGTATTTGACCAAATTCTTTTTCATAAGCATTCGGAATCAGAATTTTATGATCCTCCTGCCACTCCAAATTCGGCTTTTTCAAAACGCCTACTACACGGAAATCAAATGTTTTTTCTTTAACGACTTCACCTTCTTCATTTAGTTTTGGCACTTTGATTTGAATCACTTTATTTAAAATATCCTTCGTGTAGCCTTTTGGCTCCTTCGGTGTTTCTTCCCCATTTGACGTCTGGTTTAATTCTTTTTCATAGGTTTCGCGTTCTTTTTTTGTCCACAGTTGCTGCGCCATATGATACCCAACCACAATTTCGTTCGCTGATGTTGGGACTTTTCCTCGGTCTAGTTCAAGACCTGCTTCTTTTTCTTCTTTCATATCAGTCAAAGCAGCCTGCGTTTCACTTGAACGGTTATCGAGCTCGACGTTAACCGAAGGATTGATTGCCGTTCTTGAGACGACAGATTTCACATGATCATATTTCTTTAAATCATCAATCTTAACGTCTCCTTTTTCTTTTCCTAACACTTTAATTTCTGTGATGATTTGCTGCTTCATAATTTCATCTTGAGCTGATTTTTGCAAACCAAAACCGACAGACGCTAGAACGATTAAGAAAGAGCATGCCATTGTCGTCGCAAGAATGGTCATAAACACACGCAATCTATTTTTCTTCATATTTCTTCTAATGAATTTGACCTGATCTCTAAATTTCAATGGATTGTTCCCCTTTCTTTAATACACCGTCGTGAAGCTGGAACGTTGTGTCTGCGATTGAAGCGACTTCATCGTCATGTGTAATGATGACAAATGTAATTCCTTTTTCGCGATTGAGCTGCTGGATAAAGGCTAAAATTTCTCCTTCAGTTTCTGAATCCAGACTGCCTGTTGGTTCATCTGCTAAAATAATTGATGGATTTAAAATCAAGGCTCTTGCAATACTCACACGCTGCTGCTGTCCGCCTGACAGCTCATTTGGGTAATGTCCTGCGTGGTGTTCGAGTCCTACTCGTTTCAGCATTTCTTTTACTTTCACTTTTCGTTCAGACGGCTTCACCCCTTTTAAAGTGAGCGGAAGTTCAACATTCTCATACGTTGTTAAGCTCCCGATCAATTGAAAGCTTTGAAAGATAAAGCCAAAGTGATCTAAGCGAAAGTCTGCCCATTCTTTTTCATTAAAGCCGGTCACATCGGTGCCATCAATGACAATTTTTCCGCTCGTTGGCGTAATATAGCCTGATATTAAGTTCAATAAAGTCGATTTCCCCGAACCACTTCGTCCAACAATACAAGCAATATCGCCTCTTTTGATGGACAGGTCAATCCCTTTCAGCACAGGAATTTCATTTTCCCTGCCCTTTTTACCAATTTTAAATACATGATCTAATGCTTGAATCTGAATCATCTCTACTCCCCTGCTCTCTGTTTATCTTTTTCTATAGATTAAGAAATAACTCGTTAAGGCGCCTACGACTCCACCGATGAGCATGCCAACGATATAACCAAATATGGAATTATCTGAAGAAAAACCAAACCATCCAAACCCTAGAACACCGAAGACGATGACCATAATCTGAATAGGTCTATCCATACTTGAGTAAAGGAAGAAGCGGCCATTTCTTTCAATTGGATGTTTTATAAAGCTAATTAAGCCAATTAGATAAAACAGAACCACCATGACAATAGGTATAATGATTTTTTCGCCTGAGAACCAAAGAGGATAATCAGATCGGAAAGGTTCATCTATAATATAGTTGATTGGAGATATAGGCGATATCAAATAAGCGAAGCTCTTATCTAACCAACTCCCACTTGTCTTGATGATAAAATCTACATGAACAAGCGGTAATCCGATCACTAAAAAGGGTAAAATAGCTGTGCTGAACCCAACGATTGCTTGCGCAATGGAACTTCCGGTTAAAGTACCCGCTGCAAAAAATAAACTATAAAACATCAAGGAGGACACAAGCGAAATGATATAAACGCTATGAAAGCCAGGTGTCTCTAGTGGGTTAAGTCCTAAAATAAGTAAATAAGTAAGAACATAAGAAACGGCATGAGCGACTGCAATGATTCCAGCACCTAAGAAAAACTTTGTGTGATAGATTGTACTCCTGCTAAATGGTAAGGATAAGGTAAAATCCATCTGCCCTTTATTTCTCTCAAATCCAAGCTGCATGACAGCAAAGAAAATTCCCATTAGCCATGAAAGAGAGAGGAATGGATCCGTCTTAAAGATATAAGAAAAACGTGGTGCATCCGTAATACACTCTGTATCGTTTAGGCACGTTTGAAAAGACGAATATTCCATTAAGAATGCAAAGGGCGTCGCAAGCGCAGCAACAAGCATCACTAAAATGAATGTCAGCTCAGATTGCTTCCACTCCTTATATAATAATTGCCGCTTTACCATCTGCGTTTCCCTCCAAACTTTGCAATGAATACTTCTTCTAAATTCACAGGCAGTTCATGCCATACTTTTGGCTTCAGTGACTTCAAGTACTCTTTAGCTTCTTCGTCGGTTTTTAGAACAAGCGCTGTATAGAAAACGCCCGCTTGATCCAAAATCGCCACGCCATTTTTTCGAATACTTAAGTTCATATCTTCTTCAAAGGCCATTTGGATTTTGACATAGTCATTCTTTAATTCATCTAAATCCATGACACTTGTGAGCTGATTTCCTTCTAAAAATCCAATTCGATTACACATGCGTTCAATGTCCTCTAAGCGGTGAGATGTAATTAAAATCGTTGTTTGTCGTTCTGCCACCTCGTCAATCATCAGCTGAAGAACGTCATTTCTTGTGACGGCATCAATTCCATCAGTCGGCTCATCTAATAAAATGACAGCTGGTTTGATGGCAAAGCTTAAAATTAATGACAGCTGTTTCTTTAACCCTGTCGACAATTCACGATACTTTACTTTTTCCGGAATTTCATAGCGGTTCACAAGCTCATTGGCATAGGTCACATCAAACTTTGGATATATATGCTTTAACAGCTGGACAAGCTGTCCGTAATTGTATCTGTCAAAGTAGGGATTCACGACCGGCATGAATACAATATTTTGCTTTACTAAAGGGTGGTCTTTCACCAGTACGTCTTTAAAATAAATCTCTCCTTCATCTGGAAGAAGAATTTGCTGAATCAACCTGAGAAGTGTTGTTTTCCCAGAGCCATTCCGGCCAAGCAGACCGAAGATCTCACCTTCGCCTATTTTGAAGGAAACGTCGCTGAGTACTTCGCGTCCATTTAATTTCTTTGATACATTTCTAACCTCAATCAACTTGTTTTCCTCCTTTTAGACTTGAGCCGATCTCTTCCAGCCATTCCTTGAGCTGATGAATATCAATACCAGCATGATGAGCTTCTATGATGAGTTGTCTTAACTGTTCTTTCATCTGGAGCACCTTCCCTTCATTCAGCTTTAACTGAGCACCTTCTGTTACATACGTACCGCGGCCCCGCAGAGTTTCAATAATCCCTTCCCGCTCTAGCTCTTTATACGCTTTACTGACGGTGTTTGGGTTGGCAATGATAATGGTGGCGAGCTCTCTGACAGAGGGCAGTTTGTCACCTGGCTTCATCACGCCTTTTAAACATAAAATTTTGAGCTGCTCAATGATTTGTTCATATATTGGCGCAGCGCTTCTTGGATCTATTTGAATCATGATGACTCCCTCTTTCCTCATTCATGCTTTTGCAGTCCTATCGCTTGTTCATGTCCTTGCATTAAAGGAACTGAATTGGGTATCAAATCTTTTTGAACTTCAAAACCAATGAAAACAAGAACGAAAAAAAATGTACATGCTAACGCAACAGCCAGCACCATCCACTTCAAATTAATTGGGTTTTTTTCTTTTTTCATGGTTGAACACCTTTCTTCACTTTAAGTGTCTATAGTGTATTAGTTGATATAGTACACTTAATACAATATAGACACCCAGCATAAAAGTCAATAACTAATTAAGAAAATAAAAAACAGACCCTTAAAAGAAGGATCTGTTCATCATTCATTATCGTAGGAAATCCCTAAAATCATTTGATTTTGTAAGCTCTGAATTTGAACACGCGCCCTGTCTAATCGTTCTCTTTGCTGGTCATTGGCGACATCTTTTAATTTTTCTAATTCGTTGACCGTATTCTCAAGCATGAGCTGTGCTTTAGAAAACTCTTCCTCATTATAATGTTCCTGACGTGAGCTCAAATCAAATTGTTCACTTGCAAACTCAAGGGTTTCCGTACTTTTTTGAATAAATTCATCGATCGACTGCCTTGTTGCCATCTTACATTCCCTCCATTTCATCATCGCTCCCGCCTATTTTGCCCATGTAAAGCTTTTTCACTAAAGAAAATGTTGGACAGATTCAATTGTCCTCCTTCGTGATTTTTGTTAAACTTTAAGGATGCCTATTATTATGCAAGGAGGTTACTGACTTGGATCAGCATAACCCTTTTTTATATTCAAACAGCGAAAAACGTTATCACACATGGAACTACCATTTGCGTGAACACTTTGGTCATAAAGTATTTAAAGTAGCCTTAGACGGCGGCTTTGACTGCCCAAACCGTGATGGTACTGTAGCCCACGGCGGCTGTACATTTTGCAGTGCCGCTGGATCTGGTGATTTTGCAGGAAACCGGGCTGATGATCTCATCACTCAATTTAACGAAATCAAAGACCGGATGCATACAAAATGGAAAGACGGAAAATACATGGCGTATTTCCAGGCGTATACAAACACACACGCGCCGCTTCCTGTCCTAAAAGAAAAATATGAAACCGTCATGAATCTGGATGGTGTCGTAGGTCTATCCATTGCAACAAGACCTGACTGTCTGCCGGATGACGTAGTGGAGTATTTAGCCGAATTAAACGAACGCACTTACCTATGGGTAGAGCTTGGTCTTCAAACGGTACACGAACGGACAGCTATGCTCATTAACCGTGCTCATGATTATGAATGCTACGTTGAAGGTGTAGAAAAACTGAGAAAACACGGAATTCGTGTCTGCTCACATATCATCAATGGATTGCCTCTTGAAAACCGAGACATGATGATGGAAACAGCAAAAGCTGTTGCGGATTTAGATGTGCAGGGAATTAAAATTCATTTGCTTCACCTTTTAAAAGGGACTCCAATGGTCAAGCAATATGAAAAAGGAAAGCTTGAGTTTTTAAGCCAGGAGGAATATGTTCAGCTTGTTTGTGATCAGCTGGAGATTCTGCCGCCAGAAATGATTATTCACCGTATTACAGGGGACGGCCCAATTGAATTAATGGTTGGTCCAATGTGGAGTGTTAACAAGTGGGAAGTGCTCAATGCCATTAATGCTGAGCTCGAAAGACGTAACAGCTACCAAGGGAAACGTTTCGTCAGATTGGAAGAAGCAGCTAAATGATTTTGAAACGCATGCTTCCTTTTAGTAAAGAGCTGTTAGAACGCGCTTGTCAAAAAGGCGACATCGTCATAGATGCAACAATGGGAAACGGCCATGATACACTCTATTTAGCGGACCTTGTAGGAACTGAAGGACAAGTGTTTGCATTCGACGTGCAAGAGGAAGCCTTGCAGCAGACAAGCAAAAGGCTTGGCGGTCAATATCCTTACGTTCACCTGATCCATGATGGACATGAAAAACTGGCGGATCATCTTCCGAAGGATGTTTATGGACATATATCTGGTGCAGTGTTTAACCTTGGGTATCTGCCAGGAGGCGATAAAGCCGTCACCACTCAGGCTCATACAACCATTGAAGCCATCAAGCAGCTCCTCGAATGGCTCAAACCCGGAGGACTGATCGTCCTTGTGATCTACCATGGACATCCCGAAGGTAAAAGAGAAAAAGAAGTGCTTCTCAACTATTGCAGATCACTCCCTCATGAAGAGGTACAAGTTTTATCATATCAATACATGAATATTCAAAACGACCCGCCTTTTGTGGTCGCCATTGAAAAAAAGCTAAAATGATGTGCATTTTAGCTTTTTTCTTCTTTTCAGCGTGATAGAAAACCTTTGCAGTCTAGGAACGGGCGAGCACAGGAACGGAGCGAATTCGACATTCGTGAGTACCGGCGCGCAGACCTGACACCAAATGCGAGGGTTTGTCTACACGCTGAAGCTCAAATCCTAATGGATTTGAGCTTTTTTATGATGATTTCATCCAAGGCATTTTCTGATAGGTCCGATAGGCTCTTCCGTTAATATAGAAAAAGAACGATGTTTTCCCGCTTGATTTAATCAGCCTTTTTGCCAGCTTGTTCATCTCTTTTTGGGCTGTCACTTTTTCATCGGACAAATAGACCGCCAGTAATCCTCTGTTAATCAATTTGTGAAAGTTTTCATGCGGAATGCCTTTCAGCTGCTCATCCGCTTTTTCGATAAAATGCTGAAGTCTATCCATCATCTCATGATGAGAATCATAGTATGAGCAAAAGTTCAGATCTCCCCCAAGCCTGTCCTCTTCTTGGTCTATTAAATAATCGAGTAAAATGTGCAGACCTTGAATATAAGGGAAATAGCTTTCGTAAATTTGCTTCGCCTGCTTTTCTGTAAAATCAGGCTGCAGCGCATACGCCACAAGACAGAATATCCCTAACGTTGATCCCGCACAAGCTGAAAACTCATACCATTCCATCTTCGGCAAATCTTTTTCATATTGGCGAAACCATGACTCTAGCCGTGGTACACGCTCATGGGGAACAACGTGCTTATGTACTTGCAGGTCACTATAGTAATCACACAGCGTGTGTAAATATGGCTGAATGATCGGATAATG
Source organism: Bacillus sp. FSL K6-1006 (assembly GCF_038593175.1). Lineage (NCBI taxonomy): Bacteria > Bacillati > Bacillota > Bacilli > Caryophanales > Bacillaceae > Bacillus > Bacillus sp. FSL K6-1006. The sequence continues at coordinate 2,774,015 of NZ_CP151970.1, forward strand.
CCGAACACGCGTAAGCACATCTTGACATGTGCGGACAAGCGCATGTAAATATCCATGATCCTCTTGATCATCACGGAATTGATAGTATGGCTTGAGCTCAGCATGAATATCAAGCGCATCTCTCATCGCTTGATGCAGCATATGGAAATCCTTTGGATCAAGCGACGTGCTGCGGTCACAAAGGTTATCTAAGTAATCACTAATGGTTTGATACGCCACAATGAATTCAATACATGTTTCTTTCTCTTCACCTGCCAGAAGAGATAAAATGCCTCCGCCTTCACAGTGAAACGTTTTACTGGATATGCTCGCTAGTGCCTGCGTTCTCAGTTCTTCATTTTCAATCATTTCGGCATGAGCCCGCCACTTTTTCAGCTCCTGATGAACAAGCGGAAAAATATCTTTATACACCTTTGTCATCAGTGCAAAAGGACGCTCTGGTACTGACAAATCACTCCACCCCCAACTTAAAGCTCACAATCAAATATATTGATCTGTAAAGGCTCTTGCCGCCTTAAACACATCTTCTCTTTCTGGTTCATTAAAAATTTCGTGATACAGTTCTTCCCATTCACGGTATGATTTATTAGTTGATTCTATGCCATTGAACCATTTTATCACCCTCGTTTTATCCACGATCTTATCATCGCCCGCCTGCATTAAAAGGAGCGGGATCGATTTAAAGACATTCGTCGGCTGCATCGCCGCATCGATATTTTTGATCAGCTCTCGATACCAGCGAACCGACACCTTTGTCACGTAAAGAGAATCATTTGAGTCTGCCTCAATGACCGCCTGATTTCGTGTGGCTAGTTCAATCGACAGCCCTGACTCCACTTTAAAAGACGGTGCGAGCACATTTAGACCTTTTGACGCAAAATCCATCAGCTTCTTCGGTTTAAATTGCAGACCTAAACAAGGTGATGATAAAATAAGGCCATTCAACTTCGTATGGGTATACTGCTTCATCCACTCAATTGAAATGAGTCCACCCATACTGTGTCCAAGTAAAAAAGTAGGAAGCCTGAATGATTTCGCATGCTCGATCCATTCATCGACTGTATCAATGTATTCTTGAAACGAACGAATGTGGCCTCGCGCACGTGTCGATGTGCCTTGCCCAGGCAAATCACCCATGACGACGTGATAGCCTGCATTCCGCCACATTTCAATCAGCCATTTATATCGGCCGTGATATTCACTCGCACCATGTACAATGACAATTGTACCAACTGGTCTTTCAGCATGCCAAGTCCACAAAGTAAACACCTCACAAATGTTGTATTAAGAAAGGAAGTCGAAAAAGTGATTTATCCATATCATCAGTTTACACCTGAGATTCATGAATCGGTCTTTGTCGCAGATAACGCCACCATTACCGGTGATGTCACAATTGGAGAATATTCGAGCGTGTGGTTCCAAACCGTCATCAGAGGCGATGTTGCACCTGTGAGAATTGGAAAGAACGTCAACATTCAAGATTTATCGTGCCTGCATCAAAGTCCTGGAAAAACACTTCTTATTGAAGATGGTGCTACTATTGGACACCAAGTCACATTACATAGCTCAATCATTCGAAAAAATGCCCTCATTGGCATGGGGTCTATCATTCTCGATGGTGCGGAGATTGGCGAAGGCGCCTTTATCGGTGCAGGAAGTCTTGTCCCTCAAGGAAAGGTCATCCCAAAAGGATCACTCGCTTTTGGCCGTCCAGCCAAAGTCGTTCGGCTGTTAACAGATGAAGATATCCAAGACATGGACCGAATCCGCAGAGAATATGTAGAAAAAGGACAATACTATCGTTCCCTTTTATCTCGTTAACATCATACGTGTATCTTCACTTTATCATGTTTTTTTCAGGATATTAAGCAATAACTATGAACCGCTTGTTATTTTACCCTTTTCCGCCACTTTCTATCATGACAAAAAAGGTTTTCAGCACAAAGCTGAAAACCTTTTTTCATTAACTGAAGATGACTTCTTTCGGTTGATGATTCAATTGCTCTGGATCAATACTGCGCTCCACATAAATGCTGTGCCAAATCATAAAAATCAGGACGGTCCAAATCTTACGGCTATGATCTGCTTTACCAGCACAATGTTCATTTAATAAATCAAGCACATACGCTTTGTTAATATATTCGTCAGTTTGACTGTTTTTAATGATGTCTTTCGCCCAAGCGTTCATCTCATTTTTCAGCCAATGACGAATTGGAACAGGGAAGCCAAGCTTCTTGCGGTTTAACACATGGTCAGGCACAATGCCTTCTGCTGCTTTACGCAATAAATATTTCGTTGTGCCATCTTTTGTTTTCAGCTCTTCTGGAATTTTAGAAGCCGCTTCAAATACGACCTTATCAAGGAAAGGAACGCGAAGCTCAAGAGAATTCGCCATTGTCATCTTATCTGCTTTCAGTAAGATGTCCCCGCGCATCCACGTATGAATATCAACATATTGCATTTTGTTAATATCACTGTAGCCTGCACTTTCCTCGAAGTATGTCTTCGTCACATCACGATACGTAATGTTCGGATCATACTGCTTTAAGAGGTTTTTCTTTACTGGCTCTTCAAAGATTTTCGCATTACCGATATAACGTTCCTCTAATGGTGTACAGCCGCGGACGATAAAGCTTTTTCCTTTCATTCCTTCTGGCATTAAGCGCGCCAGACGAAGAAGAAGCTTTTTCAGCATAGATGGAACAGATTCAAATGGTTTAAGAGAAAGCGGCTCACGGTAAATATTATATCCACCGAACAGCTCGTCTGCTCCCTCACCAGAAAGAACGACCGTCACTTGTTTCTTCGCTTCCTTTGCCACGAAATACAATGGAATCGCCGCCGGATCAGCTAAAGGATCATCTAAATGCCAAACAATTTTCGGAAGCTCATTCATATATTCCTCAGGAGAAATTACCGCGCTGAAGTTTTGTAAGCCCAGCTTATCAGCCGTTTCCTTCGCTACATCAACTTCACTAAAGCCATCCTGCTGGAAACCAACAGAAAACGTCTTCAGCTCAGGATGAAATTCCTTTGCAACAGATACGATGAAAGAAGAATCGATACCACCTGATAGGAATGAACCAACAGGAACATCACTTCTCATATGAACTTTCACAGAATCATAGATTGCATCGCGGACTTCTTCAATCAGCTTTTGTTCTTGAGTTTGCTCAGGCTTGAATTGAACTTTCCAGTAAGTCTTAAATTCAATCTCCTGTCCTGGGCGTAAAGTAAACTGATGACCTGGCTCTACTTTGTGCACCTTTTGATCAAGTGTATTTGGCTCAGGTACGAACTGGAATGACATGTATTGCTGCAAAGCAGTCTCATCAAATAAAATGTTCTCGTTCACTGCCATCAAGCTTTTGCGTTCAGATGCAAAGTACACTTGCTCATCCAATTGTGTAAAATAAAGCGGTTTGATGCCGAAAGGATCTCTTGCGCCATATAATAATTGCGCTTCTTTATCCCAAATTAAAAATGCAAACATGCCGCGAAGCTTAGAAGCCGCTTCTTCTTTATAATGACGGTATGTAGCAAGAAGTACTTCCGTATCAGAATCTGTGCTGAACGTATAGCCTTTTTTCACAAGCTCTTCCTTCAGCTCCACATAGTTATAAATTTCTCCGTTGAAAATAATCCAATACTTTTCATCTTCATAAGAAAGCGGCTGCTTTCCGTGCTCAACATCTATAATACTTAAACGTCTAAATCCAAATCCTACATGCTCATCATGAAAGTAACCCTCATCATCCGGACCACGATGAACGATGAGACGATTCATTTGTTTAATTAGCTCTTCCTGTTCAGTAGTTTCGGACAATGGACGGTGATTAAATACACCAACAAACCCACACATATTATTGCCTCCACGTTATGTTATTTCTTAAAAGTAGACCTATAATTAGACAGTATTTTGTCCGATTTTGTTTCACATTTTTTCGCTTTTTGAAGATTTTTTTTAATCAAAAGGAAAACCGCTTAAAATAAGCGGTTTTTTATGTTGTTATTGTCCCAATGCTTCTTTGCGAAGTGTATCGGCTTTATCCGTTTTTTCCCACGGAAGATCTAAGTCGTGACGGCCGAAATGTCCGTATGCAGCTGTTTGTTTGTAGATCGGACGGCGCAGGTCTAGCATTTTAATAATGCCAGCTGGACGAAGATCAAAGTTTGCACGAACCACTTCAATTAATTTTTCTTCTGAAGCTTTTCCTGTCCCGAATGTATCAATTGAAATCGATACAGGCTGTGCAACCCCAATTGCATAAGCAAGCTGTACTTCACAAGAATCTGCAAGGCCGGCAGCTACGATGTTTTTCGCTACGTAACGAGCAGCGTATGCCGCAGAACGGTCAACCTTCGTTGCATCCTTACCTGAGAAAGCACCGCCTCCATGACGAGCGTATCCGCCATACGTATCAACGATGATTTTACGTCCAGTTAAACCAGCATCCCCTTGAGGTCCACCGATCACGAAACGGCCAGTTGGGTTAATGAAGTATTTTGTCAGTTCATCAATCAGTTCACTTGGAACGACAGGACTGATGACATGCTCTTTTAAGTCACTTTGAATTTGTTCAAGCGTCACTTCTGGTGCATGCTGCGTAGAAATAACCACTGTGTCAATACGAACTGGTTTGTTTTGCTCATCATATTCAACTGTGACTTGTGTTTTTCCGTCTGGACGAAGGTATGCAAGTGTTTCATCCTTACGTACTTCTGTTAAACGGCGAGATAATTTATGCGCTAGTGAAATCGGCAGCGGCATGAGCTCTTCGGTTTCGTTATTGGCAAAACCAAACATCAACCCTTGGTCACCTGCACCAATCGCATCAATTTCTTCTTCCGTCATTGTTCCTTCACGTGCTTCAAGCGCTTTGTCTACACCTTGCGCAATATCAGCAGACTGTTCATCAATTGATGTAAGTACAGCACATGTTTCCGCATCAAAACCATATTTCGCACGTGTGTAGCCAATTTCCTTAATTGTGTCACGCACCGTCTTTGGAATATCGACATAAGTAGACGTTGTAATTTCACCGCTTACTAATACGAGACCGGTTGTAACAGAAGTTTCACAGGCAACACGTGCATTTGGATCTTTCTTTAAAATTTCATCCAAAATGCTGTCTGAAATTTGATCACAGATTTTATCCGGATGTCCTTCTGTCACTGATTCTGAAGTAAATAAACGACGATTTTGACTCATAATGGCTATTTCCTCCTGTACAAGACCACATCATCCCAAGATGAGGCCTCCAATATGATACGGAACTCGTTCCCTCTTATATTTGAAAACGTTTATATTAGAGATGTTATTGGCAATTTGTTCATATGATATCCCAAAAATAAAAAAACCATTTCCTTCATTGCGAGGAAAGGGTCTGAGATCGCATGCCTTTCACTCTTATCGCTCAAGGTGTTCTTGTACCTTGCATCAGGTTAGCACCTTGGTTTCTCAGCATTTTCATGCCTTTTAAATAAGAAACCGGTTGCTGGGCTTCATCGGGCCTGTCCCTCCACCAACTCGGGATAAGAGTATCCGTTCAATAAGATATCTTATCTTAAACCCTTGCGTCATGTCAATGCTTCATAAGAATTATCTCCCTCTTTTTTCTCCTCACCATTAGCATCACCAAAAAGCATATTTTCATAGCAGAAATGAAAAAACACACACAAAAATTTTTAAATAGTATAGACTATTATTATTAATGTGTTATACTAATTGAAACAAACAAATTCAACGGTAAAGGAAGGGTTTTTTTATGAACTCAGTGGATTTAAAAGAAGATTTGCAGTCATTGCTCTCATTAGAAAATACGCACCAAAATTTATCTGTTCCGAAACTTGTTGAAAAGATTTTGGCACGTAATGAAGGCGTTTTAACATCAACTGGAGCTGTCCGCGCCACAACTGGAGCCTACACAGGACGTTCGCCTAAAGATAAATTTATCGTCAAAGAAGAAAGCTCTGAACATAAAATCGATTGGGGTCAAGTAAACCAGCCGATCTCCAAAGAAGCATTTGACCGTTTATATACAAAGGTTGTGTCATACTTAAAAGAACGTGATGAACTATTCGTCTTTGAAGGGTTTGCAGGCGCTGACGAAAGATATCGTATGCCGATTACAGTTGTAAACGAATTCGCATGGCACAATCTTTTTGCCAAGCAGCTATTTATCAGACCTGACGGGTCAACACCTTCTTCAAACGAAAAACCTTTCACCATCTTATCTGCACCGCACTTTAAAGCAGATCCTGCAACAGATGGCACAAACTCTGAAACGTTTATCATCGTTTCTTTTGAAAAACGCACGATTCTTATCGGTGGAACAGAATATGCAGGAGAAATGAAAAAGTCCATTTTCTCTGTGATGAACTACCTGCTTCCTGAGCAAGATATTTTATCCATGCACTGCTCAGCAAACGTAGGTCAAGAAGGCGATGTAGCCTTATTCTTCGGGCTTTCAGGTACTGGGAAAACGACGCTTTCTGCAAGCGCAAGCCGCAAGCTGATCGGAGACGATGAACACGGCTGGTCTGGCACAGGGGTCTTCAATATCGAGGGCGGATGCTATGCGAAATGTGTGAACTTAAGTGAAGAAAAAGAACCTCAGATCTACAAAGCGATCAGCTTCGGATCAGTTCTTGAGAACGTTGTGCTTGATGAAGAAACACGTGAAGCGGATTACGATGATACTTTCTTTACTGAAAATACACGCGCTGCTTACCCAATCGAAATGATTGATAACATCGTGAAACCAAGTATCGCAGGACATCCATCTGCCATTGTCTTTTTAACAGCGGATGCGTTTGGCGTCTTACCTCCAATCAGCCGTTTAACAAAAGAGCAGGCAATGTACCATTTCTTGAGCGGGTACACAAGTAAATTAGCTGGAACTGAGCGCGGTGTCACATCACCAGAAACGACATTCTCTACTTGCTTCGGTTCACCATTCCTTCCGCTTCCAGCTCACGTCTATGCTGAAATGCTTGGCAAAAAGATTGATGAGCACGGTGCAAAAGTATTCCTTGTGAATACAGGCTGGACTGGCGGAGGCTACGGTACAGGCAAACGAATGAATCTCGCTCATACAAGAGCAATGGTGCAGGCAGCAATCGAAGGTGACCTTGACAATGCCGAGATGATTACTGATGACATCTTTGGCTTACACATCCCGCTTCATATTCCTGGTGTACCAGATGAAGTGCTTCAACCTGCTAAAACATGGGATGACCAAGAGGCTTATCAAGAAAAAGCTCACTTCCTTGCCAATGAATTTAAAAAGAACTTCCAAAAATTCAGCCACGCGGCAAGTGACATTGAAGCCAAAGGCGGTCCACTCGTATAACCAAATGAAAAAAGCTGAGGAGAATTAAATTCCTCAGCTTTTTTAGTTTGTTGAATGCAGGGACACAAGACGGTACGTCACCTTCGTGACATTGTCTGTCAGCTCCAGCTTTTCAACATGTGCTGTCCCTGTTTTTTCTCCTTCTTTCGTTTTGCGCACCTCAAGTGGAATATTTAATGGATAAATGCGGTATCCATCCTTCATGAGTTCAAATACATTTTCTTCAATTCTTGTCTCTTTTCCCTTTGTGACAATCATTGTATTAAATTCAACAGGCATTCCCATAATGAAAATCCCCCTACTTTCTATATTTCGTTATACTGCTTATTTTACCACATTTCCGCTTTTTCGGCTGTGCATCCATGTGGTCAGCCTTCTCACAATTTCTCGATTATGCTGCGGCGGGAAATAGTGGTTGTATCCGTGGAAATACCATGTCTCCACGGATTTCCCGTGCTGGCGCAGCGCATCTTCTAACAAATACGCATGCTCAATCGATACATTTTGGTCCTCTTCTCCGTGGATGATAAGGACAGGTGCTTCAATTTTGTCCACATCATTTAAAGGGGTTCTGTTCTCATATGCCTCTGGCACCTTATGCGGCGGGCCGCCAATCACACGCTTCATCATCCGTCTCATATCCACACGCTCTTCATAAGTCAGTTTCATATCACTGACGCCTCCCCATGTGACAAAGGAAGCTGCCTCCTGTTTCATTTCAACAGCGGTCCAGATGCCCATAATACCGCCTCGCGAAAAACCAAAGATATGAATGCGGTCCTTCTTCACTTTTTTGTGCTGTTTTAACAGCTGAAAGGCAGCGAACGCATCTTTTCGATCTTCTCCGGCAAAATCTTCGTTCCCTTCGCCTCCTTGGTTTCCCCGGTAAAAGGGAGCAAAGACGACAAAGCCCTGCGCGGCAAATTGCACAATCCGGCCTGGTCTGACCATCCCCACATTTTTAATGCCGCCTCGTAAATACAAAAAGCCGTCGTAGAAACCTTCTCCGGCCGGTTCAGCGAGCAGCCCTTTCATCCGAAGTCCATCTGCCTCATAGGTCACTGTATATAAGTGAATATGCGGATGGGGCGACGGAAACCTTCTTTTTTCCACAATCACTCGATTTCTCTCCTTTTCATCTTTGATTACGTCCATTGCTTCAGTATCGCTTCTGCGACAAGCTGGCCTGATTTTGTCACCATCGGCGTGCCGCCGCCTGGATGACTTGTTCCTCCAACAAACCAAAGTCCTTCAATGTCCTTTGACTGATTATTGATGCGAAAGAATGCCTGTTTGAACGAGTTTGAAGACATGCCATAAATGGCTCCACGATATGCACCTGTTTTCTGCTGCAGATCAAGCGGGGTTTGAACCGCTTCATATTCGATAAGCTCATCCAAATCAGAAAGACCTTTTTCCATTAATTTGTTTTTTACATGCTGACGATATGTCTCCTTTAGCATGTCCCAATCTTGCTCTTTTGTCACATAAGGTGCATTGGCCAGTACAAACAGGTTGCTTCTTCCCTGTCCTCCGCTTAAAGCTGGTTCTGAATGACCTGAATAGCATATGTATAGCGCCGGGTCTTGAGGCAGCTGTTTTTTCTGAAAAATATCCTTGAATTCTTGCTCATAATCCTCAGGGAAAAACACATTGTGATGGGCCAGCTGTTCATAGACTTTAGGTACACCTAATAAGAGAACAAAGCCCGACAAAGAGGGTTCAATGCCAGACAGTTTTTGATTTAAATAACGAGGACGGTCTTTTTCATCTATGAGATGACGGTATACAGTTAGCGCATCTGCTCCTGCAATGACTTGATCTGCCTCATACATCTGCTGATCCGTTTCCACTCCTTTGACCTGCCGATCCTTCACATGAATCTTGTTCACTTGTTCATTGAGGTGAATCTGAACACCTAATTCTTTTGCCAGTGTCTCAAATGCCTCAACTAAACGATATGTACCGCCCTGTATTCCATAAATCCCTTTCTCCCCTTCTAAATACGCCATCATATTAAAAATAGCCGGTGCCTCGTAGGGAGAGGAGCCAATATAAGTAGCATACCGTCCAAACATCGCCAATGTATGGGGGTGACGGAAATATTGACGCAGCAGGCGCTGAACGGATGTGAACGGTTTGACAGCGAGAAGTGCTTTCATCAGCTTTAAATCCGCCTTATCCTTCCAGCTCAATAACAGACGATTTAAAAACTGCTCCTCTGCCTTTTGAAAAAGCGCCTTTGATTCCTGCAAAAATGCACGGTATTGCTTCGCATCTTCAGGACTGAATGCAGCAATTTGTGATTCCATTTGCTCCATATTCGGCGTAAACTCGACCGTATGTCCATCTGGAAAAAAATTTTTGGTAAGCGGAGAAATCGGATAAAAGGTCACATAATCCTCCATCCGTCTATGACAGGATGTAAACACTTCTTCAAAATATGCCTTCATTGTAATGGTACTCGGTCCTAAATCAAAAGAGTAGCCTGCTCCGTGATGGCGCTGCAATTTCCCGCCTAAAGCCGCTTCTTTTTCTAAAATGGTGACCTGAACCCCGCGTGACTGGAGACGGATCGCGGCTGATAATCCGCCAAGTCCGCCGCCGATGATGATCACTTTTTTCATTGGTACCTTCTTCCTTTCCATTCATACCCTTCTTTTTTCAGACCGATTTTCATAGAAGCAAAGCCAATGGCGATCAGGCTTAAAATACTGAGCGGCAATAAAAAAGCCATCGCAGATGTCCGCCCGTTTTCAATATCAATTGCCGCTTTAATCGACACACCCAGCCCATAGCAAAGAATGGCTAAGCATATGCTCAAAACATCCAGCTGAAACAATGCGATCATGAAACAAATGACAGGAACCAAATAAAGGAGGGTGTATAAACAAAAGACACTGCTTAACAGAGGAATGCTTCGATTCACACCCGGGAACAAATTTTTCCGGTAACCTTCCCAAACCTCTTGTCCACTTTCATACATTCTCATATACACAAATGGATGAATGCTTGCAAGTGTGAACGGAAAGCCTTTTTCCTTCACCCGTTTAGCCAAAGCCATATCATCAACGAGTGAATCCTTGATCGCTTTATGCCCGCCAATGTCGTGATAACAATTCTTTTCAATGGCAATAAAACCGCCATGTGCTGCGGCAAAAGCGGGATTCTTAGATTTTCTTATCCATTTCACTGGCAGATGACAGCCAATGGTAAACATCATCATAGGAACCACAAGATGCTCAAACAATGTGCCTGTTTTTTGTTCTGGAAAACCTGACAGCATGCCCGTTTTTTGCATGCATAACTGCTTGTATACTGATTCAACTGCCCCTTTTTTTAACCGGACATCCGCATCTAAAAATAGCAGCCAGTCAGAAGCTGCTGCCTCAGCGAGCTGAGAGCAGGCATATGATTTACCAAGCCAGCCCCGCTTTAATGGCTGACCTGAAAGGAGACGGATCCACGGATATGTTTCTGCGAAGCGCTCCACCATCGCTCTTGTCTGATCTGTCGAATGGTCATCAAGTACGATAAGCTCTTTCGGATAAAGACGTTGATCAACGATCGACTGAAGACAGGCTTCTATTCGTTTTTCCTCATTTCTCGCTGGAATCAGAATTGATAATGAAATACGTTCATCAGGCGAAATGGATGCTGGCTTTAAAACAGGAAGCTGCCTCATATTCCATATGGTGAAAATAAACTGACAGAGCAAGAGTACACTGATCACGATTAAGAAGACCGCCATGTTTTCACCCACTTTTTAAAGGAATCAAACGCATCACTTGTTGATTGACTTGTCCTTGTCATCTGTCTAAATTCTTGATTGGTTGAAAAATCAGGGTCAGCGATGACCTGTGCTTGATGTGCGTTTAACTGCGTTTCAAGGAGATCCCTAAGCAGATGCGTCACGTCCTTGCTTCGAAGTTCTCCGCCAGATACAAAGGTATCTTCACCAAACACAGCAGATACTGTCGGCTTTTGAAATTGATTAAATGTATAATGCAAGGTCACAGGCTTCACCACGACTTGCTCAAATTGTCTCACTAAAAAAGAAGCCCCGCCCTCCAATTCAAGCGGCCGCATATCCTGATGCATGATTTTCCCCTGTGGAAAAAGCCATACAGCCCCGCCAGCCTGCATGTTCTCTTTTGCCGTCATTAATGCTTGCTTCACACTTTTCAGATTCTCTTTATGAACCGGAAACGCTCCAAGCTTTCGGAAAAAGGCATATTGCTTCAGCTGTTTCTCCTCCATCATCATATAGTGATCGAGCCCAGATGCTTTTTCTGTTAAAAGAAAGATAATCAGTCCATCCCACCAGGAGCTATGATTAGCGAGATAAAGAACAGGCAGCTTCTCGTTTGGGTCCACAGCGCCTTTCATCATCACGCAGCGGAAATGTTTATGAAGTAAATACCGCTCAAGATAAAGAGAAAATATACGTCTAAACGATCGGCTTTTGTCGCTTTCTTTCAAATTGAACCCTTCCTTCACACAAAATAACAATGATTAGCGCTAAATAAAAAATGACATCGAGCCCGTCCTTTAATGCCAGCACACCAAAAAAGAACACCATTGCCTGATAAATACGGCTCGTCCAGCTGAGGGCCTTTTGACCAACCTGAACAAGCGGGAAGAGAAAGGAAAGTCCTGCTCCAATCATACCCCAGCTCACAAAATTCTCAAAAGGAATACCATAAAAACCACCGCCGTCATACCACACCCAAAATTTCCGTTCAGCCGCTACTGGATCTAATATGAGGTCAAGCAAGACAATCCATATCCCCGTTTCGACAGCTCGTTTCCATTTCGACTGCTGAGTGGATAAAAAAAGGCTGTTTAAAAACACACCAACCCATGCAAAAGCAATGGTTAAAGGCACTCCTGCCACTAGAAAACCTAACGTCGGATAATAGTCATAGGCCCCGAAAGGAAAGCCAGTTGTGATCCCTATCCATTCAACCGTAAATGTCAGCACACCGACAATGGCTGCCCTTTTGATCACACCAACCCATGCCCCATAAATATTTCGCCCAATCTCTATCACACAGCAGGCATACAGCACAAGGAAAATGCCATTTGCAAACTGAAGCCATGCTGGCACTTCAAAAGAGACCATTAATATGAGCCCTACTAAATACCATCCAAGAAATACCCAACTCACTCTATACACGAAACCGCCCCTTTATTTCTTCCAAATTCAAGAAAGTATTCATGCTTCTAGTATAGAAAAAAAGACACGTTCTATAAATAAACAATGCGCTTCTTATTTTCATCTAGGCACTCACCAAAAATCCCTTTTGACATACTTTAATTAGTGATCTAGAACAAAGGAGGCGAATTACTCTTGAATCGTTCCATCAAAGTCAGACTGGCATTCATCGTCGTTGTCCTGCTCTTTATTCCATTTGTCGCCTGTAAAAAAGAACAAGAGCAGACCGTACAAGTAGCCGAGGTGACCCATTCGGTTTTTTATGCTCCGCTCTATGTTGCCTTATCTGAGGATTTCTTCAAAGAAGAAGGGCTAGAGGTTGAATTAAAAACGACCTGGGGCGGCGATAAAACGATGACAGCTCTCTTATCCGGCGGTGCAGATATCGCCCTGACCGGATCTGAATCCTCTATCTATGTAGAGGCTCAAGACACAAAAGACTCTGTCATCAACTTTGCACAGCTGACACAAACAGACGGTACATTTCTTGTTTCAAGGGAGAAAGTGAACGAATTCTCTTGGGATCAATTAAAAGGAAAAGACTTTCTTGGACAGCGGAAAGGCGGCATGCCGCAAATGGTCGGTGAATATGTCCTGAAAAAGGAAGGCATTGATGTAAAAAAGGATCTCCGCATGATTCAAAATATTGATTTTGCCAACATTTCAGGTGCTTTCTCCTCTGGAACTGGCGATTTTGTGCAGTTATTCGAACCGACAGCATCCTTAATTGAAAAAGAAGGCAAAGGGTACATTACCGCCTCCTTTGGAGAGGCTTCCGGAAAGGTGCCGTATACCACCTTCATGGCAAAGAAGAGTTACTTAGAGGAAAACAAAGAGACAGCTGAAGCCTTCACTCGCGCCATTTACAAAGCGCAGAAATGGGTAGAAGCCAAGCCGCCGGAGGAGATTGCCAAAACCATTCAATCTCATTTTCCTGATACAGAACTTGATGTTTTATCAACTGCCATTAAGCGCTACAAACAGCAGGACTCCTATGCAGCAGATCCCCTTCTGAATGAAGAGGAATGGAACAAATTGCAGGAAATCATGAAGGAGAGCGATGAATTGCCGAAATTTATCCCGTACAAACAACTTGTCGATTCATCCATTGCAAAGAAGGTCACAGAACACAAATAGAATAGGAGGTAGCACATGTCTTTCCTTCAAATTGACCATGTGACCCACACGTACTTCTCTTTAAAAGAAAAAACAACGGCCATACAGCATATCAATATGGAGATAGACCAAGGAGAATTTATCTCATTTATTGGTCCCAGCGGCTGCGGAAAAACCACCCTGCTGTCTATCATTGCAGGAATAACGCCGCCCTCTGAAGGCCGAATTTTAATCGAAGGAAAAGAGCCGAATCAAAAGGAGCATCAAATCGGCTACATGCTCCAGCAAGATTATTTGTTCCCTTGGAAAACCATCAAGGAAAATATCATTCTCGGGTTAAAAATTACCAAGCAAGATTCACATGAAGCCACCTCCGCCGCTCTTGGCTTACTGCCTAAGCTTGGCCTTCATGATGTAGAGGAAAAATACCCGAAGGAGCTGTCAGGCGGCATGAGGCAACGTGCGGCTCTCGCCCGAACGCTTGCAGTGAATCCCGGTCTGCTTTTACTAGATGAGCCCTTTTCAGCTCTAGACTACCAAACCAAACTCACTTTAGAGGATCTCGTCTTTCATACACTCAAAAACTATCAAAAAACAGCGGTTCTTGTGACACATGACATCGGCGAAGCCATTGCAATGAGTGACCGCATTTTCTTATTCTCAAAGCATCCTGGCTCGATACAGCGAATCTTTACCGTTCCAGATGATCTGAGGACTCTTTCTCCTTTCAAAGCGAGACAGACCCAGAGTTTCCAAGAGCTCTTTCAAACGATTTGGAAGGAGCTGAAAACAGTTGAAACACAGTGACCTTTTACATGAAGCCTATCGCAAAAAATACCGAATGGAAAAACGCATGACCCGAATCTATCAGTTCATTATTTTCGCCAGCTTCTTTTCGCTTTGGGAGCTTGCCAGTCATTTTCGTCTCATCGATCCACTGATCTTTAGTTCACCATCTGCGGTCTGCCAATTGTTTGTACAAAAAATATCCGATGGGTCTTTAGTGAATCATATGAGTATTACATTATTTGAAACGGTGCTCGGATTTCTACTTGGTACCTTTTGCGGCATTTTGCTTGCTGCCGCCTTATGGTGGTCCACCCGCCTGGCAAACGTTCTTGATCCTTATTTAGTCATTTTAAATGCCATGCCAAAAGTTGCCCTCGCCCCGATTTTAATTGTTGCCCTTGGGCCTGGCATGATCAGCATCGTTGCCATGGGCGCAATCATTAGTGTGATCATTACGACAATCGTCATTTATACAGCCTTTCAAGAGGTCGATGAGAATTATTTAAAGGTGATGAAAACCTTTGGTGCGAAAAAAAGCGTCGTCTTTCGCGAGGTCATTTTGCCAGCTAGTATTCCAACGATGATTTCTGCGATCAAAGTCAATGTCGGCCTTTCTTGGGTTGGGGTTATCGTAGGGGAATTTCTTGTTTCCTCAAAAGGGCTCGGCTACATGATCATTTACGGTTTTCAAGTCTTCAACTTTACACTCGTGTTCTTAAGTCTTTTCATTATTGCCGTATTTGCGACCATCATGTACCAGCTTGTGGAATGGCTCGAACGCCGTTTTCTTCAAAAATAAAAAGCACAGGGATTGTCACCCTGCGCTTTTTTTAACGAATCAAACCGTTCTTTTCTAAATAAGCAAGACTTTGTCTTAACACATCATCTTTCATAATAAAACTGAAATTCTTATTTTTTGCGATGGATCTTGGCAAGTCTGCGAAAAGAACGGGTCCTTTCGTTTCAAAATACGTGTCTTGCTTCACTAGCTTTTCAATATCAGCGAAATAAATATTCTTGACAATGACCTTTTCTCTGCCCAGCACCTGATATTGACCAATATACGTTAATTCACGAACAACAGCACCCGTCTCTTCTTGAATCTCCCGTATAGCGGCTTGGTCTGCTTCTTCATCCGGCTCAACTTTCCCTCCTGGAAACTCATAGCCCCGATCCTCATGTTCAGTGAGCAGCCATTTCCCTTGGTAGCGGCAGATGGCCCAAACATGCTTAGGATGACTTGAAAAAGGCTTCTCCTCAAAAGAGAGCTTGACCGTATTATGATAATAGTCTTTAAATACATGCATGTGAAATCCCTCATATCCTGTCCTTGCTTCTTGTAAAACATCATACCACAGATCACATTTCTCTGAAGAATTTTTATCAAAAGTGAAACAAACGAGTGGTTCTAACTCGTCTGTATCTAAAATGAGGTATTGTTGCTAAAACCTTTTTATTATTTCCAACTTCACCCAATTTTAATCATGAAACCTTTTATCCCTATATAACGTAAATGAATCAGTGTTGGTCCTATGACAACGAGGAGGAAATCAGCATGAGTATAAAAAATGGGTCAAAACAAAACGCACCCCATGAGGTGATCAAGAAACACCTCGTGAAAGGGCAAAAGTTAGATTTAACAAAAGACAACCCAGCGATCGACCAAATTCATATCGGGCTTGGCTGGGACCTGGCTGGTCAGCCAATTGATTTAGATACGCAAGTGTTTCTTTTAAATGAAGAGGACAAGCTGTTGTCTCCTAAGCATCTGATCTATTATCACCAGCAGCAAAGCTTAGATGGAGCTGTGCGTCATCTTGGGGATCATCAATTTGGCGGAGGGTATCGAGACAATGAAATGATTATTATGCAATTAAGCAGAGTCTCACCTGACATTCATAAAATTGTTGTCACAGCCACAATACATGATGCACACGAACGCCAGCATCATTTTGGACAAGTCACCAATGCCTATGTGCGCCTTACTGATCAAATCTCGCAGCAAGAGATTTGTACCTTTCAGTTAACAGAGGATTATTCGTATTGTACATCCATTATATGCGCTGAACTCACGAGAGATCAGGAGGAATGGAAGATCACTGCGACCGGGCAAGGGACTACTTTAGATTTAAACGATTTATGCCGCATCTATGGATTCACATCTTGACGCAGGAAAGGAGCCGGCACCTATGGGATTTCATTTCAACACAATAGAAGAACTTACCTTACAAGCAGAAGGCAGCGGAATCTTTTTTGCCAAAAAAGGCGCCATGATTGCGGATCAAGGAAGTTTCCAATACCGCAAGCGATTACTTGGAACGAATAAAGGAAATATGGTCAGCCAAGTATTTAACCATATCAGCAGGAAATTCACAGGTGAAAACCTTGAGATGATGGAAGTGAGTGGACAAGGTACTTGCTACTTGGCGGATGCAAGCGAGCATGTAACTGTGATTAACCTTGAGCCAAGCGGACCTTGGCAGCATGTAAGTGTAGAAAGTGAAGATTTACTTGCCTTTACTGAGGAATGCCATTACGGCGTCACACCAGTAGGCGTTGGTATTTTATCACAGAAAGGACTGTTTACATCAAAACTCTCTTATCAAGGGCACGGAGCGCAGGTCGCCATCAAAACGAATGGAAATCCGCTCATTTTAAAAGCCCCCTGCCGTGTAGACCCTGACGCGATTGTCGCTTGGACAGGCAAAGCCCCGAAGGTCAAACTAGATGTGAACTGGAAGACTTTCATTGGACAAACATCTGGCGAATCCTACTTATTTGAGTTCCAGGAACAAGATCAAATCGTCATTATCCAGCCATCTGAGCGCACATCTGGGTTACGGGTGGGTTTAGATGATAATCGCTACAAACCTCAGAGCCAGAGCTCCTCTCATGAGTTCACCAATTCACAGCAAGAAAATAGAGGCGGCGGGATCAGCGATTTGATCGGAGGCATTTTACAACCGCGAAAATAAAGCATGTAGAGATTCTCTACATGCTTTTTCAATTCATCAAACCATTTGTCTCAATAAAGCTCCTTGTCTCTTCATTGCCGAGCTCATAAATCATTGTGTAAATCTCTTTTCTTTTTCTATCCATTTCATCATTTGGACTATCATAATGATATTCAAGAAACGGAACATGCGCCCGAAAGAAGCCTTTCCAATCTGTCATATACTGTTCATCGAAATAGTCTCTCAGCTGCAAAATTTGATCATCATCTGCTTCTATTTGAAATTGCCAAGCCGCTGCATCTCTATGCTGCGATATCGATCCATCTTGTACGGATACGTAGTACGTGTGTCTCGCCATCTGAATCATCCTTTTTTCTTTAGTATGACCAGATATGAGGAAATTACGGCTTTTTGCGCAATTTATTTTTCAACATGTCCAATACATCAATAAACAACTGTGGAATGGGAACTCCAAGGGCTCTGGCTGTCGAGACGATTTGATAAGATTCATAAATAATATAAAAGATGATCGCTAAATCCTTAATCGCCCCATTTGTCTTCAGCATGACATCGAAGAAATGCGCCATCGATATTAAGGAAACTGTCACGATCTTTCGAACAAGCCGCGTAAAAAACCGCTTCATTGTGAGCTGCCCAGTCAAAGATTCTCTTAGGCTTGAACAAATTAATTCAATAGCCATCAACGTCACTAAAATCATCAGTAAATATCCTGCTCCACCAAACAGAAAGCCCATCGCCGACAAACTCACTGTAACCAACGAAAAGATGCCTAAATCCTTGCTCACTTGGCATCAACATCCTTTCAAAGTGGAACTCCTTACCTCAATAGTATATGCCGAATTCTCGCAATAGCTTGGACGACAAAAAATAAAGGCGCTGTTATGTCCTCAGGGAGACGAATGAAACCAAAAAAGCCGCCCCATAAGGCGGCTTCTCTTTTTAGACTCTGACATCAATAAATGAAGCATCTGAATCCTTTGGCTGAACAGCTTGAGGCTGCTGCTGCACTTGATCCAGCATCACCATAGCTTGTGCTGTATTCGTAGCAAGCTGTGAATTCAACAAACTAATATTGAGTGTCTTTTGAATGCTCGCTACTTGCTGACTCATCATTCCTGCAATAGAAGACATCTTCTTCCCTCCCTTCTCTTTTCTCTTCGGCTGAAAGCCCTATGATTTCAATGGGCTGTCTGTCCCGATTCCAATAAAAAAGAATGTCGGTCTATTTATGACCGACATTCTTTTCACATACGTGTATTATCCTAAATATGCTTTAAGCATCCAGTTGTGTTTTTCAATGGATTGATGAATCGCAAGCAGCATATCACCTGTAGTTTCATCGCCAACCTCTGCAGCCAGCTCCATTCCTTGCTTTAATTCCTCAGCGATATTGGAGAAATCATCATATAGATTTTTCACCATTTGCTCCGCTGATTCTTTGCCCTCTGCTTCTTGAATGCTGGAAATTTCTAAGCACTCTTTCATTGTCGCAACAGGCTGTCCATTTAAAGCAAGCATACGCTCAGCCAAATCATCAATATATGTAGCTGTTTCTGTATATAGTTCCTCAAATTTTTCATGGAGTGTAAAGAAATCTTTCCCCTTTACATACCAATGATAGTTATGTAATTTCACGTAAAGCACAGTCCAATCAGCTACTTGTTTATTGACGACGTTTAATAATTGTTCAGACATATTTATTCCTCCTTATGTAATTGCGTTTAGTATGAGAATACCCTTTTCTTATTATACTGAAACCTGCCGTCAATTTCTTCTATTTTGACTGCATGAAATATATGTTAATATGGAAATAAGGAGGGAGTTAGATGCTGTTACTTGGGATTATCAGCTTTATCATTATCTCAATCGTTGTCTTTTTATCATTGTGGACGACATCGAAGGCTTATGAATATAAGCATAAAGTCGATTCACCACAGGATGCAGAACCAAATCAACGTCCTAATCCAAAATAAATCCGCTTTTAATGATGTGAGGTTTCTTCAGTAGATGAACTCTCTTTTTTCACCTCACCTACGTGGATGTTCGTTTTCGGCATATTGTGCTGCTGTTTAGCTGTCACATGGACTTGTATGATATAAAGGCCATCTTTTTTGAAGGCTGTGTGCAATTCGTATACACCCTTGTTTTCTTTCTTTGGCTGAATCATCTTGCTGTTATCCTTGTCGCCATCTTTCCACACTTCAAATTGAACATCATCTGCATCATCAACAGGCGTATCACCATATGTGACAGCTGCTTTTACTATAACGCTTTCATTTTTCTCCACTTGCTCAGGTCCTGTGAGCTTTACTTCTAATAGCTCAGGCACTTCCCCTTTGCCGCTATTTGCTGCAGAGTTTCCACATGCACTCAATAACGTGAGCATCAGAATCATTCCCAACATTTTTCGCATCCTGCGTTTCCCCCTTCTTTTACTGACATGTCCATTTTAACAAATATCCCCTATTTTGACATCTCTGTTTAAATTCAAATAAAAAACCGGACATCTAAATGTCCGGTTCATCCTTCTATTAACCAAATACTTTTAAAAGCTCTTCTTGATCCTGAGAAAGCCAGAAACGCATTAAACGTTTTGCCCCTTCAAGATCATGAAGCTTCGCTTGGCCGCATTGCTCTTCGTTTGCAGCAGGAATTTCTGTTACTTCAACCGCATCCTTGAATGTTGCATCAAGAAGTTCAACGATCTCTTTTGGAGTTGGTGCACCACTGACAACTAAATAGTAGCCTGTCTGGCAGCCCATTGGAGAAATATCAATGATATCAAAATGATCATATTTCTCTGAGTGTGTTCTAATATTAAAGGCAAGCAAATGCTCTAATGTATGAATCGTATCAGGTTTCATCGCCTGCTTGTTGGGCTGACAAAAACGAATATCGAATTTATTTACTTCCCCATCTGATCCCACTTTATGAACGCCGCAATGACGAACATATGGCGCTTTTACAGCATTATGATCAAGTTCAAAGCTTTCGACTGAAGGCATAATCACCACTCCTATAATTGCAATTTCCTATATTATAACATATTTCTCCGACCAGTTTAGTTTATAAAACTTTCCTTCCTTGTCCTTTTTTCTTATACTGTGGAAGACAGACAAGGAGGAACCTCTATGAAACAAATTTTTATCGGCATGATACGCTTTTATCAAAAATGTATTTCCCCTCTTACACCGCCAAGCTGCCGGTTTTATCCAACATGCTCAAACTATGGACTAGAGGCAATCAAAACGCATGGCGCGATCAAGGGCGGCTGGCTCACCATAAAACGGATTTTGAAATGTCATCCGCTTCATCCTGGCGGCATCGATCCTGTTCCGCCTAAAAAGGAAAAATAACTTACTTTTCTTCATATCCGTTGACAACTAAGTCAAGCTTCCCTGTTCCAGGATCAATGACAAGCCCGTGTACAGGTACATCTGATGGAAGAAGCGGGTGATTTTTCACTACGGACACACTGTCCTTCACGCTCTCTTCGACTGAACTAAAGCTTTTGAGCCACTGTTTAAAATCAATTCCTGAGTATTCCAGTACTTCAATACGTTTTTCTGGAATACCGCGCTCAACGGCTTTATTTAAAAGTGTCTGGCTGTCTATTTTACTCATCCCGCAATCATGATGCCCAATGACATATACCTCGTCAGCATTTAATTCGTAAACAGCAACTAAAATGCTTCGCATAATACTTCCAAATGGATGAGAAACAAGCGCCCCAGCACTTTTGACAATCTTAATATCGCCATTTTTCATGTTCATGGCACGCGGAAGCAGTTCAACAAGTCTTGTATCCATACACGATAGAATGACAGCTTTTTTCTGTGGAAACTTTGTTGTTGTAAATTCTTCGTATTTCTTTTCTTCAATAAATTGTTGATTATATTCGATGATTTCATCTAAAAGTTTCATACGTTTGTCCATTCCTTTATCTTTTTTTAAAAATAAATATAGCACAATGTAAGAAATTTCGTCACGTTTTGCAGCTTATTTTTTTAGAGGAAACATCTGCTGACGAAATTTTTTTATTTTCCTCTTTTCAAATCGTAATTATTACGATACAATAACTCAGGACATTAAATCGTAATCATTTCTATCTATTAGATTGAGAGGAGACATTTTCTACATGAAAAAAATCTTTTTTATTTTAACAGCTGCTTTATTCGCGATCGGTCTTGCCGCTTGCTCAAGCAGTGCGGGCACTAATGCTTCAAAAGGTAAGGCAGACGGGAAACTAATCATTTACACCACGATCTTCCCAATCCAAGATTTCACTGAAAAAATTGGCGGCTCTCACGTTCATGCTCAAAGCGTGTATCCTGCAAATGCAGATGCACACAGCTTTGAACCAAGTTCAAAAACAATGGTTGAAATGGCTGAAGGTGATGCCTTTATCTACAGCGGCACAGGGGCTGAAGCATTCGCAGACAAAACTGCTGCCACTTTAAAAGACCAAGGTGTGAAAACAGTCAAAGCAGCCGAAGGCATCAAATTGTTATCGACAAATGAAGAACATGCACATGAAGAAGGCGAAGATCATGACCATGAAGGTGAAGATCATGTCCATGAAGGTGAAGACCATGATCATGACGGGCACGATCACGGAGATAAGGACCCTCATGCATGGTTAGACCCGGTTTATGCACAGCAAATGGCGAAAAACATTAAAGACACACTCGTCTCATTAGATCCAGATCATAAAGATGAATACACAAAAAACTATGAACATCTAAAAAAAGATTTACAATCATTAGATCAAGAATTCAAAACAACGTTATCTAAAGCGAAACATAAAGAAATTCTTGTTTCTCACGCAGCTTATGGTTATTGGGAAAAGCGCTATGGCATTGAGCAAATCAGTGTTTTAGGGTTATCCGCTTCTGAAGAGCCATCACAAAAACAGCTCGAAAACATTGTACAAAAAGCGGAAAAACATCACATTCAATACGTTATTTTTGAAAACAACGTGAGCAGCAAAGTATCAGATACAATCCGCAGTGAAATTGGGGCAAAAAGCTTGACCCTTAAAAATCTGGAATCCATTACTGAAGATGATGCCAAAAACGGCGAAAGCTACGTCAGCTTAATGAAACAAAACTTAAAGACCTTAAACACCGCTTTAAATGATTAATGCTTTGAACCCCGGCTGATCACCCGGGGTTTTTTACTGTCAAAAAAAGCACACCGTTATCAGGCGTGCTTTTTTGATTACATTTGATATTTTTTCTTAAACTGCTCGGCTCTTCCGCCTTTTTCTCCGAATTTTTGGCGCCCTGTATAAAAAGGATGCGTATCAGAGCTTGTTTCTACTTTAATGACAGGATACGTTTTCCCATCTTCCCACTCTACTGTCTCGTTTGATGTCTTTGTTGATCTACTCAAGAAGCGGTAACCGCTGTTTACGTCCATAAATACAACTTCATGTGAGGTTGGATGAATATCTCTTTTCAATGTCAAAACTCCTTTCGTTAATAAAACGTAATGGTTACGTTTTATATTTATATTCTACTCCCTCTTTTACAACTTGTCAAAAAACAAGCTTTCTTAGTCAGGAAGAATAATCTAAAAATGGTGGAGAATAATAAGCATCATGAAAAAGAGAAGCGATAAGAAAGGCGGAGAAAAAATTGACTGATCTCGTTTTAGCTAGAAGCCTGTTCGGCACAACCATGGGCTTTCATATTATTTATGCCTCGCTTGGCGTTGGCATCCCGCTAATGATTTTGTTAGCTGAACTCATCTTTCAAAAAACGAAGGACCCTCATTATGCCATCATGGCCAAGCGGTGGACAAAAGCACAGGCTGTTCTGTTAGGGGTCGCCATTCCAACAGGTACAATTGCTGGTACGCAGCTTGCCCTTTTATGGCCAGGTTTTATGGAGGTCATCGGAAAGGTCATGTCACTGCCATTCCAGATTGAAATTTATGCGTTCTTTATAGAAGCATTATTTATGTCTATTTATGTGTACGCAGCGGATCGCCTATCAAATGCAATGCGCATCATTACCGTTATTTTTATTGTTATTGGTGCAGCTGCATCAGCGATTCTAATTACAAACGTACATGCTTTTGAAGGGACACCTGCTGGCTTTCAGATGGTGAATGGAGAAATCACAAATATCGAGCCTTGGAAGGCCTTTTTCAATCCAAGCTTTGCTGTAACTGCTACACATGTTGTGCTGTCTGCTTTTACAACAGGTGCTTTTGTGATTGCTTCAGTTGCAGCTTTTAAAATGCTCAAAACGAGAAAAAATGAGAAGCTCTATACATTTCATCGAAAAGCCCTTTTTCTTGGACTCATTGTAGGAGGACTTTTCTCCTTTCTAACAGCCTTAAATGGTCACGAATCCGCTCAGCTTCTGTATGAATATCAGCCTGAAAAGCTGGCTGGAGCTGAAGGTTTATTTGAAACGCAATCACATGCGCCTCTTGCAATAGGAGGTTTTACGGATGCTGATTCGCAGGAAATTAAAGGTGCGCTCGAAATTCCTTGGGCGCTCAGTTTTCTGGCAGGAAATAGCTTTGATACAGTGGTCAAAGGCTTAAATGATTTTCCTCGTGACGAGTGGCCGCCTTTATTTATACACACATTATTTAACGGCATGGTCATTATTGGATCGGTGCTCATTCTATTTGCGGTATTAGCCCTGCTTTACCGTAAAATTTTAAAACGGGACAAATTTCCGAAGTGGCTTCTTTTTCTTTACTTATTCGGCGGGCCTCTTAGTCTTTTGGCTATTGAATTTGGCTGGATCTTTGCTTGTACAGGCCGCCAGCCATGGGTCATTTATCGAATGCTCAAAACCTCCGAGGTTGTCACATCATCTGGCTCGATCGGGACACTTTTTATCCTTTTTGCCATTGTCTATCTCATCTTAGGCATAGCAACCGTTATTGTGCTGACGTACTACTTTAGGAAAAATACGATTGAAGAAGACCTACGGTTAACAGAATCTTAAAAAAGGAGCGATCTTGATGCAAATGGATGTTACAACTGATGCGCTCATTGCAATCACCATCTTATGGGGATTCGTTTTTATCTATGCAGTGATGGCATCAATGGATTTCGGCGCAGGATTTTGGTCGATGATTTATATGAATAAAGAACAAACAAAAGCCGCTAATATCGCAAATAAGTACCTTTCTCCAACATGGGAAGTGACAAACGTCTTTATTGTGGCCATCGTTGTCGCATTGTTTAGCCTGTTTCCAGGTGCGACCTTTGTACTTGGCACCGTTTTATTAATACCCGGCAGCATCATATTATTACTTCTTGCACTGCGAAGCGGGTTTCTCGTGTTTTCTCATTCACTGCCTAAGAAATACCGAAAAGCGGTGACGTATATTTCAGGGATCAGCGGCTTTATCATTCCGTCCATCCTGATCATGGTTCTCCCAATCACCCATGGTGGCTTTATCTTTCAGGAGAACAACGTCTACTCATTAGATCTTGGACTGGTCTTTACAAGTGCAAATGTCTATTCTTTTGTCGGCTTTGCCATTTTCAGCACCCTTTTTCTTTCGTCCTTGCTTTTAGCTGATTTCTCTAATGTAGCTGATGAAGATGAAGCTTACAGCATTTATAGAAGAGGAGCGCTCATTACAGGTCCACTTTCACTTATGATGGCCTTTTTTATCATGCTGACATTACGAAGCGAGGCCAATTGGCTGTTCACAAAAATGATGCAGAACATCCCTATTCTTCTTGTATCTCTCCTAATGTTTCTGCTCGCAGGACTGGCTCTATTTTTACCAAACAGCCGGTTTAAGCACCGGAAAGGAAGACCACGCCTTGCCGTCATTGCGATTACCATTCAATATTTCTTAGCAAGCTATGTGTATGGACGTGCACATTTGCCTTACATGGCTTATCCAGATATTACAATCATGTCTGGATTTACAGACCCTGTCACATTTAGGGCATTATTTATCACCTATATTGTAGGTTTTATCATCTTGTTTCCCGGATTTTATTTCTTCTGGAAATTATTTATGAAGGATAAGCGCTATATTCGTCAGGAAGATTAACATGAATGGACGAGCTTCATTTCGGTTACATTATAGATGAAAGACATACTCAAAAGGAGGTCATCTGTATGAGTCAAAAAATCCTTTGTGAAGTCAATAACTGTTCCTATTGGAATGCTGGAAACCGCTGTGGTGCAGATGCAATCTATGTCGTCAGCCACACAGGAAATACGGCTGAGAAAAGCGAAGAAACGGATTGTAAAACGTTTAAACCACAAGACCTTTAAGTCTCATTAAAGGAGGCACTTCATTTTGAAACATGATCGGCTGCTTCAAACGTTTTTTGACGAAATTCATGACGCGGATGAAGACGCATTCCACCAAGCCGCTCACTCCTTTTTAAATCTTTGGGATTATGAATATGGACATGCATCAAACATGCCAAATGAAATTCATCAGTATATCGGACAGCTTGCTTATGACAGCGAGCTGGTTGAAGAGTAAGAAAGAGCGGATCACCGCTCTTTCTTTTTTGTTCAGACAGGAAGGAAAAACTTTCTCTCACTATACCTAGATTCTATTGTAGATGCAAAAGGTGATTCCTTCGTTTTTATCTCACAAAATCATGTTTTGTAAACACGTCGATTTTATCTGAAAACGAACGGAGCGCTTGGTAATCAACTTCCACGCCCATTCCTGGGGAGCGAGGCACCTCAATAAACCCATTTTCAACCTTAATTTCAGGAAAAATGATATCCTGCTCCCAAAATTTTGACGAAGCTGAAATATCACCGGGAATCGTAAATTGAGGAAGCGAAGCAAGTGCCACGTTCTGCGCTCGGGAAATACCTGTTTCAATCATCCCTCCGCACCATAACGGAATTTGATTCTCCTTACTGAACGTATGAATTTTAAGAGCCTCTGTCAGTCCGCCAACTCGGGAAGGCTTCACATTAATAATTTGACAGCTGCCAAGCTCTACAGCTTTTCTAGCATCATCTAAAGAACAAATACTTTCATCTAAACAAATCGGCGTTTTTAAATGCTTTTGCAAATGGCGGTGGTCCACAATATCATCTGCAGCTAGAGGCTGTTCAATCATTAATAAACGAATATCATCGAGCTGCTTAAGCTTGCTAATATCTTTTAATTCATAAGCAGAGTTTGCATCTGCCATTAATGGCAGATCAGGAAAAGACTCTCTGATCTTTTGAAGAAGTCCAATATCTTGTCCCGGTTTAATTTTCACCTTCACCCGCTGATAGCCTTGGTCAACAAATTGCTGAATTTGCTCAAGCATATCGTCAATCGGGCCTAACCCCGCCACAACACCAGATGGTATTCTATCTTTTGTACCGCCTAATACATCGCGTAAAGACTTATTCTCACGCTTCGCATAAATATCCCAAACAGCCGCTTCAATGCCTGCTTTCGCCATCCTATTGCCTTTAAACTGATACAGACTGTCAGGGATTTCTGAAGGATGTGTAAAGGTGCGCGTCAGCACGTTCGGGATAAAGAAAGCCCTCAGCATATGATAGCAAGTCTCAATTGTTTCTTCTGTATACCACGGAGAAGAAAAAGCAGATACTTCTCCCCATCCAGTCAATCCTGTCTGATCTTTTACTTCAACAATAATAAACTCACGCTCTGAAATGGTTCCAAGACTTGTTGTAAATGGCTTTTTAAGCTTCATCGTGACATGATATAAAATTACTCGTTCAATTTGAATCATTTGAAAACCCCTTTGATCTGAGTCTGTGCCTTTGCAATTTATTCGACGCATTTCTTGGCAGCTCGTCCACAAAGTGAAAAGCGGCGGGCCATTTATATTTGGCTAAATGCGACCCACATAAAGCATAGAGCTCATTCTCCGGTATCTTATCATCTGTTACAAGGAAAGCAGCAGGTACCTCTCCCCATCTATCATCATACATACCCGTTACTCCGGCTTCCTTGACATGCGGATGTGTTAGCAGAACCGCTTCAATTTCCGCAGGATAAATATTTTCTCCGCCAGAAATAATTAAATCTGAACGGCGGTCAAGCACAAATAAGAACCCTTCCTCATCCACATAGCCAATATCACCCGTTTTCAGCCAGCCCTCATCAAAGGCAGCCGCGGTCGCTTCTTCACGGTAAAGGTAACCTTTCATCACATTTGCACCTTTCACCATAATTTCGCCATGCTCAAAAGGACGGCAAATGCGATCTCCATCTTGAATTTTCAGCTCACACCCAAAAAGAGGTTTTCCCGCTGACCCAATCTTCTCTACACTAAATTCGGGCGCAAGGGTCACAATTTGTGAACAGGTTTCCGTCATCCCGTACGATTGAAAGACAGGAAAGCCCTTCTCTTTGCTTTCTTGGAGCATCGCATAAGGCGCAGGGCCTCCTCCTAATAAAAGACAGCGCAAAGAAGATGGACATTCTGCCAATCTGCTTAATAAACGAGATAACATCGTCTGCACAACGGAAATCATCGTCACACGATGTTGTTCAATAGAATCCTTTACTTCATCGACGTCAAACTTCTGATGAAGCACGACTGTCATTCCATATATCACAGACTTAAATAAAGCAGATAAGCCGCTAATATGAAAAAGAGGCAGGGCAATGAGCCAGCGGTCATCCTCTCTGAGACCCAGATTCAGTGCAGAAGAAACAGCACTATGAAAATGATTGCCATACGTTTGCTCTACCCCTTTTGGACGTCCTGTTGTCCCAGATGTATACATGATGGTCGCTGTTTCATTCAAATCAAATTCACTCTCGATCTTGTTGATATGGCCTTGCCCTGGTTCAGGTAAAGTTTCCATTGTATAAACGGGTAAATCACCCTCATGATCGCTTGCATAACTAGATTCTGTTAATAACGCCGCGGCTTTTGCATCTTCTAGCTGATAGCGCCTTTCAGCTTTTGTCAGCTTATTATTCAATAGCACAATTTTTAACCCTAATAAAAAACAGGCATGTACAAGCATCACCATATGAGGATGATTGTTCATCAAAAGCGCAACCGTTTCCCCTTTTTTCAATGATGCCTGAGCAAGTCTATTTGAAAGCACTTCCGCTTCTTGAGCTAATTCGTGAAATGTCCACTCTTTCTCTTGATAAATGAGTGCGACTCGATCTGGCGTTAAATAGGCACGGTGCAGCAGCCAATTAGGTTGCTTCATCATGACACCTCCTTTTTGTAAAAGAAAACAGCTTAGTCTGATGCACTAAGCTGTTGTTCATTGATATCATTGAATCAAGGGAAACGCGGGAACTGGCCGAAGTCCGGCTTGCGTTTTTCCTTAAAGGAATCGCGTCCTTCTTTTGCTTCATCTGTTGTGTAATAAAGAAGTGTCGCATCTCCTGCAAATTGTTGAATTCCAGCTAATCCATCCGTATCTGCGTTAAATGCAGCCTTCAAGAATCGTAAAGCAGTCGGGCTCTTTTCTAGCATCTCCTCACACCACTTCACCGTTTCCTCTTCAAGCTGATCTAATGGGACAACTGTGTTAACAAGTCCCATATCAAGCGCTTCTTGTGCATTGTATTGACGGCATAAGTACCAGATTTCTCTTGCTTTCTTATGACCAACAATACGTGCAAGGTAGCCTGAACCATAACCAGCATCAAAGCTGCCTACTTTTGGACCTGTTTGTCCAAAAATCGCATTATCTGCTGCAATCGTCAGGTCACACACAACGTGAAGAACGTGTCCTCCGCCAATCGCGTAACCTGCTACCATTGCGATAACTGGTTTTGGAATGACACGAATCAAACGCTGCAAGTCTAATACATTTAGGCGTGGAATTTGATCGTCTCCTACATAACCGCCATGGCCGCGAACTTTTTGGTCTCCACCAGAACAGAATGCTTTTCCGCCAGCACCTGCAAGAACAATTACACCAACTTCTGAATTATCACGAGCCCGTGAAAATGCATCAATTAATTCACTAACAGTCTTTGGGGTAAACGCGTTATGTACGTGTGGACGATTAATCGTAATCTTTGCGATCCCATTGTACGTTTCATATAAAATTTCGTCATACTGACGCTCTGTTTGCCATTCAATAGCCATCAATATTTCCTCCTCTAATCTTGCTCTAAAATAAACTCACTTACTATTTTACCAAAAAAATGTGGTTGTTCCACATGAACTGTATGCCCGGCATGCTCAGCCAAAATGAATTGACTTCCTTTCAGCTCCTGCTGCATACGTTTGCCGATATGGCAGAACTTTTCATCAAGCGTTCCACAAATGAACAAAGCAGGCAAATGAATATGCTTTAACGCCTTCCAAACAGACGGCTGTGAACCTGTTCCAATTCCTTCTAAGCTGCGAGCCAGTCCAAGAGGATTGGCTTTGAGTCTTCCCTCTCTCAGCTCAGTCTGCCTTTCAGCTGATAAAGTTTTCTGCGACGCAAACAAAGGAATGCTTTCCCAAAAATCCACAAACTTCACTAAGCCTTCATGTCTAATCTTTTGAGCAATCTGATGATCATGCTTTAGTCTTGCCATCCGCTCTTTAAAAGTGCGAAGCCCAGGAGACGTACTCTCAAGGATCAATTTATTGACACGATCTGGATAACGAGCGGCAAATGATAAAGCAATACGTCCTCCCATAGAATATCCGAGAATATTCACTTTGTGAAGCTTTAATTGGTTTAAAATCTCTACAAGATCTGCCAGCTGCTGAGACATTGCATATCTTCTCACACTTTCTGGCGAGTCCGTACGCCCATGTCCGAGCAAGCTGACCTGAATCAGTCTTGTATTCTCCAAATAAGCATTCAAGAACGTCCAAGACGCTGCACTTCCAGTGAAGCCGTGTAAGCATAGTGTGGCATTTGCTGCCGAAGGGTTCTGGTCCACCACTTCGTACGCTACCCCATCACGCATTCTTATGATCAGAGAAGGCATTCTTTTTTCACTTCTTCCAATATGTCATCCATCATTTGACGATGCTTGTCTACACGGGAATGACGATCTGTTTCAATTTCAATTAAATGAAGCCCAGGTTCATCGATATGTGCCATATACACTTCATGTAACTCTTGTTTCGTTGCCGGTTTTGAATAGGTTCCCCCATATAACTTCGATGCATACTCAAAATTCAGTCCTGTCGGCGTACCGAAGAGCTTTTCATAATACGGTTCATCAGACGCCTGCGGAAGGAAAGAAAAGATACCTCCCCCATCATTGTTTATCAAAACAACTGTCAGCGGAATGTCCATCAGCTTAGCTGCAAGCAGACCGTTCATATCATGGTAAAATGATAAATCTCCAATGACTAAAGTGACTGGCTGCTTCAATGCTGCATACGTGCCAAGTGCTGTGGACACAACGCCGTCAATGCCATTTGCTCCGCGATTGGCCATCATTCGAAAAGGCTTGGACTGAGTTTCAAAAAATGTATCTACATCACGAATCGGCATACTATTTCCGATAAAAAGGACACTCTCCTTTGGCAAGAGGTGCTGAAGCTGACGGTACACATTCCCTTCAAAGGACAAATCCTCATCTGAATAGCGGGCTGCATGCGTTCTGAATGAAGAATTAACATTCTGCCAGCAGTTTAAGAAGCTTGTCTCTTTACGTTGTACTGCTTGATTTAATGCTGCTTCTACAAAAGCAGACACAGTACTTTCAATGACGTATGAAGCACTTAACCCAGGATCACGAAAACCTCCGGCTGCATCTACAACAATCTGCTTCACTTCCGCATGTTTTTCCAGCCACTTGAATAAGGGCTTAGATACAGGCATCGGTCCAAAACGAATGACCATATCCGGCAATAGGTGCTGCTGTAATGCTTCATCTTTTAATAAAGAATCATACGCATCGATAATCAGATCTTCATTTACATGTCCGTTGCGCAAAAGAGACAGCGGGTCAGCTAAAATAGGTAAATGAAGAGCTTTCGAAAGGCGTAAAACTGCCTCTTTTTCTTCCTGTGTATGAAGTTCACCAGCCACAATCAGTCCCTTTTTGCAATGGTTCATGACGGTTACGATTTCAGACATCACTCGATCATTTGGGAATGTCTGACCTGATGCTAATACCTTTTTCGTGTCTGATTCTTCTCTCGCGAAAGGATCAATAGACAGATCAGGAAGCAATGGTTCTCTCAGAGGTACATTAATCTGAACAGGCCCCTTTGGCTCCTGCATCGACATGTGATTTGCTCTCGCAGCTGCTGTCTGAACATATCGCAGCATTGTTTGACTTTCCTCTGGCAGAGCTAAGTCTGTGAACCATTTAACAAACTTACCGAATAAGAATTGCTGATCAATCGCTTGAGGTGCTCCAACTTCCCTCAATTCGTGCGGCCGATCAGCAGTTAAAACAATAAGAGGTACACGAGAATAATGCGCCTCTACAATGGCTGGATAAAAATTAGCAGCTGCTGTACCTGATGTACAAATAAGCAGCACTGGTGATTGACTTGCTTTTGCAAGACCAAGCGCATAAAAAGCAGCAGACCGTTCGTCCACTAAAACATGGACATGGATGTCTTGATGAGCAAGAGCCAGCATCGCAAGCGGAGTTGAACGAGAACCTGGACAGACAACTGCCTCTTTCACACCACCTTGTACGAATTCATCCATCAATCTGCCTATATATGTTGTCATGATGTGATTATTCAATAGGATGACCTCCAAGAGCAGACAGCATTGGTCTTAACTTCACTTGTGTTTCCTCATACTCCTGCTTTGCAAGGGAATCCTCTACAATTCCGCAGCCAGCGAATAAACGAACATGATCTTCCTCAATAAGACCTGACCGAATGGCTACAGCAAATTCTCCATTATCCTGAGAATCAATCCAGCCTACCGGCGCTGCATACCAGCCGCGCTTAAGCGGTTCGATTTCACGAATCACTTCTATAGCCTTTTCCTTCGGATATCCGCCTAGTGCCGGCGTCGGATGAAGCTGCTCAATTAATGAAAAAAGGGAACAGCTGCTTTTAATTTCTCCCACAATCGGTGTAAACAAATGCTGAATGTTTTTTGTTTTATAAAGAATTGGTTGATTTGGTTTATGCACATGAAGGCAATTCGCTTTAAATGCTTGCTCAATCATATTGACGACAATTTGATGTTCAATCAAATTCTTCTCATCATGCAGCAGTTCCTCGCCTAATGCGTGATCCTCCGCTTCATCTTTTCCGCGAACAATGGAACCTGCTAAACAGGATGAAAAGACCTCTCCGCCGCTTTTTTTCACTAAGCGTTCCGGCGTTGCTCCGACAAATGCTTGTCTTCCCTGTTCAACCGCAAATACATAACTTGTTGTTTGATGCTTTAATAATTCTGCTAATAGTGGAGCAAGTTCAATTTGATTTTTATAGTGAAGCAAGACTTCTCTTGCTAAAACAACCTTTTCATATTCGTTTGCACGAATGTGGTCTGTCGCTTCTTGGATCGCCTTCATCCATTCGTTCACATCCAGCTCTTCCATATGAACAAGTTCAGCTTGTCCACCAGTCCGTACTGGTAATGTCTCGAAACGAGAGGCCTTTTGTTCTAATTCTTGAATAAGCTGATGAACATTCCCGTCCACCTGCTTCCACTCATTGATCGTAAGAAAGCTGCCTTCTTTTGAAACAGTCAGCATGATCGATGGCACAAAAAAATGAGCCTCGCCAAATGCTTCCCAATGACGCGCCTTCTCTTCGTGCGGATCAAACGAGAATCCTCCAAATAAAAGCGGACCAACAGCCGCTTGCTTTAACTCCTTCTCATCATGAAAATGGAACATGTGCTGCTTTAGCTGTTCCCATTCTTGATGGACTATATCGAATCGTTCCTTGCCTTGCTCAGATGATTTAATGACGGCCGCTCTGCCAAGTCCAGAAAATATCATTTGGCTTTCTGGATCAGACCAAAAAAACCGCTCGCCTAAAAAATCCGCTTCGCCGCTTTGGAAAAAGGCAAGAGGATCCAGATCGTCAACTCTTCTGGAGTAGCTTATCAAAACAGCATGGTTGACGTTATTCGCTTCTTCTAATGTCGCGAGCGCTTCCTGCCGGAAAGTACTTTGCACTGTTGTCACCATGATACATTCCTCCAAAATCCATGAAATAACATAAAAAAATAAAACCCATAATGAAAAAATACATGAACATTCGAATATGTCGAATGACCTGCTTTTCTATTATAAACCTTAACAGATGAACTTAGTAAAGAAAACAGCTTTTAAAACCTCGAATCCTTATTATATCACGCTTTCAAGATTTTTTCGCTCCTGCTTATTGAAACGAGAGCATCAAAGGTAAAATGGCAGGACCTGTTCTAAAATCAAGCTTTCCTTCGATATGGCAACGATTAGCAAACATCTTTTTCCCGATTCATCGCATCAATATATTGACACCTTTTTGAACTTTGCTAAACTGGAATTTGGACGTGTACGTATTTTTTTATTTAAAGGAGTATATTTTATGCAGCATCAATCGATATCAGATCAGCTTTCACCAATAAAGCCTGATAAAAACTGGCGGATTTGGTGGAATTTACTACGACCGCATACACTAACAGCGGCATTTATTCCCGTTACTTTAGGAACTGTTTTAGCACTTCCAAGTGGTCAAATACATGGTGGGCTATTTTTAGCCATGCTGTTCGCATCTATGTTTATCCAAATCGCAACAAACATGTTTAATGAGTACTTTGATTATGTTCGCGGGCTGGACAACGAGAAATCTGTCGGCATCGGCGGAGCCATTGTAAGAAACGGTGTGAAGCCAAAGACAGTCCTCACCCTCGCTTATGCACTATTTGCGCTTTCTTTATTACTTGGGGTATATATTTGCATGATGTCTAGCTGGTGGATTGCACTAATAGGACTTATTTGTATGGCAGCAGGCTATTTCTATACTGGCGGCCCTGTACCAATTGCATATACACCGTTTGGAGAACTTGTTTCAGGTGCTTTTATGGGATTAGGAATCATCCTGATTAGTTTCTATATCCAAACAGGCACACTGACGTCTAAAGCTGTTCTCGTCTCACTACCAATTTCTATTTTAGTTGGTGCCATCTTACTGTCGAACAATATCCGTGATTTAGACGGGGACAAGGAAAATGGACGAAGAACACTTGCCATTCTTGCTGGACGCAAAGCTGCAGTGAACATTTTACTTTCCATGTTTTTGGTATCATATGTACTCATTTTTGTTTATATCTTCACAGATATCGTCGGTCTTTGGAGTCTTCTTGTTTTACTCAGTGTGCCAAAAGCCTATACAGCCATTAAAGAGTTTAAACAAAAAGAAAAGCCGATTGAATTAATGAATGCCATGAAATCTACAGCTCAAACCAATACATTTTTTGGTTTTCTGCTGACGATCGCTTTAATCTTACAATACTATATCGCGTAACAAAGAACGCCTGCAGCCGCAGGCGTTTTTTTAATAAGGAATTGCTTCAAATTGGAACTAGTCTTATATACAAAATTGCTCATACTAACAATATGTTTGATATGAAAGGATGATCGCTTTGTTGTCTAAAGACGAATTACATCATTTGAAGCAGCGCCTTCTCGATGAAAAGAAAGAACTTGAAGCCAAAAGCCATGACGATGAACAGAAAGTATCCTTTCCTTACGATTCGATCGGTGAATTGTCTGCCTATGATAACCACCCGGGTGATCAAGGGACAGAGCTGTTCGAGCGGGGGAAAGATATTGCTTTAAACAGCTTGGAACATGAACATATGTTAGACATCAATGAAGCACTCCAAGCCATTGCTGACGGCTCTTATGGTCTGTGCAAGGTCTGTAAAGCCCCTATTTCAAAGGAACGCTTAGAAGCCCTGCCTACTGCCGTCACTTGCACAGAGCATTCAAAAGAACAGACCGTTTCACAAAACCGTCCGATTGAAGAGGATTTATTAAGTCCTCCCGCGGGACAATTTGAAAATGAAGAAAGTGCTGCGTACGATGGAGAGGATGCCTACCAAGACGTAGAACGCTACGGAAACTCTGAGACCCCATCTGATATGGAATTCCCTCCTCTAACATACGATGATGTGTATACACAATCAGAAGATGAAGATTATGTGGAGGACTACGAAGGATTCGCAGCTGCTGATATTGAAGGAAAAGCCAGCAAGGTGTATCCGACCAAAGCACACGAGGCCTATGAAGAAGCACTAGACGAAGAAGGTGTCATGACGGTATTTGGTGACTTGAAACCGTACGAGGAAGAACCTTATACAGAAGAAAATCATTAGTCCCCTCATATTGGGGGCTTTATGTTTATATCATGTAATTATTGGGAAATCATTTTAAGAGTGAATTTGATTGGAGGAGATTCTTGATGGCTAGAAAAAGTATCATTTGGGCGATTGTCGTCTTCTTTATTACATACGCACTATTCTCTATTGCCGGATTCTTGTTCCCCATCGACAGAGAATGGTATGACGCATTGAATAAACCAGAATGGACGCCTGGTGGCGGTGTCATTGCTGCTGTGTGGGCTGTCTTATTTGCACTCATCTCATTGTCCGCAGCGATCATTTATGGAAAATATGGGTTCCAAAAAATCACTTTACCATTTTGGATTCTTTTCCTTTTAAATTATGTTTTCAATCAAGCCTTTAGCTTTTTTCAATTTACACAAAAGGATTTGTTTGCAGCTACAATCGACTGCCTGCTCGTCGCACTGACAGCACTTGCACTTGTCATCGTCTCACGTAAACTAAGCAATGTCGTTCCAATTTTACTGATTCCTTATGTCTTATGGGGCTTTTTTGCCACATACTTGTCTTATACGATCTATTCCATGAATATGTAAAAAAAGACCGCCATGATGCGGTCTTTCGTTTTGGAGAAAATAAAAAAGAGATCTTTGACAAGATCTCTTTTAAAAATGACCCGTACGGGATTCGAACCCGTGTTACCGCCGTGAAAGGGCGGTGTCTTAACCGCTTGACCAACGGGCCAGATCAATGGCGGAGAAGGAGGGATTTGAACCCTCGCGCCGCTTACGCGACCTACACCCTTAGCAGGGGCGCCTCTTCAGCCACTTGAGTACTTCTCCATTTGGCTCCGCAGGTAGGATTCGAACCTACGACCGATCGGTTAACAGCCGATAGCTCTACCACTGAGCTACTGCGGAAGATCATGGTGGGCCTGAGTGGACTCGAACCACCGACCTCACGCTTATCAGGCGTGCGCTCTAACCAGCTGAGCTACAGGCCCATGAACAGATATACAAATGGAGCGGGTGATGGGAATCGAACCCACGACATCAGCTTGGAAGGCTGAGGTTTTACCACTAAACTACACCCGCAAAAATATGTATGGGGCGATTGATGGGAATCGAACCCACGAGTGCCAGAGCCACAATCTGGTGCGTTAACCACTTCGCCACAACCGCCATACTATGAATATTTTGATAAAAGTGGCTCGGGACGGAATCGAACCGCCGACACACGGATTTTCAGTCCGTTGCTCTACCAACTGAGCTACCGAGCCAAGTATTCTCTTGAAAAATGGCGGTCCGGACGGGACTCGAACCCGCGACCTCCTGCGTGACAGGCAGGCATTCTAACCAACTGAACTACCGGACCATTTTGGTTGCGGGGGCAGGATTTGAACCTGCGACCTTCGGGTTATGAGCCCGACGAGCTACCGAACTGCTCCACCCCGCGATGATATGGGTTTTAAAAAATATGGCGGAGGAAGAGGGATTCGAACCCCCGCGGGCTTTGACACCCCTGTCGGTTTTCAAGACCGATCCCTTCAGCCGGACTTGGGTATTCCTCCGTATAGATGGTGGACCTTGTAGGACTCGAACCTACGACCGGACGGTTATGAGCCGTCTGCTCTAACCAACTGAGCTAAAGGTCCTTTATAGCGGCGGAGGGGATCGAACCCCCGACCTCACGGGTATGAACCGTACGCTCTAGCCAGCTGAGCTACACCGCCATGATCAAAATAATCTTTTAAAAAGTGGAGCCTAGCGGGATCGAACCGCTGACCTCCTGCGTGCAAGGCAGGCGCTCTCCCAGCTGAGCTAAGGCCCCATAAAAGATGGTCGGGAAGACAGGATTCGAACCTGCGACCCCTTGGTCCCAAACCAAGTGCTCTACCAAGCTGAGCTACTTCCCGATCTTAATGGCGCGCCCGAGAGGAGTCGAACCCCTAACCTTTTGATCCGTAGTCAAACGCTCTATCCAATTGAGCTACGGGCGCTTATTTATAATGCCGAGGGCCGGACTTGAACCGGCACGGTAGTCACCTACCGCAGGATTTTAAGTCCTGTGTGTCTGCCAATTCCACCACCCCGGCGTGGATGGTATAAGCGGAAGACGGGATTCGAACCCGCGACCCCCACCTTGGCAAGGTGGTGTTCTACCACTGAACTACTTCCGCATTACAGGATTTCTTTATTTTATTTGGCAATGCGGGTGAAGGGACTTGAACCCCCACGTCATAAAGACACTAGATCCTAAGTCTAGCGCGTCTGCCAATTCCGCCACACCCGCATGAAACATGGTGAGCCATGAAGGACTCGAACCTTCGACCCTCTGATTAAAAGTCAGATGCTCTACCAACTGAGCTAATGGCTCGCTTTAAAAGCGACTTGTCTATCTTACCATATGAAAGTGGTGCCGGCAAGAGGACTTGAACCCCCAACCTACTGATTACAAGTCAGTTGCTCTACCAGTTGAGCTACACCGGCTTTATCTATCCTAACATTATGTAAGAATAAATATGGTGGAGGATGACGGGCTCGAACCGCCGACCCTCTGCTTGTAAGGCAGATGCTCTCCCAGCTGAGCTAATCCTCCACTATGTAGGAATCTCTCGATCCGACAAAGATTATTATATACAGGTTTTAATCATTTGTAAAGGCTATATTAAAAAAATTTTATTTCAATTTTCATTGCGTATTTCTTTTAACAAATGATCGTCATTTCTCCTATTCAAACAGCTACTGTTCCACGTTCAGCAGCTGAACTTCTCTCTTCTATATTCTCTTTTAAAACGTTCGATTCCTTCAGAAATATTAGCAGTCCCTCATTTTTATACTTTAATGATATATGTATCTCTTTAGCCGTAAGCATTTATAAAAAATCATAGAGGCTTACACATCTTTAATTTCCCTATATAAGCTGATACTCTGTCTCTCTATTGTTTTTTTATAGATAATGGTTTATGCGATAGACTCTTTTTCTCTTTATATCCAAGTATTTCACACGCTGCTTGTGGACATAAAATGAAGCCACGATCTTTTATCAAACAAGTGAATGTATGTACCCTCAACTTGCACAAAAAAGACCAGTTCCGACTGGAACTGATCCTAATAGAAGCTTGGCGACGTCCTACTCTCACAGGGGGAAACCCCCAACTACCATCGGCGCTGAAGAGCTTAACTTCCGTGTTCGGTATGGGAACGGGTGTGACCTCTTCGCTATCGCCACCAAACCTGATGGAGAGAATGTTCTCTCAAAACTAGATAACAATGTTCATGCTTCACATTAGAATATAGGTTAAGTCCTCGATCTATTAGTATCTGTCAGCTCCACGTGTCACCACGCTTCCACCTCAGACCTATCAACCTGATCATCTTTCAGGGATCTTACTTCCTTGCGGAATGGGAAATCTCATCTTGAGGGGGGCTTCATGCTTAGATGCTTTCAGCACTTATCCCGTCCGCACATAGCTACCCAGCGATGCCCTTGGCAGAACAACTGGTACACCAGCGGTGCGTCCATCCCGGTCCTCTCGTACTAAGGACAGCTCCTCTCAAATTTCCTGCGCCCGCGACGGATAGGGACCGAACTGTCTCACGACGTTCTGAACCCAGCTCGCGTACCGCTTTAATGGGCGAACAGCCCAACCCTTGGGACCGACTACAGCCCCAGGATGCGATGAGCCGACATCGAGGTGCCAAACCTCCCCGTCGATGTGGACTCTTGGGGGAGATAAGCCTGTTATCCCCGGGGTAGCTTTTATCCGTTGAGCGATGGCCCTTCCATGCGGAACCACCGGATCACTAAGCCCGACTTTCGTCCCTGCTCGACTTGTAGGTCTCGCAGTCAAGCTCCCTTGTGCCTTTACACTCTGCGAATGATTTCCAACCATTCTGAGGGAACCTTTGGGCGCCTCCGTTACATTTTAGGAGGCGACCGCCCCAGTCAAACTGCCCACCTGACACTGTCTCCCTGCCCGATAAGGGCAGCGGGTTAGAAGGTCAATACAGCCAGGGTAGTATCCCACCGATGCCTCCACCGAAGCTAGCGCTCCGGTTTCCAAGGCTCCTACCTATCCTGTACAAGCTGTACCAACATTCAATATCAGGCTGCAGTAAAGCTCCACGGGGTCTTTCCGTCCTGTCGCGGGTAACCTGCATCTTCACAGGTACTATAATTTCACCGAGTCTCTCGTTGAGACAGTGCCCAGATCGTTGCGCCTTTCGTGCGGGTCGGAACTTACCCGACAAGGAATTTCGCTACCTTAGGACCGTTATAGTTACGGCCGCCGTTTACTGGGGCTTCAATTCGCACCTTCGCTTACGCTAAGCGCTCCTCTTAACCTTCCAGCACCGGGCAGGCGTCAGCCCCTATACTTCGCCTTACGGCTTCGCAGAGACCTGTGTTTTTGCTAAACAGTCGCCTGGGCCTATTCACTGCGGCTTCTCGGGGCTTTAACACCCTAAGAAGCACCCCTTCTCCCGAAGTTACGGGGTCATTTTGCCGAGTTCCTTAACGAGAGTTCTCTCGATCACCTTAGGATTCTCTCCTCGCCTACCTGTGTCGGTTTGCGGTACGGGCACCTCTCACCTCGCTAGAGGCTTTTCTTGGCAGTGTGGAATCAGGAACTTCGCTACTAAATTTCGCTCGCCATCACAGCTCAGCCTTTACGGGAAACGGATTTGCCTATTTCCCAGCCTAACTGCTTGGACGCGGATATCCAATACCGCGCTTACCCTATCCTCCTGCGTCCCCCCATTGCTCAAATGGTGAGGAGGTGGTACAGGAATATCAACCTGTTGTCCATCGCCTACGCCTTTCGGCCTCGGCTTAGGTCCCGACTAACCCTGAGCGGACGAGCCTTCCTCAGGAAACCTTAGGCATTCGGTGGACGGGATTCTCACCCGTCTTTCGCTACTCATACCGGCATTCTCACTTCTAAGCGCTCCACCAGTCCTTCCGGTCTGGCTTCACAGCCCTTAGAACGCTCTCCTACCACTGTTCGTAAGAACAGTCCGCAGCTTCGGTGATACGTTTAGCCCCGGTACATTTTCGGCGCAGAGTCACTCGACCAGTGAGCTATTACGCACTCTTTAAATGGTGGCTGCTTCTAAGCCAACATCCTGGTTGTCTAAGCAACTCCACATCCTTTTCCACTTAACGTATACTTTGGGACCTTAGCTGGCGGTCTGGGCTGTTTCCCTTTCGACTACGGATCTTATCACTCGCAGTCTGACTCCCAAGGATAAGTCATCGGCATTCGGAGTTTGACTGAATTCGGTAACCCGGTAGGGGCCCCTAGTCCAATCAGTGCTCTACCTCCGAGACTCTTACCTTGAGGCTAGCCCTAAAGCTATTTCGGAGAGAACCAGCTATCTCCAGGTTCGATTGGCATTTCACCCCTACCCACACCTCATCCCCGCACTTTTCAACGTGCGTGGGTTCGGGCCTCCATTCAGTGTTACCTGAACTTCACCCTGGACATGGGTAGATCACCTGGTTTCGGGTCTACGACCACGTACTCATGCGCCCTATTCAGACTCGCTTTCGCTGCGGCTCCGCATCTTCTGCTTAACCTTGCACGGGATCGTAACTCGCCGGTTCATTCTACAAAAGGCACGCCATCACCCGTTAACGGGCTCTGACTACTTGTAGGCACACGGTTTCAGGATCTATTTCACTCCCCTTCCGGGGTGCTTTTCACCTTTCCCTCACGGTACTGGTTCACTATCGGTCACTAGGGAGTATTTAGCCTTGGGAGATGGTCCTCCCGGATTCCGACGGAATTTCACGTGTTCCGCCGTACTCAGGATCCACTCTGGAGAGAACAACATTTCAGTTACAGGGCTGTTACCTTCTTTGGCGGGCCTTTCCAGACCTCTTCGCTTATATCATTCCTTTGTAACTCCGTATAGAGTGTCCTACAACCCCAAGAGGCAAGCCTCTTGGTTTGGGCTGTTCCCGTTTCGCTCGCCGCTACTCAGGGAATCGCATTTGCTTTCTCTTCCTCCGGGTACTTAGATGTTTCAGTTCCCCGGGTATGCCTTCTCATACTCTATGTATTCAAGTATGGATACTACTCCATTACGAGCAGTGGGTTTCCCCATTCGGAAATCTCCGGATCAAAGCTTGCTTACAGCTCCCCGAAGCATATCGGTGTTCGTCCCGTCCTTCATCGGCTCCTAGTGCCAAGGCATCCACCGTGCGCCCTTTCTAACTTAACCATTTCTTACTTTAGAAAGAATCACTATGTGTGATGAACTTTGCATTGCATTCAATGTGAATGTATTACTTATTGTTATCTAGTTTTCAAAGAACAATCCTGTCTCGCTAGAGACATGTTTTGAAGGAATGATCCTTCAAAACTAAACAAGACGAAAACGTACGCTGCTCCATATATCCTTAGAAAGGAGGTGATCCAGCCGCACCTTCCGATACGGCTACCTTGTTACGACTTCACCCCAATCATCTGCCCCACCTTCGGCGGCTGGCTCCATAAAGGTTACCTCACCGACTTCGGGTGTTGCAAACTCTCGTGGTGTGACGGGCGGTGTGTACAAGGCCCGGGAACGTATTCACCGCGGCATGCTGATCCGCGATTACTAGCGATTCCAGCTTCACGCAGTCGAGTTGCAGACTGCGATCCGAACTGAGAACAGATTTATGGGATTGGCTAAACCTTGCGGTCTTGCAGCCCTTTGTTCTGTCCATTGTAGCACGTGTGTAGCCCAGGTCATAAGGGGCATGATGATTTGACGTCATCCCCACCTTCCTCCGGTTTGTCACCGGCAGTCACCTTAGAGTGCCCAACTGAATGCTGGCAACTAAGATCAAGGGTTGCGCTCGTTGCGGGACTTAACCCAACATCTCACGACACGAGCTGACGACAACCATGCACCACCTGTCACTCTGTCCCCGAAGGGAAAGCCCTATCTCTAGGGTTGTCAGAGGATGTCAAGACCTGGTAAGGTTCTTCGCGTTGCTTCGAATTAAACCACATGCTCCACCGCTTGTGCGGGCCCCCGTCAATTCCTTTGAGTTTCAGTCTTGCGACCGTACTCCCCAGGCGGAGTGCTTAATGCGTTAGCTGCAGCACTAAGGGGCGGAAACCCCCTAACACTTAGCACTCATCGTTTACGGCGTGGACTACCAGGGTATCTAATCCTGTTCGCTCCCCACGCTTTCGCTCCTCAGCGTCAGTTACAGACCAGAGAGTCGCCTTCGCCACTGGTGTTCCTCCACATCTCTACGCATTTCACCGCTACACGTGGAATTCCACTCTCCTCTTCTGCACTCAAGTTTCCCAGTTTCCAATGACCCTCCCCGGTTGAGCCGGGGGCTTTCACATCAGACTTAAGAAACCGCCTGCGAGCCCTTTACGCCCAATAATTCCGGACAACGCTTGCCACCTACGTATTACCGCGGCTGCTGGCACGTAGTTAGCCGTGGCTTTCTGGTTAGGTACCGTCAAGGTGCGAGCAGTTACTCTCGCACTTGTTCTTCCCTAACAACAGAGCTTTACGATCCGAAAACCTTCATCACTCACGCGGCGTTGCTCCGTCAGACTTTCGTCCATTGCGGAAGATTCCCTACTGCTGCCTCCCGTAGGAGTCTGGGCCGTGTCTCAGTCCCAGTGTGGCCGATCACCCTCTCAGGTCGGCTACGCATCGTCGCCTTGGTGAGCCATTACCCCACCAACTAGCTAATGCGCCGCGGGTCCATCTGTAAGTGACAGCCGAAACCGTCTTTCATCCTTGAACCATGCGGTTCAAGGAACTATCCGGTATTAGCTCCGGTTTCCCGGAGTTATCCCAGTCTTACAGGCAGGTTACCCACGTGTTACTCACCCGTCCGCCGCTAACATCCGGGAGCAAGCTCCCTTCTGTCCGCTCGACTTGCATGTATTAGGCACGCCGCCAGCGTTCGTCCTGAGCCAGGATCAAACTCTCCGAAAAAGTACAAAACCGAAGTTTTGCTTTTCGCCAGTTTGACTGACTACCTATGAAATTTCATAGGATTTTTTTATAAAAACTCGAATTAACAGGTACGTTTTGTCTTGTTTAGTTTTCAAAGATCATCTTCGTCGTCTCCCAGAGGCGACTTTATTAATATAACATTCTATCAAGATAAAGTCAACAACTTTTTTCTTAATGTTATTTATCAACCGCGCTGTTTCAGCGGCGAATACAAATATAACACCTTTTGAAAGAAGAAACAAGTATTTTTTCTAAATAATTTATTTTTCCTTATCTCTTCCTATATATTGATACAAATGCTGCTTATCTCGGGAATTGTCTATTGTTGATCCTGCAGGTCTTTAGTATATTTATAATAGATTGAAATTAAATAACCGCAGGGGGAGCTTTGTGCTGAGAGTGAACATTCGTTGTTCTGACCCTTTGAACCTGTCAGTTAATACTGAAGTAGGAATGTGGAATCACTTGAATACATACGGTGTATTCAAATCGATATGTTTTTCTATGAATAACATACTCATCCTTACACGGTCTCTCCTTGCTCAATTCATGAAAAAGGAGATTTTTTTATGCAGCAATCAAATCAATTGGTACGACTGATGGAAATCGCGATTATGACTTCACTTGCACTTGTATTAGATTACTTATCAGGTCTCTTTTTAAGAATGCCCAATGGCGGTTCTCTTGCGCTGATTATGATTCCCGTTATTCTCATGTCTATTAGATGGGGAATATCTACCGGATTTATCATCGGTGTGTTAATCGCAGGTCTTCAGCTGATGAATAGCCCGATCATCGCTACACCTGTTCAAGGATTCCTCGATTACTTCGTTGCATCTGTTGTCATTTCTTTAAGCGGCCTGTTTTCTGGACTGAT
Organism: Bacillus sp. FSL K6-1006; assembly: GCF_038593175.1. NCBI lineage: Bacteria > Bacillati > Bacillota > Bacilli > Caryophanales > Bacillaceae > Bacillus > Bacillus sp. FSL K6-1006. The sequence goes on from NZ_CP151970.1 coordinate 2,818,497, forward strand.
CAAAAAAGCCATTCAGGATCAAAAGCGAAAACAGCAATTCTTCTATATTACCTTAGCTGTTTTTGTTGCTAGTTTATTCAGACTGCTGACGTTCTTTATTTCTGGCGTCGTTTTCTTCTCTCAATATGCACCGAAAGGAACACCAGGATGGGTCTACTCTTTAATTTATAACAGCACATATATGGTTCCTTCATTTATTATTTGCAGTATCGTTCTTTGTATACTCATCCCAAGTGCATCTCGTTTGGTTTTTCCTCGTCAAAAATAACCGGCTGATTTCAGCTGGTTATTTTTTTATGCATAATTTGCTGCTCTATGGAATCTATTAATAATAGAAGATTTCATGCTGGAGGTACGACAATGAGCCCTTACTCCATTATGCTGTGCTGCTATATTCTCAGTCTTGCTTATTTTTTGGCAGGTTTCTATGAAGCTTTAAAAATAGCAGGCGTGAAAGGAAAAGTAGAAGCTTCACCGTTTATTTCTTACATGCTGCTTGCTGTGCTCTTCACTTTTTTCTCTCATTATTACTGGAAGCTGACGATTTAATCCGCTGTACATGGTTATTCAATATAGAGAGCTCCCATCCATACCCTATTTCATTATGGTTCTCGCCAGCCAGCTCGAACTGGCTGGTAACGACAAAACTAGGTTGAAGTTTTTGATAAAATTGTTTTGCCGAATTTTGCTCAAACACCCATAGCATCAACCTCTGATACCCTTTTTCTATTAAATAATCGACACCTTTAGCAATTAAAGCAATACCCGCACCTGATTTCTGTTTCTGTTGTAATAAATAGATGGCATACAGCTCTCCATCATATGTAGAATAACGTTCGTCACGTTGTTTTCCGAAAGAAGCAAAACCAAATACGCCATCCGCATCTTCTGCGACAAACGTGCCTTCAAGCGATCTTTTTCTCCAGCTCTCTTTCCGATCTTTTATATTTAAACCATCCAAATAATCCTGATTAATAATGCCTTGATAAGTCGTTTGCCAGCTCTTCACATGTATTTCGGCGATTTTAGGAATATCTTGATGTACAGCATGTCTCACCTTCATCCGCACCACTCCTTTTAGTTTTTTACACCCTATCTTCATTATCATAAATTCCTATTACGTAGAATTCAATGGTCTGTATTTCAATGGTTAAAACTTCTTCTATAAAAAATAGACACCTTCTGCTGGAAGGTGTCTATTGATTTTATTCTTCTATTTGAGTATCAGCGATCTCTTTTTTTCTTGGCTGTTTGATTTCGTTTGTCAGCTCTTGAATGCTTTGCTTCACATTTCCTTTGCCGGAAAAGTTCTCAATAATTTCTTTCACATCTATTCCAGAGGATGCTTTCAGACTTTCTTGCAGACTGGACATGAGGTTTGTGGCATAGCCTGTAACTTTATTGGCACCGCTGCCTTCCCCGTTACCGCCCGTATCCACAACAGTAATTTTATCAATGTTAGAAAGTGGTGCAGATACTTGCTTCGCATATTCAGGTAGCATTTTCACAATCATATCAAGGATCGCTGCCTGACCATACTGTTCGAATGCTTCAGCGATTTTCTCTTTCGCTTCCGCTTCTGCAAGTCCTTTTAGTCTAATGACTTCTGCTTCTGTTTCCCCTTTTGCACGATCCGCTTCCGCTTTGGCAAGCCCGTCAATACGGACTTTCTCAGCTTCTGCTTTTGCCATTGCTTCAATGCTGTATTTCTTCGCATCTGCTTCAGCAAGGCGTTTCGCTTTTTCCGCGGCAGCCGACTGCTCAACAGCATAACGGTCCGCATCTGCTTTCTTTTTCACTTCAGAATCGTATTGACGTTCACGACGCTGAATCTCTTTTTCTTCTAATTCAATTTGTTTCTGACGCTCAATGATTTTGACTTGCATTTCTTGTTCAGTTACGTGCTGACGGTTACGAGCTGTTTCTAGATCGTACGCTTGGTCAGCACTTGCTTTCGCCGTATCCTGTTCACGTCTGAATTCTGCTCTTTTCAGCTCATTGATCTTTTCTGCTTCAGCGATTTCAGTAGCACGCTCAAGCTCAGATTTCTTCGCATCTTTATCTGCTTCGGCACGTTTGATACGTGTTTCTTTATCTGCTTCAGCTGTTGCAATATCTGCATCGCGTTTTACTTGGGCAATTCTTGGTTTACCTAGAGATTCTAAATAGCCATTTTTATCACGAACATCTTTAATCGTAAACGATACAATGACAAGACCCATTTTCGCTAAATCTTGAGAAGCGACACGTTGTACTTCTTGAGAAAATTTCTCTCTGTTTTTATAAATCTCTTCAACTGTCATTGATCCTAAGATGGAACGAAGATGGCCTTCTAATACTTCTCTTGCTTCGTTTTCGCGGTCTTCTTTTGTTTTACCTAAAAATTGCTCTGCAGCAGTAGCAATTTCTTCAATCGATCCGCCAATTTTTATGATGGCCGTTCCATCCGCCATGACTGGTACACCTTGTTCGGTATAGACTTCAGGGGTTGAAACATCTAGCTTGCTAGATAGTAAGCTGAGCGGCTCTGCTTGTTGAAAGACTGGAAGTACAAAGGTACCGCCGCCTCTTACAATCTTAATCTTGTTTCCACCTTCATCCACGTGGACATTTTTACTTCCTAGGTAACTTCCTGTAACGATTAATGCTTCATCTGGACCTGCTGTCCGGTATTTAGAAACAAATACACCAATAAGTGCAATAAGAATCACAAGCACGATTCCAATGATCACTAAAATAGTTGTTCCTGGCATAGCATTCCCTCCTAGATTTCTTCATTTGGTATAACAGATAAGACGCCTTTGTTCACTTCGACAACTAGCACACGGGTTCCATATGGAATCTCCTCTTGGTCGAAACTGACAGCTGGCTTTGAGATTTTCCCGCTATTACTGATTAACAGCACTTCTCCAAATCCGTCTTTTGGAACAGATACAATGATCTCCCCAGTTCTTCCTTTTAAATCGGCTTCCGTATAAGAGAGAGATTCTTCAGCAGAGGAAAGCGGGACTAATACAAATACATTCAAACAGGTCACAAGGATCACTGCGAGGATCGCAGATAATACTGCGCCAAGCCCACTTCCTACAATTGCTGTTTTTTCAGAGATAAACCCTCCAGCCGAGAAAAAGGTAAGAAATGCGAGGATCAATGTTGGTTGAAGGAATGGAACAGGGATCGCTTCAAATAATCCATCAAATACATCGCCGAAAAAGACGAAAACAAGTGTCAGGATTCCTGATATCATTAATATGTATAAATACAGCGTCTGAAGAGGCAGCCCGAACACATCCATCTTCCTCATCCTTTCTTCATGAAATGAACATCTTTTGTTTCATTTAGACCACACCCACCTCCAATGTATTCCTTCTAACAGGTAATACGAACCACTTTTGTAAAGGTTTCATATTTCATCACAATTCTTCAAAGGGATTTTCGGATAGCTCAAGAATGATTGTCATGTACCATTATGTTAAAATTTGATCTTGAGGTGATGAGAAAATGAGTATATTACATGAAGCGAGACAAGAATTGTGGCACGAGCTGCAAGGTTTGAGCGAAGAACAATTGAACCAAAAATTATCTGATGATACTTGGAGTATTCAAGAGGTAGCAGATCATTTAAAGAAAATGGACCTAGTTGCAGCAAAACATCTAGCTGCTGAGGGTAAAAAAGCACCGATTAAAGAATATGAACCAAAACCGGTAGAAATGGCAGAGGACCGTTCGAAAAAAGCCACTGCGCCTAGTATTGTTGAGCCTGAACGCAAGCATGTAACACCTACACATTTAAAGGATGAGCTCGATACTGCACGTGAGCAACTCAATCAAATTTTATCCACATTTACTGAGGAAGATTTCAAACGCGTCATTGCACATCCTGTGTTTAAAGAGCTATCCCTTAAGCAATACCTTGATTTTATCGGCGCACACGAAAAACGCCATATTCATCAAATCAAAGAAATTAAAGAACAACTATAGGCATAAAAAAGACTCCCTTTTGGGAGCCTTTTTTCATTGTTACACCGTTTTAGGTGTTAACTCAAAGCAGCGAGCATAAATCCATTTGTACGCTTTTTCGTTTAAATCTCTTGGGTTTCCAACTGTTTGCGGATCTTTCATTGCTTCTTTAGATAAACGATCAATCATATCTTTTGATACACCTTGTTCTTCTAATGAAGGAACTTCTAAATCCTCTACTAAATCATACATCCAGTTCACAGCTGCTTTGGCTGCTTCCTCTGTTGTCATTCTGCTTGTATCAATCCCAAACGCTTGCGCAATTCGAGCGAATTTTTCCGGATACCCTTTCCAGTTATACTCCATCACTGGTCCCATCATCGCTGCAACACACTGACCGTGAGCGACAGGAATAATACCTCCGAGTGTTTGACTCATCGCATGTGCAGCTCCAGCTGATTCACTTCCATAAGAAAGCCCGGCAAGCATCGCAGCTTGTGCCATTCCATATCTGGCTTCTAAGTCCTCGCCATCAGCAAAGGCACGGCGAATATAATGAGCTGCATATTCAATTGCCATGAGCGCTACCGCATCTGTAATCGGCTGAGCAAATTTCATCGTATAGCATTCAATCGCGTGAGCAAGCGCGTCAATTCCAGTCATTGCTGTCACATGAGGCGGCATGGACACATGAAGCTCTGGATCAATGACTGTTAGATGAGCTGCAATGAGAGGTCCACCAGTATTGAATTTGAATTCTCTTTCTTCATCAGTAATGACCGCCCACTGCGTTACCTCTGAACCTGTACCAGCTGTTGTCGGAATAGTGGTTAAAGGAGGGATTCTGTTTTCTAGCGGTTTTTTTCCCTCTGCCGCTTCGTAATCAAGGACTGAGCCTTCATGAGTCGCCTCTACTCCGATTGCCTTTGCTGTATCCATTGAACTGCCGCCGCCTACTGCGACTAATCCATTACAGCCTTCTTTTTCATATAAAGCAGATCCTTCGTTCACTAGACGGACTGGCGGATTTGGCTCTACTTTATCAAATAGAACGACATCGATTTGTGCTTCTTTTAATGAAGCAATTACTGGGTCCACCACGCCGGCTTGATAAATACCAGGGTCTGTTACAAGCAATACCTTTGAAACGCCGTATGCTTTTACTTCTTCCCCAACATGTTTCACTGCACCAATGCCGTGTTTGATAACAGTCGGAATTTCAAATGTGTGGAATTTCTGCATGCTTTCAATTTTCATATTTAGTGTCATAAAGAATCTCCTCCAAATGCTTAATTTTTATTTAAACCAATGAACCGCTTCAGGTTTTGTATTTCGATATAAATGCTTCAGTTCGGTATATTCTTCAAGCCCCGTGCGTCCTAATTCGCGCCCAATGCCTGATTGCTTGTAGCCACCCCAAGGTGCTTGAGCGAAATAAGGATGGAAGTCATTGATCCAAACCGTGCCCAATCTTAATTGTCGAGCCACTCTTTCGGCCTTGCTGATATCAGAAGACCACACAGCTCCTGCTAATCCATAAATCGTATCATTTGCCAGCTTGATGACTTCTTCCTCTGTACGGAAGGATTCGACTGTCAGGACAGGTCCAAAGACTTCTTCCTGTACAATCCGCATATCTGACGTGCAGCCTGAGAAAATGGTCGGCAAGTAGAAGAACCCATTTTGCAGCGCCTCTGCGTCAGGTCTTTTTCCGCCTGTCTCTAACTTAGCGCCTTCTTCTAAACCGATGCTGACGTATTTTTCTACTTTTTCTCGATGCTCAGCTGAGATGAGCGGCCCGCTCTGGGTATCTTCATCAAAGCCGCTGCCTAGCTTGATTTTTTTCGTACGCTTCACCAGTTCTTCTAAAAATTCATCATGAATGGATTCTTCCACCAGCAAACGTGAACCTGCTGAACACACTTGCCCTGCATGGAAAAACACAGCATTCATTGCCTGGTCAACCGCTACGTCTAAATCAGCATCTTGAAACACAATATTCGGATTCTTTCCGCCAAGCTCAAGGGCTATTTTTTTCACATTCCCGCTAGCTCCCTGCATAATTTTCTTCCCTGTTTCAATACCGCCTGTAAATGAAATCAGATCTACTTGATCATTTACAGCAAGCTCATCTCCAACGGTTGCCCCAGGTCCAAGCACTAGGTTTGCAACGCCTGCTGGAACGCCCGCTTCTTCCATGAGTTTAAATACTTTTATTGTGGTGAGTGGTGTGATTTCACTTGGCTTTAAAACGATTGTATTTCCCGCCGCAAGTGCAGGAGCGATTTTCCAGCTTGCTTGAAGCAATGGATAGTTCCAAGGAGTGATTTGTCCGCATACACCGACAGGCTCTCTGACTAATTCACTTTTCGAGTTTGGAATTGGCGATGCTATGATTTCCCCGCCATCTTTATCAGCCAGACCTGCGTAATATTGGAACACGTTCGCAATATCGTCCATATCTGCTTTGCTTTCCTCTAATGTTTTGCCTGTATCAAGCGATTCCAATTTGGCTAGTTCATCAAGATCACGTCTAATCAATTCAGCTATCTTAAACACAATATTTCCTCTTTCAAGTCCAGGCATGTTTGCCCAGTCCCCTTGATCGAAGGCTTTTCTCGCTGCTTTAATGGCTAGCTGCGCGTCATTTCTAGATCCTTCGCTGACTGTCGCGATCACTTCTTGATTGAACGGATTGATGATATCCCGTGTGTCGCTACTTTTAGCGCCAACCCATTGTCCGTCTATAAATAGTGTTTGACTCATAGAAGGAACCTCCTCTGATTCTCTTTGGTAAGTTTGTTAAATAAAAATTTAACGTTTTGAACATAATTAACTTATCATGTTCAAATTTTTCTGTCAAAGGGAGATATGCTTCATTTATTTTGACATTTTGTATTCTTTCGTTAACATATAGTCCATAAAGATTTTTTTGAACGGATTGAATTTTCTTAATAGAAAGCAGGGACAAAATGAAAAAGCAGGAAAAACCGCAAGCAGAAGATCGTATTTTAGCTGCTAAAGATCTAGTCATTGATTCCATAGCTGAAACGATGGATCTCTATGGCATTACACGAAGTGCAGGTATTCTATATGGAACGATGTATTTAAATGAGGAAATGACACTGGATGAAATGCGTGAAGAGCTGCAAATGAGTAAGCCGAGTATGAGCACGGGTGTGAAAAAGCTGCAAGACATGAATATTGTCAAAAAGACGTTTCACCGTGGTCGAAGAAAACACAGCTTTGTTGCGGAAAAAGACTTTTTTAAGTTTTTCACGAACTTCTTTCCGCAAAAATGGGAACGTGAGGTCGAGGTCAATTTAGCGGCAATTGAAGAAGCGCAAGAGCGGCTTCAAAAGGTGTCGCGTGATGATCAGCTGGAGGAACATGTAAGAGAAGAAGCGCAGCAGCTCATTGAGCAGCTTGAAAGCTCAAAAGCCTATTATGACTGGCTGAGACGATTAGCCCATTCTGTTCATTCTGGCGAAATTTTTGACTATATTCCAATTGAGCAGAAAGAAAAATAGACGATGTGTTTACGTTTTACAGCTTGAATTTCACAGGAGGATTGATTATAATAAATTATGTCGTCATACCTCGGGGCATTAGCTCAGCTGGGAGAGCGCTACGCTGGCAGCGTAGAGGTCAGCGGTTCGATCCCGCTATGCTCCATACTTCGGTTTAACGGCGGTATATCAACGTTTGCTTGTCGGTGACTTAACGTAGTGTACCGCTCCTATATCGCGCAGTGTAGCGCACCGGTAATTTGATCGTCTTCTATACGAATAGGAGGCGATTTTTTAATGCATTCAGATCGACGGAAAGGTTAGCGAGTTAAGATAGAAAGCGGAGACTTCGACAGCTCTCTCTTCTTCTTAAGTAACTACTGCAAATACTACAGAAGAATCATTCTCGGAAACAGTTAAATTGATACGCAGTACAAGTCGGCATTACTAAGCACGTACATCTATATTTATTTCCGTCATACCGGCGTAACATTAGTCATTTTCGATGTCACGATCGCTATAAAATCGCTAATAAAATAAGATGTTGAGCAGCAGTCCCTAGACTCTTACGATGCTATCAAGACGGCGCAGACGTAGTAAATAGTGGAGGAATCATTGAATATGATCGAGTATAATTGCCCGAACCTTCGTCCAACTAAGACGTAGAGATCGAAACGGTCGCTAATTTCTACTGCGTTTTTGTCCCCTTTCGGAGCATCCCTAATAGGTACGGTTCCTTTTAATTCTTCATTCCATTTGCTCGATCCGGATTTCTTGCCCTTCCCATGCCACATCACCACCACTCCTTTCTATGTGTTGCTTTTTAATTTTATTCGTTCTAAACTGCGGTCTCACTCTATCTCTAAGCCAATGCTTTTTATAGAGATTCTTCATCGGAAAGTTTACAGTTAACAAAAAAAGCACCCTAAAGGGTGGCTTTTTAAACATTATTCAAATGGTTTAATAAACTTATTTTTTCTAATTCATTTAATAAAGGAGATATAAGATTTCAAAAAAATTAAAGATCCCTTGTAGCAACAAAATCACGTAACTCAGTTCTTCTATTTCTAATTGCTAGAGAAGTATACTGAATAGCAGTGATAACTAAAGTCCTATGATCAATACCACTTACAACGAATCTTTTAAGTGAGCTAATTGATATCTTATGAAACTTCCCCTCTTCATCCCAAAAATCTAGCTGCTTAACCTCAACGCCGAACATATTCATAATGCTTTTTGCAACAGGAGAGTTTCTTAAATCCCCATCTCCACCTCTTCCAGGTGCTTTAAGTAAAATTTCATGCATTCCACTTTCATCTTTATTCCAAGCTTCGATCCAATGTGTATTTAAATGTTCTTCAGAAAAAATGGTAGCATTTTCATACAAAAATCTTCGTGTGCCTGGAAATCTCACCCACAAATAACTGACTCTATGATTTTCAAAAGCTTCCTTAAATGTATCTTCATCAATTTCTTTATCAGTATCTAAGTAGTTAAACTCTGAATTATAGACTGCTTGGAAAGCGTCCTCTAAGATTAAACCTATTCTTGTCATTGTTATGTCTTTTTTTAAGTTGTCAGCAGGATAATCGCGATTCTGTACTAAAAATCTCTTTTCTCGCAAATCAAGCGCCATGATTGTATTAATACATGGTTCAATATCTGGCGCATATGAGTTATTTTCTTCATCCAGTGAGTTAATATTTGAATCGTGTTCTTCACTAAAACTGAAGGTAATAACATGATTTTCCTCATCAATTTCATTAGTTATAGTATAATAATAACCTCTTTCTCCATACTGCCTGCCATAATTTTTCAGAAAATCATATAAGTCATTAGTCTTTGTCGTTAAATCATTGGTATAAGTCATTTGATATACCCTAAACTCCATAAAAAAACCACCTTTTTCAAAAGATGGTTAAATTATAATATATTATTCAAATTTTTACTACAATTTCCATACGGTTTTTAGAATATAATGACATCTTCTGCATCAATCCAAGTCTTAATGCCACTTTCCAGCAAAACTTGAACTTCTGTTCCGTGTCTGCCTGAAACAACTCCCTTAATAACTCCAACTTGTCCATTTAAATGGTCACTGCTTGTAGAAGATATTTCAACATTATCATTGACTGCCATTGAACTTCCTCCCTTTGTACAAATTTCAAAATTATGCATATTCATTTTAACCCTCCTTTCCAATTTATTCAATGACTTATAATGTAGTATTATGTCAATTCCTCCGAATTATGATAAAAATTCATCAGCGTAGAGGTCAGCGGTTCGATCCCGCTATGCTCCATACGAAAAACCATTCTTGTAAAATCAAGGATGGTTTTTTTATGTACATATCTCTTACAGTTCTGTTTGTTCTTTGTTTTTTCTTAATAACTTTATGATGCGGTATGTGATCACAGAAAGATAAGTTAGGATGAGAATGATTGTATAGGACACAGGGAAGTCGCTCGTCATTTCGTGATAAATGAAATAGATGAGTAGCACTGACAGCATAATGATCTGGAGCAGTTCTTTTTTCATTTTTCTCTCCTCTCATGATAGGGATTTGGCCAATTATATCACAAATGATGTCATTTTTTGTTAGCTATCAGCAAGGAAGCATTTCCTCACTTGCTGATAGCTTTTTTTATAGATCATCATTTCTTCTGTAATTGTTCGATTTTGTTCTTCGTCTTCGGTCCGTAAATTCCGTCTGCAGTTAAGCCATTCATAAGCTGGAACCGCTTGACCGCGTTCGCCGTTTTCGGTCCATAATATCCGTCAATCCCGTTGTTTTTTGCCCCTTTGTCTGGGTAAAAATAGAGGGTAGATAAGGCTTTTTGCACAGCTGTGACTTGAGGGCCTTTTGTTAAGGGCTTGGTGACTTTTAAAATGCCAGATGGCAGATTTGACGATTTCTTTTTGGAAATGGGTGCTTTTTGGCTTAAGCTTTCTGCCTGAACAGGTTTTCTTGTGCTTTTGCTGCCGGTATGTGCTGTGGCTATTCCAGCTTTAAACTGATCCCATCGTCCGAGAAGTTTCCTTGGACACTCTTTCCCGCTCCAATGTTTATGAGGCACTACATTTGATAAAGGAATTCCGAAATCTTCCATCAGCTTTCGAATGAGCCATTGAGCATTTTCGACTGCTTGTTCAAAGCTGCCGTCTGCATTTTCACAAATTTCAATACCAATTGATTTCATATTGCCGGTGCCTCTGCCATCCCCTGCGTGCCAGCCGTTTTCGTTTAACGGTAAATGCTGATAAATCACCTGATCATCAACGGTGTAATGCCAGCTCACCCCGGTACTTGAACGTGCAACAAATGCTGCATGACTGGCCGCATTAGCACCTTTTGCACTGTTAGATGTATTATGCACTGTAATATAGAGCGGCTTCATCGTGTTTCCTGGTCTGTTGCGATGTTGTTTTGGAATCAATGCTTGAATGATTTTTACCATGTCGTTTCTCCTTCAAGTATTATTTTGTTAGCCCTCTTTGTTTCAGAGCATCTTTTTGTAATTGGCCTTTGTAGGTCACATAATTGTTTTTAAACCAAGCTATTACCGCTGTGACCATAGTGAAAATTGTAGAACCTGCCACATATAGTGCCTCACCTGCGGTTTGTACTTGCTCCTCACTAATCGGCAGCACCGTCTGTCCAAACATGACAAGCGTTTGATTGATCAGAGCAATAAAAAGAAGCACTGTGCGAATCACAGTGCCTTTGTCGAATGTTTTCATGAGTTTTCCTCCTATTTTAAATTTCGTTCTATTTTGTCGAGTTTGTCGATCACGACGTCATACTTTTCACTAAACTTGGCTAGCACATCATTTTGCGCCTCGATTTGCTCATTGAGTTTGTTTTCTCTTTCCTTTGTTGTGTTTAATACGTAAAACAGCACCCAACAAAACAACACCGCAAACGGTCCTTGTGTCATTAAATATTGAGTCAAATCCATTTCCACTGCACTCACCTACTCCCTCACTTTGCGCATCCTTAAAGGAGGCAAAATAAAAACGCCTATTCAGCGTTAGTTGGATATTCTTCTTTTGTTATTTCTTTGTATTGTTTTGGCGTAATCTTCTCGAACCGAACAAATTTTGCTACGTCTTCATTTTCATAACACTTCCATTGATAGAACAATGAAATACTACGGAACCAATCCAATTAAATGACCCCCTTTTCATTCAGCAACATGATAAGTTCTGATATTATTTTTGATTGTTCTTCTACTCTTTGTTCTGCCTCTGCCAGTTGCTGAAGCAGATCAGCATTTTGCTGTTTTAATAAATCAATTTCTGATTGTGGCAGCGGCTTTGGCTGCAAGCTATCAATGTATTCTTGTGTTGCCGACTCATACCATTCTCTTTTCGCTTCATTGTATTTACCTTTGTACAAACCATCTTGAGGTCTTACAGTTGTATATCCTTTTGGGATGTCTGCGTCCCCTTCAATTTCTATTTCTTCCCCTGGAAGGTAATTAAATTTTTCATCGTATTTATATATCCAGTTCACTTTTATCCCTCCTGAGCCGCCATGAATTTAAAGCCGAAAGTGATAAATTCATTTGGGTTTGTTGAATTGGAGACACTTTGTATATACACATTACCATCAGTATCAATATGTGTTCTGTGTGTTTGTGGTGTTGAACCAGCACCGATACTAGATGCTACCCCTATAAAATGCATACCCTGTATAGGGCGATAACCACTTGGTAATGTAAAAGCAGGTACCTCAAAACCGATAGTACCCCCTGTAATTGAACCAATTAACTCTACCTCTCCAAATGCATTCTTATAAAATTGCACTTTTTGAGTCCCGTATTCTTTCCATCCGTTTATTATTTTTGTCGGGGACTTCCATTCTATTTGCTCTGCGCTGGTTAACAAACGTTCCCATTTTGACCATACACCATTCGCTATTGTCTTACGCCACGTACGGTTTAAGTTGTCAAAGCCAATTGCCTGCCCGTACGTACTTGTGCTATTACAAGTCCAGATCCCCCTTAACGCAGTACCAGGTCCATTGACCGGTGCATTTGCAGACACAAAATGAACTAAACCTCGATACTTTGGTAATATTTCATGGAAATCGTCCGTATTACTGATATAAACCTTCCCCTGTCCATTATTATCAGTAATAGGGAATGATTGAATAGCATTTAAATCTGTAGATGTGAGCTGCCTTTCCCATTCAGTCCATGTATAGTCAGTCTTCCTAATTCTATAAAAAGAGTTCAGACCATTAACTGCATCATATATAGCTTGCAGCAGAGTATTCCCATAACTGATCACTATCATAAATGCCCTTTTGATTTCCTTTGGACCATTAAGACCAGCATTATAAACGAGATACATTCCTGTTTCTGTCATTTCGTTATAGTCGGTGGTTTCACTTATGCTTTTGTAAAAGGGTTGACCGTTATCTCTTGTTATTTTATGGAGCTGACTGTTGTTCCATTTATCTTTTTCAGCTGCTGTCGGAATCTGAGTCCAAGTGATAGATAAGTGGCTAGAATTATAGTAGAAGTAATATGCATTACCTGAAGTATCTATCGCAAAACCTGTTCCAATGTTATTTTGTCCCACTGTCTGTATCCCTCTAATGGCAAATTGTGAAGGGCTATCCTCTATTCCACTGGGCGCATAAAATGTACATGTCCCTTTGTCTTTAATTGAGTCATAAATTTTTGAGCCGACCGGAATATTTAAAAGTTGTCCCCCATTATCCCCCGTAATTTTATACAGCTGCGACTCATTCCATTTCTTCTTTTCTGAACCAGAGACGTGAGGGTTTGTATCTCCTGTATGAAGATTGAATTGTTCTAATAGTTCCTGGTCATTTTCAATCAAAATCTTCACTAGATTGTTAAAAAGATCTGCATGAGCCTTATCGCTCGTACTAAAAGGTTGAGGTGTTTTTATGATCTTTTTCTCCTTTCAAAAAACCATTATTATTAGGCGATGTTATGCATTGAACTTATGTTCTCGTTCCTTTGTTGTATTAAGCACATAAAACAGAATCCAGCAAAAGTGAACGGCAAATAGGCCTTGTGTCACTAAATTTTGAACGACAGTTACCTCCGATTTGTTCACACACTTTCTTTTTCAAATAATCCTATCTTAGCTGTGACAAGGTAACATAAGCTCTATTTACCGTAATGGTTCTCCCAGTGTTTTTGGGTGTAATATAAAATGTTAATTTGTCTCCTGCTTTAAACTTTTGTTGAAGGTATAATACACATACACTTGATGAGACCACAGGATTCCAGTTACCTAATCGTTGAAATTCTGTACCATTCACATAACATGACAAAATACTATCTGATCCAACAGGAATGTTATTGCTATTAAGATAAAGCCTAATTAAATACAGACCATTGTTTTTCAGTGTAATTTCAGCGTGCGAACGATTATACTCTCCTAGATCGTCTGATCTTGTATCACCAAAATTCAGTTTTGTTGGAACGTTTTCAACGGCTGATACAGAAGAATTATCGAGATCATACGTATCAACAAAAGAAGTATTATCCATATCCTCCTTTGTTAAAACACGTTTCCAGCCTTGCCACCCCAAATTTAAATCAAGATAGTTTGTATACATGTAATTGTTATAATCTATTGCTATGACCCATCCAAATGTACCTTTTCCATTACTATCTTGAGAAGTAAAATGATACATACCACGACACGATCTTGTTGTTGGGCTGTTTAATGCTTTACCTGTGGCATAAAATGTACCATGCTTGGGGCCTAAAGAAACAACCTTTTCAAGTAAATCTTCACCATCAGAAACAGATAGAATCACCCCTCCATTATCTGAGGTGATCTTAGATAATTGTCCATCGTTCCATTTATTTCTTTCAGCATTTGAAGGGAGCTTTGTCCAGTTAATAGCGGTATCTGCAGCATTATAGTAAAAACTATAAGAATTACCAGCAATATCTACAGCAAAGCCAGTACCAATGTTATCTTGACCTACTGTCTGTAATCCTCTCAATGAAATATTTGCTGGGGAATCTTCTACTCCAGAAGCTGCGTAAAAAGTACACGTTCCTTTCCCTTTTATCGCATCAAAAATCTTAGCATCAGCTGGCACATTAATTAACTGACTTCCATTATCCGCTGTAATCTTATAGCTCTGAGAATCGTTCCATTTCTTCTTTTCTGCTTCAGATGTATGTGGGTTTGTATCTTCAATATGATGGTTGATTGCCTCTAATAGACCCACATCATTGTCAAGAAAGTCTTCAACCATATCGTTAAATAGGTCAGCATGTGCTTTATCAGTTGGTTTAAAAGTTCGAGGTGTCTTAATCTCCATGATCATTCTCCTTTCAAATCTATCAATGCTTGCTTTGACGATATTGTTCTAGCAAAAAAACATTGGGATTTTCCTGAAGTCCCATCTTTAATAAATATCATCAATCTCAAAAACAAATTCGATGTCGCCGTCTTTTTGTTTGTCTGTCATGGTGCGAATGGCGGTGAATTTGCCGTCTTCGTCGACAAGTGCTAGTTCGTTGATCACTTCTCCTGCCAGTTCTCCTTCGGCGATCGTGCAGGTGTAGCGGATTTTTGCTGGTTCCATGAAGGTAAACGAATCAATATTTTTTTGGACTAGTTCTTTTTTGAGTTTTTGTTCAGTGCCGTCTAGTGAGATCGGTTTTCCATCCTTCGTTCCCCCATTTCCAAAAGCCATTTTGACGACTTTTGTGAGTTTTGTTCCTTCAGCTCTTGCCTTTGCCATTTGTTGACGTGCATACAGTGTTGTTACGGTTAATTGATCAGCCATTGTGATCCTCCTTATAAATCTATTTTTTTAGAAGTTGCTGCTAGCATTTTTGATCCATCCAGCGGAACAGATCCATCGAGAATCCAGTAATGATCTTTGATCAGTAAGCTTCCATCCTGCTCAGTTTGGACGTGTACTGGCAGACGGAACGTCATCTTCTTCTTGGTTTGATGCTGGAGCTGATTTTTTGTGCGTAAAGTCAATGCCGCTCCTTGCTTCGTTACAAGTACCGCTCCAGTCATGACATAGTTCATGCGATATGCTGTTTCTGACTGATGTTGAAGAGGCATCCTCATGTTTAATGAATGCCGAAAACGAGCAGGCACATCCGTTGCACCTCGCGTTCCGCTGAGATAAAACGTACCATTTAAGACAAATTCACCATTGAGTAAAATCGGGATATGATCGAAAAAACCCACTCTGCTTCGCAGTGTGAGCCTCCCGTGATGATCATTTTTTTCATGTACGTCGGTATGATGACAAGCCGTGAACGTATAAGCCAAGTGCGCGGGCTTTAACGTTTCAAGTATTTCTACAATATATCTCGTGTTTTGCAGATCATCTAGGTTCACACGTAAGGCAAAGTGATAGCGATTGGTTGTGAGACGGATGACAGCACTTGGATTCTTGAGAAAGCGATTGACTGATTTCTCTAATGAAAGATACGTGATTGGGGGAATATTTGACATCATATTGAGTAAGCGTGCCCTGCGCAGTTCAATTGAATCATCTGATTCCCGCTGCACCTTCAGCATTCTTTCCCATCTGTTTAATCCCCATGTCGCTGTTAAAGGAAAGAACTGATCCGTTAAGTCGAAAATAGATTCGTCCAATTGCTCAAATTCCGGTGCCTCTGTCTTGAGCAGGTGATCCACTTCATAAATTTCTGTAAAATATGGCGGCAAGTAGGTTTTCATTTCATCCTGTTTGCTCAATAACCTTCACCTGCCTAAGACGCGGAATCTCAATGTCCTGTAATACTAAGTTTTTCGACTCGCCATTCAATAACACATCTGCATAATCTGACACACTTTCTGAATGGTACAAAATATCATTTAAAGCGGACATTCGAATGGTACTCTTTTCAAATGCGATTGATTTCAACAGCGTCTTGACCTTTTCTTCTATTTCTTTCTGAGCTCCTTCAAGGGTCCAGTCCATTTGAAGTTCGACAGCCACTTCTATGTCGATATCCAGCCATTTGGCGCTTTCAACGGTTGCTTTGGAGCCTATAGGCGCTTGTCCTTCTCCTTCACCTGGCACTGGGTCGATATATTCCTGTACCCTTTTGACAAGAAGGTCTGATGCAATATCTAGATTGCCATCTGTGATGACAATCTTGACTGTCCCTTCTCCGTTCCAAAGCGGGAACACTTTCGCTCTGCCAACACCAGGCACTTCCTCAGCCCATTTTTTATAATGCGCCCTGTTGGCACTGACCGCCTCCCGCCTCGCACGTATTAAATATCGATCATATAAAGAAGCGTCATCTTCCTCCTCTTGACCTGGTATCACCAGTTCTTTCATCGTAATCGATTCAAGTCCTGGAATTGTATCAAGTGACAGCAGCGGCTGATCTGTTAATTGAACATTGCCGGCTTTACCAGGTGTCTCGCATTCTAGCGTGCCATCCTTCGAATACTGGAAATAAACGTCTTCAATAAAAAAACGTGAGCCAGCTGGAATGTTGATACTGTCTGGCTGAATGACCGCTGACCAAACCGCTTTAGTGGCTGGTTTTCTTTCGATCCCTACTTCAGCAGCCCGCCGATCTAGAAACTCTCCTTGTGCTGTATCTGCAAAGACCAGCTCAAACACTTGATCAAGCCAAATATAGGATTGGGCCAGTTCAGCGGCAGCAGGTGCCAAGGCATTCCAAATCACGCTGTTTTCTCTTTTATCTATATCATCTGGCAGTCTGTCCAGCATTCTTTCCATTAATGCTTCGTACGTCTGTTCCTCAAACATCGCCCTCCATCACCTCCTCTATTTCTAATGTGCCCTCATCTGTGACAATCGCTAGTTTGACATGAAATGAGTCATTTTGCTTTGTGACCTCTAACTCTTCAATATGATCAATCCGCTCGTCAACGATCAGTGCTTCCTCTAGCAGCCTTGGAATCTCCATTTCTTTGTATTCATCCGTAGCTTCTGTATCCGTCAATAGCTCCTGAATTTCAGTACCAATGTCGTGGCTGTAGATAGGATGTGCATACCGCTCTGTCCTAAGTGTCATATAAACGAATTGCCGAATTGCCTCGATGCCTGAAATGGTTTCGCCTGTCAGCCTGCCAGTTTCAAAATCTATTCGATACGTCGTTGAGGTTTCAACCTCTTCATCTTCTTCTATTTCTTCGATTTCTTCCTCTGGTGAAAGTGCCACGTTCATCACCTCCCTTACAATTTGTCGATGATGTAAAAGGACTGGCCTCCTGCCATTGCAAGCACCATAATACTGTCTCCCCTTTTCAGCTCATCATCCTCACCCTTATTTAAGCGCTTCGGCCAAATCAGTAATTCTTCTGGAATGATCAGCTTATGATTTTCATTTAATCGGATGCTCAGAGGGGAAACTGCCGTGACTTCTCCGATAACAAGATCAATTGGCGATTCTGCGTCTACTGCATTCACTGCTAATCGTTTAATCGCTTCACTTAATCTCACGCTTGATCACCCTTTGGCATGGAATTTTTCTCAACAACATCAATGGTCATGGTGTGTTTCACCCCACTGAATTCATGTTTGTCTTGATCGATCCAGTAAGTTTTTTTCACGTTGATTTCAGGAATTTTCAAATAGATTGGGAGACCGCTTTGCAGCTCAGGAATTCCTAGGGCTTGGATGCTTTTGACTTCTTGTTTGACGCCTTTTTTCTCTGCCAGCCGTACTTTGGCTCTTTTTTGCAGCTGCGGCTGGTTGATTTGCCCTGTGACTGTCTCAACATGCTGTAAAATACCGTATTTATTCTGACCGGCTTTATCCTGTTCAATCACCACAATCTCGGATTTACTGCCTTTTTTCTTATTCTTCCCCTGTTCATCAGCAGACGTACGCATCTTGACACGAGTGGCTGTCTCTTCAATCGAGGTGCTGTATTGATAACTGATGAGATTGACGCCTGATTCAATGACCCAGACGTCCTCTGGATCAGGCCAGGCTCTCAGCCCCATCTTGCCTTTAGCAGAATAGATTTGATAGTTTCTTCCTGTTTGCCGCTTCGTTTCTTTCAATGCTTTCAATATCATGTCATACAGGCTCGTGTCATTTTTAAAGACTAGTGATTTTATGACATGTCCTGTATTGGAGATAGAAGTCATTGGAATTTGAAAGTCGGCTCCAATCCGCCTTAAGATTTGATCTGCTCTTTGATTTGAAAAAACATAGACATCTTGGTTTTTCACCAAATATTGGAGCATATCGTATGCAGTAAACGTCAGCTTTCCTTCAACCGGCGTCCGCGAAAAAACAATGCCTCTAAACAGCTCTTTTCCTTTCCATTTAAAAAGAACCGTGTCCCCTTCTGAGACACGGTAATATGTTTGACTGCCTTGCTTTGTGATAATATTTGCCTGAATAGAGCGAGGGGCTTGATACCTTTGCCCCTGAAGTGTCACACTCTCTGTGACAAGCTCATACATGGTGCCGCTTCTGATGGCAAAAAGCTCAATCAATGCCAGCCCCCCTATTGTGGTATTTTTAACCTTTGTCCAGGGAAAATCCAATGCCCCGGCTGCTTAATATTGCGTCTGCTACGTTTAATCATCGCTAATTTATTGGCATTCCAAATACGCCGCCATTTTGTACTGTCGCCATAAAACCTGCCAGAAATGGCCCATAACGTATCCCCTTTTTTGACGGTGTACATTTTTGGTGGTGTTTTTGAAGGTCGTTTCTTTTTCGTTTGTTTTGCTTTTTTCTTACGTTTTATTTTCCTAGGAGATGCAGTTTTGTATTCCTTTAACTCGATCGTAAATTCACGATCTCCAATATCATATGACCCTTCCTTGTGGGTGAAGCTTTCAATGCTGCACGTCATATTGATTTTTGTCCCAGTTACAATCAACCGCACGGATTTCTTTGAACGCATCATTCGTTCAATTTTCGCGATCGCATTCTCTGGTGATGGAATGTTTTTATATTCAGCAATCGGCGAATATTTCTTAGGAAATAATGAGGTGAATGATACTTGTTTAGCCGATGGTACGTCAATAAAGGTCAGTTCTCCAAAAGAGGCGACCTTTACCGTTTCATTTTGTACGTTATTTGTGATTTCGAGTTCGGATGGAAGGACAGGGAATCGCAACTTGTCCTTTCCTTGGGAAATCCACAATTGATACACTGATTTACCCATCAATTACGACCCCCTTCGTTCCTGTATGAATCTCTACTTCTAGTTCATCTACAAGCATTTGTTTAATTTTTTCGACTAGCGATTGCTGATCTTGTCCATTATGGAAATGCTGATCTCCATTGAATTGAATCGTAATCTGTTTATTACCTGGCGATGTTGTACTGCCAGTAGACTGAGCTGAGGTAACTTGCTGCATCTGTGCTTTCGGTAAAGGAGCAGATGCATTTGATGGATCATATACTTGCATCCCAAGTGCCTTGGCTGCCTGCGTCAATAAATACCTTCCGCGAATGCCTCTTTCCTCTGGAATGATCCATTCGCGTTTATTTCCTTCACCGACTCTAGCCACCTGCTCTTGAGTAATCAATCCGCCATTTGCATAGCCTTTATAAGGTCCGCCTCTTCTCATACTTCGTAATCCCGGCGTGTTGAAGACTGTTCCATATCTTCCCTTAATGTAGTTAATAGCTGCAACGGCATTATGAATTGGGTTCCAAATGTCATTCATGCCTTTGCCTTTATTGGCGTTAAACGTCGTTCCAATGGTTTGCATTAAGCCTTTAGAAGGGGTTCCCTTTTTGGCGTTGGAATCCCATAAGTTGATCGCTCTCGGATTTCCACGTGACTCATGCTGCGCGATGGTCATCAGACCTGGAAGCCAGCTCATTGATGTACCAGTTGCCATGATAGCCGCCATGAGCCATTGCTGAACATTAAGCCCTGAAGCTCCCATACCGCTGAAGGCACCGATTAATGAACCAGCCTGATTTTCAGCAAATTTTTTCACATCAACTGAGTCGAGCCCTTTGACGACACCGATCGATGCAAATTTCCCAAGACTCATCATGACACGTGAAGGGGAATGAATGTCTAATTCCTCTCTAAACGCCTGCTCTACTTTCTTCGCCATTTCTTTGGCCGCTTGCGTGACTTCGCTTCCTTTGGAACGCATGCCGCTGTTAAAGGCGTCAATCATTCCAGAACCCCAGCCTGGTGATTCTTGTTTTGCTTGCAGGAATGGTTGTTTGATGTTTTGATCTACGTATTGGCTCGTGCCAATTGATGTGGCATTTTGGCCTGCTGCAAAACCACTAACCGTTCCAGAACCCCAAGTGGGTGATGCTGTCATGACTTGTTGGTATGGTGTTTTTACACGACTTTGCAAGAAGCTGTCTGTTCCTGTTGGTGTCATCTGCTGACCGTTTGCAAAGGCAGAAACCGTTTGCTGACCATACTTTCCTGAGTCTGATGTCAATTGACCAAAAGGCTGCTGAATATTCTTTTGTTTCCATTGATCAAGAGAGATGACTTTACGATTTAATCCTTGTTCAAAATCGTTATTAAATTGCTCGCCAATGCTAGAGGCTTGAATGTTCGCATTCATTGAGACTGATCCGCCTCCGCTCATTGAACCTACAGAAGATGATGCAGTTGTAGGAGCTGGGGAGCTTGATACTTGTTTTTTTCCAGCTGCTCCGCTTGGCATAACAGACATTCCAAGATGAGAAGCAGCCTGAGCAAGCAGCATCTTTCCGCGTCCTCGGTTATTTTGAGTTGGAATAACAAATTCGTTACCTGCTTCACCAACCCATGATAAGGTTGGCTGGGTGATATAACCGCCTGTGGCTTTTTTACCAGGTTTAAAATCCTTTTTCCCGTTTTCTCGACCTTTTTCAAATTTCACAATATGCCTACCAACGAGTTTTGCGCCTTCACTTTTGAGTAAATCCCATGAATCTCCTAAAATATTTTTACCCCAAGATTGAACATTACTCCACTTACTTGACCACCAGTCTTTATTAAATAAAGTTGAAGATATAGTTGCTTTTGCAGTTGACCAAATTGTTTTTGATTGTTCCCATTTACTTTTTGACCAACTTTTTACGTTATCCCACTTTTCCCCCCACCAATCTTTGTTAAAGACCGTTTCACGAATTTTCCCTTTAATTGAATTCCATATGTCGACTGCGCCATCCCATTTTTCTCTGGTCCATTTTTTTACATTATCCCACTTCTCTCCCCACCAATCTCCGTTAAAAACAGTCTCACTAAGTTTCCCCTTAATAGAATCCCATATTTCGACGGCACCATCCCATTTTTCTTTGGTCCATTCCTTTACATTATCCCACTTCTCTCCCCACCAATCTCCGTTGAAAACGGTCTCACTAAGTTTCCTCTTAATAGAATCCCATATTTCGACGGCACTATCCCACTTTTCTTGAGTCCAGTCCTTGATAGCATCCCATTTTTCACTCCACCATTCGCCATTAAAGACAGTAGATTCTAAAACTCCTGTAACGTATCCAGCTTGTTCTGCCCACCATTCTGAATTGAACAGTGTATTCGATGCTGTAGTTTTTATATCTTCCCATTTCTCACTTAAGTTTCCTAAAGACGTTTCTGCAGAAGTTTTAACACTCCCCCACTTTTCACTCCACCATTCGCCATTAAATAAAGTGTTTGAAATATTCTCTTTAAGTTTTGAAGTATCAAATATCTCCCCTAATTTTGATCCACCAAAAGTGCCAGCCATGCCTCCAGCAACACCACCGATTGCAGCTCCTACAAATGGTATTGGAATTAGAGCCTGACCAATTGCAGCTCCACTAACTCCTCCTGCAAGACCTCCAGAGAAACCACCTACTTTTTCCCCAACGTTTTCTTTGGTTGTTCCTATTAAATCTGTTGCACTTAATAAGTTCCCTAATACAGGCACTCTTTTTAATAACTTACTACTTCCTCTACCTATATTTTTTAATGAATCGCCTAAACTACTTAACCCGCCGCTACCTTTCATCAGTCCAGCAAGTCCCGCAACGGAGGCTACTATGCCTGTAGTTTTCTTCAATCCACTAGGGATTTTTTCAAAAATCTTACCTGCATTTGTTTTCAGTTTTCCTAGTCTACCTGGAGGTCTTCTATTTCTTTCAGCTCTAGAAGTGGCGGTAGGATTTGTGGGCTGCCTTTGAGCACGGCCATTTCTATTTCTAGTTCTATTAGAACCACGCCTGCTTAAACCTCGAGCACAACAAGGGCAACAGCTATTACGAAACAAACCTTTTCCTTTTTGTTTATTTGGCTGCGTATTAGGAGTTGAATTTGTTGATGCTTCAGTCGTTTGATTTTGAGCTGAAGAGTTACTGTTGTTCTCGCTTGATTGATTTTTCGGACCAAGGATCAAATCTAAGCCTTTGTTAAACCATTTGTCTAAATACTCCTCAGGATTGATTTTAATCTTCTCACTAATTCGTCCGATCACTTCTTGTTTGTATGCGTCGATTTTCGTTTCAATCCAAGGGAGTGCATTATTATCCCAAAAGTTTCTAGGACTCAATTTTTCCTTCAATTTATCTGAAACGTCACCTGCATATTTTTCAATTTCTTTTAGGGCCTTATTTCCCAAATTACCCAACCAGCTCTGTTTGTTTTCATTCGTTTTTGTAGCAGCAGTTGCATTAGGTTGCTTTTTTACTTTCTTTTCTTTCACAACAGACTCTGCCTGATCTCGTTTTTTCAGCTTACTTTTTGCATTGTCTTGAACAGACACTCTGATTTCGTGTTTGGACATCGTCAAGCTTTTGAGTGTCTTTTTGATTCGTTGAATTGCAGCGGTGGCTTGGTCAACCATGTTTAATCTCATATAGTACGTTCTGTTGATGAGCTGAAGGATTGATTTTTTGATCGATGACATTTTCACTGACAATTGATCGTTTAGTTTAAACGTCAGCATAATGGGACTTGTCCCCATTTGTTTCAAACGATCTATGTTGGATTTAATGACATCCAGCCCCTTCGCTTGAAAGGATATGACCAGATGATTTGGAATCATATTTAACTGATTGTTCAATGCTTTTAGATCCCGATAGATTCCTTGATCCAGCCTCATAGAAAATACTGAAACTTTCCGCAGCGATAAAGTGAGGTTTCTTAATTTCTTTTCATCCATTTCCAGACTTATTTTCACTGGTTTTCTAAATGGTTTGAGCTGCTTCTCAAACGTTTGAAATCGTTTTTGAATGCGTAATAACTTCTTCGACACCCGGTCTTCTAATTCAAATCGTGCTGTAAGTTTCGCCAATTATTTACCTCCTTTCTTTGCTTCTTTTTCTAGCATGTCTAGCTTGTAGCTGATGAGTCCGAAAAGGAATGCTTTGAACGGTCTTGGTGATTCGTATAATTCCAGGAGTTCAGATGGAGAGTAGTGAAGCTCGTGCATTGCGTAATATAAAAACACCGCTTCTTTATCCCCACCTTTTATTAGTTTTTTGCTGCTTCTTCTAAATCTTCAATTTCATCTTCGAATCCGTTGATTTCGATCGCTTTGTTTAACCAGTTCGCATATTCACCGCCGACTGACAGAACACGTTTTGCTACTTCAACTGGATCTTGTGTGCTGTAGGCTTCTCTTAATTCCTTTGAGCGGAAATCTGGATAAATCGTCGATTCAATCGCAATACGTGCGTAGAAGCGCTGGCTGTCTAAGTCTTTCACACGTCCTCTGCCTTTGACATTTTTGAAGGTTGTGTTTTCTTTTTCCAATTCATCAATACGTTCAGTTGTAATGGCTTTAAAGACAAAAGGAATGACATTCCCTTTTTTATCAACAAAACGCTTAGAAATCGGTACTTTGACTTCTTCCGCTTCTACTGTTTGCCCCGGCATAAAAAATGAAAGATCAAATGTTTGTTTTTCACTCATGTTTAAAAACTCCCTTTGTTATGTTTTTTTGAATGCAAAAAAGCACATCCATTTTTTGAATGTGCTTTCCAATCTTTTCATGTATATTTAAATTGTACAATTGAACGGCTTGCTCAAGGGCGTCTGGCTCATCCCCAATAGAAAGGGGGTGATGCATATGTCAACATTTGAAGCGATTTCCCTTATGCTTTTATTCGGGATGTTTATCTTTACTTTGTTGACGTATATAGACAAAAAATAGACTCCCCCTTGAGCTGTGGAAGGTTAAAGGGAAGTCTACCTAAAGAACCTATTCGATAAGCCAGCCCCTTGAAGGGCCTCATTGTACATTGCCGGGATGTTAGAGCATCCTGGCTTCTTTTTATTTTATGCAAATCGCTTTGCATGTAAACATATTTTAATGAATCGAATACAAGACGTCACCAGACGAAATTTAGACGGCTTCAAGACGGTTGTATTACAACTGCATTATAGCATATTCAGTTATTATTTTGCTAATTAATTAGCTAATTTCCTCCACTTTTCTTAGAATGTATTCTTCAGCTTTTCAGGCAGATCAAAGTCCTCGAATGTGAAAGGAACTTCTTCTTCAAGCGCCTCTGAATCAACATCCAATCCAGCGATTTTAGCAGAATCAAAGTTGACATCAAATAATGTGACACGCTCAGTGCCACGGCCTGATGATTTATCGTCAATGACAGCTTGAAGAGTGAAATATGGATCTTCTCCTTTTTTCACATAATTGAGCATTAATTGAACGAAACGGGACGTAACTTTATAGAATGTTGCCGTTCCTGTTCCGTTTGCTCCCGTTGTTTTATGTCCAGTCATTCGGCGGCCCATGACGTTGACTTCTGATTTGTTTTTCTCCACGTTTGCTTCGAAGGTTTTGATAAATGCAAGCTCCTCACCTTCTAAGAAAAGACGACCTTCTTTACCTGAAATTGTATTTTGCGCTTTAAAAGCCATCTTACTTCACCTCCACATTGAAATAGAATTTTTCTGCTGCATCTACTGGTTGAACCGCTAAATCGATGATAAATCCATCACGATCTTCATTGAGCCCGATTACGATATCTGTTTCTGAATTAAAGCCTGTAATGCCGCTGCCATCTTGAAGCTGTGTGAGATACTGGGTAATCAGTGTTTTCACAAGCTGTACTCCATCATCTGATGCTGGAATGTCATTGCCATTGGCTTTGCGTAATTTAATCAGATTTTTTAATTCGAATGTTAAATCATTGTTGATCGCATCAAGCACACGAATGATTTTGTTTTTCGCCATTTGCTGGTTCTTTTCAGCTGTGAAGCTTGTCAAGGAGTTAATATCTTTTTCAACACTCACGGTACGATCTCTCGCATCAAAGGTGAAAAGGAACTCCCCTTGCGATAATCGGTATTCTACTTGATCATTGTCAAGACGTTCTAATGTATCGACCGCTCCTTCGTATTCAACAAAGGTCAGTGACTGATTGAAATTTGCTCCGGCACTTGCACCTGCGACCCATGCTGTTGTTTGTGCAGGTGTTAGTTCGGTTCCATCTTCGAGTACAACACCGCTTGTCACATTGATGATTCCTTCTTGGTCAGCTGCATAATTAGCCACAACCCCTTGCACCTTACGTCCTTGCTTATCACGTAGACGCTCGATAAATGAAGCGAAGGTTGCTTTTAATTGCTCACTATTATCGACTGGAAGAGCAATGACATCGAAGTATTCTGTTTCTGCTGCTTCTAGGAAAGCTGTATAATCTGCGACACTTGCCACGCCGTTTTTCCCGCCGCTTAGTGCCACACCTGCTGTGATGACGGCTTCACCTTCACCAGAAAATTGAACGTATTTGTTTTTCACAAGGTCTTTGACATCAGTAACGACCTGTTTATCCACAATATCTGTTCCAAGATAAGTGATCACATCGCGTTTTGTGCTATCAAGTACATTTTCTGCGACTTGTACTGTGATCTCATTTCCTTTTAGGCCGCCATAATTTGCTGTGACGACAAAATTTTCAGCAATTTCGGCTTTGGCCGGCTCTCCTTCATTTAGGCGGTAAAGCAAGACCGTTTGGGCTTTTTTCTTTGCTTCACGGAAAAGAAGAAGTGACTTATCATCAATGTTGAGTCCAACCTTTTTATTTAAATCTTCCATATTTGAAACGGAAATAAAGGTTTTGGGTTCTCCCCAGCTCATCACAAGGGGAAGTGCCACTGTACCTCGATCGCCTAAAGTAATTCGCTGCTCTGCTGTTGTTTTAAAATTAAAGTAAATACCAGGACGCTTTTTCTCTGTACCTGGTGTAAAAGTGCCTCCGTTCATCCTTTAAACCTCCTTGGACAAAAAAGCATCAATGTGCTTTTTCGCTTCTGTTTTTGTAATTGGTTGATGTTTGATATAAAAAAGAGCCCCTTCAAGGATTTCTGGTTTGACCCCAAAAAGATCCTTACTGTGCTCCTTTAAGGCTTCAAATGAAAAGCCAAATTCTTTTTCTTCGCCGGCTGTTTGAGCAGGCTGAGCATGTTTAGTCTTGCTCACGTTTGATCACCCCATCTGAAAAGTTGAAATCTTCAAGGCTTGCCTGTTTGTCACGGTTATACCAATAGCTGCTATCCCACGTCAGGACAATCGCTGCTACGCCTTGATCTATCATTCTTGTTTCCACTCTTTTTATGCGGACATAATCATCAAGCACCTCTCCGTCTTCACTCATCATCTGAATGATTTGACGATCAGCAAGCAATGCATCAACGATTGATTCTGCCGCATCATGTGCTTTTTCTGTATCAATATGAAAGACTTTCACTTGCAGCGAATAAGATTTCATAAAGGTAGAGACCGTATCTGGCCCACTGATCACTGTCACAGGCGGCACATAAACGGATGGCACTTGAAAGCGTTCTGGCAAAAGACGATCATACATTGTCACAGGAAAGTGTGTGTAGATATAATGCATGATTGCCCCGACTTCTTGATTCATTCCATCACCTCCCAAAATGTCGATCGAACCAGCTTTGCAGCTTTCGATCCAGCGACTGGTCAAACATTTGCTCATAGAGCATGACAGCATGATCCCAGTAGCCATTTCCATCAATCCATTGAGAGGCAAGCATCATTCCTGTACTTGCATTCGGATCATATTCAAAACGGCTGCCAGTCCATCTGCCAGGCACCCATCTTCGCTCTCCACTTGAAGAAGTGGCATGTCCATCATTGACATAGGAGGCATATTCAAGCTGCGTTCCCACTTCAAGTGTGAGACCGCCTTTTGAAATGAGAAAATGATTCTCCTTATCGCCTTGTGTAAAGGATCTAAGAAGCCGGCCTGTATCAACAGCATTCTCCTTGATTAATTCATCCTGAATGATGTCTAAAAACTGCAGGCCCATGTCCTTCAGCCAATCTTGATATTCTGCCTTTAAGCCGCCATCACCCGCTGTCTGCAGCTGTGAAATCAGCCGGTCAAGTCCATCAATTTTCATAGATTTTCCTTCCTGACTGCCATCACTTCGATGTGATGATTTTTCACTTTTTTAGGCTGCTGTAATTTGAGTGACACGCCATTCCACACCATTTTGTCATGCAAACGAATATCAGTTGCTAAAGGAAAATGGACAAGATAGGATTGATAAATGACTGTATTCGGCTCTTCTTGCACAAGTGACTGGTTCTTTTCTATGACATAACAAGCTAGATCGGTCAGGCTGGGAGCATCGGGATAGGAAAGTGTTATTTGTAAATCATCAGCTGGAATCCCGTATTTCCCGCGGGCGGACTCCTTCCGTTCAAGATGAAAAAGATCACAGCGATCTGTTAATAGAGATTGATAGCTCATAATGACCTCACCTTTAACTTGGCACTGCCGCCGGTCAATGTTGGTTCAATGTAATCTACAAGCAGGGCATATACATAGGGTCTGCCTTTCACTTGATCAGCTGCCTTCGCATATGAATAATCGCCCATTTTTTCTGACGTAAAGCCTTTCATCATAGATTCGTCATCATTCAGCATGGCAAAATATTGAGCCATTTTTAATAATGCGATTCTTGCTTTTTCAGGGAGGGGCTGATATTTTTCACTTGAGAAATCGTGACCTACGATCTGAAATACCGCAGCTTCTGCTTCGATAATATCTGCTGTCAGTCTTTCTACAGATCGATTTTTCACACGATCAAATACAGAATAGGCTTGCAGTTCTTCAGCAGAAATGATCATGGCCTGCCGTCACCTACTCTTTCACTTTCATCACTTTTGCTACAGCATCCTCTTCCTCAAATTTGCTGTCTAGCTTCGCTGTGAGGACAATAATAAATTTACGGCTGCGAATATCTTTTTCTACTTCAATTCGAATATTACGAGAGAAACCTACGATAATATTTTTAGGGTGTGTCAGCAAAATATCTGATACGTCTGTTCCCGCTTCGTCATATGGCTGCATATTGGCAAGACCTTTGACCGGCACACCGAATGCAGAAGAAAGTCCGCCTTGAATGGCCGCATCTCCAAGGCCTGTCTGACGGTTTGCTACTTGATCCTTCCACTCAACCTCTAAGCTTGGGGATGTGTAGAAACGGAAATCCTGAGGTACACGTAAATATTTTGACGGCATCGCTTTATAGGCTTGCTTAAACATTTGGCGGCTGATTTCCGCTCCGTTTGCATCTACGATATGAGAGACTGCTTGTTTTCTCACGCCATCCATTTGGGCTAAAAATGGATCTGCTGAAGCCGTATCGCCATTGACGATGAGCTCTTCAATGTCAACGGCTGCTCGTTCAGCGAGCATTTGCATAATCGTCTGCTGAATTCCGTCTTTCTCAATATTGTTTTCAATGCTGTCATAGGTCATATGAATCTCTGCGATGACCTCTTTCGCATTTAGCTGGACAGTGCTTGTCGCTGGGACAACACGGTCTTTCGCATCAAGTGCTTTGCCTTCTTCTGCTGGGCGCAAAATACGCTGGCCAAAGCCGATTTTTTCGATTTTTTGTGAATCACTTTCCATTGGAATGATACGTGCATCATTTAAAACGGTTGGTGTATTTTGCATCATTCTAATGAATGTGTTGGATTGGGTTGCGTTCATGAGACCGCCGGTTTTTAAGCTGGCAAGTGTCATTTCGGCCTTGCGAATCAACTCTTGATTTCTCACACTGGTTCCTCCTTATTTAGGCTTATAGTAAGCCATCCCATATGGGCTTTGTACTGTCGTTTTGTGTATCGTGGATTGTTTGTTTTGACATGCCGCGCGCTTTTTCAAGCATGTGAATCCGCTCTGAAATAGGCAAAAGCTGCTGCTGAAGCACTTGCTCAAGCGCTGCTTTTTCTCTGCTGGCTGATTTCTCTAAGGAAGAAAGCTGATGACGAATCGGTGCAACGACTTGCTCAAGCACCTTTTGGACAGGTTCTTCCTCTGTTTGATCTGTTTCTAGCTGTTCTGCCTGCTGTAAGACGTTTTCAATGGCCATTTTTGCTTTTTCAAGCTCTTGTACTTGCTCCGTTGTCAGAGCGGCATCTTGTTTTTGTACGGAGGCTGGCCTTTCACCAATCGTTTGAAGCACATCCTCTGTCTTCAAAATGTCCTGCACGATTGGCAGCAATTGCTCAAGCGCTGATCTTACACCCGCCTCATCACCATCACTTGACTGTAAGGCTTCCAGCAGATGGTCTAAAACGCTCCAAAATTGTTGTGACATGTTTGCACCTTCCTCTTTCAAAAAGAAATTTTTCAGCAAAGAAAAAAGCCCTCTCTCATTTGTGCTTTGAGATAGGAGCTGATCTTGTTCTTCTATTGCTACGATGTCCGCCGTTCCAGCCATTGAATACCCTGTAATGTGGCCTTTCTGGATTTGATCCCAAATCTCTTGGGAAGCCTTTGTTACAAGTACCCAAGATCCTTTTCGAATCAGCTCACCGCCTACCTCAAAATCAGCGGGGGCAATGTATGATTCAACAACCTCGCCCACACCATGTTGAAAATCATGCTGCTTGTCAATGCGGCGGGCATCCTTCATAAAACCATGTGCCGCTCTTTCAATTTCTTTGGCAGACATAAAGTCTTGGTGTGCATCAGGTGTATTCGGTTCATACACGACACCATACACAAGACGATGAGCATCTTCTGCCTTTGTCAGCACACTAACCTCCTTTTGAAAGTCAGGCTGGCTTTTCTTTGCCTTCATCAAAAAGAATTTCTTTTTGTTTGCGGCTCTGTCCACATAGGAAACATGCGTAATTTTTGCGTTTTTTAATTCTCTTGGCATATGTTCACCCCCTTTCAAAAAAGCGCATGCGCTTCGGTTTATTTCTTCAGCTGATTCGCCTCTCGTTGAGGCTCTTGTTCGGCTGATGTCATGCGGCTTTCTAAAGGTCTGTGATAGAGATCCTCCGGCCATTCCTCTAACGTTTTCCCAAGGATACGTCCTGCTAGATCTCGCAAATCGTTTGGTGACACTGCCCCAGCCTGAATAAACGGTGTCAGAACCTTGGCAATCTCTAATGGATCTCTAAAGTCAGGACCATTTAATAGGAAACGAACATGCCAAATATCAAGATCCGGCAGGAAAAGGGTATTGAGCTTTCCTGTGATGAGATGCCGTTCAGGCTGAAATACCTGTTCTTCTGTTGTTTTTCGCGCCGTATCGGCTGTCGCTTTGTTATAGTCTTGAGACTCACCTGTGTAAATAGGCGGCAGGCGAAAAGCAGAGCGGATTTTGTTTCTTGTTTTTTCATCGTATTCTAAAAAGAGTGCATCTTCTTGCAAGATCTCTGCTAGAGATTTGAAGTTCACTTTGACATTTGAGACATCTTCTTCTCCAGTTAATCCTTTTTCCGTCGGGAGACCTTCGACTTCAAGCAATAGAAATTTATGTGCATGATCAGAGCCTTCGATATCGTCCATATAATCCTGAAGCTGCTGATAGGAAGACTCAGAGAGCATTCCATTTTCGACAATGATGGCACCAGGTACATGCCGCCCTTGTTTAAAATAAAGATAGTTCAGCTCTTCTGCCTTGCGTGCCCCATACATATTGACGATGTTGCCAATCCAGCGGGGAATCCCATACGTTCCACTGCCGATTTTAAAATGAATCACTTCTGTTGCGCGCAGCGGCTCTGGGGTGGTGTCATCGTATTTGCCTGTTTCACAATGTAAAATGCGCGGATCACCATACTCCTTGAAGAAGACTTTCTTTTCATTGATCACCTGCACATATTTACGGAATCGTTTCTTTCGATTCATTGTTTTCAATTCGCCGTTTTCTGTATACCGGAATTCAACATCAACTGGCTCACTAAGCTTGCAAATACGGATATGGAGCGCATCTAAATACTCGATTCCTGCCGGCTTTCCCTGACCATCTCGGAGAACCTCTAAAAAACCATTTCCCGTTTTCTCCCGGTCTTCGATGACATAGCCAAGCACCACATCAGCAGACTCATCATAGTTCATGTATTTCGTAAACTCTTCAAGTCTTGTCCATTCCTTCTCTGCTGCTTTCTTTTTTGCCGGTTTCACACCTTCTGCATTATAGTCAAAGGCATATTCTACGCCAAAACCAAAGCCTAAAATATTGGTCTTATACGCATCAATACATTGCTGAAGAATGGTTGAATATTCTGCCATGCTTTTTAATTCATTGATATTGTAAGGCGGGGGAACAATGTCATCTTTTTCGTAGGAAAATTCATCTGCATACATTTGTTTTGTATGATCAGACATGTTTGCCTTCATAATGGTTGCTTTCAATTGTTTCATTGTATGGACCTCCTCTCTCTGTTTGGACGGACACGCTCTGAGGCGGTCTGTTTCAAATCTGTCACTTCATAATCATCCAGCGCATACCAGATGGCTGATAAAGTGTGCGGATCGATTTGAAATTCATCTTCCTCTAGACGTCCATCCTTATCTGCCTTATAGGTTAGTGATTGAAGTTCATAGATGGTATATGGACAAGCATCAGAACAAATAATTTTCTTAAACCGTTTGATTTTTTTTGTATACTGCAAACGTGAGCCTTGGAACTTATGTGCCGCTACCATTTGAAATCCGCGCTGCCGAAAATAGTGAATGGTTTTAGGTTCGGCTGCGTCAGCTTTAATCAGTTCCTGTGATTCAATGAACTCTTGCAGGTCAGTGGCTGTTTCATCATCTGTTTTCCCGCGGTCGTAATATTCCCAATAAATATATAAGTACTTTTTTTCATGATCGACAGCTAACCGAATGAGCGCATTGTATGATTCAACAAATCCAAAATCCATGCCTGCTCGTTTCAGCGGTCTGTCAATCTGCTGAATGGCTTCTAATACATCAGAATGGCTTCTCACCTCAAATTGAGGAAAAACCTTTGTGCCATTAATGCCGAAATACCCCTTCCTCGCAATACGATAGAGATCTGGGTCATACTCTTTCAGCTCATCCAGCTGCTTCACGTAGCTTTTAGGAAGGAATAGGTTATCTTCCGCCGTGGAGTGATGGTAATACGTATCCTTGATGACAACGGTTCGCTTTTTGTATAATGTTTCGTCATCTAAAACAAATCGCTTCAGCTGTTCATCTCGAAAAAAATGTCTGTACGTCCAATTATCCTGACCAACGGGATTCGTCGATAACATCATATAAAGCGGTAAGGATGGATGCCTCAGCCTTCCAAGCAGCTCTTTAAAACCTTCATAAGAAACCTCTGAACATTCCTCAATCCAAATGATCGAGATGTTGTTGATCGATTTCAATTTTTCAGGCTTGTCCAGTCCTTTAAATAAGATGCTGCTGCCGTTTCGAAACGTTAGTGCAAGCGGCGAACTTCGGCACTTCACCACGTGGTCGATGCCGAGGTCGCTAACGATTTCTTGTAATAAAGAAAAGGTTGATTCGCGGTGCGTATCATACACCTCTCGAATGACAAGTGCTGTCCGCTTTTCTTCCAGCAGTTTTAAGACAAGCTTTAAAGCAATGTGATAGCTTTTGGATGAGCCATAGCCTCCGACTAAAAATTGAAACTTTTGATTCCAATCGAATAGAAAGTGTTCAAAGTGAGGATTGACTTCTTTTTCAATCAATGGCGTCATGAGTCTTCCTCTTTTCGCTTGATCATGATTTGAAGATCTTCCTCTTTTTCTTCACGCACTGCTTTTTTCGTTTTTTCGATCGTCAGTTCAATTTGCTTCAGCCTTAATCTTCGTTCATCCTTCGCATGTGCGAGCTCTTCAAACTGTTTTATTAAACGCCTGAGTTCACCCATTGCACGGGATTGTGCATTTAAAAACGTCGCATGCCGATCCCATGAAAATTGAAACGAGTATTCTTCTGAGGTCATGTCTAGTTCTGTCTGAATGCCTTCGCCTGTTTCTTCTAATGAAGAAGGCATGTATGCCGCCTTTTTCAGCTCTTTGATCATGTCCTCTTGATCTGCTACATACATGATTCGCTGCGCCCGAATAATGGCTGCATATTGAATTTGAATTTGGTCCCAGATTAAATCAAGCGATGTGCGTCCATCCATTTTCTCCATGATTTCAATCGTTTCATCTGAAAGAAATTGATTGAAAATCGAGTGTGCTTGCTTTGACGAAGTTTTTTGTCTTTGCCATCCGTATCGTCTTTTCCACGATTTGACGGTATGGATCGAGACATTGTAATGATCAGCAATTTGCTGGTACGTCATCCCCTTCATATAATCCTGCTTGGCCTCTATCCGTTTATCTTTCATTTACATTCACCTGCCGCCTCCTTTTAATTCGAATGATTCCCTCTGAAGGAATCATTTGTGTAGGGCTAGCAAACATTCGTTTGGTCTTTCTAACTATAGGTGGCAACTGTAAGACAAGCTTTAGCTGATTTATTTTTGAACAGAAAAAACACCTATTCAGCAACTCTGAATAGGCGTTCTTGTACTTTTTTGGACATTTTCGTCCGCGCTCTTTCCATATGTTTTTGCACAGTTCCTTTTTTGACATCCAGCATGTCCGCAATCTCGCTAAACGATAACCCTTGTGTTGTGTGCATAAAGAATACGTCCTTTTCTCGATCTGTTAAAACAGACAAAGCGTCATCAATTCTTTTTTTGTCTCTCTCACTGACTTCTCTTTCTTTCTCTTGAATAAGGGTATATTCATGTGATAAAGCCTCTAACACTTCTGGATTTGCGAGAATGGTACGCTGATAGACTGAACGTCTGTCTAATCCTCTGCGCGCGCCTGGCTCTCTTCCGATTTGAAGCCATTCTACTACGTATTCCAGATCGCTTACCATACTGGCAATCATTTTTTTATCATGCTTGTCTTGAACGGACAGCTGATGTTCTTCTTTTTCTTTAAATGGTTCATATTGTTTTCTAGCATTCTTTAAAGCTCTTTTATATTCAATGAGTAAATCTTGCATATTGGCTCTCTCCCTTTTTAAGAAAATAAAAAAACGGACACCAATCAAGTCCCCTTTTAGCAGGGTCTTGATCAGTGTCCGCAGGCTTTCCGTCTTGGACATATTGTGCTTTGATGTGTTCAGTCAGTTAGCTGATTTTAAAACCAATCTCGTGATCTACTCTTGCAAAATGACCTTTTGCCGTTTGAATAATGGTTTTTCCATGTTCAGGTACATCCATTTTATAAGCCGTTCCTACATTCCCATCTAACACGATGACTTGAATTTTTCCTTTTTCCATCTCACCGACAAATGTTTGGTTTTCTTGAATGAATAGTTGTTTTGGCTCGTTCATCTGCTTGTCTCCTTTTTTGGTGTTGGCCTCGTGCCACCACCTACCGTATTGATAATGATTTCAACTCTTGGACACATACTATAAAACTGAGAAACTCTTAAATCGACCATCTGCAGAGGGACTTCATCGGCTATAGAATGAAGTGCTTCTTGAATATGCTGTAGATTCGGCTGAAAGATGCTGACGTGTACTGGGCGTATCAACCCTTTTTCTGCGTATGTACGCTTTTTTTGGCAGTCAGCTATATCAAACGGCATGTGATCAAATAAACGAATTTCAAGTGATAGTGCGCCTTTTAATTTTTGCGGGCATTGCCCTTTTGCAGCTGATCGTATTCTTTTCATCAATGTCTCTTTTGTTAACAAATGCTCATGTTCAATGATTAAATGGATGACCATGTTATGATCTCCCGTCATCCTTTGCACACTGGCGGATGTCTTGTTCGTTTTTACTCGCTTTGAGCAAGCATTTCAAAAATGTCATGATTTGCTTCCATCGTTTCACGTTGACCTGATTCCTCCTTTTTTGTATCATCAACCTTAGCTTCCAGGAGGGTCATATATGTCTCTTTCTCTTCTGATGTGGCAAAAACAAACATCGGTGTCTGATGATGAAAGGCGATCCAGCCGCCAGCTTGGTCTAAACAAAGCTGCGCTTCTTTTCTAGCATCAAACGTCAGCTGATGTCTCATCTTCTTCAGCTCCCTCCAAGCTGTCCTCAATTTCTGTTTGGTATCCATATCGTTTCATGTCATATAACCAATAACTTTTTGGATAACCAAAGTCACTTATCTGAGTCACCATTGGATGTTCAATATTCATTCTGTTCGTCTCCCCTTTTCTAAGAACCGATCTTCTCTTAAACAATTACTCTTTTCGTGTAACTTTTGGCCAAAAAAAAGCTCTTGAACCCCGGTATTCAGCAGATCTGCAATATGCTTTGCTATTTCTAAGCTAGGCTTCGTTCTGCCCATTTCGATATTCGCATAGCCGCTTGTGTACTTATATCCCAATTTTTTCGCCATATAGGTTTGTGTTTTTCCTTGCAATATGCGCTCTTCTCGTAAATTTTCAAGTTTCATCTTTCCACCTCTTACTCAATATGTGTAAGTTATATTCATTATGATAATATACACAAAACGAGTAAGTCAACCACATTTTTATTCTTTTTGTGTATTTATTTATCTTTTCCGTGTAATTCATGATAAAATTTACTCATAACATGAAAAAAGGTGTTTCTGATGGATAATTTGACTGGGAAGATTCTAACTGAATTAAGAGAGAAGAATGGATGGAGCAAGTCAACAGTTGCTAAAAAACTCGGATTAAAGGCGATGTCCACTTATGCAAACTGGGAATACGGCTTGAGAAAACCCGACGGTGAAATGATTGTGAAAATTGCCGAATTATATGGGGTCTCAACCGATTATCTTCTCACAGGTAAGGACAAAGGCAGGCCCGATGACGATCTTGCAGACGATCCTGATTTGCAAATTGCGTTTAAAGCAGCATCAGATTTTTCCGAAGAAGCACGAAGACAAACCATCGATTTTATTAACTACATTAGAGAGAAAGAGAAGCAAAAAGGTCGTCAGCCAAAAAAGCGAGACGACAATTGATCATCTCTTTTCATCTGCTTTACGCTGGGACGAACCCAGCTTTTTTTTATACCTCTTTTTCCCTTAAAAAAGAAATAGCATATGAATAAAAAATCATGTCTTTTCCAACATAATATGTGACAATTTTCGCCATAATTACTCTTTTTTTCACATATTTTAATTGACAAATAATTCTATTATTATTAATATATGTATATACCAAAAAAAAGGAGTGTTACCGATGAAAAAATTCATGAAAATCTGTACATTGTCTTTAGCTGCTGTAGGTGCTCTTACATTCTCTCAAACTGAAGGTGCTCATGCAGCTGCACAGCCAAAAGAACCAGTCATAGCAAAAGCTCCTATTATGAATAAAGTAATTACGGTGAACCGTACGCTTTCTGTAGGTTCTTCAATCGCCGTCTCTCTTCCAGCAAGCCAAATTTCTGTGTCGGGTGCAACGTATGCGATTCAATTAGATCAAACGGCTCCAAACTTCACTTGGATTCGCGCTGTACAACGCGGTTCTGTGACAGTTTCCTACTATAATTCACTAGGCGAGCTTGTGATTAACTATATTACTGTTCGATAAGCAATCTAGCTTTACATATCTAAAGGCGATGACATGAAGTCATCGCCTTTTGGTGTTTAGAGTTGGTTTCATCTGAATCATGATTGCCAACATCCGTACAATATGTTAACTTTTAATAAAAATAGGTTAACATATTAAGGAGGCATTAATGATGAGAGAGCAGCTGTCTTTGTCTTGGGAAGCAATAGCGGAGAAGGCGATGAAAAATGAACCGATCACGGCGCAAGAGGGGCTAGACATTCTTGAAGCTGACGATAGAGAATTGTTACCTATTATGCATGCAGCCTATCAAGTGCGATTTCATTTTTTTCAAAAAAAGGTGAAATTAAATATGATTTTTAACGCAAAAAGTGGATATTGCCCTGAGAACTGTGGATATTGTTCACAGTCGATGATTTCAAAAGCACCGGTTGAAAGATATACAATGCTTGATCAAAAGACCATTGTAGCTGGTGCGCGTGAGGCTCTCAAAAGAAAAGCCGGGACTTATTGTATTGTGGCAAGCGGGAGAGCGCCTTCTCATAGGGAATTAGATGAAGTCACAGCAGCAGTCAAGGAAATCACTGAAACGATGCCTTTGAAAGTGTGTGCCTGTCTTGGGTTATTAAATGAAGAAAAAGCGAAGCGGCTGAAGGAAGCGGGTGTTCATCGGTATAATCACAATATCAATACACATCATGATCATCATGCTCACATTACGACAACTCATACATACGATGACCGCGTGTCGACCATTGAGCAGGTCAAACAATCTGGCATGTCACCTTGCTCAGGGGTCATTATTGGAATGGGTGAAACCAATCAGCAAATTGTTGAAATGGCTTTTGCGCTCAGAGCACTTGATGCGGATTCAATTCCAGTCAACTTTCTTCATGCCATCGAAGGAACACCGCTTGAGCATCAAAAACGAACACACCCGATCAAAGCATTGAAAGTGCTGGCAATGATGAGATTTGTCAACCCAACAAAAGAAATTCGGGTATCTGGAGGCAGAGAGTTTAATTTACGGACACTCCAGCCGCTCGCACTGTATGCCGCAAATTCCATTTTTGTTGGTGATTATTTAACAACAAAAGGCCAGCAAGTCCAAACGGATCATCACATCATTGAGGATTTAGGGTTTGAAATAGAAGAATGTGCGTTATAAAAAAAGTCTGCCGATTCACCGGCAGACTTTTAAGATTAGAATCTTTTATGAAAATCGACAGTTCCGCTTCCATCTTCTCGGTCAAAGCTGCCAACAAACGTCCAGTTAATATATCCACCGTCACCATTGTTGACAAACGTACCATCTTCAAATACCCAAATACCAAACGTAATACCGTCATATTCAACACTATCATAGTAGACAACATTGTTCAGACCGCTAAAGTCGTGGTCTTGGCTTAAGTTTTGGACAACTACGTTGTAGTTTTGACCTGCTTCATAGAACGCACTGTATGCCGCATTTTTTACGAATCCATCACGATTTTGAGATGATTTTACTGCTTGTTCAATTTTATCGGCAATGGCTACTGGATCAATTGAGACACTTCCATCAACACCTGTTGTTGTAGCAGCTTCAGCCGTTTGACCAAAAGTCGTAAGAGATAGAGGGGCAGCAATCATTGACGTAGCGATGACAGAACCAACAAACATTTTGCTTGTTTTTCTCATTATTTCTAACTCCTCCTTTAATTGGTATGTTTATGTACTACCCCTTCATCTGTCTCTTAAACACTAATTTATGAAAAAAATTCTTATTCTACCAATTAAGAGAGTATTTTTACTGTTTAATTAGGCGAAATCACAAAAAAACTACTCTTATAAAAGAGTAGTTTTTTCAGATTGTTGACAAAGGGCTAAAATGATGTTTATTTTAGCTCTTTGTCTTTTTTTCAGCGTGATAGAAAACCTTTGCAGTCTAGGAAGGACGAGCACTGGCGCGGAGCGAATTTGACATTCGTGAGCACCAGCGCGCAGGACTGACAAAGAATGCGAGGATTTGTCTACACGCTGAAACTACTCTTATAAAAGAGTAGTTTACAGTATTACATGAACAGGATAAATAAAATCACACCTAGGATAATTCGGTATATCGCAAAAGGCACCAGTTTGATTTTATTGATCAGTTTTAGGAAGAATCGAACAACAAAGAGAGCCACAACAAACGCACTCACAAAGCCGACGATAAAGAATGGCAGCATATCCGGTGTTAAATATTCGGCATTTTTCACAAGGGTTAACAAGCTTGCTCCTGCCATAATCGGCATCGCCATGATAAATGTAAAGTCTGCCGCAGCACGGTGATTCAAACCAAGAATAACCCCGCCTGCGATCGTCGAACCTGAGCGCGAAAATCCTGGCCATAATGCTAAACATTGAAACAGTCCAATATAAAGCGCCTGTCTGTAAGTCATGTTATCGACAGAGCTTGTTTCTGTTTTCCGTTTATTGATCCAGTCAGCGACAAGCATCAGAACTGCCCCTAAAATCAAACCGACAGCGACTGTTCTGACGTCAAATAAGTATTTATCAATATAATCTTCAAATAGAAATCCTAAAATGACGGCTGGAACAAGTCCAACTGCAATTTGGGCGATGGTCAGTTTATGCCCGCTGCGCTTTTGCTCTTCGGTGATATTTTTCTTTAAGCCCAATAAGTTTAAAATACGATCTTTAAACACGATCATGACAGCTAAAATTGAGCCTAACTGAATCACGACTTTAAATGTGTTGGCCGCTTCTGGCGTAATAATTTCCTTTGATTTTAACCAAAGATCATCGACAATGATCATGTGACCTGTAGATGAAACAGGTGCGTACTCTGTTAATCCTTCGACAATTCCTAAAACCAGTGCCACGAATAAATCCCATAGATTCATGATTTTCTTTCCTTTCAATTCTGATCTTTTGAACACGCTAAACATCTATGTCCACATAAAGACAAGCTTCCTCCATCGAAAGCTCGTCTTTATGATACTATATTTTTTTCAAAAAAAGATTATGACATCAAACCTTTTCTTCTTTATACAAATTGGACCGCATTTTGAACCAATCAAATAAGTGAGTCGTGATGACCTTCAGAACGGCATACGTCGGAATAGCGACAATGATGCCGACCACGTTGAACAATTTACCAGCTGTTAATATAACAAAAATAATCGTAATGGGATGAATATGAAGGTTTTTCCCCATCACCTGAGGAGAAATGAATTTCCCTTCAACGAGCTGAACCACTGTCCAGACTATAATAAGTTTTAGCAGCATTACTGGTGACGTCACAAGTGCAATCACAATCGCTGGTGTAATCGCAATTGTTGGACCAAGGTATGGCACTATGCTTGTACATGCAGCAATGATAGCGAGCAGCAGCGCATAGTCAAGTCCAATGATCATATAACCGATTAACAGAAGAACACCGATACAGAAGCTGACAATGATCTGTCCGCGAATATACGAGCTTAGACGGTGGTTCATTTCGTGAAGCATGATATGTGTATGTTCCCTCATTTTACTTGGGAAAAATTTCAATAGATAGTCAGGCAGCTTTTTGCCGTCTTTTAATAGATAAAACAGAATAAACGGCACAGTCACGATCGAGATAATGACTTCTGTGAGCGCCCCTAAGAATGTTCCTACACCGGTAAAGGTGCTTTCCAAAATCTTCGTCGCTTGACTGGATGCTTTACTTACCAATTCAGACACGTTAAAGTTCATCGAGTTTTGCACTTGATTAATAAAGTTACTTCCTGTTAATTGTCTAATTTGATCTTCTACCGTATCGACGTATTTCGGAAGATTATGAAATAGACTCATGGTTTGAGCTTGTAAAAAAGGAATAATGGACACGATGGTCACTGTAATAATCCCAATAATGACAATATATAAAAGCAAAATGGAATAGATCCGCTTGATTCTTGCTTTCTCTAACAAGTTAACAATTGGATTTAATAAATAATACACGACTCCCGTTAAAATAATCGGTAAGGCAATGGTTTTGACGAGTACAATGAGCGGTGTGAAAATAAATGATGTTTTCATGAAAACTAGGATATTCAATCCAATTAATAACAGGACGAGTAAAAAGAGAACAAACTTGTTATCAAGAAAAAATTTTCTAAATCGACTGCTCCACATTTGCATAGAATTCATATTGTTCCTCCAAACACGGGCTATTTTATGAGTAAATTGTACACTACTTGATCATGATTATGGTCGTCATTGTTTGAGCTTTTTTTCCCATTTTGCAATGGACATTGCCCATACAATGAGAATCGGCTGTCCAATAAGCCTTATCCATAGCAAGGCTTGTTCTGTATTTTCTTGACCTGGAAATGGTATTCCCTCACGAGCAGCAAATAAGTTTGCAGGGAAAATGAGTACAAGATAGACAGCAATGGATTTTGCCGCTGCAATCCTGACATTTGGCAAAAGCAGCAGCACGGCCAGCAGCCATTCAAGACATGCAGTCGCATAGACCATTACATATGGAAATGGCCAGCCTGGCATCATGCGGGCAAAGCCGCTCGGCTCTATCACATGAAAAATACCAGCCGCTATGAATAAAAGCGCAAAGATGTATGTACTTCCTATATGCAGGACGCGCTTCATGTTTCCTCCTCTCCCTTCTATCCTGAGTATTACCCGAAGAAGGAAGAAACTACCCACTTTTCGTACATTTATATCCTTTATGTAAGACGCATCAGCCTATATAAAGGTTTCATCCGCTTTGC
Source organism: Bacillus sp. FSL K6-1006 (assembly GCF_038593175.1). Lineage (NCBI taxonomy): Bacteria > Bacillati > Bacillota > Bacilli > Caryophanales > Bacillaceae > Bacillus > Bacillus sp. FSL K6-1006. The sequence goes on from NZ_CP151970.1 coordinate 2,860,424, forward strand.
AATAAAAAGAATATTCTTTCATACAAACGCTTTCAAAGCATGTATAATCAGAGAAAAGCAGAAGGAGGGAATCACATGATTCGATTTGCTGTCATCGGAACGAACTGGATTACAGATCGGTTCTTACAAGCTGGTGAAGAACTAGCTGATTTTACATGTACAGCCGTCTATTCACGGTCCGCTGAAAAAGGACAGGCCTTTGCCGAAAAATATGGGATTGATACGGTTTTTACGAACTTACAACAAATGGCAGAAAGTGATACGTTTGATGCCGTGTATATCGCGAGTCCAAATGCCCTTCATAAAGAGCAAGCCATGTTGATGATGGGGCATCAAAAGCATGTTTTATGCGAAAAACCATTCGCCTCTCATCGAAAAGAAGTGGAAGAAATGATTGCCGCAGCGAAAAAACATCAAGTGTGTTTGATGGAAGCGATGAAAACGACATTTCTGCCTAATTTCCTTCAAATCAAACAGCATCTTGATCAGCTTGGACCTATCAGGCAAGTGGTCGCGCATTACTGTAAATATTCTTCAAGATACGATGCCTATCGAAGCGGCGAGCTTCCAAATGCCTTTAAGCCTGAGCTATCCAACGGTTCTTTAATGGATATCGGGGTGTACCTCGTTTACCCAGTCATATACTTATTTGGTTTGCCGAATCAAATCACCGCAAGAGGCTATAAGCTTTCTTCTGGTGTGGATGGGAACGGTTCAGTCCTTTTACAGTATGACGGGCATCAAGCACTTCTTTTTCATTCTAAAATTTCAACGTCTCATTTATCGGCTGAAATTCAAGGCGAGGATGCCACCATGGTGATTGATCAATTCCACCGTCCTTCACGAATCACGATACACGACCGTGACGGACATCAAACTGACATCTCTCTCAAAGATGATCAGCCAGCTATGTCTTATGAAATCAATCATTTTATTGAGTGTATTCAGCAGGGAATGGGGCAGTCTCCTGTCAATACATTTGCCCTATCTGTTCAAACCATGTCCGTCATGGACGAAGCGAGAAGACAAATGGGTGTGTTGTATCCTGCCGACAGACAAAATGTATAGGGCATGAAATGATGAACAAAGGGCGAAATTTTTTTGTTCGCCCTTTGTTTCGTGTCAGTCGTTTATTTTGCGGCTAACACATCCGCAAATGCTTTCACATACGGCGGAAGGTCCGGCGGGCGTCTGCTGGAGATGAGGTGGCCATCTGTGACAACTGCCTCATCGAACCAGTCCGCACCAGCATTTGTCATATCATCTTTAATACCAGGTGTACTTGTCACTCGTCTGCCTTTCAGGATTCCTGCTGATATCAGCACCCAGCCGGCATGACAAATCTGACCGATTGGTTTTGCCTTCGCATCAAATGTACGGACGATGTCTAATACTTCTGGATAACGGCGCAGTTTATCAGGCGCCCATCCGCCAGGGACTAGCACAGCATCATAATCATCAGCTTGAATGGAATAAAAATCTGCATCAGATACCGCCGGCACACCATACTTCCCGATGTACTCATGATTTGCTTTTTCACCTACAAGATGGACAGTCGCCCCTTCTTCTCTTAAACGCAGAACCGGATACCATAGCTCTAAATCTTCAAAATCATCGCTGACAAACGCAATGACCTTCTTATCTGATAAACGCATACTATCTCTCCTCTTCTTTCGATTTCCTCTATTGTACGAGATGTCCTCTTAAAAAGAAAAGCGGTTCCCCTTGAGGAGAACCACTTGACCTTATTCGCTGATCTTGAATTTTTTAATTAAATCACGTAATTCTTCCGCCATTTGGGAAAGAGTTGTGGATGAAGAACTAATCTCTTCCATAGAAGCAAGCTGCTCTTCAGCAGATGCTGCGATATCTTGGATGCTTGCTGAACTCTCTCTTGATACATCTGCAATTTCATTTACTGCTTTAGAAATTTGCTCAGATCCTTTCGACAGCTCGCGCACCGTTGTATTCATTTCATTCATTCTTGCTGCGATTTCCGCTGTTTGCTCATTTATTTGTGAGAAACTTTCTTTCGTTTGATCTGTAATAGTAAGACCACTTTTCACTTCTTCATTCACTGCTTTGAACATATTTTGAGATGTTTCGATTTCAGTAACGATTTCATTCACAAGCTTTTCAATCTCTTTTGCTGAATCCGATGATTGAACCGCTAGTTTACGCACTTCTTCCGCAACAACAGAGAAGCCTCTGCCTGATTCACCTGCGCGTGCTGCTTCAATGGCAGCATTTAGTGCAAGTAAATTCGTTTGATCCGCAATGCCGTTAATCACGCCTAGGATGTTTGTGATATCTTTTGATTTATGCTCTAGCCCGTTGATCACGCCTTCAGCTTCTTTCACTGAATGGTCTATCGTCTTCATTTGGCCAACAGTCTGCTCCACAAGCTGTCCGCCTGTTTCTGCGACTGTTTTTGATTGAACAGATGACGCTGTGATGACATCAGACGTTTCGGCAACTTCGTTCAGTCCTTCATTCATTTGTTTTAAATGAACCGCGCTTTGTTCCACCATTTCGCTTTGATTTTCGTTGCCGTTAGAGAATGTTTCAATAGATGATGTGATATGTTCGGTTGCTTTAGTTGTTTGACCTGCGCTTGCCGTCAGTTCTTCAGATGATGAAGCAACATTCTCAACAGATGTTTGTACTGCTTGAATGACATCTCTTAGGGACTCACTCATTTCATTAAAGCTTGTGCCAAGCTGTCCAATTTCATCTTTTGAGCGGACATCAATTTTTTCTGTTAAATCTCCCTGACTGATCTTCTTCGAAGAAGAGACAAGAGTGGAAAGTGGTTTTGTAATGGAACGGATGATAAAGAAGATCAGAATCCCGCCAATGATAAGCGCGCCGGCTAAAATGATGGCGGCCATGTTAAAGACTGGCTGTGCAGCTTCTTCTACTTCACTGACAAACATCGTCCCGACAATTTTCCAGCCAGTCGCCTTGTTTGTGGTGAACTCCATTTGCTTTTCTTTTCCTTCAAACATATAGCTCATAGATCCGTTATCTTGTGAATACATTTTTTCTAACCATTCACCAGATAATTTTGTTCCTGCTTTTTTCGTTGGATGTGCCACATATGTACGGTCTGGACTTCCAATAAAGGCATAGCCTTGTTTCCCAATGTTAATGCTATTGGACTCTTTAACTAGATTCGCAATGTCTAGGTTCATCGCGATGACGCCTGATCCATCCTCTAGTTTTTTAGAAATGGTTACCACAAGTGTACCGGTTGAAGCCGTTGCATATGGGGCTGAAACAGACAGCTCACCGTTTTTCGCCCAGCCGTCTTTGTACCAATCCCTCTCAGTTGCGACATAACCTGCAGGCATTTTTTGATTAGGATATCTTGAAAACACTTTGCCGTCACTTGAAGCGACAAAAATGCCTTCTGTGTCATCATTCATACTCATGAACTGCTCAAAGCGTCCTTGAATATCGGTCGTTCCTTTTTGCTTGAGCTTTTTCTCCGTGATCCATTTGCTAAAGAAATCGGCTGCGTCTGTTTTCACTTTGACAACCTTCGTAATATTTTTATCTAGCTGCTCTACGTTTTCCTTTGCACTTTGCATAATTTGATCATTTAAAGAGGTGCTTGCCGTATGGTATGAAGAGAATGCCAATACAATGATTGGACATAAAAGAATAAATAAGAAAGAGAATACGAGCTTTTTTGAAATAGATGGCTTTCTGAAATACTGTATGAATTTCATAAAAAAGAAAACTCCTTTTAGTAAGATAGTATATATATCGGAAGTACTACTAGGTTCTTTACTTTTTTAACTTATTAAAGTCTAAATAAGTCCAAATTACCCAATTTATATGCATCGAATGGAAAAACACCTGACGTTTTGGCGTCAGGTGCTTAAGATTGTTGACAAAGGGCTAAAATGTTCTTGATTTTAGCCCTTTGTCTTCTTTTTCAGTGTGATAGAAAACCTTTGCAGTCTAGGAAGGACGAGTACCGGAGCGGAGCGAATAAAAGATTCGTGAGCACCGGCACGCAGACCTGACACCAAATGCGAGGGTTTGTCTACACGCTGAAACACCTGACGTTTTGGCGTCAGGTGTTTCGCTACTCTCTTACATTTTAAATTGTTTAATAAGCTCCCTTAGTTCTTCTGCCATCTGAGATAAAGTGGCAGAAGATGAGCTGATCTCTTCCATAGATGCAAGCTGTTCTTCTGCTGATGCCGCGATATCTTGGAAGCCTGCTGAGCTTTCTCTTGAGAGCTCTTTGATTTGATTCACCGCATGAGAAATATCATTTGAGCCATGCGATAGCTCTTCGGCTGATCTGTTCATTTGTTTCATTTGTTCTGTCATTTCTGATGTTTTATCAGTGATTTTCTCAAAACTCACTTTCGTTTCATCTGTAATGTTTAATCCAGATTGTACTTCACCTGCTACTTGTTTAAACATTTTCTGCGATTTTTCTATTTCCTCCACAATTTCGTTCGTCAGGCTTTCAATTTCTTTTGAAGAGCTTCCTGACTGCTCTGCCAGCTTGCGGACTTCTTCTGCGACAACAGAGAAGCCTCTGCCTGCTTCACCTGCTCGTGCGGCTTCGATCGCAGCGTTTAAAGCAAGGAGATTCGTTTGATCCGCAATACCGTTGATGACCCCAAGAATGTTTGTAATATCCTTTGATTTCTGCTCCAAGCCTGCAATGACAAGCTCTGCTTCTTTTACTGCCTGCTCAATCGTTTGCATTTGACCTGCTGTTTTTTGAACGAGTTCTCCTCCAGCCTGAGCAGTTTTGCTCGATTCGATCGACGATTCCATCATATGAGAGGTTGTGTCGACCATATGCGATAAGCTCCGATCCATTTCGTTTAACTGAACTGAGCTTTTTTCGATCATATCATTTTGATGTTCAGTGCTGTTTGAGAACTGTTCAATAGATGATGTGATATGCTCGGTCGCTTGAGCTGTCTGTCCTGCACTTGCCGTTAACTCTTCAGACGAAGCAGCAACATTTTCAATGGAATTTTGGACAGCTTGAATGACTTGTTTCAGCTTTGCTGACATGTCGTTAAAGCTCTGCGCTAGCTTACCAATTTCATCGTGCGTACGAACTTCAATATGCTGGGTCAAATCACCTTGACTGATTTTTTCAGCCGATTCAGAGAGCTCTATCAGTGGCTTTCGAATCGATTTAATAATAAAATAAATCGCGATTCCGCCAATGGCAATCGCAGCCGCAAGAATGATCATTGTTAAGTCGAGCACTGGCTGTGCGGCTTCTTTTACTTCATTCACATACATCGTTCCAGCAAGCTTCCAGCCGGTTGCTTCATTTGTGTCAAAAAACATTTGCTTCGGCTGGCCATTGTATTCATATTCAAAGCTGCCTTCTTTTTTATCATATAGTTTTGAGATGAAGTCACCAGTCAGCTTTGTCCCAGCCTTATCGGTTTTATGGGCCACATAACGCTGATCTGATGTGGCGATAAACGCATAGCCTTCTTGGCCAATTTTGATGCTGTTTGTATCTTTTACAACCGTATTTAAGCGTACATTCACCCCGATCACACCAGATCCATCTGCTAGCTGTTCTGATATTGTGATGAGCAGGTCATCTGATGACTTATCGGCAAAAGGATCTGAAATGATGAGTTTCTTCTCTCCCATCGATTTCTGAAACCAAGTTTCATTTTTTGCGCTCTTTGCATTACCTTTGTGAATCTCCGAATATTCAGTTAGTTTACCATTTTGATCTGCAACAAATACTTCTACTACATCGTCATCTGTTTCCGATAATTGCTCTAATTTCACTTTGAGTAAATCTTTGTTTTTAGCAGTCAATTCACCCTTTTTGATCGATTTAGATAAGTATGAAACCATGTCAATTTTAGGCTGTATATCTTTATTAATGAGTTCGTTTAATTGTTGAACACCATTTGCAGCACTAGACATAATCTCATCATTAAGAGACTTTGATGCCACTTCATAAGAAAATGCAGCCAATACGAGAATTGGCACTAGGAGAATCGCTAAGAATGCAGTAATTAATTTCTTCGACATCGTAAAGTGCTTAAAAAAGTTGATTTTTTTCATGACTCTACTCCTTTTGATTTATGATTTGTGGTCTTCCTCTTCTATTCTTAGGTAATATGAATTATTTTTCAAGGAATAATGTTCAAAAAACCCAAAAAATAAGTATAATTACCCATTTCTTTTGATTTACTCAATGAAAAAGAGCCTCTATCTGGAGGCTCTTTTCTTCCTGTCTATTCAACCTTAAATTTGCTAATTAAATCGCGTAATTCTTCTGCCATCGAAGAGAGTGTGGCAGAGGACGAGCTGATTTCTTCCATTGATGCCAGCTGTTCTTCTGCTGAAGCCGCAATGTCTTGAATATTTGCCGAGCTTTCACGTGATACGTCTGCGATCTCACGAACAGCCTCTGACACATGTGCCGAGCCTTTTGAAAGCTGAACAACGGTTTGATTCATTGTTTGAAGCTGGTCAGAAATTTCTTTTGTCATTTCGAAAATATTGTGGAAGCTTACTTTCGTTTGTTCAGTGAAGCTTAGGCCTGATTGAACTTCTCGATTCACTGCAGTGAATACTTCCTGTGATACGTCGATGTCTTGCACGATTTCTTTAATCAAATTCTCAATTTCTTTTGCCGAGTTGGCAGATTGAACCGCCAGTTTTCTTACTTCTTCTGCTACAACGGAGAAGCCTCTGCCAGATTCACCAGCTCTTGCTGCCTCAATCGCTGCATTTAGCGCAAGTAAATTCGTTTGATCGGCAATTCCATTGATGACACCGAGAATTTGGGTAATGTCTTTCGATTTACTTTCAAGTGCACTGATGACATTCTCTGCTTTTTTCACGGACTGATCAATGACATTCATTTGAGAAGCGGTTTTTTCAACAAGCTGGCCGCCTTCCCCTGCGATATCTGTTGATTTGATCGATGAAGCAGTAATGGATTCAGCCGATTCATTCATATTCTGAAGACCGCGGTTCATTTCCTCTAACTCTTCTGAGCTCAATTCGACTTTATCATTTTGGCTTTCATTTCCGCTGGAGAATTGTTCAATGGCTAGTGTAATATGCTCTGTTGCTTTACTTGTTTGTCCTGCGCTGGCAGTCAGTTCTTCTGATGAAGATGCGACATTCTCGACTGAAGTTTGAACGGCTCCAATGAGAGATCGCAATGAGTCAATCATCGTATTAAAGCCTTTACCAACTTGTCCAATTTCGTCATCTGACTGGATCTGAAGCTTATCGCGTAAATCACCTTCGCTGACTTTTTTCGAGAAGCGGGCAAGATTGGATAATCTTTTTGAAATAGAGCGGACGATAAAGAAAATGAGGGTTCCTGCAACAATGAGTGTGACACTGAATACGATAATGGCTGTATTGAAAACGGGCTTTGCCGCTTCTTCTACTTCAGATACGAGCATCGTTCCACCAATTTTCCAGCCGGTTAATTCATTGGTGACATATGCAACCTTTTTATCTGTTCCTTTGAGGGTATAGCTGCCGCTTCCTTCTTTATTTTTAAAAATAATACTGGCCAGATTTTCATTGACTTGACTTCCTGGCTTTTGGGTTGGATCTGCTAAAACTGTTTTATCTTTCTCCATGATGAAAGCATAGCCTTTTTGCCCAATTTTGATTTCTTTTAGTTTTTGGAGCAGGCTGTCAATTTCCATATCAAGACCAATGACACCTGAACCATCTTTCATTTTTTGGGCAATTGTGATAACCATTTTGCCTGTGGATGCTGCTACATATGGTTTTGTGATGACTTGTTTGCCGTTTTCTGCTTTCAATGCCTCTTGATACCATGGACGTTCTCTTGGATCGTAGCCATCTGGCATCTTTTGAACTGGATATTGCATAAACAATCCCTTTTCAGAGCCTGCATAGATTGCGGATACATCTTTTTCATTGATTTTTCCAAATTGCTGTAATTCTTTAATGGTCGCATTTCTATTTTTTTCTTGAAGATTAGACGCTTTGAGCGAGTCTGAAAACAGTGTCACAGCATCTGATTTGTTGCCAATATTCTCATTGATTAAGGTATCAAATGCATTAACCTGACTCATCGCACTGCCCATAATCTGTTTGTCTAGCTCTGTCTTTGATGTAAAAAACGCACTAATTGTCAGTGCCACAGTTGGCAGAATAAGGACGACCAAAAAGGCAATGATTAATTTCTTTGAAATGGATGGTTTTTTGAACCATTGGATCATTTTTCCCATTTTAACTTTCCCCCTTTACTTCTCTAAAGTTATTATCGGATGAAAGGTTTATTTTTAGAGGCTGGAAGGGAGGTTTAAAAATAAAAAAAATATCCAGACAATTCTGGATATCTTTTCATCATCATTTAATTAATTTTAAATTGACTTGTGAGCTCTTTTAGTTCCTCTGCCATGTTGGCAAGTGTCACAGAGGAAGATGTGATTTCTTCCATAGATGCTAGCTGCTCTTCTGCAGAAGCCGCAATGTCCTGAATGTTTGCTGCGCTTTCTCTCGAGACTTGGCGCATCTCCTGCATCGCTTGTGAAACAAGCTTTGAACCGCTTGATAGGTCAATGGCTGTATCGTTTAATTGCGACAGTTTTTTCGACATTCCTTCTGCCGCCTCATAAATGTGCTGGAAGCTTTCTTTTGCTTCCTCTGTCATACCGAGTCCTGCGTTTACTTCTCGATTGACTGCTTTGAACATATCTTGAGATTTAGCAATTTCTAGCACAATTTCTTGGATGAGCTTCTCAATTTCTTTCGCTGAATCTGCGGATTGGACTGCTAGTTTTCTCACTTCTTCTGCAACGACGGAGAATCCGCGTCCTGATTCACCTGCTCTTGCTGCTTCAATTGCTGCATTAAGTGCAAGTAAATTCGTTTGATCCGCGATGCCATTAATGACATTTAAAATACTCGTAATATCTTTAGACTTGTATTCTAATTCTTTCATGACCTGCTCTGCTTCTTGTACAGATGTATCAATATGTTTCATTTGGCTTGCTGTGCTTTCAACAATTCGGCCGCCTTGACCAGCAGCTTCTGTTGATTGAATAGAGACAGCAGCCACTTCAGATGAGGTTTGTGACATATCTTGTAATCCTTCGTTCATTGCCACAAGCTGATTCGTACTAGATTCGACTTTCTCGTTTTGTGCTTCATTTCCATTTGAAAATTGTTCAATTGACATCGTGATATGCTCTGTTGCTTGACTTGTTTGGCTGGCACTTGCCGTCAGCTCCTCTGAAGCCGAAGCCACGTTGTCGACAGATTGCTGTACAGCGCGAATGACTTCACGAAGAGATTCACTCATCTTGCTGAAGCTTCTTGTGAGATCTCCTATTTCATCCTTCGATTTGGTTTCGAGGGTTTCTGTTAAATCCCCTTCACTCACTTTTTCTGAGAAATCAACAAGCCTTCTCAGTCCAATGGTAATCGAGCGAACAATGAAGAAGATAGCGACACCGCCAAGGATAAATGAAGAAATTAAAAGAATAATGGCAGAATTCCAAACTGGCTGTGCTGCTTCTTCTGTTTCTGATACAAACATCGTTCCAGCAATTTTCCAACCTGTTAAATCATTTGTGACAAAAACGATACGTTTTTGTTCTCCTTTATTCTCATAAGTTGATGTTCCTTCTTTGCCGCTGTAAAGGATTGATGAAATATTTCCTGTGACCTCAGATCCTGACTTTTCTTCTGGATGGGCTACAATTTGTTTGCTTTTATTTGCAATAATTGGATATCCTTCTCGTCCAATTTTAATTTCTTTGATTTTATCAACAATGTCTTGCACATCAATGTCGATTCCGATCGCTCCCGACCCGTCCTTCAGGCGCTGGGCAATCGTGACCACCATGCCGTTTGTTGTAGCAGAAATGTATGGATTGGTGACAACTGGCTCACCTTTTTCATCCTGCATCGCTTGCTGATACCAATCGCGTGTTGTTGGGTCATAGCCTTTTGGCATGTCTACTTTAGGAAACTGAATGAAATCACGATTTTTACTTGCTGCATAAAATCCAACCACATCATCTTCGTTGATTTTGCTGTATATTTCAAAATGCTCATACAGTTCGTCCTGGTTTTTCTTTTTAAAGTCTGCAGCAGTAGTTGTTTGAGTAAAAAGTTTCACCGCGTTTTCTTTATTCAAAAGCTTTTGCTCGATCATGTCATTCATATCATTGACTCTTGCTTTTGCTCCGTACATGATTTCATGATCTAATTCTTCTTTGGCAATCTGATATGAAATCGTACTGAGTGTAATGATTGGCAAGACGAGAACAAGTGTGAATGAAATAATCAGTCTTTTGGAAATCGATGGTTTTTTCAACCATTTTATTGCACTTTTCATGTTTTTCCTCCTTTTAAACGATATGTTTTATATCGGACATCTTCATAGTATTTTCATGTTTTTCAAATAAAAAGGATGCTATTTTGTTTATTTTCACAAATTGATTCCTTGCCCAAGCACCCTGCATACGCTAATACAAAAGGGGGCGCTTTTCATATGATTATCCTTTCAGGACAGCCAGTGACAAATGAGCAGCTGGCATCGTTTCAGCTAGAGGGACAAAAGCGGATCATTTTGATGCAGTTACAGGCCTCGAATGATACGTTCCGCTATAGGCAAGCATCTGATTTGTTATTTGAGGTCACTTTAAGATCGAACATTATGAATGCTGCAAGAGATTTGAATAAAAGCGGTGCCTCATTCGCCATCTTTCAAAGGTCGCGTGCAAATGATGCGTTTTGGCGTGTGTCGGAAGCAGGAGCACTAGAGCTGCGCTATCAAGTGGAGCCATCAAGAGGCATTCAAGACATTTTTGAAAATGGTTCAAAATATGCATTTGAATGCGCAACAGCGATTGTCATTGTGTTTTATATGGGGGTTTTGCAAACAGTAGGAGAGGAGAAGTTTAATCGAAGACTTCGCAGTTTAACACTGTATGACTGGCACTATGATACTTTGTCGATTTATACAGAGCGCGGGAATGATTTTATCTATGGGGATTGTTTATATTTCGAAAATCCAGAGTTTAGCTATCAGCAGTCGCAATGGCGCGGGGAAAATGTGATTTACTTAGGAGAAGATCAATATTACGGTCATGGACTTGGAATTTTAACAGCAGCAGAAATTATCGACAAACTGAATAAGAGAAGACGGCCAGGTGCGGTTCAATCCGCTTATTTATTACCGCAGACTACCCGGATGGATGTAATTTATCTCAGGCAAATGTTTGGCAGCTAAAAAAAGCCTCTTGTCTATTGGTTATGACAAGGGGCTTCTGTATGCCTTGCGTTTACGATAATTTTGGAGTGTGCCAAGCATCGTGTTCGCAAGGACCTCCATTTCTTCTAAATCTTTTCTTGTGACCGGCGAGTCGTGCCGGCTCCATTTCACGTATCGAACAAAATAGTAATGACGAATGGGCGTAAGGACAGCAGGAGAATGAGGGAAATCATCAAACCAAAATTCAATCTGGCCTTTTTTTCGGTAGGAATGTTTTAAGATGTCCATCCTGTCACACCACCCATCATGATTTTATGTCTGCGTCAGTTCGTGCATGATGTCTTCAACGCTTAAAATCGAGTGAATACGTCCAACGCCCTGTCCTGCCCACAGAGCCATTTGATCAGGGTTACCGCCGGCAGCAGCTGCTTTTCGCATCGGTGTTGTGCATACATGCTGAACTGGGTAAGGAAGAACCCTATCTTCATGCAGACTTTCATCCTCCATCCACTGATTCACAATACCTCTCGCTCTTTTCCCAGAAAAAAGCCTTGTCACCCTTGTTTCACTGCCTTCTGCCTGTAAAATGGCTTTCTTGTATACCTCTGCCGCAGCACTTTCCTGGCTGGCTAAAAATCGTGTGCCGATTTGAACCGCATCCGCTCCAAGCGCTAGCGCTGCTTTCATACCTAATCGGTTCGTGATGCCTCCTGCAGCTATCAAAGGCACACGGCAGAGCGGTTTGACGTCAGAGATCAGACTGATCAGCCCCACCAAGGCGTCTCCTTTTGCATGTAAAAATGTGCCGCGATGTCCCCCTGCTTCACTTCCTTGCAGCACAATGGCATCCATTCCTTTTTCCTCTAGAAGCAGTGCTTCCTCTTTTGTTGTCGCCGTTCCGATTAAAAAGATTCCCTTTTGTTTTAGGTGGTGAATCGTTTGTTCATTTGGACAGGCGAATGTAAAGGAAACGATCGGAACGTCTTCTTCCAGAAGAATGTTGATTTTCCGTTCAAAATCATCCCACAACTCTTCTTCGCTTGGCATCCTATGAGCTTCGGGCCATACAGGCAGTCTCTTCTCCCAAAACGCCACATCCTCTTTTTTCACATCTGGAATTGGCTCTGGTACAAACACATTGACCTGAAACAGGCAAGATGTCAGCTGTTTGACCTGTCTAATCTGCTGTCTCAAATCGTCAGGCTGCACATATCCACTTGCCAAGCTGCCAAGCCCTCCGTAATTTGAAACAGCGGCTGCCAGCTGCGGTGTCACAGCTCCTCCTGCCATTGGTGCTTGGATGATTCCATGTTCGATTTGCAGTAACTTTTTGATGTCCCCCATTTATTTCCCCCATCTCTTACTCGTTTGACGACACTTGTACATAAAAATGACGATGCCTCGGCCCGTCAAACTCACAGAAATAGATTCCCTGCCACGTGCCAAGCACAAGATCTCCATCATGAATGAGAACATGCTGAGACGCCCCCATATAACTCGCTTTCATATGTGCAGCCGTATTTCCTTCCATATGGCGATCCTTTGGATGTTCCCACGGAAAAACTTCATCAAGCCGGCGAAGCATATCTCGTTTCACATCTGGATCCGCATTTTCATTAATGGTGATCCCTGCTGTCGTATGTGGACAATAGACGATGACAGTTCCGTTTTGTATGCCTGTTTCCCTGACATATTGGAGAACCTCATGTGTGACGTCGATCATATCATCGCGTCTGTCTGTTTGTAGATTGATTTTTTTCATATGAGCTGCTCCTTTTTCACGTTTCTATAAAAACCATACCCTTTTTATGTGAAACAAATCTTCTTATCTAAAGTTTACCAAGCAAAAAAACCTCGTCAAGCAATGCGAGGTTTTTAAGAAAAGTGAACCTTTTTGACTTCAATGGTTCGAATATGGTGGTCTTCAGCATCAATGATCGTAAATTCACAGCCTTCTGCTTCAATCGTATCCCCAATGTCAAAATCAAATTTATGCGTCATCATCCAGCCAGCAATTGTATCAACATCATCATTCTCAATGGCTAAATCCAATAAATCATTTACTTCATCAATCAATGCTTTCCCATCCATCACATAATGAAAATCACCTTTTTTAACGATGTGAGGTGTTTCATCCTGATCATATTCATCTCGAATCTCTCCGACAATTTCCTCTAATATGTCCTCCACTGTGACAAGTCCCGCTGTACCTCCGTATTCGTCTACGAGCACTGACATATGAATCCGTTCCTTTTGCATCAAAATGAGCAATTCTTGAACAGGGGTGCTTTCAATCACTCGGATCACCGGACGCATTAAGTCTTCAATCGATACATCTTGATTTAGAAAGCTGGCCTTAAATACATCTTTGCTGTTAATAACACCAATCACATGATCTTTGTCTTCTTTAATAACAGGGTAGCGTGTGTACCTTTCGTTCAGCATATAATGGGTCACGTCTTCTAAGGTCTGTTCAATCTCTATAGCTGAAATTTCTGTACGCGGAATCATGATCTCTCTTGCCACTCGGTTATCAAATTCAAAGATTTTATTCACATATTTGTACTCAGATTGGTTAATCTCACCCTTCTCATAGCTTTCAGATAAAATGAGACGCAATTCTTCCTCACTGATCGCCACTTCATGTTCTTTGACAGAATGATAACCAAATAATTTCACGATGCTTCGTGCAGCCCCATTTAATGCCTTAATAAACGGGTACATGACTTTATAGAAAAAGATGAGTGGTTTTGCTGTCACAAGGCTGACCGCCTCTGCCTTTTGAATGGCAATTGTTTTAGGCGCGAGTTCTCCCACAACGACATGTAAAAATGTAATGATCACAAATGCGATGATAAACGAAAGGATGTCAGTCAATGCAGAATGAAGCCCGATTTTTTCAAACAGCGGATGCAGAAAATGCTCCACCGTCGGCTCACCCAGCCACCCTAGACCTAAAGCCGTAATGGTAATGCCAAGTTGGCAGGCGGATAAATACTCGTCAAGATTTGATATCAGCTTTTGAACATGAATGGCTCTCTTATCCCCGCTTTCGATCAGCTGGTTGATTTTAGAGCCTCTAATTTTCACAATCGCAAATTCAGTGACAACAAAAAATGCTGTCGCAGCAATGAGTAATATGACTAAAAATACGTTTAAAATGTACAAAAAAACCCTTACCTAACAATGGTAAGGGCTCACCTCCTCTGGCATCAATTAATCATTACGGCCATTTAGGAAGATCATTACAAAACGGAGCAATTCAAACAGGGAGACAAGGGCCGCTGCTACGTACGTCAGAGCTGCAGCATTTAACACCTTGTTCACGCCTCTTTCTTCACTGCTTCTAATGATTCCTTCTGAAACAATGATATCTTTTGCACGAGAACTTGCATTAAACTCGACAGGCAATGTCACAAGCTGAAAGAATACAGCTGCTGAGAACAAAATGATCCCAAGCCCGATTAAGTTAAGGTTGCTGAGCAAAATTCCACCAAGGAAAAGAAGCGGAGCAACACCAGATGCAAAGTTCACGACAGGAAAGATCTTATGTCTCAAAACAAGCGCACCATAGGATTCCTGATGCTGCAAGGCATGTCCAACCTCGTGTGATGCAACTGAAATGGCCGAAATGGAGTGGCCGTAGTACACAGGTTCAGATAAACGAACCTCACGCTGCGTCGGGTCGTAATGATCAGTCAAAGTTCCTCTTACCGGTTCAACGGGCACGTCATATAACCCGTTGCGATCTAAAATATATCGAGCGGTTTCAGCACCTGTTTTCATACTGGATGCTTCCACCTTTGAATACTTTTCAAAATTATTCTTCACTTTAAATTGTGCCCAAAATGATAAACCCAATGCGGCAAACGTTAAAAAATAAAAAAACAGCATGCTCATCAGCTTCCTTTTTATTTTATATATTTATTTACAATTTTAATGACTTTTATGTACCATGTACAGCAAAAAGCACTAGGTCTTTTTTAGGGGAATAACCGCACCAATGAAAAAGAAGAACACACCTAAGCAAGCTGTATAAAAGGTCCCTGTACCATAAAGGTCTTGAAAAAAGTGCAGCCATGAAAAATCATTCATAAAATGATTCACAGCATTTAAATCAAACACGAGTAAGATGACAGCTGATGATAAAAAGTGCACACCAATAAAAAGAAGTACGGTCTTTTGAACAAACGACATTCGAATTCCCTCCTTCTTCTCCCTTATTTTAAGATATGGGTTCTATTTCAATACATGACGAAGATGAAAAAATGTTTCCTCAATCGGGCATACTGACATTAGCAGTCTCCTGAAAGGAAGAGTCCGATGAAATCAAACCGTATCTTTATCGCTTGGCTAAGGTGGCCACTTTATCTTCGAATTGCCATTATCATCTGTTTCTTGCTTCTCTTTTTTGGACAATTAATCGTTTTACTTGAACCGAAGCAGTATCATACAATCTTTGATGGGATCTGGTGGGCACTCATTACAGTCTCTACGGTTGGCTACGGTGATTTTGTGCCGCAAACCATGCCAGGGCAGGTGGCAGGTATGGCGCTCATTTTTATCGGAGCCAGCTTTGTCACCGCTTATTTCGCCACACTTGCCGCCGCTGTGTTCAGCAAGCAGCACCATTATGTTGAGGGCAAGGTAGCCTTTAAGGGGAAAGGACACCTCATTATCGTCGGCTGGAATGAGAAAACGAACAAACTGCTTCAGTCGTTTCAAACGATTGATCCAGCCATGCCGATTGTGCTGATTGATGACTCCTTGAAAGAAGGGCCTCTTTTGGAAAATGTTCATTTTATTAAAGGACATGGGACCGAAGATGTCACACTGCGTAAAGCCAACATTACCGGTGCAGATGCAATCATGATTACCGCGGATCAGCATGAAAATGAAGTGACAGCCGATATGCAGAGTGTTTTAACCTTACTTGCAGCAAAAGGATTAAACCCTTCTCTATATTGTTTAATTGAAATCTTAACAGATCGTTACGTGAAGAATGCCGAGCGTGCTGGCGCCAACAAAGTCATTCATACCTCTGATGCTGTCAATCATTTAATGGTTGAACATTTTCTGATAAAGGAACAGCTTACGGCGTTTAAGAAAAAACGACATATGACGCTGCATAAACACGTCACCATCATACCTGTACCGGCTTCATTGGCTGGAGAAACATTCTTAACGGCGCTCCATCACTTTCTAGAGCATCATGTAATTATCGTTGGCGTACAAAAAAAAGAAGGACCCATGATGAATCCTCCCTTTGGCTATGAGCTTCATCCAGAGGATGAATTGATCAGCCTTTAAAGCAGTGCGTCTTCTAATTCCTTGACGAGCGAAAAGCCAATCTCAGCATAAGCCTTTGATACATCCCCATCTTTCTCTTTTGGTTCTTGGAATTGATTAAAGGATGCACCCACATTTCCAACCATCGCATGATCATCTAACTTATCTTGATAGACATGCTTTAAGAGAAATGGATGTCCCATTTTCACCACAACACCTGGCTGATCGAGCTGGCCTTTCTCGGCTGTAAAAGGAACTCTGAGAAAGGTATAGCCATCACGGTTATCAATTTTATAATCAAAATACCCGTGATCATAATCCCAGTTGCCATTAATGACATAACCGAGCGGCTTCATCGTTTCTTCTAAATGGTAAAGTGAAAAGCTTTCACCAGGCAGCCTGGATGGTACATGAATCATACGAAACCCTCCTTTTTGTATAGGGTTCGTTAAAGAGAGGAATTCATACATTTCCCCCTCGTGATTTGTACATTGTTTGTAAACGCGGCATCGAACAGGCTTTGATTGGATGATTGATTCGTCTCGTTATCACTGCCGGAACCTGCTGTTTCCTTCGTAGCACTCTTAGAACAAATGCGTCCGACATTGCCAAAGTTAACGATCGCCTGCCCAGAAATATCATGAATATATATATGATTCGTCCTCATTTTTCACCCTCCTCCATTCATTATTCTATGTACAGCACACAGGAAAGCTTGCACAGGAACCTGAAGAAAACAAAAAAGGCACACCTTTATGAAAAGGTGTGCTTTTTGTTCTTATGATTGTTTTAAACGGCTTTCAAGCTCTGCTTTTTTCTCTTCAAAGCCTGGTTTTCCTAGTAAAGCAAACATATTCACTTTATAAGCTTCTACTCCAGGCTGATCAAATGGATTGACGCCTAGTAAATATCCTGACATCGCACATGCTTTCTCAAAGAAGTACACGAGGTATCCGAATGTATAAGCATCCATCTCAGGAATTGTCACGATAAGGTTCGGTACTTTTCCATCTGTATGGGCAAGCATCGTTCCTTCAAATGCTTTTTTATTGACGAAATCAACCGTTTTTCCTGACAGATAGTTCAAGCCATCAAGGTCTTGTTCTTCTGCTTCAATTACAAGCTCATGTCGAGGCTTGTCTACACTCACGATTGTTTCAAACAAGTCTCTTCTTCCTTCTTGAACATATTGACCAAGTGAATGGAGATCTGTTGAGAAGTTAGCAGATGAAGGATAGATTCCTTTTTCATCTTTCCCTTCACTTTCACCGAATAATTGCTTCCACCATTCTGCGAAATATTGCAGACCTGGCTCATAGTTAATCAGCATTTCAATCGTTCTGCCTTTATTGTAAAGGACATTGCGGACGACAGCATATTGGTAAGCCGCATTTTCAGAAAGCTCCGATGAAGCGAAGTCTTCGCTTGCTTTTGCTGCACCTTCCATCATCTGATCAATGTCTGCACCGCTCACAGCGATTGGCAAAAGACCGACTGCTGTTAATACTGAATAGCGTCCCCCAACATCATCCGGGATGATAAATGATTCGTAGCCTTCTTCAGTTGCTAATGTTTTAAGTGCACCGCGTGCCTTGTCAGTTGTCGCATAAATACGTTTCTTCGCTTCTTCAGCACCGTATTTTTCAATGAGGAGCTTTTTAAAGATGCGGAACGCAATGGCTGGCTCTGTTGTTGTACCAGATTTTGAAATCACGTTAATGGAGAAATCTGCATCTTCCAATAGATCCATTACATCTGTTAAATAAGAAGAACTGATGTTGTTTCCAATAAAAATGATTTGCGGTGTCTTGCGCTTGCCTTTTGGCAAAGTGTTATAGAAAGAATGGTTCAAAAATTCAATCGCCGCACGTGCCCCTAGATATGACCCGCCGATTCCGACAACGAGCAGGACGTCAGAGTCAGACTTAATTTTGTCTGCACTTTTTTTAATGCGGGCAAACTCTTCACGGTCATATTGCTTCGGCAAGTCCACCCAGCCTAAATAGTCACTGCCTGCACCCGTTTGTTCATGAATATTATGATGGGCTACCTTCACAAAATCTTTTAAATATGTAAGCTCATGTTCTTGAAAGAAAGGTAACGCTTTCGAGTAGTCAAATTGAATATGTGTCATCGCTTGTAAGCCCTCCATTACGTTAGTTCTGTCCCTTTCACTTTAGCGGAACTAGCTTTTGAAATCAAGTGATCGTCACTGGCATGGCAAAAAGCCGCTTCTCTTGATGAGAAGCGGCAATCTGGATTATAAAGAAGCTTTCAAAATCGATAGAATATCATCACGGTTAAGTTTCATAAAGTTACCAAAACCACCGTATTCCATTTCTTTTGCTGCAATGTCGGCAATTTTGTCCAGCTGATCTTCACCAATATCATAATCCGCTAAACGGCTTGGTGCACCGAGACTTGTCCAGAACGCTGACAGTTTGTCGATCCCTTCTAATGCGATGTCACGATCTGACTTTCCTTCTGTTTCGATGTCAAACATGTTCAGCATAAGGTTTTTAAAACGTTCTACATTATGATCGAGCGTGTGGCGCATCCAGTTTGGGAAGAGGATAGCAAGCCCGCCTGCATGCGGAATGTCATAGACAGCCGATACAGCATGCTCAATCGTATGGGACGCCCAGTCGCCAAAGTAACCCATTTGCAGCGTGCCATTTAAAGCAATCGTTCCTGCATATAGAATCGTTTCACGATGCTCATAGTTTTGTAAGTCTTCCAGCAGTTTTGGTGCTGTCTCGATGACTGTTTGAAGAACAGCAAAACACATCCGGTCCTGTAAAGGCGTGTTTTTCACATTATGGAAGTATTGCTCAAAAACGTGACTCATCATATCGACCATACCATACACCGTCTGGTTTTCTGGCACAGAATACGTATGCTCAGGGTCTAGAATTGAAAAAGCAGGGTGAGTGACAGAGCTGCCCCACACATATTTTTCATTCGTTTCCCAGTTTGTGATGACAGAGTCTGGATTCATTTCCGAACCAGTTGCTGCAAGTGTCAGCACTGTGCCAAACGGCAGTGCTTTTTGAGCGGTTGTTTTTTTTGAAATAATATCCCACACATCACCGTCATACTCTGCTCCGGCTGCAATTGCTTTTGTACAGTCGATCACACTTCCGCCGCCAACGGCTAATAAGAAATCAATGTTCTCCTTTTGGCAGATATCGATTCCCTTTTTCACTGTTGTGAGGCGCGGGTTTGGTTCAACGCCAGACAGCTCAAACACTTCTGCATCTGCTTCATTTAACGCACTGATGACATTGTCATAAAGACCATTTTTCTTAATGCTGCCTCCGCCATATACAAGTAACACTCGTTTTCCATAACGAGCGAGTTCGCTTTTGAGTCCTTCTAGCTGTCCTTTTCCAAACATCAATTTTGTTGGATTATAGTAAATAAAATTCTCCATCTGTTAAAACATCTCCTTACAACGAATATATCCAAAAACATGAAAGACTACTGTAACATATGTACACGACGAACTCAAAAAAAGATAACTGCCCGCGAGCAGCTATCCCTTTATTGTTCAATTATAAAGAAGCGTTCAAAATGGCTAAAACATCTTCTTTGTTCAGCTTTTTAAATTGACCAAATTCACCGCGTGCCATTCCACGGTCTGCAATTAAATCAATTTTCTCATCGTTGATGTCATAATTCGCTAAACGACTTGGTGCACCAAGACTTGTCCAGAAAGCTGACAGCTTGTCAATTCCTTCTAAGCCGACTTCTTCATCTGTTTTGCCCGCAGGATCTACATCGAATACACGGACCGCTAATTGTTTAAAACGGCCTGGGTTTTCTTGAATCACATGTTTCATCCAGTTCGGGAACAAGATTGCAAGACCGCCTGCATGGGGGATATCATAAACAGCTGATACTGCATGCTCAATGTTATGAGAAGCCCAGTCACCACGTGCCCCCATTGAAAGCATGCCATTAAGCGCAATTGTGCCAGTGAATAAAATCGTTTCACGGAGCTCATAGTTCTCTAGATCGTTGATCAACTTCGGTGCCGTTTCAATGACAGTGCGAAGAAGTCCTTCACACATACGATCTTGGTAAGGTGTATTTTCTGTGTGATGGAAATATTGTTCGAACACATGTGACATCATGTCAACCATGCCATAAATCGTATGGTTTTTAGGCACAGTGAATGTGTTGACTGGATCAAGAATAGAGAATTTCGGGAAAACTGCTGGACTTCCCCAGCCATACTTCTCATTTGTTTCCCAGTTTGTGATGACTGATCCAGAGTTCATTTCAGAGCCTGTTGCGGCAAGTGTTAACACAGTACCGAACGGAATAGCTTCCATTGGGACGTGCTTGCGTGTCACGATATCCCAAGCATCTCCATCGTACTTCGCACCAGCTGCGATTGCTTTCGTCGCATCAATGACACTGCCGCCGCCAACTGCCAAAATAAAATCAATGTCGTTCTCTTTGCAAAGTTCGACCCCTTTTCTTACTGTTGTTAAGCGCGGGTTAGGCTCCACACCAGCAAGTTCAGTGATTGCAGCTCCTGATTCTTTTAGGATGCTGACAACTTGGTCATAAAGGCCGTTTCGTTTAATACTGCCTCCACCATATACAAGTAATACGTTTTTTCCGTAGTGTTTGAGTTCATCTGAAAGGGCTGATACTTCTCCCTTTCCAAAAATTAATTTCGTTGGGTTCCAATAAGTAAATCGATCCATGTGATCTCCTCCTCGCGCTACATTATGCGCCTCATTCATTCCAAAAGTAAAGTAATTTGCTTTCATCCATTTTCTTACGCATAGTTTGGCTAAAAATCTGCAAAATATAAATGTATTGATGCTGTAGCGAAAGGAGGAATCACGATGAGTGCTATTCAGCGTATTGCCCTCGTGCTCACGATTATCGGTGCTATTAACTGGGGACTAATCGGCTTTTTTCAATTTGACTTAGTAGCAGCGATCTTTGGCGGACAAGGTTCTGCATTATCACGTATTATTTATGGTCTTGTTGGAATTGCAGGTCTTGTCAACCTTGGTCTGTTGTTCAAACCAAGCGAAGAAGCTGTTCGCCGTGACGAGCCGAACCCAGAAGTTCGTTAAATAAAAAGACATAAAAAAGGCTGCCTACATGAGGCAGCCTCAGCATGTAGACAAACCCTCGCATTCTTTGTCAGGTCTGCGCGCTGGTGCTCACGAATTCTAAATTCGTCCGCAAAAGTAGCCGCTCTTCCTTGACTTCAAAGGTTTCCTATCACGCTGAAAAAGAAGACAAAGGGCTAAAATTTTAGCCCTTTGTCAACAATCTAAGGCACCGTTTGAAGCGGTGCTTTTTTATTATTTCTTGATAAGGTCTTTACGGTTTGATTGCTCAATCCACTCTTCAAGTTTATCTTTAAGCGTATTGAAACCTTGTGGTGCAGCAGCTTCTTCTTTCACTTGCTGTGGTCTTTGTTTCTTTGGTTTGCTTTCTTTTCTTTCAGGTGCATCTTGTGTCGCACGGATAGAAAGGCTGATTTTACCTGCATTTTCATCAACAGAAAGAACTTTTACTTGTACTTCGTCACCAATTGAAAGGTGCTCGTTGATGTCTTTTACAAAGCCATGTGTTACTTCAGAAATATGCACAAGTCCTTGAGTTTCTTCATCTAATGCAACAAACGCACCATACGCTTGTAATCCTGTTACTTTACCAGTGTAAACACTGCCTACTTCAAACTTTGTCGCCATGATAACAACTCCTAAATAAATGTTTTAATATTCGTTTATACGCAATTAAAAACTATATCACAGAACAGGCAGTTACGCAAAATATTTTTTAAATGGGTTTAAATGAGATCAAAAGGGGGAATACCTGAAAACAAGAATGCTTTCTAGTATTCCCCCCTAATTTGTGAGGCATGAGTCCATTTGGATTGATGCCTTTTTTTATTTTAAGATGGCTGATGCTTCTTCCTTTACTTGTCGAGCCTGTAAAAAGCGCTGAATTCTTGAAAGTGATTCCTGAAGATGATCAAGTGACGAAGCATATGAACAGCGTATATGACCTTCACCGCTCGGTCCGAATACATTCCCAGGAACAACGGCCACTTTTTCGCTTAGGAGCAGCTCCTCAGCAAATTGTTCTGACGTCATGCCTGTGCTTTTAATCGATGGGAACGCGTAAAACGCTCCATTTGGCTGATGGCATGTAAGTCCTAGTTCATTAAGGGAGCCGACAAACAAATTACGGCGTCTTCTATAGCTTTTCTTCATTTTCTCTACATCTTCAAGCCCATTTTTTAATGCTTCTTCTGCCGCATATTGTGCCATCGCCGGCGCGCACATCATAGAATATTGATGTATTTTCAGCATGGCATCGCGCAGTACAGGTGGTGCTGCCACATATCCTAAACGCCAGCCCGTCATGGCAAACCCTTTAGAAAAGCCTGAAATCAAGATCGTTCTTTCCTTCATATCTTGAATAGCCGCCACGCTTGTAAAAGCTTCATCGTATGTCAGCTCCGCATAAATCTCATCCGTAATAATGAGCAGGTCATGCTCTTTCGCAAATTGAGCAATATCTTCAAGCTCTTCCTTTGAATAAACAGACCCAGTCGGATTTGATGGCGAGCAAAGCAAAATGGCTTTTGTCTTCGGCGTCAGCTTTGTGCGAAGATCAGCAGAATCTGCTTTGAAATCTTTTTCAGCGGTTGTACTTAAATAGACAGGCACGCCGCCTGCAAGTGTCGTAAGTGCCCCGTATGCTACGAAACAAGGCTCTGGAATGATCACTTCATCCCCGCTGTTTAAAATCGCACGAAAGGCCAAATCAAGTGCCTGGCTTCCGCCAACTGTGATAATGAGTTCTTCTTCTGGACTGTAGTTAATGTGAAACCGCTTATATAAATAGTGGCTCAGTTCTTTTCGCAAAGAAATTAAACCTGCATTCGCCGTATAAGAGGTCAGCCCTTGTTCTAATGACATAATACTTGCCTCTCTGACATTCCAAGCTGTCACGAAATCTGGCTCGCCGACACCAAGGGAGATAACCCCCTCCATTGTGGCAGCCAAATCAAAGAATTTCCGAATACCTGACGGCTGAATGCTTTGTACCGTTTCAGATAAATAAGACTTTTTCATTTAAGGAGACACCACGATTCTTTTGTCATCGTCTCCTGTTTCAAACACTTTCCCATCATGTTTATATCTTTTCAAAATAAAGTGGGTAGTTGTTGAAACAACGGAATCAAGTGTCGATAATTTTTCAGATACGAAGCGGGCAATATCAGACATTGATCTTCCGCGGATCACAACGGAAAGATCATAAACACCTGACATGAGATAGACAGACTCCACTTCCTGAAACCGATAAATCCGTTCAGCAATTTCATCAAATCCGACGCCTCTTTTTGGTGTCACTTTTACATCAATCATTGCTGTAACGCCTTCATGACCATCCACTTTTCGCCAGTCAATCATGGTTGAATAATCAATAATGACTTTTTGATCTTCAAGTTTTTGAATGATGGCTTCGGCTTCTTCTGTTGTCACGCCTGCCATTTTTGCAATTGTATTTAAATCGGCGCGGCTGTTTTCATCTAAAATCTCTAATATTTCAGTTTCTTTTTCTGTTAGTTTCATTTGATTTCACACCTCAGATTATAAAAGCTAGTTTTAAAAAATCTTCTGAACATTATAGCACGTTTTTCCCATTATGCTAAGCAGGGAAAAGATTCTAATAATAGCTTAAAATCCACTTTTTAGGGTACAATACAGTCACCTAACAGAGAGAGTATCAAGTATCGGAGTGAAGAATGTGGACATTGTTCAGCCAGCTTATATGAAAAGTACATTCGGTTTAGATATCTATTACGAGCACTATCCAAATGAAGGCAAAAAGACGTTGATCTTAATTCACGGTCTCTTCTCTTCTACCTTCAGCTATCGAAAGCTCATCCCGCTTCTGAAACAGGACTTCAATTTAATTGCAATTGATCTGCCGCCATTTGGACAGTCCGAGAAGTCGAATACGTTTATTTACAGCTATCGCAACATGGGAAAAATTATTATAGAGCTAGCTGGTTATTTACAGATTCGGCATGCGATTCTAGTGGGTCATTCAATGGGTGGACAAATCGCCTTATACGCTGCATCTGAACGGCCGGACCTATTTGAAAAGGCGGTTCTATTGTGCAGCTCTGGCTATTTGAATAAGTCAAAAAGATCACTTGTTTACAGCACATATATTCCTTATTTTTATCTGTATCTAAAAAGAAAGCTTTTAAAACAGGGCATTATGAAAAATTTAACGGCTGTTGTGCATGATCATTCCATCATTGATCAAGAGATGGTCGACGGCTATTTAAAGCCGTTTTCAGATGATCAAATCTTTCGGGGGATATTTCGTTTGATTCGGCACCGGGAAGGAGATTTGACCTCGGACGTTTTAAAGAAAATGGAAACACCCGTGCTGCTCATTTGGGGCGAGGAAGATCGAATCGTTCCCATCCAAATAGGCGAAAGACTGCACAAAGATCTGCCAAATTCAACCTTGCATGCATTAAAAAAAACCGGGCACCTCATTCCTGAGGAAAATCCGGTCTTTGTGTCTGATCAAATCGGACATTTCAGCCTGTCTTAGCGTGAACAGGAGCTGCTGTCTCTTATGGCAAAAAGCTGATTCGCTGTATGCTGACAGCTCTCTAGCGGAAGAAGCTGTTCAAATGAGTGATGGTAGATGGCTTGAATCTCTTTTGCTAAAGATAACGGGTCTTCTGCGTCGTATAATGCACTGATGACGTCAGCAGGCTCCGTTTCATAAAAATCCTCTCCATAATGAAAAGGGTCCCATGCCTTAATGAATTGAATCATCTCTTCTACAGCTTGACTATCTTTCATCGGTATCACCGCTTATAATAAATTTTGTGATGTTTATTTTAGCACAACCAAGAATGGTTGAAAAACAGCTAGAGGTGGGTTTCATGAATTTCGACGAACAGATCATACGTAAAGGTTCAAAATCAGTGAAATGGGATCAAGCAGAGTCTTTGTTCCTGACAACAGATGCCCTCCCGATGTGGGTGGCTGATATGGATTTTAAAGCGCCGCAGGTCGTCCTTGATGCATTGAAAGGGCGATTAGACCACGGTGTATTTGGCTATGCATTTCAAGATCAGGATACGCAGCAGGCAGTCGCTGGCTGGCTCAAAAGAAGACATGGATGGACAATTCAGACAGATGCCGTCACCTTCACACCAGGAATCGTAACGGCACTTAGTTTTGCTGTTCAAGCCTTTACAGCACCGCACGACGAAGTAGTTATACAGTCACCAGTGTATACACCTTTTTATCAAATGATTGAACGAAATGGACGTACAGTCTCAACCAATCCTTTAAAAATAGAAAACAACCGCTATATGATGGATTTTGATGATTTAGAGAAAAAACTGAGCAGACCACAAGCAAAGCTCATGTTCCTTTGCCATCCGCATAATCCGTCCGGAAGAGCATGGTCAAAAGAGGAATTAAAGCGAGTCGGAGACCTATGTGTGAAGCATGGAGTCACAGTCGTTTCAGATGAGATTCACTCGGATTTGATGCTTTACGGGAAGCAGCATGTGCCCTTCGCCAGCCTTTCTGACGACATTGCACATATCACGGTAACGTGTATTGCGCCGAGTAAAACCTTTAATCTAGCAGGGCTCCAGGCATCTGCTATTATCATTTCAGATGAAGAAAAAAGAACCCTTTTCACGAATGAAGTGCAAAGAAACGGACTGTCCAAACTGAATGCCTTTGCGATTCCAGCGATGGAAGCAGCATACCGCCACGGGGATGAGTGGCTTGATGCCCTTGTTCTTTATCTCGAAGGCAATATGAAAACGGCGATGGACTATATCGACGAAAATCTTCCAAATATGCGTTATATGAAACCAGATGCTTCTTATTTATTGTGGCTGGACATTCGGGATTATCAATTCAGTCAAGCGGAATTGAAACGGAATCTGCTGAAAAAAGGGAAAGTGATCCTAGAGCTTGGCCACGTGTACGGACACGAAGGAGACGGCTTTATTCGGATGAATCTCGGCTGTCCTGCTGAAACAGTCAGAGAAGGACTGAAACGTCTCCACCAAGCGTTCACGCTATCAGCTGAATAAGACCTATACGATAGAAAGAACATCCTAACGGGTGTTCTCAGCGTGTAGACAAACCCTCGCATTCTTTGTCAGTCCTGCGTGCTGGTGCTCACGAATGTCAAATTCGCTCCGCGCCAGTACTCGTCCTTCCTAGACTTCAAAGGTTTTCTATCACGCTGAAAAGAAGACAAAGGGCTAAAATCAAGATCATTTTAGCCCTTTGTCAACAATCTGAGAACATCCTAACGGGTGTTCTTTTTAAAGAAAAAAACCCTCCTTTTATCATATCTACTTTGTAAATGAAATGATATAATGAGAGGAATTACAATTATTTACGAGGAGAGCATTTAAATGGAAATGTTCAAGGATTTTCTGCTCCATGTATCTTTTATTCTATTTCCAATCTTTTTATATCATGCGCTATGGCTAAGCCGGACCCCTGCTCATTTCCCAAAAACGAATAAACTGCTCATCACAGTATTCGCATCCATCTCTTCAGCACTATGTATTATGTATCCAGTTGGTTCGATTTTAGATTTGCAGACTGGGCTTCAATCCATTCCCCTTGTGCTTGCTATTTTATACGGAGGATACATGGCGGGGATCGTTGCCATCTTGATAAGCATCATAGTCAAATTCGTGATGTACGGCTCTTTCTTATGGATTGGGCTCATCGTTGTCCCAATTTACTTTTTCATCCCATTCCTGTTCTACCGAAAATGGCATCAATATTCGAAGCCAAATAAGCTGTTTTACGGAGTGCTTATCGGTTTATCCAAAGGATTCTTTATTTACATTGGCCTGCTTGCGGTCAGCTTAATGGCATACAGCCCAGCTTTTATTATGCAGCAAAAGCTCCTTGAGTTATTTTTCTCAACTCTTTACTACATATTCTTTCTTGTGCTCAGTATCTATTCCATTGAATTCGTGAAAGAAAATGCGGAAATGAGATCACAGCTTGTCCAGTCAGAAAAACTGACCATTGTAAGTGAACTTGCTGCAAGCGTTGCCCATGAAGTACGCAATCCGCTGACAGTTGTGAGAGGCTTTATTCAATTGCTCTTTTCGAGTGATAATACAAAAGAACCACCTGCCAATAAAGATTATAAGAATCTCGTTCTGTCCGAGTTAGACCGTGCGCAGGACATTATCACGAGCTATCTTGACATTGCAAAACAAAACTATTATCAAATTGAATCTCTTAATCTCTCTAAATTACTTGAGGAATGTGCATCACTGATGACATCCTATGCGAATTTTAAATCGGTCACAATTCATCAATCCATTGAACCTGACTTATACATTCAAGGGGATGTAACGAAGATCAAGCAAGTCATGATTAATTTAATCAAAAATGCGATAGAAGCGGCTCCTGAACATGAAGGGAAAATAGAACTTTTTGCTTCAAAAGAAAATCATAAGATCTGCCTTTATTTCGTTGATAACGGTGTAGGTATGACAGAAAGCCAAATGAAAAAGCTTGGCGAACCCTATTACACCTTGAAAAA
The DNA here is from genome assembly GCF_038593175.1 of Bacillus sp. FSL K6-1006. Lineage (NCBI taxonomy): Bacteria > Bacillati > Bacillota > Bacilli > Caryophanales > Bacillaceae > Bacillus > Bacillus sp. FSL K6-1006. The sequence continues at coordinate 2,888,577 of NZ_CP151970.1, forward strand.
TAAAGGGACTGGGCTTGGGCTGACAGTGACTTTTTCTATTATTGAAAATCACCATGGAACCATTCGTTTCAAAAGCTCGCTGCAATCTGGAACAACCGTCACCGTGAAATTTCCTGAAGATACAAGAAGAAAATGATTAATCCATTTTTTTTGTTCTTTTTTCATCTATGCGCTCCTGCTTCTTAGATGCACGAACGATGAGCCGAAAACAAATAAACGCAGCAATAAAGAAAATCACCGTGGTGATAGCCGCTGGGATGTACTCCCTTTTATCTTCAGGAAAATATAGTAGAAAAAGTACGATGAACGACATCATTCGTCATTCCCCCCTTTTGCTCGTTTACTTCACTATATTGGCTAAAAGAAATGAAATACCTTCCGATGAGAAGGAATTGGAGGAATTTCACATGACAGACATTCAAATTGGACAAGTTGTGAAAGGTTTTTATAAAACAGGTGTATACGTTGGGGAAGTGACAGCAGTGAAACCATCGACCTATCTCGTTCAAGTAAAAGCCGTTCTGACACATCCCACTCAAGGCGACCTGCATCATCCGAAAGAAGCAGACGTGCCTTTTTTCCAAGAGAGGCGGGCTTTGGCCTATAGAGAACAGACAAATATCCCTCATCATATGGTGAAGCCTTATGATGGCGATATACCTGATTATGAAGAGTCACTGAAAGAAGCTGTAGATAAATTGAAACAAGCACTCCGTGCGGATGATTCTAAATGGGCTGAAAAATCAAGAGCGTGCCTATCTTCTCTTGAAAAAGATTATTTTCCAGAAGACGTCCGCTAATCAGCCGAATCAAAAAAATGTGAGAAATCGATCAGCTCACCAATTTTGGTTGTTTGCGGATTTTCCACATAGGCTCTGTCTTTTTCAAAAAGGGTGAACAGCTGATAAGTCGTCATGGCATCATCGAGTGCTTTATGATGCTTACCAGCTCCTTCACTGCCGTATTCCTTTGCCGCTTTTCGAAGCCCTGTCAGTGTGCGGTCACCAAAAAAGGTTTTATATTCAAAAGCCAGATCCCTCAGCTTCCCCTTAAAAGGAAAGGTAATATGATTGAGCATACAATTTTGCTTCAGTACCTTCATGTCCATGTTGCCCCACGTAATAATCTCACAATTCTCTCCCCCATCAAGTGACACGAGCTTCTCGATAAACGCCTCAAATGAAATCCCGCTCTCTACATCCTCCTGCGTAATTCCGAGGAAAGATTTACAGCGCTTCGTCAGCTTCGGGAACTTTTTCGGTTTGACGTAGCTAGAGAATGTGTCTATGATCGTTTCATCTGCTGCTTTCACTGCCCCAGCTTCAATAATTTCAGGAAAAAAGTTTTGTGGATGATATTTTCCATCAGGCATCGTAAATTCAAAATCGACCACAAGCACCGTCTTCTGTTCCACCAGTTTCACCTCACTTTTTCGTCAGCTTTTCATTCTCATACCATTATATTAAGACGGACCTTGAAATCACTTCATTTTCGTGAAAATAATGCAGATTCACTATGCCCAACCTATTCATCTGATGAAAGATCGTTTATTTTCCTTTATAATTATTAAGGAACACGAAATAAATAAAGAAGGTGGTCTCTATCACAAACAGGAAGAAAAACTTGTACATCATGTGGTTTGTGAACTTTTTTGTATCTGCGAGTATTACAATGATCGTCCCTTTTTTATCACTTTACATAGAATCTCTTGATAGCAGCTATTCAAATGAATTTGTTCAAAGATGGAGCGGCTATGTCTTTGGGGTCACGTTTTTAACGGCCTTCCTGATTTCTCCGATTTGGGGGCGGATTGGCGACCGGCATGGCTATAAAAAGATATTATTAATTAACGGTATTGGCATCGCCACAAGTATTCTATTAATGGGGCTTGTGCACACCGTGTATCAGCTATTTGCACTAAGGCTCTTCATGGGGCTTGTCACAGGCTTTATCTCGACTTCAATGGCACTGATTTCTGCACAGACTGAAAAGGCAACTGCTGGTAAAACACTTGGAACGATGCAGATGAGTAATGTCGCCGGAGGATTGTTTGGTCCGTTAATGGGCGGATTCATGGCAGACAGCGTCGGATTTATTTATACGTTTTTCCTCACAGCGGCTGTCATTTATGTGTCAGCTATTGTGATTGTCTTCGGAGTAAAGGAACAGCCGATCCGGTCAAAAGAAGCAAAGCGAGTTTCTTACTCACGGAAGGATGTACTCATTCACATTTTCAAACAGCCTTTGCTTGTGGTCACGATGCTTTTAACGTTTATTACGCAGGTAGGGAACTTTAGCATACAGCCGCTTTTGGCTTTATACATTCATGATTTACATGGTCCTGTCAATCTCGCTTTTTATGCGGGGCTTGCTTTTTCTGCAACTGGACTTGGCAATTTGCTGTTCACGCGAAAATGGGGGGATCTCGGAGATCGAATTGGTCACGACAAGGTGCTGCTTGCCCTTCTCATCCTCTCCTCTATTTTATTCATCCCGCAAGCGATGGCGGATTCATACGTCATGTTAGTCATTTTCCGTTTCCTATACGGGATGGCACTTGGCGGAATTATTCCGTGTACGACGGCGTATATCCGGATCAAAGCACCTGCTTCTATGCAAGGGGAAGTGCTCGGATACAATGTCAGCTTCCGTTTTCTTGGGAATGTCGTCGGTCCGGTGATCGGCGGCATTGTGGCGAGTCATTACGGGATTCCAGCTGTCTTTTATGTCACTGCCGGCATTTTTCTGTTTGGTGCGTTATTTTTATGGGCGGTCCGCTCGCATGCGAAGACGAATGAAAGGAGTGTCTGATCATCTTCAGATACTCTTTTTTCTTGCGTAAAAGCCTTATTCACTAGACTTCACGCCCATTCTTTTCTAAAAATAACCTTCTCGTATTCGCAAAAGAATGGTACGATATGGCTAGAAAATTGAAGAAAGTGAGTGACCTCATGTTTCGTGCAATCATTGGTTGGTTATTACTTGCTGCCCTCATCCCACTATTTGTTCTGACTTTTTATCTATCAAAGGAAGAAGCTGCAAGTGTAAAGCCTGTTAACGAAGTGCTTGATCAAAAAATCAAGCTGGAAAAGATAGATTTTTCCCAAAACAGTTATATGTATGACCGGGATGGTTCTCTTATCTCCGAGATCGTCTCAAATGATGAGAACCGGGTGTTCGTGAAATACGATAAAATCCCTGAACCTGTGAAGGAGCTGTTCCTTCGTTCAGAGGACCGCAACTTTTATGACCATAAGGGAATTGACTTTATGGGGGTTGTTCGTGCCCTTGCTGCAAATGTCAAAAACCATGGCATCAGCCAAGGAGCGAGTACGATCACACAGCAGCTGTCCCGCAACTTATATTTAAGCCATGAACGTTCATTCAGCCGAAAGTTTACAGAGCTGCTCTATTCCTATGAACTTGAGCGAAAATTCTCGAAGGATGAAATTCTCGAAAGCTATTTAAATACGATTTATTTCAGTAATGGTGTTTACGGTGTCGGTTCTGCGGCTAATTACTATTTTGATAAGCCGCTTAGTTCTTTAACACTTGCACAAATGGCATTTATCTCTGCTATTCCAAACAACCCAACACTGTATGACCCATTAAAGCAGTTCAAGCACACAAAGAAACGCCAAGAACGACTGCTTGGTATTTTGAAGAAAGATGGCGTCATCACCAAAAAGCAATACAAAAAAGCCGTCAAAGAAAAAATCAGCCTTTCTTTAAGTGAAAAGAAAAACCTATACCCTGACTATGTGACATATGCCAATGAAGAGTTTACCGATCTTGTGTCTGATCAGGAGGGCTTTACAAAACGATTGAAGAAAGCCAAAACAACTGAAGCGAAAAAGGCGATTCAAAAAGAATTATCTGAAAAGGTCAGTGCCCTGCTCCAGGATGGTGTGAAAATTTATACGGCGCTTGATCCTTCCTTACAGCAAAGAGCCGTCTATCAGCTCAATGCTCAATTGCCTTACCAAGGTGTGGAAGGCGGATCAGCCGTCATTAATCATGAAACGCATCAAATTGTTGCACTTGCTGGCGGGAAAAACTATAAGAAATTTGATTTTAACTACGCTTATCAAGCGCAAAGACAGCCTGGTTCTGCAATTAAACCGCTTTTAGACTATGCACCTTATATTGATCAAACCGGCGCAACGGCTTCAAGCACCATCAGTGCCGGCAAGTTTTGCAGCAGCGGATACTGTCCGCAGAACTATAATCATAAAACGTATGGAACAGTTACACTTGAAACAGCCTTTAAACATTCTTACAATACCCCTGCGATCCGAATGCTGGATACAGTAGGTGTCAAAAAAGGCTTCAGCTATTTAGAGAAGTTCTCATTTGAGCATATTGTAGCGGATGATTACCGCCTTCCTTCTGCACTTGGCGGATTTACGAAAGGCTTCTCACCGCTAGAAATAACAGATGCATATACCGTCTTTGGCAACCAAGGAGCCTACACACAAAGTCATTCGATCACAAAAGTGACAGACTTAAACGGTAAGACCCTTTACAAGTGGAAAGAGTCGCCAAAGCAAGTATATTCTCAGCGTACAAATGAAACGATGCGTAAGCTGCTTACCTCCGTTGTGAAAAGTGGGACAGGGAAAAAAGCGAATTTCAATTCCCCTTACATCGGTGGTAAAACAGGGACATCCAATGACTACAAAGATATTTGGTTTGTGGGACTGACAGATCAGTACACAATGGGTGTCTGGGTCGGAAGAGATAGAGGAACGGTCGAATCGATTTACAATTCAAGCCCGCACTTACGTATTTGGAAAAATACGATGCAATACGCCAGATAAACAGGAGGTTTGATTGCGATGCATTCAACACATCCACCCCATTTAATTTTATTTGACGGTGTCTGCAACGTGTGCAGCGGCGCTGTTCAGTTTGTGATTAAGCGCGATCCGAATGAACGGATGATGTTCGCTTCATTACAATCAGATACAGGGCAGCGTATTTTAAAGGAAAACGGTTTGCCTTTAGATGAGTTCAATTCATTCATTTATATCGAAAAAGGGACCCTGTATACGAAATCGACAGGCATCTTAAAAGCCGCGCGGCATTTAAAAGGAATCTACAGATGGAGCTTTTTACTCCTTGCCATACCTCGCCCAATCCGTGATTGGTTTTATCAGCTGATGGCAAAAAATCGCTATAAATGGTTTGGTCAAAAAACATCTTGTATGATGCCTACACCCGATATTCAAAAGCGGTTTCTTTCATAAAAAAAGCATCCTCATCATTGGAGGATGCTTTCTTTGTCTGCTTATGAAGGCAGACTTGCCATCACACTGTTATAAAGCTTAATAAATAAGTACAAAATACCGATCAAAAACGTCGCCCAAAACAGCAGAATAAACATCATAAACCCAATCAAATTCAGCATAGAAAGCGATTGATAAATGCGAACCACAACCCAGATAAAATAGACAAGACTTGCTAATGCAAAAAGTCCAACAAGCAGAATGAGCTGCTGCGTCAACAGAAATGCTAGCAAGCTGGCAAATAAATAAACAACGGATGCAATCCGAATTTTCTTTAAGTTCTCCCCTTCAGGGTCCTTAGCGAAAAAGAGCAGCGCCAGCTCTAATACCGTATCTGCAATCAGTTTTAAGGCAGATAAGATCATAAAATAAACAAGTGCAAAAGCAGCAAAGAGAGCAAGACGGATGCCCTGTTCTGAGAAAAATTCCAGCATTCCTTTTAAAATACCTGCTTGAGTCAAGAAATCAGTTGTGATACCTACTGTGAAAATCGAAAAAGCAGAGCTGAATAGTAAAATTGAAATCAGCGGAAAATATCCAGTCAAATATGTATTTTTCATAAATAGATCCTTTCTCATAAGCTCACATTTATTATGGCTCACTTAAAACGGATTGACAAGATGCTTTCAAAGTAAACTGACAGCAAATTCAAATTTATGATTTTGCACGTACATTCCTTCACAAACTTACATTTTCCCGTTAAAGTATTACTGTTACGAAAAAAATCGTGCGTTAGGGGTATACTCGTGAAAAAAACTTTAAGACTGCAAACACGGCTGACGATCTTTGTGTGCATCGTTGTCCTGATCTCCCTTTGTATCACATTCTTTACGATATGGTCGGAAACAGCCAAGAACATCCATCAGCAGGAACGTGACATTGCTCTCTCTACTGCCAAAATGGTCGCAGAGGCACCGATCACCGCACAATCATTAGAAAATCATTCATATTCCGCATTACGAAAATATACAACAAGTGTTCAGCAAATCACCAAAACCGAATTCGTTGTCGTCATGGATATGAACGGTATCCGCAAAACACACCCGAATCCGCAGAAGATTGGAAAGCGGTTTGCCGGCGGTGATGAAAAAGCAGCATTACAGGGAAAAGAACATATTAGTACGGCTTCTGGAACACTCGGCAGATCCATGCGTGCTTTTGTTCCTGTTTATGATCAAAATGGAAAGCAGCTTGGGGCTGTGGCCGTCGGGATTACGTTAAAGGAAATTGACTTGATTATTCATCAAAGCTTACTTCCACTCTACTTCGTCACATCACTCAGCCTTCTATCTGGCATCATTGGAGCACTCATTGTGGCAAGAAAAGTGAAGAAGATTATGTTTGGACTTGAGCCGGATGAGATCGCTACATTGTTAAAAGAACGAAGTGCCATGCTAGAATCAACAAAAGAAGGGATTCTTGCCGTCGATCAGCACGGTAAAATCAAACTGGCCAATGCAGAGGCAAAACGGCTCTTTCATAATATGGGCATTATGGTTGATCCTAGAGAACAAGATGTTCAAACTCTCCTCCCTTCAAGCGGCTTAAAACAGGTCATTGAAACACGCAAGCCGCTGCTTGATCGTGACGTGAGAATGAATGGACTGGAGCTCGTCTTTAATGAAGTGCCAATTACGGTAAAAGGTGAAATTGTCGGAGCCATCGCCACCTTCCGTGACAAAACAGAAGTGAAACATCTGGCTGAGCAGCTTAGCGGGGTCAAAATGTATGCGAATGCGCTCCGTGCCCAGTCACATGAATTTATGAACAAGCTGCATGTCATTTTAGGGTTGGTTCAGCTCAAAAACTACGATGACCTTGGCACCTATATCAAAGATATTGCGATCTATCAGCAAACGGAAACAAATGAAATCATCAACCATGTGAAAAACTCTGTTTTAGCAGGATTTTTACTAGGAAAACAAAGCTATATCAGGGAACAAGGCGCTGCCTTGGAGGTTATTTGCAGCACACAAGTGCCAAATACGGAGGACCCGGCAGTGACGCATGATCTCATTACCGTGATTGGCAACTTGTTAAATAACGCACTCGATGCTGTTTCACATACTGACACGAAAAACATCTCGATCTCCTTCAGATACGTCCATGAGCAGCTTCACATTGAAATCACGGACACAGGTGTTGGTCTCACGAAAGAAGAACAAGACATCATGTTTGATCAAGGCTTTTCAACTAAAGGAGAAGACCGAGGGTTCGGACTCTACTTCGTTGACCAAAGCATCAAGAAATTGAACGGACATATGATTGTCACGAGTGAAAAAGGAGAAGGAACGACCTTTAGTCTCCGCATTCCATATAAACAAAAGGAGGATTCACATGATTAATGTGTTAATAGTAGAAGATGATCCAATGGTTGGGGAGCTGAACAAACGCTACCTGACCCAAATCGACGGCTTTGAGTTAAAGGGGATTGCCACCTCCTTTCAGCAGGCACTTGAAGTGTTAAAAACAGAAGTCATACACCTCGTCCTGCTCGATATTTATATGCCTGGTCAAAATGGACTGGCATTACTAACAGAAATTCGCCAGCAAAATCATGCCGTTGATGTCATTGTCATTTCGGCTGCAAATGAAGTCGATGTTGTACAGCAAACGATGCGAAACGGAGCAGTTGATTATTTAATTAAGCCTTTTGAGTTCGAACGATTCCAATCAGCACTGGCAGAGTACAAACGGAAACACGCCCTGTATCAATCCATGAACAGCATTTCGCAAAATGATTTAGATGCGAAGCTTTTTCATAAAAAAGCAGAGGCGGAAAAAGTCCTCTTGCCAAAAGGACTGACCAAAAGCACACTTAAACTCATCTGGACAAGCATTCAATCATTTGGCCATCAGGCTTTCACAACTGAAGACCTAGCCAATCATACAGAAATCTCTCAAGTCTCCATTAGAAAATACTTGAAGTTCCTTGAGGATATCGAAGTGGTGGATGTTGAAATGGCATATGGGACAATTGGACGTCCTGTTTTCCAATATAAACTGAACACGAGCAATATGAATTTGATTCAGCAATATCTTTAAAATACTACATCTGACCTTTCACAAAGGCCAGATGTTTTTTTATGGCATACGATGTAACAAACCCCTTGATATCAGTAGTTCTGCTGTAGCGGAGCACATCACAAAAGCGGCATTATATCATATTTCAGCAGATAAAAAGACATCAAATAAACCCATTTAACATTTTTTTAAAAATAAAACAAATTTCTATTTATTTATTCGATCGGAAATGATAAATTATGATTGATTAGTTCAACGAGATATAAGTCTGATGTCTTACATCTTCTCTCCTGCCCTCCATAAGTTTCATGAGAAAGCAGGATAAAATACCCTCTTCAGAAGGGTGAGAAGTGATAGTTCGGTCTTTTTTCGCGAGACTTTTCTGAAACTTTTAAATTTTATAGGGGGTTATGTTTTGAAGAAGCGCAAAATTGGACTAGCATTGTCCTTAGTCGTAGCAGCAGGAACCATCCTTGGAGCATGCGGCAACTCTGGCTCAAACAGCGGTGAAAGCAAAAAAGATAAAGATCAATTCACTGTTGCAATGGTAACTGATGTCGGTGGTGTCGATGACAAATCGTTTAACCAATCAGCTTGGGAAGGTTTACAAGCATTTGGGAAAGACAACAATCTAAAAAAAGGTAAAAACGGCTTTGATTACTTACAATCTAAATCAGATGCTGACTATACAACAAACTTAAACACACTTGCTCGTGAGAAATTCGACTTGATTTACGGAATTGGTTTCTTAATGGAAGATGCTATTTCTGAAATTGCGGATCAACGTAAGAAAAACCACTTTGCGATCGTTGATGCAGTCGTGAAAAAAGACAACGTAGCCAGCATTGTATTTAACGAAAACGAAGGATCATTCCTTGTGGGTGTTGCGGCTGCTCTTTCTACAAAATCAAACAAAATTGGATTCGTAGGCGGCGTTGATTCTGAATTAGTCAGAAAATTCGAAGTTGGCTTCCGCGCAGGTGTTGAAGCAGCTAATCCGAAAGCAAAAGTTGAAGTGAAATATGCCGGTGCATTCGATAAGGCTGACATCGGGAAAGCAACAGCTGAAAGCATGTACAAATCTGGCGTCGACATCATCTATCATGCTGCTGGCGGCACTGGAACTGGTGTCTTCACAGAAGCGAAAAACCTGAAAAAAGCAGATCCTAACCGTAAAGTTTGGGTTATCGGTGTAGATAAAGACCAGTATGACGAAGGAAAAGTACCTGGAACAAAACAAAGTGTCACCCTTACTTCTATGGTTAAGAAAGTAGACACAGCGGTACAAGACTTAACAACGAAAGCAAAAGAAGGTAAGTTCCCTGGCGGTGAAGTGATCACATACGGTCTGAAAGAAGGCGCTCTTGACATCTCTCCATCTAAGGAAAACCTTGATAAAGATGTATTAAAGAAAGTTGAAGAATGGAAACAAAAAATTATCAAGGGTGAAGTGAAAATCCCTGCAACACGTGATGAACTAAAAGATTTTAAAGCTTAATTTGAGCAGCGGGATAAGCGCGCCTTATCCCCTTGCCTCTCCTTTACCTCCTCTTTATTCGTAAAAGGTGGTAAAAGAAAAGCTGCAGCCTCGTTTTGCAGCTTTTCTTTTGCTAGTTTTTATCTTCATCAGCACCCTAAAAAAGGAGCGGTTAAACCTGTGGATTATGTCATTGAAATGTTGAATATACGCAAAGAATTCCCTGGCATTGTAGCAAACGACAACATTACGCTGCAGCTAAAAAAGGGCGAAATTCATGCGCTGCTTGGTGAAAACGGCGCTGGAAAATCAACGCTCATGAACGTGCTTTTCGGACTGTACCAGCCTGAAAAAGGTGAAATCAAGGTACACGGAAAACCTGTGACCATCTCTAGTCCAAATGATGCTAGTGATTTAGGCATCGGAATGGTGCATCAGCACTTTATGCTTGTCGATACCTTCACTGTCGCTGAAAACATCATTTTAGGTAAAGAGCCAAAGAAGTTTGGAAAGATTGACAAAGAACAAGCCATACAGCAAGTACAAGAGCTTTCTGACCGCTATGGTTTGAAAATAGATCCTGCCGCAAAAGTATCTGACATCTCTGTCGGCATGCAGCAGCGTGCAGAAATTTTAAAAACACTTTACCGCGGCGCTGACATTTTGATCTTCGACGAACCAACGGCCGTTTTAACACCTCAAGAAATCAAAGAACTCATACAAATTATGAAAAACTTAATCAATGAAGGCAAATCCATTATTTTAATCACCCATAAGCTGAAAGAAATTATGGATGCCTGTCATCGCGTGACCATTATCCGAAAAGGCCAAGGCATTCGTACACTTGATGTGGCAAGTACAAATAAAGACGAACTGGCAAGCCTCATGGTTGGCCGTGAAGTGTCATTTAAAACAGATAAAAAAGCGGCTTCTCCTGCTGAGGAGGTTCTTCAAATTCAAGACCTCACAGTAAAAGACGCCAGAGGAATTGAAGCGGTCAAACAGTTGAACCTCTCAGTGAAGGCTGGCGAAATTGTCGGAATTGCTGGGGTAGATGGCAATGGCCAGTCTGAATTAATTGAAGCCATTACCGGTCTAAAGAAATCAGAATCTGGCACGATCATGCTAAACGGGAAAGCCATTCAAAATCTCCCGCCTCGTAAAGTGACCGAATCCGGGATTGGACATATTCCTCAGGATCGTCATAAACATGGACTTGTACTCGATTTTTCAATTGGAGAAAACATTTCCTTACAAACGTATTATCAGCGTCCTTATTCAAAATTCGGATTATTGAATATGAAAAATATTTATCAAAAAGCAAAACGAATCATTGCGGAATATGACGTCAGAACACCGAGTGAATATACAGAAGCGCGCGCTCTGTCAGGCGGTAACCAGCAAAAAGCCATTATCGGCCGTGAAGTTGACCGCAATCCTGATTTATTAATTGCCGCTCAGCCGACACGTGGACTTGATGTTGGTGCGATTGAATTTGTTCATAAACGTCTAATCGAGCAAAGAGACACAGGCAAAGCCGTTTTGCTCATCTCCTTTGAGCTTGATGAAATTATCAATGTCAGTGATAAGATCGCTGTTATTTTCGAAGGCAGCATTGTCGCCATTGTTGATCCAAAAGAAACAACAGAGCAAGAGCTTGGTCTATTAATGGCTGGAAGTACGCAACAGGAAGTGGGGAAAGAAGCAAATGTCTAATCGCTTAACAAATCTGCTGATTCCGCTTATAGCCATTGTACTTGGTCTTTTGGTTGGGGCCATTATTATGATGGCAAGCGGTTATAGTGTCATCGAAGGCTATAGCGCCCTTTGGAATGGCGTTTTCGGTGAAACCTATTATATGGGAGAAACCATCAGACAAGTAACACCTTATATTTTATCAGGGCTTGCTGTTGCCTTTGCATTTCGGACAGGCCTGTTTAATATCGGTGTAGAAGGTCAAATGCTTGTTGGCTGGGTAGCCGCTGTATGGATTGGAACAACTGTCCATGCACCTATGTATATTCATCTGCCGCTTGCACTCATCACCGCAGCTGCTGCAGGTGCTTTATGGGGCTTTATTCCTGGATTTTTAAAAGCTCGTTTTTATGTGCATGAGGTCATCGTTACTATCATGATGAACTACATCGCCCTTCATGTCACAAACTATTTAATCTCAAATGTCTTAACAGATAATAAAGATAAAACAGATAAAATCGATGCCACTGCGTCGCTCCGCTCTGGATTTTTTGAGCAGATCACTGATTTTTCCCGAATGCATAACGGTATTTTTGTTGCCATTATTGCTGCGGTCGTAATGTGGATCATTATTCAAAAAACGTCTAAAGGGTTTGAATTACGAGCAGTTGGTATGAACCAGCAGGCATCACATTATGCTGGTATGAACGTTCGCCGCAATATCATTTATGCGATGCTCATTTCAGGTGCTTTTGCAGGTCTTGCAGGCGCTATGGAAGGTCTTGGTACATTTGAATATGCTTCTATTAAAGGCTCGTTTACAGGCGTAGGTTTTGATGGAATTGCCGTCGCTTTATTAGGTGGAAATACGGCTGTTGGTGTTGTCCTTGCTGCATTATTGCTTGGTGGATTGAAGGTCGGTGCATTAAATATGCCGCTTGAATCAGGCGTACCGACTGAGGTTGTTGATATTGTCATTGCGATCATCATTCTTTTCGTCGCCTCAAGCTATATTATCCGTCTTGTGATTCAACAAATGAAGAAAAAGGGGGGGAAATAAGTGGGATTTCTGCAAATACTTGAAATCATCGTCCCAGCTACACTTGTTTATGCTGCACCACTTATTTTAACCGCTCTTGGAGGCGTCTTTTCAGAAAGATCAGGTGTCGTCAATATCGGTCTTGAAGGGTTGATGGTCGTCGGAGCATTTTCAAGCATTATTTTTAACTTATTTTTTGCTGATACGTTTGGAGCCTTGACCCCGTGGCTTGGGCTTCTCGTCGGAATGGCTGTTGGCGGTTTGTTCTCACTGATTCATGCAGTGGCGACCATTACCTTCCGAGCTGATCAAACGGTCAGTGGTGTGGCGATTAACATGCTGGCACTTGGCGCTACATTGTTTGTCGTCAAACTGATTTATGGAAAAGCACAAACTGATAAAATTACAGAGCCTTTCTATAAAGGAGATATCCCCCTTTTAAGTGACATTCCGATCATTGGTGATATTTTCTTTAAAGATGTTTATTATACGTCCATACTCGCCTTAGCTTTTGCGGTTGTTGCTTGGTTTGTTTTATTTAAAATGCCGTTTGGTCTTCGTCTTCGTGCAGTCGGAGAGCATCCAATGGCAGCTGATACAATGGGTATCAAAGTGTACCGGATGCGTTACATTGCTGTTTTCATTAGTGGACTGTTTGGCGGTCTTGGCGGAGCTGTTTATGCCTCAACGATCGCGCTTGATTTCTCACATGCCACCATTACTGGACAAGGCTTCATCGCACTAGCTGCGCTTGTATTCGGTAAATGGCATCCATTTGGCGCAATGGGCGCTGCTTTATTCTTTGGATTTGCTCAAAGTTTAAGCATCATTGGCTCTCTCCTGCCGCTGTTCCAAGATATACCGAATGTGTATATGCTCATAGCACCATATGTGCTCACCATTTTAGCACTTACTGGCTTCATCGGACGTGCCGATGCACCGAAAGCACTTGGTACGCCTTATCTAAAAGGAAAACGATAAATACGATGTATGATCAATCCCCTGAAGGACAAACTATCTTCAGGGGATTTTTGTATGATAAAAAACTCAAAAATTCCTGTTTATTTTACTTTTATTACACTTATTTTAGTTTAATAAATAGAAGAGTGTCATTGAATCTTCTACAATTGAGACAAATAGCATTTGGGGGTGTTTATGTGGCTAATGCACAACAATTGAAATCGATTACAGACGATTCTGACAATAATAAAAGCGTTTTCCGTAAGATCATGTCTTGGAAAATTGGTGTTATTGATCTACCTGTGTATTTAGTACTTGCAGCGATTATTTTAACTGCCGCTTATTTTAATAAAATTCCAGCAAATATGCTTGGTGGTTTCGCTGTTATTATGATTTTGGGGATTTTCCTTGGAGATGTAGGACAACGTATTCCAATCTTAAAAGATATTGGTGGACCGGCGATTCTTTCTTTATTCGTACCATCGTTCCTGGTCTTTTTTAATGTTCTGAATCCGAACTCATTGGAAGCGGTTACGTCTCTTATGAAAACGTCGAACTTCCTTTACTTCTATATTTCTGCTCTTGTAGTAGGTAGTATTCTTGGGATGCAGCGAACTGTTTTAGTACAAGGCCTTATTCGTATGTTTGTTCCTCTAGTTGCAGGTACAATTGCAGCTGTGAGTGCTGGTATCCTTGTTGGCCTTTTAGTTGGTTACACACCGCATCATTCATTCTTCTTTATTATTGTACCGATTATTGCCGGTGGTGTTGGTGAAGGGATTTTGCCATTATCTATCGCTTATTCACAAATTCTTGATGTGTCAGCAGAGTCATTAATTTCTCAATTAATTCCTGCGGCTGTCATTGGGAACGTCATTGCCATTATCTGTGCTGGCGCAATGAAAAAGCTTGGTGAAAAACGTCCTGAACTGAACGGGAATGGCCGTCTTGTGAAATCTAAAGAAGCAAACGAAATTTTCGAGCAGCCAGATATGGATGCAAAAGTTGATTTCGGGTTAATGGGTGCTGGTGTACTCGTTGCTTGTACAACCTTCATCTTTGGTGGTTTGTTAGAAAGCTTTGTTCATATTCCAGGTCCAATCTTAATGATTGTTCTTGCTGCTTTAATCAAATACTTAAACGTGATGCCTCAGCATCTTCAAAATGGCTCACAGCAGTTCTACAAGTTTGTATCAAGAAGTTTTACATGGCCGCTAATGGTTGGTCTCGGTATTCTGTACATTCCACTTGATGATGTAGCAACTGTCATCTCCATTCCATTCGTATGCGTATGTATCGCTGTTGTACTCGCAATGGTTGGTTCTGGTTACTTCGTTGGAAAACTAATGAACATGTATCCAGTAGAATCAGCTATTGTCACTGGCTGTCACAGCGGACTTGGCGGTACTGGTGACGTTGCCATTCTTTCAGCTTCTGGAAGAATGGGTCTTATGCCTTTCGCACAAGTATCTACACGACTTGGCGGAGCAGCAACAGTCATCTGTGCAACGATCTTACTCAGAATGTTTAGTTAAACATTCACACATAAAAAGCATGGGCTCTCACATGGACCCATGCTTTTTTTATATTTCTTTTCTCCTATAGGATCTTATTCATCAGCTAATACAATTCGTAAATATTCCCTGGGCTGAAAAGGATACAGCTTGGTTTCTTGATAGCTCATGTGAAGAAGATGCTCAGAAAACAGCGGCCATTCACTCCCGGCCTGCCACCTTTTTTGATCATTTCGGTCGATCAAGAATGCTCCTCCTAAAATCGTGCAGAATAGGCTTAAGCTGATGGCGATCTTTCGTTTCATTTGATCAGCTCCTTTAAGAAAAGCATGTACGAAAAACAAAACAATATACAATGAGTATCATTTTTGATAAAATTATTTTGTGGTCAAAAGAACCTAAAACAAATACAGTTTGCTTGAAATCGTTTCAAACCAATGCACTATGGCTGTATTTACGCTATAATTTTAATTACCAGTTCTTTAGAACGTGAATTTATATTGATCAAAGGAGGTTCATTTTCTTGCAGCTTATTCACTTCGCCATCCTATCACCTTTTTTACTCGCTTTTGTTGTACCTTTCCTTTACAAATATGTGAGACGTATACATACAGGATGGTTTGTTCTCATCTTGCCGATTCTTTTATTTACCTATTTCATCCAAATGTTACACATCACTTCGAATGGACGAACGCTTTTCTCACAGGCTGAATGGATTCCATCTTTAGGGATGAATTTCACTGTGTATGTCGATGGTCTCAGCCTGTTATTTGCTTTATTAATTACAGGTATCGGCTCACTAGTGGTGCTGTACAGTATTTTCTACTTATCAAAGGAAAAAGAACAGCTTGGCTCTTTCTACACGTATTTGCTCATGTTTATGACCGCGATGCTGGGTGTCGTTCTTTCTGACAACATGGTCGTTCTATACTTGTTTTGGGAGTTAACGAGTATCTCTTCCTTCCTCTTAATTGGGTATTGGTATAAGCGGGACCGCTCTAGGTATGGAGCAACAAAATCACTGCTTATTACTGTTTTTGGCGGATTAGCTATGCTTGGCGGCTTCATCCTCATTTACCTGATTACTGATTCATTCAGTATTCGTGAAGCAGTGAATCAGCTTCAGCTCATTATGGCATCACCTTACTTTATCCCTGCCATGATCCTAATCTTACTAGGTGCCTTTACGAAATCAGCGCAGTTCCCATTCTATATCTGGCTGCCTGATGCAATGGAAGCACCGACCCCTGTGAGCAGTTATCTGCATTCTGCTACGATGGTGAAAGCCGGTATTTATCTTGTTGCCCGCTTCAGTCCAATCTTTGCTATATCAGAGGTATGGTTCTGGACCATTTCCATCGTGGGACTTGTCACATTATTCTGGGGATCATTCCACGCCGTCCGGCAAAACGATTTGAAAGCCATTCTGGCCTATTCGACAGTGAGTCAGCTCGGCATGATTATGCTCATGCTTGGCGTCGGCGCAGCTGCGATTCATGAAAACAATCCTGCCTTTTTTGGCGCAGCCGTTCTTGCAGCTATTTTTCACCTCATTAACCATGCTACGTTTAAAGGCAGTCTCTTTATGGCAGCTGGTATTATCGATCATGAAACAGGAACTCGTGACATTCGGAAATTAGGCGGATTAATGACGATCATGCCGATTACCTTCACCATTACGTTAATCGGTACATTTTCAATGGCCGGATTACCGCCATTTAACGGTTTCTTAAGTAAAGAGCTATTTTTCACAAGTATGATACGGATTTCCGATATCAGCTTTACGGACGTTTCAACATGGGGTGCCATCTTCCCAGCACTCGCTTGGCTCGCTAGTGTCTTTACGTTCATTTATAGTATGATGCTCCTCTTTAAAACTTTTAGAGGCCGTCTGAATATAGACCAATTGGAGAAAAAACCGCATGAAGCACCGATCGGCATGCTCATTCCGCCCATCATTCTAGCTGCACTTGTGGTCACCTTCTTCTTTTTCCCTAATATTCTTGCCTATTCTGTCATTGAACCCGCAATTGCGGCGATCATTCCTGAAGCGATTGAAACAGGAAGCCGGTTTTCTGTAAAAATTGGAGCATGGCATGGCTTCCAGCCAGAACTCTATATGACAATAGGTGTTGTTGTACTCGGCACAATCGGCTACTTGACGCTTTCAAAATGGCGTCCTATATACAACATCTTTAAGGAAAAATGGTCATTTAACGCTTTATACGACCGCTCTCTTATCGGTTTGGAAAAAGGTTCATACCGCCTGACAAACAGTTATATGACTGGTTTTCTTCGTGACTATCTTGTCTATGTGTTTGGGTTCATGATTATCGTCATTGGCGGCGTGATGTTTTATCAGCAGGCCTTTTCATTTCAAACAGATCAGGCTGCCTCAATTGGCACGTATGAGGTGATTCTTTCACTTGTGATGGTGGCGGCGACGATTGCCACAGTATTCGCAAGCTCACGATTAACAGCTATTATTGCTCTAGGTGTCATGGGCTACACGCTGTCACTATTCTTCGTGATTTTCAGAGCACCTGACCTTGCGCTGACGCAGTTGATTATTGAAACGATTTCAGTCGCACTGTTTTTGCTTTGCTTCTATCATTTGCCGAAGCTGAGCTTAAAGCAAAAAACGAGAAGATTCAAAATGACCAATTTCATCATTTCTTTAGGTGTTGGGGTTGTTGTCACTTGTCTAGCCTTCGCTTCCACAAGTCAGCAGTCACTTGACACCATCTCAACTTACTTTATTGAAAACAGCTACAAACTTGCTGGCGGTGACAATATTGTCAATGTCATTCTTGTAGATTTCAGGGGCTTTGATACCCTTTTTGAAATTACCGTGCTCGCCATTGCGGCACTTGGTATTTATGGGTTATTAAAAACACAAGTAAAACGGAAGAGAGGTGTGCGGCGATGAGAAAGATTGATACGAATGATATGCTTTTGCAAGTCACAACAAAAATCACAGCATTCATCATCTTGCTTTTCTCCCTTCACCTATTTCTTGCAGGACATAACAATCCTGGCGGCGGATTCATTGGCGGCCTGATGAGTGCTGCGGCTGTCGTTCTTCTGCTTTTAGCCTATGATCTGAAGACAGTAAGACGCATTTTGCCATTTGACTTTATTTATGTAACTGGAGCCGGTTTGCTCGTTGCGATCCTGACAGGTATGGGATCCTTTCTTTTCGGTGCACCTTTTCTATCCCATGCATTTGATTATTTCCAATTACCGTTTTTAGGAAAAACAGAACTAGCGACAGCCGTCCTGTTTGATATCGGTGTGTATTTGGTTGTTGTCGGTGTCACCATGACCATTATTCAAATGATTGGAGAGAAGGAATAATGGAATTTCTAATGTCTATTATCGTCGGAATTATTTTTATGGCGGCGACCTATTTGATGCTGTCAAAGAGCCTTCTGCGGGTCATCGTCGGTACTGCTGTTTTGAGTCACGGCGTCCACTTGCTTCTTTTAACAATGGGCGGTTTAAAAAAAGGAGCGCCTCCCGTTCTAAAAGAGGGGCTCACATCCTATGTAGATCCATTACCACAAGCATTAATTTTAACAGCCATTGTCATTGCTTTTGGTGTGACATCCTTATTACTTGTCATGGCCTTCCGTGCCTTCCAAGAGCTGCGAACAGATGACATGGATCAAATGAGAGGAAATGATCAGCATGAATAATCTCGTGATCCTGCCTATTTTAATTCCATTACTAGCTGCTACACTGTTGATCTTTATGAATAAAAACATCATGCTGTCAAGAGTCTTTAGTGTTTTGGCATCTCTTTCAGCCATTATATGTAATGCATATTTGGTTCAAACGATTTTCACAAATGGGATACAAACCCTTTATTTGGGCGGCTGGAAAGCGCCATTTGGGATTGCCCTTGTGGCCGATCAATTTGCTGCACTCCTTGTACTGACCGCTTCCGTTGTCGGGCTTGTGACAGTCCTCTTCTCCTTTCAAACGATTGGGAAAGAAAGAGAGCGTCTCTTCTATTATTCTGGCGTGCA
Organism: Bacillus sp. FSL K6-1006; assembly: GCF_038593175.1. Taxonomy (NCBI): domain Bacteria; kingdom Bacillati; phylum Bacillota; class Bacilli; order Caryophanales; family Bacillaceae; genus Bacillus; species Bacillus sp. FSL K6-1006. The sequence goes on from NZ_CP151970.1 coordinate 2,907,605, forward strand.
GTTTTTGTTAGCTGGCGTGAGCGGAGCCTTTTTAACGGGAGATATTTTCAACCTGTTTGTATTCTTTGAATTACTGCTGATGGCGTCTTATATGCTCATTGTATTAGGCGGATCAAAGCCTCAGCTTCGTGAATCACTCAAATATATTGTGTTTAATATCATCTCGTCGGCATTATTTATTGTCGGAGTCGCCTGTTTATATGCAGTGACGGGTACGCTCAATATGGCTGATTTAAGTGTGAAAATAGCTGAATCAGGGCAAACAGGGCTAATCACTGTTATTTCCATCCTGTTCCTCATTGTATTCGGCTTAAAAGCTGGGATCTTCCCGCTTTATTTCTGGCTGCCAGGATCGTATCACGCGCCGCCAGCAGCGATTTCAGCTCTATTTGGGGCTTTGCTGACAAAGGTTGGCTTATATGCGATTGCCAGAGTCTTTACATTAATTTTTATACACGATACAGGCTTCACCCATACACTCATGGCGTGGCTTGCCGCACTGACGGTGATATTCGGTGTGATAGGCTCGATCGCCTATTCTGATGTGCAGAAGATCGTGATTTATAACATTGTCACAGCTGTTGGGGTCATTTTGTTTGGATTTGCAGCCAACACACCTGCATCACTCCAAGGTGCCATTTATTATCTCATTCACGACATGGTGATCAAAGGGGCTTTATTTATGCTGGCAGGTGCCCTCTTTGTGTATGCTGGTACAAATCAACTGAAAAAAATGGGCGGACTGATTCAATCCCAGCCTCTATTAGGATGGATGTTCTTCATATCGGCTTTATCGCTTGCAGGAATTCCGCCGCTGAGTGGCTTTGTTGGAAAACTAAAAATTGTGGAAGGTGGATTTTCTGCTGGACACATGACGTTTTCTATCCTGATCTTACTGTCCAGTCTTCTTGTCCTCTACTCTATTATGAAGATTTTCATGTCCGCATTTTGGGGCGAGGAACAGGATATGCGAAGAAGAAAGCCGTCAATTAAAGGAATGGTGTACCCTGGCGTACTGCTTGTCGTCTTATCGCTTGCCATTGGGTTAGGGACAGAGTTCATTGCCCCTTATATCAATCAAGCAGCGGAAATGCTCTCTACACCAGAAAAATATATTCAAGCTGTGCTGAAGGAGTAGATGAACATGGCCTTTCAAATATTACTAAACGCACTCCTCGCCTTTACATGGATGTTTATGAATGATACATACAGAGCCGCAGACTTTGTATCAGGTTTTGCATTAGGGATGATCGCCATTTTTATGCTGCGTCGATTTTTCCCGCAGCGTTTTTACGGCTATGCCCTTTATGCGATTTTCAAGCTGATCATCATTTTTATTCGCGAGCTGCTTCTTGCCAATTTAAGTGTATTAAAGACCGTATTATCTCCAAAGCTCACGATTAAGCCCGGTATTTTCGCCTTTCGTACGGACTTGAAAACAGATTGGGAAATCACCATACTGGCAAATATGATTACATTGACACCAGGTACACTAGTGATTGATATTTCCGATGATCGGTCCATTTTATACATTCATGCGATGGATATTGAAGATGCTGAAAAAGCCATTCACGATATCCGGGTTTCATTTGAAAAAGCGATTCAGGAGGTGAGCGGTAAGTAATGGAACTCATTTTGCAAATGTCACTTGGCATTCTTGCGCTGTCTACTTTGCTTTTTGTGATACGAGTGATCAAAGGTCCCTCTATTCCTGATCGCGTGAGTGCACTTGATGCGATAGGAATCAATTTAATTGGGATGACAGCCATCGTTTCAATTTTACTGAAAACCACTGCATTCTTTGAGATTATTTTACTGCTCGGCATCCTTGCCTTTATCGGTACTGTCGCTTTTTCCAAATTCCTTGAGAAAGGGGAAGTGATTGAAAATGATCGTCATCGCTAAAGCCATCGTGATTTTCTTTATCCTGCTAGGCGCTATCCTCTGTTTAATTTCAGCCATTGGTGTCCTTCGCCTGCCGGATGTTTACACACGTATGCATGCTGCATCAAAAGCATCGACCCTTGGCGTTGTTCTGATTTTAGTAGGTGTGTTTTTTCACGAATGGTTTCTTGCAGGCGTTATTTCTGCAAAAATCCTTCTCGGGATCGTATTCATCTTCCTGACAGCACCAGTCGGCGCGCACTTGATCGGAAGAGCCGCGTACAATACTGGTGTTAAGCTCGACAAGCGCAGTGTCCAAGATGATTATGGCGGTTTCCGTAACTTTGTGATTAAGCGAAAAGAAGATTCTTATTTATAAAAAGCAAAAAAGAATGGCCTGCCATGTTGGGCCATTCTTTTTTTATCGCGCAACAGCATACAAAAAAAGCTTCCGCTGCACCGGGAGCTTTTTTATATGCGATCAATGACAGCAAGTGTGCATCTTGACGTACAGATGTGCCGGTCTCGATCATCTTTTATATCGATTTGAAATACCATTGTACGCCGTCCTACATGTACTGGAACAGCTGTCGCTGTCACCACTCCACCGCGTACAGATTTTAAATGATTGGCATTGATTTCAATACCTGAGCAAACTTGCTGCGTTAAGTCCAAATGAGCAGCAGCCCCCATGCTCGCCACTGTTTCTGCTAGAGCAGCAGATGCTCCTCCGTGCAGCAGTCCAAATGGCTGTTTTGTTCTGTGATCGACTGGCATTGTTGCAACGCATCGTGATTTATTGCACTCTACAATCTCAATGCCTAGTGCCTCAAGCAGTGTATTTGATCCGCTCACATCCATTAAGGCCCTCTCCCTTCACACGTTTACAGCACACTTTCAGACTTGGCAATTAACACCGCTTCTGTACGAGATCCAACATTCAGTTTATTAAAGATGGATGTCAAACTGTACTCAATTGACCGTTTGCTCAAATGAAGCACATCGGCAATCTCCTGGTTCGTGTATCCTTTTTCCACTTCTCTAAGAATCAAACACTCCCGTTCGGTTAAGAGCTCGTGATCAGTCTGCTGCGCCTGTTCTGGCTTTTCTTGCTGCTGTGAAATTAATTTCTTTAAATAGGACAGCTGAATGACAACTTCCCCTTGCAATGTGCGGTGTATGTATTCAATAATTTTGTCTTTCGTCTCTGTTTTACTAATTGCACCGTGTAATCCAGCCCGAATAGCCTCTTCAAAATAATCATCTACTTCATACCCTGTATAAATGATAATTTTCACTTGATGGTTGGTTTCTAAAATTTGTTTCGCAATGTCCATTCCATTGATATCCCCGAGATTTAAATCCATTAAAATCACATCATAGATGGAAAAGTCATGCGTCTTTAAAAAAGCGGCTTCTGCATCAGGACTTAAACAATCGACTGATAGCTGCTGGTCTGATTCTAATATGCTTTTTGTCCCTTCCATGACAGCCGGATGATCATCAATGACCAATATCTTCTTCATGTCTTCCTCCCTTTAAATCACTCACTTCCATTTTATATAAAAGACTTGGCTGATGCCAAGTCTTAATCCTTAATAAATCGTTACAATTCCATTTCAATTTTCACCTTGAGCCCTTTTTCCGGGGCTGTGTGAATTTGAAGCTTTCCATTTAACGCTTTCACTCTTTCTCTAATTCCCGACAGACCCATGCTCATTGTGTGCTGATCAAGATGACTGGCATCAAAACCGACTCCATCATCCTCATAGTGAAGAACAACCTGATCTTTAATACAAATCAGCATCACTAACACTTGAGTGGCTTTTGAATGCTTCAGGGCGTTGGATAACAGTTCCTGAACAATTCTGTAAATATTCAGCTGTGAATCAATATCAATGTCCAATTCTTTATCAAAGCGTGTCGTATTCAGCCTAATATGAAACGGTGCTTCCTCCTGGATTTGAGAAGTCAGCTTCGATATCGCCTTTACTAAACCTAAATCATACAGCAGCTGCGGCCGAAGCTCATGACACGTTTCTCTCGTCGTTTGAATCACTTTGGACATTTGATCATTCCATGAGATAAGCGAATTTTCAATAGATGTCGGGCATTGGTTGTTTTGGAAATTCGTTAAAAACATCTCCGACTGCCTTTTTAGTGATATCAAGTCCTGCAGCACGGAATCATGAAGATCTCTCGCTAAATCTGAACGCTGCTTTTCTTCCATAGCAAACATGATTTTCTTCAGCCAGGCAGGATTGGCCTCGCGCTGTTTCAAATCGTCAAGGTGCTCCATCAATTCTTCGATCTTGACGACATTTTCTAAACTGACACTTGTATAAAAGGCCAATGTTTTCAGCCATGAGATTTCATCGCGGGTCAATTTCGGTGTCTGTATATTGGATAAGCAGCAAATCATAAACGAGTGACCGCCCCGCTCGCCAATTTTCATCATAAACCCTTTATCAAGCTCGATGATTTTACCAACTTCACCTAAAATATCTTGAAATTGATCCACGTATTCTTTCCATAGCTTACTATCATTTGTTGACTCATCAATTTCAATAATTTGTCCATCAGCCTTCACCTCAAGCACAAAGGCTTTATTCACAACTAGCACTTCTAAAATGGTGTATTTCAAATGATACAGCACTTGATGAAGTGATGACGCCTCACGAATAAGCTGTGTAAATTTAAACACGCTGTCTTGGTAATTATACTTTTCTGAAAAACGCTTCAGACGGAAGCGGAAATCTAGAATTTCTTTGAAATAGAATACAGCCAGCATGAGTGTATAGGTGATTAATGCGAGCTTCAGTGTGTACTTCAAATCTTCTGGCTTTTGCAGAATGTAAAACGTGACAACAACAAAAACGGTCGGTGTAATGGCAAGAAACCCATAGTATTTCAGTCTGCTTATCAAAAAATCCATATTGTAAAGCTTGTTCGTCATAAATTGATACACGAGTGAAAAAGGAATGAGCAAGACAAAAGAAGTTAAGAAAAAGGGATCTACCACATAAATACGAAACAAAACATATGGAATTGCAAACAAAAAGATAAATGGACAAAATGCTATGATGTTTATCATGACAAAAAACTTTAAAACAGACCCCTGCTCTGTCTCTTTATATTTCCGCATTCCATTGATAATCACTTTGAATGACATGATAATAGAAGCGAAAAAGAATAAAAGATTTAAACTTGGCATGTATCTGGCTAACGCCGAATCAATTGGAACAAATAACTCTATTACTAGATTAATTATAGGAAGACTATATAAAAAGCGAATCGTTTTTTGAGTCGTAATATGCAGGTCAAACTCTTTGAAATATTGATAAATGAAGTGAATATAAAAGATAAATACACTTGATAAACAAAATACGATCACATAATGGCTAAATCTCTCACCAATACCTGAAGTACCTGCACTAAGATATCCGATACAAATCGTTAATAAAAATACAACTAAAAGAAATGCTGATTTTCGTTGAGCCTCTTTGTTAATTCGAATGATAAAGAAGATACAAAATAAACAAATTGAATACAGGATGAGAGGAATTATATAGACAAATAAACTCTCTTGGCCAATCAATGTCTTATTTTTTAGGGTGATCATTTGGTTGCCTCTTTGAATATCAATTCTTTGCACATTCCTAAGCTCACCATTGATCAAATGATCTTTGTTGTTAGCAGGTTCCCCATTGATTTTAAGTATAATATCTCCTTCTTCTAATCCTGATGTGTAGGCTAAAGAAAGATATTCAACTTTGACAACTTCTGCTTGACCGTTCTTGTTCTCCGCTACACGTGCTCCATTAAAAATATCAAATACATAAATATATGAAACATAGATCACAAATAAAAAAGACAGAAAAACCAAAAAAGCAGATAGTTTCGTATAAGTTATCTTCATGTATAAAACATCCTTAACTGGAGAACTTTTAAATCATTTTTAAATGAATAGTATCATTTATAGTACCATATATAATCTGCAGACATTTGCCCTTTTTTAATCCCCTGAATGATTGCTTGCATGGTTTGCTCATCTGTGTGAATTAAACTTGCATTCCCTAAGTCCAATTCATTCACAACACCAGGATTTTTGACTAAATATGCAATAACATTTTGAATGTTCAATCATTGCCCTCCTTTGTCATAAATGCACATAATTGTTCCTTCTTCTTCCCAGGTAAATCAAGTTGTTCCATTCCACGCTTCATTTTTAACAGCATAATCTCTCTCATCGATACCATGTACTGAGTCAAACCAGCTTCAAGTAACTTCTGCTTCAATTGAAACGGCTTTTGCTCTGACTCTTCCAGCCGGTTAGAAAAGAAGGAAAGAAGCTCTTGACTGGCATCGTTAAAACGTCTTTGTAAATAACTGAATGCCAGTGTTTGTTTTTTTTGAAAATCTCCGTTTGATTTTGAAAATAACGCAAAAAAATCGTTACTGATCTGTTCAGCAACACCATAATATATCGAATAAGATTCCACAGTAGCGTTTATTTTTCCTGTCGCTAAATAAACACCCAGTACGCTAGAAAGAGCTGTTAAAGATCCTGATTTTTTCCTTAAAACCTCTACACACTCTTCTTCTGTTCCATGCAAATGTCGCAAATCCTCGTGCTGACCTTCCATTGACATTTTGATGAAATGGAACAGTTTCTCTACTAGTTGAGAATTATTTTCACATATTGACGTGATGAATTGAATACTCACCGTATACAAATACGTAGAAGCATTGATGGCCACTCCTTGGTCGACGTTCATCCAAGGATACGAATCATTGTCCTGATCTTCAATATCATCTAATATATCGGCAGATAAGATGAGAAGTTCAATCCCTGCTGCCAGTTTTGTAATCGCTTGCTTGTCTTGTCCGTCAAATGCCTCATAATGCTGATAAGCTAATTGACCAAGAGGAAATTCTTTTTTTCTATCTGTAAATTTCAAAAGCAGCTTTTGTAAATCATTCTGCCTGACTGCATGTTGAATAAAATCAGACATATTCTGCTTGATTTTTGTATTCTCTAGATAGTTTAGCATACTCGATCTTGTACCTCACCCTTCCGCCTTTTATTTTACTAAAAAGACATGAGCAAATGTCCACTGACATCACTATTTAACAATTATATAATAATATATCCTTTTTTTGTATGTATTTGGATAAAAAAAAGACTTGATGATTATCAAGTCTTTAAGAAATTTTCACATATTCATATTTGTCGTATTGATCAATGCTTTTGTTAATGTTATGAAGAGAAGCCGTTGTTTCTCTGATTTCGTTTTCAAGTTTCCATAATAATTGTTTAAGTTCTTCGATTTCATACTTTTCCATCGATTCCACTCTCCTTTTTTGGAAGATCAATGTATTTGTGTATGGTGATTGGGTCATAAGTATTTGATCTGTTACTAACAGTGTAAATGTAATTGAGTATTTTTTCACCGAAAAGTATGCACAAAACGTGTGCGCGATACCGCAAAATTCAATAGGTCTTTTTTCATCATTTTCTGACTTTTCAAATCATACTTTTATCTCAATTTCAAAGGAATTGCGTCATTTTTGCGACAGGAATAGGCATCATTCGTCACACTTCTCTCCCGGTAGAACGTACGATCCCCTCTGTATCTTCGGTTTTGCGTGTCATAGGTCAGACGACAGATGCTATTGTGGACACCGCAATTTTTTGGCGACATTCACCGAAATTGACCGCAAAAGTACCTATTTTTATGCTGGAATTACAAAGATAGAAAGATCATTTTGATTCTTTATTCTGATTTTCTACATACATTTAGAACAGATATCCGTCCAATTTCACGTCAATGAGAGAAGAGGTGACCATGTGTTTTACTATGTTCCTTATCCTGCTTTGCAGGTTCCCGCAATGAGCCGCGCATACCCGCCGCGCACGCCAATGACTTTTCCTCCAGTAGATGCCCACTCATTTCAACGAGCCGCAAAAGAATCAGCCCGCCTCGTTGCTGATGCTTCACTCATCACACAGCAAATTTCCAGCTCCCTTCCGTTTGCGCAGCGCATCATGGAGGCTGCTGAGCGCTCTGATTCAACAAGTGTCATCCGAATGCTGAAGCAAATCGGTGTGAAAAGCGGCATTGATATCCGCTTTAGTCCAGAAGGGATTCGAATCTACTTGTCTCTTGCCTCCAGCAGACTTTTCCTTCTTTTAAAGTGGGCATGACAAAGAAAAAGCCGCTCTCACGCGAGCGGCTTTTCTTAAGATTCAAACATTTTATGGCACCATTCAATGGCTTCTATATAACAGCCATAGGCTTCCTGTTTCGGGAGATTTCCATCTAACATCTCATCATCCCATTCATTTCGTTCAATACGTTTGGCCACACCTAGTACAAAAGAATAATCATTTTCATAGCCAAGCAGTGCCTCACCAACTTCATCAGAAAGCGGCAGTTCCTTCACAAGTTCTGTGATATCTGCCCTGACAAGCGTATCAATCAGAGAAAACATACCTGTCAGCATATAAGAGGCGGGGTGCTCTCGTTCAGTACGAGAAGCAATCAGTTCACACGTTTTGGCACGAATGAATGACATTTTGATGATTTCTTTTTGGCTTGAATTAGCTTGGACATTCAGTTCTTTAAATGAAAGGATAAAGATCCAGCGCCGAATTTCATTAAACCCAAGCAGGATAATCGCCTGCCGGATACTTTTAATTTGATAAAGACGTCTCATGCCGCCTGAATTCAGCATTTTTAATAATTGATATGATAGCGAAAGGTCACTTTCAATAAAATGGGTCACGGTCTGGATATTCGGCTGGTCCTTGCTTAACTCATTTAAAAGCTGATGGTACGCATGGAAGCTGGTCGATAATGCTCGTCCCGATATCACATGCGGCTCACTAAAGAAATACCCTTGAAACAAGTGGAAGCCCGCTTCAAGCGCCTCTTCATATTCTCTTCTCGTTTCTACCTTTTCTGCTAGGAATCGAAGGCGATACTTTTTATACGAATGCAGAATATCTCTTCGTTCTTGCGTTGTGGTTTTCAGAAAGTCAATTTTTAAAATATCTATGCAGTAGAGGAGTTCCTCAAGCAGCTTGTCACTATAATGTGTTCCGTTTAGGAAGAAATCATCGAGTGCAATCGTATATCCCCATTTCTTTAACTGCTTACATCTCATAATAAGTGCCGGGGTAATCGGTACATTTTCTAATATCTCGATCACAAGCTGATGCGGATCAAAATAGGTGAGCAGATCAGATGAAAGCAAGCTTTCGGTGAAATTAATGTAGCATCGTTTTCCTTCTGTCAGTGTTTCGATGCCGATATTTAGAAAACTGTTGATAATGAGGTCCGTTGTCGCTTGATCACCGTCTTCAGCGCTATATGTATTGGTTTCACTATCTCTATAAAGCAGCTCATATGATACGACTTGTTCTTTTCTGTTAAAAATAGGCTGTCTCGCAACAAACACCCTCAACTGCTCCAATCCTCCTTTATGCCATGACAAACAAGATGTGCTTTCAGTATACCAAATGATTGCACTTTTAGTTCAATTTCAATCGGTCAAAATAAAAAAAAGAGACCACCTGGCTTGATGGTCTCCCTTTCTTTAAATCATTCGCTTTCATAAAGCTCTTTTTTGATTTTATTTTTCACATCATGGATAAACTGCATTTTATTATCCCAGCATTTTTGACTCAAATCGACTGGATATTCTTCTGGTTTGCTGATTCGTTTGTATTCCTCCCAGAAGAGTCCAAGACTGTCCTGCACGTAGGCTTGAATCGTTTGAATATCTGGATTGTCATAGACAAGTTTTCCTTGATCAAAAATCGGGACGTGAAGATCTTTCGCCACAAAGTTTGTCACGAATTTACTAATAAACGTATGCACAGGATGGAACATTTTTAGTTTGTCCTCACTATGAACATCTTCCTCTTCAAGTGCAATGTAGTCGCCCTCAGAATGATGATTCAATTGATTGATAATCCGGTACACACGTTTACGGCCTGGTGTTGTCACTTTCTCTGGGTTGGATGAAATTTTGATGGTATCATTCATTTTGCCGTTTTCTTCAATGGACACCAGCTTATATACTGCACCGAGGGCTGGCTGATCGAATGCTGTGATCAGTTTTGTCCCAACACCCCACACATCAATTTTGGCGCCCTGTGCCTTTAAATTCATAATGGTGTGTTCATCAAGATCGCTTGATGCAATGACTTTAGCATCATGGAAACCTGCTTCATCAAGCATTGTTCTAGCTTTTTTAGACAAGTATGCAAGGTCTCCGCTATCAAGTCTGACACCAATGAAGTTGATTTTATCTCCAAATTCTTTCGCTACCTTAATCGCATTCGGAATACCTGATCTGACGGTATCATACGTATCGACTAAAAAGACGCAGTCTGTATGTGTTTCAGCATATTTTTTAAATGCCGTATATTCATCGCGGTATGCTTGTACAAGTGCGTGGGCATGTGTTCCTGATACTGGTATGTTGAAGCGTTTCCCAGCACGAACATTACTTGTCGCCTGAAAGCCGCCGATGAGTGCCGCTCTTGCTCCCCACATCGCTGCATCCATTTCATGCGCACGTCTTGTTCCGAATTCTAATGCTGTCTCATCTTCTATGATTCCTTTAATCCGGGCCGCTTTTGTTGCAATCAGCGTCTGGAAATTCACGATATTGAGCAATGCCGTTTCGATTAACTGAGCTTCAACAAGCGTTGCTTCGATGCGCATAATCGGTTCATTCGCAAAGACAATTTCCCCTTCTCGCATTGAATGAAGTGTACCTGTAAAGGACAATCCGCTTAAATAGTCAATGAAATCGCTTTTATAACCGAGTTCATCTTTTAAATACGCCAGATCGCTTTCGGTGAAGGAAAAGTCCGATAAATATTCAATCGCTTTCTCTAAGCCAGCAAATACAGCGAAGCCATTGTCAAATGGAAGCTTTCTAAAGAAGAGTTCAAAGACTGCCTTCTTCTCATGAATGCCGTCTCTCCAATACGTTTCTGCCATGTTAATTTGATAAAGATCTGTATGTAGTGATAAACTGTCGTCATTAAACCGATGCTCCAACTTCCATTCTCCTTCCCTTACTTAACCACTTTCGCACCAAGCGACTGCTCAAAGTGAGAAAGTGCCCACTCGTGCCCCGCTTCATTAAAACTCGCCACAGCATTTTGGTGAATCACAAGTTCGAAGCCTTTATTGTACGCATCAACAGCTGTATGAAGTACACAAATATCGGTACATACGCCGGCTAAGTGAAGTTCCTTGATGCCGCGCTCGCGCAGTTTCATTTCTAATTGAGTGCCTGCAAAAGCAGAGTATCTTGTTTTTTCCATATAGTAGACATGTTTTAAATGTTTTGACGTGTGAAATAGTGAACTTAGTTGTCCATAAAGTTCAATACCCTCTGTTCCGCGAATATTATGGGGCGGAAATAACTTTGTTTCTGGATGATAAGGGTCCTCTTCTTCATGATGATCGACAGCAAAGACGACAAAGTGGCCTTCATCAATAAATGAAGAAGTGATTTCTGTGATCTTAGACTCAATCGCCTGCCCAGGCTTTCCGCATGTCAGTTTTCCATCGTCTGCAACAAAATCAACTGTATAATCTATACAAATCAACGCTTTGCCCATCCGCATCTCTCCCATATGCTCTTTTGAATCATTATAGCTTATTCATTTCACTAGGGAAACCTATTCAACAGATTCATGAGAAAAAGCTTTTTGAAACAGCTCATCCTCTATATAGATATGCTCCTGATTGACCGCATCAGGCATCTCTATGACAAGACCAAAAGGAGAGTGCGCCTCGTGATGATTCACCACTTTAAAGGAACATCCAGCGGCATTTGCCATTTTGACATATTGAGAATAAGAAGCATAGGAAAGTTCACCATTTAATAGAACTGTGGCCTGGCGATTGGCCTTCAATATTTGTTCGACCTCTTGATATGGTTTATTTCTTGATACCTGTCCCTTTGTCAGGGCGAGAAGCGCTCGTTCCCTTAATGAACCAAGAAACATTCTTCGTTCATCGGGTTTTGTTTCAGCATGTCCAAATATCCCTTGCTGCAAATAAAAGTCTACGGATTCTTCTTTCATCGCTGTGTTCACTCCTGGTTTCTAAATTTACATTTCTGTAACCCAGTGCACAATCTTGAGTGCGAGGTCACGGGCTTCGTCTGTTTCTACTCTTTCCATTAAGGATTGTTCAAGCGTATGGATGAGCTGCTCCTTTTCGTCCTCATACGCAATGGAAATACTCCATTCAATGTCAGGTACGGCTACAAGCGTTTTATATTCTTTTTTATTTTCATGTAAATATACATTGTAGGTCTTTGGTTGTCCGCTTGTGATGTGTGCTTTTCTAATTTTCATTTGACTCAGTTCACACCTCTTTTTTCTTCTTACATCCATATCCATTGTACCATAAAAAAAGACAGCTTCTGAAAAGGAATTCCCTTTCAAAGCTGGCTATGCATTAAAGCTCTTTTGCTGGCTGATCAGGTCTATATCCCACATAAACGTAACGTTTGGACTGCTAAAAAATTGGACAAAGTCCCCTGCATTATAGGTACCTGATCCACCGGCGGAGTGATCGACACTTTTTGGCGAAATGGCAAAAACATCACCGAAATGTGCAGAACCATTTCCAATCACACGGTCAATATGAATAGGCCCAACAATCGCTGGCATCTTTCCACCACCTTTTCTCCCCACATCATATGCCCAGCTCAAAAATACGTGTATGAAAAATAAAAAAGACAGCTGATCTGTGAGTATCAGCTGCCTTTCTATGCGTTAAATGATTGAGGCTGGCCAAACAATGTAAAGTCCCAAAGCATCGTGGCATTCGGATCACTCGTAAGTGACATATAATCACCTGAATTAAAGGCTCCCGCACCGCCAGTAGAGTGGTCGACAGCCAAAGGGGCAATGGCCAGGACATCACCGAAAGTAGCTGCACCGTTTCCTCCTAACGACTCGATATGAATAGGTCCAACGATTGCAGGCATCAGAATCTCCCCCTATCTGCTTATCTCAATCATCTTATGCAAGAAGGGAAAAAGTGTGCATCTGTCCTAGACGTTTAAATGCTGTTCTTTGCGAGATCGCTGACGCAGCTGCACCAATCTGACAATATTCAAGGTGATGGCTTTGAGCAGTGCATAGACAGGGACCGCAAAAATCATGCCAAGGATTCCGCCAAAGCTTCCTGCCCCAATTAATAGCAGGATGATGGTCAAAGGATGTGTGTTGAGGCGTTTCCCAATGATCAATGGAGAAATGACATTTCCGTCAATTTGCTGAACGACAAGAATGACAATGACTGTCACCACCGCTTTTCCAGGCGAATCAAGAAACGCAATAAGCACAGCTGGTGCCGCGCCAAGATATGGCCCAAGGTACGGAATCACATTTGTGACCGCAATGATAATGCCGAGAATGAGCGCATATTTCACACCGATTAATAAGTATCCGATAAAACAAGCCACTCCAACAAATAAACAGACAACAATCTGCCCTTGTATGTAAGCTGCAAGCGTATCGTTTAATTCTTTAAAGATTTTCAATCCTTCCTTACGGTAAGGCATTGGCAAAAATTGAACGAGCTTGTCCGGAAACTTATGTCCGTCTTTCAACATATAAAACAAAATGAACGGAACTGTGATCACAGCTAAAGCAATATTGGCAATCACACCAAACACAGCAGACATGCTTGAAGCAATATTTTCCGGCAAACCTTTTAATGTCGAAACAATTGTCTGTTCAAACTTCGAGACGGAGACATAATCTTGGTTCATCATCCAAGTAAATGTTTTAGAATGCGAGAAGTCGTTGATAAATTTCTGCATATCCGTCACATAACCAGGGAAGCTTTTGACAAGTCCACCAACCTGCGTGACAATAACCGGTCCCGCAGCATTCACAATGAACGTGATGAGTCCGATGAACAAAAGATAAATGATCAGGATAGCAAGTGTCCTAGGAATTTTCCTGGACAAAAATCGAACAATTGGATTAAAGATGAAAAAGAGAATTCCAGCCAGCAAGATGGGAACAAACAAGGTAGATGCAAATAAAATAATCGGCTGAAATAAAAACGAAACCTTTGTAGATACATAAACAATGAGTAAAACAAGTAATATTTGGAATGTCCAAAAATGAACTTTAGATTTTAACAAAGATGCTCCTCCTGTTACGTATTGATCTTATTAAAAAACTACTATTCCACCCACCTTCTGTCAACTGCTTCTTGTTTTAGAACCTTATTTTTTGTAAAAAAAAGAACAATTGGTATATCATGCACTTTTTCCAGATATACATTCTATAAGCGTGAAAAAAGCAGACACCTTTGCGTCTGCTTGTTACACTCTTTCACTGTGATCAGGCATCACCGATACAATTTGCTGGATCCGCACATAAAAAACTGATTTTGTCCCCGCCTCAATGACAATATGATCCGGCATGACTTCCTTCAATTTTCCGCGCACTGTATCTTTCACTGTTTGAACAATCAATCTCATACCGATCACTTTCTGCAATGTTTGATAAACATATGGATCAACTAATGAAACAAGCTGCGGACTTCCTTGTTGTGCCATCCTACCTGCCCCTTTACTTGTGTATTTACCCACATCGTATGCAATGACCCATGTGAATGTCACTCAGGGCAAACCTACAACTCAAATACCATATTTTAACATTTTATTTAATCTTACATCTTTTGGAAGTATAATAGATTGGTGCTGCCAACAACTTAAATCATTTGAAGAGGTGAATGATCTTGAAAAAACTCATCTGTCTCGCTGCTGTCATGCTCTTTTTTTCCTTTGCAAGTTATGCGTATGCAGGATCAATTGGAGATGAACCTGGGACACCAGGAAAGTGGTTTAAAGGAGAAGAGCCGGTTCAAAAAGACGAGTCAAAACCACCACTTGTTTTTGTTCACGGCATTAACAGCTCCTCCTCCACATGGTTCGACCGAAACGACATGGCAAAGCAAGCTGTTCTGAACGGATACGAAAGCGCATTCATAGATTTGTATCCAGATCAGGATACGAAAAAGAATGGCAAACTATTAGCAGAAAAGTTAAAAGAAATCTATGATGTGTTCGGTCGAAAACTTATTGTGATTGGTCATAGTAAAGGCGGGGTGGATACACAGTCCGCACTCGTGTATCACGATGCCCATCCATATGTAGAGAAGGTCATCACACTCGGCTCCCCTCATTACGGGACGCCGCTGGCAGATTTAGCGTATAGCAAGGGCGGAAGCTGGCTCGCAGAAATTCTTGGACAAAAAAGCGACGCGCTCTATTCTTTGCAAACGGGGCTCATGGCGGCTTTTCGAAGTGAAACCGACAAGCTGGAGAAGTTTCCTCAAAAATACATCACGTATTCGGGATCGGAATGGGGAACATTTGGCGGGATGCTGTATTTAGGCGGCATGTATTTAAAGAGCTTTGGTGCAAATGATGGCGCCGTCACGGTAAGCAGCACAAGACTATCATATGCAAACAATATTTTAACAGGGAAATGGGATCACAACTCCATTAAAAACGGCACAAGCATGTTCCCTGTGTTTCAGCATCAGCTACTGGCAAATGCCGCAAGCGCTGAAAAAGAAAATATAGAGAGCCCGAACTCTACTGAGCTGAATACAGATGTTTATGTGAAAGGCGGGGAAAGTGAAAAGGATAAAACAGAAGCGTTCTATGTAGAGGAAGGAACGAATGGCTTATCGATTCAGTGGTTAAATGAAAGGCATGAGGCGCGGCCAGAAATCATCGCCCCAAATGGAGACGTCTTAACAAATCTGAAGACATCGGAAGCATCTTTCCCATATGAAGGCGCATTTTCGCACCATGTGCAAATCAATAAACCCGTTCCTGGAAAATGGACGATTCGATCAAATTCAGGAAAAAAGGCTCCTTATTTGCTGCTCGTATCCTTTGATTCACCATTAAATGACGAAATCAAAGCAGAGGCAGCGAAATCAGGGGATGATGCATCGACCCATTCAAGCGGTCTGATTAAACGATTAAGCAAGAAAGTCGAAACCTTTTACTTTAAGGATGCCCAAAAAGATCATCCACTCAAAACAACTGCTTCATCCGCTGTTCAATTGAAAAAAGAAGGTGCTTATTCTGTCACGGTTCATTACACCGGACTCACTGCATCAGGTACATCAGCATTTAACCGTACCGTTATTCGCACATTGTATGTCGATCAGCATGGAAATATTCATGGAGACATTCCATACTAAACAGAGCGTTTCATGGGCTGAAGTGCCTGCTGCACTTTCTGATCCAATTCCGTGATTTTTTTCATTGCAAGTGATTCGTCTATTTGTCTGTAATGGTGATGTCCGCCAGGCTCTTCATCCATTTCATCTGCCTTCTTGACGATTTGCTGAAGTGTGTCCTTATGAAGGTCGCCCTCTGGCAAATATGAATCTGTATGAAGCAGAATCGCAAGCGCAATATCTTTGGCTGCCTTTGGTTCCTCACCGAGGCGTATGAGCAGTTTGTGAGCCCGCTCTGCGCCTTTAATGGCATGAATATCATTCCGTCTATATGTCTCGTAATCCCATTCTCCGCCAGCTGTATACCATTCATAGTGGCCGATGTCATGCAAGAGGGCTGCTTTCACAGCGAGATCTGGATTAATCCCAGCCTGCACCGCCAGTTTGAATGCGTGATAAGCACAAGCAATCGCATGGGCTTTTCCTGAACGATTTAAATATTTTTGAGCGACTGGATGGGTGTAAACATCCATTAATGTAACCTTTCTCATGGAAACCCCTCCTTATCTATATTTTTAGCATCCTAACATATTCTGAAAAGAAACTCAAATGTTCTGTTATATTTTCTATGAGTCTCAAGAACAGCTTATGTCAAATGAGCTGTTTTTGCTTGTACAATACGAAAAAAGCAGTCACTATGACTGCTTTTTTTCTCCTTTTTAGCGTGATATGAAAACCCTTGAAGTCTAGGAAGACCGAGTACTGGCGCGGAGCGAATTTGAGATTCGTGAGCACCGGCACCGAGGCCTGACACAGAATGCGAGGGTTTTTCTTCACGCTGCAGCAGTCGTTATGACTGCTTTTTCACATACTCACGTGCATCGTAGACACATCCGCCAGCTGGATCATCCGCTAAAAGATCGAGCAAAATACCTGCGACTTCATCTGGGCTCTTCAGCGTGCCTGTTTCATATAATTGCTGAAAACGGTCTATTTGTTCAAAGTCTTGTTTTGATGACTTCCGAATTTCCCCCTGCATATCTGTATCGATCGTGCCGGGTGAAAAGGAAAACGTGTTGATCGGATGCGCCTCGTCCTGTTGTTCCTCATGAAAAGTCCTCATAAACATGTCGAGTCCTGCCTTTGAACTGCAATACGCACTCCAGCCTTTATATGGGTTTTTCGCCGCTCCAGAAGAAAGATGAACGATCGTTTTCTTTCCGTTAAATGATTGAGTCTGCTTAGCAAACATATGGCTCAGTAAAACAGGAATAACAAGATTCAGCTTGTAATGCTGATGAAGCGTATCCTGTCCGCCTTGTCCAACGCGCTTGATAGGTGTGACCATTCCTGCATTGTTGACAAGTAAGATGTCATCAGCATCTGCCAGAGTTTGCGGCGTGAGACTATCTTGAATCCATTTGGCCGCTGCTTCTTCATCGGTCAGATCAACCTGGGTATGTGTAAGCTTCGGATGGGATATCGGCGATGCACTTCTTGCTGCTGTGTACACATGATCCCCGCGTGAAAGCAGCCTGTTCACAAGTGCTAAGCCAAAGCCTTTTGATCCGCCTGTAACGATTGAAATTCGAATGACAATCTCCTCCCTTGATATCACTATTTTACGTAGTGAAACGGTATGACATCAAGCAATCTGCATAAAGAAAAGCCTGCCTCTATTAAAAGAGACAGACTATTTCTTTTCAGCCTTCACATTCACCTTTGGAATCAGGATGATCATCACAACGAGACCAAGGGCTATCAAGAAACCAAAGATCATCGGAAGCAGTGCCGATGTCTGCTTCTCATGATCATCCTCAGATGGTGCTGATACAGCCGAATCACTAAAAGAGATATTCATCTCTTTCATCATACCAGCCGGTGTTTTGGGCGGGTTCTCCTTTAGATCACTAAAAAGCTGCGGAGAAAGAGATCCCCCCGGGGCTTTGGGCGGTTCAGCAAAATGAATGTCTGTTTTGATTTTTGACGTCGTTTTGCTTTGTTCGTATTTTGTTTGATCCCTCAATATACTCGAGTTAATATTAAGTTCCTTTTCCTGATATTCATTCGGCTTGACATTCGTATCCGTATCTTCACCAGCAGCGAAAGCAGCAGGGATGAGGAGAAAAAGGGAAACGGCAACGAGTGCCGCCCCTTTCACGAATAGATTAAGCTTCATGAGTCACATCACGTTCCTCTGTTTTATCTTTCCATAGCTTTTTCACAAGCGGTACGACCATGAAAAGGACAGTTAAAATCACTAACCCTGTGACGCCCATTCCAAAGGTGTCTCCATTTCCATATTGGATCGACAGGTATACGTCTGTCACTGGATTGGTAAAGTGGAAATTCGGCATCACCAAATCAATTAACGGTGCGACAAAGAAGAAAATCAGTGCCGTTGCTGCCATCCATCCGGCAATGGAACCGAAAAGGAAGGCCGTGCGAATAAAGGCAGAGCACGCCACTAACAACAAAATGGTGAAGATCGACCATTGAATGGCTTGATCATCTGCAAGTTTGTAAATGTTCAGTCCAAACAAGCTGATCATGAGTCCGACTAATAGATTCAAGATGCCAAACAGTGCACCTTTGACCAGCATCGGAGCTGACGCATAATACGAGCTGAAAAAGCCAATTAACAAACTGCTGATCATCACAATGACCAAAATGACGACCGGCGGTACAGTCTGCGTTTTTTCTTCCGGCACATCGCCGCTGATTTTCAGCGGATTGGCTAAATGGTTATACACATAGTTGCTGTTGCCTTGATCACTTAATGTATTTCCTAAAATACCCTTTAAATCTTGCTGAACAAGCTTTGTAGAATCGACATTCTTGCTCCAGTTTTCATTCAGCGTATCTGCTTTTTCTTGAACTGTTGTGACACTCTCTTCAATGTTATTCGTATAATCCGCCACCCCTTTTTGGCGGTCGGTTAACGAACTCATATTTTCAGAAAGACGAAGCACCTCCTGACCAATTGAATCCTGTGCACTGACAACAATTGAACTGCCTGCAAGGTCTGCTGTATACACCGCATCTCCTTGATCAGCCATTTGCTCAGCTACATTGTCCGCACTTTCAGAAATTGTCTGTAATTCCTGTTCCATGCTTGCCTGCTGAGTCGTAATGTACTCCGCATAACCATCTGAAAATTTCTGCATCTCATCAATAAAAGTAGACACATCATCGTTTGATGTCAGCATCTGGTTTTTGAGCTTATCCCAGTTTTCTGTTTCTTCTTTTTTGATGGAGAGGATGGATTGGATTTCATCTGGTTTGGTGTCGACCAAAGAAGAAGGATCCTTCTCTTGATAGAAGCTGTTAAGTAATGCTTCATAATGTACTAATTCATTTGAATACTTTAATAATTCTGATGCATTTTCTGATTTTGTATTAAAATCCCTAAGTTTATCCATTTTCGATGTATATTGATTTAATGGAGATTGAGTTGTTTCTATTCGTTCTAATTTTCTTGTAATAGCAGATTCTTGTTTGATGATGGATTTCTTTATATCACTTATGTTTTTATTGTTGCTAGTTTCTATTCTTATTATTTTTTCTTCTAGTTTATCTATTTTATCTGTTAAAGATTTTAATACTTTACTCAAAAGATCGACTTTTCCTTGTAATTGATCATTATGAGCTGTGGTTTTCTCCTCGATATTCTTTTTCACTTCTTCTAATTTTAGGGACAGTGCTTTTAGTTGCTCTTTTGATTGAACTGACGTTGATTTGGTTTCCCCAGTTTGTTCTGGATTTTCTTTATCATTTTCTGGAGTAGGTGGCGTTTCTTCATTTCCAGACAACTCATCTGCCACTTGATTTATTTCTGTTGAGATTTCAGTTAATTTCTTCGTCTCTTCTTCAAGATCGATTTTCAAATCGTCTGTCGAGTCTTTTTGGTCTTCACCTTGATTATTCGAATCCTCATTCGGATCCTCTTTCGGTTTCTCTGCTTCAAACAATGCCTTTCTTGAAGCTTTCAATTGCTCTTGCAATGGAGTAATTTTATCCCCTATGTATGCAAGATATTGAGCTTCATAATTTCTAATCAGTTCTTCCTGAGACGTCTTCACAAGTTCCTTTAACCCCGTGGAT
Source organism: Bacillus sp. FSL K6-1006 (assembly GCF_038593175.1). Lineage (NCBI taxonomy): Bacteria > Bacillati > Bacillota > Bacilli > Caryophanales > Bacillaceae > Bacillus > Bacillus sp. FSL K6-1006. Next base: position 2,927,857 of record NZ_CP151970.1, read on the forward strand.
TGCTTAGGAATAACGTCTCCTCTCGACTTTTGAACAGATTGGATGGCGCTGTCCGTTGTTTTCAGCTGACTTTGTACCCCGTTGATGTCTGTTTTGAGTCCGCCCATTTGATCACTAAAGCTGCGGGCATTTTGGTTTTGAATGTCAGCGAGTTGTTTGAGCCCTTGCTGGATTTGCTTTTGACTTGCTGATTGCGCTTTGATCAAGAGATCCTTTTGTTTGTCTTGATACTGCTGATATTGATCGACTGCTTTCACAAAGTCCTTTAACTGGTTCTTTGCTTCTTCTGTTGTACTCAAGCCGTCTTTATACTCTTTCTGTGAATCGGCCATCGCATTTTTTAATTCTTCTATTTGTTTCTTCTGCTGCTGGACGGCATCTGATAGTTTGTTTGAGTTCGGTTTATAGAAGTTGTACATCGTGTTTTGGAATTCGACTTCTTTGCCGACAATATGCTCAAACTCTTCTCTTACATTGCCGATTTCCTGTGATACAAAACTCCAGTATAGCGTCGACATCTGTTCATTCATTTTCTTTTGTGCATTTTCCAGCTCTCTTTGCACTTTCTCTTTATTGACTGCATTGAGCTGATCTTGAATTGAAAATTGAATGGACGCCTTTTCAGGATGGTCTTTATCATAGCTCAGCACATTTTTAGAGAAATCAGACGGAATATAAAGGACAGCGTCATATTTTCTGTTTTTCAGTCCATTTTCCGCCGCACTGCGATTCACTACAGTCCATGTATAATCAGGACGCTCTGACAATGCTGCCACAACATCCTGTCCGAAACGAGCCGTGTTTTCACTTTCGCTCGCTCCCATATCCTCATTGACCACTGCAATATTTCTTGTGGCATTCTTCTTCTGTTTTGCCGGGTCATCTCCAATCAGGTGGAAAAATAAAACCGGCAGCACAAGAATCAATATCATGGTGGATACGATTTTGATGGAGCTTTTTTGCTGCTCTGTCATTGAACACTCTTCCTTTCTACCGCACATAAAGGAACCTGGATTTTCTTCTCTTTTCCGTTTTCAACCAAATACCCGAAGCCTGGCTGAATCTCTGGTTCTTGTCTTGCATACGGAAGCGGTATGATGTTTTGCTCTGATTTTTTCATGAGTAACATAGCATGACGAACTTGTTTGATTTCGTTTGTGAGTGCATCATAGCCCTTACTGAACTCGGTATGATTCCCTGATGCAATCAGGCTGAAGCCTAAGTGTGCATATGACTTCATGAAATCAGCTAATTGATCTTGAAGACGCGGATCGATCGTCTGCTGAAAACGCGTAATGCCATCAATCACAAGCACAATTTGAGGAAATGACAGCTGATCGGTCTCCCCTTGGCGCACAGCTTCGACATACATTTCTTCCCGCACCTTGAATATGCGGTCCATTTCTTCTGCCCATTCGGTGATATCATCTTTTGTTTCAAGGTAATCAATGTTCTCTTCTTTTGCATAATGGGATAGACCTCGATCAATTGAATCAAAGACAGCCAGCTTTTCAGGCTTTGCCACTAAAAGCTGATCGAGCATCAGTTTTGTCACATTTGTTTTCCCGCGCTGCGTTTGACCGATGATGAGACAATGTTTATTCTTTTTCAAGTCAAAATAAACAGGTGCCACAGATTCCTCATCTAATCCGACTGGAATGTCATAAGGCGGTTTTTGTTCATCTAAACGACTCTCAAGCTCCCAAACTGTCAGCTTATCAGGAAGCATTGGCACAGGCTTTGGTTTTTCGGATGCTTCAAAGCGGTCATGAAGAAGCTGTATCTCTTGTTTCAAATGCTCAAACAATTCGAGATCGTTCTCTCCTTCAACTGGCAGAAACATTTGCGCAAAATAAAGCTCTTCTTTGTTAATAATGACTCGTCCTGGGATCGGCTCTAAGCTGAATTTCGGTCTGCCAATAATCGAGTACGCCTCTCCTTGATCCATTAAGTAATGGACAATCTTTGTTTTCAAATTGTTCATCAGCGATTGACGCACTGCATTTACCCGGGTTGCTGTAATCAAGAAGTATATACCTAGTGATTGTCCGTCACGGCTCAGCTGAATAAATTCAGATTCGAGATCATGCATTTCGTCTTTCACAATGTCAAAGTTGTCAATCACGATAAAAATGAACGGAAGCTTTTTCTCATTTAAGGCGTTGTACATTTTGATATGACTCATTTCTTGCTGTCTAAATAACCGCTTGCGATATTCAGCCTCTTCCCGCAGACGCTTCATTGATTTTTGGATCTTTCTCATCTGATCCATTAAGAAATAATCCGCCGTATGCGGCAGTTTGGCTAACGGAAGCAATGTTCCGTTTCCGAAGTCATAAATATATGCATGCCATTCTTCAGGTGAATACCTCTCCGCAAAGCTCATCAGCAGTGTTGTAGCAGCAAGTGATTTGCCGTAGCCGGAGGAACCGAAGATGCCAATGTTCCCATCTTCCATCATTTGATAAGAAAGTGGATGCTGGCTTTGCTGATCTGGTTCATCAACAAGCGCAAAATGGAAGACATGCTCTTCACTCGACGCATAACGCGTTTTTGGAATCCGTTCTTCAAGCGGTGGAAGCCATGGACTTGGCAGCTTCTCAATTCCAAGCTCCTGCTGCATACGTTCAATTTCATCCACAACAGCGGAAATCTCCGTCACTGTCTCTTTTTTCACTGCTGGCTCTGTGCTTACCCCTGATAACGGAATAAGACCAGTATCTGTCACAATGGCAATGTCATCTTCTGAGCCGTAGCCATCTTCCATATATGGTGCACCGCTCCAAGCCGATTGGAACAATTCATAAATTTCATTGTTGCCCACTTGTAAATAACCGCGGCCTGTGACCGTAATGGACGCTGCATCACTATTTTTCAAAATTTCCTTACTGTCTGACGCATCTTGTACTTTTAGTGCGACCTTAAAACGGGAGTTACTCCAAATCTGGTCATCAATGACCCCGCCTGGCTTTTGGGTAGCCAAAATGAGATGGACCCCAAGGCTTCGGCCGATACGTGCAGCGCTGACAAGCTCCCTAATAAAGTCTGGCTCTTCACTTTTTAATTCAGCAAACTCATCAGAGATTAAGAACAAGTGAGGCATTGCCTGCTCAGCCTTTTTCTCCTTGTAGAGCTTCGTATAATCATTGATGTGATTCACGTGATACTGATCAAACAGCCGCTGCCTTTTCTTCAATTCACTTTTAATTGAGGCAAGCGCTCTTTCACTAAAGTTCTTGCTGCCTTCAATATTGGTGATCGTTCCAAGTAAATGAGGAATATTTCGAAACGGCTGCGCCATTCCGCCTCCTTTATAGTCAATCAACAGAAAAGCAACTTCATGCGGGTGAAAATGTACAGCGAGCGATAAAATATACGTCTGTAAAAATTCACTTTTCCCTGATCCCGTTGTCCCCGCCAACAGTCCGTGCGGACCATGCGCTTTTTCATGCAGGTTCAGATCGACAATGTCGTTTTTCCCCTTATAACCGATTGGCACTGATAATGATTTGGCCGTTTCTGAAGTCAGCCATTTTTCACGAATGCCAATGTCATCTACCTGTTTGGCATGGAAAAGATCAAGGAATGAGACCGTCTCAGGAATCGAATTGGTCATACCAACTTGATGATCTAATGTTCTCAGTGTTCTGGCAAACAGTTCATTGTCCCCGCGCTGATGTGTATCAAGCTGAAACGGAATTCGTACTGCCTTTTTGTGCTGAATGAGAATATCTCCTTCTTCTTCGTTAATATAACGGACAAGCGTTGAAATATTTTCAGCTAAGCTTTCCTTTGTTTCTGCAGCAAAGAGAATGGAGATACCAAGGTCTGTCCGGCTGCCTTCTAAGTATTCTAAAATCACATGCTCGGCAATGAGCTCATGATTTGTCACGATGAACACAAAATGAGGCGTAAAGATTTTCTTCTCTTTTTCTTCTTCTAAATCACGCTCACGTAAAATTTCATAGATTGAGGACAACAGCTGATCGCGTGTTTGTTCGTTGTAAATAAACCCTTTGCCATATGTATGAGGCAGCTGGAAATGCGGAAGCCATTTCATCCATTCCCAATTCTCATACTCCTGCTCATGAAAGATAAAGACAAATCTCAAATCGTGATAGCTGTGCGAGAAAGCAAGCTGTCCAACAAGCTGATGTAGCTCATTTTTCACAATCGCAGGCTTCCCAATTAATCCTGTTGGACCTTCCGCAAGACCGAATGTAATCGGGACATTCTTCACTTCACGATATACTTTTTGCATGTGCTGCGTTTGTTCCATTAAGTCATCAATATCTCGATTGGCCATATCGCCGCCGCTCATCGATAATTCATAGCTTGATGGGACTGCGCCTGTGCCAAGACGCAGGTGCAAGAAGTCGTCACTCACAAGCGTCTTTTCCCAAATGCGTCCGCTGATTTCTGATGTTAAATACTTCATTTGTTCAAATGACGGATAATGATACGTCAAAATATATTGCTGGCGGTCATACAGCTCCTGCAGCTCTTTCCGCTTATTTTCTAAATAAAGAGAGTAGACTCGCTGACGCTTCTCTTCTCGTCTTTTGCGCTGTGATTTTTCCTTAAAGTATTGAACGGACGATGTAATTAACGTCATGATAAACATTGCCATCGACACGATAATAAAGATTCCGCGCGGCTGGATTAGGGCAACAATCCCCATCACAAGGAGCATCACAAGCGGCGGAAGGACAACAAGCCAAAGCCCTCTGCTGTTATTTTCACTCTCCTGCGAAGGAAAGCTAAAGGATACCCTGTCATCTGGCAAATCATAAATCAAACGCGGTGTACGTCTGTATGAAGGGTATTTTTGTTTTGTTTCCGTACTTGGCGGTCTTGTTTTTTCCAAACGTGTATGAAAAGGTTCGTAAGCTGTCACCTGTAATAAATCATCGTCTTTAAATGTCACCGTCAGGAAGTTCCAGAACAGCTCATCTCCTGCATATACCTTCTCTGGACCGTGAATTTTCTTTCCGTTCACGTAAATCTTCTCGTCTTGAGGCATGACATACCATGTTCCTTCAATTTTCTCTAAAGTGAACTGGCTGGCATCTTGAAACATGGAATGGGCTTGTTCTTTCCACACATCTATCTCATCTTTCTCTTCACGTGAAAAAGACAGCTCCACTCTATTTCCTAGGTAATAAATATGTTGATCATGATGTGCATCCATTAAAATAAGTGTAAGTGAACCAAGCTGATATGGTTCATGTGGAAGTAATTTGCCCTTCTTCTCATCTCCCTGATAAATATAAAAACCATCATTCGGTTCTTCAGGAGATAAACGAATGACCCCTTCATCAAACGAAAGTGAAGGGATTGTCACCGTATGCTCTATTTCAGGTCCTATCAGAGCTTCTCGATTGAACTGCTCATCTAAACGGACAGTTTGATAATCCTCCTCATAAAAAACCCAAAGAAGACTCAAACGCTCCACCTCCTCATGGGACAGCACCAACTGTCAGTTGTATCGAAAGAGTTATTTTTTCTCATCTTTTTTCGTCTGAGAGGTTTTCTTTTTCGCTTCAGATTCTTTCTCTTTTTTCTCTTGATCGGCTTTTGACTCTTTTTGTTCAGCTGTTTCATCTGTTTGGCTTGCGTCTGAGGAGTCACTTGTGCTTGTCTCGGTTGTTTCTTTTTCTTCATATTTCGCCATTTCCTTAATGATCGGATCTAGCTGTTTTTGTTTTTCTTCAGCAGAAAGGCTGTCATCGTTTTGAATTTCATTGCGGTAGGCGACGAGTGCCGTAAATATGTACCTGTCGTCTCCAAGCACCCGTGCAATATCAAGTGCTTCCTTGCTATTCCCTTGTCCAATATGAATCCAGAATAGGAAGTATTGCGGATCTGTCTGCAATGTGTACGTTTCTGTGATTTCTTTTTTATGCTGATCAAGCAACAGACTGCCTTGGTTCGTTTGTACATACGAAATGGCCAGTTCATATTGAAGAGAGACTGGCATTTGATTGGCTGGATATTTCTCTAACGTATCCACCACTTGACTGTACTGCTTGTTGAGATAATATTTGTTTGCCTCGACGTACGCTTCTTGTTTTGGCATGGCAAAAAAGAAGGTGTAAATGGTGTACACCAATGCAGGGATTAACAGGACAAGCAGACCTAGTCCGATGTATCGCTCGATCTTCCATTTCTTTTTAGGTATGGTTAAGAGCGTTTTTTCTTTCGCATCGATTGCTTTGATCTTTTGCTCAATCAAAGCTGACAATTCTTCCAGCGACTTCGTTTCACTAATTTCTTTTGCCAGCTCAGATAATTTCAGCGTTTCATTGTAAGCCGCATATTCTTGAAATTGATATTCATGGTCGACCACTCGAAGAACAACAGCCTTGACCTCTTTTAACAGGCGATACTCATCGGTTTCATATGGCGGAATGCTTTCTTTAACCCCATAATGCAAAAATGCAGGAGCTAAGCCTTGATGAAAAACAATGTTTTCAGGAGAAACAATAGGATGCAGCCGTTTCACATCGTGTTTAAGAACTGCATCGACAAGCTGGTATGAAAAAATCCATTTGCTTTTTTCATCCTTTGCATGGATGAAACGAAATTCCTGATAGGCAGGAGGCGGTTGTATAGAAATGATGACCTCATCTTCAGTTAATTGAATCTCTTTCTGAAATGAAGGATTGATGTCTTTGATCGGTGCCGCTTCTAAACCGTCTAAGAGTTTAATCGTCTCTTTTTGAAAAATAAAGGTATAGGTGCCTCCCTCTTTTTTCATGACTGCTTCTAATTGTTCTTCTAAATAGGAACTCTTTTTATCTGCCATTTACAAAAGTCCTTTCATAGTATTTCCAGCCTGTCTCCTGTGGTAATTCCACAGTCTGACAGCTTATATTCGCCTGAAAACACAGCTTTCTTATTGACTACTCGCACCCATCCGCCTTCCCTCTTTGGAAGTGAGATTTGTTTTGCCTGCCAGGCGATATGGATGACTTGTTTTATATGTAAATAATTTGATAGTCTCAAATCAAACACACTGCCATCATAATTTTTTAAGTCGATGGTAATATCGATATACACAAATTTCCACCTCACAAAATAGAAAGAGCGCCGGCATCCATTGACAGACTCGGCGCTTTTTCTGCATTTCACACTTAGAAAGGAAATCCCTTTGATTAGCCGCGGATTTGGCTTGCGATGTCTTGGTCAGTGCTTTCAAGTGTATTTGCCGTTTGATCAAGCTGATTGCTGACATCTGTTAATAGATCAGACATTTTGATAAATGAAGGCTTAAGCTGCTCGTATTGATCAGCAAATGCTTCACTAGAAGCACCTTCCCACATTCCTTTTAAATCAGAGATCATTCTATTTAGACGATCAACTTGGTTTAACACTTCTTGACTTTCAACACCATATTGCTTAGCGGTCGCTCTTAGTTCTTCTGGGGTTACGCGAATAATTCCTGACATATTCCTCATTACCTCCCGTGCATAGCCGCCATATAATGGGCTAATCCACTTATTTTTTGACGTTATTATTATAAAAACAGAAATGATACACAGTCAAACAAATCTGTTTTTATTTTACAAAATGAGTCTATAGAATTACTGTTTTTTCGCTTTTTATCTAGTATTTAACAGTTTTTTGGTCATATATTCTTAATAAGTATGCACCTGCTTCGGTGGACCTTTCTGCCTATTGATTTTTTACTACGTTATTATTGTACTATTTCTTTTTCAGCGTGCTTCAACATCCATTTGCTTGCTTCTCACACTTTTTGTTTTTTTAAGTTTATGGCAGTTTTTTGTTGATTTACGTACCTCATTCTCTTCATAATGTAAGTACGTGAAATATTCGAAAAAGCAGGGGTTTTTTATGACAAAAAAGACAGATCCGTTTAAGTATAGTCTTGATCGTTTAGAGGATGTGGCAGACCAAATTAGTGATGTGCTCAATTGCCCTATTACTATAGAAGATACTCATCATCGATTATTGGCATATAGCACACACAATGATTTTACTGATCCCGCCAGAACTTCAACCATTATCTCCCGCCGAGTACCGGAAAAAGTCATTAATCGGCTTTGGAAGGACGGCATCATTCCTACACTCCTTAAAACAGACGAACCGCTTCGTGTCCCTCAAATTGCAGAGGTGGGTTTATCTAGCAGGGTCGCCATTTCGATCTGGAAGGACAAAGAAGTGCTCGGATTTATTTGGGCGATTGAATCCGCACAGCCTTTTTCAGAAGAAGAAATGGACCTTCTCAAAATGGCAGCGCATGCCGTGAAAAACAAATTACTCAATTTACAAATTCGAAAAACGAAAACAGAAGAACGTAATCAGGAGCTTTTCTGGAAGATGCTCACAGGTCATATTCATGAAAAGGATGAGATGCTTGACCTATTTTTAAGGCTTGGCATCAGATGTCCAGACACATATGCCATCATCATCTTCCGTCTTCGTGACGAACTCACAGAGGAGACAGAAAAAAAGCTGTCCTATCTGCTTGAAACAACACAGCAAGTTCAGGTACTGTTAACGACTGTTGATTTTCACGAATTCATTATTCTTGTCTCACCAAAAACAGAACATCCGCTTCAAGATATTAAGCAATTCACAAGCGGCATGCTGCAGCAGCTTGCGGACCGGTATCATATTCAGCATGTTCAGGCAGCAATTGGAGGAATTTACGATAACATCTCTCAAATTCAGCCTTCCTATAAAGAAGCACTGGCTGTATTAAAGACGAAAGAACGCTTTCCAGTTGAAACAGAACGTTTAAACAGCTTTTCTGAACTAGGCATTTATCAATATCTTGATGTGCTTGCTGAGAAGCGAAAGGGATCTTCTTACTCCAGTTACTCTTTATCAAAGCTGGAGGATTACGACCTGAGGCATCATTCCAACCTTGTCGAAACCCTTGAGCGGTTTATTGACTGTGACAGTAATGCCAATATTGCCGCAAAGCAATTAAACATCCACATCAATACCTTAAATTATCGATTAAAACGGATTACAGACATCGCAGAAATTGATTTAAAAAACATGAATGAGAAAATGACCATCTACCTTGATATGAAGCTAAAAAACGTCCATTTGTGAAATTTCACAAAGAGGCGTTTTTTTATTTTTTATTTCAACCGAAGAATTTTCTAAACTTTCCGGATACACTAGACATACAATATCAATAGATAAGCATAGGAGGAATAAACATGATCATCGGCATTCCGAAAGAAATTAAGAACAATGAAAACCGAGTGGCTTTAACACCAGGAGCAGCTTCTCAATTGCTTTCAGCTGGACATCAGATTTTAATTGAAACAAACGCTGGTTTTGGAAGCGGATTCACTGATGACGATTATGTATCTGTTGGTGCAGAGATTCTTGATCAGGCGAAAGATGTATGGGCATCTTCTGATATGATCATGAAAGTAAAAGAACCATTACCTGAGGAATATCCTTATTTCAGAGAAGGACTCATCTTATTTACGTACCTGCATCTAGCCGCAGAGCCCTCCTTGGCTGAAGCATTAAAACAAAAAGGCGTTACAGCCATTGCTTACGAAACAGTAACGGACGGAAAATCACTCCCTCTTCTCACACCTATGTCTGAAGTAGCAGGCAGAATGGCCGCTCAAATTGGTGCACAATTTTTAGAAAAGCCAAAAGGCGGAAAAGGTATTTTACTTGCAGGGGTACCAGGGGTATCAAGAGGAAAGGTCACCATTATTGGCGGCGGTGTTGTTGGAACAAACGCAGCGAAAATGGCGATCGGACTTGGCGCAGATGTCACCCTGATTGATGTAAACGCAGAACGCCTGCGTCAGCTGGACGACCAATTTGGCCATCAAATGAAAACGTTAATGTCCAATCCTGTCAACATTGCAGATTCAGTCAGTGAAGCTGATCTTCTCATTTGTGCTGTGCTGATTCCTGGTGCCAAAGCACCGACGCTAGTGACAGAAGAAATGGTGAAACAAATGAAGCCTGGTTCTGTCATTGTGGATGTAGCGATTGATCAAGGCGGCATTGTCGAAACCATTGATCATATCACAACCCATGACCAGCCTACTTATGAAAAACATGGCATATTACACTATGCTGTCGCCAACATGCCAGGCGCCGTTCCGCGGACATCAACTGTTGCGTTAACGAATGTCACTGTTCCATATGCGCTGCAAATTGCGAATAAAGGCGCTGCAAAAGCCATTAGAGAAAACAATGCCATCGCAGAAGGTGTCAATGTCATGAACGGACATATCACGTACGAAGCGGTCGCTCGTGATCTCGGCTATGATTACGTACCTGTCAGCAAAGCCATCGATGCCACTTTTATGACCGAAGCTTAATCAGCAACCCGCCCTATTCATGGGCGGGTTTTATTGTTAACCTAAAATAAAAACAAGTTGACAAAAATCCTTCTTCCCCTTAATCTATTTGTACAGATAAGACAGGGGGAAACATCATGCAAAAGAAGACAAGAACTGCTGACTTTGTGCTAGTGGGAATGTTTGCTGCACTCATGGCTATCGGAGCCAATATCACATCCATTGTGCCGTTTTTACAGGTCGGCGGAATTCCACTTACGATGCAGCCGTTTTTTTGTGTGCTTGCTGGTCTCTTACTCGGCAGACGGCTTGGCGCATTAGCTATGATTGTCTATGCCTTGGTCGGAATTGCTGGTGCACCTGTATTCGCCCAGTTCTCTGCGGGCTTTGGGGTCATTTTAGGCAAAAGCGGCGGCTTTGTATTATCGTACATCCCTGCTGCCTGGCTTGCTGGATTCATTCTAGAGAAGAGAAAAAACCCTGGCTTTGGCCGCTTTTTGCTTGCAGCCATTGCTGGTACGACCGTGATGTATGTGATCGGAACCACCTATACATACCTCGCATTAAATGTATGGCTCAATGCACCGATTTCCTATCAAACCACGTGGTTCTTTATGATCTGGTTTATGGTAAAAGACTACACATTGACGATATTACTTGCGATGCTGGCACCTAAAATTTATCGCTCTGTTTCCAAAGCCACATCCTTTCGAAAACAAGAAGCTGTATCATAGAAAAAAGAGCCTATCTTCATTCAGGCTCTTTTTTCATCATTACTCAGCGTATTGGTCTATGATTTCTTCCAGCATTCCTTCAAGCACTTCTACATCTTCAAGATCTGATGGACTGAAGCGGTAGCGTACAAGCTGTTCTCCATCATTATACATCTCCTCAAGCCAGCCTCTCAGGCCTCTTGCTCTACGGTCGACTTCGAAAACAATGTCTAATCCGCCTTCATCTATCAGAAAAATCAGCTCTAACTCATCAAGCATATAGCGATAGTAGTCTGATGTCGGAATGAACTCGAATTCTTGGACGAATGGCAGGCGCCGCTGGAAGTAAGGTGCTTGCTCACAGTCTGCTTCGTTCATGTGGAAACCTAGATTGCTAGTGGCTTCCAGCACATTTTTCACCCAAGGATGTGCTTCAACGAAAATACGGTCATAGTCAGATTTATCGATTCCGCCTTGGATATCAAGGTCTGTCATTACTGCAATTTCTACTTTTCCGATCGTCATCGGAGTATCGATAGGAAGAATAAATGAAAACGGAAATTCATGCTTTTCTCCAGGCTGGATGGTAAAAGAATCCGTCACCCGTAAAGTAAAGATATTCACATATTTTCTATGCTCTTCATCATCTTTCACAATCACATACTGTGTTTGAATCTTGACATTGATATAACGGATGTCCTGAGCAATTTTTCCGCCCTTTACATGGACAGTTCCCGTTACTTCTTGTCCTGGATAATAAGCGTTTTTCTCTAAAATGGTATCTACCTTTGCCGCACCAATTCCTGCACTTGCCGCTAGCTTTTTAAAAAATGACATGTCCCATCTTCCCCTTTTCATTTTTATCAGCATATATACGTAAGATAGAGGAAGAAAGATTCATTTAATTCATACTTTTGTCCTAATTATTTTTCATCTGCGAACAACAAAAAAGCTTATAGAAAAAACATCATCGTTTTCTCTACATGCTTTTCATCTTACAGAATAATCGCCGCCAGCCAGCCGAACAGAACAAGCGGAATATTATAATAGATAAAAGTTGGGACACAAGTTCCCCAAATGTGGTGATGCTGTCCATCCATATTCAATCCAGATGTTGGCCCAAGCGTGCTGTCACTTGCAGGTGAACCTGCATCTCCAACAGCCGCAGCAGAGCCAATAATGGCAATGGTGGCCATTGGACTAAATCCTAAGTGTAAGCAAAGTGGAACAAAGATGGTTGTAATAATCGGAATCGTTGCAAATGATGATCCGATTCCCATTGTCACAAGCAGACCAACAAGCAGCATTAAAATCGCCGCAAGACTCTGGCTGTTTCCGATAAATTGGGAAGATGCTTTGACAAGGGATTCAATGTCTCCTGTTTTTGTTAACACGTTGGCAAATCCAGCCGCAACAAGCATGACAAAACCGATAAATGCCATCATATTCATTCCAGATGTAATCAGTTCATCTGCTTCATCACGTTTCATCATTCCTGTCACAAACAAGACAAGCAGTCCTGAGAGTGCACCGAAGATCATTCCTTCCACACCAAGGCTTTGCGATAGATAAAGCTGGACAATCAACGAAACAAGAATAGCAAGACCGGCAAAGAATAAGCTTTTTTTCGTATAAGCCGATTTTTCTACATCTGTAATTTCACGATCCTCATATACCTTCGGCTTTCGATACACAAAAATGGAAACGATCAAACCAAGAACCATCCCCGCAACAGGAATCAGCATGGCATATGGAATATCTGCTAAGTTTACAGTCAGCCCCGCTTCCTTCATATTGTCACGAAGCATTCCGTGGAAAATCTGTCCGAAACCAACTGGAAGTAATATATATGGTGCAGTGAGTCCGAAGGTCATGACACACGCTAGCAGTCTGCGGTCAATCTGAAGCTCGTTAAACACCTTTAATAACGGCGGAATTAAGACTGGGATAAAGGCAATATGAACAGGGACGACGTTCTGTGAAAAACAGGACACGATCAAAATGACAAGAACGATGAGCACTTTTGATAGTGTTTTCCGTCTTGAATCGCCTTCTTTTCCTAGAAGCTTCACTGCTCCTTCAACCATGGCATCTGGAAGACCTGTTTTCGTCAGTGCCACAGCAAATGCCCCTAATAACGCATAACTAATCGCCACTGTTGCATTTCCTCCGAGTCCGTCCGTAAAGGCGTCCACTGTTCCTCCCAAGCCTAATCCACCTGCAAGTCCACCAGCTAAAGCGCCTATAGCCAGCGCAATCACGACATTGACCCGCAGCAAGCTTAATATCAACATTAAAACAACCGCTAAAACAACTGCATTCATGGTGAAACCCCCGAAATCCTTTAGTTTACTAATGTAGTAGATAATTAAAGTACCAACGTATGTTACCATAGAAAAAAAACTTCGTCAAATGGCGTATGTCCTACATAAAAAAAGCCCTGCCACTTGGCAGAGCCTTCTCCTTTATTTCTTTCCTTCAAATCGTTCCACAAATGTTGCGAGTGATCTTACCATTACACCTGTTGCCCCTGTTGGTCCAAAGCATGAAGGTTTTTCTGTTGTAGCTGTTCCTGCAATATCTAAGTGAACCCAAGGGGTATCCTCTGCGAATTCGCCAATGAAAGCACCTGCCATGATCGCATGACCATCACGGCCTGGCGAGTTATTGAGATCCGCCATTTTGCTGTTTCGTACTCGTTTCTTATCTTTTTCCGTGATGGGCAGCTGCCAGATCATTTCACCGCATTCTTCTGATGCTTCTTTAAACTGAGCGTACAGCTCATCGTTATTGGTCATCGCGCCTGTTGTCTCATTTCCAAGCGCCACAATGACACCGCCTGTTAATGTGGCCACATCTACAAGGACAGAGGCACCGTGCTGCTTCGCATATGTCACCCCATCTGCTAAAACAAGACGTCCTTCTGCATCCGTATTGAGCACTTCGATTGTTTTACCGCTTAGTGACACAATCACGTCGTCCGGCTTCATAGCGTCTGCCGAGATCATATTATCGGTTGAGGCAATGACCGCAATGACATTTTGCTCTGGACGAAGTTCGCCGATGATTTCCATTGCGCCTAAAACAGACGCTGAGCCGCCCATATCTGTTTTCATGCCAACCATACTCGCTCTTGGCTTTAAAGAATAGCCGCCGGTATCATACGTGATGCCTTTACCGACAAGGCCGATGACGTCTGTCCATTCTTCCTTGCCTTGATATTTCAATACGATGAGTTTTGGCGGTTCTGTTGAGCCTCTATTGACGGCTAAAATACCGCCCATTCCTAGCTCTTCCATTTGTTCTTTATCTAAAATTTCAATCTCAAATTCATATTTATATGCAAGCTCTGCCGCATACGAAGCCAGATCAGAGGATGTGAGCATGTTCGGCGGCATATTCACAAGGGTACGGGCCGAATTGACTGACTGTCCGTACACTTCGCCGACTTTCAAACTTGCCTGAATTTCAGCTTGATCATGCTCTGTCGTTGCATAAACAAACTCGATAAAGCGATCCGGTTCATTTGTTTTATGTTTAAAATCCTGTAATTCATATGTAGCTAAAAGGCAGCTTTCAGAAAGGGCATGGGCTGCATCTTGAGCAGGCAGATCCTTTCCAATAAACGTATCCAGCAAGACAGAAACCGCTTGCTTTTTATCTTGATGAAGCTTTTTGAATAAATGGGCAAACACTTCTTTTGCCTCTTCAAACGTGTAATCTGATTCCTTCCCAAGCCCGACAAAATAAATGCGTTTGATGCCTGTTTCAGGGGATGGGAAAAACTTTGAAAGCTGATTTCGTTTGGATGAAATGTCGCCTTCTTTTAATAATTCAGTGATTCTTCCTTCAAGTAATTCATCCATTTCTTTTGCTTTTCCTGATAATTGGCTCTTTTGAAAAAGTCCGATCGCCAGTGTATCTTTATGCTGCAAATCATTTGTCGAGAAAAACATATTTATCACACGCTCCTTAATGAACTCCATTTTTCACATTGGAACTTCTATTATATCAAAATTTGCGTTCCTATACGATCATTGCCAGTCTGTCTTTACTTGATGAACATTTATATTTTCACACGCGGAAGGGCATCATGAAAAAGCGGCGAAAACCTGAGCAGCCTGTCCGTGTTCTCCTCGTTCCACATCTACTTTCTTTAATGTTATAATGAACATGGACTTGGCAGCTTTTTTTACTGCTATCATTTTTTCATCATACTAGGATTTTTAGTTCATCATTTCGCACGATATTTTTTCTTAAAGAGAGGATGTTTCTTGTTCATGAGCGTACTGACGAATTTTCCGCTGCTTGCCAGCCTAGCAGCCATCTTTTTTGCACAATTTGTAAAAGTACCGATTCAATTTATCATTTCTAGACGACTAGATTGGTCGCTCATTACAAGCACAGGCGGAATGCCAAGTTCACACTCCGCAGCAGTAACAGCACTCTCCACAGCAGTGGCTTTAGAGCACGGGCTAGATACATCTATCTTTGCCATTTCCGCCATCTTTGCCATTATTACCATGTTTGATGCGACAGGCGTTCGCAGACAGGCAGGAGAACAGGCGACTGTTCTCAACAAGCTCGTAACAGATTTTAACCGATTTGTTTCCGAAGCAAAGAATTTCCCAAATGCGGAAGAAAAAGAAAAGCAAAAGAAATTAAAAGAGCTTCTTGGTCATAAGCCGATTGAAGTTTTCTTCGGCGGCTTAACAGGGATCTTGCTGACACTCATCTTAGATTATTACTTTATGTAGAAGCGAAAAAGCTTTGGACCTTAAACGGCCCAAAGCTTTTTTATTCTTTATTGGCTTGAAACTGCTGACGGAATACTTGCATCGATTCTGCTTCATTGAGCTGATTTAAGTCTTTTTCCGTTAACGTCCCTTCACCCTTTTTGATGATATACACATCGAGCACTTTTTTACCCCATTCTCTATACACATCATCAACGGTTTCATAGTATAAATCAAGCTTATGACCTTTAATGGCTTTCCCGGTATCTGCAACCACACCGTAGCCATAGTTCGGGATAAACAGCACCGTTCCAATCGGAAAAACAGATGGGTCGGCTGCCACTGTTGAATATAAATCACGTTTCACTTTAACGCCTGAATATGTAATGCCATATGCATGATGTTCCTTCGTTTTGCCTGTTGATTCCACACCTGCTGTATAGCCGGTTGCCACAACCTTCTGTTTCGGGTAATCGTTCCAATTAAACGCCTCTTCGAGAGAAACAGACCTCGCATCTTCACTTTTGAGTGCCATCGTTTCCCTTTTTGGTTGCTGAAAAAAAGAAGATACTTGCCTGCCCGCATCGGTCTCTTTCACCCACGCAGCTAAATCACTTGGTTCGACTCCAGATATACCCGTAAAGCTTGTCAAAAGTGCAAGCATGAATAGGGCTGTCATGAACAATCGTTTCATCCATGTTTTCATCTCTATTTGTCACTCCTCTACCCATCTATTTGTTTCCAAACAAAATGGAAACTATGCAAAGGAGAAACAAAAAAACCCACTTGCGTGTCCACAAGTGAGTTAAAACATTTGATACCCTCTTTTTCGAAGTGCATTAATGACAAAACCTGATGTGATTGCACCGATCAGGCCGCTTAATAAGATGATGATATCTGCCGCAGCGAGTGAGACGATCCGGTCTCCTATTCCTGAAAAAGCGGTGCCAGGCTCTCTTACATAAGCGATCATCTTTTGATTGTTGATAATGAAAAGGCATACAATTGGATATAAAATAGCCATAATCCATGACATTCTCAGCAGCATATTGAGCAAAAAGCCAATGCCGAAGAATAACACGAAAAATAAAATAACTGAAATGATAACGACTGGTAAACTGATCACTTCATCTCCACCCCCAAATATCCCATCATTAGTTTAACTTGGAAATAGAGATGAAGTCAATCAATGGAAAAAGCAGATCGATTAACGCTTCTTTCCTGTCCCTTTACATTCCTCACACGTTTCAGATCCGCCGAGCAATAGCTGAAAGTACCCTTTTCCTGAACAATATTGACAGGTTGATGTTTTTTCCTTTGTTTGTGCATTCATATTGCTCACCCCTTAATCTAAATTTTCTGATAATTTATCATAACATATTTTGCTGCCGATGACCAAGTGAGAAAATATACCACAACTTATAAAAAAACGTGTATCACGAGGATACACGTTTTTGTCTATAATGGTTTAGAAGAACTTGAATTTTCCTTTTTTCAGAACAAGTCCTGGTCCGCCAACCATGAATAAAGAACGGTTGTCGATGATTTTCTTCATTGCAGAAGCTTTTGTTCCTTGAAGTTTTTTACCAAACGCAACACCTACAGCGTCGTGTTCACCAAGAGAAGCAACTGTTCCTTTGATGTCTGGCTTAAAGCTTTCAAGAGAACCGCCTTTTACTAGTGCTGCAAGGTTTTTCGCTACTGTTTCACCTTGCTGCATAGCGATTTGTGCAGTTGGTGGGTATGGACGGTTGATTTCTTCATTGATAATCAATGAACAGTCACCAATGATGAAGACATCATCATTTTCTGGTACACGAAGATCTGGAGACACTTTTACGCGGCCGCGCATGTTTTCAAAACCGGCTTCTTCAACGATTGGGTTACCGCGTACACCTGCAGCCCAAACAACAGTTGCAGCTTTGATTTCTTCTGTATCATCGTCTTTTCCAACAATGATCCCCTCAGGCGTACATTCTTTGATCGCTGTACCGATTTTGAACTCAACACCTTTACCTTGAAGGTAGTTCATCGCATAGTCGATCAATTCTGGATCGAATCCAGGAAGAGCTGTTGGCGCAGCTTCTACACAGATGATACGCACGTCTTTTTGATCAATGTCATACTCCTTGCAAAGCTCAGGCACACGGTTTCCAAGCTCACCAAGGAACTCAATACCTGTGAATCCTGCGCCGCCGACAACGATTGTCAAACGCTCTGGACGTTTTTCAGCATCCGTATTATACGTCGCAAATTGAAGCTCAATGTGCTCACGAAGCTGACGAGCAGAGTTGATGTTAGAGATTGAGAATGCGTATTCTTTCAGTCCTGCAATACCAAATGTTTCAGGAACAGCACCAAGTGCAACAACAAGGTAGTCATAAGAAAGTTCGCCCTCTGATGTCACAACTTTCTTTGCTTCCTTATCAATGCTTTCAACTGTTGCTTGTACAAAGTTGACACGGGAACTGTTAATCACATCTTTGATTTGATAACGACAGCGGTCATGATGAAGAGTACCTGCACTTGCTTCATGAAGCCATGTTGTTTCGTAATGATAATTATGCTTGTTCACAAGAGTAATGTCCGCATCATTTGTGCCAAGCTGTTTTGTTAATCTTGTTACAGTCATTAATCCGCCATAACCTGCACCTAATACAACGATTTTCGGTTTATTCACTGGAATCACATCCACCTTTTTTAAATTTGCTGTAAAACGGATAAAGAATTACATATCGTTATTCTCAACCGCTTTGCGGCATTTTATGAAATTTAAACAAAAAAATAAGTATGTGAAAATCTGAACTTTCACCTACATAAAACGAAAGCATTTGACCGTATCCGACAAAAATTCATAAAAAATTAATATTTAGTTCCCTTAACAATAATAGCGAGTTCTGCTCCAATTTTCAAGGCTTTAAACTGAAAATCCTTATGATAAACGGTCTTTCTCACTTTTTCCTTCTTTTCAAAGCTTCAGCATCAAAAAACGACAAGTTTTTCAAAACAAGTCAAACGACGATATGTGGTATGATATGATATAGTGATAACAATTTTCATTTGGGAGGATTAAAGGAATGCAAGAAGATTCTAAGGTATATGACATTACCGTTATCGGGGGCGGCCCAGTTGGATTGTTTACTGCGTTTTACGGAGGCATGAGACAGGCAAGTGTGAAAATCATTGAAAGCCTTCCTCAGCTCGGCGGTCAACTTTCCGCTCTTTACCCTGAAAAATATATTTATGATGTGGCTGGATTCCCAAAAATCCGCGCACAAGAATTAGTTGATAACTTAAAGGAACAAATGGATAAATTTGATCAAACCATTTGCTTAGAGCAGGCAGTTGAAACGGTTGAAAAACAGGCAGATGGGATCTTTAAACTTGTGACAAATCAAGAGATTCATTATTCTAAAACAATCATCATCACAGCTGGTAACGGTGCATTCCAACCGAGAAAGCTTGAACTAGATGCAGCAGAATCATTTGAAGGAAGCAACCTGCATTACTTCATTAATGACTTGAACCAATTTGCCGGCAGACGTGTTGCCGTTCTTGGGGGCGGAGACTCTGCGGTGGACTGGGCACTTATGCTTGAACCAATCGCAAAAGAAGTCTCCATTATTCACCGCCGCGATAAATTCCGCGCGCATGAGCACAGTGTAGAAAACCTGCACAACTCGAAGGTCAATGTACTGACACCATTTGTACCAACTGAGCTCATTGGTGAAGACCGCATTGAACAAATCGTGCTCGAAGAAGTCAAAGGCGACAAAAAACAAGTGCTTGATGTGGACGACGTGATCGTCAACTTCGGTTTTGTTTCCTCCCTTGGACCAATCAAACAATGGGGCCTTGAAATCGAAAAGAACTCCATCGTGGTGAAATCTACAATGGAAACAAACATTGAAGGCTTCTATGCGGCAGGAGACATCTGTACGTATGAAGGAAAAGTCAAATTGATCGCAAGCGGATTTGGTGAAGCACCAACTGCTGTCAACAATGCGAAAGCTTACATGGACCCGAAAGCCCGTGTACAGCCTCTCCATTCCACAAGCTTATTTGAAAACAAATAAGAGCGGATCAAAAAAGGAGTTCCCACTCGCGGAACTCCTTTTTCGTTTATTTAAAAATCCCAATATAGGCATTTGCCATCCCAAGTACCATTGCAGCAAGCAGCACCACAACAATCCCTGCCACAACCAAAATCACCCGATCCTTCACACGTTCCTTTTTCGGAAGCGGCTTCTCAATCCCGCAAGACGGACACGTTTTGGAACGATACGGAATCAGTTCATGACAGTTCCTGCAATTGATTTGTTCACTCAAACCTCAGCAACCTCTTTTCTGACTACAGTTTATGTTTGGTTCTCATGATACTCTTTTCGAGTGGAAATAGCCAGTTGTTCGGGCAAGCTGTAACAAAATTGAGCGATTTGTGATGTATGGAAATTAATGAAGGTATCATCTGTTCTACCGATATAAAGAAAGTAAAATAGATCATGAAGGTTAGGTGAAAGATGTTGAGGCGTTTCATAATTAGTGTTTGCTTGTTACTCATTATTGGCGGCTCAGTTGAACTGTTTGCAAAAGACTTTAACAAACGTGATGCTGAGTTCGCAGCAGGGTTAAATATTGATGTTGATCAACTAGAACCTTTTTTAAAGCATGTCTCCTCTTCGATTTTGGACTCTGGTTTGAATTATCAAGACATCAAACAGATACAGTCTGAAATAAAGAAAATGCAAAAGGACAATGAAACGAAAGAAATCGGTACGTTTGAAGTCATGTATCGCGGAGAACCAGCAAAGATTCGAGTTGAGGTTGAAGTACATGTGGAAGATGTCAATAAAGAAGTCTTGATCTATTTGTTTAGTACACATGAGTTGATCTATGTCCTCGACAAAGAACTGTTAAAAATCGAAGAAGAAATATGAGAAAAAGATGCTGAGTGAGTGTCTTTTATCTTTGCTCTCAGTTCGATTAAAAAAGCCTCCTTGATCGTGTTGTTTACAAAACAAACGAACAAGCAGGCTTATCTTTATCCATGATCAGTTGTTAACACTCTTCCGGCGTACCGGTATTCGTCGCTGTTCTGAAAGAAGAACCGCATCCGCATGATGCAATGGCGTTCGGATTGTCAATCGTGAAACCGCCGCCCATGAGTGATTGTTTGAAATCAATGATAGTTCCGTTCATGATATCAAGGCTTTCGGAATCGACAAGGACATTGATGCCGTGCTGTTCAAACTGCGTGTCTTTCTCTGAGACTTCATGGTCAAAGCCCATGCCGTATGAGAGACCGCTGCAGCCGCCGCCTTTTACGCCCACTCGAAGGAACGCATTTTCTTCTTCATGTTCTTTCATCATATCTTTAATCTGCAGTGCAGCAGCTTCTGTAATGGTTACTGGTGTACTCATGATCATCCCTCCTTTTGACTGGATGTTTCTTTTCAATTATAAACGTGATGATGCCTTTTCTCAAATAAATGGTTTAGAGATAAAATGTGCCGTCACAAATCGTTTCAGCAGGTCCTGTCATGAGCACGTGGTCATTGTCTTTCCAGCGAATGATGAGGTCTCCGCCTGCTAAATGAACGGTCATGTCTGTTTCTTTTTTCGCCTGACCATTCACAATTGTGGATACAGCCGCAGCACAGGCCCCTGTTCCGCAGGCCTGTGTAATCCCTGAACCTCTTTCCCACACACGAAAATGCAGTTCTGTTTCACTGACAACTTCAACAAATTCTACATTGACGCCTTCTGGGAACATGTCGTGTTTTTCGATGATTGGTCCAAGTGTATGAAGCGGTGCTTTTTCAATGTCCTCTAAATAAAAAACGATGTGCGGGTTTCCCATTGAAACGGCCGTTCCATTTAAAACTGCCTTGCCAAAATCAAGTGCCTCATTAATCGTTGTGCTGTCCGGTTCACCAAGCATTGGCATCGCTTCTTTTTCAAAACGTGGTTTTCCCATATCTACTGTGACTAGCTGAACGTGACCATCCTGAGCGTGAACGGTCGCTTCAACGAGTCCTGACAATGTCTCAATCTGGAACGTTGTGTCCGTCACAATTTGATGCTCATACACATACTTTGCAACGCAGCGCAGCCCGTTACCGCAGTTTTTGCCCTCTGATCCATCATTGTTGAAAATGCGCATCTTCACAGGTGCAACATCTGATGGACAAATAAGGATCATCCCGTCAGAACCGATTCCTGTATAAACAGAAGAAACGCGGATCGCTATCTCTGATAGCTGCTCTTCTGGAAGCTGTTCCTTCATCTGATTGACGTAAATATAATTATTTCCTAATCCGTGCATTTTCGTGAATTGAAATGATGTCATGAGCTTCCTCCAAAAATGTTGTTTCTTTATAGTATAAAAGGAGTCGATTCAGGAGACAATCTTATCATCCCCCGTTTTTCATACATAGAAGCTCTTTGCTGTCATGGCAAAGGGCTTTTATTATGCATATGCCTCTTTTTCTCTCGTGTGATGCTTCATATTGATGATATTTTATTAGCATAACATATTGGATGCGCTTTCTATTAATTCTCCTTAAAAATGGAAGATGAAAATGTGAAAAAAATGCACCTCATGACCCATGTGGTGCATTTAAAACATGTCGTTTTCCTCTATAAAAGCATAAATACGCTCGACTAGCTGCTCTGCATTTTCTCCTGAAACAAATTCTCCATTCACAAGTGCAAATGGGGAGTCCATACATTTGCCGCAATAGCTTAAACAGCCGTATTCCATTACGTCTAGGTTTGGGTCTTTTTCAAGCTTCTCTTTTGCTTCTTGAGACCCTTGTGCAAGATTACTTACACAAAATTCGATCAGTGGAAACACTGTGCTTCACCTCACATTGCCTTACCATCCTACCGAAATTCCTTGTATTAGTCAAAATATGAGCTTCATCTGTATCGTTACGCCTATTCCTCGTAAAATGTTTTACTATTTAGGACTAACTGATGAATATGTAGGTTATTTTGAAACAATTATTGTGGTTTCACAGTAAATTCGATATAATTTTATTTGGTATTTTAACTTAAAGTTTTTTAGTATAAGTGTTTTTCAATGTCTACGGGGAAAAGGAGAATCGTCATGAAAAATTTAGTCTTGATCGGCGGAGGTTACGGGAATATGCGGGTTCTCCACCGCTTATTGCCAAATCAATTACCTGATGATGTCACTATCACATTAATTGATCGAAATCCTTACCACTGTTTAAAAACAGAATATTATGCACTTGCTGCTGGAACGATCTCTGATCATCACATTCGAGTATCTTTTCCAGAGCATCCGAAGCTGGATATTCAATACGGGGAAGTAGAAAAAATTGATATTGAAAACAAACAGATTTTATTCAGCGACCGTGAACCGATTCCGTATGATGACACGGTGATTGGACTCGGCTGTGAGGACAAGTATCATAATGTCCCTGGTGCGAAAGAACATACATACAGCATTCAAACCATTGATCAGTCAAGACATGCGTATAACAAATTAAACAATTTGAGCGCAGGTGCAACGGTTGGCATCGTCGGTGCTGGACTTAGCGGGGTAGAGCTGGCCAGTGAACTAAGAGAAAGCCGTGCTGATTTAAACATTATTCTTTTCGACCGCGGAGAGCTGATTCTATCGAGCTTCCCAAAAAGATTAAGTTTGTATGTGCAAAAGTGGTTTGAAGAAAATGACGTAAAGATCATTAACTGTGCCAATATTACAAAGGTTGAAGAAGGTGTCGTTTACAACCATGATGACGCGATTGAAGCAGATGTCATCGTGTGGACAGCAGGGATACAGCCAAGCAAAGTGGTACGTGAGATGGATGTTGAAAAAGACGCACAAGGCCGCGTCGTATTAACTCCTCATCACAACCTCCCAGGGGATGAGCATGTATATGTTGTAGGTGACTGCGCAAGTCTGCCGCATGCCCCAAGTGCACAGCTTGCTGAGGCGCAGGCAGAACAAATTGTCCAATCTCTGCAAAAACGCTGGAAAAATGAGCCGCTTCCTGAGGCTTATCCACAGTTTAAGCTGAAAGGTGTTTTAGGTTCTTTAGGGAAAAAAGCCGGCTTTGGCTTAGTGGCTGATCGTCCACTTGTTGGGCGGGTGCCAAGACTTCTGAAATCTGGACTCCTTTGGATGTACAAACATCACAACGGCTAAAATTATGTGAATTTTTTCTCAAAGCTCCTTCATGATGAGGGAGCTTTTTTCTATGAAACGGCATGTGCCGATGAGTGGGTCCATTTGATCGGAGCAAGGGCAAGGATGCAGTCTTTACGAAAGGTTCTCATCGTCTTCTTCGATAAACAATATGCTTGGATAAGCTGATCCGTTTGACGGTGGACAATGATTTTTCTCTTTGTGCACTCTCCATTTTTCTTCATATAAATCATCTCAATCGGTATTTGCTGATGAAGAGATTGTTTCAGTAAATAATTCATGATGCTCACGCTCCTTTCATTTCATTATAAACGAACAAACGTTCTTTTTCAACACAAAAAAGAACGTTTGTTCTATTTTCTTCCTCAAAAAAAGAACAGCTTATTCACTGCTCTCCTTGTACCCGTATTTCTCCATTTCTTGATAAATGTCTTTTAATTTTGGATTGCCCTCTCCAACGATTTGATCCTCTACTAAGACAAGCGGATAAAAGAATTCATCATCAAGAATTCGTTCAGACAATTCCTTTTGTTGTTCATTTTCTGGCGGGTGCTCAATATCAATATATGTGATGCGAAATGGCTGATTCGGATATTTTCGTTTTAATGCTGCATCTAACCATTCAAACGTATCTTTTGAAGAAGGCAGATTCACGCAGCTGGCGCACAGTACATCTCTTCCATATACATAAAGATCGACGGTTTTGTTCATTTGACAAGCCCCCTATTCTTACTTCATTTTAGCTGAATTTTCTGGATGAAAAAAGCAAAAATCACTTTTTGTTTCAAGATGAGATTGTGCTATAATGAAAAGGAAACTTTGAAACCAATCAATAGATTTTTATCGTCCAGATGAATATAATGGTGATATGTTGTGAAAGGAGCGATTATATCTAATGACTGAAGTCGAAATGAAAGACCAAGTACAGGAAGTACTGGACAAACTTCGTCCATTTCTATTACGTGATGGTGGAGACTGTGAGCTTGTAGACATTGAAGATGGCATTGTGAAATTACGTCTTCTTGGTGCATGCGGCAGCTGCCCAAGTTCAACCATTACATTGAAAGCCGGTATTGAGCGCGCATTATTAGAAGAAGTGCCTGGCGTTGTAGAAGTTGAACAGGTTTTCTAATTCATATATGACATGAAAACGACCCGATTTGGGTCGTTTTTTTCATGATTGACAAAGGCTTTAGCCCTTTGTCTTCTTTTCAGCGTGATATGAAAACCCTTGAAGTCTAGGAAGGACGAGTACTGGCGTGGAGCGAATTTTCTATTCGTGAGCACCAGCACGCAGGACTGACACCGAATGCGAGGGTTTGTCAGCACGCTGAAGGGTCGTTTTTTATTAGGCTAGCTTTTCTCTAAACCATTCCTTTATAAAAGTCAGTCTTTGAATACGCTGCCCCGGGTGTCCGCTTCTGGATAAATCATGAGATGCCTTCGGGAATTTGACCAATCTTGTGTCTTTCCCAAGCTCCTTCAAGGCCACAAAAAGCTGCTCTGCTTGATCAACTGGACAGCGATAATCTTCATCACTGTGCAAGATGAGCAGCGGCGTGTTCATCTGCTTCACATATTTTAGCGGCGAACGATCCCATAGCTTATCGACAGAATCATAAATATCCCCATCAATCTGCCACCTTGTAAAGAAATAACCGATATCACTGATGCCGTAAAAACTAATCCAGTTTGAAATGGAGCGCTGTGTGACCGCTGCCCGAAAGCGGTCGGTCTGACCGACAATCCAGTTGGTCATAAAACCGCCATAGCTGCCGCCTGTCACGCCAAGCCTTGTTTCATCAAGGAAATCATAGGCTGTGAGCACATGATCAACAGCCTGCATGACATCGTCATAATCAACGTCACCATAGCTTCCTCTCACACGGTCGGTAAACATTTGTCCGTATCCATGACTGCCGTGCGGGTTGATATACACAATGGCATAGCCTTCAGAAGCGAGCATTTGAAATTCATGAAAATACGTATGACCATACATCGCATGCGGTCCGCCATGAACCTCTAGAATGAGCGGATATGTCTTTCCCTCTTCCATCTTGGAAGGCTTCATAAACCAGCCATGCACCTCGTCGCCATCTTTTGACTGAAAAGAAAATGGTTCAGGTTCCGATACGATATGCTCCTTTAGAAAATCATGATGCTCGAACGTGATTTGCTTTAGTTCTGTCTCCCCTAATGTCATCTCATACAGCTCACTTGGAGAGACAGGTGAAAGCCGGCTGAGCAGCAATTTGGATTCATTTGGATGAAGGCTGAAATTGGTGATATGTTCCGCCTCTAGTCGAACAGGATAGGCTAAACCTTCAATAGAGAAATAATAAATCCCTGTACTGCCTTGATCAGAAACAAGCGCATAAAACCCTTGGCTGTCCTTTGTCCACTGCGGAAGCTGATAGACCTCTCCCATCACGCTATCTCCTGCCATACAGTTCCCAACATACATATCGAGCATTTCTGACAGTTGAACCGTCTTTTCTTCCTTCAGATCATACAGCCATAGTGATGGGAAGGTGGCATTTTGAAATTCGCGCTCATGTCCAATATACAAAAGACTCTCTCCATTTGGAGAAAAAGATACGGTGGAATAAGCGCCGTTTGCTTGTGTGATCTTTTTTGTCTGATCATCTTCTAATGACAGAAGACACACGTCACTTATGTAAGGTATCTGTGGATTTAATTGAATAAAGGCTAGCCATTTGCCGCAAGGAGAAATCGTATGATTCATATGATGAACCTGCTCGCTCGTGACAGGCTCTATCTCTCCTGAATCGATATCCACCTTCACGATCTGCGTGACACGCCCATCTAAAAAGCCTCTTCCATCTGCTTTATAGGTCAAATCATCATATACCGCTGGAGCAAAGTCATCTTGCTCTTCCTTTTTTTCATCATGAACAGATTCTGATTGTTTCAATGACACAGCCGCATAAAGAAAAGCACCATCTGGAGAAAAGACAGGATGAGATACTCCGTAAGGAATCGTCGTTAAAGTTCGCACGCCGCCTCCTTCGCTCTTCATGAGCGCCAGCTGAGGAACTTCCTTTGGCTTTTGTAAAATAAAAGCAAGCTGCCTGCCGTCTTTTGACCAAACTGGCTGATGATGCTTTCCATCCTCAAATGTCCATTGTGCCAGCTCCTCTGTCTCTTCATCTCGAACCCATAAATGGATATTGTAATCGTCCTTTTTCTCATTCACAGTGACTTTTGTAAAGACTGCCTTTTTTCCATCTGGTGAATAAACCGGATGGGAAACAGAAACAATCTTCGTTAAATCTTCTGCCGTCATCAATTTCTTCATGAACGTATCTCCCCCTTTTATGCTTAAAAAATAGTTCGATCCTCTAAATAATAATCCCTGCTTCTTCATATAAAAACAAGCATAAAAAAAGAACGTGCAGATTCACAGCACGTTCTTAGATTGTTGAAAAAGGGCTAAAATGATCTTTATTTTAGCTCTTTTTCTTCTTTTCAGCGTGACCTGAAAACCTTTGCAGTCTAGGAAGAACAGCTACTTTTGCGGAGCGAATTGAACATTCGTGAGCACCAGCGCGCAGGACTGACAACGAATGCGAGGGTTTGTCTACACGCTGCGAACGTGCAGATTCACAGCACGTTCTTTACTTGATTAACAGGATGATGCTGCACGACAACACCTTCTACTGGCACCGTCAGCAAATCGACTTCGCAATGCGGGAAGTTTTGGGCAAGCTGTTCTTTCAGCGCTTCTCCCTTCCCTTTTTCCACTAAGGTGAGGATCGTCGGCCCAGCACCGCTCAAAGCCGTTCCATAGGCTCCTTTGAGAGAAGCGACATGCTCTACCTTTGAAAGCTCTGGCACAAGCATTGTGCGGTAAGGCTGATGAAATAAATCCTTATTCATCATTTCTCCAACAAGCGGCCAGTTTTGCGTCATTAAGGCGGCCACTAGGACGTTGCTCACAGCACTCGCACTGACGGCATGTTTATAGGAGAAATCCTCTGGCAGGACATCACGGGCATCCTTTGTCAGCACTTCATAAAAAGGAATCACCACGACGACATCTACATCCACATGCTGCACTTTCACGGCATGTGTTTTGTCTTCTTCGTGGAGACCAATCAGTAAACCACCGAATAAAGAGGCACCCGCATTATCTGGATGACCTTCTACCTCACTTGCATAAAAGAGCTTCTGATCATCTGTCATGTTTAATTCAAGAAGCTGATTGGCAAGTTCAATGGCGGCCACGATGGCAGCAGCACTGCTGCCAAGCCCCCGTGCCAATGGAATGTCACTCCACACTTTGACATGAACAGGCGGGAGTGTTTTTCCAAAGTCATCTGCGACCTTTTTGGCTGTTTGATAAATCAGGTTGTCGGTGCCTGATGGAATCCCAGACACGACATCTGTTTCTGCTTCAAACAGCCAGCTATCATGGTCATAGACCGATAGCTTTAAATAGCGGCTGAGCGCCATTCCAACTGAATCAAAGCCTGGTCCTAAATTGGCAGTGCTTCCCGGTACTGTGATTGAAAAAAGCATGGAGGCTTCACTCATACGCGTGCGGCCTTTTCTAGGTGTTCAAGAATTTGATCTTCATCTGCATCGAGTGTGACCGGCTTGATTTGTGAAATATCGATAGCCGTATTTGGATCTTTCAGTCCGTTGCCTGTTAGTACCGCAACAACTTTACTGCCTGGCTTGATTTCTCCAGATTTCACCTGCTTTAGAACGCCCGCAATCGACGCACATGAGCCCGGCTCTGCAAACACACCTTCTTCACGTGCAATCAATTGATATGCATGAAGAATTTCTTCATCAGTCACTTCATCAATCTTTCCGTTTGATTCATCTGCGGCTGCCACAGCTTGTTTCCAGCTCGCTGGATTTCCGATACGGATAGCCGTTGCCACTGTTTCTGGCTGCTCAATCACTTCATTTCGAACGATTGCCGCTGCACCTTCTGCTTCAAAACCGCGCATGACAGGCAGTCCTGTTCCCTTTTTCTCGTGATATTCCTTGAAGCCTTTCCAGTAGGCCGTGATGTTCCCGGCATTTCCAACAGGAATCGCCAGTACATCCGGGGCAGAGCCTAGCTGCTCACAGATTTCAAATGCCGCTGTCTTTTGTCCTTCAATTCTATAAGGGTTGACCGAGTTCACAAGGGCAATCGGCGCTTTTTCACAGATGCTGCGGACGATTTTCAGTGCATCATCAAAGTTGCCGTCAATGGCAATGATTTCTGCTCCGTACATGACGGCCTGTGCAAGCTTACCGAAGGCAATTTTCCCGTCTGGAATGATGACAATACATTTCATGTCAGCACGGGCTGCATAAGCCGCTGCTGCTGCAGAGGTATTCCCTGTTGAGGCGCACATGATCGTATCATTGCCTTCTTCTTTCGCCTTTGCAACGGCCATGACCATTCCTCGATCCTTGAAAGAGCCTGTTGGATTGACGCCTTCTGTTTTCACATGAAGCTCAATCCCCAGCTTTTCTGAAAGCTTGGCGAGGTGGACCAGCGGTGTATTCCCTTCATTTAATGTTAGTTTAGGTGTAGATTCGTTTACTGGTAAGAATTCTTGAAATTCTTCAATGAGTCCATTCCATTTCATCGGCTTAAACCGTTCCCTTCTACTCGGTACGTGCTCTTCACTTGAACCACCACGTCGAGGTCGTTTAATTTTTGCAGGATATTTGAGAAATCTTCTTCTGAGGTCTGATGTGTAATAATCACAATTTCAGCCAGCTCATCATGTCCTTTCACAGGAAGCTGAAGGATCTTTTCAAAGCTGATGCCTCTTTCAGAAAAAATAGATGTAATGCGGGAGAATGCCCCGACTTGATCTCTAACATGAATTCTTAAAAATTGCTGAGCAAATATTTCTGATGAGGATTTGATCTTCTTCTCAAACTGCGGTGCGATAAATCCGCTTCCGTTCACGCCAAGGCGCATGTTTTTCATTACTGCGACTAAGTCTGATACAACAGCTGTTGCTGTCGGCAGACTTCCTGCTCCAGGTCCGTAAAACATCGTTTCTCCTACAGCACTTCCGTAGACATACACCGCATTGAATTCATTGTTGACAGATGATAATGGATGATGATCAGGAAGTAAGGTTGGCTGAACGCTGACCTCTACTTTCTCTCCATCCCGCTGAGCAATTCCGATCAGCTTCATTGTATAGCCAAACCGCTTACTGAAATTAATATCCTCATCAGAGATATCAGAAATACCTTTCACCTTTACATCCTCTAAATCTACATTCATGGAAAAGCCGAGCCTTGCAAGAATCGCCATTTTCCTTGCTGCATCCAGTCCTTCTACATCAGCTGTCGGATCTGCTTCTGCAAAGCCTAGATCCTGTGCTTCTTTTAAGACGTCCTCATATGCGCTTTTATCGACATTCATTTTCGTTAAAATAAAATTCGTTGTACCGTTCACAATCCCCATCATCTTCGTGATTCGGTCAGAGGCCAGCCCTTCCTCCAGCGTACGCAGAATCGGAATTCCTCCGGCGACACTTGCTTCATAATAAAGATCACAGCCATTTTCTTTCGCTACATGTAAAAGCTCCGTACCGTAAAGCGCCATTAAATCTTTATTGGCTGTAATGACATGCTTCTTCTCATTCAACGCATCTATTAAATATTGTTTTGTCTCTTCAATGCCGCCCATCACTTCAATGATGACGTCGACCTCTGGATCTCTAATCACATCGTATACTTCAGTTGTGAAGACCTCTCTTGCGACATCCACATCTCTTTTTTTATCGGGATTGCTCACAAGCACTTTTTGTATTAATACCGGACAGCCGATTTGGTGCATTAATTTATCCTGATGGTCTTGGATAATTTTTACGACACCGCTTCCCACTGTTCCTAATCCTAATAGCCCAACTCGAATTGCCTTCACCTGAAATTCCACCTTTCTACGTAAATGTCCTCTCTAAAAAGACATTTGTTAACCTTACACAGACATTCAATGTACACACATTATAAAGGGGTATCCTCATTTTGACAAGGTAATAAAATACGAGATTGTCATAATGAAACCGCTTAACAGCTATTTATATCAAGATTCTATATTTTCAAAATATTTTTGTCAGAAAAGCTCCCGAACACCGGGAAGCCTTCTATTATGAACGAACCGGCGTTTTGGCTGGCTCGTCTTGTAAGACAAGCGCAATATTTTCAGCACATAAACGCATCATTGTTTTTCTTGTTTCGACACTAGAACTTCCAATATGAGGAAGGACTGTGACGTTAGGTAATGTCGTTAACGGATGAGACGGGCTGACAGGTTCCTGTCTAAATACATCCAGACCAGCGCCGGCAATTTTTCCTGTTGTGACAGCCTCGTATAAAGCATCCTCATCCACAGTCTGTCCTCTTGATACGTTAATGAAATAAGCAGAGTTCTTCATCAGATCAAATGCTTTTTCATTAAACATGTCTTTCGTTTCCCGGGTTAACGGCGTCAGACAGACGATGAAATCAGACTGCTTGAGAAGTTCCTCAAAAGCCGCATAGGTCACGCCAAGCTGTGCTTCTGCTTCGGGTTTTCTGGAACGATTATGATAAAGGACATTCATATTAAAGCCTTTGGCCCGCTTGGCAAGTGCTGTTCCAATGCTGCCCATTCCAACAATCCCGAGCGTTTTGTGATGAACATCAGCACCGGCAAGAAGAAGCGGCCCCCAGCCTGTCCAGTTTCCATCCTTAATCCAATCACTCGCCTCGACAATGCGTCTAGCTGACGCCATCAGAAGAGCAAAGGCTAAATCCGCCGTCGATTCTGTTAAGACGTCTGGTGTATGACATACGGTGATTCCGTGCTTTTTGGCTGCTTCAAGATCAATATTGTCATAGCCAACAGCAAGGTTTGCAACCACCTTGATATTCGGAGCCTTTGATAAAAGCGGCTCATCTATTTGATCTGACAGCATGGTGAGAAGCGCATCCGCTTTAGCAGCCTGTGTTTCTAACTCTTCTCTTGGACACGGCTCATCCTCGCTTTGCCACATCTCAACATGAGCGACTTCTTTTAATGGTGTAAGTGATGCTTCATCCAGCTTTCTTGTGATATAGACATAAGGTTTTGGCAAGAAGAACACTCCTTTAATTGATTTCTTTAAGCATAACGAAAAACGCCTCAAGAGAAAAGAGACGTTTCGTCTGTTCACTGAAACTTCAAATCAGCTGCAGGCTGAATCCAGCCAACAGCCGGAATGGGGCTCTCGCCGCTTCGCATGGCACTCATTTCTTGAAAGACCTTTAGAAAGTATTCATAGCGATTGGCGTCATTTAAGACGTAATCTAACCGTTCTTCATAATATGACTTTTCATTTTCTCCCGACATATAGTAGCCTTCCACAATTTCAAAGTAATGAAGCGGGAACAGCAGGCGGCTGTATAACAAACGCTTTGAAAAGGAGGAAAGAGGTGTCACCTCCTCATATTGCTGAAGAAAGGAAAAGCCCTCTTCAATTAAATCCTCCTTATGCTGTACAAAGGTCTCTCTTAAGTATTCGGCAATATCACGGGTTGGATGATCAAAGACCCAATCCACCGGTAAACGCAGCGGCTGCTCATGCGGCCATGTCATACGTGAAAAGCGCTGATGACAGACAGTGCCTGAGTCACCTTCTTTCGGTTCATCATCAAGCTCAGTATCGACTAAATATTGAATGGCATTCTCCGTTAATCCAAGATAATACGGAAACGATTCAATGAATTTTTGTTCAAACCGTTCCAGCGGTTTTTGATGCATTTGCTGCATCCAAAAGCCTTCGAGCTGATCTAATCGTTTTGCCCATAATTCCTTCCAGGCACCGACACGTTTTGTTTCGGATACTTCATATGGAAAGCCTCTTCCCCTGACATGAAAGGCTGCCAGTTCTGACGCTTGCTGAAACGAGCGGCTTGAGAGCGGAGGCGCTGCTTTTAATAAAGCATACTGCTCCTTCCCATGAGTAAAGGTGGGCTTCTCTTCATTTGTTAATTCAAACACAGCGACGTATGGGTCTCCAGCATTCAGTAAATACTGACTGATATGATACAACTCCGAGAGTTCTTCTTCTCGCAAATGAGACACAGGAACAATGAGGAAGAGAGCCTCCGCCGTTTGAAAGCTCTGATAACTGCCATATGGCGTAAATTGACGAACATCAATACCAAATGTGTGATAAATGGTTTCTTTCATGTTTTCACCTGCGTTCCTATGATCAATCTCTTATCATATCGTAGTCGCAGGTTGAGGGATTTATGAATACTATTTACTATCCGAAGCTTTTTACACGTTGTGGACAAATTACGAGGATTGGGTGAGGAATACATGCCGCATCATCATGAGATGAACGAAGTAGAAAAAACAGCAAGACGCCGTTTACAAGAACGAGGCGTAACCATTCAAGATATAGCAGACCTTGTCTACTTTTTACAGGAAAAATATCATCCTGGCTTAGACATGACAGAGTGCATCCACAATGTGGAGCGTGTCATCGCAAAACGTGAAGTCCAAAATGCGATATTAACGGGCGTTGAACTAGACGTACTCGCCGAACAAAAAAAGCTGACTGAGCCGCTTCAATCAATACTTGAAACGGACGAAAGCCTGTATGGCGTTGATGAAATTTTATCCTTTGCTATCGTCAATATTTATGGTTCAATCGGCTTTACAAATTACGGATATATCGATAAAGAAAAACCAGGTATTCTGGGGAAACTCAACGATAAATCCACAGGCGAATGCCACACCTTTTTAGATGATATTGTTGGCGCTATTGCTGCTGCCGCATCAAGCAGGCTGGCACATAGTGCAAGAAATGCGGAATAAAGAAAAAGAGGACGCGCGCGTAACGCTGTCCTCTTTTTTTATGATAATCGCTCAATCCACTCGGATAATGAATCAATGACATAGGTTGGCTGCTTTTCATACTTCTGAAGCAGCTCTTTTGTTGTCACACCTGTATGGACGAGTAATGTGTCCATTCCTGCATTCATTCCTGCCATAATATCCGTATCATAGTTATCACCCACCATGAGCGTCTCAGACACATCTGTCCCAAGTACACGCATCGCTTGTTCCATAATAATGGATTCCGGCTTTCCGATAAATGTTGGCTGAACCGTTGTCGTCACGGTCAGTACGGATGTTAACGAGCCGTTCCCTGGCAAAAGCCCTCTTTCTGTTGGAATAGCTATATCTCCATTTGTTGAGACAAATTGTGCGCCTTGACGAATGGCAATCGCACCTACTGCTAATTTTTCATATGTAATGCCTCGATCAATTCCAACAACAACGAAATCTGCGTCTTCCTGACCAAACGTCAGCCCCTTTTCTTCAATGGCCTGCTTGATTCCTTCTTCACCGATCACGTAAACTGACGCATCTTTCTTTTGTTCAGCAATATAATTGGCCGTCGCCATACTTGTTGTAAACACTTGTTCTTCTGTTGCTGGGATATCAAATGAAACGAGTTTTTCCGCTACCTGCTTTGGCGTACGTGATGAGTTATTCGTGACAAACAAGTAAGGGATGTTCAACTCATTTAACTTTTGAACAAATTGACCTGCTTCCTCGATCTTTTCTGTTCCTTTATACATGGTCCCGTCTAAATCAATTAAATAGCCTTTGTATTTCATGATGCTCACAACTCCAATGGTTTATTTAAACGCTGATACTGGGCCAAGCTCCTGTTCCAAGTAGGTACGGATGCGGCTTGGAAAGACCTCTAGCACCTGCTCTACTTCGCTGATCACCTGCAATAAGTCATGATGATTTACTTCCTGATATTGCTGCACAAGTGTTTTGCGGGATGAGACAAGCTTTTTCAGCTGACTTCCTTCCACTTCTGGTACAACCTTTTCATCAACAAGTATATCCATGATGTCATCATAGCTTCCTGGGTCACGCATAATAAAGCCATCAATCATGTCATTTCCTGTATCAAGAATACATTCGACGAGCAAATGAACAATTCGTTCCAGCGCTTTTTTCTCTAGAGGACTTGTCCATGTTTGATGACTCTGCATCAATCCATATTGCTCCTCGAAAAAACGTAATGTCTCTTCAATCTTTTTTCTGTCTACGAAATACATTATGACGCTCCCCTTTGCGTTATTTTCTGATTCGCTTTAAGACAAAATAGGCACAGCCAAAATTACAGTATTCATAAATGTATTCATCGAGTGTGCTGATTTTAGTATCAAATGTGGCCTTTTGGTTTTGGTCATCAAAGAACCCTTTCAGCCTGAGCTGATTATAGCCCCAGTCCCCCACAATATAATCATACTTATTTAAAATATCTGAGTACCTTGCTTTAAACGCTTCTTCATTAAAGCCGTCTTTGATATCTCTTACAAGATCAAAGGTAGCATTCTGAACGACGATCATCTTCTCACCTCTTTTTAAACGATCCATCTTTAATGATAATTCATTGGAAGAACTCCATCAATTGCTAAAGCATGTTTTTTACGATTTAGACGAAGCTAAAGGAAAAAAGGAGGTCACATTTATGAAGAAACAACTGACAGCCGCGATTCTCCTTAGCATGCTTTTAGGCGGGTGCGGCTTTCAATCAGGTATGAACCGGCAAGTGGATGAAGATTCTTCAAGTAAAACCATCCGTCTGTCGGATCGTCATGAAGGAAATAATTCCAATATGCCAGAAGCAGATACAAACAGAGCAGGATATGTTCGTTACCAGCGCCAGCAAGTAACGGATCAAAAAGAAAGAACCCCTGCTTTAAATCGTGAGCATCTTGCCCACGTGATTACAAGTTTAACGGTGCAGCTGCCAAACATCAAAGATGCAGCCACACTTGTGACAGATGAGGATGCACTCATCGTGTATCGAACAGGAAACAAAAACCGTGATGAATCTGCCGATCAAGTAAAGAAAACGGCGGTTTCTGTTCTCCCTCGTTATTATCATGTATACGTCTCTGATAATCCAGAGCACTTTCAATCCATTGCCAATTTTTCACGTCTTCAAACCAATTCACGTGATTTTGACCAAATTTTAACCAAAACGATTCAGCAAATGAAGTATTCCCCTCAAGGCGGGAACATATCGAATCAAGAAGATGCAAATGGGATGACGAATTCCGACCGTACGATGAGAAGAAACGCCCCTTACGGCCAAAATTAATACGAGAAAAACGCCAGAGAGCTCTGGCGTTTTCTTTGTTATGCTTGCGCCTGACGTTTTTTAGACGCTTCGTTTACTTGTTCATCTGCATGGTAGGAAGAGCGCACAAGCGGCCCAGCTTCACAGTGGCTAAAACCTTTTGACATCGCAATTTCCTTCAGCTCTGCAAACTCATCCGGATGGTAGTATTTTTGAACTTTCAAATGCTTTTTCGAAGGCTGTAAATACTGGCCAATCGCCATAATATCCACGTTATTGGCAAGAAGATCATCCATGACTTCAATGATTTCTTCCTTCGTTTCACCAAGTCCAATCATAATGCTTGATTTTGTTGGAATGTCTGGCTGCATTTCTTTTGCACGACGCAAGAATTCTAATGAACGATCATATGTAGCACGCGCACGAACTCTTGGCGTTAATCTGCGAACTGTTTCAATGTTATGATTTAAAATGTCAGGACGAGTGTCCATTAACGTCTTCAAGTTATCATAATTACCGCCCATATCTGAAGGGAGAACTTCAATGGTCGTGAATGGGCTTTTTCTTCTAATCGCACGAACGGTTTCAGCGAACACACCTGCTCCGCCATCCTTTTGATCATCCCTTGCAACCGCTGTTATGACAGCGTGCTTTAAATTCATTAAGGCTACTGAATCTGCCACGCGTTCTGGCTCTTGCAGGTCAAGCTCAGTCGGAAGTCCAGTTTTCACCGCACAGAAACGGCATGCGCGCGTACAAACAGATCCAAGGATCATAAATGTAGCGGTTCTTCTCACTGCCCAGCATTCATGAATATTCGGACATTTTGCTTCCTCACAAACGGTATGCAGGTTGTTTTCCCGCATCATTTTCTTTAAACCGGTATAGTTTTCATTCGTATTCAGCTTAATTTTAAGCCAGTCCGGTTTTCTTACGTGCTCTTCCTTCTTTGCCAATTCCATCATCTCCATATGAATTCGTTAAAGGTGCATCTACAAAAATCTTCCTGCTATATACGATGGATGCAGCCAAGAAGCTGCAAAAAATTGAATCTTCGGCCTAAAGCCTTTTCTTTAGACACTTTAACATAGTACAGATTGAACAACAAGGGAATGAGCTGCAAAAATACCCAAAAGCCTCCTAAAAAAACAGAAGAAAATTACTAACATTTTCTTCTTATGAAATAGAGTGATCTAACCACACTAAACGGTAGAAGACAATGCTCGATGAAAGGAGATGGACGTTTGTGAAAGTGGTTTTAGCCATCATGATTGCTCTTTCAATGCTCCCTTTACCTGTTCATGCAAAAGGGACGGGCAAGCAGCCAGATGAATTGAAGCAAAGAATGGCCCTATATGAAAAAGTCTCCATCACAACACAGGTTCCATGGTATGTACTTGCTGCAGTTGATCAGTATGAACACAATATTCGAAAAAGCAGAAGAGATTTACCGAAACAAAAAGGCGTCATTGGCATCTACATTCCCCGGGAAATGTGGATTGGACCAGAAAACCCGAATAAACAGGATACCTCTCCTTTAAGCATTAAAGTGTTTGACGGAATTGGTCTTGATGGAAATGGGGATGGCAAAGCAAGCAGCGATGACGATGAGGATGTATTGTTCACGTTTGCTCAATACTTGCTTCACTACGGCAGCAGCATTGATCAATTAAAAATTGGCTTATGGGACTATTATGGACGTGATCAAACCGTTGGAATCATTTCATCTTTTATGAAGCTATATAAGCACTACGGCCATCTTGATCTTGGAAAGCATGCTTTTCCTCTTCCAGTTGGAGCTGACTACAGCTACCGAAGTACATGGGGAGATGCGAGAGGGTTTGGAGGCAGAAGAATTCATGAGGGAACCGATTTATTTGCCCATTATGGACTTCCCGTTCGTGCGACATCGTATGGCGTGATTGAAATGAAAGGCTGGAACCGTTTTGGCGGCTGGCGGATAGGTATTCGAGATATTCATAATCATTATCATTACTTCGCTCACTTAAATGGCTTTGCGAAAGGACTCAAGACAGGTCAAATTGTTGAACCTGGCCAGGTGATTGGGTCTGTCGGAAGCTCCGGTTACGGCCCTCCTGGCACTGCAGGAAAGTTTCCGCCGCATCTTCACTATGGCATGTACAAAGACAACGGCAGAACGGAATGGTCATTTGATCCATATCCTCATTTGAGGGCGTGGGAAAGAGCTGAACGGAAACGAAAGTAAATAACAGCCCAATCTTTGTTGGGCTGTTATTCCTTTTTCTCCTTTTTCTCTGGGAGAACAATTGATGGAGCACCTGAGTTTGTTCCACTGCCATTATAATAATCTGGTACGTCTCCTTGAACGGCTTGTATGGAGACAGGAACAGAGTTTTTAACTACGATTGTTTCAGAAGCAAATGGGATAATGACTCTTACCTTGACCTCGATCAGAACACTAATATCAATCAAGGCATTGTTGATACCATAAGGCTTAATGTTTTTTTCAACGTCCGTATGCGGATCACCAATCACACTAAAGCGCACAGGCACTTTTGGTCCGAGGTTGGCGATGAGTGCATTTCCGGATGCTTGCCCAAGCGGAATGTTATATATAATGCCGTCATGTCCATCTGTTTGATCCTTTAATGCTTCTTTTGCCTCTTTTTGAAAGTTCCCCTTTTCAATGTCCTCTAAATTTTTTTGAAGATGACGCGAGAGGTCAGCCATTGCTTTCGATGTTGCTTGCGCATTAAAATCGATGGTCGTCACTTTTCCGTTCTCACTTGTATTCATGACCACCATATCCTTCATATTCTCCTGATCATCTGCAAAGTCTTGCACTGAATATTGTATGAGGTGATTGGCGATGCGCTCTGTTTCGAGTTCAGCAATGTGAATAAGGGTAGGTTTAATGGATCGGTTGATAAAAAATAAACTAATCACGGTTGAGAGCACAAAGAATAAGATCGCAAGCAGCATGACGTAACGAAATGGCAAAGGGCCCTTCTTGTAGGGGCGATAACGGCGGTTCATTCTCAATAAAAAATCCCCCCTTCTCCATTACATGTGTATGCAGACAGGCGGGGGGATAGGAATCATCTCTCTATTTTATTTCACCATTTTTAATAATGCATCTCTTCCAATTGTTCCAGCTGAGATGCCCAGCGCTTCTGCGGCGTATGTCACAGATTCTAAAGGAGCATCGAGCAATTGCTCAATGGTTCTTACACCAACTGCTCTTCCTGCAATAATTCCTCTATCTGCAAGCTTTTCATTCAAGAGCCCGACATCCAGTGCACCGCACATAATATACCCATGTTCATTTGATACTGCCATAAAATTTGTCTTCGGCAGCTTGACGGTGACCGCTGTAAAGGAATGGCCATCAATTGTAATAGGTGTTAAATTCACCAAATCCCTTCACTCCTCTCATCACAATCTATGTGAAAAGAGGGCGCGTGTTGTTAGGCTGAAGCGGATTTCAATTGGCTTCCTTCAAGCGCCATGTCAGAACATCACGTAAAAATTCAGGCATGAAATATTCAATGTGTTCGTGATCACGGATATGAGGAAAAAGAGAGCCTAATGTATACATATCGACTGTGCCAACTGTATAGGAGGCGTCTTTTTTGATCAATTGACCATGTACAAAGACATCCTTCACCCGTTTGGCATCGCCTTCCTCTAACGTATAGCTGAGTCCGCTATATAGCATTTTCCCCATTAGCTCACCTCTAAATCCGAAGCCTTTGATGCGCAGCTGTTCCATTTTTTCTTCACAGCCCCGTCGAACTGTTTCGATAAGCTGTTGACCGGTAAGCGTCACCCGAATGGGATTAATGGGATGCGGACATATCCGGTGGATTTCTTCTCTTGTGACGATCCCTGCCTCTAATGAATCAAGCACCATTCCTGCATTCATCATGCCAATATCTGCTCCGCACCAATCTTTAATGGCATCTGTTAAGAGCTGCGGAAGCGGAGATTCGTCGAACCATTTCGTTTCTAGCTTCGACTCAATCGTTGTCACTTTTTCCTGCATGAGTGCTTTCGCTCTTCTTTTTGCTTGCTGTAAGGTGGTGATGGCTTCATCTGATTCACTGATGAGCTGATCTACTGACTGTACTGTCGCTTTTTTCTCTATCAGCTCTTTGCGCGCTGTATCGATCGTCAGCTCAACACAGCCAATATAATGCCCATACTTTTCAGCGCATGCAAGCAGCACACCATTGTCCATTTCACCTTGTTCTAACAGATGATGCGTGTGTGAGCCTAGGATGATGTCGATGTCAGGGAAATCACGGGCGACCTCTCGATCATGGATGATACCAAGATGGGATAAAAGCACAATGACATCTGCCTGTCCCTTCACTTCCTGCAGCATGTCCCGTATGCTGTCAAACGGAT
Source organism: Bacillus sp. FSL K6-1006 (assembly GCF_038593175.1). NCBI lineage: Bacteria > Bacillati > Bacillota > Bacilli > Caryophanales > Bacillaceae > Bacillus > Bacillus sp. FSL K6-1006. Next base: position 2,968,324 of record NZ_CP151970.1, read on the forward strand.
CAGTAATGTTCCAGCCCAGCTTTTCATATACAGGTGTATACGCAATGGTCACGCCTAAGAGACATATCTTCAGTCCGTTTTCCATTGTGATCATATGATAGGGCTTTGCCCATGATGGCCTTTTGCCTTTCTCAAATAAATTAGACAGGACCACTGGAAATTGTGCATTCTCATACAAGTGATCCAGCTGATCATGGGGCAGCGTAATGCCTTCATTATTCCCGATCGTGACTCCATCATAGCCAAGCTGATTGAGGAGCTTGACGTTTACCTTTCCATAATCCGCTTCGGATACGAGGTTCACTCGATCCATATGGTCGCCAATATCAAACAAGAGCATCTGATCGTGAACTTGACGCTTTTCTTCAATATAAGCTGCAATTTTTGGCCAGTTCTCAAAGTGGCTGTGCAAGTCGTTTGTATGATATAACCATAGCTTCTGCAGCATGTTGATCTCTCCCTCAAGTTGTCACTGACCGTCTCATTCAGGTTGAAAGCTTCAGTCAGCTCTCGGTTAACTAAATAAATCTAACTGCTTCGGAGACAGGTTTGAATAGGTGATATCCAGCAAATCAATCATCTGCTGGCCATTCGCCGCTGCATCTCCGCCAGAGTTATTATTAAACACGACATAGACATCTTTCGATTGCTGATGCAGGATGTCGAGATTCTTTTTCCACTCTTTTAATTCAGCTTCATTATATAAATATAAGTATCTTACTTCACGCCAATTCTCATGGTCTGCCGGGTGAAGCCAGCCCTGTTTATTCCTCCCGTGAAATCGGACCAAGGTTTTATCACGGTGTGTAGCTTGTATGACTGGCGGAATGGAGCCTTCTCCGACTTGCGGTTCATCACAGACGGAATGAATCCATCCTTCCGTTTCCATAAAGGACAAAGTCTGCTCATAAAATTCCTCTGAAAACCATGTACGGTTTCGGAATTCGAGTGCACATGGAATATCGCCCATCTTCTCCTTACACCATCTTAAATAGTGGACGTGCTCTTTTTTGCAATCAAACCAAGGTGGAAATTGAAAGAGCACCATGGCCAGTTTCCCTTCACGAATGAGCGGAGTCAGCGAAAGAATAAATGCATCAAACATGTCCTCCTTCGAAGCAAACGGAATCTCGCCCCTTTGATGTCCAGTCATTCCTTGGTATGCTTTCACAACAAATTGAAAGTCATCTGGCGTATCCTTTATCCACTTTTCATGATTACGCTCAGGCTGAACCGCATAAAAGCTGGCATCCAGTTCCACAATCGGAAACGTTGATGCGTAGTGAAACAGCTTTTGCGCGCTGCCGATTCTCGGCGGATAAAGACTGTCATGATCTCCCCAGCCAGTTAATCCGATATAAATCATGTTTCTCACCTCTTGCCACTCTCATGTATAGACGGCTTCCTCACATCAAAGCCTTTATTCCTTGTGATACCCATATTTATGAAAGAAATTCTTCTGTCTACAACATATCATATTTGCTCGTAATTCTGAATGAAGATGACTGGCGGCACGTGATTTTGTCCTGACGCTCTGTTTGTTTGTTATATGAATTGACAACTTTCTATCTAAAATGATTTTAGCTGATAACATAAAATGCATATCAGAGATGTTGACAGTGATTGTCCATTTTTTTATTCATCTTCACCAATAAAGGAGACCCAGTGGATATGAACATAGACGATAATCAGTTTGAAATTTTACAAAAATTGGCCAAAAAGATTCACAAGCCCATCTATTTGTTTAACCAGCATGGACGTATTCTCTATACCTCTTCCCCCATGATCACGAGCCTAGAATGGATGCACATTCTCCCCTTTTTCCAAAGCAGGACAACTCATTCTTTTTCAATGATACATGCAAAACAAACCTTTTCCATCTTTCCAATTGATCTAAACGAACAAACATGTGATTATCTGGTCATCCCTTCTTTCATTCACCCGCAGAATAAAACTTTGCATGGGATCATTGCAAAAGCAGTAAACGAAATGTCGATTGCACGTATGAGACAATACGCCGCCCTGCAAACGGCCAAGCGTGCTAGAAATGAGGGCTTTCGCAAATGGATAGAGAGGGCATCGTCTTCCCAGCAAGATCCCTTACATTGCGCTCAGGCATTTGGATTAAACGCCGAATGCCGCTATCTATGTATGATCTGTCAGCTTGACGAGCGCAGTGATTCCACATGTTTTATGAAGCAGCAAATGGTTTTAGATCAAATGGTTGATCTGCTCGAAAGTGCACTTCCAAGCTGCCCATTTCCTGCCTTTCTGTTTTTAAAAGGTGATATGGGTGTTGTATTGATGGAGGAGACTGGCAGTTGGCCAGAGGTTAGCGGCAGGCTCAGCTCTTTTTTAAAACAGTTGCAGATGCTTGTTAAACTGCAAGTGAATCATACTATTTCTTTTGGGGTGAGCTTGACAGGCTGCCTCATCTCCCATCTGTCTGAAGGCTACAATGAAGCATTAGAGGCTCTTCAAACAGGACATCTCTCATCGCGTACTGAATATATTCAATTTTATCAAGCGAAGGATGTGCCAGATTTACTAAGGCTCATTCCAAGAAAGGATATGATCACGTTTCACCAGCTCCACCTTCACCCGTTATCTGAACCATCACAAGTCGATCAAAGCCTTCTTCACACCTTATCTGTCTATTTAGAAACCCATTGCCACATTTCAGAAACAGCCAAACGATTGTCCATTCATCGCAACACGGTCATTTATCGCCTCGAGAAGTGTGAAGAATTGCTTCGAATCAGCTTAAAAGATTCTGACGCAACATTGCGGCTGCGCTTAGCATTCCGTATTCAAATGTTTCTCTCATCCCATCCTGATTGAATTTTTTCTTCTGAAACTTCATATAGTTTGGAGGAGAAAAATGAGACTCAAGGAGGGATGATAAATGGATGATGAGCTCCGTCACATCCCGCAGCCCATTCGAAAGGATGGCGCGGGTGCCACCGACTTAGGCCCGCGCGATGTCCTTCGAGATATAGAGAACCCAGATATGCTCGTTCCCCCTAAAACCGATGCCGGAACAATCCCCAATTTAAAATTTTCATTTTCTGATACACACATGCATTTGAATCACGGCGGCTGGTCGAGGGAAATTACAAAGCGGGAGCTGCCGGTTTCAACAACGATTGCAGGTGTCAATATGCGGCTCACACGCGGAGGTGTTCGTGAGCTTCATTGGCATAAGCAGGCGGAATGGGCGTATATGATTTTAGGCAAAGCCCGCATCACATCTGTAGATGCAGAAGGGCGAAATATGATCGCTGATATAGAAGAAGGCGATTTGTGGTATTTTCCACCTGGTATCCCGCACTCTATTCAAGGACTTGAGGATGGTTGTGAGTTCCTTCTTGTATTTGATGATGGCGATTTTTCTGAATTTGATACATTCACGATCACAGACTGGTTTGCCCATACACCGAAAGAGATTCTCTCCGCCAATTTTGGTGTTCCTAAGAAATTGTTTGACCATATTCCGAAAAAGCAGCGCTATATGTTTCAAGGCTCGCCGCCGTCATCCTTAGAAAGCCAAATGGTATCTGACCCATACGGCAGCATTAAGCCCCCATTTACGCACCAGCTTCTTCGTCAAAAACCGATAACGACCTCTGGCGGAACCGTCCGAATTGTCGATTCACGGAATTTCCCGATTTCAAAAACGATTGCGGCTGCACTTGTTGAAGTAAAACCTGGCGGCATGAGAGAAATGCACTGGCACCCTAATAATGATGAGTGGCAATACTATTTAACAGGTACAGCTAAAATGACGGTCTTTGGAGCAGGAGGTACTGCCCGCACCTTTAATTACAGAGCAGGTGATGTTGGATATGTTCCTTTTGGCATGGGGCATTACATCCAAAATATCGGCCAAACGAGCCTTTGGTTTTTAGAGATTTTTAAAAGTGACCGGTTTGCAGATATTTCGTTGAATCAGTGGATGGCCTTAACCCCGCCTCAATTAGTGAAAGAGCATTTACACGTAGATGAAGCGATGATTCGTGCGCTTCATAAAGAAAAATCACCTGTCGTGAAATATGAAAGATGATGCCCATCATAAAAAACCGATCAATTCGTCCTGATCGGTTTTTTATCAGCAAATTTTAAGAAGCTACCGAAGCATGCTGCACTTTTTTCCCCCACACGATGGATGCAGCGAAGCTTACGCAAAGCACCAGTGTTCCAAACATAAAAGGAAACTCAATATTCATATCAAATAATATACCCGCAAGACTCGGTCCGACGATATTGGCAAGGCTCATAAAGGATGTATTGAGACCGCCTGCTACCCCTTGCTGATTGCCTGCCATCTTGGACAGCAATGTATTGAGGGCTGGACGGACGAATGACGTAGCCGATAAAAATAAAATCGAACCTGTAAAAATCAACCAAAAGGACGGCGCAAAACGGCAGGCGATCAGCATGAAAGCCGCACCTAACAGCGCATAACGCACGACTCTCATCTCCCCAAATCGTCTCACACAAACATTCACTAACGCACCCTGAACAAGCACCCCGGCAAGACCTGCAACCGTAATCACAAACGCAATATCTTTAGGTGAAAATCCGTGTTTTTGGTCTACATATAAGCCGAAAATCGATTCAAAATGAATGATTCCGAAATTGAGGACAAAGGCCAATATAAACAAAAAGCCGTACGATGTCCTTAGAGCCTCGATCATTTGTACAAAAGGATTGAAATGAATATCCTTGTTGAGCCGCGCCTCTTCCTGTTTTTCCTTTGTTAATGTTTCAGGTAAGAAGAGGATGGATAACAAAGTAGAAAGAGCAGCAAAGGAACCGGCAATCAGAAATGGAAATGCGATCCCGTACTCAACCAAATAGCCGCCTACGCCAGGCCCAATGACAAAACCTAGTGTCATCGCTGCACTGAATAGACCCATTCCTTTCCCTCGATCCTTTTCACTTGTGATATCAGCGATGTATGCAAACATGGCCGGCATAAGCAAAGCCCCGGCAGCACCGCCTAAAAACCGAGACACGAACAGCATCCAAAGCTGATCAGCAAAAGCAAAAATAAACTGAGCAATCGTAAAACCCGCAATCCCGGCAATGATCAATTTTCTTCGTCCAAATCGATCGGTCAGTGCCCCGGCAACCGGCGATAACGCAAATTGTGTAAAACCTGTTGCAGCGACAAGAAAACCGAGTGTTTTCCCTGTTGCACCAAAGGCTTCGATGTAACTCGGCATAACAGGTACAATGAGGCCAAAGCCAAGCATGGCAATAAAAATATTGAGCATCAAAATGTATAATCTGCCCATCTTCTTCATATAAAAACCTCTTTCTGCAAAATAAATGAAAATGATGACAAAAATGGTGATAACTCCTCCAGTATAGCGATAACCTCATCTATAAGTCTAGTTTTTCAAAAATTAGCGTTCTTTTCCAAAATAAAAATACCCGCCAATGGCGGGTATTTTAGATATCGTTATTCAGCTTGTTCATAGATAGAAAGAGCCGCCTGAAGCCCTGCTCCGCAATGGATAGACGCACCATGTTTGATGAGGATCGCTTCAAGCCCTGCTAACACAAACAGCACATTTTCCTTTCGGCAGCTGTAGCCCATTGTCCCAATTCTCCATATACGGCCGGCAAGTGGTCCAAAGGAGCTTGCAATCTCAACCCCAAAATGATGGAGCAGGTCGGCACGGACCGCTTCTCCGTCAATACCACTTGGAATGACAATACAAGTCACAACCGGCATTTTACAATCTGGATCACCAAACAATTCAAGCCCCATTGCTTCAAGACCTTTCATCAAGGCTTTCTCATGAAATGCGTGCCTTTGAAAACGTTCAGACAGCCCTTCTTCCAGCACAAGACGAACCCCTTCTCGCAGTGCATAGAGCATCGTTGTCGCTTCTGTATGATGATTTAATCGTCTTGGGCTCCAATAATCCTGAAGCTGGCTTAAATCAAAATAATTGCTTTTGATTGGAGAAATGTCCATTTGTTTTTGTAATTCATCCTGTGTCGCAATGCCTTTTTCTACTTTCTTTCTCGATTCAATGACAGCTGCGACCCGGTCATTATACGTAATAGGTGACATACCTGATGGAACAGATAAACATTTCTGCGTGCCGCCAACCGCCGCATCAATTTTCCATTCATCCACTTTTACCTCGACACCGCCAATGGTTGCCACAGCGTCTACAATGAACAGCGCATCAAGAGCCCGGCATGCTTGCCCGATTTGCTTGAGCGGCTGTAATCGTCCGGTGGATGTTTCCCCATGAACCATGGCAACGATTTTAGGCTTGACCTGCTTTATTTCTTTGATGATGTCGTCAGGATCAAAAACCGTCCCCCATTCACATTCCATTGTATGTACCTCAGCACCGTAGCGCTGTCCTATTTCAATGAGCAGGTGACCGAAACGGCCAAAGACAGGCACAAGCATTGAATCTCCCGGCTCAATCATACTGGCGAGCACAGCTTCAAGCCCTGAACGTGACGTACCGTCGATTGGATAAGCCCATTTGTTTTCTGTTTGGAAAAGTGACCGCAATAAGGTCATTGTTTCATTCATAATGTGTGTAAATGCTGGATCAAATTGACCGAGAATAGGCGTGCTCATTACACGGAGTACTCTCGGGTCTACTTCTACGGGTCCCGGTGTCATAATCGTTCTTGAAGGTGTTTGCAGTTCTTTCACGTGATCCATCCTCTCCCTTGCTGTCCATCCTTATAAGCCCACTTATACAGGAATGCGCTTAAAATAGCAATCTCTTTTCCTACGAACTTATTACATAAAATTTACGAGGAATCCATTTATTTCTTCATGGTAATATGATAGAAATAAAGAGAATACATTCCCTATCAAGGAGGAAATCGAATGAAAAGAACTTTATTTGGAACTGTGGCCGCCGGAATCATGATATTCGGCACATTCGCCGCCCCGCTGCCTCCAGCTGCTAATGCTCAAGGTTTCAATCTGAGTGAACCTAGTCAAACGATCACCTTTTCCCCGTTACAGCTTCAAAACGAAACATCTGCACAACAAACGCAAACTGCCGCCACAAGTCAAATCGATTCCTATTACCAATCTGCTGCTGGCAAGTCAGGACCCGCTCTTAAGAAAGCCTTACACGATATCATTGATGATCATACGCAGCTCTCTTACAGCCAGGTTTGGAATGCATTAAAGGAAACAGATGAAGACCCCAATAACCCAAACAATGTGCTGCTGCTTTATAGTGGTGCTTCCCGCTCAAAGCAGTCGAATGGCGGAAATGTGGGCCAGTGGAACCGGGAGCATGTCTGGGCCAAGTCTCACGGCAATTTCGGGACAAGCCAAGGGCCTGGGACAGATCTCCATCACCTTCGTGCGACAGATGTGCAAACGAATAGCACACGCGGAAATTTAGATTTTGACACGGGTGGTAATGAATACAAAGGAGCGCCGGGCAACTTCTACGACAGCGACTCATTCGAACCTCACAACCGGGTCAAAGGAGATGTCGCGAGAATGCTCTTTTATATGGCGGTTCGCTACGAAGGCGATGACCGCTTTCCAGATTTAGAATTGAACGACAAAGTGAATAATGGAAGCTCTCCCCTTCACGGCAAAATGTCTGTACTTCTCAAATGGCACAAGCAGGACCCAGTCGATCAAATCGAACGGAACCGCAATGAGATCATCTATCAAACGTATCAGCACAACCGCAATCCTTTTATTGATCATCCTGAATGGGCAAGCGAGATTTGGGAATAAAAAAAGGGCACTGCTACGAGCAAGCAGTGCCTTTCTTTTGTTCAAGCGGACAAACAAGACAATAATCGAGACTCTCCGATTTTTTCTCAAGCTTATAATACATACAGCAGGTTTTCCGGTTGGATGTTTCTAGTAAACTGTCGTCTAGGTTTAGGCTGTGCTGAAATGGATTTTGCTGAGCTCCGAATACATCACCGGCCGCTTGCTTCAGATACAGATAATCCTCCCGCACACGCTGCTTCACCGCAGGTTCTTCCGCTTCCCGCATCATGCTTCGATAAAGAGAGTTGATTCGAACCGCTACATTTTCCCATAAAATACGATAAGAGAGTTTTGATGTGCGGTTCAGCACGTCTAAAAGAGGCGTGACACACTCCGTAAACAGTGCACGCACGACCTTCTCTCTCCACTCATGCCGGTCTCCTTCTAGTGGAACAAACGAAGACGCCGTCTCATCCAATTCAATTTTTCGATCCTCTCTAAATGCACATGCTGCTGGTGGAAACTGATAGACACCGTCATACAGCGTCATCAAGTATAAAGAGGAACTGACAGCTAAGTAGGCGTACCGCTTTGAAAACATAGAGACTGCTACCGCCAGATTCGGTGCATGCATCGCTTCCTTTTCAGCTTCTAATAAACGCATGACGGCTGCTTCTGAAAAAAGCGCAGCAAGTGTGCGATCAGATGTCATTGGTCCATTTGTGATGTGTACCCCAAAATCAAGTAATTCTCTCTCAACCCACTCTGGCCTCATATCAAAACCCCCATCTTCTGTTTATCGATTGCGCTGTTGATATAACAAATAAATAAAGAATGGTGCACCAATGGCCGCCGTAAATACACCTGCTGGGACGTCTAACGGTAGAAATGCGGTTCTAGCCACAAGATCAGCCAGCATCACGAGAATACTACCAACAAGCGCAGATGCTGGGACAAGTGCTATGAAAGAACGGCCAATAATCATCCGTGCAACGTGCGGCGCCATGAGTCCAACAAATTCAATGCCGCCTGCAAATGCGACTGCAACACCAGCCAATGTCACACTCATCAGGAGAAAGAATAATCGTTTCGCCTGCACTTTTACCCCGAGACCTGTTGCAAGATCATCGCCAAGTTCTTTTACATTCATCGTTCTTGCTAACACCATGACAATCGGTAAAATGATCATCACCCAAGGAAGCATCGCAGTGACGTCTTTCATCGTAGAACCATATAAGCTGCCCGTCAGCCAGATGTATGACTTTGTCGTTGTCATCGTATCACTAAGTACAAGCGTAAACGTCACACATGCCTTCATAATGGCAGAAATCCCGATTCCCATCAGGACAAGTGTGATCGGCTTGACTCCTTTTTTCCATGAAAGCAAATAGATCAGACACGATACCGCAAAAGCACCCGCAATCGCCCATAAGGATTGATAAGCAATAGGCACAGTGCCCATCCAAAAGACGATGAACATAATTGCACCAAACGAAGCACCACTTGTAATTCCAATGATGTCAGGTGATGCCAGCGGGTTGCGGATCAATCCTTGCAAAATAAGCCCTGATACCGCAAGCGCGGCTCCGACTAAGACAGCCAGCAGCGTTCGTGGAATCCTCAGCGTATTTAACACAAAGGAGTTTCCCTCTCCCTGACCGATTAAATGAAGCAGCACATCCACCGGCTGAATGAACCGGCTTCCCATACTGAGACTGAGAATAAATAAGCCAAAGGCAATGGCCGTCAATAAAAGTAAAATCAAAAATGTCCGCTTTGAAAATTGAAATGAAATGCGCCCGCCTTTAGAACGCACTGTATATGTTTTAGCCACCTGTCTTCAACCCCTTGCGCACAAGATAAACAAATAGAGGCGCTCCTGCTACCGCCGTCATGACACCAATGGGCACTTCCTGCGGCATGATCAGAAAACGAGCCGCCAGATCCGCGGCAAGTAAAAGCGACGCCCCCACTACGGCACAATACGGCAGTACCCAGCGGTGGTCAGGCCCGACAAGCTTTTTCACAATATGCGGCACAAGAAAACCAACAAAACCAATTGAACCAGCAACAGCGACAGAACCACCTGCTAAAAAGACAACGAGTACACCCATCGTGATTTTCAGCAGCAGTGTACGCTGGCCAAGTCCTTTGGCAATATCGTCTCCCGACAAAAGAACATTAATAGAACGTCCCAGAAGCAGCGCCACAATAGTCGCACCTAAAATATAAGGCAAAACAGGGATTAACATATCAATGCTTCTTCCAGACACTGAACCAGCCATCCAGAACAGAATACTTTGAATCGACTGTTCATTCACGATTAAAAGACCTTGTGTAAAAGACGCAAACAGTGCAGATATCGCCGCACCTGCAAGGACAATTTTGACCGGCGTCAATCCATCTCTTCCAATGGAGCCCAATAGAAAAACGAGCATCCCTGCAATCGCTGCGCCTAGAAAGGCTGTCCACATATAGCCTGTTAACGACTCTGTTGAAAAGAAAACAATCGAAATCACGATAAAAAATAGCCCGCCTGCATTAATTCCTAATAAATCAGGCGCCGCAAGCGGATTTCTCGTCAATGCCTGCATGAGTGCACCTGAAATCGCCAGGCTAGATCCAACGACCGTTGCGATTAAAGCTCTTGATAATCTGGATGTCATGACAATGACACTGTTTGGATCCGATTCATCAAATTGAAGAAAAGCATGGATGGTGGCTTTGAGGGAAATAGAGGTTTGCCCAAGGGAAATACTGAGCATAAAAAAGACCAACATCAACACAATGAATCCAGCAAAAAGCAGTGCCTTGCTTGAATCCTTTTTTAATAAACTTCTCATCTGATTCCCGCTTTCAATCTGTTATGGAAAAAAGGAGAAAATGGTATGTTCACATTTTCTCCTCTGTTATGTCTTATTTATCAATTCCTAGACGATCGTAAATATCATCAAGCATCATGTTTGCTGCGATAATACCGCCGCCCATGTTCCAAGTGATTTCATCTACTTTATGCACTTGTTTCGCTTTCACTGCGTCAAGCTGCTTCCATAAAGGATGACTCGTCCACTCTTTATATGCTTTTTCAACTGCTTTATCCTGATCATCCATAAAGTAATAGATCACATCTGCATCCATTTGCGGAATGCTCTCTTTGTCTGTAAGTGTAATGATGTCTTGCTTTTTATCTTTGACATTCTTAGGTCCTTCAAAGCCTAGCTCTGTTAAAATGGATCCTGCGAAACCAGTTTGATAGATTCTAGCATGATCTGCACGGAAGTTCACCACAGATACACTCATCGGCCAGTTTTTGATGTCTTTTTTCGCTTTTTCTTTGAAATCAGCGACGCGGTCATCCCACTTCGTCAGCAATTCTTTTGATTTGTCTTGCTTGTTTAATGCTTCACCCATTAATTTCACTGTGTCTTTAAAGGTGAACACAGTTTCAGTTGCAACAGTTGGAGCGATTTCTTTCAACTGATCAAAAATTTGCTCGTGGCGGATTTTCGATGCAATGATCAAATCAGGCTTGAGCTTTTCAATTTCCTCTAAGTTTGGCTGTGTTTCCTGCCCAACAATTTTAACATCCTTTAAGTCATCTCTTAAATATTTATACGTAGGTGCTTCAAGCCATGATTCAACAACACCTACTGGTTTAATGCCCATAGCGACTGCTGCATCCGTTGCTCCTTGGTACAGTGTCACCACACGTTTAGGCGATCCTTTAATTTCAGTTGAACCGATAGCGCTTTCAACAGTTCTTGTTTTCTCTTTACTATCTGACTTGCCGTTACTGCTATTGCTGCCGCAAGCTGCAAGTAAAACGATGGAGAGCACAACTAAAAGCGACCAAAAAGATTTCTTGAACATGTACCTCACCTATCCATTCTATATGTAGTCATATCGTTTGATAACGATTCTCATTATCACACTATGATTTTATCATAGAAAAGGATGGTGTCAATGTAAATTTTTAAGAAAACGGGAGAGTGTTGACTAGTTGTTCATGCTAAATAGAACGATTCCACACTTGGATAGTTCCTCCAATCTGTTTTCCCACTTCTAGTAGAATCGACAAATGAGTGTGTCCATCCAGCACTTGATAGACTGATTGTTGTTGGATCGCTTCATTTGGCAGCTCATGATAGGCAGGAAATTTTTCTATATCAAACAGTTCATCCTCGCTGCCTACTAACATCGCATATGGCCGATCCATTCTCGCAAATTGTTTTTTTAGGTGCTGATGGGGTTAAGGCAAGTGATAGTTTGACGGTGATGGCTGTCAATAAAAGCGGATCCTGCTCGACTGCCCATTTTGGATAATGAAAACGTACGGCTTCAGAATGACTCATCAACATTCCTTTTGTCATGGCAGACAGAACGAATTTCCATACTTGAACGGCCGCAAAAGGAATTTGATCTGGCCTCGCAGTATCTGATTGATAGCCAAATTCAGGTGCAATAAAAAAGTAGCCATCAACCTCTCTTTTTTCTTGCCAAGATAGATAGTTTAACAGCAATCCCGCTCCAGATGAATGACCGCAAAGATAAACGGCTCCTTTATGCTTCTGTTTAACCGCATCCACGATCTGCGAAATATCCTGCCACACATCCGTGATATTAGGTGTATCACCCTTTTTTCCATCCGAATGGCCGTGACCTCTTAGATCGAGCAAAAACGTATTCACATGAAATTCATGCTGCAGCGTATGGGCGATATGCTCATAACCAGCCAAACTATGAGCACCACCGCCATGAATTAAGATCACATTGGCCTGCGTCTTCTTTTCTGATAAAAATGGATAATACGCAAGGCTTGTACCATCATGTGATGAAATGTATTGTCTTTCTGGAATATGTACAGGGACTGCCTGCTGCATACTTGCAAACGAGAATGGTTCGGTCTTGATGTCTGTCAATTTTTTCGCTACTTCAAACAGAAACAAGAATGGCCAGCCGCGCTAGTCATCCTCATTTCTATTTCTTATTCATTGCACTCTTTCAAAGGAAAGGTATTACTTTCAATAATCGCGACAATTTGGTTTAACGCTTTTTTTGCTTCTGGTATAGGGAAGACAGGAAACACGTGATTCATTTTAGGATATTCTATATAATTTATTGGAACCCCCTGCTTATCTGCCATCTCTTTGAATTTACGGGCATCTGGGAGGAAGAATTCGTGAGTGCCTATAAAAACAGAAATTCGTCCCAGTGACTTGATCTCTCCATAGATTGGACTGACTAAGTAGTGTGTTTCATCCATGTCACCCGCATATCTTTTTCCTGCTTCAATTAATAATGCTAGATTGAGCATTGGTTCTTTTGGAACCATAGCAGCGATATGAGGGTTACTTAATGTAACATCTAGCCATGGTGATAAAAGAATGATATTCCCTGGCTGCGGCAATCCCTTTTTTGCCAAGTATTGAGCAAAGGCTAACGATAAACCTCCGCCAGCAGAATCACCCATGATGACGATATTTTCAGGCGTTCCTTTCTCTAAAAGAGCTTGGTACACAGGAAGGACACTTTCGATCGCATCCATATACTGATGGTTTGGTGCTTTTGGATAAACCGGCACATACACCCTACTATTTAATTGCTTCGTCAATCGGTCTAAAAAACGCCAATGCCAAGTCAAAGGCTGCTCAATATAGCCGCCACCGTGTATAAACAACACTTGATGGTCATCCGGCTGGACATTTGATTTCAGCATATACGTATCGACTGGAAACGAGTGATTTTTAGTGATTTTGTACTTATTCTTAAGTTTTTCAGGCAATTCATAAGGTAATTGATTTGCCCTTCTTCGTTCTTCTAGATAATCATTTACGTTGAGTTTCTTTTTCGTCAAAACAAGCAGCTGTTCTACTAAAAAACTTTGAATACTTCGCATATGATCGACCCCTGTTCATAGAATCATGATGATCGATGCCGATGGAAAGATAAGGCTTCTAAAGCATACCGTATGAAGACGTACATCAGGAAAAACCTTTTATCCAGCTGATCACTCACCACAACAAACACTTATTCATTAATGAACAACTGTTATTTATTGTTACTCATATTCTACTTTTTAGACGCATGACAATCAATTGTCAATCTGACCCTAACCGTTCATTAATAGACAGATAACGACCGAGTGTTCATCTCGTCAATGTCCAGACATGAAAAAAGACGAACTGGACAAGTTCGTCTTCTTAAGTGAGTACGATTAAGGCTGCAAGCTTAGGATTTTTTGAATCGTATGCATGACCCCGCTCTCTTCATTTGAAAGCGTAATAAAATGAGCAGCATCTTTTACCTCTTGGATGGCATTTCTTACAGCAAAACTGTATTGAGCGGATTCCATCAGTTCTAGATCATTACGACCATCACCGAATGCCATCGTTTCCTCTTCTGTCACACCCAATATGTGCTGAAGCTGTTTCACAGTGGTTCCTTTGTGAACGCCAATATTGGCAATGTCGATCCACGTATCCTCTGAAGCGACAACATATACTTGTTCAAAGAATTCACTTATTCTCTCCCTTGTCTGTACGCATTTTGCCTCAGGATCATGAACGGTGATTTTCACAAAGTCATCTTGTATGTCTGCAAAGTTTGATACCTTGAGTACATTTGTATAAGAGCCCGTCACAAATCTCATTTCACTCTCAGATAAATGCTCATTGACCACTGCACCATCTTTCGTACATGCAATGATCGTTTGCTCTTTGCTTATCTCCTCCAGTTTATGGATGATCGATAAACCTAGATCATTTTTTATTAATGATTCATAAACAAATTGCCCATCCTTTTTAATTCGCGTTGCACTATCCCCTAAAATCCAAAAATCCTTTGCATCATCACCAAACAATGCCTCTACTCGTTCACACTGCTTACCCGTACAAGGAGCGAACGCCACATTTTTCTCTTCCATTAATGCTTTTATTTTCTGAAATAAAGCTTGATCAAATGATCCTTGGCGGTTTAAAAAGGTGCCGTCTAAATCCGTAATTATTAATTTAATCATGTTCTTCCTCCAATTCCTTAGCTGAACAAACACTATACGATGAAAATTGTATATGTGTACGTGTCAGTAAGTAAATAAGCCAGGAACATGTTGTTTGTCATCACACATAAAGGCACTTGTTACATGTACGTCACACGGTGTTTCATGAATCATTCTATACAAAAAAGACGAACGGTCATCGTTCGTCTTCTTTCCTTACTTCACTTCCTCATGCTCTTGAGCAGCATTTCTTTTGCTCGCGATAAAGAGTGCACAGGTCATGGCAAGAATGGCCAGCGCCCACCAGAATGTCGATACTGCCTCTTCATGATCAATGATAATCAAACGGATGACAGCTGTGATCCCTATATAAATAAAATAACGAAGCGGAAAATGAAAGTTAGATTTAAAGTATTTAATAATTAAGGCAATAAACTCAAAGTACATAAAGAAGATCAGCAGTTCCCCAAGCATTCCATAATAGCTTTCTCCTTTGTTGAACAGTGTCTTATAAACAAATTGGACAATGTACCATGTTTCACTGATTAATAGAACGCTTAAAGCGATGGCCAAAAAGAACAAACAGATATTGAGAAGGCCTTGCAAGAGATTAGGTATCTTTTGGAAATTGTTGAATCGTTTCATTGGGCTGTCTCTCCATTCCAGTATATTCATTTGTTTTCTACATTTTGATGTTCCAAAATCGCAGCACGATGTAGTAAACATCGTTCCGTTCTATACTTTCAAACTGCCCGTGCATGCGGGTCATCATTCGTCTGATACTTCGTTCACCAAGTCCATTGCTTTCCGGCGTAACCTTTGTCTCTTTTATCGCATTGCTGACATGGATTTCAAAGATTTCTTGATCAGATAAAAACGTGAGATTGATATCCTTTTTAGGATCTGCGTATTTCCGTAAATTGGACATCACATTATCAAATACTCGGCCAAGCTCCTCGACATTCACATTGATATAGCTGTCTGGCAGCTCTCCTAAAAGATGAACCTTAAATGTCTCTTGCTGCAAAATCGCCACCTGATCTGATAAGAGATCGTAAATGACCTCTTTGACTGCAACTGTCTCAAGCTCAGGTTCATGTTCTTTATCAAGTAGAAAATAGGCGAACAGATTATCAGATAGATTTTTCAATTGCAGTGCTTTTTCATAAGCACTTGCTATATATTGATCCTTACGGGTATCCGCTCCAGCCTCCTCTTTTTTCGCAAACTCCAAATTCATCATCAGCGATGTCAGCGGTGTCCTCATATCATGGGACATTTCGGTGACCAAGCTGCGGCTCTCTTCTTGCAGCTCATCAATGGCTTGAAGCTTGTCCAAAAAAGCTTTACGAAGGTCCTCAATACTTTTGGCAATCATCGCTAATTCGTCATGCCCTTTCACCGTCATCTCATAGTCCAGCTCTCCGCCTTCAAGAATATGTATCTCTTGGTGAATCG
The DNA here is from genome assembly GCF_038593175.1 of Bacillus sp. FSL K6-1006. Classification (NCBI taxonomy): domain Bacteria; kingdom Bacillati; phylum Bacillota; class Bacilli; order Caryophanales; family Bacillaceae; genus Bacillus; species Bacillus sp. FSL K6-1006. The sequence goes on from NZ_CP151970.1 coordinate 2,984,511, forward strand.
TTTGCAGGTAGCGCAGACTTTTGCGAATCCCGAGAAGAACCATGAGGAGAAAAATAAGCGTTGCTCCGAGCAGCTCGAGTGTAAACGCAAGATCGTGATAACGAGACGAATAGAAACCATCCACCATGACCCGGCCTTCACCGTCGCTAAACTGAACCGGATACGAATGATGCTTAGCGTACTGGGTCATCCTTTCTTTTCCGTACGCCGATTCATCCGCAGCCGAATAGATGGAGTCATATTGTAGCACCTCATCATTGAAGATAGTCAAATTAATGTAATTCTCTTTTTTCACCCACTCACCAAACGCTTGTCGATCCGTTGAAGACAGCTCATTCTCAGACACATAGCGGCTGAATTTTTGAATGTACTTGGCTGACTCCTGATCGTAATACTCGTCCGAACTCAAATATCCATCGATCAAATCATTGGTGATCTTTTGCAGCGTCAAAAAGACAATACCACTCACAATTGCAGCCGCCAAAATCAGCAGTGCAAGCTTTTTGGCCAGTGTATATTTACGATGTGGATGTGCCAAATCGATATCCTCTTCCCCATTCAGTTTTGATATATACAGGACGCGCCGGATCATCCTCAATTTTGGCACGCAGCTTTCGAATATGCACCATCACCGTATTGTTGGAACAATAGAAATAAGGCTGTCCCCACACGCTTTCATAAATATTTTGGGCTGAAAAGATTTTGTTTCGCCTGCTCATAAGCAGTTTTAACATCCGATATTCTAGATCAGACAGCTTAATTTGCTGGTTTTCTTTCCATACTTCATTAAATTCTTCACTTACCTTCAGTTTGCCCCCAACAAGAAAGGTCTCTTCCTGTTCCTTCTTTTCCTGATAGACGGTATACCTGCGTAATTGTGCAATGACTCTAGCATGAAGCTCCTCTTGTGAAAAAGGTTTTGTCATATAATCATCCCCGCCGGCAAGTAAGCCTTCGGTTTTATCGAATGTACTTGATTTGGCTGTTAGAAATAGAATCGGGACATTAGAAGAGGCTCTTATCTGCTGGCACGTTTCAATGCCTGAGAGCCCCGGCATCATCACATCTAAAATCACCAAATCGAGCGAATCCTCCACAAACTTCAATGCTTGCTCGCCATTCATCGCTCTTAGCACCTCATATCCTCCACGTGAAAGGGATTCCTGCAGAAGGTCACCAATATCCTGATCGTCTTCTACGACTAATATTCGATGGGTCATGTCTCTCACCTCACGTAATGTGTTGCTCTTTCTTTTATGTCTTTACTATATATCATCTAGCTATGTGAAAAGATACAGCATAAACCTTAACAGTTTATGAATTTGACCATCTGCCATCAATTTGTCACATTTATTTTCAAAAAATTGGATCTTCATAAATTGTTAAGAATTGGGCCGTATATTGATTCATTGTAAGGATCAATGAATTGATCCGAATGACATTTATCATACAAGAAAAGGAGCATGGATATGAATGTAAACAAAGTAGCACACGGACAACCGATGAGTCTGCGGGAACGGGTTCATTTCTTGGACATTGTACGAGGGTTTGCCTTAATGGGGATTATTCTAGTCAATTACTTTTTGATCGTGGATTCGGCCAAGGGATTTGACATGCTGTCAAATGATATTTTTCACAATGTGGTGAATTGGTTTGCCTCGGGGAAATTTATTACACTGTTTTCCTTTCTATTCGGGGTTGGTTTTATGATTTTTATGGACCGAGCTGCTCAGAAGGTGGACAGTCCGAACAAACTGTTTGCCCGCAGATTAACCATTCTCTTAGGATTTGGCCTTCTGCATTTGACCTTCGTTTGGATTGGTGACATTTTGGCCTATTATGCAGTCGCTGGCTTTTTATTGCTTTTCTTTTACAAACGCACAGCCAAAACCATCCTATACTGGCTCATCACACTCTTTGTGATTCAATTGCTCACACCTATTTTCACGATGCTGTTCAATACCGTCAGTTCAGGATCATCAGGCAAGCCGGACTTTGCTGATTTTGAATTAATCAGCCACAACAGTCTGACTTATTTAGCATCGATTGGTGATCGGTGGACAGATATGGTGACAATGGCTTCCGGTTCTTTTTCTACTGTCTATTCTATGTTTTTCATGTTTTTACTCGGTGTGTATTTTGTGAAAATGGAGTTTTTCAAAAACATGGAGGCGAAAAAAACGATTTGGAATCGCATTTGGATCATTTTTGCCATCGCTTTTCTCATCACCCAAGGCAGTACAATCATAGCAGCGGTCAATCCTGTTGAAAATACACTGTGGACGGACATAGTCTCTGCCCTTGAACAAAACGGCGGATTAACAGGTAGTATGTTTTATATGAGTACACTTGCGATGCTGTTTCTGCACGTTCCTCAGCTGCGAGGTGCTTTAATGGTCTTTACAAAAGTCGGACGGATGTCCCTGACCTGTTATTTGCTACATTCGATCATTGGAACTCTGCTATTTCTAAAGTATGGAGCGGGGCTTGTCGATCATCTCCAGCCTGCTGGCACGTTCATGATTGGACTCGGGGTTTATGTCTTCCTCGTACTCTTTAGTACATTATGGTTAAAGCGGTTCAAATATGGCCCGATGGAGTTTATTTGGCGTCAGCTGACATATGGGAAGGTTGATGATCAACCGAAAACAAACACAATGGATGTGGCGAAATAACTGACATCATAGTAGTTAAATAGAGTGAGAAAAAGGCGAACTTTAGTGGTTCGCCTTTTCTGTAGTATATTAATTTTTTTGATTCAATACTTGTCAATCACTTCTCGCAATTGATTCAAATAACTTTCTTTCAATTCCTCTGGGTATTCAATTTTCACATGTTTTCCAAATGACATCAAATAGTGAGTCATATACGATAATTCTTCTTGGTTGTATCCACCTACAATATAAGGGATCTGATCAATGATCTCCAATCGCATATTTGGGTAATGATGCTTTAAAAACTTTTCTTTTCCTTGTTCCGTTAATCGACATTTAAATGTGATATCATGATAAGTTTTTTCGTATTCGAGCTGCAGTTCTTTTAATTCTTCCTTTGTAAATGTGTCTTTGCCGTCTTCTTCAATCACCATGTCCTTCATAAAGTCACATCTATAGATGCCCCACTTTTTATCTTGAACATCATATGCTTGAGAAAACCAAATGCCATTTCGATAAAACAACTCAAGAAATTGCAGCCTGATCCATTTATTTTCATATTGAGTGTACGTCATCTTCACGATTTGATCTTTCATCATTGCCTGTAAAATCAATTCCAAATGATTTTGCTCACTAACTGGTGCGACATTATAGTAATGAATCACATCCAAAGTCTCCGTAATCATTTGCTTTTTCTCATCAGACATTGTGGCAAACAACTTTTGCCGAATTTGTGAGTAAGATTTTTTAAATGGTGTTGCTGACACCAGGTCTAGCGCTTTAAGAGCAAAAAAAATAGCTTGGACTTCTTCTATATTGAAATAAATAGGAACCAATGGAGATTGATTCACCAGTCGATATCCTCCGTGTCTGCCAGGTTCAACATAAAAAGCTAAACCCATTGACTCTAGCTCTTCTATATCTCTTAAAGCCGTCCTTTTAGAAATGCCAAATTCGGATTGTAAATCCTTTAACTGAAAAGAGTGTTTATCGCTTAAAAAAATAAGTTCTTGGTTTAAGCGTTCTGATTTTTTCATTTGTTTTCCCTCTTAAAAAGGTGCCTTCTTTTGTCACCTTTATCATTTATACTCAGCTTATCAAAAGAAAAGGAGCATGTACATGCAAACATTAATCATTAACGCGCACCCAGATTTCACTCGAGAAAGTTATTCAAACAAACTGCAAACACTATTTTTAACACAATTTAAAGAAAGGTTTCCTCATGAGGAACCAACCATTTTACATTTATATGGAACTGAAATTCCTCGTATCGAAAAAGAACAGCTGCTAGGAATTTGGGATAAGCAAGCATCCAAACAAGCATTAACGGCTGCCGAGGAAAAAATCGCCGCTGCTTCATCTGCTTTATTGGCTCAATTCAAAGCACATCATCGAATTGTGATCGTGTCACCTGTTCATAATTTCAATGTGACTTCACGAATGAAAGATTATATAGATAATATCTTTATTGCGAGAGAAACGTTCAAATATACAGAAAATGGTTCTGTTGGTCTGATGACTGATGATTATCGTGTACTTTTGCTTCAAGCAAGCGGCTCAATTTTCACAAATAACGATCGCTACACACCTCTGGAATTCTCACATCATTACCTAAAAGAAATATTCCAAAACTTGATGGGGTTTCATCAATTTCATATTGTCCGAGCACAAGGAACAGCGATTTTAGAACAAGATGCGATCTTACAATCTGCATCTGATGATATGACGAAAACCTTAGAGGAGTTTTATGAACCGAATTAATCTCTATTTAATCAAAAAGACCCAAAACGAAAAATCGTGCTTTTTTTAATAAAAATCACCTTTTTCGTTTTAGGGTGCTATAAAATCTTTCAGTTGGTGTGCATCGGCGGGATCACAAGCACTGCGATTTCATTTCAATTACGACATTCTTTATTTATCCCACATTCTCAACTGCTGGTAAGACTATTTTTTATAACCAATGCAGCCGTTTCACTCGGATGGCTAAGAGGAAAATGATGGCCGTATGGAACAACATCAACATTTCCAAGATGCAACGGAGCAGAATAGTCTTTGTCATACTCCCCCCAGATAATATGAGGATTATCCTTTGTTAATTCATTGAATTCACCTTGATCGTTTTTCAATAGTAAATGATTAAGCTGAACCGTCGTATTTAAAATTCTAGGAGACGTAAAACTGTTTCTGATTTTTTCAATATAATGTTCAGGGATGCTCTCCGTCCTTTCAAACAAACCATTACTTAATAAATAACGCTTTATCATTTTAGGAGTTGCTAATTTTAATGACCATTTGTTCATCCATTGTGGAACATTTAGCGATTTAGCATTTTTTTTAGCAACAGGCGGCTGAAGTAAAGTGATTGAATATTTCTTATCTATGTACCCTTGTCCCAATGCTTTCAATAGAATAAACGCACCGAATGAATGGCCAATTAGATGTGCACCATGAGCCGCTTTCTCCAATACCTTTTTCACTACATTCAAATAGATATCTAGAAGATGTTTCTCTCGTTTAAATGGGGAACGCCCCAAACCTGGAAGATCCAAGATCCATACAGGCTGACCCGTTTTTTCATGAAGCTCTTGTGCTAAAGGGAATAAATCCTCTCCATCACTCAATAAACCATGTAATAAAATAAACGGTTTCCCTTCTCCTTGTAATTGGTAAAGGGTATTGTTATCACATAATGTTTGCTCAAATACATGATGATGCTCACCATGTTGATCCATCATGCGATAATCCAGATCAGCTACTACGGCAGGGAAAAAGTTCATGACACTCGTCTTCTTAAACCAATCCCCCCCCATCATTTTTTTCACTGAAGCATTTGAAAATGTTCGTTTAGTCATAAAATTGAGTCCATCAGAAGGAATGTTTGTTATTTTACTTACGCCACTTTTCATCATTGCTTTCATAAACGGCATTGGGACAGAGATTTTTGGTGCTCTCATATTCATACTTTCCGACATCACACTCAATAATTCAGCAATGTTCTGATCATGCTCTTTGTCTTCAACAAGTGTATATGTTTGAATCGCCGGCTGCTCCATCCTGAAAACCTGCACAATAAACTTCGCAAACTCATCGTTTGAAATCAGTGGCAGCCTATATCCCTTACCTCCAGGAATCACTGGCATAAGCCCTCTTCGCATACTCGTTACAAGCAAACCTAATCCTGCTATCTGTTCTGTACTCCCTGTTTTACTACTGCCGACCACAGTTGGCGGATTAATGACAGAAAGCGGATAACCGACAGCTGATGCCTGTTGACGGATATAAAGATCTGCTAAAAATTTTGTTCTCTCATAAGGATTCTTTATTTTCAGGTAATCATTTCCTTCTTTAAACACATCAATTGCAATCTTGCTGTTTTGATCATCAAAGGGGCTCATATAACCGACAACATGAATAAATTGCTGCAAGCCCTTCAATTGATGAATACTTTTCGCTAATTCACCAATATGTTTGGCACCATTTAAAAAGACGGAAGCTGCCTCGTTACTTGTCGCTTGAATATCCATAGGGCCTCCTGCGTGAATCATCACATCCGTTTTCAATACCCTCTCTTTATCTTCAGGACTTAGACCTAAATCTATTTTCGTCAAATCACCTTCAACAAAGTGCATCACTGACTCTTTTAAAATACCTCTTTCTTGAAAAATGCGTGCTGCTTTACTTTTCGACCTCACTAAAAGAAGAATGTTCACATCCTCTTTCACTAGTTCTTCAACTAATTGCTTTCCAATAAAGCCTGTTCCACCTGTTAAAAATACTGTTTTCATATGAAATCTCCTTTTTAGTACTAAACAGTACTAATTTGATGTAAAAAAAATGCTTCTTTATCGAAGCAAGTTAAATAAATGATCTGCTGTTTTTGTGATGACAGTGGCATCCTTCAATGTTTCTGAAATAAATAACGCTCCTTCAAGATTTGTAATAAAAAGTGATGCCACCTCATCAATCTGAATCGTATTTCTGAATTCCCCGTTCTCTACACCTTGTTTCAGTAATAGAGAAACTTTCTTTTGTAATCCTGTAAAAAAAAGACCTATTTTTTCTTTTATTTGCGTGGCCTGTACAGGACTTTGAATATAAAGAGTAATAAATGGACAGCCTCCCTGATACTCTCTCGACTGGACGCCTTGTGATAATTGCTTTAAAAACATTTGGATACGATCTTCAACTGAAAATTGGGTCTGAGATATTACGTCGTCTATTGCAGATTGATACATATCAATCCAATAATCAACGACCCCTTCTAATAATTCCTCCTTGTTAGAAAAGTGATAATACACATTCGACTTTGATACTTTGCTTACACGTACCAATTCATCCATACTTGTATAAGCAAACCCTTTTTCCAAAAATAATGTTGCAGCTACTTCAAGTACACGTTTTTGATTCATTAATTTTGCCTTTGTCATAATTAGAACTATACAGTACTAATTTGAATGTTGCAAGTATTTATGTTTGTTTAGAGAAAAGTTTGATTCCATTAGAAAATATGATGGCTTAATGATGATGTGATTGGAGAGATGGACCTGACTACATGATCTAGATTAATCTGTCGTTCCATCATGATGTGAGTAAGAGCCATTTGTTGAGGATAAACACTGTATACTTCTGCACACCCACATATAAAAAACACAACGCCATGAAGGCTTTTCATTAACAAGTGGTGTGACTCGAAAATAAATTCCCTCAAAAAGCGTTGTGCATCAATGTTTTTTATTAACCAATAGAGCCTTCCATTTCAAACTTGATTAAATTTGCTCATAATGGCACGAATAGATCTGCAACAAAACCGGTCAAACCTTTGATATAAAGGCATTTTTTCAAATGGTTTAAAATGGATTGTAATATCAAGTTGGCACGGGCTTGGCTCGAATAAGGCACGGAAATTAACTTATAAAACCAAGTAGGGAGGGTTAATAACTTAGAACTCACAGTCTACGCTGTGGGCTCTTCCCCTTCCAAAAAGGTACCATAATACATCTACTTGATCAGCTGTCTGCAATGAGGCAGCATTTCTTCTATCTTTAAGACAATCCGCCTTTGTTCTTCTAGTGGAGGGAGTGGGGCAACATAATTTGTAATTGTATCTGTACCAACTCTTTGTTGTCCTGCGGTTCCTGTCATCTTGGATACACAAGTTGAAACGAAGGTAGGACTTTTAATAAACCACAGGAAAAACTCCAAGCAGATATCATTGTAGGCTCTTAGTACATGAAGCTCTGTCGTACCAGCTCCTACACCATTCTCAAGATTTAACATTATTGCAGATTTTAAGTTTTGAAAACAGGGAGTTATCTTTGCCATCACTATATCACCCTCTCTAAAATGCGTGTAGCCTTTCTTCACTTCACCCCAAGACTTGGTTTCATATGAAAATTCACTTCTATATCCATCTTCTATTAATGTCATTGGAATAAAGGATACAGTAGTATCATCATTGACAGTATTTCGAGGATTAATTTCAAAAATATCTCCAAGTCTAATCCATTTCCAATTCTCAGGGATATCATATGGAATCTCATCTTCTGTAATTCTCATGAGTTTTTTAGGTTTTTTAGCTTTACCTTCTTTAACTAACACTTTCTTTTCTTCTTGAATCTGCTGATATAGTTCTTCAGCAGTCCCCTCTTCTTCACGCTGTTCAACCAGCTTGCCTTGGATTGCATATTGTAAAATTGATTTCTGCATATCATTTGGGAACCTTTTGTTGAGCTCCTCTACTTCTGTGTAGGCTTTATCGTATTTCTCCACATAAGGCAATAGTTCTTCTATCTTTGCTACGATACGTTTTTGTTCTTCTACTGGAGGAATAGGAATTAATCTAGGTCTCATATTTACCATTGATACGTGTACCATTGTTGAGCCAGTTGTAGATTTTTTTATTATTGTTACATCCTGTAATAAGAACCAATACAAATAGTCTCTATAAAATATTTGGCTATCGAAATCAATTTTCCAAATATGGTAGTGAAAAATCGTTTTATCTCCATCCCAGATCTTAGGACCAAAAGATGCAGACCAAGCATAAAGCAAGTCCCCATTATTGCAATACTTGGAATCCTCAAGTTCCATGTCAGAATAATACCAACTATTGTTAGTGAAAAAATTTCCTACCCTTAAAACTTTATATTTCCCTTTATCTTTTAATTCTTCTTTCTTATAAGCCCTACCATTTATGAAATCTATAACATTCCCCATTCTCGCCCATTCCCAAGTCTGAGGTATATCAAATGGTATCTCATCATCTTTTATCGATGGCAAGGTTTTTTGTTTCTTGATTTTCCCCTCTTTAATAAGTTGTTTCTTCTCAGCCTCTTTCTTTTCTAATAATTCCTTTGCAGTACCTTCTTCTTCTCTATGCTCAACCAGTTTTCCTTGAATCGCAAGTTGAAGAATACTGTTTTTTAAATCTTGTGCATTCATTTAATTACCTCCAAGCATAGAAGTAATCTGTTCTAATACATGATCGATTTTTGCATTAAGAGAAGCTCGCTTTTCTTGGTACTGTTGAATCAAATCCATTGGCTCCAAGATTACTTCTTCCTCATGAGGGAAGCCACATAAGTCAATGTTATAGCTTCTTTCTACTATCTGACTGATTGTATATTTCTTGGCTTTAGGGAAGCCTTCAACTTCGATTTCCTGTCTGTTATCCCACCATACTAGTGCTTCATTAAAGTGTTCCAGTTTCATCGGTCTAGTCTTTGAGAAGTTCTTAAAACCTTCTGGCATATCCACACGATAGAACCATGTTTCATTTGTCGGTTCAGTATTGTCAAAAAACAAGATATTCGTTCTAATAGATGTATAAGGCGCAAAAACGCTATTAGGCATCCTTATAACTGTATGAAGATTAAATTCACTGAATAATTTCTTCTTGATATTGATTTTAGCATTATCAGTTCCAAACAGGAATCCATCCGGAATGATAACTGCTGCTCGACCATTTTTCTTCAGTCGATACATGATCATATTCATAAATAAATCTGCTGTTTCAGAACTTCTTAGCTCCATTGGGAAGTTGACTTTGACACTCTCTTTTTCACTACCGCCATATGGTGGGTTCATTAGAATTACATCAAATGACTCCATTTTACGAAGCTCTTTATAATCTGTTTCTAATGCATTTCCATGAAGAATATTAGGATCATCAATATCATGAATCAGCATATTGGTCACACACAGCATGTGCGGCAATGCTTTCTTTTCAATTCCATACACAGAATTGTTATAGATTTTTCTATTTTCAAGAGAGTTACCAACCTGTTTATCCAGGACAGATAACGCAGATGTCAAGAAGCCCCCAGTACCACAGGCGAAGTCCCCAATTTTTTCCCCTAATACCGGTTTAACCACTTCTACCATAAAGTCTGTGACCGCTCTTGGTGTATAAAACTCACCTGCATTTCCTGCACTCTGTAAATCCTTTAGGAACGATTCGTAGATTGCACCGAATTCATGGCGCTCTTTATATTCTGTGAAATCAATTTCATCAATGATATTGATAACTTGACGAAGCAATACTCCATCTTTTTGATAGTTGTTAGCATCTTCAAATGCTGTTTTTACGATGATTTGACTCATCGGTGTTTCTTCATCAATTTCTAGTTTCTTAAGGGTAGGAAACAGCGTGTTATTCACGAAATCCAGTAAAGCATCACCGGTCAGTGCCTCACCGTCTTTTCGATCTACTGCCCAATCTCTCCACTTTAAACCTTCTGGGATGATCGACTTGTAGTTGTCATCATAAATCTCCCACGTTTCTTCTTTTGCATCATATATTTTTAAGAACAGAATCCACACGATTTGCTCGATTCTTTGGGCATCTCCATTAACACCCGAGTCATTCCGCATAACATCTTGAATTCTCTTGACAAAATTACTAATCGCCATTTCAAATACCTACCTTGTCTACAATTGTGTGTTTTACTTATGCGTAATAAATTTCATTTTCTAATTCTTTAACTGCCTTGAGATAGGCTTCTTTTCCACCAAAGGCTTCGACTATTTTCATCGGACTGCCAATTTTAGCAAACTCCTTAAGCTGAAGTACCTTAGTATCTTCAATTTCTTTAATGCCATCATTGGCATACTTATCAAGCAACGCTTCAATGACCTGCTGAGCAGTATCGGAATATTTGTACAGATAGTGACGTTTCTTCACATTCTCTGCTCTCTCTTTTTTTGTTAGCGGTGGTTTATCGTAAGCCAAGTGACAAATGAGGTCAAAATCATCTAGCTCCGTTTTGCCCAATTCTTCTCTAATTGCATCAAGCAGTACACCACTCTCTTGTAATTCATCAATTATCGCTTGCTTTTTCTCTGCTTCTGTCCAAGTTCTCAAGAAATCATCCAGCCTTGCATATTGCTCTAGGATGTTTTTCTTTGTGTAGTCAGTCAAACTTTCAGTGATGAGCTTCCCATCCTTATCGACATATTGGACTCTCTCTGAAAGAACCCTAACAGTAACATCGCCTATATAATATTTGCGAGGCTTATCTTCACCCTCATCATTAAAAGGTGGTGTGTCTCCAGTTCCATACTCCCCCTTATCTTCTTTAACACCATCATTACCATCATCTTCCCCCATGCCTTCTTCGCCTTCATCTGTCGGTGTGCCTGGTTCATCCACGGGATCATTTCCATCAAGTTCAATAACCACTTCCGGTCTACCATCAAAAGCAGGATCAGCAAAGAGACGGCTCGAATTACGAAAGTCCATAATGGTAAAGTAGGTCTTACCGTATTCTTCAAGAAGTCTTGTACCACGACCAATAATCTGCTTAAATTCAGTCATGCTATTGATGTTATTTTCTAAAACAATCAACTTACACATTTTCGCATCAACACCGGTCGTCATAAGCTTACTTGTTACTGCAATAACCGGATAAGGGCTTTCTTCATCAATAAAATGTTCCAGTTGGGCTTTTCCTTCTTCATTATCCCCAGTAATACGCATGATGTATTTATGATTTTCCGCATACATGTCTTTATTCTCATTGATAAGTGCTTGTCTCATACGCTCGGCGTGTTCAATGTCCACACAAAATACGATGGTTTTACTAAAGCGATCGGTTTTCTTTAAGAACTCTGTGATTTTAGATGCTATAACTCGTGTGCGATCATCAATTACGAGAGATCGTTCAAAATCTTTTGCATTGTACTCTCGATCCTCAATTTCATAGCCATATTTATCAACCTTCCCTACTTCCGGTCGATAACCTTCTAAATCTTTATCAAGACCAATTCTGATGACTTTATAAGGCGCCAAGAAGCCATCATTGATTCCTTGTTTTAAAGAGTACTCATAAATAGGCTCACCAAAGTAAGTCTGGCTTGAAGCTTCTTTGGTTTCGATTGGTGTTGCTGTACAACCAATGTGAGTAGCCGATGAAAAATAATCTAGAACCTTTCTCCATGCTGATTCTTCTTTTGCACTTCCTCTGTGGCACTCATCGATCACAATTAAATCAAAAAAATTCGGCTGGAACTGACGGAATGTTTCTTCTCCATCGTCACCCGTAAGTTGCTGATACAGAGCTAAATAAATCTCGTAGGAACTATCAAGATCTTTATTCTTCACCTTTGTCATTTTCCCACTAAAAGGCTTGAAGTCTCCCGAAATAGTCTGATCGACCAGTACATTGCGGTCTGCTAAGAAAAGAATCCTTTTCTTTAAACCAGATTTCCACAACCTATAGATAATTTGGAACGTCATATAGGTCTTACCGGTACCTGTGGCACTCACTAAAAGCACACGGTCTTGTCCTTTGGCAACCGCATCAACTGTTCGATTGATTGCAACTCTTTGATAATATCTAGGTGTTTTATAATTAGGCACATAATAATAAGGCTCTAAGATAACCTTTTCTTCAGCCTCATTGATGTTTTTATCCATTAAATATCTTTGGTATAATTCTTCTGGCGATGGGAACTCTTCCAGTCCTAGTTCTCTTACCTCACCAGTAATCAAGTTCTGCTCGACAAAGGCATCCCCATTAGAAGCGTAGACATAAAATATATCCAATGCTTTGGCATATTCGATCCCTTGCTGCAAACCAGCTCCTATCGGATGATTATTATCTTTGGCTTCTATGACTGCTAAAGGAAAATTATTTTTGTAAAAAAGTACATAGTCCGCTCTTTTCTTTTTTCCTCTAGCAGTTACATTTCCACGAAGTATGATTCTACCAGCCGTAAAGGCGTATTCAAGTCGAACTTGCTTTTTTATGTCCCAGCCCGCATTAGTGATTGCTGGTGTAATATATCTTGCTTTGATATCTTCCTCAGACAAATTTCTCTTCCCCATAAGCTTCAGCCCCTTACCCTATTTTTCGCAAATCGTTTATTCTATTTCAAATTCCAAAATGTCTCCAATGTTGCATTCGAGGCACTTGCAAATTTTATATAAGCTTTCAAGGTTTACAGGTTTGCATTTTCCAAGGCGAGCTAATATGTTGTAAGTGATTCCAGCCTGCTCCTTCAACTCCGTTTTATTCATTTTCTTGTCAATCAAGAGTTTCCACAACTTATTATAGCTTATAACCATACCAAGTCCTCCTTAGCTATGTAAAAAAAAGACAACTTCATTATAGCACATCATCAAACGAAAAAAGGAGAAAACCTTACAATAGTGCAAGGCGATAAACTAAACTATAGCCTGAAACTGTCAAATTGAACCTGACGTAATACTGAATTTAAAAAGTTTAAGATAAAACAAAATGAATTGATATTAAGGAATCCAAAATTCCCCAAAATGGAAACTGTATTATATTCCAAAATTATAACGGTGATTATTTTATACCTTCTATCATCCGAGAAGCAATGCAGTATTATTGTACAAAAGCGGGGTTGAATATAAAGGCACAAATGGTTTCTACATGCTGTACTAGGTGTAAGCCTTAAATATATATCAAATCGCTTAGGGCATAAAACCATCAAAGCAACGGCAGATACTTATCTTGATGTTACTGAAAAAATAGAAGAAGACGAACTTCAAAAGTTCGCCTCCTACACTCAAAGATTAAATTAAATCGGCACGCCGCCAATTTTACACTTTTTAAAAAATGCTCAAACCTTTGATATATAAAGGTTTTTTCTTTATTAACCAATAGAACCTTCCATCTCAAACTTAATCAAACGGTTCATTTCAACTGCGTATTCCATTGGCAATTCTTTTGTGAATGGCTCGATGAAGCCCATGACGATCATTTCTGTTGCTTCTTCTTCAGAAATTCCGCGGCTCATCAAGTAGAAGAGCTGTTCTTCTGATACTTTTGATACTTTTGCTTCGTGCTCTAATGAAATGTTGTCGTTTAAGATTTCATTGTAAGGGATCGTATCAGATGTTGATTTGTTATCCATGATAAGTGTATCACACTCGATGTTTGAGCGTGCACCCTCTGCTTTGCGTCCGAAGTGAACGATTCCGCGGTATGTGACTTTACCGCCTTGTTTGGAAATCGATTTCGATACGATTGTTGAAGATGTGTTTGGTGCAAGGTGAATCATCTTCGCACCTGCATCTTGGTGCTGACCTTTACCTGCTAGGGCAATACTTAATGTCATACCACGAGCACCTTCACCTTTTAGGATGACCGCTGGGTATTTCATTGTCAGCTTAGAACCGATGTTTCCATCAATCCATTCCATTGTTGCATTCTCTTCACATACTGTACGTTTTGTCACAAGGTTGAAGACGTTGTTTGCCCAGTTTTGAATCGTTGTATAACGGCAGTAGCCGCCTTTTTTGACGATGATTTCAACAACCGCACTGTGAAGTGAGTTTGTTGTGTAAACTGGTGCTGTACAGCCTTCTACGTAATGCACATGTGCGCCTTCGTCAACGATGATCAGTGTACGTTCGAACTGACCCATGTTTTCAGAGTTGATACGGAAGTATGCTTGAAGTGGAGTATCTACTTTTACGCCTTTTGGTACGTAGATAAATGAACCACCAGACCATACAGCCGAGTTAAGCGCAGCAAATTTGTTGTCAGTCGGAGGAATGACTTTTGCCCAGTGCTCACGGAAGATGTCTTCGTTCTCTTTTAATGCGCTGTCTGTATCTTTAAACACAATTCCTAGATCTTCAAGGTCCTGCTTCATGTTATGATACACAACTTCAGATTCATACTGAGCAGATACACCAGCTAAATATTTTTGCTCTGCTTCTGGGATACCAAGCTTATCAAAGGTTTGTTTGATTTCTTCTGGTACTTCATCCCAAGAACGCTCAGAGCGCTCTGATGGCTTTACGTAGTACGTAATTTCATCAAAGTTTAATGCATTTAAATCTCCGCCCCATTGTGGCATCGGCATGTTGTAAAAGTGCTCAAGAGATTTCAAACGGAAGTCGAGCATCCACTGAGGCTCTTCTTTCATACGAGAAATTTCTTCAACGATCTCTTTTGTCAGTCCGCGCTCTGAACGGAAAATGGAAACGTCTTTATCAGAAAAGCCGTATTTATATTCACCAACATCTGGCATTTTTTTAGCCATCCATTTTCACTCCAATCTTATGATTTGCCGTTATCTTCGGCAGATGCGCCTTTTTCAAGCGCCTTCCAGGATAATGTTGCACATTTGATGCGGGCAGGGAATTTTGCCACTCCCTGCAGCGCCTCAATGTCACCAAGATCAATGGAATCGTCGTATTCTTTTCCTAGCATCATATCGGAGAAAATCTGAGACATTTTCAAAGCTGTTTCAATATCTTTCCCTTTAATCGCCTGCGTCATCATAGAGGCAGATGCCATCGAAATCGAGCATCCTTCTCCTTCAAATTTCGCATCCGTGACTTTTTCGTCTTCGATTTTCATCGTAAGACGAATGCGGTCACCACACGTTGGGTTGTTCATATCGACGACAATGCTGTCGTTTAGTACACCTTTGTTTCTCGGATTTTTATAATGATCCATAATCACTTGTCTGTACAGTGTATCTAAGTTTACATTAAAAGACATTCGTAAAATACTCCTTTGTCTTACGGAGCGCTGCAATGAGTAGATCAATCTCTTCTTCTGTATTATACAGATAGAAGCTTGCTCTTGCAGTCGCTGATACACCAAGCCATTTCATGAGCGGCTGTGCACAGTGGTGTCCAGCACGAATGGCGACACCTTCCGTATCCAGAACAGTTGATGCATCATGCGGATGGACGTCGTCTAAGTTAAACGTCACAAGCCCAGCTCGGTGCTGCGGTCCATAAACAGTCGCACCGTCAAGCTCTTTAAAGCGCTCAAGCGCGTAAGTCGCAAGCTGATGCTCGTAACGGCTGACTTCCTCCATACCAATGTCATTTAAGAAGTCAATTGCTTTTCCTAGTCCAACTGCTCCAGCAATAATCGGTGTTCCCGCTTCAAATTTCCACGGCAGCTCTTTCCATGTAGAATCATATAGATCCACAAAGTCGATCATTTCACCGCCAAACTCAGCAGGCTCCATATTATTCAAAAGGTCCTTCTTCCCGTAAAGCACACCGATGCCAGTCGGTCCACACATTTTATGCCCAGAGAATGCGAAAAAGTCACAATCTAGATCCTGAACATCAATTTGCATGTGCGGGGTGCTTTGCGCACCGTCGACGACAATGATTGCCCCATGATCGTGGGCAATTTTGGCGATCTCTTTAATCGGGTTGATGGTTCCTAATACGTTTGAGACATGTGTGACTGCGACAATTTTCGTTTGATGTGTGATCGTTTGCTTCACATCTTCAAGCGATAGCGTGCCGTCTTCCTGTAACGGAATGTATTTCAATGTGGCGCCAGTTGCTTTTGCTGCTTGCTGCCAAGGGATGATATTCGCATGATGCTCCATATGCGTAATGACAATCTCATCGCCTTCTTTGAGGTTTGCTCTAGCATAGCTGATCGCCACTGTGTTTAGTGCAGTTGTTGTACCTCTAGTAAAAATAATCTCCTGGACAGATGAAGCACGGATGAATGCACGAACTTTCTCTCTCGCACCCTCGTATGCGTCCGTTGCTCTTGTGCCAAGGGTATGAACACCCCGGTGGACGTTCGAGTTGTAAGACCGGTAATACTCATTCATTGCATCAATGACCACTCTTGGTTTTTGAGAAGTCGCTGCACTGTCCAAATACACCAAATCATGTCCGTTCACTTGCTGATGAAGGATTGGAAATTGCTCACGAACGTCTTTGATATTCATTATTTTACTTTCCTTTCAATCACAGAAATCAGCTGCTTTTTAACTCCTTCAATCGGCAGTTCTTTCACAACTGGATTTAAGAAGCCATAAATCACAAGTCTTTCTGCATCTTCTTTGGAAATCCCGCGGCTCATGAGGTAGTACAATTGAATTGGATCAACACGTCCAACAGAAGCGGCGTGCCCTGCTGTCACATCATCTTCATCAATTAAAAGAATTGGGTTTGCGTCACCGCGTGCTTTCTCACTCAGCATGAGGACACGTGATTCCTGCTCTGCATTTGACTTTGTTGCGCCATGCTCGATTTTGCCAATTCCGTTAAAGATAGAAGATGCTTGATCCTTCATCACACCATGCTTCAAGATATACCCTTCAGAGTTTTTACCGAAGTGGATGATGCTTGTTGTGAAGTTTTCTGTTTGGTTTCCTCGGCCGACAACAACTGATTTCGTATCACCGAATGTACCGTCGCCCATCAGTTTTGTGATGTTTTCAGATACGACGTCTCCATCATTCATCAAGCCAAGCGCCCATTCGATTTTACTGTCACGGCCATTTGCCATACCGCGTCTGTTTACATATACTGTGACTCCTTCTGCAAGGTTATCTACAGCACCGTATGTGACGCGGGCGTTAGCGCCTGTGAACACTTCAGAAACGATATTGAAGATCGCTTCTTTCGGTTTTGCTGTACTGATGTAGTTTTCTACATATGTCACAGCACTATGATCGTCTGCTACAACGATGACATGGTTGAACAAAGTCGTTTCATCATTTTCATGAAGATAAACAGCTTGAATTGGTGCTTCAAGCTCTACGTTTTTCGGTACATAGAGGAAAGCTCCGCCATTCACTAAAGCAGCATGTAAAGCTGTTAGTTTATGCTCATCCACTTTCACTGCATCTGTCATGAAGTATTGTTTCACTAAATCTCCATGCTCACGAATCGCTGTATGAAGATCAGTGAAGATCACACCTTTGTCTTTTGCTTCAGCTGAAAGAGACAAATAGGCCGGCGTTTGATCACGCTGAATGTAAACTGTCTTATCTGTGTCCTCTAAATCAATCAGAGATTTCACTTCTTCTGGAAGCTCTTCTAATGATCCAAATGGCGCACTTTCGACTGTATGCTGTTTGAATTTCGTTAAATTCCATTTTGAAATATTCGTTTTGTCAGGCTTTGGCATTGGGAGGTCTTCTGCTTTTTCAAGAGCCTGTAAGCGAAGGGAGCTCATCCATGCCGGTTCCTGATGCTTCTCGGAGAAGCTTTTGACATAATCTTGATCAACTGATAATTTCGTTTCTAATGTCATCAATAATCCTCCTAACGCTTACGCTTCTTGACCAACGGTTTCGTCTTCAATTCCTAACTCTTTTTTAATCCAATCATAGCCTTCTGCTTCTAGACGCTGCGCGAGTTCTGGTCCGCCAGATTTCACGATACGACCTTGCATCATGACATGAACGTGATCTGGTGTGATGTAGTTCAGCAGGCGCTGATAGTGAGTGATCATTAAGCAGCCGAAGCTTTCGCCGCGCATTTTGTTAATTCCTTTAGAAACAACTTTCAAGGCATCGATATCAAGACCAGAATCGATTTCGTCAAGGATGGCGATCTTTGGTTCAATCATCATTAATTGAAGAATTTCGTTGCGTTTTTTCTCCCCGCCTGAGAAACCTTCGTTTAGGTAGCGCTGTGCCATATCTGGGTCCATTTCAAGGAACTCCATGTTTTCGTCCATTTTGCGGATGAATTTCATAAGAGAGATTTCATCGCCTTCTTCTCTGCGTGCGTTAATTGCAGAACGAAGGAAGTCAGCATTTGTAACACCGCTGATTTCAGATGGGTATTGCATCGCAAGGAAAAGACCAGCTTGAGCGCGCTCATCTACTTCCATTTCAAGGACATCTTCGCCATCAAGCAAGATGCTCCCTTTTGTTACTTCATATTTAGGGTGACCCATTATTGCAGCAGATAAAGTAGATTTACCTGTTCCGTTTGGTCCCATTACTGCGTGGAATTCTCCACCTTTTATCTCGAGGTTTACACCCTTTAAGATTTCTTTCCCTTCAATCTCAACGTGCAAGTCCTTAATTGTTAATGTCGAAGCAGTCATATATCGATACCTCCAAAATAATCATTATTCTCAATTTATTCTCATTCTAATTTTATAACAAATTAAAACTGAATACAACACATTCACGATAAGCGTGAGAGGATGCTCTCAAAATTCTAACAAAAAAAGCAGGTAGATAAAAGGATTTATGTCGAAAAGACTGTTTTCATAAAGAAAGGGCGGGAAACTGTTCTCCCCGCCCCTCAGCTATTATTAGCCTCTTATATTCATTTTTGCGAGCTGTCTTTTCTCATCTCGATAGGACTGCTCTCGTTTATATTCCACTTTCATCCTTAAGTCATGGTCTCTTTCGTACTCTGCATAGCTCATGCCATGAGCTTGATGCATGGCCTTTTCCATCTCGGCGGTATAGTCCAATCCCAGTGTACTATGGTCCGAACAAATAATAAACCATTCCCTTCCTTGAGTGTAGCTTTATTGTAGCAAACGAATGCGGCTTCACTCAAAAGGGATATGACACCTTATGCTGGCATATTTTCTCACACAATCGGATGAGAAGCGCTCAACTCCCTGAGATGGAAAAATACCGAGTTTTGCTTCCCTTAATGCGTCTGTCCTCCAAATTCATCAATACATTGCTGAACGACAGTGATTCCTTGGCTAAGTGCTGCCCCGCCGCCAAAAGCTGCCGCCACGCTGACAACCTCCAGCAAATTCTCTTCTGTCGCCCCTTGATCGAGCGCTCCTTTTGTATGATAAATCATGCAGTATTCATCCTGCGCATGAATACTGATACCGAGGGCAATCATTTGTTTTTCCTTTTGCGTTAATGAATCGCTTTGGAAGCACTGCTCCGTAAATTCATTGAATTTCTTTCCAAACACCGGCATTTTCTTCTGGAATTCACCCATTGCGGTTTTATAATCAGTCAGTGATTGCTGCATGGATCCGCTCATATGCTGTTCATTCATCTTGATTCCATCCCTTCAGGTCATTTGTACGTTTTTATTATGAGCGAGATTTGAAAAAATACACAAAAAACCTCGCTTTGATAGAAGCGAGGTTAAAATGTTGTTATTCAGATACAGGCAATACTGCACCGTCATATTTTTTGTCGATGAATTCTTTGATTTTATCAGAGTGAAGAACTTCCATTAATGTCTTGATCTTATCTGATTTTTCGTCACCTTTGCGAACCGCAACGATGTTTGCATATGGGTTGTTCTTTGTTTGCTCAAGTTCAATTGAATCTTTTTTCGGATTCAATTTATTTTGGATCGCATAGTTTACGTTGATAAATACAGCATCGCCTTCACTGTTTTCATAAGCTTTCGCAGTTAATTCAGGCGCGATTTTTTTGAATTTTAGGTTCTTTGGGTTTTCTTTAATGTTCTTTACTGTTGCGTTAATTGTATCAACCTTCGGATCAAGCTTGATGACACCAGCATTTTGCAGCAGGGCAAGCATACGGCCTTGTTCAGCTACGTTGTTTGTCATGATGATTGTGCCGCCGTTTGGAATATCTTTTACAGATTTGTATTTCTTAGAGTAGATACCGAAAGGCTCAAGGTGAACCGCACCAGCACTCACTAGGTTATAATCTTTGTTTGATTTATTTTCTTCGTTTAAGTAAGGGATATGTTGGAAAAAGTTCGCATCCACTTCTTTTTCAGCTAACGCTTTGTTGTACATTTTATAATCGCTAAGCACTTTCACTTTTAAATCGTAGCCTTTTTCTTTTAGAAGTGGTTTTGCTTCTTCAAGAATTTCGGCATGAGGCGTTTTTGAAGCGGCAACCGTAATGGTTTTGCTTTCACTTGCGTTATTAGATGAACCGCACGCAGCTAAAATACCTGCAAATGCTAGAAATAGTGCACTTAAAATCAATTTCTTCATGAATAAATCCTCCCTTAACGTTTATCAATTTTATTTGTAATCAAATCACCGATTATTTGAATAATAAAGACGATGATGAGAATAAACACAGTAGCTACAAGTGTGACATCTGTATTACCAGATTGGTACCCTTCCACATAGGCGAGGTCTCCAAGTCCGCCTGCTCCAATTGCACCTGCAATCGCAGTAGAGCCAATCAGAGCAATTGCTGTTACGGTAATACCTGAAATAAGGGCTGGCAATGATTCTGGCAGCAATACTTTGAAAATGATTGTCGACGTTTTTGCTCCCATTGATCGTGCTGCTTCAATGACTCCTTTGTCTACCTCACGCAGTGCAATTTCGACAAGACGTGCATAGAATGGAGCTGACCCTATGACAAGGGCAGGGAGTGCTGCATTTGGGCCTAAAATCGTATGCATTAAGAATTTCGTAAACCCTAGTAATAAAATAATTAAAATGATAAAAGGAATCGATCTGAAAATATTGACGACAGCGCCGATGACAGCATTTATCGGTTTATTTTCCCAAAGACCGCCTTTTCCTGTAAGGAAGAGCAGGAGCCCTAAGATAATCCCGATTGCAAAGGCAAATGCCAATGAAATCAGTGTCATATACACCGTTTCACCTGTTGCACTCCAGATGACGTCTAAATCAACGTTCGGAAACCATTTCTCAAACATGTGTCATCACCTCGATTTCAACCTGTTTGCTTTGGATATAGGCGATGGCTTTTTCTACCTCAGTCACTTCTCCATTAATGTGGATAAAGAGTGTTCCAAACGCGCCTTCCTGCGTTTGAGAAATCTTCCCTTGAAGGATGTTCACATCGACCTTGAAGGATCGAATGATTTCAGTGATCAGCGGCTGCTCGGCAGAATCTCCGATAAAGGACAACCGTACGACCTGACCTTCTTTTACTCGTTCTAAGACGTGCTCAATTGTTTCTTTCGCTTCCTCTGGTTCTGCAAGCTGTTGCACAAATCGTTTCGTCATTTCTTCCTTCGGTTGTCTGAAGACGCGTAATACTTCGCCTTCTTCGACAATGCGTCCATTTTCCATGACCGCAACGCGATGACAAATTTTGCGAATGACGTGCATTTCGTGTGTTATCAGCACAATCGTGAGCCCTAGTCGTTTATTGATATCCGCCAAAAGTTCAAGGATCGAATCGGTCGTTTGCGGATCTAGCGCAGATGTCGCTTCGTCACATAGAAGAACCTTTGGATCATTCGCTAATGCTCTCGCAATGCCGACACGCTGTTTTTGCCCGCCGCTCAGCTGAGACGGATATGCATTTTCTTTTCCTTCTAAACCGACCAATTTAATCAGTTCATTCGCACGTTCTCTCCGTTTTGATGTAGGTACACCTGCGATCTCAAGCGGGAACATAATATTTTGTCTCACTGTTCTTGACCAAAGCAAATTAAAGTGCTGGAAGATCATGCTGATTTCTTGTCTTGCTTTCCGAAGTTTCGCATTCGATACTTCATTGATCCGGTTGCCTGCCACTTCAACAATTCCTTCTGTTGGCAGCTCCAGACCGTTTAATAGGCGAATAAGCGAGCTTTTTCCTGCACCGCTATACCCGATAATTCCGAATATTTCACCTTTATCAATATCCAGGTTGACGTCTTTCACGGCATCAACATTTCCGCTTTTTGAATGGTACGTTTTTGATACATTCTGTAAATGGATCACAGTCTGATCACCTGCTTTCTTGCTGAATCTATAGGTTGCCATCACATACGTTATTTATTCTTCTTTCTGTCATGACTCTAGCCTGGCGCCAGGTCAGTAAAAAAGACCTAACTGCAACGCAAGCAGAAAGGCCTTTTATGTCAATTACGCCTTTCTCTCATCTTTCAAAGCGCTGCGGCTTTGAGTGAATTGGCACCAATTTCAGCTATGCTGACGGTTGCCGGGTTTCATAGGGCACGTCCCTCCACCTCTCTTAATAAGAGAAAATATGTTGTTTTATGTGATGTTCATGTTTTTACTAACGTAGAATATCATGCTACCCGAGATATGTCAACGCTGTAAATCGCTAATTTCCAAGTAAACAACTACGTTATCATTTTTCGAAAAAAACCGTTCGTCAGCCAAAGCACTGCCTCTAGTCTAAGGAGCGCACGGAACGACCCTTTGACTTTGACTTGTCCCCTGCTGATTAACTGCTGTAAGGACATATCTCCATCTAATAATTGTAGAATCTCTTTCCTCTCACCATAAAAGATGAGATCCGATAACTCAATTGCAGGTAGTTTCTTCACTTCACCACGTTCATCCACAATCAATGTACAAGAGTCAGTTTCCGCCTCAAATGTAATCTTCAAGGATGATGATGAGAGCAGCGGCTTTAATAATAAACGCTGCCCTGTGTTACCATGGGCTTTCACATTTTCCACATGTATAACCTCCCTGTCATTTGGTTATACATAACATTTCTCTACAAACATCTTCTTGTCCTTTATAAATAACTCGACAAATTTTCAAATGAATTTCTTGAAATATGACAAAAAACCGCTTTATTTAGCGGTTTCAATCATTTCATGAAGATATGGAACTGAGTGAAAGGCATAGCCTTTTTGCACCAATTCACCTTTTTTAAACAGGAGAAAGCAAGGAACACTCTCGATTTCAAATGCTTTCGCAAAGCCTGGTGAATAGTTTAAATTGTTTTCGTAAAATGGTACATCCGGCTGCATGGCGTCTACGATTGCCAGCATTTTCTTTGCCAGCTGGCATGTTCCGCAAAACGGTGTATATAAGTATAAAAGAAATAAATCGTCCTCTATCTCCTTGAATTCGTGTTCTTCAATCTCTTTCATATACGTCCACCCTCATAAATATTTCGAATGAACATCAATGTTTGCAGCTAATAGGATAGATGCAATGTGGGCTGAGGGTGAAGCGGCCACTTCGCGGTACGTTCTGTCGACAAAAAGATGAAGTGCTTCAGGGAATTCTTTTCGAAATTGCTTCCGCAGTTTGTCGCCTGCATCGTCACTGTCAGCTAATATGTAAACGTCTTTCCCCAATAAATCGTCCACAAGCTGATCCAGCTTCGATGTACTGATCGTGCCATTGGTGCAAATGATGGTAACAGGTTCACTTATGACTTCTTTTAGCTTTTGTTTGTCTGTTTTACCTTCTACAATGATGACCTTTTCTATCTCGACATTCATCACGATCACCCGGCCCTTTTGACGTTGATTCACTTCTTCCTTAGATTACAATCTTTCATTCAGGTTGTAAAGATTGAGCGCCTCGTCATCAAAAAGACTGCAGCTTCTGTTCACTGCAGTCTCATCTGTGATTAGCACCAGCCATTTTCATCGTCACAGTCAACATATTTTTCTGTCCCATCGATCAATGTATCCGTTAAACGATAAAAACGATTTTGATCATAGGAATATCCCGATTTCAGCTCATATTGGTTTTCACTAATCATCGTGCCAATCTCTTCATTTTGATGATAAAGCACCATGCCGCTTTCTTTGAATCGTCCAGTGACATGCTCTGTTATATCCACGTGTTCTTTTTGAAAAGACAAATTGGACACCCCCCATAAAGGTAGAGTGTCCAATTTCTCATGAATTAGTCTTCTTTTGTCATTTCTTCATATTGCTCAGCTGTCATTAAGTTCTCGATTTCAGATGCATCAGCTGGTTCTACAACGATCATCCATGCCTTTTCGTATGGAGAGTCGTTGACGAATTCTGGGCTGTCATCCAGCTCATCGTTCACTTCAACGATTGTGCCATTGATCGGTGCATAAAGTTCAGAAACTGTTTTCACTGATTCTACACTTCCGAAAGGCTCGTCCGCTGTGATTTTGTCTCCTACTTCAGGAAGCTCAACGAACACGATATCGCCCAGCTCAGATTGAGCAAAATGCGTAATACCGATACGCACCTTATCTCCTTCTACTTTGACCCATTCATGTTCTTCTGAATAACGTAAATCTTTTGGTGTGCTCATTCAATACCCCTCCAGTCTTTTCTTACAATCTATATTGAAGATACCACAATCTGAATGAAAGTTACATCATTTCCAGACGCTTTTAAATGTATCTTCATTAAATCCTACCGTGACTCGTTTTCCGTCTGTTGTAATCGGGCGCTTAATCAGCATTCCGTTAGACGCGAGTAATTCTAGCTGCTCGTCCTCTGACATTGCAGGAAGTTGATCTTTCAGCTGCAGCTCCCGGTATTTTTGCCCGCTTGTATTAAAGAATTTCTTCAGCTCTAAACCGCTTTTTTCGTAAAGGGCTTTTAATGTTTCTTTATCAGGCGTCTCTTCGACGATATGTATGCTGTTGATGTCTTTATTGTGTGCTTCCAGCCACTTTTTTGCTTTTCGGCATGTACCGCAAGATGGGTATTCGTAAAAATCTAAAGCCACCATTTTCACCTCCTGCAAATTGTGACAACATTTTATCACAAAATATTTTAAAAACCTAAATGTATGCTTACAAAAAGGTGCGGAGTGATATCCGCACCTTTTAAGCAGTCCTTATACGATATATTTCTCTGCTTCAAAGATTCGTTTTGCCGCTTCGCGCTTTTTGGCGATGACATTGATCGGCGTAAATCTCGTCAGCTTGCGAAGGGCTGACAGGCTCATGCGGAGTGAATCTCCTTCCTCCATCGCAATCAAGGATTCTTTTGCATGGGCTTCAATCTTTAAGAAAGCCTCCTGCGTGAAAATTTGTGTGTAAGCAAGCTTTTGTTCATTCTTTTCTGCCCCTGTTGCAGCGATTGCCTTTTCTGTACGCAGAACCGCTGATTCAGCAGCAAAAATTTCATTGACGATATCGGCTATGTTCACAAGAATTTCTTGCTCTTTGTCTAAGGCTTTCCCGTATTTCATGGCTGCCATACCAGCCACCATTAAGGCGATCTTTTTCGCATGAGCGAGCAAATATTTTTCTTGATCGAGCGGCTGATCGCCTGGCTCTTCCGGCATCATCATCATCAGCTCTTCCTGTAAGGTTTGCGCTTTTTGAAGCAGCGGAAGCTCTCCTTTCATCGCTTTCTTCAAGAATGTACCTGGTACAAGCAAACGGTTGATTTCGTTTGTCCCTTCAAAAATCCGGTTAATTCGTGAGTCGCGATAGGCTCTTTCGACCTCGTATTCTTGCATGAATCCATATCCGCCGTGAATCTGCACGCCTTCATCCACAATATAATCTAACGTTTCAGAGCCGAGCACTTTACAGAGAGAACATTCAATCGCATATTCCGCAATGGATTGGGCAATTTGTTTGCCGTCTTTTTGCTCTTCATCACTTAAGAGCCCCATCCGCTGTTCAAATAATCCAACCGTACGGTAAACAGCACTTTCCATCGCATAGAGCTTTGCTGACATATTGGCTGCTTTTTCACCAATTAAGCTGAATTGAGAAATTGGTGTTTTGAACTGCTTACGCTGGTTCGCATATTCTGCCGACAATTGAATAACGCGTTTTGATGCACCGATTGTGCCGACTGCCAGCTTATAGCGCCCAATATTCAAAATGTTAAACGCAATCACATGACCTCTGCCAGCTTCACCGAGCAAATTCTCCTTCGGTACTTGGGCATCTTCAAGAATCAATGTTCTTGTCGATGATCCTTTAATACCCATTTTTTTCTCTTCAGGCCCCGTTTTGACACCTGGAAAATCCTTTTCGACGATAAAAGCAGAGAAGTGTTCACCATCAATCTTCGCATACACAACAAAGACATCGGCAAATGCGGAGTTTGTGATCCACTGCTTTTCTCCATTGAGGACATAATGGGTACCTGCTTCATTCAGAACTGCCGTTGTTTTTGCTCCAAGAGCGTCAGAGCCTGATCCTGGCTCAGTGAGTGCGTACGCCGCAATGGTTTCACCAGAGGCGAGTCCAGGCAGGTACGTTTCCTTTTGCACTTGATTCCCGAAAAGCACGATCGGCAGAGAACCAATACCGACATGAGCACCATAGGAAAGTGAGAAGCTTCCTGCTCTAGCGAATTTTTCAGTAATGATCGCTGAACTGATTTTATCTAATCCAAGCCCGCCGAATTCCTCAGGCACATCAGCTCCAAGCAGCCCAAGCTCACCAGCTTTTTTGAGAAGCCTGACCGAATGCTCGAACTCATGGTTTTCAATTTGATCAATATGCGGAACCACATCTTGTAAAATATAATCCTCTGTTGTTTTTCCAATCATTTGATGTTCATCAGAGAAATCCTCCGGTGTAAAAATATGCTCATAATTCGTCTCATCAATTAAAAAGCTTCCACCCTTTTTTACATCTTCCAATGCTTTCATCCTGATTTCCCCCTTTAGATCAATTCAAAAATGCCTGCTGCTCCCATGCCCCCGCCGATACACATTGTGACAATGCCAAATTGCTCGTTTCGCCGTTTCATTTCATGAATCAGTGACAGCGTTAGTTTTGTTCCTGTACAGCCGAGCGGATGTCCGAGCGCAATGGCCCCGCCATTGACATTCACCTTTTCCTCATCAATTCCTAAATGACGAATGACTTGAATTGCCTGAGAAGCAAACGCTTCGTTTAATTCAAACAGGCCAATATCCTTCAGCTCAAGTCCAGCGATTTTCAGCGCACGCGGAATGGCTTCAACCGGACCGATCCCCATCACTTCAGGCGGTACACCGCCAACAGCAAATGCTCTGAATTTAGCGAGCGGCTGAAGAGAAAGTGAGGATGCTTTCTCGCGGTCCATCATCATCACACACGCAGCCCCGTCACTTGTCTGCGAAGAGTTCCCTGCGGTCACCGTGCCTTTTGTTGAGAAGGCTGGACGCAATGTGGAAAGAATCTCCTCCGTTGTGCCTGCTCTCACACCTTCATCCTGTGAGAACGTGAATTGATGCTCTTCTAATTGATATTGATCTCCTACCCGTCGCTCTGTTACATCAACCGGTACAATTTCATCTGAAAATTTCCCTTCTTGAAGTGCCTTTGCTGCCTTTTGATGACTTCTCACCGCAAAGGCATCCTGATCTTGACGTGTAACCTGATACTTTTGCGCCACTTGCTCTGCCGTGTGACCCATGCTCATGTAGTATTCAGGCGCTTGCTCTGCCAAGAGAGCATTTGGACGAATGGAATGCCCCATCATCGGCACCTGCGACATTGATTCGACTCCTCCGGCTAAAATCGTGTCTGCCTGCCCGAGCATAATCCGTTCACCCGCATAAGCGATAGATTGAAGACCAGACGAGCAGTAACGGTTTATGGTGATGGCAGGTACTGTATAAGGAAGTCCCGCTAATGCTCCAATATTCCGCGCCACATTTAACCCCTGCTCTGCTTCTGGGGTTGCACAACCAATGATCAAATCATCTATCTGTCCGTCGTATTCACCGGCACGCTTTAACGTTTCTTTTACACATAATGCGCCCATATCATCAGGCCGGACATGTTTTAACGATCCTTTTTTCGCCTTCCCTACTGGTGTTCTTGCGCCAGCGACAATGACTGCTTCTCTCATTTTGACTCCCCCTTAGTTACGTAAAGGTTTTCCTTTGACGAGCATGTGCTGCATACGTGCCTGTGATTTCACTTCTCCTACAAGACTTAAAAAGGCTTCTCTTTCAAGCTCTAATAAATATTGCTCCTCTACCTCTGTTCCAAATGGCAGTTTCCCGCCGGAAATGACATGAGCTAATTTTTTTACAATGGTCATGTCATGCTCTGAAATGTATCCAGACAGTCTCATATTTTCAGCAGCCAAAATCATCGCTGCATAGCCTGTTTCTCCCATGACCGGCACCTTTTGCTTGAGCGGCGCACGATAACCGGCTTCATCAAGAGAGAGCACCAGTTGTTTTGCATCATAGATCAGGTGATCGCCGTTCATACTGATCCGGTCACTCACGCGGAGCATGTTCATATCCCGCGCTTCCTCAGCTGAAGTTGATACTTTTGCCATCGCAATTGTTTCAAATGTTTTCAGCGTGGCATCCTGTATAGCCGTCTGCGACGGCTTCATTGACCCTTGCAGGTGACGAAGATATAACTCTTTGTTTCCGCCGCCTCCTGGAATCAGTCCTACTCCCGCTTCCACAAGTCCCATGTACGTTTCGCTGGACGCCTGTATAGCTGCTGCCGGCAGACAAACTTCTGTTCCGCCTCCTAATGTCATCCCAAACGGTGCGGCTACGACTGGGCGCTCGCTATATTTGACCTTCATCATCGCCTGCTGGAAGCGCCTGATCACAAAGTCAATCTCAAAGAAATTATCGTCCTGTGCTTCCATTAAAATCAGGGCAAGGTTTGCGCCAACACAGAAGTTCTTCCCTTGGTTTCCGATGACAAGCCCTTTATAATTCTTTTCCGTCTCATCAACAGCGCGATTGATCATATCAATGACATCTAGTCCAATGGCATTGCTTTTAGAATGAAATTCGAGCAAGGCGACGTCATCACCAATATCGATCAGGCTCGCACCAGAATTTTTGAAGATAACGTCGTGTTTCTTTTTCAATCTAGCTAAAGAAATATGTTTGTCGTTCCCTTTTTCCTGTTCATAAGCCCCGTTATGATAAAAAGCTCGCTCTCCTTCAGCATTCTCTTGATAGAATGTCTCGTGTCCTTTTGACAGCATGTCTTGCACCCACGCTGGGATGCTGCGGCCTTCTGCTTCCATGCGCTCGGCGGCTTTTTTGACACCAATTGCATCCCACAGCTCAAATGGGCCGTGCTGCCAGCCGAATCCCCATTTCATTGCGTTATCGATGGAAAGAATATCATCCGCAATTTCACCTTTTAGATGAGCTGAATAAAGAAGCACGGGCGCTGTCATATTCCAAAGCAATTGCCCTGCACGGTCATCCTGATAAATAAGCGCTTTCAACTTTGCTTTTGCACCCTTTTGCTGTTTCGCCATCTCAATGCCTGGATCTTTTAGCTTTGTGCGTTCACCATATGTGAGCGTCACTGGGTCAAGCTCTAAAATGACCTTCCCATTTTTTTGATAAAAACCTTGGCCTGCCTTGCTGCCAATCCATCCTTTTTCGAGCATTCTTTCAATAAACTCAGGCAGCTGAAAAATCTCTTTTTCCTTTCCTTCCACCTGTTCATATACGTTTCGTGCCACATGAGAAAACGTGTCGAGCCCCACGACATCAAGTGTACGGAAGGTCGCACTTTTCGGTCTTCCAATGAGGGGTCCTGTGACAGAATCCACTTCTCCGATGGTGTATTTGTTCTCAAGCATTTCACGCACTGTGACAAGAAGTCCATAAGTGCCAATGCGGTTTGCAATAAAGTTCGGTGTGTCCTTTGCTTCAACCACCCCTTTGCCGAGTACATCCTCGCCAAATGTTTTCATAAATGACAGTACTTCTGGATCTGTTTCTTGAATAGGAATGATTTCTAAGAGCTTTAGATAACGAGCTGGGTTAAAAAAATGTGTGCCTAAAAAGTGGCGTTTAAAATCATCTGATCGGCCTTCTGCCATTTTTTCAACTGAAATACCGGATGTATTGCTTGATACGATGCTTCCTTCTTTGCGGTGTTCGTCGATGAGAGAGAATACGTGTTGTTTGATGCTGAGCTTTTCAGTGACGACTTCAATGATCCAGTCAGCATCGTGTAATAAGGAAAGGTGGTCTGTGAGATTTCCCGGTGTGATGTATGATAGGTTTTTTGCTGAAGTAAGAGGTGCTGGCTTTTGCTTTAATAATTTTTTCATCGCTTCTTGACTTAATCGATTCCGAACACTAGGGTGATCAAGCGTCCGCTTTTTCGCCGTTTCTTCCTTTGTCAGTTCATTTGGCACAATATCTAGCAGTGTAACTGGTATCCCAATATTGGCTAAATGTGCAGCAATGCCTGAGCCCATGACACCTGAACCAATGACAGCCGCCTTGCGAATATGTTTGCCCATAAATATCCCCCTAAACTTTTTTGAATGAACAGTCATTCATTTTTTTGTCCAAAAAAAAGCAATGCCTCTTTCTTTATCTTAAAAGATTTTCCGAAACAGTTCAATAGCAGATTTCAAAAATTTACACATTCTCGTGTGCCTCCGTTTGCGGCGTATGAATTACAGATGAGAGGGAATTGTAAGAATGGAGGTGATGTCCACATGTCTCGTTTGAAAAAAAACCCATCGAAAGCAGGCGTAAGTGCTGCAAGTGTAAAAGGAAACGCAGGTCCATCACAGGAAGCAGACCTTGGCGGGAAAAAAACCAGTCAAAATCAGCAATATAAAAAGAATCAGTAAGGAAACAAAATCGTAAGGAGGAACACATGTTGAATAATCAGCAAATGAATATGCCCCCAGAAGTCATTTCAGTGAAGGATTCCTTGTACTTAGAGGATATGCTCAACTGGAACTTGATCGCCATGAAAAAGGCTCATTTTATGGCCGAGCATTGCCAGGATCAAACCTTGAAACAAGAATTGAATCAAGTTGGGCAAATGCATCATCAGCATTATACACAAATTCTTCAGCATTTAGGCAGCTCAGGGCAAGGCCAGTCTACTGGCTTTATGCAATAGGAGGAAAAAACATGGAACAGCAAAACCAACAAAAAATCGGGAATCCACAAACTCCGGTTCCCACAACAACCAACATGAACGATCGTGATTTTGTCACAGATCTCTTGTCGACTGAAAAATATATGACAAACGGATACAACACAGCGCTCAATGAATTCAGTCATGAATCTCTTTATCAGGATATTCAGCGAATTGCACTGGAAACACAGAAAACACAAAGACATTTATATGATGTCATGTTCCGATATGGCTGGTATTCTGTTGAAGCCGCTGATCAGCAAAAGCTCCAGCAGGCACACCAGAAATTCCAGCAAACACTGACAGATCAATCGCCGTACGGTTCATCACAAATGTCATAAGAAAAAAACTGCCAGTCTAGTGCTGGCAGTTTTTTAACGGTCTTTATTGGCGCGATGAGCTTCGTTCAACTGTTTGATCCGTTGAATCGTGTGTTTGATTTCTTCTTTTGCTTCTGGATACGTTTCATTGAAATGCTTTGCTAGCGGCGGCATGCTTTTTGCAATATGAGAGTAGATCACCCACTGTTTCACATCTTGTTTCAGCTCGTCTGTTGATTCACCGAGCAGCAGCTCTGTATATTTATCAAGCAAGCCTTCCAGCTTTTCATCTAATTCATTTCCCATTGATATTCCGCTCCTTTTTCAGAAAAAAGCCTGACTCTGTGAGATACAGATGTCAGGCTTTTGACATACGATTATCTTGCAGCAAGAAATGTTTCAGCTTGCGCTTGCTGCACAATACAGCGTCCTCTACCGTGCGGAATACATAATGGTGTTCCAAATAAAGGATCTGTTGTCACTTGGCAATTCATATCAAAGACATTTTTCACGAGATCACAATTAATCACTGTTTCTGGTCTGCCTTCTGCATAGATTGACTTGTCTTTAATCGCCACAAGATGATGAGCATATCTGCATGCAAGATTGAGGTCATGAAGAACCATCACAATTGTGCGCTGCTCTTTCTCATTTAAATCAAACAGAAGGTCCAAAATTTCGATTTGATGCGTCATGTCTAAATATGTCGTCGGCTCATCTAACAAAATAATATCGGTCTCTTGGGCCAGCGTCATCGCAATCCATGCACGCTGCCTTTGTCCACCTGATAATGAATCAACGGTCCGATCAGCAAGGTCTTCCATCTTTGTTGACTTTAATGCGCGGTTCACTGCTTCTTCATCTTGCTTCGACCACTGCTTCAGCCAATTTTGATAAGGATATCTGCCTTGCTTCACTAACTGATGCACGGTTAATCCTTCTGGCGCTTCTGGTCCTTGTGGAAGAATGGCGAGTTGTTTTGCTACTTCTTTTGTAGGTAATTTTGCAATGGAATGACCTTCAAGCAGGACAGAACCACCCATTGGCTTCATGAGACGGGCCAAAGAGCGAAGTAGCGTGGATTTACCGCATCCATTACTGCCAATAAATACTGTGATTTCACCCTTAGGGATTGATACATTTAGTTCATCGATGATCATTGTTTCTCCGTAGCCTAAGCTTAAACCTTCAGTAGAAATGGCACTCATTCCGCTCAAACGCTCCTTTTCTCATCCAAATTTTTATATGAAATATCGTCTATGTACAGACGTAAAAGATCACTTATCTCAATTTAGTGTATCAGATTTAAGTGATCTTGAAAATCATTTTCAATTAAAAAATGAGAAACTCTCGTTTATTTCTTCCTTTGGAATGTACGTTTGGTCCCATCTTCTAGCTTCAGATCGATCTGTATCCGCTGATAATCATCATCTAAATTAAAAGCAGCTAATAGTTCCTTTACATACACTTCATTGATCTTTTCACTAGGAATCGACATATCATTCAGCTTCATCTTCATTTCGCGCAAGGCTTCTTCTCCTTCATAGCGGACCCCATTCATATGATCACGGATGATCGCTTCCTCTTTGCCTCTTGCCTGACGATAAGTCGCTTCGTATAATTCGTTTTTCTGTCCATATTGTACATGCAGATGCACATGCTGAAATGGCAGTTCCTTCATTTGAACAGCTGACAGACTTTCTGCTTCTGCTTCATGTGTTTGTTGTAACGGTTCAACTGATTGACAGCCGGACAGCATAAAGAGCAGCACTCCTATTCGTCCCGCCTTCTTCCAACACATCATGTGTTTCCTCCTATTTCACAGCATCGCTTTTTATTCTTCTCCAAGCTCCTTTTCGTTATTCAATAAAACATCGCACTATGATAAATTGAAACAAAAAGGAGAATGGGATGATGAAAAGAACAGCCATTGTAACTGGTGCCAATAGCGGCTTTGGCAAGCTCATCACGATGCGTCTCGCCAAGCGGGGCTATACAGTGATTGCCGGCGTCAGACAGGAAACCAATGCCAAAAAGCTCGCTGAAGAAATTGATCAAGACTCTTTATCTGGCATGATACATATTGAAGCGTTAGATGTGACCGATACGCAGTCGATTCAAGCATTTCAGAAGAAGCTTCATGCCTATGCACCCATTACCCTGCTTGTGAACAATGCGGGAACAGCCTTTGCTGGTTTTGCGGAGGAGGTTCCTGTCGACACGTACCGCCAGCAATTTGAAGTGAATGTCTTCGGTGTGATGGAAATGACCCAAGCAGTGCTGCCGTTTATGACGAGTGGTGCAAAGATTTTCAATATGAGCAGCATCAGCGGATTAATGGGGATGCCTGCACTTTCTCCATATGTATCGTCTAAGTTTGCGTTGGAAGGCTATACAGAAAGCTTGCGGATTGAACTGGCTTCGTTCGGTATACAGGCGGCCTTGATCGAGCCAGGCTCTTTCCAGACGAATATTTGGAACACCTCCATGAACGAGCAAATGATTCAGCCAGCAGAAGGATCGAAATACACAAAACTCTATCAAAAGATGATGGCCCATATTGATGCCCAGAAATCCAACTATGGAGATCCTCGTGAAGTGGCAGAGCTTGTTGTACGATTAGCAGAAAAGAAGCGGCTGAAACGGCTGAGATATCTTGTTGGAAAAGGCGTACGGCTTTCATTCACAGCAAAGCAGCTTCTGCCTTGGAACATGTGGGAACGGATCATACTACGTACACTCTCTTCAAAAAAATAAGCACAAAAAAACAGGTGGATATGTTGACATCCACCTGTTTTTTTATTTATTCGCTATCTGACTGTCCAAGGGTAATATCTAGATTTTTGTTCTTTCCTTCACGGATGACAGTCATTGTGGTTTTATCGCCGACTTTTGTTTCTTTGTAAAGAATTTCTTTCAGCTGAGAGCTGTTCACTACGTCTTTCCCTTTGAACTTGATGATGACATCTCCAGATTTCAAGCCTGCTTTTTGTGCAGGTGAACCTTTTGAAACATCCTTTACGTAAATGCCTTTGCCGATTTGTTTATCAAATAAGCCGAGCGTATTTTCCTGATATGTCTCAGGCACTTGCTCAAGGTCAATCATTTGTACGCCAAGGTATGGACGTTCAACTTTTCCATTTTTCAACAGCTCATCTACAATCGGTTTGACATCGTTACTTGGGATCGCAAATCCGAGTGATTCCACACCGCTTTCGCTGATTTTCAAGCTGTTGATGCCAATGACTTGACCGTCAGTATTGATCAGTGGCCCCCCGCTGTTTCCTGGGTTAATCGCTGCATCTGTTTGCAGCACATTCATCTCCACCGTACCAGATGACGTATTTGCTTCTACAGTACGATCAAGACCACTAATAATTCCTTCTGTCACAGTACCTGAGAACTGTGCACCGAGCGGATTCCCAATGGCAATGACTTTATCTCCAGCACGAAGCTTAGAAGAATCACCAAAGCTCGCCACTTTATCAATACCGTCTGCGTTCATTTCAACAACGGCTAAATCTGTCATGACATCACTGCCGACAAGCTTTGCGTCTTTCGTTTTTCCATCATAAAGGGTGACCTTGATTTTATTGGCACCTTCGACAACATGGTTATTTGTAATAATGTACGCTTTTTTGCCATCTTTTTTGAAGATGACACCAGAGCCTGTTCCAGCTTCAGCTTCTGTTTGATCACCGCTCAGGCCAAACGAATTTTGTGTAGATTGATAGTTTGAGACCCCAACAATGGTTGGCTCTAAATCTTCTACCATATCAGCCACATTTGTGGCATTGGTGATTTGTTTTGTCGAGAAATTATCTGAGGCTGCCGGCTCGCTTGATGCTGTCTGCGTTTGCGTGTTGGCAGCTGTATCCTGTGACTGCGGCAAAAGCGGTGTAATGCCAAGTACAAGACCACCGCCAATAATTCCTCCAAGAATCGGGCTCAGCCATGCCGCCTTCCGCTTTTTCTCTTTTTTCGACGCACGGTCATCCACCATTTGAGGAGAATGATTTGTCACACTCTCATGGGTGGCAGATGCTTCGTTTTCATGCTGGTGAAAAACAAGTTCCTTCTCTTTTTCTGGTGCGTCTATTTGTTTCTCATTCTCTTGATGGGTATCTTTTTGATGATTCATTTCATTGTCTTGATTTTCTGGATGATTCATCTTATTCTCTTCATCTTCTCTTCGGAAATCCATCGCTTGCACTCCTTTACATCATGTTTCATTCATATGTCTAGATAGGACTCAGGTCCTCTTAATGGAAAGATCATTGAAAAATACTTTATGGCAATATGTCAAATTATATAATACTTATTCATAGAAAAAAAGCAAGGTGCGCACATTGATGAAAAGCACCTATTCATCCGCCTTTTGTCTATGCCCTTTTTTCCCTTGACCTTATCATAATCAAACATTATGGGATAATGATGAGAAGAATATGTGAAATTGTGAAAAAAGCGTGTGATTGTTGACATGCCGCCTTTGTATCCCGTTATAATGACGTTGAGAGGATGTGGAAGACTTTGTCGTACACCATTTATTTAGTTGAAGATGAACAAAATTTAAATGAACTGTTAACCAAATATTTAGAGAGTGAAGGTTGGAATGTCTCCTCTTTTTTAACCGGAGAAGCGGCACGCGAGGCAATGAACAAGCCGCCGCATCTATGGATTTTAGATATCATGCTACCTGATACAGACGGCTATACCCTCATAAAAGAAATTAAAGCCGCATCACCTGACGTACCGGTCATTTTCATTTCAGCCCGGGATGCAGATATCGACCGTGTCCTCGGTTTAGAGCTGGGAAGCAGTGATTATATTGCGAAGCCGTTTCTTCCGCGTGAGCTGATCATTCGGGTTCAAAAGCTGCTGGAGCTTGTGTATAAAAACAGCGATACACCGCAGCAAAGCGTCACTTCAGTTTCTTCTTATGTCATTCATGAGGATGTAAGAGAGGTCTATGAAGAGGGACAGCTCATTAACTTAACTTCTAAGGAATTTGACTTGCTGCTTTTATTTACACATCACCAGGGACATGCTTTTTCTCGTGAAGATATCCTCGTCAAGATTTGGGGACACGATTACTTCGGGACAGATCGAGTGGTGGATGACCTTGTTAGACGGCTGCGCAAAAAAATGCCCGACTTAAAGGTCGAGACCATCTATGGATTTGGCTATAGGATGCTTAAAGGATGAAGAACAAACCGCTCGCTTTTCAAATTTGGGTCGTGATCTCTGGCATTTTGCTCACCATTTCCATTGTCCTGATTATTCTATTTTCCAATACATTACGTGACTTCTTCACAAATGAAATTTATAAAAATATCGAAAATGAACAGCAAGTGCTGACAGAATATCCATTGAACCGAGACGGCTCGCCAAAATCGACACCGGAAAACCGCTCCGTGCAGCACATTTTGATCCCATCAGATGAATTAGATCAAATGGCGCAGTTTTTTCCGCATGCTTTTATTGAGAAAATCCAATCGTTTGTGAAAAAACAAAAAAGCGCAACGAAACGGTATTCTGAAGAGGTGAACGGCCAGCATATCTTTTTTGTCATCAAAAAGGTATCATCAGGCAATACACAATATATTCTTCTGTCCTATGCACCAGATTCTTATCGAGATGACCTGTCCTTTACGCTGTTTAAACAGCTGATCTTTATCTTAGGCACCGTTATTTTACTAAGCTGGATTCCATCGATTTGGCTTGCCCGCTATTTATCCCGACCAATCGTTGCGTTTGAAAAGCACGTCAAACGGATTGCCCAAGAGGACTGGGACGATCCTGTCATCGTTGACCGGCAAGATGAAATTGGCAAACTTGGTCATACCATTGAAGAAATGAGACAAAAACTCATTCAAAAAGATGAAACAGAACGGACACTTTTGCAGAATATTTCACATGACTTAAAGACACCTGTCATGGTCATCCGCGGCTACACTCAGTCCATTAAAGATGGTATTTTTCCTAAGGGAGATCTTGAACAAACGGTGGAAGTCATTGAAGGTGAAGCGGAAAAGCTTGAGAAGAAAATCAAGGATCTGCTGTACTTAACAAAGCTTGATTATTTATCAAAACAACATCCCGCACATTCTTCCTTCCTACTCAGTAATACGATGCTGGAAGTGGTCGACCGAATACGCTGGTCGAAAAATGAATTGCAGTGGAACGTGGACTTAGATGATGAGGCTGCTCTTGAAGGCGATCCAGAACAATGGAGCAAATTATTTGAGAATGTACTAGAAAATCAACTTCGGTACGCAAAAAGTAAGATTGATATTCAGATGAAACAGGAAGAGGATCAAATCCGCATTGTCATTCGTAATGACGGTCCTCCAATTGAAGAACATATGCTGTCCAACCTATACGAGCCTTTTAGTAAGGGAAAAAAGGGCGAATTCGGTATTGGATTAAGCATTGTCAAACGAATTCTTTCGATGCATCAAGCGTCCATATCTATTGAAAATGATGATCTAGGTGTACGTTATACAATTATGGTTCCAAAGAAGAGACTGTAGGTTTTTGACCGCAGTCTTTTTTAGATGAATGAATACCCATTGAAATCACGGTATGTGGCTTTGATCTTTTTGCCAGCTTGATACATCCATTTCTTTTCAATGGTTGTCTCTTTCGGCATTTTGACTTTTTCTACTTGAATCCCTTTTGTTCGCAGGCGTCTAATCATATCATCGATTTCTCTCATGGAACATCATCCTTTCACATATTTTGACCAGTTGGTCACCTTACTTTATAATATAAAGAATTACACTGTAAAAAACAAGTTACAATCTGATTAATTTTTGAAAACTTTCGTCGTTTATGACCGATAAGTCACATCTCTTTGCGCACGTTTCCTAAGACATTTGTCTCTCGGTAAGAAAGGATGACATTCATTTTGAAAAAGAAAGAAAAAATGATCATTGAGGCTGGCATGAAATTATTTGCCAGCAAAGGCTATAACACAACGTCTGTTCAGGAAATTGCAGATGAATGCCACATGTCAAAGGGTGCTTTTTATCTTTATTTTAAATCAAAGGAAGCACTGCTCATTTCGATCCTTCATTACTATTACGATAAGGTATTTACCCGGATTCATGAGGTTCAAACAGAGGGCGGCACACCAAAAGAAGCCTACCGCAAACAGCTCACTGTCTATTACGATAATATTTTGCAGCAAAAGGATTTTATTAAAATGCAGCTGAGCGACAGGGCGCTTCCATTGAATGAAGAAACGCAGCAGCTCGCAAAACAAATTAGGCTTGCAACCATCCAGCTTCACATCGATAACATTAAACAAGTGTATGGAGACGCTGCTATTCCATATATGGCTGATTTATGTTTGACGATTGAGGGCATGAGCCACGTTTATTTCGAGCTTGCCATTTTATATGATTTTCAGCTGGAAGCAGAAGAGCTTGCCAAAACCATGATTCATCGTATCGATGATTTGATGGGCGGTATGATGAAGCGAAATGATCTTCCTCTCATTTCTGTAGATCAAGCGAGCGATTGGTTTGGTCCAATTTATGAACGGTCATTCGATCCGCTCACA
Organism: Bacillus sp. FSL K6-1006; assembly: GCF_038593175.1. Classification (NCBI taxonomy): domain Bacteria; kingdom Bacillati; phylum Bacillota; class Bacilli; order Caryophanales; family Bacillaceae; genus Bacillus; species Bacillus sp. FSL K6-1006. The sequence continues at coordinate 3,023,744 of NZ_CP151970.1, forward strand.
GAATCTCTTTTAAAGGAATTAAGAGAGATTGCTGAAGCACACTATGAAGTGAAAGACGAGCCTGAGTTATTTGAAGCGCTTGGCATCCTGGAAAATGAATTAAACAAACAAAAACCAAGACAAGTCATCGTGAAAGGCATGCTGTACCAATTGAAATTATATGCACCGCTTCAAACCAATTCTGATTCACTTTTGCGTATTTTGAAAGAGGATCATTTGTAAACACATATTTTCAATGAAAAAACCAGGGGCAGCTGCCCCTGGTTTCTTATTTTGCTTTCGGTGTCACCATTTCCTCTGGTTTCACAAATTGCTCGAATTGCTCTTCAGTTAACAGCTCTAATTGAAGTGCTGCTTCTTTTAGTGTTAATCCTTCTTTGTGCGCAAGCTTCGCAATTTTTGCTGCATTTTCATATCCGATGTGCGGGTTAAGTGCCGTCACAAGCATCAATGAATTGTTCAAGTTTTTCTCAATCGTTTCAAGGTTTGGTTCGATTCCAACTGCACACTTGTCATGGAATGAGTTCATGCCGTCAGCAAGTAGTTCAACTGATTGCAGGAAGTTATAAATGATGACTGGCTTAAATACGTTCAGCTCAAAGTTTCCTTGGCTTGCCGCAAAACCGATTGTGGCATCATTACCCATGATTTGCGCTGCAATCATAGTTAATGCTTCACTTTGGGTTGGGTTAACTTTTCCTGGCATAATGGAGCTTCCCGGCTCATTTTCAGGAATGATCAATTCGCCAATTCCGCAGCGAGGACCACTTGCAAGCCATCTTACATCATTGGCAATTTTCATTAAATCAGCTGCAAGTGCTTTTAAGGCACCGTGTGCATACGTAATTTCATCATGGCTTGTCAGCGCATGGAATTTGTTTGGTGAAGAATTGAAAGTTTGACCTGTCAGCTGGCTGATTTCCTCAGCAACATATTGACCGAACTCAGGATGTGCGTTAATTCCTGTACCAACAGCAGTTCCGCCAATGGCTAATTCTCTCATTTTTTCAGTTGATTCTAGAATCATTTCTTTTGAACGATCCAGCATGTATACCCAGCCGCTAATCTCTTGACCAACTGTCAGCGGTGTTGCATCCTGCAAGTGCGTACGGCCGATTTTCACAATCTCTTGATACGCTTTTGCTTTCTCATCAAGAGTTGTTCTTAACTGGTCAATTGCAGGCAGCAATTTTTTGTACACAGCTAAAACAGCTGCCACGTGCATAGCCGTTGGGAATGTATCATTTGAGCTTTGGCTGCGGTTAACGTCATCATTCGGGTGAATGCTGAACTCGCTATTTTTATCTTTCAAGTAAGCAGTTGCTCTGTTTGCAACGACTTCGTTCATGTTCATGTTACTTTGTGTTCCACTGCCTGTCTGCCAAACAACAAGCGGGAAATGCTCGTCATACTTTCCGCTGATGATATCATCACATACAGCAGCAATTGCTTCTGCTTTTTCGCTTTCAAGGTTGCCAAGTCGTTCGTTCGCAATCGCTGTGCTACGTTTCAAAATTGCAAACGCATTCACAACTTCCTTTGGCATTTTCTCAGAACCGATTTTGAAATTTTCTTTGCTTCGTTGTGTTTGTGCACCCCAGAACTTGTCCTTCGGCACTTTGATTTCGCCCATTGTATCTTTTTCGATTCTAAATTCTGTCATTATGTATCCCTCCATAGCTTCTCATCACTCAACTCTATTCTATACAAAAAACGAAAATCCTTTAAGCGTTTTCAATTAAAATTTTATCTTTATTTTAATTTTAGTTCAATATAAACGCGAACATCCTTCGAATATTTGTATTTTGGGTTCGTTTTTCCGTAATCCTTTGATGTATAGGTCACCTCATAATGCTTGTCAAACGACTGTAGAATACGGTCGATCTCCTCTTTTGTTCCTGCTAAACGAATCTGTGCCATCTTGTTTCCTCCAAAACCCTCATTCTTTCTTTTACCACAAAATAATGTAACACAGAATATTGTTTTTTCAAGCAGGTAATGCTAAGAAAAAGATTTGAGGCGGGTGATCCAAATGAATCAAACTCCATTAAAAGAGCACTTATACGATAATCTCTCCGTCATCCTTCCACAATTAAAAGAAATGGACGATTTGGTCCATGAGAAAAAAACACTGCCTCACGGACAGGTGGTTTACTATTTATACATAAAAGAAATGAACGAAACGATGGAGATTCAAACCTTTTTAAAGCTGCTTCTCCAAGATCATACGTCTCTCACAAAAGAGAAGCTGGAATCCAATTTATCGATGATGACCACCCGTTCTGTGAAGAGCACCGAGGAATTGGTCGATGCGATTTTTGAAGGGCATTGTGTGGTACTGATTAACGGATTTCAGCATGCGTATATTTTAGAAACGCATGGAACGAAGAAACGCAGTATAGGTGATGCTACCTCTGAAACAATTGTGAGAGGCCCGAAAATTGGCTTTATTGAAGATTTAGATACGAACTTAGCTCTTGTGAGGCAGCGCTTGAAAAACCCCAATCTTAAAACCGTCGACATGAAAATTGGTCAAAAAAAGTACACCCAAGTGACCATCATGTACATTGACGGTATGGCTCAATCGTCTGTTTTAAAAGAAGTGAAAAAAAGGCTCAAGCAAGTCACCATTGATGATATACAAGACTCCGGTGTTCTTGAGGAACTGATTGAGGACAATGTGTACTCGCCTTTCCCGCAAATCCAAAACACAGAACGGCCGGATAAAGTGGCATCTGCTTTAAATAATGGACGTGTCGCCATTTTTGTTGATCATTCACCTTTTGTGTTAATTGTACCTGCTTCTCTCGCGACGATTATGCAATCACCTGATGATTATTATGAAAGGTGGATCGCCGCCTCTCTCATTCGTATGCTGCGGTTTACCTCTATCTTTCTGACATTATTTTTATCAGCCATTTATATTGCGCTTGTGTCCTTCCATCAAGGACTTTTACCAACAACACTGGCTATTTCGATCTCAAGTACAAGAGAAAATGTCCCCTTTCCGCCTATTGTGGAGGCACTCATCATGGAGATAACGATTGAGCTGCTGCGGGAAGCTGGTTTAAGGCTGCCAAATCCGCTCGGTCAAACGATTGGACTTGTAGGCGGAGTCGTCATTGGGCAGGCGGCCGTTCAGGCTCATATTGTGAGCTCGATTATGGTGATTATCGTCAGTGTGATTGCCCTTGCTTCCTTTACTGTGCCTCAATACGGGATGGGCATGTCGTTCCGCGTGCTCCGCTTTGTGTCCATGTTTACGGCAGCTACTTTGGGTTTATATGGGATTGTGCTGTTCATGCTCGTTCTCCTTACCCATTTAACACGGCAAAAAAGTTTTGGTACGCCTTATTTTTCGCCAGACTTTGTGTTCAGCTATAAAAATGAAGACAATTCCATCATTCGATTGCCTTTGAAAAATCAAAAGAAAGGAGAACGATATGGTCAATCATAAAGAGTCGATCACCAGCTATCAGGCAAGTGCCATTATTGCCAATACAACATTAGGTGCAAGTATGATGATTCTGCCCAGAGCAATGGCACAGGCTGCAACTACACCTGATGGCTGGATTGCACTCTTACTCATGAGCGTCATTTACATTGTATTTATTTTTGTGAATGTCCTTATGATGAAAAAAGTCCCCTTCTCCTCTTACTATGATTATACAAATGAGGGGCTTGGAAAGTGGATTGGTGCTCTTGCTAACCTGCTCATTATTGTTTATTTTCTTGGCGTTGCCAGCTATGAAGTACGGGCTATGTCAGAAATGGTGAAGTTCTTTCTGCTTCAAAACACACCTGTAGCGGTGACAATGATCAGCTTTATTTTGGTTGGTCTTTATCTCGTAGTCGGCGGGATTGGTGATTTTGCCAGACTGTGCCCTTTTTTCCTCATTGTGACCTTGATTATCTTATTTGTTGCATATGGACTCAGTGTTCAAGAATTTAAGTTAGATAACCTCCGGCCTGTTTTAGGAGAGGGATTCTCCCCTGTCTTCAAATCCCTTAACGCATCAGCCATTTCGTTTGTCGGCATTGAAATGATGCTGTTTATGCCTGTCTATATGAACACGCAAAAACACACCTTTGCTTATGGCGCAATCGGCTTTTTGATTCCTGCGATCATTTATATATTCACCTATATTCTTGTCGTTGGTGCGTTCACTGTGAAAGAAACTGCGACGTTGACTTGGCCGACGATTGCTTTATTTCAATCGTTCGATATACAGGGGATTTTTATTGAGCGAATTGAATCTTTTTTGCTTATCGTTTGGCTTGTTCAGCTTTATACGAGCTTTGTAGGATATACGTTTTTTGCTGCAATGGGGGTATCCAAACTAACAAAATTACCCAAAAAAGTCGTACTCACGTTGATGGGAATTGTCATCTACTTTGCCGCCGTTTTCCCAAAGGATGTTGATACAGTGCGTGATTATCTAACCTATGTGAACCATTTATTTTTCCTTTTATTCGGCATCCTCCCGTTTCTCTTATTTATCATCGTGTTTTTTAAAAGGAGGCGGAAAGCAGCATGAAAAAAAAGGCGGCCTTTGCATACCTGGCCCTTGTTCTATTAAGTGGATGCTGGGATAGTACCAATATTGAGGAGCTCAACATGGCGATTGGTTTTGGCTTAGATAAAGGAGATGACGGTCATAAGCTTAAAATATCTATGCAAGTCCTTGTTCCTCAAAAAATTGAGCAAGAATCCAGCGTAAAAGACCCAACAAAGATTATTGAAACGAGTGGTGATTCCGTACATCAAATATTCCGAACAACAACGCTCAAGAGTCACCGGATTTTCGCCCAGCAGCTGAGGGTGTATTTATTTTCTGAGGAGCTCATCAATGAGAATAATTTCGACCTCGTCATTAATCAATTTATTCGCGACAATGAAACACGGAGAGGAAGCCTTGTCTTTATGACTTCTGAGAAGCCTGGGGACTTGCTGAAAATCAATGACGATGGACAGCCAGCTTCTTCTACATTATATGATATTTCTAGGAATACTAAATCGACTATACGTATGCTCAAGCCCGCTTCATTAGGAGATATTTCTTCTGCTATGCAAAACAACGTATCTTTTGCTGTTCCGAAAGTCGGTGTGGATCAAGGGAAATTAATGCTGGACGGAGCCTCTATTATAAAGAACAGACGATTTCTCACCAACATCTCTCCGTTAGCCGTGCAGTCGTATAACCTGTTGACCGGAGACGGAGAAGGCGGAGTCATTGAATTTGAATATGATCACAGCATCTATTCTTTTGAGATTTTTAAACTGAAACACAACATTGAAACGAATAAAACAGCCAGCGGAAAATATCAATTTAATGTGTCAGTGGCGCTTGAAGGAAGATTATCTGAGGATTGGAATGAGCGGGAAAATGCATTTAATGAAAAGTATCTCCAAGAGATTGAAGGTGTTGTGGAGCGTCGATTAGAGAAAAACGTAAAAGATTTCATTGGGGAATTACAGCATGAGATCAAAGCAGATATTTGCGGATTTTATCAAAAAGCGAGTATTGCGTATCCGAAGGACTTTCGAAAAGAAGCGAAGCATTGGGATGAAATATTTAGTGAATCGGACATTCGTTACAAAGCAAATGTGAAAATCCGTGACTTCGGGACTAAGGGCGCAACACAATCTTTATAGAGTATGTTAAAATGGTAAGAAAAAAAGGGTGTCAATCATGAAACGAGCTTTACTTTCGGCCGGCATTCTATTTTTGATTCTAGGGATACTTCTGTTAATCGTTGTATTCACGCAATCAAAAGAAGATTTCTTCATTGAAGCCGACAGCTTTTCAAGCACATTTTTGATCGTGGTTTATTATGGACAAACCCCTGCGCTCCTTCTGTTGGGAGGCGGATTATTCGTCGGACTTTCACAGATCATTGATTTGCAGGAAAAAAAAGCGGCAGCAGCAAAGGAGAGCGTAAAGCTTTTATCCGAAATGAAGAAAACCCTGGAAGAAAAACCGGCCAAGGAGCAGGAGGCTTTTCCAGTTCCTGAGCTCCATCAACTATCCGAACGTCCGATCACAGGACAGAAGGACTAATTTTACGCATGTTCTAGCAGCTTTCACTTGAAAGCTGTTTTTTTATTGAATCAGCTTATGACGGTGCGCATACACAGCCGCCTGCGTTCGATCTTCCACATCAAGTTTGGAAAGAATGTTGGTAATATGGGTCTTCACCGTTTTAATTGTAATAAATAATTCCTCGGCAATGACCTTATTCGATTTCCCATCCGCAATCAGCTTCAAGATCTCCATTTCTCTTGCTGTTAATGAATCGTGAAGGATGGACCCATTTGATGAATGACGGAGCTTATTCATGACCTTTCCAGCCACTTTTGATTCAAGTCTTGGTTCGCCGATACTTGCAGATCTGATGGCATCAGCAATTTCTCCTGCCTTGGATGTTTTTAATAAATAGCTTAAAGCACCCGCCTCAATCACTGGATAGACTTTATCATCGTCAATAAAGCTCGTCAGAACGATAATCTTGGCATCTTCAATTTCCTGACAAATTCTTTTCGTTGCTTCGATGCCATCCATCCCCTCCATGACAAGATCCATTAAAATCACATCTGGCTTTAATTCAACGGCTAGCTCTACACCTTTTTGTCCATCTGACGCTTCACCAATGACTTCAATATCAGCCTGCGCCTCTAAAAAGGCCGCAAGACCCATTCTCACCATTTCGTGATCGTCGATTAAAAGCACTCGAATCATCGAACGTTCTCTCCTTTTCCTTCATCAAAAATGGGAACCTTCACATCAATTTGTGTGCCTTTTCCCTCAAATGACATAATCTCTGCGACACCGCCTACTTCACTTGTTCTCTCTCGAATCGATTCAAGTCCGTAGGAGGCTGTCTTCACATGGTCTGTTTGAAAGCCGATACCATTATCAATAATCTTTAGCTGCACTTGCCGGTTTCTTATGAGCAGGCGCACAGTTACCTTTGTCGCCTTTGCATGCCTAAATACATTAGACAGGGCTTCTTGCACAATTCGGAAGAGGTGGTCCTCTACTCCTTTAGATAACGGAACATCATCTTCGATTTCCCAATCAATATCAATCGGCTGCTTTGCTTGAAATTCATTTAGCAGCTCAATTAAGCCTTTTTTCAGGTCTTTTCCTTCTAGCGTGATCGGTCTTAGATGAAGCAGAAGAGCACGCATCTCATTTTGTGCATCGCCAGCCATTCGTTCGACAAGCTGCATTTGCTTTAATATCTTTTCATCCTTTTCCTTCATGCCTTCAAGAATAGCTGAAGTCATCATCGAAATCGCAAATAACTGCTGACTGACCGCATCATGGAGCTCTCGTGCAAGCCGCTGCCGCTCTTCTGAGACGACCGATTTCTTCATTTGAACCTGCCATTCAGCCCGTTCATTTGAAAGCTTTTGCAAAGAGGCTACTTGCCCTTCCACCCGCTTCGCCATTTCATTTAATTGATCGGCGGCTAAGCCAATTTCATCGTCGCCAAGAGACGGCAGTCTGTATGCAAAGTTTCCATTTTCAAATTTCAAAATCGACTCTACAAGCTGATCGAGGCGCTTCTTATGCTGATAGCCAAATACACTCCCGGCAGAAATCCCAATCGCAAGACTAACGATGAGTAAAATACAAAAAAACGGTATGCCAAACCAGCGGGTAGAAAGCAGGATCATCGGATCAAGCTGATAATAAAAAAACATCGGCAGTGTCGTCATCGTCACAACACCGAGCGAGATACCGACGCCAAGACGAACAGATTGCCACTGGAGGCCTAAATGGAATTTCCTCATAAGTATCTCACATCCACATCTCCGATCAATAGAGAGATGGAGATTTTCACTTTTCGTTTGCTCTCATCGTAATCGTTGGTCATCACGTACACTTTACTGCCGAACCCGCTTCTTTTTTCATCTATGATTTTCATATCACCAATCGCGGCGGAAGCACTCACACATACTTCAATATCCTGCGGTACGTAAATATCCACATCTCCGATCAGCCCGCTAATCACGATCGTACTCTCTTCTTCTGCGATGATCGCCTTTGATAAATCGATTTTAACATCGCCAATAAAACCTGAAATCGTCAAATCACTTAATTGAAACGGCTTTTTCATCAGCCTGACTTCACCGATAAAAAAGTCATGCTCTTTGCGCGGCTTTGTCTGGCTTTTTGTTTTCTTCTGATCGTCCTTTTTTTCAAGATTGACTTTCAGTGAAGGCTTCCCATCGTCTGATGTTTCCTTTTTATCGACATCAAAAACAGGTTTATTTTTCAATAAGCGATAGCCGGCATAAATCAAAAAGGCCGCAAATAAGTAACCTGTTAAACTAAATGTAATATTGAGCAGAAATTTTAAGAAGAGAAAGCCGGCAAAAATATAGGAAACTGAACCGAGCCAACGTTTGGATCGTGAGTGCAGCCAATAACCCGCCAGCGCAAAAAACACAGGCCAAAACAAATCTGCTCCGATCCCAATAATTTTGAGAAATAAATTAATACCAAATATCACGACAATGATGCCTAAAATTTGATTCCTTGTAAAACGCAGTTGACTCGCCTCCTTCCTTTCTTTCATTCATTACCGCAGCTTGAGGTTACCACTTGTCATTTCAATATCGACTAAATGTGTCCCTTTCCCCCGCGTACCTGTAAAGCCTCGACCTTCACTATCCACTTGATCAAAGTCATACGAGTGATCGACGCTTCCACTTGTTTTTTTCACCTGAACGTTGAAATCTCCGTCATCTGGCAAATTAAATTTCGCGCTCCCTGATGTCATATGAAAGGAGACAGGTGACTCAATTGTATCAAAACTTGCTGTCAACCGGCCGCTTGTCATGCCCAATTGCAGCTCGCCTTTGACATCATTAATATCGGCACGCCCTGAAGTTGCCCCAATATCACTATCCTTCGCATCGATGTGCGACACTGCCAGCCTGCCAGAGGTTGCTTTGATTTCCACATTTTTGGCTGAGAAATTCTGAGCTGTGAGGTTTCCGCTCGTTGATTTGAGTATCACATCTTGAAGGGACAGCTTTCCTTCTCCGTTCATCTCGCTGACTCCGCTTCCACCCGTAATCTTCACATTTTTATGATAATCTGTTGGAATTTTAACTAAAAGCTCTCCTTTTTCAAATTGAGTGAAAAACAAGAAGCTTTTATTTTCAGCGCGAATTTTAAAGGTACCGCCTGTTTGCTCCGCATACATTTTCCCTTTTCCATTGAGAGCAGTCACGGAAATATCGGAACGATTTTCAGGTTTTACCTTCACGCGAAACCCAGAAAGAGAAATATCTAATTGATCAATCTCCTCTTTTTTCGCTGAAGCTTTTGTCACTGGTTTTTCACGGGAAAAACTTAAATGAAAGAGATCTTCATTTTTGAAAAGCATGCCAATCATTAAAAAGATACCTACAAGTATACAAATTAGACCGATTAATCGCTTCATTCATACCATCCCTTTATCTTCTGACCTTTTCATTATAAGGAAAAGCGAAACAGAAAGAAATCAAATATCGGAAGAAAAAGCCTGCTTTTCTTCCGATGTGATCTCTATACGTTTGCTTGCTGTTGTTCAGGCTTTTTCTCGAGCTTCAGCTTCTGCCATTCTTTTTCAACCTCGTCGGCATAATCTAAATGAGCATATGCACCTTGATCCGCAAATTGTGCATAGCTGCCTGCTTTTGTTTCCATTTCTTCAATACGGTTCTCCATTCGGAGAAACTCTTTATATGCACTTTCACTGTCTACTTTATTGATGGAATCATTCATATGCTGCTTTGCCTGTGCGGCATTGGCTCTTGCAATCAGTGCCTGCTTCTTGTCTTTTATATCACGCAGCTTCGTTTCTAAGTGCTGCAATTGCTCTTTCAGCTCTTTCAATTGTTTCACAGATTGCTGGTAGGCTTCCTGATATTCGTTGTGCTTTTCTTCAAAATACTTCATTTCTGTGAGCGCTTTTCGTGCAAGCTCCTCTTCTCCCGCATGATATGCCAGCTCGGCCTGCTTCTTTCGCTTTTCAGCAAATGCTTCCGTCTCTTCTGCTTTGCGCAGGAAGCCTTGCTGAATCGTTTGCTGTTTGATGATGGCATGTTTCGCTTTCGCAACATCATCCTCCATATCACGAACGTATTGATTCAGCATGACACGCGGATTCTCCAATTTATCTAAGCCTTCATTGACAGTTGCAACAAACATATCTCTTACTCTTCTTAATACCATTTGATGTTCCTCCTTTTATTTTTTCTTTAAAAAGTCTTCCCATTCTTGATCAAAAGACGTGTGAAGCGGTTCTTCCGTATTAGGTGCCGTGTTTGGCTCCATATATGCTCTGCTTGATGATTTTTTGGTAGATTCACCATTGATCATCGACCAGCCAAAATAAAGAAGTACCCCTGCAAATGCGATGCCAAGTATAAACGGCAAAAATTGCACGACGATCAATACACCAATGACTGCTAGAATGACACCTAAGGTTTTACTGCCTTTTTCGTATTTTTTAACACCTACATAGATGAGGCCTGCCCCAATCAAAACCGGGATCAGTCCACCAAATGAACCACCAAAGAAGATGGATAAACCGACAAACAATAAAATTGAACCGATAATGGTTTTACTTGTTATTTTCATCTTCATGCCTCCTTTCTTGCTCCTTGCTTTAACTATAGTCAAAAAAGAAAGCCGGCAAAACGTGTCACAGATTGATCTTTGATTGCGACTAGAGTCGTAACAATGCTCAGACTGAGCGGCAGAACCTAATAAAAAAGCACTCTTCTATGAAGAGTGCTTTCCTTATTTAGAACGAAACACATCGGCACTTCGTTCATATTCAACATCAGCTTCACCAAGCCGATAATTCACGATTCGAGCGGCTGCAAATAAATAATCGGATAGACGGTTTACGTATGAGAGCGCAACGGCGGGAATCTCCTCCTGTTTTGCAAGCGTCACAATATGCCTCTCGGCTCTTCTGACGACTGTCCGCGCCACATGTAAGAGAGCAGCGCCTTCCTGACCGCCTGGTAAAATAAACTTGGTGAGCGGCGCGGCCTCTTCTACATAGACATCCATCCTTTTCTCAAGGGCTGTCACAGAGGCTTCTGTTAATTTGCCTTCTTTACGTGGTTTGACTGCTGCCAAATCACCGCCGCAGTCAAACAGCTCGTGCTGAATAACAATCAGCTCTGACAAAAGATCCTGAAACAATTCGCCATGCTGCCGTAAATTTGCATGCGCGAGTCCAATAAAGCTATTCGCCTCATCTAGCGTTCCATACGCCTCTACTCTCACATCATCTTTATCAGCTCTTCCGCCGATCAAACCTGTTTGACCCTGATCCCCGGTTTTCGTATAAAGTTTCAACGGTTTGCCCCCTTTTCTACTGCTTTGTCCTTTTAGTATAACCTGAAGTTGAAAGGAAGTATTTGTTTAATTATGAAACACATTAACTGAAAATTACCCTAATCCCCTTATATATGTTGAATGATGAAACATACCGTTTTATAATGAATGAAAGCGCTTTTTAAAATGAGAGATGGGTGGGATGTACGTGAGTTTACAAAATAAAGTAGCGATCATTACAGGTGCAAGCAGAGGGATTGGCCGCGCCATTGCGGAGGCACTTGTCTGCGAAGGAGCGCACGTCGTTCTCAATGGAACGAACGACATGCTGCTGCAAGAGGTTTGCTCCTCACTGAATAAAAAAGAGAAACGAGCCGTTTATGTTGCTGGTGATGCTAGTTTACCAGAGACAGCCTCTTCACTCGTGGAGCAAGCGAAAACACATTTTGGACAGATTGATCTGCTGGTCAACAATGCTGGGATCAATTTACGAAAATCCACAGTCGAGACATCCCTTGATGAGTGGAAACGATTGATTGATATTAATTTGACCGGCACATTCCTCATGTGCCAAGCGGTCATTCCTGACATGATCAAACAACAAGGCGGAAAGATTATCAATATGAGTTCTACAACTGGCAAAACCCCTCACCACAATGCATCACCTGCATACGGTGCATCAAAGGCAGGCATCAATTATTTAACCATGCATCTTGCCAAAGAATTAGCAGAGCACCACATTCATGTGAATGCTGTCTGCCCTGGTCCAATTGAAACAGACATGAGCAAACAGTGGAGCGATGAATACCGGCGTTCGGTTTTAGATAGAATTCCTTTGAAAACGATTGGAACACCAGAACAAGTCGCAAATGTTGTGACATTTTTAGCTTCTGACCAGTCGGATTTTATCACAGGAGAAACCATCAATATGAATGGCGGAACGTATATGAACTAGAAAAAAAGAGCCTCTTCTTAAAGGCTCTTTTTCTTCTCATATTGATTTTCTCTCGTACCAGAAAGCATGATGGCCTGTCTAATAGCTTCTTCCATGCTCGCAGAATCGGCTTTTCCTGTTCCTGCGATATCAAATGCCGTCCCATGATCGACACTTGTACGAATAATCGGCAGCCCAACTGTAATGTTTACACCCGATTCTAAGCCAAGCACCTTAATCGGTCCGTGCCCTTGATCATGATACATCGCCACAACGATATCAAAGTCACCTCTTGCTGCCCTAAAGAACAAGGTATCAGCAGGCAGCGGCCCAAATACTTGAATCCCTTCTTCCTGCGCTAGTTCAACCGCTGGGATGATCTTCTCCTCTTCTTCTCCGTTCCCAAACAACCCATTCTCCCCAGCATGCGGGTTAATCCCGCATACAGCAATTTTAGGGGCAGAGATTCCAGAACGGACGAGTGTATCATGTGCCAGCTTAATCGTCGTGTATACACGCTCGGGATTAATTTTTAAAATGGCATCCATTAATCCAATATGTGTGGTGACATGAACTACCTTTAAGTTAGGGGCCGCCAGCATCATCGCATAATCTTCTGTACCCGTCAGGTCAGCTAAAATTTCTGTATGTCCTGGATACATATGACCTGCCTTATGAAGTGCCTCTTTGTTTAGCGGCGCTGTGCAAATGCCGTCAATTCTACGGTCATTTGCAAGACTAATGGCTTTTTCAAGATATCGGAAAGCAGCATTTCCTGCTTCTTTTGATATGTCCCCAATCGGCATCTCGTTCGTTAAGAGCTTGAGGTCTAAGCAGGGAACAGCTCCGGCTTTAACCTGCTCCGCTTCCTCTGGTTCTATGATACTTACAATCTCCACATCTGTATTCACAAAGTCTTTCGCCCTATTTAATATACTGGTGTCTCCGATCACAAATAGAACGGCTTCTTCATGTAAACGCGTTTGCTGAAAAGCTTTTAAAATAATTTCAGGACCAACGCCAGCCGCATCTCCCATCGTTACAGCAATGATTGGTTTTGACATTCGACTTCCCCCTCTATCTTTTTCAGCACTTCTACCGCGTGGAGTACTGAATTTTTTTGACCGTAAGCTCCTGCTTTCGTAACCGCATATAAATTCGTATCAACGAGCTGGCCGAGCGGGATGCCAGGTTCAATTTCTTTCAGCAGCCGAATACCTCCTGCTCCAAGCTCCTGGCAAATCGCCCGCGCTGTATCTCCGCCAGTTAGGAAAAGTCGTCTCATTCCTGATAATGTGACAATGTCTTTTGTGATCATTCCAAGAAAGACGGACAAAGCACTTCCAACCTCTTGTCTTGACAGCCCTTTCTTTTCTCCGTAAATCAGCATCTTTTCAACCATCTCTGGCCGTGCATCTGTGTAAAGGAGAATATCTTCGTTCTGACGCTTACGCAGTTGATCGAGAACTGATTTTCGTTCCCATGCTTCACGGCCGTTTAATACATTCAGCGGGTTCACTTTTATCTCAAAACAATCGTGAGTTTCTCTTAAATAAGCAAACTGCTCATTTGTTTTTTGAGAGGCACTTCCAGATACGATGAGGACAGGTCTCTGTTTTTTAAGACGAGAAGTATTTCTATTTTTAGCGACATATGCAGATAATGCACCAGCTAGTCCCGCTGAACCGACCCATAGTATTCTTTTATCCATCTTCATAAACACTTCCACAATCCGCCCTAAATCATCACTTGTTTCTGCATCACACACAAACCATTGATGACCATGCTTCAATAACGATGATACCTCATCATTCATTCCTTTGAGCTCTTCGCCGATTGTTTGTTGAGAAAGGTTTTTTGGTCTGACGTTCGTCTGCTCCTCAATTAAACCTGATATGCTGGATGTCAAAACTGGTGTTTTCGGATCCTTTGCTGCCTCTGACAGATGAACAGGCACTCCTTCCACATAATGTATGCCATTATTGGTTGCTCTTTGTGCATCTGGGTAGGCAGGTGCGATAACCGCCGCATCAAATGGGCCAATATCCATTAGTGCTTGCAGTTCAATTCCTATATTGCCTCTTAACGTTGAATCTATTTTTTTTAAGAAAAGGTGCGATTCATCTTGGAGAAATGGCTGCACCATTTGGCTGACCTCATGGTAGGCGTTCACTGAAGACATACTTCGTGAATCGGTATCCACAATCAGCACATCCTCTTTATACCTGTCAATGCCTTCAAATGACGGCTGAAACAGAACAGAGGCTGTTAAGCCCGCTTTGACAAATTGAACACCTGTATCGTTGGCACCTGTCAAATCATCCGCCACAATGATTACCTTTTGCTCTAATTTCGCTCCTTTTTTTAATAGATCGTTTGTCATTTAGACACCTCGGCCTCATTACATATTATTCCTTTAGCTTTCTCCATAGCGTCGTACGGTTGATATTCAACCGCTTTGCCGCCTTTGATTGATTCATATTTTCTTCTTCCAGCACCGTTTTGATAATCCGTCTTTCAATCTCATCAAGCGTTCCATTCAAATAGCTGGACAGCTGTTTTTCTTCATTTTCAAAGGCAAGCTGATCAATTGCTGCCTTTGCCCTATTCAACGTGATATATCCACTTTTTGTTGTCAGTACCAGTTCCTCAATGATCCGCTTGAACTGCCTGACATTTTCTCTGAATTTCTGGTGTTGAAAGGCTTCAATCACATCTGCTGACAGCCCAACCACCTGCGTCCCGTAAAGAGAATTCAGTTCCGCAATAAATAACCTGCTCATGTCCTCAATATCTTCCGGCCGTTCAGACAACGCAGGGACATGAATTGTGAGCTCCTGTAAGCCTGTATATAATTCCTCACTAAACGCTCCAGATTGCATCAATTTGAACAAATCCACTTGAGACGCAGCCATCCAGCGAATATTCTGATGATGATGCAGCTGCTCGGCAATGAGCTGCTGTATATCCATTGGAACGCTCTCAATATCCTTTAGAAACATCGTCCCTTTTTGATGCAGAGGGATTGATTTTATATCTTCCGGTTCTGTCAAACGTCTGCAATGTACTGTCGTAAAGCTCTCATTTTTCCTCTCGCTCATTTGATGGATAGCAAATGCAAGGCATGATTTACCCGTTCCTTGTTCACCATACAGGCAAATCGAGCGCTCCGTTTGACTAAACGCTTTTGCCCTATTGATCACATCTTTCATTTTTGGGCTTTGATCTGTAAAAAGAGCAAATGGATGTTCTGAATGAATAGGCGACGCAAGCGTCCAAATACGATGACCTTCTTGATTCATCACAGCCGAAGGCTTTTCAATCGTGACAAGCAACTCGCCTTTCGATAGCATGCTTCCTTTGACATGCCACACTTGCTGCTGATGGGATATTTGAGAATAGCCATTTTGTTTCCCTTCTCGAATCGCCTTTAGTGCCGGTTCAAGTGCTGGACACCACGCAATCACATCAGCATGAGAAGTAGACGGTGCAAATAATCCTTTTTCTGTCCATTGTTTCATTTGTTGATTCATAAAATGTAGCTGGTTGTGCGGATCAATGATGAGCATCCCTTTCGGCTCTTGATCAATCATTTCACGAAAGAGACGCTGTTCAGCTGTCGCCTCTTTATATAAACGATACATTTGTTTTGCTTGATGAAATGCTTCTTTGACCGATTCACGACCTGATGTAATGAGCATACTCTGCATTCCCAGCTCTTTAGCCGCTTTATCAGTAATGACATCTCCAAGCACGACCTGAGTCCCTTGTTCTTGTAATTGTTTTAAGAGATCCCATACCTCTTCCTCTTGCTGCACTGTGTAAATATCAATTTTAATCGCGTATAATTCCCCAATGGTGCGTACACCTTGTGTAATATTTTCAAAACCCACGACCGCTTTTTTACCTTGATAATCTTTTATCAGTGTTAAGGCACGAAGCAAGTCATACCCTGACACAGGGATATCCACTACTGGGATGTTCACATGTTTTTGAATGAGCGCAGCTGTTCCGCCCCGGCTCATAATGATATCCATTCCTTGAGCTTCTGCTTGTTCTGCAAGAGCAACACCAGACCGGAGATCTCCGACTACAAGCTGGAATGTCATATTTTCTTCTTCTTTGGCAAGGTCGATTAACACATCGCCCAACCCTTTATACGGCGCAACACCTAACACTTTGATATTCATGAAAAGGACCCCCATTTTTTATCTCTTCATCACGAGACATAGCTTGAGGGAGTCCAGCCGATAGAAAATGGGGACAACCCTCCAAACATCAATTATAAATGAAGCAAATGAGGGTTACAATTCACCAGAAGCAGGGCCCTCTTGCAGTTAAGAAGTGCGATTGACCCATTCTTCTGTCACACACACATATTTGATCGCCTGCCGATAATACGTAAACGCAATATGCAGCTTCCCGTCTTTTCCTTCCGTGATGGATGGATAAGAAAACTCTCGATTTAGTTTATCCTTTGAATTGTTTGTCATCGCATATCCATCACCCACTTCAAGGTTACGTCTGATAGGCCATGTATCACCATTATCCTCAGAGAGCGCCAAAGTCATCGGTGCACGCGGTGTTCCCCAAAAGGCTGGACGTGCTTCTGTATCAACCGCTGTGCGCGTATCGCCTTCATCCTCAATTTCATCATATAAAGAAGCTCTTCGTTCTGTTTGCTCATCCGCATTGATATGATTATAGACGAGGGCAAGATGCCCATTTTGGAGCACGGTAAATTGAATGGATGAATTATTATTGGGCAGCTCTGTCGCCTTTGGCTCAGACCATGTCCGCCCATGATCGACGGAACGGCTAATATAAATCGAATCAGCAAACCGGCTTCTAAAGAGGGCTATGAGGGAGCCGTCTGCACACTTTCCAATATTCATATGAACACAGCCCGTGCTGTTTGGTACAATGACCTCACCCCATGTCTTTCCTTGGTCGGATGAAATCTTCACAGCACTGACATCCCGGTTCCCCGTCCATTTGACGCCTGGAATGGTCTTACAATAGAAGACCGGCAGCAGCCAATCTTGATTATCCAGTACAACAATCGGCTGACGTATAAACGTACCCGGCTGTTCAAACAAAGTATCAATCTCACCCCATGTCTCACCTCTATCCTCTGATAGCCGGTATCTCACGATGGCCGTATCTTGATTCCCAGATAGCTGTGCGGTATACAGCAGCCATAGCCTGCCATTTTCCTCTTGAAACAGAACTGGATTTTGTTCAGAGCGTGCAGGATCGTTAGATAACTTCACTGCCTCTGTCCACTTGTTACTTCCTCGTTTGAGTCTCGACATATAGATTGAGATATCAGGTATTCCCTCCTGCGTTCCGCCAAACCAAACACATAATACATCTCCATTATCCAGCTCAAGTAGATTGGCCGCATGATTCTGCACGCAGTCTGTTGGCAGAAAGGCTTCTTTTCTCTCTGTATCTTGTTCATTTTGTCGCAAAATTCCATCTATTTTTATCACAGTCTCTTCATTTTTCATGACAATTCTCCTTTCAATGGTTGATCCTTTTTAGCAGGCGGACTGAAAAGTCGGTCGATTACCAGCACAAGGAAAGGAATGATAATGGCAATATACATATTATCGATTCCGAATGGATTATCGAGTAAATACCAAACCGTCGTGGTAACACCTGAAGCAGTAAGGCCAATGGTCGCCCCTCTATTTGAATTAAAGTACGGCAAGTAAAAGCCCATCGCTGCTACAACAGCGATTGATGTTCGAAGCGCCCTTGTAAAAAAGGAAAGGGACAGCAGCTCCGGCGCAAGTGCTACTCCTACAAGAGGCACAATTCCAACGAGTACAGCCACATACCTCGTGACTTTCATTCTCTGCTCCGGTGTTGGTTTCATTTTCGGTACATAAAAATCATCCATAATTAAGGTTGTTGTCGCAAGCGCAACCGTCGACACACCGACAAAGATGGATGCCACAAGCGATGTTGCCACAATGGCACTCAAAATTGGATTCATATGCTGTAAAAAGACAGGGAAGGCATAAATAGGATCAATGTCTGGATACAAATAATGTGCAGCTACGCCGATCACACCGATTGCAATGGCGAGCGGCAAACAAAGCAGAGCCGCATAAAGTGTTGATTTCTTTGCCTCACGCTCACTTTTCGACGAAGTGATTGCTTGAATGATAAACTGCGTAGCAAAGATGGCACCCATGTTTCCTATAAACCAAGCTCCTATCGTCCCCCATCCAATTGTCCCGTCCCATGTAAAGAAATGATCAGGCATCGTTTGTTTCATTGGTTCAAAGCCTTTTGTTAAGTAAAGAGCTACCCCTAGTGTAATTAAAATTCCCGCATACTTCACGATCGAATGAAGGATCGTGACCCATGCGACCCCTTTCATTCCTCCGAATGTAAAATAAAATGTACTCACAACAGCTGTAATGATCGCACAGGTCATTAAAGGAAGCCCCAAAATGGATGCAATGGCAGCTGAACCACTTAAATAGTTTCCTAGATTCACAAGCAGCAATGCGGCAATCATAATAACAGAAACAACTAGCTTCGTTGATTTTCCAAACTTCTGATCGATAATACCTGAAATGGTGTACTGTCCTGTTCGATAAAACTTGCCTACTAAGAAAAAGGAAAAGATAAAAAAGGCGATAGCGACAGTCACAATAGACCATGAAGCAGAAAGCCCATGCGTAAAGGCAGATTCTGCAGTTCCAACAGTGGATTTCGTTCCAATGAATTCACTCATGAGCAAAATACCGACTACAATGGCTGGAAGTGACTTAGCAGCATTGTTAAATTCTGAATTGGATTTACTACGGAAACGCATCGTCAGCCAAGTCGTAAATAGTATATAGAGAATAATGACGATCAAAATAAATGTGATGACAGAACTGCTTAAGACATTCATTTAAAATCCCCCTTTGTGTGCAAGCCGTGTGAAGCAACTTCTCATGTCCCATCCCAATAAAGCATTAAGCGTCAAGCAGTTTCATGTATACCTGTTCAATATCAGAAACAGACATTGGCTTTGGATTGTTGTCCATTAATCTCTTCACCTCTGAAGCTGCTTGAGCAAGTGCCGGTACATCCTCCTTGGACACGCCAAAAGCTTTGAGCTGCTGTGGAATGTGTAAATCCGCTGTCCAATCTTCAATTTGATGAATCACACGCTCTGCAAGCTCCTGCTTTGTGTGAGCTCCCGCTAGTCCTATTGCTCTTGCCACATGTTCAAGCCGATCAATGATATGATCTGCATTAAAAGCAGTGACATGCGGAAGCAGCATGGAATTAGCAACACCATGAGAAATCTTGTATTTCCCCCCTAATGGATAAGCCATAGCGTGAACAGCAGCAGTTCCGGCACTTGTAAGCGCCATTCCTCCATACATTGCACCAACAAGCATATTTTCTCTTGCCTTCATGTTCTCCCCGTGATGATATGCCTCCTGAATACTTCCTGAAATCAGCCGCATCGATTCCAGTGCAAACATATCACTGAATGGATTGGCTTTATTTGAAATATAAGATTCAAGCGCATGCGTAAAAGCATCCATACCTGTAGCTGCGGTAATAGATTTCGGCAAGTTGAGAGTAAGTGCTGGATCTAAGATGACAAGGTCTGGCAAAAGATGCGGACTAACCATTCCAATTTTCAATTCCTTTTCTGGAAAAGTCACAATTGCATTTGGTGTCACCTCAGATCCCGTACCAGATGTTGTCGGAATGAGAATCGTTGGCACTCCCCTTTTTTCCACAAGATTTGTGCCAACGAGAGCAGAAATCGGCTGATCGTTTGTCTTAAGAACAGCTAAAATTTTTGCAGCATCAAGGACACTCCCGCCACCAATTCCAATAATGGCGTCATGCGCTCCTCTTAAAAATGTGTGGAATACATCCTCGATATTTTCTTCTGTTGGTTCAGGTTTGATTTCTGTACTTATCTCACTTGCTATCCCCTTTTTCGCAAGTTCTCTTTTGATGTGATCTGCATAACCAAGTGATACGATAGATGGCTGCGTTAATATAAAAATGGATGTGAGTCTGCTAAGCCCTAAACTATCTAATTTCTCCCCAAGAAGGTCTAAAGAACCTGCGCCAGATACAATGTGTGATGCCGTCTGAAAGTGATAATGCGTGATCGTCATCTCTTCACTACTCCTTTGCCGCTTTTCCTTGTTTGCGATAGTCTTCAACCATTTGTGCCACAGCTTCCAATGCCTCACCTGACAGCTCTTTTACAGGGCTTTTGGGCGGGCCAACCGGAATTCCATAAAGCTCTGCTGCCTTTTTCAAAGGCGCTGGTAATGTCCCTAAACCGAATGTTGCTCTTAATGGCTGCAGCTGCTTCTGGAAGTGCTCACTTTCGTCAAGCTTCCCTTTTCGAAAAGATTCATAGAGTCCAACGACAGTTTCAGGAAGTACATTTGCAGTTGCTGCGACCGCCCCTGCTCCGCCGAGTTTCAAGGTATCCAAAATGAGTGAGTCCGTACCTGCAAGGACAACAAAATCTTCATCTTTTGTGACATCCAGATATGCCTTGATATTTTCAATGTTTCCACTGCTATCTTTAATGCCTAGCACATTCGGCAGTGCACTGAGCCGTGCAACCGTCTCTGGTGCTAGAGATACTCCTGTTCTAGATGGAATGTTATAAAGCAGAATCGGAATATCTACATTCTCAGATATGTGACGAAAGTGCTCATACAGCTCTTCTTGGGTTGGTGCAACAAAGTAAGGTGTAATGATAGACAGAACATCTACCCCTCGATCTGCCAGTTTGTTTGACAGCCTGATGGTTGCCTCCGTACTATTTTCACCTGCTCCAATGAATACCGGCACTCGTCTGTCAACAGCATTCACGACAGTTTCAGCAATTTGAAGCTTTTCTTCCTCTGAAAACAAATGAAACTCTCCATTTGTGCCTAAAGCAAAGATGCCGTGTACACCTGACTCGATCAAACGATTCACTAATTGCGTTGCCACTTCGGGATGAAAATGTTCTTCCTCAGTAAGCGGTGTCAAAATAGCTGGTATAATCCCTTGAATGTCCAAATAATCCTCCCTTTCTTATGTGTTGCATTTTTAAACATGTCATATTTTAAGCGCTTTCATATTTTTTATTATAAAAGGATTGTGATTTAATTAGCAACACTTTTTTGATTTTTCGTTATATTAAGTTCATTTCTTATGTAGCTGTTGATGTTTTCAACAAAAAAAGCGAACCATTTTGGTTCACTTTTGAATGGCACTCAACTTTTGAAGAAGCCCGTGCACCTTTTGTCCTAATCTTTCGTGTAAAAGGTCAGCATCTTCCGTTTCATGCGTATTGGGTGTAGCAATACAAAGATGATGGATTGGAATGCTTGTTTCTTGCTTCATGATGTGCATAAGCTGCCCCATGAGCTGAACAGCTGCTCCGTCTGTTAAAGATCGTTTCAGGATAAGCCAAATGGCCAACTCTTCTTGCTGAAGCATGCCGCAAAGGATCATATCGTCTTCGGCGTCTTCTGCGGCAAATTGTGCTAATCCGTTAGCTTGCTCGAAAAACAGCATATCTTCAGATGACTCTAGCTGCTCATGAAGCGTCTTCGTTCCCGTTCCAATAGACCTTTTCCAAAAGAACCCGCCGTTTTTCTTATGTGAGGAAAGGATGCGAAGAGGCTGATTAATGGAAAACGTCATTCCTTCTGAGCTATAAGTCCTCCAGCCATCGGCTATGTTTACAATTGATGCTTTTGAAGGGGCTGCAGGCTCAACCATCAGCTGGGGGTTAGCCCTAAATGGATGCTGGAGCGGTGTCACATTTGTTTCATACACACGGTTGATTCGTTCAGTGGTCAAGACGTGATGCGGCAGTCCTAACATGTCTGTCTTTCCTTCATGAAGCAGAAGCAGCCGATCACAATATAAACTAGCGATGTTCACATCATGGAATACACCAATGACCGTTAACCTAGAGGAATCAGTTTCTTCTTTAATTAAATCAAGCAAATCTTTTTGATAGGCTAAATCAAGGAAACTCGTTGGTTCATCCAGCAATAAATATTCAGGCTGCTGCGCCAATGCCTGTGCTAAATATACACGCTGCTGTTCTCCTCCGCTTAACTCATGGATGGATTGATTCTTAAACTGTGCAACACCCGTTTGTTCCATTACTTTGCTGACGACCTGCACATCTTCTCGCGTGACAGATTGCAGCCACCCTTTTTGATATGGATAACGACCGAATTGGACGGTTTCTTCCACCGTAAATGAAAAAGCTTGGTCCGTTTTCTGCGGCAGAACGGCCATCTTTTGCGCAAGCGCCTTTGGCTGATAGGATTGAATAAGGTGACCGCCGAGACGCACCTCTCCGCTCTTAGGTGCTAAAATCCCTGCCATCATTTTAAGAAGGGTCGTCTTACCGCTCCCGTTTGGACCGAGTATACCGAGAAATTCTCCTTGCTTTACTTCAAGATTAATGCCTCGAATGACCTCTTTCTCTCCATATCCACCTCTGATTTCCTTCACTTGAATCATACGTGCGTCCCCCCTCTATATTTACGAATGAGGATGATGCCAAATACAGGTGCACCAATTAACGCAGTAATGATGCCAATCGGTAATTCAGTCGGCTCAATGATGGTACGGGATAACACATCTGCTAATACAAGAAAGGAAGCACCGTTCAGCATAGATAAAGGCAGCAGATGCCGATGATCTGTGATAGTTAAGAGGCGGATAAAATGCGGAATCACAAGTCCTACAAAACCGATCGTCCCTGATACCGCTACTGCACTTCCGGTCAGGATCGAGCCCGCCAGCAGCACAATATATTTGCTCCTTTTCACATGAACACCTAATAGCTTTGCCTTCTCCTCGCCATACGTCATCACATTCAAATCCCGCCCCATCAACATTAACGCAAAGGTCCCAATAAGAAAGAAAGGAAGAAAAAGCACAATATAACGCCAGCCCCTCATGGACACACTGCCAAGCAGCCAATGAATGATCTCTTTTAGATCATCACCTGTTAAAGCAATCATCAATGAAATGAGCGCACCCAAAAAAGAGCTGAAAATCACTCCTGTCAAAATCAAAGAAGAGATGCTCATCCCCCGATGAACAAGACGCGCAAAAAAGAGAACGAGACAGAGGGTCACAAGCGCTGTTGTCATACTGAATAATGGCAGTGTGAAGCTGCCAAAAAGCGGGAGCTGCAAGCTGAAAAACAGGGTCGCTACGGCTCCAACTGATGCCCCTTGAGATACCCCCAGCGTATAAGGGTCAGCGAGAGGATTTTTTAATAAACCTTGAAAAGCTGCACCAGATAACGCAAGTGCTGCTCCGACTAATGCCGCTAATATGACTCTTGGCAGCCGAATGTTCATCATAATATTGCGATCGATGGAATCAATGGTTCCAAACTGCACTCCGAATAGTTCATGAACAAATATACGAAGAATAGAAGGAATGGGAATCCCTAAGCTTCCAAAGGAGATTCCCATTCCAATGCTCATCACAAGAAGTAAAACACTTAGTGTATATGCGATGATCAATTTATTTGAACGTGTCAGGATAGACGTTTTTCGCAAGAGCCTCGACTCCTTCAACCAATCGCGGTCCCGGTCTTGATGCGAGATCCGTATTCAATTGAAAGACTTGTTTTTCTTTCACTGCTTCCATTGCATTCCAGCCGTCTCTTTTTTTCAAATCAGCTAAGCCTGATCCATCAATTGTAACGATGACATCAGGATTTCGCTTGATGATCGATTCTTCCGTCATTTGCACCCAGCCAGTTTGATCACCTGCAGCATTTTTGGCATGGATAACAGAAAGCATTTCATCCATAAATGTATTTTTACCAGTTGTATAGATTTCAGGTGCACCTGATACTTCAACAAAGACTGTTTTTTGCTTGTCTTTCGAAATCCCCTCTGCTTGTTTCTTGATGTCATTCAGCTTTGTTTTCATTTCGTCTACAAGCTTTGTTGATGCTTCTTTCACGCCGGCTGCTTCACCGATCATATTGATTGATTTGTACACATCCTTAAAGGATGTTGCATCATTTATAGTCAGCACTTGGATCCCTGCATCTTCAAGCTGTTTAAATCCATTTTTTGATCCCATCTGAGATGCATGTGCTAAGACAAGATCTGGCTTTAAGGAAATGACCTTCTCGACATTGAATTCAAGTCCGCCAATCTTCTCTACCTTTTCGACTTCCTTTGGATAATTGTCAAAGTCTGATCGTCCAACCATTTTATCTCCAAGACCGAGTGCATAAGCAATCTCCGTATTACTTGGAATTAACGAAACAATTCGTTTAGGCTGTTCTTTGATTTCGACTGTTTTGCCAGCTGCATCTTTTATCGATACGGGAAATGCCGCAGTGGCCGTTTCTTTATTTTGTGACCCTTTTGCTTTGTGATCTGTCTCAGCGCCTGCACATCCTGCTAAAACACCCATCACAAGCAATAACGATAGCCAAATAGCTGTTAACTTTTTCATGAGTAACCCCCTGGTTTATGTACTGCTTAACGAAATCTCTTTCGTCAATTCTTTTCTAATTTCGGGAATATTATACTACAGTGCAGATAGGTTGTATATGTGATTTCTAAAAGCGTCTTTTCTGTTCATAAAACAAAAAAACAGCCTCTAAAAAGACTGTTTTTCACTCTTCAATGAATTAATTTGTTCTCCATTGATGACGACTTTCTGAAAAGCAGGAGAAACGGCATGCTCTAAAGATAATGGATACGCCACATCATCTATGACACAATCTTTCATTTTAAAGTGAGTCACAGGAGAATGTGCGTATGCGGCTATTTTCACACCATATCGTCCGCCGCTGCTTTTGAGTCCTTCCACTTCAATATGACGTACAACAGGACGATGCGGACCAGCATCTCCTTCCTCATACATCATGTCGATACAGACCACTTCATGCTTTAGACTTTTGACTGTATTGTTTTTAAAATAAATATGTTCAATGGTGCCGCCTCTGACAGAGTTGGTTTTAATACGCAGTGCCCGGTCAAGGTTAGGACTGTCCATGACATTATCTTCTGCATAAACATGCCTTACTCCGCCAGAGATTTCGCTCCCGATCGTCACACCGCCGTGTCCATCCCGCATCTCATTTCTACGAATGACAATGTTTTCAGATGGAATCCCTATTCTCCGTCCATCCTCGTTTCTGCCCGATTTGATGGCAATACAATCATCTCCGTTATCAAAATAACAATCTTCAATGAGCACATTCCGGCAAGATTCCGGATTGACACCATCTGTGTTTGGTCCATGCCCAATGATTTTAACGCCGCGGACGATGACGTTATCACTTAACACAGGATGAATTTGCCACATCGGTGAATCCTTCACTGTCACTCCTTCGATTAGCACATGCTGACATTGGTATGGCTGAATAAAGCTCGACCTTAAATAATGACCTTCTCCAAATACCCTTTCTTCTACCGGTATTCTCTTTTCCGCCATTTCAAACAAAAGCTGGCGATCCCGATCCTGAGAGGGCTGGCCATTTGTCCCATACTTCCAAGGCCACCAATGATGCTCATCCCCTCTGCCATCAAGGGTTCCGGCTCCAGTTATAGCGATGTTTTCTGCATGGTGTGCATAAATGAGAGGTGAATAATTATAAAGTTCAACCCCTTCATATCTTGTCAGTACAAGAGGCAAGTAATCCTTTGGGTCTTGGCTGAATGTCACATAGGCTTTCTCATGCAGATGAAGTTCTACATTGCTTTTCAATTCTAAAGCACCTGTCATAAATGTCCCTGCTGGGATCAGCACCCGTCCCCCTTTCAACCGGTGGGCATCATCAATGGCAGACTGAATAGCATTTGTAGAAAGCTCTTGCCCTTCCGCATCTGCTCCATAATGCACCACATTCAATTCACGATCTGGGAACTGCGGTGCTTTTATCTGCTTTAGCACTTGATCAATTCCGTTTACTTTTTTATCTTTCTTCCCTTGCTTTGCTAAACGAGCAATTCCAACTCCAGTTAGTACCGTTCCTGCTGCGATATACATCAAATCCCGTTTTTTAGACACGTACTCATCCCCCAGTCGCCTTAAAGTGTGACACCTGTTTTGAAAATAGCCAGCTCTCTAAAATTGTTTTTTTCATGATTTAACAGCTTCCCGCTCGCCACATCAATGACAGTTGAAATGAATTTTTCTAATACAACATCTTCCGGTACATCTTCAAGCAGTTCTCCGGCATTAAAGTCAATCCAGTGCTTTTTTGTTTCATATAAGGCTGTGTTGGTCGAGATTTTCATTGTTGGCACAAACGTACCAAAGGGTGTCCCCCTGCCTGTTGTAAAAAGCACCATTTGACAGCCAGAAGCAGCAAGTGCAGATGAAGCAACCAAATCATTACCAGGTGCACTTAATAGGTTCAATCCCTTTTGTTTCAGCAGCTCTCCATATTTCAATACATCTTTAATATCAGAAGTACCTGCTTTTTGTGTACAGCCAAGAGATTTATCCTCTAATGTCGAAATTCCACCTGCTTTATTTCCCGGGGAAGGATTTTCATATACCGGCTGTCGATGATCCATGAAGTATTGTTTAAAGTCATTGATCATTTGCACAATATTGTCGAAAGTCGCTTCTGATGCTGCTCTCTCCATTAAAATCGTTTCAGCACCAAACATTTCGGGCACTTCTGTTAACACTGTCGTGCCGCCTTGAGCGACAAGAAAATCGGACAGTCTGCCTAAAAGCGGATTTGCGGTAATACCAGAGAATCCATCTGATCCTCCGCACTTCAAGCCAATTTTCAGCTCAGATAACGGAATGTCTTCACGATGATCTTCTTTCGCCGCATCATAAATTTCCTTGAGTAAAGCGACTCCCGTCTCAATCTCATCTCCTACTTCTTGGCTTCTTAAAAATTTCACTCTCGTACGGTCATATTCACCTAATGTGGACTGAAAATCTTCAATGTCATTGTTTTCACAGCCAAGTCCAAGAACGAGTACTCCTCCAGCATTAGGGTGCTTCACCGCATTTTGTAAAATGGTTTTGGTATTTTCATGATCGTCCCCAAGCTGTGAGCAGCCATAATTGTGCTTTAATACAAGGGCTGTTTCAAAAGGATGGATGTTTCCACCCATTTCAGCGGTGAATATTTGGATCATTTGATCGGCGATGCCATTCACGCATCCAACGGTAGGAACAATCCAAAGCTCATTGCGGATTCCGCTTCCGCCATTTTTTCGTTTATACCCTTTAAATGTAAGATTCGTTTTTTCATAGGGGTTTTCTGATAATGAAGGCTGGTATTCGTATTCCAGCTTGCCAGATAGATTGGTTTTGATATTATGCGTATGCACCCATTCTCCAGCAGAAATGGCAGTCACTGCATGACCAATGGGATAGCCATATTTGATAATATTCTCTCTTTGCTTGATTTCAGCCAATGCAAACTTATGACCTTTGGCGACGGTCTCTTTTAAGATAATCGTATGTCCTTGATGCTGCAGCTCCTCCCCTTGCTCAAGTCCTTTTAAAGCAATACCGACATTATCTGAAGGGTGGATGACAATAAAGTCTTTCATGCTTTCTCCCCCTGACTTTCATATTGATGAAGCATCATTCGATGAACAGCTGCTCTCATCCCATGCGTCTGTATGAGGGTAAGCTGATCAGCTACAGCTTGACTCAATCCATTTATATCTGTTAAATCTCTGCCCCATAATGACTCGCATGAAAGAATTTTCGCTGCAACTCCTTCATTAGAATGGTTTTCCTCGTCCCATGCTTCCTTCATGAGCGTTAGCACAGTTTCATCATCCTTTACCCTTCCTGCATGTGCTCTGTAGAAATAAATGAGACTGCTAAGTGAAAACACAAGTTTCATTGGCAGCTGTTTCTTTCGCTCGACATAATCAAGCAATGACGGAAGATTACGGGTTCGGAATTTGGATACCCCATTCAGCGCAATATCCAGCAATTGATGCTTTACAAATGGATTGCAAAAACGATCCCAAACGGATTGTGTATAAAGAAGAAGCTCATCTTCAGGGAGTTCAAGCCCTGGCAATACTTCCTCCTCCAGCATACGCCGGATGAACGGACCAACATGCTCATCATCCACAGCTTCCTTTACAGTTTCTAAACCGCATGAATAGGCAATCGGCACCATCGCCGTATGTGCACCATTTAAAATTCGTACCTTGCTCATACGATAAGGCGCAATATCCTCTACAAAAAGTACATTTAATCCTGCTTCTTGAAAGGGGAGCTCCTTTTTCACAAAAGCGGGCGCTTCAATGACAAAAAGATGATAATATTCTGCCGTGACAAGCAATTCGTCGATATACCCTTCTTCCTTTCGTACGATGTCAGCCGCTTTCTTAGAGAATCCAGGGACAATCCGGTCCACAAGCGTATTACAAAACGTGTTGGCTTCCTTAATCCATGTAAAAAACGCAGGCGGCAGTTCCCACTCAGCTGCCATACTGATCACATATTCCTTCAATCGATCACCATTTTGTTCAACCAATTCACAAGGCAGAATGATCAGTCCTTTCTGCTCATCTCCAGCAAATGCTTTAAACCGGTGATACAAGAACGCTGTCAGCTTTCCTGGAAAACTGGCTTGCGGCCGATCCTCCAAACGATCCTCCTTTCTGAGCACAAGTCCTGCCTCTGTCGTGTTTGAGAAAACAAAGCGGAGATCCGGGTTTTCCGCTACGTGTAAAAATTCCTCGTAATCCGTATACGTACTAATTCCTCTGCTAATCGATTGGATGATCATACGTTCATTCATTTCTTGCTGGTCATGATATCCCTGAATACATAATGTGTACAAGCCATCTTGTTCATTTAATGCTGCTACTGATCCTTTTCGAGGAGGAACAACAACCGCTCTTCCTTTAAAATCTGTGCAGTCGTTCAGCTTCTGGATGTGCCAATTGATAAATCCTCGCATAAAATTTCCTTCACCAATCTGCAAAATCGTTTCCGGATACTCAGGTGCCGGGTATATGGCTTCTGATAATCGTTTCAAATGGATTCCCCTCTCCAAGTATTATGCACACGTGAACATTTTTCTGAGAAGGTGCTGATTACTGCACCTTTTTGACTGAATCTCTGATCATCAGCTCTGTGTGGACATACACTTTTTCCATATGATCTTCTTCTTGCTCTTCACCGTTTATCACTGAAAGGATAGCTTCTGCTCCAAGTGCACACATTTTTTCAATCGGTTTTTTCACCGTTGTCAATGCAGGTGTGGTATAGGATGAAAAGGCAATATCATCAAAACCAATAATAGAAATATCACCTGGACACGTTTTGCCTTTTGCAAATAATGCATTCATTGCACCAATCGCCATGTCATCGTTTGAGCAAAAGAGCGCTGTTGGCGGATCATCAAGGGCCAGCAGCGATTCCATTGATTCATAGCCGCTTTTCATGTGATAGTCGCCTTTCATCATATATTCTTTCTTCATAGGTATTTGGTGATCAATTAACGCTTGCAGGAAACCAGCTTTTCTTTCTTGAGTTGATTTAAAGCCTTCTTTCCCTTCAATGATGGCGATTTGTTCATGACCTTGCTGAATGAAATGGTGTGCAGCCTGGTAAGCTCCTTGACTATCATCTGCTAATATATTCATGACCTCATGACTTTCTACACGGCGATTCAGCACAATGATGGGAATGCCCTGTTTCTTCACATGATGGATAAATGCTTCATCGTGTTCGCTTTGACTCATGAGCAAAATGCCATCGTAGCGTTGTTTATGAATGGTTGTGTAATCGTGAAAGTCGTCAATTCCTCTTACAAAGAGATTATAATACTCTGTCATGACGCTGTTGACACCTTTTAACGCATCCACAAAGAAGCTTGAAGATGTGCCTTCTGTTAAACTCGTAAAAAACAGACCAATTGTGAATGATTTTTGTGATACTAGGCCTCTCGCATGGACATTCGGTGAATAATTCAGCTGTTTTGCAATCGACAAAATCTTTTGTTTTGTCTTCTCTTTAATAAAAGGACTGTTATTCAAAGCCCTTGATACCGTGGTATGAGAGACGTTTGCCAATTTTGCTATGTCTTTAATTGTGACTGTCATGCTATTCCGCCTTTTATGATTTTTTACCATCTTATCATAAAACCGCTTTCATTTTCTTTATGTCATTTTGTTTGGGTGATGCTTGAGCTGATTTGCCCGGTCAAATTGGAAATACTGTCTGGCATTTTCATAGCTGATTCCTTTCACGATTCCCCCTAACAGCTCAAGATCATAAGGGGCTTCTCCTTTTTCTACCCAATCTCCAATGATATCGCAAAGCAGTCTTCGAAAATATTCATGTCTTGTATACGACAAAAAGCTTCGTGAATCTGTCAGCATCCCAATGAAACGGCTGATCAGCCCAATACTGGATAGAGCCATCATCTGCTCTGTCATCCCTTGTTTCGTATCATTAAACCACCAAGCTGTGCCGTGCTGGATCTTCCCAGGTGTCGTCCCGTCTTGAAAGCTTCCAGCCAATGTGGAAATCACAACATGATCCCTAGGATTCAAGGAATAAAGAATGGTTTTTGGCAGTGCCTGTTCTTGTTCTAAACGGTCCAATATTCTGCAAAGCGGCTTGGCAATGTCTTCATCATTCATCGCATCATACCCTGTATCTGGCCCAAGCCGCTCAAACATTTTCGTATTGTTGTTCCTAAGCGCATTGATATGAAGCTGCATCGCCCAGCCCCGCTCATAGTAAGCCTGACCTAGCTTTATGAATGTTTGTGTTTTAAATTTGATCTTCTCTTTTTCCGTCAATGAATGCCCAGACATTCTTTTATGAAAGATGGCTTCCACTTCTTCTTCCGTCGTTTCTTCAAACGTCATTTCGTTAATGGCATGATCTGAGATCAGGCAGCCCTGTTTATGGAAAAAATCAATTCTTGTACGGAGTGCTTTCAAAAAGTCTTGGTAGGATTGGATTGGAGTAGATGAAGCCTCTGCCAGTTCGTGAACATACGCTATAAATAGGTGATTCGTTATATCAAGTGCCTTATCAGGCCGAAATCCGGGCAGTACTTGCACAGTGAATCCTTCTTCCCGCAGTTTTTGATGATAGCAAAGCGAGTCGACTGGATCATCTGTTGTCACGACTGTTTCAACGTTCGATTTCACAATGAAATCTCTTGCACCAAAACCCTCTCCTTGCAGCTTTTCATTTACTTTTTGCCAGATGATGTGTGCGGTTTTTTCGTTTAAAAGTTCTTCAACTCCAAAATATCGTCTCAGCTCTAAATGAGTCCAGTGATAGAGCGGGTTTCCAATGGTCATGGGAACGGTCTTCGCCCACGCCAGAAATTTCTCATAGTCTGAGGCATCCCCTGTGACGTGCGATTCGGGTATGCCATTTGCTCTCATGGCACGCCATTTGTAATGATCTCCGTAAAGCCATGCTTCGGTGATATTATGGAAGGTTTTATTTTCATAGATTTCTTTGGGGCTTAAATGACAATGGTAATCTATAATTGGAAGGTCCTTAGCAAACTCATGGTATAGCTTTTCCGCCGTCTGACTGTTGAGTAAAAACTGTTCATCTAAAAAGGCTTTCATCAAACTCCCCCATTTCTCTTATAGATAAAAATAATTTGTTCACGTTAACAATTTTATTGTAATCGTTTACAAAATTGATTTCAATCCTAAAACAGGAAAAAACGATCTCCTTTAGAAAAGAAAATCGTTTTTTGGCTATTTTACAGGTGATGATTTTTTTAGGATAATCGCAATAGTTGTTCCAGTGCCTAGTTCACTTTCAACTTGAATATCACCGTCATGCAGCAAGACGAGCTCTTTTGCTATCGCAAGCCCGAGACCTGTTCCGTTCGTTGGATCATTTGTATTTGTCCCTCTGTAATAGCGGTTAAATAGGTGATCCACCGTTTCCTGTGCCATTCCGCGGCCATTGTCTTTCATTTCGATCCGAACTTCTTCCTCTGTTTCAGATAAAACAGCTGTAATATGGGTGCCTTTTTCGTTATGCTTCACTGCATTCGCCAGCAGGTTCTCAATCACTCGTCTGAACCATGCTTTATCGATCTCAAATATGACACCATCTGTTTGATCTTCAAAGGAGCATGGATAATCCTCAGATGAAGAGCTTCTTGAAAACTCGTCCATAATGGAAGTTAAAAATTCACTGAGTTCAACCGGTTTCCGATTAATAGGCAGGGCACCATTCTTCAATCGGTACGTGAGGTTTAAATCCTCAATCAGTGTCGACATGTATTCTGATTTCTCACGAATCACCTGTCCCATTTCCATGACTTCTTCTTTGGACCATTGATATTGATCGGATTCAAGCATGAGTCCATAGCCGTAAATCGTACTTAGAGGCGTTTTCAAATCATGAGACAATCCTGCAATCCATTCTTCCCTTGTGGTTTGAATTTTTCTTCGGTTTGCTTCATTCTCTTTTAATGTAAGCGTGAGCTGATCCATTGTTTTTAGGATATCCTCAAATAATCGGTATTCCCGCTTAATACGGCCTTTTTTATTTTTACTGACTGGAATTCCCTTTCTATTTGTTGGTTCCTGCAATTTATTTTTTGATAAGAAAATCAGCCAGCGAATAATGTGATAAATTGGCAGCCCATAACGATACGAATACCACAATGTCATGACAATAATAATAGTGAGTGCAAGACCTGCAATTAAGATGGTTGTATATTGATTTAAAGCGTCCCTCTCTTTATCGTAAAGCTCGTCTGGGCTGTATACTTTATTTGGTACCGAGACGATGATATACAGGTTTTTATTCACCTTCATATAAGTGAGGTCACTTCTAAACTCCCAAGGCTTCGATTGATACTTGAGCAATTCAACATCTGTTACGTTATGTTTCAAACTAGTGTTGGCCCGAATGCCTTTTAAATATTTTCCTTCTTCATTGAACAAATGAACCGATCCATTCATTCTCTTCAAGAATTCTTTTGTTTCAACCGAATATTGAGATAATGCAGCCAAATTTTTCTCGTGCTGTTTCAGATAATTGGCTACCTTTGTGCTGTTCGTTTTGAACCCATATAACACAGTAAAACTTTCTTGATCAATCTCAATTGGCCAGAAGTACATCTTGTAATCTTTAAATTCTCTTTTTTCAAAGATCTTGATCATTTCATCCTTTTGATAAGACGTTGGAATTGATTTAGGGCGGTGATAGCTATAAACGGTATTCTTCTTTGAATCAATCACTTGCAGCCAGCCGTCTCTTTTTTCCACTGCTTGCTTGAGCTGATCGTCGGCTTCCATTTTTCCATCCTCGTTAAAATACAGCCAGCTCATGAGTGTATCTCCATCAGCTTTTGTTAAACCAGTTTCGGTCATGTTCTCATAGTATTTATTTAAATATAAGTTCTCAGAGAACGTATTGCCGATCGTCAGAATGGCAATCACAATAAACATTTGTCCGACAAAGTGAAAGAAAAGTTTTGCTCGTAAATTCATAAATTATTGAAGGACCTTTGCAGGGTGCGGTATAAATTTATATCCCATACCACGGATCGTCACAATATATTCTGGCTGACTCGGATCTAATTCAATCTTTTCCCTCAGCTTTCGAATATGAACCATGACAGTGTTGTTATCACCATATGATGGGACGCCCCATACTTTCTCATAGATTTGATCTTTTGAGAGAACCACATTTGGATGGTCACAAAAGTACTTCAGCAAAGAAAGAAGCTGAGCAGAACATGCCGTCACCTCTCCTCTTACTTTCAATTCGGCTGCATGAGGATGATAGGAGAAATGGGCATAATGATATTGGCTTTGAGTGTCTTCTTGCTCCTCCTGTAAGGAGATATAAGTTCGGTTTAGGTGAGCCTTAATTCTAGCCACTAGCTCAAGCGGGTTAAATGGCTTTGTGATGTAATCATCTGCCCCCTGTGCAAAGCCCGTCAGTTTATCGACATCAGACGTTCTTGCAGTTAAATAGAAAATAGGCACTTTCGTTAACTTTCTGATTTCAGGCAGAACGTCAAAGCCAGACTTACCGGGCATCATTACATCTAGAAGTAAGAGGTGGATGTCCTCGTTTTTGACAATATCTAATGCTTCATCTGCATGGTAGGCTTTATAAATATGCTTGAATCCTTCTTTTTTTAATACGCGTTCAACCATTTTCACAATTGCTTCTTCGTCATCTGCAATCAATATTTTTGCTGTTTCCACGCATCTCTTTCCTTTCTAGCTATGATCTCTAACCGTATATTACCATTGTCTAAAGTAAAAAAGTACCTCTTTTCCGCATAAAAGCGAAAAAATATCAACTGGAGAAAATGGCAGCACGAGGAAGTTTCAAACATGCAAAAAAACCCGGCAGCTGCACCGGGTTCCTTTACATCTATTATCCATTCACAGCTTCTAGCTTTCGTTCATGATTCATTAAGTCATAGGTTAAACAGATCGGCTTATTCGTTCTAGGATCAAGCACAATTTCTGCATCAATATGGAATACCCGACTGAGTACCTCTTTGGTCATGACCTCATGAGGCGTACCATCTTTTATGACTTTCCCTTGATTGAGGGCAATCATGTAATGTGAAAAACGCGCCGCATGATTCAAATCATGGATGACCATCAACACAGTTCGGCCCTGCTCTCTATTTAAGCGTTCTAACAGCTGAAGAATCTCGAGCTGATGTGCAAGATCCAAATACGTCGTAGGTTCATCTAATAGGAGCAGCTCTGTTTCCTGGGCAAGTGCCATCGCAATCCATACACGCTGACGCTGTCCGCCGGAAAGTGCTTCAATTGGCCGATCATGAAAAGCAATCATTCCCGTTTCCTCAAGTGCCCACCTAATGATTCGTTTATCTTCATTTGATAAACGGCCAAACCCATTTTGATGCGGGAAACGTCCATATGACACGAGCTCATACACTGTCAATCCACTTGGTGCTTCGGGCGTTTGCGGTAAGATCGCCATTTGTTTTGAAATTTCTTTTGTCGGCGTCTCATGGATAGCCTTGCCATTTAAGTAAACAGCTCCTCGATTGGACTTCATAATACGAGACATCGTTTTTAAAATGGTTGATTTCCCGCAGCCATTCGGTCCAATCAGTGTTGTCACCTTGCCTTTTGGGATGCTGACATTCAAATCTTCTACAATCAAACGGTCTTGATAACCGATACAAAGCTTTTCTGTTTCGAGCGATTTCATATGTTGTCTCTCCTTCCTCATTAGTTCGATT
Source organism: Bacillus sp. FSL K6-1006 (assembly GCF_038593175.1). Taxonomy (NCBI): domain Bacteria; kingdom Bacillati; phylum Bacillota; class Bacilli; order Caryophanales; family Bacillaceae; genus Bacillus; species Bacillus sp. FSL K6-1006. Next base: position 3,059,265 of record NZ_CP151970.1, read on the forward strand.
TCATCAATAAGTAAATGAAGTAAGGTGCGCCTAAAGCAGAAACGACAAGGCCAACTGGCACTTCTGATGGTGCAAGGATGACGCGGCCAATTGTATCTGCCAGTAATAATAACAGCGCGCCAATCAGCGCGGAGGCCGGTATCATTCCTTGATGCTTTGGCCCAACAAGCTTTCTAGCTAAGTGCGGTGCGGCTAATCCTAGGAAAGAGATACTTCCTGCAACAGCAACACTCGCACCTGCTAATGCAACGGCAATCAGCATGAGAAGACTTCTTTCTTTATGAACAGAAATGCCCAATCCATAGGACAGCTGATCACCTAAATTCATAATGTTTAAGTAGCGTGATCTGACAAGCGCTAATATAAGGAAAATCAGCATCCATGGCAGAACAGATAGGACATACGTCCAGCTCGAGCCATAAATGCTTCCAGATAACCACACGATAGCTTGGTTAAAATCATTTGGGCTCATTTTCAACTGGATGACCACAATTGCTGCTGAAAACGCAGCATTCACACCAATACCAGTTAAAATCAATCGAACAGGTGTGATGCCTTTTTTCCACGCTAACACATAGATGAGAAATGCAGCAAAGCCTGCACCTACGAACGCGAAAAGCGGCAGTATAAAAATCGTAAGATCACCTAAATTTGTCATCGTGCCTTGAAATGCAAAGATAAATAGCACAACGGCAAAGCCTGCACCGGCATTGACACCAAGAATACCTGGGTCAGCTAAACCATTTTGAGAAACACCTTGCCAAATCGCTCCTGATACAGCGATAGAAGCGCCGACAAGTAAAGCGATGACCATTCTTGGAAGCCTGAACTCGAATAATACGAGTTCATCCATTTCACTTCCGAATCCAAAAAGTGTTTTCAATGTATCCATCGGAGAAATCCGAATTTCTCCGGTATTTAAACTAATGAGAAACACAGCTACGATCGCGAAAAAAATCATGAGCATCGTTCGTTGATATTTCTTTTTCTTTGCTTGCTGCACCATTTCCATTTAAATCCCGCTCCTTTCACGTCTAGCTAAGTATAAGAAGAAAGGAACGCCTATAATCGCCGTAATGGCACCGACTGGCGTTTCAAACGGAGCATTGACCAGCCTTGCAGCAATGTCTGCATAAATTAACAATGTGGCCCCTAAGATAGCGGAGCATGGGATAATCCAGCGGTAGTCCACTCCGACCAAGAACCGAGTGACATGAGGGATCACAAGCCCAATAAAACCAATAGAGCCTGCTACCGACACGGCAGCACCCGTTAAAAGAATAACAACCACTATACCAAGCACCTTGACCGTTTTCGTATACTGTCCAAGCCCTTTCGCCAGTTCTTCACCTAAGCTTAAAACCGTGATCGAACGGGCAAGGATCATTGCAATGATTAGTCCTGCAATGGCAACTGGAATGATGATATGAATGTTACTCCAATTCACACCTGCCACTCCGCCAGCATACCAAAAGCTCATATCTTGAGCGACGTCAAAACGGATGGCAATGGCTGAGGAGATGGAGCTCAAAAGTGCTCCAACCGCTGTACCAGCTAGTGCGAGCTTTACAGGAGTCAGCCCACCTTTTGACATAGTACCAACACCAAATACAATAGAGGCACCGAGTGCGGCTCCAACAAATGACCAAAGAATTAATGTAAAAGAAGATTGGCCAGGGAAAAATGCTAATGCAATGGCAATCGCAAATGCGGAGCCATTTGTCACACCCATAATCTCAGGTGACGCAAGCGCGTTTCTCGTCATTCCTTGCATAATGGCACCTGATACGGCTAAAAAGGCACCGACGAGGGCAGCTCCAACTGTACGCGGCAGCCTCAATTCCCGAATGATTTGATGTGAAGTTTGATGTGAATCAAAATGAAAAACGGCTTCCCATACAGTCTGTAGATGAATGTTTGCCGCTCCTAATGATACTGATAAAAAAAGACCAAATGCTAAAGCGATCATTCCTATGATGATAACAGCTGCTGTTCCAAAAGGCTTCGTGACAATATCGATCGTATCATCTCTGGCTGGCAGCTGTTTATTCGATTGTGAGCCCAAAACCAGTCTCTTCCTTTCCGTTCATGTCTATTCTCTATTAGTGATAATGATTATCAATCTCGAAGTCTAGTATATCACTTTCTTTTCTTTTTGAAATCACTGTTCTGATAAATTTCTTTATTTTCCGCAAAAAATTGTGAGAATTTCATCATTTTTCTTTTGGTTCTAAATTAGCCGATGCATTTTTATTCCTATCATGGTACGATAAAATTGAAAATGAGAATCATTATCAAGTAAAGTGAATAGGAGAGAATTTTTGTGAAAAAACGAACTGGATTTCTTTTGATTTCTTTATCCATCCTTATGATCTTTACAGCCGCTTTCGGCAGCACTTCGAATAAACAATCTGCAGCGAAAAAGAATGACATGATCACATATCAGGATGCCAAAGGAGAAGTGAAGCTTCCGAAAAATCCGAAGCGAATAGTGCTTCTTGCAGAAAGCTATTACGGGGACCTCGTTACACTCGGCAAGACGCCGGTTGCTACGACATCACCCATCTTTAAAAACCCTTTTTATAAAGGGAAAACAGATGGAGTGAAGAATCTCGGAAGGACCCCATCAGTCGAAAAGGTAGCCGCTTTGAAGCCAGATATGATTATTGCATGGGGAGAAGACGAGAAGTTTGATCAATACAAAAAAATCGCCCCAACTGTAGCGGTTAAATACAACCAATATTCCTTCAAAGACCAGCTAAAAGAATTCGGTAAAATGACAGGTACACCAAAAAAAGCAACAGAATGGATCACGAAATGGGATACTAAAATTGCTGAGGTGAAACCAAAGGTAACAAAAGCTGTCGGCAGCAAAACGGTTTCGATCGTATCGCCATTTGATAAAGGTATTTATATCTTTGGAAACACCTTTGGCCGCGGGGGAGAAATCATTTATGACGAGCTGAAATTAAAAGCACCGAAAGTCGTCAAAAAAGAAGCGATCGACAGCGGTGTCGGCTATGCAAACATTTCTCTTGAGAAGCTGCCAGAATTCGCAGGCGACTATATTTTCACAGGTCCATGGAGCGGTTCAAAAAGTAATGGTGACCAAGTCTATCAAAGCAGCATTTGGTCATCACTTCCTGCCGTCAAAAATAAACGTGTATTTGAAATAGATCCAGTCGGTTACTTCTTTAATGACCCAGTGTCACTAGAAGGTCAGCTAGAGTTCATTGTGGACCGGTTGACATCTGCGTCATAAAAAAACGTTTCTCCAGAGATGGAGAAACGTCCAAATAATTGACAAAGGGATAAAATGAGCTTTATTTTAGCCCTTTGTCTTCTTTTCAGCGTGATAGAAAACCTTTGCAGTCTAGGAAGGACGAGTACCGGAGCGGAGCGAATTGAACATTCGTGAGCACCGGAGCGCAGACCTGACAAAGAATGCGAGGGTTTGTCTACACGCTGAACGTTTCTCCAGAGATGGAGAAACGTCTTCCTTATCTTATACCGTTTCTTTGGCAAATCCTTTTGACATGAATGGATAAAGCAAAATACCCACTAAGAATAGACCGATTCCAAGACCAAAAGTTTTCAAGTCGGCTGTTCCTGAAATAATGACCCAAGCCGAATACCCCATCGCAACAAGTGCAATGATGCCGTCTCTTGTTCGATTTCCTTTTTGAAGCTCATATGTGTCACCTTGCATGATGACCTTAAAGCTGTAGATGGAAGACACAATATACGGAATAAGATACGCAAGTGTCGCTGATGTGGTTAAAAAGGTAAAAGCTTCATTAATCGTACGTGACATCACAGAGAAGATAAACAGCTGTGACATAATATTTGTAACAGTCAAAGCGAAAGCAGGGCTTCCTTTTTTGTTTGTTTTTGCAAATACTGCTGGAAAATCACCAGCCTTTGCTGCTTGATACGGTACTTCTGAACCAAGTAAAATCCAGCCAAGCATCGAACCAAACAAACAAATAATCGCCAGCAGTGCCATGACAATTCCGCCAGCCGGCCCAATAATAAGCTGAAGCACATCCACGAATGGTTTGTCAGAGCCTTGCAGTTGATCATGCGGCAGAACGCCCATTGTAATCAATGTGATAATCATGTAGATCGAAAGTGCGATTAAAAGACCTGTAATCGTCGCACGTTTCACATCACGCTGTGAGGATGCTCTTCCTGATAAAATGACAGCTGATTCAATCCCAATAAATGCCCATAGTGTGGAAATAGCCGCATGATGAATTTGGCCTCCAAGTCCGAGCACTCCTTCCCCGCCTGTTTCAACCGGGAAGTAATAATGTTCAAATAATGCCGTTTGAAAAGCAAATAATCCCGCAACAATAAAAAGGACAAATCCAAGCACCTTCGAAAAGGTTGTAATAAAATTCAATTTACTCGCAGCACTTAAGCTTGTGATTAAAATGGTATGTGTTCCCCATAGAAGAAGAGTACATACGATAAACGTCATGAGCTGGCCAAGTGTGACCGCTTCTTTTCCAAAGGTAAAAACCTCAGTCTTCACGGTGAGAATAGGGAAAAAAGTCGTTAAATAACCAGCAAGGCTTGTAATAATCGCGACATTACTAATCCAGCTTGCCACCCAATATCCCCAAACCATTGTAAAACCGGCCGCTTTCCCTTTTTTCGGATCTTTAAAAAGCGCCCTTGCATAACTTTGTGGTCCAGCCGTCAGCTGCGGCTTATGAATGGACAAATGCCCAAATACAAGCGCAATCATCAGCACACCGCCGCCTGTGACAAGCCATGCCATCGTCACACCTAAAGGACTGGCGTGCTGGGCAAGCGTACTTGGCAGCATAAAGATGCCTGAACCTACCATATTTCCGACGACAAAGGCCGTCAATAACCAAAAACCCCATTTTTTTGTCTGTTCCATTTCCGTACCTCCGTTTTATTCACTTTGGACCAGACCCGGCAGTATCTTCATTGATATATTTGTGAAGCAATGACTTGCATTCTTTATGTTCATCATGGATTACCTTTTTAACAGCATACCCTTATTTTTGTTACTCAGAACATAAAAAAAAGCCTGAACAAAAGTCCATGCTTTTCAAAACATACACCTTGATCTCCGGATAGCCCTCCACGCTTTAAAGACGTGGCAGTCCTGCATTTATTCAATGCAGACCCAGCATAAAGAAAGTTGGAGCTCTCTTTACACTTCGGCGCTGATGCCTTTTTTCTCATGATCTACGATTCCATCTCTCCTATGAGTGACTCATCATCCGCGCAACCTCTACCTCACTGAGACATAGCGTGAGGATTTCTATTCATTTTTACTACACGAAGGTTATCAAACATTCTCACATCTGTCAAAGGGAAAAACATAGAAAAAAGGCAGAGAAGTGTTTCTCTGCCCCTGATTGTTGACAAAGGGCTAAAATAATCTTTATTTTAGTTCTTTGTCTTCCTTCTTTCAGCGTGATAGAAAACCTTTGCAGACCTGACACCGAATGCGAGGGTTTGTCCGCGCGCTGAGGCAGAGAACTGTTTCTCTGCCCTTTACCTGCTTATTGTTGGTTGTTTTTCTTCTTTTGTACAGCTTCCTGTAGCGGGTCGCCTGCTAGCTCTTTACTTGCTTCCTCTAACAGCTGATCTACCTGCTGATGGTCTTTCTCACTTTTCGCCTTTTTATCCTTTTGGAAAAATGACATCGCTGTTTCCTCCCTTTTCATAAAATGCGATTGCCTGTTTAATTTGTGCTACAGCGCTCAGACTTATTCAATGGAAGAGGCTCAATCATCATGAAAGGTCTGTCTCATTTTTTGCAAGTACGACAGAAAGGTTTTTAAATCTTCCTTTGTGAAGTCTGACATCATATGCTGAATCACTTTTCCGAAAAGACGTGTATGCTTTTCATAAATCGCCATCCCTTTTTCCGTGACTTCTAAACGAACAAGTGATGAATCGTCCTTGTCCCGTTCTCTCTGAATATAACCCTGCTCACATAATTTATTGAGCGCAATAGAGGCTGCACCAGGGTTTAAGGAGAGTCTTTGCTTCAGCTCTTCAGCATGTGATACTTTTCCTTGTATCAAAATAGAAAGAGCATATATCTGCGGGGGCGTGATGTCTTTCTCTAACTCAAGTAACTTGCGGTTTAATTTACGGCTGACTTCATAATGTACAAGAACAATTTCTTTTAAAATGTCTGCATTACCCATCCGAATCGCATCCTTATCGTTAGTATCAACATGACTTCCCCCTTATTATAGAATGTTTTTCCATTCAGCCAACCCTTTTGGCCTCTTTTTCTTTAGAAAATAAGCCTTGCTGAATGAATCCACCCTTGATATAGTGAGTACTTGAACTAAGATAGAACAGGAGTACGCATCATGACAGGAAAAACACACATCATGGGCGGAATTGCCGCCTCCACAGCCGTTGCCTACTATTATGGATTCGACCCAGTGACAATGGCTGCTGCTGGATCAGCGGGTGCCCTGATCCCTGACCTTTGCCATACAAAAAGTAAAATCGGCAGAAAATTCCCGCTGCTCTCGGCACTGATCAGCAGTGTGTTCGGTCATCGCACGTTTACACACAGTTTATTATTTTTGCTGATCATTTATTTTCTAGCGACCACATACATTCCAAATGACAGCCTAAGTACCGGTTTACTAGTCGGGATGGCAAGCCATCTCATCCTGGATGCAGGAACAGTGAACGGGATTAAATTTTTATTTCCAGCTTCCATTAAAGTGCGTCTTCCCTTCTATGTCAAAACAGGCAGCGCAGGAGAACAAGTCGTACTGGCTGCTCTTACCGTCGTTACCTGCTATTACATCGCTGTTATCTGCGGCATATCCATCCCATTCTAATGAATCAAAAAGAGATTTCCGAAAAACACAGGATATGAATTGATCATTCCTCATTTTTTTAGTAGGTTTAAGATAAGTGTTTTTGCCTTGCAGCTGAATACAGAATGGTGAGGAGCTACATAAATGAAAGCGTTTTTCAAAGATCACTGGTTTTTAGTGTACTCCATCCTCTTCATGTGGATGAAAACATACATCATTTATCAATTCGGATTTCACATACGAACAGCCAATCTGTTTCATGAATGGCTGCTTTTGATCAATCCACTTAGCTTTTTGCTCCCCTTGTTTGGGATTGCTCTTTTTTTAAATGAAACGAAGCAAAAGGTTTTTTTATTGACCGCAAATTTGATTTTGACGGCGATTCTCATATCGAATACGATTTTTTATGGATTTTATATTGATTTCATTACGATCCCTGTATTATTCCAAGCGAAAAACATGGGAGATATGGGCAGCAGTATGACGGAATTATTCCACCCGCTGTTCTTGCTGATGCTCATTGATTTCGTGGTGCTGGCTTGGCTGTTAAAGCGCAAACCTTTAGCGCCAAAAGCCTCCTTCAAGACGATCAAAACATATTATGCCGTGTGCTGCAGCTTTCTATTGTTTCATGTCAGTTCAGCCATGCTGGATCACCCTCGCTTTCTGACAAGCTCTTATGATCGAGAAGTGATTGTTCGAAACCTTGGGCTGTTCCAGTTCCACCTGTATGACGGCGCTGCCCAAACAGCGCGTATTGGACAAAAAGCCTTTGCAGATGAAGATACACTTTCAACCGTAGCAAACTACACAAAAGCTGATTACAGTGCACCAAACGAAGAGTATTTTGGACTTGCTAAAGGCAAGAACGTTGTGTTCATTTCACTCGAATCAACCCAGCAATTTGTCGTTGATCAAAAGGTGAATGGACAATACATCACCCCCTTTTTAAATCAACTCGCTAAAAAGAGTTTTTATTTTGATGAATTTTATCAGCAGACTGAGCAAGGAAAGACGTCGGATTCAGAGTTTATTGTCGCAAATTCCCTCTATCCATCTAGCAGCGGCGCTGTCTTTTTCACAGCTAGTGACAACGAATACGACACGTTATACAAGCAGTTGAAAAAAGAGAACTATCAATCCGTCCAATTTCATGCGAATAATAAAACGTTTTGGAATCGTGATGTGATGTATGAATCGTTTGGGATTGACCGCTTTTATGATGTCGATTCTTATCAAGTCAATGAACAGAATTCAACTGGCTGGGGCTTAAAGGATATCGACTTCTTTGACCAATCCATTGATTATTTAAAAAAGTTGAAGGCGCCTTATTACAGCACGTTCATTACCTTGACCAATCACTTTCCATTTGAAATTGATCCAAAGGATCAATTGATTGATGAATATGATTCGTCCAGCGCCATTTTAAACCGCTATGTGACGACCGTCCGCTATCAGGATGAAGCCATTAAGAACTTTTTTGACCGTATGAAAGAAGAAGGACTGTATGACAATACAATGTTTGTTCTCATGGGAGATCACTATGGCATCTCCGAGGCACATCATCAGGCAATGGCAGAGCTGCTCAAAAAAGATGAGATTACACCGTATGATGCTGTGAAATTGCAGCGTGTTCCCTTTTTGATTTACATTCCGGGAGTTACAGATCAAGCACCGCAGACAATCTCTGAAACAGCCGGGCAAATCGACGTGAAGCCGACACTCCTGCACTTACTCGGTATTGAAACGAAGGATGCCATTCAATTTGGCAATGATTTATTTTCAAACGAACGGACGCCTTTTGCTGTTTTGAGAAACGGGAACTTTATTACAGATGATTATCTCTATACAAAGAACACCTGCTATGATCAAAAAACAAAAGAACCTGTTGAACAGGATGAGGTGTGTCAGCCTTATATCGAAAAAGCCAATAAAGAGCTTTCCTTATCAGACAAAGTGATCAATGGGAATTTGCTCCGTTTTTATCAGCAATAAAAGCCGCCTTCTGGCGGCTTTTTCTTTTCTCTTTTTACTGAAAGCCTATGAATGGTCAAATAAGTTTGCTTATAATAAAGGATACAGATGATATTGAATAATAAGAGGTGTGAACATGAAGTATACGTTCTTCGCCTTCATCGCCATCTGTTTGCTCCTGAGCGGGTGTCAAACAGAGATGAAGTCATCGGATACAACAACCAAAAAAACAGAGCTTGTCATTTCAGCTGCGGCAAGTCTTCAGGATGCACTTAAAGAAATTGAATCTGCCTTTAACGATGAGCATCCGAATGTGACATTAACAAATAATTTCGGGTCATCCGGCGCATTGAAGCAGCAAATTGCGCAAGGGGCAAAGGCGGATCTCTTTTTCTCTGCAGCTGAAGCGCCCTTTGATGAGCTTGTGAAATCTGGAGACATCGATCAACATTTTATCAAGGATGCCATCCAAAATGAGCTTGTACTCATTGTGCCAAAAGATCACTCTTCCTCTATTAAAAGCTTTCAAGATATCGAGCACATAAAAGGAAAGGTTGCTCTTGGCACACCTGAATCCGTTCCTGCTGGTACATACGGCAAAGAGATTTTTACAAAACTGAACATCTGGGATCAAGTGAAAAAGAATACTGTGTACGGCAAGGATGTACGGCAGGTTTTAAGCTACGTAGAAACAGGAAATGTGGAAGCAGGTGTTGTGTATAAGACAGATGCCCTCGTTTCCAAAAAAGTAAAGATTGCGGCTGAAGCCAAACAGGACATGCATTCCCCGATCATTTACCCAGTAGGGATCGTAAAAGGGACAGAACATTTAGAGGAAGCCAAGTCCTTTTTTCAATTCCTTCAATCAAAAGCAGCCAAATCCATTTTTAAAAAGTACGGCTTTCAAGTGACATAATGCCCATGCTGACTGAAGAATTTCTATCTCCCATCTGGCTGTCCGTGCAAGTTGCCGTTGTGAGCGGGCTGCTGGCAACTGTTTTTGGTACAATGATTGGCTATTGGATGGCGCGAACATCATTTAAAGGGAAAATGATCGTAGAAACACTCCTGATGATGCCGCTTGTCCTCCCGCCAACGGTTGTAGGGTTCTTATTGCTCGTCATATTCGGAAGGCATAGCATGATCGGGGGCGCGATTGAATGGATCTTCCACCAGCCGGTCATTTTCACATGGTGGGCGGCGGTAATTGCATCAACGGTTGTGGCATTCCCGCTTATGTATCAATCAGCAAAAGCTGGATTTTCTACGATTGAGTCAGACATTGAAGGGGCTGCAAAAGTAGATGGTGCTCATTCATTCCAAGTCTTTGCCTATATTACAGTACCACTTGCCCTGCCTTCCCTCTTGTCAGGCAGCGTCCTCAGCTTTGCCAGAGCCCTTGGAGAATTTGGGGCGACCTTAATGTTTGCCGGCAACATCCCAGGAAAAACGCAAACTCTCCCAACCGCTATCTATGTAGCGATTGATTCTGGACGAATGGAGCTCGCTTGGGCCTGGACGATTTGTATTGTGATCTTATCTTTTATCATGCTCTTGGCTGTGCGCCGAAGCAGTACGTAAAAAATCCTCTTTCTCATATAAGAAAGAGGATTCTATTATTTATTCAAACCCAACCGTCATTGTCTCTGGATTTGAGCCGACGCGTTCGTTATTGTTTAATGCATCGATTTTTCCCATGTCTTCTTTGGAAAGCTCGAAGTCAAAGATGTCTGCATTTTGTTTAATGCGTTCTTCATTGATTGATTTAGGAATTGTCACAACACCGCTTTGTAGATCCCAGCGCAAGATGACTTGAGCAACAGATTTGTTGTAGCGTGCAGCAATGTCTTTCAATACGTCATGATCTAATAGCTTCCCTTGCATCAGCGGAGACCATGCCTCAATTTGAATGCCTTTTTCCTTTGCATATTGACGCAGTTCAACAAGTGTCAGTTTCGGATGAAATTCAACTTGGTTCACAGCTGGAACAACCTCAGCATCTTTTAACAGCTCTTCTAAATGCTGAATGTAGAAATTGCTGACTCCAATGGCTCTGACTCTCCCGTCTTTATAAAGCTTCTCAAGTGCGCGCCATGTGTCTTTAAATGTATCTGCATTTGGTCCAGGCCAATGAATCAAATAGAGGTCTAAGTAATCAAGACCTAATCGGTTTAAGCTTGCGTCAAACGCTTCAAGCGCTTTGTCATAGCCTTGATCTGTGTTCCATACTTTAGACGTAATAAATAAGTCTTCTCGTTTCACGCCAGATTCTTTAATCGCTTTTCCTACGCCTGTCTCATTTTTATAAACAGCTGCCGTATCAATGCTGCGATATCCGTTTCGTATGGCTGCTTTTACGGCATCTACCACTTGATTGCCGTCCTCCACTTTGAATACACCTAAACCAAACCAAGGCATTTCGACTCCGTTATTCAATGTTACGGTATCATTCAAGCTTTTGACCATTTTAACAACCACCTTTTTTATAGATTCCATCTCTTTCATTATCTCATGTAGTACTTCAAAACTCTATTATCAGGCGTTTCTCTTCGCTTCGATGGCTAAGAGCAGCGCACCTTTCATGCCAGCCTTGTCCTCAAGTCCAGGGGAGACAATGTATGTATCAAGCGGCGGCAGGTCCACATAATCATTGACATAAGCAGCCAGCTTCTCACGAATTAGTGGGAATAGCTGCTTTTGCTTCATGACGCCTCCGCCCATGATGATGCGCTCTGGGCTTAAAATGAGCGAGTACTGCATAAGCGCCTGCGCTAAATAATCCGCCTCAAGTGACCAAACCGCTTCTTCCTTCGTAAGCTCTTTGGCAGGTTTCCCCCACCTTTTCTCAATCGCTGGTCCAGCTGCCAGTCCTTCTAAACAATTTCCATGTGCCGGACAGATACCTGCAAACGAATCCGATTCATCCTGTCTGATAAGGATATGTCCCATCTCAGGATGTGAATGGCCATGTAGAAGCTCATTTTTCACAACAGCTCCCGCACCAATGCCTGTACCGACCGTGATATACAAACAGCTGCTTAGCCCTTTGGCTGCCCCCTTTGTTAATTCACCTAGTGCTGCGGCATTGACATCTGTTGTAAAGGATACTGGGACACCTAATTGCTTCTCAAGCTCAGGAATGAACGGATAATGCTTCCACTCCACTTTTGGCGTGTTCATGATATAACCGTATGAAGGATCATCCTTTTGAACACAAATGGGTCCAAAGGAGCCAACCCCTAATGCTGCAATGTCATGCTGCTCAAAAAATGGAATGAGTTTTTGTATTGTTTTCTCCGGGTGCTCTGTCGGAATCGTCATTTCCTCTAAGATGTCTCCATGCTCATTGCCGATTGCACAACAAAATTTTGTACCCCCAGCTTCAATTGCTCCATAATACGCCATCATTGATCCCCCCTGCTTGTTCTCTTTCTTCATCATAAAACATGGGGGAGAAGATGACAACATCACGTATTGGTGAGCAGAACAGCTTCCATGTCATTGATATACTCCCTTAAATGATGGGCAATATCACGATTGATCTCACCGTCTTCATATAAGGTTTGAATTTCATTTCGAATCGTCTGTACAGCTTGGAAGTTCAGCTCTTTTTTCTTCCGGTCAAATGAACGGTCTTTTTGCTGGAAGAAGCTTGGACCGTGTTCACAGCGGAAAATCACTTGATTGTAAAAACCAATGACTTGGTGGCACGTTTGTTGGTTTTCATCTGTCATATGATGTTTGATCGAATCTACTGCAGCTTCAGCGGTTTTCTTACGGATTTGTTTGTACGATTCCTCGTTTTCTAAAATGCCGCTTGAAATGTGCTGATTCGGCCGCCATAATTGCAGCCATTGAAGCAAGCGCAGAAACTTCACCTTTGAAAAGCGAATTTTGAAGGAGTTTGAATACAGCATTTCCAGCTCATGAAATCTTTCTTGCAGCTCATAGGCTTCTTCCTTGTCAATTTTCTCTTCCTCAATTAATTGTTGAAGTTTCATCTGTTCTGCTTTGATACCGTGCAGTCTGATTTTCCGCTCTTGTCTTCTCATCCCAAATTGGTATGGTTCACGCTGGATATTTCTCAGCTTCATTCTATAATCATTGATGAGTGAAAGAGACACTTCCCTGTTGTCCTCATTCATTCCTTCTTTTAAGGTTTTAATGGCACTTCTCAGCAGCTTTCGTTTTGCATGCTGAATCTTTGTATCCAAGTCCACGTCGACTTGCTTGTCTTTTTTCTCTGATAAAAGAGGCAGTAACACACTGGCTAAAATGAGCGTACATAAAATCACACCAGCTGCGAGGAAAATAATCAAGTGCCGCTCTGGAAATGGTGATCCGTCCGCAAGCGTAAATGGAATAGAGAAGGCACCGGCCAATGTCACAGCCCCGCGGACACCAGAGAATGTCATGAGCATCGAGGCGCGAAGCTTCGGCTTTTTCACATTTTGCTTTTTCGTTGCACTCCATTTTCCTGCCCAGAACAGCCATACCCATAAGAACCGCAGCACCATGAGACATAGTGTAATAATTAAGATGTAGCCAATCACCTGCATGTTGTTAAAGGCTTCATCCTGGAAAATAACTGTGGAAACATCCGGAATCTGCAGTCCAAGTATGACGAAAACAAGGCCGTTTAAAATAAATAAAATAATATTCCAGGTGTTTGATGAAGCAATTTGCAGCTTGGCTAAATTCGCTTCCATTCGGTCTTGCTCAATGGCATGTGTCACACCGCCAGCCACAACAGCTAAAATGCCGGATACACCGATTTCTTCCGCTACTAAATAAATCACAAATGGTGTAAGGATTTGCAGGATGATATGCATTGTGACATCGTCCATTCCTAAACGGCGGAGGAAATAGCGAAAACGAATGATAAAAAAGGATAGAATAAATCCAGTCAATAACCCGCCTGCTGCAATCAGTACAAAACTAAAGGATGCCTGAGCAATTGAAAAAGCTCCGGTCACCGTTGCAGCAATGGCAAATTTAAAGGCGACAAGTCCTGATGCATCGTTCATCAGCCCTTCGCCTTCCAGCAGTCTCATGATGCCCTTTGGCATATTCACACGGCTGGATAAAGCACTTACTGCCACCACATCTGTCGGTGATAAAATTGCTGCAAGCGCAAATGCGGCTGGAAGCGGTATGCTTGGAATCATCCAATGAATGGTATATCCCGCTACAATGACGGTCGCAAACACTAAACCAAGCGCTAAAAGAAGAATCGGTGCTCTTAATTTCCATAGCTCGTCCCTTGGGGTACGCTTCCCGTCATTAAATAACAGCGGCGCAATAAATAGAACGAAGAAGAGTTCAGGATTTAAAGAAATATGTAAACCTGAAGGAAAAGCTGCCACCAATATTCCTAAGCCCACTTGAATTAACGGAACGGGAATAAAGGGGACAAAACGATTGATAATATTAGATGCTGCAATGAGTGCCAGTAGTACGAGCACTGCCAAAAAAATCTCCACTAGTACATGTCCCTCCTATGTATATTTTTCGTCAAGTTTTGCTTACATGCAAAGATGTGTTCATTACATCCGTCCGCTCAGAAGTGCTTCTTTAGTATTCCGCAAAAAGTGAAACCAACACATAACAATCCATCTAGGCAAAAAAAGGCTGAATCCAGATATTCAGCCTGCTGACAAAATTTTCATCATATGTATTGTTCAAATGATGAACAAAAGACCCTGCTTTTATTTTACACGAAAACTCCATCATCTGCTGATATTCAGCTCTTATTAAACACAAAAAAAAAGAGCGGAATCGCCCTTTTTCGTTTTACCCTTTATTTAAAAAATAAGACCTGGCGGGAAGGCGCCATTTGAATAAGTAGGAACAAACCCTGCATACGACGAGGATGACAAACAGCAAATATAAAGCAAGCTCTCCTTGCGCTAAGCCGAGTCCAACGAATAAGCCGCCAAGGGCTGCCCATACGGCGTAAATCTCTGCTTTTAGCACAAGCGGCTTTCGCCCTGCTAATAAATCACGCACAATTCCGCCGCCGCTTCCAGTCAATATGGCTGCCACAATGACTGCACTGAGCGGGAGTTCTCTTTGCACAGCAAATAATGCGCCTTGAATCGCAAACGCTGCTAAACCGATCGCATCCGAGAAATTTCCCCATGTGCTCCAGTGCTTGAGCAAAAGCTTTGGAAAAAGAAACACAATCGTAATGGATACAAGGGCAATCGTAAACATTTTGCCCTGTGACCATAAAGCAGACACCGGAAGACCAATTAATAGATTCCGAATCGCTCCACCGCCAAATGCTGTCACAATCCCTAAAATGTACACACCAAGAATATCGTACTCTTCCTCCATTGCCACAATCGCACCACTAATAGCGAATGCGACAATGCCAATGATACTTAAGACTTCCCATGCCATTTTCCGCTTATCTCCTTACCTTTATCTGATCATCTAACACTACTCCCTTAATGTATATCTGACACAGGTGAAAAGCAATACAAATTTTCTTTAAATTTTATCTTTTTGCAAAAATAAAAAATAGCCCGCTTATAAGCAGGCTATCTCTTTCAATCTTCTTTTGCATTTAACAGCAGCATACTAATGATGATGAGAATAAATGCAATAAGGGCTAGCAGTGGAATGGTGATAAAACCAAACCAGTTCAAATAATCAACAGAACAAGGAATACCGCTCAGGCAAGGGCGGATCGATGCAAAGCCAGGTATCTTTTGTTCCATATAATGATAGATAGAAAAACAAGCGCCAATCACAGCCAGAGGCAGAACGTAATATTTCACTTTCACATCGCCTCTGAATGTCGCAATTCCAAGTAAAAGCACGAGCGGGTACATGAAAATGCGCTGAAACCAGCACATATCACATGGGATAAACTTCTTTACTTCACTTAAATACAGGCTGCTCATCGTCGCAACGATAGAAACGATCCAAGCACTGTATAAGTAAACAAGTTTATTCTTCATGATTTTTTCCCTTTGAGCTCTTGATCAATTAATTCTTTGATTTCATCATAGTCATAAAAGTTTTCGACTTGTTTATTGTTAATGAAAAGAGTTGGTGTTGCATTCACTTTATATTGGTTCACAAGCTGATCGTCTGTGTTCAGCTGCGGCTGATATGTTTTCTTTGATAGATGATCTTTAAGCTTGTCCGTATCTATTTTTGTTGTCTTTTTCGCTAGCTCTGTCAGCTTAGCAGGCGTGACCCATTCTGCTTCACTATCTGGCTGTGCTTGATAGACAGCTTCATGAAATGCCCAAAAGTTTTTCGGATCTTCTTTCCACACTTCTTCAGAAGCTAGTGCTGCCAGCACTGCGCCATCTCCATGAACAGGAAGTGGCAAGTTAATAAACGAAAATGATACATCGCCTTTATCTATGTAGTCCGCTTTCAGCTTTGGGAAAATGTCTGTTTCAAATGATTTACATGATGGACATTTATAATCCCCAAACTCGACAATTTGTACGGCTGCGTTTTTATCTCCCATGACAGGCTGTCCTTTAATAGAAGGCTTACTGTCAACCGTTTGTGCTTCTTTGCTGTTGTTATTTCCAATGACGACGAATAATCCGATGAGAAGAGCTGCGATAATGGTTAAAATGACAGCAAATTTAATGGATGATGATTGATTATTTTTTTTACTCACATAAGCACCTACCTTATCTTTTTCATTCCTTCAAAAGAAAAAGGATAATAGCTTAGAATAATGCCATTATCCAACTTCTTCTATTTTAACAAGAGGGGGTTCATTATGAAAGATGGTATTCATGAATTTTTCCTAACAATTTTATTTCATTACCCTCATGGCATTTAAAACAGCGAGTACAGTCACACCGACATCCGAGAAGACGGCTTCCCACATGGTCGCAATACCAAATGCTCCGAGTAATAGGAAAACCCCTTTAACTCCAAGAGCAAATGCAATGTTCTGCCATACAATTCTTCTTGTTCGTTTAGCGACAGCGATGGCTTCTGCTACTTTTGACGGCTGGTCTGTCATAATGACGATATCAGCCGCTTCTACCGCTGCATCTGAACCAAGTCCGCCCATCGCAATTCCTATGTCTGCTCTTGCTAATACCGGTGTATCATTAATGCCGTCCCCAACAAATAATAATTTTTCTTGAGGCGCTTTTTTCTGATCAATTTCTTCTAATTTCGTTACTTTATCCTGCGGTAATAATTCGGCATGTACTTCATCAATGCCAATTTGCTGGGCGACCGCTGTTCCAACTTGCTTGGCATCACCAGTCAGCATGACTGTTTGAATGCCAGATGCTTTTAGAGCTGAGACCGCTTCAATTGCATCATCCTTTAATTCATCTGCAATCAAGATCGATCCGGCAAACTCACCGTTAATGGCCATGTACACAACTGTTCCGCTTCGTTTTTCTTTTTCATACGAAATGCCTTCTCGTTCCATCAAGCGATGATTACCCGCTAACACTTGTGAACCACTGATGGTCGCTTTAATTCCATGTCCCGCAATATCCTCATAGGCTTCGATCTGGCTTTCATCAAGCGGCGAACCATATGCCGCTTTAATCGATTCAGCAATCGGATGTGAGGAGTGAGCTTCTGCTAAAGCTGCAAAAGAAAGCAGATCCTCTTCTGACCACTTGTCGCTCGTTGTCACGATATGGGTCACCGTAAAGTTCCCTTTTGTGAGTGTGCCCGTCTTATCAAATACAGCATAACTCACAGAGTTTAGTGCTTCTAAATAGTTACTGCCCTTTACTAAGATGCCTCGTTTAGAAGCTGCCCCAATTCCCCCGAAGAACCCTAATGGGATGGACACGACAAGCGCACAAGGACAAGAAATCACTAGGAAAACGAGTGCCCGGTAAACCCAGTCAGACAATTGTGCTGATGGAATGAGAAGCGGCGGCACAAAGGCAAGCAGCAATGCTAATACAACGACAGCCGGTGTATAGTATTTTGCAAACTTTGTGATAAAGTTTTCTGTCTGTGCTTTTCGGCTGCTCGCATTTTCAACCAAATCTAAAATTTTCGTCACGGCCGATTCACTTAGCCCTTTTTGCACTTCAATTTCAAGAATACCGTTTTGATTCACAAATCCTGCAAGAACTTCTTTCCCTGCTTCTACATCCCGCGGCACAGACTCACCTGTTAATGCAGAGGTATCCACAAGTGAAAATCCTTCAATGACAAGACCATCAAGTGGAATTTTTTCGCCCGGTTTTACGACGATACGGTCACCGACTTTTACTTCTTCCGGCTTCACTTTTTTTGTTTCATTTCCTACTTTGAGATTTGCATATTCAGGGCGAATATTCATTAATTCACTAATGGATCGTCTTGAACGATTCACTGCTGCCCCTTGGAACAGCTCTCCAATTTGGTAAAACAGCATCACTGCCAGTGCCTCTGGATATTGCTGAATCACAAAAGCGCCAGCTGTTGCAATGGTCATTAAGAAGTTCTCATCAAATACTTGGCCGCGCACGATATTTTTCAGCGCTTTAAAAACCACATCACCGCCGACTAGTAAATACGCTGCGAAAAACATGATAAATTTCAGTAAGCCATCTTCTGGTATAAAATAAGCTGCTGTTCCAATAACTGCACCGCCAATTAATTTCAGCACAATTGCTTTTAAATTCTTTGTCCCATGATCATGATCGTGGTGATGTCCCTCTTCTTTTGGTGATACACTCACATGAGGTTCGATGGACTGAACCGTTTTTTCAATACGCTTTGACATCGTTTCTTGCTTATCTGCATGTGTGACAGTCAATGTCCCTGTCGCAAAATTAACGGAACAAGCTTCAACGCCATCCATTTTGCTGACACCTGTTTCAATTTTACGTGCACAGTTTCCACAATCAAGACCGCTTAATACGTATTCATCCTTCATTTTTTTCATGTTCTCACCTTTTTTCTATATGATAAGTAACGTTCCCTGGATCGATGAAACCTATTAAAAATCAAAAACTTTATATATGAGCATATATTCATATATTAGATTACCTTTATTATATGAGGAGTTCTTGTCTTCTGTCAATCATTTCTGAAGAAATCATTGGTTTTTTGTGTCCAATTCTGTCACACGGATTTTCAATAAACCAAGCTCATGTCCCCCGCTCCCCGCATAACATAAAAACGATCATTTGCAGTTTTTCTCTTTACAAAAGAAGGACATAAGCTTAGAATAAAATAAAAGTTTCCCTAAGGAAACAAATTAGCGTTAGTGAATCATTTCATCCTTTAGTCAAAATTATTTAATGTATGCATATATCTTTAGGAAGTGCAATGATGATTGAAAGGGGCCGCAAGAGATGTCAAATGCTTTAACAATCGACCGTCTTCATGTCTCATATCACGGACAGGATGCATTAGAGAATGTCTCTCTTTCCATACAGGAAGGGACAATGACAGGAATCATCGGTCCAAATGGTGCTGGTAAATCGACGTTACTCAAGGCATGTTTGGATCTCATTGAAAAAGACCAAGGGGATATTCGTTTTTTTGAGCAGCCCTTTAAACAAGTCAGAAAACAGATCGCCTATGTACCGCAGAGAAATGATTTAGATTGGACGTTTCCGATTCATGTACTGGATACCGTACTACTTGGAACATATCCGAAGCTCGGACTAATCAAACGTCCAAAAAAAGAAGACCGGGCATATGCGTATCACTGTTTAGAAAAAGTCGGGATGCAGGACTTTGCCAAAAGACAAATCGGTGAGTTATCCGGCGGACAGCAGCAGCGTGTCTTCCTTGCAAGGGCACTTGCTCAAAACGCACAGCTCTTCTGTTTGGATGAACCATTTGTCGGGATTGATATGGCAAGTGAAGAAACGATGGTTCGCATTTTGAAGGAATTACGAGATGAAGGGAAAACCATTTTGGTTGTCCATCATGATTTGAGTAAGGCAGATGATTATTTCAGCCATCTTGTTCTGTTAAATAAAAAACTCATCAAAGCAGGGCCTGTACACGACATCCTTCGCCCAGAGATCATGCTGGAAGCATATGAAACACAGCTGCCATTCTTAAAATCAGCAGGAGGAGACGTGTAATGGAATTTTTAACCGGACTCTTTGAATATGCTTTTTTACAAAAAGCGCTATTTACATCCGTCATGGTAGGCATCATTTGCGGCGTTATCGGCTGCTTTATCATTTTACGCGGCATGGCCCTGATGGGAGACGCCATTTCACACGCCGTACTGCCAGGTGTCGCCATCTCTTATATGCTGGGAATTAACTTTTTCTTCGGGGCCGTTTTAACTGGGGTGTTAACAGCGATTGGGATCGGTTATGTGAGTCAAAACAGCCGCATAAAAAATGATTCTGCCATCGGCATTGTCTTCACAGCCTTTTTCTCAATCGGAATTATTTTGATCACATTTTTGAAAAGTTCAAGTGATCTATATCATATTCTATTTGGAAACGTTCTAGCTGTTCGATCATCTGATATGTGGATTACACTGGGAATCGGTATTTTTATTTTGCTAGCCGTCATAGTTTTCTACAAGGAACTGCTCATTAGTTCATTTGATCCGGTGATTTCTTCGGTTTACGGTTTGCCGAATCGTATGATTCATTATTTTCTCATGACCTTATTGACCCTTGTGACCGTTGCATCACTGCAAACCGTTGGGATTATTCTTGTTGTTGCCATGCTGATTACGCCGGCAGCCACCGCTTATCTCTTAACGGACCGGCTATGGATCATGATTTATTTATCTGCTTTTTTCGGTGCTGTTTCTGCTGTCGTAGGTCTAGGGCTTAGTTTTACGTATAACTTGTCATCAGGCGCTTCCATCGTGCTGGTCGCGACTATTTTATTCGGCAGTGCCTTTATCTTTTCACCAAAGCAAGGCATTCTATGGAGATCATTAAAATCTAAACGAAAACGAACGCACTTAAAAAAGGAAGCGTCTATGTAAAAGGAGGACATATATGAAGAAGGTATTTGCTATCCGTTTGACCGCAGTATTCATTGCCCTTATGATCATCGCAGGCTGTTCGACCCAGCAAAGTAATTCCGGTAAAGATGACGGCACATTAAAAGTTGTCACGACCTACTCCATTCTTTATGACATTGTGAAGGAAGTAGGCGGGCAGCATGTCTCTATTCACAGCATTGTTCCCATTGGTACAGATCCACACGAATTTGACCCGCTGCCAAAGGATGTTCAGTATACGACGGATGCAGACCTTGTTCTATATAATGGCTTGAAC
This sequence comes from Bacillus sp. FSL K6-1006, assembly GCF_038593175.1. Classification (NCBI taxonomy): domain Bacteria; kingdom Bacillati; phylum Bacillota; class Bacilli; order Caryophanales; family Bacillaceae; genus Bacillus; species Bacillus sp. FSL K6-1006. Next base: position 3,080,290 of record NZ_CP151970.1, read on the forward strand.
CTTGAAACAGGAAACGGCTGGTTTCAGAAGCTGCTTGAATCGAGCGGCAAGGACGGGGATGATGCACCTGTAGCCGAGCTGAGTAAAGGCGTCAAAGTGAAGCATTTGTCATCAAAAGGCCTTGAAAGCCAGCAGGATCCGCACGCATGGCTGAATGTCGAGAACGGGATCATTTATGCCCAAAATGCCCGAGATGCGCTCATTCAAGCAGACCCTGAACATAAAGAGGATTACGAAAAAAATGCAGAAGTCTACATCAAAAAGCTTCAAGCGCTTCACGATGAAGCAAAAGACAAGTTTGATCAGCTGCCAAAAGATAAAAAGCTCCTTGTCACAAGTGAAGGTGCATTCAAGTATTTTGCAGAGGCGTATGGATTGAAAGCCGGCTATATTTGGGAGATCAACACAGAAAGTGAAGGAACACCAGGACAAATGAAGCGCATTATTCATTTTGTCAAAGATCATCAAGTTCCTGCGCTCTTTCTTGAAACAAGTGTTGATAAACGCAGCCTTGAAAGCCTCTCTGAGGAAACCGGGGTTCCGATCAAAGGAAAAGTCTTCACTGACTCTATTGGAAAAGAAGGTGAAGATGGAGACAGCTACTATAAGATGATGAAATGGAATATCGACACCATTTACAAAGGGCTGTCATCATAAGAAAAGACAGGTGGAGTGAATCCGCCTGTCTTTTTTGTCAGCCTGTTATATTTTCTGGATGTTTTTTCGGCCAAATGACGTAGCTGATGCTAATGATGAAATCAATAGTTAAGATCATCCCCCATGTATTGACAAGCTGCATCAGTGCTTCCGTCCGCTCTGGTGCTTGGATAAGATAGGTTAATCCATATAACAGCCCCGCTCCAATAACATAAGAAATGAAATGCCGCGCCCAGCCGACCATTTCATACACAGACCGCTCTTTCCCGTACTTTGGTTTTCCCTTTGGCTTAGGACCTCCTGCAAATCGATAGGCAAACCTAGCATCTGCCCATTTCACCATTTGATGTCCGAAGGCAAGGCTCACACCAATATAAACAGCCGCAAGCCCGTGGATGACACTCGCCACAGCCCCTTGCCTTAAATCTATATAAGTTGCAGCAAGAAGGATTAAATCCAAAATCGGCGTACAGACAAGAAAGAAAGCACCCAACTTTTTCTGTTTAAACACATAACGCAGCGTTAAGCCCATTAGAATAAACAGCCAAAAACCAATTTCACATGCCACAATCAATAACCCGACCAATTTTTCCACATCCTTTTTAATACAATTGTATTAAATAAAAAATAACACAGATGTGTTAAAAAAACAATAGCTATGCTAAAATCAATGTATGCCAAAAATCGTCGATCACCATAAACAAAAACAAAAGGTCGCTCAAGCTGCAATGAGAGTGATTAAACAAGAGGGATTGGAAAGCGCTTCTGTACGAAAAATAGCAGTCGAAGCTGGAATTTCAGCCGGCTCTATGCGTCATTATTTTTCCACACAGCAAGAGTTATTTCTATTCTCTATGAATTTAATTCAAGAAAGAGTCAAGGAGCGGATTACAGGGCTTTCATTAAACGGTTCAACGGAGGAAAATGTCCTCACTTTATTGGAGCAGCTTCTTCCACTTGATGAAGAAAGAAAATTTGAAATGGAGGTGTGGCAGGCTTTTGCAGTCAAGGCGCTGACTGAACCAGATTTACAGCCGCTCAATGCAAAGATGTATGACGAGCTTTTCCAAACGGTCCAATATTGTTTAATGAAATTGAAAGAGGATGGGCTGCTGCTAAATGATATCGATCTTTTATTAGAAACCGAACGGCTTTATGCGGTCATCAATGGGCTTGCATTGAATGGAATCGTGCAGCCCGAACGTATACCGCCTCAGCTCATACGCTCCGTACTGCAGATGCACCTGCAATCCATCACAAAAAAAGACATGTCTCCTTAATTGGAGAGCATGTCTTTTTTTAATCTTCCATAAAAATACGTTTCGCTTCGTAGTAAAGCACCTGCACAAATTTCTTCACATTGATGCGGGTGTGTTCTTCTCTTCCGCTCATCTCTTTCGTCAATTCACTCATTTTCTTTCGTACGATGGTGAAATCGAAAAATTTAGATGCGTAATTTTCAAACGTTGGATGGGAAAAATCGGTAAGCCCAAGTGATGCGATGTGCTTTAATGATTGGTTGATCGCACGTCTTACCCGCTGTTCGGCTGCCTTTGCTTCTCTTGCGATGTCTGCCGATGTGTAGGGCTCACTTAACTTATCCTCCGTAATCCCAGTAAAAATGATCTTTAAAGAAGGAAAGGAATCATGATGATCAGCATGCAGCGCTAAATACTGGTCTGTAAACAGAATCATATCTAATAAATCTTTAGACCCCTTCTCACCAACAATACCAAGCTCCGCCAGCAAAAACTGACCTGCCTCTGCAAGACTTTTCCCCCGCTGCTTCGTTTTCGTCTGACCGCGCTGCTGAAATTGCATGACCGATTTGAGTGAGTGCTGAATATTTTCAATTGAATGCTCTAAATGAAGACGTTCAATCATCAGATGAAGGACACTTAAGACCTCTACACGATTGATCGGCTTTGTCACATAATATTCGACGCCAAGCGTATACGCCTGTCCGATTAATTCCTTTGTTTCAACCTGTGACAGCATTAAGTATTTCCCATGAAACTCATCCTTGATCGCTCGAATCGTTTCAAGCCCGTCCCTTTCCGGCATCAATAGATCAATACATAAGATATCAATGTGCAAATCATTTAAGTAGCTGGCGGTTAACTCTGCGCCATCCTCTGCTTCCCCGGCCACAATGCCAAGCTCTTCATCTTCAATGAGCTGAGCCAGTGAAGAACGAACGGCTTCATCATCATCAACTATAAAAAATCTCATCTCCCAATCCCCTCTTTTCTACTGACTTGATCTACTGGTATCGTTAATGTGAAAATCGTTTGTTTATTTGGGATACTCTTCATCTCAACACTTCCGCCAAGCTTCTCCGCTGTATCCTTTACATAGGCAAGCCCGATACCGCTAGATGGATTCCCAGCCTGGTCGTATTTCAAAGTGAAGCCCGGTTTAAAAATCACATGATGATTACGTTCTTTTATGCCAGGCCCGTTGTCGCTGATCTGAAAAATCACGTGGTTTTCTTTCTGTGAAATAGAAAGTGACACCTCTCCATCTACAGGAATGGCTTCAACAGCGTTGGATACGATGTTATTTAACAAAGATAGAATGGTATACACGTGATAGGCGGGATGCTTCCCATCTTCATCATAATGAAAGACGATGTTTTTTTTAAGAGATTCTGCGTAATTTTCATGAATGCGAATGACAAGCCCAGCGATATGAGAAGGACTCTCATAAGCCTGGAAGTTTTCTTCATGAATCAGCTTTGATAAGGCAGAAAAAATCCGCTGGTTATCCTTTTTGATTTCATGCACCTCTCCTGCAATTTGCAAGGCGGTTTTACCGAGCTTTTTCAAATCCAATGATTCCGCATCCTTTGCGTGGTGAAGGGATTGATACAATTGATAGGATGTAGCCGTAATGTGCTCGGCATGTGCGAGTGTTTTATGAAAATATGTAGATTCCGTGTAAAGGTTGGACAGGAGCATCAGCAAATGTTCCTTTTCCTTTTTCATCTGACGCTCTCTCGCCTGCTCTTCATATAAGCGAATCATTGTATAACAAGCCAACACGAAAAAGCTTCTGAAAATCGCTAAAACAAATAATTGAAACAGCGTCCGCACCGTTAACATTTCATCCATCGTGCCTCGAAGTGCGATGATCTCAACAACGCTTGCGCACAGCTCCATGACGATGCCTGTTGCGCCAATCAGCCATGGCTGATCGCGGAAACGTCTGACCTTCAATAAATAAAAGAGTGTGCCATAGACAACATAATAAAGCAGGGAAGGAAATCTTAATGAAACTGCCTCTTCAAGCGGAAGATGCCCTGTCACAGCTGTATCAAGCAGCACGCGAAACGCAAAAACAGATATCCCAGCGATGATGCCGCTTGCCCATGCCGGAAATCTTTTCATTTGAAGCAGGATAAAGAAAAAGACAACGGTTCCAAAGCTGACCCGAAAGCTGTCCTCAAATGGATAAAATTTAAACTCTCCGCCAATCGGCGTCAGTACAATGAGCAGCACAATTAAATAAGGCTCTGTATTCAGCCATTTTTTCAGTAGATTCAAACGCAGTCACATCCCTAATAATTGACGATAGTATACTATGTGAGCTAAAGAAAAACAAACCTCCATGAAAAAGCGCACACCGGAACTTTGCCGGTGTGCGCTTCTCATGATGCCGCTTAATCTTCTAAACGATCCTTTTCTAAAAGTGATGCACCAGCAATACCTGGTTTTGTCATTTCAAAAGGATTTAAGATGACATCAAGCTCTTCCTCTGTTAACACATCATTTTGCAGACAAAGCTCACGTACAGATGCACCTGTAAGGATGGCTTCTCTTGCAATTCGTGCAGCCGCTTCATAACCAATGTGCGGGTTCACCGCCGTCATGACACCGGCACTCTTTTCTACATATTCTTTTAATCTAGATTCATCTGCTTTTAGGTCACGCAAGCAGTTGTCCACGAAGGACTCGAATACATTTTTCATCATGCTGAGAGATTGAAGCAGGTTGAACACTAACACTGGTTCCATAACGTTTAGTTCAAGCTGGCCAGCCTCTGATGCAAGACAGATTGTGTGATCGTTCCCAATAACTTGGAATGCCACTTGGTTCATGACCTCAGGCATAACTGGGTTGACTTTTCCTGGCATGATGGATGAACCTGGCTGTCTCGGCGGCAGGTGCAGCTCACCAAAGCCCGCTCTTGGACCTGAAGCCATTAGACGAATATCGTTCGCCATTTTGGACATGTTCATCATACATACTTTAAGCGCAGCCGATACTTCTGTATAAGCATCCGTATTTTGCGTTGCATCGACTAAGTCTTCAGCACCAACTAACGGTAATCCGCTAATGTCAGATAGGTAGCCAACCACTTGGCGAATATACTTAGGATCTGCATTCAATCCAGTTCCGACTGCTGTTGCACCCATATTGACTTCATATAAATGCTGTCTAGACTGCTTGATACGTTTAATATCACGAGCAAGAACTTTTGCATAAGCACTAAACTCTTGTCCAAGTCTGATTGGAACAGCGTCCTGAAGATGCGTGCGTCCCATTTTGATGACATGATCGAATTCCTGCGCTTTTTCGGTCATGACTTGATGCATGTTTTCCATCGTATAAAGTAGTTTTTCAATCATATTCAATGTTGAAATATGAATCGCTGTTGGGAAAACGTCGTTTGTTGACTGCGACATGTTCACATGCGTGTTTGGACTTAGCTCAGTATAAGCGCCTTTTTCTTTTCCTAGTAGTTCAAGCGCTCTGTTTGCAATGACTTCATTGGCATTCATATTCATTGAAGTGCCAGCCCCGCCTTGAATTGGATCGACAATAAATTGATTGTTCCATTTTCCTTCGATGACCTCATCTGCGGCTTGAACAATTTTTTCTCCAAGACCAGAATATAGTCGCTGTGTATCCATATTTGCAAGTGCGGCTGCCTTTTTGACAATCCCTAATGCTTTGATGAGTTCCTCATGAATACGGTAGCCTGTAATTGGAAAGTTCTCCACTGCACGTAATGTTTGAATTCCATAATATGCTTGAGTGTCTACTTCCTTTTCACCTAGAAAGTCTCGTTCGATTCGAACTTGCTTGTCCTGTAGCTTCGTCATTTGAAAAGATCTCCTTTTTTACGCTGCTTTTGTTTGTTGTTTTAATTCCTCAATATACTTCTTCGATTTCTCTTGATCAAATACTTTTTCCCACTTAGACATGACAATGGCTGCAAGTGAGTTACCAAATACGTTCACTGTTGTACGAACCATGTCAAGAAGTCGGTCGATCCCAACGATGAAGGCAAGTCCTTCAAGCGGCAGTCCCATGGCACCAAGAGTTGTGATGACAACAACGATCGATGCACCTGGTACACCAGCCATTCCTTTAGATGTCAGCATTAAAATTAATAGTAACGTAATTTGCTCATAGATGGAAAGCGGCATGCCGTACATTTGCGCAACAAATATCGCAGCAATGGATTGATAGATGGCACTTCCATCTAAGTTAAAGGTGTAGCCTGTTGGAATAACGAACGACGTGATCGCTTTCGGGCAGCCGAACTTCTCCATTTTGTCCATTAATCTAGGCAGTACAGCTTCTGAACTTGCTGTTGAGAATGCAAGAATGATTTCTTCTTTTAATACTTTAAATAGTGTAAAGACGCTTGTTCCAGCCATTTTCGCAATAATGCCAAGTACAACAATGACGAAGAATGCCATTGTACCGTAAACGACAAGTACCAGTTTGCCTAGCGGGAGAAGCGCTCCGACCCCGAATTTGATCACCGTCACACTGATGAGCGCGAATACACCAAATGGTGCAAACTTCATCACTTTATTGGTTACCCAGAACATGGCTTCGAGTATACCCTCAAAGAATCCTAATACTGGTTTTCCTTTGTCTCCAACTGCGGCAATTCCTAATCCGAATAAGACTGTAAAGAAGATGGTTGGTAATAGATCACCTTCTGCAATGGATTGGAAAACGTTTGTCGGTACAAGATGCACCAACGTTTCTGAGAAAGTCGCTTTTTCAGAAGAAGCCTTAGATGTCTCTTCATATTTAGAGATATCGCCTTTCTCCATGTTGCTCATATCAATTCCTGTACCAGGATGGAACAAGTTTGCTGCAAGCAGTCCAACTGCTAATGCAATCGTTGTCACAATCTCGAAGTAAAGAATGGTTTTTCCGCCGAGTCTTCCGATCGTTTTCATATCTCCAACACCTGCAACTGCTACAATCAATGCAGCAATAACAATTGGAAGAACGATCATTTTAATTAAATGGATGAATATATCGCCAATCGGCGTTAACACATTAATAACGGTTTCATTTTGATAAAACAGCGCTCCCACGACAACACCCAGAACAAGTGCAATGAGTATTTGAGAAGCTAACCCTAACTTTTTCATACGTGAACCCCCTTTTATTGATAACGCTTTCTTTGTTGCTTAATCGCATCTTAACGACGAACCTACAAAAAACGACAAAAAAGAACAAAAAGAAGTGAATTTTTTATGAAAAATCTTTAAAAAGGTGGGTTTTTCCACAATATTGTTAAAAAAAGACTTCGCTTTTGGCGAAGTCTTAATGATTTTGCATCTGTTCACTTGGTGTAAGTTGATTTGAAAAAAATTCATCATAAATCGTATATCCAATGAGCACAAGAGCAACATAGAGCAATGCACTAACGGTCCAAATCCATTTGACATTCATCTTCATTCTGCCACTCCCTCTCTGACTGGCTTCAATCGCTGCAATCTGAGCGCATTCAGCACAACGGACACGGAACTAAAGGCCATTGCTGCTCCTGCAAGCCATGGCGCAAGGAAACCAAATGCAGCAATCGGTATCCCAATACAGTTATAGGCAAGCGCCCAAAATAGGTTTTGTTTAATGTTTCTCATTGTTTTTTTACTAAATTCCAGCGCATCTGCAATGGCATGGAGATCTCCCGTCATGAGCGTAATATCTGCTGCTTCCATGGCAACGTCTGTCCCTGTTCCCACAGCCATCCCAATATTCGCTGTTGCCAGGGCTGGGGCATCATTGATACCGTCTCCGACCATGGCGACTTTCTTTCCCTGTTCCTGAAGCGCTGCAATGTGAGCCGCTTTTTCTTCAGGCAGCACTTCAGCAATGACATGATCAATGCCCGCCTGTTTCGCAATCGCCTCTGCTGTTAGTTTATTATCACCTGTCATCATCACAACGTGAATCCCCTGCTCTTTTAGACGAGCGATGGCTTGTGGAGAGGATGATTTGATTGTATCTGCGACCGCGACAATGCCGGCGACTTCACCGTCAATCGCAACAAGCATAGCCGTTTTTCCTTGCTCATCCAGTGTTGTGACAGAAGCTTCAATTTGCTCATATTGGATATGATGTTTCTGTAATAGCTTACGCGTTCCAATCAAAAGCTTGTGTCCTGCTGCCTTTACTTCAATTCCATGACCTGGATCTGCTTGGAACGCTTCAACCTCGACCGCTTCAAGACCTCGTTCCTTCATACCGTCTGTGATCGCCCGGGCAAGCGGGTGTTCCGACTGCTGTTCTGCCGAGCCTGCTAGCTGCAGCAGCGTATCTTCTGTCCAGTTGGCATATGCCAGTACATCTGTCAGACTAGGCTCTCCTTTTGTTACAGTCCCTGTTTTATCTAACACGACCGTGTCGAGTGATTGAGTCACTTCTAAATGCTCTCCGCCTTTAAACAGAATGCCTGATTCAGCCGCACGGCCGCTGCCAGCCATAATAGAGGTTGGTGTCGCAAGGCCGAGCGCACACGGACATGCAATGACAATGACGGCTATAAAGGTTTCAAGTGCTGACGTCACATTTCCTGGGTCAACAAAGAAAAACCATATGAGGAATGTGAGCACAGCAATTCCTACAACAATGGGAACAAATATTCCTGATATTTGATCTGCCATTCTTTGAATTGGTGCTTTTGAGCCCTGCGCTTGTTCTACGACTCGGATAATCTGTGAAAGAGCGGTCTCTTTCCCGACTTTAGTCGCTTTTATTTTGATGAATCCATTTTTATTGATCGTTGCCCCGATGACCATATCTCCTGCTGTTTTATCAACAGGCAGACTTTCTCCTGTAATCATGGACTCATCTATTGCGGTTGTCCCCTCTATGATCTCCCCATCTACCGGTACTTTTTCCCCCGGTTTGACAAACACAAGGTCATTCACTTTCACGTCAGAAATAGTCACAGTCATCTGTTTGCCATCTCGCTCGATAACCGCTTCTTTCGCTTGTAAGCCTATGAGCTTTTGAATCGCTTCTGATGATCTTCCTTTTGCTCTAGCTTCCATTAATTTTCCGAGCACGATTAACGTAATGAGGACAGCACTTGTTTCATAATAGAGGGCTGCCTCATGTGTGCCTTGAACCGCTGACTGAATGCTTTCATATAAACTATAGAAAAACGCGGCAGATGTCCCAAGAGCGACAAGAACATCCATATTGGCACTTTTATTTCTTAAAGCCTTATACGCCCCTACATAAAAGGGCCAGCCGACAATGAACTGCACAGGCGCTGCCAACGCCAGCTGTACCCATGGATTCATAAACGCTTCAGGCAGCCAAATAAAGGACGTAAAAGAAAAATGACTGACCATTGCCCAAAGAAGCGGCAGTGACAAAATCATCGAGAATAAAAAGCGTGCCGTTTGCTTCTCTATTGCTGCTTGGCGGTGATCTTTCTTTCCTTCCTCTGCTTGATCTGCGGCTGGTTCAATTAGAGAATACCCAATAGACTGCACCGCATCTTTTATGTCATTTGTAGACGTTTGGCCCGGATGATATGTGACCTGAAGTGTCTCAAGCGCAAAATTTACAGACCCGTGATCGACACCGTCCATTCGGTTAATTTTTTTCTCGATTCGGTTTGCACAAGCCGCACACGTCATTCCCTCTATATCAAATTCTGCTTGCTCCATCACCACATCATAGCCAAGCGATTGAACTTTTCGCTTTAAATCATCTGGTGTTAGTTTCTCTGTTTCATAGACAATATGGGAAGTGTCAAGCGCCAAATTCACACTGGCATCCTCCACACCTTCCAGCCTGTTCAATCCCTTTTCGATACGGCCTGCACAAGCAGCACAGGTCATCCCCGTAATTTGAAAGTCAATTTCCTTTTTCATTGATCTCACCTCTCCATATACTCCATGGGGGTATTATTTTTTGAAAAAAATACGTGCTGTACTGCAGCACGTATACTTATTTATACGACATCATATCCCTGTTCTTCAATCACATCAGAAATACGGTGTAACGTGACTTGATCCGGATGAAATGAAACCTCCACCTGTCCTTTGTCTAAATGGACTTTCACAGATTCCACACCTGCTAATTCTCCTACATTTCCTTCGACTGCTTTCACGCAATGTCCGCAAGACATGCCCTGCACTTGAAGTGTTGCTTGTTCCACTTCTCATCGCCTCCATCAATCATTTTCTACAATTTACTATACCCTAGTAGGGTATGGATGTAAACATAAATGCTACGATTTTGTCAGTTTCGTAAAGACCGTCATTAACTCTTCAATGGCTTCATCCCCATTGCCGCTCTTGATAGCATCTGCAACACAATGATGTGTATGCTTTTCCATCAAATGAAGACTGACTTTTTTCAAAGCCGCATTGACTGCAGAGATTTGATTCACAACATCTATACAGTAACGATCGTTTTCAATCATTTGCTGGATCCCGCGAACTTGTCCTTCCACTCGTTTCAAGCGATTGATCAATTGGTCTTTTTCCTTTTCGGCTCTAGGCGAAGCCATATGTCTTTCTTCATGTTCTGTCATGTGATCACCTTTTTTTCATTATGACTTGTCTTTACCTAAATTAAAGCATATCTCCACCGAAAAAGGCAAAGATATGCTGAGCACCGCATATAAAGCTGTTTGTCCTAATTTGTTAATTGTTCGATATCCTGCAAAAGATTGACGGATTGCTGAAGCTGTTTCATCAATCCCTGCTGATCCTCCAGTATGGCGGCAACATCGATATCGCCTGCTTTCAATTGCTGTATATATGTTTGGATCTCCTCTGACAGCACTTTATTTTTTTCAATGATTTGTGCATGAAGGTCTTCTGCCATTTTTGGCGCTGTGACTTCATTAAAATCTTGAATGTCTGCCTTCAACGATTCAAGCTGCTGCGTTAATTCCGCCTTTTTGGCGGCGTTTTGCACAGCTTCTTCAGCGAGCTTTGGAAATTCCTCTGTAAATTGCTGAATGTCCGTCACATAGTCATTTGCCTCAGTGACATATGTCGTTGTATCGTTGACCTGATCAAGCAAGCCGGAGCAACCGCTTAATACAAGCGTGCCTGAAAATAGACAAGCCATCACGTATTTTTTCAAGATCGATCATCCTTTCATCTGTAGGATTAAAAGCATCATTTGTTCCGCTTCCCTATCACACAGATGCAAAAAGACCTTAAAAATAGCCAGACCTTTGCCTCATGTGTGATAGGCAAAGGTCTGGCTAACATTGTTCATGCCGGAATGGCCGAGAAACAACGAATGTTTCTGTAGTGACGACCAAAACCGTAAAAGCTACTCCCCTTTAGGAAACCGTTCAAATGTTATGTTTATCATATCGAATGTCAGGACAACAGTCAATGAGGAAGATCCTGCTCTTGATACAGCACATGGCCCTTACCAGTGGATGCATAAATCCGGTTCCGTCCTTGGCGTTTTGACATATACAAGGCCTGATCCGCTTCAAATAGAAGTGTCTCTAATACACAAGGATCATTGGCTGTGTGAGCAATTCCAAAGCTCGCTGTCACTCGCACTTTTTCCTTATCATTCGTAAAGAAACTTGCTTCAAACGAATGTCTTATTTGTTCCGCGATATGACATGCCTCTTTAAATGACTGATGAGGCAGACAAATGGCAAACTCTTCTCCCCCATATCGTCCAAATAAATCATCCATTTGTAAATGCTCCTGACAAATAGAGACAACATGACGCAGCGCTTCATCCCCGATATGATGTCCGTGTGTGTCATTGATTTGTTTAAAGAAATCAATATCAAACAGCATAACAGCGGTATCCTGCGCATCTTCTTCAAGGATCAACTGCGTTCGTTCGATGAAAGAAGATCGATTGAAAATATTCGTCAAACCATCGATATACGCACGACGCTCCAGCTCTTCCTGCAGCAAACGCTGCTCTGTAACATCACTGATCACTATTTGCCTTCCCTCAATCTCTCCTCTTCTATTAAATAGAGACGAAGCGGTCAGATGATAATAATAGGACTGGTCTTTTTCTTTTTTCCACATTAAATCATATTGCGAATGATCCTGCGGAGAGCGCAGCCATTGAATGAACGCTGAATCTTTGATGATTGCTGAGAAAATATCGTCGATCTTATAGCCAATTCCCTTTTTATTCGCAAGTGCTGGAATGATCGATGCAGCAGCGGGATTGTAATCAATGAGTGTCCGATATCGATCTAAAATCAAAACCCCTTCAGACATATGCTCAAACACACGCTCCATTGCGATGGGAGACAGCTTAAACAGCTGGAACGACATAATTGCCCATAAATAGAGTGCGTTGGTAATAAACATCACCACAGGAACCGGATCAATATGCAGGGGTGTAACGCCTAGTAAATAAATAAAAGAAGTCAAAATTGGTAAGGACATTCCCACTAACAGTATCAGAATCTGCTTTAAATATTCTTTTTTTGTGACACGTAAAAACCAAAGCAGCATAAAAATAGCAAGCATCGAACAGCCAAACGTATAAACGCCATGAATGATATACCAATAGCCAATCGTAAAATCAGCCAATAAAAACCCATCTACTGGATTCATCGTGATGCTTCGATAAAAGAGTGAATGTAAAGAGTTGGTGAACACCATAATGGTTGTGAGAGTTGGAATCAATAAGATGAGAAGCACGCGGCGCTTTGTGAAATATTGATGGAACCCCGTAAATTGCAGCACAATCAGCAGACTGAGCGGTGCGATAAACGGAAGACCTATGTATTGAAAACAAACCCAGAACATGATTTCTTCAGGGGTACGAGCCAATAATTCAAACGTATGCCCAAAGATATAAATCGCAGTTGCTCCAGACATGTACATAAACAATTGACAGCCAATATACCGGTGGCGGTTCGCATGAGCAATGATTGATAATATCACGGACAGAATGCCAGAAACACTCATGATCACAATAAAATGTAAAACAATCGAATCCATGTAAACGCCCCAATTTCAGTTATTTAGAACTAGTCTAATCTTACTATATATGAGGACGTCAAAAATGGGAAGATGTGATTTTGAATTGGTTGGAGGTTTTTTGTAAAATTTCAGGCGTTATCTGTTTGTGATCCCTTATATTTTCACTACTTTTTGCTTAATTTGAGGGAGAAGTATGTTGCGTCTGTAGAAATATCTGTACAATGTGGAGATCAATGGAGAGGAGACTCGAAAGGAATATGACTTTTTGGATGATTATGACGGGGCTGTTTATGTTGATTCTTTTAGAAAAACCGTTTGAAAAGAGAAGTTCTGGATTGTTATTTTTGATCAGTTATTTACTGCTGATTGCGGTTTATGTGATTCAGACAACGTTTGTGGAACTTGTGCCGGATGGATTTTTGATGATGCTTGCGGTGGTTGTCGTTTTTCCTTTGTTTGTTCGGTTGGTGCAGTCTTCTTTGAGAAACCGTACATAAGAAAAGAGATGCCAGATGCGGCATCTCTTTTTCTGCTGTGAACCAAGTTCGGTGTATTCCCCTTAAAAGTTTCAGCATTATTTTTCTAAATCAAGGTTTTGATTTGTCCTTTGGTATATCTTTAGCTTTCTCATCTTCAATTTTACTAACTTCTGTTTTTGCATGGTCCATTTCTTCTAATTCTTTCTTCATTCTAGAATTTATAAAATTTAAATCTTTATCTACAACTTTAATTTGCTTTGTAACCTTTAAGATATCTTTTAAAAGCGGTTCGGCGTGACTGATCTTGAAAGGAAGCTTACCGAATCATCTATAGTTTGAGGCAGTTAGATGGATGAACTAAAACGGAAAACTGGTAAGGATGAGCCGACGATCCTAAAGGTGTTAAAAATCTTGTGTCAAGAAATGAATTTAGAATGGGATAAAGAGAAGAAGGAATGGTGGCTTAAGTAATGTAAAAAAGCCGCCCAGGTTGACGGCCAATTTCACATAATAATTTTATTCATATTGAGCAGGAGCAATTTTGGCTACTGGTGCACCACAAAACAGCATGAACGCGAATAATACGGGCGGCTTAATTGCAATATTCATAACTGCAAGAGCACCTAATACAGCTATCCAATCTCCTTTTTCAATTGATTTTTGTAGGTGCTTTAATGTGCCCTTAGCGACACCAATTGCATCCTCGACACAGCGAGTTACCGTGTTACTTTTCGTGGTCACTTCTTGATTCATTAATTTTGCAAAAACGATCATTCCATCTTTCACTTCAGCCGAATAAGGTGACTTCGCAAGCTCTTTCTCATTAATGACGAAACCTTTTTTTTCAGAAACAATAATCTTTGTGAAGATATATTCAATTTCTTTTAATGACTTCTCAATTTGCTCTTCTGTCAAACCTTCTAATCCCTTTGTGCTTTGTGTCTTTGCAGCAGCAGCTGGCGCAAATGCAGTTACAGCCAAGACTAATGCTAACATTAAAAATAATAATCTCTTCATTTTAAAACCCCCTTTAAGTTTTCAAAATAACTTTATCATACAAATATAGAAAATAAAGGGTTTTAAGTGAGAGTTAAAGTCTTCTTACAAATATCGACATATTGTGACACTAACCCCACATAAATAGAAGGAAAAATGATAGCGCCCAAGCATATATACCAAGCATTACAAAAACTTTCAGGAAACTCTCGTACTTTGTAAGAGGACGTTCCTTTTTTAATTTCGACAATCGCCGGTGAAGAGCATAACCAGAGAACAAAAGAATTAATTGACCAATTCTTGATACGTTTTCTAATATATCTATACCATTCATTATAGTTCACCTCCCAAATCAGAGAAAAATCAAACATTCTACACATCTACTTTTCATGTATATCTAAGGTAATTTCAATTTATTATCTCAAATTTCCTTTCACCTTCCAACATTTATGTAAAAATAAGTAATAAGAAGCATTAAACAAGATAGATGTCTCTACGTGTTTTTTTATATTCTAAAAATACGGATGATAAATAGGTGGACATGAAGTAACTGAATTAACACAAAAAAGCCCCTCCAAAAATATGGAGGAGTTCTCATTTTACTTTTGTTTTACCTGAACATATTTTGATGAAGCAGTGATGAATAATCCTGATTTAAGTTTAAACATTTTCGATCCGTTAACCGTCACAGTCTTATCAATCTGTGTTTCGCTGATCAATTGGACTTATCGTAAACCATGTGTAATATTTAATAAATAAAAAATACAAGGCACTCAGGTGTTGCAGAAACACTAAACACTTATAGCCACCTATACACTTCCAAACAAAAGGAAGTTGTAGCTTTCATGGAAGAAGAAATTTTCTAAAATGATGCCAAAATGTTGCCAGACACGCACCAAGGGCTTTCAAACCCTTGATACGACTGCATTCTAAAAGTTTTGATGGAGACGGTGGGAGTCGAACCCACGTCCAGAGACATCGATTACTTAAGCGTCTACGAGCGTAGTCAACATATTTACGTGTTCACTCATCCTCATGCCTGCTGACGGGCGCTTGGAGAGCTAGTCTGATGGATCTCTTCTTACGTCCTCAGACGGAAACGTAAGCGTAGCCTACTTCATTGGGCTCCTCACAGACACATAGGCGATGTCAGGAAGAGCTCGCTGCGCTTATTAGGCAGCTAGTGCTAAGTTTTGGTTAAAACTTTTAGTTTTGCCAGTTACATTTAAGTGCGTGTTAACGAGATCGCCTCTCGGCTCGCAGCCTAAGCTCGAACCATCCCTGTCGAATCCGTAACGTCCCCTTGTAAAAGGGATATACGGGATGGAAGTTCAGCTTCACTGCTTCCGTATATAACTATTATAACAATCTCATCGCTCGAAACAACTGGTGGTTTCTGTCAAAACAGCGATGATTGTTTACTGCATAACATATTGTAGCATAATGCTTCCGCTCTCAGCAAGCCATCTGCATTAGGCTAGAATTGCTTTTGACGATCGCGGAAGGCACGTTCAATTTCACGTTTTGCATCTTTTTTCTTCAGATCTTCACGTTTATCGTATTTCTTCTTCCCTTTTCCGATTCCGATCAGCACTTTGGCAAAGCCATTTTTCAAATAAAGTTTCAGAGGCACAAGTGAGTAGCCTTCTTCCTTTGTCGCACCAATCAATTTGCTGATTTGCTTGCGATGAAGCAGCAGCTTTCTCGTTCTCAGCGGATCATGGTTATAACGGTTCCCCTGTTCGTATGGGCTCACGTGCATATTATGAAGAAACACTTCTCCTCGCTCGATTTTGGCAAAGGAATCTTTTAAATTCACTTTTCCAGCACGAATCGATTTGATTTCAGTTCCTTGTAATACTAGGCCGGCTTCGTATGTTTCTTCTATAAAGTAATCATGATTTGCTTTTTTGTTTTGGGAAACAACTTTTCCCTCTCCCTTTGGCATTGGCGTACACCCTCCTTTTGACACAAACACGGTCCAAATCGTACGGATTATTTTATCAAACAATCCAGCTTTCGACAATGCTGACGCCATGTGGTCAAAAAGCAAATAGAGCGGGATGCCCTATTTGCTTTTTGGCACGTTACTTTTTCTTTTTGCGTTTTTGTTTCGGTGCGTTTTCAAATACGCGTTTTTTCTTTTTCTTCTTTTTACGGTTTGTGAACCAGTCACTTCCGCTTTTATCCTCTTTGCCTTTTTCCCCAGAGGCTTTTTGACCTCCACGCCCTTTTTTCGCTGGTGGATCTGTCCGTTTTTTGAACTTGAAATCTTTTGGAGATTTACGGCGAGTGCCTTTCATCCCGACGATTTCAAAATCAATTGAGTGCTCATCTTTATTAACATTAACAACTTTGACAGTGATTTCGTCACCGATACGGTAGACATTCCCTGTACGTTCACCGATCATGGCAAAGTGCTGTTCATCAAAGCGATAATAGTCGTCTGTCATGTAGCTGACATGGACAAGACCTTCTATCGTATTCGGCAGTTCAACGAATAGTCCAAAGTTCGTCACAGAACTAATCATGCCATCAAACTCTTCACCGATTTTATCTAGCATAAACTCTGCCTTTTTCAGATCATCTGTTTCACGCTCTGCATCGACTGAGCGGCGCTCCATCGTGGACGCATGATCTGCGATTTCAGGAAGCAGCTGGCCCCACTTTTCTAGAGTCGCTTCATCTGTCTTTTTCTTAATCAAATAGGTTCTAATCAGTCTATGCACGATTAAATCCGGATAACGGCGGATCGGTGATGTGAAGTGTGTATAGAATTCCGTTGATAACCCAAAATGGCCAATGCTTTCTGGATCATACTTCGCCTGTTTCATAGAGCGAAGCATCACAGTTTGAATGACAACTTCTTCTGGTTGATCCCTGACAGCATCGAGGACACTTTGAAGTGCGCGCGGGTGAATGTTCGTTGACGTCCCTTTCACAATGTAACCAAACGTCGTTACGAACTCTAAAAAGCGCTGAAGCTTCTCAGGGTTTGGTTCTTCGTGAATTCGGTAAATGAACGGAACATTCATCCAGTGGAAATGCTCTGCAACCGTTTCGTTTGCAACAAGCATGAATTCTTCAATTAATTTCTCTGCAACGGAACGCTCACGAATGACAACGTCTTTCGCTGCGCCTTCATCATCTACAAGTACTTTTGCTTCCTTGAAATCAAAGTCTACAGCTCCGCGCTCCATTCGTTTGTCACGAAGAATCTCTGCAAGCTTCTCCATCTCTTGAAACATCGGCACTAGCGGCTCATATTTGTTTAAAAGCTCTTCGTCTTGGTCGACTAAAATCTTATTCACATCAGAATAGGTCATTCTCTCCGTCGTTTTGATCACACTTTGGAAAATCTCGTGTTTGACGACTTTTCCGTTTCGATCAATGACCATTTCACAAGACAGTGTGAGACGATCGACCTTTGGATTTAATGAACAAATACCGTTTGACAAACGATGCGGAATCATTGGGATGACGCGGTCGACGAGATACACACTCGTTCCACGTTCATAAGCTTCCTGATCAATCGGCGAATTCTCTGTGACATAATGAGAAACGTCTGCAATGTGCACGCCAAGCTTATATTTGCCATCATCCAGCTTTTGCACAGTTACAGCATCATCTAAGTCCTTCGCATCTGCACCGTCAATCGTCACAATCGTTTCATTGCGCAAGTCGCGTCTGCCTTCAAGGTCTTTTTCATCAATCGTTTCAGGTGTGTCTGCTGCCTGCTGAAGTGCTTCTTCTGGGAACTCACCTGGCAGACCGTGTTTATGAATGATCGACAAAATATCAATGCCAGGGTCATTTTTATGACCGAGGATTTCAGTCACTTCACCTTCTGCACTCATTCTTCCTTCAGGGTAGCTTGTCAGCGTCACAACGACTTTATGACCTTCGACCGCACCGTTTTTAGCGGATTTCGGAATGAAGATATCGTTTGTGATTTTTTTATCATCAGGAATGACAAAGCCAAAGCTTTTCGTTTCTGTGTAGGTACCGACAACCGTCTGAGTATTACGCTCGAGAATGCGGATAACAGTTCCTTCCTTTTTCGTGCCATTTGATTTGTGGCTGACACGAACCATGACGGTATCTCCATTCATCGCTGTGCCTAACTCATTTGGCGGAATGAAAATATCATCCTGTCCAAACTCTTCAGGCGTTACAAATGCAAATCCTTTTGCATGAGCAGACAGCTTTCCTTTTACCAAATTCATTTTTTCGGGTACTCCGTAACGGTCGCTGCGCGTGCGAACGATGAGTCCTTGATCCTCCAGCGTCACAAGTGCTTTGACGAGCTCTTTATAATCATCAGGATTGGTAATCTCCATCATGACTTCCAGCTCTTGAACGGTTAACGGTTTATACGCTTCTTCTTTCATAAAAGCGAGTAATTCATCCATAAATTCTTCTTTTTGCACACTCTAACCCCCTATATATTTAAATTGACCAATCAAGTGATTCTAAGAATGCATAGACATCCTGATGAACCTTCTCCCGCTCTTTATCAAGCGTGATGACATGGCCTGATTCTTCATACCATTTCAAATGCTTATCATCTGTCTCTACTTCGTTATAAATGATATTCGCACTGTCTGTATTAATCATATGATCGTGACGTGCCTGCACAACAAAAGTAGGTGAATAGATCATGTCGACATTGTTTCTAACATCTGCAATCAGTTCTTGCAGGCTCCTCAGTGTATCCATTGGTGTTTTCTTGAACGATTCCATTTCTTGTTCAATTTGGTCCTCTGACTTACCCTCAAATTTCTTATAGTTACGGGCATAATCTAGTACACCCTGGTACATGACTTCTTCACTTTTTATGTACATAGGTGCACACATAGGTACAATTCCCTTTACAGGTACAGTGTAACCTAATTTCAATGAAAAAACTCCTCCGAGGGATAGTCCGCAAACTGCAATCTCCTCATAACCCTCATCTTTTAAGAATTGATAGCCTTCTTCAACGTCTTTCCACCAGTCAGCCGGGCCTGTATGGACAAGCTCTTCTGGCGGCACACCGTGTCCTTTATATTGAGGTGCATGGCATGTATATCCTCTATCGTTCAAATAACGGCCAAGCATTCGAACATCGGCTGTATTCCCAGTAAAACCGTGAAGAAGAAGCACCGCCTTTTCTCCACCTTTAAACGTAAATGGTTTTGGTGTAACAACTTTCATGATGTGACTTCCTTTCCTTCTGGTATGGTTTATATTTTCCACTTGTATGTATGAAACAAACACAAAAGAGTGCTGATAATAAAAAAAGGTCTGAAAAAAGATCAGACCTTCTGTTACTCGCGCTTTACACGCCTAAATATGCCAATGCAAGTGTTAAGATGAAGAAAAGCACTGACAAAATAACCGTTAAACGGTGAAGAATCAAGTCAAGGCCTCTCGCTTTTTGCTTACCGAAAAGCTGCTCGGCTCCACCTGAAATAGCGCCTGACAGTCCAGCACTTTTACTTGATTGTAGTAATACAACGATGATAAGTGCGATACTGACAATTACGAGTAATGTGATAACAAATGCGTGCATGAAAACACCTCCAGACATACTGGTACACATAACTTTATTTTACATGAAAACAAGGTGCATGTCACGAAACATCAAAATAAAGATTTCCTATATATTGTCGACTTGATTCGTTATTTTGATACAATTTCGTTCCAAAGTGCTGGCTGCAGCATTTTTATATGCAATTTTTCGGTTAAAAACACATTTTTAATGAGTTGCTTCTTCCTTCAATAGCTGTTTTAATTCTACTAACAAACGTTCAGCTCCTTCAGGACTCAGCATCACGTTCCCATTTCCATAGCTTTTGTTGTACTTCGTCACTTGTCCCGTCAGCAGGCAGCTCTTATCTGCATCATATTTTTTCAGCATAATGGTTTGATCTTCAATGAAAATTTCTAACAGCTGCTCTTCTTTAATATTGAGTACCTTGCGCATTTCTGAGGGCAGAACAATTCTGCCGAGAGAATCAATATGTCTGACCATCCCAGTCCTTTTCAATGACATTTCCTCCTTGATGATGATATGATGATATCACTCATTGACTTTTGTCAACATTTTCATAGTAAAATAGATCTTCAAATTTTTTATCAAAGTAATGAATCATTTTGCCAATGACAAGCTGTCCCGGTTTTCGGTGACCATTTAATACCCTGCTAAGTGTGGCAGGAGAGATGCCAATTTCATCAGCGAGCTGATTTAACGACATATCGTTCTCGATCATATACTGCATGACAAAAGCCCGCCTGATCTGAATCTTTTCGACCATCATTACAACCTCCTATGGAATCATTATGTACAACATGTAAGACTCTCACATCAAGCAGATTCATTAACTTATGTCAACACTTTTACCCCTCTGCTATTTCCTTTGGTCAATGATCATACTAAAATAAGTCATATACTGAAATGTGAGGTTCGATGTCATGAATCACTTTGGTGAACAATTACGCATTTTAAGAGAAAATAGAAAAATGTCGGTCAATCAGCTTGCCATGTATTCAGGTGTAAGCGCTGCTGGTATTTCTCGTATTGAAAATGGAAAGCGCGGTGTGCCAAAGCCTTTAACCATAAAAAAATTAGCACACGCCTTGAAGGTGCCTTATGAGGATTTAATGCTGCTTGCCGGTCATATTGAACAGGAACAAGTTCATGAAATGAAACCGAAATATGAGTCCATGTTAAAAATCTATCAAACGGCGCTTCAAAAGGATGTAGAACATCTCCCCATTTTTGACGGGGACAAATGGGAAAGGCTCTCCGCACAAGACATCAGCCAGCTGAATGAATACTTTCTCACGCTCATCAACCAAAAAAGGTGAACAAATAGCGGGGCATAAACCTAATGTACATCCACCATTAACTAATGTCAATATTTTCATGGTGTACTTATTGCCAATAGTCAACAAATCAAGTAAAATAGACATATCTAATCTATAACCATGTGAGGTTTTGCGTTAATGAACTTTGGTGCATATTTAAGAGCATTACGAGAGGAAAAGAAGCTGTCGGTGAACCAATTAGCGATGTATTCTGAGGTCAGCGCTGCCGGTATATCTCGTATTGAAAACGGGAAACGCGGCATTCCGAAACCTCCTACGATTAAAAAGCTAGCTGGTGCGTTAAAGGTACCTTATGAAGACATGATGCAGGCTGCGGGCTATATTGAGGAAGCCGCTTCTGTCCAACAGCTTAGGGAAGATGATCTTGCTTTATCCAAAATAAAGGAAGCCGCAGCGCAATATGAACTTGGTGATCTCGAAATATTTGATGGTGACATATGGTCAACCCTTTCGAAAAAAGAAATAGAGGACCTCAACCGCTATTTGTTATTTATGTTAAACAGCCGTTCGTCCTCATAAATGTTTAAGCTTTTTGCGCCGATTTATAACAGATTTACGGTATAATGGGTTCAGATTGGAGTGAAGAAAGATGAATCAATCTGACATGTGCCCGCGGTTTGAAAAAGCAGTTGAGTTATTGAGTAAACGCTGGGTGGCACTGATTGTTTTTCAGCTTCTCTCAGGTCAGCAGCGCTTTAGTGAAATTGAGGCGGCTCTGACAAATTTAAGCGGAAGAGTATTATCTGAGAGATTAAAAGAGCTGGAAGCAGCAGGTATTGTAAAACGGGAGGTTTTTGCTGAAACACCCGTGCGCATTGAGTATTCTTTAACAGATATGGGGCGTTCACTTGCACCCGTTTTTGAGGAAATTGCGAAGTGGTCCTCTGAATGGATCACGCTTGAATCATAAACCAGCATTCGAACCACCTGATCTTCATAAAACAACCTCCCTTACAGATGTAAGGGAGGTTTTGTCTTTTCAACAGCTTAAGCAGATGTGATGTTTTTTTCAGCTAACGCTTTTCTTTCTTTTTTCTTGTTTGTCGGGCTTAAATAGCGTTCGAGCCAGCCCATGACAAGGTCAGCGATAATAGCCATAAGTGCAGTTGGAATCGCACCTGCTAAAATGATGGCTGTTCCGTTTGTTGCGTTTGACCCTCTGATGATGATATCACCAAGACCTCCCGCGCCCACAAATGTTCCAATCGCTGTAATTCCGATGGCAATGACCAGTGCGGTTCTTAAACCAGCCATAATGACTGATAAAGCAAGCGGTAGTTCAACCATTCTCAGCACTTGCCATTTCGTCATGCCCATCGCTTTACCTGATTCTAAATAGGCATGTTCAATGCTGACAATGCCTGTATACGTGTTTCTGATGATCGGCAGAAGCGAATACAGAAAGAGTGATAGGATGACTGTATTTGCGCCAAGTCCTAATACAAGCATCAACACGGAAAGCATCGCTAATGCCGGTATCGTTTGGATGACGTTGGTAATGGCAAAGACCCAATTGCTCAGCTTGCGGTAATGCGCGACAAAGATGCCTACTGGAATCCCGACAATCGCCGCAAACAACACCCCATACGCCGACATGAGAAAATGCCGATAAAATTCTTCTAACACATATGACCCGTTCTGCTGATAATACGTCCATAATTGCTGCAGTGTGTCCATCAGCCGTGACACCTCCCCATCTTACTCAAAGTAATTGTGTTTTTTCAGGAAATTCTTCGCAACGGTTGCTGGTTCTTGAAGCTCTCCGTCGACTTGATAGTTCAGCTCTTGCATTTGTTCTGTATCGATTTTTCCGATCAGCCTGTTGATCACCTTATCAAGCCCTGGATTTTCTTTTAAGACTTTCTCCGGGACTACTGGCGATGCATCATATGGCGGGAAGAACCGTTTATCATCTTTTAAGATTTTGAGATTATAGGCTTTGATTCGTCCATCTGTTGAATAGGCAAGTACAATATCCATTTTTTCATTTTTTAATGCATCATAGACTAAACCAATCTGCATCGGATATGTGCTGCCAAATTTGATTCCGTATGTTTTCACAAATCCGTCATAGCCGTCGCCTTTCTTTTTGAGCCATATGTTATCGACCCCAAATCGGTAATTGGTCGCATTCTTTTTCAAATCAGAGACCGTTTCTAAATTATTTTCCTTCGCCATCTTCTGCGTTACGGCAAAGGCATACGTATTATCAAATCCATAAGAATCAAACCATTTGTAATCATAGCGTTTTTTAAATTCTTTTTGGACGATCTCCATCGCCCGCTCCGGGTCTTTTTCCGCATCCATTCCAAGCGTGCTTGTTAAATCTGTGCCTGAATATCTTGTGGCAGAAATGTCGACATCTCCGTTTTCCATTGCTTTCTGCTGCACAGTGTTGGAGCCTAGGTTTTTCACAATGGTCGTCTTTTTATCTGTGTAATGTTCAATCATATCGCCAACCATATAGGCCATAATTTCTGATTCGGTAAAGTTTTGTGCTCCAATTCGCAGTGTGCCCCCTGAGGAGCCGGCTAGTCCAGGAAGTGAACAGCCGCTTATCAATAGCAAGCATCCGGCAAGCAGTGCACTGATCCATTTTGTTTTTCGATTCTTCACATAAGCCAACTCCTTATGAAACTTCCTTCAATCCTTTTAAGCCTTCAGGTGTTACTTTTTTCTCCAGCTTCATTAATGATAGGTCGATGATGACTGCTAAAATTGTGACTGGGATCGCACCCGCAATAATGAATTCCGGCTGATACAGCTGAAGTCCAATCAAAATGTAGTCACCTAGACCGCCTCCACCAATAAAGGCTGCAAGTGTTGTCCAGCCAATCAAATAAATCGTTGACGTTCTAACACCTGCCATAATGACCGGTACAGCAAGCGGGAGTTCAACAAGACGAATTTGTTCCCATGTTGTCATCCCGATTCCTTTACCGGATTCAAGCAAGTTTTTGTTCACACCTTGTACCCCGGCATACGTATTTCTTAAAATAGGTAAAACCGAATAGAAAAAGAGAGCAACGATTGCAGGTATTTTCCCAACCCCCAAAATAGGAATAAAAAAGGCAAGAATCGCTAAACTAGGGAGTGTTTGAAAGATATTCACGATACCGATGATAAAACCTGCGCCTCGCTTCATTCGTGTGAGTACCACGCCTAAAGGAACGGCAACAAGAATACCGAGCACAACTGCAATTAAGGAAATATATAAATGCTCCCACATTTTTGTGAGGAGTTCCCCGCCATTTTTCTCTAGAAAGTCGATGATTTGATCCATGTGTACACCTCCCTTACTTCATTTCAGTGACAGCTGCTGGCGTATCGTCTCCCCAAATGGAGTCGTACACAACATCTACAAGACTTGCACGTGTCACAATGCCTTTTAAGTGCCCTTCTGCATCCACAACCGGTACATATTTAATGCCGCGTATTAAGATTTTCCGGACAGTGTCTCTTAGAAGTGCGCCTTCTTGTACGGTATAGAACTCTGTATTTAAAATATCACCAACAAAAGCTGCTTTTCTGCGGTTCGCATCGATTGTTTCAATATCGATATAGCCTTTTAGCACATGATGTTCATCTACTACAAGCAAGGAATCGACCCGCTTTTCTCTCATGATGTAGATGGCATCTGTTAATGTTTTTTCAACTGTAACGGTGACTGGTGACGTGTTCATCATTTGTTCTACACGTTCCATATTCGGATTTGATTGAAGCAGACGTTCTTTGCCGATGAATTCTTCTACGAATTCATTGGCTGGGTTTCGCAGAATATCGTCAGGCGTACCTACTTGGACAATCTCTCCATCTTTTAAAATCACAATTCGATCAGCTAGTTTAATAGCTTCGTCCATGTCATGTGTGACGAATACGATGGTTTTATTTAACGTTTTTTGCAGTTTCTTAAATTCTTCCTGCAATGAATCTCGTGTGATTGGATCAAGTGCGCCAAACGGTTCATCCATGAGGATCAGAGGGGGTTCCGCTGCTAGTGCGCGAAGAACACCAATACGCTGCTGCTGTCCTCCGCTGAGTTCATGAGGATAGCGCTCTAAATATTCCGGTCCCATGTCGACAAGCTTCAGCAGTTCACGCGCCCGTTCTTTTCGTTTTTCTTCCGGCCATTTTAACAGCTTCGGAACAAGTGAAATGTTTTGTGCGATGGTCATATGGGGGAACAGTCCAATTTGCTGAATCACATAGCCAATTTCTCTTCTTAATTGAACTGGATCTTTTTTCATAATGTTTTCTCCCTCGATGAAGATTTTTCCTGAGGAAGGTTCGATGAGTCGGTTGATCATCTTCATGGTTGTTGTCTTACCACAGCCACTCGGTCCAATAAAACAAATAAATTCTCCTTTTGCTATTTCTAAATCAATATTTTTGACAGCTTTTTTTCCGCCTTTATACGTCTTAGATACATTCTCTAGTTTCAGCAAATGAGACACCTCCAATTAGTCGGATCAATATTTTCAGAAAATTTACACCTTATTTATTATAGTGCAAACTTTATAAAATAAAAAGTTTATGATGTGTTTGTATTGCATAACATTTATTTAAAATTTTCAGTTAACGGCCCAATAGATAGAGATCTCTCCTTTTTCCTCCAAATTACGAGCAAATACTCAATATTTATTGTTTTCATCAACAAACAGGTATATGATATATTGTGTTACAAATTGTCAGTCGTGAAGGGATGAATCGGGGAGTGGACAAGCTAGCGTTAGGCGCCATTCAAAAAGCACAGGATCATTATATTGAAAAAGCTGCCGAGAACATGAATGCCTTTGGTCTTTCTTCTACAGTGGGTAGAGTGCTTGGTATCATTCACATGAACCGTAAACCAATGACGCTTGGGGAGCTATCAGAGGCGACAGGCATGAGCAAAACGAGAATGAGTCAAGTCGTTCGAGAAATGCTTGATTTGAATATTGCGGAAAAGGTTTATGAAAAAGGAATACGTAAAGATCTATATGACGTTGAGCAAGATCAATATCAAACGTTTATTTCCTTGTTTGCAGCCAATTGGTCCCGAGTTGTCAGCAAAAACCGCAAGGCACATAAGAAAACGTGCAAGGAATTGCTGGAGCTGCTTGAACAGGACGACCTGCCAGAAGAGACAGAGAATAAAATCAATCTGCTTCTTTCAGAAATTAAGGAAAGTCTTGATTACTATGATTGGATTAGCCGCTTAATTGAATTCTTTGAAAGTGAAGAAGTGTTTAAGCATGTGCCGAAACCTTAAAAAAAGCTGTTTTATTTTACATCATTGTAGAAAAAACAGCTTTTTTATATACACTTATTGCATAAACATTGGAAACATCCCTTTTAAGCCTGCGCCGATCATCTCAACTGCCACTACAGCAAGAATTAATCCCATTAACCGCGTCACGACATTCATCTCTGTTTTCCCCATTTTCCGCATAATGAAACTTGAATAATGAAAGGCATAAAAGGTCATTGCCAGAACGATGACAATGCCAATTACAATGGCAAACATGTGAAGCATCACTTGACTTCCCGGGGTTAAGCTCATCACTGTAGCGATTGTACCAGGACCAGCGATGATCGGGATCGCCAGCGGCGTAACGGAGACATCCGCTTTCTCTTTGCTTTCTGCCTTTTCTTCAGAATGTGGATTTTGGACATGTGACTCCTTTGCATTCAGTAAATTGTAAGCGATACCAAAAATAAAAATACCTCCAGCGATGCGGAGTGCATGAATATCGATCCCAAACAATTTGAAAATAAGCCTGCCTGCCAATAGAAAGGCAATCAGAATGATGAAAGAGACCACAATGGCTTTTTTGGCTGTCTGGGAGCGTTCTTTCTCTGTATATCCCTCTGTTAAGGTGATAAAAAGAGGCACGTTTCCAATGGGATTTGATACAGCAAATAATGAGACCACGACATGAATCATAAAGGAAATCAACAGACACCCTCCTTTTTTCATAGTGTCTGCCAATCTGATGTGAATATTCCCTTGTGATGTTAAAACCTGTATATATTTAACCGATGTTAATAGAGGTTTTATTGAAAGGGGAATCACACATGAAGAAAACAATCACTATCGTCCTTCTATCTGTTGCGGTTTTAGGCGCAGCCGGCTGGATGGTTTGGCAGCAGCAGACCATCAAAGCAGCAGAGGAAAAACATCAGCAAGAAAGCAAAACGAACACTGAGCAGCTTTCGCAGTTGAAATCAGATCAAGCAGATATGAAACATGAAAACGAAGATCAAAAAAAGAAACTGTCGACCATGTCGAAAAAGCTCAAAAACGAAAAGAAAGCCTATCAAAAAGAAGTCAAGCAGCGAAAAGCGCTTGAGGCAAAAATTGACCAGCTTCAAAAAGAGCTGACAGCAGCGAAAGCCACTGCTCAAGCGAATAAGCAGAGAGCACAGGCTGCAAGGAAACCAACTGTCAAAAAAGACCCAAATGTCACCCACAATCCGCCCTCACAATGGGTACAGGATCAATATGATTGGGGTGTGAAACAAGGGTATATTAAAGAATAGAAAGGATGAAAAAACATGATACACATTCGGCCATTGTCAGATGATCAATCTGTCCCTATGGATCTTTTACTCTTAGCTGATCCTTCCAAGGAAAAGGTTCTTACTTATGTGCAATCCGGCTCTTGTTATGCCGCGTATCATGAACAGGACGTGATTGGCGTCTATGTGCTTTTATCTCTGTCTCAGCAGACAGTCGAAATCATTAATGTCGCCGTGAAGGAATCATGGCAAGGAAAAGGAATTGGGAAGCAGCTGATCCGCCATGCCATTGATGAAGCGAAAGCCGCAGGTTTTCACACGGTTGAAATCGGCACAGGCAACTCGAGCATTCAGCAGCTCGCACTTTATCAGAAATGCGGCTTCCGCATGACATCTATTGACCACGATTTCTTTCTTAAGCATTATGATGAACCGATTTTTGAAAATGGCATTCAGTGTATGGATATGGTACGGCTGTCACTCACTTTGCAAGCAGACTGATGTTTTGTTCCGTCTGCTTTTTTATGTTCTGCGCTTTTTTACCACATGCTTCACATATTGAATGAAGAAATAAAGGACGGCGCCAGCTAAAAAACAGACCACACATCCAAAGAGCGTCGCCTCTGAGCTGAATTGATACTCTTCAATTTTCATGATATAAAATGGCATGCCAAACAATGTTGGGCTTGATTCAACATGATTGACCTCTAGCAGCAGTAAAAAAACAGGGGTCATAAACACAGCAAATACATACAGCATCGCAAGTGTTATACCGCTGGAAAACGAATGAAATACTTTGATCATCTCTTTCTCTCCTTCATCTCTTTTAAACTGGCTGTGATATTTTTCCCGTCTGGACAAGCTGGATGCAGCATCACCGTATTTAGTAAAGAAAAAAACAGCAGCTGATGACTGACCGGATGCTTCCATATCATAATAAGCACAATCGAACAAAGCACCGGAAAGAGCGGCCCTGCAAGTGCCACCATCATATTGAAGCTCGGCCGGCCAAACGTTTCATGGACGACCGCCACATGCTTCCAATCAATCGTGACCACAAAATCAAAGAGCGGCCTTTTTTCGATTTTGTTACACAACATGACCATCAGTATATGACCGAGTTCATGTATCACCACAACCGCTAGGAAACTGCACACAAGCTCTATCATCGCAAAACAGGCCTCTTTAACATGACAGCATATATACAGATAAAGAATGCAAGTGAACCTAGCAGATAGGCGGTGGCGAGAAGATACACATCTGATGAAAGCCACCTCAATAAAAGCATATCGATGAAGCTGAATACAGCAATCATCATCACGATGACAAACAGTTTATTAAACTCACTGATCTTCACGATAAACCCTGTACAGGCCGCCATGGCAGTGATCAACAAAATGGACAAACTTGCGAGGCCATGCCCTTCACTTTCAATGCCTATCACCATAGATGCAAGCCAAATAAACACAAAATATGTCAACAAATTAATAGCGTAATAAAATAAAATTCTCGACAATAAATAAGCACTCTTTGATGTATTTAACATAAAAATAGCCCTTTGATTCATATGATATTCTCTGCCAATCATCAGCGGAAGCATGATCAATATTTCCTTTAATGCATACTGCACAATAAAGGCATACAGCCAGCCGGTTTCTACCGGTGTAAAAACAAATGGCAGCCCCGCCGTCAAACAAACGAGAAATAAAAACAAAATGCCCTGTTCTTTAAAAACAGCTGACCGGCTGAAATAGACCAATTCCTGCCGCATGTGCGTCAGAAAGGAAGATTGCGTTCTGATTTTCTTGTAAGAAAACGACTTCACCTCTGTTTTCAGCTGCAAAAACATCCGATGGACATAAGAAGCCGCTAACCCCTTCAGCCATAGCCAGCCAGCGCTTAGAAGGATCACCAGAAATATGAGATAGACTGATGGCCATACACGGATCATCACCATTGCTTTTTGCAAAAGGAGAAACACCAATAGATTCAGCACCGCAAAGCCGAGCGTTTGCAGCAGCAAATGCTCTTTTGTTTTAGATACGAAATGGCTCACAGCAATCCGCATCACCATCCAAGAAGCAAGTGCAAGCAGCGCCAGTACACAGCAAGTCATGCATACAGCCGTTATCCAATACAAAGATGGCGTAACACCGCTGATCAAAAGGCCTAAGACAATCGGTAAAAAAAGCAGTCCTACCATGAGAAAACAAAAGAGCATCGGAAAGAAATACACACAAAGGACAAATGGCACACTTTGTATCGCACTATTCAAAAAGTAGAATTGATATTCCTGTCGCTTTAATTTATTGCGGGATAACAAAATAGCTGCACCTAAAAGTAAAAGCGTCATTTTCATCAATTGGAGGTATAGAGCAGCCGGCTCACTTTCTACTGCCTGCATGAAAAAACGCAGGCTGATAACGACGTATATCGCGTACATGAGCAAGAAAAAAGCCGCGGCTGCGAGAAGCTGTATAGGGTACTTTTTTGCGAGCTGCTTTCCTTTCGTTGTCAGCATTCCCCATTCTATTTTATGAAGAACGTGTCGTGTCCAGATCATTGAGTAACCTCTCCACCTGCATATAGTAATCTCGATTCACTTCTTTATAAATCTCTTCAAGTGCCTGATGAGGAAATGTCAGATTCGTTTCTTGGCGGGACATATCCAGTTTGACGTCCCCATTTCTTAAGATCATGAGATGGTCATAAAGCGTATCACCAAAGCTCAAATGATGGGTTGAAATGAGAATGCCAGCGCCTTGATTTCTCAGCTTCATGAGCACCTTTTTTAAGATGATCATCATATCTGGATCAAGTCCGTTCGTTGGCTCGTCGAACACATAATAATCACATGGCCTGAGGAGCTGGGAAATGATCTGTGTTTTCTTTTGATTGCCATGAGACAGCTGAGCGATAGGCTGATCCATATATGAACCCAGCTCAAACAAATCAATGAACGTCTCTTCCCGTGTGACATCTTGCTCATTTGGCAGCTGAAGTAATTGAAAGTATTCCCTCGGTGATAAATAATCGAACAACGAATGCTCGTCAGGAATATAGGACACATGTTTTTTCAACAAGGAGATATGTTCTGAGGATTGAAGATTCAGCTGTTTACCGTGTAAAGTGACGCATCCTATAAATGGTGTCAGCCCAAACATGGATTGGATCATCGTCGTCTTTCCCGCACCATTATGCCCCAAAAGCAGCAGCATCTGCCCTTTCTCGACATTCATTTGAATATTACGGAGAGAGAAGGTGCGGCTATATGTTTTTTCTTTTAATTGTAATGTCAGCATCATATCCCTCCGTTTGTTTCAGATAGAACAGATGACCTTGCATCTGTTCTCATCCCTGTTAAAAACCGCACTGAATTTTAACGTACATGCCTAATAATTTGAACTCTCCTAAAAATTTCGAGCCCCGTCCAAAGGTCTTGCATGCCCAAATCAATGCTCCAAGTGAAATAATGCCTAATATAGCGGCAAGGACATAAATCCAAAATGCGTTTTTCTGTACATTCTTAGAAGTTAAAATTCGTTGCTTCCTTTCATCATATGCCGCCAATAGGTGAAGGACATACATATACACACCTACTGGAAAACGAAGGCTAAAAGGATTCAGCATCTCATCACCCCCTAATATATGTAAAATGATACCACCTCCTTACAGAAAGCATAAGTTCATTTCAGATCATATTTTTAGTCGATTTTTCATGATTTAGTGCTTATAAATGGAGGGGATTTTGGCTTCTTCTCTAACTGAAGGAGGATTTTTTACAGAAATAGGATAAGCCAAATGAATTAGCCACCGGATTTTCGCTCAACACAAAAAAACGCTGCGTCCCGCTCTCATGAAAGAACGGAACGCAGCGCATAGCTGACATTATTTATTCAAGTTATAGAATGTTGCAATGCCGTGATATTGTGCTGTTTCAGCCAATTGATCTTCGATGCGAAGTAATTGGTTGTATTTCGCCACACGGTCCGTACGAGACGGAGCACCTGTTTTGATTTGTCCAGCGTTTGTTGCCACAGCGATGTCTGCAATTGTGCTGTCTTCTGTTTCACCAGAACGGTGAGAGATAACAGCTGTGTATCCTGCGCGTTTTGCCATTTCGATTGCATCAAATGTTTCAGTTAATGTACCGATTTGGTTTACTTTGATCAGGATTGAGTTACCAACGCCGTTTTTGATTCCTTCAGAAAGCTTCTTCGTATTTGTAACGAACAAGTCGTCTCCTACTAGCTGAACCTTGCTGCCAAGGCGCTCAGTTAATAGTTTGTGACCTTCCCAGTCGTTTTCATCAAGGCCGTCTTCGATAGAGATGATTGGGTATTTCGATACCATATCTTCATACCAGTCAACCATTTCAGCAGATGTTTTCACAACACCTTCGCCTGATAAATGATATTTACCGTCTTCTTTGTTGTAGAACTCAGAAGATGCAGCATCCATTGCAAGTTTCACTTCTTCACCTGGTTTGAAGCCAGCTTTTTCGATCGCTTCAACGATTGTTTGAAGTGCTTCTTCGTTAGAACCAAGGTTTGGAGCGAATCCACCTTCGTCACCTACAGCTGTGTTTAAGCCTTTTGCGCTTAATACAGATTTCAGGCTATGGAAGATTTGAGCGCCCATGCGAAGTGCTTCACGGAAGTTCGGTGCACCTACAGGCATGATCATGAATTCTTGAATGTCTACGTTGTTATCCGCATGCTCTCCGCCGTTGACGATGTTCATCATCGGTACTGGAAGCGTTTTGGAGTTGAATCCACCAAGGTATTGATACAGTGGAATTTGTAAGAAATCAGCAGCCGCACGTGCTACAGCGATAGATACACCAAGGATTGCGTTTGCGCCTAATTTCCCTTTGTTTTCTGTTCCGTCAAGTTCGATTAACATTTTGTCAATCGCTACTTGTTCTGTTACATCAAAGCCTAAAAGCTCTGGTGCAATGATTTCGTTTACGTTGTTTACAGCTGTCAGAACACCTTTTCCAAGGTAACGGTCTTTGTCTCCGTCACGTAGTTCTACTGCTTCATATTCACCAGTAGAAGCACCACTTGGAACAAGCGCACGGCCAAAGCCGCCAGATTCTGTGTAAACTTCTACTTCAACTGTTGGGTTACCGCGAGAGTCTAATACTTCGCGTGCATATACGTCAACAATGTATGGCATGTTTAATTTCTCTCCTTTTGAAACAATTTTTTTATTTCTGAATTAATGATGTTCCTGTCATCTCTTTTGGTTTTTCAAGACCAAGTAAGTCTAAAAGCGTTGGAGATAGATCGGCTAAAATACCGCCTTCTCTAAGCGTCGCACCTTTTTTCGTCACGATGACTGGTACAGGATTCGTTGTATGTGCAGTATGCGGCTTTCCTTCTTCGGTAATGAGCACGTCTGCGTTACCGTGGTCTGCCGTGATGATGGCATGTCCGCCTTTTGCCAGGATTGCGTCGACTACAGCTCCTAAGCACTCATCTACTGCTTCAATAGCTTTGATTGTTGGCTCAAGCATACCTGAATGACCAACCATATCCGGGTTAGCAAAGTTCAGAATGATCGCATCATGCTTGTCAGCATTGATGTCTGCAACAAGTGCATCCTTTACCTCATAAGCACTCATTTCCGGCTTGAGGTCATAGGTTGCCACATCTGGTGAATTGATTAAGATGCGGTCTTCACCAGGAAATTCTTCTTCACGTCCACCGCTCATAAAGAACGTCACGTGAGGATATTTCTCTGTTTCAGCAATCCGCAGCTGTTTCAATCCATTTTGAGAAAGCACTTCTCCTACTGTGTTATCCAAATTCACTGGTTTGAAGGCAACATAACCATCAACCGTTTCACTGAAGTGTGTGAAGCAGACGAAGTGTAAATTCTTCGGATGAGCTTCTCCGCGGTCAAACGAACGGAAATCTTCATTTGTGAAAGTGTTCGAGATTTGGATGGCACGGTCTGGACGGAAGTTATAGAAAATCACAGAGTCGCCATCGTTTACTTTGGCAACCGGCTCACCATTTTCTCTCGTAATGACAGATGGAATAACGAATTCATCGTAGATTCCATTTTCATAGGAGTCATCAACGACATCATAAATGTTTTGATAACTTGGGCCTTCACCGTACGCCATCGCGCGGTACGCTTTCTCCACACGATCCCAGCGTTTGTCACGGTCCATTGAGTAATAGCGTCCAGAAAGTGTTGCGACTTCACCGACACCGATTTCTTTGATTTGATCTTCCAGCTGTTTCAAGTACACTTTGGCTGTCTTCTGACCAACATCACGTCCGTCCAAGAAGCCATGAATGTATACTTTTGTTAAGCCTTCTTTTTTCGCCAGCTTCAGCAGGGCAAAAAGATGCTGGATGTGACTGTGCACACCGCCGTCTGACAAGAGTCCAAATAAATGAAGCGCCTTGTCATTCTCTTTTGCATACGTCATTGCATCTAGGAACGTTTCGTTTTTCTCAAATTCCCCTTCACGGATGGCAACATTCACCCTTGTTAAGCTTTGATACACAATACGCCCTGCACCGATGTTCAAATGCCCAACTTCAGAGTTCCCCATTTGACCTTCTGGGAGGCCTACTGCCTCACCTGAAGCCGTTAAGGTTTGATGCGGAAATTCGTTCCAGTAGCGGTCAAAGTTCGGTTTTTTTGCTTGTGCGACAGCGTTACCGACTGTTTCGCCTCTTAAACCGAACCCGTCTAAGATGATTAATGCAGCTGGTTTCTTACTCATATTGACCTTCCTCCAATAATTGAACGAAAGACTGAGGTTCTAAGCTTGCGCCGCCTACCAAAGCACCGTCAATATCGGATTCTGCCATATATTCTTTAATATTTGCCGGCTTCACGCTTCCGCCATATTGAATGCGAAGGCTGTCTGCCGCTTCTTGACCAAATTCGCTTGCAACGGTTTTGCGGATGTGTGCGCAAACGTCGTTTGCATCTTTCGCTGTAGAAGATTTTCCTGTACCGATCGCCCAGATTGGCTCATATGCAATCACAGATTCAGCGACTTGCTGCTTCGTTAAACCAGCTAGTGCTTTCTTCACTTGATCAGCGACAAGTTCATTTGTTTTGCCAGCTTCACGCTCTTCAAGCGTTTCACCTACACAAATGATTGGAACGATGCCATGCTTGAATGCAGCATGTGCTTTTTTGTTCACTGTTTCATCTGTTTCAGCAAAGAATTCACGGCGCTCTGAATGCCCAATCACTGAATAGCCGATGCCTAAATCTTTTAGAGCAGCAGGGCTGATTTCACCAGTGAATGCACCATTTTCTTCAAAGTGCATGTTTTGTGCACCAATTTTAAGGTCTGTTCCGTTTGAAAGGCTGTTTAACTTTTCAAGGAAAAGAGCTGGCGCACAGACAATGGATTCCACTTTGTCAGGAGATGGAATAGATGACTTGACTTCTTCAACGAAGCTGACTGCTTCGCCAAGTGTTTTGTTCATTTTCCAGTTCCCAGCTATAATTGGTTTTCTCATGATTGACACTTCCTTATAGCAGTTTTGGTCTTATTTATCGTTTAATGCAGTAACACCAGGAAGTTCTTTGCCTTCCATAAATTCAAGTGAAGCGCCGCCGCCTGTAGAAATATGGCTCATCTGATCGGCAAGACCAAATTTCTCAACAGCTGCTGCTGAATCTCCACCGCCAATGACAGAATATGTATCTTTTGCTTCTGCCAGTGCTTCTGCGATAGCTTTTGTTCCTTTAGCGAATGCATCGATTTCAAATACACCCATTGGTCCGTTCCAGACAACAAGTTTGCTGTTTTTAATAACGTCAGCATACTTTTCTCTTGTCTCTGTTCCAATATCAAGTGCTTCTAGATCACTTGGAATTTCAGAGATTGGCACAATGCTTGTATTCGCATCATTTGAAAAGTCGTCGGCTACCAGAACATCTGTTGGAATCAGGAAGTTCACGCCTTTTTCCTTTGCACGGTCCATAAAGGATTTCGCTAAATCTACTTTGTCTTCTTCTAATAGAGATTTCCCTACTTCGTGGCCTAATGCTTTCACAAATGTGTAAGCAAGTCCGCCGCCGATGATGAGGTTGTCCACTTTATCAAGAAGACTTTCAATCACACCGATTTTATCCTTTACTTTTGCGCCGCCGATAATCGCTGTAAATGGGCGATCAGGGTTTGAAATGGCTTTTCCTAAAACCTCAAGCTCTTTTTGCATGAGGAAGCCTGAAACAGCCGGAAGATAAGCTGCAATACCAGCTGTCGATGCATGTGCACGGTGTGCAGCACCGAACGCATCATTGACATACACATCGGCTAAATCAGCAAATGCTTTTGATAATTCAGGATCGTTCTTTTCTTCACCAGGATAGAAACGAACGTTTTCAAGCACTAGCACATCTCCTTCTTTTAAGTCAGAGATTTGCTTTTTCACGTTGTCGCCGTAAGCTTCATCTGCTTTTTTCACTTCTTTTCCAAGAAGCTCTTGCAGACGTTTTGCCACAGGTGTCAGACGCAGTTCTTCAGTAACTTGACCCTTCGGACGACCCAAATGACTAGCTAGCAGTACCTTTGCGCCTTGTCCTGTTAAATACTCAATTGTTGGTAATGCTGCGCGGATACGAGTATCATCCGTCACTTCTCCGTCCTTCATCGGAACGTTAAAATCTACGCGGCAGAACACAACTTTACCTTTTACGTCAATGTCTTTTACTGATTTCTTATTCATGCTCGTCAGGAGATCCTCCTTTATTCTGGTTTCCTTACGCATTGGACAAGACTCTCTTTATCCTTTTCCCATTTTGCCCTCATCAAAACGAGAAATCGTGCAGAACGGATAAAAACAGAGAAAAAGGGAAAGGGATGCTTCCCCTTCCCTTGTCCGTCTTCATTATATCGTGTCTCTAGGAAAGAACCAAGTGAGTTCCTTCAGTGTGAGAAATTAAAGACCTTGTTTTGCAATGTAAGCTGCAAGGTCAACAACGCGGTGAGAATATCCGCTCTCGTTATCGTACCAAGAAATCACTTTCACCATGCTGCCTTCCATTACCATTGTAGAAAGAGCATCGATTGTTGAAGAGTTTGCATTACCATTGTAGTCACCAGATACTAATGGCTCTTCGCTGTAGCCAAGGATTCCTTTAAGTTCTCCTTCAGCTGCTTCTTTAAGTGCTGCATTTACGTCTTCAGCTGTTACATCTTGGTTTAATTCAGCCACAAGGTCAACTAAAGAAACGTTAGGTGTTGGAACACGCATAGCGCCACCGTTTAATTTACCTTTAAGTTCAGGCAATACAAGTGAAACAGCTTTCGCAGCACCTGTAGAAGTTGGGATGATGTTTTCCGCAGCTGCACGAGCACGACGGTAGTCTTTGTGCGGAAGATCAAGAATTTGCTGGTCATTTGTGTATGAGTGAACAGTTGTCATCATACCGCGTTTGATACCAAATTTATCGTTAAGTACTTTTGCAAATGGAGCTAAGCAGTTTGTCGTACAAGATGCATTAGAGATGACATCGTGGCTAGCTGCATCGTATTTGTCTTCGTTTACACCCATAACGATTGTGATATCTTCTTCGTTAGCAGGAGCAGAGATGATGACTTTTTTAGCGCCAGCTTCTAAGTGTTTCGCAGCGTCTGCACGTTTTGTGAAGAATCCAGTAGATTCAACAACGATTTCTACGCCTTGTTTACCCCAGCTTAATTTCGCAGGGTCACGCTCAGCTGATACTTCGATTGTTTTACCGTTCACTACTAAGTTTGTACCGTCTACAGAAACCTCTGCATCTAGTTTTCCGTGAACAGAGTCATATTGTAAAAGGTGTGCAAGCATGTTAGCATCTGTTAGATCGTTAACCGCTACTACCTCAACTTCAGGATTATTTAATGCTGCACGAAATACGTTACGTCCAATACGTCCAAATCCGTTAATACCGACTTTTACTGCCATGATGTTTCCTCCTTTTATAGGTCACAATGTTTTATATTGAGGGATCAATTGACTCCCTTAATAACTCTTTTGCGGCTCCTTCGTCTGTGACGAGAACCGTTCGGCGCGGTTTTTTGAAATAAGCTTCAATCGCCCCCGCCTTTGATGATCCACCTGCAACAGCAATGATGTGTGGAATGCTTTCTAGATCATCTAGCTGCATACCGACGGAGTGCACTTTGTGTACGACCTCACCATCACGATTAAAGTAATAGCCAAAGGCCTCTGTCACTGCGTCATGCTCATCAATCTTTTTTAAATCTTCAGCTGGTGTATTTCGTCTCATCGCCATTGTTTTTGCTTCACCAATACCATGAATAAGCATCGTGGACGATTTAATCGTTTGAAGCACTTCTTTGACGGACGGCTCTTCAATAATGGAAGAGTAAGCACCTTCTGACAGCTGCCCTGGAACAAACAGCAGTTTGTAAGTACCGGAAGCTTTTTCAGCCATGTGGGCACAAATGGTGTTTGCCTGATTTTTTACATTCTCCCCAAGACCGCCTCTCGCAGGGACAAACATCATATCGCGGTTTTTGGCATCAGGGGTCATCATTTCGGCAACGGCTTCCATCGTCGTTCCGCCAGTGACGGCGACGATATTATTTCCAGTAAACCTTTTTTTCATGCATTGGACAGCAGCTCTTCCCATTTCTTGCTTCACCCACGGGGATTCGTCACTGTCACCAGAAACGATCATGACTTCTTCCAGGCCTAACTTTCTCTTTAATGTATTTTCCAAAAAGGTTAAACCTAAAACGTCCTTCATCATTCCTTCAAGCATTTCAAGCAAAGCGTGACCCTCACTCGTCAGCATCATGCCGCTCGTTTTGACATCCAGCAGATTTTGTTCTTTTAAAAACTGAACTTCAGCACGTAAGATGCGCTCGCTGAGACCAAGACTCGTCGCAAGGCTTCTGCGGCCAATTGGTTCAGCTAATCTGATGTACTGCAAAATGTCGTAGCGTTTTTGCATAACAATGAGAAGATCTGGCAATAATTTTTTTTGAGCTTCCAATAAATGATTCATGGCTAACGACCCTTTCTTTTCACGTTGGACCAAAAACGTCCCACTGTGACAAAAAACGTCCCGCCACAGCCAAAAAAAATCAATCCCTGCTTTCTTTAATTATTTTAACAGGATAATCTTGCATTTTCAACTCTTACAAACACATTTAGACAAAAAATAGACACATTTTCACCGATAACCTGCTTGTCATCAAGGTTCTTGCTATGATATTTCTTTTCAAAATATTTATTTTCTTTTATATAGAATGTATTCACGATGCAAAATGTGCATGCTGGTGAGATCAGCATGCACATTTTTTTCAGGATTTGCTTATGTTTTTGTGATGGTTCCAAACTGTTTTGCCTCTTCTTTCGGTTTGATTTTGAGATAATAAATGATGTAACAGGCAGCCATGAACGGAATTCCGCAATAAAGACCGATCCGCTGATCCTCGATAAAAAACAAGCTGATGAGGACAATGCCAAATGCGATAAAGCCTGCTAATGGGACAAATGGATAGAGCGGTGTTCGGAAGACGAGATCCTTTACATCTCCGCCCGCCTTTATGAATTGTTTTCTAAAGAAATACTGGGACAAGCAAATAGACATCCACACCACAACAAGAACCATACCAGAAATAGAAATGAGCCACACATACACCGTTTTTGGTGCCACAACACTTGTCAGCAGAGATAGTGCAGATACGCCCATTGTGACCAATAGTGCATTGATCGGAATTTTACGCTTGGACAGCTTTTTCGTAAAGTCAGGTCCTTTCCCGTCTTTCGACAGTGCCCAAAGCATACGTGATGATGCATATAATCCAGAGTTTGCTACAGATAAGACCGCTGTGATGATGATAAAATTCATGATATCTGCAGCATACGGTATACCGACCTTGTCCAGCACGACGACAAACGGGCTGTCGACAGTGCCTGCTGTCTGCCACGGAAGAAGCGCGGCCAGAACCGCAATGGATAAAACGAAAAAGACCATCGTTCTCCAAATAATATTTCGTATAGAACGAGGCAATGTTTTTTCAGGGTTTTCACTCTCTCCTGCGGCAATCCCTACAAGTTCTGTTCCTTGAAAGGAGAAATTGACCGTGACCATAGTTAATAAAATAGCAAAAACGCCGTTAGGAAATAGTCCGCCATGATCCGTTAAATGACGAAATAGAGGGGCTGGTTCTCCATCTTTCAGATGAATCATTCCGAAAATTGCGCCAATTCCAATGATAATAAATAATAGGATGGCAGCGACCTTAATGGCTGAAAACCAAAACTCGGTTTCAGCGAAGCTGCGAGCTGAGATGGCATTCACGGCAAATAAAATCACGCTAAACGCAAGACACCAAAGCCAAACAGGGATATCTGGGAACCACCTTTGGAGCAAAATGCCTGCTGACGTAAACTCCAGTCCTATTGTACATGCCCAGCTAAACCAATAAAGCCAGCCGATCATAAAGCCTGTGGACGGACCTATATATTTGGTTGCATACTCCTGAAAGGAACCCGCTGTCGGCATCGCCACTGCTAATTCTCCAAGACAGAGCATCACCAAATACATTAACAATCCGCCAATGATAAAGGATAGAATGGCTCCCCCGGGTCCAGCCTGATGGATAATGAGTCCTGACCCAAGGAAAAGACCAGTACCAATGACGCCGCCTAAGGCAATCATAAAGAGATGCCTGCTTTTCATGGAACGTTCTAGTTCATTATGCTGCTCTTGCTTCAAATCATTTTCCCCACTTTCACTCTTCTATTCATCATCCTTTGACAAAATTCGCTGTTCGTTGAAAGGGAAAGGGAGAAAGTGAAGGTTTCTCCCCCTTTGACATTTATGCTTGAAATAATGCTTCAATATGACCAATCGCCCAGTCTAAATCTTCTTTAGATATCGTGAGAGGCGGTGCAAAGCGGATGACAGTCTCATGGGTTTCCTTACATAACAGCCCTGCTTGTTTCAGCTTCTCACAATAAGGTCTCGCTGCCTCTGTCAGCTCCATGCCGATAAATAATCCGCGGCCGCGCACTTCCTTGATGACAGGACTTTGAATGCGCGTGAGTTTGTCTTTTAAGTATTCGCCAAGCTCCATAGAACGCGCTGCAAGGTTTTCGTCGATTAAGACATCCAGTGCAGCCAGCGATACCGCACACGCAAGAGGATTTCCACCGAAGGTAGAGCCGTGAGATCCAGGGTTAAACACACCTAATATATCGCGGTTTGCGACCACACACGAGATTGGGAATACACCGCCGCCTAAAGCTTTCCCAAGAATCAGCATATCTGGCTCAATGTCTTCCCAGTCACATGCAAACATCTTTCCTGTTCGCGCTAATCCGACCTGAATTTCATCCGCAATGAACAGCACATGTTCCTTTTCACAAAGCGCCTTCGCTTCCTTCAAGAAGCCTTCTGGCGGCATGACAATTCCCGCTTCTCCTTGAATAGGTTCGATCAGAAAAGCCGCTGTTTGTGGTGTGATGGCTTCACGTAACGCTTCAATATCTCCATAAGGAATCAGTTTAATGCCTGGAAGCATTGGACCGAAACCTCTTTGATATTCTGCTTCAGAAGAAAGGGAAACAGCCGTCATCGTTCTGCCATGGAAGTTACCGACGCACGCAATGATTTCTGCGCGATTGTCTTCGATTCCCTTGACGTCATAGCCCCAGCGTCTTGCTGCTTTGACAGCTGTTTCTACAGCCTCAGCTCCAGTATTCATCGGGAGTGCCATCTCTTTATTCGTCAGTTGACAAATTTTCTCATACCAAGGACCAAGCTGATCATTGTGAAAAGCTCTTGAGGTCAGTGTTACCCGGTCTGCCTGTTTTTTGAGCGCCTCAATAATGCGGGGATGGCGATGCCCTTGGTTCACTGCGGAATATGCACTCAGCATATCCATATATCGATTGCCTTCAGGGTCTGTCACCCAAACTCCTTCAGCCTCTGAAATCACAATTGGCAGTGGATGATAGTTTGCCGCACCGTATTGTTCGGTTTGTTGAATCAATTCATTTGTCTGTGTCATCGTCTATTCCTCCTTCTATAAGCTAGCCTCTTTTTCATTGGGTTCATCTACACACATATGATATGCAAGGATCGTGCCA
Source organism: Bacillus sp. FSL K6-1006 (assembly GCF_038593175.1). Classification (NCBI taxonomy): domain Bacteria; kingdom Bacillati; phylum Bacillota; class Bacilli; order Caryophanales; family Bacillaceae; genus Bacillus; species Bacillus sp. FSL K6-1006. The sequence continues at coordinate 3,122,109 of NZ_CP151970.1, forward strand.
ACTTTCTGCCTGCATTATGGCGGTGATTGATCTGGTTTTTTATGCAAAATATTTTTGCATCTGCCAAATTTTTTAGAGGAAACCGCAAAATTTTTCATGTAAAATAGAGGTAACGTCTGGAGGTGGCGCAATGAAAGAAGATTCGTATACTGCAAAGCTCGAAAATGAGATTGATCTGTATAAACAAATGCTCGATTTAATAGATGTCGGGGTTCATGCAATTGACGAGAATGGCAATACTGTTGTCTATAATAAAAAAATGATGGAGATTGAGTCTTTGAAACGCTCTGATGTTCTCCATAAAAATGTATTAGACCTCTTCGTCTTCCAAGACGACATGCACAGTACGCTTGTCCAAGCGCTGCGTACTGGGAAACAAACCGTTCATGCAAAGCAGACGTATCATAATTACAACGGAAAAGAAATCACAACGATTAATCATACATACCCGCTCGTTCGAGACGGCCTCATCCAAGGAGCGGTTGAAATTTCGAATGATGTGACCAAGCTGGAACGGCTGATTCACCACAATATGAAGAAAAAAGGAAGCACACGCTTTACCTTTGATTCCATTATTGGAGAAAGTCCTGCGTTTTTAGAGGTGATTGAGCATGCAAAACGAGCGACACGCACCTCTTCCTATGTGCTCATTGTTGGAGAAACAGGGACAGGAAAAGAACTATTTGCGCAAAGCATTCATAACGGCAGCAGCCGGTCATCTGGACCATTTATTACCCAGAATTGCGCGGCACTGCCTGATAATCTCATTGAAAGTCTGCTCTTTGGTACACAAAAAGGGGCTTTTACAGGCGCAGCTGATCAGCCCGGCTTATTTGAACAGGCGCAGGGAGGTACACTGCTGCTTGATGAGATCAACTCATTAAATCCTGGTCTTCAAGCAAAACTGCTGCGTGTTTTACAGGAGAAGCGTGTGAGAAGGCTTGGCAGCACAAAAGAAATCGCTGTTGATGTAAGAGTCATTGCCAATATGAATGAGGATCCTGTAGATGCAATCGCAGGCGGACGCATGCGCAAGGATTTATTTTATCGGCTGGGTATTGTCACATTATTTATTCCGCCGCTTTCTGAGCGAAAAGAAGACATTCCTACGTTTGTCAGTCATTTTATTCAAAAATATAATGAGCTGTTTCAAATGAAGGTGAAAGCGGCTGACGAAGAGGTACTAGCCCTTTTTCAAGCGTATGATTGGCCGGGTAATGTACGAGAACTGGAGCATGTGATTGAAGCGGGGATGAATATGATGATGGATGAGGATTACTTAAGCCTGCATCACCTTCCATATCATTTTAGATTTAAGCATGGGGAAGGGCGCCCTGCAGCGCAATTACAGACGAATCCTTTGCAGCATACCGCAGCAGCTGACACGTTTATTTATACAAGCCAAGAACATACGACTGATTTTCAAACCCAAATGGAACGATTCGAAAAACAATACATCGTCCATTACTTAGAAAAAATGGACGATAATATTTCACAGACTGCAAAGATACTGGGCATGAGCAGGCAAAGTCTGCAATATCGCATGAAAAAGCTGCATATTTCTCGTTAATAATAGAGCTGTGCCCTTATTCGGCACAGCTTACTGTGGTTCTGACTCTTCTGCCGGTTCTTGAATCACGTCACTCAGCAGTTTTTCTACATTTTTTAAATGCGTGAGCATCGCTCTTTCTGCTTCTTCTGGCTGTCTTGCCAAGACGGCTTTGTAAATGTGTTCATGTTCTTTGTAAAGCTGCCGAATGGAGGCTTTTTTTGAAAACAAGACGGCTTTTCTCGTCTCACGCATCGTTTCTACCAGCAAGGTGGAGACCTGATTCATTAATGCTTTTAATAAATCATTCTTTGAGGCTGTGGCTATGGCGAGATGGAAGGAGAGGTCTGCCTCTTCACCAGTTTCTTTATGTGCTTCTGCGAGTTTCATTTGTTCGAGTGCCTCACGCAGCTGATGAAGGTCATCGTCCGTTCGGAGCAGCGCTGCCTTTTTGACAGCACCCGTCTCAATAATGGTCCTTAATTCAAGGAGCTGCGTGACATCATGCTGCTTCATCAAAAATGCAGGAGACAGACTAAATGTGAGCTGTTCAGGATCGAACTGCTTCACATATGTACCTTCCCCTTGCTTCATCTCTATTAATCCGATCGCTTTGAGAGCAGACAGCGCCTCTCTTACAGCAGAACGGCTGACTTGAAAGCTTTCTGAGAGCGCTTGAACCGAATCTAATTTTTCCCCCGGAAGAAGCTCACCTGTACGAATGGATTCAATTAATGCATCCGCAATTTCTTCATATATTTTTTTCGTTTTGATTTGTTTATATTTCAATTGGTCTCACCTCATCACTGTTGTCTATCCCTATCGGCTCATGCCCTATCTTATACTTTACCCCAAAATTTCCGATCACACGTCTCCCCTCTTTAATTTTCAAGAAATCTTCGGGCTGCCTTGCTTTCAACAAAAAAAGAAGCACGTGCCATGTTCTGGCAAGTACTTCTTTTTAATCGTATCGCTTCCGCAGCGTAGAGGACGGAAGATTCATTTGTTCGCGATATTTTGCAATGGTTCTGCGTGACGCCCGGATGCCAAAGGTTTGCTGAAGCAGCGTCATGATTTGCTGATCTGAATACGGTTTTTTCTTATTTTCCGTTTGGATGAGTTCTGCAATGTGCGTTTTGACAGTGTAGCTGGACGCCTCTTCTAGTGAATGCCCTTCTAATTTTGCTTGGAAAAATTGTTTCATTTCCATGAGACCATAAGGGGTTTGCACCATTTTCCCTTTTACAGTCCGGCTGACTGTTGACTCATGCACTTGCAGTATATCTGCGATCCGCTTCATCGTAAGCGGTTTCATTTTATGTTTCCCTGTTAGGAAAAAATCTGTCTGATGTGAGATAATCTCACGAACGACATGAGTCATCGTTTGCTTTCTTTGCTTCAGCGCTTGGACAAGCCAATTGTACTGCTGCTCTTTTTCCTTTAAATACGTGTATGCTTCATGCCGCTTTTGTTCTTGAATCATGGCGAAGTAGCCTTCATTCATTTCAACGTCTGGAAAAGCGCGCTGATTCAGCTCAAATGTGATGTGATCCTGCATCACAGTAATCGTCACATCAGGCTCTATATACAGATGCTCTTCATCATATGAGAAATGAAGGCCTGGTCTTGGTTCAAGCTGAGACACTACATCTTGTACCGCTTGGAGTGTTTTCATTGAAACACCTGTTTTCGCCACAATTTCCTTCCAAGCCTTTCTGGCAAAAAGAAAGAAATGCTCTTCGATGATCAGCTCGGCTTCATACCAGCGTTCCTTTTTTCTTCTCAGTTGAAGGAGGATACATTCCTGCAATGATCTTGCGCCAATACCGGCAGGCTCTAGGGATTGCAGCTGATGAAGGACGGCTTCTACTTCTTCAGCTGGGACCTCTAAGACAGATGCCATTGCGTCAATCGGTTCATTTAGATAGCCATTGGAATCAATGGACTCAATCATAAAGTAAAAGATTCTTTGATTCTTGTCACTTAAATTTAAATCAATCGCCTGTCTCTTTAAGAACATTTGCAGGCTTTCTTTTTGATGCGTTCGATACGGCTCTGTCATTCGATCGTGTGATTTTTTATGATAAACTGGTTGGTAGCTGTCCGTGTCTTTCCGCTCAATCAGAGGGTTCTCAAGTGCTAACTGGTCAAGATACTCGCCGAGCTCTGTGCAATTCAGCTGCAGCAGCGTAATGGCCTGCCTGAGTTCTGGTGTGAGCACCTGCTTTAATACCTGTTCTTGTTGCAGTTTAAGGCTCATTGTCTCCCCTCCCTCTCATCATTTTACATGAAGATTGACGGACCGTATATACGAAATAGGAGTGATTTCTATGTCTGAACTTTTTTCCGTTCCATACTTTGTCGACAACTTGAAACAACACATCGCCATGAACCAAAATGAAGACAAGGTTCATGCCATGAATGCCTATTACCGCTCCGTGGTGTCAACGCTTGTTCAAGACCAGCTGACCAAAAATGCGGTTGTATTGAAGCGAATTCAGCATCTTGATGAAGCCTATCAAAAGGTGAAAAAGGAAAGCGAATGAACGAAAAAGAACACCCTTTGTCAAGATGGCAAAGGGTGTTTATCATGTGCGAAAAGTTTCTGATCCAGCCTCGATTTATACATCATCAAAAAGCCAGACCGCCCGACAGTATAAATGATAAAGGCAAACCATAGGCCATGATTGTGCCAAAGGGGCGTGACCGCGGTTTGAACGACGATAAACAAAATCATCGCAAACAGCATCGAATTTCTAACAGGGGCAATTTCTGTCGCACCTGTAAATACGCCGTAAATGACCAAACCGAAACAAGCCGCAAACGGATAAAGAACGAGCCAGTCTGCATAGCGTAATGTCACATCAAGCAGATGAGGGAGATTGGTAAACAAGCTCAATATCGGCTCTTTTAATAGAAAATAAACCGCCGCAATGACACATGCCATGACAAGTGCCCACTGCCTTGAAAGGGTTAAGGTTCTTTCATAGAGGGTGCGGTCATTTGCACCAACTGATCGGCCAACAAGGATGCTGGACGCATTGGCAAAACCATCGAACAAATAAGCCATGATGTAGTGAATTTGAAATAAGATGGCATTGGCTGCCAGCAGCTCTGTACCAAAAGAAGCACCTTTTGCGGTAAACATGTTGATGACCACTAGCAGACAGATCGTACGAATAAACAAATCCTTATTCACATGAAACATTTTCTGCACTGCCTGTGTATCCATGATTTTCTTAATGGAAGGCATCTGGAATCCGTTTGACGAATGCTTCATGATGATCCATGCCCCTAACACAAAAGCGGTTAGTTCAGATATCAATGTCGCAGCCGCAACTCCTTTGACTGCAAACGAAAACACATGAACAAGCAGAAATGCGAGCGCCATATTCATGACATTGATCAGGATTTGTAATGAAAGAGCTTCTTTCATTTTTGCCATCCCCATCAGCCAGCCCAATATGACATAATTCATTAAAGTAAATGGCGCTCCCCAAATGCGAATATGAAAATAGTCTGCGGCAAATTGACGGACATCAGCATCAGGAGAGATCACTAGAAAAGCAGATTGAATGATCGGCCATTGCAGAGCAATAAAACAAAGTCCGACGATGACGGCGACGAAAAAAGGTCTTAGAAAAGCAAGAACGCCTAGTTCCTCATTCTGCGCTCCGTTTGCCTGGGCGGCAAAAGCAGATGTACTGACCCGCAAAAAACCAAACAGCCAATATAATGTACTGAAAATGAGACTGCCGACCGCAACGCCTCCAATGTAAGCGGGATTTGCGAGCTGACCGACAACCGCTGTATCAACAGCTCCAAGTAATGGAGTGGTCATCGTTGAAATTGTTAAAGGAATGGCCAAAGCCAAATACGCTCGATGGTTCACACTGCCGCCTGCCTTTCATGAAAAATAGCCTCTTCTAAAAGAGGCGCAGTTTGCCTGCAAAGGGCTAAAATCTTTCTTTTCGCCCTTTGTCTTTTTTTCAGCTTGAGACCTACACGCTGAGGTATTGATAAAATGAAGTTTTACCGAACCGGTCTGCCAATCGTTCGTGACAAAGGATGATTTGCGAGCATTGCATTTCTCATTTTCCGCACCGCTTCCTTTTCTGATGAAAAAAAATCATCCTTTGATTGAAACTGGGCTGCAAGCTCTCCTTGATCAAGAATCGCCAATTGATCACATAAGTGATAGGCTGCTGTTATATCATGTGTAATAAATAAGTAAGCCACACCCAGCTCCTTCTTTAATTCTACTAATAAATCTAAAATGACAGCCTGCGTCACCATGTCTAAGCTGCTGACAGATTCATCAAGCACAATGAGCTTTGGCTGGAGCAATAAGGCTCTAGCGATGTTGATCCTTTGCAGCTGGCCGCCGCTGAATTGGTGCGGATATTTAGACAAATCCTTTTCACCGAGCCCGACTCTTTCCAGCCAGTGAATCAGTACGTTTTTACGTTCCTTCCGGCTCATAGATTCATAGTTTTCAAGCGGCTCAGATAAAATTTGTTCGACTGTCCACCTTGGATTTACTGCCGAATAGGAATCCTGAAACACCGCTTGCACATGCCGGCGAAAATGCTTACGTGTTGGCTGATCTGCACGATAGACATCCTGACCTTCAAAAAGAACCTGTCCAGTTCTTGGTTTCTCTAAACCAAGTATGATGCGGCCAAGTGTACTTTTTCCTGCACCGCTTTGTCCCAGCAGCCCAAGGCAGGTGCCTTCTTCAATAGTTAAATCGACGCTTTTCAGAACAGGGGCTGCGCCTTTTTTTCTGACTAGAAACGACCGGCTGTTGTATGCATGACTGACTGCTTTCACTTCTAATAAATGCAAAGGACTTCTCACCTCAAATCGGACAAACAGCTGGGATGGATGGACGAGCTGCTAATAGTTTTTTTGTATAATCATGCTTTGGTTGTTCAAAAAGTTCAAGAACTCCCGCCTTTTCAACTATTTCTCCTTGTTTCATGACGACAACTTGATCTGCCATTTCAGCAATGACACCAAGATCGTGGGTAATGAGTAAAATGGCCGTTCCATGTTCATGACGAATTTGGTTCAGATGCTGAAGCACCCGTTTCTGATTGTGTACATCTAATGCGGTTGTCGGCTCATCTGCAATGATGAGGGGCGGGTGCATACAGGCAGCCATGGCAATCATGACACGCTGCAGCATCCCTCCGCTTAATTCAAAAGGATACTTATTGAACAGCTGGTCTGGCTGCGGCAGATTCATTTGCGCTAACGCATCCATTGCCTGTGCTCGTGCCTGCCTTTTACTGACAGCAGTATGCCGGCGGATGGTTTCAACCAGCTGATGACCGATTGTCCATACCGGCGTAAAGCTGTTCATTGGATTTTGCATAATATACGAGATGTCTTTGCCCCGAATGGAACGCATATCCTTCTCACTTATACCAATCAATTCTCGTCCCTGTAATGTGATACTGCCAGTGGCTTCAGTTGTTTTTCGATCAAGCATACGTAAGATCGACATACTTGTTACTGTTTTCCCGCAGCCGCTCTCACCGATTAATCCAAGAATTTGACCACGCCCTACTTCAAACGAGACTTCTTGAATAAGAGGGGTTGTCCCTTGAGGAGTTTTCGTCTGCACATGCAGGTTCTCTACTTGTAAAATGGACTCTTGCACATTGATCATTCCTTTACACACGGCGTTTGATGCCATATTTCTCTGAAAGGGCTTCTCCTAGTAAATTAAACAGAACCACCACAGCCATGATCACAAGACCTGGGTACAGCATTAACTGAGGATTCGTTTGAATGTACGACTTTCCTTCATGAATCATCGCTCCCCATTCAGGCATAGGAGGCTGAACGCCTAATCCGAGAAAGGACATCGCTGATATGTCCATAATCGCCCAGCCCATTTCAAGTGTTCCAATGACTGCTAATGGCGGCAGAACATTGGGAATCATATGCTTTCTCATAATGTTCCAATGCGAGGTCCCACTGATTTTTGCAGCTGCAATAAAGTTCTGTTCTTTTAAACTGAGCACCATTCCTCGGAAGACGCGGGCATAATACACCCATTGCACTAGCATCAAGGCAAGTACGACTTGAGAAAGTCCCGGACCGAAGATGCCGACTAATCCAAGGATCAGCACAAGGTTTGGAAATGCCATGACGCCGTCACAGATTCTCATCAATACGTGATCGATCCAGCCGCCTTTGTATCCTGAAAACAGGCCGACAATTAAACCAATGAATAACGAAGAAAGAAAGATTAATAACGCACAGCCGAGCGAAACGCGCGCACCATATAAAATACGAGATAAATTGCACCGCCCTAATTGATCTGTCCCAAGAGGATACTCCCACGAAGACCCCTTTAGCTTCATCGCTAGATTGACAGCTGCCGGATCATGCGGAGCGATCCATGGTGCACATATTGTCACAATCAGCAGGAGACCGAGCAGCAAAGCGCAGATCGAGATCATCTTTTGATGAGAGAAGAGATGTTTTACTTTTGTCATCATTGCTGGCGGCCTTCCTTTCTAGAAATACGGGGGTCTATGATCAGCTGAACTAAGTCAACGATCAAGCTGCTCAAGATAAAAATACAGGCTGACATGAGGACATAAAATTGAATGACAGGCAGATCCCGGTTAAAGATCGCTTCAATAAAAAAGCGGCCAAACCCCGGCCATGAGAAAACGGCCTCTACAATAATGGTTCCGGTTAACAGCTTGCCAAGGTTCACCCCTAGTCCGGTCAGCATCGGCGATATCGCCATTCTGAACACATGCTTGAACATGATCGATTGTTCCTTCAATCCTCTAATTCTCGCATATTGAACGAAAGGCTCTTGAAGCGCCTCACTCACACTTGACCCTAACAGCCTTGTATACGTAGCAATTAAAGGGACTGCCAATGTAATCGACGGCAGAATGAGATGCTCCCATGTTCCAATCCCTTCAACTGGTAAGAGGTCAAGCTTCACTGAAAAAAAGAAGATGAGCAAATACCCCAAGACAAACGTCGGGATAGATGCTCCTAAGAAAGAAATGAGCCGGCTCACATGATCCACGGCACCATTTTTCCTCATGCCGCTGAAAAAGCCGAGCGGAATGCTGACACAAATAGCGATCAGCAGACTGGTAAGCGCCAATTGAATTGTCGCCGGTATTCGATAAATCACCTCATCAACGACAGGCTGATTGGACATATACGACCGGCCGAAATCAAGGTGAATGACTTTTTCAATGGTATGAAGATACTGCATATAAAACGGCTCATCTAAGCCGAATTCACTTCGTTTTTGCGCTAATATTTCATCCGTAGGCTGGATATGAGCCGCTGCTAAATATGCCTCAGCCGGGTCAACTGGCGAGAGGAGAATCATACCAGTTGTGAGCAGTGTGGCTAATAAAAATACAGGAATAATTGATAGCACTCGTTTGACGATATAGCGGCCCATTTCCTTACCTTCCTTCTGTTACTTCAGCTTAATGCCTGTGAAAGGATGTTCATCACGATTTGCAGGGAATTCAAAGTCCTTCACAGCTTTTTGATAAACGGCTGTCTTTTTAAAATAAGAGATTGGCACAATTGCCCCTTGATCCTGTAAAGAGGATAAGACGGACGAATACAGTGCTTTGCGTTTCTTTTCATTTGTTGTGGATGGAATTTCCGTCATTTCTTTGATCAGCTTTTCCTTATTTGGGTAGGCTGAGATAGCTTCTTTAAATCCAAAACCATCTGATGAGAGAACGTTCATAAATGTATGCGGATCATACGGCGCTCCGTAGTTGCTAAAGAAGTTCATATCAAACTTATTGGCTTTAAAGCGCTGAACCTGTGTGGCCAAATCCACACCCTCAAGCTTAACGCCGACACCAACGGCTGCCCATTCTGCTTGCAGCGTTTCCGCCATCGCTTTTTGAATTGATTCCGCTGAGTCATACATCATACTAAACTCAAGCTTTTTCCCATCTTTTTCACGAACGGATTTTCCTTTTGGAAGTGTCCAGCCCGCTTCATCCAGCAATGCTTTGGCTTTGTCCACATCATATTTGAAAGACTTCACTTGAATGTGTGACGTATACGGCATGTTAGTCGGCAGGATGTGGTCTGCTTCATCCTCTAAACCTGAGGTGACCCCTTCTACCATTGATTTTTTATTGAAGGCATATTGAAGGGCATGACGCACTTTCTCATCTGACAGCTGATCCACTTTTGTGTTCATAACAAGCTGTCTCGTTGCAACAGGCTCTGACATTTTCGTTTCATACTTGCCGCTTGCCTCAAGCTGTTTGTAGGAATCAAGGCTAATGGTTCCTTCTCCGTAAAGTAAATCCACATCACCTTTTTCAAATGCCATGACTCTCGTTTCCGCATCTGGGATGACCTTTACCTTGATTTCTTTTACCTTTGGTTTTTCTCCCCAATAATGATTGTTTCGTTCGAAAATGGCATAATCATCTTTCTTATATGTTTTTAAAACCCAAGGGCCTGTCCCCACTGGTTTTTCAATTCCTTTTGACGTATCTCCGTTTTTAGGGAAACCTGCTTCACCTAAGAAACGAACTGGACGAACAACGGCTAATTCTTGCACAGTTGGATAATATGGTGCTGTTAATGTGAGTTTAAATGTCTTTTTATCAACGGCTTCTGTCTTTTTGATTTTCTTAATGACACCTAACCAGCTATGTAAATCTTTATTTTTTAAAATCGTATCGAAGTTCTTTTTGACAATGTCCGCATTAAATTTAGAGCCGTCTGAGAATGTCACTCCGTCTCTTAAATGGAACGTATACACTTTGCCATCCTTTGAAACATCCCATGATTTCGCTAATTCAGGTTTCAGCTTACCATTCTTTTGATAGCTGACCAATGGCTCATAAATCATTGATTGCGCAAATAATTGTGATGGGTTGTATACGTGTGGATTCATTTCACCAATATCTCTTGGCCACGCCATTGTGATCATATCAGGATGATCCTTATTGCCTTCTGCTCCATTGTTTGTTTGAGAGCATCCTACTAGTAAAAAGAAAATAAGCAGGAATGGTAATGCTGAATTTATTTTAATTTTCGGAAAATTTCTCCAAATAGACATAAGTTGTTCCTCCTAATTGATGCTGATAATCATTTTCATTTTAAGGAGGAAGGCACCTGTTGTCAATATCATATTTGATACGAAATGACAACACTTATTCCTATTTATTCCATAAATTGAGGAATTTGATAGAAAGAGAGGCAGGCTGCTTACGAATGAGCAGCCTGTGAAGAGGTAAATGTTTTTTCTCGCAGCATGTCATGGAGTATATGGATGATACGCTCCTGATCTGCATCTGTCATGCTCGTTCCAGACGGAAGACAAAGCCCCCGCTCAAATAACAGCTCAGATACAGGAGTGCCTTTTTCCGCAGTATAAAAAGGGCAATGACGAAAGAGCGGCTGCTGGTGCAGCGGCTTCCATACACGCCTTGCTTCGATTTGTTCTTTTTCTAAAGCACCAATGATATCTGCTGGAGACAATTGTGTGTCACGATCAATGGTCAAGGCCGTCAGCCAGCGGTTGGATTTCGTTTCTTGATATTCTGGCATCAAATGAAGACCCTCTGATTTTGATAAAGCGTCCTGATAACGCTGGAAAATGCGGCGCTTTTGTTCAACACGCTCGTCCAGCACTTCCATTTGAGCAATCCCGACCCCTGCTAAGAGGTTGCTCATGCGATAGTTGTATCCCATCTCTTGATGCTCATAGTGCATCGCTTGTTCTCTGGCCTGTGAAGCAAGAAAGCGGCATCGTTCAATCGCAGCTTCATCATCACTCACAAGCATTCCGCCCCCTGATGTTGTAATGATTTTATTTCCATTAAAAGAATAGATACCGAACCTGCCCATTGAGCCGCTTTTTCTTCCTTTATAAAGCGCGCCTAACGATTCAGCCGCATCCTCAATGACTGGTACATCATATGCTTCACACAAAGCCATGATCTCGTCCATTTTTGCACTTTGCCCATATAAATGGACAACGATGACCGCGCGAGGTTTTTTACCAAGACGTTTTGATTCAACAAAGGCTTTCTCTAAAGCAAGCGGGCACATATTCCATGTCTCCCTTTCAGAATCAATAAAAACGGGCTCCGCTTGTTCATATAAAATCGGATTTGCCGTTGCAACAAACGTGAGGGTGGAACAAAAGACAATGTCTCCTTTTTGTACACCTATCAGCTTTAAAGCAAGGTGAATCGCTGCTGTTCCTGAAGATAAAGCCGCTCCTGACTTCACTCCTGCATAGTCCGCCACTGCCTGTTCAAATTCATTCACAAGCGGTCCAAGCGGCGCAATCCAGTTGCTCTTGAAGGCTTCCTCTATTTTGAGAGACTCTTTTCCGCTCATATGCGGAGGAGATAAGTAAATTCGCTTCCTTTCTTTCATCACTTCCCACCTTCTCTCCGGTCTTTGATTTCAATTGCAGGAATTCCTACAGCGACCTTATGATCATGTATATCTCTTGTCACAGCCGCTCCAGCGCCAATGACCGTCCAGCTTCCGATCGTTGTACCGGGTGTCACCACGGCACCAGCCCCAATATGGGCACCTTCCCGCACGGAAACACCGCCAGTCAGCACCGCGCCTGGTGACAGGTGCACAAACGATTCGAGTTTGCAGTCATGCTCGACGATAGACCCTGTATTTATAATCGTATGCTCACCGATGGCTGCATCTGCTTGAACCACTGCCCTTGCCATCACGACAGTCCCCCTTCCAATGACAGCTGACGGACTCATCACCGCCTCTGGGTGAATGAGTGTGGCAAATGCTGTATTTTCAAATGAGAGGCGTTCCTTGATGAGCTGTCTGATCTCATTTTGTCCGATCGCAATCAGCCATTTCATAAGAGGCATTGTCTCTCTCAGCTGCTCACTCATGGAGATCGGTCCATACAAAATCCCGCTTTGAGTGACCGCCTCTTCAAATTGATCATCTAACACCGCACATAATGAGTAATCGGCATGTGCAAAAATGAGATCTTGGATGACTTTGCTATGTCCTCCGGCCCCAATTAAACCAATGGTTTTCTTCTTATATATCGGTTCCTTTGAATTTTTCAGCTGTGGCATGATCCGGCTGCTGCACCCCCTCTGTTTTCATGACCTTCAGCAAGGTCATCCATAAAATTTTCATATCGAGCCAAAACGATTGATGCTCGACATACCAAAGATCATAGGTGAATTTCTCCTCCCAGGTAAGCTTGTTCCGGCCGTTCACCTGTGCCCATCCTGTTATGCCTGGCTTCACAAGATGACGCCTTGCTTGTTCTTCTGTATACATAGGCAAATACTCCATCAAAAGCGGTCTTGGCCCTACAAGACTAAGCTCTCCTTTGAGTACATTGACAAGCTGCGGCAATTCATCAAGACTAAGCTTTCGAATCAAGGCGCCGGTTTTTGTTAATCGCAGATGATCTGGCAGCAGCACCCCATGTTCATCGCGTTCATCGGTCATCGTCCGAAATTTATATAGCATAAAAGGCCGGCCATACAGACCAGGCCGCTTCTGCCGAAACACCACAGGCGTTCCAATTTTCCATCTAATCAGTCCATAGATGAGAAGAAAAAGAAGACTGCCTGCGATGAGCAGCGTCAATGCCACCGTCACATCTATCATTCTTTTCATCATTGCATCTCCTTTTCATATTAGCGGGAGACCGCATGTTTTACCTTACGCATCAGCTGCATCCGCTCTCGTTTCGTTCCTGCAAACAGATACAAGTAGCCCATATAGAGAATGAAACAAAGCCCGCCAATACAAAACAGCTCCCACCATGAAGTCACGTTATATACCGCCTGAATCCCCGCACAGATGCCCCAAATAAATAGCCCTCCAGCAAGTGGAACCAGTGTATGCTTGTAAAAGATAGTGCGTTTCTGATTCGTGATCCTGGCTGTATAAAATGGCAGAAACACAATATTTTTAATCAATAAAACCATTGCCCCCGCTGATGCAATGCCATATAAACCAAGCTGCAGCATATGAGTCAATCCATAGGCAAAAAGCACATTAGAGACACCTAATATAAGGGTGACAACTGCAGGAACTTTCAATCGATTAAACACAGTCGGCACATATGTGAGCGGTAAAAACATCAAGGTCAAACATAAATAAGCCGCATGAATCATAAGAAGCCATTTCAGTTCTTCAAAGGCAGGCCCAAGCCATAAAAGCATGAGCGGACCAGCGAGACCTCCTAGAAGTGCGGCTGGGAACGCAACAAATAAGCCGCTCCACTTAATGGCGTTTGCAGCATATTGAATGAGTCCCTCTTTGTCCTGATTCGAATAAAATTTCGTAATCGTTGGTGCAAACACAACGGCCAGTGTCCCTGCCAGTGTGCGTAATAATAATGGAAACTGTAAAATTGCCGCATACTGGCCCGTCGCTTCCGCTCCAATGAGCAAGTTGGTCATCAATAAATCAATTTGTAAAAACAACAAAATCCCCATTTGCTCAAATGAATGCCAGACCCCTGATCGAACAAGAGTGAGACTAGACGATAATGAGACGTGCCGCCACTTGAACGAAAACCAAGGGATGAGTTTCTTAAAATAATAGATACCGATTCCCATAGCCGCTAAGCTTCCAATGACGGCCGCAAGCGGGATATGCCAAATGGCTGGTGTCGTCCATGTAAACAGGATGACAATCATCAGCGCCCTCAAAAACATTTGAATCGCCTGTCCAACACTTGATACATAGAGCTTATTTGCATAAAACGGTGCAGCCCCAATGCCAGACATGACGAAATTGAGCATAAATAAAAGACCCCCTAAAATAAAGGCAGTCTGTGTGTCTTTCGCGAGATGAACAGGCACATGAAGCCACTCAACCAGCTGTTGAGACATGAAAAGACAAAGCAAAAAGAGACTGATCGATAGTAAAAACGAACTGACGAAATAGGAAGCGAGATAGCGCTGCGCCTTCTCCATCTCTCCTTTATGAGCCGCCACAGAAAAAAATCGCACAACAACCGCACTTAACGAAGCCGTAATGACCGATAAATAGTTGATCATATTTTGCGTCAGATGGATTAAGCCGAATGCTTCTACCCCAAGCGTATGAACAATATAAGGTGTTAAACAAACAGACATGAGCATCATTAGAACAAACGTGATTAAGTTCGCACTGGCATTGTAAAGAAACGCTCGATTCATTGTGCTTTCACGCAGCGTTTAAGAGCCCTCATCCAGCTTCCTCTCCCTTTTGACCGCTTGTTTTCATCAGCTGATGAACGGCCTCTTTCACAGCGGCCTCATTTGGTTCTTTTAAAAGGGTCATAAACGGAAGGTGAGCCACCCACTCAAATCCCTCCATCACCTTATGATCAAACGATCTAAGGACAACACACGGTGTATGAGTGATCGCACAAAAGATCATGCCATGCAGACGATCTGTCACGACGACCTGCGCTTGTTTTAACTCCGTCCACAAAGACGTTAACTCCTTCAAGCGAGTTGTTCGATCGACTCGTCTGCCAATTGTCGTTGTGATTAAACCGACTTGATCATATGTCTCTTGGATATGCTGCTGCAGCTGCTGGCGCTCCTTCTTTGTGAGATACGCTTCTTGATCCTCACGCAGACAAAGCAGAACCCCTTCACGTGTTTCATCCTTTAATGATTCGTCTAATGACAGCACCATATCAGGCTGTTTCCACACATCTTGATCAGGAAAATGAAGCTTCATCCATTCATAGGTTGTTTGATCTCTTGCCATGAGGAGCAATCTTGGATGCTGATTATACGTATAAATGGCGCGGCGCTCCTCTCGTTTCCCTCTCTTTGTTTCTGTAAAATGTACAGTAGCAGGCAGCTGGATCATGGGATAGGACTTGAAGGTCTTGATGATAAATTGTCTCGTCCATTCTTCGTACCGGTATAAATCCCCCATATTGCCCCCGCCGATCATACAGACGATGTCTTCTGGATGCCGGCTGCGCTTTAGCGGACGGGCAAGGCGATAGATCTCTTTCATGTCCACTTCTATGATGTCATAGGCTGGAAAGTGTTTCTTTAAAAAACAATAACTCGCATAGGCAATCGCATGATCCCCTAAATTATCATGGCCCGGCAGCAGCGTGAGAATGATTTTCTTCTGATGACTCAGCTCTGGCAGCCTTTGGCGGCTCAGTCTATACTCAAGCGGATATTTGACCTTTAAGAGCAGCCACTCTGCGGTTTTTGCCTTCAATTGCTGCACTGTCAATCCCATCACCCCTATTTCCTTGTCTGATATTCGATCCATTTTTGATAGCTTGATGCCGCAGCAGAAAGCGGATAAATCAATCGGCACTTAGCAAGAAATAAAATCATTCGCTTTCGAACCGTGAGCTTCGATAGTTCCACCTGTTTGACGGCATGCTGAAAAGCATCATGTGTGACCATTTCACGCATGTGATCAAGCTTTTCCTGAATAGAGAGATCATTTTGGCTCTTCCATTCGTTGAGCATACAATGAAGCGTATGATTGACGATAAAAAAGTCTAATGCTTTCTCATACAGAGAGATGTCATCATGCTCTTTTAAAAAAGAGCGCTGTGCATGATAAAAGGTCAGTCCATGAAGAAAATACTGCTTCTGATATCGCTGTACAATAGATGACAGATGAACCCTGTAATAATAAAGGGGCTCATGAACAAAGGCGATGCTGCGTGATAAAGAAAAACAGCGCAGCGTCACATATTGATCTTCAATGTTCTCAAGTTCACCCCGCAGCGGAAATCGAATGTGGTGTTCCTCCATAAAGGCACGCCGATACAGCTTATTCCATGAGAATCCAGTCAAGTCTCCGTGTAATAACGCTTTGATTAAATCCGTTTTTTCGGCTGAGCGCTTGTCTAACAGCGTCGTTGCTATCGTTCGCTTTGACTGTTCAAATTGAATCCAATACTCGCTCACAACAAGATCTGCACCGGTCATTTCGGCTTTTTCATACATAGCTTCACAGTAATGAGGAGCGAGAATATCATCTGAATCCACAAAGGCGAGATACGTCCCTTTCGCTTCCTCGATGCCCCGGTTTCTCACAGCGCCTAACCCTTGATTGGATTGATGGATTACCCGGAAACGCTCATCACGCTCAGCAAATGCTTCAAGCCATTCACCGCTGCGGTCGGTCGATCCATCATTGATAAGAATAACTTCTATATCGGAAAAGCTTTGATCTGCAATTGATTGAAGACATTGCTCCACATATTGACTCGTATTGTAAACTGCGACCAATAGACTGATAGCTGGCATTACAGCATGCCCCACCTTTCTTCAAATCTACTTTGTAAAAATCGTTCTATACGGCAAAACCGAAGAATCGAACGGCATCAGCATGATGCTGTACAGAATATAGCAAACAGCAATCCCTACATACATAAACACATTAGACCGCTGATCAAAAATGCGTGTGAAATATGGCAGTAAAATGAGCTGATACAAGCCAAAATAAATATGAAATCTTGCATAAATGACATCCTTCGTTGCAAGGATGCCAAACAAGAAACCAAGCAAACAAAAATTCACAATGTAATCACTCTCAGGCGTCAGCTCACGAAGTCGTTTTCGATAAAAAAAAGCAAGCAGAAGCGGTAAAATCAAGACACCGATTTTTGTCACATTCATTCCATTCGTATTCGTTGTGAGCCACTCCTCGTAATGACCATATGAACTGCCTTGCAGCATCACGACAAACACCGAGACAAAACGGTCATAAAGAGCGGTTAAGCCTAAGAACACCAGGCATAAGACCAGCATCATCCAAGACCAAGCCTTTGTTCTCACAATAAAATACACAGGAATCATGATGAGAGCGGATGAATGAAACAATGAACATACAAGGACGAGCGGAAAATACAATTTCCACTGTCCATTGATCACCAACCGAATGGCGTAAAAGAGGATCGCTGCCACCATATACTGACGCATGCCATTAAATGACGCATAATAATGAAAGGTCCCAAGAAAAAGCAGCATACTCAGCTCAAATGGACGGCCATATTGAATAAGCGTCTTGATGATAAAAAAATAAGTAATGGCTCCGACTGAGATATACATGATTTGCGGATCATGAGACAGTTGATTAAGCATCCATAAAATAAACGTAAACCCTGGATCCGTTGCGGCCTTATCCACACCGAATCCAAATATATGCCAAGGCTTTTCGTAATTGATGGAGAACTCATACATCTGGCCATATGTGACAAAATCGGTTCCTACTTTATACCGAATACCAGCTACGATACAAAGAAACAGAAACGGAAAAAACACCAGAAGCTTATTAGGCCGCCATCCGCTTTGAATGGTATCATCACGCCTGCCGTAGAATGCGGCAAAGCTCGACCATAAATAGACCATGATCATGTTCACCAAATAAACCGCCATCTGCTCTTCCTTCCTTACAGTCCGTATAGATTCATCACACGTGTAATATTCTGTTTCACATCAAATCCTCTTTTTTCAAGCTGAGAGGTAATGGTCTCTTGAAGAGGAGGTTCTGCATGATATGCTTCAAGCACCGCCTTCATCCATTCATGCGCGGAATCTCGCAGCGACTTCCTTTTCACAAGCCCGCAGCCTAAATCTACTTCCTCTGTAATATGATCTGAAATCACACAAGGCAGACCAGACGCCTGTGCTTCCACTAATACAAGCGGAAGACCTTCAAACAAGGAAGGCATCACAAATACATCAAATGCTTTCATATACTGCGGAACGTCTGATACGACGCCTGTAAAGACAACGTCATCCATCAAGCCTGCCTTCTCCGCATACGATTCGACTACTTGCTTCAGCGGTCCATCCCCTACGAGGACAAGCTGAAATGAAACTCCTTGCTTCTTTAAGGTCTGTGCCAACTCCATAAAAAAAACATGATTTTTTTGCTCATGGAACCGCCCAATATGACCGATGACCATGTTTTTTTCGCGAAGATGGAGGTGCTTTTTGATCTCCGCCTTTTCGTCTGGATCAGGCCGAAAAAAAAGGGATAAATCTATCCCATTTGGCAGCACCTCAACTTGCCCGTTCTGCATTTTTTTCTGTCCAAATAAAAAGACACCGGCATCCTCGCCGCATGCAACAAGCTGTGTAGAGAATGTAAAGATCAGCTGGCGAAACCCTTTGAGCATCATATGATCCAGCCAGTTTGGCGACGGCTTCCACGCTGTATTATGTGAATGGCAAATGCGCACCTTCACCCCCGCTAGTTTGGCAGCAAGTGCGGAGAATCCTGTCTGAAAATCCGTATGTGCATGCACTGCCTGATAGGGCCCTGTTTGCCTAATTGTCTTGGTCAATGTTTTCACAAAAGCAACCAGAGAGGACGCCCCAATACTTGGGACGTAAAAGATGCGTCCCCCAAGCCGGCGAATTTCCTCATCATAATCACAGACGTCCTGCCGGTGGGTAATGAAATCAAATTGAAGGACATTCCTGTCGAGTGCACGATAAATGTTCATAATCATCGTTTCAGCTCCGCCGCGGTTCATCCCGCCCACAATATGAAGCACGCGCTTTGGCTCACTCATCCCGAACCGCCCTCCTCTTCAGCATAGACGACGCCAGCTTCCGGCGATGATAAAGCTTCATGATCTTCGGTGACAAGAAGGCACGGACCACTGGCTTTAGAGCAAATAAATAGTCAAGCGGCGACAGCTTTAATAGCCAGCATGCTTTCAAAACGAGCCAGGCATTATCTATCGAATATCGAAACTTCCGCCGCTGAAAAGCCGCATCATCCTCTCTCACCAGATATAACGGCTCTTGTAAATTAAAGCCTTTTCTCCCAGCAGCAAAAAAGCGGATCCAAAGATCGATATCTTCCATCCGCCTTGTTGTTTTCACAGAGCGATATCCATGTAAAGCCTTGTAAGCAGAAGCCCTCATCATAATGGTCCCATGACAAAAAGGAGTCCCTCTTGCCATCACCTTCCGATCGGGCTCTGAAACAAGTGCCCGTACACCCTTTGTTCCCGATTCATCAAAAACTGTCATCGCCGTACCAACCACATCATATTCAGGATATGTATCGAGGAAATGAACCTGTTTTTCTAAACGAACAGGCACAGAAATGTCGTCGCCATCCTGCCTTGCAATCAACTCTCCCCTCGCTTCAGCCAGGCAGCGATTGAGACTGGCAGCGAGTCTTTGATTTTGTTTATTGCGGATCAGGCGGATTCTTTCAGGATGTCGTTTTGTATAAGACAGCACTTTCTCATAAGTGCCATCTGTTGATGCGTCATCACATATGATGAGCTCCCAGTTTTCATATGTTTGATGAAGAATAGATTCAATGCTTTCTTCTACTGTCTCTTGGCAATTGTAGACGCCCATGATCATAGACACCTTTGGTTTATGCATGCTGTATCACCTTCTCTGCTTGATCCATATAGATTGTATAAATTTCTTCCATTGCACTGACCGTCTGCTCCTGTGCAAATGCATGAGCCATAGAGCGTCCCGCTTTTCCCATGAGAGGCAGCTGATCTTTTTTGTCGTAGAGCTGCTGCAAGTAATCAGCTAAACTATTCACATCTTGCGGTTTAACTAAAAAACCATTGACGTCATGTTTGACAAGCTCACAATGTCCTCTATTCTCCGTTGCGATCACAGGTTTTTCTGCCGACATCGCTTCAAGCAGGTTCATTCCGAGCCCTTCTCTCAAGCTGGTGGAAACACATACATCGCTTATATGCATCCATTCCTCTATTTGTTTGCAGAACCCAGCAAAGTGGACATGATTTTCAAGATGGAGCTGGCGGGTAAGCTTTTCATAGTTCGGCCTCATTGTCCCTTCCCCCGCAAACACGATTTTTATATTTGGTATTTTCCTAGACAGCTGCGCACATGCTTTGATGAGCATCCCTTGATTTTTATTCGTATTTAATTCACCAGCACACAGCACGATAAAATCTTCCGAGGAAAAGCCATAGGCTGCGCGAAGGCGCTGCTTCTCTTTTTCATCGACAGGTGCGAACCGTTTCATATCCACACCCATACCGGGCACATAATAAACAGATGTCCGCTCTTTTAATAGACGGTCGGCTCTTTTAAAATCTTCTCCATTAATGGTGATCAGAGCGTCTGTATAGCGGGCTAGAAATCTCTCTATTGGATAATAGAGCAGCCAGTTTTGAAGCGGCGCCCCCTGCCAAAAGTGAAAGCCATGTGCCGTGTAGAGAACCTTCGTTCCTTTTTTGCGCGTACCTTTGGCTGCGAGCCTGCCAATGACACTTCCCATTGGTGTGTGGCAATGGATGAAATCATAGTGCTCTTTTGCTAACAGGTTCTTCAGTTCTACATACGCAAGCCGGTTGCGTACATGAAAAGGAGAGCGCTGAATCGGAATTGAGTGAGCTTGATTCACATAGGGCAGCTTCAGCTGGCCGTTTGCCGCTGTATGCACTTCCCATCCTTGTTCCTGAAACCACCGGAAATACGGAAGATGAAAGGCTTTAAAGTGATAATCAACCGTTGCGCAAAACAAGACTTTTTTCTTCATTGACAAGCGGCTCCTCCTCTCGTTTCATCTGTTCGGACAACATATCATGTGACTCAATGGCAGCAAATAATGCTTGTCTCATCTGCTCTTCGCTCATCATGTCAAATTCATGGATAAAGCGGTTCAGCACATATGGGTCACCATCCAGCGCATGGCCGATATGAATTTTCGGGAAGATTTGCTCCTGTGCTTTTTCATGCTGGTTGAGTAATTCCTCGTACATTTTCTCTCCAGGACGAATGCCTGTGAAAGTGATCGGAATCTGGTCTGTGGTGTAGCCTGAGAGGTGAATGAGGTTTTCTGCGAGGTCCACGATTTTCACTGGCTCCCCCATATCTAAAACAAAAATCTGTCTTCCTTCTGCCAGTGCACCTGCCTGAATCACAAGCCTTGATGCTTCTGGGATGGTCATAAAATATCTTGTCATGGCTGGGTGCGTGACCGTCACCGGCCCGCCTTGCTCGATTTGTTTCTTAAAAATAGGGATGACGCTCCCTCTGCTTCCGAGTACGTTTCCAAATCGAACGGCGACAAATTTTGTTTCACTGCTTGCCCCCATTTGCATGATCAGCATTTCAGCAAACCGCTTAGTAGCTCCCATCACATTAGCAGGGTTGACCGCTTTGTCAGATGAGATGAGGACGAATGTTTCAATACCGTGCTCGTGTGCGGCTTCTGCGACATTTTTTGTCCCGATAATATTGTTTTTCACGGCTTCTTTCGGACTGATCTCCATGAGCGGAACATGCTTATGTGCCGCAGCATGATAAATCATATCCGGCTGAAATTGACCAACGATTTCACTCATTTTCTGTTTATCTTGAATATCCGCAATTTGTGGATAGAGTCTGATGCTGCCTCCATATAATTCTTTCAGCTCTAGTAAAATAGAATGAATGCTAAATTCTCCATGTCCCACAAGTACAATCGCTTGAGGAGCAAACACACAAATTTGACGGCAGATTTCTGATCCAATTGATCCGCCTGCCCCTGTGACCATGATTGTTTTTCCCTTTAAATGAGCAGATAGACAGCTCGTATCTAATTGAATCGGTTCTCTCCCTAGTAAATCCTCTGGCTGTACATCCCGTAATTGATTCAGCGCATGGGTTCCTTTTAAAATCTGCTCCATTTCCGGCATGATCTGTGTTTTGACTCCGGTCGCGACACATTCCTTATACAGCCCTTTTAAGGTGTGGCTGCTTTTGGACGGAATGGCGATGATGATCTTCTGAATATCCATCATGACGACAGCTGTTTGAATTTGTTCTTTTCCTCCTATGACAGGCAGACCCATAATTTCAAGCCGATGTTTCGTCTTGTCATCATCGATGAAGGCGACTGGCTCAATATGTACATCACTCGATTGCTGAAGCTGACGAACGAGCATGGTCCCCGCTGATCCGGCGCCAATAATTAATGCCCGCTCTTTTTCTGCTTGAAGCCGTTTTGCCCCATCATGAAATAGCCTAGAAGCCATACGAGATGCACCGATGAATAAGATATGAAAAAGCCACACGATGAATAAAAACCGAAATGGCCATGTCTGCACGAAAAGGTACAGCATCGTCATCGAAAATAAAAAAGAACACACAAAGGTCTTCATTAAAGAAAATAACTCTCTTACTCCTGTATAAGCCCATACTTGCTTGTACACATGAAACATGCAGGCAAATATATGGTGCCCAATGAGCAGACTGAGTGAAGAAATGGCGAGCATTTCAAATGTATAAACGGTTAAAGCCGCCTCTTGGACAAATTGAAAACCAAAAAAGACGGCAACTAAGATGAGATATGAATCTAGTGCTACGATGATTGATAATCTTTGGGCGTAAGTCAACGCTCCTCCCCCTTTTTAAAGCATCACTATTCTTACGTAACATGGGCATCAAACCCGTCCTCACATCCCACTACTGATGACGAGCATCTAAGGCACGGTTATGCCCACAGCAGGATCGAGTGCCTCCATTGTTAAAGATTAGGAGACATCACCTATCAATCTTTTTAATACATATACAGCCTGCCCTTTTTCTCTTTCTTGCCATTTAGCATAGCTCCAAGCAGTTTACTTGTTGTTCCTTCTAATACTTCTTTTGATTTCTTCACAGCAGCAATCTTTGTTTTGCCGCTTAAGACAACGAGAATGCTCCCATCCGTCCGGTTCGCCAAGATCTTTGCATCTGCAACTGGCAAAAGCGGCGTGGAATCAACAATCACCATGTCATATTGCTGTTCAATCTCATAAAAGAGCTGCTTCATCACAGAAGAGGAGAGCAGCTCAGCTGGATTCGGCGGAATGGTTCCACTCGGAAGCAGCTCTAAATGCTCAATCGGTGTCGGTAAAATGGCTTCTTCCAAGCTGCAATTATTTAATAGCACATTCGTCAAACCGGTATGATGACTCAGGTCAAAATATTCATGGACGGCCGGCTTTCGCAAATCAGCGTCCATGAGCAGCACCCGCTTGTTCTGCTGTGCAAAAACAGCTGCTAAGTTTGCAGCCGTAAATGATTTCCCTTCCTTCGGTAAGGAGGAGGTCACTAATATCGATTTCAGCCTTGTTTGGATCGATGTGAATTCGATGTTTGTTCGGATCGTACGGAATTGTTCCGCAATGACAGAGTGAGGATTTAATACAGAAATACAGGATAAATCTCTCTTTTCTCTTTTCTTCCTCTTAAAGATCAATATTCTGTCCTCCCGTTATGACGGACTGCTTGTCTTTTTTGGCCCTCCTGTCTGCCTGCATCTGATAGACACTGCCAAGCGACGGCAATCCGATCTCTTCTCTTATTTGATGTGTTCGTTTTACAGTATCATCGAGTAAATTCATTAAGAAAATGAGTGTCATGCCTCCTAATAAAGAGGCGCCTAGTGCCAGAACGATATGAACGAATTTCCTTGAATTCATCAGAATCGTGTTGGACAGCTTGGCTTCAGACAAAACATTAATGCGATCCATATTCATTGTTTTTTTGATTTCTTCTTGCAGCACCTCTGTTGCGGTATTCGCAATGGCGACTGCCTTCGCGCGATCCTCATCTTGTACAGAAATATTGATGACCTCAGACTCATTTTCTGTACTTGTGGCAATTTTGTGTTTTAGTCCTTCTGCTGATTCTGTGAGATGGAGTGTTTCTTTTACTTTTTCAATGACGATTGGGCTTTTTAATAAAACTTGAAAGGTACGTGTATATTGAAGGTTCATCTGAATATCGTTTAAATCTGCTTGTGCGTCATTGCTGCGTTTATGAACAAGAATTTGAGTGGTTGCCTGATATACAGGAGTCGAGACATAGAACTGATAATAGGCTGAAATGCCCGTTACGATCAGGACAATCAGGATCAGAAGGGCCATTTTCTCTTTAATGACAGAAAACAGCTGCTTAAAACCTATATTCTCATTCATAGATACCTCCCGATTTCATCATAAAAAGGTTATATATGGTTTCTTTTTGTTAATGATTGGATTATAAAAGATAATACCCGCAAAGAAAAATGTCATAATAGGTCTTATAGTTCTTTTTAAAGAACGAAATCGTTCGTTTTCTTTTGTTTACTTCCTGATTCTTACGTTTTTGAATTTTATAAAGAACAATTTATTTCTTATAATGAACGAAAAGGTCGCAGAACTATTCGCCGGGGAGAAGGGAGATCATTGATCGAATGATAGGCAAGGTGATACGCATTTACCGAAAGAGAAAAGGATACTCGATTCAGCAGCTGGCTGAGGATGCTCATGTCTCTAAGTCATATTTGAGCAAAATTGAGCGTGGTGTCCACAGAAATCCATCTGTCCAGTTCTTAAAAAAGGTATCCTCTTCATTAGAGATCGATTTACAAGAGCTGTTTGATGCAGAGACGATGATGTTTCATTACGCTGAGGGTAGTGAACACGAATGGCGGGAGCATATTGTGAGTGCCGTCCAATCAGGCATGCCTAAAGAAGAGCTCTATCAGCTGCTCCAAACGTACCGAAAGGAGCAGGAAGAAAAGTCGTTACATGTCACCCATAGAAAGCTGACCGATTCAAATATCGCAGAGTGGAAGCGTCTAATGAGTGAAGCGAAGGCAATTGGTTTAAGCATTGAGGAAGTAAAAGCTTTCCTCAACAACATGGGAGAACGCCGGGCGTAAGCCTTTCAGGAAGAATGATTGCGGGGAGAGGCGTTTGACGCTTCGATGAAAAAGAGCCTTTGATTCATGAAAGGCTCTTTTTTCTTTTATTCTTCTTTTTTTGTTCGTGCTTTTTTCGTTATATCATTGTTTTTCCAATAGGCCCATAGTGATGTAATTCCCAGAAAAGCCAGCGTGATAAATTGCTGAACGCCTTCTTCATCAATAGGAATTGGGCTTTTTCCCGCAGCGGTTAGCGCACTGTTAACAAGCGCCAGTAAAAGCAGCACAAGCCTTGCAATTGTACCTGCACTAATTTTTTGAACCTCCAACTGTAACCCCTCCCTTTCCTCTTCTTACGGGCGGTATTGCTTGTTCTCTCTCATATGTATGCAGCCGCAGAATGAATAGAAGAACGAATCAAAAAAAGAGACATCATTCCTATATGCGGAATGATGCCTGATTTCATTTGCTATTATTTAGAAAACATCTCTTTTGCTTCATCCAATGCCATTTTATTGCCTAGAGCTGAATAATCGAGCCACGGCTGATCAGCAATCGGATAGACTTGGTTTTTCTTCACTGCTTTTAGACCCTTCCAAATCGGAGTCTTTTCTAATTGCTTGAATGCCTGCTGCGCTTTATCATCACGGTTGACAACGACAAAGATCGCATCAGCATCATAATCAGGAAGAACCTCTTGAGAAATCACTTCAAATGGGCGCTTGCTGTCCAGCTTTTTCACACCATCGACAGGTGTCAGGCCTAAATCCTCGTATAAAATAGGACCCATTGGGCGCTTCATGCTAAATACACGAAGTTCCTTTGCTGTCACACGGATCGCCATGACTTTTCCGTTTCCAATCTTTTTCTTGATGAGCGATTTGACTTCTTTTGCTTCTTGATTGTAATTCTTAATATATTGATCCGCTTCTTTTTCTTTATTGACGTGTTTGGCGATTTTTTTCAAATGATCCCGCCATGTGCCATCATTTAAATTAAACACTTCTGTTTTAGCGATCTTTTTATATTTCGATAAGTCTTGTCCGGCTAATTCTTCATCAACATAAATGACATCTGGTTGTAACGCAAGCAGTGATTCCATATCTGGATCAGCTGCAATGCCGAGCTTCTTCGTCTGACTCAGCTGCTTTTTCGCATGTGGAAGGAAATCTTTTAAGTCTCCTCCTACAACAGAGCCCGCCGGCTTGATACCTAGTGCTAATAAGTCATTTGTTAAATGAATAGACAAGGAAGCAATCTTTGGTGTTCCATTGGTCTTTTCATTTGTTGTATTCTTTGTTTCCTGTTGTCCGCCGCAAGCGGCAAGCAGCAAGAAACAGAGCGTTAATCCAAACACTAGTAATTTTTTCATGATGAGTTCCTCTTTCGTGTTTATTTCGTTTTAGTTAATAAATAAAGAAAATATGGGGCACCGATAAAGGCCACGACCACACCCGCCGGTATCGCATTTGGAGCAAAGATGGAACGTCCGATTGTATCGGCACTGACCAAAATCAACAAGCCAAGCAGCGCACTAACTGGTAAAAAATACTGATGCAATGAACCGACAAGCCGTCTAGCCAAATGCGGGGCGACGAGGCCTATAAAGCCAATACCGCCTGTCATTGAAACACTTGCACTCGCGAGGCCTACCGCTAAGGTCAGCAAAAGGAGACGTTTACGCTGGACACGTACACCTACACTTGAGGCGACAGCATCTCCTAATGTCAATGCATTGAGCGTGTTTGACTGCATCAGCGTAAGCGGCACAAGGCATACAATCCAAGGCAGAAGCGCCAGCACATGAATCCAGTCTCTCCCCCATACATTGCCCACAAGCCATCTTGAAGCAAACGTATATGTATCTTCATCCAGCTTCAATGACAAATATAAGGTGAGTGCACTAAATCCCGCAGCAATCGCAATGCCAACTAAGATCAGCCGGATAGGAACAAGCCCTTCATGCCGGTCATATGCAAGAAGCACGATGACCGCTGCCGCGAGCAGTCCGCCGCCAAACGTAAAGAGCGGAATAAGAAGAGACGGATTGCCTTCAAGTGCGTGAAAATATGTCACAAACACAATTAAGCCAAATGCCGCCCCTGCATTCAGTCCAATTATCCCAGGATCGGCCAGCGGGTTACGGGATAAGCTCTGCAAAATGCCGCCAGCAATGCCAAGACCAATACCAGCTAACATCGTCACCACAATTCGAGGCAGACGATAGTCAAACAGCACCGTTTCACTTTGAAAATCTCCAAAGCCAAATAACGTCTTGACGACCATGACAGGGTTTAGTTTCAGCGTACCGGTATTTAAACTATACAGCACAACAGCCGCACTCAGGCAAAGCAAAACGACTGTCACGACAAGAGCACGCTGTTTCTCTCTCATGACAGGTTCCTCCCTTCTTTTCTGGCAATGTATAAGAAGAAAGGAACACCAACAAGTGCCACCATCACGCCAATGGCAAGCTCTCTTGGCGGATTGACTGTACGGCTGGCAAGGTCTGCAAAGACAAGCAGCATGGCGCCTAATATCGCTGACATTGGAATGACGAAACGATAGTCTACACCAACAAGCTTTCGTGCAATATGCGGGATGACGAGACCGACAAACCCAATCGATCCAACTGCTGATACAGAAACTCCTGCTAATAACACAGCAGCGGCCATTCCTAGTATTCGCACTTGTCGTGTTTTCACCCCTAAATTTGCCGCTGTATCTTCACCGAGCGATAGTAAGGAAAGTGACCGGCCTAATAGCATGGCCCATACGATCACAATCAGAATAACCGGGGCGAGAATCGTCAGCTGCGGCCATTTCACACCAGCTACCCCGCCTGCATACCAAAAAGCCAGATCCTGACTCAGGTCAAAATAAATCGCGATCCCAGAGCTGAGCGCATGAAGCAATGCAGCTACAACCGCTCCTGCTACAGTGAGGCGCAGCGGTGTCAATACGCCGCCAGCCGCTCCAATCGCAAAGATCAGCAGCGTACTGAGCACAGCACCAATAAAGGAAAAAAACATCAGTGCTGAATAAGGCATTCCTGGGAAAAAAGCAAAACAGAGAGCGACCACAAACATCGCACCGCCATTAATGCCCAAAATCCCCGCATCTGCCAGTGGATTTCTTGTGATGCCCTGCATAAGAGCACCCGCTACGGCAAACGCCGCTCCCACTAGAGCTGCCCCTAAAACACGTGGAAGTCTTAATTCATGGATGATCTGCTGCTCTGTGACATTTGACTGGTAGTCAAATACAGCTGTCCAAACCGTTTGCAGAGACAATGTTTTTGCACCGTATGACACAGCAAAAAACATGGCAGCCGCTAAACCAATGACGGCGAGAAAAAATATCAAAAAGAACAGAATATGTGATGATCGTTTTTGTTGAGGTTTTCGCTTATCCTGCAAAATCGGTGTCATCCTTTTCTTCATTAAAAGTCAGTTTGAAAATGAGAATCATAATCAACAAAATTATAGCCGTCAGCCTCTAAAAAATCAATGTACACCCCTTTTTTTAATTAATGAAGGTATGTGCGGAGCATCGAGGTGGGAGGTTCTTTTTGCCGCTCAGTACGGCCTATCATTTTTTCTCATAGTTTAATAGGAAAATAGTTGACAGTTCGCATGAATATCCCCTAAAATTACAAAAGTAAGTCAAATGTTATAAAAATATTACAAACAGATGTCAAACTAATAAAGAATGACCCGTCATGAGAGGAGATTTGAAAGTTGTGTCAGTAAAGGGAAAATGGAGTATCGTCCTATTTGCGCTTGCAGTCGTCATTGGAGCAGTTGCTTTCTTTCAAAATCAACAAGCAAGCGGTACAGAGAAGAAAAATGTAAAGCAGGATACGAACTATAAAGACGTAGAAATTGTCACTCTCGTAAATGACGGGAAATTTATGAGATATGCAGTCAACTATCCTCTTTTTCATCAAAAAGAGCTAGATGACAAGATTCAAAGCTATGCCAATTCAGCATTAGAGCATTTCAAAAAAACATTCAGTGAAGCAAAGGATATTGATGAAAATAAACGCTATGAACTGAATATTGATTATGAAATGGTGCATTATGCGAAGCAGTCTGCTGCCATTCGCTTTACGACCTATACGTATACTGGCCAGCAAAGTGGAACCACCAATCATCTCACGATTAACTTTGATTTTCAGAAAAAAACCTTTCTTGACACCAAAGATTTATTTCTGCCTAAAACCAATTATTTAAAGAAATTATCCTATATTACATATACAGAGCTTCGGAAGGACAAAACCTTATCTAAGGATCAGCCTCTCCTTCAGAAAGGAACAGCCCCTGATGCTCAAAACTTCAGTCAATTTGCCTTGAAAGACAAATATGTAGAATTTTATTTCCCTGCATCTCAAGTAGCCGCAGAGGATCTTGGTCCGCAAACACTCGCAATCAAAAAGACATTGCTGAAGGACATATTAAAGCCAAAATATATGGATAAACTCAAAAATAAAAATGAAATGAAAGAACCGAATCCAAAAAGAAAAGCCGTCAAGCTGCCGCAAAAATCAAAGCTTGACCCGAATAAAAAAGCCATCGCACTCACATTTGATGATGGACCGAATCCAGCGACAACCTCAAAAATTTTAGATGCGCTGAAGGCAAATAAAGGACATGCTACCTTTTTCGTATTAGGCAGCAGGGTGCAATATTATCCTGGAATGCTTGCCGATATTTTAAAAGGCGGGAATGAGATCGGAAACCATTCCTACAATCACCCTTTATTAACAAGACTGCCTTTAGAAGAAGCCGTGAAACAAGTGAAGGACACCCAGCAGCTGATTGAGAAAGCAAGCGGATATACACCTACGCACTTTAGACCGCCATATGGCGGTACAAATCAAGATATCAATCATGCAATTGGGATGAAGGTCACTTTGTGGGATGTTGATCCTGAGGATTGGAAAATCCGCAACAGCCAGCAGATCACAAACCGCGTTCTCTCACATGCAGCCGATGGCAGAACAGTGTTAATGCACGATATTTATGAAAGCTCAGCCCAAGCAGCCGTAAAGATCATCCATGAACTCACCAAACAAGGCTACCAGCTCGTCACAGTGAGTGAACTTGAACAATTAAAAAAAGAACGACATGAACAAACCCCTGTAGAGTAAACAGGGGTCTCAGATTGTTGCCAAAGGGCTAAAATGATCTTTATTTTAGCCCTTTGTCTTCTTTTCAGCGTGATGGAAAACCTTTGAAGTCTAGGAAGGACGAGTACTGGAGCGGAGCGAATTGTACATTCGTGAGCACCGGCACGCAGGACTGACAAAGAATGCGAGGGTTTGTCCGCGCGCTGAAACCCCTGTAGAGTAAACAGGGGTTTTCTTTTATGACTCCAAAGACTTTTTTTGTTTCAATAATGCTTGAAATGTCTCTTCAAGCTCTTGCGACGGCTCAATACTTAAACGGCTGAGCACTTCAGACAGCTGCATATCAATTAACAGAAGCTCCTCTTCTCTATTTGTCACAGCTGGTTTTTCTTCCTTTTGTTTATAGGCTTCATATGTGCCGTCAAAAGCTTCAATACGTTCCTCGTGAATATGGAAAATACGAGTGGCAACCTCCTCAATCAGCCTGCGATCGTGGGAAACAAACACAACGGTACCAGGGTAATCCTTCAATAGACCTTCAAGTGCTTCAACTGCCGCCAGATCTAAAAAGTTCGTCGGTTCATCCAGCATGAGAACATTGGCATCACTGACGAGTAAGGACGCAAGCATCGTCTTCACCCGTTCTCCCCCGCTTAATACCTCAACAGGCTTGTGCACATCATCCCCTCTAAATCCTAGTCTCGCCAAAACCGTTCGAACCACTGTCTCATCTTGAACCGCCTCTTTGAGCGCATTTTGTAAAATCGATTCATCTGCCTTCAGTCCTGAAAGATCCTGACGAAAATAGGCTAGCTTGACAGCCTCTGAACGAGTAACTCCGGGGTGTCCATTCACTAACATGCGGAGAAATGTCGTTTTTCCGCTCCCGTTCTTTCCGATAATGGCAACCTTGTCTCCGCCCCTCACTTCCACATTCGCCTGCTTCCAAAGCACTTTATCGCCCGCCTTGCCATCTACATTTTCCACTCGCAAAATGGTACGGCTTGCTACTTCCTTCATCGTATGCTGAGTCATTTGAATGGGCTGAATGTCCTTTACCTTCTCAACCTTTTCTAATTTCTCCATCCTTGTTTCAATGGATTTAGCTGTTTTCTCCAGCTTTTTTTGCTTATTTGCATAGTAGGGCTTTGCAATTTTAGGCCCTGAGGATTTCACCTTTTGGGAGGGCTTTGTCGCTTTGTCCGCCTTTTTCTTTTTCTTTTCCAGTGCATGCTCTAACTGTTTTTTCTTTTGTGTATAGGCTTCATACGCTTCCACCTGCTGACGATGTGCCAGCTCTTTTTGCTGTGCAAAATGTGTGTAATTGCCTTTGTAATGATGAAGCTTCCCATGATCCAGCTCCCAAATCTCCGTACATATTGCATCTAAAAAAGCACGATCATGTGAAACAACAATGAGAGCTCCTTGATAATGACGCAGCTTATCTTCCAGCCACTCAATATGCTCCGTATCCAAATGAGTGGTCGGTTCATCTGCTAATAAAAGAGCAGACGGCCGGCTTAATGCTCTTTCAATATAAGTCTGGGTCATTTCACCGCCACTCTGTCTGCCGTCTCCTTGTTTCAATTGAGGAAGCAGCGTACAGACCGCTGTGGCGGCAACCGTGCCGCTGTCTGGTGTTTCCTGCCCCGCCAGCACATGCAATAAAGTCGTTTTTCCGCTGCCATTTGTCCCTACAAGACCAATGCGATCACCTTGATGGATGGCGAGCTCCTCAATATCAAATAACAAGCGATCTTTTCGAAATACCTTTAACTGATTGGCTTTTAATAACATCCAATCCTCTCCTTTCATATCAGGAGACATGAAAAAGCCTCCCATTCTCAGAATAGGAGGCAAAATGGTGTACAAAAATAAGCGGATTGATCCAGTATGGAGGGCTGTTCCTATTTGAACACACACATCCCGCGTATCAATCACTTCATTTTTTGATTCCCAAGCTGTACCATCCTATTCCGAAGCTAAAAAATGAAAACGCAGGCAACATGGCAAACGGATCGTTTGCTCACTGCCTTCGTTCGTTCATTCATTTTGCTTACAGGTCATAGGATTAGTACTTCATTGCATTGGGTCACCCTTCCGTCGTTTGTTACATATACGATAAAAGATTGGTTATTTTTTGTCAAGCTGAAATGGCATAAGTGAGTCAATTAACTGGAGTGTAAATGGATGGGACACTTCAAACAGTTCGTCCTTTTTGCATTCTTCCACTAGGCTTCCTTCATGTAAAAATAGGAGGCGGTCACATAGATACACCGCTGCTTCTACATCATGAGTAATGAGAAGCATGGTCATGTCTAGCTCTTGTTTTAATGTCTCAAGCAGCTCCAATATTTGTACTTGAACAGAGACATCCAGTGAGTTCAAGACTTCATCTAGTATGAGAATGGCTGGATGCGTCGATATGGCTCGTGCGATGCACACTCGCTGGAGCTGACCACCGCTTAGCTGATGAGCATATTGATTCAGTACAGACGAGGGCAGTCTGACTTGCTCAAGTAATGACAAAACCTTCTGATCCAGATTCTGATTCTGCTTTAACAAACGCATCGGTTCTGCTATGATCTCTTTCACGGTAAAGGAAGGGTGAACAGAAGATAGATAATCTTGAAAGACAACACTCATTTTCCCCCGATTCACCCTCCGCCATTTGTCAGCTGTCATACCATCAATCTGTACCTCTCCTCCATCTATTTTTTCTAAACCGAGCAGGATACGTGCCAATGTACTTTTGCCACTGCCGCTCTCACCGACTAATCCGGCACATTGTCCTTTTTCGATTTGAAACGAAACATTTGATATGCGGTCTTTTGGTTTCTTTTGTTTTGAAAAAAAACCTTTCTTCTCACCGTGTTTGACTAGATCGAAAGCTGTGATCAACATGGAAACGCCTCCACTCTCTTCTGCTGCCGCAGTGCTTCAGTAGGGGCAGATAATCGAAGCCTCGTCTCAAGTAAATGCTTTGTTTGGGGATGCTCGGGTGATGTGAACACTTCCTTGGCTGACCCATGCTCAAGCATTACTCCTTGGTGCATAACCATCAATTCATCAGCGATTTCCTGAACGATGCCTAGATCATGCGTTATGACGATTAAGGTAACACCCGTTTCTTCCTTTAAACTGTGTAATTGTCTGATGACTTCACGCCGATTAAAGGCATCAAGTGATGCAGTTGGCTCGTCTGCAATGATCACATCTGGAGAAAGCATCATCGTGATGCCAATCATCACACGCTGAAGCATTCCTCCAGACAGTTCATACGGATATTTTTTCATCAAATCATATGGATTTTTTAAATGGACACGTGTAAGCCCAGCCATAGCATGTGCTTTCCCTTCTTTCCCTCGTAAGCCCAAATGCTGCTGAAATGTTTCCATCATTTGATGACCAATCGTTTCGATAGGGTTGAATGCATTCATGACATCCTGGGAGATGAAACCTATTCGTTTCCCCCGCCATTGATGCGCTTCTTGATTTGTTAATGTTTTGCCGTCAAAAATGATCGTTCCTTCCACTTCTAGCGAAGGGGCGACAAGATCAATTAACGCTTTGGCGACAGTTGATTTTCCACTGCCACTTTCCCCAATGATGGCTAAACAGCGTTGTTGATGTAATGAAAATGTGATATTCGTCACTATATTCTTTTGCTGCTGTGGATCATGTACGGACAGATTTTTTACGGCGATTAAAGGCAAATGGCCTCACCCCTTTCTTTCTGGTATGATGCATGGCAGGATTCGCGGCATGCTGAAGGCTGTCTCCTAAAAAGCTCAACGCCATGACCACAAACAAGATGGCAAGTCCAGGCGCAAGCATATGAGCTGGATGTGTCACCATGACATTCTTCGCCTCGTTGAGCATCATGCCCCATTCTGGTGTAGGTGCACTCACACCTAATCCAAGAAAAGACAGTGCTGATATATTTAAGATCACCCAGCCCGCATCAAGTGTCGCAAAAACAGCCATTTCTCCTGAGATGCGAGGAAATAGATGTCTCCTCAATATGTAAAGGGGTTTGCCGCCTGTCACCTTTGCAAATTGAACAGAAGGTTCATTCGCATATTGAAGGACAGACGACCGAATCATTCTTGTATACCAGGCCCATTTCGCTAGGACATTGGCCAAAATAATATTGAATAGTCCAGGTCCGAGTATTCCCACAACCGCAAGAATCATCACCTCTGCTGGAAAGGACAGCATGACATCACACAGCCTCATCAAAACCCCATCCACCTTTCCTCGAAAGAAGCCTGCCATGAGTCCAAGTGCGCTGCCAATGAGCATCGTGATACACATCGTCAGCATAGCAGCAAGCATTGTTGTCCGAATGCCATATAAAAGCCGCGATAATACACATCTCCCCAGATGATCCGTTCCGAGTGGGTAAGTAAGACTGATACCGGCATATTTTTGAAGAATGTTCGTATTTGTTGGGTCATGTGGTGCTAACATTGGAGCAAACAGTCCAGCTAATGCGACAAGCGCTAACAGCCAGATTGAAAGAATCGCCATACGGTCTTTTCTTAATTGATGCCACCCTATCATTGTTGTCATACCTCCTTTCGCAATTGCGGATTCATGGTCATTTGCATCATATCAGCGATGAGATTGCACATAACAAACAGGAACCCCATCACAAACAAATAGGCTTGAATAATAGGTAAGTCAGCATGGAAAATAGCCGTTACACACAACCGGCCAACCCCTGGCCAAGCAAAAAGGTTCTCAATAATGACGGTTCCCGCAATGAGCTTTGGAATAGACATGCCAAGTGCTGTTACCGCTAATTGCAGGGCATGCCTCATGACTTTCAGTTGAACGGTTCGTTCCTTTAAACCACGTGCTCTTGCATAAAAAACAAAGGGCTCGTGCTGAAATTTTAGAATTTGATTACGTATGAGTCTCACATAGGTCGATAAGTAGCCTAATGATAATGTGACAGCTGGAAGAAGAATCGATTTGAACCCTTCCATTCCACTCGTATTAACCCAATTGAATTTGACAGAAAAAAGCCAAATCAACAAAATTCCCAGCCAAAAACTAGGCATTGAAGCGGCGATAAACACAAAGGCTCTCAATAAACGGTCCACCCAAGTGTGAGCAGCATATGCACAGATCCCCCCGAACAATAAACTGAGCACTATGATAAAAAAGAGCGCTGCTCCTGCAAGCTGCAATGTCGCAGGCAGCGCCTCCATGATAAGATCAAAAACTGGCTCCTGCGTGACATAGCTCCTGCCAAAATCACCTGTTAATCCATTTTTAAGCCATGTGGCATAGCGTATGAAAAATGGCTGGTCTAAGCCTAACTCCTGCCGCATCGATTCAATCATTTCTTCTGTTGGAGTGACTTGATTCACCCGCAAAGCGACTTCTGCTGGATCACTTGCCCGCATCGTCAGCAGTACAAAAGCAAAGAAGGTGATGAAGATCATAAGCGGAAAAAGCATCAGTATTCGTTTTAAGAGATAGCGAGTCATGTCTCTACCTCCGTTTTATGACGCAAAATACATACGGTCAAATGGAATTTCATACTGAGACACATGAAAACCTACGCCTTTCAGGCGCTTATTATAAACAGCCTTTGTCACAGAATAAGAGATTGGGAGGTAGACATTTTCATCATGGATATACGTCAATATTTCTTGATACATTTGTTTCCGCTTTTGCTCATCTGGTTCTACTAATACTTCCGTAATCGTCTCGTCCAGCCACTTTTTCTTTTTCAGTCCTAATTGAGCTTGATAATCAGCATGGGATGCTACACGGAATGAAGAGACATAAGTTTGTGGATCATAAGGAAGCCCCCAAGACAGCGAGTACATCAGATCGAACTTTCCTGTTTTTTGGCGATCTAAGAATGCCTGTTTTTCTTCTCCTCTAATATCCAGCTTGATCCCCACCTGCTTGAAATCTTGTTGAATCGATTCACTGATCGTTCTTTCCCCTGCATTATCGGAATTATAGTAAATAGCCACACTCAGCAGTTTGCCATTTTGATAGCGATACCCGTCTTCTTTCATCCTCCAGCCTGCCTCATCCAATATTGCCTCTGCTTTCTTCTTTTGATAAGTTTTCTTTTTCAGTGGAATATCTGCGTAAGGGACAGAAGGAGCAAGCAATGTGTGTGCCACCTTTTCCGTTCCATTTAAAATACCTTCTGTGATCATGTCCTTTTGAATGGCGTATTGAAAAGCTTCTCTTATTTTCGGATCTTTTGTGATTGGCTGGTTTGAATTAATCACAATCGATCTTGAACCAACAGGAGGGCTCACGGTAACACCATATTGCCCTGCTTCTTTTAAAGCCTGGAATGAGTCTCCATCAATCATGTCACCATCTGCTCCAAATAAAAGATCAATCTCTCCTTTTTGAAGCGCAAGTAAGATGGTTTGGTGATCCGGCATGACTTTCCATTTCACAGTTGAAATTTTCGGCTTTTGCCCCCAATAGTGGTCATTCATTTCAAAAACGGCATATTGATTTTTCTTATGTTCCTTTAGTACATAAGGACCTGTACCTGCATAGCTTTTAACTCCTTTTGCAGTCGTTCCAGCAATGAAGCTTTTTGGAGAAATAAAACGGAAGGGGCGTGTTAAGCCCAGCTCTTCTAACGCAGGATAATAAGGCTCTTTCAACGTGAGAACAAATGTATCGTCATCTACCGCCTTTGTGGATTTGATTTCAGATACGAGATTAAGCCAAGCGTTCTTTTCAATATTTTTGACGACAGCATCAATATTCAATTTCACTGCCTTTGCATTAAAAGGCTCACCATCTGAAAAAGTCACACCTTTTCGAAGATGAAAGGTGTAGGTCCTTCCATCCTTTGATATGTCCCAGCTTTTCGCTAAGGCAGGCTGAACGCCCTTCTCTGTATTAACGACAAGCGATTCAAACACCATATTTTGAGCAGCCATCTCTCCGCCGTATAGATGGGGATTGATGTCCCTGATATCTTTTGTACTTGCATACACGAGCTCATCTTCTTCTCTATCATTGCAGGAAGATGCTTTGTTTTCAGAGCATGATGCCAATAAAAAACAAGCCATCACTGAAAACAGCATCAAGGTGTATGTCACATAGGGATGCCTTTTCTCATATTTCTTTTTTATGTAAACAGGTTGATCATTCATATGTACTTCCCCCAATTCAACATTATCGTAATCATTACGATTATTAATCGAAATGATTACGAATTGAATATTAGCATACAGAAATGGGAAATACAACGTCTTTTCATAAAAAAAACAGACTCATGATTGAGTCTGTTTCGCTTGTATAAATTGGTCGATCACCTTTAATGCTTTTTCTGTTCCACCTGCCGCTTGGAAGCTTTCTTCAATTTTCTCAATCCCCGCACGGTACGTGTCACTGCCTAAAACCTTCTCAACAGTTTCTCTTAGCTGCTTTGGTGTCAGCTGATCTTTATCAAGTGTACAGGCAGCAGATAATTCGGTCAGTCTTTGTGCCACCATCGGCTGATCTTTATCGACTGGAATGACGACCATCGGAACGTGGTAATGAATACCTTCATTGACACTATTCATCCCGCCGTGCGTTATAAACACATCTGTCAGTTCGAGCACTTCAAGCTGCGGCACATAAGGCTCGATCAGAAAATGAGCAGGCGCCTCTTTTAAGAGAGAACGATCTACTTTTTCACCTGTTGCGATAATCACTTTTCCGTCAAAGTCTTCGAAAGCATCTATACACATATTAAAAAATGCTTCTGTATCCCCAAGAACGGTGCCCATGGAAATGAAAACGACTTTTTCTTGCTCAAGTGCTTCCAGCGGGAAATCATGCTGGTCGGCTCTTTTTAGAAAGCTCGGTCCAATGAAAACAAACGAATCGTTTAATGAATCAACAGAAGGCTGGAAATATTCACTTGTATAGACGATATTCAG
Source organism: Bacillus sp. FSL K6-1006 (assembly GCF_038593175.1). Lineage (NCBI taxonomy): Bacteria > Bacillati > Bacillota > Bacilli > Caryophanales > Bacillaceae > Bacillus > Bacillus sp. FSL K6-1006. Next base: position 3,160,375 of record NZ_CP151970.1, read on the forward strand.
TTCTCCACGGTTTTTCATAAATTGCATCAAACGCGTCGGCTGAACGCCAAAACGCTCTAGTATTTTTTCTAACAGATGATCGGCTTTCTCATCCTTTCTGTATAGCGGTGTATCAAAATGCGCCTCTTGCAGCACAAAAGATGGGTTGGAACCGATGCTTGGAATGTGCAAGTAATCTCGAACAAGCTCCCCTGCCCCAAACATATCAAAGTAGACCAAATCAAATGAATGCTTCTCAGAAAGTGTTTCCACCACCTCTAAAATATCATAGGATGTTTGCAGCATGGCATGAAAGAACGGCTGCATAGAATCTAAATCTCCTTCTTCCACATGTAATGTCCGAATATAGTCTGGATGTATATGTACGTGAGCGCCTAAGCGTTTGATTCGTTCCTCATAATGTACAGTTGTGACCGCATGCACTTCATCGCCTCGATCCGCCCATGCTTTAATCATTCCTAACATAGGGTTCACATGTCCTTCAGCTGGAAACGTAATCAATAAAATCTTCGCCACAAGAAATTCCTCCTCATTGTCAATTCCCTTCCATGTTAATCATATACAGCAAGCCGGCTCAACAAATACGCCTGAAAAGGGAAGAAATGAGGCTTACGTCCAGTATTTCATGGAGGGACATGAACATAACGCCTTCTCATGAGCAAACATCCAATATAACCCTTTATTATTTATTTTTGTATAATTAGTCATAATATTATTTTCAGCTTCATATTGGAGGGATATTTTGTGAAAGACTTGGAGAAATACAGTTATTTAATCATCATTCTTTGTCTGGCAGCAATGATTGTGACAAATTTCACCGTGAATAACAATACAATAAAAAATACTGTATCAGTGATCGGAAGTATCATCGTTCTTCTAACAATTATACCTGCGGCTATTTACAGGAAAGGCCAGAAAGGCAGGTAACTCCTTTATAGCAATAACCCCCACTCTTATGTTAAGAATGGGGGTTACTTTATTATACTCGAATAGATGTTGCTGGCTTGCAACCAGATCATTTTTTCACTTCCCTCACCCTAGTGAACGATAAACCCGAATGAAAACAAAAAAACCTCTCTCCATATGAAGAGGGGTTCATGAAAGACCTTTAACATCGTAAGCAAGGTCAAGTACGCGCTCGGAGGGATTCGAACCCCCGGCAGACGTGGTACCGGAAACCACCGCTCTATCCAACTGAGCTACGAGCGCACGATATGTTTTTTGAACGTCAGCATATCAAATTATAAGGGAAATGCTGCGAGAAAGCAATGATTAATCATTCGTCATGATGATGTATTTTCTTACTTTGTATTCATACACTAATATGATGGTTTGAAGTGGAATGATTTTGGGGAAAATGGATAGGGGTATTTGAATTTAGGTCAGCGTTTTGTTTGACCTTTATTGACCAAAAATGTATCATTGAATTACATACTTACCTAAAAGGTGAAGGAGGAACATTATGAATTTAATACCTACAGTCATTGAGCAAACAAATCGTGGGGAAAGAGCTTACGACATTTATTCTCGTCTTTTAAAAGACCGTATTATCATGCTTGGTTCTGCGATCGATGACAATGTTGCCAACTCCATCGTGTCACAGCTGCTTTTCTTAGAAGCTGAAGATCCAGAAAAAGATATTTCTATCTACATTAACAGCCCTGGCGGTTCAATCACAGCTGGTATGGCCATTTACGATACGATGCAATTTATTAAACCAAAGGTATCAACTATTTGTATTGGTATGGCTGCATCTATGGGTGCGTTCCTGCTTGCTGCTGGTGAAAAAGGTAAGCGTTATGCTCTTCCAAACAGTGAAGTCATGATTCACCAACCACTAGGCGGTGCCCAAGGTCAAGCAACTGAAATTGAAATTGCGGCAAAACGAATCCTTTCTTTACGCGATAAACTGAACCAAGTACTTGCTGAACGTACTGGTCAGCCAATTGAAGTCATTGAGCGCGATACAGATCGTGACAACTTCAAAACAGCGGAAGAAGCACTTCAATACGGACTCATTGACAAAGTCTTGACCCGTAATACAGAAGACCAAAAATAATCATCACAACACAAACCGTCTGTTCCTGAACAGACGGTTTTTTGTTTTCATCATACTTTAAGACAGCTCCGTCCATTCTGCTGAAGAGACGGTGTTTGATAAGAAGCCATCTGCGTGATTAATTCCTCCGGTTCACTCGAAGCATGTAACAATTGAAGGTGAGATTCATTCGAAAAACCTTCCTGTACACTGAATTTCACCATGTCTATGAGCGGGTTGAAGTAGTCATTCACTTGATACAATCCAATCGGCTTTTGATGGATGCCGATTTGTGCCCAGCACAGCACCTCAAATAATTCTTCATATGTACCAAAGCCGCCTGGCATCGCAATAAACCCATCGGCCAGCTCGCTCATTTTCGCTTTTCGTTCATGCATGCCTGTTACCTCAATTAGCTCTGTCAGCTCTTGATGCACGACTTCTCCTCTAAAAAGCCCCTTAGGCATGACCCCGATCACTTGCCCGCCATGTCTCATGACCTCATCGGCAATCGCGCCCATTAACCCAATACGCGATCCGCCGTAAACAAGACGAATGCCCTGCTTCGCCATATAAGCACCCAGCTCTACAGCCTTTTGTTTGTAGACATCATTTACACCTGGATTCGAACCAGCAAACACACAAATCGTTTTCATCAAAACAGCTCCATCTCTCTCTATGATTTCTTCACCCACTCATTCTACTATAATGATTTGTAAAGAAACAGCCGTTTCTTCTATATATAGTGTAAAATCAAAAGAGTGAACACCATATAAGGAGCTGTTATAGAGAGAATGCAAACAACTGAGATGGAGAAGTGGATCAAGGATTTTTATCAAACGAGAAACTGGACAGAATACGGACCGTTTATCCGGTTAGGCTTCTTAATGGAAGAAACGGGAGAACTCGCTCGCGCTGTTAGAGCAATAGAAATCGGACGAGACCGGCCTGATGAGCAGAGACAGGAATCATCTGAGCTGAAGAAAGAACTCATTGAAGAAATGGGAGATGTTTTAGCAAATCTCCTCATTTTAGCGGATCAATATGATGTCACAGTAGAAGAGGTCTTCAGCGCTCATCAACAAAAACTCAACAAACGCTTTTCTGGAGAAAAAGAGCCAGTAAAAAACACGTGACCAAGCTGTCACGTGTTTTTTATGCCTTAAAGATGCTGTGGTGAGATGTCATCCGTTCGTTCAAAGAAATGCTGTTTTCCGATATGATGGAATAGACCTGTTCGATGCAAAAGCTCCTTAGGCTGTGATTGAAGTCCAACGATCATCAGCTTTCCATTATGATGCTTTAACCGATTGGAGATATTCATTAGAACCGCTTCTGCCGATGTGTCCATGTAATTGACTTTATTCATAAGCAGAATGAGCGTTTTCGGTTTTGTTTGGACATGATCCAATATCGAATTTTCTAATGAATCTGTTGTTCCGAAAAAGAGCGGCCCTTCAATGGAATACATACTGATCCCTTTCTCCTCTGTCTGTTTTTCTAAAGCAGCTGCTGTTTCCATTTGAGGAACAGCGACATTGGTATGAATATTGGTCGTCTGGCTCATTTTTTTGATAAAGGCGATAAACGCTAAAATGAGACCAGCAGTGACGCCAATAATCAAATCACCGATGACTGTGAGCAGGAAGGTCACGACCAGTACAAGCGAATCAGCATTTTTCACTTTCAAAATATTGATAAACTCTTTTCTCTCACTCATATTCCAAGCAACAAACATTAAAATCGGTGCCATTGCAGCAAGTGGAATCATCGACGCATACGGCGCAAATACCATTAAGATCAGCAAGACGACAACGCCATGCACCACACCAGAAATCGGACTTGCCCCGCCATTTTTTATGTTCGTGGCCGTTCGGGCAATAGCTCCCGTCGCTGGAATTCCTCCGAAAAGCGGTGCCGCCATATTGGCAATTCCTTGCCCCACAAGCTCTTTATTGCTGTCATGCTTAGAGCCTTTCATATTATCAGCGACCATTGCGGATAAAATCGATTCCACGCCGCCTAAAAGCGCAATGACAATTGCTGGAGGCAGGAGGTATATCATTTTTTCAATCGTCAATTCAGGAAAAGCGAAGGTTGGCAGCTGACGAGGGATTTCACCATATGCAGAGCCAATCGTTTCAACTTGTCCTTGAAAAAAGAGAACGGCTAGAAACGTAGAAGCCAATAGACCTAATAGAGCACCAGGTATTTTGGGAATGTATTTTTGTGCCGCCAAAATCACGATGAGCCCGATGACGGCTGTGATGATGGCGAGACTGTTTGAGGTCCCAAGATGGACCACGATTTCTCTCATATTGAGGAAAAAGCTTTCATGTTTTTCAACACCCTTTAATCCGAGGAAGTTGGCAATCTGTCCTGAAAAAATAATGACAGCAATGCCAGCAGTAAAACCGATGATAACCGGACGAGGAATAAATTTCATGAGCTTTCCTAGTTTGAATATTCCGAATAATACAAGCATACAGCCTGCCATAAAACCGGCAATGAGCAAGTTTTCAATACCGTACTGGCTGACGATCCCGAATAAAATGGGAACAAACGCCCCGGTCGGCCCGCCGATCTGATACTTTGAACCACCAAACAATGAAATCAAAATGCCGGCAACGATGACTGTATATAATCCATATTCTGGTCCGACACCAGATGCTATGGCAAATGCCATGCCTAAAGGAATTGCCACAACCCCCACGACAAGCCCAGCGATTAAATCGCGTCTAAACTTTGATGAATTGTACCCTTCAAATCTTCCATAAAAACGCATGGTATGTGTTGGCCTCCTTCAAGTATGTGTAGATGATTTAGGTATACTGCGGGTCAATCAGTTTATCTTTCACAACGACATCCAGCTTTCCTGTTGCTGGGTGAATCACCAGTCCATGAACAGCCACATCACTTGGCATCAGTGGATGCTCTTTCACTAATTTCACACTTTGGGCCACGCTCTCTTCAACTGAATCAAAGCCTGTCAGCCAGCCCTTTAAATCAACTCCTGAGTTTTTCACAATGCTTAAGCATTTCTCTTCGATTCCGCGTGCTTTCGCCTTTTCAAGTAAAGGGTCCGCCGCAAGACCTGCCATTCCGCATTCATGATGCCCTACAATGCATACTTCCTCTGCCTTTAGTTCATAGATGGCTAGCAGGATACTCCGCATCACACTGCCGAACGGATGTGTCACGATGGCGCCTGCATTCTTAATGATTTTTGCATCCCCGTTGCGCAGTCCCATAGATTGCGGCAATAATTCCAAAAGACGGGTATCCATGCACGTTAAAATAACCAGTTTTTTCTCAGGAAATTTCCCCGCTTTGTAAGGCTCATAATGTCTCTTATTCACAAACTCTGAATTGTGCCGAAGAATCTGTTCTAATTTTGACTCCATTTTGCCATCTCCCATCTTTTTTTAAGTAACGTAAGCTCGTGCCTGTCCTCCTTTTCTTTCTTGTGTTCTCAAGAATAGAGAAGAAAAATGATAGAAAAAAAAGAAAAAAATGAGAAAACGATGAGAAGAAATATCATCATTTTCTCTATTTTACGCTGCATCCCAACGGCTTCGCGGGTTTGTTTTCAATCTATTGTTCTCATCACACCAAAAGACAATAAAATGGTTTAGTAGAAAATGACCATCCCGTTTAATACATTTCAAATATAATAAATTTTCTACCAAAAAGTCTCGATCTATTTTCCAGTTTGTCAGATAATCTCTCGTAAAATTTTGCAATTTCACATGTCTCATCTACTATCAGCTTATTTTTATATAGATAAAAAATGCATCAGATGGCATAAGAATCTACTTTTTCACTAAGAAAATGTCTTTCTTTACCGTTATTTCAGTATATTAAATATTGAGCTGCTAACATTCAAACGTGTTCTGCCGAAATCGTTGCTATATAATAAAAGGAGTAAGATGACCATGTGAAAGGAGCGAATTGACTGTGACACCACACATTTTTGTCGCCAAACCCTTACCTGCCTCTTTTGAAGAAATGCTAAAGGAACATTGTACATACGAAGTTTGGCAATCCAAAGACCCTATTCCAAGAGACATTTTGTTTGAGAAGCTGCAGCATGCTGATGGTCTTTTAACGTCTGGAACAAAAATCGATCAAGAGCTGTTAGATCACGCACCAAAACTCAAGGTGGTGAGTAATAACTCTGTCGGCTATGACAATTTCGATATAGAAGCGATGAGGCAAAGAGGCGTGATTGGTACGCACACTCCTTATACCCTCGATCATACCGTGGCTGACCTTGCCTTTTCGCTCATTCTCTCTTCTGCGCGAAGAATCGCCGAGCTTGATCGTTTTATCCGTGAAGGAAAATGGACGAAATTCGTACAGGAGGAAGAGATCTTTGGCATCGACGTACATCACCAAACGCTCGGTATTATTGGCATGGGACGTATAGGAGAACAAGTGGCCAAACGGGCAGCACATGGTTTTGATATGAACGTTCTTTATCATAACCGAAGCCGGAATGAAAAGGCTGAAACGGCGTATGGCGCTGTCTATTGTGCACTTGATGATCTTTTAAAACAAGCTGATATCATCGTGTTGATTACACCGCTGACCGAGGAAACATATCATATGATAGGGAAACGAGAATTGAAGTTAATGAAGCAAACGGCTTTATTTGTAAACATTTCCCGCGGGAAAACAGTGGATGAAAAAAGCCTCATTCAAGCACTTCAGGAGGGATGGATCAAAGGCGCTGGTCTTGATGTGTATGAGCAGGAACCGCTTCAAGAGGATCATCCTTTCAAAGAGATGAATAATGTCACCTTAGCCCCTCACATCGGTTCCGCTACTGAAACAACAAGGGATCTCATGCTGAAACGAGCCATTCATAATGTGATTCATGGAATAGATGGGAAGGCGCCTGTTGATGTTGTGAAGGAGCTTGCTTCATCTTGAACAGATAAGACGCAGAAACTGCGTCTTTTTATTTATTTCTTTTAGGAGACATCAGGAGAAAAGACTCATTTTAGCAAATATCCTGATTCTTTACATTTCCTTTATGTTCGGGTGCTATAATATGAGCTAGACAAGCATCAAGAGGACGGCATCCGATTTCCTTAATAGGAGGATGAAGATGAAAAGATTAAGTTCGATTTTTACTATGTTCGCTCTGATCGCTGCTATTCTGTTTTCTGGATTTGTCCCGCAGCAAGCTCATGCAGAAACACCTCTTACACCAACAGCCACAACTGAAACTGCTTCTATTCAGCTCACGCCGGATGTGCGTACCCTTGCCGTCATTAATACGTTTGATGGTGTAGCAGATTATTTAATTCGCTACAAACGACTGCCTGATAACTACATTACAAAATCACAAGCAAGTGCTCTCGGATGGGTGGCATCTAAGGGAAATCTAGCCGAGGTGGCGCCAGGTAAAAGCATTGGTGGAGATATTTTCTCAAACCGGGAGGGACGTCTTCCTTCAGCAAGCGGCCGAACATGGCGTGAGGCAGACATCAACTACGTTTCAGGCTTCCGCAATGCAGACCGTCTTGTGTATTCAAGCGACTGGCTCATTTACAAAACAACAGACCATTATGCGACTTTCACCCGTATTCGATAATCAAAAAAGACAGCCCTATTTGATCTGGGGCTGTCTTTTCGTATGGTGGTTTACGGTATCAGGTTTTTCACGTAATCCTCAAAAGGAATCGGCAGCGGCTTTTTCGACACTTCTTCGTGTTCATGTGTGGTGACATGATCCTCAGTAACGATCACACGTCCTGTTGGCGTGAGCTTTGACGCAAGCGGTCTTTTGTTAAATGGAGAGGATTCATTTTCATAAATCTCGTGTCTCATTTGGACCAATACAGCCTCGTCCACCTCGTTCAATGTGAAAGCATAGCCTGTTTCAGCGCCATCTCCCTTATCTAATTGGAGCAGATGTGTCCCTTTTTCGGTTTCCTCAGCTTTGACGCGAAACCGCATTGACGCTCCTTCCACCCAATCTCCTGTAAAAGGCACAGGCTGAAGAGGTAAATTCACACCAAATCCCGCATCAATGAGAAAGCGTTCGTTGTGATGCTTCAACATGATGGCTACGTGCGTGCCATCAATTGCCCACGTACCCGCTTCTTTGTTATACACTGTGCCTTGAAGAAGCTGTACAGAAAGCCCTGCCTCTTTTAACACATAGTATAAGAGAGGATTGAGATCGTAACAAAGACCTCCTCTGTTATCTTCAAGAAGATGCTGCTTCAACCCTTCTTGATTCAAAGCGTAGGATTGTTTGTTCAGAACAGCTCTATTTTCAAACGGAAAGGTAAAGGCCATTTTTTTTAATACTACAGGCAAGTCATCAAAGGTGATGGACTGGCCTTCATATTCGATCTTCTGTAAAAAAGCTGATTGAATCATGACATTCCCTCCTAAAAAAACTGAGCCTTTGAAGAGACTCAGTTTTCTTGATTGATAAAATCCGTTAACGCCTCAATGGCTTCTTGTTCATCTGCACCATCTGCAATCAGTGTGACAGTAACCCCAGAGCTGATCGCAAGACTCATGAGACCCATAATGCTTTTCGCATTGACTTTTTTCCCATCTTTCTCTAGAAAAATATCAGCACCAAAGCGATTGGCTTCTTGTACGAACAAAGCAGCTGGACGTGCCTGCAGGCCTGTTTTCAGCTGGATGGTGACCGTTTTTTCCACCATATGATCTGCCTCCCTTTTTCATTCTCCTATTTGAGTGTAACAGCTTGTCCGTTTCGTAATTGTTCTGCGATTTGATCTAGCTTTCTTAAACGGTGGTTAATCCCTGACTTGCTGATCTTGCCGCTTTCTACCATTTCTCCAAGTTCCTTCAGCGTGACCTCTTGATAGTCGACTCGCAGTTTGGCAATTTCACGAAGCTTTTCCGGCAGGGCATCAAGTCCAATTTTTTCATCAATGAATTGAATGTTCTCGACCTGACGCAGTGATGCACCAATCGTTTTATTCAAGTTTGCTGTTTCACAATTGACGAGCCGGTTGACGGAGTTCCTCATATCTCGGACGATCCGCACATCTTCAAAGCGAAGCAGTGAGTTATGAGCGCCCACGACACTTAAGAATTCCGTGATTTTTTCTGCTTCCTTCATGTACGTAATGTACCCTTTTTTGCGCTCAAGTGTTTTACTATTAAGATGAAATTGATTCATCAGTTCACAAAGGGCATCATTATGTTCTTTATATAGTGAAAAAATTTCAAGGTGATAGGAGGACGTTTCTGGGTTATTCACAGAACCGCCTGCTAAAAAAGCACCTCTCATATAGGAGCGCTTGCAGCATCTTTTCTTCACAAGCTCTTCTGAAATATTGCGCTCAAATACAAATTGCTCACCTAATATTTTTAAATCCTCTAAAATGGTTCTCGCTCGTTCTACCAGTCTGACAATATACACGTTATTCTTTTTCAATCTCATTTTTTTACGGACGAGCAGTTCGACTGTCACATCGTATTTCTTCTTGAGCAGCGTATAAATCCGTCTTGCAATGGCTGCGTTCTCTGTCTGTATATCTAAAATCAATTTTCGATTAGAGAAAGATAATGAACCGTTCATACGGATGAGGGCAGAAAGCTCTGCTTTTGTGCAGCAGTCCTTCACGTCCAGATTAGTCAGCTCTTTTTTTGTTTCGGATGCAAATGACATCCTTGCCACCCCCATTCCTATTTTTTCTGATGCAGCAGGTCGACAAGCAGCGAGGCTACTTTCAGCGTGTCATGACGAATGACATGCTGGTCATATGTAATGATTTCTCCAGGAATCACTTCTAGTCCCATTGCTTTCAGTGCATCTGTGTCGAATTGGACAGGCTGTGCCTGTTCTTCTGCATATTTTGCTTTGATTTCTTCCGGAATTTCTTTATTGTTCACAAAAATCGTATCGATAAATGGACGATCCATATGATCATTTAATGCCTGAACATGATCAGCTGCACTGTAGGAAAGCGTTTCCCCCGGCTGCGTCATGACATTGCAAATATATACTTTTTTCGCCTTAGAGCGAATCACTTCTTCTCCAATATGCGGGACAAGCAAGTTAGGCAAAATACTCGTATACAGGCTGCCGGGCCCAATGACGATCAAATCCGCCTCACGAATGACTTGGATGGATTCTGGCAGCGGTTCAATCGTATCGGGAGTGAGGAACACGCGTTTGATTCGCTCACCATAGGTGGGAATTTTCGATTCTCCTGTCACCATTTGCCCATTTTCTAATTCAGCATGAAGAACAACACTTGAATTTGCTGCTGGCAATACTTTTCCTCTCACATTTAAAACCTTACTCATTTCAGTGACGGCATGAAAAAAATCACCGGTTATATTTGTCATGGCCGCAAGAATGAGGTTGCCGAGTGAGTGGCCTGTTAAGTCATTCCCTTTGTTAAAACGGTGCTGAAATAGATCTTCTACTAGCGGTTCCACATCAGAGAGAGCCGCAAGGACGTTTCGAATATCTCCTGGAGGGGGAATATTCAAATCATGCCGCAGTCTGCCTGAGCTGCCTCCGTCGTCAGCAACCGTTACAATAGCGGTAATGTCCACTGGCTTCGTTTTAAGCCCTCTGAGCAAAACAGATAAGCCAGTGCCGCCGCCAAGAATGACCACCTTTGGTAGTGTCGTCATCTATTTTCTGCTTCTCTTTTCAATGTCCCGGTGAGTGACATGTGTATAGTAGTCGTTTTTAAAATACTCCGATAAATAGTTGGCCAGCGTCACAGATCGATGCTGTCCGCCTGTACAGCCGATGGCGATCACAAGCTGGCTTTTTCCTTCCCGTTTATAGGACGGAAGCATAAAGCTGAGGAGATCGATTAATTTCTCTGTGAATTTTTGCGTTTCACTCCATTTCATCACATAGGAGCGCACTTCTTCATCGTTTCCAGTCTGTGGACGCATGCTCTCAATATAGTAAGGATTCGGCAGGAATCTCACGTCAAAGACAAGATCAGCATCTATCGGCAGGCCGTATTTAAAACCAAAGGACATCACATTTACTGTAAACACCTGTCCTTGATTGGTGGCAAAATGCGTGACAATTTTTTCTCGCAGCTGTTTCGGTTTTAAATCCGATGTATCAAAAATCATTTGAGACCGGCCTTTTAACTCCTCTAACAGCTCGCGCTCCATTTCAATTCCTTCGAGCGGCAAACCTGTTGTCGCAAGGGGATGCGAACGTCTCGTTTCTTTGTATCTTGAGACAAGCACCTTATCATTTGCATCTAAAAATAGAATTCTTGGCGTGATCCAGTCAAGATCACTCATTTCATCTAAGGCGGCAATTAAGCTGTCAAAAAATTCGCGTCCGCGCAAATCCATCACAAGAGCGACCTTGCTCATCTTGGAATTCGATTCCTTCATGAGCTCTAAGAACTTCGGTAAAAGTGATGGCGGCAGGTTATCAACACAAAAGTAGCCTAAATCTTCAAAGCTTTGAATGGCGACGGTTTTCCCCGCACCTGACATTCCTGTAATAATCACAAGCTGAATATCTTCTTGTTTGTGTGTATTCATGCCTGCTTCCTCTCCTTCTTTATGAAAACGGTTCATGTATTATTCTCCCTGAGGATCTAACCGATAAGCAATCAGCTCAAAGTCGGGTGTATACGTAAAAGTGCCGTGCAGTAGTCCTTTTCCTTTAAGCATGAAATCAAGAATATGGGAATCTCCTGGGGCCATCGGCAAATCAGGCACATCCTTTACGTCATGCCATTTTAAAACGCCTTCCTCTGACTCTGTTACGTTTTTTCCGGTAAATGAATCTGCCATGAAGGTGAACATCATCCACTCTTGAACGATTTGATCGCCTTCTTTTATGATAAAGGTAAAAACACCTTTCAGCTGCGGATTTAAAATATAAATACCTGTTTCTTCTCTATATTCTCGAACGACCGAATCCTTGACCGATTCTCCGCTTTCCATTTTGCCGCCCGGTGCTACCCACCAGCCCCGTCTTGGCTTTTGCAGCAAGAGAACTTGATCTTCGTGATGCAGCACACAATTGGTTACTCGTTGCATCAGCTGTCACCTACTCTTTTATGTCTTTAACTTATTATACAGGTTCAACCTGACTCCCACAATGAACATGCCCGTTCTTCCCCGAAAACAGACCGGTTTTCGTTTGAATCGTGTAACGGGCAATTTCTCTACTCTTTATTTTACAGCATCTAATGGTTCTCCATGCGTCATTTGTGAACATCTCGTGAATTTCTGATTTCAGGCAAAAAAAAGGACACGGATTCACATCCGTGCCAAACATGTATTCCTTATAAAAGGGGGTCAATTACTAGTTTCATCATAACGGAAAATTATTTCACCCGTGTTACATTCCAGTTAAAAGCCCATGACGCTATATTAAGGATTTACGACAGCCTTTTATTTCGTTGCTTTGAGTTTTTCAGCAAGCTCTTCTACATAATGCTGTGCGCTTTGTGCTGCAATACTTCCGTCACCTGTTGCTGTCACAATTTGACGAAGTGTTTTTTCACGAATGTCACCAGCTGCGAAAATACCTTCCACTCTTGTTTCCATTCTTTCGTTTGTCTCGATGTAGCCTTCTTTATTTGTAATGCCGAGATTTTCAAATGGTTTAGACAGCGGCAGCATTCCGATATAGATGAAGGCACCGTCTGTTTTAAACTCTTCCTCTTCACCAGTCACCGTATCAACCAATGTCACACTGCCGACTTTCCCGTTTTCTTCATTGATCTGTTTGACGGTTTTGTTCCACTTGAAGTCAATTTTTTCATTATCAAAGGCACGCGCTTGTAAAATGCTTTGTGCACGAAGTTTATCGCGTCTATGGATAATCGTTACTTTAGAAGCGAAGCGTGTGAGATACACACCCTCTTCTACCGCAGAATCACCGCCGCCAATGACGACAAGCTCTTTGTTTTTAAAGAAAGCCCCGTCACATACTGCACAATATGATACGCCGCGGCCGCCAAGTTCTTTTTCACCTGGTGCCCCGATTTTTTTGTATTCAGCCCCTGCCGCGATAATGACAGAGCGTCCTTTGTATTCTTTTGAGCCGGCTTTGACGATTTTGTATTCTTCACCGTTCACGATTTCTTTAATATCGCCATATGCATACTCTGCACCGAATTTCTTCGCATGCTCAAACATTTTATTTGAAAGTTCCGGCCCCAAAATGCTTTCAAAGCCAGGATAGTTCTCGACATCTTCCGTATTCGCCATTTGTCCGCCTGGAATTCCTCTTTCAATCATTAATGTTGAAAGATTTCCCCGTGATGTATAAACAGCGGCTGTCATTCCGGCAGGACCCGCTCCAATGATGATCGTATCGTAGATTTTTTCTTCTGACACAACTGTCACTCCCTCTTCAATTGCTGCTCGCATTTCTTATTAGAATGCCCTTGGGTGATGCTTCCATTCATGACAGAGAGCATCATTTCCACTCTTAGCTTTTATTCCTTACCCATATCCTATTAAATCTGCGGGGAATAAGCGAATCATTTGCTCATATCTTCAAAAAAAGAAAAAGCTTCCTTAAACTGCTGTTTAAGGAAGCCTGTTTACGGTTATATAAAAAGTAATGATTTATTCAACGACTCTTCTTACAACGCCATTGAAAGCTTTTTTCCAGTATACGTTGTTCATTGAGTCAACTGAAACACCGCGAGAGCTGTTATCGTTCAAGAATGAACCGTTTCCTAAGTAAATACCAACGTGTCCATTTACTTTATACGTATCAAAGAACACAAGGTCTCCGCGTTTCATGTCAGATGCACTTACAGCTCTTCCTTTACCTACAAGCGTATCTGTTGTTGTACCGCCAACTGGTCCAAGGTTGATGCCTGCTGATGCAAATGCCCAGCGAACGAATGAAGAACAGTCAAATCGACGTGCGTCAATATCGGCTTGTGATCTGCCGCCGCCCCATTTATATGGAGATTGTCCAACAATCGTAGAACCTGTGCTGATCGCACCTTCAATTCCGCCTACGTTACTGCTGACAGGTGATCCACCGCCAGAAGATGGCTTCTTGCTTGGTGAACTGCTGTTGTTATTATTGTTGTTGTCATTAGATGATCCACTGTTACTTGAAGACGGGCTGCTATCGTTATTTGAGCTGTTGTCTTCCGCTTGGACACTAGCTTGACGCTGCTGCTGTTGTCTTTGCGCTTTTTCTTCTTTTGCTTTTTGAGCTGCTTCTCTTGCTTCTTTTTCAGCTTGTTTTTGTGCAGCTACTGTTGCGTCTTTTTCAGATGCGATGCTGTTAGCCTCACTGTTTAACTCACTGATTTCAGAAAAAGCACTTCCTTTTTGCTTTTTCACTTGCTTGAATAGCTTGTCTTTTTCATCAAGCTGTTTATTCAAGTCTGATTGAAGCGTTTCAAGCTTGGCAAGTGTGTTTTGCACATTTTCAAGCTTTGTGTTTAATTCGTTTTCAGACTTTTGAAGTTCTGCTTTGTCTTTTTCCTGCTCTTTAATGATTTCACTGTCTGCGTTGATCAATGTAGATACTGCACCTGCACGACTGATGAAATCGCTAAAGCTTTTTGCTCCTAGTAATACATCTATGTATTTCGTAGAACCGCCGCTCTCTTGAAGGGCACGTACACGCTTTTTCAAGAACTCGTTTCTTTCTTCAATACGTTTTTCTGTATCAGCAATTTCTTTTTTCAGTGCTTTGATTTCTTTTTTTGTTTTTTCATTTTCTTTTTGTTTTTCTTCGATTTGATCACTTGTTTTTAAAGCTTTCTCATCAATATCTTTAAGCTTTTGAGCAAGTGCCTCTTGTTTTGCTTCAAGCTTTGAAAGCTCTTCTTTTTTCTTTTGAAGATTCTTGTTTACCTCAGATTGCTTGCTGTCTAGTTCTTGTTTCTTTTGTTCAAAGTTCTGTGCGTTTGCTTCATGCGTAAATGGAATAAATAAACCGCTCGCTCCGATCACCGAAGCTAAACCGAAAGTAATAAACTTTTTCACGAATAGTTCCTCCTTTGACAATTTCCCAAGCGACATTAGAAAGCAGCAAATTCTCTGCGATCAATCTGTGCTCTCTATGTCTTTCTTCCTGATTGTTCAGTCAGTTGTTGACCAGATTGTTTCTATCACTAGGTGTTTCATTATGTATAGTAAAATATTTAAATATCTATCTTTATTTTAATCCACGAGTTTCATTATACATGAGACATCGACAAAATGAGCTAATATTTTTATTACATTTATGTTTCAAAAACATGTCGTGATTGTCATACTTCGCCAATTCCTTGCAAATCCCACCTTTTTATCCAAGAAAAAAGCATGACCTTTTCGGCCATGCTCGGATGTTCTGAATCTATTTACCTATTTAATCGATTAACGTACAGATCTCTCGTTCGTATTTAGACAGTGTTTGAACACTGATCTGAAAAGCGGACGCAACATCTTTTTTGCTGACAGCTGCTTCTTGTTCATTCATCCATAGATAATAAGATGCTGCTGCCCAGGCAGGTGCATTTTTCTTATCAATACCAGAAGCACGTGCCTGCTGAATAATATGGAATAACCAAAAATAAGGCATATGGCTGTCAGGCTGAACCGCTTCCTCCAGACTAGATGCCGCCTGTTTTGCAAAAACTGCATCTTCTGAAAAAGACTTTTCTTTCATTTCATCTTCATATAAAAGCAGTTCTATGAATTGCTGTTCAAAGGCCGTTTTCGCTGCGCGTGCATCAAGGACAGACTGCAGAACGTCACGTTCCCCTTTTTGTTTACTGACATAGTACGCAGTCAGCCGTTCCTCAATCGAGACCATTGGCTCAGTCACCTCAGGTTTATCCTGCCACGGCTTGATTTCATCTGCATCGATATCTTCTTCGACCATCTTATCCCAAACCGTTTGGGCGAGCGTCTTGTGGCCTGTATGATAGGCTGCGCTTGCAAGCCAGTATAAAAATGTACTATCTCCTTGAAAACCTGTTTTGTACAAAGAATAAAGCCATTTAAAGGCCCATTCAAATTCTCCCACAAGGGCAAATGTTGCACCAAGCTTATAACGCTGTTCACTTAGTATTGGATACACGTGCGTTAATTGCTTTGCTAACACATTGACCTTTTCTTCTTCTTTTTCATAATGGTAGAAGACTAGCTGATTGCAAAGGGCATGCAGATTACCGGGATTTTCAAGAAGGACCCGGTTCAACATTTCTTTCGCCTGATGGATTCGGCCAGAATAAAAATAGGCCAAAGCAAGATTATTATACGCTGACCAAAATTCTGGATACTCAACAATCATCTGTTCCAGCATCTCAATGGCTTCATCGAGTCTGCCGCTTTCTAGCAAATGGTTTGCTTGATCCTGCTTCACAATCAGGTCATCCTGATCATAAGGAAAATCTTCGTCCTCTTCGTCGCTCATATCGAGCAGGTCAAGAAGGTCTTCATTTTCATCCGCAAATTCCCCGTTCTCTTCCAGCGCGGCATAAGCAGTAGCTGATTTATATGCCTCTTGAAACAGTCCGAGATTCGCATAATTATTGGCTTTAAAATAGTGGCACTCAGACATGTTTTCATCGATGTGTTCAAGGATAAAATCAAGCAGTTCGTTTGATTGCTGGTAATGACCCATTTCAGTATAAATAATGGCAAGCTGTGACAGCATTTCTACATTTTCAGGCTCAAGTACGATGGCCCGCTGTATCAGCTTACTTGCTCTGGACAGATTTCTTTCTCTATATGCTTTAAGACCTTTATGAAAAAAGTAATGCCCATCTTGAAATAGCTGGACGACTTGTGTGTGATTATTTTGAGAAGTGTATTTACTCACCGATACCCTCCATTTCGAACAGTGTACCGTGTGTAGTATAACATACTTCACCAGTCGTCACATAGAACAAAAAGAAAGGAAGGATTTGTTTTTCATTTAAAATAAAAAAGCCAGGGATATCCCCCGGCTTTTCATTCACCTTGATGACGTTTTTTTAATACCTTTAATACATCATCAAGCGGCAATTGCTGTTCGCGTAATAATACAAGAAGATGATAGAGGAGGTCAGCAGTTTCCCATTTCAATTCTTCTTGATCCCGGTTTTTCGCTGCAATGATCACCTCAGACGCCTCTTCCCCTACCTTTTTCAGGATTTTATCGACCCCTTTTTCAAATAGATAGGTTGTATAAGCCCCTTCTGGCATTTCCGCCTGACGCTTTGCAATGACCTGTTCAAGTTCATTTAATATCGCAAAACGATCCTGCTCTTCGCTTTGGCGCTTCACGCCTTCTTCCGAAAAACAGCTATAGCTGCCAGTATGGCAGGCTGGGCCGCTTGGCGCGACAAGGACAAGCAGAGCGTCCTTGTCACAGTCATATCGAATAGAAATCACTTGCTGGGTATGTCCAGAGGTGGCGCCTTTGTGCCAAAGCTCGTTTCTCGACCGGCTATAAAACCATGTTTCACCTGTCTCCAGCGTTTTTTCATAGGATTCTTGATTCATATACGCAAGCGTCAATACTTCCTTACTTTGAGCATCCTGTACAATCGCAGGAATCAGGCCTGCCTCATTAAAGGTTAATTCATTTGCCTGTTTCATCTGACCTTCACCCCGTGTTCTCTCAAATATGTCTTCACCTCATGAATGGAGGTTTCTTTATAATGGAAAATAGATGCTGCTAATGCTGCATCAGCTTCTCCTTTTGTAAAGGCCTCGAGCATATGCTGGGCATTGCCAGCGCCGCCAGAAGCAATAACTGGCACATTGACTGCCTCTGATACAAGCTTTGTCAATCGATGGTCAAAGCCTGTCTTTTCACCATCGGCATCCATACTTGTCAGCAAAATCTCTCCTGCCCCTCTCTGCACAGCTTCCTTCGCCCAGTCGCTGACCTCTAAATCTGTTTGACGGCGTCCTCCGTGTGTATAGACCATGTATGCTTTTTTCTCTTCATCGTATTTTGCATCAATTGCAACAACGATACACTGGGAGCCAAAAAAGTCAGCACCTTCTGAAATCAGTTCCGGCCTTAACACAGCTGCTGTGTTGACAGATACTTTGTCTGCACCCGCTCTTAATATACGCTTCATGTCATCAAGGTGGTTAATCCCGCCTCCCACCGTAAATGGTATCGCAAGAGTGGACGCGACTTGTTTGACCACATCCACCATCGTTTTCCGGCCTTCATGAGAAGCGGAAATATCAAGGAAGACAAGTTCATCCGCCCCTTCCTCATCATAGATCTGCGCTAATTCGACCGGATCACCAGCATCCTTTAAGCCTAGGAATTGCACCCCTTTGACAACACGCCCTTCCTTCACATCAAGACATGGGATGATTCGTTTTGTCATCATATGCGGTCAAGCCCTTCAAATGCTTCTGCTAAAGTAAACTGCTTTGTGTAAAGTGCTTTTCCAACGATCGCACCAGACACACCAGACTGTTTTTGCGCTGACAGCTTTTGAAGATCAGCTACTGCGCTGACACCACCTGAAGCAATCACTTGTTTGCCGGTTGCTTCTGCTAAGCGAACCGTGCTTTCTACATTGGGACCAGACAGCATGCCATCCATTTGAATATCGGTAAAAATAAAGACCTCTGCGCCTTCCTTTGCCAATTCCCTGCCGAGTTCCTCTGCCTTCACTTTAGACGTTTCAAGCCATCCTTCAGTTGATACAAAACCATTTCGCGCATCAATCCCAATTGCGATTTTCTCTCCATATTGCGCCAGCATTTTTTTCACAAAGACTGGGTTCGAAACAGCTGAGCTGCCGAGAATCACTCTATCTACGCCGCTCTTTAAATAAAAGGCAACGTCTTCTTCCGTCCGAATACCGCCGCCGATTTGTACCTTCACATCTAAGGAGGAAGCAATCGCCAGCACATGCTCATGATTGACACGTTTCCCTGCTTTTGCACCATCTAGATCCACAAGATGAATCCATGCTGCTCCATCCTTCGCAAATTGCGCGGCCATGTCGAGCGGTGAATCTCCATAAATGGTTTCTTGATCATAATCTCCTTGCACAAGACGTACACATTTGCCATTTCTCATATCAATCGCTGGATATAATATAAACTCGCTCATTTGCTCACCCTCTGTTCGTTTGCTAATTGAATAAATTGTTTGAGCAGCGCCATTCCCGTTGTACTGCTTTTTTCAGGGTGAAACTGTGCACCAAGCACATTTCCCTTGCCAACAACAGCTGGTACTTGAACACCATAGTCCGCGCTTGCTAATTGCTCATCTGGATTCATATCGCTCACATAATACGAGTGAACAAAGTACGCAAATCCTTCTGGTACACCGTCAAACAATGGGGAGGGCTGATGAAATGTGAGCTCATTCCACCCCATATGAGGTACCTTCAATCTTTGCCCGTCCTGATCATGATCCTTTAAAAGAACGACACGCCCTTTTAACAGCCCCAATCCTTTTGTGAGGCCTGCCTCTTCACTTTCTTCAAATAACAGCTGCATGCCAAGGCAAATGCCGAATAACAGCTTTCCTTCCTGCACGACTTGGTGAATAAACGCCTCAAGTCCAGTCTCTTTTAACAGCTGCATTGCATCACGAAACGAACCTACTCCGGGCAATATATAAGCATCTGCTTTTTTCAGCTCCTCCACATCAGAGGAGACGATATAGCGGGCACCTGCTCGTTCCAGTGCTTTTGATACGCTGAACAAATTTCCCATTCCGTAATCAATAACTCCGATCATTAGAGCATCCCCTTTGTTGAAGGAATTCCTTTCACACGTGGATCAATGGTTGTTGCTTCATCTAAGGCACGTGCCATCGCTTTAAAAATGGCTTCAATCATATGGTGTGTATTGGTTCCGTAGTGAACAATGACATGAAGGTTGATCCGGGCTTCAAGTGCAAATTTCCACAGAAACTCATGTACTAGCTCTGTATCAAAGGTACCAACCTTTTGACTCGGAAAGGCCGCTCTCATTTCCAAATGAGGACGGTTGCTTAAGTCGACCACGACCTGGGCAAGTGTTTCATCCATCGGAACAAAGCTGGAGCCATACCGCTTAATCCCTTTTTTATCGCCTAACGCTTCCTTAAACATTTGCCCAAGTACAATGCCGATATCTTCTGTTGTGTGGTGATCATCAACATCCGTATCTCCTTTCGCATCGACGGTCAAATTAAAGTGTCCATGCTTCGTAAATAAATCAAGCATGTGCGTCATGAAAGGGACATCTGTTTGAATATCCGCTTTTCCTTCTCCATCAATTTCTAGCGCTAATGAAATGTTCGTTTCATTTGTTTTTCTCGCTGTTTTCGCCTGTCTCATTACGATTCCTCCCGCTTTCTCGCTTCAATCGACCTTGCATGTGCTTCAAGCCCTTCTAATCTGGCAAAAGCTGCAATGCTTTCCCGGTGTGTTTCAAAGGCTTCTTGACTATATGAAATAATGCTCGTTTTCTTTTGAAAATCAGTCACACCAAGCGGGCTGGAGAATCGAGCTGTTCCGTTTGTTGGCAGCACATGATTCGGCCCTGCAAAATAATCGCCCACCGGCTCTGGACTATAGCGTCCCAAGAAAATTGCGCCAGCATGCTTGATTTGACCAAGAAGTGATTCTGGGTATGCTGTCAGCACCTCTAAGTGCTCTGGTGCTAATTGATTGATGACGTCTACTGCACGATCGATTGATTCTGTCACGTAAATACGGCCATGATCTTGTATAGATTTTGCTGCGATTGATTTTCTCGGCAAAGTATCCAGCTGCTTTCGAACTTCAGCCTGCACACTTTCAGCAAGTGTCTTAGACGGTGTTACCAAAATACTAGATGCCAGCGCATCATGCTCTGCCTGTGAAAGTAAATCCGCCGCTACCTCATGCGCGACTGCTGTTTCGTCTGCTAGAACTGCAATTTCACTTGGACCTGCGATCATATCAATGTCTACCTGACCAAATACCTCCCGCTTTGCCAGCGCGACATAAATGTTGCCTGGACCTGTGATTTTATCAACAGGCTTGATGCTTTCCGTTCCATAGGCAAGTGCAGCAACCGCCTGTGCTCCGCCCATTTTATACATTTCTGAAATACCAAGCTCCTTCGCCGCAGCCAGTACAGCGTCTGAGAGACGGCCATCTTTCCCAGGGGGTGTCACAAGAACGATTCGTTCAACGCCAGCGACTAGCGCAGGAATCACATTCATTAATACAGATGATGGATAGGCAGCTGTTCCACCGGGGACATACACACCTACCGCATCAAGCGGTGTCACCTTTTGACCAAGCATTGAACCGTCCTTTTGGTGATAAAACCAAGAGGACGTGAGCTGCCGCTCGTGGTATGTGCGAATATGCTTGATAGCCGTTTGGATAATCTGAACCATCTCTTTGTCCAAGCGGTCACAGGCTTTTGCCATTTCATCCTCTGTGACAAGCGGATCCTCAATCAACACACCGTCAAATTGCTTTGTAAAAGACCGTACAGCTTCATCACCATTTGTTCTCACTTCTTGTATAATGCGCTGAACAGCCTGACGCTGCTCTTCTGTTCCTGTATCTAAGGACCGTTTGAGTGAGAGAATATCTGTCTCACCTTCTTGTATGCAGGTGATGTTCATGATGTTTCCTCCCCTTCTCCTTCAATGATTCTTGCAAGACGCTGCGCCATTTCATCGATCACGTTATCCTTCATCCTATAGCTCACAGGATTGACAATAAAACGTGACGTGATATCACAAATATGCTCCGTTTCCACAAGGCCATTTTCCTTTAGTGTTTGACCTGTGGAGACAATGTCCACAATGCGATCGGCAAGCCCAATGAGCGGTGCTAATTCAATGGAACCATTCAGCTTAATGATCTCCACCTGCTCCCCTTGCTCTCTAAAATAGGACGATGCAACATTTGGGTACTTTGTCGCCACACGCGGTGCGACACCCCCCCAGCTCGCTCCTGGCAAGCCAGCAACAGCTAAATGACATTTACTGATGTTTAAATCGAGCACTTCGTACACATCACGAGCTTCTTCAAGCATGACATCCTTCCCTGCAATGCCAACATCCGCCACGCCGTGCTCTACGTAGGTGGTCACATCCATTGGCTTGGCTAAAATAAAGCGGAGGTTTTCTTCTGGTACATCAATGATTAATTTTCTTGAATCCTCGAATTCCTCTGGCAGCTGGTACCCCGCCTGTCTTAACAGCCCTGCTGCTTCTTCAAATATCCGGCCCTTTGGCATCGCCATCGTCAACACTTTACCCATTTTGCTCTTCCTTTCTAGCGCCGATAAAATAAGTCACCTGCTCAAATACCTTGGTCATCGCGTCAATATTTTCAATCCCCGCTAAGTCTTGCAGGACGATCTTTTTCCCTTTTGACCGCTCCTTTTCTGCAAAAGCAAAAGCTTCCAGTCTTTGTTCTTTGCTAAAAATCACAGCCTCCTGCGGCTCAACAATTTCTTTTGCATCGAGCGCTTCAAGAAGACGGTCTAGTCGAAGTCCGAACCCTGTAGCTGGTGCAGGTGCATCAAAATGAGCAAGCAATTGATCATATCTCCCGCCGCTTCCGATGACCGACCCAACATGATCTGCAAATACTTCAAACAAAATACCCGTATAATAGCTCATATGACTCACCATGCTTAAATCTAAACGGATATATTCTGTACAGCCGTAATCTTCAAGTGTCTCCCAAAGCGACTTTAACTGTGCGAGCACTTCTTTTCCTTCTTGTGAAACGACGATTTCCTCTGCCCGCCCTATAACCTCTTGGCCGCCTCTTAACTCTAAAAGCTGTAACAGCCTCGTTTTATCGATGGAGGAGAGCGGTAATTGTTTCACATGCTGACGGTATCCCACATAATTCTTTTCATATAAGAAGCGGCGAAGGACATTTGCACGCTCTGTATTTCCGAGTACATCGACAAATAACGTCTCTGCTAAAGCGACATGCCCGATCGCGATTTTGAAGGACCTTAGCCCGGCATTTTTTAAGGCAAATACGCCAAGCGCGATGACTTCAGCATCTGCACTAATCGAACCATCACCAATCAATTCAATTCCGACCTGCTCAAATTCTGACGGCCTTCCGCCTTCTCTTTCCTGCGCCCGGAACACGTTGGCTGCATACCCAACACGAAGCGGATACGCCTGCTGGTGAAGCTTGGAAGCCGCCACTCTTGCAATCGGACCCGTCATATCAGGTCTCAGTACAAGGGTTTGCCCGTTTTGATCAAGCAGCTTAAAGAGCTGTGTATCTGTAATCGCCGATTGAACACCGACTGTATCGTAAAATTCAAGCGTTGGTGTCTCCATCAAACGGAAACCCCAACCAGTCATGACCTCTGTTAAAGAATGTCTCACTTTTTTCTTCGTCTCATACAATCCAGGTAATGAATCTCGCATACCATATGGTTTCTCAAACATAAACATGTTCTTCCGCACCTCCAACACATTAAAACAAAAAATTCCGAATCCTTTAGTTCGCTAATATGATAATATGCTAACAAAATAAAGCGATTAAATCAATCATTTTTATTTCCCCTATTTTCATCAACTTATTCTGGAATTATTACATTCAAGTGACACCTGTGCCTTTTCTGTATGTTCGAAGAAAGAACGTGCTATAATACTTAAAAATATTGAATAACACAGGAGATTAACAGTGAAGTTCATCCAGACATTCATCTTAACTTTGTTGTGCGCATGTCTTGTTTATTTCGGCTTTATATACGTTTCGCAAATCGATCAAGTCAAGAAAACAGCTTCGCCGCAAAAAGCAGCAAAAGAAAACGATACGGCACTTGCAGCTGAAGAAACTCGTTCAACGAAAAAAGCAGAAACCACACATCATTCATTAAAAGGAAGCAAAAAAGCCATGGACGTCACCCTCTACAATCAAATGGATGCGCCAAGACTTTATAACGGATGCGAAGTCACGAGCTTAGCGATGCTGCTTCATTACAGCGGCTATGAGCATGTAACGAAAAACAAGTTGGCAAATGAAGTAAAACGTGTTCCGCTCAATTATGAAAATGGCTTAAAAGGAGACCCTCATGACGGGTTTGTAGGCGATATGGAGAATGGGCCGGGTCTTGGTGTTTACCACGAACCGATTTATCAGCTTGCGAAAAAATACGCGGGCGATCAAGTAGTCGACTTAACCGGAAAGCCTGTTAAAAAGGCCATCTATCAATCACTTGAAAAGGGCTATCCTGTCTGGGTGATTACGACATCCACCTTTGACAAAACAGATAACATCGAAACTTGGAATACACCGAATGGCAAAATAAATGTAAGCTTTAATATGCATAGCGTGGTCATCACAGGCTATGACAAGGAGCATGTCTACTTGAATAACCCCTATGGAGAAAAGAATCAAAAAGTCGACCGTGATCAGTTTGAAGATTCTTGGGAACAGATGGGCAGTCAGGCGATTATCATTAAAGCGTAAAAAAACAACCTCTATCCGCATAGAGGTTGTTTTTGAATGATTTATTTTTCTAATAATTCCTTCAGGCGGTCTTCAAGCTTTTCAGCTGTCATCGCACCTCCACCCAGGCTAAAGTATTCATCCCCTCTTTTTAATAAAAGTGTAGGATAGCCGTTCACATGAAGTTGATGAACCTTCGCAAAGTCGGCATACGCATCATTCATCGCTTCTTTTGTTTTCATGCGTTCAATGACTGCGTCAGGATCAAGATGATGCGCCAAAGCGATCTCCCGATACGTTTCTTCATCACTCAGGCTTTTTCCGTCTTGATAAAAAGCCTTTTGCATCGATGAAGCCAAGTGCAATGCGCGCTCAGGTGCGATGGATCTTAATGCAGAAAAACCAATGGCCGCAGCCTCAGAGTCTAAAAGAAACGTTCCGTTTGCTAGCAGCTCCTGATAACGTTCACCAAACTCGACACCAGTCAGCTGACTAATACGCTGATTTGCTTCTGAAATGTGTGGATAATCCTTTATTGGAAGACTTCTTTCCCCTACAAATAAACCACCCGACACAAGTGTTAATGATATCTCCGGATGATTTTCATGCAAAGTGCGGATACTGTTTGAAAATCCATAACACCAGCCACAATATGCATCCCATACATAGATGAAAGACAATTCTTGCTCATTCATACGTTAGACTCCCCATTTATCATTTTTAGGCGGTCATGAAACTGCTTATTCAGCTTCAGATACAACGGTAAAACGTTCTCCAACATGGGCTGCCTGCTCCACCTCATCAACCAGCGCAATGGCGTAGTCAGCATAGCTCACATAGCTGTCACCTTTAGAATTGACAATCAGATGGTCTTTCCCTTTCACGTAAGAACCTGTACGTTTGCCAGCTGGATTAAAGAATGCAGCTGGACTGAGGAAGGTCCATTTTAATCCCTCTGTCTGTTGAAGATCTTTTAGGTTTTCTCCTTGCTGTGAAGCCGTAGCAGCATATTCTTTAGGAAACTCTGGTGTGTCCACTAGTCTTGTTGTTTTCGCCTCATCTACAAATAGACTTCCTGCTCCGCCCACAACGATCAAACGAGTCTCAGGTGCCTCTTTTAAAATATCGATCAGCTTTTTCCCAGCTTCTACGTGAAGGTGCTCTTTTCCAGCAGGTGCGCCAAATGCATTTACAATCACGTCAAAGCCTTTGATGTCTTCTGCTTGCAAGTGAAACACATCCTTCTCAAGAACAGCTAGTGATGAATCTGTCACCTTTTGTGCATCTCGGACGATCGCCGTTACTTCATGTCCTCTTGATTGAGCCTCTTTCACAATTTCTTGTCCTGCTTTACCTGTTGCGCCAATAATTCCAATTTTCATGTTAACTCCTCCTGCAATATGGTTTTATGTTGATAAAGAAAGGTGTAACTAATATGGTTACAACAGAGGTAAAAAAAATTGAATAGATCATCCAATTTTTTTGATTAGCACATGCGTTAGTTCACTTAATTTGATCTCAGCAAGTACTTGCTCCATCGCACTTTGAGCGCGGCATAAAATTAATTCAAGCACCGCTTGAATATTTGCACCGATCGGACAGTCAGGATTTGGGCTTTCATGAATTTGAAATAATTCTCCCTCATCCACGACTTCAACCGCTTTATACACATCGAGCAGTGTGATGTCGTCTTCACTGCGGTTCAGCTGAGAACCACCTTTGCCAAGACTCGTTGAGATTAGGCCTGCTTTTTTTAATTTACTCATAATGCGGCGGATGACCACTGGGTTTGTATTCACACTTCCTGCGATATCCTCCGATGTCTGTAATGATCCTTTTTCAAGTGATAGCAAGGCCAGAATATGGACAGCGACAGTAAATCTGCTGCTGATTTTCATGTTTTCTCACCTCTGTTGTAATCATTATAGTTACACCATGTCACATTGTCAACAAAAAAGTCTGCCGAGCTACTCAGCAGACGTAGATTGACGTGCTTCCATTTCTTCTTTCGTATAAATCATGCGCATTGGATTTCCTCCAACAAATGAGCCTGCTGGCACATCCTTATGAACAAGTGTACCAGCCGATACGATCGCACCATCCCCAATGGTCACACCAGGTAAAATAGTTGAATTAGCTCCAATTAAAACTTCATCACCAATATAGACTTCCCCAAGTCTGTACTCTTTAATCAAATACTCATGGGACAAGATGGTCGTATTATAGCCGATCACACTATTTCGACCGACAGTGATTTTCTCAGGAAACATCAGATCAACCATCACCATTAAGGCGAACGCCGTATCCTCGCCGACCTTCATACGAAGAAAGGTTCGGTATATCCAATTTTTCATTCCCATAAAAGGCGTGTACCTTGCCATTTGAATAAAAATGAAGTTTTTCACCACTTTGAAAAAGGGAACTGTCCGATAGACTTGCCGCAGTGAATTGACCCCTTTTACAGGATAACGATCTGTTTTTCTCAACTTAATCAGCTCCAACAATCGCCAGGAGATCACTCATTTTCTTCAGCATGAAATCAGGGCGATGCTTTAAAAGCGCCTCTTCTCCCTTAATAGACCAAGCAACACCTGCCGTTTTTGTCCCTGCCGCTTGACCAGACAAAATATCGTGATAATTATCACCGACCATCACCGCTTCATGCGGATCACTGCCAAGCTTTGATAATGCCAGCTGAACAGGCTCCGGATGCGGCTTCTCATTTTGCACATCATCGAGCGTCACAATGACCTCAAAGAACGGCTCTAAACCGGTCAGCTTCAATCCCATTAAAACCGTATCCCGTATCTTCGTTGTGACAATACCGAGCTTAAATCCTCGATCCTGCAGGACTTTCAATGTGTCTATAACGGTCTCATATTCAGTCACAAGCAGATCATGCTGCTTATGATTAAACGTGCGGTACATCTGAATCATATCATCCGTCAAATCAGGGTCCATCGCAGAGAATGTATCAAACAAGGACGGACCAATGAAATGAAGAATATCCTCACGGCTGTACTGACCAGGGTAATAATGATCCAGCGTATGCTGAAATGAAGCAATAATTAATTCATTTGTATTGATTAATGTGCCATCTAAATCAAATAGCACTGTGTTGATCGTCGATTCGTTCATATGGCTTCCTTTCTAACAGCTGCAAGTTCCCGCTTCCGCCAAATATAGCTAATAGCAGCTGTCAATAAAATTGCAGAAATCAGGCGGATGACAAGAAGCGGCCATACTGGAATACCAAGTGGTATAAAAATCAGCGTATCTTCGACCACCGCATGGCAGGCAACGAGGAAAATAAAGGCAAGAGTTAAGTCCTTTTTACTCACACCGTCCTCTTCCACTGCCTTCATCATCACGCCGGCTCCGTACGCCAGACCAATCGTTAATCCAGCCACCATCGTCATAGATGTATTTTCTTTCATTCCAAGCATTCTAGTAAAAGGTGACAGCCACTTAGACAGTGTATGAAGCCACCCTAAATCTCTCATGAATTGAATGATGATCATGAGAGGGATGACGATACAGGCGAGCTGGAGCACACCGAGTACAGCTTTTTGTAAAGCAAGAAGGACGATCATGTACCAGCTGGAAGGCACATCAGCCGCCTGAGCTGCCGTCAGTAGTCCATATTGCGCCGGCTCCTCGCCTCCCTGCCAAACGAGATGAATGACAATAGCCGAAATAACAGCAAGACTGATTCTGACCAACAAAATCACAGACACTCTCAGTCCAACCTTTGCTGCCACTGTCGATTCGATGATCAGGTTATGGCAAAAGGACAGCATCACTGCCAAAATAAACACTTCCTTCACAGGAAGCTCTAATGTCAAAATGGCTGCAATCCCCGCATACAAGTTCAGCATATTTCCTAATACAAGCGGAATAGCCGCTTCTCCCGAAAGACCAAACACCCCCATAAATGGCCGAATGAATTGTATGATCCAACCCATTACAGGCGTATGCTGCAAGATACTGACGAGAATGGTAACTGGAAAGATGACTTTGCCAAGTGTCCAAGTTGTCGATAGCCCTGCCTTCAAGCCGTTTTTCCATGTCTCTCCCATCTCTTATGATCCCCCCTGCTTAATTCGATGAGTTGTTCTCTTTATACGGAATCGATGCGTATCCTTTCATTCTTCTAAAGAAAATCAGTAGAACAGCCACTACGAATATCGCAATCGAAATCATCTGTGCGATTCGAAGATGCTCTGTCAGCATTAAACTGTCTGTTCTCATCCCTTCTATGAAGAAACGGCCGATTGAATACCAAATTAAATAAGACAAGAAGATTTCGCCTCTGCGCAGCGATGTTCTGCGTAGTAAAATCAATATGACAACACCGGCAAGATTCCATAATGATTCGTATAAGAACGTCGGGTGATAATAGGTCCCATCAATATACATTTGATTAATGATAAACTCAGGCAGATGCAAATTTTCTAAAAAGGTTCTTGAAACCGCCTCACCGTGCGCTTCTTGGTTAATAAAGTTCCCCCAGCGCCCAATTGCCTGCGCTAGTAAAATACTAGGTGCTGCGACGTCAGCTATTTTCCAAAAGGATACCTTTCTCACTTTTGTAAAAACGATGGCTGTCAGCACGGCACCGATCAGCCCGCCGTGAATCGCAATTCCACCATTCCAAATTTTAATGATTTCGTTTGGGTGCTGCTGATAGTAATCCCATTCGAAGGATACATAATAAATTCGTGCACAAATAATCGCTATTGGAATGGCAAATAAGATTAAGTCAATAAACATATCTTTATCGATTCCTCTTTTTTCACATTCTCTCAGTGCGAGCCAGAGTCCAAGCAAGGCCCCGACCCCAATAATCACACCATACCAATGAACCGAAATAGGTCCAAGCTGAAAAGCAATCGGATCAATTGGCTGAATTGCTTCGTTCATATAGTCAACTCCTATTCATCCTGGCCATTGTCTTCAATGACATCGGCAAGTTTACTTGTAAATTGTTCTGCTGCATTATGTCCCATACGTTTCAGCCTGAAGTTCATCGCAGCCACCTCAATGATGACAGCTAAGTTTCGACCTGGCCGTACAGGGATCGTCAGCTTCGGCACATCTGTATCGATGATGCGCATTTTCTCTTCTTCAAGTCCTAAACGATCATACTGTTTGCCTTGTTCCCAAAGCTCAAGGTTCATTACAATCGTAATTCTCTTATAGCTTCTAACAGCGCCTGCTCCAAATAAGGTCATCACATTAATAATACCTAACCCGCGGATTTCCAAAAGATGTTCAATCAGCTCTGGTGCGCTCCCGACTAATGTATCCTGATCCTCTTGACGGATTTCCACGCAATCGTCTGCGACCAGCCGATGTCCCCTCTTCACTAATTCTAAGGCTGTTTCACTTTTTCCAACTCCGCTTTTCCCAATTAATAATACACCTACACCATATACATCTACGAGCACACCATGAATAGCAGTCGTTGGTGCAAGCTTACTTTCTAAAAAGTTGGTCAATCGACTCGAAAGTCTTGTCGTTTTTAGGCTAGATCGTAAAACGGGCACGCCATTTTCATTTGATGCTTCGATTAATTCCTTCGGGACATCACGATCTCGTGACAAAATAATGGCAGGGGTAATATCTGTACAAAGAGACATCATTCTCTGCTTTCGTTCGCGTTCTGGGAGCTGTTCAAAAAAAGAAAGCTCTGTTTTCCCTAAAAGTTGAACTCTTTCTTTTGGGTAATATGTAAAATAACCAGCCATTTCAATACCTGGTCTGGAAAGATCACTGATTGTAATGGGACGATTAATCCCTTCTTCCCCACTTACCAGTTCAAGATGAAATTGTTCCATTATGTCCTTCGTACGAACTTTCGGCACGCTTCTTCCTCCTTTTATCACAGGCGATTCAGAAATACAGCTCTATTTTATCACTTTCAATGATGAACCCAAAACAGTATTTTATCCTGTTCCTGTTTGACCGCCCTAACTGGTATAGACAACTATACTTAAAAAGAGTAAACTTAAAGTAAAGATAACGAATAAGGGGGCTCAAACATGAGCGGTTCTTTATTGCTCTCCAATATTCATATTGTGACAAAGACAAAGATCATTGAAAACGGTTTTGTCGGTTTACGCGATGGCAAGATTGACTATATTTCAACATCTCCACCGACAGGAAATTATGAAAAAGTATATATTTCCCGGGAAAACTTTTATTTACTCCCTGGAATGATTGATATTCACATCCATGGCGGATATGGTGCAGACATGATGGATGCGACAGCAGAAGCAATGAATACACTCGCTGACAACCTTCCGTCCGAAGGAACGACAAGTTTTTTAGCGACAACCATCACACAAAACCATCATGAGATTGAGCAGGCACTTAAAAATGTCGCTCAGTGGAAACAAAGTAATGAAGAACAAGCAGGAAGTCAGGCACAATGTATAGGAATCCACCTAGAAGGTCCATTTATTTCTAAAGATAAGGCAGGGGCACAGCCTGTTCAATGGATTAAACAGCCCGATATTCCGCTTTTTAAAAAATGGCTGGATGCTTCTGAACAGCTCATTCGAATTGTCACGTTTGCGCCTGAGGAAGACACAGATTTTGCTTTCCTTTCCATGTTACAGGAAATGAACATGATTCCTTCTATTGGACATACGAATGCCCATCATGACATGATGAATTTAGCAGCTAAGCATGGTGCACGCCATGTAACACACCTTTATAATGCACTGAGTTCGTTTCAGCATCGTGAACCGAATGCTGTAGGTGCTGCTCTTACGAATGAGAACCTTTATACCGAGCTGATCACAGATGGGATTCACTCCCACCCTCTTTCCATCAAGCTTGCGTATTTGGCAAAAGGAAGTGATCGTTTGATCATGATCACAGACTCAATGCGTGCAAAAGGTCTTGGGAATGGAACATACGAATTTGGCGGTCAGACGGTCACAGTCAGCGGCGAAAAAGCATTGCTGGACGATGGGACACTTGCAGGATCAATTTTGCGAATGAAAGATGGCGTCAAACGGATGAAACAGCTCACAAATTGTGAATGGACAGAGATTGCGAAGATGACCTCAACCAATGCAGCCGCTCAACTGGGTCTTGACCAACAGCTCGGTTCCATCGAAATTGGAAAAATAGCAGATTTGGTGATTTGGGATGAATCTGGTGAACTGATGATGACGATCTGCCGTGGACAAATCGTCTTTGAAAAAAAGGAGGCCAACCACTCATGAACATCATCGAATTTGAAAGCAAAGATCAATTAGGAAAAGAAGCAGCTGCCATTATTGCAAGAACAATAGCTGCTAAACCCGATGCCGTACTCGGTCTAGCAACGGGCGGTACACCTATTGAAACTTACAAAGAGTTAATTCAACTTCATCAAGCGAATCAACTGTCTTTCAAGCAAACAAAAACAATCAATTTAGATGAATATGCAGGACTCAATCCAGAACACGAAAATAGTTATATGACCTACATGAAACGTCATTTATTTGACCATATTGATCTCCCTCAGGATCAGTATTTTCTTCCAAATGGCAAAGCAGCTCATTTAGAAAAGGAATGCTTAAGATATGACCAGCTCATTGAGGATGTAGGCGGCATCGATCTTCAGCTCCTTGGAATCGGTCAAAATGGGCATATCGGTTTTAACGAACCAGGTACCCCTTTCAACTCAAAGACTCATGTCGTGCAGTTAGATGAAAACACGAGACAGGCTAACGCAAGATACTTTTCTTCTATTGATGAGGTACCTACACATGCCATCACAATGGGAATCGCGAGCATTCTTTCAAGTAAAAAGATTCTCCTTCTTGCTTCGGGAAAATCAAAAGCGAAAGTGATACAATATTTAGAACGGGCAGAGATTCATCCGGACTTCCCAGCGTCTGCACTGAAACTTCATGAAGATGTAACGGTTATGATTGATCGAGAAGCTGGATCACTACGCTAAAAACGAGAGGATTTTCACATGTTTATTGATAAGCAGTCACCTATTCCGATGTACCATCAGATTATGGAGAACTTGAAAAAGCAGATTGAGGATGGAACATTAGCACCTGATACACTCATTCCTTCTGAAAGAGAATATGCCGAACGCTTTGGTATTAGTCGAATGACTGTCAGACAAGCCTTATCGAATCTTGTGAACGAAGGATATTTGTATCGTCAAAAAGGAAAAGGCACCTTTGTTAGCCGGAAAAAATTTGAACAGCCGCTTCAAGGCTTAACAAGCTTTTCAGAGGATATGCGCCAGCGTGGGCTCAAAGCATCAAGCCAGCTGATTGACTTTAAAAAAACCGCATGTCCAGAGCACTTGCTGCCCGTCTTACAGCTGACTAATAGTGATGCTGTATTTGAACTAAAACGGATACGCCTTGCAAATGATGAACCGATGGCGATTGAAACGAGCTATATACCTGAAAGATTTGCAGGAGATTTAACAAAGGAACATTTAACTGGCTCTTTATATGAATATATTGAAACTCACACTGGCCATGTCATTGCTCATGCCAAACAGGAGCTTGAAGCCAATGTTGCCTCAAAGGAAGAAGCACACTTGCTGTCTATTCTAGCAGGAGACCCTGTGCTGTCCATAACAAGAACGACTTTTTTTCAACAAGACATTCCATTTGAGTATGTTGTTTCCGTTTATAGAGGGGATCGTTACAAGCTCATTCATACAATGGAAAGATAAACAGTGCCCCTGACACGGAGCACTGTTTTTTTATTTCCTAAGAAATTTTATTTCGTCATCATCTTTTGTATGAATTTTCCATATTGGAGAAATGGCTTTTCCTTGAAAACGATCTTTTGCTACAGTGTACCAATAATAATCTTCATTTGGCTTTAAGCCCTTCCACTCAAAGCTCGCTTTTTTGCCGCTTTTTATGCCTCGAGCCTCTCCTAGAAGAACATTCGTATACACATTGAGTTCAAAATAATTGGTTTTGACAGATTTCATTTTCGGTGTCAAATCCACATCGATTGAAAATTCATCTTGATCTCCATACGTTTTAGGATCATAAAAATGCTCTTGATTCAAGTAAGGTGAGTATGTCGTAAAGTGAAGCTGATTTTTTTCTTGATCGGCTGTTATCACCCTCATAAACCCTTGACCACCTTCAGGTCCTGACTGATAATCGGCGAGTATTTGATATACTTTCCTGTCTACTTTTCCATCATGGTCATCATCAAGCTCATCTACTTTCCTGCTTGCTCCATGATAATGGCCGCTAAATACGGCCACAATATTAGGATGACGTTTCACCACTTGGTGGAAGATGAGGTCGCCAATCGGGCTTCGGTTGCCGCTCACTAACAAATACTCATGGAAATTTAAAATGACGATACGATCTGGATGCTCAGAAATGACACGGTTTAACCAATCAATTTCATCTTGCTTAATCCCCCAGCCCATGTACACCATCATATAATCATTGCCGCCGGCAGAGATGAGATCATAATGACCTTTATTGTTTCGATAGGATTCACCATAGTAAGGCTTATCCGCAAAGCGTTTTTCCCCGAAATATTTTCCGTATTCCGCATATAAACCATCCTTGTGTCTAACATCATGATTTCCTGCTAAAACACCATAGGGAATGTGATTCTCATCTAATACACGCATAAACATATCAGCACGGTGCCATTGCTTATCCTTTGAATCATCCACAATATCGCCTGTATGGAACACATATTGAATGTTTAATTTTTCCCTTTGATCTCTGATCCATTCGACCATTTGTTTAAAGATATGAGGATAGCTCTTTGCATAATATTGAGTATCAGACATCCATATCATCTTATATGGCTTTTGCGATTTGCTGATTTCATCCTGTACTAGCAAATCAAACGTTTGATTCTTCATGTACTGTCTGACTGACAGCAGCCCTTTCAGGTAAAATTCCTTTTGATCCTTGGCAAAGTGATGAGTGATTTTATCCCACTTTTCCTGCTGGTGATTCCACGCGTACATTGTCACCTTTCTCCCTGACAAGGAACTCCCTTTCCATACAGCTTCGACGACATCCTTTTCACGTACATCATGATGGACCTTAATTTGAAAACGATGATAAGGAAAGCGCTGTAAATCCTTCGTTTCAACTGCCTTCCCATCAACAAATGCAATGCGGTTCCTTTCTTGATCAGAAAAAATCATTTCTCCTTTTTGGAGATAACTCTTAGGCGGTTCTGTCTCTGCTGCATACTTAAAAATCTTCATTGATGGATGCAACGATGTATATTGATAGGCACGATAAAAAGAGTAATCTAACTTATCATTCGTTGGATCCTTGGTTAGCACAGTTTGTTTTGATGATTTCATTTTCGTCTTATCTGCCACCCGCTCTGGTGTTTCAGGATGCTCATGTACCGTCTTGAACTCTTTTTTCAACGTCGACATGTTCCCGGCAGCGTCTTTTGCTTTTATTGTAAACGTGTGCTTTCCAGGCTTTAATTCACTAGAGGACGTCTGATATGGTAAAGAAACTGGTTTGCCATCTACATATGCCTTCAACTCCTCTATGTCACTCCAGCGATCCGTTACTTTTGCTTTTAATGTAAAGGCGCCTTTATATTGATCCTTTGCTTGTACGTTGGTCTTAATTTTCGGCCCAGTGTTATCAACTTTCACACGTACTGAAGCGTGCTCGTCTGAGGTTTTGGCCTCAATCAGGTGCGGCCCTTCTTTCAGCCTTTTTGTGTCCCACTTTATATAGGTTGAAATATACGCCTCTTTTGGAATCTCAAATTGAAACGTTCTCACCTTTTTTGCGTTCCCGCTGTCTCCCATTCTCCATTCTTTTTTCGGCTTCGCATTGATTGGCGGAATTTGTGTTCCATTCGATAAGATCATCCTGACGTTTTTCAATTCAAAATCATCATGATTCTCTCCAGGCAGCCGGTCCACCGGAGAAGACTTTGTGCCAGCGTGAAAAGAGATCGTTTGGAGACCTGCCTTTTTTATCTCTTCTTCGGGTATTGGCATTGTATAGGTACGGTACACTTTTGTCGAATCATCAAAAATAGAAAGTAAACGCCTACCTATAGACACACCATTTTTAAAATATAAATTTGTTCCTTTGACATCAAATGCGATATATGGATCTGCTTCAAGGGCAGAGGATACTTGCTGATTCCGTTTTCCATCTATCCGTAATTCGATGCTTTTTTTCTGATCAGACGTTGCCTTTAATGAAAATAAACCTGATACCGTATCTCCCTCTTCTACATTGAATCGCAGACCGTGGGCTTTACTGACCTGCTCCACATCAATCGTTTTTTTCAACGTCTTGGCTTCATTTTCGCCGTCTGACGCTTCAAGCTGATATTCCAATTGTTCTTTCCCAATCAACTCAGGTGAATAAATAATATGATGAAATAGCCGGTCATTATGGTCTTTTTGCAGCAGGATTTCCTTAAACGGATCTTTTCGATTCGTTCGATAGCGCAGCTTGACGGTTTTTACAGCCTGATCATCTTGGACATCTGCTTTAATCTCTACACTTTCAGTTGGTTTCACCGGTTTCCTTACCGTCATATCTTCAATCACAGGTTTATGGATATCTTGAGAAATTTCCTTTTTTTCCGATGGAATTTGTGCTTTTAGCACTTTACCTGGAGTGGGTTCTTCCTCAATTTTCGAAATCAGCTTCGTCTGCGTCGTACCATCCATTGGATACTTGAACAGCAAGGATTTATGCTCGCTAAACCATGATGGCTTCAAACGAAAAGCGGCAGAAGAAATTTCTTCACCTATATTTGTTGTGATCGAAACAAGACGAGATTTAGAGTTGGACAGCCCTTTGCTCTCGATAATAGATAGATGCTCGCCCTCTTTTAATTGGCTTTTGTACATGGCATTAAAGTCCGCTGCCGTTAAATGCTCCTGCCCTTTTTTTCTCAGCCAGAATACATAAGGTTTTCCAGGTGAAATGGTGACTGGATTTGTGTGAAAGGAATATACATCATCCATTTCAATGCCCTGTGCAGGATTGCGGTAGCGGAGCTGATAATGTTTAAGAGAGATAGGCGCATGTGTCGTGTTATACACTTCGATAAACTCAAAAGCATCTTTGCCTTTTCGGTTTTTTGAATTGACGACAATTTCTGTGATGAATAAATCCGGAATATGTGAAAGATCTTCTTCAAATCCATTTAAATGAACCGATTTCTCTGCCGTTTTGATTACTGATTTTTGCGTAAGGAACTCTGTATAGTAACGAACGGTTGGATTCCATAATTGATCTGGCGGAATTTTCGCGGTAAATTCTGGCTTCATCCCTGGCAGCCGTTCCATTGGAATCAAGCGGTACCCCAGTTCATCACTTTGTTTATAATACAAGTTCGCAGACAAAATCTGTTCTTGGTCACTAATGGACGCACGAAACTGTAGATCATGGCTTTTTCCTAGAACCGGGCGGACGTCCACATGAAATTGGTCAAAGATAAAAGGCGAAAAAGGCTTGTCCGGTACATTCACTTCTGTTTGAAGAAAAGGTCCTGCTGAAGCAGGCTGACTGAAACAAAAAAGAATGATAAAAAAACATAAAAGCATGATTTGTCTGCTCACGTTCACCATCTTGCACCGCCTCCCTTCGGATATTGTGTCTCCTGAAGGTCGTTTTTATGTCAGATGGAAGAGAGAAACGATGCAAATTTGCACAAAAAAACCGTTAGCTTTTTTTCGCTAACGGCTCTACAATTCCTTTTTGTATCAACAGATGGAAAATGGATAAAATGACAGCCATCCAAATGGCCGTTCCGAATCCATCAATGTTAAAGCTATCTCCCATAAAGCTCGATGTCATCATGAGTGTAATCGCATTGATGACAAATAAGAACAATCCTAGTGAAAGAACGGTCACTGGAAGCGTTAAAATGATCAAAAACGGCTTCACTAAAATATTGAGCAAGGACAAAATGATACTTGCCACAATGGCTGCACCAAAACCTTCAATATACACGCTCCCGAGCCCAGGCAGAATGCCCGAATCAAAATATCCAGCAATGACGATTAAAAGTAATGCATTTACTAAAATACTGACAATCCATCTAAGCATTTATTTAGTGCCTTCTTCCGGAACAACAAAATACCAGATGAAGTAGATCAGGAAGATCGGCATAAATGCTGTCAAAAATCCGATGATGACGGTTAAAATGCGAAGCAGCGATGCATCCACACTTAAATATTCCGCAAGTCCACCAACAACACCCGCTATTTTTTTATCTGTTGCTGAACGATAAAGCTTCTTCATGTAGAATCACTCCTTGTCTGATTGGTGCTTTACTTGTATTGAGCCTGTTTTTGTTTCTGCAAAAATGGATATACTGTGCACCGCTTGTTGATTGGCTTTGATCATTTTCTCTTTTTGTAATGTTTCATTTTTTTCTTTAATCATCTCTGCATCAAGTAAATCGTGAGAGATAGACCCAAGATTGCTTTTCAGCTCAGCGGTCACTGCACATGCACGCGGAATCTGAACGTCCACACTGCCTGTTGTCGTTTTCGCATAGATGGAACGGCACTTTTCATCTGACAGCTGAACAGCAATATTTCCATTAAAGCTTTGAGCATCAATTGATTCACTTTTCCCGCGCAGGTCTATGAGCCCATTGATGGTTTCTACTTCAATCATACCACACTCATGATCTGCCAGTTTGATTTGTCCGTTTGCTGTTTCTATTCCGACTTTTTCTGCTTGTAACGAAGCAAAAGAGACAACACCATTAGTCGTTTTCGCGGCAAGTTCTTTTGTCTTTAGCTTTTCCCCGCGAATCGGTCCATTAAACAGCTTGACCTTGATCTTATCGTATTGGATACGCGGTACGTATAATGTAACATTGACTTTCATCGTCTTCTTTTCGGTTCGAATAAAAAATTTATCTCCTTCAAGCCCGCAGTCCAATTGATTGAGAAATTGCTGTCTTGCCTGCTCTCCATCCTCTGCACGGTAAATTTTTGCATGACACTCTGCTCGAATATCTCGATCGTCCCAAGGCATCACGTTGAGGCTGCCGTTCGCCAATTGAATATCTAAATGGGAAAGCGATGCGTCCTTGAACTGAAAAATGTGCTCAACATCAACGGACTGTCCAAAGTTCAAATCAAGATCCACGTCTTTTACCTTTTTCACCGCAGAGTCTAACCAGCCAAACAGCTTTGCCCCAAGATTTTCGGTGCCGTTTCCTTTGCTCTCTGCTCCAGCTTTTTCTTCATGAAAGGTGTGATCAGCCGTAGACTTTTCTAATGAGACTGACTGACCTTCTTCTAGTTTTTCCAGCAGCGTAATTGCTTCTTTTGCTGATAATACTCCGTCTTCTACTAATTTTAAAATTCGTTCTTTTTCATTCATACAAAGCCCTCCTAAGATTTGATGGATTGAAGTACTTTAATACCTTGAATGATATTCCAAATGACAGAGATCAAAAAGCCAATAACTACTAAAAAAGACAAGATGAACACCGTCATGACTGGAATGAGCGAGTCGCCTGCCTGTGTCGCCAATAAAAATGGGATAGACCCAAAAACCAACAGAATGCACGCTGCGACTGGCAAAAGATGTGACCATAATGCCCGCATCGCGTGCCGCTTCGTTTCCTTTTGATCTACTACAAAAAACGCCACGATCGGTACGATAAACGGCATAAACAATACACTAAAATAACAAATAGAAGCAATAATCGACTGATCTCTATTCATATATATTCGCTCCTTCATAACGAAAATTCCTTTCTAACTCATACGTTTATTGCGTATAAAAAGTTTCAAAATCATTCGATTTACATATGACCTTAGACACAAATTATTTCTTTTTGCACCTAAGAGTAGATTCTTCACAGATTACCCTTTAAAATATGTTGAAAAGATGGTGATTATCATTATAGGGGGTAATTATTTTGACAGATCATCATAATTCAAACCACACGGCTCAAACGCTTTTAGACCTTATACAGAAACAAAAAAGCATGAACAGCGATATGATCAAGGAGCTTGAGACCATTCATCCGTCTCATCCAAAGTATGGTGATATCCGTTATTTAAAGGTACTGCTCGACAGCAGCAGCACCCATATTTTAAAGGATTTAACGCACCTCAGTAATTTAATGCCGAAGGAAGATGTGCAATAAAAAGAAAACCCCTCTTATCGAGGGGTTTTCTTTATGAAGAAGTCACACTTTCCGTTTCTTTAACCAGTTGTTTCATGCGTTTACGGTCACGCTCTAAAATAGGCTTCAAGTATTTTCCTGTGTAAGATGCTTCTTCTTTTGCAATGTGCTCAGGAGTGCCAGAGGCAATGATCGTTCCGCCGCCTGCACCGCCTTCTGGTCCGAGATCAACAAGGTAATCAGCAGCCTTGATAATATCAAGGTTGTGCTCAATGACCAACACCGTATCTCCATTTTCAACCAAACGCTGAAGCACTTTTAATAAACGGGCAATATCATCCACATGCAAACCTGTTGTCGGCTCGTCCAAAATATAAAGAGACCTTCCGTTTGAACGGCGGTGAAGCTCAGATGCCAATTTCACGCGCTGCGCCTCTCCTCCGGACAATGTCGTTGCAGGCTGTCCAAGTGTAATGTATCCTAGCCCCACATCATAAATCGTTTGAAGCTTCCGCTTAATTTTCGGGATATTCTCGAAAAATTGGAGTGCATCCTCTACGGTCATTTCAAGCACATCAGCAATGTTTTTTCCTTTATATGTGACCTCGAGTGTTTCGCGGTTATAACGTTTCCCGTGACACACTTCACAAGGCACATACACATCTGGCAAAAAGTGCATCTCAATTTTAATGATGCCATCCCCGCGGCACGCCTCACAGCGCCCTCCTTTGACGTTAAAACTGAATCTGCCCTTTTTATAGCCTCGTACCTTTGCTTCGTTGGTTTGTGCAAACACATCCCGCACATCATCAAAGACACCTGTATACGTGGCAGGGTTGGATCTTGGTGTACGGCCAATTGGAGATTGATCAATATCAATGACCTTATCTAAATGATCCATTCCTTTGATTTCTTTGTGCTGCCCTGGCTTCGCTTTCGCTCTGTGCAATTTTTGCGAAAGTGATTTTAATAGAATTTCATTCACAAGCGTACTTTTCCCTGAGCCGGATACTCCGGTCACAGCTGTAAAGACGCCCAGAGGAAACTTCGCATTCACGTTTTTCAGGTTGTTTTCTTTTGCACCTTTTATCTCAATATAGCGGCCGTCAGGCTTTCTTCTCTCAATTGGCAGCGGGATAAATTTCTCACCAGATAAATATTGTCCTGTTAAGGATTTCGGGTCCTTCATGACTTCTTCTGGCGTTCCAGCTGAAATCACTTCTCCCCCATGAACTCCTGCTCCAGGTCCAATATCTATTAAATAATCAGCGGCTAGCATAGTATCTTCATCATGCTCCACGACAATTAGTGTGTTCCCGATGTCGCGCATGTTTTTCAACGTCCCGATCAACCGGTCATTATCGCGTTGATGCAGACCAATGGATGGTTCATCTAATATATAAAGAACACCTGTCAGCCTTGACCCGATTTGAGTCGCCAGGCGAATCCGCTGCGCCTCTCCGCCTGATAGTGTGCCAGCGGACCGGCTCAAATTCAGATAATCTAATCCCACATTATTTAAGAAGGACAAACGCTCTTTGATTTCACGTAAAATGAGCTGGGCAATCTGCAAATCTTTCTCAGACAACTCAATTTTTTCATAGAAATCAAGGGCATCAGAGACAGACAAATCGGTGATTTCTCCGATATGCTTGCCATTGATGAGAACCGCCAGCGTTTCTTTTTTCAGACGATATCCTTTACATGTCGGACATGGCTGATTGGCCATATATTTTTCCATTTGTTCACGAATATAATCAGAGCTGGTTTCCTTATAACGCCGTTCAATATTACGAAGAACGCCTTCAAACTCAATTTCATTTTCACGTACCTGACCAAAATCATTTTCATATTTAAAATAAATCCGTTCAGATCCGCTTCCATATAAAATTTTATCAAATAAATGCGATGGGATATCTTTCACTGGAATGTCCATGTCGATGCCATAATGTGTACAAACAGCCTCAAGAAGCTGCGGATAGTATTGCGAGCTTTGCGGCTCCCATGGTGCAATGGCATGCTGCCGTAAAGTCAGATCCTTATTAGGAATGACAAGCTCAGGGTCGACTTCCAGTTTTGAACCGAGCCCATCACAGCTCGGGCAGGCACCAAAAGGACTATTAAATGAAAACATTCTCGGCTCAAGCTCACCAATAGAGAACCCGCAATGCGGACAAGCATGATGTTCGCTGAATAACAGCTCTTCTTGTCCAATCACATCAATCATCACTCGGCCTTCGCCCAGCCGCAGAGCCGTTTCAAGGGAGTCAGACAGCCGAGCAGCAACGCCTTCCTTCACGACAATTCGATCAATGACTACTTCAATGGAATGCTTCTTGTTCTTTTCAAGCTCGATATCTTCTGAAAGGTCTTCCATCTCTCCATCGACTCTCACTCGTACATAGCCCTGCTTCCGAATTTGATCAAGCACTTTCACATGTGTTCCTTTGCGGCCGGATACAACTGGCGCAAGCACTTGTAATTTCGTTCTTTCAGGATACTCTAAAATACGATCTGTCATCTGCTCAATCGTTTGTGACGTAATTTCAATCCCATGTATAGGACAAATAGGTTTTCCGACTCGAGCATACAAAAGACGCAAGTAATCATAAATTTCAGTAACAGTACCAACTGTTGATCTAGGGTTTCGGCTCGTCGTTTTCTGGTCAATACTAATCGCCGGAGAAAGACCTTCAATG
The DNA here is from genome assembly GCF_038593175.1 of Bacillus sp. FSL K6-1006. Taxonomy (NCBI): domain Bacteria; kingdom Bacillati; phylum Bacillota; class Bacilli; order Caryophanales; family Bacillaceae; genus Bacillus; species Bacillus sp. FSL K6-1006. The sequence continues at coordinate 3,202,587 of NZ_CP151970.1, forward strand.
GCATCTACATCCGGTTTATCCATCTGCCCAAGAAATTGGCGTGCATACGCTGAAAGAGATTCAACGTACCTGCGCTGACCTTCTGCATAAATCGTATCAAAGGCAAGCGACGATTTTCCTGAACCAGATAATCCCGTAATGACCACTAGCTGGTCACGCGGGATATTGACATCAATATTTTTAAGGTTGTGGGCTCTAGCACCTTTCACCTCTATTCGTTCCATAGCCATCAGGCAATCATCCTTCCGCTTTTAGCTCTAGCAGTAGATCTCTTAATTCTGCTGCTTTTTCAAAATCAAGCGCTTTTGCTGCATCTTTCATTTCCATCTCGACTTTTTCGATCACTTTTTCTCGTTCTTTTTTGCTCATTTTCGAAAGTTTTGGTGCTGCTTTTGTTTCATATTCTTCTGAATCCTCATGTATCTTTGTCGCCTTAATGACATCTCGAATTTTCTTATGGATCGTTTGCGGTGTAATCCCGAATTTCTCGTTATATGCTTCTTGCTGTTCTCGTCTTCGCTTCGTTTCTTGAATCGCAATGTCCATCGATTTCGTCATATTGTCTGCATACATAATGACCCGGCCTTCTGCATTTCTCGCTGCACGGCCAATCGTCTGGATGAGGGATCTTTCAGAGCGTAAAAAGCCTTCTTTATCCGCATCTAAAATGGCCACGAGCGACACTTCTGGAATATCCAGTCCTTCACGAAGAAGGTTGATTCCAACAAGCACATCATATTTACCGAGACGCAGATCACGGATAATCTCAATCCGCTCAAGGGTCTTAATCTCTGAATGCAGGTAATTCACCTTGATTCCGATTTCTTTTAAGTAATCTGTGAGATCCTCAGACATTTTCTTCGTCAGTGTTGTCACGAGCACACGCTCATTTTTCTCAACTCGTGCATGAATTTCTCCAATTAAGTCATCAATTTGTCCTTCAATCGGACGAACTTCAATAATTGGATCAAGTAATCCTGTTGGACGGATAATTTGTTCCACAACCTCTGGTGTTTTCTCAAGCTCGTATGGACCAGGCGTTGCTGATACATGCACAATATGATTGATATGCTTTTCAAACTCATCAAAGGTGAGCGGTCTGTTATCAAGTGCTGATGGCAGGCGGAATCCGTGATCAACCAACACTTGCTTTCTAGCTTGGTCCCCGTTGTACATGGCGCGGATTTGCGGAATCGTCACATGCGACTCATCGACAACAATCATAAAATCATCTGGGAAATAATCAAGCAGTGTGTAAGGTGTTGAACCAGGAGGACGCAAGGTCAGATGTCTTGAATAGTTCTCAATTCCTGAACAAAAGCCCATCTCTCTCATCATCTCAAGGTCATATCTTGTCCGCTGCTCAAGGCGCTGCGCTTCAAGCAATTTTCCATTTTCACGAAGCTTTTCAAGCTGTTCTTCTAGCTCTTGTTCAATATTAATAATGGCTTTTTCCATTTTTTCTTCTCTTGTGACGAAGTGAGATGCTGGGAAAATCGCCACATGATCACGATCACCAAGTATTTCTCCAGTCAGCGCATCCACTTCACGAATACGTTCAATTTCATCACCGAAAAACTCCACTCTGATACAATGCTCATCTCGTGAAGCAGGAAAAATCTCAACGACGTCTCCTCGGACTCGGAAGGTTCCGCGCTGAAAATCTATATCATTACGAGAATACTGAATATCCACCAGCTTACGAAGAAGCTGATTGCGTTCAATCTCCATTTCAGTACGCAAAGACAGCACAAGCTCTCTGTATTCCTCTGGCGAACCTAAGCCATAAATACAGGACACACTGGCAATGATGATGACATCTCTTCTCTCAAATAACGAGGACGTAGCCGAGTGTCTCAGCTTATCAATCTCATCATTGATGCTGGCATCCTTCTCAATAAATGTATCGGTCTGAGGCACATATGCCTCTGGCTGATAATAATCATAGTAACTCACAAAATATTCAACAGCGTTATTCGGAAAAAATTCCTTAAATTCGCTGTATAACTGACCGGCAAGTGTCTTATTATGCGCAATGACAAGTGTCGGTTTGTTCACTTCTTTAATCAGGTTGGAGACAGTAAAGGTCTTTCCCGTACCTGTAGCACCTAACAGCGTTTGATGCTGTTTCCCCTGATGGATCCCCTCAACAAGCTTTTCAATCGCCTTTGGCTGATCTCCTTGGGGCTGATAGTTAGAAACTAATTCAAAGCGGTCACTCACATCAAAGCCTCCGTTTCGTTTACGAAATCTATCTAATGAATATATTATCATAAAAGAACACAAAAATACGAACTAAAGTTCGGCTCTTACTTGATTTTTATTTCCAATACAGTCATACCCTCTCTCCCATGGCAAATAACCCTCTTAAGAAAACCTTCCTTTCAGTATGGAACATTTTGGAGTGAGATATTCGATGGGCAGAAAAAGAAAGCTGCGCTTACTAGAAATCGTAAGCACAGCTCTTGTTTAAAACATGTCAATTTTCAGCCATCATGCTCTTGATGGCGATGACATCATTGATTTTTTTCAGCTTTCTCTCTTTTTTCGATTTCTTTCTTAGCCATAAACAAAGCCCCAGCTACTAAAGAAATAATATCTAATCCCACAATAAAGTAGGTTTCTGTATATCCCTTCATGTACGAAGCAAATAAAAGCGCTGCTGTTAACGCAATGCCCACGTAATGATTGTAAGTAACCTTTGAAAATAAAATAACGAGCAGGAAAGGAAAAACTAGTGCAAATATGGCTTTTGTAATCACAAAAACCCTCCCTCTTCATGGTCTACTTCCTTGATTATAGTAAAGATTGGCATAATGAACAATTCACAGTTTTCAATTTCGCCTTTTTTCTTCATGTTCGGAGACTTTTGTTGTAGAAGAAGAAGGAAATTAGTGAGATTGTCCCCTTTGTAAAGATAGGTCTTTCCGTCTTTGACAATAACATCCAATCAATTCTATGATTAAAATGATAGTGCGCACTATCATTTTGAAAAATAGAGAGACATACAAACCATTGGCTATTTGGATAAGGGGGCATTCCCATGTATTCAGTTTTATTTCATGCGGCTGAAGAATCCGCATCACTCGCAGGGGCAAAAGGCCTGAATTTAATCAAATTAAACAATCACGGCCTGCCAGTCCCAGATGGATTTATTATCAAAACCAACAGCTTTGCAAGCTTTCTTTCATATCACAATCTGCAGCCAGCAGAACAAAACCTTTCTCAAAAAATCAAAGAAGCATCGTTTCCTTTACAAATGGAAGCAGAGCTGCTTTCGTCCTTTCAATCCTTGCGGAAGACTTACCCCTCAGTTGCAGTCAGATCCTCTTCTGTTGCTGAAGATCTCGAAGGCGCCTCATTTGCAGGACAGTACGAGACCTATTTAAATATCAAAACAAATGAAGAGTTTTTACAGGCAGTCAAAGAATGCTGGTCTTCTTATTTTGCAGCGAGGGTCACAGAATATAAGGAAGAGATGAATGAAAACGAGGAAGAGATGCCGCTCATGGCCGTTGTCGTTCAAGGATTGATCCATTCTGACGTCTCCGGTGTCATCTTTAGTGAGAATCCCGTATCGGGGAAAACAAATGAAATGATGCTGACCGCAAGCTACGGATTGGGAGAAGCAATTGTCTCCGGTCTTGTGACACCAGACACGTTTATTGTAGATAAAGAGAACTTTTCGATTGAAAAAACACTTGGGGCGAAAGAGCTGCAAATTGTTCCTTTCCAAGAGGGTGTCATCGAGGAGCCGGTATCGGAGGAAATGGCTGGCCAGTTTTGCCTGAACGATGATCAATTGAAAGAAATCACACAAATCACGAAACAAGTAGAAGAACTTTACGGACATGGAGTCGATATCGAATTCGGAATTGCAGGTGGGTCGTTTTATTTACTTCAAGCAAGGCCGATTACTACAGCTCTTCCAAAAGCAGTAAATGAAACAGCAGGTGCTTCTTTTCAAATGAAACCAGAAGAGCTTCAGGATTTCTGGATTTCAATGGATGATCATATGCCTGGTCCAACGAGCCCTCTTTTCTCAAGTCTGATCATACCAGCCTTAAAAAGCGGGATGAAGAAAAATGGAGAAAAGTATCAAGTACCTGATATGAACATCAAAGATATTAAGCTTTACAGAGGCCACCTATACTCAGCACCGGATCTGCCACAAGCGGAAGAGGGAGCTGCTCCCGTTTTTGATGAAAGTATATTTGAGTTATTTCCACATTTAAGTGAACGGATGTATGAGATTCTAGAGAAAAATTTCTTTCCATTTTACGAAAAACTCGATCGCCAAATGAATGAACCTATGACCATTGAAAAAGCCATCATTGGCTTTGAAGAATTAAAGGATTTTTATATCCAAGCATATGATGATCATTTTGATATCGTCATACCACAAGTCATTCTATCAGCCATCATTGAAGACATGCTTGTCACGTATACTGGTGACCAAACCCAAGTCGTCTTGCTTCATGAAATGATGATAGGTGTGATGAACAAATCTCTTGAAACAGACAAGGTGCTATCTGATATCGCAAAGGATGTCCTTCAAGATCCAGAACTTCACCAAGCATTTATTCATCATGAAAAGAACTCGGAGCTGTTACATGCGCTCAATCACTCGGAAAAAGGAAGGCATTTCATTTCGAAATTGGAGGGTTTTCTCCAAGTTTACGGCTGGCGATCTCTTAAAAGTCATGACCTTACAGATGAGACTTGGGCAGAAAACCCAGAGTTTATATTAGATATCATCAGAAATAATATCCATTGCCATTGTGATTTTGATGAAGAATTTGCAAAAGCAGTTATCAAAAGACAAGAGACGTATAAACATTTTATCAATCAAGTGAAGGATGAATCGTTTAAAACAAAATTTGAGACGCTGTATCAATTTGCCCTTCAAGCAGCGAATATCCGAGATGACCACCACTTCTACATTGATGCCATGTTAGATGCAAAGGCCCGGGTATATCTATTAAAAATTGGTGAACTTCTTGTACAAAAAGGAGCCATTCCTCATCAAGAAGATCTTTGGTATCTCTACGATGAAGAGGTACAAAAAGCGCTCACAACGTCTATCTCATTTAATTCGGTTATCCAGCAAAGAAAGATAGAAATGAAGGAAAATGAAGACATTCAACCACCGGCTTACATTGGCACACCAACTGAAGCTGAACTGCAGCAAGTAGAAAGAATGCTTGGTTCATTAAGAGAAAATGAAAACAACACACACGATGTGATCCATGGAATTGGCGCATCCAGCGGTATTGTTTCTGGAAGAGTAAAAGTCATTACATGTGCTGACGAATTCTCACAATTTCAAAAGGATGATATTTTAGTTTGTAAAACGACCACACCTTTATGGACGAGCTTATTTAGAGATGCAAAAGCAGTCATCACCGATGCTGGAGGCATTTTATCTCATTCAGCTATTATCGCAAGAGAGTATATGATACCAGCTGTCTTAGGTACTAGAATAGCAACTGAAACACTTCAATCCGGTGACCTTGTGACAGTAGATGGCAGCAATGGACGCATTCAGATTTTAAAGCAGCATTCGCGTGTATAAACTTATCATTTTGGATGATATTGGCGGCCATAGGTTTTATCGGTATACTTACTTTGTTGCAAACACATTCATAACCTGAGGTGAGTATGCTTGTTAAAATCTACAAATCAACGAATCATTCGCGCAACAATGGATTTATTAACTGAAAAGGGCTATCAAAAAACAACAACCAAAGAAATAGCGACAAAAGCGAATGTGAGTGAAGCAACTATTTTTCGCAACTTTAAAAACAAACGCGGCGTCATTGCTGCCATTATGAAAATGAAATCAACACCGACAAAAATCCTAGAAGCAGAATTCAAAGGCGATTTATACACCGATTTGAAGTTTCTCGGTACCTATTTCCTTGAAGATTTGACTTCCAAAAAAGAATTTATTTATATCAGCATGCGAGAACCGGCTATGTTTAAGGATTTAACCAGTCATGAAAAGATTTACCCTCAAGAACTGAGAGAAATGCTCATACAATATTTCAAAAAGATGGGTGCCGAGCATCATGTATTAAAAGGAAATGAAGACATTTATGCAGACATCTTCATTAGTACGTATTTCGGATTTTTCATTCAGCAGCTAGAGCAAGATTTTCAACTCGTTCTCACACAAAAAGAAGATTTTATTGAAATATGCACACACATTTTCATGAGAGGAATTTCTCCCGCTTAAAGGGTGGAATTCTTCTTTTTTACAAAAGGTGGTATACACATTGAGGTTAAAAAAAGAGAGTTTCGTCATCTATTCTTTGTTGCTTGGAGCTATACTAGTTCCCGTCAATTCAACGATGATCGCTGTCGCTCTATCATCCATATCAACTTATTATGATCAATCTCTTGCAAACATCACTTGGGTTGTCACGATTTACCTTATTGTCATGGCAGTCACTCAACCTATCGCTGGTAAGTTAGGAGATATATACGGACACAGGCGAATGTATTTAATTGGGGTCATGCTCTTTTTAATTGGCTCAATTGGATGTGCTTTAGCTCCTAATCTAGCTTTTCTCATCACTTTTCGTTCCATTCAAGCAGCTGGCGGTGCTATTTTAACACCGAATAGCATTGCATTGATTCGTGCAACAGTATCCCCCGAAAAACTGTCTAAAACAATGGGGTATTTTGGATTTGGAGCCGGTATTGGTGCCGCACTTGGACCTTTTATTGGTTCGATTCTTATTCAGAGTTTTGATTGGCACTCTATATTCTTTGTCAATATCCCATTCTTGTTCCTTACACTTGTTACCGGCGTATTACTCATTCCGAAAACAAAGCATACCCGCTTACAAGCAAATGTAGACATCACTGGTTCAATATACTTAACCATCGGGATTGCCACACTCATTCTATGCACTAAAAGCCAATTGCTAAATGAATACTTGATCTATGGAATTCTAGCGTTGATCGTGATTCCTTTATTCTTTAAACATGTACGGAAAGTAAAAAATCCGATCATCGATTTGTCACTTTTTAAAAACAGTTCATTTACAAATGCGAACCTGTCAATCATGCTAAGTAATTTTGTGATGTATGCCATCCTTCTGATTATGCCGCTGTTTATGGAGCAACAACTTGCACTTTCTCATACACAAAGCGGTATTATTCTATCAGTATTTTCTCTTTGCATGTCTATTAGCGGCTTGTTAGGGGCAAGACTCCATCCGAAAAAAGGCGCGAAAAAAATGATTGGCTTTTCATTTCTCTGCCTCACTTTATCAGGCATCATGTTAATCACACTGAGTCAGTACCCTACCTTACCTCTGCTTATCGTGACACTTGTCGCAGGTGGAATTTCATCAGGTATTGGGATGACCAGTATGCAGATGGCTTCTTTAACGTCTGTTGATCAAAGCTTATCTGGTTCAGCATCTGGTATTTTCTCTACCTTTCGATATTTTGGCAGTATCATTTCGTCTACATTGATTGGGATCATGAGTGGTTTTCAATCTTTATTTATTGTATTAATGGGTGCAGGCATTCTTGGTTTCTTTTTATCTCAACGTGTAAGAACCAAATCCACCTCCCCATCATCCGAACATTCCGCCTAATGACTCCCTTGCTCTATGTTTCTTTAGAGCGGGGAGTTTTCGTCATTTGTATCACTGTAAACTATAGCGAGTGCATCCATCAAATCCTGAAAATCATCTTTTAAGAAAGAAAAAATGGCATATGATCCAGACAAAAAAGGAACTTCAGGTACAAATGGTCTCCCTCACTTACCTAAAAGCTTTTTTTCATTCTTTCAGCATAGATAACTTCAATTTTTTTTCACAATTTTTGTGGTATGATTTTGAAAATAGAGAAAGCAAAGGAGCGGAAGAATGGAACGTGTGAAATATGTTTTGATCTGTTTATCAGCTCTACTTTTATTCGTTACAGGCTGTGGAAAAGAACAGCAATTTACGCCGCCAGGCAGCTCTCAATCCATCGCTGTCATCTCTCAATTAAAAAAAGCCTCCTTTTCAATAGTTGATATACAAAAAAATAAAATGCTCTCTTCTGTGGATTTAAAACACCCACTCACTGATCTTATTCAAATCAATAAAGACGTCATCATCGCTACTAGTAAAGAGGGAGAATCCCTTATCGAAATTAATCTAAAACACGGGACAGCAGCAGATTATATGAATGTGGATAAAGGACTGACTTCCCTTACATATGATGCAGCTTCTCATACATTAATCGCTGCCAACTCACAGAAAAATGTCGTTTATTTTATTGATACGGAGCGCAAAAAAATAAAATCGACTGTAAAAACTGGAAAATCACCTTCTTCTATGACTCTTTCTTCGTCAGGTATTTTATTTGTTTTAAATGCAGAAAGTCATACTGTCTCCGTCATAGATATTGAAAAGGAAAAAAATATACGTACGTTTTCTGTACTTGAACGGCCTTCTGGGATTCATTTTGATGGACAGTCCATTTGGATCGGCGGTCATGGTAAACAAGGCACCTTAAATAAGAGTATTTTTGCTTATGACCCTAAAACAGGCAAGAAACAGCGAGAAATAAAGCTAGGCGTTATGCCTGTTGCATTTTTTCCAGAGAAAAATTCTTCTACTTTATATGTACTATGTCATGGAGATCATACGCTATACAAAGTAGATACCAAAACAAATAAACAGCTTGCTTCTGTTGAAACTGGTCAAAATCCGAATTATATCACTGCTGATACGTCATCAATTTATGTGAGTAACTTGGATGACAATTCAGTATCCATCATCGATAAACACTCATTTATCATGAAAAATCAACTGAATGTCCCATCAGGACCTTACGCTATCGTGTTGGAGGAAAAGAAATGAAGGAACAAATGCGTATTTTAATCGTAGATGATGAGCTTGATATGCTTGAGTTAATCGGGTCTTTTTTAAAGAGACATGGCTTTCACATTATCACTGCGAATAATGGAAAAGATGCCTTGCATCAGCTTGAAAAGGAATCTGTTGATCTTGTTGTATTAGATATCATGATGCCCGACATGGATGGATTTGAAGTCTGTCAGCGTATTCGACAAACATCTCAAATACCGATTTTATTTTTAACAGCGAGGAGTTATGAAGAGGACCGAATTAGAGGACTTGAAATTGGAGCGGATGACTACATCATGAAGCCTTTCAGTCTGCGTGAGCTTGCAGCAAGAATCGAAACCACTCTGAGACGAATTAGAGGTCTTTCGCTAAAGCGCAGCCGAATACAGATTGGTGACATGGAGATTGATCAAGATGGCAGACAAGTTTACCTCCATCAACAGCCCGTTAATTTAACAAGAAGAGAATTTGATTTACTCATGTTTCTTTTGCTCAACCAAGGACAAGTGTTTTCACGAGAACACCTTTATCAAAAATTGTGGGAATCACATTCAACGAGCGGCTCTTTAAGAACTGTCGATACACATATCAAAACGCTGCGACTGAAATTAAAGGAAGCAGAACGATATATTAAAACCGTTTGGGGTGTCGGCTATAAGTTTGAGGAAGAAGAATGAAGCCATTATCGATTAAAAAGAAAGTACTGTTCTTAATCCTTGCAGTGATCGGAATCGTTGCAGCCTCAGCGCTTGCCCTTACCTTTTACTTATACCAGCATTTATATATTGATAAACAGATCGATTCCTTAAGTTTGCAAGGTAAGAAGCTGGCAGAAATCTATCACACACACGGGAAAGACAAGTATTTTACCGACAGAATGAAATGGGCAAATGACTCAAGTCAGGCAAGCATTATTTTTACAGATGATCCAATGGAGCTTTCAAGTGGACTTCCTTTTGATACGGACACAAATGATAATCTCATTACGTTCAAGGAACGCCAAAAGCTCCTTCAAGGTGAAACCGTCGTGTTAATTAGAGAACACCCAAAGTTTCACCAAGATATTCTTGGCATCGCCATCCCTGTTTTCTCAAGCAATGATGATCTATCGGGAACTATTTTCCTCTCCATGCCCTTATCAGATGTATATGAACCCTTTGTCCAAATTAGATTGACGCTTGGCATATCCATCTTAATGATTCTGCTCCTGATATTCGTGATCGGATATAAGAGCTCCAATAAAGTAGTGCAGACAATTAATAAAATGAAAGAAATTGCAATGGAAATGGAATCTGGTGATTTCTCAAAACGAATGGTCGTAACCAAAAAAGGAGATGAGTTAAACCAGCTCAGCCGCTCCTTTAATAAACTATCTTCAACCCTCGAAAAAGTTGAACAGCACCGCAGGGAATTTCTTGCGAATGTCTCTCACGAACTTAGAACGCCTTTAAGTTATATGAAAGGCTATGCAGAAGGAATTGAAGAAGGGATCATTGATCAAAAAAAGGGAATGCAAATCATCCAAGATGAGGCCACACGTTTAAGCCGGCTTGTGCACGACCTTTTAGATCTTGCACAGTTAGAAGGTGACTCTTATCCACTTACGATGGAGCCAATCGTCTTTGCACAGCTCATCCACGATGTTCTTGATCAAATGGCATTCATCGCTGACAAAAAAAGCATTACTTTCAAACGAACGCTTGAAGAGGATTGTATTGTTTATGGTGATAGCGACCGTCTCCAACAAGTAATACGTAATTTACTCGATAATGCCATTCATTACACGCCATCTGGAAAATCAATATCGATTGAATTACAAGTTCACCAAGGTGTTGCTGAATTGAAAGTGACCGACGAAGGCAGCGGTATTCCGAAAGAAGATCTCCCACATGTTTCCGAGCGATTTTATCGTGTAAATAAAGCACGAACAAGAAAGGATGGCGGCTCTGGCCTTGGACTAGCCATTGTCTATCAAATCATTAAAAAACATCATGGAACATTCGACATTCAATCTGAACCTGGCTTTGGTACGACAGCCATCATTCAGTTGCCAAATACTCCTTTCACTGAAGACGTGCCAACCAAATAACAAATGAGATGAAGACTATCTATGAGAATCAGCTGTCTACATTTGAACAGTCTTCTTAACAACCACTATTTTTAATCCCTTTTTCATCACATATTCTATTTTTCAAAAGGGAGAGCTGAATGCTTCATTCACGAAATACTATCACAAAAAAAGCGTGCAAGACCTTCTTGAGAACGTCCTGCACGCTTTTAAATCAAACAGCTGTTTCAAACCGCTTTCTGTTGATGAAGAAAGAAAGAGTAATAATCAGATAAATGCCCATTGTGACCATCGTTTGGACAATTGGAGTTGTTGACACAACGCCGATGAAAATGGCAATGATCGCAATCACAGAAAACCATGTTGTGAAAGGATACAGCTTCACACGATATCCTCCTGGTTCTGCTACACTTCGAGATTTCAAATGCCCGACAGCAATAATAAACCAAATGAATAAGACCGTATAGCTTAAAGATCCCATTAAATAATTAAAGGTTTGACTTCCTACAAAAAGAGAAATCAACACAGCGGCATACAATGTAGATGTACACACTAGGATCGCTCTGACAGGCACCTGCTGTTTTGATAGCTTTGAGAAGCCCTTCCATACACGCCCATCCATCGCTTGCGTATAAAGTACCCTTGAGGATGCGTACAGCCCAGAGTTCATAGAAGACAAGATCGCTAATAAAATGATACCGTTCATGATGTCACTTGCGTATGGCACGCCAATCGTTGCAAACACGGTGACGAATGGACTCACTTGCTCATTGTTTACTTGATTCCAGGGAATCAAGCTGACGATGATGAAGAACGGCAGTACATAGAAACCGATGATTCGTACAAATGTACTTTGAATGGCCTTTGGGATGACTTTTTCAGGGTTTTTTGTTTCTGCTAATGTGACCCCGATCATTTCAGTCCCGCCATATGAATACACCACCACAAGCATGGCCGCAATTAAGCCGCCTGTTCCATTCGGGAAAAATCCTCCGTGGTCGGTTAAGTTGGATAATCCCGGTGCAGCATGCTGACCAAATGAGACAAACAGCATGGTTAACCCAATGATAATAAATAAAATAATGACAGCAATTTTAATAGAAGCTAACCAGTACTCCGTCTCAGCAAACATTTTAACAGAACAAACATTGATCAATGTCACAACAAGTGAAATGATTAACACAAGTATCCAAATCGGCACCTGTGGGAACCAGTACTGAATAAAGATCGCAGATACGATTGCTTCTGCTGCAATGTTCAGCACCCACATTTTCCAGTATATCCAGTCTAAGAAATAAGCCGGATATTTCCCTAACACCGGTTCAATTAAATCACGGAATGTTCTTGCGCCAGGTCGTGCAACCGTCATTTCGGCAAGTCCTTGCATAATAAATAATAAAATAAGACCACCAATCATATATGCCAAAATGACAGCAGGACCTGCGATATCAATAGCGGAGCTGCTTCCTTTAAACAGACCAGCACCTATTGCACCACCAAGTGCGAGCATCATAATATGCCTTGACGTCATTGTTCGTTTTAACTGCACATGTTCCTTTTCCATTTTCTATAGCTCCTTTAAATTTGAATCTTCAGACAAATATAGGATAAAAACATATAAAAAGGCCAGTCATCTCCTTGAAGAGACGACTGACCTTGCAACCGCGTTACCACTCTAATTGATTCAGCCATAGCTGAATCCAACTTAAAACCCGTTAACGGAGGTCACACGTAAAGACTTACTATTCATTCAGTCTTACCGCTCTTTGAGCGAGTTCAATGATTCGTTTTACTGCGTTGCACCAACCCGCAGCTCTCTTAAAAAAACGGATGTTCATCTACTATTCTCAAGTCAAAGCGTTTATAGTCAATTTATATATTCATCAAAGATTTTATTTTTTAAATATACTGACTAACCACGCAATTGTCAACATCCTTTTTCAGACATTCTCTTTTAACGAATCCAAACAGCTACTTCATCCATCGGACGGCGCGTTTTGCCGCGCTTTGGCTCGGTGACACGATACCCAAAGGCTGCCATGACAGAAATATCATACTGGCCATCCTCAAGCAGCCCTTCTTCATCTAGAATGCGATGAATCTCATCGTAGCTGAATCCCTCGACTGGGCATGAATCAATGCCAATTTGTGCAGCAGCTGTCATCATGTTTCCAAGGGCAATATACGTTTGTTTTGAAGCCCAATCAAAGAGCGTACGTTCATTTTCTAACAAATGAAGATCATTCTCTTGGAATTCTTGGTAGCGTCCCTTCACCATCTCGAACGTTTCGTCTGACATTCCTTTGATTTGCTTGTTGATGTATTCTGCATATGCTGAATCATAACGGGCGTCTGTTCTTGCCAAGATGATCACAAAATGGCTGGCAGTAGGAAGCTGCTTTTGCGCTCCCCATGTATACTCTTTTAATTTTTCTCTAAATGCTTCATTTTGAACAACGAGGAACTTCCAAGGCTCAAACCCTACAGAGCTTGGGGAAAGTCTTCCTGTTTCTAAAATAAATGCAAAATCATCCTCTGGTATTTTTTTCGTTGGATCAAACTCTTTTGTCGCATGGCGGAACTCATACGCCTCAATGATTTCTTTTTTTAATTGCTCTTTGTCTCGCATTGTATTCATCCTTTCTATTAACCAATTAGGGCGTTAGTTTCATCAATCCAATTTCTTTCCATTCTCATTTAGAAATTGTTATGATAAAAAAACAACAGCCCGAATGTGTGATGTGATATCTCTATGGTATAAGAAAAGCTTCGAGTGATTCAAGTACGCACATTTTTGTTCGTTAGTTACCATCTTGTTCGTGTATCACCAAATTTGTCTTAGAAAGGAGTGTTAAGATGAGTGCACCATCCAATCCAGTCAGTATTGTCAATCATGGCTGTCCCGTTTCAGTGACGACAAGTGTCATCGGAGGGAAATGGAAAGGAGTGATCCTTTATCATTTGACTTGCGGACCAAAACGCTACAATGAATTGCGCCGGCTGCTGCCAAGAATTTCTCAGCGTGTCCTCACACTGCAATTGCGTGAGCTTGAACAAGACGGCGTTGTCCATAGAGAAGTCTATGAGGAGGTCCCCCCTCGTGTCGAATATTCACTCACTTCTCTCGGAAATACATTAAAGCCTATCATCTTCGCCATGCGTGAATGGGGCGAATCCTACGGGAAAGAAGCGCGCCCAAAAGAAAAAAGCTGCCATCTCTAGCAGCTTTTTTTAAGATGAAATTGCCGTTGGTTCTTGCTGTGGATCATCCTTCACAAACAGGATGCCAAGCTGATGATGCTCCCCTTCGTAAGAAGCACGTTTCTCAAATCTTGTCTGACCATTTAAGCCAATGATCTCGAGCTTTGTTAGAGCACGATTGGTTTGAAGGGCTTCATAAAATTCCGAAACGGTTTTGACTTCAATTCCATTCACTTTTGTGATGACTTCTCCGATCTCAAGCTTTAAATCAGCCGCTGGTGTATTTGGAATAATCCCCAGCACCATCAGCCCTTGATTACGCTTAGAGAAGTAGAACGGAGCAGCATTGTCATTGACCCTCTGTTTCCATGAGAGAAAGGCTCTTCCTATCACCGCAATCAATACAGCTCCCCAAGCAATCGGTTCAAACCAAATACTTGCAGCACCTAATAAGGCGACAGCGAGTCCGAGCATGAGAATACGCCGCGCTGTAATTTGAATACTAACAATTGGCAGTGAGCCTTGAATTCTCTGACCGAATCCGATGATATATGGAATCAAAATAAATGAAAAGCTTTGATCATGTACTTGAAGCACCGGCCACCATGGCAGAGAAGAAGTGAATTCACCTGCCGGCATCAGCAAAACAAGCGGTAAAAGCCACAGACGGTTTGCCCGCTGCTGACCAATTAAAAGTCCTCTCGCACTCATCACCATAGCAGGCGATGTACGTAAATGCGCCGTTCGATAGGCTAGAATCCCCTCCGTCATTAATAGAAGTCCTAGCAGAATGACAACGGCTGATGCATTCATCATTGAGAGCTGCGGCAGCCAAGAATGACTCACTTGGAAATGCATCAGTCCAAGTGCCGCAATAAAACTGAAACCGAGTGTGTATGCAGACGAAAGCGCACTCGCCTTAAAGAATAAAGAGAAAACGATGGTCATCGCTGCAATCAGCACGATGAATCCAGGGGGGAGGGCAATCCCTAAGCCTACTGAAATAACGGATAGGCAAATCCCTAGAATCCATCCCTTTGAATATGTAAATTTAAGTTCATCGTATACATCTTCTATTCTTGTTTGAAACGCTTTTCTCTCCCGCTTTACGCGGATGTAGCCATGCAATAGGCTGATTAATATCATGAAATAAAAAAGAGGATGGATTAAAAACAGACCGACCGCTTTTAATCCAGCTCCCATCCACTCCGAGCTCATTATCGTTCACCGCCCAAGTCAAGCATTTTCTCTTATTCTATCAAATAAATCGATGCTTGACATCAGGTTTATTTCTCCTGATTCATCCAAAGTGTGACATTCGACAGTGAAAAATCTTTTAAGTAGTGATTGACATCTACATCTAGTATGCCGCCGAGCAGCTGCATCGACCTCTTGATGTCGGTTAAGTTTATACCAAGTCTCTTATGATTATCCATTAAATAATTGAAGTATATCTCAGCACAGTCTTCATCGATTTCGTCGACTGATTCTACCGTTGTGTAATTGACCAAGTACCTGCTTAACAGCATGAGCAGACTTAATGCCTTTGTAGCGGAAAACGTCACATCTTTCGTACGACTCTTAAGTTCCTCTACCAACTCGTAATATTTTTTCTCTCTCACAATACTTGCCCTTTTCAATTGTGTACCCCCATTTACTAGTTCTTTTAAGAAAAGCGCAAACCTCGGTACAGCTTCATGCTCAAGCTGAATATCCGCAAAAAATAAAATATTTAAAATGAGTGCTACTTTTTATTGTAAGAATTATTTATGTAACATACAACTTTCAAAAGTTTCATTTTCATGACATGTTTAAATCAACAGAAAGTCTCTTATATACATATGTTATCGGGTAAAATTGAAGGAATGTTATGTTTTTTGTAAAATAAATGAATATATTTCTCGATATAATTTATTTTTAATCATAAATTATTACATGTTCATGACACTTATGAACCAAAAAAAAGAGGCTATTATTCGCCTCTTTATTTTTTAAGATATAGTGCTTTTAGTGCAGTCTGTAATTGAAGGTCATTTTTTTCGTATGATTTCACTTCATCCACCATTCTGTTCATCATTTCCGCTGTTTTCAAATCAATGACACCTGATTTATCGAGATTGTATGTGCTTTGGAAGGCAAGTACGGCCTTTTTCGTTTCTTCATCAAAGTATCCATCTACTCTGCCAGGGTCAAATGACAATCCCTTTAACAGCGTCTGCGCTTGTCTCACTTCTTCATTGTTCATATCAAGCTGAAGCGGTTCTTTTAGCTGAAGCGGACCTGCGGTAAAGTAATCCGGCTGATGAATCGCAATTGTCGGTACGACGCCTTTTTTGTGAATCCAATTGCCTTTTGGCGTGAGCCATTTATACAGCGTTA
Organism: Bacillus sp. FSL K6-1006; assembly: GCF_038593175.1. Taxonomy (NCBI): domain Bacteria; kingdom Bacillati; phylum Bacillota; class Bacilli; order Caryophanales; family Bacillaceae; genus Bacillus; species Bacillus sp. FSL K6-1006. The sequence goes on from NZ_CP151970.1 coordinate 3,219,111, forward strand.
ATTTAATATTACTTCCATCTCCCATCGGAACCGCCTGCTGCACAGTTCCTTTTCCAAAGGAGACATCACCGACGACTTCATACTTTCCAGCTTCTTTCATGGCCCCAGCAAGTATTTCCGAAGCGGAAGCACTGCCTTTATCAATTAAGACATTGACTGGATAAGGCTTTTGTTCTTTCAGTTTTGAAAAATACCGTTTCCGGTCGCCATTCCGTTCTGCGATTTGAATATATGGCTGATCCTTCGTAATAAAATGCTTCAAAATATCTTCCACACTTTGCAGATAGCCGCCAGGGTTTCCTCTCACATCCAGTACAAGGCCTTCTATGCCCTTTTTCTCGAGCTGTTTCAAGCTTGAAGTGAAATCCTTCGCCGTATCTTCAGAGAAGCTGGAGATCGCAATGTAGCCTGTTTTATGACCATTTACCTCTTTTACAGAGGAAGTCACTGTTTCAAGCGGGATTTCTTCTCGTTTGATATGGAACGTTAGCTCTTTTTCAATCCCGTTTCGTTTGATTGTTAAGGCGACAGACGTTCCTTTTTTTCCTCTTATTTTCAGTACAGCATCGTTTAAGCTTTTTTCTTTCATCGGCTCACCGTCTATGCTGATGACTTCATCTTTCGGCTTTAGACCTGCTTTTGCCGCAGGGGATTTTTTAAAGGCGGAGACAATAATGATCTTTCCTTCATCCATCCCCACTTCTGCCCCAATTCCCTCAAAGGAAGAATCAAGCGAATCAGAAAATTGCTTTGCGGTTTGCTTGTCCATGTATACTGAATACGGATCGTTTAAAGTCGAAAGCATTCCTTGGATCGCGCCTTCAAGCAGCTTTTGCCGATCCACTTCCTCTACATATTCATTTGAAATAAGGTCATAGGCTTTCTCGATCTTTTCCATCCCATTCTCTTTCGCCTTATCACTTGATTGAGCTTGTCCAGCCATTGCAGCTGCTGCTTGCGGTGACTCCGCATGAGTTCCCTCTTTATGCGTCATCACACCTGCACTTATTAAGAGAACGACACTTGCCATAATAGATGCGATTTGTTTTTTCATATTTGGCCTCCTTCTTCAACTCTTCCTGATGACCTGAGTTATTATATGCCAGAAGAAGGGATTTCATGTAAAGACATTCTCTCGTGAAGGCTTGACGAATCATTTTATTAGGTGTAATTTTTATTTTGTTATGATTGAGAAGGAGTCTTCGCTATGTATATTATCTTGACGATGCTTTTATTAGGAATTTTATTAGGTTTTGTAGGAGCAGGCGGGGCAGGATTTGTCATCGCATTGCTTACGTTAATTTTTGATATCCCTATTCATACCGCACTCGGGACGTCATTAGCCGCTATGGCATTTACGACACTATCAGGTGCATACAGCCACTACCGGGAAGGGAACATTCAGCTGAAATCTGGTTTGATTGTCGGGGCACTTGCTTGTATCGCTTCTTTTGCTGGGGCTAAGGTTGCTCCTTTTATTCCAGAAGAGAGTCTGCACTATTTAACAGCAGGGATGCTTTTTTTATCCGCTGTTTTTATGATGATCAAACTATTTGTTCTTAATGAAGAGGCTGAGCAGCAGCCGCTTTCTTCTCGTCAGCTGATGACAAGAGGCATTATTTTAGGCCTTGTGTCTGGGATGCTGTCAGGCATGTTTGGTATCGGGTCTGCACCATTCATTCAAGTAGGACTTTTGATTTTACTGAAGCTGTCGATAAGGCAAGCCGTTGGCACGACCATGCTTGTCATTATTCCGATTTCCATCGGCGGTGGAATTGGATATATTTCAGAGGGCTATGTTGATTTTATCTTGCTGATCCAAATATTAATTGGCACCGTATTAGGCGCATTTATCGGCGCGAAATTCACACGCCTTGCACCGAAGCTCTTATTGAAATCAGCTGTTCTGTTAACACCTATTATTGCCGGATTACTGCTGTTATTTTAATTCTATCTAGGTCAAAAAAGCCGATAACATCATGTTATCGGCTTTTTGATTAGCGGATATATTGCGCTGGATTGACTGCATTTGATTTTGCGCCATTCCATAATCCTTTATGAATTTCAAAGTGAAGATGCTGACCATGCGATTGGCCGGTATTTCCCATATATCCAAGGAATTGTCCTTGTTCGACTCTCTGTCCAGTTGACACACTTCTTGTAGACAGGTGGGCGTATACAGTTTGATATGTCTGTCCATTGATATTGTGCGTAATGAACACAACATTTCCGTAGCTCGATGAGTAGCTGGAGTTCGTGACTGTTCCAGATGCTGCTGCATAGACAGGAACTGTGCCTTTTGCTGCAATATCTAATCCGAAGTGGTTTCCGCCAGAACGTCCGCCAAAGCCAGATGAGAAACGCCCTGCCGCTGGTTTAATAAAGCCTGAGCTGCTTGCTGGTGTATCAGATACTTGATCTGAGCCGCCGCTGTGAGATGCAGGTGCATTTTTTTCAGCTGCTTGTTTTGCTTTCTTCGCTTCTTCCTTTTGTCGGTGTGCTTCCTCAGATTTCACAGCCGCTTTTTGATTCGCTAGGATTTCTTGTTCATTCTCAAGCTTGCCTAGTTCATCATGTGCATGATTTTTTTTATCTGTCACATCACCTAAAATGTGTTCTTTTTCTTTGTGCTTCTTAGATAAATCTTTTTTCAGTGCTTCTAGCTCTTTCAGAGATGTTTCAAGTCCGCTTAGCTGATTATTTAGCTCTGCTTCTTTTTGCTCCACCAGCTTTAAGTCATTTTCATGTTCTGTAATCATGTCTTTGTCTGCTTCGACAATCGTTGTGACAGCCCCAACACGACCGACAAAATCACTAAAGCTGCGAGCACCTAGCAGCACATCTAAATAGTTGATCGTACCGCCGCTTTTTTGCATTGAACGAATTCGGTCTTTGAAAATGGCTTTTCTTTTTTCAATTCGCTCATTGATGACTTGAATGTCTTTTTTTAGCTTCTTGATCTCTTGCTTCGTTTTTTTAACTTCTTTCTCTTTTTCAGCGACTTTTTCAGTTGCAGTACTTACCTTTTGGTCAATTTGTTCAATTTCTTTCTTGAGCTTTGATTCTTTCTTTTCAAGCTTTGCCAGCTCTGACTTCTTCTTCTTCAAGCTTGATTCAGTCTTCGATGTTTTCTCTTCGATTTGTTGACGTTTTTGATCTAGGTCTTCGTATGCGAATGCACGATTCTCGTTCCCTGGAATGTATAGCCACGTTGTTCCAATAAACGCTGCCATTCCAGCCATCATCAGCTTTCTTTTCAAAACGATATTCCCCTCCCATGACAACTGTCGACATGAAGAGCCGACCGGATGAATCGGATCAACCGGTCACATCTTCTATAGAACCCTCGAATGCTGCCATCAAAATATATTTATACTTTTAAGAATTTACGGATAGACGTTAAGCTTCCCCATACACCAATGATTGCACCGATCACTAGCAGGACCAGTGATACTTGATAGACAAACGGATTGTATGGAAGCATTGAAATAAATGAGCCTTGTACTCTCGGTGCGACCCAGCCAACTGCATATTGATACGTGCCAAGCAATAGGGCAATTGGTATAATGGAACCAAATACACCAAGCAATAATCCTTCAATGAAGAATGGCCAGCGGATAAACCAGTTCGTTGCACCTACCAGCTTCATAATCTCAATTTCTTTACGTCTAGCAAAAATCGTAATTTTGATCGTATTGGAGATTAAGAACATAGCTGTAAATAACAGCCCAATAATGAGCACAATGCCGACATTACGCGCTACTCCAACTACATTGAAGAGTCGGCTGACCTCTTCTTTCCCATAGGTTACTTTATATGTACCCTTTAGGTTTTCTAATTTCTTCGCTACTTTTGGTGTATCGTGAGGATCTGTTGTTTTCACAATAAACGCATCGTTTAATGGATTTTCTTGATCAACAAGTCCCATGGATTGTCCATTTTCTCCAAAGCTTTTAATCAGCGCTTTCAGTTCGTCATCTTTAGATGAGTACTTCACATTACTGATTTCAGGAATCTTTTCAATTTCTGCTTTTAATTCATCCTGCTGCTTTTGATTCGCCGTTAATTCGATTAATACTTTTACTTCTACTTCTTTTTCAGCGTTCGATGCCATGTTATTCAAGTTGAGCATAATCACAAGGAAAACCCCAACTAAAATCAATGTGACAGTAACCGCACTAATTGATGCAAATGTCATCCACGTGTTTCTTCCAAGTGAACGGAAGCTCTCACGTAAATGCCGCGAGAGAGTTTTAATCATAAATTCCGTACTCCCCTCTTGCTTCGTCACGCACAATCATTCCATCTTCGATTGCGATGACGCGTTTCTTCATGGTGTTTACAATTTCTTTGTTGTGTGTCGCCATAACCACTGTTGTTCCGCGGTTATTAATCTCTTCGAGCGTCTTCATGATTTCCCAAGAAGTGTCTGGATCAAGGTTTCCTGTCGGCTCATCTGCAATGACGACCTCAGGGCTATTAACAATCGAGCGGGCGATAGACACACGCTGCTGTTCACCGCCGGACAGCTGGTCAGGAAATTGACGCGCTCTGTGCTTTAGCTGAACCAGATCGAGAACATCAAGCACTTTTTTCTTAATGATATGAGGCTGTTCACCAATCACTTCAAGAGCAAATGCTACGTTCTCAAACACAGTAAGAGTTGGGAGCAGCTTGAAATCTTGGAATACTACGCCAATTTCTCTTCTTACGTAAGGAATTTCTTTTTCCTTCATTGAGCCTAAATCTTTGTTATTAATTAAGATTTGCCCTTTGGTTGGCTTCTCTTCACGATACATCATTTTGATGAAAGTGGATTTACCAGCACCACTGGGACCAACAACATACACAAACTCTCCTGGATGGATAGAGACATTGATTCCATTGATCGCCTTTACGCCATTAGGATAGATCTTGTAGACTTCCTTCATTTGAATCATGTAATCACCTAATCTTTTCTTATTCGCTGACTAACAGCTTATCATGATGTTTTGACACTTCTCGTCAAAAAACGTTATGTATGGTCACGCACATACCCTTCGATACTTACTAACAATTTATGTCCTTTTCATCCAAAAAGATGAAAAAATTGAATCGTCTAAATTTCAACAACTCCAATTATACGTCATGAATCGACGCAATGGTATTACATTTATATTTCAAAACTTATAAATAAAAGGTAAATAGAACAATCAAAACCGAAAAACATGCCTTTATACCCTTATTTTTTAAATAAAATTTAATATAATGCGTTTTCATACTATCCAAAAGTCTTTTTCTACATATAAAAAAACAAAAAAACCTTGTCGATTAGACAAAGGTTTTATTTTTTCTCTGCAAGCCATTTTGCTACTTCTTTTGCCTGCTTCTCATCTACCATACCGCTTGGCATAGAGCCTTTACCGTTTTGCGCAATATCTGCGATTTGGCTTTCATTATATTTCTTCCCTACTTCCTTCAGGCTTGGACCGCCTCCGCCAGATAGGTCTTTCCCATGACAGCCGATACAGTTTTGCTGATAGATCTCCTCACCACTGCTCACAGATGATGCACTTTTGCTGCCTTCTTTGTCGCTGCTGCTTGAATTTCCTCCACAAGCCGCGAGAACAAGAAGCATCGCTGCAAATAGCATCGTTAATCCGCTTTTTTTCATCTATTTCCCTCCCTTACAATCATTTGGTCAACGCTATTATATCCTTGTTTATGCCCTTTTAAAACCCTCACCAAGCACCTCTTTTGCATCCATCACGATGACAAATGCTGATGCATCGATTGCTTTCACCACTTGTTTCAACTTTGTGAATTGTGACTGCCCAACGACACACATCAAAATTGGGCGGTCATGATCGGTATATCCTCCGACTGCTGAGATCTTCGTCACACCGCGGTCAATTTGATCAAAAACCGCCTGTCTGACCTCATCTTCATGCCCTGTAATGATCATTGCCATTTTTGAATGACTGAAGCCAGCCTGTACCACATCAATCGTTTTACTAGAAATAAACACACCAATGACCGCGTACAGCCCCTCTTCAATTCCAAAGACCGTCATCGCAGCCAGAACAATCAAGCCATCCATCATCGCTAAACAGGTGCCTAGCGTGAGTCCTGTGTACTTATTGATGATTTTGGCAGCGAGTGCTGTTCCACCCGTTGATCCATTCCCAAGGAACACGAGCCCTATTCCGATCCCAATGACCACACCGCCAAATATAGCCGCCAGCAGTGCTTCATGTGTGACAGGTGCAATATGTCTTGTGACAAACACCATGAAAGGTAAAAAAATCGAGCCAACGAGTGTTTTCACTCCAAATGTACCGCCTAATAAATAAAAGCCAGCGATAAACAGGGGAATATTAAGCCCCCATTGCACATACGCCGCTTCAAAGCCGAATGACTGCATAATGGTACTAATGCCGCTCACACCGCCTGCTGCAATCTGATTCGGTAATAATAACGTATTAAAACCAATCGCCACGATGGCAGATCCGATTAAAATGAACAAATAATTTTTCACTTCGATCCAAAATTGTGAATGTCCCTGCTTCATGTCTTTCTTCCTCCGTTACTTCTGAATGCACACCTATTTTAATCCCTCTTAAAACGATTGTAAATAACAGCCAAATGCAGTGCTAATGGATTAATACTTTATCACACAGACGGAATAGCGTACTTGCCGGTTGGCATAGGATGAATTGATGGTATATTTAATATGTACATGAGAAAGAAGGGGCATGCGATGAAGAAAATACTGAAGATAACAGGTATGACATTACTTGCACTGATCATCTTAGCTTTTGGTGCTTTCTATACATGGAGCCGCTTTACATATGGACCATCAGAAGCATTAAAAAAACAAGTGAACATGGAGCAAGTGGAACATAAAAACAATGTTTATACATTTGAAGCATCAAAAAGTGATACTGGCATCATTCTCTACCCTGGGGCAAAGGTGGAACCACTTGCGTATGCCTATATCGGGGATACGCTGATGAAAAAAGGCTACTCTGTCTTTATCCCTGACATGCCATTTTTCTTTGCGATCTTCAATCCAAACAAAGCGCAGGACATCATCAAAGATCACCAATCGATCAAACACTGGTATATTGGCGGACATTCACTTGGCGGGGCAGCTGCCGCTATGTTTGCAGAAAAAAATCAGAGCAAGCTCGATGGACTCTTTTTCCTAGCATCTTATCCAGCATCAGATGACCTGAAACAATCGTCACTAAAAATCCTCTCTATTTCAGGTGAAAAGGATGGGCTGGCAACACAAGAAAAAATCAAAAAATCGAAAGCAAATCTGCCGTCTCAAACCGTTTTTCATGAAATAAAAGGCGGAAATCATGCGCAGTTTGGCATGTATGGCAAACAAAAAGGGGATCAGCCAGCGGACATTCCAGCCCTGTCGCAGCAAAATGATCTCATCCAGACAATGCTTGACTGGCTTAAGCCAGCAAAAAAGCTCCCATAACGGGAGCTTCAGCGTGTAGACAAACCCTCGCATTCTTTGTCAGTCCTGCGCGTTGGTGCTCACGAATGTTCAATTCGCTCCGCGCCAATGCTCGTCCTTCCTAGACTTCAAAGGTTTTCTATCACGCTGAAAAGAAGACAAAGAGCTAAAATAAAGATCATTTTAGCCCTTTGTCAACAGTCTGAAAGCTCCCGTAATGGGAGCTTTTATTATTATCTTTTCGTCACTTCTAAAAATTCTTCAGCATCTGCTACAGCCAAACGAATGGCTTCTTCCCAAAATGCTTTTTGGGTAAGGTCAACGCCTAGATGCTTTTTAGCTAAATCTTCCACTGTCATTGAAGCAGTATCTTTTAATAATGCAATGTATTTCTCTTCAAACGATGTACCAGCCTGCAATGCTTTTGCATAAATTCCTAACGAGAACATGTATCCAAAGGTGTATGGGAAATTATAAAATGGAACATTCGTGATATGGAAATGCAGCTTAGACGCCCAGAAATGAGGATGGTATTCATCTAATGAGTCACCAAACGCTTCCTTCTGCGCTTCGACCATCAATTCATTCAATCGGTCAGCCGGCACTTCTCCTTTTTTACGCTCTTCATAAAAGCGCTGTTCAAATAAGAAACGAGATTGAATGTTCATGAAGAAAGCTACACTGCGCTGCAGCTTATCCTCTAACAGGCTGAGACGCTCCTCTTCATTTGCCGCTTCTTTTAATGAAGCATCAGCTACAATCATTTCTGCGAAGGTCGACGCTGTTTCAGCTACATTCATTGCGTATTTGCGATTCAGAATGCGAACATCCTGCATCACTTCCTGATGGAACGAATGACCAAGTTCATGCGCTAGTGTCGCCACATTGGATGGACTTCCTGAGAAAGTCATAAAAATACGTGATTCTCCGCTGTCAGGGAAATTTGTACAAAAGCCGCCTACCCGTTTGTTTGGACGGTCCTCAGCTTCTATCCAGCGTTCATTAAAGGCTTTTTCTGTAAAAGCAGCGAGCTCTTCTCCAAATCCAGCGAAATGTTTCACAATAAAAGCAGCTGCTTCTTGATAAGGATAGATTTTGGTCTCACTCCCGATAGGAGCCCCAACATCGAACCAGCTCAGCTTATCAACTCCAAGCATGTCAGCTTTTCGGTGTAAATAATCAATGAATGGCTGCTTATGTTCATCAATCACAGACCACATCGTATCAAGGGTTTCTTGTTTCATACGGCAAATTTCTAGCGGCTCTTTTAAAATGTGCTTCCAGCCTCTTGCTTCATACACTTGCAAACGAAAACCAGCAAGGTGATTAAGCGTACTAGCAAATAAATGTTCATCCTGCGTCCATGCATGCTCTAGGTTGTGGTAAACAGCCTTTCTGACTTCACGATCTGAATCATCCATCGCATTTTCCGCTTGGCCTACAGAGATCATCTGTGTTTCTCCATGCTGTTCAAAAGGAATGGTAATTTTATTCACTAAACTGGAATAAAGCTCATCCCACGCATGGTACCCATCTACAGCCAGCTTTTGAATCAGCGTTTCTTGTTCAACAGGTAATTGATCCTTCACACGGTCTCTCCGCTCATTTAATATGTAGCGGACATCTGAAAAGGCGGTTGAATTCATCAGTTCTTCCCACTTGTTTGCTGGGATAGCAGCAAGCGCTTGATCAAACAGTGCAAGGATGGTTCCTAAATCAGCTTCCAGCTTGGCAATCGTACCTCGAAGGCTTCCTGCTTTCATATCCTTCGTATTTTGAGCTTGGAGGCAGGTTACAAATGAACCTGCTTGAGATAATTTTTTATATGTAGTTTCATACGTGTCAAGGACAGACGTTAATTGGCTTTCAACGTGTGTATCTTCTTTTGAAAAGGCATTCACCTTTTGTCGTAATTCATCTAATAGCTGCTGAATATTTTGCAGGTATGTCTTAAATTCTGGTGAAGAACTACCTCCTTTAAAAAAGGCATCTAAATCCCACGTTTCTTGCAATGGTGTTAATCCCAAAATATTTCCCCCTTTATTTGCTAATTTCATCATACAAAGGATATAGAATCAGTATGTCGTATGTATTCCTTTATATTCATTATATTTTCTCACAATTAAAAAAACCCGGCAAGAAGCCGAGTTTTTATGATAATTTCGAACGCAGGTACGCATCGATAAATGAATCTAAATCTCCATCCATCACCGCTTGAACATTTCCCATCTCCGTATTGGTTCGATGGTCTTTCACAAGAGAATAAGGGTGGAATACATAAGAGCGGATCTGGCTTCCCCAGCCAATTTCTTTCTGCTCTCCTCTGATTTCGTCCAATTCTGCCTGCTGTTCTTCGATCCGTTTTTGATAAAGTTTCGATTTCAGCATTTTCATCGCACGTTCTCTGTTTTTAATTTGTGATCTTTCTGTTTGGCATGTCACGACGACATTCGTTGGAATATGTGTGATACGAACGGCAGAGTCCGTCGTATTGACGTGCTGCCCGCCAGCTCCACTTGCACGATACGTATCCACCTTAATATCCTCTGTCCGAATATCAATATCAATTTCTTCATTGAATTCCGGCATGACATCACAGGAAACGAAGGATGTATGTCGGCGGCCAGAAGAATCAAAAGGAGAAATACGGACCAAACGATGGACACCTTTTTCAGCTTTTAAGTAACCGTATGCGTTATGCCCTTTGATGAGCAAAGTCACAGACTTAATTCCTGCCTCATCACCTGGAAGGTAATCAAGCGTTTCGACCTTAAAGCCTCTGCGCTCTGCCCAGCGAGTGTACATTCGCAGAAGCATAGAACCCCAGTCCTGTGATTCAGTACCGCCTGCACCTGGGTGAAGCTCCAGAATGGCATTGTTTTTATCATAAGGTTCGCTTAAAAGAAGCTGCAGCTCAAATTCGTTAAACTGCTTCGTTAAGTTCTTCAGCTCTTTTTCAAGCTCTGCATGAAGCTCCTCGTCATAATCTTCCTTTAATAAGTCATGCGTCATTTGCAGCTCTTCATGCGATTCACTGAGCTCATGATAGGAATTCACAGAATCCTTCAGTGCATTGGCTTCATTGATAACGCCTTGAGCCTTTTGCTGATCATTCCAAAAATCAGCCTCTGACATCGTCGCTTCAAGCTCTGCGATTTTGGCCTCTTTTGTTTCTAAGTCAAAGAGACCCCCTAAAATCAGCTAGCCTGCTAGCCATATTTTCAAGCTCTTGTCTAATTTCTACTAATTCCATATCCTTCACCTCATAGATGTATGGGGGCTGACATGAATAGAAAGAGGTTTTCACCTCTTTCCATTACTTATTCTGTCTTCCCATGACAATTTTTATATTTCTTGCCGCTTCCGCAGTGACATGGGGAGTTTCGTCCAATGTCTACGACTTTACGTACCGGCTTCTTCTTCACTGTCTTCTCCTCATCGCCCTCTTGCGGCTGATGAGCCGTTGTTTGACCTTGAACCACTTCTTCACGTTCTAGGTTGTTTTGGATTTCTGATTTCAAGACATACTTGGCCACGTCATCTTCAATTGAAGCAACCATATGCTCAAACATCGCAAATCCTTCCATTTGGTATTCACGAAGCGGATTCGTTTGTGCGTACGCACGTAAATGAATACCTTGGCGCAGCTGATCCATTGCATCGATATGGTCCATCCACTTCGAATCCACCGCACGAAGAACGATGACTTTTTCAAATTCACGCATTTGTTCTTCGCCAAATGTTTCTTCTTTTGCATCGTATTTTTCTTTAATACGATCCATGATGAAGCTTGTGATTTCATCTGCTTCTTTACCGAAGATATCTTTGACCGTAATGGCACCTTCGTCTAAATAGTTCGTGTTGATTAATTCAACAAGACCATCTAGTTTCCATTCTTCAGGCAGCTCTTCTTTTGGCGTATAAGATCCCACAGCACGCTCAATTGAAGATTGGATCATATTAATGACAATTGATTTTAAGTTGTCAGAATCGATGACTTCAAAACGCTGTTTGTAGATTACTTCACGCTGTTGACGAAGCACATCGTCGTATTGCAGAAGCTGCTTACGGGAATCAAAGTTGTTCCCCTCTACACGTTTTTGAGATGATTCAACGGCTTTAGACACCATTTTACTTTGGATTGGTGTAGAGTCATCCATACCAAAGCGGTCAAGCATCGCCATCGTCCGCTCTGCACCAAATCGGCGCATCAATTCATCTTCCATGGAGAGATAGAATTGGGTAATCCCTGGGTCTCCTTGACGTCCAGAACGTCCGCGAAGCTGGTTATCAATACGACGGGATTCATGACGCTCTGTCCCGATAACAGCCAGACCTCCAAGTTCTTTTACACCTTCGCCAAGCTTGATGTCTGTACCACGTCCTGCCATGTTTGTTGCAATGGTCACAGCACCTTTTTGACCAGCCTCTTCAATAATTTGTGCTTCACGCTCATGGTTTTTTGCGTTTAACACTTGATGAGGAATGCCTTTATTTTTAAGCAGCTTAGAAATAAGCTCAGATGTCTCAACTGCTACTGTTCCGACAAGAACTGGCTGCCCTGTCATATAGCGCTGCGCAACATCCTCAGCCACTGCTTTAAATTTACCATCCATTGTGCGGTAAATTAAATCAGGTCTGTCATCACGAACCACTGGTTGGTTGGTCGGGATTGACACAACCTGCATGTTGTAAATGTTACGGAATTCTTCTTCTTCCGTTTTTGCTGTACCAGTCATACCAGATAATTTTTCATACATACGGAAGTAGTTCTGGAACGTAATTGTTGCTAGTGTCATGCTTTCGTTCTGCACTTCAAGACCTTCTTTTGCCTCGATGGCTTGATGCAGACCTTCACTATAACGGCGTCCTTTCATTAAACGTCCTGTGAAGGAGTCAACGATGACTACTTGGCCTTCTTCTACCACATAATCCACGTCTTTTTGCATCGCAACATGTGCCTTCAGCGCCTGAGCGATGTGATGGTTCAGCGCGACATGTTTGACATCAAACAGGTTTTCAATGCCGAATGCTTTTTCCGCCTTCGTCATTCCGCTTTCAGTCAGCTGCACACTTTTTGTTTTAATATCATACGTGAAATCATCTTCGATTTTTAATGTGCGGACAAATGCATTGGCTTGTACATAAAGCTTTGTTGATTTCGCAGCTTGTCCTGAAATAATAAGAGGTGTTCTCGCTTCATCAATTAAAATGGAGTCAACCTCATCGATCACGGCATAATGAAGCGGTCTCTGAACCATTTGCTCTTTGTAAAGCACCATGTTATCTCGTAAATAGTCAAAGCCGAGTTCATTGTTTGTTGAATACGTGATATCAGCGGCGTACGCTTCTCTTTTTTCATCTTTGTCTAAGCTGTTTAAGTTTAAGCCGACTGTTAAACCAAGAAACTCAAAAATTTTGCCCATTTCCTGCGCATCACGGCTTGCCAAGTATTCGTTGACTGTCACGATGTGGACGCCTTTTCCAGAAAGAGCATTTAAATAAACAGGCATTGTTGATGTCAATGTTTTACCTTCACCTGTTTTCATCTCAGCGATGTTACCTTCGTGAAGCGCGATGCCCCCCATGAGCTGCACCTTAAACGGGAACATTCCTGTTACGCGGCGGGATGCTTCGCGAACCGTTGCAAATGCTTCAACCAGTAGGTCATCCACGGATTGTCCTTTTTCAAGTTTTTCTTTAAATTCAATCGTTTTATTTCGTAAAGCCTCGTCAGATAATTTTTCAAAATCTTGAGCGAGAGCTTCGATTTCATTTGCCTTTTTTTCATATCGGCTGATCGTACGTTTCGTAGGATCAAACACTTTGTTTAAGATTCCAAGCATATAATAACGCTCCTCTATTTCATGCAATTTTTCGGCATGTCCAAAAGTTTGACAGGTCCATATTTACCTGCATTTATCATACCATACCTTCTTTCATTTCCAAAGAATTTGCCATAATTTCGCACAAAAAACCCGCCCCTAATGAAGGGAACGGGTTTACTTTATTTAGGTTGTTTTAAAATCAGCATCAACTGATATTTAAGCGTTTGGCTCAATGAGTCCATATTTACCGTCATTTCGGCGATAAACCACATTGGTCAAATTTGTCTCAGCATTTGTGAAAACGAAGAAACTATGACCTAACATGTTCATTTGGAGAATGGCCTCTTCACTATCCATCGGCTTTAAGTTGAAACGTTTTTGTCTGACGATTTCTGTTTCATCAATCTCTTCGTCATCTTGAACCGCTACTTCAGCCGTACCATTTCCTCCAGCAAATAAGTGCTTTTTGGCACCTTGCTCGCGGAATTTACGGTTTACTTTTGTTTTGTGCTTTCTAATTTGACGTTCTAATTTACTGGCTGCTAGGTCTACTGCATTGTACATATCCTCATTATGCACCTCAGCTCGAAGTGCTAGATCAGTCATTGGAATGGTAACCTCAACTTTAGATTCTTGATCGTTGTAAAACTTCAAGTTCACGTTGACTGAAGCATCTACATCTGTCTCAAAATAACGCTCCAGCTTTCCAATTTTTTTCTCGACATGATCTCTTAGTGCAGGTGTTACGTCGATGTTTTCTCCTCTGACATTGTAATTCATGTAAAGAACGCCTCCTTTAAAATTAAGGATATGTAAACCTATTTCTACTTTTCCCTCCTTTTCTCCTGCTCAAACGTAAAAAAAATGTGAATATTTATTGAAATTTGTCGAATTTTGCGGTGCTTCAACTGTTGCTTGATAGGTGATGAATATATATTCGGCTGATTCTTGAAAAAGACCAGCGCACATTAAATGGTAAAAGATGAAATCGATGTTTTCAGCGATTGAGATAAGGATTTTAAATCCTCCGCAGCGGCTTTCATCTCTTCATTGGCGGCTAATGATTCTTCAACAGCAGCAGACATGTACTCTGTTTCTTCTGAGTTTCGTTTCGCACCTTCTTCAATGACACCAACTGTTTGAGAAATTTCCTCTGTACTAGCAGAAATTTGTTCTGCAGTGGCTGACAGCTCTTCTGCTTTCATTGAAATATCACGAATAGATTCCAAGATTTCATGGAAGCTCTGTTCAGATAATTGTGATACTTTTACACCCTCTGCTACATCCCGCTCGACCTTCGTCATCGATTGTGATGACCTTTCTGTATCTTTGTTCACGTTTTCGAGTAATTGACTAATTTGGTCTGTCAACTGACTAGATTCTTCTGCCAGTTTCCTCACTTCATCTGCTACAACTGCAAAGCCTCTTCCATGTTCTCCCGCTCTTGCTGCTTCTATAGCTGCGTTTAAAGCAAGCAAATTCGTCTGGTCAGCAATGGCATGGATATGACCTAACAGATCTTGAATGCCTGTAAACTGCGCTTGCACATGGGCCATTGTGGAATGGTGTTCATTCACAGACTCTTTAATAGAACTCATTTGTTGCACAAATTGTTGAATAAGGGCGGCACCCTCTTCAGCCTTTTCAGTCACTGAAATTGAGTGACCCGAAACATCGGACGTGTGTACAGCTGCATTTTGCATGCCAGTCGACACTTCCTGAATGGCGGATGCCACTTTTCCGACCGCATCTGATTGTTCACGTGAAGCTTCACTGACCTGTTCAATCGAGCTGGATGTCTGCTCACTAGCAGATATCGTTTGACTGATGGTTTCCTCAAATTGAGCAGCAGAATCAGCAAGCTGTCTTGATCCGCTTTGCACCTGCAAAATAAGCTGACGCAAATGAGCCGTCATTTGATTAAAGGCTGTGCCGAGTTGACCAATCTCATTTTTAGAGGTCACTTCAATCTCTTCAAGGGTAAGATCACCATCTGCCATCCTTTTTGCGGCATTGGTGACAGAAACAATTGGTTTTGTCATGCGATGAACAAATCTGATCCCAATCACCAAAAGGCCAACAATAATCGCTGCACTGACCAAAATGAGTGTAAGCAATAATTGATTACTATCTTGATTGAGCTGATTGATTTTTTGATCACGTTGTTTTAGCTGATTTTGAGCGAATTCTTTTGTAAAGGTATGTATTTCTTGTTCGATAGGTTGTAATTCTTGACTGAGGCGGGTGTTGAATTCTTTTTGATTTTGCATATTTAATGAATTAAATAATCGATTTGTTGAGGTGTAGTAGAGATAATTTTTTTCTGAGATTTGATCTAATAGATTTTTTGCTTGTTTGACCGTACTCATTTTAGAAGCTTCTGCTGTTTTCTTATTAATATCTTCATATGTTTGCTCAATTTTCTGCAAATTTTCAGCATCTTGCACGACGACATATGTTTTAATCTGTGCTTCCTGCTTTTGCAGAAGGGTTTCTAATTCCAGCGATGTCTGATAAAGCTTCACTTCCTTGCTTAATAGCGCTTTATAGGATTGATCTGTTTTGTAATAGAGAAAGCTTGAGAATCCTAACATACTGACAAACAATACACATATGACAATAAGCCCAAATAAAAATTGATTTTTTAGTCTCATAATTTCCTCCGAATGGTCTGAATTGGACAAAAATTAATGAATGACATACGGCCTCATACAGGCATGTATTTCATCCATCCACTTTCTATATTCAGGTATAAAGTATGTTTTCAGGAATGATTGGAAGTGATTTGAAGGGAATGTATAGAAAGCTAGTACATCAAAACTTAAAAATATTTGATCAAACGAACGAATCGTTTTGGCAAAGTGTTCATTTTCAATAATTGAAAGCAGAAGAGGATGTGTTGTGTCTAAATGAAAGAAGGCATGGATCAGATCATTAAAGATCCGATCCCCTTCTGTTTTGTCAAAATCCTTCTCAATTTCATCTAAATAGTTTAGACTCTCTTCTATCGTGTATAGAAGTTCATAATATGTGGTTAATAAAATATAGTCATTTGAACGATACGCCACAGGTCTCACCTATTTATTTCCGTTTATCGTAGTATACGCCGTCACTTGTTATGGGCTGGTATGGATTTTGATAATTCAGCTGTTTTGTTTTCTTTTTTTGTATGGCTTGAATATCTGCCTTTATTCCATTTTGGATAACCGTTAATTGCTTCGCCATCTGTTGATCTGTTTGGATGATTTCGCGGATTTTCTCTTTTTCTTGATCCGTCAATTCATGCTGTATATCTCTCATTAATTCGTCTCTCTCAATTAAAAAGGCATCAAAGTCTTCAACAAGTGTCTCACTTTGCGGATTTTCCGCTATTTCGGCTGCCATTTTTAATGTTTGATCATGCAGCTGGTCCACAATACTCATAGAGAGCCCCCGATAGAGTGGTGACGGCCTTTTCGATCGGTTTGAATGACTTCCTTCCACGCATCACGAAAATCAGTTACGTACTCTTCTACTTCATTCAATATCTCTTCGTCATTTTGAAGATTGGCTTCTATCAGTCTGCGATAAATGTAATCATACATACTTGCCATACTCTTTGATACGTCATAGGAACGATTTAAGGTGACATTTAATTCTTGAATGATGTTTTGAGCCTTTTTCAGGTTCACATTTCTCGTTTCTGCATCCTCTTTTTGAATGGCATGCTTCGCTATTCTGATGAACTTTAAGCAGCCTTCATAAAGCATAAGCGTCAACTCGGCAGGTGTTGCGGTCTCAATAGAATTTTTCTGATAGGCGGCATAAGGGTTCTGTATTGCCATATGTTATAAACCTCCAATTATTGTCCAAGCAGTTGAGAAAGGTAGCCAGATTGGTTGTTTAGCTTTTGAATTGCACTATCCATGGCGTTAAACTTTTTGTAGTAACGGGCTTCAACCATTTTTAAACGATCTTGGAATGTACTCATTCGTTTTGTCAAAGAATCAAGGTCCTTACCAAGTCCGTATTCCTTTGATTCCATTGTTATGCTGCCAGCCTTTTTTTGAATGCTCTTCGAAAAGTCTGATAAGGAATTTTTGATACGATAGATGATGCCTTGTTCTTGATATTGCTGCTGCGCTTTGTCTTTATCCTTTGAATCCACATTTAAACTACCCGAGATGAACATTTGTCTGACCTTCTCCGGGTCTTCTTCAATGGCTTTTTTTAATTTCTCTACTCCATCACTATCCTTAATAAATTCAAGCTTCCCACCATCTTTATAGCTGGATGATGTCGAAATACCGATTTGTGTGAGTTGGATTTTATTCGCATCACTTGTCGTAATATTAGCATACAAATCACTTCTTATTTTAGAGGCACCAGATCGTAAAATGGAATCACTTCTCAGCAAGCCAGACTTCGCGGTCGTTTCCCATAGCTCTATTTCTTTTTCAGACATCGCTTTTTTCTCTTCAGCCGTTAATGGATGATAGTCTCTGTTTTTCTTTTCATTGACTTTTCCATTAATCTGCTCAACGAGTTCATTATATTTATCAACAAATTGTTTAATTTTATCATATATTGCATCCACATCTGTTGAAACGTTTAAGCTGACGGGCTTATCTGTCGTTGCTTTAAGCTCGTACGTAATATCAGCCTGCGTGAATGTATTGTTGTTATTTTCCATTTTCAGACCATTAATCTCGTATTGCGCCTTCTGTCCTTGAGTGGTCGCAACTAATTTGTTATCTCCATCTACTTGGAAGCCTAATTGCGTTAAAAATGAAGCCGAATTGCCATCAGCTGCTTTAATACTGACGCCTTCACCCGTTGTTCGAGAAGTAAGAGCGATGGTATCCACGTAGTTAGTGCCATCAGAGATTTGGCCTTTGTAAGCCGTCACACCTAATTGCGCGCTGTTCAGCTTTTTCACGATGTCATCAATTGTATCGGTATCAGAAGTATTGATTGTCACCGTTTTTGGTTTTGTCGAATCTGGTGTCGTCACTTCAAACGTAAACGTTCCGTTTGTTGGTGTAAATCCAGATGTACCAGAGGATTTGAAGACGGAAGCTGTCGCTAGCTGAGTGACATGAATAGAGCCAGAGGTCGCATTTGTTGATCCAGTTGCTGTGACAGCAGATTCATTAGAGCTTGTCACCTTTTTGGCGCCATATGTACTTGGACGCGTTAAGTTTAAACTGTTAATCAAATCATCTAATTCTTTAATTTTCGAGTTAACCTCGCGATAGCTGTCTCTTTGCCATTCAAGCGTTTGTTTCTGACGCGTCATTGTATCAAGTGGTGCTTGCTCCGTTTTCATCAGCTTTGATACGATTTCATCAATATCGAACACATTTGAAAATCCAGTAATACGATTGACCATTATTTATGTTCTCCCTTCATTTACATTCTTTTATCTACAAATAAACCGACAATTTCTGTCATTGCTGCATAGAAATCAAGCCATTCCTTGGAAGGAATTTCTCTAATGACTTCATCTGTTTGGTTATCTACGACTTTGACATAATATTCGTTGAGTTTTTCATGTAATTCAAATTGAAGATGAAATTGAGTAGGTTCAATCAGCTTGTTTGCCCCTTGAAGCGTTTTTTCAATTTCTTCTTTTGAAACAGCCCTGCCATTTGCTTGTGAGTCAGAGTTTACATTGTCATTCTGGTTATTAGAAACACGGGTTTGAAATGCATCGATAATTGGCTCTAGCGATGTCAACTTACCAACAGACATAGTTATTCAGCTCCTGTGCTTTAATCTATCTTTTATATCGGCTTTGAATTTGCAAATTAAATATAGATGGACCGATTTGTTAAAGTTTCCTATAGATCATGAACATCTGTATCGAAACGCTTTCACACGGAGAAGGACAGCTGAATGCGATAAAAAAATCCTCACTTTTTTTGTGAGGATAATTGAGAGAGGAGATCTAAGGATAAACTAGCAGCACGATTGTTCTCTTCTTGAATTGACAGGTACACTTCTTTCCTGTGAATATCGATGTGCTTAGGAGCCTCAATCCCGACTTTCACTTGATCGCCTTCGATTGAAATAATCTTGACTTCAATATCATCGCCTATTTGAATCGACTGGTTTAATTTACGAGACAGCACTAACATGAGGATGCCACCTCTAACAAATGTTTTGTATGATAGGCTGAATCATGCAAAATCACCTGCTTGGCTTTCATGTTTTTCCGGTTCACAATAATAGGCGCTCTTAAATTGGCTGTTGTTTTTTCAATAGATGATTCCATTGTTAAAATAACCATTACTTCCACATCATTGGCATCTTCTACTTCCAGAATGTCTACAACCGTTTCGTCTAAATCAAATTCGTATTGATTGAAGAATAAAAACGGGCTGCTGACGATAAAACCTAATGCCGAGTTATTTAATGATTGAAGAACTAAAAATGGAGACTCTTCTGATAAAGGCAAAATGACAAACTGTTTTTGATCCAGAAATCCTGGTATCCCGTTAGAGAAGTGAATGATTTGCTCCTCTTTGATTGTCACTTCACCATGGTATTTTGTTTGAATGATCATAATTCACGACCTTTTTCATTTTTCTTAATTATACCTTATCACCATTTTGGCCCGTTTCGTCAACTTCTATTTTTAATTCTGGGTATTGTAACATATCAATATTGACCTTACCTGGCTGGTAGTTAACGATTGGTTTATGAGGTGTGGCCTCTATGATAGCTTTTTGCGGCTCCACATCAATTTGAAGCTCAGAAGGCTGATAGTGAATTTTCACACTAAAGAATGAAGGTATCACACCAATGGTGAATTGTTTTGCTGGGGGACTGCCATTGATTTTGGCAAACTCAGCAATCGCATTCCCACCATTCTCGATCTTGATGAGTTCACTTCCTTCTTCCGCTCTTCGACCCATTCCTTCTCCAACAGCACGCTTCCCCTCAGCTGCCCATTCCTCAGAACGTCTAAAAATTGACTTGATGTCCATATCGGCAAATGCCTCGGTTTGATCAATGGTTAATTTCGACGGTGTCCTTTTGATATTCATGACAGCTCGTGGCTGCTGAATCTCAAGATCAGCTTGTGGCTGCTCTACTTCTTGCCGGGAAGGAGTTGTCGACATTTGAAGTTTTGCATAGGTTTGCTGCATTAACAATCTAGGGATTTGCATATGTTCACCTCCATGATGCAAAAAAGCACCCATCGGATGCTTTTTATTATCTTAAGAAATCTACAAGGGATGGCTGAATGACTTTCGCTGTTGTCGCTAAAGCAGCTCTATTCACCGTCTCTTGTTGAAGAAGATCAAGAATTGCCTTTTCACTTTCAACATCTTCATTATCTGATTTAGCATTTTTCAGTACTTGAAATTGTGAAGTCAAACGACTTCCTACTAAGTCAACACGATTCGAACGCGCTCCTAGGTCAGATCGCTCAGCACTCATTACTTCTTTAAACTGATCGATACTTCCTAATGCATCATCAGAATTCGCAAACGTTCCATTTTTCAATGAGTTTTCTAAATCAGTCAGCATTTCAATGACATTTTGACCGTTAGCCTGTCCGCCAAACGCTGAGATTGGATTTGAGTTTACATTTAAAGTGATACCATCAGAAATATTCGCTTGAACAGCATTCGCATCTGTATAATTTTCGAAGTTAAATGTATACGTTCCGTCTGCATTCTCAACAACTGGTTTAACATTTGTATTTGTCCCATTAAATACGAACTTACCTAGCATTTGAGTGTTCATTGCATCAATGATTTGATTCTTCATCTGGCCAATTTCCACTCCGATAGCTGCTAAATCTTCGGGCTGCTTTGTTCCATTTGCCGCATCAAGCACTTTATCTCGTATATTTGACATAATATCAATGATTTCAGTGACACTTGTTTCAGATGTATCAATCCAGTTTTGTGCTTCATTTAAGTTATTTTTATATTGTTCATTTCGGAACAAGGCAGTACTATATTGAAGGCTTTTTACTGCTGCAACAGGATCATCAGACGTTTTTGTAAAACGTTTGCCTGTTTGTGCCTGCTCATTAATTTTAGAAAGTTTTTCATAACTTTTACTAATATTTCGAAGTGAGTTTTGAGAAATCATCCCTTGTGTGACTCGCATCCGTTATCCCTACCTTCCTACGACACCCATGCCGTTTATGACCTTATCCAATACTTCATCTTGTAATGTCATAATTCTCGCAGCCGCATTATATGCATGCTGAAATTGGATCATATTCGTCATTTCTTCATCAATGGAGACAGCGCTAGTCGACATTCTACGTTCATTGGCTGAATTGACAAGAGCAGCTGAACTGCTTTCAAGCGTCATGTTCTTTTTCCCTTGTACCCCCATCTCAGCAATCACATTTTGGTAATAATCCTGAATTGTCGTTGTATTTCCGCCGATTGGTAACTTTAAGTCTTGTATATTAGCTAATTTCGTAGCATTGGAACCGTCACCTTGTGTTTGATTGAGAGATGCAGCAATATTATCTGTTGATGCTAAAATGACATCGCTCACTTTAATACGAGCTGCCAAACCTTTATTCAACTCATTGTTATTTTCGATATCAAAAAAGTCTTGTCCACTTGCACCATTTAACGTGTACCCCTGCTTATGTACATCGTTAAATGTATCCATGAATACTTTTGCTACTTCATCCAGCTCTGCAAGCATATCTGGATACATGCCTTTTTCAGCACCGTTTGACATGTAGCCATAAGCCTCAACAAGTGCTTTTACTTTACCGTTCACTTGTAATTGATCCGCTGCAATTGTTGTTGTTCCGAATTGAAGTGAGTTAACAAGTCCCGTTGTATTATCGTAAGAGATTTGCAGTTCAGACTTTTCGTTCGTAATACCATTCAAAATGTTTCCAGCAGATTGTCCATTTGCACCGATAATGTCGATGTTGACAGTTCCTTCAGCAATTTTGAGTGCATTACCGCCAGGTGGATTGTAGCTGACCTTAATATCAACAAGTGAGGATAATTGATCGACCAAAGTATCACGTGTATCATAAAGATCATTTGGAAGATATCCATTTGGCTCAACTGCTGCAATCTGTTTGTTCACTTCATCTATTTGAGATAAAAGAGTGTTTACATCTTTGGCTGTTGAATCGAGTTCCGTTTTTAAATTCTTTTGTATCGTTGTTAAAGAAGAATTGAGCAGACGGAATTGGTCAACTAAAGCCTGTGCACTTGTTTTAACAACTGTACGTGCAGAAGCCGTATCAGCATTTTTTGATTCCGATAAGACCTGTAATGATTTCCATAGATTATCAAAAGCTCTGTTCAAGCCCTCATCCGTCAAATCATTCATAACCCCTTCCATCTGTGAAAGGGCATCTGACTTCGTTGAGTAGTAAGATAAGTTATTATTATGATCTCTGTATTGTAGATCTAAAAAGCTGTCTCGAATTCTTTCAACGGTTCCAACTTGTACACCTGTCCCCATTTGGCCATACGTTTTGCCGTCATAAACAGAAATGACTGGATAAGGATTTTCTGCTTTAAAGGTCACTCTTTGTCTTGAGTAGCCCTCCGTATTTGCATTGGAGACGTTGTTTGATGTGACATAAAGCCCTGCACGCTGGGCTGTGATGCCTCTTTTTGCCGTTTCTAGTCCCATGAATGTAGAACCCATTGGTATCCTCCTTGTTTACGCCTTTGAATCAAACAAAGCCCTTTGCTGTTTAGGCTTTGAACTCTCAAGACCATTTTGTCCGTAATTCATATTTTCTTTATTAGGGTTAACGAGATCGAATGTCAGTGAAATAAATTGAAGTGACTGCTGAATAAGCTGCTTGTTCAGTTCATTTACATCTTTTAGTTCCACCATGATGTCATTTAGTTTCTCATATAATGAAATGAGCTCTTCTTGATCTGTACCTTCAGCCTTTTCGATACATGCAGTGATGGTTGGTGATTGATCACTTTGTAAAAATTGAACGGTCGCTTCAATTCGTTTTTCTTCTAATTGAGAAATGGCCTGAATATACTTTTGCTCTAAATTCAGAACCTCTGAAAGAGCATCAATCTCATTGCTTTTCAGCATTTCTGTTTTATCCTTAGACAACTTTAAAAGCTGTTCATGCAATCCATAGAGACGATGCAGTTCTTCAATAATTATTTTAACTGACATTCACGCTGCTCCCTTTTGTTATTGTTGTTTATAAAAATTCAGCATTTTATCTGCAATGCCTTTTGTATCTACTTGATATGTTCCGGCTTCAATGCTTTTTTTAATTTGGTCAATTTTATCTTGGCGTTCTCTCATAATATTCGGCACCTTTTGCATTTCGATTGCCTTTTTAGAAATTTCGACTTTATCAGTTGATTTAGCTTGATTCGATTGCAACGTTTGTTTCTCATATGTTTTCTTGTAAGGATTTACTGGTTGTGTTCCATATCGATTAATTTTCACGGGATTCCTCTCGCTTTCCGTTACAGTCTGTCTTGATTCTATCCATTTTATCGACCAAACTGCAACTTAGTTTAGGGAATCAGTCGTTTTTAGGATTAATGGCATAATAGGTGTCTTTTTTCCTAGATTCAATCTCCCTTTTACGCTCCTCTTCTTGGTTCATTTGGCTGATTTGTGAATGAATATCCTGTTCACATTGGCTGCATAGCTTGTTTTTCCTGATCGCTTTGCCACATCTTTCACAAGGATAATTAATATTTGGAAATTGACTAATTTGCAGTCTTTTCAAACGAATAAATTTCAAGATTAATTCTTCATCAACGTCTGTTGCTTCTACTATTTCAGCAATAGTTGATTGTCTATTACTTTGTTTTCTCAAGAATTTATATACGATATCAAAAGAACGTTCTTCTTCTTCAAAGCATTTATTACAAACCGTTTGGATGGTGGTTTTTAAAAATAGCTGATTACATTGTGGACAGTTTGCCAATTGATTCATAACCAAAACCCCTTACGTTATTATCTTTTCTTATTATCGGTTAATTATCATGATTTTTAACTACGTATCAACGTAAAAGAAGAAACACTTTTAGCACCTGCGTCTTTCAAAATTCTTGCCGCATCATAGATGGTTGCTCCCGTTGTATAGATATCATCAACTAATATAATATCCCTTTGAACAATCGCATCTGTTTGCTTGATTTGAAACAATCCTTTTTGATCTAGGCGTTCATTTTTCTTTTTTTTAGACTGCTTACTTTGATGTATTTTCACGAGTGGCTGCAATATTGGCTTATCTAGCAAAGAAGCGATTATCACGGACTGATTAAATCCTCTTTCTTTTAGTCTTTCATGACTTAAAGGGATCGGTATCAGCAATGGGTCTTTTATGCAGAAGGAATGTTTAAATGCTGCTTGTACATCTTTTTTAAACAGCTCAGCTAAAGCCGTATCACCCCGAAATTTAAAGCGGGCAAGGACATCTTTCATCAAATCATTGTAAGTATAAACTGACCTATTTTTTACAAGGACTTTAGTAGAATCAGAGCGTTCATTCCAACTATTACAGTCCTGGCATAATTGGTCATTTGACTGCGCCCTTCCGCATGTTGGACAAATAGGACGATCAATCTTTACTAAGTGATTCTTACATGCTACACAAAGACGATCATCATTTAATAGTAGGAATGATTTCCATGTAAAAGCAGGCACAAAATGTCCCTCGCAAATTTGACAAATCAATTGGTTTCCTTGTTCAGCAGCAGACGATTTTCACACCTTGGAAATGCGGAAACCTTGGAAGCTGCTTCTGTCAGAATGACCAGCATCGCAGTATTCTTCTGTTTATCCACCATCTCAGATTTACTGTAAGATATTTTATCGATATCTGTTATATATTGTGGTTTCACTTGATTCAGTGAAATCGCTAATACATCTTCCATACACTTTTCACAATGACAAATCATGTTTAATTGGTTGAGATATTGATTGAGAATTTCCTTGAGTAGTATTTCTTTTGCATTGAGTAGCATATTTGTCTCTCCTGCCATTTGTGTATTGTGAATATAATGTACCATGATTTAGTTGAACCCACACTGTTTTTCAGAAAACTCTTTTGCAGCCGTATCATTCATTTTTACGATATGCTTCTTTGCTTGTTTCATACTTCTCGTTAAACCAAAATGAAAAAGGAAAACATCTCCTGTACAATAATCCGGATGTCTGCCTACCCGTCCAGAAATCTGAACAAGTGCACTCTCTGTAAAAATAGTAGATTCCGAACCTAGTACCCCCACTTGAACATTTGGAATGGTTACGCCTCTTTCTAGAATAGTGGTTGTAACTAGTACATCGTATACGTAATCTCTAAAGTGCTGAACCTTTTGTTTCCTATCCGGATCATCGGCAGATACTCCCTCCACGTTTAAGGATTGTTCTCGTAGAATCTTCGTTACCTTCTTCATGACAGCAATTGAAGGAACAAAAAGTAATATTCTTCTCTTATTTGCAATATGTCGCTGCATCCAATTCATCACTTTAGGGGGCAGCTGGTTCTTTTTTAATTTCTTTTTCCAATGTCCGATCCAATGAAAGGTCGGTACGGGTAATGGGTGCTTGTGAAAACGCAAAGGAATTTTTATCGCTTCCAGTTTTCCGCGAGAAACCTCTCTCGTCATTTTTTTAGAGGGTGTCGCACTTAAATAAATCCTAACCCCTCCGTTCTTTCTCATCGCCTTTAGAACAGCAAATTGGAGTCGCTCATCCATTGAATAAGGGAAGGCATCGACTTCATCTACAATGAGCACATCAAAAGCATTTTTGTATCTCATCAGCTGGTGGGTTGTGGTGATCACAAGCGGTGCTATTTGAAACCTTTGAGAACTGCCTCCATAAAGTACGGTAATTATCACCCCTTGAAATGCTTTTCTAAGCCGCGGTTCGAGTTCAAGCACAACATCTGTTCTAGGAGTCGCAATACAGACACTCATTCCTTGATTTAATGCATATTCGATTCCATGAAAAAGCACTTCCGTTTTCCCTGCTCCGCAAACCGCCCAAACAAGTAGATCAAATTTGTTTTTAATAGCTTCAATCATTCTTTCTGACGCTCTTTTTTGTCCTTTAGACAGCTCTCCCTGCCATGTTAATTCGGCTCGACCTGTTTCTACCATTTGTGGACCTGTCCATTCATAAAGAAACCCACATTCTGCTGCTTTTCCCATCATGATGCATGATCTACAGTACACACAATCCTTTTGACACACTTCACATGGAGAATGAGCGAAATACCGCTTGTGTGATACACCGCACCGGCAGCATGTAAAACCATTTGCTTTCCTCTCAATGGCTGGAGACCGATTGACTAAGCCCTTCTCCTCCAGCCAATCTAAATTGGACTGTGGGCACTTTGTTTCAACGGTGAGCAGATGGCGTGAATGCAGCTGCCCCATTAGTTCCATTGCTTTGTCCATATTCAACATTACCAAACACCTTTCAATTGATGTTTGGCCATTATGCGCAAAGACAGGACCTTTCGTCCAACAGGTAAAATCAAAAAACAAAACCTCTTTTCCATACGAAAAGAGGTTTTTTAGGAATTATCTAATCACCCAGCCAAGGGCTAAAGAGCCTTCACCTAGATGGGTGCCGATTACGGCACCAAAGTAGCTTTTATAAAATTCAACATGAGGATATTTTTCTGATAAGTGCGCAATTAATTCTTCTGCTTCTTCTTCTCTATTACCATGTATCAGTGTTGCTCTCATCGGAACACCACGTGATGCATCTTCATCAAATAATTCAAAAATACGTGAAATGGCTTTTTTACGTGTGCGAATCTTCTCAAAAGGAACAATTAGCTTGTTGTCAAAATGCAAAATAGGCTTTACCTTTAAGAGGCTTCCAATAAAAGCCTGAGCACCATTTAATCTGCCGCCTCTTTGCAAATGAGTTAAATCGTCTACCATAAAATACGCCCGCTGACTTTCTTTCAGGTAATTTAGATGCGCTAAAACTTCTTCTAAAGAAGCACCTTCTTGGATTTTTTCAGCAGCTTCTAACACATAAAAACCTTGTGCCATACAGCTTGTTTCTGTATCAAACGGGTAAATATCAATCCCGTCAACTAGATCATTCGCTGAGACCGCACTATTATACGTTCCACTAATTCCACTTGAAAGGTGGATACTAATCACGGCGTCGTATGTTTCACTTAGTTTTTCATATAAGGCTATTAATTCACCGAAAGCAGGCTGAGAGGTTGTTGGAAGATCTTTGTGTTTTTTGATTTCTTCATAATATGTCTTCCAGTCCATTTCTATTTCTTCACGGTATGATTCACTGCCGAAGATGACGTTAAGGGGGATCATATGAATATTATGTTTATCACGCAGCTCTTGTGGTAGATAAGCAGTACTGTCTGTTACAACGGCTATTTTCATTCTTAAATACCTTCCTTATTCGTTAAGTTACTCTTTTTTATTTTAAAAAAATGATCATTGTTTCATTAGATTTATAATAGTAATCAAAAAAGCCTGCCTAATCAATAGGCAAGCCCTCTATATCCGAAAAAGAATCCTTACCCTGTCTATCATTTCCCTTCACCTAAAATGTGAGAGAATAAAAACAGGCGAAAAAGGAGTACTTGTCCGGAACACTATCTCATTTCTACCCAGCCATTTTTAATAGCTACAACAACAGCTTGTGTACGGTCGTTTACATTCATTTTTTGCAAAATGTTACTCACGTGGTTTTTAACTGTTTTCTCACTAATAAAGAGCGATTCACCGATTCCTCTGTTGCTCTTTCCGTCAGCTAACATTTGAAGAACTTCACATTCACGTCTAGTTAAGATATGAAGTGGTCTGCGAATTTCAGGATATACCTCGTGCTGTGGATGTGCTGAAACGCCGCTAGTCGCTAGGCGTCGGAATTCATTTACTAAGTTATGAGTGACTTTCGGGTGTAAATAAGAGCCTCCGTCAGCTACAACTTTCACTGCTTCGATGAGTGTGTCTGCATCCATTTCTTTTAACAGGTAGCCTCTCGCCCCTGTTTTCAATGCATGTGTTACATAGTTTTCATCGTCATGAATAGATAGAATAATGACTTTTGATTCGGGATAAAGCTCAACAAGCTGCTTTGTAGCCTCAACACCATTTACATTCGGCATATTAATGTCCATAATGACAACATCCGGATGATAGTGTTCTACGATACGTGCAGCTTCGTCACCGTCGTCTCCTTCTGCAACTACTTCAAAAGTAGGTTCAAAATCTAAAATCCGTTTGACACCTTCACGGAATAATTGGTGGTCATCAATAATTACAATATTTACTTTAGTCACAAGCTACGCCTCCCCATGTTTATTGTTCTACACCTGAACTTTATGGTCAATATGTCTTTTGACTCTATTTTACAATTTTATTTTGCAATGTTAAAGGCACGCGAATCATGATGAATGTCCCTAGACCTATTTTTGAGTCTATGGTCATTTTACCTTCCAGTAAGTCTACGCGTTCTTTCATGCCAAGTAAACCGAAGGATTTGTTTTTGTTTGTTTTTACATCTTTCATATCAAAGCCTTTTCCATCGTCTTTAATAATTAAGGTCACAAAGTCTTTCGTTACTTCTACTTTGACAGAGATTTCTTCAGCTTCAGAATGCTTTAATGAATTTGTGACAGCTTCTTGGGCTAGTCTAAACAGTGCTACTTCAAATTGAGAAGCAATTCTTTCGCTTTCTGTATCACCTAGGCATTGGAACGTAATTTTGGTTTTTCCATCATATTCTTCAATTGTGTTTAAGTATTTTCTCAGTGTCGGAATCAGACCCAAATCATCTAAAGCCATCGGTCTTAAATCATAAATGATTCTTCTCACTTCGTACAGTGCATTTCGCACATTCTGTCTGAGACTTCTAATTTCTTTAAAGCCTTCTTCTGTACCGCGGTCTCTAAAAATCCGTTCAATTAATTCGGAACGCATCATCACGTTTGCCAGCATTTGAGCAGGGCCGTCATGAATTTCCCGCGACACTCTTTTGCGTTCTTCTTCTTGGGCTTCAATAATTCTGAGACCAAAATCTTGTTTTGCCTGAGCATCTTCAAGTAAAACGCCAACCTGGCGTAAATCCTGGTTGAGATAGTTGAGAACCACTGTAATCTGACTCACAAGCGTTTCAGAGCGTTCAATGACGTCTTGTAAACTTAATAACCGTCTTTCCAGATCGTCTCTTCTTTCTCTCAGCTGCTTCTCGCGCTGCTGAATCATGGTGAGTTCCACTTGCAAGTTATGTGCTTTTTCGTAGGCCTCACGTATTTCTTCTTCGCTGAATTTGTTGAAGTTTCTGCTGACCTCAGATAAGCGGTTTCTAGCATGTCTTGTATGGACTTCCAGCTTATCCCCAAAATCAATTACTTCGTTTACTTGCTGTTTGATTTGCTTCAGCTCTTCTACTAGGCTTTCATATTGTTGACGGGACTGTTCGCCTATTCTAAATACTTCGTCCTTGCTGCCATCAACTGTACTTAGCATTTTCATGATGATTGAATCCAATAATTTCGGATCCATTTTGGGTGTTGTCATGGCTTTTCCCTCCCGTAACAGTGATGTCATCTTTTTTTATTATAAATGTCATTGATCTGCATTTTATGTCGAATTATAATGAAAGAATGCGTATAATCATGAAGTTTTTATGACGACCCTTTTTCCGCTCCTATCATCATAACAAAATACGCTGTAAAATTCTAAAACCAATGCAAATTTTCACTAGTCTTACAATTTGCTTGTCAGGAGGGTATGTCTTTTGCTGAATCGCTATCTTACAGTAAAAAGTCGTGGCGAGCATGAGATCGTCATTGAAAAATCACGTTTTATTTGTCATATACAGCGTGCTGTCTCAGAAGAAGAAGCACAAGCATTTATACAATCCATTAAAAAACAACATTGGAATGCCACACATAATTGTTCAGCCTATCTCATTGGTGAACATGACCTGATTCAAAAGGCGAATGATGATGGTGAACCAAGCGGTACAGCAGGTGTGCCAATGCTTGAAGTGCTAAAAAAACGGAAGCTGAAAGATACAGTCGTTGTGGTCACTCGTTATTTCGGCGGTATCAAGCTTGGTGCCGGTGGATTGATTCGTGCCTACGGAAAATCTGTATCAGAAGCTATCAACCATGTTGGAATGGTAGAGCGCTGTTTAATGCGTACAATGCACACAACAATAGATTATACATGGCTTGGAAAGGTAGAGAATGAGCTTAGAGCCTCATCTTTTCAGCTAAAAGAAATCCATTATGCAGAAGATGTTATTTTTGAGACATATGTCGAAGAAACACAAACAGAGCAGTTCATTGAGTGGATGACTGAGCTGACAAATGGAAAGAGTGTTACAAAAGAAGGCGAACTTATTTATTTAGAAAAGGACATTGGTCCGATAAAGGAGACAGATGAATGGCACAACGAGTAAAAGTGCGTGTACGAAAGAAAAAGAGTAAGAAGAAGAGAATTATCAAACGTATTCTGGTCTTATTTTTGCTTCTTATCATCTGCATGGGCGGATTTGCAGTATATAAAATCGTCAATACTCTTCAAGCTGCTGACAAAACATATGATGAACTAAACCGTGGAGAGAAATCGAATCTTCGTGATGCTGTCATTGATATTAAGAAAAAACCTTTCTCTGTACTATTTGTCGGAATTGAGGATTATGCCACAAAGGGTGATCATGGCCGTTCAGATTCACTCATTGTTGCAACGATTAACCCCCAAGACAAAACGATGAAAATGGTTAGTATCCCTCGTGACACACGCGTACAGCTTGCAAGTGATACAACAGGAAGTAAAGAAAAGATCAATGCAGCATTTGCTAAAGGTGGTAAAGACGAAACGATCGAAACTGTCGAACAATTCTTGCATATTCCGATTGATAAGTATGCAACCGTTGATTTTGACGGATTCAAGGATGTCATTGATGAAGTCGGCGGAATTGATATCGATGTTCCATTTGACTTCAATGAAAAAAGTGATGTTAAAAAATCGAAAAAGATTTACTTCAAAAAAGGCAATATGCATTTAAACGGGGAAGAAGCACTTGCTTACGCACGGATGAGAAAACAAGATCCACGCGGTGATTTCGGACGTAACGATCGTCAGAAACAAATTTTACGTGCAATGATTGATCAAATGGCGAAGCCAAATAACATTGCGAACGTCGATAACATTGCGAAAGAAGTCAGTGATCACATTACGACCAATTTCCGTATCACAGAAGGTCTTGCCCTTCAGCAAATCTACAGCGGATTTAAAGGAGACGACACAGAAACTCTTTCAATTAAGGGATCAGACCTTTATTTAGGGCCAAATCGCACGTATTACTTTGAGCCAGATCCGACCAATTTAGCTAACGTCCAAAATGAATTACGGACGCATTTAAAGCTGCCTGCTGAATCTTCAACTGAAACAGATTCACAAACCAATCCGTCCTCTGGTGAAACGGGGACAAGTGATACACCTAACTCATCGACCAGCACACCTGGACAATAATAAAAACAGCCCAGTTCCTAGGAACGGGCTGTTTTTTACTGTCTTTTGACCATTCGTTTATAAAATTTCGTAAATGGTTTAAACTCTTCATTCACCAAGCCTGTGACTTCCGCAATCACTTGCATGAACATGACCAGTAAAAAGATAATAATCAGTGATAACCATATGGTGGCGCTCGTCAGCAAAATGGCACTTAAGCTAAAGACTAAGCCAATCATATAAATCACGATGACAGCCATGCGATGGGACAAGCCAAAGGCCATCAGTCTATGATGAATATGAGATTTGTCAGGTGCTGAAATCGGCTGTTTGTTTAATATTCGTCTAATGATGGCAAAAGTGGTATCGAAAATAGGGACACCTAAGATGATCACTGGGACAACAACACTAAACAAAGTGACACTTTTGTACAGCCCTAATAGTGACAGTACCGAAATCATATAGCCTAAAAAAAGCGAACCGGTGTCACCCATAAAAATCTTCGCTGGATGAAAGTTGTAAAAGAGAAAGCCGATGGTACTGCCAATGACAACAAGGGATAATGAAAGAATCAAAATTTTATCAGCTGAAAATGCCATCACGGCAATGGTTGATAAACCGATGACAGAAATACCGGCAGCCAGTCCATCAAGGCCGTCAATTAAATTAATAGCATTTGTGATTCCGACAATCCATAACACGGTTAGGGGATATGCCATCCAGCCTAACTCAATTCGATCTGTTAAGAAAGGAACAGAGAAAAAGTCCATTTTTAAGCCTGTGCTTACAATCAGACAAGCAACAAGAACTTGTACGAGAAATTTAAATCTTGCACTTAAATTATATTTATCATCAAATATACCTAGAATGACGATAAGTA
This sequence comes from Bacillus sp. FSL K6-1006, assembly GCF_038593175.1. Classification (NCBI taxonomy): domain Bacteria; kingdom Bacillati; phylum Bacillota; class Bacilli; order Caryophanales; family Bacillaceae; genus Bacillus; species Bacillus sp. FSL K6-1006. Next base: position 3,251,721 of record NZ_CP151970.1, read on the forward strand.
CGGCACCAACTGAAATTGCTGTAATTTTATTATGTAGAAACAGCCCGCCTGCTAATGCTCCAGCCGCTACCCCAATAAAAATTGCCAAACCGCCCATTCGAGGCATTACTTTATCATGAACTTTTCGTTTATTCGGCTGGTCCACTGCACCAATCTTAATTGCAAACTTTTTGACGATTGGTGTCACAATTAAAACTGTAGCCAGAGAGACAAAAAACGCTAATAAGGCGCGTTCGTAATCCATAGGTCAGTCTCCTTCTAAATTGAAATCTGTATTTTGTATATTGGCCGCTCTTTCCATTATACAATTGAATAGAGGATGATCACAAGCTCCCCCTGTGAAGAAGAAACAAATAAAAACGCACAATCCCTGATGAATTATGCGTTTTCTTTAATATTCGTTAGTTCCACCATGTTTGTGAACAGCGCGTGCCAATCTTTTTTCTTCGCACGGCTTTGTCTTAGATGTCTATAGGTCATGTCGTCTTTTTTGCTGATCACTTTTTGGCAGGCTTCTACGAAGAGCGCAGGATCCTCGCCTTCTAAATATTCATACACATCATTCTCTTTTAGCCTTTCCGTTGACGGAAGATTTAAACCAACAACCGGTATTCCTGCGGCTAAAAATTCATATAGCTTGAGCGGAAACACGGCTTGATTGTAAGGAGATTGTTTGTATGGCATCATGCCTACATCAATCAGCTTCATATACGCAGGCACTTCTTCTGGTGCAACAGCACCTGTCCAAATCACATTCGGCAGTTTAAGTGCATGCTGAAAAGATGGATCACCATTTGTTCCATCCGGACCGACAAATAAAAATGTCCAATCAGGCTGCATGCGGGCAGCTTCTGCTATCATGTCAAAATCCAGCTTCGGCTTGATGCCTCCAATAAAACCAAGAACAGTTCCTTCTCTACCTTGTAGCACATCCTCCTTACATGGAAGATTGCTTTTTGCAAACACATCGTACTCGACGCCATTTTCAACTGTAAAGACATCTTTCGGTTCACCCATGAGACGCCTTTTGATTTGATCGTGTAAGTATTGAGAAGAACATGTAATGCTGTGTGCGTATTTGATGATTCGATTTTCTGCTTTCACAATGACACGCTGCCTCATATAAGAAAGCAAATTATTTTTGCCGCTTATCGGCTCTCCCCACAGGTCACTGCAATCATAGACAATATGTTTCCATTCAAATAAAGAAGATAAGAGCGGAAAACCCGGAAACGTATACCATAAGCAAACAGCGATTCCCTTCTTTTCCTCCTGCCGCAAATGCTCAAGAAGAGGGGACAATTTATGAATATAGAACATGTCTTGATATCGGCCAAAGCGGAAAAATTTGCTCTTGAGCACATCAGGAATGGTCAATTGCTTCATTCGATCGGTTATGGGCTGAAAGGGAGCTGTGTGACGGGATGCAGATGGACATACCCAGATGACCTCTTTCGTTTCTGGATCAGATGCTAGAAATTCCGCCAGTCGATGCCGTCTGTACCTCAGGCCGTCCTGTCCCCATTCTCCCGTCGCTACGATAACATGTATGATCGAGTCTGCTTTCACCTTTATCACCTTTTTTCCCTTCTGTTTATAAGCGCTTCTTCACAGCATTTGTCGCATAGTGCATAAAACACCAAGATGCTTTGACAAAATGAAGCTGCTCAATTTCTCTGTAGACGAACCACGTTTTTTTCGCTGCTTTCCACTTGTTACTAGAGATCGAGTTTCCAACGATGCGGTATTCACTGAGCGGTTCACTCATGCCATAGGCTGTAAATCCTCTTTTTAATATGGACAGCCATGTAGCTAAATCCTGTCTTGTGCGGATGTTCGGCATTTCTACATGTCCTATCTTCTGTACATCAAGCATCACCGTTAAACAGCCGATAATGGTATTTTTCAAAGCTTCATCATAAGTTAATCTTGCTGGTGCAGTGACAGTTTTTTCTAACGGTTCTCCATTTTCTGCAATGATGTCATATGCCGTGAATGTAAAGGCATAATCGTTTGTCAGCATGAAGTCTACCTGCTTTTCGAGTTTCGTCTCTTTCCACTTATCATCACTGTCTAAAAAAGCGATAAAGCGGCCTTTTGCCTGTTTGATGGCTGCGTTTCTGGCGATGGCAGCTCCCCCATTTTGCTCTAAATAAATGACGTTGATTCTGTCGTCTGCTTCACTTAAGTCCCCAAGCAGCTTCCTTGTTCCATCTGTTGAACAATCATCTGCGATGATCAGTTCCCAATTAGAATAGGTTTGGGCAAGGACGGAATGAACTGTATCCGTTAAATAACGTTCCGCATTATAGGCCGGTGTAATGATTGATACTAACGGTTGATTGTTCACCTAAGACTCATCTCCAGTTCATCATTAAGATTCTTTGAACACTTCGGGTAAGACCACAAACATGAGCGAGATGCTAAAGCCAATGACAAGTCCAAGCAGTGCCCGCTTTTTCGCTGACATGCCTTTATTGCCTTCATCAAGAACTTGGGCAGGATCAACAATCTTCGCCTGCTTCATTCCAAGCTTTGTAGACTCCAATTCATATAAAAATCGTTCTTTATCTACTTTGGAATCGTTGCTGACAGATTCGTCTTCTAGAGCAGATAATCTACTTTCAATCACCTGCTGCCTTTTTGTAAATAATGCTTTGTCTTGCTTCAGAAATGTATCCGACACCTGCTTCACGACAGCTAAAGCATGATCCTTATCAGCATCTGTGAAAGACAGCTGTAATTGTGTATCTGATTGATTGGTGAGGATGAGGCGGCTTTTCACATCCTGCCTTTCTTCTTCTTTAACATCACTGAGTGCTTCATTCAAAAATGCATCGCTTTTTAATAGAGATGTCACTTCTGCGATATTGTTATACACTCCGTCATCATATTTACCAAGTGTGAGGGTAACGGCAGCTGTGTAACTAGACTGCTGCGCTGTTCCTTTGGCAAAAAAGAATCCAAAAGCGCCTAATACGACAGGCAACAGCACGAGCCATACGATATACTTTTTGATTCGCTTCCCTATTCTAGATATGAAACCAGACATGTTCATTCTCCCAACATTGACGTATTTGCTTTTTCATAAGTGTAGCCATACCAGCGCAGCATCACACACGGTTTACCAAGAGCTGTTTGTTTTTCAACATATTCACCGCTACGATTACGAGCCCTAAAAAGACCCAGTGGAAATATAAATTCGAGACCGAACTAGGACTGATACTTGAAACGAGAAAGCTCAGCATGGCAGCAAACAAACCTTCAATGATCATTTTTGCCGATCTTGTGTCCGCCCATTGGTATTGTTTATACAGCATGAACATGAGATAAGCGTAGACGGAAATATAGCCCAGCATGACCGCAAATCCAAAGTTCGTCATCACTTCCAGCAGCCAATTGTGCACTTCAACGACTTGATCTGTATCAAAGATCGAAAAGTGGGCTAAGTAGTAAGACACATTACCCGCTCCGACACCAAACCCGTATGAATCCGTAAAGAAATGCCATGCATTTTTGATCAAATTCGCTCTCGCAATGTTGGATGGGAGTGGTTCACTAAAAGAATGCGCGACCTGAGAAGCGAGAAACAAGTCATAAAAGACTGAATAAATCTTGGCTGAAAAAACAGCGATACAGATGACACCAAGTCCGCCTGCTGCGATGAGTGACCACTTTTTGAGAAAGCGCGGCATGAGCAGCCACACATAGATGGCCGCTCCTGCAAATATGCCAAGCAGGCTCGCGCGGGATTCTGTTAACAAAATGAGATACAGTGCTGCGATGGCGCCAAATAATCCAAATGCTTTGATATAACCATTTTTCATTTGCCGCATACACGCTAAATACAAGAAAAAGCTAATCGATAAAAACGTCGCAAAGTCATTTTGATTAAAAAAGACAGCTGTAGGATAGTGCTGTTTATACGCCGGCCCAAGATACAGTGAAGTATTCGGTAAATGGTTCAAAGTAAAGTGATTATAAAACCCTATCCCCATGACAAATACAGTCATGACGAGCCAAATGCTATAAAAGGTGACCACTTGATCCATTCGCTGAATGTACATGACCACAAGAAAGACAAAACCCATCCCCATAGCAAGCAGGGACATATATTTGAGACCGTCTGTCACCGAGTGGGCCCACAGCAGTGAGATGAGCCCGTAAAGAAACCATGCAGCGAAAAAACCAAGAATGCCTTTTACACGAATCTGCTGCCACTGCGATATGTACGTTCCCTTATCTCTCATCCGCCATATAAATAAAGCAAAGGCGGCAATGAGCATGATACGGTAGAGAAAAAGACTAAAGAACCCGGCACTAATTGAAAAGAAAGCGTTGTTGAGAAAGGTCAATGCAATTAAAAGATATATGGCTGACATGAACACTTGCTCACCGTTCATGTATAGCTTCATCAACACGAGAAAAGCTGTCAGAACCAAAAGCAGGACCGGAATGGCGACGATCTTTTTTAACCCGGCGGGCTGCGCAGACGCCATTTGTACAAGTCCTAGCCCTGCTGCAAATAATATACAACCGATCATGATTTGCCATGCTGTTTGTTTCACACTCATACCCATTTTCCTCCTAAGCAACCCATCCGATTTGAGGGATTAAGCCTTGACTTCCTGTTTATAGTAGGAAATGGTACGAGCCAAACCTTCCTGTAAACTCACAACAGGCTCCCATGCTAAGACTTGTTTCGTTTCCTCATTTGCCAATGTACTATGCACGATATCTCCTGCACGCTGCGGCTTGTAAATCGGTTCAAGCTGTGATCTCGTTACCCGTTTCATCGTTTGAAACAGTTCATTTACAGTGATGGAATCACCACACGAGATATTTAAACAAACGTTTGATTGGGCTGTTAAAGCCGCAACATTCGCTGCCGCTAGATCACCCACATAGATGAAGTCTCTTGTTTGTTCCCCATCTCCAAAGATAAAAGGGGCCTCATCCTTTGCAAACTTATCAGAGAAAATAGAGACAACACCGCCTTCTCCAAGTGCGTCTTGGCGCGGACCATATACATTGCTGTATCTGAGAATACAATAGTCCACATCATAGAGTGATTTTGCCATTTCTAAATAGCGCTCTACTGTCAGTTTTGCTAAGCCATATGGTGAACCAGGCTTCAGCCGGTGAGCGGTGTCCACTGGCAGATACACCGGGTCTCCATAGACAGCTGCTGATGAGGCAAAGATCACTTTCTCCACTCCTGCTTCAGCCGCGGCTTTTATGACGTGCAGAGATCCTTTTATATTAACTTCTTCGTCATATACGAAATCCTGAACGGAAACGGCTACACTTACTTGTGCTGCAAGGTGAATGATATAATCCGGTGCGATTTGTTTGATCAAATCAATCGTCGCTGGCTTTGTAACATCTGCCTCGATGCATTGCACGGAAAGATGGGCAATATTTTCTCGAGATCCAGTTGAAAAGTTATCAAGAACGATGGGCTCATAGCCTTTTTCTAGTAAAGCCTCTACCGTATGTGATCCAATAAATCCGCTTCCCCCAGTAACCAATACTTTCTTCATCCAAGCTCCCCCTGTTATTGTGCCTTCGATACCAATTCTGCTTCCCATACACTCGGGCGGCCGATAGACTGGTAAATAAATCCTCTCTCTTTCATTTCTGCTGGATCAAACAAATTCCTTCCATCAATTACAATCGGTGAACGAAGCAGCTGCTTGATCTGGTCTTTATCCATCTTCTGTACGTCATCCCATTCTGTTAGGATGAGACAGGCATCCGTATCTTTTACTGTTTCATACAGATCATTGCTGAAGATCGCCTGCGGGCCAAGCTCACGTTCAGCTTCTACATAAGCAATCGGATCATAGGCTTTCACAAAAGCCCCCAGCTCTCTCAGCATTGGGATAATATCTAGTGCAGGCGCTGAACGCATATCATTCGTATTCGGTTTAAAGGCGAGGCCTAAGACAGAAATGGTTTTTCCTTTAATATCACCGAACACACTCATCAATTTGCTGACAAGGTGGGCTCTTTGGTTGTTGTTCGTTTCAATGACAGATTCGATCAGCTTAAAACGATACCCGGATGTTTCGGCAATTTTGAGTAGAGCCATCGTGTCTTTCGGGAAACAAGAACCCCCAAATCCAATGCCTGCTTTTAAAAATTTATGCCCGATGCGGCTGTCTAATCCAACTCCTTCACTGACTTTTTCAACGTCAGCGCCTACCCTTTCGCAAATATTTGCAATGTCATTAATAAATGAGATTTTTGTGGCAAGCATGGCATTTGCAGCATACTTAATCATTTCAGCACTTTCTAAGTTGGTCTCCACAACTTCTGTTTGAAACGGATCATGCAGTCTTTTGATGATGGTAGAGGCATGAGTGCTAGTCGAACCAATGACCGCCCGCTCCATATTCATCGTGTCTTGAATCGCTGAGCCTTCTCGGAGAAACTCTGGATTGGATACGACGTCAAAAGGATATTTGCTGCGCGATGCCTTTTCCACAATGGCTTGAACGAGACGGCCTGTTCCAACGGGAACTGTACTTTTATTGACGATGATTTTATAGCCATTCATGTGTTCACCGATCGTTTGAGCGACAGCCTTCACATACGTTAAATCTGCTTCCCCCTGTGGTGTCATCGGTGTCCCTACGGCAATATAGATAATCTCTGATTCCCTAATAGCTGCAGGAATATTCGTTGTAAAAAACAGTCTTCCTTCTTCTGTATTCTTTTCAATCAATTCCTTTAAACCTGGTTCATAAATGGGAACGACACCACTTTTTAAGCTGTTGATTTTTGATTCATCAATGTCACAGCAGATGACACGATTTCCGATATCAGCAAAACAAGTACCCGATACTAACCCGACATAACCTGTTCCAATCACAGCAATTTTCTTCAACATTTTTCATCCTCTCAGTAAAAGCATATTGTCCGTTCCAAGCTGTTTATCTATCTATCATTCTTTGCACATTTCATCTTATTTAAACGATAGATGTTGATTGATTGAGCACCTTCTCATATTGCTGAATGAGATGCTTCGCATTATGTTCTGATGAATATTCTGTATGAACTATTTCATGAAGAACGTTCTTCACTTCTTCATTCCAGCTGTTTTCATAAAGGCAGGCGTGAATCGCCTCTTTCAGCTGACGCGTCGAACGCGGTTCAACGAGCAGGTGTTGATAGGTTGAAAATAAGGATGGGAGACCACCAACCCTTGTTGCAATGACAGGTACCTTTAAAGCGAGCGCTTCTAGAACGACGGTTGGCATTCCTTCACTGTAGGAAGGGAGTGCAAACAGATCAGCTGCCATTAAGTAGTCTCTCACCTGCTCATTCGGCACCTGGCCTGGGAGTATAATAGATGCTCCCGCCCGTTCTGTGAGCTCCATTGCAAGGGGGCCTTTTCCAACAAAGACTGCTTTCACCCCATCCATGCTGCTGACAGCATCAGCTAATTCAAGCAAGCCCTTCTCTTTCACTAAACGCCCGACGAAAACAACGAGCTTATCTTGAAGCGGTAAACCTAAGTGCTTTCTGATGCCTTCTTGACCTTCTTCCGTTCTGGAAAATGATCGGAGCGGAATACCAAGCGGAAGACATTTTGCTTCTACCTTCGTCATCTCATTTGTCTTTTTAGCCAGCTCCTCACTCACTGTCAGAACAGCAGATGCCTGCCTCACAGCCGTTTCAAAGGCTGCCTTCGCCCCTTTGCTATAGTTCGGATATACGTTCACATCACTGCCGTGCAAGGTCAGAAGATAAGGGATTTTCGTTTCTTTCTGAATAACAGCCGCCGCTCCGCCAGACGGCATGGCAAAGTGCGCATGGATAAAATCTGGTGACAGCTGATGACGCTGCATTGCTCTGAGAACGGAAGCCGCTATTCGTTTACTCGGCTGCGCCCATTTCAGCTGTCCTGGGAGCGCTGGATAAGGCGGTCTGTAAACCGTCACTCCGCTTCTCACTTCCTGTTCAGGCAGATCCCTTTTCTGCCGATAGGATGCCTTCAGCATCCGTAAAACCGGCGGATTCACTGGATTTGGGCAAATGACAGTCACTTCTATTCCTTGTTTGAGCAGCTCCTGCACTTGCGTTTCATGAAACACGCCCTCACTCGGATGTTTTTCACTAGGATATACACTTGTCAGCCATAGCACCTTCATGACGAACGACCTCTTCTCAATAATTTGCCTGCAGCCTGCGGATACATTTTGATGAGCAGCAAGCCATACAATGCAGCACTGACACAAACAGTCAGTAGTAATTGAAGTGAAATATCTGCTGTCGTCAGCTTCATCCCTTGATGTAAAGCTACCGCACAGACAGCCATGAGCAGCGTCATGACAGCAGGTTTTCCAAGTGATTTTAAATACACCTTCATATCAAGCTGAATGACATATGCCATGAGCCATCTGCCGACAATAAAGTTGAGCAGGCTGACACCTGAGTAGATCCAAGCTACTGTGAGCAGACTGCCTGTAGTCACACCTGCATATAATGCGCAGCCATACACGATGAGCATCCCCGTATCCCAATAAAAGGCTAAGTCCGCTCTCCCTTTTGCAAGAAGTATTGAACCGTTTGGATTCATCAGCACACGCAGCAGGCCGACAATACACAATATATTTAAAACCGGGACCGCTACTAGCCATTTCTCTCCAAACACGACTTCTATAAAACTGTCTGATACGGCAGCAAGGCCGATTAATAATGGAAAACTAACCAATGCGAGCATATTCGTCATACTTAGGAAGCCCTCTCGCAGCATGGAGTGATCCTGCTGACTTTTTGCGAAAACTGGGAAAGCCACTCTCGTCACAATCGGATTTATCTTCAGCACGGGTATTGTCACAATTTGATACGCCAAGCTGTAAATACCTAACGCTTCCGCTCCAAGAAACCGGCCGATTAAAATCATGTCGATGTTTGATCCTGCTCGGTTGACCAGTCTGGATGCGAGCTGGAATGCACCGAATGAGAAAAATCCCTTTACTTCTCCTAATGCAAAAACAGGTGATGGACGCCACTTCTTCCAATAAGCTGCTGCATACATGAGACCTTTTCCTGATTGCAGCAGCACTTGAGAGATGACATAGGCGACAATCGGATTCATGAAGAAGGCGAAAACGAGTAAAACGAGCAGCGATATGATGGTTGCAATGGTTTCAATGGTGCTTAATGTTTTAAAGGCTAAGTCTTTTTGCATCATATACTGGTACTGCTGGCCAATCGGTGCGATCAGAAACATGATCGATAATAGCTTGAGCAGACCTTCTAGCTCTGGCCGGTTATAAAAAGCGGCTATCATTGGGCTTAGCAGAATGAGCAGACAAAACAAGATAATCCCTGTGAGCAAGTTGATCCAATATAATGTAGATAATTGACGTTCTGTCGTTTGTTCCTTTTGAATGATCGCTGCCCCAATTCCTAGATCAAGCAAAATCTGCGTAAATATTGTGACAGTTGTGATCATACCAACAAGACCAAACTCCTTGAGTGACATCACGTTCCCTAAAAAGGCGAACTGTGCGATTTGGATAATGGTGATGATCAATGCGGACAAGCTTGTCCATTTTGCCCCGCCTAGCATGCGTTTTTTCATACTTGCCATTTCTCTTCCCTACTTTACTTATCTGGCTCCGTCACCAGTCATGATGACTTTTAACGTTTTTACCATAATCTTCGTGTCGAGAGAAAATGTCAAGTTTTGAATATACTGTAAGTCGTGTGTTAATTTTTCACTTGGACTCATTTCATATCCGCCATTTACTTGAGCAAGACCTGTCAGCCCCGGCTTTACTGCCAATCTTTTTGTGAAGCCTGGAATCGTCCGATTAAATTCTGCGGTAAACATCGGTCTTTCTGGACGAGGGCCTACGATACTCATTTCTCCTTTTAACACGTTGATAAATTGCGGAAGTTCATCAATTCTTGTTTTACGGATGAATGCCCCCACTTTGGTGATACGCGGGTCATTTTTTTGCGCCCATTTCGCTCCTCCGCTTTCTGCGTCAATTCTCATCGATCTGAGCTTCCATAATTTAAAGTAAACACCGTCTTTCCCGACCCTTTCCTGCATATAAAAGGCTGGCCCTGGTGTTTCCAGCTTAATCAAAAGAGCAAACAGCAAAATGATTGGCGTACTCAACATCAATCCGATGAACGAGAACATTAAATCTATGAAACGTTTTGCAAATAAATAACGAACCATATGTTCTGTTAAGGCAAAAGAGTGATTTCGTCTCACTTCATATTCTCTGTAAAGATTCATCGCTTTCTCTGCACTCACTGACCTGCACCTCACCATTCAAAGTAGTTGTTGTGTAAAGAGATGTTCTATGAAAGTCAGTTTAGCAGAGTAACATTAAGCAAATGTAAATGCGCTGTTAAGTCTTGTAAAACTGTGTTAAGAATGTGCACTTATATCAAATTATGCCCTTTTGAACGTAAAAAAGACCCGCAATTCTGCGGGTCTCCGGGTCTTTTCTTTATTTTGCTTTTACAGTTTCGATCGTTTTCAATCGAAGTGTTCCGTTTGCATCTTTTGTATAGGTTACTTTCACTTTTGATTCTTCTTTTAAGCTGTTCACTTGTTTAGAAAATGTATTTCCGAATTGAATAGCTACTTCTTTTCCATCAATGTTGACAGCAATTGTATGTCCATCAGCCAAACCGACATATGTGCCTTCTTTGGTGATTACATTTTTCTTACTAGTCGTTGATTCTTTCTTTGTTTTAGAGTCACCTTTTGAGTCAGCTTTTGATTGGTCTTTAGCAGGTTCTTCTTTTGTAATTTCTTTGCTTGAGCTGTCTTTTGCCTCTTCATCAGATTGACTTGCCGGCTCTTCTTTTTGAGCAGCTGTTTCTTTACTTTGATCATCTGCTTTTTCATTTGATGATTGATCTTCTGATTTTTCGTCCGCAGCCTTATCTTTGTTTTGATCGGCTGCTTCAGTTGTTTCTTTTTTGCTGTCATCCTTTTTGTTATCGCTTGATTGATTTGTTGTGCCGCACGCTGTGAGCAATACTCCTAGAAGCAATACTAGAAACGGCATTGTGATTAATTTTTTCAAGATCGTCACCTCTTCATGATTTGTCGGTTTGCTGTCGTTTGAAGATTTATGTGTAAACCATTCACCTTCTATGTTTCAATTATAACAAACATAACCAAAAATGAAATGTATTTTTAACTTGACACATCATTCATGATTCATTTTACGTCAAAGTAGTTGGACACACCCGTTGCAATTCCAGAAGCCAGCCGATCCTTTGCAGCGGTAGATTTTAAAATACTCGCATCGATTGGATTTGTTACAAAGCCGGTTTCTAGCAAAATACTCGGCATTCTAGAATATTTGATGACGTAGAACCCTGCTGTTTTCACTCCGCGATCTTTTGTTCCAAGGGCACTGACCATTCGGGGCTGCACCTGTTGTGCCAGCTTGACACTATGAGCAGCCGCATATGTTGTATCATAATACGTCTCTGTTCCATTTGCACCGCTGTTATCATTTGCGTTGGCATGGATACTGATGAATATATCAGCACTGGCCTGCGCTCCTTTACTGACACGTGTCTGCAAGGAGTCAAATGTATCAGATGTTCTCGACATGACAGTAAGGGCACCCGCTTGATGAAGCCTCGACTGAAGCTTTAATGCTACTTCTAAATTAATGTTCTTTTCAAGCAGGCCATTCCCTATCGCTCCAGCATCCTGCGCACCATGACCTGGATCAATAAAAATTGTTTCGCCTAACACCGCATTTTTCAACTGTGTGATGACATTTGATTGAATGGTTGATGTTCCGCCTACCACAGAAAATGCTGACATCTGTTTGGCCCCAATGACTTTTCTGATAGCATCCGGCACCGTTTGAGCATCTGTGAGAAGAAGGGTTTGTCCCTGTTTCGCTGCTATACTTGCCGCAGCGGCTGCATCTGCATAGGCATACCCATGACTCATAAATGTGTGACTTGTCTTCATTGGATACGTTTTAGCAATTTGGGCAGCCACCTCATACCGATTGGCTCCGCTTATTCTGACTGGTGAGGGAAGCTTTTGAAAAGCAGTTTTATTGATACTTGCTTCTCCGCCGATCACAATGGTCCGCTTGACTGCTTTGTTTTTTAATAGATTGGCTGTTTCCTCGCGCAGTCCTTTCGCATCTGTTAATAAAATGGGATAGCCTTGTTTAGCAGCGTACGGAGCAATCGCGACAGCATCAGCATAAGCAGAACCATTCACGACGACAGCCGCACTAGCACTCTTCATGTGCTTAGCCACATTTGCCGCCAATTCATAGCGGTTCTTTCCTTGAATACGGAAAACGGATAGATTCATTGCTTTTAGTTGCTTCACGACTTTTTCAGAAATACTCGCAGTCCCGCCAAGAATCGTTACCCGCTTCGTTTTCAGCTGCTGCAACCCTGTCTTTACAGCACCTGAAAGACTGCCAGCATTCGTTAACAGGACTGGGGCCCCTTGCTGGTAGGCATAAGGCACAGCACTCAGGGCATCTGCATAAGCATCACCGCCCACAAGCACAACGGCAGGCGCTTCCTGCCAGCCCCTTTTCGCGGCATTTACCGCTACCTCATACCGATTGCTTCCTTCTATCCTCGATACAGTGTGCTGAGCAAAAACGGATGGTGTATATAAACATAGTGAAATAGCAATCAGTAACATACATTTGATATCAAAACGCATGAAGTCAACCTCCTTGGTTTGAACCCTTCACCCAGGAGCTTCATGGACTTTTGAAAAAAGGCTGCCGAGTACGTTCTCGAGCAGCCTATCTGAGGCACCCCTCAGTTTTGTGTTTTCTTATCTAAAATAACCTGACACACCGCTTGAAATGCCTGACGCTAATCGATCTTTATACGTAGCAGATTTCAAGATGTTTGAATCAACTGGACTGGAAACAAAACCAGTTTCTAAAAGAACGCTCGGCATCTTAGAATATTTAATGACGTAGAAGCCAGCTGTTTTCACACCACGGTCTCTTGTACCTAGTGCGCTGACCATTTTAGGCTGGATGTTTTGCGCCAGCTTCAGGCTGTTTGCAGCCGCATAGGTTTTGTCATAATACGTTTCTGTTCCATTTGCACTGCTGTTATCATTTGAGTTCGCATGGACACTGATAAAGATATCTGCATTCGCTGAGGCACCTTTGCTCACTCGTGTTTGAAGACTATCAAATGTGTCTGATGTTCTTGACATGGTCACAAGTGCACCAGCGTTGTTTAATTTCGTATTTAAACGCTTTGCTACATCTAAATTCAAATTCTTTTCATATAATCCGTATCCTACAGCTCCTGAATCATGCGCACCATGACCTGGATCAATGAATACTTTTTTCCCAACAGCCGGATTTTTCAGCTGGTTCACAACAGTTGGTGTCACTGTATTTGTACTGCCTACGACAGTAAATTTGGTGATTTTCTTACTGCTCACTGTTGCTCTCGTTACTTTTGGCAGCGTCTTTTCATTCGTTAGAAGCAATGCTTTGTTTTGCTTCGCTGCAATGCCTGCAGCAGAAGATGAAGTGGCGTAACCAAATCCTCTTCCTACATAGGTATTATTGACACTCATATTGTACTTTTTCACAATATTTGCCGCGACATCATAACGAGTCGAGCCTTTGATCCGCGTTGGTGATTTCAATTGGTTATAAGCTGCTTTTGTGACGTAATTCTCTCCGCCGACTACAATGGTTTGTTTCACATTGCTTGCTTTTGCAACAGAAGCGATTTCAGAACGAAGTCCCTTTTTATCTGTGTATAGAATTGGGAATCCTTTTTGAGCTGCTACAGGTGCAATCGCAATCCCATGTGCATAGAAAGAACCCTCAACGACAACGACGCCTGCTGGCTTTTTCATTTTTTTCGCGATATTGGCAGATAGCTCATATCGGTTTTTTCCTGAAATACGCTGTGTGGAGATGCCCATTTTCTTCACTTGGTTGACCACGTTGTTTGACACACTTGATGTGCTGCCTAAAACGATTACCGTCTTTGTTTTTAATGAAGTTAAGGCTTTTTTTGTATCACCCGAAAGGCTTTTACTGTTTGTGTAAAGAACTGGTCCGTTTTTTTGGTATGCAAGTGGAATTCCTGCTGTTGCATCTGCATACGCAGTTTTCCCTACTAAAACGACTGTACTTGCAGTTCCCCATCCTTTTTTCGCTACGTTTGCCGCTACAGCATATCTGCTCCCGCCATCAATTCTTGAGACTGAATTGTCTGCCAATGCTGTTGGAACGATAACGAAAATGGCGATGAGGCTGAGGATGGCTGTTTTCATCAATGAGCGCATCTTCTATGTCCTCCTTTTACCTTTTAATAGTTTGTTAGTTTTGTACCTGGATAGTAGAACGAGAGTATGGAAGAATACGAGTTTCCAGATTCAGCTCTCGCTTTGGCTCCGTATTGGCTCATACCAATGCCGTGGCCATATCCTTTTCCTGAAATCGTGAAGTCATTTGTGTTGTTTTTGACTGACGCAAACGTGCTTTTCACCTTTGTTGCGCCCATGACTGATCGAAACTCGGTCATCTTCATACTTGCCGTTGTGCTTTTGTTTACCGAATATGTGCCTGTTTTGTTTTTCAGATGGTATGTCAGTTTGATCGATACCGTCTTCGCACGCTGGCCTTTTGTTTTCCCTGAGAACGTCAGGCTTGAAATCGATGCGATTTTCATATCAGATGCAGCGGTTTCTTTGTTTTTGAGCAGCCATGATTTCAGGCCTGCAAGGTCAGCTGCATTTGTCTCTTTTGCTTTAGACCACTCAGATGCTGCTGTGCTGGCAGTCAATGTCGTGCCCAGCTGTTTCTTAGAAAGTTTCAGTGTCCATGGATTGACTGGATCTTTTGGATCCTTTTTGGCCACTAAGTATGGCAGTGCATTTCCCCATACTTCTTCACTTGCCTCTGTATAACCGCCATTGCTAGAGTAATAGGTTGCTGAAATGAGCTGATTGTTGTATTTCAGAACCTTTCCTTTTGTAGCATCGACAGCTTTTGTTGAATTTGTGTACCAGTTATATCCTCCATATACTTGGAAGGCTGTTGTATCAGGGACGACTTTTCCAATACTTTTCACCGAATACGTTCTAGCGGCAACTGCCTGTGCTTTTAACGCTTCAACATTCCAGCTTGCAGGCATTTCATTTGGCACTACACCTTTTAAATAGTCTTCAAATGGAATATTTTCGAGAGTCGGCCTGATATACCCTGATTCAATTGCAAAGTTTACGCTGCCTAAATACGGCTTTCCTGCAATTTGAAGGACATTTTTTGTTGAATATTTCTCAGGAACAACTCTTACTGTGTTATACGTCTTTATGCCTTTTAATGAAATTTTTCCGTTAGAAATATTCAATTGGTAGTTTTGATTTTTTTTCAGATAGACTTGTTTGGCTAATGAATTTTTCAAGCTATCTTTAATTGCACTTGTGCTGCCAGCAAGATGATAAGCATATGTACCTTTTTCCTTCAGCAGTGCTTTTAAAGACGCTGTGACAGAATCGGGTTTCACATACACAACCGTACTGTTAGATTTTGCAGCCAATTGCGACAGCGGCATAGCATAAATATAGCTAGAGGCTTTTGCCAAATAAACTTTATCTGCATTAATATTTAATTTCTTTATAATATTCACAGATAATTCATAGCGATTGGCCCCGCTGATTCTTGTCACCTGTGAGGTTTTTTTGATTTGATTTTCAACTTTTTGTCCAGTACTTTTCGTACTGCCGATGATGATCACTTTACTTGGCATTCTATAAGACGGAATGGAATCTTTTTTTGTTAACAGGATAGGGTATCCCTTTCTCGATGCGTAGGATGCAATGGCAATCCCATTCATAAATGAGTTCCCGCCGACAACGACAGCTTGCTTATAGTTACCCATTTCTTTTGCGATTTTTTGGGAGATTTCAAACTTATCTTTTCCACTAATACGTCTGACTTTGCCATACTTTTTAATAGACTTCTCAGCAGCTGTTGAAATGCTTTTCGTATTTCCGACAATCAGAATGTTATCCGGCTTCATTTTCTTCAGCTGGTTTTCTGTTGTTTTCGTCAGTTTTTCAATATTCGTATACAAAATAGGTGCGCCCAGTTTGTATGCTAACGGCGATACAGAAATTGCATGATCAAATGCATCACGACTGACAATGACAACAGTTGATGGGTTTTTCCAGCCAGCAGAAGCGATGCTGTTGGCTACTTCGTATCTATTTTTGCCGTCATATCTTTTTGTCACAGCAACATTTGATCCTGATAGCTTGTATTCCCCAGTTGTTGAGATATCCATACTTGTTTTGTTTCCGATATAATTAGACAATTTCACTGAAATTGCCGAGCTTGCCATGGCAGACTGAAAGGGTGCAACTAGTAGAGTCAGTATCATGAGAACGATTAGTGTAACGCCTGTTTTCTTCAATTTTGTTCATCCCGCCCATCTTTTTTACTTCTGTTTTTCAATCTTCTGGATTTCCTTTTGACCACTGTCATTAATAAAGTAAGAGATTTCTACTGTGTCTCCTGGTTTAAATTCATTTAACACATCTTTAAAATTATCCGTAAATTCATAGCTTAGGGTCGTATTCACTTTTTTCACTTCGACTGTATGTGCATCAGCCATTCCAATAAATTCAGCTTTCTCTTCCAGTACCTGAGGAGTTGAACTGCTTGTCTTGTTTTCTCCTGAGGACTGCTCGGCCGTTCCACATGCTGTGAGCACGATACCTAGTAGCAGTATTAAGAACGGTAAAACGACGATTTTCTTCATTTTTTTCACCTCATGTCTTTGTATCGTCTTATAAGTTATTATTTTAAGGTAAATTTAAGGTTTTTTGAAACCTTTTTTTTGTTACAACGTCTATATCTAGGTTCAGAGTAAAAAAATAACTTGTTTATCAAGATTCGTAAACCTATAATCATGGAAGAATCATAGAAAAGGTGAGGGACATTATGAGAGCTGAAAGAAAAAGAAAGAAGAAAAAGGTTCTTTGGATTGTTTTATCGATTATTGGCTTATTCGTATTAGCAACTGGCGGATACGCATATCATCTTTGGAACACAGCAGCATCGACCGTCGCAGGCATTCAAGAAAATTTAAAGAAGTCAGATAAGCGTGACAAAGATGTCGATTTAAGTAAGAAAGACCCGATTTCTATTTTAGTCATGGGTGTCGATGAACGAAAAAATGACCGAGGCCGTGCAGATACATTAATATACATGACAGTAAATCCGAAAACAAAAACGACCGAGATGGTGAGCATCCCGCGTGATACGTATACGAAGATTGTCGGAAAAGGCACAATGGATAAAATCAACCACTCCTATGCATTTGGCGGTACACAAATGGCAGCAGATACTGTAGAGGAACTGCTTGATGTACCTGTTGATTACTTCGTTAAAGTCAATATGGAAAGCTTCAAGGATATTGTTGATACACTTGGCGGTATTACAGTAAATAGCACGTTTGCATTTAGCTATGACGGCCATTCATTTGGTACAGGAGAAATTAACCTGAATGGCGATCAAGCCCTTGCCTACACAAGAATGAGAAAGCAAGATCCAAAGGGTGACTTCGGACGTCAGCAAAGACAGCGCCAGGTCATTGAAGGCATCATTGCAAAAGGTGCCAACATTTCATCTATTACGAAATTCGGCGATATGTTCAAAGTCGTGGAAAATAATATGAAGACAAACATGTCATTTGACGATATGTGGATGATGATGAATGATTATCGTGATGCAAGACAGCATGTGGAGCAGCACGAGCTGAAAGGATCAGGCACACGTATCAATAACATTTATTACTACCAGCTTGATGACAGCAGTCTTGCGAATGTGAAGAAGGAATTGAAGGAAAGTTTGGAGCAGTAAAAAAGAAGACTACAGAAATGTAGTCTTCTTTTTTTATGATTGAAATGGAACTGGTTTTTCTTCACTTAATCCAAAACGATGGAGAAGCTCTTCGACAATTCGTTTTGACGCTTGTCCATCACCATATGGATTAGACGCCTTCGACATGTTGTCGTACTCTTTCTGATCGACTAACAGCTGTTTTGCCATGTTGTAAATGGTCTCTTCATCTGTACCAGCGAGCTTCAGCGTGCCAGCTTTCACACCTTCAGGGCGTTCTGTTGTATCGCGCAGAACTAATACTGGCTTCCCTAGAGAAGGCGCCTCCTCTTGGACACCCCCAGAATCCGTTAATATAAAGTGTGAGGCAGCAGCGAAGTTATGGAAATCAACGACTTCAAGCGGCTCAATTAAGTGCACACGATCAAGATCACTGAATTCTGTTTGAGCCGCATCACGAACAGCAGGGTTTAAATGTACAGGATATACAACCTGAACATCTTCAAACTCTTCTACAATACGTCTAATCGCTCTAAACATGTTTTTCATCGGCTGGCCGAGATTTTCTCTGCGATGAGCCGTTAACAAAATCATTTTATCTGTGCCTATTTTCTCTAAAATAGGGTGTTGATACTGCTCTGTAACCGTTGTTTGCAACGCATCAATCGCAGTATTCCCCGTCACACAAATCGTCTCTTCTTTTTTATTTTCAATTAAAAGATTCTGCTTTGCCTCATTTGTAGGAGCAAAATGAATATCGGCAATCGTACCTGTCATTTGTCGGTTCAATTCCTCAGGGAACGGCGAGTATTTATTGTGTGTTCTTAAACCCGCTTCAACGTGACCGACTGAAATTTGGTGGTAGAATGCGGCCAAGCTTCCTGCAAAGGTTGTTGTTGTGTCTCCATGAACAAGGACAATATCAGGTTTTTCCTCTTGAAATAGTTGATCTAGTTTCAAGAGTGCATTTGATGTGATTTCAGATAATGTCTGACGTTCTTTCATAATATTTAAATCATGATCCGGACGAATGTTAAAGGCTTTCAACACTTGATCAAGCATTTGCCGATGCTGTGCAGTCACAGTGACTGAGGATTTGATTTGCGGATGTTTTTTCAACTCAAGGACAAGGGGTGCCATTTTAATCGCTTCAGGCCTCGTCCCGAATACAGTCATTACATGTAATGTTTTCAATAGTCGATGCCTCTTTCCTTCTCATTTATCATAAGTGTATTATACAAAAGAATAGGAACGAATCCTAATCATTCTATTTTCAATTTTTACATCGCCTTTACTCTTTTCAACATAAAAATTTACACAAACTCTTTACAATAGATAATGAATCAAATCATGCATTTATCGTAAATCATTTGTCATTTCTATCATTTGTAAGTTACACTTTATGAAAGATGAAAAATGAAGCCAAATCATTTTTTCTATATGTAAGGAAGGTGCAAAGTTCATTGAAAAAAGTACGTAAAGCCATAATACCAGCTGCAGGTCTTGGGACACGTTTCCTCCCTGCAACAAAAGCGATGCCTAAAGAAATGCTCCCAATCGTTGATAAACCAACCATTCAATATATTATTGAAGAAGCTGTTGAATCAGGAATTGAAGACATTATTATCGTCACTGGAAAAGGGAAAAGAGCCATTGAGGATCATTTTGATTTTGCACCAGAGCTAGAGCGCAATCTTGAGGAAAAGGGAAAGAGCGAGCTTTTAGAAAAAGTGAGAAAATCCTCTAACATTGCTGACATTCATTACATACGTCAAAAAGAGCCGAAAGGACTTGGACACGCCGTTTGGTGCGCACGTAACTTTATTGGCGATGAGCCTTTTGCTGTTTTATTAGGTGATGACATTGTGCAAGCCGAAACGCCTGGGCTTCGCCAGCTGATGGATGAATACGAAAAAACCCTTTCATCTGTCATCGGTGTTCAGCAAGTAGCAGACAGCGATACGCATCGCTACGGGATCATTGATCCTCTTACACAAGAAGGACGCCGCTACCAAGTCAAAAACTTTGTTGAAAAGCCGCCGCAAGGAACAGCACCATCGAACCTAGCCATCTTAGGGCGCTACATTTTCACGCCAGAGATCTTTATGTACCTCGATCAGCAAGAGATTGGTGCAGGCGGAGAAATTCAACTGACAGATGCCATTCAAAAGCTGAATGACATCCAGCGCGTCTTCGCCTATGATTTCGAAGGAAAACGATACGATGTCGGCGAGAAGCAAGGCTTCATTGAAACGACGCTTGAGTTTGCTCTTCAAGATGAAGAATTGAAAAAGAAACTCATTCCATTTATGAAACAGCTTCTCGAAAAAGAAGAAGTGAATTAAAAAAAGCTGCCGGCCTCGGCAGCTTTTTTATTTAATGACTGAAATAGTCAGTGTATGCTGTTCATTATCAATGACAAACAGGTTGTTTTCGCCCTTCACTGCGAATTTTGTTCGTTTCTCATTCATCCAGACATTTTGTTCTGTCAGCCCAAGTGTGGAAGGAGAGATTGACATAATGCCGCGAAACACAATCGTGTTTGCCTGACCATTTTGAATGACATAGTCGGTTTTCTCTGTGGTCAATCGCTCAATCGTATCTCCTTGGTCATTTTTCACTGAACTCAGCGTCTGCATTCTCTGTTTCAGCACAGATTCTTCTTTTCCAAGGAAAGAAAGTAAATACTCATACGAACCTGCCGATGCAGGCGATACATAGGAATTAAACTGTCCTGGTCCAATGGATAATGACTTTAAATCCTCTGCATTTTGAAGCGCATCGGGTTTGACAAAATACGTTTCTGACGCTGTTTTAATTTGAACGGTTTGTTTATTTTCAGCCACAGCCTGTACTTCTTGTCCAAATGGCAAAGTGACATCGGCCTTTTTTTTCATGGCTTGGTCTTTGTAAACCTTGAGTGGATCAGCCGTGACAATCGCCTGTTGATCCACCTTTTTCATATCAGGCGATCCTTTGGTCTGCGGGTTCTTCGACTGAGGCGCTTCTGTCTTATCTGATGGGATTGCACCAAATGTCGCCAATGTACGAAGCGGGCGATCTGAAAACATCGATAAGGCTAGTAATAGCGTTAAGACCGCTAAAACTGTCACTTGAAATGCGGGTCCTAACAATGAGCGGCGGTTTCCGTTCTCTTGATAACGAGACACCTTCTCTGTCTTTTGTACGCCTTTTCTACCTTCTTTATGTTCCATTTGGTATTTTTGTTTCTCTTTCTTGGAAAGCTTGTTAAACCAATCAACAAACTCCTTATATTCCTTCACGACCTTTTTCGTATCATCAAACATGCGAAGTTCACCATAATGCATCCAAGCTACCCGATCACAGATTTTTTGAATTTGGCTAATGGAGTGACTGACAAAAAAGATCGTCTTTCCTTGTTCCTTGAACTCTGTTATGCGGTCAACACATTTTTGATAGAAGGTTTGGTCTCCAACAGACAGTGCTTCATCAATAATCAGGATATCTGGATCGATATGCGCTGAAATGGCAAAGCCAAGGCGTGATTTCATTCCGCTTGAATAGCTCTTAACCGGCTGGTCAATAAAGTCACCAATATCCGCAAACTCTACGATTTTTTCATAAAGCTCGTCTATCTCTTTATTCGTCAGCCCCATCATTAAGCACTTTAAACGAATGTTGTCTTTCCCGCTTAATTGGTTGTTCAGCCCTGCCGCAATGGCAATTAACGATGGCTGGCCGTCCATATCAATTTCACCACTTGTTGGTGGAATGATTTTCGCTAGAAGGTTCGACATTGTCGATTTCCCAGATCCGTTAATCCCTACAAAACCAATTGTCTCGCCTTCATAGACATCAAAGGACACATCACGAACAGCAAAGAAACCTTTTTCATTTTTATTAGGTAAAAACAGCCCTTTAATCTTATCCGACTGTTTTTTATATAGGACGTATTGCTTGGATACGTTTCGAAACGAAACCTTTAGTTTCATCGTATAATCTCCTTACTTTTTAAAGAAAATCGACAAATTTATCCCTAAATTTCATATGAAGCAATGAACCGACTGTTAAAAGAAGAAGCGTGATCAGCCAAAAATAAAGTGTGTATTTGACATCATGGAAGAACCATTCTCCCTTTAATAAGCTATTTCTGAAACCATCAATAATGTAGAAAAGAGGATTCAGTCTTAATATGTCCCCAATCCACGCTTTGTCTCCAGTGAGCTTCTCTGAGATATTCCAAAAAATCGGCAGCAAAAAGAAAAGTAATCGTGTCACAGATTGTAAAAGAAATTGATAGTCTCTCACGAGTACACTAATCGTGGAATTAAACAAACTAAACGAAAACATAAACGCGATCATACAAATAAGATAGTATATATATTGCAGCCAATGCGCGTCAGGGTAGATGCCATAGGAAATCAGCACAATCAGATAGACACCCATCATAACAAAGTAGCTGAACAAGTTGGACATAATCACCACAGACGGCAGCGCACTAATCGGAAAATTCATCTTCGATACCATATTAATGCGTTTAAACACACTGTTTGATCCATCAAGAATGGTCGGACTAATGAAGAACCAAGGGATTAAACCGGCAAGCATCCAGATGATAAATGGAACCTCCATGTCTCCAATGGCAATTGGCTGCCCTCCGCGAATGCCCATACCAAAAACAAACCAGTAAGCGAGCATCTGCATTAATGGATTTAAAAACTGCCACAAAACACCCAAATAATTCATCTGATATTTTGATTTTGTTTCATAAACAGCAAGTCGCATAATCAGCGGAAGTGAGCTGATTTGCTCTCTTAATATTGTAAACAATGCGTTCATTCTAATCTTCCTTAGATATAAGTTTTTGGGATTGCCTCTTTAAAAAAATCACCGCTCATAATTGTAACAGATGTTGAGAAATATTTCACTTTTCAAATCGAATAAGTATATTAAATAGTAGGGAATTTTGATCAAAATAAACACTGGTATATTCAGCTATTCTAGGTTACTAATTACCTTATTATATCATTGCTTTATAATTGTCATTAGAATATAATTATCAGGATAATTGCATTTCCAAAATAAATATCATTTTCCTATTATATATATTACATGAAGGGGCTTAACATTAATGAGAATCAAGCAATTCAAAAAAATCGTTACAAGAAAGATTAAATTTATTTTAAATCCACTAATTGAGTTTTCCAGAGATTCACGACTTCGTATTAGAAGTAAATACACCTCCTATTTAGAGAAAAATCCGGTTAGAAGTAATTATATTCTATATGAAGCTTATCATGGCAAAAGTATTTCTGGAAATTGTTACGCAATTTTTCTAGGCTTGATGAAAGATAGTACTTTTAAAGATTTACATCATGTTTGGGTCATTAATGATTTCAATGATCCAATGATTGCAGAATTAAAGCAGAAAACTTCTAATATTTCCTTTGTTAAAGTTGATAGCAACGAATATCTAAAATATTTAGCAACTTCAAAATATTTAGTTAATGATACGTCATTTCCTTTTTACTTTATTAAAAGAGAAGAGCAAGTTTATATCAATACATGGCATGGAACTCCTTTAAAAACTTTAGGGAAGGATATTAATAAAAGATCAATGTCTGGTCATAAAAATATCCAAAGAAATTTGCTTCATTGTGATTACCTTATTAGCCCGAATACTTTTACGTATGAAAAATTACTAAAATCAAATGATGTATTTGGGATATTTGCCGGGGAAATTGCAAATATCGGTTATCCTAGAGTAGATTTAACATTAAACACTAACAGTGAAAGTGTTAAAGAAAGATTAGACTTACCTTTTAATAAAAAAATTGTACTTTATGCTCCAACATGGAGAGGAACAATAGGGGCCGAAGAGGATACTTGCTATACATTGCATAGTGAAGTGGTGAAAATTCAGCAGGCGCTTGGTGATGATTACTTAGTACTTTTAAAATCTCATTACTTTTCTTATAAATTTTTTAAACAGAGTGGTCTTGAACATCTTTGTGTTCCAAACTGGATTGATACAAATGAACTTTTATCAGCTATAGACATTTTGATTACAGATTATTCAAGTATCTTTTTCGATTTCCTACCTTTAAAAAGACCTGTCTTTTTCTATATGCCTGACTTACGTGAATATGAATCAGAAAGAGGTTTTTATTTAGATATAACAAAACTTCCAGGACCTATCTGTGAAAATATAGTTGATTTAATTGACAGCTTAGGCCAACTAAACAGTTTAAATAACTTCAATAAACAGTTTGAAAGTCAATACAAAGAGTTTTTAGATGAATACTGCTCTTATGATGACGGAAATGCTACTAATCGACTCATTGACATAATATTTAAAGGGAAAAATCAAGATGAATTAATCAAGGTTGAAAGCAATAAACAAAAATTACTTTTTTATTGTGGGGGCTTCTACAATAATGGTATAACCGTTTCAGCGACTAATTTATTTGATCAGATTGATTACAACAAATATGAAGTTGTCGTCATTGATAACTCAAATTATCATAAAGATAAATGGATGAACATACAAAAGCTTCATCCTAATGTTCATATTATTTATAGACCAGGTTTTGTTAATAGAACATTAAAAGAAACATATAAACAGAATCTAATTTTCCGCCGTGGTTTATACAATAACAAAATGTTAAAATACACTCCAGTAAACTCATACAAGAGAGAATTAAAGAGAATTATTGGTAATACGAAGTTTGATGTAGGAATAGATTTTGGAGGGTATAACAAATTTTGGACTCTTCTTTTCGCATTCGGAGATTTTAAAGTCAAAAGTATTTTCCTGCATGCCGACATGATGAAAGAGTATAACAAGAAAGTGAACCACAAATATAAACATCGTGGTAACCTAAAAGTAATTTTCTCACTGTACAAGTTCTTCGATAGAATTGTTTCAGTTGCCGAATCGACTAACATAGAAAATCACTTGAACTTAAGCCCTTATATTCCTAATGCTTTAGAGAAAATGGTTTTTGTTAATAATGTAATCTCGCCTAACAAAGTCCTTCAAATGAAAGAAAATAAAGAGATTATAGAATTTAATAATGAGAGATATTTAATTACTTATCAAAATGATAAAAACGAATCCATCGGTCTTAATCTATCTGCGATTCCACTTCCAAATAAGGAGTACATCAACTTTATTACTGTAGGAAGATTATCTCCTGAAAAAGGGCAAAAGAAATTAATTTCTGCTTTCTCACAATTACACAAGCAATACCCAAAAGCTGTATTGTATATTGTGGGTGAAGGGCCTTTAAAAAGAGAATTAAAGGATCACACAAAAAAGTTACATCTAGAACATTGCGTGTTTTTTGTTGGACAACTCGAAAATCCATTTTCTTTACTAGATGAATGTGATTGTTTTGTATTATCTTCAGATTATGAAGGGCAAGGCTTGGTTCTCATGGAAGCAATGATTTTAAAGAAACCAATTATAGCTACCGATGTAACTGGAGTACATTCCGTCTTAGAGGGTGGATATGGATTATTAGTTGATAATAATGAAACTGCGCTATTTAATGGTATGTCTGATTTTATCCAGAATAGTATGGAACAAAAATCCTTTGATTACGAAAAGTATAATAGCGAGGCGCTAGACCTCTTCTACAAAAATGTCTGTACAAAAACTAATTAACCACTTATATATAGAATAAAATTATATGTATTAAAAAACACCTTTGGATAATGGTCAAGTATTGAACTTGATACCTTCCAAAGGTGTTTTTCCATCTATAAGAAAACAATCAAAAGCGTTGCGAATTAAAAACTACTTCAACCACCCGCTTCGATGACGCCCCGCTCTCTAAGTAACAGAATTTCTCATAAAACGGTGCAAATGATTCTGGTAGTGTAAAGTCTGGCTGTTCTGTTTCTCTCACCCAGTCAATGACACTTGCTGTCTCTTTCACAAGTGGTCCAGGTGCTTCTTGTTCAAAGTCGAAGTAGAAGCCTCTGAGCTTGTCACGATATGTTTCAATGTCTGGCACATAGAACAGCATCGGACGTTTGAGGTTTGCATAATCAAAGAACACAGATGAGTAATCTGTGATGAGCAGATCTGAAATCATATAAAGGTCTCTAATGTCTTCGTAATGAGAGAAGTCATAGGCAAAGCCTTCATAAGGCCCTAAATCAAAGTTTTCAGCAACTAGATAGTGCATACGCAGAATGATAATATACTCATCTCCGATAGCAGCTCTCATCTCATGCAGGTCAAGGTCTAAATCAAATTTGTACTGCCCTTTTTTATAAAATTGATCGTCTCTCCATGTCGGTGCATATAAGATCAATTTTTTATCGAGCGGCAGGTTCATTTTTTGTTTCAGTGCTCTCATCGTTTCTTCATTGTTTTGATTGTGAAGAAAGTCATTTCTCGGATATCCTGACTCAATCATGGTCTTTTGGAATTGGAACGCACGTGTAAAGATTTCAGTCGAGTAGGCATTTGGAGAAATGAGATAATCCCAATTCGATGCTTCTTTTGTGAAATTCTTTTTGTATTTCTTCGTGTTTGTTCCAGGCATATGCACCTCGTCCATGTCCATTGCCAGCCGTTTTAACGGCGTACCATGCCAAGTCTGCAAGTATGTTGTGTGATCTGGCTTTGGAACCCATAGCGGCAAACGGCTGTTTACGACCCAATACTCAGCTCTTGCCATCGCAAAGATCCATTTCAATGACAGACGATTGATATAGTAGATGCCTTTTTCCTTAAACGGTGCTTCATGACCCTTTTTAACGCTCCAGATCAGCGTATATTCAGGGTGATGTTCTTTCATATACTCATAAATCCCACGCGGGTTACAACTAAATTGTTTTCCATTAAAGCTTTCAAAAACAACCGTTTTCTTTTTCACAGACAGCTTACTCGCCAGTTTAAAGGTCGTTTTAAACGTTCTTGTCACAAGGCGGTTACGGACTTTTTTGATTTTACTGATCTTCTTTTTGAATTTCTTCCACTTGCTTTTGACGTAATACTTGGCACGTGTTTTCATTGTGTAATCATTAATACGGATGCCAAGCGTTTGTCTTTTTTTCTTTCGGTACACTTCATATCGAATCGGTACATCGTTTCGTTTATGAATTTGAACAAGTCCTTTGAGTTTGTTCGAGCGGTCTCCAAGCACTAAAGAAGTGGTTGTTAATGTTTCCTCTGCTCCGTTTACATCACAGATAAATTCAAGATAGAAGCGATATACAAAGCGTTTGTTTAATGAATAGGTCAATTCCTCTAAAGGGACTTCTGCTAAAAATTGATAAAGCTGTGGTACATGTTGATCATCACGGTATTCGATCACTTCGTCTTTTATATGGGTGATATTGACCGGAAAACGATGTTCAATTGGTTCTTCACCATTTTTCTTCAATAGAAGCTTTGCTTCTTTGATCTCATACGGATGTTCTGCACTTAGTACACCTGCATACCCGGATAAAGATAACATACACCCTTTGTTGAGCTCGATATGATTGAATTTCACAACCTTTAGCTCACGCTTGATTTTCAAAGAAGCATTCCCTTTGTCTGTACGGTATGGAATGATACACAGCATGGCGTCTTTAT
Organism: Bacillus sp. FSL K6-1006; assembly: GCF_038593175.1. NCBI lineage: Bacteria > Bacillati > Bacillota > Bacilli > Caryophanales > Bacillaceae > Bacillus > Bacillus sp. FSL K6-1006. Next base: position 3,279,171 of record NZ_CP151970.1, read on the forward strand.
TTTCTAAAAAAGTCAGCTCAGGCTTTTCTATTTCCATTTTTAAGCGGCGTTTATAGTTTGACGTTTTCTCTTCAGATTCAATATCTGTATTGATATCCGCTTCTTTTACTTCTTCTTCCTCTTCTTCGGAATCAGAATCATAAGCTGAGTCCTCAAGCTCGTCCTCATCCTCTTCTTTGTTTGTGCTCAAATAATCCGTGACATACAAGTTATATGTCTGGCCTTGCTCTAACGCAAGCGGCAGCGATGCTTCATTCAATACCAATTTGAATAGATTCTCTTCTTGATGAACAAGCGGAAGGAAAAGTTCCTGTTTCGAAACTCTCTCCCTCATAAACAAATAAAATTCTCTATCTGTTAATGGCATGTCATCGTTGATGCGAATCAGCATTTCTAGTTTCTCATGGTGATTTTTTAACCCTTCAACGACACTCTTCTTATGAATTCCCTCTTCAATCATTAATCGTTAATCTCCTCTGTTCAGAAATCTTACCGTTGTGTTATATCACTATTTCACACTATTTTACTTTCCATGAATAGTTTCCTTGTTTCGTTTGATATGACCATCCATCGATCGAAGATGGTTTATTCGTAAGCAGCTCACCTTCTATTTCTAGACGCTGCAAAACCTCTTGAAGTTCTTCTGTTTTAAAACGAATGTAAAAATCCACAAATTTCGTTTGGTTGATTTCAATGTTTTTCTTTGTTTGAAAATGGCCGATTGGGAAGCTGACTTGATGGTTCTCATCGATTGTTTGAGAGATGATTTCAGCTCCATTCACTCGATCATATCCTGCGAAATCAATTTGCACATGATCCGCATGACTCATTTCATCTTTTAACTCGAGTTGAAGGTGAAGAACATGATGCTCAGAGCTTAGATCACGCAAGACCCATTTCATGCTGTCAACGATCCCTCTCAGTTCATCTTTATGCTCACGATTTTCGAGCATATGATGAATCGCCGTATTCCAAACAGTCTCTTCGTCAGAAGGAACAAGATAAAAATAGGCTTGTTCTCCCAATAGTTTTTCGACATCTTCTTTATGTTTAGTATCCCCAAAAAAGACAGCGTCCACTTGCTGTTTTCTTATTTGTTTAAATAATTCTCCATATTGAGAATTGACTTGATGCAGATCTTCTTCATAATGTGCGTGATGCACAAATGCAGCGTAATAAGTTGTTTCAGGCTGCTCAATTTTAAACAGGTGGCGGTCTTGATCACGGTCCTCTGTGATCATCAGTTTCAAACGGTCATTTTGTGATTGAATGCTGGATAGCCATAATTGTTTAATATCCGTCTTCTTTGTAAATGTTTGAATTCCTGTTTTTTTATACCAATTAATATGCCGAACTGGATTCTTTTTTACATCTCCATGGTAGATGAACTCCATATAAATACTGCCATCGTCATTGATCAATTCCTCTAAGTATAGTGCACCTGTATGGGGAACAAAGCTTTGTACTCTGCATAAAACGCCCTGCCAATTATATTCTTCCCTTTTCACCAATTGCTGCTCTTCATTATATTGTTCAATATAACAAATGGGAGAAGAAGATCGTTCATATCTCGTCACCTGAATCGTGGATTCATCTGCCGGAATCACTGCTTCATTGATCGAATGCGATGATTCACCGACAATAAATTCCGAGTAACGTCTCTTACTACCACTTTCCGGTAGAATATAGTGTTCATACACATTCAAGATGTCAATCTCAGAAGAAAAGATCTCTTCCATGCGGTGAATACGTTCCTTCACATTTGCATCATAATTTAAAGTTAAAATTGCAGTACGTTTATGTTGATCAGCCAAAGGCTTAATTTTTGTCTTTAAAGATTTTGTTAAGCTCTCATCCTGTTTTGGCACATCACCCATAATAAAGTAATAGTCCATATCAGGCACGTCCATTGATGCCATTGTTTCATGTTGTTCAGATTGATCCAATGTGTCTTCAACTTTTTTCTTCATCCAATTTTGAAACAAAGGAAGCTCTCCTTCATAATATTGATTGCTTACTCATTGTATTTTACATGAAAAAGTACTTCTTACCAAAAGATAAGAAGTACTTTTTTGATCTATTAAAGTCCAGCAATTTCTTCTTTAATTTGTGTTGTCGAGATACCTTCTGTTCTTTTCAAGTATACGACTTCGCAATGTTCTTTTAAAAAATCGAATTTGCCTTCCCAGTCATCTCCCATAACAAACACATCGATATCATGCTCTTGCACATCATGGACTTTTTGATCCCAGCTGTTTTCTGGAATGACTTCGTCAACATAACGAATGGTTTCAAGAATCAGCTTTCTATGTTCGTAACTGTGATAAGCTTTTTTAGATTTTTGTAAGTTAAACTCGTCTGTAGAGATGGCCACCACTAAGTAATCTCCGAGCTGCTTTGCACGTTCTAGCAGCTTAATGTGCCCCCAGTGTAATAAATCAAATGTACCGTAAGTAATAACTTTCTTCATTGCAAACATAAACTCCTTTCTTTCATCCTTATTCGTCTGCTTCAAGCAGTAATGTTATCCGTAATCTTATTATCATCGATCATTTTTCGCTCTTCGGAATTTCATTATATCACAACGCCTATGAAAGGTTAAGAAAATGTAAAGACAAACTATTTCCAATTTATTGGGCGCAGGAGGAAAAGTCCGAAGAATCAATGTTTCACAAAGGATCGTCGAGATGAAATGATGAAAATGTCATGAAATTTAAAGGTTTGTAAAGTTATTGTTAATATTTCGTGGAGCATCTGTGATAAAATGATGAGTAGGCGAAGAATGAATTTACAATGAACGTTCATAGATAACAAGTTAAAAAGGAGGTCTAAACAATGCAAACAGAAGTGGTCTCTAACCTTTCTTATGTAAACGGCGACTTAGATGAATTTATCAGCTATATGAACCAGCATCATATTTCTCAGAGAAGAGGCGCCATGATTGCGACTGTCAATCCAGAGATAGGCTATGCCGTCATGAAGGATCATGCGTACCATCAAGTCGTCTCATCTGCGGATTATGTACTGCCGGATGGCGTAGGCGTCGTATTGATGTCCCGCATGACCCAAAGTCCGCTTAAGTCAAGAATTGCCGGCTTTGATGTCTTCATGTCTATGCTTGACCTAGCAAACAAGCAGTCTAAAAGAATCTTTTTATATGGTGCGAAAAAAGAAGTGCTTGAGGCTGTGAAACAGCGAATTGATACGGAATATCCAAATGTGGTCCTCGCCGGAAGCTGTGACGGCTATCAAGCCGATAAACGTTTCGTAGCGAAGCAAATCGCGCGCTCGAAACCTGATATGGTGTTCGTTGCATTAGGTTATCCAAACCAAGAGAACTTTATTTACGAATACCGCCATTTATTCCCGCAGGCTGTTTGCATCGGTTTAGGCGGAAGCTTTGATGTATTTAGCGGAACGGTGAAGCGTGCACCACGCTGGATGATTAAAACAAATACAGAATGGCTGTACAGATTGATTGTGAATCCATGGAGATGGAAACGAATGCTCAATATTCCTAAGTACGCTTTTGCCGTATTGAAAGAAAGCAAAGGAAAAAAACGTTACTATCCTGAGCAGGTAAAGGATCAGACGAAGCAGCTGTGAGAGACTGATAAATGATGAATATACGCTCAATGATGATTTCATGTTACGCAGCTTTTATTTCTTTCATTGGATGGCTGATGAGCGGCGTGAAACCTCGTGAAAACCAGGTGACGCTGCTTGTTTCATTCCAAGAGAATGCGGCTGCTCTCATTCATACTTATCAACAACAGGCGAACATGACAATGAAGCTCACTATCCTCTATACGAAGCATGCTTCTGCGATAGAAAAGGACGGGCCTCATCTGTCATTTCGCTATTTTCATGAAAAAAATCCTCTCCATCTCATTCAATGTATATATACGATGTTTAAAAGCAAGGTTGTCGTGACGGATAATTACTTTCTCATGACGAGTGTGCTAAGAAAACGGCCTTCTACAACTTGTATTCAAGTTTGGCATGCCAATGGGGCTTTGAAAAAGTTCGGACTTGAAGATGCTTCAAATTCTGACCGGAGTCCACGTGATATCAAACGCTTCAAACGCGTTTATGCGTCTTTCGATTACATCGTGACAGGCTCAGATCACATGCGTGAGATTTTCAAGACCTCGTTTGGGGTCAAAGATGAACGCTTTTTACCAACTGGTGTACCACTGACGGATGTGTACTATGAACAGCACCAGCCTTCCTTGAAGCTGAATGATGTTCCAAAAGGGAAAAAGATCCTGCTCTATGCACCGACCTATCGAGACTTTGCAATGGACGGTCTTGTGCTGCCTTTTTCAAAAGAGCAGCTGCAAACTGAGCTGAATGGCGATTACATTCTGCTCATCAAGCTTCATCCTGCGGTCAAACATTTAGCGAAAGCAGAAACAGACGGTGAATGGATATTTGATGTGTCCGATCAGCCGCTCTATCCATTGCTTTGTGCTTGTGATGTCCTGGTGACAGATTATTCGTCCATTGTGTTTGAGTATGCACTGCTCGAAAAGCCTGTCTTGTTCTTCACTTATGACTTAGACACTTATCGGGAGAAACGCGGCTTAGTCGACCGGTATGAAGACATCATTCCTGGTAAGGCTTGCGTCACTCAAGACATGCTCTTGCAGGAGCTTTTGCACCTAAACGCATTAAACAATAAAGAACGAATCAAAACCTTTGCTGAGGAATGGAACCAATATTCAAAGGGACAATCAAGTCAGCAGCTCCTCTCATTCATTGAACAGCAGCTGCTCCTACACAAAAAACGTCCGGCTTCTCATTAGAAAGCACGGACGTTTTTTTATTTGTTATACACCGGGATATCGTAATACAGCGTATAGTCATCAAGCAGGTTATACAAACTATACATGCGAGTGACTTGCTTAGAAGCCCAGCCAATATCTGTTGCATATTGATGAGTCGCTGCAGCCGACCAGCGCATTTTATAAATTGTATCTTGCTTGTATGTGGCATTATTGATATAGCTGTTGCCAATGAATTTTGCTCCGCCAATAATGGCAGCCTCTGGCGTGAACCATTGCTGTTCATACGCATACTTTGCACCAAGATAATTCGGATTGCTGTCATATGCGCCAATGCCATACATGTTATAAACTTTCTTTCCATTATACATTGTACCATTCGCTAAAATGGAACTTCCGTTACCCGTTTCAAGCAACGCATGAGAAATAAGATAAATTTCGTTGATATGATACGTTTTTGCTGCTGTAATAAAGGCCTGTCCTTTACCCGCAAGAATCCCTCTTCCTGCTAAAATCTTTGAATTGACCTCTGCTGGATTGAGATTCGCAGCTTCAGAGAGTTTCAGAAATTGAAAATAAGATTGCGTGCCTTCTGCAATATTAGCTGGATCTACATATTTTTGCACCTCTGCTGCACTTGCATTTCTCCAGCCGAGGTTGATCCTGATCCAGTTCCCTTCTTTCCCAAGCTGTTTTACTTTTGCTCCTTTATTGAGCTGTGCCACAATGTTGCTTGCAGAGCTCGAATCAGGTGTAGAACGGACATTTAAGCCATCCGTATTCACTGTCGATGTTGCTTCGTCTACATATGCTGCATAGACATAGGCCGCACCATCTGTCTGTGGCGACACCTTCATTTGTTTGTTGACCATCTCATTGACAGTAAGGTTGTAGTTCGTTTGCATAACCATTGGGCCATTTTTAATTTTTACGGCTGTGGCGGTCCAGCCATATTGGCTTTTCACAAAAGCAATGGCTTCATTTACAGTTGGTAATCCTGTAAATTGCTGCGTAATGTTGATTTTGTAAGTTGGTTTCGTTGTGGTTGTATACGCAGCGGTTTCATTCCGTTTTTTGAAAAATGCCAAGCCTTGGTCACGCAGTGCAGCGGTTGAGATGGCACCTGTTTTGATCTGATATTGAGCATAATCGGCTGCGCCTGTTTTTTGAGCAGCGGCCTTCATTTTTTGTTTCGTCAAATAGCTGAGTGCTTGATTCAGTTTTGTCTGATTCACTGTCGGCTCTGTCGTGATACGGTATTGCTTGACCGCTTCTGTCAGCGTTTTTGTACTGCTGGCAACGCCATTTTTCTTGATGATCTCTTGAGCCTGTTTCACTTTACTTTGTTCAAATACAGGCGTTGTTTTGAGACTATACGTTTTGCTGACAGCCTGTCCCTTACTTGTGGTTATGCTGCTTGTCAGCTTCTGCGTTTTTAAGTAGGCGGCCCCTTTATTCACTTTCGCTTGGTCCACTGCTTGATTGACGACGAGTCGATACGTGCTGTCTGATACCTTGCCAGTTTTTTTCGTTGTCGCAGATACTTTTTTCTTTTGGAAGAAAGCCGCTGCTTTTTTGACTTGGTCATCTCCTAAAAGGTTTCCCGTCACGACTTGATATGGCTGTGTAGAAGAAATCTTTTTGGACGTGTAGCGCCATTTCTTTTTCTTGAAAAAGGCCACTGTTTTTGTGTAAGCTGTATCGTTCAGTTGATTGAGCTTCACGATATAATTTTTTGTTTTTCCCACGCGCTGCACAGTACCTGCAGCACCGGTTTGTTTCTTAATCTGAGCTGCAGCTGAAGCTGCTTGTTTGTTGTCTTTAAAATAGCCTGATTCCAAGCTGTAGACATTTTTTAAAGCACCTGTCTTTTGAATCTTCCCGCTGATCTTTGCTTCCTTTTGCAGTTGAGTAAGAAGCGTCTGTGCTTTCGACTGGTTCGCTTGTGCAGCGGATGTGACGATGTAATACGGCTTACCTGCTGTCACCGTTTGAAGCACTGCTGTTAAGCCGGATGCCTTTTGAAAGCCTTGCAGAATGGTATTCGCCTTACTTTGTCCAACAATACCGCTTGAAATCAGCTGATACACAGTGCCAGCTTTCGTTTCGGTTTGGTATGTACTGGTGACGCCTGCCTGCTTTTGCAGCTCGGTTTGAATATTTTTCACTTTCGTTTCAGAATCAATGGCTCCTGATATGACCTGATAAGAAGGTTTGCTTTGATTGATGACTTCATAGGAGCTATTGAGCCCTGATGTTTTCGTTAGTTCGAGTGAAAGCTTTTTCGCCTGACTTTCATCATTAACTGGATCAGATACGACCTTTTGTAAAGGAAGGCGGTCACCTACTGGAGACACCGTACCGCTCATGCCCACTTCTTTTTTTAATGCAGCTGCACTTGCATTCGCTGCTGCTTGCGAATCATATCCTGAAGCAGTGAGCTGATAGGTCGACTTATTTCCTGAGGTTTGATAAGTGGCTGTCCACTTTTTGTCTTTCTTCAGTGTTTCCACTGCTTTTTTCACTTCTGCTTCTGTTGTAAATACCTTTGAGGTGTTCATCGTATAAATGGATTGATCGACATAGGAGGCTGCTTGCGCTTCTTTACCCGTGTGTAATGTCATACCAAAGGCAGCTGCGAGTAACATAATCTTGATGGTTTTTTTCACGTTCCCTGTCCCTCTCTTAACTTTGCATAATAGTCTACTAATCTCTTTATCGACAAAAACAAGTACTCTTTCAAGTCATTTATGCAATAGAAAAATAGAGGACCCCCTCGAAGTCCTCTTTTCCTTATATATGCGACACAATCAGTTCACAAGATCCTTCAATTGAGAAGCTTCCTGTTTCAGCCGGCAGAATAAAATGAGCGCCCTTTGGCAGTGGATATGTGTGTCCGTCATGCTCTAAAGACCCTTCTCCATGAATCACACTGCATAGCAAAAACGGATAATCCTGCGAAAGCTCTACTTTTTGATCAATTTCCCATTTATACACAGAGAAATATTCTGCTTCGACAAATGTACGAATGGTCACTCCCCGGCGTGTTTCAACTGATTCATCTGCATACCCGTCTACATGAGGAACCGTTGTGACATCAATCGCTTGCGCAAAATGAAGTTCACGTTCATTGCCATCCTGATCTTTTCGTTCATAATCATATACGCGATAAGTTGTATCTGAGCTTTGCTGCGTTTCAAGGACAAGCGTTCCTTCGCAAAGCGCATGAATGGTACCGCTTGGCACATAATAAAAATCACCAGGCTTAATCTTCACCCGCCGCAAAAGACCTTCCCAATCTCCACTATTCATCATGGTGACAAGCTCAGTTCTTGTTCTTGCATTGTGCCCATAGATCATTTCTGCTCCTTCTTTGCAGTCAATGATATACCAGCACTCTGTTTTTCCAAGCTCGCCATTTTCATGTCTTTCCGCATAATCATCATCTGGATGTACTTGCACGGACAAGTCTTGGTTTGCATCTAAAATTTTGGTTAACAGCGGGAAGCGGTCGCCTTCTATCCCCCCGAACAATTCTCTATGATTGTCCCAGAGTTCGATCAGCGTTTTCCCTTTATATGGACCGTCTTGCACGACACTTGGCCCGTTTGGATGAGCAGAAATTGCCCAGCATTCTCCCGTTTGATCAGAAGGAATATCATAGCCAAATTGATCCCTTAAGGCTGTACCTCCCCATATTCTCTCCTTCAATTCAGGCAGTAAAAAAATTGGTGACTGCTTCATTCAGGATGACTCCTCCCTTTGCTACCCTTTGATAATCCTTACCTAGCTTGATGAAAACTAGTAAGTCTCAACTTTTATTATGACGCTATCTAAAGAGAAGTCAATCCTTTCAGTACACCGAATGAAAACGATAACACAAAAAATATTTTACCCTTTGACAGAGCCTGCGAGAAGCCCTTTGACAAAGTATTTTCCAAGAAGAATATAGACGAGCAGGGTCGGCAGCGCAGCCAATATCGCCCCTGCCATTTGGACGTTCCATTGCACAATTTGACTGCCTGATAGATTTTGCAAGGCAACCATCACCGGCTGATGCTCCGCAGTGGTCATCGTGACTGCAAATAAGAATTCATTCCACACATTTGTGAACTGCCAAATGGCCACCACAACAAATCCTGTGATCGAAAGCGGCAGAATCATATGTCTGAAAATCCCGATAAACCCTGCGCCATCCATTTTCGCCGATTCAATCATTTCATCTGGGATGCTCACATAGAAATTTCGGAACATGAGTGTTGTGATCGGAAGCCCGTATACGACATGGACAAGCACAAGCCCTGGAATTGAATTATACAATCCGACTTCACGCAAAAATTGAATGAGCGGGATCAGAATACTTTGATATGGAATAAACATCCCAAACAGCATCAGCGTAAAGACGACTTCTGATCCTTTGAAACGCCATTTTGATAATACATAGCCATTCATTGCACCTAATACAGCTGATAATAAAGTAGCAGGAATGACAAGATAAAGAGAATTCATTAAATTGGGCGCCAGCTTTTCAAACGCGATTTGATAGCTTGAAAAATCAAAAGTAGATGGCAGCGACCACATTCGCTCAAGGGTGACTTCACCTAATGGCTTCAAGCTTGTGACGAGCATGACATAAACAGGCATCAGAAAAAAGAGACTGCACAAAATCAATAAAGCATAAAGAACTGGACGGACAAACCATCTGGCTGTCATGATGAAGCCCCCTTCCGGCTCGACAGGAGATATGGCACGATAAAGACCGCAACAGAGATCAGCATGACAACCGCAATGGCAGCACCGCCTGCATAATGGTTTCCTCTAAAGGTCATTTCAAACATATACACGCCCGGAACATCCGTGACAAAGTTCGCACCCGGCCCTGTCATCGAGTAAATCAAATCGAAGATCTTTAAAGAAATGTGAGCCATGATGATGACAACACTTGCAGTAATCGGTTTTAAAAGAGGGAAAATGATTTTCCAGTAAATCTGCCACTCCGTTGCACCATCCATTCTAGCAGCCTCTCTTACTTCCTCTGGAATTCCTCGCAGACCCGCCAAATACATCGCCAGAGAGAAGCCTGTCATTTGCCAAACAGCTGCAATCACAACAGCAATCATGGCCGCAGGTACACCAAACTCAATTTTCCCCCAGACAAATCCGGCCAATATATTCGTATCCGTATACCACTTAGGCTGGATACCAAGCGTTTTCAAAAATAAATTTACCCCAGTTGACGGGTTTAAAATCCATTGCCATACGACTCCTGTGACAACGAAGGAAAGGGCCATCGGAAAGAAGAATAAATTCCGAAAAAGAGATTCCCCCTTGATCTTCTGATCTAGTAAAATCGCAAGTGCAAGACCAGAGATAATGACAGCCCCAATAAAAAATAAAGTGAAAAAGACCGTGTTTCGAAGATCTGATTGAAAGCGGAAATCTTGAAACAGCATGACATAATTGCGAAGACCTGCGAAAGAGAAATCAGGAACAAGCGTGGTCCAGTTTGATAATGACACATATCCTGTCCAGCCGATAAAACCGTAAACAAAGATGAATAATAAAACCGCTGACGGGGCTAAAAAAAGCAGCGCCAGCAGCTGGTCTCCATTCCATTTTTTCCGCATACGTTTAACTTTGGGCACAGGTGTTTTTGTCATCGGCGATGTGTCTATGCGCATGAAACTACACTCCTTTTTAAAAAAGAGGCGGTGCCTAGCCGCCGCCTCCTTCGTCTTTATTTCATTGCATCTTTTAAAGATGAAACAAACTGACTGCTGTCTTTTTGTGTCACGAAGATATTGACGGCTTGATTCGCTTTTGTCACAAACCCTTCTTCAGCAGCTGAGCCATGGGCAAGAGACGGCGCTAGTTTTGACTCTTTAAATGCCTTCATCGCCGATTTTCCGTATTCATCATATTTTGATACATCTGCATCCACACGTGCTGGAATCGATCCTTTTAGCGGATTAAACGCATCCTGTCCTTCCACAGATCCTAAAACGGATAAGAATTTCTTCACGTTTTCTGGCTGTTTCACACCCTTTGGCAGTCCAAATGTATCGGTGATCACCATAAAGCTTCCTTCCGTTCCAGGAGTCGCCACGTATCCAAAGTCTTGATTCACCTTCAAATCAAGATCATTCACAAAGTACCCCTTCGCCCAGTCGCCCATGACATTCATTGCCGCTTCTCCTTTTGCCACGAGCTGTGAGGCATCCTGCCAGTTACGTGAACTGTGATCGTCATTGACGTATTCGATCATACGTCCAAAGATGTCTGCCGCTTCCTTCACTTTTGCGTCATCCATTTTCATCTCGCCAGCCCAAAGTTTTTGATAACCATCTGCCCCTAATACACCCAGCAAAACACTTTCAAACAAATGAGTCGCTGCCCAAGGCTCCTTATCTCCAAGTGCAAGTGGTGTGATCCCTTTTTTCTTTAACGCATCTGCTGTTTTGAAAAATTCATCAAATGTCGTTGGCGGCTCTAAGCCTGCATCATCAAATACCTTCTTGTTATACCAAAGCACATTGCCCCTGTGAATGTTCACCGGTACGGAATAGATTTTCCCATCTTTGCTGACAAGATCAATCAGTGATTTTGGAAATTTGTCTTTCCAGCCTTCTTTTTCATATAAATCATCCAGAGGCTCCATTTTGCCTGCCGCGACCCAGCTCTCATTCAGCTCCGCCCCGCCATGCACTTGAAACGTAGCAGGCGGATCATTTCCCTGCATCCGGCTAGTCAGGACAGCCTTTGCATTTGTACCAGCACCACCTGCGACGGCTGCATTTTCAATTGGAATGTCTTTATTCTCCTCTTCAAACAATTGAATGAGTGCCTTCAGCCCGTCTTCCTCACCCGCTCCTGTCCACCAAGAGAAAATTTCGAGCTTCTCCGCTCCGCCTTCTTTTTTTGCCTCTGAGTTCGTCGATGAGCTGCAGGCAGTGACGATAAGCATACAGAGTGCCAGCAGTGTAAAGCCTAATTTGAACTTCATAATTGATCCCCCTATCCCTATTTTGTAAGCGTTATCAAAATAAGTATAATGGCAGATCCTTGCTTATTTTCAGGCAAACTTCTTCACTTTTTTATGAAATTCTTCATTTTTTTACGGCCTGTTTTCGATATTCCTTCGGTGAACAGCCGACCATCTTCTTAAACACACGGCTGACGTAATTAGGATCTGTATATCCTGCCTGAAAGGTAATTTCTTTTAAGCTAAGCGTACTGTCTTTGAGGAGCTTTTTGATTTTATCCAGCCGGCAGGCTGTCACATACTCTTTAAATGTCAGACCCGTCTCGTCTTTAAATCGTTTTGTGAAATAGGTTGGACTTAAATCAACATAAGCGGCCGTTTGCTCAAGTGTGATTTGTTCACAATAATGCGTTTTGATGTAACGTTTTGCCCGCTCGATGTCATTGATGGTCTGTGTTCTCGCTTCATACACGTCAAATAGGTGTTCACAGCACTGGCGGCATTCAGCAGCGGTGCTGATTGTCAATATCGATAGGTCTGTACGGAGGCGTGATTTGAAGAGAATCAGCAGTTCTTTTACCTGCGAAATCGCCGCCCCCTCTAATTCAAAGGCATCAAATAAAGCCAGCGCATCCTCTCTTCTCCCTTCCTCGAGCGCCTGCATCATGCTGTCTGCAAGCTCCGGCAGATGAATCAATGGGCGGGGCTTCACTTCTGTTTGGTAAAAGCCATAACGAACAACGCCGCCACTCTTTTTTCGCTGATAATAGGAAAGCTTCGCCTCTGCTGCACTTTTCTGAAGATGAAGCGGGTTTGAGACTGGATGCCCTATGCCAACGACAGGTGAAGGCTGACCGTTTGTCATGGCAGCTCGAATGGCTTGCAGCACCTCTGCCTTTAGCTGACCTGGTCCCTGCTGACTATAAATGAGACATGTAAACAGTTCTCCCCCCATCTGAATCGGCACCGTATGAAATCGTGCAGATTTCTGTAAATCGATCAACAGCTGATCTCCTTCTGTCCGTTGCACAGCAATGATAAGACCTGCTTCATATTCGGAAAATAGTTGTTGAAACTCCATTTCGGTATAAGATTGACCGTTCATGACATGCGCTTCAAGCCACTTTGACTGCTGATCGGCCGCTGCCTCCTGCCGTAGAGACGCCTCCTGCTGAATCTCTGCTGCTACAAATCGAATGGCTGCGATGGTTTCATCCTTGTCAGCTGGTTTGACGAGGTATTGTTTCACCCCTTCCTGCATCGCTTGCTTGGCGTAATCGAATGTATCGTAGGCTGTCAGCATAATGAATTTTGTATGAGGACTGCTTGCTTTGATCTGTTTGATCGCTGTCAGTCCATCCATGCCAGGCATCTGAATATCCATGAGCACAAGATGAATGGGCTCAGACCGCACGAATTCAACCGCCTTCTTTCCATTTTCCGCTTCTCCTGCTATATGACACTCTGGAAGCCATTCGGTTAAGAACTTCCGCATCGCTAGCCGTTCTATTTTTTCATCATCGACAATCAGCACGTTCAGCATGCCGGTCCCTCCTTTATCGGAATAGCCAATTGTATGGTGGTGCCTTCGTTTGGCTTTGAATCAATTTGAAGGGCATCTTGCACCCCGTAAAACAAGCGCAGTCTTGACATTACATTTCGAAGACCGATTCCTGTCGAGTGGCCTTTACTCAGTATGTTCGGATCTTCCTCTTCTTTTTCTGACAGCAATCTTCTTTTCTCCTGTTCATTGATGCCCATTCCATTGTCCTGAATCTGAATCATCACATAGCCGCCTTCTTGATAGATCGAGAGCTCAACAAGTCCCTCTTCCTCCTTTGGTTCAACGCCATGAATGAAGGCATTTTCGACAAGCGGCTGTAAGGTAAGACTTGGGATATGCACAGATAAACATGATTCATCGATGGAGGTTTTGCACGTAATACGATCGGCAAATCTCGTTTCTTGTATATGAAAATATTCTTTCACCACTTTCACTTCTTGTTCCAATGTAACGGATGTACTTAGAGCAGACAGCGAATACCGCATCAGCGTGGAAACGGATTGAATCAACCTCGATGTGGCTTCTGCTGATTCTAAGTAAGCCATCCGTGAAACGATGTTTAATGTGTTAAATAAAAAATGCGGGTTCATTTGGTTTTGCAGCGTTTTTAGCTTCATGTCTTTGATTTTTTGATCTAATGCTGCCTTTTGTTTGATCTCTTCAATCATCATTTTCATCTCTTGCCGCATTCGCTGAAAGGCTTCATTTAAAACAGAGATTTCATCCTTTGTGGTAACATGCAAATTCGCTCCATCAAAATTTCCTTCTGATACTTCTTTTACACTTCGGGACAGATGAACGATGGGTCTTGAGATCCCGCCAGCAATCATATACGCCATCCATAAGGCGACCCCGATTGATAACGTAAACAGGCATAAGGTAAAGAGCGCATAGGTTTGATGCCTTTTTTGAAGAGATTGATAGAGTATCTGATACTCAGATAATTCATCATCAAGCAGGGTCATCGTCTGCTCTTGTATATAGGAGGAGACGGTTCTCACTTCCTTCACACTTGCAGCATATTCTTCGATTTTCCCTGCTTTCACATGTGTCATGGTCGCATCACTTTCATTGATGAGCGTCCGCATCATATATTGATATTTTTCAATAGAAGGAATTGCCGCATGAAGACCGGCATCCTTTCGCAGCGCTTGATCGTATGATTTCATTTTCTGTTTTGACGTAAGATATTCTTTGGCAAACTTCCGATCCTTTTCAATGGCATAGGCATTGACCTTTTCATACATCGTTTTCGCCTCTGTTGATATATCATTGAGCAAGAGAAAAGAACGGAAGCTCCGGCTATATTCTGATGTGATTTTTGAACTGCTCCAGTAGACAAAAAAAGCGGCTACGTTGCCAAGAAGCACAAGGATTAAAAATGCTAATAACAGCTTACTTCGAATCTTTCTCATGGCTGCATCCCCTGCTTTCTGTCTGTTTGCTGAAGAGGCAGATCCCCGCGCCGGATCACACTCGTTCCCGTGTACTGGAGCGGTTCTTCTTTTTCACCTTTCTGCAAACGAACAAGCGATTCAACCGCTTGATAGCCCATTTCATAAGGATGCTGCACGACGACGGCATCAATTGTCCCATCATCAAGCGCCTGAATCGTATCAGGCAATGTGTCAAATGCAAGCACATAAAAATCAGTGGATGATCGATACTGTGCAATTGCTTGGATGATGCCTGCACCATCTAATGCACTTGTGCCATAAAATGAGGTGAGCTTTGCATGATCGTTTAATAGTTTATAAGCGGCACCTGAGGCACCTGACTTCGTAATGGCTGATTCTTCTATTCCAGCAATATGAATGCGTTTTTCAGCAGAGACGGCATCTCGAAAGCCCTTGACGCGCAGCTTTTGATGAATGGCATCCAGCCTGCCTGTGACAATTCCTACATACTGTTCACCTTTTGTATCTGCGATGAGTGCCTGTCCTGCGATAAAACCTGAATAATAATTGTCCGTCCCTACATACACTTGACGCTTGCTCCCCTCTGCATCCGTATCGACGGTGACGACATCAATGCCTTTTTCCCTCGCCTTCTGAAAAAGCGGTTTGTATTTCTTAGCATCAAGTCCCTGCGTCATAATGCCATCAACATGCCCAGCGATCGCCATATCAATGGTTTTCAGATGATCGTCTACATCCGCCTGTTTTGGGCCCAAATATTCTAGATATACGTGATGAACGTCTGCCGCATCCGCAGCTCCCTTTTGTACAAGCTGCCAATATTCGTTATCAAGTTCCTCCGGTACAAGAACAAAATGGTATTGATACGTTGACGCCGTTTCATCGGAAGCGCTTTCAATTTTAAATAAATCTTGACCTAATAACGTTAAGAAGATGACAGATACCACACAAAATGTGAGAAATGCGCTCATTCCGATCCACTTAGATAATTTCACCGTGTCCTCCTCCTTCCCACTATTTCCGCATAAAAAAAAGAGCTGCTTATAAGCATACTCTCTCGACCTCTATAATTCCTTTGTCATAAATAAACTGTTTGGATCTTCTTGATATGTACCAAAAGGCGGACAATACTGAAATCCAGCGCTCTCATATAGTTTTCTTGCTGGTTCAAAGAAAGCCATTGCCCCTGTCTCTAAGCTGACACGTGTATACCCGCGCCGTTTTGCCTCTTGGAGAAGATGATTCAGCATATACCTCGCTACACCTTTTCGCATATGGAGGGCTGCGGTTCTCATCGATTTGATTTCCCCATGTTCACTTGACAGTTCCTTTAACGCTCCGCAGCCAAGAAGCTCCTCTCCATCCCGCACACTCCACACGGTGACATCCTGTTTTTTTAAATCAGTTAATGGAAGGGCATGAATGCTTTCTGGCGGCGAATGCTCCTTCATCTCTTCTATATGTGCGGTGATCAGCTGGTCAATTCGTCCATCTGTAAGTTCATCTTGTAGAATATACATTTTCAATCACTCCTTCACGAACATTGTACGTGAAGAGTTGAAATTTCATCTGCTGTTATGTCAGATAAACGAACAAACAACCGGCATCAACGAGCCAGTTGTTTGTTCGTTTGACAAGTATTTATGAAGAAAGAACTGCTTGTAATTCCTCTGCTGTACTGCTTTCAAGCTGACTTCCGACACCGACAGCCACCGCGCCTGCTTTGAGCCACTTTGGAACATCAGCTGGATGAATGCCGCCCGTAGGAATAAATTCAATCTCTGGAAATGGACCTTGCAGGTTTTTCATATAGGATAAACCGAAGGAGCCGCTTGGAAATAGCTTGAGCAAGCAGTAGCCATCTGCTTTCGCCTGCATGATTTCACTTGGGGTGAGGACACCTGGTACATAGAGTGTGTCGTAAAATGAGAGATGTTCACCAATCATAGGAAGATATCCTGGACTAACGATAAACTGTGAGCCTGCCTCAATGGCTGATTGTGCCTGCTCCAGCGTCGTAATTGTTCCCGCTCCTACAATGATGTCCTGCTCCTCTTGGAAGGATGCGATGATGCGTTCAGCATTTGGCGTGGTATACGTCACTTCAATGGCACGGACTCCTTTTTTCTTTAAACGCTCAATCATTTCAATACCTTCTGCTTCACTATCCGCTCTCACAACTGCGATCAATTTACAAGACGCTAGCTGCTTTTTAACGCTCAAACTTGCTGACTTTCCCATATCTCTCATCCCCTTTCATGTACTCCCGCCTTTGATATCGCTTGGCTTCTTTCATAAAAGCCTGAAGCTCCTCCCGGGTAGGCAGTCCATCCTTATCGCCCGGTGACATCACTGCAAGTGCCCCAACCGCATTGCCTCTTGTCACAGATTTTTCATCTGATAAGCCGTCAAGCAAGCCGCTGATGACCCCCACTGCAAATCCATCACCAGCTCCAACTGTGTCTACGACATCCTGCACATAAAAGCCATTCACAATTCCCTGACCGGCTGCACTTTTATAAAAGGCGCCTTCTGCCCCTAGCTTAATGACCACTAGCTTGACACCTTTTTGCAAATAAACATCTGCAATCTCTTCTGGCTCTTGATAACCCGTGAGCCTTTGCCCTTCTGCAAGCCCTGGAAAAAACCAATCCACTTGCGAAGCGATATGATTCACCGTATGAATCATATCTTCCTCCTCTTCCCACAGCTGAAGCCGAAGATTTGGATCAAATGAAATGGTTTTGCCCGCTTCTTTCATTTCTTGAAGGACACGAAAAGAAAACGCTCTCATTCCACTGGATAGGGCAGGTGGAATACCAGTCATATGAAGATGGCCTGCCTGTTTGAAATAGGCGGCGGGAAAGTCGCTTGGACTCATTGTGCTCGCAGCAGAGCCTTTTCGATAATACGTGACGTCAGGATCTCCATCCATCACTTTTGATTTAAGTAAGATTCCCGTTTGAGACCCATCATTTGAACGGAGTACTGCACTTGTATCGACTCCCTCTTTTTGAAGCTCTTCTAAAATAAATGTGCCAAGTGAATCTGCTCCAACTTTGCTCATCCATCCCACATGAAAGCCCAGCCTCGCCAAGCCGACAGCCACGTTACTCTCTGCACCAGCAAGCGCCTTTTGGAATGTATGCACTTGATGAAGCTCTCCGGCTTCCTCTGCATAAAACATCGCCATTGATTCCCCAAATGTGACCGCATCCAATGCTTTCACTCATTTCTCCCCTTCCTCGGTACCGGTTTCAAATCAGTTGAAAAAGAGAGAGCATGCACGTATGTATACTCTTCTCTGCCTATCGTTTATAAAGATTTCCTCACAATGATTTCTCCATCAAGCTGAATGGTTTGGGGCGCACTTTCATCCCCTTCTAGCCGTGTCTTGATTTTTTGCATGGCTGCTTTCCCCATTTCATGAGATGGCTGGGCAACCGTTGTGATTCCAGGTCCAATCAGCTTATACCATTCTGTATCATCAAACCCTGCAATGCCTATCTCTTTAGGAATCTTCACCCCAAGCTCTACAAGTTCACTAATCAGCTTCAGCATGAGTAATCCATTACCGGCTAAAATCGCTTTTTTCTGTTCGTTTGATTGTAAAAAACGGACAATCTCTTCGCGCATTTGTTCCTTTTGCTTTAAATCAATCTCTGCAATGATCGGCTTCTTCTGTTTACTCAAAGCTGTCTGTTCATATGCTTCCTTTCGTTCTTCACGAGGGCTGATTCCATCGACAGGCTCAGTAAAGAAAGCGATATGATCATAGCCTTTCTCATACATTTGTTGAAGCAGCCGGATGGTGATATCACGGTTATTCGTGGTCACTGTGTCGACTTTCAGTTCAGGCAGCTTCCGGTCCACAAGAACAATCGGCACACCATTTTTCTGAAAATCCTCCAGAATGTCATTGTTCTGTCCTGTCGTATTGATGATGAGCCCTTCAATATAATGTGCATTCAGCTTTAGGAGCATTTCCCGTTCTTTTTCTGGACGATTATCTGTGTTGCACACCATAATGCTGTATCCATATTCATCACAAATCTCTTCGACCCCGCGAAGTGTTGCCACAGAGAATGGATTCGTAATGTCGGCTACAATAAACCCAATGACCTTGCTTTTTCTGACTTTCAATCCTTGAGCAAGCTGACTCGGACGATAATGGAGTTCCTCAATGGCTTTCTTGATTTTTTTTACCTTTTCTGAAGAAATTTCATTTGTTCTGCCATTGATATATCTGGATACAGTTGATTTTGAGACCCCTGCATAAGCTGCAACTTCATTAATGGTGACTTTCGTTTGCTTTTTCTCTTTCATTCAAAAAAACTCCCACAATTGATCTTCTCATTTGGTTCGAAACCGATTTCAAATAAACTTAAAAAAAGCATATCATAATTGAATGCATTTCAGAAGATTTTTTTGCATGATGATGGCAAAAATTTGTCTAACCAGAGAAAAAGAAAGCGATTTCAAATTAACGGTTGACGGCGCTCTCTTTTTCCTCTAGAATTTTCCTTGAAACCGATACCAAATAAATATCAATATTTGTTTCAGATGGAAAGGGAGGCTTATCCAAATGGAAAATCGTTATGCTGTACATCCTGAGCAGGTCAAACGTTTTACAACAGAGGAACTTCGTCGTCATTTTCATATTCCTACGCTGTTTGTCAGTGGTGAATTAAAGCTCTATTACTCGCA
This sequence comes from Bacillus sp. FSL K6-1006, assembly GCF_038593175.1. Taxonomy (NCBI): domain Bacteria; kingdom Bacillati; phylum Bacillota; class Bacilli; order Caryophanales; family Bacillaceae; genus Bacillus; species Bacillus sp. FSL K6-1006. Next base: position 3,298,629 of record NZ_CP151970.1, read on the forward strand.
TGAGGACCGCGTGGTGATTGGCGGAGCCATGCCGGCAGCAGAGCCGATCACACTAGATGCCGGAGACTTTTTACGGACGGAGTATTTTCTTGAAAGACGAGAAATCGGGATTGTAAATGTCGGCGGACAAGGAACGGTCACTGTTGATGGTGAGGCCTTTGTGCTGGAGCATAAAGATTTCTTATATATTGGTCTTGGTCACGAAGATGTACAGTTCGCTAGTTCATCAGGCGAGCAGGCCAAGTTCTATTTAGTATCAGCCACGGCTCACAGGGCGTATCCTACGCAAAAAGCAGCCATCGCTGAATTAACACCAAACCACTTAGGGGAAGCAGCTGCTTCCAACGTTCGAAACCTGTATCAAGTCATCCATGCAGACGGCATCCAAAGCTGTCAGCTCATGATGGGCATCACTCAGCTTGAAACCAATAACACATGGAACACGATGCCCGCTCACATTCATGATCGCCGGATGGAAGTGTACTTATATCTTGATATCGAAGAGGATGCACGGGTCTTTCATTTTATGGGGGAGCCATCTGAAACAAGACATCTTGTTGTGGGAAATGAGGAAGCAGTCATTTCACCTGCCTGGTCCATTCATTCAGGCTCAGGTACAGCGAATTACTCATTTATTTGGGCAATGGCGGGAGAAAACTATACATTCAAAGATATGGACTTTGTTCCAATGGATCAGCTGAGGTAACGAAAGTGATGACAACTTCATATGCAGCGTCCCTCTTTTCCCTTGAAGGAAAAACAGCCCTTGTGACAGGCCCTGGAACCGGTATTGGGCAAGGCATTGCCGTGGCGCTTGCCAAATCAGGAGCAGATATCATCGGCACATATCACCATACACCGCTTGAAGAAACAAAGGCACTTGTCGAACAGGCAGGCCGATCATTTCATGCGGTTCAGGTTGACTTTTCTAACCCTCAGTCTGCAAAGCAGGCTGTCGACGCCATATTAAAGAAGCATACGATTGATATTTTAATCAATAATGCTGGAACGATCAAAAGAGAGCAGGCGGCTCACTATTCAGAGGAAGATTGGCATACGGTCATGGATGTGAATATCAACAGTCTCTTTTTCCTCACACAAAAGATTGGACAGCAGATGCTGAAAAATGGGCAAGGGAAAATCGTCAATATCGCCTCCCTTCTATCGTTTCAAGGCGGCGTCTTTGTCCCTGCTTATACAGCAAGTAAGCATGCTGTCGCAGGGCTGACGAAAGCTTTTGCCAACGAATGGGCGAGCCAGCATATTCAAGTGAATGCGATTGCGCCTGGGTATATTGCGACCAATAACACACAAGCCATTCGTGACGACGAAAATCGAAATGAAGAGATTCTGAAACGAATTCCAGCCGGGCGCTGGGGAAAACCTGAGGATCTAGCCGGTGCGGCTGTTTTCCTTAGCTCACCAGCTTCTGATTATATGAACGGCCACATTTTAGCTGTTGATGGCGGCTGGCTTGCAAGATAAATATACGAGAGAATTCCTATTAGGGGATTCTCTTTTTTCTATTTGCATAATTCTCCACCTTCCGAGTCACTCTATAAAAAACATGTGATGAGGGTGAGGTATTATGAAAAGTCGTATTGAACAAGATATAGCGTCCGTCATTAAGCGTGTCAAAAGCTTTGCCGGAAGAAGTGATGATATCGTGTTCCACTCTTTTTCATTTGGTCCTTCCACTATTTCTGCATGTCTCGTGTACGTTGAAGGACTCACAGAATTTGAGATGCTTTCTAAGCAAATCATTTCACCTATGCAAAAGGAACTCGACATCACCGAGGTTGGTTCTGCTACACTTTCCTCCCTTTCAAAAACGTTCTTTGGCATTCAAAGTGATGTGCTGGATGATATGAACCTTGCCATCGAGCAGTTATATAGCGGCAGGGCTATTTTATTTGTAGATGGAGCGGCTCAAGCGCTTGCGCTCCATACGAATCTTTTTCAATTTAGAGAAGTAGAAGAGCCGCAATCTGAAGTTCTTGTAAGAGGACCGCGGATCGGATTTATTGAGAATCTTGAAAAAAACACGGCTTTACTCCGTGAGCGGGCAAACGATCCTCACCTTGTGATTCAAAAGGTGAGTATAGGTACTCGAAATAAAAAATCCGCTGCTCTTGTGTATGTTCGTGATATTGCTGATCCTAAACTAGTAGAAGATGTGCTATCACGCATGACCGAAATCAAGATGGATGATATCCCTGAAACCGGCTATATTGAACAGCTGATTGAGGACAGTCACATCTCCATTTTTCCACAGATTCAAAACACAGAACGTCCTGACCGGGTGATAGCATCTGTGCTTGAAGGAAAAGTCTCCATTTTGCTCGATGGGACTCCTTTTGCCCTTATTTTACCTATGACACTTACAGCTTTAATGCAATCTCCGGAAGATTATTATCAGAGGTGGACAAGCGCGACTCTTTTACGTTTACTTCGTTACATTGCCGTGCTGCTCACGATTTTTTTACCCGGCCTTTACATTGCACTTGTCTCTTATCATCCCGGTTTATTACCGACAAGAATGGCACTCACCATTGCAGGCAGCCGGCAGAATGTTCCCTTCCCTCCTGTTGTCGAAGCCATTCTCATGTCTTTTACGATAGAGCTGCTGCGGGAAGCTGGACTACGGCTTCCAAGAGCCATCGGACAGACAATTGGACTCATTGGCGGCGTTATTATTGGTCAGGCGGCTGTCCAAGCCAATATCGTCAGCGCCTTAATGGTGATTATTGTGTCGCTGACCGCACTGGCTGACTTCACAGCACCGTCATATGACTTTAGTTTCCCACTGCGTATTTTGCGGTTTATGGCCATTTTTAGTTCAGCATTGTTTGGGTTATACGGCTTAATCATGTGTTATTTATTTGTACTTTGCCACCTGATGCAGTTAAAGACTTTTGGTTTTGACTATTTCACACCAGTGTTGTCTTCACCGTTTTCAGATCTAAAGGATACGTACGTTCGTTTACCAATCGGGCTATTTAAATCCAGACCAAAAACAGCAAAAATAAAAAATCTCAAAAGACAAGGAGATTAAACGATGTACAGACCTGAAAGGCTATCATTGTTACAAGTCACCATCCTCTGCAGCTCTACAATGATAGGCGCTGGAATTTTAACCATTCCACGCAGTTCTGCCAATTCAGGATACCCTGATGGCTGGATCATTGTATTAATACAGGGAGTCATCTTTGCTTTCGTTGCTTTTTTGTTGGGGTGGATTGCCGAAAAGAATGCACCAGACACCATTTTTGAGTCAAATACAAAAGGAGCAGGGGCATTCTTCGGGACGATCTTTAATTTAATGCTGGTCGCCTATTTACTAGGCATTGTCGGCTTTGAGGCACGTGTTCTCGGCGAAGTGGTCCAGTTTTTCCTCCTGCAATCGACTCCCATGGCAGTGATTGTAATGATTTTTCTACTTGTGGCGATCTATCATTTGAAAAGCGGTATCTTTCCAGTTGTCAAAATGGTGACCTATATTTATCCAATCACCATGGTCATTTACATAGCGCTCATGCTGTTTTGTTTGAAAATATTTGATTTTGATTATTTGCGTCCTGTGATGGCGCATGGTTTTAAAGATTTTAGTAAACTGTTCTCTCAAACCTTTATTCAATTTACAGGCTTTGAAGTGATTTTGTTTGTCGTGCCACTCATTTATAAAGACAAATGGTCGAAGGCAAAATGGGCAGCTGCCATCGGCGTTGGCATTACGTCTCTCGTGTACTCCCTCACACTTTTTATTGTGATTGGCTCCATGACCGTGGGTGAAACGAAATCTCTCACCTGGCCGACGGTGTCCCTCATTCAAGCGCTTGAAATTGAAGGGGTGTTTATCGAACGATTTGATATTTTCTTACTGACGATCTGGACGTGTCAGCAGTTCATTTGTATGCTGGGATTTTTCCAGTTTGCGATTAAAGGCTGTTTCACCGTTTTTAAAACAACCAATTTAACGAGACTGTTATGGCTGCTATTTTTGATTACATCAGCCCTCTCACTTTTCCCTAAAAATATTAATGAAGTCTTTTACTATTCTACTTTACTCGGCTACGCATTGTTCGCGGTTTTAGCCATTCCTTTTATTACAGCTGCCCTGCTGATGATACGCAAAAAATGGGGAGGTCGTTCTGCATGAGAGGAAGACGTGTACTTTTATTCTTTTTATCCTGCTTTCTTTTCCTTCTATCAGCAGGCTGCTGGGACTTAAAGGATATTGAAAAACTATCGTTTGTACGCGGTGTTGGCATTGATGAACAAGATGAGAATGGAGTTAAGCTGACCTATCAAAACCTTGTACCGAAAACAGGCGGAACACAAGAAGCCGATTCTCCCGGCTATGTGAATGTCGTCTCGAAGGGAAAAAATGTGCTGGAGGCTGTCAGTAATGTCGCCTTGAAGGACCCGCCGATCTATAGTGATCACCTGAAAATCTTCTTGTTCGGCAAAACCCAGGCGGAGCATCACGATATTCAAGGAACACTCAATCATTTTATTCGAGATGATGAGGTTCGGCGCAGCAGCTATCTCCTCGTGTCACGAGGTGATGCGTCAAAAGTCATCAATCAAAAATTGAAATCACAGCAAAAGGTTCCGGTTGAACATATCTTCGAAACATCCAAAAACCGAAGCTTTAACGGGAAGATCGCACTGCCAACACGTATTGGCCGGGCATCTGATTATTTTCAGATGGGCATTAGCTTCCTTGTACAAAGTGTAGATGCGGTAGACGGTGAACTTATTTATGATGGGGCAGGTATCATTCACGGAAAAACAAGAAAGCTGATCGGTTTCATCTCTGCACAGGATGTACAATATTTAAACTGGGTGATGGACCGTATCTCAGGCGGCGTTGTACCTGCCACCTATAAAGGCTTTCCGATTACGTATGAAATTAAGAAAGCCAAAACCAAGATTGAACCCTACCTGAAAGACGGAAAGGTTTCATTTAACGTTAGTGTACAAACAAATGGAAAATTGTCAGAGGATCAATATCCCCCGGAAAACTCATACGATGAACAGTACATTAAACGATTTGAGAAGATTTTTTCTCATAAAATTAAAGAGCGCATACAAAAAACGGTCAGTCATATGCAACATGAAGTAGGTGTTGATCCTATTTTTTTTAGCCGGCAGTTTCGTATTAAGTATCCTGAATATTGGGATCAGCATCGAGATGAATGGGACAAACTATTTCAAGAAGCAGACATAACGTATGACATCAAAGTGAGCATCTTGAACTTTGGTGCAGAAGGTGCAACGAAAAGCTTCAAATGGTAATACAAAAAGGCGGTTATCCCAAAAGAGAGCCGCCTTTTTTACGTACGACAATGAGAAGCTGATACAAAGACACTTGATCAGACAACGCTTTTGTTTGAAAGCCAAGTGATGCTCCTATCCTCGCCACCTCGTCAAAAAACAATTGGACGTTTTGATCAATCTGTACATTGATCCGCTGCTCGATCACGCGTTCAAATAATTGGTCTGGGAAAAGCGCACGCATGGTGTTTGGTGTGAAAAACCGTATATGGGTTCGGTCTAAGATTCCTACATCTTGATAAGTAAAATCACCTGTCATTAAAGGAAGAAGCACCTCTGCATGCATCATGTTAGGCAGGCAGCAAATGATGACGCCGCCTGGCTTTAAAGAGGCGTGCGCTTGCTCAATGATGTGCCAAGGATCTGACACATGCTTTAAAACATCCGAAAAAATGACCGCATCAAAAAAGGCCTCTTTTTCTGACCATGGGTATTCATCTGCATTTGCCTCGATGACTTCTTCATAATACGCCTTTGCGACCGCTGCTTTTAATGTATCTGCCTCTACCCCGTACATGTGTACAGACTGCCGATTCATCAGTTCAAGCCCAGTTGCGCCAGCTCCGCACCCAACATCCAGCACGTGTGCAGCGTCCTCAGGGAGTAATTCCGCAAAATACGGATGAGGAGTGATCAAATTTAGATCTATGCCCCACTTATCTAAAAATCGAAGTCTATTCTCAGTAAACAGTGTAGAGATGTTCGTATCTTGATTGGCATTGAAGGTAGCATGACCATGATGATGCACAAAGGAATCATGCACAATTTGCAGCTGATATCCTTTTAATAATGACCGCAAACATAGATCGTCATCCTCAAATGATCCATATACAAACCGCTCATCAAATAATCCCACATCCTCGATCAGCTTTCTTTTCACGAGCAAGCAAAACCCTACAAGCCGGTGCACATAAGTTCTCTGACCTTTTCTCTTAGACGTATACTCCTTAGCAAAGGCTGGGAGCTCCTTCACATCTGTATACGATGGCTGGACCATCTGAGGGCCGCTTACATAATTAGAGACGGGCCCCACCATCCCAATCTGTTCTGAAGCCAATAGCGCCTCTTTTAATGGAGGAAGCCAATTTTCCGTCACGATCGTGTCATTATTTAAAAAGAGAATGCTGTCTCCTGAAGCTTTTTTTGCCCCTTGATTACATCCCTTTGCAAAACCTTCATTCTCTTCATTATCAATGAAAATCACATCATCCAGCTCTCTTACATATTCCTTCGTGCCATCAGTTGACGCATTATCGACGACGATGAGTTCATATTGGCCGCTGTTCGTATGCTGTTTAATGCTCTCGATACATGTTTTCGTCAAATGCAGTTCATTGTACGTCAGCATGACAATGCTTGTTTTCCCTTTCATCTCATTTCCACCTTTCACCCGCCTGTTCCATATGTATGTGATAGGCAGCACGTTCAGAAGATGAGGGAATGTCCTTTCTTGATTAAACGTTTGTTTAACATAGAAAAACCAGCTGCACACGGCAGCTGGCCATCGTTCATACCGTTTTTCCTTCGCCACTTGTGACGGCACGATTTCTCTTTTTTAAATCTTCTTCAATTTCTTCAAGACTTTTCCCCTTCGTTTCGGTCACCAAGTATTTTACAAATAAGAAGGCGACTACGCCAATGACCGCATAAATGAGGAAGAGATTACTGATGCCAATCGCGCTTAATAAAGCTGGGAATGTCAGCGAGATGATTAAATTTCCTGTATGAAGAAGGAAGGTCGAGACACCTGTACCGATTCCCCTGACATGTACTGGGAACAGCTCTGGAAGCATCACCCAAACGACAGGACCCCAGCTGACAGCAAAGATGACGATAAAGAGACCCAAACAAATAACGGTTGTCCATCCTGCTGCTGTTGATCCTTCAAAAAATCGGTTGACCACTGACAGGACAATTAAACTAAGGACCATTCCTGCATTCCCAAATAGGAGCAGCGCTTTACGCCCTACACGGTCAATGATTTTAATGGCAACAAACGTCATGATGACATTCACTGCACCAATTCCGACAGTTCCTAAAATCGCTGCTGAATTCCCAAAGCCAACACTTGTGAATGTTTTTGGTGCATAGTAAATGATCGTATTTGTACCGATAAACTGCTGCAGAAAGGCAAGGCCGACACCAGCAATCAATGCTGGGCGTACCCATGGCTCAAATAATTCCTTAAAACCGCCTTTCTCTTCACTTTCCGCCTTTTGAATATCTGAAATTTCTTCTGCCACTTCTTGCTTACTTTTTCTGAGTTTAGATAATATCTCCTTCGCACGGTCAGCCTGTCCGTGGACAAACAGCCAGCGGGGACTTTCCGGCATAAACAAAATCCCGAATAATAAAAGAACAGAAGGAACAACCGCAATTCCAAGCATCAAGCGCCATGCCTCTGCATCCGCTAAAGCGTAGTTCACAATATAGGCAAGAAGAATACCAAATGTGATCATGAGCTGGTTTAAAGAGGACAGTGCCCCTCGTGATTCCTTTGGCGCAAGTTCAGATAAATATAATGGAACAATCGTTGTCGAGCACCCGACAGCGAGCCCTAGTACAATTCGGAATAAGATCATCACTTCCGTATTCGGGGCGAGAGCTGTACCAAATCCACCGATAATAAACAAAATAGCTGCGGCGATGATGGCTTTTTTCCGCCCAAATTGGTCTGTCAGCTTTCCAGAAAGAGAGGAACCAAGCATCGCCCCGATTAAAATCGAGCTGACGACAAGCCCCTCTGTAAACGCATTTAAACCTAAATCTTCTTTCATAAATAAGATGGCGCCAGAGATGACACCTGTATCATAGCCATATAAGGCACCGCCAAGGGCGCCGAAGAAATAAAGCCATCCATTCCGATTTTTCATATACATAACCCCACTTTTGTCTCTGTACTCTATGAAAAGTCATTTTCCTCACTTCCTGTCATTTCAAACATTTCGATGTTTTATGACAAATATATTTCATTTGTGTATCTTTGAAACTTTTTACGAGAAGGAAACGTCAATTAAGCGTTAGTGAAAAAAATGTCGCACTATATCCCGTTTTAAGGTATATTTGTTTTAGTTTGTAAGCAGAAAGAAGGACATCTTTACTATAAAATCATAGCGAGGGTTTAAAATATATGGATCAATCACGAAGTAAACGCAAAGGAAAAAAGCGTTTAAAACCATGGGTGAAAGTCACTCTTTTTATCATTAGTATTCTTTTACTGACAACGGCTTCAGTCACAGGCTATGCCTACTATAAAATAACCAATGCTGCTAAAAAGGCTCAAGTATCTCTTGATCGCGGCGCACAATCTGTGAAACGAATTGAAGCATTCGATCCAGGAAAAGACAGTTTTTCTGTCTTGCTGCTTGGAATTGACAGCAGACCGGGCGAAACAGTGAAACAAGCACGAAGTGACGCAATGGTTTTGGCAACCATTAACCGCACAAATAAAACCGTTAAATTATTAAGCATTCCTAGGGACTCATACGTTAATATTCCAGGCCACGGTTTTGATAAAATTACTCACGCACACGCATTTGGCGGTGCAGATTTAACAGTGAGCACAGTTGAAGATTTACTAGATATTCCGGTCGATTTTGTCATTCAAAGTAATTTCGTAGCGTTTAAAGAAATCGTCAACGAATTAAACGGTGTTCCTATTAACATCAAGGATGAGTATCTTGTGAAACAGATTAAAAAGGATACAAAAGGCAAGGTTGTGCTTCAAACTGGAACTCATACACTAGATGGTGATCAAGCGCTCGCATATGTGAGAACAAGAAAAGCAGATAGTGATTTAATGCGTGGACAGCGTCAAATGGAAGTGTTAAAAGCCATTTTTGATAAATCAAAATCATTAACATCTATTCCGTCATACGACAATATCATTGATACTCTCGGCGATAATGTGTCTACCACCCTTTCAATGAAGGAGTTAGTCGGTCTTTTCCCGCTTCTGACATCATTGAAATCGGTTGATACCATTCAGCTTAAAGGATCTGATTACCAGCCAAACGGTGTTTATTATTTCCAATTGGATCAAAACCAGCTGAACGAAGTGAAAACTGAATTGAAGAAGCAGCTTGAATTATCATAAATAAAAGCGTCCCTTTGGGGCGCTTTTTCTTATTTCCTTGATCATTCACTCATTTTTGTTTAGCCTTGATAGAGAGGAATCAACCTTCCTTTTTTATGAGAATGAAGGAAATCGTACATACTTTGAAGAGGCTATTGCATGAATGAAGGAGGATTTGACAGCGATGAAAAAAATGATTGCGATTGATTTAGACGGTACACTCTTAAATACAAAAAGTGAAATATCCGCTCAAAACCGTGAGGCATTGATTCGTGCAAAGGAAGCTGGATATATTGTGACCATCTGTACAGGGCGGGCAACTTTTGATGTAAAGGAGCTGCTTGGCGATTTGGACATCCCCATTATTGCGGCAAACGGCGGGACTGTCCATACAGAAGGATACGAGCTCTTCAGCCGTATCACATTGGACCAAGAAGCGGGCAAGCGGGCTGCAAAGGCATTAGTGGAACGAAACATTTACTTTGAAGTCTATACAGATGATGCTCTCCTCTCTCCTTTTGATGGAAAAGAGAAGCTGAAAGCAGAATTTGATCTGATCAAAAGCGCAAACCCAAATGAGGATCTCGCTGATCTATGGGAAGGAGCCATGACGCAATTTAAACAATTTGGCATCAAACCAGTGGATGATATCCGTGAGATTTTTGAGTCGAACGAACCGACCTATAAATTACTCTGCTTCTCGTTTGATATGAACAAACTGAACGAAGCACGAAATCTTCTGGCAGACATGCCCGAGCTTTCATTGACCTCGTCTGGTAAACATATTATTGAGGTGCTGCCAAAAGAGTCTGGAAAAGGACATGCCCTGAAAAAGCTCGCAGCCCATTATGGTGTAGACCGCTCACATATTTATGCAATTGGTGACAGCCCAAACGATCTTTCTATGTTTGAAGAAGCAGGCCACCGTATTGCAATGGGGAATGCTGTTGATGTCATTAAAGAAAAGAGCACCTTCATCACAAAAGGAAATCATGAAGATGGTGTCGCTTATTTTATTGATCTTCTTTTACAAAATCAATTCCATGAAAAAAAGACGCTTGTCTGATCAGCGCCTAGAGAGAAGTGCAGAAGTCCGATGGTATTGATCGGGCTTTTTCTTTATTTTTTGATTCTAACAGCCGTTTCATATTTGTCCTTCCAGTACGTACTTGTTTTCATATTGGTTAAGACAACACCGTTTGAGACAGTCACATGAATGACTTGATTGGATCCTGCATATATCGCCGGCATCAATGATGTTCCGCTGAAGAAGACAAGATCTCCCGGCTGAAGCTCAGAACGTTTCACAGGTGTACCTGCTTTAACTTGACCTGATGCATAGCGGGGCAGCTCAATGCCAAGCACTTCTTGATACACGTACTGCGTGAACCCTGCTGTATCAAATCCTTCCTTTGGGTTCGTACCGCCTTTGACATAAGGGACTTCACCAATATACGTAGCGGCTTTTGATACGATAGGGTCCTCTTTCGCAAGCTCCAGATCTGTTAATCGTTTCACACCTGTCCATTTTTCGCGCCAATACGATTCAGACAAATAGGAAATTGTCACACTTTCAGAACGGCTCGCATGAATAAAGCGGTCGCCTCCAATATACATACCTACATGAGAAATTCCGGGCTTATATGTGTTGCTAAAAAAAACAAAATCCCCAGGGCGGATATCGTCTAATGCCACTTTTTCTCCAACGATCCATTGCTGTTCAGCACTTCGAGGTAAATAGATTCCAAGTGATTTTTCAAATAAATACTGTAAAAATCCTGAGCAGTCGAAACCAGTCTTTGGATCTGCTCCTCCAAACACATAAGGAATTCCCAAATAGGTCATCGCATCTTTCACAAGAGGGTCATCAGAAATTTCCTGTGTGCCAGGCAGTCGTTTGACCGCATAGAATCGATCAGTCCAATATTTGCTTTTGCTGACATCTGTTTTCACCACACCTTGACTAAGCGTGATGTGGATAACCTGATTGTTCCCAGCGTACAACGCCACATGTGTTGGGATATCCTTTGTTTCTTCAAGGCTTCGGAAATACACAAGGTCACCGGGCTGCGCTTTATCCCATGATACCTTTTTTCCAATCTGATATTGGTCGATGACCTTCCGCGGCAAATCAAATGTTTCGGATGTCTTGTACACATATTGAATAAACCCAGATGCATCAAAGCCAGTTTTTGGATCGGTTCCTCCTTTATGATAAGGTGTTCCAATCAGCTTTTCCGCTTGCTCCAAAAGAGATGGTGTTTGAGCAGAAACCGCTGTTTGAGACATGAACATCAGCCCTACAAGCGCACACCCTCCAATTAACATTCCTTTCCATTTCATGATCCTTTCCCTCCTTTCTTCTATAGTTTCGACATGACACCTTTCATTTTACACCGTATTTCGACAAAAAAAGAGCACGCGATGTGCGTGCCCTTTATCCTTTTTAGGTTATTTACCTGCTTCCGCTTTTGACTGCTTTTGCTGTTCAATTTTCTGCATTTCAACCGAAATCTTTTGTTTTTCGTGATCTGTCAGACTGTCACTAAATTTAAAAGCAGACATAAAGACAAAGACTAAAATTAACGCAACAAACGGCCAGCTTGCTTTTAGGAATTTCATTTCTTCTCTTTCCCTCCGTTTTCTTTTAAGTTTTTAACTTTATCAGCGTGATCTACTTCAAAGAAAATGTGTCCGTCTTTTTCTTTCCAATCCGCATTCGTTCCATTGGTCAGCATACGGATAATGGCTTTTGATTCTAGAGATCCTGCTTTTACTGGAGCAGGTGTTGCTTCTTTGATGTACATTGGGACAACTTCAAATGTCGCTTTTCCATCTTCATTCAGATGATACTGAACAAGTGCAGAATCACGTGTTCTTGACCAGCCTTGATCAAAAATAAAGTTGCCTAGGCTATAGAAAATCGCTGTTCCGTTATAGACTTCCATTGGTTCAAGGACGTGCGGATGAGCACCGATAATGATATCAGCTCCGGCCTTAGACATCGCTCTTGCCAATTCTCTTTGTCTGTCGTTTACTTCATTGTTGTACTCCTGTCCCCAGTGAGCATGAACAACGACGAGATCTGCCTTTTCAGCAGCCTGCGAAATCATCGGAATAAAGATAGATGGATCGGCTGGCAGAATACCCGCCTGGCGATTCGTTGCTTTGAAATCTTTCCCATACACATCTGTAAAACCAAGTGTAGCAATTTTGACACCATTTACTTCTTTGTACGAAATGTTCTGCTTCGCATCTTGGAGGTTACGGCCTGCACCTGTATAATCCATACCATTTTGTTCAAAGGCATTGATCGTGTTGTTCAGCCCTTTTTCACCATAGTCTGCCGCATGGTTATTCGCAAAGTTTAAGACAGAGAAATTTAAATCCTTCAACGCTTGGACAGAATCTTCATCTGTTTTTAAATGAATATTCTTTTGGGCTGCCTGCTCCTTATCTGAAGCGACTGGATGCTCAAAGTTGCCTGTCACATAATCTGACACATCAAAATATGGCTTGGCATAACGAAAGAGATGCTCTTTTCCATAACGGTCTGTTACTTTCTCTACGTTTCTTCCAAACATAATGTCACCGACAAACGAAGCGGTCAGGATGTTTTCTGGATTCTTTTGTACAGTTGGCACTTGTGCTTGCCCGATAAACGTAAATAGAAATGTACAAGCAATAACGATCGGTAAAGCAATCAGTACATGTTTATTCGTCTTTTTCTTTTGATTCTTTGTGATTTTCAGCAGCTTTTCCTGAAAGCTCAATTTTTTATTCATCATTGGACACACCTTATCTTAAAATAGATAGTAAACATACATGATGGCAAATGTTGCACCACTTAGAAGTAACGTGCTTCCAAGGGTAATTGTAAGACCTTGCTTTTGAATCGTATTCGCAATCAATCCAGGAACGATGATTCCAATTCCGCGGAATTCTGCTATTTCAAATGGGACCACTGGATAGAAGAAATCAAATATCAGTTTCAAAGCAATCCCTGTAATCAGCATCGCAGCAAACTTTCTGCGTCCGTATAAAATCATAAATTTTGATAGACCAAAGCGAACGATGACATACGTAAGCAAGCTGACAGATAAGACGACTAAAATGAAGACTGGCTGGTTAAATACAAGCGCCAGATAACCCGGAACAACAAGTCCAGCTGGTACGATTCCTGTTTTTTCTGCAAAGATTAAACTAAGTAGAACACCTAAAATTAACGAGATATAAAGATCTGATCCGAACATTTTCTATATTTCCTCCTAGCTGACAAGCTGCTTAATTTTGTATTCTTGAATTTTTTCGATTAACGGTTCAGCGGCACCATGGATATTGCCGACTCCATAAACCACTCGATTATGAAGCTTTTTCTCAAGCATATTCATAATTTCTTCTGTAGATTGATATTCAAGGTTGTGTAAGTGGTCAGCCGGAATTTTCCCTTCCTCATATGCCTTCACAATTGGATCTGTTGTTTCACCAATTAAGACAAGATCACTTGCTTCAATATATGGAAGTACATCCTCCGCAAACTGGATCGTTCTATCTACCCGATCCGCACGGCAGTTCATAATAATAATCGGTTCATCTGTTGGATATCCAATTTCTTTCACACGCTTCCAAATGTTCAATGTAGATGCTGCGTCATTTGCCGCAAATCCATTTACAAAGTGTCCAGGCGTTTTCGCGTCCATTAATGGAAGAATTCTCATCGCTCCTGGATCAGGCGGCGCATTTAACATTCCTCTGAATGCCGTATCTTCATCAATCCCTAATGCTTGGGCAACACCAAGTGCCAGTGAAGCATTATCTGGGAAAACCATGTACTCAAATTTCCTTAAAAACTCATCGGAAATCTTGGAATTATCTGCAACAATGACTTCTGTGTTGCGTTTTTTCGCAATCTCTTTAAAGAAATCCGTATATTCACTATCCGTAATAACCAAGTGTCCATTGTAAGGAATTGTCGCTGTAAAGGCTTCTGCTATTTCATCAAGTGTCGGCCCCATGACGTCCATATGGTCTTCAAGAACGTTTACGATCACGCCAATGTTTGCTTGAAGCAGCTCTTCCTGAAAGATAATTTGGTAATCTGGATTTACCGCCATACATTCACTGACGATAGCATTTGCTCCTCTTTCAACTGTTTCTCTCATAACTTCTTTCTGCTCTCCGATATTCGGTCCTTGCGGTTTCCTTTTAATCGGTTTCTCCTCTGGCGTATCCCAATAAATCATTCTTGCATCCGTTCCCGTTGTTTTACCGACAGTTTTATAACCTGCCTCCATTAAGATACCGGTTGTCAATCTTGTGACGGTAGACTTTCCGCGAATACCATTAATATTGACGCGCACCGGCAGGGCATCGATATTTTTTTGATGACGCTTCTTTTCAATAAAGCCAATCCCTAACATGATGACACAGGCTATAACGATTAACCACATCGCTATCTACATCTCCTTTTTTTATGAGTGTGATATGTAAATTCAATCAACAGTATATCTGTTCAGCATAAAATCACAATCGGTATTATGTAACATAATCTTTCACTTCCTCGTATGCCAAATTCCTCTAATCAGAAGGCTTTTTTGCCTACCCATCCTTTAAATGAAAAGGCCAAAAGGCGGACAAAAATCAGTCTGAATTTCCGCTGAATTCATGAGAAAGCGTTACCATCAATGATCCGAAAATCTTTTGTCCTTTTCTCCCTAAATTTTTTGACAATTATTAAGATGTATTTTGAATCAATGTTTTAAAGCCCGCTCTTCTCTATAACAACAGTCATATCAGCGCTTTAAATGAATAGTGCGTGTTTTGGAATGTTTTATATTTTTGAATGAACAGGTTAGAAAGTCATTCTCATTGGTCAGATCGCTGTGTGTTGACCTATGACAAAGGTCACCTCTAAAAAAATCAAGTCATCTGCTTATTTTTAGGTCACGAAAAATTGGGATAAGATGTAAATATTTGATCATTTTGGTGTACCTTCTCTTTACGAGATTCGCATCTTATGACCTAAACAATGAAACATTATTCATTTGTTTTTATCAAGATTCATCATTTCTTAACATTTTTAATGTGAATTTAGTTGAAAGTTGTCAGCTTATGTCAGGCTTTCCCCAAAGGAGACGAATAAAATTCGCTTCTCCGCTTACACTATGGGTAAAAAATCTGTGAGAGGAGGCTAAAGATGCCAAACACCAATGAGCAGACACGCCTGCATTTTTTATCAGGCAGCTTCGAGGAAAAAATCCGTATCCTAAAAAAAACATTTCAGCAAAGCGGCGATTTTGAATACCGAGAGTTAATGGTGAATGAAACAAAATCTGCACTGTTTTTTATTAAAACAAGAATAGATGAAGGAAAACTAAATGATTTCATTATCGGCAACTTGTTAGGCTCTCCCGGAAAGCAGGATTATATAAAATCTCTTAGCACACTTGAAACAGGCGACTTGACGCTCATTACAGATAGTATTATTGCAGGAAGTATTGCCTTTCTTGATGAAAACTCCTCGCAAATCAAGCTATTTGCTGTCGGACAGCCTCCGCTGCGTTCTATTTCTGAACCTTCTTCTGAAAGTATTATCGCAGGCGCACATGATGGATTTGTTGAAAGTCTTGATACCAATATCTACTTACTGCGTTCGCATTTAAATGATCGGAAGCTCGCCATTCAATATCATAAGGTCGGTACAAAATCAGAAACAAAGCTTGCGACGGTTTATATATCTGATATTGCCAATCAAGAAAAGGTTGAAGAGGTCAACAGACGGATTTCTTCTATTAAAGTAGACACACTGATAAGTCCTGGCTCTATCGTTGAGGCAATTGAGGATGATTCATTTTCTATTTTCCCGCAGCTGATTGATACAGAACGTCCGGATAAGGTGAGATCTGCGATCCTTGAAGGCAGGATCGTCGTACTCATGGATGGCAGTCCAATGGCCATCATTCTGCCTATCACGTTCTTTAGTTTTTTTCAGTCGCCAGATGATTATAACAGCCGCTGGATTCCTGCTACGTTTATTCGTATTCTTCGTTATCTTGCCTGCATCATTGCAGTCATATTGCCATCTTTTTATATTGCTGTTATTGCGTTTCATTATGAGGTTGTCCCAGATGAACTAGCCATTACGATGAAGAACTCTATTATCGGAATTCCCTTTCCTCCATTGATAGAGGCCATGCTGATGGAGATCACGATTGAACTTATACGTGAAGCTGGGGTGCGTCTGCCTAAACCAATCGGGCAAACCATTGGGATCGTAGGTGGTTTGGTTATTGGGGATGCGGTTGTACAAGCAGGACTTATCTCGAATGTCCTAGTCATTGTAGTCGCTGTGACGGCTGTGGCTTCATTTGTACTTCCGTCGTTTGAAATGACGTCCACCATCAGGATGCTTCGTTTCCCGCTCATGTTTATGGCATCGATGTTTGGATTTATTGGCATTTCATTTGGACTGGCCATTATTCTCATGAATTTATGCCGATTAGAATCACTAGGGGTGCCATATTTATCACCTGTTGCTCCATTTAACTGGCAGGACTTAAAAGATACTGTGATTCGACTCCCAATGTGGATGTACAAAAATCGACCTGTTTATTTAAATCCGCAAAAGAAAAAACAAATTGAACAACTGAGAGGGTGGACAAAGAAAAATGAAAAATAAAATATCTCCACCTCAAGCTGTTTTTTTTATCATCCAGTCTCAAATTGGTGTTGGTATTTTAGCGCTCCCCCATTTGCTGATGAAAGACATGGGGCACGATGGCTGGATAGCGATTATTTTAGCTTGTTTTTTCATCCAAATCATCAATACCATTTTTCTTTATATTATCTACAAGTATCCAGAAACGTCATTCTTCCAAGCACTGATTGAGGTCTTTGGAAAATGGATTGGACACGCCTTGGTCGTGCTCTATACGGTATACTTTGCCTCGGTTTGCATCGTTGTCCTTTCTATATTCACAAGGATTCTTGGCATATGGGTGCTCCCGCTCACACCAAACTGGGTGATTAACCTATTACTGATGATATGCATTATCTATATCGCAAAGGAGCAAATTACAGCCATTGTCAGGTTTAACTTTATCTTAACTCCCTTTTTGCTCATGCTCTCTCTATTGATGTTCTATGCATTGAAAGGAACCAATATTGATTACCTCCTGCCTGTTTTCCAAACGGGTATCTCTCAATTTCAGCTTGGATTGAAGGACGTAGTGCTGTCAATGAATGGATTTGAGATGATTTTGATCATCTCTCCACTGATGAAGGGCACCATTAAGGAACGATATAAAGTGATGACCATTTCAAATATATGCACGACACTTTACTACCTATTTATTACATTGATTTGTTTTATGTTTTTCAGCCCGGCTGAGCTTGATGTGATCCCGAATCCTGTTTTGTATCTATTAAAAACCATTACATTCGGTGTCATTGAACGCACGGATTTAATTTTTCTGAGCTTTTGGGTCTTTGTCATTTTAGCCACACTGAGTAATTATCTGTACTTTTGTGCAAATGGTGTGTCCAGTATGCTGAAGAAAAAAAATCACAAAAAATATGTCTACTATTTTGCCATTTTGATTTACGCTGCAAGCTGTTTTCTTTCAACTGATAACTTTAGAATTCAGCGCTTCAATGACTTTACCACCGTTGCACAATATTCATTTATTTACACACTTCCGATCATGATGGCCATTATCATCTTGATCAAACACCGCAAAAAGAAGGTGAAATCACATGAATCATAGGTACATGTTGACACTGCTTATGTGTGTTTCCCTCATTTTCATGCCTGGCTGCTGGGATCAAAACCTATTAAAAGACATCTCTCTCGTATTAACTTCAGCTGTTGATCAAGGAGAGGATGACAATGCGAGATATTCGATTACCTATCGAAAGGTGCAGCAGTCTCAAAGTATGCAGCAAGGGAATTCTGGCAGCTATTTAACCACTGTTCTCACAACCGATGCGCCTACTTTAAGAAAAGCAAGAAGCAACTTTAGCCGGAGTGTAGACCAAAAAATTGATATGTCGAAAATGAGGGTGCTGCTGATCGGTGATGAATTTGCCCAAAACCGGCTGCTTCCTTACTTAGATATGTTTTATCGCGATCCCAAAAGCCCTTTGCTCGCAAACTTGGCAGTGGTGCAAGGGGGGAGCTGTGTGGACTTAATCAATTCTCTGCTCAAGGAAAAACTCATTGTGAGCGACTATTTAAACAACCTGATCACTTCCGCATCACGCTCCTCACAAGTTGCACCTAAGAACATTCAAAATATCCGGTCCAAAATGCTGCAAACCGGCGAGGATTTCACACTGCCGTTACTCTACTACGATAAGTCAAAAAAGTTAACGAGTGTGAGAGGGGTTGCCTTATTTGATAATGAGAAAAAGAAAGGTGAACTGTATGCACAGGATGCCATTCTGCTCACCATTATGGATGGAAAAATGGGCAGTTATGCAAACTTCACGAAAAAAGTAAGAAGTGATATGAAATCAAAGGAGAACAATTACATCACCATTCAAGTAACGGATTCAAAGAGAGACATAAAAATCGTCAATCCTGATCATCGAAACGTAACCTTCTCTCTTGACTATGAATTCACCACCTCTGTTGTTGAATATCCGAAAGACAATTTAGATACAGACAAGAAAATCGAAATGTTAAATAAAAGGCTGTCAGCTATTTTTACAAAAGATGCCGAAAAAGTCATTGCAGCCCTGCAAGAGGCGAATTCTGACGTCCTCAGCCTTGGCAGAAAATATCGGGTCAGACACTATGATGAATATATGAAAATGAACTGGGTCACCGATTATCCGAAGGTGAAAATCATTCCAAAAGTGAAAGTGAACATTACACAAACAGGTATCATTAGTTAAGAAAAGGAAGAAGCCATCTTTCTTTTCTTTTTTTATTTTTTTAGATTGTCATTTCGATGCTTTCGTGATAATCTATGTGTGTAAACGGTTACACATTCATGAAGGGAGGCTCTCCATTGGCTACAATTAAAGATGTTGCAAAAGCTGCACAAGTGTCTGTTGCCACTGTTTCACGCGTGCTCAATGATACTGGATATGTTCATTCAGATACGAAAATCCGCGTGACACAAGCGATGCAGGAGTTGAACTACTTTCCCAATGAAGTGGCTAGATCCCTTTTTAAAAGAGAATCACGCTTAATCGGCTTAATCTTGCCTGATATCACAAATCCCTTCTTTCCTCAGCTTGCTAGAGGCGTTGAGGATGAGATTCATGCGCACGGTTTTCGGTTATTATTCGGGAACAGTGATGAAGATCGAGCGAAGGAAATGGCTTACTTACAAACCTTTAAACAAAATCAAGTAGTCGGTGTCATTGCGGTCACAAATGAACCTGAATCAGATATATACAATGATGATGATCTACCTGTTGTGTTTTTAGATCGAACGGTCCCACATGCACCTTCTGTTTTTGCAGATGCTGCAGCTGGCGGGAAAATGGCGGCAATGGAATTAATCAGACGCGGCAGCCGGCAGATCACACTGTTAAAAGGACCTGCCCATCTGCAAACAGCGCGGCAGCGATTCAAAGGCGCACTCGATGTTCTCACGGAAACAGGCGTCGACTTTCATGTGATGTCAAATGCTTCATTTTCCTTTCAAGAAGCCCGAAAAAGCGCCAAGGCCCTTTTCCAGCTGTACCCTGAAACAGATGGGATCATTGCCAGCAATGATATCGTCGCAACAGCGGTCATCCATGAAGCGCTTCGGATCGGAAAAGCCATTCCAGGAGACGTTCAAATCATTGGATTTGATGATATTCCGCAAAGTGAGCTGCTCTTCCCTTCCTTATCGACCATTAGGCAGCCCGCCTATGAGATGGGAAAAGAAGCGGCACAGCTGTTAATCAAAGCGATTCAGAAACAGCCGATAGATCAACCAGTTATTCAAATGCCCGTCTCTTTTATTGAACGAGAGACCACAAGAAAGGTGGATTCACAATGAGTCATATTGTTGTAGTAGGAAGCTGTTCAATGGATTTAGTCGTCACATCAGATAAACGGCCAAATGCCGGTGAAACGGTTTTAGGTGAATCGTTTAAAACCGTCCCCGGCGGAAAAGGTGCCAATCAGGCAGTCGCAAGCGCCAGACTCGGTGCAGATGTATACATGGTCGGCCGAGTTGGTGATGACGCTTATGGTCAGGATATTCTCAGCAATTTAGAAACACAAGGTGTCCGCACCTCATATATGAAACCGGTTACTGAAATGGAGAGCGGCACAGCTCATATCATTTTAGCAGAAGGTGATAACAGCATTGTTGTGGTCAAAGGGGCAAATAATGAGGTCACTCCTGACTATGTAAGAGAGGCCTTTTCTACAATTGATAATATCGGGATGGTTCTCATCCAGCAGGAAATACCTGAAGAAACGGTCGAAGCGGTCTGCGCCATTTGCAGTGAAAAAGAAATCCCTGTCATTTTAAACCCTGCACCAGCCCGCAAAGTATCGCAGCAGGTTTTAGAGCAGGCTGCTTACATTACACCGAATGAACATGAAGCTGTTCTAATGTTTGATGGTCTGCCAACCAGTGAGGCCTTGCGTCAATACCCTAACAAATTATTGATCACAGAAGGAAAAAATGGGGTTCGATATTTTGATGGAACGAAAGACGTGTTGGTTCCAGGCGTTCCTGTCGAAGCAGTCGATACAACAGGAGCTGGCGATACCTTTAACGGAGCCTTGGCTGTCGCTCTAACAGAAGGCAAATCCCTCTATGACGCACTTGCCTTTGCCAATCTTGCAGCATCAATGTCCGTCACAAAGTTTGGCGCACAAGGCGGCATGCCAACAAGAGAAGAATTGGAGAAAAAGAAATGAAAAAAAACGGCATCCTAAACAGCCATATCGCCAAGGTGCTTGCTGACCTTGGCCACACAGATACAATCGTCATCGCAGATTGTGGTCTCCCTATCCCAGAAGGTCCAGTCAAAATCGACCTGGCATTATCAATCGGCACACCATCCTTTCAGGAGGTCACCTCCCTCCTTCTTCAGGAAATGGCCGTTGAAAACATCACTGTAGCTAGTGAAATCAAAGAAGCCAATGAACGAGATCATTTATTTCTTAAGAAAGCGCTCTCAAAACCGTTACATGAAGTAGACCACGAGACGTTCAAAGACATGACCAAACAGGCAAAAGCAGTCATTCGAACGGGTGAAGCCACCCCATACGCAAACTGCATTCTTCATGCCGGTGTCATCTTTTAAAAGGAGGAGCCAGATATGAACATAGAGATGCATAACATCCATAAGGCTTTTGGAAAAAACACCGTTCTCTCCGGGGTCTCCTTTGACCTCGTCACAGGTGAAGTCCACGCACTCATGGGTGAAAATGGTGCGGGAAAATCAACTTTAATGAATCTGCTTACAGGTCTTTATTCTTTAGATCAAGGAACGATACAAATCGACGGAAAAGAAACCGTTTTCAAAAATCCGAAGGAAGCGGAACAGCACGGCATCGCCTTCATTCATCAGGAGCTCAACATATGGCCGGATATGACCGTCTTGGAGAACCTATTCATCGGGAAAGAAATCTATACGAAACTCGGACTGCTAGATACTAAGAAAATGAAGACCCTCGCCCAAACGCAGCTGGACCGTTTGTCTGTGAATCTCTCACTTGAACAAGAGGCAGGCAGCTGTTCTGTTGGACAAAAACAGATGATTGAGATTGCAAAAGCATTAATGACCGATGCAAAGGTCATCATCATGGATGAGCCGACAGCAGCTCTAACGGAACGTGAAATCGAAAAGCTCTTCCAGATCATTGAATCTCTCAAAAAAGAAGGCGTTTCCATTGTCTATATTTCTCACCGTATGGAGGAAATCTTTGCAATCTGTGACCGGATTACGATCATGCGTGATGGGAAAACGGTCGATACGAAAGCCATACCTGAAACGAATTTCCATGAAGTCGTCAAGAAAATGGTCGGCCGTGAATTGACAGATCGATATCCCGAGCGAACGCCTTTTACAGGAGACATTATCCTTGAGGTGAAACAAGCAACGAGAAAAGGACAATTTCACGATATCAGCTTCTCAGTTAAAGCTGGAGAAATCGTTGGTGTTGCAGGCTTAATGGGTGCTGGCCGGACCGAAATGATGCGGTCGCTGTTTGGTCTTGATCCTCTTGACCAAGGAGAAATCTGGGTTCATGGGAAAAAGGCTGTTATTAAAAAACCAAGTGATGCCGTCAAGCTCGGCATCGGCTTTATCACAGAGGATCGCAAGGATGAAGGATTGATGCTTGATGCATCCATCCGAGAAAACATCGGTCTGCCAAACTTAAAAAGCTTCTCTCCAAAGGGACTGATTGATAAGAAAACTGAACAGGATTTTGTCGACCTGCTCATTAAAAGACTAACGATTAAAACGGCTTCCTCTGACATCTCTGCCCGAAGCCTGTCTGGTGGAAATCAGCAAAAAGTCGTCATTGCCAAATGGATCGGCATACAGCCGAAGGTGTTGATTTTAGATGAACCGACACGAGGTGTCGACGTCGGAGCGAAACGAGAAATCTATCAGTTAATGAATGAATTGACCGATCGAGGCGTTGCCATTTTAATGGTCTCCTCTGAACTCCCAGAGATACTCGGGATGAGCGATCGAGTGCTCGTCATTCATGAAGGAACCATCAGCGGAGAATTAGACAAAACAGAAGCAACGCAGGAACGAATTATGACACTAGCTACAGGAGGGAAGTAACATGAAACCACTTACTTCAAATGGACGATTTGATCACATCATGCAAAAGCTTGGGCCATTCTTAGGACTCATCATCCTTGTCGCCATTGTTTCTATTTTAAACCCGGCCTTTTTAGAGCCATTAAACATCTTAAACTTACTGAGACAAATCTCCATTAATGCCCTCATTGCCTTTGGGATGACGTTTGTTATTTTAACTGGAGGCATTGATTTATCTGTCGGTGCCATTCTTGCACTGTCCAGTGCCCTGACTGCCGGCTTTATCGTTTCTGGCATGGACCCGATTTTAGCCATTATCGTCGGCTGTATCATCGGTGCCGTTCTTGGGATGATCAACGGTCTTTTAATTACAAAAGGAAAAATGGCTCCTTTTATCGCAACGCTTGCCACGATGACGATTTTCAGAGGTTTGACACTCGTTTATACAGACGGAAACCCAATTACTGGGCTTGGCTCTAACTATGCCTTTCAGTTATTCGGCCGCGGATATTTCTTAGGCATTCCTGTTCCAGCGATCACGATGCTTCTCACCTTTATCGTACTTTGGGTACTGCTTCATAAAACACCTTTCGGCAGAAGAACATATGCCATCGGCGGGAATGAAAAAGCGGCTCTCATCTCAGGAATCAAAGTACCGCGCGTGAAAATTATGATCTATTCATTAGCAGGCTTCATGTCTGCCTTAGCAGGTGCGATCTTAACATCTCGTCTAAATTCAGCGCAGCCAACAGCTGGTACGTCCTATGAGCTTGATGCCATTGCTGCCGTCGTACTTGGCGGGACAAGCCTGTCCGGCGGAAGAGGACGAATTGTCGGCACACTCATCGGGGTGCTCATTATCGGTGTCCTGAACAATGGTATGAACTTACTTGGTGTTTCATCATTCTATCAATCTGTTGTGAAAGGGATTGTCATCTTGATTGCAGTCCTGCTAGACAGAAAGAAATCTGCTTAAGGAGGCAGCTGCTATGAAAAAATATCTTATTCTCATCCTGACTCTCTCTTTGTTTCTGCTTTCTGCCTGCTCGCTTGAACCGCCGGAGTGGGCCAAGTCATCTAAGGATGGCAAGAAAAAAGACATCAAAATCGGTCTGTCGATCTCGACATTAAATAACCCATTCTTCGTTTCTCTGAAAAACGGTGTGACAAAAGAAGCAAAAAAGCTTGGCATTGAAGTCGTGATTGCAGATGCACAAAATGATTCAGCTAAACAAACAAGTGATGTAGAAGATTTAATTCAGCAAGGTGTCGACGCATTGCTCATCAACCCAGCGGATTCATCTGCCATATCAACCGCTGTCGAATCAGCAAACGCTTCAGATATACCTGTCATCACATTAGACCGCTCAGCCGAAAGTGGAAAGGTAGAAGCACTTGTCGCCTCAGATAACGTCAAAGGCGGAGAAATGGCAGCTAAATTTATCATTGACAAGGTTGGCAAAGGAGCAAAAGTCGCTGAATTAGAAGGCGTACCAGGCGCTTCCGCTACACGTGAGCGTGGAAAAGGATTCCATCAAATAGCGGATAAAGATCTAAAAGTGACAGCAAAACAAGCTGCTGACTTCGACCGGACAAAAGGACTGAATGTCATGGAAAACCTTCTTCAAGGAAACCCTGACATCAAAGCCGTTTTTGCCCACAATGATGAAATGGCTCTCGGCGCACTAGAAGCGATTCAAAGCTCTGGGAAAGACATTCTTGTCGTTGGCTTTGACGGCAACGAAGATGCACTCAGCTCGATCAAAGCAGGAAAGCTCTCTGCAACGGTTGCGCAGCAGCCAGAGCTGATCGGTCAACTGGCAGTCGGTGCTGCAAACGACGTATTAAAAGGGAAAAAAGTACAAAAGAACATCGCAGCTCCACTCAAACTAGAACAGAAGAAATAAACAGAAAACCCCCGATATCCCTCGGGGGTATTTTTCTATTACTGTGGTCTTTTCAGCACAAATGACGTGCCTAAATGGGCATAATCATTACCTGCTAGGCGAGCGACTGGTTTCAGTTCATTAGTAGAAACATAGCCTTTTTCTGCATCATAAACAGCCTCATCTAAATGTGCACATACAACCCGGCCAATGATATGATCAACTGTGATCTCCCCTTCATCATTTTGAAAGGTCAGATGTTTTTCCAGCTGACATTCAAAACGAATGCGTGCTTCCTTGATCCCCGGCACCGAAATGACATGACTCTCTACTTGATGAAGTCCGGTGCGATCCAGCTCACTCTCTTCCCTAGGCAGAGTAGCAGCTGTTTCATTAATATCTTCTATCATGCCTGCATCACTCACATGAACGACAAACTCTTTCTTATCGATGATATGCTGCGCAGTATCTTTCATCTGACCATCACGTCGTCCGATAGAAACCGCAATGAGCGGCGGGTGTCCGCTGATGACATTAAAGAAACTAAATGGTGCGGCATTGACGACATTTTCTTTAGATAGACTTGTAATAAATGCAATCGGTCTTGGAACGATAGATCCAGATAATAATTTATATGCCTCTTTTCGTGACAGCTGATCCAGTAGCAATGTAATCAATTCAGGTACGCCTCCTTTTAATGTAACGACATCATACCATACCCCTTTCTCTATACCTCTTATTCCAGCTCGGTGCGATGCAGGATATGGTGGACCAAATGAAATAAAGCAGGATTATGATTTTCACGCCTATAGGAAATCGTCCATTCCGCTAGAAGCTGTTCATCCTCAATGGAGCGATATACAACATCCAGATTAAATAAACGCCGGGCTGATTGTGGAATCACTGCAATACCGATCCCTGCTGTGACAAGGCCAATGATCATTTGATATTCCGCCGCTTCCTGCACGATATTTGGAGAAAACCCGTACTTTTCACATAGCAGGACAAAGTGCTGATAAAGAGACGGCCATGATTCCTGTGATAAAGAAATAATCGGTTCATGACGGATATCTTCAATCGCGACCGTCTCTTTTTTAGCCAATCGATGATTTTTTGGAATCGCAAAAATACATTCACTTTGCTTCATCAAACGACTGACTAATTCTTCATGCGGCGATGTAGGGTGTAAAAAACCGATATCAATCTCACCATTTAAAAGTGCCTCTAGCTGCTGCGGAACGGAAAGCTGCTGCAGCTCAATACTGACAGAGGGATACAGCTCCCTGAATTCACGTACAACGGGCGGCAGAATATCATATGTCGCAGTTCCAACAAAACCTATGATGATTTTCCCCAGCTCTCCTCTTGCTGTATGACGGGCATGATCAACGGCTTTATCAAGCTGCTGCAGCACTCCCCGAACCTCATGTAAAAAGACCTTTCCAGCTGCTGTTAGCTCCACCACCCGCTTCGACCGGTGAAATAAAGGAAAACCCAATTCTTCCTCAAACTGCTTAATTTGCTGACTAAGTGGAGGCTGTGTCATATTCAACCGCGCGGCTGCTCTGCCAAAATGCAGCTCCTCCGCTACTGTGACAAAATACTGCAAATGTCTCAGTTCCATCCTTTCACTCCTCACACACTTATTCGTGAAACATATCAAAACCACGTTAAACATATATTGGAAAATTTATTTTATGAAATGTATAGTAAATCATATCATGAAAATATATTTTCATAAAAAATTTTACTTGCCGAAAGGAGTGCGGGGTAAATGAAATCTCAAGCACAACCCCTAACAAGACGAGGAGCAGAGTTGATTGTTGATACGCTGATTGCTCAAGGTGTGACCCATGTTTTTGCGATTCCAGGTGCAAAAATTGACGCTGTATTTGATGTATTAAAAGACAGAGGTCCAGAGCTTGTCCTATGCAGACACGAACAAAATGCAGCCTTTATGGCAGCTGCTGTCGGACGTTTAACTGGCAAACCAGGTGTTTGTCTCGTCACATCAGGTCCTGGTGCATCTAATTTAGCAACAGGTCTATTAACAGCCAATACAGAAGGTGATCCTGTTGTCGCAATCGCTGGAAACGTCATTCGTGCAGATCGTCTGAAACGAACACATCAATCACTCGACAATGCGGCATTATTCAAACCAGTCACAAAATATAGCGTTGAAGTACAAGACGTAAACAATATACCAGAAGCATTAACAAATGCTTTTCGCGCGGCACAAAAAGGGCAGGCTGGAGCAGCATTTATCAGCTTTCCACAAGATGTCGTGACAGAACACACCACACAAACACCAGTGTCTGCTCACCCTTCTCCAGAAATAGGTCCTGCACCAGATGCTCTCATCAGTTCGGCTATCGCCAAAATTCAAAATGCACACTTACCTATTGCGATTGTGGGAATGAAAGCTAGTCGTCCAGCTGCTGCAAATGCCACAAGAGCATTATTAAAAACACTTGGTATCCCATTTGTTGAAACGTACCAAGGAGCCGGCGTTCTCTCAAGAGAGCTCGAGTCTCAATATGTAGGCAGAATCGGCTTATTCCGTAATCAGCCGGGTGATCTTCTCATTGAACATGCAGATGTCCTTTTGACCATTGGCTTTGATCCAATTGAATATGATCCGAAGCATTGGAATCTTCAGCCGCAGCAGCGTCAGATCATCCATGTTGATGATATGCAGGCAGATATTGACCATTTTTATGAGCCAGCGCTTGAGCTTATAGGCAATATTTCTGAAACCGTCAAACATCTCGCGCATGACAGTGTTCCCCTTTCTCTAAGCAAAGAGAACATAGAATTAGTCACTGAATTACAGGAACTATTAAGCGACATCGAAAAGACACCAGAAAGAGAAAGTCATCGATCTCACCCACTGGATGTCATTCATACATTGAGACGTCTGATTCCTGATGACACGAAGGTCACGTGTGATATCGGATCTCACGCGATTTGGATGTCCCGTCACTTCCGCGTCTATGAACCGAACTCATTCCTGGTGAGTAACGGCATGCAAACATTAGGCGTCGCATTACCATGGGCAATTGCGGCTTCTATCATGAATCCAGATGAAAAGATTATCTCGGTCTCAGGTGATGGCGGTTTTCTCTTCTCCGCAATGGAGCTAGAAACAGCAGTCCGGAAGAAAACAAACCTCGTTCACCTTGTTTGGAACGACAGCACATACGACATGGTCGCGTTCCAGCAGGAAATGAAATATGACCGTACATCCTGCGTTGAATTCGGGCAGATCGATTTAGTGAAATATGCGGAAAGCTTTGGAGCGACTGGACTAAGGGTCAACTCACCTGAGGAGCTTTCAACCGTCCTTCAAAAGGGTATAAACATAGAAGGACCCGTGATTATTGATATTCCGATTGACTATCAAGACAACCCTGACCTCGCCAGTCAAAAATGGCCAGAAGTCTTTCGCAAGAAACATGCAATGAACGTCAGATAAGACTTCGATACATTACATTAAAGGAGTGAGCGGTTATGGGTATGATGCACCCAATGAATCAACAGAATGAGACAAGACAGCATGACAAACAGCAAGAGGTCTATCAAGTATCGACAATGACCTCCCTGCTGGAAGCCGTATATGATGGAGATTTCTCCCTCGCACATATTCCTGAACACGGTGATTTTGGCATCGGTACATTCAATCAATTAGATGGAGAGCTGATCGGCTTTGACGGCGCATTCTACCGGCTGCGCTCGGATGGAACAGCGACACCGGTCACCAATCAAGATTATTCACCATTCTGCTCTCTAGCATTCTTTGAAACAGATATCGTTCATCGAATTGATGCACCTATGACATCCAAAGAGCTGGAAGAAGAAATCGACCGCATTTTACCAAGTAAGAATATCTTTTATGCGGTCCGCATTGATGGATCTTTCAAAAAGGTTCAAACACGTACGGTTGAAAAACAGGAAAAACCTTACGTTCCGATGGTAGAAGCAGTCAAGTCTCAGCCTATTTTCGACTTCGAGGATATTCAAGGCACGATCGCAGGCTTCCGTACACCGCAGTATGCACATGGCATTGCGGTGAGTGGATATCATCTTCATTTTATTGATGAAGATCGAAGTGTTGGCGGACACGTATTTGATTACACCGTTGATCAAGTCACCATCCGCATTTCCCAAAAACGCCATATGAATTTACACCTGCCAAATACGCAGGAATTCTTCCAAGCAGACATTGATCGAGCTGATCTTGCACAGCAAATTGCCAGTGCAGAAAGCAGCCCAGATCAATAAATGAAGACACCCCGTTGATTCCGGGGTGTTTTTTTATGCACAAAGATGATTTCTTGCACGTGATGTTTTCGTTTCGATAGCAAAATAGAAATTATCCAGTCTATTCGTAATGAAATATGATAGAATATCAACAGAAGAAAGGTGGTTATACGGTGTCAAAAGACTATAGCATTCCAAACCTAACATTAGACGAAAGAGATAAACAAATTCTATCCCTATTACACGAGGACGGGCGCATGTCTTATACAGATCTCGGCAAACAGGTCGGTCTGTCACGTGTAGCCGTACAAGCCCGCATTCAGCAGCTCATTGAAGCAGGGGTCATTGAACGATTCACCGCTGTAATTAACCCCGCGAAGGTTGGCATTCATGTCTCTGTCTTCTTTAATGTAGAGGTAGAGCCAAAATTTTTAGAAGCGGTTGCCCTTCAGCTTGAAAAGGAAACGGCTGTCACAAGTCTTTATCACATGACAGGACCAAGCAAGCTGCATATGCATGGCATTTTTCAACATGAACAGGAAATGGAGACTTTCCTGACAAAAAAGCTATACCCTTTAGAAGGAGTCGTCAGTGTGGACTGCCAAATGCTCATTAAACGATACAAAAGCCGCATGGGCATGAAATTGTAGACAGGAGTTGAACCACTTGCAATCATATATCGAACTCATTATCGCTATGGTGCGAACCGGGATTCTCGGTTTTGGCGGAGGCCCTTCCGTCATACCGCTTATTCGCCATGAAGCGGTGGTGAAATATCAATGGATCAACGATGACGAATTCGGAGAAACACTCGCCATCGCCAATGCCTTACCAGGCCCGATCGCAACAAAAATGTCAGCATACCTCGGCTATCGATTAAAGGGTGTATCTGGCGCAATTGTTGCCACAGCTGCTCATATTTTACCTACTTGTCTCGCCATGGTAGCCCTTGTCACGCTTGTCAGCGTCTTAAGCTCCTCACAAATCATTCAAAATATGATTGGCGCTGTGACCCCTGTCATAGCGGTTCTGTTAGGCATCATGGCATATGAATTTGGACAAAAAACGCTGAAAGGATTCGGCATGATCTTCGGGATCGCTCTATTCCTTCTTGCCTTTATTGGACTGCAAGTGCTGTCCATTCATCCAGGAATCATTGTGATGATCTTTTTATTTTATGGCGCTTTTCATTTTAAACTGAAAAATCGGTGGAATCGGCCAAATAAAGAGAAAGGAGTGTCTTCATGATCCTGATTCTCTTTTTATTCTGGGCATTCTTTTTATCCAATCTATTAGGATATGGCGGTGGTCCTGCATCAATCCCGCTCAATTATGAAGAAATCGTCAATCATTTTCATTGGATGACGAACGAAGGATTCTCCAATATGCTGGCTTTAGCCAATGCACTGCCGGGGCCAATCGCTACGAAGATTGCAGCATATGTCGGTTATGACGTCATGGGCTGGCCAGGCTTTATCGTGGCACTGCTTGCCACTGTACTGCCGTCTGCTGTTGGGCTGATTTTATTGCTCAAGCTGATTGACCGCTTTCGTCAATCTCCCGTCGTTAAAGGCATGACCTTATCCGTTCAGCCTGTCATTGCGATGATGATGCTTTTATTAACATGGGAAATCGGCGGAGATGCAGTGAAAGCCATCGGCTGGACGCAATCGCTCGCCATTGCCGCGGTCTCCTTTTTCTTCATGACCAAATTCAAGCTGCACCCTGCTTTTCTGATTGTGGCTGCTTTCTTATATGGCGGATTCATTCTGCCGCATTCATAAAAACCGATAACATTCACTGTTATCGGTTTTCTTTTACATATAAATTGGAGAAACTGATCTGCGCCCAATCGAATGATACTCGACCCCAGCTTGTTCTGCCGCTTCAAGTGTATGACAGTTTCGTCCATCGAAAATAAGCGGCCGCTTCATCCATTTCTTATAGGAAGCAAGTGGAAACGACTGAATATCCGCCCACTCTGTTAATAGACAGACCGCATCAGCATCCTTGATCGCTTCTTCAATCGTTTGAGCAAATAAGACTTGATCCGGCAGCTCGCGAGCTGCATGCCTGGCAGCAACAGGATCATATGCCACAAGCTCCGCACCTAATTGATGGAGCTCATGAGCGATCGGAATAGATGGCGCCTCCCTCATATCGTCTGTATTCGGTTTAAAGGACAGACCAAGAAGCGCAATTCGCTTCCCTTCAAGAGCTGCCCCCAGCCGATCCTGAATATTTCGGATAAAACCTGCCCGCTGCTCATTATTTACTTTGATGACAGCCTTTAGCAGCTCAAAATCATGGGACACATGCCCTGCAATTTGGACAAGTGCATTTGTATCCTTTGGAAAACAAGAACCACCGTAGCCAATGCCCGCTCTGAGAAAGGACGAACCGATCCGCTGATCAAGCCCCATTCCCTGCGCCACCCATTCAACATCAGCCCCTGTTTTTTCACAAATGGAGGCAATCTCATTCATAAAGCTGATTTTTGTCGCAAGAAATGCATTTGATGCATACTTGATCATTTCAGCACTTTTACGGTCTGTTTTGACCATTGGAAGGTGGAAATCAGCATACATCTCCTCCAGCTGATCTAATACGACTTTTGTTTCAGCTCCAATCACAAGCCGGTCCGCCCTCAATGTATCTGAAATGGCAGAGCCTTCCCGTAAAAATTCTGGGTTAGATGCAATCGCTAGCGGCTCCTTCCGTCCTAATTCTTGATGGATCAACTGATCGATTTGATCACCCGTTCCAACAGGCACCGTACTTTTCACCACAAGGATCGCCCCTGACTTTGCTTTTATCCCCATCTCTTTTGCAGCCTGAAACACATACTGTAAATCAGCTTGGCCATCTGCCTGCTGCGGGGTGCCGACTGCAATCATTAACACATCTGCCCGCGGGTAGACTTCCGCTCCATTTATGTGAAAATGAATTCGTCCCTGCTCAAGATTGCGTTTCAATAGCTCTTTTAACCCTGGCTCATACATTGGGGGATTTCCCTGTTTCAGCTGCATGACCTTTCGGCGGTCAATATCAATACACGCGACATCATGTCCTGCCTCCGCTAAACACACACCTGTCACAAGCCCCACATACCCACAGCCTGCAATCGCAATATTCATGACACCATCAGCTCCCCATACTCCTTATGCTTGTAATGACATCGTATGCCGGGAGCTTTCATTCCATTCTTAAAAGCATACAAAAACCCCCTGCCATCACTAGCAGGGGGTCACTTTTATGAAACAAGACCATTTCGAATATGAGCAATCAGATTTTCAAGCATTTCTTTTGTTGTGACATCATTTGAATTTTCACCAATATCATGAGCGTACATCAAAATCTTTAAAAATTCTTCTTGATTTAAACCCTTATTATCCATGTCTGTATCCTTTCGATTCCACTAATTTCATTATTATATGCTGTAAGGTTGGTTTATGCAATACTCTATTACATCATTCGACAGCTTTTGAAATTTATGACCATTTTCATGAAAAACTTTTTTATGAATCCCCATTGAGCTATAATAAAAGAATTGGAATCTTTTACTTGGTTAGGAGCGGATCAAATGCTTCAGCACAACATCAACGAAGAAGAAATCAAACAAACTGCCGAACAGATCAAAGAACTTCTTCCTGCAACAGATGAGAACAAACAACTCATCAAAAAAGCATTGATTACTTATAGACAGGACAGCGTATATCGGCTCAAGCAAGAGTCTGATACCGAATGGTCAGCTTATGTACATGACGTCGTGGCAGCAAAGGTCCACCTTCATGTGCTGTTTCCTGTGAGAAGCAGCTGCTCATGTCCAGCAGATGGACTTTGCAAACACATTCTTGCTGTCTTCTTTTCGCTATACGCTCAAGTAGAGAGTGTGACCGGATTTACAGAAAATTGGTCAGAAAAAGATGAATTACAGCGCAGCAAAGAACTGATTCGCCAGCACTTCCAAGTGAAGCGCCCAGACGAACAATCACTCCAAAGCTGGCTGACTTTTTTCCAAGAGGAATTTAACCTCTGGCTGAAACGGACACCGAAGCATCAGCAAACACCGCAGCATTTGTATTACGGCTATTTATCGATCCTAAAAAAACACGCACCTGCTTCACCTGAATTCAAGAGCTTGTATGCGATTCATACGTCGATCGATGTATGGCTGAGGCTTCATGAACTCATCGACCTCGGCCGGCTTGATGCCGAAAAGGACTTTTATTCCATGAATCCATATGTAGAACAGCTCATGAACACCATTTTCGATTCAGTGGATCATTTGAAGACATACGCCCTTTCCTTTTCCCTCGATCCGTTTCTTGAAAACACACCAACTGCCGTTCGCACACTTCTTCAAATCAATGGACCTTTCCAGCATGAACGAGTAGCGGTCTTTATGGAGATTTGGGGCACCATATTAAATAGAGGGAAATGGGTCAAAAAAGAAACAGAATTACTCAAGAACGCACAGAAGAAAGAACAAACGGTTGAACGTACCATCGGCCTGATGCACATGGATTATTTACTGAAAGAAGACGAAAGCCTCTTTCAGCAATTACAGCTGCTCAATGCGGATATGCTGCCAAATGTGCTTAATTGGCTGAAGGATCTCACAAACCGAAAGGACTGGAAGCGCCTCAAGCTCTGGTATCATGAAATCACCTATATATTAGAGGAATATTGCCAGCTCGACCTTTCCTATAGAGAACTGCGGGGAGCCGTCAGTGATTTCTTCTTTTATTTAGATGCATACTTTAAGCAGACGAAGGATCATCATTTATATGAACGCTACCTACAAATCTGTATGCCCTATGCGTTTACAGAATACAGTCAGCTCTTGTATGCACAGCAGCGTTATGCGGAATGGATTGAGATTCACAGCCTTGTTGGTTTCTCCATTAGTGAACTGGAGAAGGATTTGATCAAACAGATTGCAAAAGAGGAGCCGGAAGCCCTCATTCCATCGTACCACCGTGAAATCTCACTGCTTCTCGATCAAAAGAATCGAAGTGCTTATCGAGAGTCTGTGAAAATGCTGAAGAAACTGCGTACGCTTTATCATAAAACGAAAAAAACCGTGATCTGGGAAAGGTATGTAAAGCAGCTGCAAGATTCAACAAAACGGCTGCGTGCGTTCCAAGAGGAAATGAAGAAAGGAAAATTGATTGATGACACGCCATAAACAAATTGTCATTCATGCAGAACAAACTGAAGATTTCTCTTTCACCATTTCAGCGCAAGCAGAGGACGGACACCCTGTTCCGCTTAATGAAATGAAGAGGCAGCTTTTCCAATGGCACGAATCTTCTTTCTACGGAACATTTTTAGAAGATGTCAGCTTTATTGGCACTCCTGCCTTTCTGTTAAGCCCTTGGATGACCGTTGAATTGCTAGGAAAAAATTCATTTAATACGTTTAGTCATGTGACATTAACGGATGAAACGGAACCACTGATGAAGACTGCCTCCACCATTTACGAATTCATCGAGGACGAAGATTTCGTTCCCGATTATGAGGCGTGGACAAAAGGCGAGCTTCGGTTTAAAGATAAAGAAGGCCTATTAGATGGTTATACGGCTGATTGGTTCTCCTTTGCTGTACAGGATTACATTCAGTATGATGATGCCTTGCAGCACAAATGGGAACTCATGAACGCACAATCGCCTGCGCTCTCAACCTTCCAAGGACATTTTCTAGATGAGCAGGATTTCTTAGAGACGATTGGCTGGATAGATGATGAGACGCCGTTCACTGTCGGCTTGCGCTTAAATGAACCGGATTTTGACGGAGATGATTGGAAAATCGAATTGTTTTTGCGGGACAAGAAAAACAGTGACCTTCACTTTTTTGAAGGCATTCGTTCATTGAAAAGGTCTTGGCATCCGTATCAAGATAAAATTTCAAGAGAGCTGGAACGATTCAGTCAAATTGTCCCTTGGCTTTCTTTCACATCTGGCACCACACTTATGTCAGAAGAAGAAGCATGGCTCTTCCTATCTGAAGCAAGTGAAACACTTGTCAATATGGGCATTGAGATTCTGCTCCCATCGTGGTGGCAAATTGTTAAAGACAGCACGATGATGTTAAAAGCAAGGATTTCTTCTACACCGCGAGGCGAATCGCATGTCGGAATGGACGCATTAATGGACTTTAATTGGCGCTTTGCTACAAACGGCATTGAACTGACAGAAGATGAGTTCAACGAGCTTGTCCAAAGCAAACGACGCCTTGTCAACATTCGAGGACAATGGATCAAAATAGACCCGACCTTCATTCAGCAAATGAAAAAGTGGATGGAGCGTGCCGAAAATGAAGGGCTTCACATGTCTGATATTTTGTCACGCGAACTGGCAGATCAAGAAGCTTCCTCTGAATCGATTCCAGAACTACTAGACAGTTCAGCATTTGCCCATATTCAATTTGAACTTTCATCGCAATTAAGAGGGCTTGTCCACCAATTAAATGATTCGCACGAGCTGCCTTCTTACGAAATGAGTGAGTCCTTCAAAGGCAAACTGCGTCCGTATCAGCAGCATGGCGTAAATTGGCTTTTATTTTTAAGATCTCATGGATTTGGGGCTTGTTTAGCAGATGATATGGGTCTTGGAAAAACGATTCAAATGATCGCGTATTTCACGTATTTGAAGGAGCAGGAGCAAAATGCCGCTCCCTCTCTCATCATTGCGCCGACCTCTGTTTTAGGAAACTGGCAGCGAGAGCTCGAAACATTCGCACCACATTTGAAGGTTGCCCTGCATTATGGCCCATCGCGTCCACAGGGAGAGGACTTCACAAAAACATATGAGTCAACAGATATTGTTTTGACGTCTTATGGACTCTCACATTCTGATCGTGATGAATTAACGGCAGCAAAGTGGAATACCATTTGCTTAGACGAAGCCCAAAACATCAAGAACGCCCATACGAAACAATCGAGAGCGATTAGACAGCTCAAAGGACAGCATCACATTGCCCTCAGCGGGACACCAATGGAAAACCGTTTGACAGAGCTTTGGTCCATATTCGACTTCGTCAACAAAGGATATCTCGGCAGCCTGACCAGCTTCCATAAAAAGTTCGTCCTTCCGATTGAAAAAGACCGTGAAGAAAAAAGAATTGAACAGCTCCAGCAGCTGATCAAACCATTTTTATTAAGACGAACAAAACAAGATGAAGAGGTTGCCCTGAACCTGCCTGAGAAACTCGAAGAAAAAGAATTCATTCCGCTCTCCGCTGAGCAGGCGTCTTTATATGAACAGCTCGTGAAGGATACATTTGAACACATGGCATCATTAACAGGGATGCAGCGAAAAGCCATTATTTTAAGTATGCTTGGCAGACTCAAACAGATTTGTGATCACCCTGCGCTCTATTTAAAAGAGAGCGGAACAGATGTGAAACTGCTGAAACGTTCGTTAAAAATGGATAAACTCGCAGAGCTGTTAAAAGTGATACATGAGCAAGGAGAAAGCTGCCTCATCTTTACGCAGTATATTGAAATGGGCAACATGATCAAGCAGCTGGCAGAAAAGATGTTTGGAGAACCAGTCCAATTTTTAAATGGCAGTCTCTCAAAACAGGAGCGGGACAAAATGGTGGACCGCTTTCAGAAGAAAGAATTCAACATCTTAATTCTCTCTTTAAAGGCAGGAGGAACAGGACTCAACCTAACCGCCGCAAACCATGTCATTCACTACGATAGATGGTGGAATCCTGCTGTGGAAAACCAAGCGACAGACCGAGCTTATCGGATTGGACAAAAACGATTTGTTCACGTCCATAAGATGATCACAACGGGCACAATCGAGGAAAAAATCGATCAAATGCTCGAAACAAAACAAACATTAAATGATCAAATTATCCAAAGCGAGAGCTGGATTACAGAGCTATCGACAAACGAACTAGAAGACTTATTTACCTTAAGTGCCGCCGCTCAATCATCTTAATCACAGCAAAAAGAGGACTTTTCATTAATCTTGAGAAAAGTCCTCTTTTTCATTTCATATAACGTACGCTAAATGTTCAGTTTTTTCAATGCAGATTTCACATTCATATACGTATTTAATTCACGGAAGTCCTCTCTCATTTCTCCCATTTTCATTGCAAGATTCGGTTTAATTCCTGTCACAATGAGTTCAGTACCTGTCATTAAAATCAAATCGTTCAGCTTAAAGATCGCATCTGCCACAAATGAATCCACTGCTAATAATCCGGACAGATCGACAATAAAATAATCATCCTTGGATTGAGAGATATAGGTGGAGACCGTTGAAATGATCTTATCAAATCTAGGCGCTGTTAACGTACCAATGATCGGTAAAACAGAGATACCATCTTTCACAGGAACGATTGGGACCGAAATATTCAGCACTTCATCAATTGATTGCTCAAGAAGCTCCTGCTGTTCCTTCTCTTTCGTGACATCCTTTTGCAGACCAACGAAATAAAGACGTTTTCCTTCCTTTTCGTCAATCCAAAGAGGAGCGACACTTAACTCGTTCCAAAACATTTGTCCAGATTTTTTATAATTTTTCAGCTGAACCGTGACAGCCTCTTTGTTCTCAATGGCTGTTCTAATTTGTTTGAGAGCGATTTGCTCAGTTTCATCTCCCTGAAGGAAACGACAATTCCTCCCCAATACTTCGGTTTCTTGATAGCCTGTCATATCTAAAAAGCCCTTGTTCACATATATTAAAGGATTATCAGGTAAAGACGGGTCCGTCACCGTCAGGCCAACCTGAGTATAGTCCAAGGCTTCCTTGATTAAATGCAGATTTTCGGACTTATAAGATTCCAGCGCCATTCGTTTACTCTCCTTATTTTCCTTACAAGCGGGTTATATTCATAATTAAATTATATGATGTTCCACATCATGTGTAAATAGAAGTGGTTCTGAATTCCTCTTTTGTAGAATGCGCTTCATCCTATGTGATTTATACCACGACATCTGATTCATCTATTTCAAAAGGTGCCGGATCATATGCGCGACTCCGTGTTCATCATTTGATAACGTCACGTGATCAGCGATTTCTTTTATATCCTGTCTCGCATTCCCCATTGCAACCCCAACACCAGCAGCTTGAAGCATTGATTCATCATTTAAACTGTCTCCTACAGCCGCTGCCCTACTTAAAGGAATACCTAGTCTTTCTGCTAGCCTTGTTAATGCCTGCCCTTTAGACGCGTCCTTTGAACCAATTTCAAAGTTATGATCAGCCGAACTGACCAATGTTACATCTGAATCATCACCAAACATATCCCATCCGGCTTTCAATCTGTCTTGAAAAAAAGAAAAACCTAAGATATTGTAAAATGAAAGCTTTCGATCCTCACGAAACAATTCTTTATATGTATCAATATAAGAAAAACCCGACTGGCTGTATTGAACTTCTGCCGCTTGTTTTAAGACATTTTGATCCGTTTCTGGATTTGCACTTTTTAAACGGTCCATTTCAATCGCAAGAAGCTCTCTTCCGCGATTTGGTGTGAAAATGGCTTCGTTTGTAAAGACTTCATAATAATAATCACGTTCTTCAAGCCATGACAATATATGTTTAGCCTTTTCTTCTTGTAAAGCAGCTGAATGGTACACTTGTCCAGTTGGATCATGAATCACAGCTCCATTGGCACTAATCACCCATGTATTCATACCAAGCTGGTCAAAAATAGACCTCACATCAAAATACGCTCTCCCTGTTGACACGACAACCTCAATTCCATTCGCAGCTGCTTCCTTTAATGCCTGCTCGTTTTCCTGACTCACTTTGTGTTCACTGTTCAATAAAGTTCCATCTAAATCCGTTGCGATTAATTGAATGTTTGTCATCGTTCTCTCCTTTTTGTCTTTATTTTCAACCGACATACCGTTAACAAAATCCATCATCATTATGAAATGAGTATCCACTATTTGCAAGAGCTGATCGGTTAAACAGTGAATAAAAGGGTATCCGGCCACGCAAATATGACCGGATACACACAAAGGGGATTCACAAGGGGACACATGACCTATACAAAGAAGCATTGGTTCTATATTACGCAGTGTTCATATGAACAAGGCAGCATCTATCAGCTTTAGCTAGAGGGGGGCTGTCAGATGATAGACATTACCTTTTGATTCGGGACTTGCCTCCTTTCCTTTCAGCTACCCCTAGTCTACGGAGAAAGGCCGTATGTGACAAAACAGGAAAATAGCAAAATAGGCCTTCAAATTCTCTATATCCTCATTAATTTCTGTTTTTTACCGCTTGCGTATAAAACATCATCTTGTTTTGTTTGATAAAATACTTATTTTTCATAAATTGATAAAAAATATCTGAATGAATCCAATTACTAGAAGGCATGTGAATATAATCAGATCCATCCCACGCAAACCAATAAAAACAAAGCCGGCCATCATGAACCGACAACTGAAACTCAAAACAGTCCATTTGATCCTCGGTGACATATTGAAACGTGAGTGACTCTCCTTCTTCCATATACACATCACAAAATGAAAGAATATCTCCCCACGAATAAACACGTATAT
Source organism: Bacillus sp. FSL K6-1006 (assembly GCF_038593175.1). Lineage (NCBI taxonomy): Bacteria > Bacillati > Bacillota > Bacilli > Caryophanales > Bacillaceae > Bacillus > Bacillus sp. FSL K6-1006. The sequence continues at coordinate 3,338,464 of NZ_CP151970.1, forward strand.
CACTCTTTGCCTTGTCGTCGCCAATATGAATGTTTCTCAATTGATAGGACTCCATAAAACATCTCCTTTCACTCATGTGCAGCTAGTTCTAAGCAGGCAGCGGTTTCATTTATACAGATGTTGTATGCTATAATAATACTTACGAATAATGAACGCTTGTGAGGTGATAAATATGAAAACCTTTAGGCTGATTGATTTAAAAATTGAACTTGATCCACAGCAAGATAAAATGTCCAGCATTCCCCTTCGTGACGGTTTAATCATTAATAAAGAAGACGGTGAAAATCACTGGATGATCGAGGCACTCATTCCAAAGAAACATAGACAGGTGTTTGAGGTACTCTTTCAGCAGCACACAGAAGTGAAGATTCTTGTAACGATCACTAAAGAAAACAACCGCCCTGTTCATCTATCTGTCCAAGTCAAAAACATCGTTGCCTTAGAAGAAAACATTTCTGTGTTACTCGATGGTAAAATGATTACAAATCGTTACAGAACAGAAACTGAAGAAGTATTAAAAGACCTCGTCAAAGAGGGGCTGTCAGGAGAAAAACTACTGGATGCTTTTAAACAAAACACATAAAAAAGAGCGGGATCAGCCGCTCTTTTTCTATTGCACATCTTTAGACTGGCTTTGATTTTTCAATAAATCTCTAATTTCAGTTAGCAAAACTTCCGTTTGATCCGGCGTTTCCACAACCTCTTCTTCCTCAACCTTTTTCCGTTTTAACTTATTCAAATAACGAATAAAGATAAAAATGGAAAACGAGATAATTAAGAAATCAACCACTGTTTGAATAAAGTTCCCATATAAAATTTGAGCGGCTCCGATTTTAATGGATAAACCGCTAAAATCATGCCCTCCAATAATAATACCGACAAGCGGCATGATTAAATCATTCACAAGAGAAGTGACAATTTTGCCAAATGCTCCCCCAATGATGACACCTACTGCCAAGTCAATGACATTGCCCTTGACGGCAAACTCTCTAAATTCTTTCAGCATCCTTTATCACCTTCATCTTTTTTTGTCTAATATGACGTTTTTTTGTCAAAATTGCAAGTCCTTATCCGTTCTAACTGAACGTTTCTAAATAAAAAAGCGATTCATGCTTGATGAACCGCCAGAAAAATCATGATACTTTAGGACCAATAGAAAATGTCAGTTCTGCTTCACATGCAACCTCGCCATCTACCGTCGCTACTGCTTTTCCTTTTGCAACCGGCCCGCGGAGGCGCGTCACTTCAACCTCTAAACGAAGCTGGTCTCCAGGCTTGACCTGTCTTTTGAAGCGGCATCCGTCAATCCCTGCAAACAAACCGATTTTTCCTTTGTTTTCTTCCTTGCCTAACATAATCACACCAAAAACCTGTGCGAGTGCTTCTACTATAAGCACACCCGGCATGACTGGGTAACCAGGGAAATGGCCATTAAAAAATTCTTCATTCACTGTGACATTTTTAATTCCAACCGCTCTTTTTTCTCCCTCGACCTCTAAAATACGGTCGACCAATAAGAATGGATAACGGTGTGGAATAATGTCTTGAATTTGCTGAGCATCAAGCATATCTTGATCTCTCCTTCTTTTCTATATCGCTGATCTTCATTTGATTCCTATAGAAGTATATTATGAATGCTGGCATTTTTCAATATTCGCCTTATGCATATGGTAAAAAATAGAATCTACCATTACCAATTGTCATCAAATATAATCCACACTACACTCAATGTTTTTTCACAAATATGGTAATATATATTACATCATTGATTGAATAAGAGGGTAAAAATGAATTTTATGAGCGATAAATCCGTAAAAAAACTTCTCCATTCCTGGTATACAATGCTAAAGCATCGACATTTTTCGAAGGCTGAAGAAATCAAAAAAACACTGCTAAAATATAAACGGAAATTATCAAAAAAACAAGAACTCTATTTCCATTATCAGCTGATGCTTTTCCGTCACCAGCTCTGGATGAATCAGACAGAGGACTTAGAAAAACTCAAACATGAACTGCTGCCCCACAAAGATGAAATGAACGAAGAACTGCAATATTATTTTTATTTCTTTCTCGGATTATATGAATCTTTAAAAAGTGATCAAAATGATGCGATTCATTATCTCGAAAAGGCTGAGGAACGACTGCCATTACTTAACGATGAGCTGGAGGAAGCAGAGTTCCATTTCCGTACAAGCGGTGTTTATTATAACAACCGTTACTCGTTGTTATCGATTCGTCATGTTCAAAAAGCCATGGATATTTTTGCAAAGCACGGTGATATCCATAGCATCTATCGGTGTAAAATTGTGCTCGCTCTCAACTATAGCGACCAAAAAAAATATAAGGAAGCGGAAGATATTTTCATTGAAATTATTGATTACGTGAAAAAGATTGATGATCAAGAGCTGCTCGGTATCGTTTATTATGATGCTGGCTTTATTCAGTCAAGACAAAACCGTCATAAGGAAGCGCTGGAATACTTCAAAAAAGCGCTTCGTCTTCCAGCATACCGAAAGTCAGCACACTCCTATGTATCGTGCCTATACGAAACTGTGCGTTCCTGTTTTAAAGAAAATTTAACCGATGAAGGGATGAAGTATATTCAAAAAGGTCTGAAAGAAGCTGTTGCTTCCCAGTTTGATATATTAAGAATGAAGTTTCAAATCTTATCTCTTCTCTACAGCCAAACGCCAAAGGCAGATGAGCAGATCGCCACGCTCGTCACATGTCTTGAACGAAAAGAAGCCTGGATTGATCTTGAGGATCTTCTTGCTGATGTCTCAGATTTTTATAAAAAAAAGGGCGACTTTGAGCGAGCCGCCTTTTTTATCATGAGAGGCTGATACCAGCCTGCTGATTATCGAATTGTATTAATTAATCCCAGCATTTGATCGCCCATCGTAATCGTTCTTGAATTCATCTGATAGGAACGCTGTGTTGTCATGAGGTCTGTTAATTCTTTCGACATGTCCACATTTGATGTTTCCAGTGCACCTTGCTGAAGCTGAATCGCCTCTCGGTTTGCTCCATTTAGTGCTGTTAATGCACCTTGATAGGTTCCATCGACTGAGAACAAATTATCTCCTTCAGAGACAAGTGCTGACGAATTATTGACTTGTACAACGCCCAGATTCACTTGCTGATTGGGTTGATTGTCTCTTGAAATCGCCGTAAGCCGTCCATTTTTATCGATTGAAATATCACGGAAATTTGCATTTAAGACGATCGCATTTCCGTTTTCATCAAGAATCGGATAGCCTTCGCTCGTGACAAGCTGCACTTGATTACGATTATTGCCCGGCTGCAAGTAAAGTGAACCATCTCTTGTATAACGGATATTACCGCCGGCATTGACCTGCAAATACTGCGACGGCGCTCCGAAGGCAACATCAAGATCACGTCCTGTTTCTTTAATAGAGCCTTGCAGCGAGTTAATGGACGCATTGACCATTGTCCCCGTGCCAAGCCTTAACCCAGCAGGTGTCAGACGACTGTTTGCCACCTGCTCATTTTTTTCATCTACCTGATTAAACTGCTGTCTGATCAGCTCTGAGAAACGGGTGTTTTTCGCGCGGTACCCTGTTGTTTCACTGTTCGCGATGTTGTTGCTGATGATGTCAAGCTGCTTTTGCACTTCATTCATCGATACAGCTGCGTTTATCATCGTTCTAAGCATGAGAATCCTCCTTTCTTTTTCATTTCTTGATTAGTACACTCTGCCAATTTCATTCACTGCTTTTTCTAAGCTTTTATCATACGCCTGAACCACTTTTTGATTTGTTTCAAATGCTCGGTAGGCCGTTGTCATATCTGTATATGATTTCGTCACATCCACGTTCGAGAGCTCCGATACGCCTTGGCTTAACGTATAGGACATTTGACCGTTATTGACTGCACTTGGCAGGGGCTGGTTATCAGCTGTACGGTATAAATCATTTCCTTCACGCGCTAGGTTTCTTGTATCCATCGCAACACGTACATCGATTTGACCAAGATTTTGCCCATTTTCAGACACAGTACCATCTGCATTCACTTTGAAATTCTCACTCTGAACCGTAATCGGCTGACCCGTCACGGAAAGAAGAGCACGGCCATTAATCGTCAATTGATTTTGTGCGTTCAATGTAATGGAGCTGCTTTTCGTATAACGAACGCCTTCTGGTGTGTTGACCGCATAAAATAGCGCTGATTTCTGATTGGTCTCCGGATTGATCGGCACATTATTTTCAACTAGTGCTACATCTGTTGTTTGATCTGTTGTTTTTAAAGTTCCCTGTGTAAATTGAGGGATTAATTCCTGCATATATGTCCCAGTATTGATTCCACCAATCGGCGATTGCAGTGGAACGCTAAAGCCTTTGCCTGAGGATGTTTGGAAACGTCCTGATTCCATTCGGCTCAGCAGCATTTCTGGAAATGCACGCATTGCCCCTTCATCCGCTTTATAGCCTGGGGTATTCGCATTTGCGATATTATTTGAAAGCATTTCTGTCCGCCGCTCTTGAGCGATCATGGCAGATGTTGCGGTGTATAGTCCTTTTAACACGTGCTCACCTCATTCAAATTCTTTCACATGACCTAAACACAATCTTCTATGAAATATATCGGCTGATTAGCAGGGTTCTTTAATAAAAATCCCCCATTCTTTCTAAAAAGAATGAGGGAAATCATTAGCTGAGTTTACGCTTTGGCAGCTTGTCCATATTATCTAGCATCACGCCAGTACCAACTGCTACACAGTCCATTGGATTTTCAGCAACGAAAACTGGTACTTTCAGCTCTTCTGCAAGCAATTGATCAAGCCCGTTTAGAAGAGCTCCGCCACCTGTAATGATGACGCCGCGATCGATAATATCAGCTGATAATTCAGGCGGTGTTCTTTCAAGAACTTGTTTCGCAGCCTGAACAATCGCAGATACAGATTCACGCAATGCTTCTTCTACTTCTTTGCTTGTGACGGTAATCGTTCTTGGTAATCCTGTCACCATGTCTCGTCCACGAATCGAAATCTCTTCGTGACGTGCGTCTGGGAATACCGTTGCAACTTGGATCTTAATATCCTCAGCCGTGCGCTCACCGATCAACAGCTTGTACTCTTTTTTAATGTAGTTTAGAATTTCCAGATCAAATTTGTCTCCAGCCATTTTAATAGAAGAGGCGGTTACAATGTCACCCATTGAGATGACAGCGATATCTGTCGTTCCGCCTCCAATATCTACGACCATGTTTCCACTTGGCTGAAAAATATCCATACCAGCACCAATCGCTGCTACTTTTGGCTCTTCTTCAAGAAATACATGCTTACCACCGCTTTTTTCAGCAGCTTCTTTGATCGCCTTCTGCTCAACAGATGTAATATTTGTCGGGCAGCAGATGAGCATACGCGGCTTAGAGAACAGCCCTTTCACATTTAATTTGTTAATAAAATGCTTGAGCATCGCTTCAGTTACTTCAAAATCAGCGATTACGCCGTCTTTTAATGGACGAATCGCAACAATATTCCCAGGCGTACGTCCAACCATACGTCTAGCCTCTTCTCCAACAGCCAAAACTTTTCCGCTGTTTTTGTCAAGAGCTACCACAGATGGTTCATTTAACACAATTCCTTTTCCTTTGACATGAATCAGTACATTGGCAGTACCAAGATCAATTCCAATATCCCTAGCAAACATCTATATATATCCTCCTTGAAAATCTGTTTCCATAGCAAATACCACATTCTGCCCTAATTATATATTCTATCATAATTTGCAGAAAAAAAGATATTTCTTTACAAAAGTCTTTACAAAATTTGTGGTTAGAAACTACCGATATGAGGAAGATATATATATCATGTTTATGAACAAAGAACTAAGCTTACTGTTTCACAGGTTCGCCTTCTAAAATTTCTTCTTTTTTATACTTTAACTTGGTGGCTTCTCCTCCTCGCAAGTGGCGGATTGATTTATGATAATCCAGTATCTCCTTTACTTCATTAGCCAGATCTGGATTAATTTCTGGCAGTCTTTCTGTTAGATCCTTGTGTACAGTACTTTTAGAGACTCCAAATTCTTTCGCAATAACACGAACGGTTTTCTTTGTCTCCACGATATACTTTCCTATCTTGATTGTTCGCTCTTTGATGTAATCGTGCACACCACTCGACCTCCCTAAAATGGATGTGAGAAGTGTGAAATGAGATCCGTATGAAGATTATCCATTTTCAGCGGCGCTTGTTCGTCGTAATTTCTCATCCATTAGGTAGTAAATGCCAAACACGATCCCTCACCTCAAACACTCTCTTTGTCAGGTTTGTAACAGTGTATTAGCATTGAATAGGGAATATGCTAAAAATGAAGATGGGACAAGGGATTTATCAGAAAAGGCAAAACAAAAAATCATTTCGGGGCGCGAAAATTTTCACTTTACAAGAAAGAGTTCAGCACGTAAAATAGAAAAGGTGAATTTATTTACCTAGCTAAATATTTAAAAAAGGTGAGCATATGGATACGTTAAATAGAGAGTGTTTACATCAAATACATCAAGGCGCACGGCTGCTGTCTAAAAAGGCGAACGAAGCGCTTGCTGCTTATGACTTGTACATGTCCCAGTGGACTGTGCTTTTTTGTTTGGATACATTCGGCCCAAAAACCCAAAAAGACATCTGGACATATTTGAACGTCGAAGCACCGACCATCACCAGAACCGTCACCCGTTTAGAAGCAAACGGCTGGGTGAAACGTGTACAAGGCAAAGACAAACGTGAGAATCTGATCGTGATGACAGATGATGCAAAAGCCCGATTTGAAGAAATCAAACGCACGATGGAACAATTTGAAGAAGAATGTCTTTCAGATTTTACCTACGAAGAAAAACAACTCCTCCATACACTTTTACACAAATTATCAACTGAATAGGAAGTGACATACATCATGAACGAACGCATATGGACAAAAGACTTTATCATGATTGTCCTGGTGAATTTATTTACGTTCACCTCTTTTTATGCCCTTTTGACATTACTGCCCATTTATACAATGGATGAACTAAATGGAACAGAATCACAGGGCGGTCTCCTTGTGACGGTCTTCTTATTGTCTGCTATTGTGACAAGACCGTTTTCTGGAGCCATTATTGAGAAATTCGGCAAAAAACGGATGGCGATTTTCTCTTCTACGGCCTTTGCCTTACTCACTTATTTATACATCCTGATTGATCAATTCCAAACACTTCTTATGCTGCGTTTCGTACAAGGGATCTTTTTTAGTATTTTGACGACAGTTGCCAGTGCCATTGCGGCTGATATGATCCCGAAACATAAACGCGGGGAAGGACTCGGATACTTTGTGATGTCCATGAACCTCGCTGTTGTCATCGGTCCGTTTATCGCACTGAATCAAGTAGGTAAAATAGGATTTCATTCATTATTTCTTCTCTTTTCCATTATCGTGACCATCGGAGCCGCTTTTACGATGCTGATTAGACAGCCAGAGCCTGAAAACGGTGGAAGCATTGTCTTCCGATTCACGTTTTCTCACCTGTTTGAAAAAGGCGCATTAAAAACAGCGGCCGTCGGCATTATTATTTCCTTCTGTTATTCGCCGATTATTTCATTTATTTCAGTTTATGCCAATTCACTTCATTTGATGGGTGCAAGCAGTTATTTCTTTATTGTATTTGCGGCTGCAATGCTTGGATCACGTCCATTTACAGGCAGACTTTTTGACCGGGTTGGAGCTCACGTTGTGATCTATCCTTCGATTGCCCTTTTTGCCATTGGTTTATGGATGCTGACAGCGACACATTCAGCTACAATGCTTCTTCTATCAGGCGCTGTGATTGGACTTGGCTACGGTTCGCTCGTGCCATGTTTACAAACACTTGCGATTCAGCACTCACCAGCTCATCGTACGGGATATGCGACGGCTACTTTCTTCACCCTGTATGATACAGGTATTGCTGCCGGCTCATTTGTCTTTGGACTCCTTGTCAGTTTCACAGACTTTTCAAATGTGTACCTCATTGCGGGTATTGTGGTCTTACTGAGTATGGGCGTTTTTTATTGGAGCGAACGAAAACCTCAGGAAGCAAAAGCACAAAAGGTCTCCCTTTCAGAGTAAAAGGGTACTATTTTAAACTTCGCCGGAAACATGCTAAAATATAGGATATTCCAAATAGAGCATACAGGCTTTGTTGAAAAATAGTTAGCATTAAGCGAAAGTATAGGTGATGTTTTGAATTACGAATTGTTTAAAGTCATACACGGGATGGCTCACCATTCTGAGTTTTTAGATCAGGCCATGATCTTTATTACGAAAAAGGCCATGCTTGTGTACGCCCTTGTCTTATTGATTTGCTGGTTTTTAGGGAATCACAAATTTAAGAAGCATGTCTTCTTTTCCGGTGTAACAGGCATTGCAGCACTTATCGTCAACTTTGCCATTACATTGTTTCATTATGAAGAGCGGCCGTTTGTGGCGCATAAAGTCGACACACTCATCCCGCACTCAGCAGATGCTTCCTTCCCAAGTGACCATACAACAGGTGCATTGGCTCTTTCACTTGCCATTCGATCCCGTAATAAAAAGCTTGGCAACATCTTGCTCGTCTTTGGATTACTTACAGGATTCTCCCGCATCTGGGTCGGCCATCATTATCCATTTGATGTTTTAGGCAGCTTGGTCGTATCGATTGTGGTTGTCTTTATCATGAATAAATTATGGAAGTTCTTTGACTCTCCTATTGATCGTATCGTGACATTTTACGAGACAATTGTAGGGAAAATTTTCAGAAGGAAGACAAAGGATCAGGGCTCAGACCTGTCCAACTCTTAAGCGGACTTGCGATAACGTGATGAAGATTCTTCTTCCACTTATCGCGCCGCTTTTTTTATTGGCTTTCCCCCTCTAACCATACTCGAAAAATAAAGACTGACACCAATGCCAATAAGAGAAATGATGATCAATGTCCAGCCTAACTGCGCAAAGTGAGCACCAGCAATTTCATCCCCAAACAGCATACCAAGCACAGCAGACGACAGAATAGAACCAAGGTAGCGGCATGTTTGAAAAAGTCCAGAGGACGTGCCAATCATGTGCTGAGGACTTGCCTTGAGCATCGCAGCTTGGAGCGCAACATTCCCAATCCCATAACTGAGCCCAAGCAGAGCTAGAACCAATCCTTTCCCCCATAATGGCGCAGGAATAAAAAAGAAAGTCATGGCAGACGCTCCAGCCAGCATCAATACAGCACTCGCTAAAACTGGATGGCGTTCATCCCCGCGATCCACCCACTTTCCAGTCAGCGGTGACACAATAATACTCACCCCTGACATACACAGCATAAAAAGACCCGTCATCTCCACACGCCAGCCTAACTCATCCTGAAAATAACTCGGCAAACCAAAAAAGAGACAATAGAAAAAGATATTTAAAATGATAAATTGCACATACACAAGTGACAGCCGCTGCTTCTCCCTGAACATCCGTATTTGAATAAACGGTTCATCCACCTGATACTCCCACCAGATAAAAGCGCCTGCACTCAGGAGACAAAGAATACCCTGAACATATTGAATGCCATCACCCAGTGATAATAAAAATGAAAGCAGGAGAACAATGCAGACGGTAAAAAGAAGCATCCCTGGCAAATCGAGTGTTCGCACAGTTTCGCCTATGCGGAGCTTTTTCTTCTTCTGCTCCTTCGGAAACAAAAATAGGCCGAGAAAGAAACTGATCAAAATAAAAGGCAGATTCACTAAAAAGACAGCCGGCCAGCCGCCAATGGTCATCAAAAATCCGCCAAGCGTCGGTCCAAGCGCCGTCATCGCTGAAGCAAAAATGGATAATACCGCTAACGCCGAAGCCTGTCTTTCTTGAATATGATCCCGAATGAGTCCGACCCCAGAAGGATAAATGGCACTGCTTCCCATCGCCTGTAACAAACGGATCACAATCAGCACCGCAAACGTTGGGGCAAACGGCGCGCAAATGGCTGAGACTGCGACAAGAACCAGACCGAATAAAAATAAGGTTCTCCGGCTCATGACATGATCCCCAATCCGGCCGCTCACCGGCTGCGTCACTGCACTGGCTAAATAAAAAGAAGAAATAAGCCAAGATACGGTCGTAAACGACAAACCGAATTCATGCTGAATTTGATGCAAGGCCAAAGAAATCATTGATGAATTCAATGGATTCAACATCGTGCCAAAGGCAATAGCGGTTAAAAAAACTTTTCGGTTGTCTCTCCACTTGTTCATACACTGACCTCCTTTTTGCAATCCTTTCGTTATTATGAGATTCATTTCCCCTTTTTACCCTAATCAATTCAAGTTCTCTCTTAGAAAAGCAAGACATACATTCTAAAAAGGACGATTGTTGGAATAACACATATAAAATTGAGAATATGAGGAACAAATGGTAAGATGCTACACATATTGAAAAGCCTACTTTCTCCTTATATGGAGAACGGCTGAAAAGGGGGAGAAGCTTATTATTAAAAAAAGACGGTTTTGGGTCCCAGCCCTTTTCTCGGTTGCAGTATTACTTCTGTCTTCGTGTGGTTCAAATGAAACAAATGGGAACGGAGATAAACGTAATTCTACAGCGAAAGGGTCGCCAATTTTGGAGGATGGAAAATTTATTTTTGCAGCATCAGGTGAATTTCATCCGTTTAGTTACATGGATGGAAATCAGATGTCCGGCTTTGATATCGACGTAGGCAATGCGATTAGTGACAAACTAGGTCTCGCACCTATACAGAAAAAATATAAATTCGCAGGCATCGTCGAAGGCGTGAAAGCAGGTAAATTTGATGCGGCAGTTGCAAGTCATACCATCAATGAGGAACGAAAAAAACACGTCCTTTTTTCTAAGCCATATTACTACTCTGGTCCGCAAATTTTCACAAGACCCGGATCAGACATTCAACATGCGGATGACTTAAAAGACAAAGAAATTGCTGTATCCAAAGGGTCGTCCTACGCTGATATTGCCAAGGAACATAGCGGGCAAGAACCAAAATATTATGATAGTGATGTCGTCGCCTTAGAAGCACTGGCTAACGGAAAACACGATGCAGTCGTGACAGATTTCGCCACAGGCGCAGAAGCGATGAAGAAAAAATTAAAAATCACAGCGCAGGAAAGACTCGGACAAAGTGAGCAGGCAATTGCTGTTTCAAAAGAAAATGAACAGCTCATAAAAGAGATCAACAATGCGATTGACGCACTAAAAAAAGACGGAACATTAAAACAAATTAGCGAAAAGTACTTTGATGAAGACATCACGGTCAAACAAGATTAAAACCACGATTGTGCGCCCTTTTTATAGGCGCACTTTCTTCAAATGGAGATGATTGTTTTGCCTACCCTATCACACTTTTTTCAGACACTCATTGATTCAAGAGGTATTTTCTTAGAAGGAATGCTAATCACCTTACAGCTGACGGTGATCAGCATCTTCATCGGTATGTTCATCGGGCTTTTCTTTGCTTTATTGAAAATATCCCGCATAGCCGTTTTCGGTTATATCGCCAATGCTTATATCTTTCTTGTACGCGGAACACCACTTATTGTTCAGATTTTCATCCTATATTTCGGCCTCACAGAATTGAATATACCCGACTTCTGGGCTGCTTCCATTGCGCTCGCCTTTCATAATGGCGCCTATATAGCCGAAATATTCAGAGGCGCCATCCAATCCATTGATCACGGGCAAAAAGAGGCAGGACGATCTCTTGGTATGGGTCGTTTTTTAACAATGAGGCGTATCATTCTCCCTCAAGCGATGCGGCGTGCTCTTCCCCCTCTTGGCAACCAGTTCATTATCGGCTTAAAAGACTCATCACTCGCCGCCTTTATCAGTGTCAATGAACTATTTAACATCGCCACCACGCAAGGCTCCAACAGCTTTGACAATATGACGTATTTACTTGTTGTAGCCGTCTATTACTTAGTTCTTGTCCTGCTGTTAACATTCGCTGTCCAAACCTTTGAGAAGAAACTATCAGCCAGTGACCAATAGGAGGAGAAGCATGACAGAATCAAAGGAAATCATTCGTGTTGAAAAACTCAATAAATACTTTGGAGAGCTTCATGTTTTAAAAGATATCGATCTCACCGTATATGAAAATGATGTGGTCGTCTTAATTGGTGCAAGCGGTTCTGGAAAAAGCACCTTGCTCCGCTGTATGAACTTTTTAGAAATAAAAAATGATGGAGATATTATCATTGAGGGCAGCCCTGTTCATCCAAAGCGAGATCAATTAAACGAAATGAGACAAAAAATAGGAATGGTGTTTCAGCATTTTAATCTTTTCCCGCACAAAACTGTGCTTGAAAATATCATCGAAGCGCCTGTTATGGTGAAAAAAACAAAGAAAGCGCAAGCCATCGCTGAAGCCAGCACCTTGCTAGAAAAAGTCGGACTTGCGGATAAAGCCAACGTATATCCTTCTAAACTATCAGGCGGCCAAAAACAGCGTGTAGCCATAGCCAGATCTCTCGCCATGAAGCCTGATGTCATGTTATTTGACGAACCTACGTCTGCCCTTGACCCAGAACTTGTAGGCGAGGTGCTGCAAACGATGAAAAGCCTCGCAAAAGAAGGCATGACCATGGTCATTGTCACACATGAAATGGGCTTTGCGAAAGAAGTTGCCGATCGTGTCGTCTACATGCACGAAGGCCGCATCGTCGAAGAAGGCGTCCCTTCGGAATTGTTTGATTCTCCTAGGGAGGAACGTACAAAACTGTTTCTCAGTTCCATTTTATAGGTCAAACGCCCTTCATTTTTAGTGCTTAACTTACGTTTTTGCTCATTTTTTACGAACTTTTCATCCATTTATATTGAACTTAACCAAAAACCATGTCAGATAAACTTCCATGTATATGTTATATATGACTTTTCTCTCTATAATGAAGAATTAAGAAAACAATAATTCTGAATGATTCGGGGGAATGCAGCATGCAAATGGGTGATACAGTATTTATGTTCTTCTGCGCACTACTCGTGTGGTTAATGACACCGGGTTTAGCTTTATTCTACGGAGGACTCGTGAGAAGTAAAAACGTGTTAAGCACAACCATGCACAGCTTAACGTCACTAGCGATCGTTTCAATCGTATGGATCGTATTCGGTTATTCCTTAGCTTTTGCACCAGGCAATGCATGGATCGGAGGATTAGACTGGGTGGGCCTGAAAGGCGTAGGCTTTGAGCCTGGTTCCTATAGTGAGACCATTCCACATTCATTGTTCATGATGTTTCAAATGACCTTTGCCGTCTTAACAACAGCCATCATCTCAGGGGCCTTTGCTGAACGGATTCGCTACTCAGCAGTCGTTGTATTTACACTCCTTTGGGTCACATTTGTATACGCTCCAGTCGCACACTGGGTATGGGGCGGCGGTTGGATTGGCGAGATGGGTGCGCTTGACTTCGCAGGCGGAAACGTGGTTCACATCTCATCCGGTGTTGCAGGTCTTGTCGTGGCAATTGTGCTCGGGAAGCGTAAAGAAGCAGCAAGCTCTTCTCCGCATAACTTGATCTACACCCTTCTTGGCGGAGCTGTCATCTGGTTTGGCTGGTTTGGTTTTAACGTGGGTAGTGCTCTTACATTAGACAGCGTGGCCATGTATGCCTTTATTAACACCAATACAGCTGCTGCTGCAGGAATCATCGGCTGGCTGTTAGTAGAGTGGATGATCAACAAAAAACCGACCATGCTCGGCGCGATCTCTGGAGCCATCGCAGGTCTTGTCGCCATTACACCTGCCGCAGGCTTTGTTACACCGTTTGCTTCTATTATAATAGGAATCATTGGCGGGATCGTCTGTTTCTGGGGGGTCTTTTCACTCAAAGCCAAATTTGGCTATGATGACGCACTGGACGCATTCGGCCTTCACGGAATTGGCGGTACTTGGGGAGGAATTGCAACAGGACTCTTCGCCACAACTTCTGTCAATGACGGCGGAGCCAATGGCTTATTTTACGGAGATCCCAGCTTACTTTGGAAGCAAGTGGTCGCGATTGTTGCCACGTACGCTTTTGTTGCCGTTGTGACATACGTGATCATCAAAGTGGTCAATGTCTTCTTCAAAATTCGTGCAACCGAAGAAGAAGAATCAGTGGGTCTTGATTTAACCATGCACGGTGAAAAAGCTTATCAAGATTAAAGAAAAAGGGGTGTCTCTATGAGCAAAATGTATAAAGTGGAGATTGTCACACGTCCAGCTAATTTTGAAACATTAAAGGTGGAGCTTGGAAAGATTGGTGTCACCTCGATTACCTTTTCAAATGTACACGGCTGCGGCTTACAAAAGGGACATACAGAGCTATACCGCGGCGTCAAAAAAGAAAGCAACGTGTACGAACGATTAAAGATCGAAATCGTCCTAAGCAAAGTACCTGTCGAACAGGTCGTTGAAACAGCTCAAAAGGTACTTCGGACAGGCGAACCAGGGGATGGGAAAATTTTTATATATGAAATAGCGAATACAATCAACATTCGGACAGGTGAAGAAGGACCTGCCGCCCTATAGTGTATCCTCCGCCGAGTGGCGGAGGATCTTTTTAAGCAGAAAAAACCTCTGCATATTTATATACACAGAGGACCTTGTAAAACATTAAGATTGTTTTGTTTCTTCTGACTGACTGCTGTCTTTAGAGGAATCAGAAGACTTTTCTTGATCAGAGGATTTCCCCTTCTCATCAGACTTTTCTTCAGATTTTTCTCCAGCTGGCTCTTTGGCTTTATCTTCAGCAGCAGGTTCCTTCGTTTTTTCCTCAGTCTTTGGCTGAGCAGGTTCTTTTGCTTGTTCCGTCACTTCTTGCGCTGCTTTTTCAATTGTAGAAACAGGCTTGTCAATGAAGCTAAGCGGATTAAGCGCTAAACCTTCCATACGAATTTCAAAATGTACATGGTTGCCGCTTTCAGCACCATATAGATTTTTACCAGCAGCACCAATGACATCATTCTGCTTGACTTCATCGCCTTCTTTGACACTCACTTGTGACAACGATTGATAAACAGTCGATAATCCATCTTCATGTTCAATTTCAACAACGTGACCGAGGACTGGATCTTTTTTCGCTTGAACCACTGTTCCACTAAGAGCAGCTGTGACGTCAAACACTTTGCCATCTTTATCTGCAAGATCAATACCTTTGCTCAAGGTATAGGTGTTATTATAGTTTACAAGTGCTGCTTCTTTTTCTTTTTGGTCAGCATCTGCTTCATAGAACTTTTTCACGACAGAAACATTATCAGAATTCTGGACCGGCATTGCGACATTTTCAATTGGCTTTCCAACTTCAACGGCATCATCGCGCTGTTCTTGCCCTGTTTGATTTCCATCAGATAGTTGGTCTTTTACATCTTTTGATACAGCTTGATACCAAAGAACGGCTGTTAACACGACCGCTGCGCTGACCAAGTAAATAGCAGGGAATACCCAGCGCTTACGGAAAAATTGCTGAACTTTTGTGATTTTGGAAGTACGTTTCTTTTCTTCCTCTCTCATTTTTCATCACCTCAGCAACATTCTGAACACTTTTCAAAAAATATATACACACGAAATCATTTTTCTTTTTATTTTGCGCAATCGCATCAATAATATGTATGATAAATGAAAAAAAAGATGGGGGACTTAATTGTGAAAACTTTCAACCGCATAGCAACAGAAGATGACCTCAAAGCCATCGTTGATATCTACAATTCAACCATTGCTTCAAGAGAAGTGACCGCTGATACAGAACCAGTTTCTGTCGAGGACCGCCGGCAATGGTTTTTGAATCATTCCGAGAAAAGACCTCTCTATGTGAAAACAGATGAGGATGGAAATATCTACGGCTGGCTGAGCTTTGAAACGTTTTACGGAAGGCCTGCATACAACGGGACCGTTGAAATGAGTATCTATTTAAACCAAGACTATCGAGGAAAAGGCCTAGGATCACTTTTCTTGCAAGAAGCCATTGATTTAGCACCCTCATTAGGCATTCGAACGTTACTTGCCTTTATTTTCGGGCACAACGAAGCCAGCATTCGACTATTTAAAAAGCACGGCTTTGAGACATGGGGCCACCTGCCACGCATCGCAGAAATGGACGGCAGCAGATACGATTTAGATATCCTAGGAAAAGAATTATAAAACGAGCGTCTCCCTGAAAAAGAGACGCTTTTTTTATGACGCAAGTAACAGCTGTAAAAAAAGTGAAGTGAAGAGAGAAACAATTGAATCAATCAACATTCACTCTTCCTAAAGCACTACTTACTCAAGTATGATAAAGAGTGAATACATAAAGGAGTGAACACCATTGCAACAAACTGAGAAAATCATTCAATCTCTTCATTCAATCGTAAAGTGGGGAAAGGTTGGTAGTATCTTTCTCTATATTTCAGGCGGTCTGGCTATTCTTATTGGTTTTTGGCTTGTTCTTCCTGCAGCCCTTGGCGTCTTCCTCATTATGATGGGGATCCATGTACAAAAATCTGTAAAAGCGGCTGAACACTTGATTCAGGCTCCAGATACTTCTTACGAAGAATTATTAGAACAGTACGCTAAGATGATGAAAATGCAAACACTTTTTGCCATTTCAAGTATTGCCGCAGTTATTCTTTCATTCATTGCCATCGTTTTGATACTTATACTAGGCGGGTTAGCCTTCCTCCAAGAAATTCCTTATGATGTCCAGCAGTATGAGGATGATTACGAACAAGAACTCGGTGACTTTTATTAATGGGGAGGGGTATCAATAGTCATTCGATACCCCTTTTGTTTTTATCATTTGGCTTGGATCCTCCTCCTCTGCTTGACATTCAGTCTTGATCATTTTAAAATACAAATCGTAACTATTACGAATTAAAGGAGGATCCTATTACTTATGCGCGTGAAAATTACGTTGGCCTGTACTGAAACAGGTGACAGAAACTACATCACAACAAAAAATAAAAGAACGAATCCTGACCGATTGGAGTTAAAAAAATATTCTCCTCGATTAAAGAAATATACCCTTCATAGAGAAACAAAATAAATTTTTTAGATCATAAATCGTAATGATTACTTTTTAAGTGAGGCGGAAAACAAAATGATCGTTTTCAAAAGGACAAAAACAAATGAATAAGCGTATACCTGTTACAGTATTAAGCGGCTTTTTAGGAGCAGGAAAAACAACGATATTAAATCATGTTCTTCAAAATCGCAAAGGATTAAAAGTGGCTGTGATCGTCAATGACATGAGCGAAATTAATATTGATGCAGAACTAGTCAAACAAGGCGGCGAGCTTTCTCGATCAGATGAGAAACTCATTGAATTATCTAACGGCTGTATTTGCTGCACTTTGAGAGAAGATTTGTTAATCGAAGTAGAACGCCTTTGTAAGGCGGGTAATATCGATTATATTGTCATTGAATCAACCGGTATTAGTGAACCAATTCCCGTCGCTCAAACGTTTTCTTATATTGATGAAGAAATGGGCATAGATTTGACCCGCTTTTGCCGTCTAGATACGATGGTCACAGTAGTAGATGCAAATCGTTTCTGGACTGATTTCCAGTCAGGAGAGAGTTTATTAGATCGTAAAGAAGCGGTTTCCGATGACGACGTGCGAGAAATTTCCGATTTACTCATTGATCAAATTGAATTTTGTGACGTGCTTATTATCAATAAATGTGATCTAGTATCTTCCTCTGAATTAGATCGACTTGAGCATGTGCTGAACAAACTACAACCAGAAGCATCTATCATCAGAACCTCAAAAGGTATAGTACAGCCAGATGACATTTTGAATACTGGTTTATTCGACTTTGAAAAATCAAGTGCTTCTGCTGGGTGGATCAAAGAAATCAACGCAGGACATGTTCAGCATACACCGGAAACAGAGGAATACCAAATTTCATCTTTTGTTTACGAAAGAAGACTCCCTTTTCATACTGGCAGACTGAATGCTTGGTTAGATCAAATGCCTGAGCAGATCGTTCGTGCGAAAGGTTTTACTTGGCTTGCCACACATCATGATTTAACCATTTTAATTTCACAAGCTGGGAAATCTGTTGCGATTGAACCAATTGCATACTGGATTGCTGCTTTGCCTGAACAAGAAAAAGCACGGATATTAAATCAGGAACCAGAGCTTCTAGATGAGTGGGACGCAGAGTTTGGTGATCGCCATACAAAACTTGTGTTTATCGGTGTAGATTTACCTAAAGCAGAAATCATTCGTACTCTTGATCAATGCTTGCTTACACCTGAGGAATTTGATCAAGATTGGACTACATTTGAGGACCCCTTTCAATGGAAAATACAAAATTAGGCCAGGAGGGTTTTAATTGGCAAAGAAATCTAAGATTGCTAAAGAAAAAAAACGACAGCAGCTTGTATTGAAATATGCAGAATTAAGAAAAGAGTTAAAAGAAAAAGGTGACTATGAAGCTTTACGAAAATTACCTAGAGACTCTTCCCCTACCCGCTTAAAAAACCGCTGTGAATTAACGGGCCGTCCCAGAGGTTATTTACGAAAATTCAAAATGTCTAGGATTGCTTTTCGTGAGCTTGCCTATAAGGGTCATATCCCTGGAGTGAAAAAGTCGAGCTGGTAAAGAATGATTTGATCTTATCACAGCACTCGTAAAAGTAAAGCCGCACACAATGAGGGAAAATCTATTTTCCAATCTTATCTCAATCTTTTTGAGGTGCAAAATAGCAATTTAAAAACCAGCAGAGATTCTGCTGGTTTTTTATAGTGACTGAGTTCATAAGATAAAAAGACCTGTTTTCAAGAAAGGATTTTCAACAACGATTATGACATTTTCTCTTCTTTTCAAAAATACAAGATCATGATACTTTATTGTCATTACCCACCGATGTATGACATCTCAACCTTTTTCTGATCTTTTTTCTGCTCTCTCTCGGCCGAATATTGGTCATGTCTGTTCGACCATAATTTCTTTAACCTGTTCGTTAATTCTTCATTATTTTTTGTCGTACGAATCATCTGTTTCAGATCAAAACCCGATGAAGCAAACAGACATGTAAACAATTCCCCCCGTGCAGACAGCCTTGCTCTGTTACATGTGCCACAAAAAGCATCTGAAACGGAAGAAATAATACCTATCTCTCCTGAACCATCTTTGTAAAAAAATCGTTTGGCTACTTCACCTGTATATTGAGGAGGTTCTGGTTTGATAGGATATGTTGAATCAATTAATTCAATTATTTCTTTCTTTGTCATGACATGTTCTAGATTCCATTTATTCGTATTACCGACATCCATAAATTCAATAAATCTGAGAACGTGTCCTTCTTTTTTGAAGTAAGCTGCCATTGGTAAGACATCCTGATCATTCACACCTTTTTGAACAACCATATTAATCTTGATAGCAAGTCCAGCCTTTTTTGCAGCCTCAATACCATCAAACACTTTTTGGATAGAAATATGCCTTCCGTTCATTTGCTTAAAACGGTCGGGATTTAATGAATCTAAACTAATGGTGACTCTATTGAGACCAGCTCTCTTCAACTGATCAGCATATAAAGGTAAAAGTGTTCCGTTGGTTGTCATCGCAATGTCTTCAATCCCTGGAATGTTTGCGAGCTTTTCTATTAAGACAGGCAGATCCTTCCGCATTAACGGTTCTCCGCCCGTGATGCGTATTTTTACCACTCCTAGGTTCTTTACAAAAAGGGTAGCAAGTCGTTCAATTTCTTCGAAACTAAGCAGTTCTTCTTTTTTCAAGAAAGGATAATCCGGCCCAAAAATTTCAGCAGGCATACAGTACGTACATCTAAAGTTACAGCGATCAGTTACTGATATTCTTAAATCGCGCAATGGTCGATGTCTTTTATCTAAAATACTGACCATACTTTGCCTCCTATTCTGTAATACGATGAGGATGCGTGTAAATGTTAAAGGATTTTCCTCTGACGAATCCAACTGTCGTAATATTTAATTCTTCTGCCATTTTAAGCGCCAGCTCAGTAGGTGCTGATTTTGAAATGACGATAGACACTCCTAGTTTTGCTGCCTTCAATAGAACTTCTGACGATATCCGGCCGCTAAAAACAAGGATTTTATCTCTAAGTGGAATTCGCTGAAGTAAACAGTATCCATAAATTTTATCTAAAGCATTATGTCTTCCTATATCAGTTCTAGTGATGAATAGCTTCTCTGTGTCACACAGTCCAGCATTATGCACTCCGCCAGTATGTTGAAATAATTGGCTTTCTTCTTGCAAACACTTCATGAGATGCATACAGGTTTCAGCAGAAATACTGATTCGATCAATGGCTGTTTTTGCCGTCTTCACATCTTGAAGGAAATAAAAGTGTCTTCCTTTCCCGCAGCATGAACCAATCACTCGTTTTGTAAAATCTGATGAATCAAATCCACTTGAGTGAACTAAATCAACATAGGCAAAACCCATACTTTCATCTATTGTAAACCTTTTAATCTCTTTTTCAAATCGAATGACCCCTTCTGAAGCCAAAAAGCCGATAACCAATTCTTTCAAGTGCTCTGGTGAACAAACAAGGGTCACAAATTCTTCTCCATTTACCATCACAGTTAAAGGATATTCTTCTACAATTTCATCAGTTTTGCAGGTAAACTGGCCTTCATTGTATTGGTGTATGACTCGTTTCTTTTTAACAGAAGGATTCATTGTATGATCTTCCTTTCAATGCAAATTTAGTTATATGATCCAATCAAATTGTGATATTATTTTAAAAAGTCATAAAAATGTAACATATTTCTATCTTATCAAACTTCTTGACTGCTTTATATGGGGGGAACAAAATGAACAAATCGAAAAATCGCTGGCTCATCGCAGCAAGTGCTGTAGGAATTCATTTATCTATTGGGTCTGTTTATGCTTGGAGTGTTTTTACGAATCCTTTACATGAAGCCTTTCAGTGGTCATTAACAGAAATAAGTCTCACCTTCAGTATTGCTATTTTATTTTTAGGTTTATCTGCTGCTTTTATGGGACATTTCGTTGAAAGGTATGGTCCAAGGGCATCGGGGCTCTTCTCAGCTATTTTCTTCGGCATCGGAATGACTGGGTCAGGATTCGCTGTCCACATGTCATCACTGCCTCTCCTCTATTTATTTTATGGTGTACTCGCTGGAATAGGGTTAGGGGTAGGCTATATTGCACCTGTATCAACTCTAGTCAAATGGTTTCCGGATCGAAGAGGTCTTGCAACCGGCTTAGCCATTATGGGGTTTGGGTTTGCTTCTCTTATATGCAGCCCAATTATTCAATATCTCATTGAAAAAGTGAATATCGCAAATACTTTTTATATTCTTGGAATCTCCTATTTTATCATCATGGTGATCTCATCTCTTTATTTATCACCACCAACACCTGATGACGTCAAACAATTTGATGTATTCAAAATAAAGAAAAGAAAAATCCCTCAAGATTTATCACAGCTTACAGCAAATGAAGCGATCAAAACAAGACGTTTTTATTATTTGTGGCTTATGCTTTTTATTAATATCACATGCGGAATCGCTATTATTTCAGTAGCGTCACCTCTTGCTCAAGAAAGTGTTGGGTTCACTGCAGGTGCTGCAGCTACTCTTGTGGGCATTTTAGGTGCTTTTAATGGTTTAGGACGCATTGGCTGGGCATCGTTTTCAGATTATATAGGAAGACCGAATACGTATACGATTTTTTTCAGTATCCAGCTCATTGCTTTTCCTTTACTCCCCTATTTAAAAGAACCGTTCATCTTTTCAATCGTCATGGCGATCATTTATACGTGCTATGGAGGAGGATTTGCTTCAATTCCAGCCTATATTGGGGATTTGTTTGGTACAAAGCAGCTTGGTGCCATACATGGTTATATTTTGACTGCTTGGGCCGCTGCGGGATTAGCAGGACCACTATTTTCATCCTTCATCCGAGATATAACAGGTAATTACACACAAAGCCTTATGGTGTTCTCTGGCTTATTTTTCATTGCTTTTATCATATCACTTCTGATTCGAAAGGATATTCAGCAGCTAAGAGAAAAAAACCTATCTGCTGCTTCCTCTGTCTCAGCCCGATCTTAATTTGAATTTGACAGAATCACAATCTAAAGGTAATTTTTAGATATGAAAACGCTTTACAAAGTATTAGGAGGGTGATGATCTCATGGGGAAAACAAAACATAAGGGGCCTGTAAAACTCAATAAAAAACCCTCACCAAAGCTATGGGCGTCTTTTGTACCAATGGGGCTTGGCAAAGTGAAACCGAAACACATTCGAGATACGATGAAAGTGGCATGGGAGAACAAAGATAACCTTCCCTACGCGTACCGTATTTTAACGCAGGGTGTTTGTGACGGCTGTGCCCTTGGCGTCTCAGGACTGTATGATCAAACGCTCGCAGGACCTCATATATGCACCACAAGACTAAATGTGCTTCGTCTTAACACAATGCCAGCTATTGATCCAAAATGGTTTGAAGATATTCATCAGCTAAAGCAAATGGACAGCACCTCTCTTCGCAAGCTTGGGCGGATTCCTTATCCATTGATCCGAAAAAAAGGTGACAATGCCTTTACACGTATTTCTTGGGATGATGCACTAGATCAAATCGCAGCTAAAATCCAATCAATTGATAAACGGCAGCTTGCTTTCTATTTAACCGCCAGAGGAATTACAAATGAAGTTTATTATACGGCTGCAAAGGCTGCTCGATTTATAGGGACGAATCATATTGATAATGCTTCTCGCATTTGCCATTCACCAAGTAAAACCGCTCTTAAACGGTCCCTTGGCATCGGTGCTTCCAGCTGTAATTACAGTGATTGGATTGGAACGGATGTATTAATTTTTTGGGGATCTGTCGCAGCAAACAATCAGCCTGTTTCCACTAAATATATGTACGCTGCTAAAAAGAAGGGAACAAAAATTATCGTCATCAATCCGTATAAAGAGCCTGCTATGGAAAAGTATTGGGTTCCTTCTATTCCAGAGAGTGCTTTATTCGGTACAAAAATTGCAGATGATTTTTACCAAGTCAATATAGGCGGAGATATTGCGTTTATGAACGGCGTCATCAAGCATTGGTTTGACATGGAGCAGCATGCTCCCCATTCGGCTCTTGATCACGAATTTATTCAAAGACATACAACAGGCATACAGGATTTAAAGCAGCATGTCGCACAATTGAAGTGGGAGGACCTAGAAGCATCATCAGGTTTATCAAAAGAAAGAATGAAGGAATTTGCGACACTTCTTGCCAATGCTAATTCAGGCGTTTTTATTTGGAGTATGGGCCTTACTCAGCACCGCTTTGCAACTGATAATATATCACAGGTTGCCAACCTTGCCATGCTGCGCGGATTTATCGGCAGAAAACATTGTGGTGTCATGCCAATTCGGGGACATAGCGGCGTCCAAGGTTCTGGTGAAATGGGCGCTGATCCATTCGTTTTGCCGGGTAGTGATTTTGATGAAGAGAATATTGAAAGAATCGAACGTATATGGGGGTTTGACATTCCTAAATGGCATGGTGACACCATTGGGCAATCCTTTGAGAAGATGGCTCTCCCAAAAGACCATCCACAAAAACTCAAAATGCTGTTTACGAGTGGCGGAAACTTTTTAGAAACGATGCCAAATCCGGAAGCGATCGAAAAAGCATTATCTGAACTTGAACTCCGTGTTCACCAAGATATCATTTTGAATACCTCTACGCTGGTAGACGCTGAAGAGGCGGTGATTGTGCTGCCTGCTATGACAAGGTATGAACAACCAGGCGGCGGCACATCAACCAGTACGGAACGCATGGTATATTTCAGTCCAGAAATTGAAGGACCTCGTATTGAGGAAGCCAGAGCGGAATGGGACATTTATGTTGATCTTGCGAAAAGAGTCCGGCCAGAAGATGCCGAGCTGATACATTTTGAAACAGCTGAAGACATTCGTCGTGAGATTGCGGTCGCCAACCGAAATTATGATGGCATCCAGCATTTACGTCACAAGGGAGACGTTTTTCAATGGGGAGGCGCATGGCTTTGTGAAGATGGCGTGTGTCCAACACCAGACGGCAAGGGACATCTTCTTCCTGCCCAGCTGCCTCAATATCGAAAAACCGAAGGACATTTCAATATCACGACAAGAAGAGGAAAGCAATTCAACTCCATGATCTACAGTGAAAAGGATGCCTTTAATGGTGGAAAACGTCATTCTATCCTAATGAATGAAGAAGATGCAAAAGAGCTTTACGTCCAAGAAGGTGATCCAGTTGTTCTCTTTAATCAATATGGATCCTATCAAGGAGTGGCTCAATTCGGAGAGTTGAGACGCGGCAATATCGCAGTTTATTGGCCGGAAGGGAACGTTTTAATTCCTAAAGGTGTGTATGAGAGCTACTCACAGATTCCCGAGTATAATACGGCTGCCATATTAGAAAAAGCCGAAACCTTCCATGCAAGAAAGGATCAGCATTATGTGGAGAAACGAATTGATGAATTAGAAACGACTTTGAATTAATCGTCAACTTAAAAACAGCTGGGGTTGTTTTCCCCAGCTGCCATTCACTCTCTACCGACCAAAAGCGCTCGCTTCCTGTTGAAGAATATGGTTCAATTCTTCGGCATTTGCAGCCGGTCGATATTGTCCTCCACCCGCTTTTGCAACAGATTTAAGACTTTTTGCTTCCTTTTCATTCACATCGAAGCCAATGATATTGACGATTGTATCTATTCCGTCTTCATGTAATTCCTTTGCTGCTTGTGAAGGGCTTCCACCACAAGTTTCTTCACCATCACTGACAACATAGACAATATTTTTCCCTTCAGCTTGGTGATCTTCAAAATCTTGTTTCGTATCCGTTAATGCTTTTGCAAGTGGTGTCCAGCCAGTTGGCTTATACACATTCAGTGCTTGCTGAAAGGTTGATGGCTCATATGATCCAAATCCGTAAACAGCTTCAGAACTTGAACAAGAAACAGCTTTCCCTGCATTTTTATTGGTTCCTTCATGACCAAACACACGAAGCAGAACTTGTGTATCTTCTGATAAAATGCTTGCAAAGCTTTGAATAGACCGTTTGGCGATTTCAATTTTCTTTTCACCTTCAACTGATTGTGCCATGCTTCCGCTTAAATCGAGTAATATCACCACATGCGCAGGCGGCTCCTGTTTTGTTACAGCATGAGCTGGTGAAGAAAGAAGCAGGACAAGACTAGCCAAAATGGTTAATACGATGTTTTTTTTCATCAATAAAAACCTCCCTTTTTTACTTTTGTACAGAAAAAGAGAAACGAAAGCATGAATCAATCGTTTCCCTTTTGTTCAGCAAGTTATTCGTGTAGTTTTAATGATTCTGCTGAAAAGATAGAACCCATTTCTTTACCAGTGCTTGCTTGGTAGTAATGGCCTTTACCAGCTTTGGCTACTTGCTTCAATTGACCTTCATAGCCATCGTTAAAGTCTAATCCGATCACATTTACAACAGTTGATCCTTTTGAGTTATGCAATTCTTTTGCTACTTTTACTGGATCTCCGCCACAAGTTTCCTCACCATCAGTGATTAAGTACACAATATGCTTTGTTCCTGCAGTAAGCTGCTCATCCGCTTGCTTTGCATTTTCAAGTGCACGTGCAATCGGTGTCCAGCCAGTTGGCCCAAGTCCGTTTAAAGAGTTTTCGAAGCTGTCCTTTTCATAAGGCTGTACGCCGTAAACGCCTCTAATGACTTCACATGATTGAGCTTTACCTGAATTTTTGTTGTTTCCTTCAGAACCAAACAAGCTCATACGAATTTTAGCGTCTTTTGGAAGTGACTGAGCAAATTTAAATACCTCTTGTTTAGCGAGATCAAATTTGCGCTCTCCCTCTACTTTTCTTGCCATGCTTCCGCTTGCATCAAGCAAGATTGTGACTCTTACATCTTTATTATGTTTTTTGACTGTAGATGCTTCTGCAAATACTGGTGAAGAGATTGACATAGATAATGTCAATACAGCTAAGGTTACGAGTGAGAATACTTTTTTCAACATAATTTTCCTTCCTCCTTATGTATTTGATTGAAACATCTTAATCGTAAATTATTCTGTCTTGGAATGGTATAGGACTCGGTCCCTTTTTCTCTTTCATCAAAATCACTAAAATTCTGTCAGATGTCTAGATATTTTCACCTAACACACCCATTATTCTCTCGTTTTCTCTGTCTTTCGAGGGACTTTGTATCAGCCATCAGTTCTTGTCAGGACATAAATGTTTAAGATTTCCTGGTCTGCGTCTTAAGTCGCGATTTGACACATTCTGTTCAAATCTCTTTGAACACACAAAAAAATGCCTCATTTCTGAGGCACCTTTGCTTTATTTTTTAGCCATATACGTGTTGAGAAAACGATCGGCTGATTCGATTTGAATTCCTTTATAATAATGCTTCACGATGGCATCTACTTTTTTGCCTGCCTGCGCCATATAATGCGCACCATATTGACTCATGCCTACACCATGACCATATCCTTTTGTTGTAATGACAATCTGCTGGCCCTGGCGTTCCCATGTGAAGTCCGCTGAATGAAGGCCTAGTGATTCTCGAATGTCTCGGCCTGACATTGTTTTACCGTTGATCACGGCTTTCGCTACCTGATTTCCTGGTGTCCGTTCTACAATCTGTCCGACCTGAGCCTGCTGAGTGAGCGTCACACCTAATTTTTGCTGAAATTCACTGACCGAGATGGTTTTCTTATTTTGAAATTTTGGCGATTTTTCGTCCCATTTACTTGAGACACTTTTCAAATAAGGGATTTCGTTTTTCCAATAGGCTTCGGCATTTTCCGTTTTTCCGTTACTTGTTGAAAAGAATGAAGCATCAATTGGTTTCTCGTCATAAGTCAGCACTTTTCCTTGTGTGCTGGCGACAGCTTCCGTGACCTTTTTTAATTTCCAATTGTACGCTTTCCCCCAAATTTTCTTGAGTTCCTGTTTGTTTTTGTAAACTTGGAACATTTGGGTATCATCTACAAGAGAGCCCTTAGGTGATTTGACAGTCTTATCACTGATCATTTGTCTGACGATATACGTTCTTGCTGCGAGCGCCTGTGCCTTGAGTGCTTCCATTTCAAAATCAGCTGGCATTTCAGATGCGACGACACCGATCACATACTCTTCTAAGGGGATGTTTTCTACCTGCTGATGAGCTGAGCGATAGACGGGGATAGCGACGGGTGATTGCTTCAATTTGACTGAACCCTTCACTTCTTTTTTAACTGATGGTTCTGCTGCTACGTGCTGGCTGGCCTCCGGCTTTCCTTGGAACGTCGGCAACACAAGTAATGTTGGAATCATTAAAATGATGATGCATATTCCTGCGATTGTCCATATCATTGGTTTCATATTTGGCTGCCCCCATTTGTCATTGAATCTCTTTTATCTTATGGGCAGGGACAAGCTAATATGACAGCTTCTTTCATTTAGTGGACAAGTCTTTTATGAAGATATGAGGCTGTTCTTCGATGGATTTTACTGTTCGTCTGTATGAATAAAATTTAAGATGGTTGGATACACTAATGATAAGCTTCGTGAAATGAGGCATTCTATGATTCTAAAAAAAAATCAGCATGCCCCAATGGACACACTGATTTCTTTCATGATTAAGCGTTCAGATCTGATACAACTTGTTCTTGTGTCACATCTGCTGATTCATCGTTTACTCTTTCAATATCTGCACCGATTGCTGCAAGCTTTTGGTGGAAGTTCACATAACCACGGTCAATATGCTTCAACTCAGTGACACGTGTATGACCTTCTGCCACTAATCCAGCAAGTACAAGTGCTGCTCCTGCTCTTAAATCAGTCGCTGCCACTTCAGCACCTTGAAGTTGAACCGGCCCATTGATAATGACAGAGCGACCCTCAATTTTAATATCGCCATTCATGCGGCGGAATTCTTCAGCATGCATAAAGCGGTTTTCAAACACCGTTTCTGTGATCATGCTTGTTCCGTTCGCACGAAGCAATAGCGCCATCATCTGAGATTGCATATCCGTTGGGAACCCAGGATGCGGCATTGTTTTTAGATCGATTGGCTTGAGCTCAGATGGTCCAATGACTCTTAAACCTTCTTCTTCTTCAATGATCTGAATACCCATTTCTTCCATTTTTGCCACAAGTGATGTCATGTGCTCTGGCACTGCGCCTTTTACAAGAACATTTCCTTCTGTAATGGCTGCTGCCACCATGAAAGTACCTGCTTCAATTCTGTCAGGGATGATGTTGTGTTTTGCACCGTGAAGTGTTTCCACACCTTCGATTTTGATTGTACCAGTACCAGCACCGCGAACCTTACCGCCCATGGCATTGATGTAGTTTGCTAAATCAACAATTTCAGGTTCTTTTGCTACGTTTTCTAAAATCGTTGTTCCTTCAGCTAATGCTGCTGCCATGATGATGTTTTCAGTTGCCCCTACACTTGGGAAATCCAAATAGATTTTTGCACCTTTTAAACGGCCTTTTACTTCAGCCTCGATGAAACCATTACCTACTTGAATTTTAGCTCCCATTGCTTCAAAGCCTTTTAAATGCTGATCAATTGGTCTTGAACCAATCGCACAGCCTCCAGGTAATGCAACTCTTGCATGACCTGTTCTTGCTAAAAGTGGTCCCATGACAAGCACGGATGCTCGCATTTTACGGACATACTCAAACGGAGCCTCAGTTTCTAGTGCATGAGATGCATCAACTGATACTTCGTTATTTTCAAAATGTACTTCTGCTCCTAAATGACGTAACACTTCATTGATTGTATATACATCGGAGAGCGTAGGTACATCACAAATTACGCTTTTTTCTGTACTTGCTAACAAAGATGCAGCGATTACTGGTAAAACGGCATTTTTTGCGCCTTCTACTTTAACTGTGCCGTTTAACTTTTGACCGCCGCGGACGATGATTTTTTCCAAGGTCTTCCCCTCCGCGTCCCAAATTCTCTATATTAATATTCAGTCGTTACGATTGGTGTGCCAACCGTAATCGTATGATTTTCGTTCATTTCCGAACTTCTGATGGCAATTTGAACATTCATTTTATCATTTGAAGTCATAATGAACTGTTCCCACTTATCTGTGTAAGCGGAAAGCGACACAAAATTAGACTCAACGAGATACTCAACTGGTTTTGCTTGAAATTCATTTGCTAACATTTCAGCTTTTTTTTGCAAAACAACATCCATCATACCATTTACATGACCATCGAGACAAGTAAAAATTACAATTTTCTCTTGTAATATGCTTTTTGCATGACGTACGAACTGATCATATGTATGCTCCCAGGTATTCAGTGGGCGAGCACCTTTTTGCTCATATAATAAATACGACTTTTGATTGGATTTTGTGTCGGTCTTCACGAGTAAAATTTTCGATTCTGTATCATTTTTTTCATCTTTGTAAATTCCTGTGACTTTGGTGACATGTTGTTCTTTTTTTTCGGTCCACTCATACTGTCGTAGTTCGTCTTTCAAACGTTTCACTTTTTTTGAAAATTGTTCGGATGTAATATCTACATTTGTCTTGGCATGAAGGGTCCATCCATCGACTTCAATTTGCTGGTTTTTTAGACCTTCTGCTATTTGAGCGAGCGGGGAAGATTCTTCCGCACGAACACCTTGAATCATCAGAACAAAAAAAAGAATAAACGCAAATAATGGCCAACCTTTCAAATACTTTCTCACTTGTCATTCCCCCTTGCTACAAGTGTTGCCGCAAGGAGGTCAATGCATACGTGGAAAAGTCAACAAAAGGCGAGCCTTTTGACCCTTCTTTTTACGTTCCCGCAGAAGGCTGTGACCAAACCTTTTATGTTAGAACATATAAGGAATTTGTCTCGAGAAATTTAAGTAATCAAGGAAGAAATTGCTGACTGCAGATGCGATAGCAATGGTAATGAGCATCATCAGCAGCCTTGCTTGAACGATTTTCCCTTTTTTAATGAGTGGATCAATATTTACAGCAAGCAGTGCCCACCATGTAACCGCGATGAAAAATAGGTGGATCACAATGCCCACGATTGCTTGTTGTCCTACGTCTTCCATACAGTTGAATCCTCCTTTTATTTATTTCTGTAAAGGAAAACTCCCTTTCATTATATCCTCGAAAATCGGAAAGATGAATCATTTGGAAAAAAGAGCTACATTTAGTGTGAATCCCCTCTTATCCTGATGCCAAGGAGATGATATACTGCGTGTGGAAGGAGCTGAACACATTGAAAGATTCTTTTCCTGACTTTGTTGATTTGTACGGAGAATTGGTTCCCTCATTTGATCATGAATGGGAGGCCATTGCTTTCTACTTTGATTATAGACAGACACAGCTAGAAGAATTAGCACAATTGTGTCATTTTCATAACATTTCTTTGGATTACTCTGAGGAAAGCTTGTATCAGTTAGAATCACTATACTTTGATGCATTGACCAAGCAGCTGTTCGCTGAGTGGAAAATGCCGATAGATGCATTAGAAGCGATGATGAGTGTGTATATAGGAGAGGTTGTCATCCGTCATCATTCAGATGCTGACTGGGTGGTGCGGCCTTATATGGATTCTCCGCACAAATATACGCTTGGCTTACGCAGAAATAATAAAACATGGCATTGTAGTACGCAATTTTGCGAGCACTTATATCTAGAAAAGCAAGCATCTCATCCTTATGTGTCGATGTATCAATCTCTCATGTCATCCTAAAAAAAATCCTTCTTATCACAGTGATAAGAAGGATTTTCTGTTTTATTTCCCTGCTACATTTAAACGGTTTAACGCCCGTTTTAATGCGAGTTCCGCCCGGCGTACATCACTTTCATTCGGGTGGTTCAAATGCTCTTCAGCACGCTGCTTCGCTGATTTAGCACGATCGACATCAACTTTATCTGATGTTTCAGCGGCCTGAGCAAGAATCGTTACTTGTTCAGGGCGGACTTCAACAAATCCGCCACTTACTGCAACCAATTCAGTTGATCCACTATGTTTTAAGCGAACTGCACCGATTTTTAGCGGAGCAACCATTGGAACGTGGCCAGCTAAAATACCAAGCTCACCGCTTTCTGCTCTTACACTGACCATTTCCACATCCGCTTGATACACTGGGCCGTCGGGAGTAACGATATTGACTTGAACGGTCTTCATGCTTTTACCCTCCTAAGGACCAGATTAGGCCTCTACACCCATCTCTTTGGCTTTTTCAATCACTTCTTCAATGCGTCCAACTAAGCGGAATGCATCTTCTGGAAGGTGATCGTATTTACCAGACAAGATTTCCTTGAAGCCTTTAACAGTTTCTTTCAATGGCACATAAGAACCCTTTTGGCCAGTGAACTGCTCTGCTACGTGGAAGTTTTGAGATAGGAAGAATTGAATACGACGCGCTCTGTGTACCACAAGCTTATCGTCCTCAGATAATTCATCCATACCTAAAATGGCAATAATATCTTGAAGCTCTTTATAACGCTGCAATGTTTGCTGCACTTCACGCGCAATCGCATAATGCTCTTCACCAACGATCTCAGGTGCAAGTGCACGAGATGTTGAAGCAAGAGGATCAACCGCTGGGTAAATACCCATTTCAGTCAGCTTACGCTCAAGGTTTGTCGTTGCATCAAGGTGAGCGAATGTCGTTGCTGGAGCTGGATCCGTATAGTCATCCGCAGGTACATAGATCGCTTGAATCGATGTAACCGATCCTACGTTTGTAGACGTGATACGTTCTTGCAGCTGACCCATCTCTGTTGCAAGTGTCGGCTGATAACCTACCGCTGAAGGCATACGTCCAAGAAGGGCTGATACTTCAGAACCTGCTTGTGTAAAGCGATAGATATTATCGATGAAGAACAATACGTCTTGACCTTGTTCATCACGGAAATGCTCTGCCATTGTCAAACCAGTTAGGGCAACACGCATACGTGCACCTGGCGGCTCGTTCATTTGACCGAAGACCATGGCTGTTTTTTCGATAACGCCAGAATCTTTCATTTCGTAGTAAAGGTCGTTTCCTTCACGTGTACGCTCTCCAACACCAGCGAATACAGAAATACCGCCGTGTTCTTGTGCGATGTTGTTGATCAATTCTTGAATCAGAACGGTTTTACCTACACCAGCTCCACCGAATAGACCGATCTTTCCACCTTTGATGTAAGGAGCAAGCAGGTCAACAACTTTGATACCTGTTTCAAGAATTTCAACTTCTGTAGAAAGTTGATCAAAAGAAGGCGCTTGTCTGTGGATTGGATCTCTTTGAGCTTCCACACCAAGTGGCTCATCTAAGTCAATGTTATCTCCCAGTACGTTGAATACACGTCCAAGTGTTACGTTACCAACTGGTACTGAAATTGGTTTTCCAAGGTCTACAGCTTCCATACCGCGCTTCACACCGTCTGTTGATGCCATTGCGATGGTTCTCACTGTATCGTCACCTAAATGTAGTGCTACTTCTAAAGTTAAGTCGATATCAACTTCACTTTCGCTTTCCGCTTTATGCGAAACTTTGATCGCATTATAAATCTCAGGCAAGTGACCGTCTTCAAAACGAACGTCTACGACTGGTCCCATGATCTGACTGATGCGTCCTGTTTTCATTGCATTCCCTCCTGACAATTATTTCTATTCTAAGGCAGCTGCTCCGCCGACAATTTCTGTAATCTCTTGTGTAATCGCTGCTTGACGAGCACGGTTGTAAGAGAGTGTCAGGCTGTCGATCAATTCTTTTGCGTTGTCTGTTGCACTCTTCATTGCTGTCATTCTTGCAGCATGTTCACTTGCTTTGCTGTCAAGAAGCGCACCGAAAATCAAACTCTCTGCATATTGAGGAAGGAGAACTTCAAGAATTTCTTCTTCAGAAGGCTCAAACTCATAAGATGCGGAACGTTTATTTGGTGTCGCTGCGGCCGAAAGGTCCGTTAGCGGCAATAATTTCTTCTCTGTTACTTCTTGTGAAATCGCACTGACAAAGTGGTTGTAGAACATATAAAGTTCGTCAAACGCTTCATCAGAGAACATTTGAACTGTACTGCTTGCTAATTCTTTAATATCAGCAAACGCTACTTCGTCTCCAAGCCCTGTTACTTCAGAAATAACTGGAATACCACGCTTTTTGAAGAAGTCGCGTCCGATTTTACCAATGACAATCACCGCATATTCATCAGCGGATTGATGACGAGATTGAATGGTTTGGTAAGCGGCACGCAAAATCGAGCTGTTAAAAGGTCCTGCAAGCCCTCGATCAGATGTAATGACGAGATACCCTGTTTTCTTGACAGGTCTTGAAAGAAGCATTGGGTGCTTAGCACTTGTTCCAGTTGCGATTGCAGCAACCACTTCCTGGATTTTCTCCATGTAAGGAACAAAAGACTTCGCATTGTTTTCAGCACGATTCAGTTTCGCAGCTGATACCATTTGCATCGCTTTTGTGATCTGACTCGATTTTTTCGTTGACGTGATCCTTGACTTTATATCGCGTAATGAGGCCAAAGATTTCACCACCTTTTTTCAGGAATCCGTGTTCATTTACGTGAAAAGAGAGAAAAAGAGAATCTTTTTCTCTCGGAAAGATTACTAATTAGTTGCTTGGTGCAAACGTACGTTTAAAGCCTTCGATTGCTGTCTTCCACTCTTCATCAGCAGGCATATTTCCTGTTTGAGAGATTGTGTCAAACAAGCCTTTATGGTTTTCTTCAATGTACAAGAATAACTCAGCTTCAAAACGTTTAACATCAGCAATGGCTACATCGTCTAAATATCCTCTTGTTAGTGCGTAAAGAATCGCTACTTGTTTTTCAACTTTAAGCGGTTTGTTCAAGTCTTGTTTTAAGACTTCAACTGTTCTTGCACCACGGTTTAATTTCGCTTGAGTGGCTTGGTCTAGATCAGATCCAAACTGAGCGAATGCTTCAAGCTCACGATAAGAAGCAAGATCCAGACGAAGTGTACCTGCTACCTTTTTCATCGCTTTGATTTGTGCAGAACCACCTACACGGGATACAGACAATCCTGCGTTTACCGCTGGACGTACGCCTGAGAAGAAGAGGTCAGATTGTAAGAAAATCTGTCCATCTGTGATTGAAATAACGTTTGTTGGGATATATGCAGAGATATCGCCAGCCTGCGTTTCTACGAAAGGCAATGCTGTGATAGAACCGCCACCCTTTGCGTCACTAAGCTTCGCTGCACGTTCTAATAAACGAGAGTGAAGATAGAAAACATCACCAGGGAATGCCTCACGACCTGGAGGACGACGAAGCAATAATGAAAGCTCACGGTAAGCTGCCGCTTGTTTAGAAAGGTCATCATAGACAACAAGTACATGCTTGCCGTTATACATGAATTCCTCACCCATCGTTACACCTGCATAAGGAGCAAGGTAAAGAAGTGGAGCCGGCTGTGATGCAGAAGCTGTGACAACGATTGTGTAGTCAAGCGCACCATGCTTACGAAGTGTTTCAACAACACCACGAACCGTAGATTCTTTTTGTCCGATAGCTACATAAATACAGATCATGTCTTGATCTTTTTGGTTTAGAATTGTATCGATTGCAACAGATGTTTTACCTGTTTGACGGTCACCAATGATCAATTCACGCTGTCCGCGGCCGATTGGAATCAAGGCATCAATTGCTTTAATTCCTGTTTGAAGCGGCTCATGTACAGATTTACGATCCATAACGCCAGGTGCTTCACTTTCGATTGGACGTGTTTTGCTTGTTAAGATTGGACCTAGTCCATCAACAGGCTGACCAAGCGGGTTCACAATACGTCCGATTAACTCTTCACCTACTGGAACCTCCATGATACGACCTGTACGTTTTACGTCGTCACCTTCGCGGATATCTTTGTAAGGTCCTAAAATAACGATACCTACGTTAGACTCCTCAAGGTTTTGAGCCATACCCATTACACCGTTAGAGAACTCAACCAGCTCTCCTGCCATAATGTTGTCAAGGCCATGTACACGCGCGATACCGTCCCCTACTTGAATGACTGTACCGACATCTTTTACTTCAATTTCTGATTGATAGTTTTGGATTTGCTGCTTTATCAGCGCGCTAATCTCTTCAGCTTTGATACTCACTAAGGTTTCACCCCTTCTAACGATTTTCGCCTGCAAGCTGACGTTCAATGCGGGAAAGCTTTCCGCTGACACTGCCGTCATAAATGCGGTTTCCGATACGGATTTTCACTCCGCCTATTAGATCCTTGTCAATCACATTTTCAACACGCAGTGATGTGACTCCGGCTTTTTTGGCAAATACTTCAGATAAAGATTGAATTTCAGCACCGCTCAGCGGCTTCACTGAATACACGACCGCATCGTCTATTTGTTTCGTGCGGTTTGCAAGTTTCACAAACTCCGACGTCATTTCAGAGAAAATATTCGTGCGTCCGCGGTCAATCAGTAAATACATTGTGTGCAATACATAAGTAGAAACACCTTTGAAAGCTTCTGTAATCAACTGTTTCTTTTTGTCTGCAGTAATCTTTGGATGAACAAGGAAGTCATTGAGTTCTTGATCAGCCTTTAGAACTTTTTTGATCTCATTCAGCTCTTTTTCAGTTTCGTCTACTGCCGAAGAAGCAAGAACGATGTCAAAAAGAGCAGAAGCGTAACGCTTAGAGACAATAGTTACGCTCATCGGCTTTCGCCTGCCTCTTTAAGGTACTCTTGAATCAATTTCTCTTGTGCCTGCTCATCAAGTTCTTTTTCAATCACTTTAGACGCAATCAGCACAGATAGTGATGCAACCTGCTCACGCAGTGCAGCCACAGCTTGTTCTTTTTCTTTCACGATTTCAGTTCTAGCAGACTCTTTCAAGCGCTCTGATTCTTGACGTGCTGCTTGAATGATCTCTTCTTTTTGTTTCTCACCAATCTTTTTCGCATTTTCGATGAGTGTATGTGATTCTTCGCGTGCTTCTTTCAATAAGACACGTTGTTCTTCAAGAAGCTTTTCAGCTTGAACGTGCTTTTCTTCAGCACTTGAAATTTCATTTCCTATATAATCTTCACGCTGTTTCATAATCCCTAATAAAGGCTTAAGCGCAAATTTCTTTAAAAGTGCAAGCAAGATGAGCATAGCGATAAGCTGAAATAACATATCACCGGCGTTGAAGCTTAAGCCCCCTGCTCCTAAAACCACTGGTAACTGAGACATTTAGTACGGCAACTCCCTTCTTTAAATAATATGTTAAGAAACAAAACATAAAGGAATGGCGAAGTTTCGAACTAATCTGATCTTCGCCATTAAAATTCATATTAGAACGCTTCTCACATATTAACCAAAGAATGCCAAGAATGCGATAACGACAGCGATAATTGGAAGTGCCTCAACTAAAGCGACCCCGATGAACATAAGTGTTCTTAGTTCTCTACCAGCTTCTGGCTGACGAGCGATTCCTTCAACTGTTTTAGATACGATTAGACCGTTACCAATACCTGCTCCTAGTGCTCCTAAACCGATTGCAATTGCTGCTGCTATTAAATTCATTAAAAAGCTCCTCCTTTAAAATAACGTCCTTTTTGGACTCTCAATTTTTTAGTGTTCGTCGCTGACTTTATGGGAAATGTACACCATTGTCAGCATGGTGAAGATAAATGCCTGGATTGTTCCGACAAACAAACTGAATGCCTGCCATACAATCATCGGCACGATGGCACCTAATGTACCAACGATACCAAGCGCAATATTTTGCGTGTAGAAATTGGTCGCAAGTCCTGCAAGTAACCCAAGAAGAATCTCTCCAGCGAAAATATTTCCGTAAAGACGCAAACCAAGTGTTAGCGTGTTTGCAAATTCTTCAATAAGTTTCAATGGTACTAAAAGCGGAATTGGTCTAAAGTAGTCTTTCGTATATTCCTTGACTCCTTTTGCCTTGACACCGTAGAAGTGTGTAAGTCCCATGACCATAATTGCTAGTGTCATTGTGATTGCAGGATCAGCAGTTGGTGATTTCCACCACAAGTTGTGATCGACCGTAATCGAGAACGGCAGTCCAAGCATGTTTGAAACAAATATGTACATGAGTAATGTAACGCCAAGCGCTAGAAATGGGGCTCCTGTTTTCATGTCCATCGAACTACCTATGATATTTCGAACAAAATCAACGATCCATTCCATGAAGTTCTGCGCCTTAGTCGGACGAATAGACAGAACACGAGTAGTCAGCACCGCTATGAGAAGAACGATGATACTAGCAATCGTAATCATGAGAACATTGGATAAGTTGAACGTTAACCCTAAAAATTCTGTAGTTTTTGAACTGTGACCCAAAGAGTATTCACCTCTCTTCCATAGTAGAACGTTTAAGTTGAATGAAGGAATCTATCATAATGACAGGATATATTGTCATTAATCCTATAACAACACCTGCCAGATGAACTTCATTAGGGTAACGCCAAGCAATCGCTACTGCGAGAATCGCGTTGGCCCACCTGGCTGTACTTCCCATTGAACGAATGGATTTTCCTTTTTTAACCGCTCGATCAAAAGCGTGCATTCTCCGTATAAGTAGGAATAAATTAAAGAAAGCAAAAATTGTGCCGATAATGAAACCAAGAAACAGTGGTTTAAAACCAGGCATGGCATAGCCAAACACAAAAATTGCCAATAGATAGAACATGTATTTACTCTGTCTGCGGAAAATCGCGTTTGGATCGTTCATTCATCTGACTCCCGATGAAAAGTATTGTAAAAAAGGTGATAAATGGTGATGAAAACTGCGTAGAAGACGCTTATGATAAGCCGTCCTATTCGAAAAAAATCAATCACCCATCGGTCTAATTGCACAATCAGACTTGAAATCTTTAGATCTATGGGATGCTGCTTCATTCGTTGATACAAACCCTGATTATTAAAGGGTTCACAATGAGGATTAGTAGAGTGCTATAGGCTATGAAAACCTTACCATAATACCCTCGTTTAGCATACAATAGCGTCTATGATGTGTCAATCGGTTGAAAGTTAAAAAACTTTTCTATAGTGATAGAGCACACAAAATGTTCACAATTTCATCAAACTTTAGGAGAGATGTGACAATCATTGAAAAAAACAGCCAATGTTCAGTATACATTGATTTTTCTAAGAACGGTATCAACCGTTTGTCATATATTTCAAAAAGCCCACATGCACGTTTGCATGTGGGCTTTTATTAAGACTTTCTTATTTCGTTCCGTACATACGGTCACCAGCATCACCAAGACCTGGGATGATGTAACCTTTTTCGTTTAGTTTCTCATCTAATGCTGCAATGTAGATATCAACATCTGGATGATGCTTTTGCATTTCCTCTACACCTTCAGGGGCAGCAATCAGACACATAAAGCGAATGTTTTTCGCACCGCGTTTTTTCAAGCTGTTTAACGCTTCGACTGCTGAGCCGCCAGTTGCAAGCATTGGGTCTACTACGATAAATTCACGTTCTTCCACATCAGATGGAAGCTTCACATAATATTCAACAGGCTTTAATGTTTTCGGATCACGGTATAAACCAACATGTCCCACTTTAGCAGCTGGAATGAGTTTCAAAATCCCGTCTACCATTCCAAGACCTGCTCTTAAAATTGGCACAACACCGAGTTTCTTCCCTGAGATCACGTTTGATTTCGCTACTTGTACAGGTGTTTCTACATCTACCTCTTCAAGCGGTAAATCTCTTGTGATTTCAAATGCCATTAATGTTGCGACTTCATCCACTAGCTCTCTAAATTCTTTAGTTCCTGTATGAACGTCACGAATATATGTAAGTTTGTGCTGAATAAGCGGGTGATCAAATACATAAACCTTTGCCATTGCTTGCTACAACTCCTTTTCTGTCATCTTCCGGTGAACTTTGCACACTTCCTACAATTCTACATAAAAAGACATCATCTTTCAATATGATTCGCAAATCCTACAAAAAAAACCCACATGCCAAATATAGGCAAATGGGTCTGTTTTTTAATAATCTAATTCGTTATATAGAGGGAAACGGGCCGTAAGATCAGATACACGCTTTTTCGCCTCTTCTAATTTCGCTTCATCTTCATGATGCTTTAGCGCAAGTGCAATAATGGAACCGACTTCTTTCATCGCTTCTTGATCAAAACCGCGGCTTGTTACTGCTGCTGTACCTACACGTACACCACTTGTGACAAATGGTTTCTCTGGATCATAAGGAATTGCATTTTTGTTCACTGTAATACCGATTTCATCAAGAACGTTTTCTGCAATTTTTCCTGTGATGCCAAGAGAACGCAAGTCGATGAGAACAAGATGGTTATCTGTTCCGCCAGATACAAGCTGAATATCTTCAGATAAAAGAGTTTCAGCTAGTTGTTTTGCATTATCAATGACGTTTTGTGCATATGTTTTGAAATCTCCGTTCAATACTTCACCGAAAGAAACAGCTTTTGCAGAGATGACATGCATCAGTGGTCCACCTTGAATACCAGGGAAAATCGATTTGTCGATCTTTTTACCAAACTCTTCACGGCATAGAATCATTCCGCCGCGAGGTCCGCGTAATGTTTTGTGAGTTGTCGTTGTCACAAAATCTGCGTAAGGAACTGGATTTGGATGAAGACCTGCTGCAACAAGACCAGCAATGTGAGCCATGTCGACCATAAAGTAAGCACCGACTTCATCAGCAATCTCACGGAACTTTTTGAAATCAATTTGACGTGGGTATGCACTTGCACCCGCAACGATAAGTTTCGGCTTATGTTCACGTGCTTTTTCAAGTACATCTTGATAGTCGATATGCTGAGTTTCTTTATCTACACCATATTCTACAAAGTTGTACTGTACACCACTAAAGTTTACAGGGCTTCCGTGTGTTAAATGCCCGCCATGTGATAAGTTCATGCCCAGTACTGTATCGCCATGCTCAAGAATTGTAAAGTATACGGCCATGTTCGCTTGAGCACCTGAGTGAGGCTGTACGTTCACATACTCAGCGCCAAAAATTTCTTTTGCGCGGTCACGTGCGATATCTTCCACAACGTCTACATGTTCACAGCCGCCATAGTAGCGTTTACCAGGATAGCCCTCAGCGTATTTGTTAGTTAATACAGAGCCCTGTGCTTCCATGACTGCTTCGCTTACGAAGTTTTCTGATGCAATTAATTCGATTTTGTCCTGCTGGCGTTTCCGCTCTAGTTGAATTGCTTTGAATACTTGTGCGTCTTGCTCAGGTAAATGTTTCATCAGCGAAATCCTCTCCAATCTATTTCCATTCGATGTTTTCACCATCTCATTGTACACGGTTTTTGAGTAAAATGTAAAAGTTTTTTTTGGAAAATCGACTTCTTTTTTATGAAAACCCGAATATTCAAGTGGTAAAGCGTCTTCATCATTCAACATTATATTAGAAATATATCGAAGCTATGATCTTGTATAAACGGCTCGTTCTCCGCCAATCAGCTTCGGACGCGTTTTCGCAAAAGTCACATGTGCATGTCCTAATCGATGACGACTGAGGCGGACAGGTACAGCGACTCTCTTTAAGTGCATCCCAATTAACGTATCGCCGATATCAATTCCAGCATGTGCCTCAATGCATTCGACTAATACAGGATGTTCCATTTGCTGATAAGCATGAGCCGCCATCGAACCACCCGCCTTGCGGACAGGTACTGCAGCTACGATCTCCAGGTTAAAACGGAAAGCCGCTTCTTCTTCAACAACAAGGGCACGATTTAGATGTTCACAGCATTGAAAGGCGAGCTCGATGCCGGTCTCTCGTCTTAACTGATCCAATTCTTGATAGATAGAGGCAGCAATTTGCTCACTTCCTGCAGTACCAATATGCTCACCAGCCACTTCTGACGTACTGCAGCCAATGACTAAGATTTGCCCGGCACGCAATTCAACTGTTTGATGAAACTCTTTTAACATTTCAAGCCAATCTTGACCAATGTTCATGTTAAGCGCTCCTTATAGGTGCTTTTCTTCGTAATCAGCAATTTTGCCAATCCGCACAGCATGGCGTCCTGCTGTAAACTCTGTCGTCAGCCAAATGTGCGCAATCTCACGTGCTAATCCTGGCCCAATCACTCGCTCTCCCATCGCAAGAACGTTCGTATCATTATGTTCTCTCGTTGCTTTCGCACTAAATGTATCATGAGCCAATGCACAGCGAATTCCTTTTACTTTATTTGCTGAGATGCTCATGCCGATGCCTGTCCCACAAATTAAAATGCCGCGGTCGACTTCTCCGTTTGCCACCATATTGGCTACAGGGAAAGCATAATCTGGGTAGTCTACAGAACCTGATCCGCATTCACAACCCATATCAATGTATTCAATCTTCAATTCATCCATCAGTTGTTTGATTTCTTCACGAATATTCGTTCCGCCGTGATCGGATGCAATGGCTACTTTCATCGGGCAATTCCTCCTAAGGGTGAGTTGATCTGTTATGTCTTACATTCATTCTTTATTTACAGTTATATTTTAACCTCTGCCTAGTGATTTGCAAACAATAGCAGAAAAACCGTTGAGGCAACGGTTTTACAGGTTATCTATTATGATGATCTTTTTTCAGCTTCTCAGCAAGCTGATACAGTAAGGCTTCTAGTTCATCTCGTGTTTCCTGATAAACAGAAAGACTTCCTCCAAACGGATCGGATACATCGCCTTCTGTTCCTGTCGCAAATTCCTTTAAAGTGAAGACCTTGCCTTTTGCATGCGCATATTGCTCCGCAATCAACTGTTTATGCTGCATCGTCATCGTGAAGACGTAATGAGCTTCGCGCAGAAGATCCTCTGTCAATTTTGATGATGAGTGATTTAGTGGAATGCTTTTCTCAAATAATGCTTCGATCGCTTGAGGAGAAGCCTTTCCTTCATCGGAGGCAAAAATGCCCGCTGATTTTACAGTGACCTCTAAACCTTTTTCATCTGCAATTGAAGCAAAAAGGGCTTGAGCCATTGGACTTCTGCATGTATTTCCCGTACAAACAAATAAGATTTTCATCTTTCGCCCTCCTTTTCTTCTATTATATAGCATTTCATTCTACATGTTATGTAAGGAGATTGGCTAGAGCG
Organism: Bacillus sp. FSL K6-1006; assembly: GCF_038593175.1. Taxonomy (NCBI): domain Bacteria; kingdom Bacillati; phylum Bacillota; class Bacilli; order Caryophanales; family Bacillaceae; genus Bacillus; species Bacillus sp. FSL K6-1006. Next base: position 3,380,455 of record NZ_CP151970.1, read on the forward strand.
GAAATAATAATTTGATACCAAAGGCTAGTAAAATGATTCCGCCAAGCGCGCCGCTATATGAACCAACCCATGACCGAACCTGTTTACCGAGTAATAATCCGAGCCATGTGAGGAGCATACTAAAAAAACCAAACAATAATATAGTCATCCACACCTGGGAACCGTAAATCCCAAGACTTAAACCAACGGAGAAGCTGTCTAGGCTTACACTTGTAGCAAAAAGAACGAGACCAGCCCCAACAGGTGCGATAAAGGGCTTATCCTCTTTGCGGATAGAAGCAACAATCATTTGCAGTCCCAGCACCAAAAGCAGCGCCCCGCCGATATAGGTGGCAAGTAGACCGAGCCATCCGGATAAGAGCTGACCTGTCAGCATGCCAAAAAGCGGCATAAACATATGAAATATCCCAATGACAAGTCCAATATAAATGATCTGGCGGAACCTCAGCTGAATCATCCCCATACCAAGTCCAACCGAAAAAGCATCCATCCCAAGTGCAAAAGCCATGATGCTGAGTGTCAGCAATTCGCCAGCTAGTTCGTTCATGTAAATCCCCCTTGGACACACATTCTTCTTTAACCTATGTTTGTCCAAGAAAGGTTAGAACTATTGGAACGAAGGGAGTGTACGCCCTCCTGCGGCTTTTTGCAGACGGTTCATAATGGCAGAACCAACTCCCTGCTCTGAGAAGGCTTCTGAAATAATCAAGTCTACATCTGTTTCATCAAATTGTCTCAGTACACGATAAAGGTTTGCAGCAACCGTTTCAGGTTTTTCTCTATATCCACAGCTGTACACAACATCTGCCGCAAACAGCGATTTCTTTTCTTCTGTTGTCAGCACTCCGACTTTTAGACCTTCAGCTTTGTATTTCTGAATGTGACGCTGCATGTCTTCATCACTTCCATGAAAGATATACATCTGGGCTTCAGGTGCATAATGTGTGTATTTCATTCCCGGCGATACAGGCGCTTCGTCCTTTTTTGTCAGCCCTGGGTCCACACTCACCGTCCCCACGACCTCTTCTAATGCTTCTTTTGTAATTCCGCCTGGTCTTAAAATCACTGGGGTCTCACCGGCACAGGATACAACCGTTGACTCAACGCCAATTCCAGTTGAACCGCCATCCACAATCCCAGCGATTCTCCCTTCGAGATCACTCGCTACATGGTCAGCTTGTGTTGGTGAAGGTTTTCCCGAACGATTGGCACTTGGTGCAGCAATTGGCAGACCAGCTGCTCGAATCAGCTCAAGCGCAATGGGATGGTCAGGCATTCTCACACCTACTGTGGATAAACCTGCTGTAACCTGCTTTGATAAAGTGCCCGGCTTACACGGAAGAACGATGGTTAAGGCGCCCGGCCAAAAGGCATCCATCAGCGCCTTCGCTTTTTCGCTTTCTATTTGTGCAAATTCGTGAAGCTGCTGAACCTCCGCAATGTGAACAATCAACGGATTATCACTCGGACGCCCTTTCGCTTCATAAATTTTCATAACGGCTTCTGTCTCTTTCGCATTTGCCCCGAGTCCGTAAACGGTCTCTGTCGGGAACGCAACCACTTCATTTTGCTGCAGCAGATCGGCCGCCTGTTTAATTTGTGGATAGTATGTGGATAAATCCTTTTCTACATCCACAGACCACCTTTTTGTATTTAACATCATACAAACTCCTTTTAAAAAAAGATAAAACTGTTGATATATCTCAATTATCCTTTTGAAAGTATAAAAGATGATGATCAATAAAACAAGCGTTGTCCACAATTTGTGGATAACGCTTGTTTAGTAGTGGATAAGTATGTGTATAAGTCCATCATTTTGTGATTAACTGCCTTTTTTTTGCAGGACCACAGCCTGTTCTTTCCCCAATGTCTCTTTTGCATGTGCTGAGCTCCATATGCTTTCTGGAATTTCCTCTAAAGGCGTAAAGCCCATTAATGCCAAAAAATCATGGGAAGCGGAATGGTTTGCGACGACATAAAAAGTATCCACACCCATTTTTTCACCGAGCGTTTGAACACTTTGGAACAAAGAGACAATGTGTCCCTGACCGAGCTTATCTGATATGACAAGAGACCGCAGCAATCCCTCTTGTTCATTGAGCTGTTCAAGACCTAAGCAGCCTGCCAGCTGACCATCCGCATCTTCCATCACTACAAATGCCGTTCGCTCCGCAAGCGTTACTCCGCCTTTTGCTTGTCCCTTTTCAAGAAAAGCATTGATCGCCGGGACATCTTGTTCTGTGGCTATTCTTAATTGATAATACATGCTTTCACCTCTTTTTGTTCTCTTACTTCAACTCTATGAGGCAAAAACCGATTTATACCTTTTTTAAGAGAAAAGACTAGAGACCCATTCAAACAAAAAGAACTTCACTTCACCTGTCTCTTCTTCCTCTTCTTTCACCACTTCATTAACAGACTCTTTCGTTTGCTGCGCTGTCACTTGTTTATCATCCTCCCCTTCTGGTGAGGCGATGGCTTCTCCGTTTGAAAAATCGATAAAGCAGAGCGGCGGAAATAACACACACCACCAGTTGGCTCCGTCTCCTTCTCCAAGCGTAATTAAAATGGCTTCATATTTCCCAGCAGGGTAGACGAAATTTCCATAGAGCTTTGTTGGAAATGAAGCTTTTTGAAAACTGACCGATACGGATTGATCTATGTGCTGTTCCTTCAATTTCGCTTTGGCGATACGATTGATTTCTGGCAGCTTTGATCGAATGACACGTCTTGCTTCTTCAATGGATGTGAGGTCTTTGACCCACTCTGTCATACTCGCATTGACCTCGTCACGAATACTTCTTTTCACATCCTGATCCGCTGAACGATCACTATTTGCTAAAATGCGTAATCGAATCGCTTCATCTGGTATGACAACAGGCTGATTTGCAGAAGCAGCCGCTGTCTCCTCTCTGCCAAGATTTGCAAAAGCACCGCATAATAATAGAAACATATAAAGACAAATCATCGTTTTACTTTTCAACATTGTGTGTTCCCCCCACTTTTTCTCTTCGCTACAAACATTGTGTCCAGGAAACCCATCTCATAAACAGTCAACATGATTTTTTTAATAGATTATGAGTCAAAAACAAAAAAGCCGTTCTCATTAAGAACGACTTTTGAGTGAGGATTGGTAGTCAGAAGGGTATAGTCTCCCATCCCAATCTCGGCTGATTTTTAAACCAGATTCTGTTTTGATGACAGTCATGGCTCCTTTTTTCTCGATTTCTTTTTTGACTTTTCCTTTTTGATCGATAAATTGGATCACCATTTCATAGTTAAATTCAATTCTATCATCGCTTTCATCTGAAGGCGTAAACATAATTTTCTTCAGCTTAATTTGACAATCTTGATCCTTAGCCGCTTCTAATATGCTCGGGAACATGCTGTCTTGTGTATATTCTTGATATTCATGTTCGGTTAAATAAACCTTCAGCTTCTCTTTCATGTCAGATAGGTCATCCGTTCGATTCACTGTGTATTGTGCTTTTTTATAGCTTTCTCCAAATGCTGCTGCCTCTTTTTTAAAGCTCGGTTTACCACAAGCACTCACAATCAATAGTACACTGACGATGACCAACACCATCGCATACCTTTTGTTCACACCATTCGCTCCTTCAAAACAAATTTATGTAAAAAATCATGATCAGAATGTTCATTCTTCTATATATACGTTTCTCTTTTACCATAAGTTTCATCTTTACATAATAAAATAGTCCGGCTTTCTTCAGCCGGACTTTCCGTTTTGAATGTGTGCACAAACAGCTCGATCTTTTCCGTTAATATCTTTGACGATACAGACATCCGCTTTAGGAAATGCCTGCTCAAGAAGCGCTGTGACATCTTGACCTTGCGTATGTCCAATTTCAAAGACAACAACTGCCTGATCACTCAGCACGCTGGGAAGATCATGAACGAGGCGCTGATAAAACCACAAGCCATCACGTCCGTCTGTCAGCGCATTCGCCGGCTCATGCTTTGTCACAACCTCAGACAAACTGTCCATTTCTTCCGCCGCAATGTAGGGTGGATTGGAAATAAATACGTCCACTTTCATGCCTTGAGCTATAACAGGTTCAAGTAAATCCCCATGTAAAAAATGAACGTCTGCACCGAGCGCTTGTTGATTCCGTTTTGCTACCGCAAGTGCTTCTTGCGAGATATCAGTCGCTGTGACAGATAGTGATTTTTTTTCAAGAGCCAGCGTAATCGCAATGGCCCCGCTTCCTGTGCCAACGTCAACTGCTTTGAGCGGCTGATCGGGCGGGAAAACGTCACCTACTAAATGGAGCGCCGCCAAAACAACTTCTTCCGTTTCAGGACGAGGGATGAGAACATGCTTGTTCACCTCGAAAGGACGTCCGTAAAAGAATTCAACTCCCGTTAAATGCTGAACAGGAACACCCGCCTTGTGCTGCGTCACAAATTTGCTGAACAGGTGATCTTGCTCCTCAGGCAGCGAATCATGAAAACGTGCAAGAAGCTCACTTCTGCTCCAGCCAAGTACATGCATCAAAAGAAGCTCTGCTGCATTTTGGTCTCTTCCAGCTTCCATTAACAAAGAAGAAGCCCATTTAAGGGCTTCAAAAATTGTTCGCTCTTTATTTTGCATTTTGAAGCTTTCTTGCTTGGTCTTCCATAATTAATGCATCAATGACCTCGTCAAGTTTTCCTTCTAAAATTTGATCAAGCTTTTGAATCGTCAAACCGATACGGTGATCTGTTACACGGTTTTGCGGGAAGTTGTACGTACGGATACGCTCTGAACGATCCCCTGTTCCAACCGCAGATTTACGCGTTTGATCATATTCAGCCTGTGCTTCACGCTGGAATTTATCATAAATTCTCGCACGCAGTACTTTCATGGCTTTTTCTTTGTTTTTGATTTGCGACTTCTCATCCTGACAGGATACAACCACACCTGTTGGAAGGTGAGTTAATCGAACTGCAGACATGGTCGTATTGACACTTTGTCCGCCAGGTCCGCTAGATGTGAAAGTATCTACACGGATGTCTTTTTCATGGATATCAATTTCAACTTCTTCAGCCTCAGGCAATACAGCAACTGTCGCTGTTGATGTATGAATTCGTCCGCCTGATTCCGTTTCCGGAACACGCTGCACGCGGTGTGCGCCGTTTTCAAATTTCAGTTTGGAGTATGCGCCTTTCCCGCTGATCATAAAGATAATCTCTTTATAACCGCCTGTGCCTGTGACACTCGCTTCCATCACTTCCGTTTTCCAGCCTTGCATTTCAGCATAACGACTGTACATGCGGTAAAGGTTTCCGGCAAAAAGAGCAGCTTCTTCTCCACCCGCTGCACCACGAACCTCCACAATAACGTTTTTGTTGTCATTCGGATCTTTCGGGATCAGCAAGATTTTCAGCTCGTCTTCTAAACGTTCCGTTTCCTCTGTGAGCTCTGAAATTTCTTCTTTGACCATGTCGCGCATCTCGGCATCCAGCTTCTCTTCCAGCATTGCTTTCGCGTCATTCAGCTGGTCGTATGCCGCACGATATTGTCTATATACCTCAACAGTTTCTTGAATATCGGATTGCTCCTTTGAATATTCACGAAGCTTCGTAGGGTCGTTCACCACTTCAGGGTCACTTAAATATTCATTTAGCTTTTCATAGCGTTCTTCAATTGATTTTAAACGGTCTAACATGGTCTTCACCTCTGTTTTGTGCGTAACAGTCTAATTATAGTATAGCGGGGTATGACAGTCAAAAAAATTTCCAAAACAATTGATTTCCTGCAATTTTTCGCTAGAAAACACGATCTTTGGCGATTGGTTACTTGTTTTGTCTAACGTGAAGGAACAGGTCCTCCTTAAAGAGAATGGTACTTGTAATTGAAAAAAGGGAGGGCATTTGGTTTGAATACAAATGAGGTTGCAAAGGAAATTGGTGTTTCTTCAAAGACGATTCAGCGTTGGGTCAAACAGCTCAACATCCCTGTCGCCCGGAATGAACTTGGACATTATGAATTTCATGAAGACATTGTACAGCTGCTCAAAGAGGTCAAACACCAGATGAGTGAAGGTGTAATCCTCCAAGACATTCAACTGCCAATCCATAAGGAAACCGTCCGTCAATCAGCACCTGCTGCCCAAACTGATGTCTCCATACAACGGATTGAAGCATTAGAAAAACAGGTGAAAGAGCTTATTCAGCAGCAATTACACGTCAATGATGCAGAAGACCGCCTGCAAGAGCTTGAACGGAAATTGGCTAAAAAAGCAGATGAAGGTGTATCGTATCAGCTGCTTCAGCACCGCAGAGAAATTGAAGATTTATCCACTAAATTTGACCGCCTCACCGCAGCCTTGAAACAACCATCACAAGTAGAAGAAAAAAAGGAAATTGCACACCCTGACATCAAAAAAAAGCGTGTACTCTTCCCTCTGTTTCATTCATTTCGTTAAGAAAGGCTGCCTCGATAGGCAGCCTTTCTACTATATTATACGGTAAGTGCAATAATGATCGGTAATGTGATGAGTGACATGATGGCACTGATCACAAATGCGGATGCAGTTTCCGCCTCTTGTTTTTCAAATCGTGTTGCGATCATCGCTGCAACAGCTGAACCTGGGAAGGCAACAAGCAATACAGCTTTTGTAATTTCATCAGCCGAAAGACCCATAAGAACGGCAATAAAATACATAAGTAATGGTTGTACAGCTACTTTTAGCAATGCAATACTGAAGGCTGGCAAGCTTAATTTAATTTTTCGGATACCAACAGTGACACCGACTGCGAATAGCGCAACCCCTGATGTAACGCTGCCAATTTCCTCCAACATTTCATGTCCGATTGCAGGAAGTTTAAATCCTAAAAGAACAAGAATGATACTGGCTAACGGCGCAAGTGCAAGCGGCTCTGATAAACCGTGCAAAATTGCTTTTGTCGTCATTTTTAGGAAACTTTCGCCTTCTTTAGCTTTTCCTTTTGTTTTTTCACCGACAGTTGACACAATAATAGCAATTGGATCAAGCAATGCATTTACAACTATTCCGGTAATCGCAATCGGAATTGCGACTTCTTGAGCCCCAAATAAACTGCCCAAGACCGGAATCCCCATAAATGCAAAGGTCGGTTGTGCTGAGTTTAATGAGAAAACAGAAGAATCTGTTAAATCATATTTAAAAGCAAATTTTGTAACTAAAAGGATAATGATATAAAAACCAACGATTCCGAAAATCAATGCAACGAAAAATGGAATTTGACTATAGAATTTATCTTTTGGTGTTGACAGAATACTGGCGATAAAGTGCGCTGGTAAAGCATACTTTGTAACAAGTGTACTTACACCTTTTGCAGATTTAGCGTCATAGCTGCCGAAGTTCCCTGCGAACCAACCCAGCGCGATAACGAAAAAAATCGGTGCTAGGAGGATCAAAATATTTAAAAAGTCCACCTTACTCTTCCTCCTTAAATCCTTTACGTGTTTCTTTTTTTATTGCGGCATTGCTTAAATTACCCGAAGCAATGCCGCGTTACACATTTTATTATGCTCTTACAATTTTTTTATATTCAGGAATCCACATTGCGTCTTTCACAGCTTGTTCGATGTTATCAGGTGTTCTTCTAGCGACACCATCTTTAATTGCTGCTTTCGCTACTTCAACAGCCACATGAATTGACACTTCTTGCAATTTATCAATACTTGGAAGAAGACCAGCACCTGGTTTCTCATGATCAACCATTTCAGCAATTGCATTCGCAGAAGCAACGAACATGCCTTTTGTGATGATTTTTGATTCTGTTACGATTGAACCAAGACCAAGTCCAGGGAAAACGAACGCATTGTTGGATTGTCCGATTTCATGTTCAATTCCGTTATACTCAACGTTTTCGAACGGGCTTCCTGTTGCAACAAGCGCACGGCCGTCAGTCCATTTGAATAGATCCTCTGGCACAGCTTCAGCAAGCGGTGTTGGGTTAGACATTGGCATGATCACTGGACGCTCTGTATGAGCTGCCATTTCTTTAATGATTTCTTCAGTGAATGCGCCGCCTTGACCTGATGTACCGATAAGGATCGTCGGCTTCACCCTGCGAACAGTTTCAGCAAATGAGATTTGTCCTTTTTCATCGCGTGCCCAGCCTTCTACTTCATCAGAAGTACGAAGGTATGGTTTTTGGAAATCAAGCACTTCATCTTCAAATTGATCTGTTAGCAATCCTCTGTAGTCTAATGTCCAGAATGCATTGTTTGCTTCTTCTTCTGTTAGACCTTCAAGAACCATTGTGTCACGCATTTGATCTGCAATTCCGATACCAGCTGATCCAGCTCCGAAGATGACAACACGGTGATCTTTCAATTCAGTACCAGTTTTCTTGACAGCTGCAAGAACACCCGCTAAAGTAATGGCACCAGTACCTTGAATATCATCGTTGAACGTTAAGATGTTATCGTTGTATTTTTTCATGATGTTACGCGCATTTTTGTTTCCAAGGTCTTCCCAGTGAAGCAATGCTTTCGGGAAGAATTTAAGTGCTGCTTTCACGTAAGCATCAATGAATTCTTCGTATTTTTCACCTTGTACACGTTTGTGATGGTTCCCGATGTATAATGGATCATTCAATAATTTTTCATTGTTTGTTCCAACATCTAATACAACTGGAATCACGCGGCTAGGATCAATACCTGCTGCAGCCGTGTAAACAGCTAATTTACCGATTGCGATATTGATACCACCAACACCCCAGTCACCAATTCCAAGAATACTCTCAGAGTCAGTTGCAACGATGAGGTCAATATCTCCAGCAGTTGCGTGCAAGTTTTCAAATGCTTTCTCGATTCCGTCAATATCGTCGATTGAAAGATAGACACCATGAGGTCTTCTGTATTCATGGCTGTATTCTTGAATCGCTTCACCAACAGTTGGTGTGTACACAACTGGAAGCATTTCACGAAGCTTTTCTGTTAGAAGCTTGTAGAACAATACTTCGTTACGGTTTTGCAAATCACTTAAGTATACGTTTTGACGAAGACGATCCGGCTGAGCTAGAAACTGCTTGTACGCTCTTTCTGCTTGCTGTTCTAAAGTTAGAACCGTTGGAGGTAGTAAGCCTTCTAGTCCAAGCTCTTGTCTTTCTTCTTCAGAGAAAGCAACGCCTTTGTTCAACGTTGGAATCGATAATACATCTTTACCTGTCAAAGTGGTTTCGAGGTACCCTTCTTTTGTTTTCTTCACGTTGTTCATCAAAAACTACCCTCTTTCTAAAATATAAATAAAGTGAACTATTAATCCAAAGAACGATTAAGGAGAAAAATCCTTAATCAAAAAAATTATGACAAGAAATCGAACTTTTCGTTTAAATGCTTTACACTACAGTTAGTCATTTTATGCCTGCTTATGACAAAACGCAAGCGTTGAAAATTAGATAATTTAATCGTAGTGTTATTTAATTTATTTAAGTACAAATGATGGGTGTTCAGCCAAAATCTCGAAAAACGAAACACAGCGGCATTTGCTATTTTTTATTTGTCAAGTGTTGTACCAACATCAAGTCTTGGTACTTCATGGTGATGTCTGCATCGTGCTTCGTATGATTCCTGCGCACCTACTAAAATAATAGGATCATCATAGGATGCGGGTTTACCGTCGATCAAGCGTTGTGTTCTACTCGCTGGGGAGCCGCATACCGAACAAACTGCTTGAAGTTTTGTTACAAGCTCTGCACATGCCATTAAATGCGGAACAACACCAAATGGCTCTCCTCTGAAGTCTTGATCCAGGCCTGCAACAATGACTCGGTAGCCTTGGTCAGCCAATTGAGTGACAATGTCAATGATTGTCTCATCAAAAAATTGCACCTCATCAATGCCAATGACATCGGTTCTTTCTGATATGTGCGTTATTATGTCTTTTGGTGAGGCTACTGCAATCCCATCTAATGATGAACCGTTATGTGACACAACTGAGCTTGTACTATATCGGTTATCAATTGCTGGTTTGAATATTTTTACTTCTTGTTTGGCAAAGGTGGCCCTTTTGGCTCTCCGAATCAATTCTTCCGACTTTCCAGAAAACATACTGCCGCAGATGACTTCAAGCCAACCGCTTTGTTTCATCACATACATAAGGTCTTCTCCCCCGTTTTAAAGTTCCATCAATCCACGTAAAAAAACAGGCAAGAACGGATTCCTGCCTGTTTATTGTATCTATTATTACTTAAGACCGTATTTTTTGTTAAAGCGGTCAACACGTCCATCAGCAGAAGCGAATTTTTGACGGCCTGTATAGAAAGGATGGCACTCAGAGCAAATCTCGATGCGTACCTCTTCTTTTACTGATCCAGTTTCAAACTCATTTCCACAAGCGCATTTGACTGTAGCTTTTTTGTAGTTAGGATGAATTCCTGTTTTCATCTACTGTCATCTCCTTCCGCCCTGAATCCAATTCGGAAACAGAGTTAATATCTCAGAAATAAATTCTGAAACGCACATGATAAAATTATAACAGTGTGAGTCTATGATTGCAAATGTATTTTTTCAGGGAAGCTATCTTCTTGATGCAGACATATTGGCTTGTTTCCATTCTTGCGTTAAAATATCGAAAAATTCTTGGTTTGTCTTTGTTTTTCTCATTTTGCGCATGAACTTCTCAGCGAAGTCAGGTGTATCTGACATCGATTTTCTCATCGCCCATAAACGATCAAGATGCTCTTTTGGCACAAGCAGTTCTTCTTTTCTCGTACCAGAACGGCGAATGTCGATCGCAGGGAAAATTCTTCTTTCGGCCAAAGAACGGTCCAAATGAAGCTCCATGTTTCCAGTTCCTTTAAACTCCTCATAAATCACGTCATCCATACGTGATCCTGTATCAACAAGTGCAGTGGCTAAAATCGTCAAGCTTCCGCCTTCTTCAATGTTACGCGCAGCACCAAAGAAGCGTTTTGGACGATGAAAAGCCGCAGGATCAATACCGCCTGAAAGCGTTCGGCCGCTTGGCGGAATCACAAGGTTGTATGCACGAGCAAGCCTTGTGATGCTGTCCATTAAGATGATGACATCTTTCTTATGTTCAACAAGACGCATAGCACGCTCTAAGACAAGCTCTGCTACTTTAATGTGGTTTTCCGGTACTTCGTCAAAGGTTGAACTAACAACATCCCCTGCAACAGAACGTTCGATATCTGTTACTTCTTCTGGGCGTTCGTCAATCAAAAGGACAATCAGCTCTGCCTCTGGGTGATTTTCAGAAATGCTGTTGGCAATTTCTTTAAGCAAAATGGTTTTTCCAGCCTTAGGCGGTGCAACGATTAAACCACGCTGTCCAAATCCAACTGGCGCCATCATGTCCATAATTCTAGTAGACAGGTGATTAGGCTGTGTTTCAAGAATCATTTGGCGGTCAGGAAATAGCGGTGTGAGTGCAGGAAAGTGAACACGTTCCTTTGCTGATTCTGGGTCGTCCCCATTTACCGCTTCTACATGAAGGAGGCCATAGTAGCGTTCATTTTCTTTTGGAGGTCGTACCTTTCCAGACACTTTATCTCCATTTCGTAAATCAAAGCGTCTGATTTGTGAAGCTGAAATATAAATGTCTTCAGAACTTGGGGAGTAGTTAATCGGTCTTAAGAAACCAAATCCCTCAGACTGAATAATTTCAAGAACCCCTTCCATAAATAAGAGATCCTCTTGCTCAGCGTTCGCCTTTAAGATGGCAAAAATTAATTCTTTTTTTGTTAGTTTGCTGTAATAAGAGATTTTGTATCGCTTTGCTAACTCATACAGCTCTTTTAATTTCATATTTTCCAAAGATGAAATCGAAACATCTTTCAATATGGACACCACACTTTTCTAGTCAATGTATTTCTTTACAAATGCATGACCATTGTATTTGATTAGCTTTTAATTCCGTTGTTGTTGGAATGACCTCGCTCTGATGGTAACGCTCCCACTCGTTTTATCGTGAAAGATAGGAACAATGTGAAATAGAGCTTTGTCAACATAGAGAAGGATAATGAGTATATCGTCATGATGCGGCAGTATTTAAACTTGTTGAAGCTTAAAAGAAGTAAATTCGCAGAAAATTTCGCAGCACTCTTTAGTTTTACCTCATTTGCAGAGAATATTCAACTTTTAAAAGAAAATGATATACATTTGACACCTATATGAAAAGCGGGTAATGAATACCCGCTTTCAGATTACGGACGAATGACAAGATTCGGTTTTTTCTTTAAGCTGTGTCTGCCGTCTACGAAACGAACCGTACCTGATTTCGCACGCATGACAACACTATGTGTTGTTCCAACAGAGCCTTTGAATTGAACACCTTTAAGTAATTCGCCGTCCGTTACACCTGTCGCTGCAAAAATGGCGTCATCTCCTTTTACGAGATCTTCCATTCTGAGGACTTTCCCAACATCCAGCCCCATTTTCTCACAGCGTCTGAGTTCTTCTTCACTTTGAGGAAGAAGCTTACCATGAATTTCGCCACCAAGTGCCTTTAACGCAACAGCAGAAAGGACACCCTCAGGCGCTCCGCCTGAACCAAATAGAATATCAACACCTGTGTGATCAAATGCTGTATTAATGGCTCCTGCAACGTCACCATCGTCGATCAGTTTAATTCTTGCTCCTGCTTCTCTCAGTTCAGCAATAATTTTCTCATGTCGATCTCTGTTTAAAATCGTTGCAACCACATCTTCAATATCTTTGTTTTTTGCTTTTGCAACAGCGCGAAGATTATCAATGACAGGCGCTTCAATGTCGATGCAGCCTACCGCTTCTGGACCTACTGCGATCTTATCCATGTACATATCAGGTGCATTCAGCAGGTTGCCATGATCTGCAACTGCAATAACAGCTAAGGCATTCCAGCCGCCGCTTGCCACAATGTTTGTTCCTTCTAATGGATCAACAGCGACATCCACGCGAGGTCCATATCCGTTCCCAAGCTTTTCCCCAATATAAAGCATTGGTGCTTCGTCCATTTCTCCTTCGCCAATGACCACTGTCCCCTTCATCGGAATGGTGTCAAATACATCACGCATTGCACTTGTTGCAGCATCATCCGCTTCGTCTTTTAATCCTCTTCCCATCCAACGGGCAGATTTTAATGCAGCTGCTTCTGTCACCCGTACTAGTTCCATCGATAAACTTCTTTCCATTTTTGTCCAAATCTCCTCTCACAGTCAAAGCCTTATGAATTTTGAAGTTCTTCTATTTCTTGGTCATTCAGCTTTTCACGCCAGATGGTTGCACCCAAGCCTTCAAGCTTCTTCTCAAGCAAACTATATCCTCTGTCTATATGTTCAAGCCCTGTGATTTCGGTCACACCGTCTGCCATTAACCCTGCGACAACAAGACAAGCGCCTGCACGCAGATCACTTGCTTTGACCTTTGCTCCTTGGAGCTGCGTTTGTCCGGTAATAATAGCAGATCTTCCTTCGACCTTCATGTTTGCACCCATTCGACGCAATTCGTCAATGTGCTTAAAGCGTGCTGAGTAGATCGTATCTGTGACCACACTCGTTCCTTTCGCTTTTGTTAACAGTGCCGTCATCGGCTGCTGAAGGTCAGTTGGAAAGCCCGGATACACAAGGGTTTTGATATCGACAGGCTTGAGTCCTTCGTTTCTGCCAACGATCAGCATCTGATCGTTGCTCGTTTCAATGGTGAACCCCATTTCTCTAAGTTTCGCCGTAATTGATTCTAAATGAGTTGGGATCACATTATCAAGTACAACTTCATCCCCCATCGCTGCACCAGCTATTAAAAATGTTCCTGCTTCGATGCGGTCAGGGATGATTGAATGCTTACAGCCATGAAGAGATTCTACACCTTCGATTCGAATGACATCGGTACCCGCACCTTTGATTTTAGCTCCCATGCTTGCAAGCAGTGTCGCTACATCAATAATTTCGGGTTCCTTTGCAGCATTTTCAATCACGGTTTTTCCTTCAGCCAGTACGGCTGCCAGCATGATGTTGATCGTCGCACCTACACTGACAACATCAAGATAAATCCGGGCTCCGACTAATTTTTCAGCACGCAAATAAATTGCACCCTGCTCGTTTGTCACCTCGGCTCCAAGTGCTTCAAAGCCTTTGATATGCTGATCGATCGGCCTAGGTCCTAAGTGGCATCCTCCTGGCAGTCCGATGACAGCCTGCTTAAATCTGCCCAGCATGGCGCCCATTAAATAATAGGATGCACGCAGTTTCTTCACTTTTCCATTAGGAAGCGGCATACTAATCATGGAAACAGGATTAACAACCATTTCACCTTTTTCAAAAGTGACCTTTCCGCCAATTTCTTCTAACAGATCCCGTAATGTGTCGATATCTGATATATGCGGAAGGCCTTCAATGGTTACTGGAGAATCAGCGAGAATCGTGGCAGGAATCAGTGCTACAGCACTATTTTTCGCACCACTAATATGTACGGTCCCGCGCAAGGGATCACCGCCGGCAATGTTTAACTTTTCCATATTTGTCTCCCTTCTTAAAGAAGATCACTGTTGGAGTTATACTGTTTGTGGATGTCGCGCTTTAAAAGGTCTTGTCCAAAATTTAGCCAATATCAAGAGAAAGAATACAGGTTAAACGAAATTTGTCGGAAGAAAAATAATCGAAGCTTTGCGAGGCTGTGATGTTCTCTTCTTTGCACAAAACATTTCTTAGCGTTTATAAGGAAAACTATGGCAAACGAGAGACGATCCCGCCTGCCACAATTATTTATTTATTCCAGTCTGCTAAAAATTGCTCAATGCCTGCATCCGTTAATGGGTGTTTCGTCAGCTGCTTGATGACTTTCAGCGGCATAGTGCCGATATGAGCACCTCTAAGCGCAGCTTCTGTCACATGCTGCGGATGACGAATAGATGCAGCAATGATTTGTGTATCTAATCCATGAACATCAAAAATAGTTTTCACTTCGCTGATGAGATCAAGACCATTTTGGCCAATGTCATCTAAGCGGCCAAGGAATGGAGAGACATACGTCGCACCAGCTCTAGCTGCAAGAAGTGCCTGGTTTGCACTAAAAATCAATGTGACGTTTGTTTTAATTCCAAGGTCTGTTAATGCTTTGACAGCTTTAAGGCCATCTGTAGACATTGGAATTTTGACCGTAATATTTGGTGCGATGGCAGCAAGCTCTTTTCCTTCTTCAATCATTTCCTCTGCTTTTAGGGAAATCACTTCTGCACTGACAGAACCTGATACCACGTCAGTGATTTCGCGAAGGCGGTCGTGGAATGATACGTCCTTTTCTTTCGCTACTAAACTAGGGTTTGTTGTGACGCCTGCTAAAATGCCAAGCTCGTGCGCCTCTTTGATGTCCTCAATATTCGCTGTATCTACGAAAAATAACATAACTGTGCCACTCTCCTATCAATAAATTGTCTGAAATGTAAATTTGATTGCGCTTTCTCAAGATATGGAGAAAACCGCCTGTGACTCAGGCGGCTTTCGGTTCTCATCAAATTATGCTTGGTTAGAAGAACCAAATTCGCGCATTTTGCCGATAACAGTCGCTTTAATTGCGTCACGAGCTGGTCCAAGATATTTACGTGGATCATACTCTTCTGTTTTTGCAGCAAGTGTTTCGCGTACTGCTTTCGCAGAAGCAATTTGGTTTTCAGTGTTGACATTGATTTTTGCTGTACCAAGTGAAATTGCACGCTTGATGTCAGCAGTTGGGATACCTGTTCCGCCGTGAAGAACAAGTGGAAGACCAGTTGTTTTACCGATTTCTTCCATTTCAGCGAAACCAAGGTTTGGTTCACCTTTGTACGGACCATGTACTGAACCTAATGCAGGTGCAAGGCAGTCAATACCAGTGCGTTCTACAAGCTCTTGGCACTCTTTTGGATCAGCATAAATAACGCCTTCAGCGATGACGTCATCTTCTTGCCCACCAACAGTTCCAAGTTCAGCTTCTACAGACACACCATGGAAATGTGCAAGTTCAACGACTTTCGCAGTTGTTTCCACATTCTCATCGAATGGGTGGTGAGAAGCATCGATCATGACAGAAGTAAATCCTGCATGAATCGCTTTTGCACAAGATTCAAAGCTTGAACCGTGATCTAAATGAATCGCAACAGGAACTGTTACATTATATTCTTCGATTAACGCTTTAACCATTGCGACAACTGTTTTGAAGCCGCCCATGTAGCGTCCTGCTCCTTCAGATACTCCTAAGATAACAGGAGATTTCTCTTCTTCAGCAGCTTGTAAAATCGCTTGCGTGAATTCTAAGTTATTTAAGTTAAACTGTCCAACAGCGTAACCTTTTTCCTTTGCGTCTTTCAACATTTCTGTCATTGAAACTAAAGGCATGATGAAAAATCCTCCCTATGTAGCTAATTTGCTTGCTAAAAAAAGCTCTCCACCCTAGCATGACCAGAATTTCTCGCCATATGTAAACTTTCAAAGTCAGATCGCTTTCTTCTTCCTTTCTAGGATACCAATTATTCGACAAATCGGCAACAGAATGACTCGATTCAATCATTTCCATCTAGCCATTTGTTTCAAGCGGCAGGTATTCTTTGACAGCATCTCGGATTTCATCAATATCAAAAGGTTTAGCGAAGTGCGTCAATGCACCGAGTTCTTTGGATTCTTGGATCATATCTAACTCGCCATAGGCTGTCATAATGATGACACGGATGTCTTCATCAATTAATTTCATCCGTTTTAAAATTTCGATACCATCCATTCCGGGGATTTTCATATCAAGCAGGACAAGGTTCGGTCTATGGTTTTTCACAATATCTAATGCCTGTAGTCCATTGGCAGCTTGGAAGGTTTGATAGCCTTCTTTATGAAACACTTCATTCAATAATATTCTAATACCGTACTGATCATCGACAATTAAAATTTTCTCATTCATCTGTTACACCCCATTGCTTTCATTTTTCGCCATAAAAAGAGCTGTTGTTAAATAATTCTGTTTGATTTTCACATTTCCTTTAATTATAATAGTTTACTTTACGACATTTTCTGAGCATTTTTCCTAATATTCTCTTTATATTCTATTATAAAATGATCTGACCGAAGGAGGAAATGAGTCTTGTTAAAAATTTTTACGACCCAGTTATCAGGTATTTTTTCACGTATTGGAGAAAAACAGGCTGAAGCGATTGAGGACGGTGCACGCCTTCTTGCACAGGCTGTTGTCAGTGGACATGCCGTTTATTTTCACGGAAAGAATGAACTGGCTGCTGTCGCCCTAGAGGCATCTGAAAGCAAGGAGCCGTTTCCCGGTGCGAAGGTGCTGCCGCTCGATCAAAAGGAGCGCAGCTTACTTCATCCAAGTGACAGGGTGCTGCTATTTTATTCAGACCCAGAAGATCAGGAAATTCAATCTCTTGCAAAAGAACTGCACGAACAAGGTACGCCCGTTGTTGGTGTAGGGCCGGCACAAAAGGAGCCGTCTACGATTGAAGAGCATTGTGATGTCCACATTGATTTCCAGCTCAAGAAACCGCTTGTGCCCGCTGAAGATGGGACAAGGTTTGGTTATCCTGCTTTAATGACCTGCTTATACGTCTACCACGCTCTATCGTTTACTGTGAAGGAAATCGTCGAGGAATATGAATAAAAAAACTGCCGAGAAGTGATATTCCCGGCAGTTTTTTGTTTTATTTTGATTCAGATGCTTGAAGTGAAGCACCAACGAAATCTCTAAATAATGGCTGTGGTCTTGTCGGTCTTGAAACGAATTCTGGGTGGAACTGAGAAGCAAGGAACCAAGGGTGATCCTTCAGCTCGATAATTTCAACAAGACGTCCATCTGGGCTTGTACCAGAGAAGACAAAGCCTGCTGCTTCCATTTGCTGTCTGTATTCGTTATTAAACTCGTAGCGATGGCGGTGGCGTTCGTAGACCACTTCGTCATTGTATGCAGCAAATGCTTTTGAGTCTTCATTTAATTTACAAGGGTATAGACCGAGACGAAGTGTTCCGCCTAGATCATCTACATCCTTCTGTTCTGGAAGAAGGTCAATGATTGGGAATGCTGTTTCAGGGTCAATTTCCGCTGAATGAGCTCCCTCAAGGCCTAATACGTTTCTCGCGTATTCGATAGATGCCACTTGCATTCCTAAGCAGATTCCGAAGAATGGCACTTTGTTTTCACGGGCATATTGTGTAGCAATGATTTTCCCTTCTACTCCGCGGTCTCCGAAGCCTCCAGGAACAATAATGCCGTCCACATCTTGTACGAAATCAGCGATATTCTCTGCTGTCACTTCTTCTGCATTGATCCATTTAATTTGAACATCTGCATCAAACGCATAACCAGCATGACGAAGTGATTCAACGACAGAAATATAAGCATCTTGCAGCTCAACATACTTCCCTACAAGACCAATTGTGACTTGTTTCGAAAGGTTTTGCACTTTATCAACAAGCGCTGTCCACTCCGTCATGTCCGCATCTTGGCAGTCAAGTTTCATATGTTCACATACTAGCTTGTCCAGCCCTTGTTTTTGTAAATCAAGCGGAATGGAGTATAGCGTGTCTGCATCCTGACATTCGATAACAGCTTTTGTATCAATATCACAAAATAGCGCAATTTTGTCCTTCATATCTTGTGCCAATGGCATTTCCGTTCTGACCACAATGACATTTGGCTGAATACCAAGACTGCGAAGTTCTTTCACACTATGCTGTGTTGGTTTTGTTTTCAATTCACCTGCTGCACGGATGTAAGGAACAAGGGTACAATGAATGTACATCACGTTTTCACGGCCGATGTCACTCTTCATTTGACGAATGGCTTCAAGGAATGGAAGGGATTCGATATCTCCTACTGTTCCGCCGATTTCTGTAATGACCACATCTGCACCCGTTTCTTTTCCGGCACGGTACACACGGTCTTTGATTTCATTTGTAATGTGGGGAATGACCTGTACTGTTCCACCTAAGTAGTCACCGCGGCGCTCTTTCTTCAGAACAGTAGAGTAGATTTTACCAGTTGTGACGTTGCTGTACTTATTTAAGTTAATATCAATGAAACGCTCGTAGTGACCTAAGTCAAGGTCTGTTTCAGCACCATCATCTGTGACAAAAACTTCACCGTGCTGGTATGGACTCATTGTCCCTGGGTCTACGTTGATGTATGGATCGAATTTTTGAATGGTGACATCCATCCCTCTATTTTTCAGAAGGCGGCCTAACGATGCAGCCGTGATTCCTTTTCCAAGTGAGGAAACAACTCCTCCTGTTACAAAAATATACTTTGTCATTTCGTATGCTCCTCTCTTTTTTACCCTTGCATGTCTAGACATGCACAGCTTCATCCTTTTTAGAGTGTATCCCTAAATCTCTTGAAAAATAAGAAAGCTCCCTTTCAAATAAATGAAAGGGAGCGTAAATGAACGTATCTTTACGTACTCTTTTTTAGAGAGCCCAAAATACATACTACATAGTTCGCTCTCGAAAGTCAAGACGGTTTTGTCCTGTTTTGAAGACCGGTTTGAGAGGGTTATTTGTCTTCCTCATCATCGTCTAAATCGTCTTCATCAATCTCCGTTAAGCCGTCATCATCTTCATCGTCATCTTCGTCGAAGTCTTCAAGATCTTCTTCAATTTCTTCATCATCGTCTAGGTCGAGATCATCGTCGTCTTCAACAAGGTCAAGGTCTTCTTCAAGCTCGTCGATTTCTTCTTCCTCTTCGATCTCATCGAAGTCGTCTTCAACGACAGCTGCTTTTGATTTTTTCTTTTTCGCTTTTGTTTTCACAGCTGGCTGAACTTCTTCTTCGATTTGATCAACTGGATACCAGCTGCGAAGTCCCCATCTCTGATCACCTAACGAAATAAAGCGGCCATCTATATTTAAGTCTGTATAAAATTGAGCAAGTCGATCATCAAGATCGGATTTTTGTATTCCTTGCAAACGGATAATTTCATCTATTAACTCGGAAAACGTAATTGGTGTTTTGCTGTCTCTGAAAATTTCATAAGCAAGTTCAACTAAAGACATTTGTTTGAGCTGTTCCTGTGAGTATTCTTTCAAACTCAAGGTCAGACACTCCCTTTCTATTACATGTATGTATCCATTTATCAGTGAAATAATAAGTATTTATACCTTATTCTTACGACAAACCATACCTCTCATTATAAACAAATTGGGGGAGTTTATGCCACCTTTATTGATGTTAATTTTTGATTTTTCTCACGGGGAGCACCTAGAGTGGGTACGGCATGCTTTTTGTCGTTCAGTTTTTTCTCGTCTGTTTTAAAATGGGATGTTCTGAATGAGTGAGACAACGACAGGAATCGTGAATAACATTCCAGCAGACATGAGTACGATTAGTTTTCTCCGGCTGTTTTCTTTTTCTTCCTGCTTTTTTGGAGATTTCGAAAGCTCCGCGGACACCATGATCCAGATCACCATCGTGACGATTGCCAAAATGCCCATAAATGTTGAGTTCATCATCATAACCTCCATATTGATATTTTCCCTAATTTTAACATAACATGATGATATGGATGAACATTAACAATACGCTTACGTTTGAAAACTGCATGACGAACGAAAACAGACCACCTCACGTTCAGGCGGTCTATGCTTGTTTTCTACATATCTAGCAGTTTCCTTGAGATGACCAGGCGCTGGATTTCCTGAGTTCCTTCATAAATTTGAGTGATTTTCGCATCACGCATGTATCGTTCGACTGGGTAATCCTTTGTGTAGCCGTACCCGCCGAAGATTTGAACCGCCTCTGTCGTCACCTTCATCGCTGTATCACCAGCAAAGAGCTTGGACATGGCTGATTCCTTCCCATACGGGAGGCCTTTCGTTTCGAGCCATGCCGCCTGGTAAGTAAGCAGCCTTGATGCTTCAATCGCTGTGGCCATATCAGCCAGTTTAAAGGCGATCCCTTGCTGCTGAATGATTGGTTTGCCAAATTGTTTACGCTCCTTGGCATAATCAACCGCCACATCAAGAGCACCTTGCGCAATCCCAACCGCCTGTGCAGCAATGCCGTTTCTGCCGCCATCGAGTGTCATCATGGCTATTTTGAACCCTTCTCCTTCTAGACCGAGCCGGTTCCTTTCATGAATTCGGCAATCTTCAAATCGAATTTCAGTTGTTGGCGATGAACGTATGCCCAGTTTGCTTTCCTTTTTGCCAACAGAAAAACCAGGTGTCTCTTTTTCTACAATAAAAGCAGTTGTATTTCGAGACGAAGCTTCTTGGTCTGTGACGGCAAACACAATATAATAATCTGCAATGCCTCCATTTGTAATAAAAATTTTCGCCCCGTTCAGGACGTATTCACTGCCTGCCTTTACGGCCGTTGTCTTCATTCCGCCGGCATCTGAACCAGAACCGCTCTCGGTGAGCGCGTATGCTCCTATCTTCTGCCCTTTTGCAAGCGGCTTTAAGTATTTCTCTTTTTGTTCCTTTGTTCCGAATGTATAGATTGGCCATGAAGCAAGAGATGTATGAGCGGACAGGGTGACGCCTGTAGAGGCGCACACTCTTGAAAGCTCCTCAACTGCTATGACGTAGGCTAAATAGTCACTGCCAATTCCGCCCACGTCTTCCGGCCAAGGGATACCCGTTAAACCTAGCTCCGCCATTTTGCGGAAAATAGATGGATCATATGTCTCTGTTTCGTCTCGTTCTGCTGCTGTTGGCTCCACTTCATTTTTCGCAAAGTCTCTCACCATTTTTTGAATCATTTCATGTTCATCACTTAATTGGAACTGCATCGTGAGCCACCTCGTTTCATATTAGCTGTTTACAGATGACCAGCCTTTGAATTTCACTTGTTCCTTCATAGATTTCACAAATTTTCGCATCACGAAAGTAACGTTCTGCTTGATAGCGATTCGTATAACCATCCATGCCTAGCAAATGGATCGCTTCTGTACTGATCTCCACCGCCGTTTTTGACGCAAATAGCTTTGCCATTGATGCTTCCTTTGTGACCGGTCGATTTGCCTCTTTGAAAGAAGCCGCTTGATAGACGAGCAGTTTTGCCGCCTCAAGCTTCGCCGCCAAATCGCCCAGCCGAATGGTTGTTTCAAGACCTGCTGGATGCTGCTTTAAATAGACCACTGCCTCGGTTAAAGCGGCTTCTGCAATGCCAAGGCTTTGAGCCGCAATTCCGATTCTCCCTGCATTTAAGCTGGACATGGCAATTTGAAAGCCCTCTCCTTCTGCACCGAGCAGCTGATCTTTTGGAATCCGCACGCCATCAAAATGAAGCGTGACTGTTTTTGAACCGTGCAGTCCCATCTTTTTCTCATCTTTTCCAATCGTAAATCCCGGCGTATCTTTCTCGACAATGAACGCCGATATATTTTTTCTCGCAGAAGCCGGATCGGTCACCGCAAAGACAAGATACAGTTCTGCTTCTCCGCCGCTTGTGATAAAGATTTTCGTCCCATTTAATACATAATCGCCGCCCATCCGCTCTGCTCTTAACTGAATACTTGAGGCATCTGATCCAGCCTTTGGTTCAGTCAGACAAAAGGCGCCCAACTTCTTCCCGGATGCAAGCGGCGGCACATAAGTTTCTTTTTGTTCCTTCGTTCCAAAAGTCAAAATAGGCATCGTCACAACAGATGTATGAACGGACACAATGACACCGATGGTCGCACTCACTTTCGATAATTCATGGATTGCAATGATATACGTTGTAAAATCTGCTCCTAAGCCTTGATACGAAGCTGGTATTGGAATCCCTAGATAGCCTTGCCGCCCCATTTCACTTAAAAGGGTGTTTGGAAACCGGCCTTGTTCCATGGCTTCTACTTCAGGGAATATACGCTGGCGTGCAAATTTTGCTGTCTGTTCTCTCCAGAGACGCTGTTGATCCGTAAGCAAAACATCCATCTTGACTCCCCCTATGAGTGGTCGTGGTATGTGTAAAAACCTCTCTTTGTCTTTTTGCCCAGCCAGCCTGCATTCACGTATTTTTTTAAAAGAGGACAAGGTCGATATTTGCTGTCTCCAAGTCCCTCGTGAAGGGTATTCATAATAAATAAACATGTATCCAGTCCGATGAAATCAGCTAGACGAAGCGGCCCCATTGGATGATTCATCCCTAGTGTCATCACGCCATCAATGCTTTCTGCATCTGCTACGCCTTCATACAGGGTGTAAATGGCTTCATTGATCATTGGCATCAATATGCGGTTTGATACAAACCCTGGGAAGTCTTCCACTTCAATTGGGGTTTTGTTTAATGTCTTCGCTGTTTCATAAACAACTTGATATGTGTCATCACTCGTTTGCAGCGCTCGAATGACTTCAACCAGTTTCATGACAGGAACCGGATTCATAAAATGCATGCCAATCACTTTCTCCGGTCTGCTCGTCACAGCTGCTAATTCTGTGATCGACAAGGAAGACGTGTTTGTCGCAAATATGGCCTCAGCCTCTGCAAATTGATCAAGTGTTTCAAAGATTTGTTTTTTCACACTCATTTGTTCTGATGCGGCTTCTATGACTAAATGAGCCTGCTGCACGTCTTTTAAATCTGTGGAAACGGCAAGCCGCTGCGTGATATCTCGGACTGCCTGATGTGCCAGCTTTCCTTTTTCTGCCCGCTTCGTCAGTTGTTTGGTCATGGAGGAAATCGCTCGATGAATCTGCTTTTCTGATACATCATGGAGCAGGACTGTATAGCCTGACTGAGCAAACACTTGGGCAATGCCTGATCCCATTTGACCAGCCCCAACGACCATAACGGTCTCTTCTATACTCATCAATAAACGCCTCCCTTTTCATCTACCTTTATCATGATGGCATCTCCTTGACCGCCTCCGCTGCAAATCGCCGCAATGCCAATGCCTCCGCCTCTTTGTCTTAATGCATGAATCAATGTCAATATCACGCGTGTTCCGCTTGCCCCAATCGGATGACCGAGTGCGACAGCCCCCCCGTTGATATTCATTTTCCGCCGGTCGATCCCGGTTATTTTTTCACATGCCAAAGCCACAGCTGAAAAGGCCTCATTGATTTCAAACAAATCAATATCCTCTAGGCGCTTTCCTGTTTTCTTTAAAAGCTTCTCGATAGCAAAGGCTGGTGTTTTCGGAAAATCCTTTGCCTCTACAGCAACCTGAGCATGACCGAGAACGACTGCCATTGGCTTTACGCCATGCCGTGCAGCATACGTGTCTTTCATTAAAAGGAGCGCACCTGCACCATCATTGACACCTGGTGCATTTCCAGCGGTGATGGTACCCTTCTGATCAAAAACAGGCATGAGCTTTGACAGCCGTTCATATGACGTATCACGCCGCGGAGACTCATCTTCTGTGATCAGCCGTTCTCCCGTTTTTATTTTGACGGTGACGGGGGTGATTTCATGCTCAAAAAAGCCGTTTTTTTGCGCTTCGATGGCCCGTTCATGACTTCTAAGTGCCCACAGATCCTGCTCTTCGCGCGTGATGCCGAGCTCCTTTGCAGCCATACTTCCATACTCACCCATATGAACGCCTGTAAACGAACAGGTTAACCCATCTAAAATCATCGCATCTTGTACTGCACCATCACCCATTTTGTAGCCCCATCGCGCTTTTTTTAGCAGATAAGGAGCGTGAGACATCGATTCCATACCTCCCGCCGCGATGACCTCAGCATCTCCGGCTCGAATGATTTGATCTGCTGCGGTCACACTGCGCATGCCTGATGCACAGACTTTATTGATGGTTTGTGTTGGAACAGACCAAGGAAGATCAGCATATCTTGCTGCTTGCCTTGAAGGAATCTGTCCTTGCCCTCCTTGTAAAACACTTCCCATGATGACCTCATCTATTTCATGAGAACCCGAAACTCTTTCCAGTGCAGCTTTGATCGCTAACCCGCCTAGTTCTGCGGCAGTCAAACCACTGAGAGTGCCGCCTAGTTTTCCAAATGGTGTTCTTGCTCCAGATACAATGACCGTCGAACTCATGTATGCCCCTCCCCGTTTGTTACCGCTTACATATGATTTAGGCAGCTGATGAAACAGCGCCATGGATAAGCCGATGAACATCCTATTCATCGGCCAGTCATGTTTACGACACCTGCTTTCCAGGCTCACCAAACACTGATTTTTCAAGAAGTTCGGCGACATCAAATGTGCCTACCTGCTCCTCTACTTCCTTCGCCTTCGTCCCATCTCCCAGCATCGTTAAGCAATAAGGACACCCTGAGCTGATGATGGACGGCTGGACCTGTAACGCCTGCTCCGTTCGTGCAGTGTTAATCCGGGTACCCGTCTCTTCTTCCATCCACATTAAGCCCCCGCCTGCACCGCAGCACATACCAGTTTCACGGTTGCGCTCCATTTCTTTCAGCGTCACACCAGGAATGGCTTTTAAAATGTCTCTTGGCGGGTCGTACACTTCGTTATATCTGCCTAAGTAACAAGAGTCGTGGAAAGTAATCACTTCGTTCACTTCATGTACAGGTATTATTTTCCTTTCTTTCACTAACTCTGCCAGTAATTCTGTATGATGATAAACTTCTGCCTCAAGTCCGAAGTCTGGATATTCATTTTTAAATAAGTTATAGGCGTGTGGATCAATCGTGACGATCTTTGTGACGCCGTTTTTCTGGAATTCTTCAATGTTTTTTGCAGCAAGCTCTTGGAATAAAAATTCGTTTCCAAGTCTTCTTGGCGTATCGCCTGAGTTCTTCTCTTTATTGCCTAGGATGGCAAAGGAGACCCCAGCTTCATTGAGGAGCTTTGCAAAGGCAAGCGCAATCTTTTGGCTACGATTGTCATAAGCCCCCATTGAACCAACCCAGAATAAATAATCAAAGGTTTGCTCTGCTTTTTTCAGCTCTTTCACTGTCGGCACATGCACATCTTCTCTCAGTTCACGCCAATTTTCTCTTTCTTTTCGGTTCAGCCCCCACGGGTTCCCTTGGCGCTCAATGCTTGTCATGGCACGCTGTGCATCTGCGTCCATTTTTCCTTCAGTCAAGACAAGATATCTGCGCATATCAATAATCTTATCAACGTGTTCATTCATGACAGGGCATTGGTCTTCACAGTTTCGGCACGTCGTACATGCCCAGATTTCTTCTTCTGTAATGACCTCTCCAATAAGAGAAGGATGATATATAGAGCTGGCAGCCGACTCTTCCGCACCTGCTCCTCTGGCCTGCAGTGCCAGCTGGTTTCCTGTTGTCTGCTTGAAGGCAAGCTGCGGGACCCAAGGTGTCTTTGATGTAATAGCGGCCCCTTTATTGGTTAAATGATCTCTTAACCTTAATATCAAATCCATCGGAGACAGCATCTTCCCTGTCCCTGTTGCCGGGCACATATTCGTGCAGCGCCCGCATTCCACACAGGCGTAAAGATCGATGAGCTGAGACTGACGGAAGTCTTCAATTTTTCCCACACCGAAGGTCTCTTGTGACTCATCTTCAAAATCGATTTTTTGCAGCTTGCCTGGCGGGTCTAATCTGCTGACAAATACGTTCACAGGCCCTGCAATCAGATGGGCGTGCTTTGACTGCGGAACATATACTAAGAATGTCAGCAAAATAAGAAGATGCACCCACCATGCGGCATAAAAAACAATCGCAGCCGCAAGAGGTGAAATTCCGCCCAGCAAGAAAGCAATACCAGAAGCGATTGGCTCAGTTGGTGATAGAGAGTGTCCATGCCAGATTATGTTCATGCCGTTCCCAAGTAAGACTGTCAGCATTAAGCCGCCAATAAATAAAAGCACTAGACCCGATTTGAAGCCTCGTTTTAAACGGACAAGCTTCTCCACGTATCTTCTATGGAACGCCCATACAACGGCCACTAAAATGAGAAGTGTGACCACCTCTTGGAAAAACGTAAAGACGCCGTACACCGGACCTAAAGGAAGCCCGCTGTCTGGAATAAGCCCCTTCAGAATAAAATCAAGGGCTCCGAACTGTACGAGGATAAATCCATAGAAAAACAGCACATGAATGATGCCGCTCTTCTTGTCCTTTAACAGCTTCTTTTGCCCAAATACATTGACCCAAACACGCTCTAAGCGTTTCTTCATGTCTTGTTGAAACTCTTCTTTTTTACCAAGACGAATATACGCCGCTCGTGTTCGAATGAGATAAACAAACAAATACACTGCGTAAGCGGTCACCGCCGCAAATGCGATCAAGTTGATGATTAAAAGGCTATTCATCTTGCTCCCCCTTTCATTCCCCAATACCCACTTTGTTCCGTTTCCATGTTGTACCTCTATCATAAATAATGAATGAGTATTCAGTCAATATTTTTTACACGTTTGGGTACACTATTGAAATATGCAAAAAAGGAGGAAGTTTCATGATCGCATTGATCATCCTACTCGTACTCATTGCCATCGTTTTGCTCGTGATGTTAGACCTTTATATGGGAAGGAAATATTTTTCTACTCACGCATTTGAACGGTCTTTTGACCAAACAAGCGGCGATGCTGCCTTTTATCATGATGGCGAACCATTTTTCGATCAGCTGCTTACCGATATACAGCAGGCCTCTTCTTCTATTCATATGATGTTCTTTATTGTAAAGAACGACAAGGTTGGTCAAAAGGTCTTACAAGCATTGAAAGCCAAAGCGGAGCAAGGAGTTTCCGTCTTTTTGCTGACCGACCGATTGGGCTCCTATCCGTTTGATCAAAAGGCGATTGACATGCTAGAAAGAAGCGGCATTCAATTTTACTTTTTAAATAAGCCTCGGTTTCCTTTTTTGATTTACCGTTTAAACATGAGAAATCACCGTAAAATCACGGTAATTGATGGGAAAATTGGCTATATTGGCGGATTTAATATAGGCGATGAATATGTTGGAAAGAAAGGCCGGTTTGGCATTTGGAAGGATTATCATTTGCGGATGACTGGACAGGTTGTCGCAGATCTCCAGCATGTATTTCTGAATGATTTGTACCGGTCGTCTGGTATTCATCAGCTGCAATATGAGGTTTTCCCTGCATTGGAACCGGGAACATTACAATGCACAACACGCGCGACTGCTGGCTTTTCTTTAGAAGCTTTATTTCTTAAAGATATTCAACAGGCGAAGAAACAGATCATCATCTGTACGCCTTATTTTATTCCATCTTCCCCTCTTCTGAAGGCGCTGCTTGATGCACGAAAGCGCGGCGTCACAGTTGAAATCATCATTCCAATGAAAGCGGATCATCCACTTGTCAAAGAGGCTGGCTTTCATTATTTGAAGGATCTCATTGCCTCTGGATGCCTTGTTTATCGTTTTTATAAAGGATTTTATCATTCGAAAGCCATTTTGATTGATCGCAGCCGCTGTATGATCAGCACTGCGAATTTTGATAAACGCAGTTTGTTTTTAAACGAAGAAGTAGATGTGGCCATTGATGATCCCGACTTTACTGCACACGTAGAGGAAAAGATTCGGGAGCATATGGAGGTATCTGAAATCCTGACAGAAGAAACATTGTCAAAGCGCCCGCTTTTCACACGGCCGCTTGAGTGGGTTGCCGCCATGTTCTCGTATTTTTTATAAAGGAGATGACCTATGCGTTATCGATTTGGTTATGTATCCAATGCCGTCACCTTGTGGGAAGCTTCTCCTGCCAAGTCGCTGACCTTTGCTAGATACAGCAAGCTCGCTAAGGAAGAAAGAAACGAGGCTTTATTGCGAACAACAAAAGCCAATCTCGTTAATACATTAAGAACGCTTTATTTCGCCATTGCTCATGATATCCCGCTGTACCGTTTTTCAAGCTCGATCGTCCCGCTCGCGACCCATCCCGAGGTGCGCTGGGACTTTGTGACACCTTTTCGCAAAGAATTTCTTGAGATAGGCAAGCTGGTGAAACGGCACGGCTTACGGGTCAGCTTTCACCCCAATCAATTTACCTTGTTTACTAGTCCAAAACCTTCGATAACTGAAAATGCCGTCATCGATATGACGTACCATTATCAGATGCTTGAGGCGATGAAGCTCGAAAAGGAAGGCTACATGAACATTCATGTAGGCGGGGCGTACGGCGATAAAGAATCGGCTCTTCAACGCTTTGATGAAAATATCAAACAGCTTCCGGCTCATATCAAGGCGAGAATGACACTTGAGAACGATGACAAAACATATACGTCGCTGGAAACGCTTAGTGTATGTGAAAAGCATGAGATTCCGTTTGTTTTTGATTACCATCATCACGTGGCAAATAAAGATGATGATGCCGCACTCGATGACATCCTGCCAAGAATGTTCAACACTTGGACAAACACTGACATTCCGCCCAAAATCCATTTGTCTTCACCTAAATCAGAAAAAGCCATACGCAGTCATGCAGATGGAGTAGATATGAACTTTGTCTTACCGCTTTTTCAAACATTAAAACCGTATGGTCGTGATGTAGATTTCATGATTGAAGCAAAATTAAAGGATCAGGCTCTGCTCCGTCTAGTCGAAGAACTGTCTGCGATAAGGGGCAATCGGCGGACGGGCGGAGGAACCATTGAGTGGAAATCATAGAGAAAGGTTTGCCTTTATGCAAATGAGGGTAACAAAGCTATTATGAGAAAGTAATTAACAGGAGGATATGAAGATGTCTCAAATTTATTCAATCCGAATCGCTGCAAAAGCGTTGAATTTACATAAGCTTATTTCTCTTTATGAAAAGTGCCAGCAGGCTCAGCATCGTATATATGTGTATTCTAAAAAAACAATGTGCAACATTAAGAACATCGTAGAGCTTGAAACCTTCAGGCTCACTCATTTAGAATCTGATTACTTAATTGTCGTAGAGGGGAAAAAAGCGCAAGATCTCCTTCAGCCGTTTGAAAAAGAGACGGTTTCATAAAGAAGAGCAGCCGCGGGCTGCTCTTTTGCTATATCCACTCTTTTGTTAACCAAACTTGTTTGGAGGATGCATCCATTTTCACTTGTGCCCCGATTGGCATCGTAAGCATTGGGTGCGTATGAGCACAGTCAAAATCAGCGATGAGTGGTCTTTTTGTCTCTCCGAGTACCTCAAGTAAAATCTCATAAGGCTCTTTGCCCGTCCCTTCATCATCAAACAGCTCATGTTTTCCTAAAAGAATCCCAGAAACCCGTTCAAACACGCCATTTACTTTCAATAAAGAGAAGTTCTTTTCAACAACCGACGCGGTTTTCATACAATCTTCAATGAGAAGGATGTCTCCGTTTTGGATGGCTGGCATGAACTCACTTCCCCATATGCCGTACATCGCATTCAAGTTCCCGCCGATCAATTTGCCTTCTGCTTGTCCCTCTATGACGCACAGCCAATCATCTGGACGCTGCTTTTTATCACCCGTCTTTTCTTCCCAATTGATTCGTTCATCTGTCCAAAAAGGCGGTTTTTCAATCTGATAAGGAATGGTTTGATGGGACATCAGGATGCCCTCAAACGACTGATATGTATAAGTGACAAACGGTTCAAACTCGCCAAAAGAAGGAACAAGCGCCGGTCCGTAGAAGACAGGCAGTCCCGTTTTTTCGTAGGCCGCTAAAAGAATCGCTGTCGCATCTGAATAACCAATCATGATTTTCGGATGTTGTTTCAGCAGGTCAAAATCAAGATAAGGCAGCAAACTATTTGAATTCGTCCCGCCAATCATTGACATGATGAACGCCAAGTCCTCTCTAGCCATCAGCTCATTCAGCTCATCTGCTCGTTCTTGAATTGTACCTGAACGGTAGTGATCCTCTTTCCCTGTTAATGATCCTGGTACCACAATGAATCCTTTTTGCTCAAGCCACTTCTTCGCCCGCTCATACCTAAGAGGCGAGGTCGCTGATGCAGGACTGGAAGGTGAAAAAATACCGATCTTATCGCCCTTTTGTAATCGCCGAAGCCCCTTCATTCCATCAGATCCTTCCTACAAACGTTTTTTCTATCCTAACAAAAAAAGCCCTTTATCAAAAGGGCTTTCTCTTCAATGACCAAACTGCGCTTCATGCAGTCTGCTGTACACGCCTCCCATTTGAATAAGGTCTTGGTGGCGGCCTTGTTCTTGGATGCCTTCCTCTGTCACGACGATGATACGATCGGCGTGTTTAATTGTTGCCAGGCGGTGGGCAATGACGAGTGTTGTCCTTCCGACAGCCAGTTCGCTCAGTGCATCCTGTATAGCTTTTTCTGTTTCTGTATCAAGTGCTGATGTGGCTTCATCTAAAATAAGAATCGAAGGATTTTTTAGGAACATCCGCGCAATCGACAGGCGCTGCTTTTGGCCGCCTGACAGTTTGACGCCGCGCTCGCCTATGACTGTATTTAATCCTTCTGGGAAACGCTGGACGAGTTCCTCTAAATGCGCACGACGTACAGCCTCCCAAATCTCTGCATCGCTGGCTTCTAGGTTGCCGTACGCAATGTTTTCTCGAATGGTGCCTGAGAATAAAAAGACATCCTGCTGCACAATGCCGATCTGCTGTCTTAAAGAAGACAGGGTCATCGATTTTGTACTTACACCATCAATTGTAATCTCCCCTTCATCCACATCATAAAAACGTGGCAGCAAACTGCAAATCGTCGATTTCCCGGCTCCTGAAGGCCCGACAAACGCAACAGTTTCTCCTTGTTTGATCTTCAAATCGATGTCCTTTAACACATGGCTGTGCTCATCGTAGCCGAATGTCACGTTTCGATATTCAATTTCACCTTTCAGTCCGAATACATCACGAGCTCCCTCTGTATCCTTTACATCTGGCTCTGTTTCAAGTAAGTCGACATAGCTTTTAAAGCCCGCAATTCCTTTTGGATACATTTCAATCACTGTGTTGATTTTATCAATCGGTCTGAATAAGACATTTGTAATGAGAACAAATGCGATAAATCCACCTGCCGTTAATTGCCCCTGCAGAACAAACCATGTCCCTGCCAGAAGGACAAACAGTGTCACAAGACGTGTAAGAATGTAACTGATTGAGCCGTTCACCGACATGATTTTATATGAAAGAAGCTTCGCTTTCCGAAAGCGGTTGTTGTTTTCTGCAAAACGCTTTTTCTCGAAATGTTCGTTGGCAAAAGCTTGAACAAGACGAATGCCGCCAATATTGTTTTCAACCCTTGCATGAAAGTCTCCAATGTCATTGTTCAGCTGTGTAATCGCCTGTGTCATCTTCTTATTAAAATGAAGGGCAAGCCAAATGATGACAGGCATGATCAAGAAGGTTAAGATAGCAAGCTGCCAGTTAATCATCAGCATGACAGCAAAGGCGCCAAGAATCGTCATAATTGCAATAAACAAATCCTCAGGTCCGTGATGAGCCACCTCACCAATGTACATGAGGTCATTTGTCATTCGAGACATAAGCTTACCCGTTTTGTTGTTATCAAAGAACTTAAATGAGAGACGCTGAAAATGATCAAACAGCTTCTTCCTCATATCTGTTTCAATATTGATGCCAAGCATGTGCCCCCAGTACGACACAATAAACTGCATAACCGAGCTGAGTGCATAAATGATAAACAGAGCAAGTGCGGTCCAGGCAATGACCGTCCAGTTCCCTGTCGGTAATAATGTATCAATGAAGTAGTTCACGATCAGCGGGAAACCAAGTTCCATCAATCCAACTGCGACAGCGCAAAAGAAATCTAAAAAGAACAGACCGCGATAGGGCCTGTAATAGGCGAAAAAGCGTTTTAGCATATGTAAAAGAACCTCATTTCCTCTATAATTGATAATCATTTTCAATTATAGAGGAATCCTCTTCAAAATACTAGATCAGGAAATGATTTCTTTGGCTGGAAATCCTCATAATACGCCAGAAAACAACCGGGCAAATGATTCCTTCAAACGCTCTTTTAAGCCTCTTTTATAAAAATGAACAGGGCCCATTTGCTCACATTCCTTCATATCTTCCTCATAGTGGGCCATCAATTGCTCAATTGGCTTTTTCGCAGCTGTAAAGACATTGACCTCAAAATTGAGCTGAAAGCTTCTCATATCGACATTCGCGGTACCGACAGAGGCGAGTTCTCCATCTGCGATCATCACCTTTTGATGCATGAATCCTTTCTGATAGTGATACACCTTGATGCCCTCTTTTAGAAGCTCAGAAAAATAGGATCGTGTGGCGTATTGTGTGAGAAATCCGTCATTGATCTCTGGAACCATCACCCGCACATCCACCCCTCTTGTGGCAGCGATTTTGAGCGCAGTGCGAATCGATTCGTTTGGTACAAAGTAAGGTGTGGCAATCCAGACAAATTGTTTCGCATTAGAAATGAGGGCATCATATAAATCACTCATACTTTCTTTCATATCAGGTCCAGTTGGTACAACCTGAATGACATCCTCGCCTGTCACAGAATGCGGCGTATGATACCTCGGATCATCAATTAATACTTCATCTGATACATACTCCCAGTCCAGCATAAAAACGGAGTGAAGGGTCTGAACAGCCTCACCCTTTAACATGGCATGCGTATCACGCCAAAAGCCGATCTTTTCATCCCGTCCTACGTATTCCTTGCCGACATTTAACCCGCCGACAAACCCTGTCTCTCCATCAATAATGACGATTTTCCGGTGATTTCGAAAATTGAATTTTTGATTAAAGAATCCATATTTTAAAGGTAAAAAAGGAGCGACCTTGACCCCTGCCTGCTTCAAGCGTTTAATATCTTTTCGGGAGAAGCGGATGCTGCCTGCCGCATCATATATGAAACGGACCTCTACCCCTTCTTTCACTTTTTCAATCAAAATCTCCATCATCCGGTGGCCGAGGAAATCGGATTTGAACATGTAATATTCAATATGAATGAACGATTTTGCCTTTTTTAACTCTTCAAAAATTCTGGGGAACGTCTCCTCCCCATTCTTTAAAATCTCCATATCACTATTTGTGTTCACATGCATGCCTGTTGCTTTTTCTGTGTAATGAAAAAAAGCACGCTGATTATCGGTTAAACGTGACTCATTCGGCTTACTCTCAAGCTCAGAGATTCTGCGTAATTTCTCGCGGTTATACATTCTCTTTGATTTGAATAAATGCCCCTTTACATAGAGCTGCCCTGAGAACAGATAGAACATATAGCCAATGATCGGGAAAAAAATCAGCACATATATCCATAACAGCGTGTGCTGTGATGTACGGTTCTCCAGCATGAGTGAGATGATACTAAATAAAATAATGGCGATATAAATCGCTGCGTACAGCTGAACGCTCCACGCCGGCACAGTCCACCAATACACCACATATGCCCCGAATATCATAAAATATAAAAATAAAAATTCCAGTCTTCTCTTTTTCACATTCTCCGCCCTCATTCTGTCTTTTTCTCTTCCATACCCTTTGTACAGCTTGTATGAAACGCACGACCCCTTCCTTTCTCCTAGCCTTTACAGACTGACGCTATTTGATCCGATATAATGGAGAAATACGTGATGGAAAGGAAGATTTGTTTATGCATACACCCCCACCTTTAAAAAAAGGCAGCCATATTCGGGTCATTGCCCCAAGCCGAAGTGCCAGCATTTTATCAAAAGAAGGAATTTCTCAAGCGAAAAAACGTCTGGAGTCTTTAGGGTTCACTGTCTCTTTTGGACAGCACGTCTTTGAATGTGACCTTCATTCCTCATCGTCTATTGAACACCGCTTGTCTGATCTGCATGAGGCGTTCACAGATGATGAGGTCGATGGTATTTTGACAGCCATCGGAGGCTTTAACTGCAATGAGCTTTTGCCTTATATTGATTACGATTTGATCCGACAGCATCCTAAAGTCCTTTGCGGCTATAGTGATATCACTGCACTTGCAAACGCCATTACAGCGAAATGTGATATTGTGACATATTCTGGCCCCCATTTCTCAAGCTTTCAAATGGAGCAGGGACAGGAGGAGCAGACCGCTATGTTTCAAGCTTGCTTGATGAACGGCAACGAACCGTTTGATGTGATTCCTTCGACAAAATGGAGTGATGACGCGTGGTATCTCGATCAAGCGAACAGGCAGTTTCATCCGACGAAATGGAACATATATCAGGAAGGAACAGCTGAAGGCACCTTGTTTGGCGGAAACCTTTGTACACTGAACTTACTGCAAGGGACATCGTTTATGCCGAATGTAAAGGATGCGATCTTATTTGTGGAAGATGATGAGCTGGTGTTCCCTGAAATGTTCGCCAGAGACCTTACCTCCCTCCTGCAGCATGCACAATCAATCAAAGGGTTGATCATCGGACGCTTTCAGAAAAAATCCAAGATGACAGAGGAACATTTAAGATTCATTTTAGATAAACATCCAATGCTCAAACACATCCCTGTGATTTATGATGTCGATATCGGACATACACAGCCAGTCTTCACTTTACCGATTGGTGGAAACGTTCAACTAGCGTGTACAAATGGAGACGTAAAGCTGCGCATTCATTCATAACGAAAGGCAAAAAGCACCCGAATAGGCGGTGCTTTTTTCTATCCAACCCTCCATCCCCTTCGTTAAGTAGATGTAAAAGAAAAGAGAGGAGGCAAAAATATGTTTTCTGATGTTCTAAGCCAATTATTCGATTCTATTTCTAACATAATTAATACGCTTGGATAATTCCATTTGACACACACATACTACATGCTTGCCGAAGGGAGACACACTCTATGTTCTCTGATGTACTTAGCCAATTATTCGATTCTATTTCTAACATAATTAATACGCTTGGATAATTTTCAAAACCCGCTATCTCTTAAGGATAGCGGGTTTTTTATACCAAAAAACCCCACTCATTCAATAGAGTGGGGCTTTCTTTTATTTCATTACATCTTTTCCGGAGCCGATACACCAATTAGTTTTAATGCATTCGCAAGCGTGATTTGTGTTGCTTTCATGAGTGAAAGACGTGCTGTTGTTTTTGTTTCGTTTTCTGCGTCAATGACCTTCTCGGCATTGTAGAAGCTGTGAAGGGCTGATGCAAGGTCATAAATATAGTTCGTCACGCGGTGCGGAATTCGCTTTTCAGCTGCTTCTGCTACAACTTCTGGGAAGCTGCCAATGATTTTCAGAAGATCGTATTCTTTTTCCGATTGAATGTGAGAGAAATCGGCTTTTTCAAGGTTCGGTTCATAGCCTTTTTCTTCACCTTGACGCAGCATGCTGCAAATTCTCGCATGCGCATATTGTGCATAGTACACAGGGTTTTCGTTAGACGTAGAAATCGCTAAGTCTAGGTCAAAGTCCATATGTGTCGCCGCACTTCTCATCGCAAAGAAATAACGAGTCGCATCTAAGCCGACTTCTTCAATCAAGTCACGCATTGTGACGGCTTTTCCTGTACGCTTACTCATCTTCATCTTTTCACCGTTTTTGTAAAGGTGAACAAGCTGAATGATTTCGACTTCAAGCTTGTCAGCTGGATATCCAAGTGCTTGAATCGCCGCTTTCATTCGAGGGATATAGCCGTGATGGTCCGCTCCCCAAATGTTAATGAGCTGGTCAAAGCCTCTGTCCAATTTGTCTTTATGATATGCGATGTCTGGAAGCAGGTAAGTGAAGCTGCCGTCCTTTTTAATCAGCACACGGTCCTTGTCATCGCCAAAATCAGTTGAACGCAGCCACGTTGCGCCGTCTTCTTCAAAAACATAGCCTTTAGCGCGAAGTGTCTCCAGCGCTGGTTCGATTTTTCCATTTTCATATAAAGAGGTTTCTGAATACCATACATCAAATGGCACACGGAAATTCTCAAGGTCTACACGTAATTTCTCTAATTCGTATTTCAAGCCGTATTCACGGAAGAACTTCATACGCTCTTCTTCCGGTTCATGAACAAAACGGTCCCCAAATTCATCCGCAAGCTTTTGTCCGATGCCTTTGATGTCTTCTCCTCTGTAGCCGTCTTCAGGCATTTCTTTTTCAAGACCGAGTGCCTCAAAATAACGTACTTCTACAGATAAAGCGAGGTTATTGATTTGATTCCCAGCATCGTTGATATAGTATTCACGGCTCACATCGAACCCTGCTTTATCAAGGATGTTGCAAAGGGAATCTCCTACAGCTGCTCCGCGGGCATGTCCAAGGTGAAGGTCACCTGTTGGGTTGGCTGAGACGAATTCGACTTGCACCTTTTGACCGCCGCCTGTATTCGTTTCGCCATAAGCTTCTTTTGCCTCAAGAACAGCTGGAATGAGTTTTGTTAAATACTGATTGTTCATATAAAAGTTAATGAACCCTGGACCTGCGATATCCAGTTTTTCAATGGAAGCTTTCCCTTTATCAAACGCATTGACGATGTCTTCTGCGATTTGACGAGGTGCTTTTTTCGCAATGCGGGCAAGCTGCATCGCCATGTTGGTCGAGTAATCACCGTGAGTTTTGTCTTTCGGCACTTCTAAAAGGACATCTGGCACCTGGCTTTCATCGGCAAGTCCTGCTTTGACGACTGCCGCTATGATTTCTTCTTTTAACGCATCTTTGACCTGTTCTGCGATATTCATGAACGTAAATCCTCCTTATACGAAATCGATAATGTATGTAAATGCTTTTGATCTTCTCCTGTCAGCATATCGTACGTAATGTGCAGCAGCCCCTTGTCCACATCGAGATCAATACCATGTGTGTGCACATCTAGCTGAAGTGTACCGAATGGCATCGTGTAATGTGTGACGGTTGTTTCTCCAATGAGAAAGCGCTGCTTCATTTGAATAGCCCCTGATCTCATCACAAAAATTTCTTTTTCACTCATTTTCACAACGGTTTTTACTTGACCCATTTCATGTTCTTCATGGTAAGTGAGATACGTTTTGTCATTCTTCTCTTGGTACGTTCCAGTCGTGCGGAATTCGATCGTTTCAGCCGGCTCCGTCTCTGGTTTCATCACTGACTTTACATGAATTGAAATTTGGTTTTGTGTCATTTTGCACTTCCTTTGCTAAGACCCGTTTAACTAAAATAGTATACCATATTCACGATCGCCTATCATACCATCATTTCTCTTCTTCATGGCGATTAAACTTCGTTTTTCATCTTCAGCCTTCCCTTTAGAAAAAAAGAAAAATACAACTGACCAATATGACAAGTCCAGCCTTTACGCCTAAGTCTTTTCTTTTCATTAAGTAAAAAAGAGCCTGTATGCCTGAACTTGCCAAAAATGCCTGAAAAAAATCAAATGGTGCGATTTGATCCTTTTTAAATATCACATGCATGAATAACGCAATGGCCGTCTGATAGAAAAAGCCTCGATCGTGAAACAGCCCCAGCATCTCTTCCTTTGCTTCCTTTTTCGAAGCAAAAACAGGCGGATCAGCTGCGAGCTCTCGTTTCAGTGTGAGAAAGCCTGCCCCTAACACACATAAAGCGAGGAACACCATCAATATGGACGAAAACATGAACTGCCTCCTTTATTTTTTGACCAATGTAAAAAAAGAGCTTGTCCATATGAGATGACAAGCTCCTCTATCAACTGATTATTTCACAAACCCAAGCAGCATTTCGCGTAAAAGCTTACTCGCTGTATTCGCTGTTTGGTCTGAATGATCATATACAGGTGCTACCTCGACAAGGTCAGCCCCGACGACTTGGACGTCAGATCCTGCAATTGCATGAATGGATGCAAGCAGCTCTTTTGATGTAATACCGCCAGCATCTACCGTTCCTGTACCAGGTGCATGAGCTGGATCAAGTACATCAATGTCGATCGTCACATACACTGGACGCCCTTTTAGCTTTGGCAATACTTGCTTCAATGGCTCCAGCACTTCAAATTTAGAAATGTGCATACCCGCTTCTTTTGCCCATTCAAATTCTTCTTTCATTCCAGAACGGATGCCGAAAGAGAATACATTTTCAGCTCCAATCAGTCCTGCAGCTTTACGAATCGGTGTTGAATGTGAAAGCGGCTCCCCCTCATATTCCTCACGAAGATCCGTATGTGCGTCCATATGGATGATGGCCAAATCAGGGTATTTCTTATACATCGCACGGAAAACCGGCCAAGACACGAGATGCTCGCCGCCCATTCCTAATGGAAACTTTCCTTTTTCTAAAATGCTGTCGACATACTCTTCAATTAAATCTAAGCTCTTTTGTGCATTCCCAAAAGGAAGTGGGATGTCACCCGCATCAAAGAATGGCACCTCGTGCAGTTCACGATCTAAATAAGGGCTGTATTCCTCTAAACCGATCGATACTTCACGAATGCGGTTCGGACCGAAACGTGAACCTGGGCGGTAGCTGACTGTCCAGTCCATCGGCATGCCGTATAAAATGACCTTTGCATCTTCCCATGTCGGATGACTTCCAATAAACACTTTTCCTGAATAAGCCTCATCGAATCTCATGCAAGATTCCTCCTTTTACGCTTCAAAAAATGCGCAAACCGTCATTTGCGCATGTCCATTTCGCTTGATTTATTTGATTAAGTCGCTCACAAATTTCGGCAGAACGAATGCCGCTTTGTGCAATTCTTTTGTGTAATATTTCGTCTCAATATCAAAGAAACGGCTGTCTTCTACAGCAAGTGGATCATATTTTTTAGAACCGATGGTGAATGTCCAAAGACCGCTTGGATACGTTGGAATATTCGCTGTGTAAAGCTTCGTAATTGGGAAAATTTCTTTTACATCACGCTGTACATTTGTAATCAGCTCAGGTGTGAACCAAGGGTTGTCCGTTTGTGCAACGAAAATACCGTCTTCTTTCAGTGCTTTTGCGATTCCTGCGTAAAATCCTTTAGAGAACAGGTTCACAGCTGGTCCAACTGGCTCAGTAGAGTCAACCATGATGACATCATACTCGTTGTCAGCTTCAGCAATGTGCATAAAACCGTCTCCTACTTTCACATCTACACGAGGATCGTCTAGTTTCCCAGCGATAGAAGGAAGGAATTTCTTCGAGTATTCGATGACCTTTCCGTCAATATCAACAAGTGTCGCTTTTTTCACACTTGGGTGTTTGAGGATCTCACGAATGACACCGCCGTCTCCTCCACCTACAACAAGAACATTTTCCGGGTTTGGATGAGTGAAAAGAGGAACATGTGCCACCATTTCGTGGTATACAAACTCATCTTTCTCAGACGTCATCACCATGCCGTCTAAAAACAGCATATTGCCAAACTCTTCTGTTTCTACCATTTCTAAATGCTGAAAGTCTGTTTGTTCTGTGTGAAGGGTTTTGTTCACCTTCAATGTAATACCAAAATTCTTCGTTTGCTTCTCTGTATACCAAAGTTCGCTCATTGTTCATCTTCCTCTCATCCAATAATAAACAAACATCTATTGTTAGCGCCTTTTATCGGCTTTGACTATATCGATTGTCCAAGAAAAAAGTATAGTGGATTCATATCAAATTGTAAAGAACCGCATGAGTTCTCTTCATTTTTTAAAGCGCTCCAGCAATCGCTTGTTTAAAACGGTTTTCTTTGTTCCATACTGATAAAAAACCGTCAAAATGGGGGCTTTGCATGGACACAATCATGAGTAATAAAAAAATCCGCATGACCGTGAAAACGATTCGAGCCTGTTTTTTTATCGGCTTGCTCGCTTTTCTATTTGCAGGTACCGTCTTTTTGACGATTCTATTAATAGCTAAATGGCAAGGTGCCCCTTCTGTTCAAGTTCCCCAATCCACGACCATTTATGCAGCCGATGGCTCAAAGCTTGGAGAATCCAGCTTTGGAGAAAAGAGATATTGGGTGCCATTAAAGGAGATGTCTCCTCATATCAGACAGGCAGTTGTCGCTGTTGAAGATAAAACCTTTTATGAGCATCATGGCTTTGATGTGAAACGGATGGCAGGTGCTGCGGTGGCCGATATTCGTGCCATGGCTAAGGTGCAAGGTGCCAGCACGATC
This sequence comes from Bacillus sp. FSL K6-1006, assembly GCF_038593175.1. Taxonomy (NCBI): domain Bacteria; kingdom Bacillati; phylum Bacillota; class Bacilli; order Caryophanales; family Bacillaceae; genus Bacillus; species Bacillus sp. FSL K6-1006. The sequence goes on from NZ_CP151970.1 coordinate 3,421,154, forward strand.
ACCCAGCAATATGCACGAAACCTTTATTTAGATCATGATAAAACGTGGAAACGGAAGTGGAATGAAGCCTTTTACACGATTCGTTTAGAACAAAACTATACAAAAGATGAGATTTTAGAAGGATACTTGAACACCATTTATTATGGTCACGGAGCGTACGGTGTGGAAGCAGCGTCCCGTCTGTATTTCGGGAAAAAAGCAAAGAACTTAACCCTCGCTGAATCTGCCCTGCTTGCCGGTATCCCAAAGGGGCCTTCTCTCTATTCCCCTTATGTGAATGAGGAGAAAGCCAGCGCAAGAAAGAATATGATTCTGAGACAAATGCACGAGGATGGCATGATTACGAAAAAAGCAGCCGATAATGCTGCGAAAGAAAAACTGTCCTATCGCCCTTTGCAAGAGAAGCAGCTGCAAGCAAAGCAAGCCCCGTATTTTTATGACGATGTGATTCGAGAGTTGAAACAAAGTTTGGGGTTAACTGAGGAACAGATTGAAACCTATGGGCTTCATATCCAAACGACTCTCAATCCAGAATTACAGAAAATCGCAGAAAAGACACTAAAAAACGAGATGAATTCCAAATCAGAAATCCAAATCGGCTTTGCCGCCATCCATCCCCAAACAGGGCATGTACTTGCCCTCATAGGCGGGAGAGATTATGAGAAAAGTCCATTCAATCGGGTGACACAAGCAAAAAGGCAGCCCGGTTCAACCATGAAACCCCTTCTCTATTACATTGCCTTGCAAAACGGGTTTACACCCGCAACCGTCATGCGGAGTGAGGAAACGGTGTTTGAACTGGATGATCAAGGCAGCGATGCCGCTTATTCACCAAGCAATTATCACGGCTATTACGCCAATGACGGCATTACAATGCTTCAAGCTTTAGCGCTGTCTGATAATATTTACGCAGTAAAGACCCATCTATTTTTAGGAATGGAACAGCTTGTACGTGCTGGCAAGACATTTGGAATCAAGGAGAAACTAGATCAAGTACCCTCTCTTGCCCTGGGCACGTCTCCTGTGAAACCCATTGAAATGACCAATGCATACGCCATGCTGGTCAATGGCGGAAAACGCGTCAAACCAACCTTTATTACGAAAGTAACCGACGCAAAAGGCAATGTGCTTTTTGAAGAGAAACAAAAACGAGAACAAATCCTAGATGAAAAAGCAGCATTTGTCACCACCGACATGATGTCAGGCATGTTCAATGATCAATTAAACGGCTATACAAGTGTCACTGGCCGCACCATTATAAAGGACCTTACACGAACATACGGAGGAAAGTCTGGGACTACAGGCGCCGACAGCTGGATGATCGGCTTCTCTCCCCAGCTCGTCACAGGTGTATGGACAGGCTATGATAAAGGCCGCACCATTGACTCAGTCGAAGAAACGGCCTATGCGAAAAAAATATGGGCTTCCTTTATGGAATCAGCTCTCTCAAAGCAGCCAGCCTCCTCCTTCATGCCGCCTGACGGTGTCAAAGGGGTATATATCAATCCAAAAACCGGCGACCTCGCAGGTCCAGGATGTGAATCAAAGGTATTCACCTATTTTATAGAAGGTACGGAGCCGACAGGTGTCTGCTATGGTGCTGAGGACAAGGCCTCTGAGCATGAACCAGTTCAAGATCAAAAGCCAAAGAAATGGTGGGAAAAGTGGCTGAAACGTTAAAAAAGACATGAAAAACCCCGAGACCTTCATCTCGGGATTCTCCATGTCCTAGCTTTAACACCAGTTTACTCAAAAACCGGAGAGAATTGGTAGCCATCCGTCAATCTTCACAAAAATTTCACAATTATTCAGGGACAGCCAACCCTTCTTTTAATTCATCTGTTGATGCGTCCCATAGCGCTTGATTATGACCTTTTAAGAAATCAGCCAGCACCTTTTTGGATACGTCATCCATATGACTAACGACAATTTTTCGCTTCATCGATTTATCCATTAAATTCACATGCTCTGGAAGTGACTTATACCCGCGGCGGATCGAACGGTCAACGGTCATTTCACAAGCCGTCACACCTGCATAATAAGGCCCTTCTTCTCTGCGGTCAATCGTCACCCATACGAGCCAATACGGCTTTCCGTTCGGCACCTCTTCTTTTGTTTTCAAAAATTTAATTCCTTTTTCGACGGCACTTCTTGCATGCATGGCACCAATATCAATGACAGCTTCCTTTTCTTCTACATCAATGATGACTGGCGAGATATTATCAAGGCTGAGGGCGCCTGCCCCAAAGCCTCCATGTCCGTCGGTCGCATCTGTTTTTTTAATGATGTTAAAACCAATTGGTTTCTTCTTTTTACCTTCCATTCTTTAAACCTCCTAAAGCAGCGGCTTCAAAATAAGATTAAACCAGTATATGATTTGATCCCGCATTCCGATCAATGGACCAAACACAAACTGTCCCAGTGGTGTGATCACGAATATGAGAAAAATAATGATCCCATATTGTTCAAATTGCGTCATTTTCGCCCGAACCCTAGGGCTGACGACGTCCTCAATAATACGATACCCATCCAGCGGCGGAAGTGGTAATAAGTTAAATAGGAACAAGATGACGTTTAAGTTAATAAAGATCTGGAAGAAATAATCGACTCCCGGCTCAAAGCGCATGATCCATTCCCCGCCAAACTTCTGAAGAAGCACATACACAAAAAAGCCCAAAAACGCCAGCACCAAGTTACTTAATGGCCCAGCAATGGAGACACAAATCCCTGCTAAGCGCGGTTTTTTAAAATGGTAACGATTGACCGGTACAGGTCTCGCCCAGCCAAACCCGGCCACAAAGATCAAAATCGTCCCGAATACATCGAGATGCTTCAGGGGATTGAGCGTCAGTCTCCCTTGATTCTTAGCCGTCGGGTCTCCGAATCGGTACGCAACATATGCATGCGCCAGCTCGTGCATCGTAAATGCAACAACAAGCGTAATGGCAACATATGGAATAAGTTCTAATGGATAAACAAGAAATTGGTTCAAAGGCAAGAATCCCTCTTTCTTTCTATACAATGATTTACTTCATTCAGTATACTATAAGAAGTCCCTTAAACTAAAGGGAAGCGTAGCATTAAAGGAAAAAGGAGGTTTTCGCCATGCCGATTGTCACCGTTCAAATGCTTGAAGGAAGAACAGATGAGCAGAAAAGAGCTCTTGTGGAGAAAGTCACTGATGCCGTTGTTGAAACAACAGGCGCAGGGGCAGAAAAAGTCTCTGTTATTATTGAAGAAATGAAAAAGGAACACTATGCCGTAGCAGGAAAGCGAATGAGCGATCTGTAAGCATATAAAAAGGACAAACACTCAATGTGTCTGTCCTTTTGTCTGCATTCTTATCTGTACCACGCTTTATTACGGTTCACTTGATTTTTATGGGCCGCATCGAAGAAATCGACTGTGTAAGAATAATCATAGTTCATTAAGCAGACAATGCCGCTTCCTTGAGGGTCGTGCGGTAAGCCAAAGTTATGGCCGTATTCATGCGTAGCCGCTTTTGCAGTGTTCGCTGTTCCTTGATCAAGGTTAACGGCGAATGCACTTCCGCTTGGTGCACTATTGTAGACATAAGCAATTCCGCCAGCATCAAAGTTTGGATTTGCTGTAAATCCAGTGACAAAGTCATATCCTCTGCCATCAAAGCTTCGCGCAAGGTTAGACAGAATTTGCTCTGCATTTGATCCCGAAGACGTCCAAGATCCTACTGCTTGTACGACAAAGTCCACATCATGATCACGGTTAAACGTGACATCTGCTTGCTCGATGATGCTGACAATCCGTGTTTGCCAGTCACTATATTTCGCACGATACTGCGCATCAGCGACCGCATAGACAGTGACCTTCTGACTGCCTGTACTTGCTTTTGTTGAAATTGAATCTCCTGTATTGGCCTTAAAGGTTCTCGAGCCTACCTGCTTACCAGACTCATCTAATACCTTTGTTGTCACATCTCGTTCAATTGGAGGTGCTGTCTTCAAATCTTTAAAATCTTTTGCTTTTGGCAGCCCCTCACTAATATGGGTTTCGAACGGCGCATGACCATGATCATGCCCATGACCTGCACTCGCTACTGGTGCTGAAGCTGAACTTACCCCCGGTAACAAACTACCTACCAATAAAAATGACAAAAAGACTGAACGCTTTTTCATTCCTATCCCTCCTTTATTTTTCACAAGGTTATATATTCACTGAAAATTCACCATTTTCCTTCTATTCAGTCAAAAACAGGGAATTAGATGCACAGGAAAAAAGTCGAATTACGTCATTTTCACTAATTTTTCGGATATTTTGACACACATTTCATCGAAAAATAGCGCTTTTGGTCTGGGTCTTACCAAACAAAAAAAGCCCTAAAAGTCGGGCTTTTGTTCAACTAGTTCAATTCCTTCAACTGATCAATATAAGCAAGGGCCGCCTCAAATTCTTCGTCCGTATAGCGCTGCTTGCTTTTAATGGTAAAGACCTTTTCCTTTACCTCCTCTTCTGGCAGGTCATCAAAATATAAAATCGTTGAGACAAGCTCTAGGAAACGGGATGATTGCTCGTTCATCTGCTGCGTCAGCGCTTTGAGGTCAGGCATGTCCACTTCACACTGATCGAGAAACTCTTTCCCATTGTCCGTCAGCGAATAGCGATATTGATAGTATCCGCCCTTTTTTTCCTTCATTTCGTCCAAGAATCCAAGGTTGCACAGCTCTTCAATTCTGAGCGTCAACTCCTCTGAATAGGGGCCATAAAAATGAAAATCGTATTTCTCGTAAAAAGGCAAATCTAGCTTTTTTGCTATGTAAATCATCTTTTGCAGCTTCTTCCGTCCAACGATTTCCCCTGATTCAGAGAATACCTTCATCAACTTTGCATGCTCTTTCAACAAATTCCCGACATCTCCTTTTTCAGTACTTCCTTATCCCAAACCAAGCAGCTTCATGATCGCCTTCTTTTCTTCAGCTTTTTCCGACATATCTACAATTAAGTCCATTGGGAAATAAAGTTTATGATCGGTTCTTCGTTTACCGGAAATGGCGTCAACAATATCTGACTGTCTCGACAGTTCTTTAATATGACCGCTTTGCGTCAAAAGGTGGATTGGCAGCCTCTCTTCTTCCTCCCCTGGTCTGTAGAAGTCATAGGGCAAGTCAGAGGAAGAATCGACCACTAAATAATAGTCAGGATCAATTCCTGCCTCCTTGAACAAGGCAGTCAGCTTGAAATATTTCGTCATTTCTTCATTTGGATTAAACTCTGTATATTGGAACAATCGGCGGTTCATAAAACGGCGGCACAAATCAGCCAGCACGTGATCTTCTTCATCTTCCCACGCCTGAAAATAAAATAAGACAATGGATTCATCCAGCTTAATATAGTCCTCTGTGGTGACATTCCCCTCAAAGATTGAATAAAAGTGAACAGGGGCATGTGTAAAAATATAACCCGTTTCATGCAGCTCTTTTGCCCGATGAAGGATTTTCGTTAAAATGACTTCCGCACTGCGTGTCACTGGGTGGAAATAGACTTGCCAGTACATTTGATAGCGGCTCATAATATAATCTTCAACCGCATGCATCCCGCTCTGCTTCATCACAATCTGATCTTCTCTCGGGCGCATCACACGTAAAATACGTTCCATATCAAAGTGGCCGTAGCTGACGCCTGTATAGTAAGCATCACGCTGCAAATAGTCCATTCGGTCGGCATCAATTTGACTTGAGATCAAACTGACCACCTGTTTGTTTTGATACGTTTTGGCAATGACTTCAGCCACATGCTTCGGGAAATCATCACTCACCCGGCGGAGCACTTCATTGACTTCCGTCTGTCCTAAAATAATATCTCTTGTAAACGATTCATGGTCTAAGTGGAAGACCTTTTCAAAGGAATGAGAAAATGGACCATGTCCGAGGTCATGAAGCAAGGCAGCACTAAGTACAAGCTCGCGCTCTCCTTCATCCCATTCAGGCCGCCCTTTAAACACATCATCCACAATTCGTCTCACAATCTCGTATACACCGAGTGAATGATTGAATCGGCTGTGTTCTGCACCATGAAACGTCAAATAAGTAGTTCCTAGCTGTTTAATTCGTCTCAGGCGCTGAAACTCTCTTGTTCCTATTAAATCCCATATTAATGCATCCCTTACGTGAACATAACGGTGTACAGGATCTTTAAATACCTTTTCCTCAGATAATTTCCCTTTTGGATACGCCATCGTTTCGTCCCTCTTTTTTTAAGACGTGTTTCTATTATATCGGGTAACTTTTCCCGAAAACATCCTTGAATTTGCTGGTGAATGTGTTCTCAGAAGTTGCTTGGACGTAAAAAGCCCGACCTGACAGGGACGGACCTCTTTTTAGGTCGACTGAACACATTCAGTGACATTTATTTGACTTTTTTTTGAACCTTTTCAAGTAATTCATCTTCTGTTGGTGCGGATAATGGGCGATTGTTCACAAACGCAAAAGCCTTTTTTCGTCCTGGACCACAATAGGATTGACAGCCGATCTCAATTTTTGCATCAGGGTCAACCGATTTGAGTCGAGGCAATAACGTCTTTAGGTTCGTCGCATCACAATCGTCACATACGCGAAACTCATTAGCCATGGTCTTACGCTTCCTTTCAATGATGATACTTCATTCTATATGAAACAGTTGGACAGCCAATCGTGAATAATATACCACCCAACATTGTACATCGAAGCGGCTGGACTTGCAAGACGCTTTGCCGCCCCAATCCCGTGCTTACATAAAAGCTAGTATTTTCCACTATCCTTTTAGCAAACTTGTATAAACCTTCTTGAACTTGGCTAATCTAATACCATCAAATCATATGGGGGTTTAAACACATGTCAAAACAAAGACAAGATGCTTGGTCAGAGGAAAATGATCTCCTCCTGGCAGAAACCGTCTTACGTCACGTCAGAGAGGGCAGCACGCAGCTAAATGCGTTTGAAGAAGTTGGAGACAAGCTGAACCGCACCTCAGCGGCATGCGGATTTAGATGGAATGCTGTCGTCAGACATCAATATGAAAAAGCGCTGGCACTTGCCAAAAAACAGCGAAAACAACGGATGCGCGCACTTGGCAATGGCCAGCCAGCGAAAAAACGATTACTTTATCAGCCGCAAGTAGAAGAAACGGTTACTCAAGAGGAATTCTCACAGGAACTAGAGCCAGCAAAGGAAGAAACATTTGCACCAGCAGCTGAAACTGCTGAACAGCTTCAGTTTGTGGATCAAAGCTACAATGAAGAGTTAGCTAGTTTATCACATTTATTGTCACAGGCTTCTCCTGCCCCACATACCGCAGAGAAAAAACCGGAAGCAAATCCATTTAGGCAGCATCAAGAATTAACCATCGACGATATCATTGATTTCTTACGCCGTTATGAAGGCGATGGTCAGCAATCCACTGCCTTACGTATGGAAAACAGCCGCTTAAAACGAGAAAACAATGAGCTTTCTCATAAAGTTTCGCAGCTAGAAGCTGAAGTGAAAAAGATTGAAAAGGATCAGCTCACGATTCAAGAAGATTATGAAACACTCGTCAAAATCATGAACCGTGCAAGAAAACTAGTTTTGTTTGAAGAGGACGATAGTGCCGCACCAACCTTTAAAATGGACCGGAACGGCAACCTCGAAAAAATGGCAGAATAACAAAAAAGTGCTCCCCGCCTCGGGAAGCACTTTTTTAAATGCCCAAAAATAGCATCACACTAAAAAGGACATTGATCAAAAACACAAACATAAAAATATACCTGACCTGCCTTACCTGAAAATCACCAAACATAAAAATATAAAGACCTGCAATGCCAAGTGTCAGGACAGGCTGAAGAAATGGCACTAAAAGCGAAATGCCGTAGCCGGCTCCCATGATGACAGGAAGCCATAGTAAATAGAGGTAACCGCCGTTTTTGGATTTCAAGAAACCACTTCCTCTCTTTCTTCTATCTGCTTGATTTCAGGCTGAACAAACTTGAGCCCGGCCATTGTGCGGCCGCGTTTTTGTGATGTCCAGACTGCAATAGCCGGCTGATCTGTGAGAGATTCTGTGTCAATGGTGATCAGCACTTTCTCATGTAATTCAATTGAAGCTTCAGACTCGATTTTGCACCCAGATAAACTAATATCTTGTATGTTCACCGGCACCTTCTCTTCTAACCGGCACTCATAGGACAGCGTGCCTGCTACGCCTTGCAACGGTCTTCTCATCCATTTGCGCCGCAAGGCCCTTGGTACTTTTTCCGTTTCTCTTATAAAGCGGAGAAATGTCCGAACAGCATAGGATTTTTTCTCACGATCCGTTATCGATACATGCTCTCGTGTGAATAAGAAACGGATCAGTGACAGATACTCTGATTTTTCTGTATCAGTAAAAGCAACACCAACCATCAGCTTGTCTCCATCTGGATGGCTCCAAACCACATCACACGCCACACTTTGATCCTCTGAAAAGAACAATTGCATTTGTCCTTGATTTAAAGAAGAAGCTTGATCCAATGGAATGGATAGACGCGCACCTGAATCACTCATGTCTAGTAGAAAACAAGCAATCGACTCATCTTGATGATCAGAACAGATCTGCCCCTCTTTTTCTATGACAAACCGCTCTGATTTTCGATAACGCGGACGATCAAACGCCACAATCAGTGCCATGAGTAGACCTGCACCGTTATAAAGCACCCAAAAAATATTAATCAACGTGAGATCAGCATTCATCGTCCCATTTACCTTCATATCGTATCCTATTTTCACAAGGACAAGCAATGAGAGCAGCAAGAAGATCAAATGAGGAATCATCGTTTTCAAATGAAAATGTCTCTTGTCCGTTTGAATTCCCTTCGGCGTGACAAGGAATTCAACCCTCTTCTTCAAAAACAGCTCACTTAAAGCTACACCAGCCAAGTGGAATGCCATAGAGCTTTCGTAAATATGACTCCAAAACATACTTCTTTTTTGATTCGACACCAGTTTAAACGCTAAATACGAACTAAAGAACGCCGGCAGCCAAAACATGAAAATGGACTGGAAATCGGCCCAGAAACTTTGAATACCAAATAATAAAAACAATATTGGTGTAAGAATGTAAATCATTTTAAACAAACCGTTAAACCAATACACAATGCCATCTAAATAAAGAACTCGCTGCATAAGCGTTAAGCCGCGAACCTTCAATGGATTAAACTTACGGGCGCACTGAATGTTCCCTCTCGACCACCGGTCTCTCTGCTTTAACAAGTCAAGCCAGCTTTCAGGTGCCAGACCGACGGCTAATACTTCTCCGACAGACACTGATTTGAACTTCCCTTGGAGAAGCATTCCGGTCGCCATGTCTTCTGTAATCACTCCAGTAGCAAATCCGCCAATTTCCTCTAAGGCCGTTCTTCTAAATACAGTATTACTCCCGACATACATCACCGCATTGAACCGATCCTTGCCAGCTTGGAGGGTTTGCATGAAGAAGTCCTGTTCATTTGGAATTCGATCCTTCGAGAACATATTATATTGGAAAGGATCTTCGTTATAAAACGCCTGTGGAACTTGAACAAACGCAGTCGCTCCATCATGAAAGTAAGGCACTGTCTTTTCTAAAAAGGCTGGAAGGGGGACCATATCAGCATCAAGTGTGAGAATCAGTTCCCCATTCGTTTGAGACATCGCATGGTTTAAATTACCCGCCTTAGCAAACTTGTTATCTGTTCTTGTCAGATAATGAACGCCAAACTCCGATGCAAGCTGCTCCACAGACTCCCTCTTGCCATCATCACATAAATAAATGTGGACGCTGCCTTTTGGATAAGAGAGATTCAAACAGCCTGCAACCGTGCGTTTCAGCACTTCAATCGGTTCATTATATGTAGCTATGAAAATATCAACTGTTGGCAGCCTGTCCAAATCACTGATCATGACTTGTTTTCGATTTGAAGGCTTCCAAACAAGTGTATAAAACACAAGCAGCTGTAAAAATCCAATACATTCACAGGCTACAAGCAAGATGCCCATTATTATATTAAATGTACCTTCATGCGGCAGTGTAAAAAAGAGACGCCAGCAAATATAGGCGGCATTTGTTAACACACAGAGCACAATGATGATTTTTTTAACAGTAGAGGCAAGCGGCTGAATACGATACATCACATACAACACAGACAAAACACAAAGCATAAACAGCGGGTAATACGTGGTGAATATTGACAACAAATTTACCTTCTTTCTTACGCCATAAATGACTATCACATATAAAATTCCATAACAAAGGAGGGGATTTTTTCATCACATTGCCCCTCCAAATCTATTCAAGTAACCAAATCAATATATTATTTCCACAATGTATCTAACTGATTTGAATAAAAATCAATCACTTTTCGATAACTTAAAATAGCAGGATCTTTTGTCGTTTCAGTTAAACAGTTCAGTAATATTTCCATTGCTTTGCTATGTTCCTTTAAATTATACAAAGTATGGCATAGAACGTTTGAATGGCTTTGTTGTCCGGATAAGTTTCCATCCCTTTTAGGAATATCTGTTTTGACTTTTCATATTCTCCTAAAGTTCTGTATGTACTTCCTAACCCTAGTAAAGCGTCTTCTAGTTCTTCTGAAGACAATCCTAACTCAATGGCCCTTTCATAAAAAAAGACAGCCTGCCTTTCCTCTCCTAACAAGTCATAACTTCAGGCACATTGATAATAAATAGAGGCATCGTCTGGATACTTCCTGCAAGATGAGACAGCATTTCATTTGATTCTTGAAGATGTCCACTTTTTCGAAGTTCAATGGCTTTTTCAAGCTTTGTTTCCATCACTTCACCTCTACTCTTTTCAAGATAAAAGGACTGATATTTACGAAAATACCTTTTCATTCCGTTCAATCATCCGCGTCATGTTTTTCTCAAATTCCAGCTGTTCTTCTGCGTTCAGGCCCGAGGCTGTCAGCTGATCACTAAGCTTTTGAAGCTCCTCTAGTAATAAACGCATAAGAAGTGTACAATCAATCGGTTCACCGATTAATTCTGATAAGGATGCCATCGTTTCCGGCTGTATATCAGGAAATACTGCCTTCACTTCTTGCCGTTTATCCTTTAAGGCGGCGTCATAAAAACGGCGGATCAAGTCGGCACGTTCACGCCCGCTTCCATCTGCACACAAATAAATTTGCACAGCGACCCCACCGCGTAATCTACGCTGAGAAATGCCTGCAAATTTCTTTCCATTGATACTTAAATCGTAGCTGCCTGGACAATAAGAGCCGACTATTTCATAGGCTTCAATGTCCACATCATACATCGACAGCATCCGGCGGATCAATTCCACCATCGCATCATACCCGCGGTCAATATCAATGCCCTTCTTTTGTTCCGCAAAAATTAAAGACACATTCAGTACACCTTCATCCAGCACCACAGCAAGACCCCCTGAGTTGCGCACAATCACACGATATCCCTCTTCCTCAAGCAGCTTTACGCCATCTTGGAGAAATGGAAGTCTTGTATCCTGAATCCCAAGCACAATCGTATTGTGATGCACCCAAGAACGGGCTGTCGCTGGTGAGAGGCCCTTCCCCACCGACGCGCAAAGCGTATCATCCATCGCAAAAGATTGCTTCGGGTCCACATAGAGACCAAGACTCGACTGATCGATGATTCGCCATTTTGGCTGTGTCAGTAACTCAATAGGTTCATTTTTCATCTCCTGCATATCCTCTCGTTCATAAACTGTGTTTATTATACCATGGGATGAATGGGGGGAGAATGCAAAAAAGCTCCATAACATTTGGCGTCACAGAGCGTTTCAGTTGGATGATTTGGTTTTCGGTTACGCTTCTATGTTACAGCCCTCACTCACCCATTTCAGAAAGTTGCCGGTCAGGAGCTCTGCATGCTGAGGGTCCATTACACCAGCATCCACGATCCATACCTTTTTCTCCTCTTCAGCCAGCCGCATGAGAAATACTTGCCCGCCGCCATCGTCGCCAATCGCCACATAGCCGCTTGCATATTGTCGAACCTCCCATGTTGCATTGCGTTCCGCAATGTCCTCAGTGCCGTATAGAAGCACCTCACCGCCAACGGAACATCCATTTGTCTGTTTCAGCAGTTCCTTATAAACATGGGGCAGCAGCATGTTTAGCTGGCATTCTGCCTCTTTGATCTGTATGTCACTTGCTGGTTTGTTCACGTGCAGATGTGGGATTTCAGGTAAATTGATCATTTTTAAGAGCCTCCTCTATTTTAAGTTGCTGATTTTTTCATCACCCTTTTATACAAACGAAGGAGCATTTTTAAAAGAAAATAGAAAATGACCACATCGAGTATAAAACCCCACAATAGAAATTCAAAAGTATGATGTCCGTGCAGAACTAGCCAATCAATAGGGAAACCGCGATAATCAGCATCTGAGTAAGAAACTCCTCTCAGCAAAGCTGTTCCTATAACAATCAGAATACTGATACTTAATAGCCAGTTGGATGTTTTTTTGTTTTGTTTATGTTCCATAGGCATTCCTTTCTCTGTTTTGCTGCCCGATACAAGACTTGATTCCAGTAATACAGACAACCGTCCTATCTATGACAGCATTTCTTTAAGCAAACTCTCTGCTTTATGTAATTCATCTAGAAAGGGGTTTAGATAGTCATTATAACTATCCAAATAAGCTCTCACCCCGCCAATAATCAAAATCTTTTGGAGATCTTCATTGTTCTGAATGATCCTTTGTGCATTTTTATATCTTTTGTATATTAATTGGAGAACACCTTGATTGATTTCTTGTGGATATTCTTTTTCTAGGATGTTGATGACGGTTTGGATTTGTTTCGTTAGTTGTTGTTTTTTGTTCATTGAACGCTCCTATTTTCAAGGTTTTATTTAAATCATTCAATGGTACTTTACTGTTAATAATATTTATTGAGCTTTGATGATACACATGCGCTATCATATTTCAGCCCAAACTGCCCCAGTTATGAACCTACAGAAACCGGTTTTGCCAACGATCAACTTGAAGCATATTTCGCTAACTCATAAATAATAAAAAGGCCCTCTTACCGAGGGCTTGTCAATTGTTACTCATCTGCCAATTCCCATACTATTTGACCATCTACCAAAATCTTATTTGGTGGATCATCATAAAGAGATATCTCAACTAAAGAGCTTTTCTCTTGAATTAACCAATCGTATACACTGCCACTGTTTTCATTAGGATGAGATAGAATATCATTTACTTGGAAAGCGGCAGCAATATATTCCGTAAAATTAATATCCTCTTCATCTAACATGTTATCTGTTTCAAAAACTGTATCTAGTCTTCCTAAGATTTTCAATCCACTATTCCATTCCAATATTATATCTTTTTTTTCATACTTTATTAATGTTCCAATCAAAGGATCATAACCCATTTTTTACCTCCAATTCACCATACTAAGGCCTCGCTGGTACGATATGAGCACCATCTTTCCCATAATGTATCATTCCCTTAGTAGTCTCTTCATACTTTCCAGTATCAATATTATAGTATTTTCCTATCGCTTGGCCAAAGTCTATCCTTTCTTTATTCTTACCCAATTCTTTGCCTGTCCCTGCATATTTATCCAGCAATTCCTGTGCCTTTTTATTATCTCCGTAAAAAATGCTTTTCTTTTTTCCATTTGCTACTTCTTGCTTATAATTTGGTGTTTCTGGAATATGTTTTTCTTGAGCTCCTGATTTTACTTTTGCAGGGAAACCATTTACTTCACGGTACGGTCCTTTTGGTACGGATTGTTTACCGTAAGTAGGTGTTTTAACCCTCATCACATTCTTCCCTTGATCCAACCTAAAAACATATTTCCCAACCTTCACTATCTTCGTCATTGGGATGATAGAGGCTGCGGATAGGGCTTGGTCTGTTCTGCTGATGTTTTGGCTGGTTTCTGGGTCTTTGCCAGTAACGGCTCGGTAGCCGTCGTAGATGCCGCTGTATTCTAGGATGATATTTTCGGTGGTTGAGACGACTTCACCGTCTAATATGCGTTTAGCGTTGCCACGGCTGCGGCTTTCTGGAATTTTGTCGACTTCTTCTATTCTTATTTCGCCGTTTGCGATATACGTTCGGATGATTTGTTTATTGGCGTAAACGGTGTATCGTCCGCCAATAAAATCAATATCCGACGGGTCCGTGACGACTTCATCTGCGATGTCGAATTCTTTTAACTTTTTAATGCCTTTTACGTTGTATAGTCTACCATTTATGACCCTGATGTCTCTATGAATCTTGTTTTTCCCGTTCACGGCTTCCCTTTGCAATGTCGTAAGCGATGGATCGTTTGCTGACACTTGTTTACTGATGTTTTTATAGGTGTCATTCCGAACAACCGTCTCCACATTCACGTGTTGTTTCTCTTTCAGTTTCTTCAGCATGATCATCATTGGATTGTCTTTTGGGTTGTCTATTTTATCCTTCAATCCACTGATGGTGCTGCTTACTTTTTCTTCTTTTTCATCTTTGAAAATAGATCCCTTTTGATAGCTCGTGATGTCGATTTTTGGGCCGGTGAACATGGGACTTAAGGTATCGATGTATTGCTTCATTGTTTGAAGGGAGCTTTTGGTTTCATGTAAAGCACTTGTCTGCTCCCGGTCAAATGCATGAAGCAGACCAATGGTTTTTGAGGTCTCGAGCCATGCCTTTTGATAGTTTTGCTGAAAAGCTGATTCATCTACATTTGGTAAATGAACAATATGACCAACTCTGCCAATGGCGTGGTTTACCTCTGATACGATTTCAGAAATTGTTCGTTCAGCTTTTTTTAAGCCTTGATCAAGATCATGTTCGATAAATGCTTGTGAGATAAATCCGTGCTCATTTGATTCTAATGAGTGAAGAGCCTGCTTTGTGTTTTTTAATGCAGCGCTATATTCCTCAATGACGACCTGAAAGAATTGCAGAAAGGGAATATGGCATTCTGTATAAAAGGCGCGGATGGCTTGTCCCGCCTCTCCCTTTAGTGCGCCATCGAGTGAGATGATGTGATTGATTTGTTTTTCTAGGGAGCTGATTTGCTGCGACTGCTGCTTTAACGCATTCAGCGTTTGATCTATTCCGTTTATTAGCACAAAGGCGTCAAGGGTTTTCATTGCGTTCTCCTTTATTTTCTTTTACTGCTGAAAGCAAGCGCCTTGTCCGTTTCAATCATGGTGTTCACCGCTTGTTCTGTTTGTACAAGCTGTTTCTGAAGAATGCCTATATAGGATGTACTTAATTCGTTCAGCTGATGATTGATCTTTTCTATTGTGTCTGCCGTCAGGAGCTGATTTCTCCCTTTGATGGTGGTTGGAAGGGCTGTATTCATTTGAGCGCCTGATTGTTTTGCATGCTGTAATACTCGTTTGATCTGACTGGCATCTATTTTAATTTCTCTCGTCATGTGCTACCCTCTTTTTTCTTCCAGTTGTTTCTGCTTTTCTTTCTCTATTTTTCTTTCAACCGAATGAATTTCATGTTCTAACGAATGGATCTCCGATGTTAAATCACTGATTTTCTCATTGATTCGATTTAATAGATTGGTTAGCTGTACACCTTTTATTTCCTGACTGGCGGAAGCCATTTCGTCTCGAATGTCATTAAACGTATCTGCAAGATGGCCAAACCATGTATGTGATGTCAGATCTGGATGAGTGATTTTTTTGCTGGCATCTGACAGGGCCCATTTTGCCTCTTTGATTTCTTTTCGGCACATGTTGAGTTCGATGATTTGTTCTTTTTTGATAGATATATCTGCCTTTAATGAATACAAGGCTGCTTTATAACCGATGATTGCTCCAGATATGGTCAAACACCTCTATTCCTTAAATAGTCCTCCGTTATGTTACCATTTACTAGCACAAGAGGCATATGATTGAAAGTGAATTTACCAAAAAATGAATCGTACGTATTGGGTTTTAATACCTAATTCTCGCGCGCAAAAAAGCTGGATTCATTTACTGAATCCAGCTTTTTATTGCTTATTTGAGCGATTCACCTGCTGATGCAGATGGATGATCGCTAAATGAGGTGTCTTTCTTTTCAGGAATATAATGGAGAGAGAAACCAACAAGACTAAAAAAGGCGCTTAACACCAGTGTTGGGTTTTTGAATAGGTTCGTACTTGCAATAATCATATCTCCCTTTTGCAAAAGAATCCCTAGTATTTGACCGAATACCAACAGGGCTCCTGACGTTAAGAACAGGACAAGCAGCACTTTAAATAAAAATTCCATCAATGCTCTCATGTGTTTCTCCTTTCTATACTGGAAGTATTCCCATTCCGATGAGCCAGCCAATTCCTACGATCGGCAGCATATAGTAGAGAATCAGCGGTATAAACGTTTACTCCGGTCTGGCTCCTGCAAGACCAGAAGCAATGAAAATCGATCCTGATGCCGGCGGGGAAGCGCCTTCTGTTGATGAAAAAGCAAGAATGGCGACAACAGCCACAACTGGATCCACTCCGACTGAGACTAAAGCTGAAAATGAGACAAGTCCAACAGCTGTTAATGTGGCTGTAGAAGATAATGGTCCAGCCACCAGCGTGACAAGAATACCCACAATGAGCACCATGAACCATTTCGGAATGGTAAGTACTGATGTGATTTGCGTCAAATCTTCTGCCAATCCTAATTCAGCAAGCACCTGACTAGCAGCAACAGCAAACAGCATCAAGGCACCGATCGTTGTAAACTTAGGAATGGCCGACTTGAAAAACTGAGACCAATCTAGTGCAGACGCCTTTTTTCTTCCAATTGTTAAACTAATCAACATCATGAGAATCGGAATCCACGTAATTAAAGAAATTTGATCCATTGCCTCTGTTCCGATGTTTGGATTACTTTTTAAGTAGTTTGCCAGCGGACCAATTGTGATAATGATAGGAATCAAGGCACCGAAAAAAATAAAGATCGACTTCCACCCTTGTTTCACAGCTTCCCTAAAAGGAAGAATATCATCTGGCGGCATAGCCTGAATTTTATTCTTTTTCACCAGGATATACACCAAAATAAATCGGTATACGACTTGATACAGTCCTCCTATTAATAGGGCAATATATAAATCTCCCTCAGATACAAGGGCTGCAATTGGTGCAAACCCCAGCATGATAAACATTGAAGAGTTCGGAGGCAGTGCCGCCCCAAGTCCGCCATTCCCTGCTAAAATGGTCGCTGTATGGGTTCGGCTCCAGCCTGATTTAATCATCCAAGAGGCTGTGATAGAGCCAGTGGCAGCTGTGTTTGCAGAATTTGAACCTGAAAGAGCACCTAAGACTGCTGAACCTAACGTACTCATATAAGCCGCTCCACCAGGAAGTTTTCCTACAACCGAATTTAAGATTCGCAAGAGTGCATGAATTAATTCCAGCTTTTCGATTAAATAGGCCATGAATACAAATGCAACAGCTGCATAGAGCACCTCATATGTGGATGCAAATTTTAATCCATCCCAGAAAAGTCTTAATGCATCCAATCCGCCAAATAATGTGGTTGCAATAAAGCCTAGTAGCATGGCTTCTCCCATATTCCGCTTCACGACGACATTCCATATAATGATGACAGCTATGAATACAATCAACGCAATAAAACCCATATCGTTTTTTCGCCTCCCCTTTGTTCAATAAAACGCTTACAATTTATTTCCCCTGCTGCATCACGTCAATGACTTCTTCCCAGCTGGCCGGCTTTTTCCCATTAAACCGTTCAACGAATTGAAACTCTGCTAATCTCTCTAGCTTCTGTTGTGCTGCCCGAGACATACTGGAATCAACCTCTGCTTCATTCAGCATGTCAATAGAGCCAAGCAGCTCGATCGCTCGTCTTTTCGCATGAAGTGCACTCCCTGTCACAAGACGGTTCATGGTCTCTTCAAAACTTTTGCTATCCATTGTATCGCTTAGTGAAGAAATCACTTGATGTTCCACATTATACTTTTTTGAAATTTCCAAAAATTCAACCATGAGACCAACGATCCCCTTCATATAAACGCTTCTGATCAGCTTCAAGGCCGAAGCATCTCCTGGCTGGTCACTGATTTTTTTAATATTCATGCCATAAGCATTCATTACTTTCATGAATTGGTCAGTTCCACTTCCGCTTGCCGTGATCGGAACCTTGTGTTTGTTGACTGGAAGAGGCCCTAGCATGGCAGCATCTACGAATAGAGCTTTTTGCTTTTCAATTTCGTTTGCCACTTGTTTTTTGATGTCTGGTGTTGATGCCGATACATCTACATATAATTGATCCTCTTTCAAACTTCCCGATACGGATTGGGCCACTTCTAAGGTTTTATTCGCTGGCACAGCGGCAATGACAATATCAGATTTCTCAATGACTTCGCTAATACTGCTGGTTAATTGAACTCCTGTCTGCGATGCTTTTTCCTTCAACGCGCCAGCCAATTTCTCGTTTTGTAATAGTACATCATACGCATAAAATTGATCTAATCCTTCTGTTTTCAATCCTGTTGACAGCTCATATGCCGCTTCTCCATATCCAATAAAGCCTATCTTCATCACAGATTCCCCTATCCCTGATATTTTTTCATTCTGCCTTCCAGCCATGCCGGTGCTAAGAGACTGATGTCTTGCTTTCCTTCGTTCATATACTGTTGAATCGTTTGTAATCTATGATTTTCATACGCTTGTTTTTCTTCCGCTAGCGTCAGCAGGTGTTCCGCCTTTTCCTTTGGAACGATGACGACTCCATCATCGTCTGCAATGACTAAATCACCTGGTGCTACTTTGACACCGCCGCACGAGATGGTTTGATTCAATTCCCCAGGACCATCTTTAAAAGGTCCATTTGGCATAAACCCCTTACTGTAGATCGGAAAAGCCAGCTCCTCTAAAGCGAGTTTGTCGCGAACAAGCCCGTCAATCACGATTCCTTCTATTCCTACAGCCTTTGCTGCCCCTGCCATCAATTCCCCTAAATATGCATGGCCCTTATGGTCTTTTCCATCAACAATCAGTACATCTCCTTCTTTCGCAGAGTAGATCGCTTGATGAAGAAATAAATTATCCCCTGGCCGTAAGCTGACGGTAAAAGCTGTACCTGCTACATTCATGCCTCTTGCAACTGGTTTGATTTGATGATCCATCGCGCCGGTGCATCCCATCACGTCTGACAGCAAGGTCGAGTTAAGCTTTCTTGCCCGATCTATAAGATCATTTGACACGAATTGAACAGTACTCATAGTTTCCATCATCCCCTTTTAGTTATATTTATTACATTTAATCTAATTAAAGTAATATTCATTACTTTTGTGATACGATCATACCATCTCGATTTTATTTAGTAAAGCGCTTTCAAAAAAACCAAATTAAAAAAATGAGTCACCACACGACTAATGTGTTGTGTGATAACTCATTTTCGTTAACATATGATTGATTTGATCTAAACGTGGTTTTGTTCTTTCAGGATCATTAATGGCTAAGGCACTTAAAATATAATCTACGATAAAGATAGCAGATACGACAGAGTTATGAGAGCTCACACTTGCTGAGGAACATGGCAATACATATTGTGCATACTTTGTTAGTGGAGAGCTGTAGCTGTCTGTAATTAAAAGCACTTCCACCCCATATGACTTCGCTGCCTCCAGCAAATCCTTCATACGCTTTGCATAGCGGGGATAGCTGACCGCTATAATGAAATCATCAGATTGAAAATGAACGAGATCATCCACCCAGTCACTTTTGTCTGCATCAATATATTGACAGTTCCCCAACAGCCGATTGATTCCGAGTGACAGATACTCGCCGACAGGTCTTCCGCTTCGAACACTTGTACACAGAACCTGGCGGGAGCTGGCTATTTTTTCAACAATATGCTGAAAGGTTTCTTCCGTGATATTGTCTAAAGCGTACTGGATATTTTGAAATTGCAGCTCAACATGATTATGCAGGAGCTTACTTTTATTTGAATGCTTGAGGTTCGCTTCAAGTCTCGTTTGAGGGGCAGCTTTATGCTTCATATTTGATTGAAGCTCTTTTTGAAGCTCGGAGAAACCGGAATACCCTACAGCAGCAGAGAATCTCATGATGGTCGCTGTACTCGTCCCTACTTTTGAGGCCAATTTATCTACAGTTAAAAACGCAACCTCCATTGGATTTTGCACGATATAATCTGCAATTCTCCTTTGTGCCTCGGTTAATCCCGCGACCTTATGCTGAAGCTTATGTATTAAATCGTCCATTATAGCACCTGCCCATTCTATCGGCTTTATCTACGATCAAAATTTTTTCTTTTCCCCTATATTGTACACATTTGTCATCAAAAAAACAGCCAGCACGAATCTATCGTACTGGCTGCCTTTGTCGAGATCATTATAGTGCTTGAGCTGCTGTGATAAGCGCAAGGTTGTAAACGTCTTCGGCATTACAGCCTCTTGATAGATCGTTTACTGGCTGGTTTAAACCTTGAAGGATAGGACCTACAGCTTCAAAGTTACCTAAGCGCTGTGCAATTTTGTAGCCAATGTTTCCAGCTTCGAGGCTAGGGAAAACAAATACGCTGGCGTCGCCTTTGATGACGGAATCTGGCGCTTTTTTCGCTGCTACTGAAGGAACGAAAGCTGCATCGAATTGGAATTCTCCATCAAGTACAAGCTCAGGTGCCTTTTCTTTTGCAATGCGAACTGCTTCAGATACTTTTTCTGTTTCGTCTGATTTTGCTGAGCCTTTTGTAGAAAAGCTAAGCATTGCCACACGTGGCTCGATATCAAACATTTTTGCTGTGTTTGCACTTTCGATCGCAATTTCAGCTAGATCTTGGCTGTCTGGTGCAATGTTGATTGCACAATCAGCAAACACGTACTGCTCTTCGCCGCGAGCCATGATGAAGACACCAGATGTTTTCTTTACGCCTTCTTTTGTTTTAATGATTTGAAGTGCTGGACGCACTGTGTCAGCAGTTGAGTGTGCCGCACCGCTCACAAGTCCGTCTGCAAGACCTTTATACACAAGCATTGTACCGAAGTAGTTTTCATCTAGTAATGCTTTTCTGGCTTGCTCTTCTGTTGCTTTGCCTTTACGTCTTTCTACGAAAGCTTGTACAAGCTCTTCAAAACCTTCATATGTATGAGGATCATACACGTCAACACCATCAAGTGTAAGACCTAATTCTTTTGCTTTAGCTTCAACTTCTTGTTTTTTTCCTACCACAATTGGCTGCAATACTTTGCCATCTGCTAATTTTTGAACGGCTGTTAGAATGCGTTCGTCCATTCCCTCAGGAAAAACGATCTTTACTCCTTTACCTGCAACCTTTTCCTGAACTGTTGAAAAAATATCTGCCACTTCAATACCCTCCTTGATTTTACAAAAAAAGCGTTCTCTTTTAAGCATACTCTTCTTCTACCTAAATTCAAACTACCAACTTATATTATAGCGCTTACAAATTAAATTCTTATTTTTCAAACTAATTTAATCAATTTTGATAAAAGCTGTTTTCCTCGTTCAAGTTTTGATCACATCTCCATTTGGACAAACTATGTTATAGTTGGAACAGATGGAAAACTGTTAATAGGAGTGAAAGAAATGAGCGAACAACATACAACAAATGAAGCAGCTCAAACACTAGATGGCTGGTATGCACTGCATGATTTTAGAACAATTGACTGGACAGCTTGGAAGCTGCTGACAAGTGATGAGCGCCAAGCCATCATTCATGAATTCACAGGTCTATTGGAAAAATGGAAAACAGCTGAGCATGATAAGGCTGGGAGCCAAACAATCTATAGTATTGTCGGCCAAAAAGCAGATATTATGCTCATGATTTTACGTCCGACAATGGAAGAACTAGGTGAAATTGAACTCGAATTCAACAAGACACGGCTAGCAGAGTTTACGATTCCAGCTTATTCTTATGTTTCAGTTGTTGAGCTCAGCAACTACTTAGCAGGAGGCGGCGATGGCGGAGATCCTTATGAGAACCCGCATGTACGTGCGCGCTTATATCCAGAGCTTCCTTCTTCTCAATACGTGTGCTTCTATCCAATGGATAAAAGACGTTCTGGCAATGACAACTGGTACATGCTTTCCATGGATGAGCGTAAATCTCTTATGAGAAGCCACGGCTTAATTGGCCGAAGCTATGCTGGGAAAGTAAAACAGATCATTACAGGTTCTGTTGGTTTTGATGATTATGAGTGGGGCGTTACCCTTTTCTCTGATGATGTGCTTCAATTTAAAAAATTGGTTTATGAAATGCGCTTTGATGAAGTCAGTGCACGCTACGGCGAATTTGGTTCCTTCTTTGTTGGAAACCGATTAGCAAACGAGCAGCTGGCGTCTTATTTCCATGTATGATAAAATCTTAAGGCTTCGGATCTCTCCGAAGCTTTTTTATGTATTTGTTTAGAAAGGTGATCACATCATGAAAAACTTCCCCATCGCTATTTTTGCGTTAACGCTCGGTGCGTTTTCGATTGGCATGACTGAATTTGTCATCATGGGACTTTTACCAAATGTCGCAAACGACCTTCATGTATCAATTTCTGCTTCAGGACAGCTGATTACTGGATATGCACTTGGTGTCGCAGTTGGCGGACCTATTTTAACGTTATCGACTGGAAAAATATCGAGGAAACGTCTCCTCATTCTGTTAATGATTCTTTTCGTTGCAGGAAATGCTGCTGCCGCTGTCTCGACCTCTTATGGTCTATTAATGGCCGCCCGTATTTTAACGTCATTTGCTCATGGAACCTTCTTTGGCGTCGGAGCCATTATGGCTGCACGGCTTGTGCCTAAAGAGAAAAGCGCAAGCGCGATCAGCTTCATGTTTACAGGACTGACAGTTGCCAATGTACTCGGTGTGCCGTTCGGTACCTTTATCGGAAATCAATTCGGCTGGCGTATGTCTTTTCTAGTCATTGCCGTCATTGGTCTCATTTCCTTAATTGGTATCATCAGCTTAGTCCCAAATCAGTCGAAAGAAGAAGTACTCGATATTCGAAATGAAGTATCCGTTTTGAAAAAACCACAAGTACTCGTTTCCTTTGCAATGACCATCTTTGGTTTTGCTGGTGTATTTACAGCCTTTACGTATATCAGCCCAATCTTGCTGCAAGTCACTGGATTTCAGGAAAATGGGGTTACGCTCATCCTTGTCCTATTTGGACTTGGGGTCACTATCGGAAATTTAGTTGGCGGAAAGCTTGCTGACTGGAAGCTGATGCCAAGTATTATGGTGACACTGATCCTGCTCATTGCTGTCCTGTTATTGTTTACAGTCACTTCCGAATTCAAAGTGCCTGCCGTGCTGACCATTTTTGTTTGGGGAATCATTTCATTTATTCTTGTTCCTACCTTGCAATACCGCACGATGAACATGGCACATGAAGCACCGACACTCGCATCGACGCTCAGCCATTCTGCCTTTAATATTGGGAATGCCGGCGGTGCAGCGCTTGGCGGTCTTGCTATCGAAATCACACATTTACAGCTTGTTCCGTTATTTGCTGCAGCTGTGACATTTATTGGTCTTATCATTACAATTATGAGCTATCAGTCAGATAGACGAACAAAAAGGACCTGAGTCAGGTCCTTTTTTTATTTCACCACGGTCATTTCTGGCTCTTCTATTGGTTTCACACGTTCCTGAATTGGATGGGAAAAAGAGTGCTCTGACAAGACAATATGGGAGACGGTTTTTGTAAATCCAGATACTTCTTGAATAAAGGCTTCAATTTCTTCAAGAGAAGAAACTGACAGCTTAATGAAAAAACAAGACTGACCTGCCACTCGATAAGCAAAAAAGGCGCGTGGATGCTCATTCATAAAAGCCACAAAACGCTGATACTCCCCATTTAACACCGTAACTTCCAGCAGGCAGTCAATCAGAAGCCCTAATTTTTTATAATTGACTTGAACAGAATACCCTTCGATAATCCCTGCATCCTCTAATTTACGCACTCTTTCTGCTACCGCAGGTGCTGATAAATTCACTCGTTTGGACAATTCCCTCATGGATAAGCGGGCATCTTCTCTCAATTCATTTAAAATATGCACATCTACATCGGTGATTTTCATTCGTACCTCTCCTATCCAAAAATCGTTCCATTTGAAAAGTATTTTATGATAATACTTATGATATGAAATGTAAAATAAAACTAAATAATGGTAGAATTTATTTTAACGGAATTGAATGAAAAAGCAAGTATGGAGGGATCACTTGATGAAAGAATCTTTAGACAGCCAGGCTTCTAAAACATTTCCCATCACACTTGCCATCGCACTCACACTTGGCGTTTTTGCTGCGGGATCGGAAGAGCTGGTGATTTCACCACTGCTGCCTGATTTATCAAACTCCTTTCAGCACTCTCTTGATATTCTCGCTCTTTCCATCAGCATTTATGGGTTAGCTGTGCTGGTTGGAGCTCCGCTGCTCGTTCCTTTAGGGGACCGGTATTCAAGAGAGCTGTGTTTGATTATTGGGCTGTCTTTCTTTTTGATTGGAACAGTGATGTGTGCTGCTGCCCCAAATTTGGCCGTGTTTTTTGCAGGCCGTGCTATTTCTGGGCTGGCGACTGGTGTATTTGTGCCAACAGCCTATGCTCTTGTGGGCGACCGGGTTCCATACGAGTATCGCGGCAAAGTGATGGGACTCATTGTATCGAGCTGGTCTCTTTCTCTTGTCCTGGGTGTGCCCATTGGCGCCTTTATCGGTCAAAGTTTGAACTGGCGCTGGACATTTTGGATTTTCGCCATGATGAGTCTCGTTGTCTTGCTGCTCGTCATCCTTGAATCTCGAAAACAAGTCGCCACAGCTGATCCAAAGGCACCTCAAACTAGGGAGAAATCAGGCTCTTTATGGGGGGCTTTGAAAATCGACCGAGTCCCTGCCTATTTGACCGTGACATTTTGTAACATGCTTGGATTTTATGGCATGTACTCATTTTTAGGGGCTTACCTGCAAAGTCTGTTTTCCGGGGGGCAATCAACAGCTGGACTTCTGATCATGGCTTATGGTGTTGGCTTTTCCATGAGTATGTTTACTGGGAAATTAGCAGATTGGTTTGGCAAAACACGTTCACTTTTCTTTGTGCTGGGCGGCATTACGCTTGTTCTTGCCTTACTTCCTTATGCACCGTTCTCATGGACATTGCTCATTTTTGCTTTATTTATTTGGGGTGCCATGCAAAGTTTATCTGTCACGCTTTTGAGCACCGTCCTGAGCGACTGCTCCCAAACCCACCGAGGCAAAGTGATGGCTTTTTACAGCCTTGCTTCCAATCTTGCCGTAATGCTTGGATCAGCTCTGATGGGACCTGTTTATGTCCATTTCGGCTATCATACAGTAGGGCTTGTATGTGCACTCATTACGCTTGTTGGTTTTCTCATCAGCTTCGTCAGCTATAAACGTGAAAAAACCTTACAGCAGAAACATAAAAACACATTTGAAACGTGAGCTCATTTCACTGCACATCTCGATATGTGCAGTTTTTTAGATCAATTTTTAATATCATCATAAAATACATTTTTTATAAATTTTGTTGACAATTACCAATTTTATTTTTTATAATCTAGTAAAAATTTGAAAAAGATTGGATGGTAAGGTAAACATGATCTTAAAGAATGATGTTTTTCATTTCAAAGAAGAGCCCATCGTTTCACCTAAGATGTTTACAGTCAATACATTAGGCCCTAAGGGGACAAGCAGTGAATATGCAGCAAAACATTTCATCTCTCATTCCACCACTACACTCGGCACTCATACGAAACTATCCCTTTACGACACATTCGAAACTTGCATTGAACATACTCTCTCTAACGCACTCCAATACACTCTCGTTCCACACGCATACGAAGGAATTAAACACTTCTACATGAGACCTGACCTGCAGCTTTTACAAATATTCAGATGTGACACGCCCATGTATGGTTTGGCTGTCAGACCAGATTTCCCCTTTCAAGAACAAATGCTTCACCATTTAAAAATTGTTTCTCATCCTGCACCTGTGAATTTGATTCAATATTTTATTCATCAAAATGCTGAATTTGAGCTTGTCAATTCTACAAGTACAGCCGCACAAAAAGTCAGAGACGGCGAATTTGATTTCGCTTTAACCAATGAGGTGGCTAGAGCTACATACGGCCTCACCTTCATTCGAACATTTAAAAGCATTCCTATGAGCTGGTCTATATTCGGAAAAGGAGAGATGTAACATGACAACTGAACAAAAGGTGCAAGAATTATATTTTCCTCAAGCGAAAAAACGAGAATGGGATAATGGTGTCATCCAATATTCTACTGTCAGAGGCGATACGGAAGTGTTAATTTCATACGTCCCTCCTCACACGATCATCGAACCTCATGAGCATCCAGAAGCACAAATCGGCATCGTATTAAAAGGTGAGCTTCAAATGACGGTCGGCCAATCGACCCAATTGCTCACCCCATTAGAATCAGCCTATATTGCACCACCATTCGTTCCTCACGGCGCATCGAATCTGACAGATGAAGAAGTGATCGCCATTGATATTAAGAGATTGAAAGATGGCGAGGAATATACGGCTCCTCCTACTTATTTCTTAGATATTTTCAAAACGCGTGATTTACTTCCTGGCATGGAAGTGACCTTCTTTGTGGAGGACTGGATGGAGCTTATGATTGCCAACATTCCGGGAAATGGCGGGGAAATGCCTTTTCATAAGCATCGTAATGAACAAATCGGGATTTGCATTAGCGGTGGGTACGATATGACGATTGAAGGCTTTACAGAAAAGATGGAATTTGGCACGACCTACTTCTGTGATCCAAAAGAAGATCACGGCGCCATTAATCCAAAGCCAGAAGCATCAAAGTCTATTAATCTCTTCTTCCCTCCACGCTATAACCGCTTAAAGCCAAAAGCGTCTAAGGTGAAGAAATGAACATTGCCGGAAAAGTCGTCCTGATTACAGGAGGTGCGTCTGGGATTGGGCTTGCCGCCGTCAAGCTTTTCCTTGAGCACGGAGCAAAAGTAGCAGTGGCTGATATCAATGAAGATAGCGGTAAACAACTCATTGAATCATTGCCTCATGAACATGCTGCGTTTTTCAAAACAGATATTACGAATGAGTCTGACTGTCAAAAAACCGTTCAATCCGTGCTGAGCCAATTCGGGACAATTGATGTTTTGATTAACAATGCAGGCATCGAAATTGTCTCACCTATTCACGAGATGACACTGGAGGATTGGAACCACATTCTACAGGTCAACCTGACTGGTGTATTTCTTATGAGTAAGCATACATTGCCGCATATGCTTGAAAAGAAAAGCGGAAGTATTATTAATACTGGATCTGTCGGAGGTCTCGTTGGCTGGCCTGACATTCCTGCATACAACGCAACAAAGGGCGGTGTCATCCAGCTCACCAAATCGATGGCGATCGACTATGCCGCTCATCAAATCAGGGTGAATTGTATCGCACCAGGCATCATTGATACGCCATTAAATGAAAAATCCTTTTTAGACAATCATTCAGAAAGTCTTGAGGTTGTTAAAAAGGAAAAAGCAAAGGTGAATCCCTTGCTTCGTCTCGGAAAACCTGAAGAAATTGCGGGCGTGATGCTGTTTCTCGCCTCTGATCTATCCAGCTATATGACTGGAAGTGTTGTCACAGCAGATGGCGGATACACCGCTAGATAAAAAGGAGTGCTTTCATTGAGTAAAAAAACCGTACTTGTCATTGCTGACTTAGGAGGATGCCCGCCCCATATGTTTTATGAAAGCGTGGCGGCATCTTATCATATCGTTTCTTATATCCCTAGACCCTTTGCCATTACAAAGGGTCACGCTGAACTAATCGAAAAATACTCCATTGCCGTCATCAAAGATCGTGATTATTTTGAGACACACCCTTCTTTTGAACACCCTGATTCTATTTACTGGGCACATGATGATTATCTGAAATCAGAGGAAGAGGTGGTGGATGACCTAGTCCGTGTGGCTTCCTTTTTCAAAGCTGATGCCATCACCACCAATAATGAATTATTCATTGCACCAATGGCAAAAGCCGCTGAACGGCTGGGGCTGCGCGGCGCTGGGGTAAAAGCAGCTGAAATGGCACGTGATAAAAGCCAAATGAGAGCTGCATTCAACGCTGCTGGTGTCAAAGCGGTGAAAACTCAGCCTGTCACGACTTTAGCTGATTTCCAGCAAGCTATTGAACAGATCGGGACACCGCTTATTTTAAAGCCTACATATTTAGCAAGCTCCATTGGCGTGACCCTTTTTCACGACAGAGCCGGCAGTGATGATCTCTTTTTAAACGTACAATCCTACTTGCAAACGATTCCCGTCCCAAACGCTGTGACATATGAAGCACCATTTGTCGCTGAAACGTATTTAGAGGGTGCTTACGAGGATTGGTATCAGGAGGGTGGCTATTCTGATTATGTCAGTGTAGAAGGGTTAGTCGTGGAGGGAGAATATATCCCTTTTGTCATACATGACAAGACCCCTCAAATCGGTTTTACAGAAACGGCTCATATTACTCCCTCGATCCTAGACAATGAAGCCCAGCAAATCATTATTGAGGCAGCTAAGAAGGCAAATGAAGGGCTGGGCCTTGAAAACTGTGCGACCCATACAGAGATCAAGCTCATGAAAAATCGAGAAGCAGGACTGATCGAATCCGCAGCTAGATTTGCTGGCTGGAATATGATTCCGAATATCAAAAAAGTGTTTGGGGTGGATATGGCCAAGCTGCTGATCGATGTATTAGTCGATGGAAAAAAAGCGGAGCTGCCAAAAGAGCTGCTTTCTGGACATACGCATTATATAGCAGACTGCCATTTATACCCTCAGCATTTCAAAGTAAGCGGACACATACCGGCAGAGGCCACACACATCACCATTGATCATACCCATATTCCGCAGAATGCTTTAGTTGGAGATACTGTGATCGTCAGTGAATCTGTCCCGTCCAAAGGCACCTTTGTCGATCTATCTTTATTTGAAGCCTTTAACGGCATCGTGTCGCTTGAGTTAAAAGGGTCATCCTCACAGGATGTTGCAGCATCCATCCGCAACTTACAGAAACAAGCTGCCCTTCATTTAATGGATGAATTAGTCAAGGGATAGAAAGAGAGGGTAACGTGGTGGAGATCTTACCATCTAACATGATTAAACGGCTGCCAGAACAGAAATTTGGAACCGTATTTGAGAAAATTGCGCAAAAAGCACAAAACGGAGCGAACATCATAAACCTTGGTCAGGGAAATCCCGATCTTCCTACTCCTGCACATATCGTAAGCGCTCTTCAAGAGGCAGCAGGCACTTTGCAATTTCAGCAATATGCACCTTTTAGAGGCTTCGACTTTTTCAAGCAAGCCATTGCAGATTTCTACAAAAAGGAGTTCGGCCCTGAGATAGACCCACAGAAAGAGGTTGCTCTTTTCAATGGAGGGAAAACAGGCCTTTATGTCATGAGTCAGTGTCTGCTTGACCCTGGGGACGTTGCCCTCGTCCCCGATCCAGGCTACCCAGAATATCATTCTGGGATCTTGATGGCAGACGCAAAGCCCTACTGCATCAAACTTGAATCGAAAAATGGCTATTTGCCGAATCTCTCTTCAATTGATCCGGAGGTACTCAAAAAGGCAAAGGTTCTTTTCTTAAATTATCCGAATAACCCAACAGGTGCTGTGGCAAATGATGCATTTTTTGAAGAGGCTGCTGATTTTGCATCAGCTCACGGACTGCATGTCATTCATGATTTTGCCTATGGTTCATTTCATTATGAACAAAAACCCGTAAGCTTTCTAAACGCTCCTCTTGGGAAAAGCGTAGGAGTGGAATTATATTCTCTATCCAAAACATTTAATATAGCAGGATGGAGAGTCGCTTTTGCTATAGGTAATGAGGACATCATCCAAGCCATTAACGCCTTCCAAGATCATGTGTTTGTTAGTATGTATGGCGGATTTCAACAAGCTGCAACTGTCGCCTTGCAAAGTGATGACCGTCACATACAATCATTAAAAGAGGTCTACCTTGAACGAATTCACTTTTTCATCCGTCAGGCAGAAAAGCAGCTAGGATGGTCCATCGAACGTCCAGCTGGCGCCTTTTATTTATGGGCTCCAATCCCTGATGATTTTGAACATTCTCATGAATTTGCTGACTATTTACTCGAACATACTGATGTCGTTGTCACGCCGGGGGGTGTGTTTGGAGCACATGGAAGCCGTCATGTCCGCATCTCAATGGTTGCTCCAATTGAACAGCTTGCCCTGTTTATCGACCGGCTTCGCATCCTTCCAATTCGCTTTAATCAAAAAACCCGCATATAGCGGGTTTTTGATGTCATATACTTTTCATCGAACCACCATCGACGGATATTTGTTGTCCTGTAAGATAGGAGGCTTCCTCTGATGCGATAAAAGCGGCCAATGAAGCCATTTCACTCGCTGACCCCACTCTTTTCATTGGAATTCCTGACGCTACAGCCTGTACAGCTTCTTCCCGTGAAAATGCCTGTTTACGCATCATGTTTCCGATAAATTGTTCATACCGATCTGTAGCTATAAATCCCGGGTTTAAACAATTCACTGTGATCCCTGAAGGTGCAAGCTGTGTGGCAGCATTTTTACTAGCATTAATAATCGCTGCATTCATCATACTGTTCGTAAACATTTGGTCGCCAGGCTCCTTCCATAGGTTC
This sequence comes from Bacillus sp. FSL K6-1006, assembly GCF_038593175.1. Taxonomy (NCBI): domain Bacteria; kingdom Bacillati; phylum Bacillota; class Bacilli; order Caryophanales; family Bacillaceae; genus Bacillus; species Bacillus sp. FSL K6-1006. The sequence continues at coordinate 3,451,803 of NZ_CP151970.1, forward strand.
CCGACAATTTGAATGATCCGGCCATATTCATGTCGTTTCATCATCGCTGCCGCACGCTTCATCGTATCAATGTACGCAATGGCTTTTTGAGAAAATACTGCCATCATCTGCTCGCTGTCACATGAATCAAAGGTATCCGGCTTCCCCCCTGGAATGTTATTAATCAACACATCCAGTCTGCCAAACTCTTTTTCTATTTTCGTAAAAGCCTCAGCCCTCACTCCTTCATCTGACATGTCCCCACAGAAAAGAGCCACCGGCTCCTTTGTTTCTGCCATACGCCCAATGTGCTGCTGCGCTTCTTCTAGTGAGGATTGATTTCTAGAATTGATGATGATCTTTACATTGTCTTGAGCGGCAAGCTTTACGGCGATGGCCTTTCCAATCCCTGTACTTGCTCCTGTTACAAACGCAATTCTTTTAGACAAACTCATCCACATCCCTTTTCTTATCAAATTAGTACATATACATAAAATGACACATATAGAATGTATTTCAACAAAAAAAGACCTTTCTCCTGCGAAAGGCCCCCCGTTCTCTATTTAAATGTCGTTTCCCAATTAAACCCGATCGTTTCGTCATTCCAGGCGATTCGCTTTTCATCTGGGTTTTTCGGGTCATACGATTCTGTTGTGAAATACACAATTTGCAGCGGCGTCTCACCTAGTACACGATAGCCATGCGCGACACCCTTTGGGATAAGAAGCAGCATCGGATTGTCTTCCCCCATATAATACACATCGGTTTGCCCCTTTGTGGGAGAGTCCTCACGCAAATCATATAACACGACCTGCGCATGACCTGCAGGGAAGAACCAAACGTCGTCTTGTTTTTCATGATAATGAAAGGCTTTGATCACGCCTGGAAAGCTTTTCGACCATGACGCCTGCCCAAAGCGTTTCAGCATCGGTTCATCATCTCGAATGAGCTCTGCAAAAAAGCCGCGGTCATCACAATGTTTCATAAGTCTTTTCGTTTGAACACCATCAATCATGCTGTTGCCATCTCCCTTCTTTCTGCAAATATTCGTAAAGTGCATCCTTCCAATGCCTCGGCTGCCAGCCTGTGGCTTCAATCGCTTGAAGGTCTAAGACAGAATAGGCTGGGCGAGGCGTTTGGAAGCCGTACTCTTCCGTGGAAATCGGCTCAATTGTGGCGGACAGTCCGCTTTTCATCACAATTTCTGACGCAAAATCAAACCAGGAACAGCTTTCTCGATTACTGACATGATACACGCCTGCCTTCTGATCAAACAAATGAATCAAGGCCTCAGCTGCATCCTTTGTATAAGTAGGAGACCCTATTTGATCGTTCACAATGCGCAAATGATCCTTCGTTTCAGCGAGCCGAAGAATGGTATTCACAAAGTTATGCCCCTCATGTCCATAAAGCCACGAGGTACGAATGATTTTCACTTCATCTGACACAAGCTGAATCAATTCCTCACCAAGCTTTTTACTCTTTCCATAAATGGTTTGAGGATCTGCTTGTGCATCGATTTGGTAAGGGGTGTCCGCCTGCCCGTCAAACACATAATCTGTACTGACATGTAACACATCAGCGCCTGCGCGCTTTGCTTCCAGGGCTGTATAGTAGGCGCCAATGCCATTCACAAGATACGCCTTTTCGGTTTCTGTTTCACATTGATCAACAGATGTATAGGCTGCTGCACTGACAACAATATCAGGCTGATAGTGTCTCATCGCATGTCTAACTGCCTGCTGGTCTGTGATATTGAGCATGTTCCTCGTTAAGGCAATGACGGTCATGTCTTTTTCTTTGAGCTGTCTGCTCAATTCTTTCCCTAATTGGCCGCCTGCACCGGTGATTAAAACTTTCATCCGTCACCCTTCTTCGCTCTGATCGTATTTGGTTCGATACCAATTGATCGTTTTTTCGATACCTTCTTCAAATGACGTCTCCTGCGTCCAGCCGAGCTCGCCTTTTAGCTTACTTGCATCAATGGCATACCGTCTGTCATGTCCTTTTCGGTCTTGAATAAACGCAATTTGATCATGACTGATTCCAAGCTGCGATAGAATCGTTTTGGTTAAATCAAGATTTGTTTTCTCATTGCCGCCGCCAATATTGTATACCTGCCCGGCTGTGCCTTTTTCGAGTACCTGCTTCACAGCTCTCGCATGGTCCTCTACATACAGCCAATCGCGAATTTGCTGGCCGTCTCCATAAATCGGGATTTTCTCTCCATTGACTGCTTTTCTAATAATGGTCGGTATTAATTTTTCCTCATGCTGATACGGTCCGTAATTGTTGCTGCATCGTGTAATCATCGCGGGTAATTGGTAAGTGTGGATAAAGGATTTTACAAGCAGGTCTGAACTCGCCTTGCTTGCTGAATAAGGATTGTTCGGTGAGAGTGGTGTTTGTTCTGTGAAAGCAGGATCATCTGGCTCCAAATCTCCATATACTTCATCTGTTGAAATATGAATGAGCTTTTTCGCCTTTCCATTTAAAACAGCTTCAAGCATACGATACGTTCCAAGGACATTTGTTTGAATAAAAGGCTCTGCCGATTCAATGCTGCGATCAACATGCGATTCTGCCGCAAAATGAATGATCGCATCATAGACTTCGTCAAATGCTTGATCTAGCTCATGCTGAAGGGTAATATCCCCTTGAATAAACCGAAAATGAGACAACTTTAATAATTCATCCATCTCGTCTGGATGACTGGCATATGTTAATTTATCAAAAACGGTGAGCCTGACATTTGTATCCTGAAGTAGCAGCTTCACAAAATTCAGTCCGATAAAACCCGCTCCGCCTGTAATTAAATAAGACTTCGTCATTCGGATCCCTCTTTTTTCTTCATCGTTTCAAACATTTTCGCAGATGCTTCGTGGAGAGATTCATGTGTTCCTGCATCAATCCACCACCCTTTTAACATATCATAGGTCAGCTGGCTATTTGAGATATAGAGATTGTTCACGTCTGTAATCTCTAATTCGCCTCGATCTGACGGCGAGATTCTCTCAATATATTGAAAGACTTCTTGATCATAAAAATAGATGCCCGTGACGCAGTAGGATGAGCGCGGATGCTCCGGCTTTTCCTCTATTGATAAAATCTGTTGACGGGCGGCATCAATTTCTGCAATGCCAAACCGCTTTGGATCTGCCACTTCTTTCAACAGAACCTTGGCTCCTCTATCTTGCTGCTGAAAAGCTTCAACAAAAGGGTTTAGCGAATCCTCAAATACATTATCACCAAGCATCAGCACAAACTTCTCCCCTTTGACAAAGGGCTTTGCATAGGATAAGCCGTCTGATATCCCAGACGCTTCAGGCTGTACCTGATATACGATGTTCATCCCCAATTCCTGATCGCTTTCAAGCAGTTTTTGAAACAACGGGATTTGTTCTTCTTGTGATATGACCATCACATCTAAAATCCCTGCTTCCTTCAATTTGAACAATGACCAATAAATCATTGGATATGGACCAACCGGCAATAAATGTTTATTGAAAATCTTCGTTAAAGGCGCCAGTCGTGATCCCTTTCCTCCTGCTAAAATAACTCCCTTCACATCTACACATCCTTATAGTCTTTTTGGTGATGATTCATGAGGTGTATAAGAATGTTTTTCACTCGTTCAATTCCTTTTCCATCAATAAGTGTCCGTCCATTAAGATGGATGCTCCTGCGGAGAAAGTAGCTGCTGGACAGTCTTTCCACAGCACACCGTATATCTTTTTCATCCACAAGTTCACCTAAGCCAAGATGGTGGCACGCTCCCTTTTGTGCAAAACGAGCGGCTGTCACTGCTTGATGGTCGACTTGTGAAAGGACAATACTGGGCACTCCGATACAAACTGCCTCGTATAATGTCATCCCGCCAGCAACTATTGCCAGATCAGCTTCCGAGAGACGCGCAGGTAATTGATCTGTATGACGAATGAATTGAATATGCTCAGCCTCTATTTGTTCTTCAATGCGGGAGGCTTTTCCTGTAACCGCTAAAATGTGTAAGTGGTCCGCTTCGAGGATTGCTGATACAGTCTTTAATAACAATCCACGCGGGTCACTGCCCCCAAGGCTGATGACCACCTTTTTGCATTCTTTTCGAACCTCATATGTGTCTTTTAATCGGCTTATCTCTTGATCTAACAATAAATAAGGTGTTCCATAAAAATATTCTGTCCCATCTACTTGCATGTACTTTTCGTCCAGACCGCCATAAATGCCGTTCACGACAGCATCGGCAAGCTGACAAGCTTCTGCTCTTTTTTCTTCGAATAAGACCAGCCTGGCAGAGCTGGAGGATGCTTTGACTAATTGAAGAAATTGGAGGTCACAATCAAGTACATCAATCAGCAGAAGATCTGGATTCAGCTCTTTTATGTCCTGCTCCATCTGAAGGAATGCCTTCGACTCCTGCACCAAATGAACGTGCCAATCTGGACCTGAGAGCATTTCTACACAGATCTGTTCATTTGTATAGAAAGATATGTCGTTTCCTTCTTGAAGCAGTTGATTTGCCAGCCGTTTCATTCTGACGACATGACCCATCCCTCTTAAAAACCCACCATACACAACAATCATGATTTTCTTGTTCATTCAGCATCCTTCTGTTTCACAAATTGATTCAGCCGAACAATATCAGGGTCTTGTTCGCAAATGGTGATGAGTTCAGCCGTAGGCACAGCAATGGAGCCGCCAGCTTTCTCTAGTAAACGGGTCGCAAACACATAATCTTCTTCTGTATCAATCGTGAATCGATAAGCAGGATATGCAAGTTCTTTGGGCGGTGTGAATAATTGCAGGTGAAATTGCTCAGGATGCTTTCTGATATAGAGCGTGACATGCTCACGCTCTGGCTGCGTAAGGGGAAAATTGTCGATTTCACTTAAAATCTGTGCGTCGATCATTTCCCCGGAAATACCGAGTGGCGTTCCAGCCGTATACGTGTAATCAGCCTTCTCTTGTCTATGTTTTTCAAGCATTTTCGACAAAAGGACTGGATCTATAAATGGGTTATCTCCTGTTAAACGCACAATGGTTTGTGGTTCAAAATGACGGACAATCTGCGCAAATCGCTGCAGTACATCCGCCTCACTGCCACGAAATACTTTATAGCCCTTTGATAAACAATAATGAGCCAGCAGATCATCTTCTGCCTCAACTGTTGTGGCGATCATGAGGTTCTGCGATTTGTGATTGTAATGATCTGATTGCTTTACTCGTTCAACAATCAGGTCGATCAGCGCCATACCGCCGATCGGTTTCATTACCTTTTTTGGCAGCCTTGTTGAGCCCATTCTCGCCTGTATGACAAAAAGGACATCATTGATCATTTGGCGTCTCCTGCATGAGTACATCTTTCCACGAAACCCCTGTATGGGCTGGGATATCTCTGACAGCCTTTGTGCCAAGTAAAACCGCCATATACCTTGGATGCAGACCTTGGCTTTTTTGTCCTGGACGTAACACGGCTAGATTTTCTGCGGTCAATGTCTCGCCTTTCGCAATGCCTTTTGTCGTAAAAATGCCTCGATACGCAAATTCACGAATCTTGCCTTCAATAGCTGTTGTCGTTTTATAAGAACTGCCAAGGAGCTCTTCTGGCACTGAATGAGTGTCAGCTTCTGTTAGATTCCGCTGCTTTTCTGCCGCTCGAATATGCTGAACCATTTCCTTCAATTCTTCAGGATCAAGAGCAAAGGAATGATCAGCCCCATGTAACGTTTTATCGACTGTAAAGTGCTTTTCAATGATTGCTGCCCCAAGCTTCACAGCGGCCACAGGCGCTTCAGTTGGATGCTCACTATGATCAGAAAAGCCAATGACTGCCTCGGGAAATGCAGCAGCTAAGGTTTGAAGCACGCGGAGATTCGTGTAAGCTCTAGGTGCTGGATACTTTGCTACGCAATGCATGATAGCGACCTGCTGATTGTGCTCGCTTGTAATCGCCTCATATGCTTCATGGACATCCGAAATGGTTGCCCCGGCTGTTGAGAATATGATGGGCTTTTGAAAAGATGCCGTGTGACGCATAAGAGGCAAATGATTGATTTCATAGGATGCCAGCTTGAAAGCCGGCGGATCGGTTTGATTCAATAGATCCGCAGATTCTTCGTCACACACTGTGCTTAAAAATATCAGCCCTTTTTCCGCGCAACGTGACAATAACACCGGGAGCCATTCTGGCGGCAGCTCCATTTGTTCCACTAAAGAAAAAATAGACACCTCTTCCCCTTTGGCTGTTTCGTACAAACCCGGTTCCTTTTGATACATCCGATCAGCTTGAAACATTTGAAACTTCACCGCATCGGCACCTGCTTCCTTTGCCACATCAATTAAAGCAAGCGCCTGATCCAGCTTTCCATCATGGTTAATGCCCGCCTCTGCAATGATAAAGACAGGCGCGCCATCCCCTACTTTGCGATCTCCGATATAGAAATGCGCCATCTTACCTCTCTCCTTTTTTCGGCCACACATGGTAATACAAGAAGGCATTTTTTGTTCTAAAGCCCAGCTTTTCGTACAGCTGAATCGCGGTTGTGTTATGCATCTGAGTTCCGGCAGACATAAACCGATGCCCGCTCTCATGAGAGGCGTTAATCATCGCCATCACGAGCTTTTTCCCGATCCCTTTTCCTTGTGCATCCGCTCTAATGGACAATAAATCAAGTACCAGTTCATCGTCCTTTGTCACCCCTTGAATCAAACCAATGACTTCATCATTCACCTTTGCTGCGAGATTGATATCTGCACGTCCGAGTAAATTGTTTCTCATCCATTCCTGAAAGAAATGCTGGACGGCATTCTGATCTAAAAAAGGATCAAGTGCATACCGGCTTTTCACAAACGCCTGATGAGCAAGTGACACCGCCTCATCGTAATCCTTTTCATCCGGCAGACTGATGACCACATCTTCACCTGTAGATGGCATCTCCATTTGAACAGGCGGCGCCTCAAGGCGAGTGAGACCGCCCACATAGTACACATGTGACAGCCTTTGGACGATGCGGTTTTTTTCAAGATCAGACGCTTCAAGACGTAAAAAGAAAAAATCGCATTTTTCTGTTCTCATCCAATTGATGAAACGCTCCATCAATTCTTGAAAAGCAGACGCTGACTCCGCTTCGACAAACTTCACATGAAAAATATGCTGATGAAAAATGCCGCTTTCCCATTTTGACCATTCATATAACAGGACTGCCTTTAGCTGTGCGCCATTAACAAGAGCAAACTGCTTGAAGCCGTTCATTTGTTCCGCTTGTTGACCGTATTTCTCCAGCCAAGAAGCCAGCACCTGATCATCTACAGCATGAACGACCTTCATGATAATGCCTTCTGTTCTTTTAAAATAGACAACACCGCTGTGATAACATCCTGCACATCTTCATCTGTCATACTTGGATAGAGCGGCAGTGAGAGCGTCTGCTTGTAGTATGCAAGTGACTCAGGAAAATCCTCCGGTGAATAGTGATATGTTTCTTGATAGTATGGATGCAAGTGAACAGGGATAAAGTGAACACTCGTGCCGATTTTATATTCCTTTTGCAGCTGATCAATCAGTTCATCACGCGTGATAAATGCTTCTTTTGGATTCACTTGCAGTACATACAAATGCCATGCATGTCTTCCTTCTTGATGCACAGGCGGCAGGATCAGACCCGCTTCTTTTTGAAAAGCCTGATTGTATGCTTTTGCAATCTGTTCTCTCCGCGCCTGCATGTCATCTAGTCGGCTTAGTTGAACAAGCCCTATCGATGCCTGCACGTCAAACATGTTCATTTTATAGCCTGGTTCCTCGACCTCGTAATACCACGTTCCTTTTTCTCCATAACGATTCCACGCTCCCTTGCTCATCCCATGGAGCGCTAGTCTTCTAATCCGAGCCGCAAGCGCATCATCATTTGTTGTCAGCATGCCGCCTTCACCAGTCGCTAGGTTTTTCGTTGCATAAAAGCTAAAAGCGGTCGCATCACCAATGGATCCAACGGGCTGACCGTGGTACGTTGTGTAAAGAGCGTGGGCAGCATCTTCAAGTACAAATAGATCATACTTTTTGGCAATGGCTAAAATCCGGTCCATATCGCACGATTGACCGGCAAAGTGAACAGGAACAATTGCTTTTGTGTGTGGTGTAATCGCCGCTTCTAGTTTCTCTGCATCAAGGTTGAGTGTCGCTGGATCAATATCGACAAATACAGGCGCTGCTCCCGTATGGATAATCGTATTGGCTGTTGCGCAGAATGTCAGAGGGGTTGTAATCACCTCATCCCCAGCCCTAATCCCTCTTGCCTTTAACGCTAAAAATAAAGCAGCCGTACATGAATTGACAGCGATCGCATGTTTTGCACCTGTCAGCTGCTGAAATTCCTCTTCAAACTGTCTTACTTTTGGTCCAGTTGACAGCCAGCCGGACTTTAATGTTCCAATGACTTCATCAATTTCTTCCTGCTGAATGAAAGGCAGAGCATAAGGAAGAAATTGTGCTCTCTTTTTTCCCATATCACTTGCACACCCCTATCTTCATCTCTGAAAATCCACACCGGTTTTTGTTTTGAGCAGAGAAAGCAGAACATCGATAGATCGCGCATGCGGATAATGTTGTTTAATGAACTGAGCTCCTTGCTGCTTTGCCAGTTTCATCTCTTGTTCATCCGACAAAATACGAATGGCTTTCTCAGCTAGTTCAACAGGGTTTTCCATATGATAGCTGCCAAGCGACTCGTAATATGGGTATCTTCTGCCTTCTGTCATTTTCCCGATCAGCACACTCTTTTCAAAAAGCATGGCTTCAAGACCAACTGTTGATGTGAGCGTAATCACGATATCCACATATGGCAGCAAGTCATACAGGTCAATTTCTTTTTTAATCAATTTCACATGATTTCCCGCTCGTTCAATAGTCACATAGTCATTTAATCGATTTCGAGCAATTTCCCAAGGATGCGGCTTCATGATCAGCTGAATGTCTTTCCGTTTGGCGATCGTTTTAAGAACATCGCCATAAAAGGCTTCAGAAAATGGCTGCGTTGCCACAAGCACGGTCTTTTTAGCCGGACTGAAGTTCAATTTACGAAAAATGAGATCCTGTTGAAGCGGCGTTCGCTCCTTCACCAAATCAAACCTCGGATGACCTGTGATTTCCACCTGTTCCGGCTGACAGCCTTTATCTACATACCAGTCCTTTTCATACTTTCCAAACACCCCATGGCAAGTCGTGAAAATCGGTAAAAAGGCTTCGTCTCCCATAAGCGCACCGTGCTGAAGACAGATACTCGTAAGCTGGCGTTTCACTGTTTGCAAAGCGAGTACGCGGCTATAAGCATCCTCCGTCGTTCCAACAATGACAGCTGCAATCGGCTGCATTTGAAATAGCATTTCTATTTGGTCAATGACATCAATAAATTGCACAATGTCCTTCCGCAGCTTTTCTCTAAAAAAGACATTGCCAAAGACAGGGTGGTGAGCGTAAGGTTTAAGGAGAGCATTTGCTTTTTCAATATATTCAGCGTGGGCTTCTTTATTAACCTCTCCGGCTAATTCCGGCTTACTGATCACGGGTAATCCATAATAATCCGCCTTCTTCCAGCGAGCGAGCACCACCGTTTGGTTTGGATGGAACCGCGTGTAATTTTGTTCCGTAAAACGCAGGTGTTCAAAGTGAAGCAATACCTTTCCATTCGCCGGACGATAAGCGATACGCTTAATCTGCTGCTTATGCTGATCAAAAAATGGCTGAATCTCTTCCGGTAATGGACAAGCGGTTGTCAGTTCTTGACCGAATGCCTCATCTTCCATGCGTTCCCTCACTTCAGGACTGATATATTGATAAAAATTACTGATCAACCCAAGAGGAATTTGCTTGTAGGACAAATCCTTCATCAGATTCACATACTCAAAGTACACCTGCCAATAATGATGAATATAGTGCGACACTTCAGGTCACCTCCCATGTTTTTGTTTTAATATACTGCGAAGCTCCCAGCAGGTAGACTGCTCGGGAAGTGCTTGAATAAAGGCACTTTTCTCTTCTTCTGCCAGCTGATAATGAATGGACTGTTCTGTGATGTAATTTGTATCTAATATTTCATCAAAGGGATAGAACGGATAAAAATGATTTAACCGAAAAAAGAAACGGGCATCCCCTATCCGATAAAAATGCGGACTCTCGTCCCAGTAAGACCCAAATTCAGCATGAATTTTTGATAAAATGGATGCACGATGTACGACCGAGCAATGATCTATGGCACAGGGGGCATTCCATTGCACTGTTTGCGCCGGCCGAATCGTTTCCTTCACTGGCTCTTTTTTGCTATTTAAATAGATCACTTTAGAACTAGAATAGACAATCTCTTTACCTGGATGGGCATCTAGATAATGAGTGAGCTTCTCTAAACGGTCCGGGGCATAGACATTGTCATCTGTGGCATAGGAAATATACTCGCCCTTTGCCAGTTCTAATGCTTGATTAATCAGCACGGCGTAGCGAGTTTTCGCTGTTCTCTCTTCCAGCGTTTTGACACCGCTTTGGATAAAGTGAACGCGGGGATCTTTGCGAAACGGTTCAATCGCAGCAAGGGTTTTTTCATTTGATCCATCATCCATGATAAAAAGTTCAAAGTCTGACAGCGTCTGCTGCAGGACCGCTTCAATCGATCTGCCGACGTAAGCCGCCTTGTTGTAGCTCGTCATAATGACAGTTACTTTTGTCAAAGTTTTCACCTCGGTCTCTTTCAAACTATGTTTATCATATGTGCCTCCTCTTAAAGAGACTGTAGAGTGACCTATTTTTTATAAAATTGGATTTTTTTATTGATCTATCTTTGAAAAATGCGAAATTTTTGGTAATATAAGTAATCATTTGTGTGTATTAAAGGAGTAAAGAACATTGGAAGCTATGAAGAATGATCACTCCCAAGAAGAGGAAGTAAAAGGATTTTTTCGATTTTTTAAAATTTTCGTCGCGACAAAAACGATTATTCGCTCATATCAACATTCCAATATTCCCATTTGGCTGATGATGCTCCTTGCAAGTATCGCCGGTACGGGCTGGATCTACGAAGGGTATTTTAGCGAGTATATGGGCAATCATATTCCATTCCCTTTTATTCTGTTACAAGGAGCGGGATATGGTATTTTGGCAGGCAATATGATTCTATTTTTCGGTGTCCTTCTGATTAAATGGTTAGGCCGTCTCTTTTTCGACTGTCAAACGGCATATCGAGATATACTCAAAGCCTGCACACTGACGGTCTTTTTCCCTTCTGCTTTATTTTCACTTACTTGGATTTTCACTGTTGGGATGCTTGGTCCGTATACGTTTGTTAAAATCTCACCATATTTAGATCAGCATTATGAAGTATGGTATTATCTCGATCTTTTACCTCTTACGGAAGCATATGCAAAGACGTGGATATTGGGAATGGCTGTTTTAGGCATTGTCGCTGTGATGAAGCTCAGATTATGGCAAGCCTTCATCATTGTGATTACACCGCTCGCCGCGTTTTTTCTCATCATGACACTTTTATTTGATATTCAGCACGCTATAAACTGGATCATGTAAAAAAGACGAGTACCGATAGAATACGAGGGATTGTCTTCACGCTGAGGAATTGCATAGCAGTTCCTTTTTTTCGTTCAATGTACATATTCTCCCCTCCTGTCTCATAGTGTGAAAGAGAGAAAGAATGCTATGGAAACAACAGGTGCTTTAGCGCCTTCTGTTTAGAACACCATGAGGAAAGAGGAGGAACGTTATGAAATTGAAAAATCAATTTGGGCAAGGTTCGGGTTTCGAAGGTCAAGATTTTCGCCAGCAACAATATGGAGCAAATCCGTATCCTGCGCAGCAGATGGGTTATTCAGTCCCTCCCCAAACGCAGGGTCAAATGCAGCAGGGGTTTTCGCCAATGCCGTCTACCGGCACTTCACAAGGAGGCCAAGGAACGCAGGGCGGCGGTCAGCCATATCAAATTCCTTCTGGACCGGTTTATCAGCAGAATGTCACCGGGCAGCTGCCTATTGAGCAGTCCTATATTGAAAATATTTTACGATTGAACCGCGGCAAGGTAGCCACGATTTATATGACATTTGAGGCGAGCAAGGAATGGAATTCGAAGATTTTTAGAGGCGTCATTGAAGCTGCAGGACGTGACCACATTATCATTAGTGATAATAAGACAGGAACACGATACTTACTATTAACGATCTATCTTGATTACATTACGTTTGATGGGGAAATTCAATACGACTATCCATACTCCATGTCTACGTATTCTCCGAGATAACGTCAAGCATGGCAAAAGCAAGGCTCAGGTGCCCTTGCTTTTTTCTTTTGTCTAGGTTTTTGTCACACCTCTAGGGCGCTGCTCATAAGATGCCTAGTAGTTTTTATCAAAAGCCTAGAGGTGACATCAATGACTGTTGAGCTGGATTATACATCACCAAATGTCAAATTTTCATACGATCTGAATCAAAGCCCCCTTGTGAAATTCGATCAGCATAACCTGATTAATGTGTTAGGAAAAAAACAATTAAACTCGTTGGATCAAGTGTCCCTGCTGGATATATATTTGAGTAAAAGCAAAGTCGTAGAGCCTCATTATCATCAAAATGCCGCAGAGCTTGTTTATTGTATAGCCGGTTCTGCTGCCGTATCGATGCTGAATCCATTCACAAAAAAACTGCACACCTACACCATCACACCTGGACAGGTGGCAAACGTGCCTCAAGGCTGGTGGCACTATGAAGTCGCTCTCCAAGACAGAACTCATTTGTTAGCCATTTTTAACGCATCTACACCTGAAGTGATCCTAGGCTCAGACCTTCTCACCCTCACCCCTTCTCACATCATGGCCCATACTTATTGCATGAACGAAACACAGTGGAAGCAGGCGATAAAGCCTGTGAAACCAAGTGTGTTTATCGGACCATTTTGCCACCGGGAGGAAGAGTCTCAAACACATCCTGTCCCTCCATCTCACTACGTCCCATATTATCAAGCACCGCCCAACTATACCCCTTACTGGAGTTAAGAAAAAAACCGATGCCCCTATGAGAGCATCGGTTTATTGGCTTATAAATTTTTTGCTGCTGCAATGACAAGCATGATCCAAGAGGCGATAAATGCTACTCCGCCAATAGGAGTAATGGCTCCTAAAATCTTCACCTGCGTCAATGCCAGCACATAAAGGCTTCCTGAGAAGAAAAGGATGCCTGCAAGCATCACCCAGCCAGCGGCAGGAACCAAGGAGACACCTGACAGCTTATCTGCAAGAAAAGCGACAACAAATAAGCCAATGGCATGGAACATCTGATATTGAACACCTTTATTCCATATTTCTATATATTTTTCAGGGATTTTCCCTTCTAGACCGTGCGCACCGAAGGCTCCAAGTCCAACAGCAAGCATGGCGTTAATAGCACCTAAAATGAAAAATAGTTTCATTCGTCATTCTCCTTATCTCGTCAATTATATTTATCATAGCGCGGGTGAAGGGCGACATTCAACTTTCCCTTTACGTTGACACGAGATTGTCGGATTTCTTTTTCTTTCGTAACAAGACTTGGTCGACCACGATCGCAATGAGTGTGCCTAGAACAAGACCGTTGCTTAATAATGAAATGAGCACAGGATGCATCCCTTTCAAGGCCCCCTGAGGCACAAACATCGCCCCTACGCCTGCTAAAACAGCAATCCCAAGAACAAAGCGAATCCGCGGGACTTCTTCTTTCTCATACTGATCAAACTCCGACATCGCAATCCCAATCATAGAAGAGAAGACCACAAAGTTTACAGCAAGCCCCACAGGTGATGGCAATGCAGAGAAAAAGCTCATGAGCAGGGGAAACAAACTAATGAGAACAACAAGCAGACTTCCTATGAAAAAAGGCTTTCTCGAAGGAATTTTGGTTGTCTGGATAAATCCTGCTGCCCCCGAAATAGGTACAGGCGCAATCGCCCCGATCAGCCCGCTTAATAAATGACCAAATGCTGCGACAAAACCAGCAGGTCGTGCTCTTTTCCGCTCACGCAGTTCACCAAATGCCTTCACTGAACTTTCCACAATTCGAATACTTGCCAGCATGTTCACAATGAGTAAAATCGTTATAAAAAAGGACGTGACAAGCAATCCGCTGTCAAAGACCGGCATACCGAATGGAAACAGCTTCGGAAACTCGATGATTTGTTCTGGAATTCGAACCGGCTTCGCCAATCCGAGTAGAGCGAATAACAGCCATCCGCCTGCAAGTGCGAATAACACAGAAAACTGCCTCAAGTAATGCCATTTTGAGCGGCTGATCATGAAGGTGAGGATAATAATCAAGATCGATAAGCAAAAGACAAGCCCGTCCACCTGATTTCCCCGATAGCCGATGCCCATCAGCCCTTTCATGATTGGCTGACTTAGCTGCACAACAAGCAGCAGCAGGTAAATGCCTGTGACGACTGGCGTAAATAAAGACGCGAGCCAATTGATGATTTTAAATAAACTGAAAATAAAAAAGAAAACAGCACTAAAAATTAAAGCCCCTTGTAATGCTTGCAGGGTTTCAGGATACGTCGCAAAGATTGTACCTGTCATGCCGGCATAAAGGGTATACACACCCCACCAAAGCCCTGCTGGACTTTCATTGATCGGCAGCATATGGCCGCATAAACACTGCACCATTGCCACAAGACCAAGTGAAAAGAAAGTACTTTGAATCAGCTCCGCCGATTGCACTTGATTCAATTCAAATGCTTGTGCAATAGCAATTGGTACGGCAATAGAAGCTGCGATAAAAAATGCCATCCACTGAATGGCGCCCAAAAATAGTTTCAAACCGATCACCTTCCCTTTGTCGTGACAAGACCATTAAAAATCAAAAATAGAGTCGCCGTTCCCGTCCTTCTCTTTTTGACCCTCATCATTTTGCTGAAATTTCTTCGCACCACTTGTGCCCATGAGTTTCTCAAGCATGGCTTGATCTGTAGTCACAGGTGGCGCTGATGGTGTATGTATCGATGGAGGTGGTGAGATGGCCGGCGACTGCGGCATTTGCACCTTTGATGGTGCGTCGAGAATGACATCACATAGTGAAGAAATGGCCGCTACTTGACGTTTCACCTCTTCATCATTTCCACTTTGTTTTGCTTTTTGAACCGCTTCCTCCATTTTTTGAAGCAGGCTTGATATATGAATATTCAAGGGTAGACCCTCCAATCTAAAAAAATCTCTTTTCAACATTATTTTACCAAATGAACAAACCAAATGGGTTCATTTTTTCAAAGCAGTGCGCTCATGACTCTCTTATTTGACCCCTCATCTTCATTCACACATAATAAAAGAAACAAAATCGTCTATGAAGGGATTGAATAATGGACAAGCTTACTGCTCTATTTCAGAAACAAAAAGTCTTTCAGAAGCCGGCGGTTCAAGAACGCATCCGCATTCTTCAAGATTTAAAAGCAGCAATCAAACAGCATGAAAAGGATATATTACAGGCCTTAGCCCATGATTTACATAAATCCGAACAGGAAGCCTATACAACAGAGATTGGGATGGTGTATGAAGAAATCAATCATACCATCAAGCACCTTCACAAATGGGCGAAGCCAACTCGCGTGAAAACACCGCTGACTCATATCGGTTCAAAAAGCATGATTATCAAGGAACCTTATGGAACTGTGCTCATCATTGCTCCTTGGAACTATCCTTTCCAATTGGCCCTTTCTCCATTAGTCGGTGCGATTTCTGCGGGAAATGCCGTGATTTTAAAGCCGTCTGAGCTGACGCCGGCAGTCTCACAAGTGATCAGCACTATCATCAAACGTGTATTTCAAGAAGACCATGCGGCTGTCGTAGAGGGCGGTGTTGAAGTCAGTACAGAACTGCTGAAACTGCCCTTTGATTATATCTTCTTTACTGGAAGTGTGGCAGTTGGCAAAGTCGTCATGGAAGCCGCCGCAAAGCATTTGACCCCTGTCACACTTGAGCTTGGCGGAAAAAGTCCCAGCATCGTCATGCCTGATGCCGACATCAAGCTGGCAGCGAAGCGGATCACCTTTGGAAAGTTCACCAATGCAGGGCAAACCTGCATTGCACCAGACTATTTGCTCGTTCATGAATCCATCAAAGAGGAACTTTTGCGAGAAATGACAGCCTGTATCCGTGACTTTTATGGTGAACATCCCGAAACGCATCCGCACTTTGGAAAAAATGTCAGCCAGCGTCACTTTGACAGGCTTACACAATTTCTCTCAAATGGATCGATCGTCACAGGTGGACAGCGCAATGAACAGGAGCTCAAAATCGCTCCGACCATTTTAGACAACATCACATGGGAAGATCCTGTCATGCAGGAGGAAATTTTCGGACCGATTCTGCCTGTCATGACCTTTGATTCTCTGCATGAGGCAGTTCATATGATCAAAGCAAGACCGAAGCCGCTTGCGCTTTACTTATTTACAACAAATAAAGAAACAGAATCCTATATTCTAGACAACCTCTCATTTGGCGGAGGATGTATCAATGACACGCTTATGCATGTCGCTACCCCTTACCTGCCATTCGGAGGCGTCGGCGAAAGCGGCATGGGGCGATATCACGGGAAGGAAAGCTTCTTTACTTTTACGCATGAAAAAAGCGTCCTGCGGCAAACCAATCGCTTCGATTTTTCCTTCCGTTATCCAAATGCGAAAAATGGACTCGACTTGGTCCGCAAATTTTTAAAATAAACAGGACGAAGGGGCTCTCCCCTCGTCCTATTTTCATTCAATATCCTTGATACACCAATTGATTTCTTCAATCCCCATTTGCTTTAAATACGCGTTTACCTTTGAAAACGGCCGGCTGCCAAAAAAGCCGTTTCTTGCAGAAAAAGGACTTGGATGAGGTGACTCAATGATGAAATGCTTGTTTTGATCAATGCGTTCTTTCTTGTTTTGAGCATGTCTTCCCCATAACACAAAAACGACAGGCTGCTCACGCTGATTCAGCACATCAATCACGCGGTCTGTCACTCGTTCCCAGCCCTTGCCTTTATGAGAATTCGCCTCGCCCCTTCTCACAGTCAGCACAGTGTTTAAGAGCAGCACACCCTGCTCTGCCCAGCTGACAAGTGAACCGTGGTTTGGAACAGGACAGCCAAGATCATCCTGTAGCTCCTGAAAAATATTTCTCAAAGATGGCGGATGTTTGACGCCCGGCTGAACAGAAAAGCTTAATCCATGTGCCTGCCCTGGGCCATGATAAGGGTCTTGTCCTAAAATCACCACTTTGACCTTTTCATATGACGTCAAATGAAGAGCACGATACACGTCATCTGGTTTTGGAAAAACGGTCTGCGTGCGATATTCTTCCTTCATCCATTCACGTAATTCCTGATAATACGGCTGTTCAAATTCACTTTTCATCACAGCCCACCAGCTATCATTTAAAAATGGCTTCATTGTGGTTTTCCTCCTTCTACTTGCTGCGCTAGTCTGGAGATCATCGGTTTTCCATCCCACACAATCTCACTCTCTGATTCTCTTTTTTTCATCGCTGGTTCTTCTAATAATATCGCAAAGTTCGCTGTCGGCAGATCGCCCAGTTCATGCTTTTCACTTAAATCATCTAAGTAGTTTTTCCTTGTTTCACCCAGATCACTAGACTGATTTCCACCGCCGTCAAAAAACGCATAGATCACGCTCGCCGCTGGCACTCGTTTGACTCGGGCATGCTGTGATACACGCAAAAAGAAGTCCCAGTCCCAATAATGATGCATCGCTGGATCAAAATAGCCAATCTCATCGTGTATACAGCGTTTGTACATACTGCCCGAAGGAACATATGTAGAAAAGACACGCATATCCTCAATATCCGCTGTATAAGCAAACAAACGCCTCGACAGCGGGAAACGGGTCGCGCCTTTTTCTTCAAATGATACAATTTCTGCATCAGAAAAGACAAAATCGGCATCTTCCAGCGCCTTGCTCATGCGTTCGATATGACAAGGTGTGAAGTAATCATCGTCGTCACTCAGCATGATGACGTCTCCTGTCAGCTCCCGCACCCCCACATTTCTGGCATTTACATGCTGGACATTCTCATCTAAATGAATCAAGCGGATCGGAAGCTCAGGGTAAAGTTCCTGAATGATGTCGACTCGCTCTCCTGCATCATTGACGACAACAATTTCAAAAGGCTGTACGGTTTGTCTTGTAATGGATTCAAGCAGCTCACACAGTGCGCTGAGCCGGTTATGTGTCACAATTAATAAGGAAATCTTCATATGCAGCTTACTCCTTTAATAGATTCGTCTTTTTCCATTAAAACATAAATTGACTTTCTTCTCATGATATAAAAGGCGGTTTGATTTGATGGGAAAATGGGAATTTTTGATGAAAAGGAGTGATCATGATGGAATATATCACGGTGGAAAATAGTAAAGAAGCAAAACAGACCATTGACCACATTCATTCATCGGGTTCATCAAAAGACGCTGTTTTTGTTTTTGCGTACGACCCAGAACGCTCTGATACCGTAACGGAGTATACAGATGCCAAAAGCATGACTGCGGTCGATCAAGGGATTTTGGATCAAGTCGCCAATGTCATTCGTACCCGGGATGATGAACTGATGGCCAAAATGATGTCAACTGGGGCCGATCAAGAGTTAGCCTTAACCCTTTTAGATGAACTAAAAAAAGGGAAATTGGTGATTTGTAAAAGGTAAGAAAGGGAGGCGTTCCGATGAGAGGAACGCTTTTTTATGCCGTTTCATTGTGATAAATGGAAAAGCTGATTATAATAAGGGATAGAACAGTAACTGTTACACATCACATTGGAGGTTCAGCAACTATGTCTATGAATAAAGCACTCACCATCGCTGGTTCGGATTCAAGCGGCGGTGCAGGTATCCAAGCAGATTTAAAAACGTTTCAAGAAAAAAACGTCTACGGGATGACAGCTTTAACCGTTGTCGTTGCAATGGACCCTCATAATCATTGGGATCATCAGGTGTTTCCAATTGATACGGCGACAATTCGCGCGCAGCTCTCTACCATTGTAGAAGGTATTGGTGTAGATGCGCTGAAAACGGGTATGCTTCCAACCGTCGACGTGATTGAGCTTGCAGCTGACACCATCAAAACATATGACCTAAAAAATGTCGTCATTGATCCTGTCATGGTTTGTAAGGGGGCGAACGAAGTCCTTTACCCAGAGCACGCGGAAGCATTGCGTGAAAAGCTCACGCCACTGGCAACCGTTATCACACCTAATCTTTTCGAAGCAGGTCAATTAAGCGGAATCGGCGAGATCAAAACGATCGAACAAATGGAAGAAGCAGCAAAACGCATTCACGAACTTGGTGCAAAGTATGTGGTAATCACTGGAGGCGGTAAGCTCAGCGAAGACAAAGCCATCGATTTGCTTTATGATGGACAAACCTTCGAACGCCTTGAAACAGATAAAATCGACACAGAATACACACACGGCGCAGGCTGCACATTCTCAGCAGCAGTCACAGCTGAACTAGCGAATGGATCAGACGTGAAAGAAGCCATTTATGCAGCAAAAGAATTCATCACGGCTGCCATTAAAGGCTCTTTCCAGCTAAACGAATACATCGGACCAACAAAGCATTCTGCTCATCGTTTTGACAAATAAAACAGAAAAAACCGATTCGCCTTGTTAGAAGGTGAATCGGTTTTTGTTTATCGAAAGCTTCGTCTCTGCGCAAACAGCCAATCTGTTAAGCCTGGCGTCTCATAAGCAGGCGTCCATGATGCATGGTCATATCCATACTTGCTTGCATACTCCGTATAAAGCGGCTGGCCGCCAGCTTTTTGAATAGCTTGAATTGTATTTCTTGCATAGCTGATAGGGATAATGGAATCATCCTCTGCATGAAATGCCCATATTGGCTTGCTCGCTAAAATTCCCGCCTTGCTCGGATCTGCACCCCCCGCAATAGGAATCATCGCTGCAAACAAACGAGGATATGTGATGTTCAACTGGTACGTGCCAAATCCACCTTGTGATAAACCCGTCGCATAAATTCTTTTCTGGTCAATCTGATAAGAAGTTAACACATGCTGAAGGACATCATAAGCTTTGTGTAAATCTGGTGAAAATTGAAACACATTCGTCAGATCAATTTCATTTTGCACATTTCTTGTTAATGCAAAGCCTCCATCGACAGCATTTCGCGCCTGAGGTGCAAGTACATACGAAGGATGTTTCTTTTGAACTTCAGGAGAAGCCCATAAAACTGCACCATCATTCGCAAGTAACTGCTTTTGATTGTCTGTCCCCCTCTCCCCGCCTCCATGTAAGAAGAGGACTAAAGGATAGGCTTTACCCCTCTTATGATTTTTCGGAATGTACAACCGATAAGGCATTCCTTGATATTCAAAAGATAAAAAGGATGATGCGATATCCTCTCGTGTGACAAAACGATAATTGTACGTAGATGTAGCAAGTCGATGCCTATTTTTGTAAGCGCTTACTTTTAAAGTCGTATCAGTTTCGATATGAATGGGCTTTTTGTATAACTGACTATGAGTTGTCGGCTGGCTGCCATCTGTTGTGTAATAAAGAGAAGCTTTTTGAACGTGAGAATGCAGAGCTACCTCTTGTGAACGATAATATTGACCAGACGGGACTGAAGCAGTTGACGCAGCAGACGACGTATGATTTCGGGCAGAAGAAACGGAAGGAAAAAGAAAACTCATAGAAAACAGGACAATAATAAAGGTGATCAGGCATTTCTTGGTTGTATAGTTCATATCGTTCCTCCTGTACATGCTCAGATGAAATTTTTATTTATTATTGATCATGACAATATAAATGTCAACGCTTTCATTTAAATTTCTGATTAATCTTATTGAATTAAAAAAGCGTACCCGCTTCCGAGTACACTCTTTTATCCATACATGAATGCCTATTTTTGCTGATCGGACTCTTTCGCCATTTTTCGAATAAAGGCTTCAATGGATTCAACAAATAAAGCATATTCTTTCATTTGTTTATACGTATCTGACAGCTTCTCTTTCACTTCTTCCTGCTCTAAAGAAGGTTCACCGAGAATAGATTGAACTTGAATGAGCAATTCTTTATATTCTTCACGTTTATCTTCAACATGATCTGCCATTGTCTCCAAGCGTTTTCTAGTCGTCGGCTGCTGTTTTGAATTCAAGTAAACAACCCCTTTTTTTGTCCTACCGCATTTGGATAAACGTCAGCCTCAGCTGTATATATTTTAAAATGATACCATAATTCCACCTGTTATCATATATGTAAAACGTCATCAAACCGCTTTAGGCCAACCTTGTATATACACGCTATAGGCTTTAAGTTACAGGCTGATCTCACTAGAAAAAAGCAGATCAACGACCTGCTTCTTTTTGTAAATGCCATGTCTTCAATGTCAGCTTTGTTTCATTTCTTCCACTGATGGAGATCGATTTATTTCCCGGGGAAGGAAAGTAACGTGCAGTAAAAACTTCTCGGCCTCCGTTTACAAAAATCTCAATCGACGATGAGTCGATAAAGATATGAAGGTCGTGTAATTCCTCTATGACTACTTCACGAACTTCCTTTGATCGATCTTCAAATCGATCCCGCTCTAATGTCAGCTTCCCTTCCTCTTTATCATAGATGATGCGTGCTGCTGCACGGATACAGCATTCAAACCCTTTTTGTGTGTCAATTTGATCAATGAATACCTCTGCGCTCGTAATATCCTCTACAGGGATGGAATGAACAGAACGTTTAATATGAAAAACATGCTCTTGTTCATTGGTCCGCATGGATTGAAGTTCACTTACTGGTTTTTGAATCAGATGTCCATCCTCATCTAAACGGAGCTCTCTCGGGATCGTGAGGCAGTGTATCCATTGATAAGAAATGGTCGGATGATGTTCTTCTCCTTGATCAGGCACCCCCATCCACCCGATTAAAAGTCGTCTGCCTGATTCGTCTAGAAAGGTTTGCTGCGCATAGAAGTCAAAGCCGCGGTCCAGCTCCTCAAACGCTCCGTGTGTATATTGATAGGAATGATCATCCAATGTGCCAACAAAATAGCCTGATTGATGTGTGTTGTGATATTTTAAGCCATCCGGCTCTAGCCCTTGCGGTGACACAATCAATACATCCCGGCCGTCTAATTCAAACAGGTCTGGACATTCCCACATATAGCCGAAATTGTCTAAACCATTCTTTCCGCTGCCTGCAATCGTGCCTTGAAACGTCCAATTATCTAACGTATCAGAGGTAAATAAGACAAGGTGTCCCTTCAGGTCTAAGCTTTGTGCACCAAGGACCATGTACCACTGGCCATTTCGCTTCCATACCTTTGGATCTCGAAAATGAGCAGTGAACCCTTCCGGCAGTGTTGCCACGACACCTTTTTTCTGAAAGTGAATACCATCTTCCGAAACAGCTAAACATTGATACGTCTCACGGTTCCCTTGTTCATCCCGAACGTTTCCAGTGTACATCACATGCATCTGTCCATCGTCTATAAATGCACTGCCAGAATAACAGCCGTTTTGATCAAACCAATCACTTGGGGCAAGAGCGGCTTCTTCGTGCTGCCAATTGACTAGATCTGTCGATGTGTAATGCCCCCAGAATTTTGCACCATGCCCCGTTTTGAATGGCTGCCACTGATAAAAGACGTGGTAAATTCCTTTCCACTGAATCAGCCCATTCGGATCATTTAAAAGACCGACTGGCGGCATCAAATGAAAATGCTGCCGGTACACATCCTTTTTGACCAAATGCTCATAGTTTCGAATACGGTCTGCTATCTTTTGACGAAGTGCTGCGTCAGTAGTTGTCATGACTGTGACCACTCCTTGATTATTTTTCGACTTCTTTTATTTTAAAAATGATAGTGAGAATAAATGAAACAGCAACAGCGATTAACATACCAATCACATAATTGACCACATTCTGAACACCGAATGGTGCTGCAATCGCAATCATCGGAATGCCTGTTAAACCATAAGCATTGGCTGCTACCTTCGTGAAAACTACAAATGCCCCGCCCAATGCTCCTCCAATCATCGCCGCAATAAATGGTTGACGATAGCGGAGGTTTACACCGAATATAACAGGCTCAGTAATTCCTAAAAAAGCAGAGAAGGCAGCAGGAAGGGCAATTTCTTTTGTTTTTGCACGCTTGGCTATGAAAAAAACAGCCAATCCTGCCCCGCCTTGAGCGACATTGGACATTGCCCAGATTGGCAGCAAATAGTTACGCCCAATATCATTCAGCAATCCTGCCTCAATCGCATGGAAGCTATGGTGAACCCCTGTGAGCACAATTAAAGAGTAAGCACCGCCGAAAATGAGTCCTGCTAAGAACCCTGCATGGTCATAAATAAATGTCAGTGCATTCGAAATGCCTGTACCAAGCATTCTTCCAAGCGGTCCAACTGCAATAAATGTCACAAATCCAGTGACAATCACCGTCACAAATGGGGTCACAAGTAAATCAATACTGTTCGGAACGACTTTTCTTAAATTCTTCTCAACAAGGCACATGATATATACGGTCAATAACACTGGAATAACCGTCCCTTGGTAACCAAGAAGAGCAATATCAATATTGAATAAATGCATATATTCAGGTTTTGCTTCCGTCAATCCCCACGGATTAAGCAGATTCGGGTGAATCATAATTCCCCCTATGACAGCCCCTAAATACGGATTTCCGCCAAACTCTTTCGCTGCACTGACCCCAATTAAAATCGGCAAAATGATAAAGGCTGCACTTGAGAACATATCAAGCATTTGGAAGATCGCAGAGCTTGGATCAGCCCATTTGAAGGCTTTCATCATACCTAAGAGACCCATTAACAAACCGCTTGCCACAATTGCTGGAATGATCGGTACAAAAATATTCGATAACGTCTTTGCAAAACGCGCAAGTGGATTCATTTTTTGTTTCACTGCTTCATCATGGCTGACAGGCTTTTGTTTCTCGTCGCCAGTCTCAAGACCAGTCTCACGAGCAAATGGTTCATATACTTTGTTGACAGATCCCGTTCCAAAAATGACTTGAAATTGTCCTGAACTTGAGAAAGCCCCTTTTACACCTTCAAGTTCTTCAATGGCCTCTTTGTCAATCAAATCCTCATTTTTCACCACCAATCTGAGTCTTGTTGCACAATGCGTAGCACTGATGACATTTTCTTTGCCGCCTAACAGTTTTGTTAATTCTTTGGCTGTTTTTTGATAATCCATGAAGTTTCCTCCTTTTTTAAAGCAAAAAAGACCTAAAATTCACCAACGAGTAAAGGACATACACGTCCCCTCGTTACGCAAATTTTAGGTCTTGCCTGCCTGACAGTCACAATCCCGCGGTATCAAATTTTGATGACGCTTTCATCATAGTATAAGACTGTGACATGCGTCAACCTCTTTTTTCAAATCCAATGATCCATATACACTAATAAGAGTAGTGTGCATAAAAAAAAGCCTGCATGCAGGCACATCATTTTAAACCAATTCGGCTTCCTGCAGACGCTGGACATGCAGCGTGATGTAGCCGATCTCCGATTCAGGGAGATGAAGCCCATATTCATCTTTTAACAAATCAGCAAGTCCAAGTGCACACCGGTACGCTGTATCATACTTTGTTTGGATAAAAATCAGCATGTCTTCGTCCATGATTTGAAATGCCTCATTTGATTCCAACCTGCCTAATGCATACCTCAAATGTGTCACAAGCCGCTGATAGGAAATACTATCCTCATCAATTGAATGCTGAAAATATCTTTCAATATGCTCGATCATTTCTTTGATCATCGTTGTATATTTCACGGTCTTTTTCATGGACTCCGTATTCATTTTGGCCGTATGAATATGAAGTGCCACATATCCTGCCTCATCGTCCGGCAGTTCAACCCCAAGCCGCTCCTTTACATAACGAATGGCATACTTTCCAATCTCATATTCCTGCTTATATAAGACTTTGATCTCACCAAGCAATTTATTATATAACACAATGCCTTTTTGAAGGCGTTCAATGGCGAAGGACAAATGATCAGTCAGTGATATGTGAATGTGATCACTGAGCGGCATCATGAGTTTACCCTCTGCATAACTGATGATATGCTCTGCCACCTCAATATGCGCTTCTGGCAATGTGGCAAGAATTTGTTTGAATTTCTCATTTTCTTCACGCACAACAAAGATTTTCTCTATTTTTTGAAGAGGAACGACGTCATTTTTCCCCTTCTGAAAAGCAATTCCGGGTCCCATCACAATTTTCTCCTGATCGCCCTCCTTCACAATCACTGCGTTGTTATTCAATATTTTATATATCTTCAAGGGGTATCCTCTCCCAGCAGATAACATTTCTTATGTGGGATTTTACCCTGTTTCACTTTTTCTGTAAAGGTAAGAGCGGACCAGCACGCGCCTCTCGCATCGTCTTCTCTTCAAGCATCATCAGACTTTGAGTAAACCGCTTCTCTATCCTGCGTTTCTTCTTATGTTCTTCTGCCAGTTTCTCCAGCTCTCTCTCTTTCACTACTTCAAAGAATCCGGCATTCGCCGCGGCCGCCTGAAACCCTTGCTGTTTCATCATCACACCAGGGTTCACAAGCACATTCATCATAAAACCAAACCATACGCTCAACCAGCTTTTTAATTTCTTCACTGAACATCCCTCCGCTTTTCTTAGAATCTAGCAGCTCTAGCAAAACAACTGCTCCTATCATATCCCGAGAAAAAAGAGAGGTTTGTCACAATCTGGGTGAAAAAACCAACTAGTTTTCAGAAGTTTTGTTGAAAAGTGCAGAAGATCATCATGTGCCTGGATGTTTCAATGAAAATTTTATGCACACGCTATCCCAAAGATAAGCACACCTTATCAACAGGGTTTATCCACATATCAACACCCTCTTACTAGATTTTGTGTATGTAAATTTTTTATTTTCCATATATGCATCTGAATAATTGAGTTATCAACAGACATTTGTGAATAAGTGCGACTTTATAAACAAAATAGTTCTTTATAACTATGTAAAATAAGACCATTTTAGTAAAGGAATTGTTTTCAACGTATTGAATACTTAATAACGGGCAGTGAATCTTTCCTATTTATCCACAAAAAGAAAGGCTATCTCCCTAAAAACACAGCTAGAAAGGGGAAAATAAATGAAAAAGGTAATATCTCGTTCTTCTGTTCTATTGTTCTCCACTATTTTTATTTTATCCACATTCTTTACCGGTCAACAGGCTGCTGCTGCTCCATCTAACAAAAAGATGGAACTAGAAAAAGCAGAAATCTTCGGTGAAATCAATGTCAACTCGAAAAAACAAACCACTGTCATTGTTGAATTAAAGGAAAAATCCTTAGTTGAAGCCAAGCAAGAAGGCGAATCACAAACAAAGGCCTCCCTCAAAAAATCTCGAACAAAAGTAAAGAACGCAGCACTCAAAGAGGTAGATAAAGCGAGTGTTCGTCAAGAATATGAAAAAGTTTTCTCTGGTTTCTCTATGAAACTTCCTGCAAACGAAATCCCGAAGCTGCTCGCAGTGGATGGAGTAAAAGCCGTTTATCCGGATGTTACATATAAAACCGATGAAGTGAAAAAAGAAAGCATCCAGCTTCCAAACGAAGATGTCTCCCCGCTTATGGATAAAAGCGCTCCATTTATCGGTGCACCAAAAGCATGGGATGCCGGCTATTCTGGAAAAGGGGTCAAAGTCGCAGTCATTGATACTGGAGTAGACTATACCCACCCTGATTTAAAAGGAAACTTCGGTTTATACAAAGGCTATGATTTTGTTGATAATGATTATTCTCCGCAAGAGACACCTAAAGGAGATCCTAGAGGCGAATCCACAGATCACGGCACACACGTTGCAGGAACGATTGCGGCAAATGGACAAATTAAAGGGGTCGCAAAGGATGCCACGCTTCTTGCATACCGTGTACTTGGACCAGGTGGATCTGGAACAACTGAGAACGTTCTTGCAGGCATCGACCGGGCTGTTACTGACGGAGCAGATGTCATGAACCTCTCTCTTGGAAACAGTGTCAATAACCCTGATTATGCAACGAGCATTGCACTTGATTGGGCCATGTCTGAAGGCGTTGTCGCTGTTACTTCGAATGGAAACAGCGGTCCGAACAGCTGGACAGTCGGTTCTCCCGGCACGTCAAGAGAGGCCATTTCTGTCGGAGCAACTCAGCTTCCGTACAGTCTTTACAATGTGAAATTCCCGAACTATTCTACTGCAAAAGTCATGGGCTACTACCAAGAGAGTGATTTAAAAGCGCTTGACCAAAAACAAGTCACACTCGTCCAAGCAGGAATCGGTGACGAAAAGGCGTTTGAAGACATCGATGTGAAAGGAAAGGTGGCTGTGATTGAACGGGGTGCCATTGCTTTTGTGGATAAAGTCGACAATGCAAAAGCCGCTGGTGCAATCGGCGTTGTGATGTATAACAATACCGATGGAGAAATCCCAGTCGACGTACCAGGACTCGCACTTCCTACAATTAAGCTGTCAAAAGCTGAAGGAACAGCGCTTATCAAAGCCATTGAGGCTGGAAACGATACAACGGCTTTCTCCATTCAATTTGTCAAGGAACTTAGTGAGCAAGTCGCTGACTTCTCATCCCGCGGACCGGTTGTGGATACGTGGATGATTAAGCCTGATCTATCAGCACCTGGCGTCAGCATTGTGAGTACGATCCCAACGCATGATCCTTCTCAGCCTCACGGATATGGATCTAAGCAAGGAACAAGTATGGCATCTCCGCATGTGGCAGGAGTTGCAGCGATCATTAAACAAGCAAAACCATCGTACTCAACTGAACAAATCAAAGCATTGCTGATGAATACAGCAGAAAAACTGTTTGACGCAAATGGCAGCCCATTCCCTCATAACACACAAGGAACAGGCAGCGTTCGAATCATGGAATCACTTCAGGCGTCTTCTATCGTTTCTGATGCGAGCTATTCTTACGGCACTTTCTTAAAGGAAAAAGGCGTTCAAATCAAAACGAAGAAATTTAAGGTAGAAAACCTTTCAAAAGCACCGAAAACGTATACCATTGATTACAAATTCAATGGCAGCGGCATTAGTACAAACGGAACGAAAAAAATCACCGTCAAAGGGAATTCCACTGGATCCTTTACTTCCGCAGTACAGGTGAATTACGGAAAAACCAAAAAAGGGACGTACCAAGGCAGCATAACCCTTCGCGAAAATGGCAGAAAGATCACAGAAATCCCTACTTTATTGATTGTGAAAGAGCCTGATTATCCGCGCGTCACTTCTGTTTCCGTAGAGCCGGACAATCGTGCTGGAAGCTATGTCATTAGCAGCTACCTGCCTGGCGGTGCTGAGAACCTTGCATTCCTTGTCTACTCGACCGATGGAGAGTATTTAGGTGAAGCTGGTGTTTATCAACATGTTGATAAAGGAGAACACCGCGTAAAATGGAATGGCACAATCAATCAAGGCCAGAAGCTTGAAGCTGGTGAGTATACAATGCTTGCGTATGCAAGCTTGAAAGGAAAATCAGATACCGTACAAACGAAGGAAGCTTTCGAAATTTACCCTGAATAAATGTGAATCACAAGAAAAGCCTTGTATGAGCGGATAAGCTCATCAAGGCTTTTCGATCATATATGGAGGAAAGAGAAACTCATGTTGATATTGCTATGGATCGTTTCTTTTTTTACTGCTTTTTTCCTGACGATCACCTTGGTTTATTTTCTAACCTTTTTACATACGAAGCAGCCTCGTCCTTTTCATCAAGCATGCGAGCTGTCTGTTTATACTTCCTGTATCTACCCGCTCAGCCTGCTCGTGTCAGCCGCCTTCTTCCTCACCATGATGCTCCTTTTCCCCTTGTACTGGCTCCGCAGGCGATAAATATACATACGTTATGCATCAAAGGCTTCTTTTAATAAACGATACGATGTGAGCCGGTCTTGCATGTGATGTGTGATGGTCACAGCGATCAATTCATCTGTCCGATAAGCCTTCGCGAGTGCGGTCAGCTGCTCTTTCACAGATGCTGGCGTTCCAACGACCATCCTTTGACGATTAGCAGCCACTCGTTTTTGTTCATATGGACTGTAGGAATACGACTGTGCCTCTTCATATGAAGGAAAGCCTTCAAGATTCAGCCCTTGTTCATTGGCAAGTAAAGATAAATCTAAGCTGACAGCCAGTTTTTCTGCCTGCTCCTCTGTTTCGGCACATAAAACAAAGACTGCCAGACTGACACGCGGCTGATCACCGAATACTGAAGGTTCAAATCGGTTGATATATTGCTCCACAGAGTCTTCTCCGCCTTCACCATTAATAAAAAGCGCAAACGTGTAGCCTGCACCTGCTTTCGCCGCAAGCCTTGCACTCCCGCCAGAGGAACCGAGCATCCATACTTCTGGCGCGGTCTCTACCTTCGGAGAAGCAGTCAAATGAGGCAGCGGGTAAAATTCATCCGCTAGATCATGTAAATACACCTTCAATTCCTCTACCTGCTCAGGATATTGGTCGCCTAGACGCTTTCGCTCACCATGATGAAGGGCAATGGAGGAAATGGGCATACCACCAGGAGCACGTCCAATCCCAAGATCAATTCTGCCGGGAGCCAGCGCTTCGAGAACCCTGAAGTTCTCTGCTACTTTATAGGCACTGTAGTGGGGGAGCATAACGCCGCCAGAGCCAATGCGTATATGCGACGTAACGGCTGATAAATGGCCGAGAAGCACCTCTGGACTCGATCCTGCAAGCCGGTTTGAAAAATGATGCTCTGATACCCAAAAACGGTGATAGCCCCACTTCTCCGCCTGCTTCGCCAGTTCAACCGTCTGCTTCAGTGCTTCAGCAGGCGTAGCGCCTCCTATCAAAGGAGATTGATCCAGTATACTTAATTTCATTATGCTGCACCTCTTACAGAAATCCCCCTCTCTTAATGGAAAGGGGGATTTCTTATTTATTTTCGATTAAAGCCCTTCTCTTTCACAAATTCTCCAAGGAAGGCACGCTTTGGCTGACTAAAGCCTCTCAGCATCTGCTCAGACCAAGTATCTTTTCTATCGCCATTTGTTCGTTCTTCATAATATGCGGAAATACGATCGTCGTATTCTTTTAAATAACGATCCACATGCGCTTCATCTTGCTGATATGAATTTTCATGATAGATGAGTTCAACTGGCAGCCGTTCCTTTTGAGACGACTGGTTAGCTGGATGACCAACAGCCAGACCGAATAACGGCAGCACATAAGATGGTGTTTCAAGCACTTCAGAGACTTCTCTCAGCTGATTACGCAGTCCGCCAATATAGCAGATCCCAAGTCCCATTGATTCTGCAGCAACACTGACATTTTGTGCAGCCAATGCCGCATCGATGACGCTAATGAGAAAGGCTTCCGTATTCTCAAGCGCCTCCTCATGATTCTTCCCTGCTCTTTTTGCAATATGATCATGGCGTTTCAAGTCTGCACAGAAGACAAAGAAATGCCCATTCTTCTCAACGTAAGGCTGATTCCCAGCCAGTTCAGCAAGCTTGGCCTTCTTCTCCTGATCTGTCACCCCAATAATACTATACGCCTGTACATAGCTTGATGTCGAAGCAGCCTGTGCACTTTTAATCAGTGTCAGCACCTCTTCTTCTGACAAACGTTCGTCTGTAAACGAACGGATGGATCGATGATTTAATATGGTTTCTATCGTTTTGTTCAATTCGAAGACCTCCTTCACTTCTTCTATCATAAGGCAAAGACATAGGGCTTTTCAAAAATGAAAACTCGCATAAAAAAAGACAGCCTATACTTAGACTGCCCTTACCCGTTTTATTTAAATAAATAACTTTGATATTTCGTTAATTGAACGCTTGCGTTATAGGCGATCCCGAATCCAATGAGAACGGACAAGACAGAGCTTCCTCCAAAGCTGATAAATAAGAGTGGAATCCCTGTTACAGGCATCACGCCTATGTTCATGCCAATGTTCTGGAACGTATGAATTACAATCAATGCTGTATATCCTACGCAGAAGAATGACGCAAATCGGCTATAAGGATGGATACGGTCAATCAGTACGACAAGCCGGTAAATCAAGAAGAAGAACATGATCACAACAAACGCACAGCCGATAAAGCCAAAGGCTTCACCTATAATGGAGAAAATCATATCCGTTTGTGCTTCAGGAACGTAGACCTTTAAGTTTTTAATGCCATTCCCAAAAATCTGCCCTGCACCAATGGCCATAATCGCCTGCTCTACTTGATATTTATCAGATCCAGATGCATCCTGCGTCTGTGCTTGGTTGGCTGTTGAAGAACTATCAGGCAGCCAAGCGGTAATCCGGTTGATCTGGTACTGCTGGATGCCTATTGTTTTCGCAAAATCAGGGAATAAGATAATCACAGCTAAAACAGAAGCAACTAAAAGCACAACCACTGAACCGATGAGAGAGATCAGTTTCCAATTGATCCCTGATAAAAACACCATCACCACAACAATAAACATACAAACAGCCGCAGTCCCTGCATCCTGCAAGAAGATCAGTCCAACTGGTACAGCTGCCACCCCGGCAATTTTTAATAATAGAATAATATCATCTTCTAATGTCCTTTTTCCCCTAGGTGTAGACTTTCCAATGACCGACGCGAGCATCATAATCAGACCAATTTTCATGAACTCTGAAGGCTGAAGTGTTCCAATCCCCGGAAGTATAAACCAACTTTTGGCTCCGTTTTTTATAGGGGCAAAGTCTTTACCCCCAATCTGAGCAGGGCTCAATTTTAAAATAATTAGAAGAAGTATCCCACCTAGAAAGATGTATATACTTAATTTTTCAAGCTGTTCAAGGTCAAAATAATTAATGGCTACAATGCAAATTGCTCCAATGAGATAATAAATAATTTGCCTTGTCCATGCACCACTACCATATTGTTCAAACTGTCCAGCAGCATATATAGAAATGACACTGATGGCAAAGAAGGCTAAAAATATAAAAATCAAATCTCCTTGATAGTAAGGAGATGTATTCTGCTTGTTCATGAACTAACCACCCTTATTACAAAACATAAAAGCCCTTATTTATATTAGATTGAAATTTTCACAAAATCAACTCACCTTAAATATGACGGAAGATACATCCGAAAGGTTCCATTCAATTTTCAAAAAATGAAATACTTTTCATCCTAACAATAGGAAAAAATCCCTCTATACACTTTTCATTCAATCGATCTCAAGTCCTTTAAAAAGTTTATTTTACAGATTTTAAGGGGAAAATTCAATGACATATGTGGCGATATGACAAGTAAACATCAGATGAGATAAGCTGCACTGAGGAATAAAACCATTTTGTATGGAATAAGGCCCATTTTCCAATTATTACGTTTACTTCAAAGTCAATTGTGGTATAATACTTGTAACAAAATGTTCACAATATCTCCTAAAAACAGACACAAATGCATCCTGACCTCTCATTTGATTTGAACATCAACTTACAAAGGAGTTGGATACGATGGATATGTTCTTTGCGTACCTATGTATAGCAACGGCTACACCCCTGTTTTTATGGCTGGAAAACAGAAAGATTGCATTAGCATCTATTCCACCCATTATGATTATGTGGATTTTCTTTGGTCTTTACATGACAAGCAGTTTATCTCCAGCAGGACATACCTTCATGATCGCATTCTTTGCCATTAACGTGATTTTGGCTCACATTGCAGCGTTCCTCATCTACGGACTTCCATTCATTCGCAAAAGATTCAGCAGCAGATAGATATCGCCCAACTATTGGAAGCGTTATCACCATCATGATAAAAACCACTCACCTTCAAGAGATGAGTGGTTTTTTTATTATTTCTCTGAATGCTCAGACTGCTTTGGCGCAGACGGTGAATAACCGTCTTTACTGTTCTCTCCGTGGCTGTAGTGAGCCGCAAAGATCCAAACAGATCCGATGACGAAGATAATCGCACAGAACAGACCAAACAAAGTATTTCCGACTTGAACAGTTCCGTTTTCACTCTCTGTCATGTGCATAAACATGAACAGCTGCAAGAATGCTTGAATGAACGCAAAACCAAAGATAATCCATAGTTTTGCGGAACTGCCAATTTCAGCTCCAATCGCAATCCAGAATGCTAAGATTGTCAGCACAATGGACAGGATGAAGCCAACTACGTGTTTCCAAGGGAAGTGTTCGTGCTCTGCTGAGGAATGTGTTTTTCCAGCCATATCACAAAAGCCCCCCTAATCCGATCAAGTAAACAGCTGTGAAGATGAAAATCCATACAACATCAAGGAAATGCCAGTATAGACTTGAGATGAAAATCTTCGCTGCTGTTTGTGGAGTTAATCCACGCTTTTTAATTTGGAACAAGATCCCGGTAATCCAGAAGATACCGATCGATACGTGTAATCCGTGAGTTCCTAAAAGTACAAAGAATGCAGACCAATACGCACTTGTATGGATGCTCGCACCTTCATGTACATAATGGAAGAACTCGAAAAGCTCAAATCCAACGAAGCCTGCACCTAGAAGCAGTGTGAGAATCGTCCATATGACAACCCCTTTTGTACTTCCACGGCGCATTTCATGAACAGCAATCCCACATGTAAATGAACTAACCAATAGCAGGAATGTC
This sequence comes from Bacillus sp. FSL K6-1006, assembly GCF_038593175.1. Lineage (NCBI taxonomy): Bacteria > Bacillati > Bacillota > Bacilli > Caryophanales > Bacillaceae > Bacillus > Bacillus sp. FSL K6-1006. Next base: position 3,485,403 of record NZ_CP151970.1, read on the forward strand.
ATGATCAATACAAGCTTCATATCAAACAGCTCAGCTGGTAAAACGCCGCCAGCTGTTCTGCCATGTAGAACAAAGTAGGTCGCAAAAAGTGTTGAGAATAACACGATTTCCGCGCCAAGGAATATCCAGAAACCAAGGATGTTTAAACGTCCGGTTTCAGAGCGATATTCAAGCGGTGCATTTGCATAGCTGCTATCATTATGTCCCATTACTTCTGCGCCTCCTTATTCTTTTTCTCTGTTTCAATGACTTCTTCAACAGGAATATAGTAGCCATCGTCATATTCGAATGAACGTAAAATCATCGTTGCGAATACACCGATTAAGCCAATAACGCCAATCCAGTACCATTCAAATACAAGACCGAATGCACCAAGTCCAAAGAATGCAGACATGATCAGCGGTCTGCCTGAATTGTGCGGCATGTGAATTTTCTTGAATTCTTTTTCAGGATGAACGTCCACATTGTTTTGCTTCCAATGATGGAATGCATCTGGTGTTGTCACTTCTGGAAGTGCTGCAAAGTTATAATGCGGCGGAATTGCAGAAGATGTCGCCCAGTCAAGTGTACGTCCTTCTCCCCAGCTGTCTCCAGACACTTCACGTTTTGAATGTCTCCAGCTGTAGTAAATGTTGTAGCAAAGGATGATGAATCCGATACCCATCATAAATGCACCAATTGTTGAAATAAAGTTGAGTGCAGTCCAGCCATCTTCTGGTCCATACGTATAAATACGTCTTGGCATTCCTTGCAGTCCTAGGAAGTACTGCGGGAAGAAACAGATGTTAAATCCGATCATGAATACCCAGAAGAACCATTTGCCGATTCTTTCGTTTAACTTGTAACCAAACATTTTTGGATACCAGAAAACAAGACCAGCAAAACAAGCAAATACAGTACCTGCGATTAATACATAGTGGAAGTGGGATACAAGGAAGTACGTGTTATGGTACTGGTAATCCGCAGCTGCCATCGCAAGCATAACCCCAGTTACACCACCGATTACGAAGTTCGGGATGAAACCAAGTGCCCAAAGCATTGGTGATGTAAAGCTGATACGGCCTCGATACATCGTAAAGAGCCAGTTAAAGATTTTCACACCTGTTGGTACAGAAATCGCCATTGTTGTAATCGAGAAGAATGAGTTAACCGCTGCACTGTTCCCCATTGTAAAGAAGTGGTGAACCCACACAAGGAAACTAAGAACAGAGATTGCCACAATCGAGACAACCATCGCTTTGTAACCAAACAACTGCTTTCTTGAGAACGTCGCAAAGATTTCTGAGAAAATACCGAAAGCCGGCAGGATAACAATATATACCTCAGGATGTCCCCAAATCCAGAATAGGTTCGCCCAAAGCATCGGCATACCGCCTGCTTCGAGTGTAAAGAATGCAGAACCGAATAAACGATCAAATGTCATAAGTGCTAAAGCAACTGTTAGTACAGGGAATGCAAAAACGATGATGACAGACGTAATCAATGTTGTCCATGTAAACATTGGCATACGCATTAGTGTCATACCTTTTGTACGCATTTTTAAGATGGTCACCATGAAGTTAATACCTGTCATAAGTGTACCAATACCTGCAATTTGGAGCCCGAGCAAGTAGTAGTTCTGTCCAGGTCCTGGTGAGAAATCATTTCCGGCGAGCGGCATGTAACTCGTCCAGCCTGCACTTGGTGATCCTCCAATAACGAAGGAAATGTTGAACAGCATTGCTCCGACCATGAATGTCCAGAAGCTAAGGTTGTTCAGATAAGGGAATGCAACGTCACGTGCACCAATTTGAAGAGGAACAACGACGTTGATTAAACCAATTAAAAATGGCATCGCCATGAATAGAATCATGATCGTACCATGCGTTGTAAAGATTTCATTATAGTGGTTTGAATCTAAAAACGTATTATTAGGAAGCGCCAGCTGCGCGCGCATCATCAGTCCGTCTACCCCACCGCGGAAGAACATAATCACAGCAGCAAGGATATACATGATTCCAAGCTTTTTATGATCAACTGATGTCAGCCATTCTTTCCAGAGCCATTTCCACTTTTTAAAGTAGGTTAAAACAAACACGATGGCAATGGAGGTAAGAGCGATAGAAATTTGCGCACCAAGAATTAATGGGTCTCCAGTTACAAAAAACTCATCCCATTTTAAATGCATAACGGCCTCCTCCTTTCCTTAGTCAGTTTATTCATTATCTAGTTTTCTTTTATAGTTCTTCACATTCTCGAAAGGATCTGTCTTGGAATGCGGAGAAACTGCTTGATAACCTAAACGTTTGCGTGCTTGGAGTGCATATTCAGAATCCTCTCCATGCTTTGCAAAGGATAAATGTGTTGATGAGAATGTCTGCACATCTGCAGCATCAGGAAGCATCAAGTAGTCATACGTTTTCTTCGTTAACTTTGGTGCTTCTTTCTTCGTTTTGTTTACCCATTTATCATAGTCAGACTGCGTCATCGCATTGACTTTGAATTTTTGCTGAGCAAAGCCCTCGCCTGTGAAGTTGGCGTTTCTTCCTTGGTATGTGCCTACTTCATCAGCTTGAAGATATTGTTCCATTTCCATTCCAGCCATCGCATACTTCTCCCCGCCTAGCTGAGGAATCCATAGTGATGCCATTGTATCAGCGGAAGTGATTTTGAATAAAACCGGCTGATCTTTTGGAATGTTTAAGTAGTTCACTGTCTCAATATTTTCCTCTGGATAGCTAAAGATCCATTTCCAATCAACAGCTGTCGCATAAACGACAAGTGGATCTTTATGGCTTGTTGCTTGAGGTGCCTCTTCCAAAGAGTAAATTGTTTTTACAGTTGGAATCGAAAGAGCAGCAACGATTAATATTGGGATCACTGTCCAGACAACTTCTAGAAGCGTATTCCCGTGTATTTCTGGGTTATAAGAGGCGTTTCCAACGTCCTTACGCTCACGGTATTTAACCAAAATGATGGTAAACATTACAAATACCGCACCAACGATAAAGAGCATGAATCCGATAGATAAAAGGATTAAGTCTTTTTGTTGTGCTGCGACTGGTCCTTTAGGATCTAAAACAGCGATATTGCTGCAACCTCCTAATACAAAAACACTCACGAGCATCGCTAATAAAAGCATAGGTTTAATGGCTCTGAACAAGAAGATCACCATCCTTCCTTAAATAATGTATAAATTGCTGAATAATTGTGAAAAGCCATCTGCCTTCGAAAACTTTTCTTCCCTTTGTAATGCTATCAAAATCTGTTAGAGTTAGCTTCCCTTTTTTCAAAAGTTCATTTATTTTTCAACAGATTTCTTTTAAAATGTCATAAATTCGACATAAATTTATATTATTGCACACACAATAAATTTCTAGGATTTTGAAAAGTTGAGAGTTGAAGGCAAAGGACAAACAATCAAGAACTTTGTCAAATTTAGGTTTACCACAATAAAAAAGTTTGGTCAAATTTCAATTTAACTTAATGAAATTTTATCTAGGTAAACAATTTCAAAATAGGTATCCCCACATTTAACAAAAACCTTACTTATTTTAACGCAAGTTGACAAGAAAAGAAAGTATCGATCCTCTGACTATGCGCGTTAAGAATTGGCAATTATGATGAATATGTGGAATCCCGCTAAATGACTTCCAGCAAAAAACCGGCTCAGCGCCGGCATTCTGCAATTATTCATCTCTTACTAAAATGTCAGGGCGTCTATAGATGTCCCCTTCATGCTCAACATCAATGTATGTCCACTTGCCTGTATAGGTTAAAAAGCGGTTCCCCTCTTTCTCTACGACCATCGTATCCTCTGATTTCAATCCAGGCAATGAAGGATTCCAAGTAAAGACTTGATGCAGCTGAATTTCTTCCTTCGATGAGGGAACTGCAATGATTTCTCTAGATACAAAGCCCGTCTTTCCCCCTTGATGAAGCTTTTTCCAGCTATCAGGGAAGCCCTCTTTTTCATACTGAGCAATACCTGCTTTCAATACATCTCCCAATGTCTTACCAGGGCGCGTGGCAGCATTCATGACCGTGTCAATTCGTGCAAGCCGATCTTTGTTCTCTTCAAGCTCCTTTGGAAGCTGACCGAAGTAAACAGACCTTGTGACATTCGCCACGAGTCCATGCCGTTCAGCGCAAAGAACAACAAGCGCATGCTTTTGAAGTTTTTTGTCTGTCGGAATTGGATGACGGTATTGATGAATCCGGTCATCTGTTGCTACAAGCAGCACTTCAATCGTCATTCCCTGCGCGATCGCTTTTTGAGCCGCAAGCGAAGCGATTTCGTGCTCCGTCTGTTCTGGAACGATTTCTTTACAAACACTCTCTACAATGACCGCTGTTTCATGACAAAGCGTTTCATATTGGCGGAGCTGTGATGCGGAAAGAATGGATCGGACTTGCGACAAATCCGGCTCAATCCATTCGAATCCATCCATTTGAATGTCTGACCCGATCCGTTTGTCTTTTGTGAGTGTTTGAATGTGTGCCGTATCTTCCTCAAACCAATCCATCGTCACCACTTGAAAGGGGTGATCGATATACGCCATCTCTTCTTCAATGATCCGCTTTTCTTCCATTTGATTCACTATGAGGACGATGTCGTCTTTTAACACAAGCAGCTTGCACACGCCCTCTGGTGTATTTAACACGATGTGATTTCTTCTCCCTCCTGTCAGCCAGGAGAAGTTATTACGCTTTTGAATCAAGACACCGTCGAGCTGTTTTTCTTCCATTAATGTTCTTACTTGTTCAATCATCTAATCACCTGCCTATATGAGTGTATGAATGAAACGTTTAAAAGCTGTTTTCCCTTGCTCGGTTCTTTTAAACACACCCGCCTGTGAGAGAATACGAGAAAAAATCATACCGACTTCTTTTTGTAAAATAGCTTCTGTATTGTCCTCTGTAAAGGTATTCTCTTCAAGCAGACGCTTTGCCCATGTTTCGTGTTTCGTGATAGCAGGGCGGGCTTTGATTTCTTCAAGGGGGTTTTTGGATAACAGCGCTTCTTTTAATTGACTTAATTCCTCTGCTAATCTACCAGGAAGAACTGCAAGACCCATCACTTCAATTAATCCGATATTCTCTTTTTTAATATGATGGACTTCTTCGTGCGGGTGGAAAATTCCATCCGGGTGCCGCTTGTTTGTACGATTATTGCGCAGCACTAGATCTAATTCATAGTCATCTCCATGGCGGCGTGCAATTGGTGTAATGGTATTATGCGGCGTCTCTCCTGTATGAGCTAGCAGCTCCACTTCTTCATCTGAATACATTTTCCACTCGTTTAAGATAAAGTCTGCAGCGTCTGCAAGCTTCTGCCGGTCGCTGCTTCGAAGGCGGATGACAGACATCGGCCATTTCACAATGCCAGCCCTCACATTCGGAAAGGCATTCAGAGAAAAGACCTCTTCCACCTCCGCTTTCGCCATCGGAAATTCATGCGCACCGCCCTGAAAATGGTCATGACTTAATATACTACCCCCGACAATCGGAAGGTCGGCGTTCGATCCGATGAAATAGTGCGGGTATATATATATGAAAGAAAGCAATCGTTCAAAGGTCTTTTTGGTGATGCTCATCGGCTCATGTTCGCCTTTGAACACAATGCAGTGCTCGTTGTAATACACATAAGGTGAAAATTGTAGAAACCAAGATTCATCTGTGAGTGTCACAGGAATGATCCGGTGATTCTGTCTCGCTGGATGGTTGATGCGCCCCCCAAACCCAACGTTTTCTTTACAAAGGAGACAAAGAGGATATTGTTTTTGACTAAGCTTTTTGGCTTCAGCGATTGCTTTTGGGTCCTTTTCCGGCTTTGATAGATTGATTGTGATCTCCAGCACGCCATCATCTGTTGGTGTAAACCACTGCACATTTTTGGCGATTCTGCCTGTATGAATATAGTGTGCGTGCTGCTGCATTTCATAGAACCAGCTTGTAGCAGGCTCTGGCCCTTCATGCTGGCGCTTCTCTTCAAACTTTGCGTAGATGACACTTGGAGGCGCCACCAAGCATCCCATGATTTTCGCATCTAGTAAATCGCGATACGTATCCGTCCCCTCAGGGATAAGGCCAGTCTCAACTGCCCAATCCAGCATCGGCATTAAGATGTCTTCAAGCTCCGCCTCCCCTGAGACTGTCCTTGGCTCAGCTTCATCCAGCCCAAGCACCTCAAGCAGCCGATTTCTCGTATACTCGATATCTAGTCGTGTGATCAGCTCTTGATTGATCCCGTATTGAATCAGCTGTTCCAGTTTTTCAAAAATATCAACCGCCATTCTCTCTGTCCCCTCTCTTGCCTGCCTGTTATGCGTTATTTACTTTGGTAGCCGTCTGGATGCTTCTGAAACCAATCCCACGCACTTTGAATGATGGTGTGAAGGTCAGCATATTGAGGTGTCCACCCTAATTCTTGCAGCGCTTTTTCAGAAGAAGCAATCAGCTTTGCTGGATCCCCCGCACGTCTGTCAGCGACCTGTGCTGGGATCGCATGCCCCGTGACGTTTCTAACAGCATCTACTACCTGCTTCACGGAGAAACCAGTGCCATTCCCTAAGTTGTATGTTGCACTTCCTTTTCCAGCACGCAGACGATCAACAGCTAAGATGTGCGCGTCTACTAAATCCATGACATGAATGTAATCCCTAATACACGTGCCATCCTCTGTCTCATAATCATCACCGTAAATCATGATCTGATCTCGTTTTCCTAAAGCCACTTGCAGAATAATCGGAATGAGATGTGTCTCAGGCTGATGATCCTCTCCGACAAGTCCTTCTGTATGAGCGCCAGCTACATTAAAGTAGCGAAGCACGACGTATTCTATTCCATATGCCTGCTCAGACCACTTCAGCATTTTTTCAATCGCTAGTTTCGTTTCTCCATAAGGATTGGTTGGATTCGTCTCATCCGTTTCAACGATCGGCACTCGCTTTGGTTCACCATATGCGGCAGCGGTTGAAGAGAAAACGAGGTGTTTCACATCAAATTCATTCATCACCTGAAGTAAGGCTGTCGCTCCTCCAACGTTGTTGTCATAGTACTTTAGCGGGTCTGTTACACTCTCGCCGACAAGTGAATTTGCGGCAAAGTGCATCACCGCTTCTATTTGATGCGTTTTGAAAACCTGTCTTAAAAAATCTTGATCTCGTAAATCTCCCTCTTCTAAAACAGCTCCCTCCAAAACAGCTTCTTTGTGCCCTGTCTGCAAATTATCCACTACCACCACTTGTTCACCTTTCGCTAAAAGAGCCGCTACCGCATGGCTGCCAATGTACCCTGCTCCCCCGCACACTAAAATTGTCATTACACTTCCTCCTTCGTGAGTTCTCTTGCGCCGCCTCCAATTCCAGCTGTGTAAAAAGAGGCTTGAATGCCTGTCTTCTCTTGATAAATCGATCCCGTTTCTTCTATAAATGATGCCAGCTGCTTTTCTTTCACAATACTGATCGTACAGCCGCCAAAACCCGCGCCCGTCATACGAGAGCCAATCGTTCCAGGATGTAGCCAAGCGGCTTCTGCCAGTGTATCTAGTTCAAATCCAGTCACTTCATAATCATTCTTTAAAGAGAGATGAGAAGCCTTCATAAGCGCACCTATTTCTTCCATTTTATCATCTTTCAGAAATTTGACTGCTTTTATGGTCCGCTCGTTTTCTGTCACTACGTGTCTTGCACGTTTGCGGCATGTTTCATCCTGAATCAAATGGGCATGCTCGGCAAATTCATCTGCCGTGAGCTCACATAAGTGGGCAAGGTCGATTTCTTCTCGTAAATCGTTTAAAGCTGATTGACACTCTGACCGGCGTTCATTGTATTTGGAGTCTGCCAGTGTCCGCTTTTTGTTTGTATTGGCAATGACAAGCGCCAGTCCCTCTTGCCGAAACGGACTGTATTGAAAATCAAGGGTATCGCAATTAAGCAAAATGGCGTGATCTTCTTTTCCAAGAGCAATTGAAAACTGATCCATGATGCCGCAATTGACGCCAATAAATTCATTTTCTGCACGCTGCGAAAGGAGGGCAAGACGGGCATTTGAAACGCCGAATGAATGCCATTCATTGATGCAGACGGCGGTGACAAGCTCGATGGAGGCAGAGGAAGACAGGCCTGCGCCATTGGGAATATTGCCGCCGTATACAATGTCAAAGCCTTCTTCTATCTTCATCCCTGCTTCAATAAACTGATGGAACACGCCCTTCGGATAATTCGCCCAGCCATCCGACTCTAAGTAAGCGATTTCAAAAAGGTCGAATTCTTTCACACCATCGCCATCAAAGTTCAAGGAATACATTCTCACGCGGCCATCTGACCGCTTTGCACATGCTGCATATGTACCGAGAGTGAGCGCACAAGGGAATACATGACCTCCATTGTAATCTGTATGTTCACCAATCAAGTTCACTCTTCCCGGGGCAAAAAAATAGCGAAGTTCTTCTTCTTTATCCCCAAATTGCTGGTGAAATGCCGCGCGTAACATATCGATCATATCCATTCCCCTTTTCTCATCTGATACTCTTATTTTAGTTGCCTGAACTGCGTAAGTTCAATGGTAAAAAAATCGTTAAAAAATACCCTTTTTTTGCTGTGAATGGTACGATGTGATATGAGGTGTAACATGATTCAAAATAGAAAAAGGTTGTTTTTTGCTGTGAAGGAGGTTTTCCAATTTGAAGAAGGAAGCATTTGCATTTCGTTTTCACCATTCTGATGTTACATTGCCGGCACAAATATGGTCTGTTGGCTGGGAGGTTCAATCATCTTCGTTATACAGCTGGAATGGCGTGGAGCGGAAGGATCAGGGCAAGTGCATCTTTCAGCTCACACTGTCTGGACACGGCATGATTGAAATCGGACAAAAGCGGTTCAAAGTCTTGCCGGGGCAGGCCTTTCTTGTGAAAAGTCCAAGTGCCTATCAATATTATTTTCCAGAGGACAGTGAGCATTGGGAATTTCTCTATTTGACGCTTTATGGGGAAGCCTGTGATCTTTGCTTTGACCAATTTATAGATCAAGGAAAGCAGGTCATGCGTTTTCATCCTCATTCCAAGCCGATCCGCCTGCTGAAGAAAATTTATGATGAAGCCAGTGAAAGACGGATTACCAATCCATTTGAGGGGTCTAGCCTTGCTTATCAATTTGTCATGGAACTGTATTCATATTTGCCAAAGCTTGAGGGACAAATGGAAAAATGGCCTGAGCCCATCGTCCAAGCGGCCTTGTTTGCCAGCCATCATTTTCACGAGGAAATTGGCCCAGACGATATGGCAGCTGCGGCACGTTTATCCAAAAGTCATTTTACGAGGGAATTCAAAAAGGCCACTGGCTTCACACCTATTCATTACTTAACCAATATCCGGTTAGAGAAGGCGGAAACATTATTAAAAACAACGAAATACTCAATTGAAGAAATCGCCATACAGTGCGGCTACCGAAATGCGAATTACTTGAATAAAGTCTTTCGAAAGAAAATCGGCATGTCTCCAAAGCAACTGCGGGAAACAAGCGAAGCATAATAAAAAGCAGCCGCTTCATCATTGGCTGCTTCTTTTACGATTTTGACAGATCAACATGAATTCTCCCTTGTTTTAAAACAATCGTCATTTGCGTATCAGGGGTCATTAAGTTTTCTAAAATGTCCGTTGCCGTTTGAAGCGCAATGTCCATTCGGTTGATCTTTTCCTTTTCTTGTTCCGAAAACGCTTCTGGATGTGCGGTCATTTCTTTGACTAGCCTCAGCACTTGTTCATGCTGCTTTTCTGTTTGTTGATATATGGCATCATATAAGTCGTCTGGCCTGCTGCTCATTTCACATCACCTATCTTTTTTATGTGTTAAATCGCATCTTCTTTTGTTTTCTTGAAGACGAACCACTTACTGGCGACATAATTGACCACCACAATCACAAAGTTGACGAGAATTTTTGCGACGGTTTCATTGAGCGCCATTTGGCTCACAAATAAAATCATCAGCCCCAGATCTACACCTAGAGACATGAGACGGACACTAAAAAATGAAGAAAGCTCACGCATGAGGCTTTTTGTGTCACGAGCCTTTTGCTTGAAGACATACTTCTTATTGGTGATATAAGCAAAGAGAACAGCAAATACCCATGAAACAACCGTAGCTGTTTTGTAATCCATGGAAAACATCTCAACGAATAAATAGAAGCTGACGATATTGACAATGGTTGTACACACACCCATCACAAGATACATGACAACTTCTTGATACTTTTGAAAAAGGCTATACATGTCTTTCTTCATTCCTTCTTGGTGGTTTCTGTTTCTTTTAGAATACCATCTTGAGAAGAACTTCCCAAACGAACAATATGTATGTCCTGAAAAGATGAAATTTGTTCTACTCGATGGCAAATGTCAACGCAATTGGTTTGTATGAGTCAAATGTTTTAGGTCTTTATCATTATTTTAATTTATAATCTTTCAACTGACTTTACAATTGTTTATTATTAGAAGTAAGATTTCAATATTTATGGGTTTTTTAGTCATTTTTTTAGGGACGTGGTAGGTGATAGATTTTACAAAATAGGTTAAATGTCATCATTTTCGACAAAATTTATTTTGCGCTGTTTTCAACCACACGTACAGTTACTAGACGGTTTGTTCAAGTCATTGGTTGCAGTGAATATGTCTTATTGAACTGGAGGATATTATGGATACGCAAGTGAAAAGAAGAGTTGACGAAGAGTGGGTTTATTTGATTCAGGAAGCGAAAAAAATTGGACTAGGCATCGAAGAAATACAAGCTTTTTTAACATCCAACGGTGATCAGAAGATGATAAACAAACCGTAAATCAACGCCGTTATCCTTTGTCTTTCAGACTGCTTTGGCTATAAGTTCTGACCTGTCAATTGACCTTTTGAAAATCCTTTCATGACGATACGCTACAATAATTGAACACCTCTCCATACCAATCCCTTCCACTCAATGGGGTTCTGTCTTTCTATATTAGGAGGACAGTCCGTTTCCTGTTCTTTATATGATTCCTTTTTAGCCGCTATTCATGAAAATTGTCCTTCTCTCGTTATAAAACCAAGCTGTCCACCCATATATTAAGCATGAAAACAACGAGAAAGCAGAAAGGTGGGTAGAGCGTGAGTTCAGATTCCCTTTCGTATTATCACCAAAAAAAGGATCAGTATTATCATGGGGTAAACCCGGTCATCGTCAGCCGTATCCGCGCGGAATGGACGTCTTTGTTGGATATCGGATGCGGCACAGGCAAGCTTGGAAAAGTCCTGAAACAAAAGGGCCGGACCATTTATGGCATTGAGTCATTTGAAGATGCAGCAAAAGAGGCGGAACAAGAGCTGGATCATGTTCTCTGCGGAAATATTGAACAGCTGGCTCTCCCTTATCAACATGAACAATTTGACTGCATGATTTTCGGAGACGTCCTCGAGCATTTATTGGACCCTTGGGCCGTTTTAAAAAAGGTGAAACCCTTCCTTAAAAAAGAGGGTGCCATCCTGTCATCTATTCCAAATATCGGCCACATTTCAACGGTTTTAGAATTACTAGCCGGCAGATTTACTTATACAGATGCAGGGTTAATGGATCAAACACATTTACGTTTCTTCACCCTTCACGAAATACATGCACTCTTTCATTCAGCGGGTTTTCGCATTCGCGAATTCGAGGCCATTCGCGTACAGCATCCTTCCTATGCAAGCGTGTTGAATGATCTACATGAATTACTCATGAAACACGGCATTCGTTCTGATTTCCACGAGTCTGCTACAGCCTATCAATATGTGGTCGAGGCGGTTCCATTTCATGAGTAATCCGACGATTCTGTTTGTTTTATGTGTGAATGATGAATCGATGTTTCAAGCTTGCTTCCGGCAGCTCGCTTCACTTCCGGCTCCTCATGGATACCATGTGGAGGTCTTACCCATCAGACAGGCATCAAGTATGACCTCTGCATACAATGAAGCCATCACTCATCCAGCTCAGTTTAAAATTTATCTTCATCAGGATACCCTGATTGTCAAACAGCATATGCTGCTTGAACTCATCCCGCTTTTTTTACAAAATCCATCACTTGGCATGGTTGGAGTGATTGGAGCAGAATGCGTGCCTGACAATGGAATTTGGTGGGAGAGTTCTGATTGCAGGGGAAAAGTCATTGAATATCGTCACGACACCTATCAGCTGCTTTCGTTTGAAAGAGGCCGTCAGCAGCCCGAAGCGCAAGATTATATCAAAGCTGCGGCCATTGATGGTCTTTTCATGGCGACGCAGTATGATGTGAAGTGGCGTGAGGATCTCTTTGATGGCTTTCATTTTTATGATGTTTCGCAGTCCTTTGAATTCACTCAGAAGGGCTATGAAGTTGGGATTGCAAGACAAGAAGAGCCTTGGTGTATTCATAAATGCGGAGATCATTTTGATGCGGAAACATATGAAAAAGCGAGACAAACATTTCTTGCAAATTATCGATAGAAAGCACCCTTTTCGGGTGCCCAGAATGTAGAGAAACTCATGTTTTTCTACATTCTTTTTTATTTTCCACGTCATGATGTTAGGTGAGAATGGGTCTTTTGGTGCTTTTAAGATCTTGTGCAGCTTTCAAGAAAAGGACACGGAGCACATGCTTTCGGATCTGATTTGTAGAACCGATAACCTTTCCGGGAAAATAAAGCTGTCGAGATTTTCTCGACAGCCTGACAGACCTAAAGGTCTGTTTGATTCATCAAGTAGATAATCTAGAATCACGTGTTCCAAAACGAATATCCGGATTTACACTAGAACGGGTTCCATTCCTCACAGCAAAATCGTTATCATGTTGAGATAAAGTTATAAGAGGGAAATCTTGAGTAGTAACGCTACTGCCTGTAGCATTTCTTACTGTCAGATCAGTTGATTCTGGAGAAGTAGCATTTCTTGAATTCACATCAAAATCGACAGATGATAATGAGATCACACCTAGCAATGCTGAAGCACTCAAAAAACCAGTAAGAACCGTTTTAAAATTCATATGAACAGTCGCCCCTTTGGATTTGTTTTCGGGCGTACATCACTTTTTCGTACATTTTTACAGATTCATCCATACGCCCATTCTCATTATAGTACCGAGCCGCTTCGAGCGCTAGGTCTTCTATGTATGGATAACCCCTCTCGTTCTCTAATTTTTCCAACGAGCTCAAGACCTCACTTAGGTTTGCTGTTTTTAAAAATAAATTTTCCAATACCATCAGCAACGATAAAAACAGATCATTTTTTCTATTCTTCGCTTCTTCCAAGCCTCTTTTGAAAAATCTTTCTCCCTCAATAAATTCCTTTTGACTCAAATGAAATAAAGATAATTCATAATAAACCAAAAGCAACTCTGTAGCATGAATAGGCTCTCCTTCAAGAATAACCTGATTAAAATAAGCTAGTGCCCTATTAAAATCACCTAATCCTTTATAACAACAACCAATATTAAATAATGACTTCACAATCATTGGCTTATTAGAAATTGCCTTAGATCTTTCTAAAGCTGACAATAAATGAGGAAGCGCCTTTTCTCTGCATTCAAAATCAATGAAATTACCTGCCATAACAGTTAGACAATTAATTTCTCGAATCATATAAAGTGAATTGCTCTTATGTGCCTTATAGGTATCATAAGAAAGACCAACGTAATACATAGACACGTGTGTCTGTTTCATGTGATAAAACACTTCTGATAATTTGTAGTAAAATTCCGCTCTTTCTAACTCATCCCCTACTTGCTCCAGGCGCTTTTCCGCGCGCTTATAGAACACAATAGCTCTAATAAACTCACCATTTTTGAATTCATACATTCCTTGAAAAAAATTAAAATAGTATTCAAGAATGGCTGACATCTTCTTTCCTTGTCCTTCTACAGCTTTCAAGTAATCAGATTTTTCAAGTGGTTCTTTAGAAGGCTGCACATAGTCTGTCATCAATTGGTGACGGAACTCCATCAGCTGAAAATAAAGAACCGCCTGTTCATCTTCTTCCATGACATCTATATCTTTTCTAATCTCTTCCCTTAGCATATGGGCCTCTTTAACATTGAATCTTTTTATATGCTTATACCATTCATTTATCTTGATCGCTACAACTGGAGACGGTATAGACGCCATCTACAATCCCCCCTAGAAAACCAATTTTTAATAAATGTTAGCACAATAATTCCTAATAAAATCCTATTTTTCCATTCATATGTAAAGTTTTCGGCATGACGCAAACACTTTGTAAGCAAGTAGGACACAAGACATATCAATCTTTAGATGCTATCGCAGCAGTTAACGCATTTAAATCCCATATAAGCGTTCTTGAAGCATCACACTATGGAAATACCCGAGCATAAATAAAGGTGCTTAAAACGAACATGAACGCTCTTGGTGGTTTGAAATAGGCGCTATGTTTTTTTAGAAACAAAAAAAACAGGCTCTTTAGCCTGTTCTTTATTATCCAGTGATGACCATATTGATGAATGGGACACTCAGTAAAAAGAAAACAACGGCAAAAACAACTTTATAACCCATCTCTTTTTCTTTATTATTTTTACGTTTTATCATATAAACAGCAAAATAGGAAGCACCAATTAACATCATCAATACTGGTATTACAGTCATCATAAATTCTCCTCCCAAATAAAAGAACCTATATTGCGGTCACCGCAACCCAAAAAGAAAATTTCCATCACATTACCAATTATCAAGAAATAAATGGTAGCATGAAAATATATCAAAGAAAGTGAGTGATTCTTATAAGTCCATGACTCCTATGCCTCATTATGCAACCATTTTTTTGACTCTCTTATGATTCCCCAAAATAGGAATCTGTATAGAATTACAATCAAGAAAAAAGTATAAACAAACTCAAAGGGAGAGAATGGTTCATAATCAATTATGTATGCATTAATAAACACTATTATCAAAGAAAACAATTCCATCAAAGAATCTATAAATCTGTTTTCTTTGAACACGTCCCTTGTCTTTTTGAAATTAAAGATGTCTTTAATTTCCCCGCTGGAAAGTCCTTTGATCAAACCTAGACCTATAAAATACACCCCAAAAGAAAACTCATAGGACAAATTAAAAATGTGTGTGATTACACAATAAATCAAAGTGAATAAGAATAAATACATTTTATTACTCTCCTTAACCTCTAAGTATTCCACCCCAATAGAAGGAAATATCATGTATGCGTTACCCCAAAAAACAAATAGGAGTGGTACGTATGTTTAAAAAATTTCTAGTAATGTTATGTGTGCTTACTATTACATTTGGTTTCTCTTCTCCAATGATTAGTCATGCCAATCAAGGTAATAATGAGACCCCTCCAGTCAGTGTAGATAAAAAACAATTGGAATTAGCAGAGAAACTATCTAATTACTTCGAATTAGATAAGGATGGAAATATTCATTTTACAGCTGATAAAGAAACCCTTATGGAAATGGGAATTTCAGAACACGACAGTCAACTAATGACTTCTATGAAATCAGAAGAATTTAGCTTTGAAGAGAATGAGAAAAAAGGTGACATGCAGGCTTATGGTTTTGTAGGTCTACACCTCAAATTAGGACCGAAAGTTAGAAGCATGAACGCCATAGTAGCAGGTGGATTTGCAGCCGGATATATCGGTTGGTACACAAGCAAAATTGCTGCTGCTGGACCATGGGGTGCCGGAGCCGCTGCGGCTATTACTGCTGGAACTTCTGGTGCGGTTGCATGGGCAGTTAAAAACAAATATAAGAAAGTTGATGTAGGCGTAAATATTATGTTTGTCGACTTAGCATATACTGTAAAAATACCTTAAAAATTACTGTTAAGCAACAATAAATAAAAAAAGCAGGCTCCAGTAAGAGCCTGCTTACTCTTAATATAAGACTTCAACACAAAATTTTTGAAATTGCTGAAAATATTTTGGTTCTGCATTAATAGTGGTAAGCGTATAGAAAGTGTTGCAGCGTGCAGACGATCGGTAAGCCCTCTCATTCTTCTCCTCGTAAAACAACCCTTTTTACATAAAAAAAGAAGCCATTTACGGCTTCTTGTGTTGAATTTCACTTTTCCATTATTTTATATCCGAAATCTATAAGGCACAGTTGAAAACCTCTCTGGAATGAATTTTTATCATCTTTATCTAACATACCATCCTTGTATGTTTCAATTAAGCTTTCAGCACGCGACTGTTCCATCGGCGTGTACCGGCACTAATTTATATTCCATAATACGATTTTCTCCTTGATCCTCGACTTCAAAACACCCTTTTTATAAAGCTATTTCAATTGTTCAACAAGTATTGTGCCAACGTCTTTCGAGACATATACCTCTAAATTTTCTCCAGGTGTCAGGTCGTTCATTTTTAATTGTTTCACACTGATCTAAAACAGTATCATATATTTTTTCTACTCGATCTTTGCTTCAAGTCTTCAACTCACGCATAATAAATTCAAACTCAATTTCAATTATAGAAAAGTCCTCATAGCAGCAGTTATAACACCCCTTTTGACATGGAGGAATATTACCTGTTGATTTTTGATAATCTTCTATTTTTCGTTCGTACTTTCTGTATGTCTGGATAAGCCGAGCAGCTCTTGATTCAGGATGAATGTCACTATGACACTTTTTATATTTCTTCCCGCTACCACAGAAACACGGGTCATTTCTTGATATTGTCTTAACCATTGCCTTCCCCCTACAACAACAGGGTCAACCCATTAATTACCTAAACAATTTTATCATATATTACCAAAAAATGCCGTCTTGCATCTGCAAGACGGTCAGTCACCTTTCTAGATTTCACTCTTCCAAAGATGCTATTTCGTCTAATAGAATTTTTGCCCCTTCTCGACTTAACACAATACCTCAAGATAAAGTCATGTTTTGATCAGGCTCAGCACCCTTTTCGGGTGCCTTTTTTATGATATACTGTCATAAACAGCCAGATCGTCTCATATGCATTGGAGTACCTTGTCCCTAATTCGTACAAAGGAGGAAACAATGGCAGACAAAAAAGTTCATTATAAGAAGGTTGCCGCTTCAGAGGATTTTCGAAAACTTCTTGAGGAAAAACGCAGATTTATCGTACCGATGACGATTTTCTTTTTTCTCTTTTACTTTTCACTTCCGGTTGCTACATCCTACTTCACCTTTTTGAACACGCCGGCAATTGGCGCGATCTCATGGGCTTGGTTATTCGCCCTCACACAATTTGTTATGACCTGGGTTTTATGTGGACTTTATGCGAAAAAAGCAGCTAAGTTCGACAATTATGTAAGCGCTTTAAAAAATGAATCAAGAGGTGATGACGAATGAGCATGACCGCTTTTATTTTGTTCGTAGCGATCGTAGGGCTCACATTGGTCATCACATATTTTGCTGCGAAAAAAACAAGCAATGCGAGTGATTTTTACACAGCAGGCGGAGGTCTGACTGGGTTTCAAAACGGCCTTGCCATTGCTGGAGACTATATGTCTGCTGCATCATTTTTAGGGATTGCTGGAATGATCGCGTTAAACGGATTTGACGGCTTTTTCTATAGCATTGGTTTTCTAGTAGCGTATCTTGTCGTTCTTTACGTTGTGGCTGAACCGCTTCGAAATCTGGGGAAATATACGATGGCCGATATGATCGCTGCACGATTTAAGCGCCCTGCCATTCGAGGGGTTGCCGCTTTTAATACCATTACAGTCTCTACTTTTTATATGATTGCACAGCTTGTTGGGGCAGGTGCATTAATCAAACTGCTTCTTGGCATTGATTACTGGATTGCGGTACTGATCGTGGGTGTCCTGATGACCATTTATGTCGTGTTTGGCGGCATGATTGCGACCAGCTGGGTACAGATCACAAAGGCTGTGCTTCTCATGCTTGGGACGTTAATTATTTCTCTGCTTGTGTTTGCAAAGTTTGATTTTAGTCTGCTGAAGATGTTTGAACAGATGAAAACAGCGACCCCGTTCGGTGGGGCATTTCTTCACCCGGGAAATAAATATGATGTGCCTTTAGAGACACTATCTTTGAACCTTGCTTTAGTGCTTGGGACAGCAGGTTTGCCGCACATTTTGATCCGGTTTTATACGGTCAAAGATGCCATTTCTGCGCGTAAATCTGTTCTATCCGCTACTTGGATCATCGGGATTTTTTATTTAATGACGGTTTTCCTTGGCTTCGGCGCTGCTGCATTTGTTGGAACAGAAGCGATCACAGCAGCAGATGCAGCAGGCAATATGGCCGCACCTCTTCTGGCACAAGCTCTTGGAGGAGATTTGTTATTTGCCTTTGTTTCCGCTATTGCCTTTGCGACTATTTTGGCGGTGGTAACGGGTCTCGTCCTATCCGCCGCGTCTGCCTTTGCGCATGATTTTTATAGTCAGATTATCCGCAAAGGAAAAGCGAGTGAGCGGGAGCAGGTGAAGGCGGCACGTTTTGCTTCCATCGGCGTGGCGATCCTCTCTATCATTCTCGCATTATTTGCCCAGTCCTTAAACGTCGCTTTTCTTGTGTCTCTTGCCTTCGCAGTGGCAGCAAGTGCGAATTTACCTTTGATTATCTTCACTGTTTTTTGGAAACGATTTAACTCTACGGGTGCCATCGCAGGAAGCTTAACAGGCCTTCTGAGCGCTCTAATCATCGTCTCGCTCAGCCCAAGCGTCTGGGACCCGTCAGGAGCAGCCATCTTCACAGGAGAGCCGCTCATCCCGCTGTCGAACCCTGGGATTATCTCGATTCCACTCGGATTTCTTGCCGCCTACTTAGGCACGATATTCTCTTCTGAAAAAGCAGATGAAGACACCTTTACGGAAATTCAAGTAAAGGCACATACAGGCATGCATATGGATACTGATTCATAAGGAAAAGCTGGCTGCTCAGCCGGCTTTTCTTGTGTTCTTCTATTCAATCTCAGTAAGGTATAAATTGGCTTTTTAACTTATTTTTATACTTCTCTAATCTGGCAACCCTTCTAAACGTGATTAGAGAGCAGCATGTAATGAGGATTAACAGAATTTCATGAACTTCCCCCCTGTTATCAACCACACTCTTCATTCCTATCCCTCCCCGTAATGAATCTATTTATAGTGATGTATTCTCTGCAAGATGTCATTCCTATGTTATCATATTATACACATACTGGAAATTATTTAAAACGACACGAAAGAAGTGGGATGACATATGCAAAGTATTTATTCTGCAAAATTATTATTCGAATCTATCTCATCACCAAGCAGTATACCTGATAAAATCTTTGAAGAACGAATTGTCTTAGTAAAAGCTAAAAACCAACGTCAAGTGAAGGAAATAATCAAACAAGGCTTCCCAGAAGAAACCTATGATAATGCAGAAGGTGGACAAACTAACATAAGTTTAGCAGCCATCCTAGATATCTTTGAGCTTGTAGATCACTTAGAGCAAGAATCACTGCACTTGAGTGAAGTGTACAGCCGCCACCTTATTTTTGATAAAGAAACATCTGTTCAAGAAGCCATTGAGGCATATTCTCTAGATAAATAAAAAGCCGGCTTTTTAATAGCGCTGGAATAACTCTGGGTTTTTCGGAACGTTTTCTAAATAAACGATCTTCCCTTGGTCGTCCAGCTCTGCGATATCAATTCCTTCTGCTGTATAGACACGGCCATCTGAAAGCTTTCCGCAAACGGCCCAGTTTGTTTCATACTTTCCATCTTCTCTTTTATTCCACCCATCCCACATATGCTTAATGTCATCATGTACGTGGAAAAATGTATTCAAAAATTGTGTGAACGCTTGGATCCCAGGCTTTTGGGCGCCATTTAAGACAATCATGACATCGTCAGAAAACAATGCCAGCAATTCATCCATCTGCTCCTGCCCTTTTCCTGCTTCATCGTATCGGCGAAAATACGTATCGAGCACTTCCATGTTCATTCTCCTTTATTTACCTGTCATTTCGAAAATAATCGAACTATATGATTGTACACAATTGTATAGCTCCTGTCTAATTTACCCGGCATAAGAAAAGACATGAATTGATTTAATCCATGTCTCCTTCAGATTAAAGAGATGCTTTTTCTGCTGCAACAAGTGATTTCAGCTCTTCTGCTGCTTTTTTAGGATCGGCGCTCTGGCTAATAGCACTAATGATGCTTATACCGTCTGCCCCAGCTTGTATCACTGGTGCTGCGTTGTCGTATGTGATCCCTCCGATACCTACAATCGGAATTTGAAGGCCATGACGGCGGACTTCAGTGATCAAAGACACACCTTGGACACTGCGTGTATCCTTTTTCGTTTCCGTTGGATAGACTGGGCCCATCCCGACATAATCTGCTCCGTCCTTCATGGCTTGTTTTACTTCATCTAGGTTATGCGTCGATACGCCTAATATTTTATTCCCGATCCTTTCTCTGACGTCTTTTGCATTTGTGTCTTCCTGTCCAACATGAACGCCATCTGCATCTAGATCAATCGCTAGCTGTACATCATCATTCACAATAAAAGGAACATTTGCTTCTTGGCAAAGCGCTTGAATTTGGCGAGCCAATTGTTTCTTCTCTTCACCCTGCAAGGCTTTTTCACCCTTTTCACGAAATTGAAACATGGTGATTCCGCCTTGAATGGCCTCTTTCACAATATCAAGCGGCTGCCTCGTTGTATTCGCTGTGCCCAAAATAAAATAAACCGATAATTGCTGTTTGATTTGCTGTTGATCAGCCTTTGTCATGTGAAATTCCTCCTATTTTCCCTAACGTCAGCACATCATCTCCGGTTGTGTGTGATAGTGCGTTTAACAATTCCATTTGAAAGGTTCCCGGTCCTTTATCCATTGCGTGCAGAGCTGCCCTTTCAGCGGCGACACCATAAAACATCAATGCAGCTGCCGACGCATGAAGCGGCTGTTCACCCGCTGCACAAAATGCTCCGATGACAGACGTCAGCAAACAGCCAGTTCCCGTCACCTTCGTGAGCCATTCATGTCCATTATGAATGGACAGCACCTCATCTCCATCTGACACCACATCGACTTTTCCTGTGATCACCACTATTGTCTGAAGTGCAATAGACGCTTGTTTGGCTAATGCCGATACATCTCCATTCGCCGCTTTCGCATCAACGCCTTTTGACTCCCAGCCATCCACTCCAAGTAAATGAGCCACTTCGGCAGCGTTTCCTCTGACAACGGTGATTTTCACTTTCTCTAACAGCTGTTTAGCAGCATTCGTTCGAAACGTTGTCGCACCAACGCCGACAGGATCTAACAAAACAGGTACACCTTTTTCATTGGCGGCTTGTCCAGCGAGAATCATGGCTTCCACCGTTTCCTTAGTTAATGTGCCAATATTCAGCACTAGTGCATCCGCTAATTGCGCCATTTCAGCCACTTCTTCTTTGGCGTTTGCCATGACTGGCGAAGCACCTAAAGCAAGCAGTCCATTCGCTGTAAAATTCGTCACAACTTGATTGGTGATATTATGAACGAGTGGATTTTTTTCTCGAACCTTCTCCAATAAATGAGACGCGCAGCTTGTTTTCATCCGTATCATCCTCCCTTTTACTCTGCATCCCACACATAGGATTTCGTATGCTTTAACCATTCTCTTGCCGCAAACGACAAATAGCGGTCCTTTCGCCAAATGACACCTAAATGCCACGGGATCGACGGGTTTAGGGAAATGACCTTTACCTTTTCGGGATCAAGATCACGGCAGATTCGTTCTGGCAGAAGTCCAATCCCTAAGTTTTCAGCTACCATTTCACTAATGAAATCCCACTGAGACGTTTCATAAATGACATTTGGCCGAAATCCCGCATTCATACATTCATTCAAAATCCGGCTGTGCAGAACAAAATCTTCTCTAAAGAAAATAAAAGACTCTTCCCTTAAATCAGCTAAATGTACTTCCTCACGACCAGCCATCGGATGGGATGGATGCGTCACGAGCTTCATGTTCTCTTTAATAATGGTGTACGTATGAAAAATTTTATCATTTGCAGGCAGAACAATGACACCAATATCAAGCGATCCATCCTCGACCCCTTCCTCTACTTTAATGGAGCCGTGCTCAACCAACTGAAATGTGACATCTGGATATTGCTGGCGGAATTCCCCCATGACATTAGGGAAGAAACTTGACCCAATCATCGGCGGCAGTCCGATTCGAATATGCCCTTTTTTCACATTCATTAAATCATTTAATTCGCTCGTTAAATTCTGAAATGACTGTGTAATTTCACTCGCCTGTGTATACATGGTTTGGCCAGCATCTGTCATTTCAACCTGCCGGCCATTCCGGTAAAACAACTGCACCCCCAGCTCATCCTCCAGGTTTTTGACCATCTTAGAAATGGTCGGCTGCGATACGTAAAGAGACTGCGATGCTTTCGTGAAGCTCTTTAATCTTGCCACTTCTAAGAAATATGTTAAATGTCTGATGTCCACATGCTTCATCCTTCCTATAGACAAAAGGAATAATTACTATTCGATATATGTATTTTACCTATAACTGAACGTGCTGTACACTTTAAAGTAAGCTCATCAATTGGAACGTTGTCATGTTTTTGTGAAACACTGAACAATTTATATAGAAAAAGGAGTGAACAGAAAGTGAAATTGCTCAAAACGCCGCTGATTGCTGCCCTTCAGATTATGGTCTTGTTTATTTTTGCGAAATTCATGAATGTGCTGGCGGCCTTTTTGCATTTGAAAATTCCGGGCACGATCTTAGGCATTCTTGTCATTTTCTTATTACTTCATTTTAAGATCATTCAATTAAAATGGATAGAACTTGGCGCCGTATGGCTGCTCGGAGAACTGCTACTTTTCTTTATTCCATCAGCAGTTGGTGTCATTGATTATGGAAAATTGCTTTCTCAATCTGGCACAAGTATTGTCCTTGTCGTCTTAATTAGTACGTTTGTGGTCATGCTCTCAACTGGTATCATGACGCAAATGATTGCAAAACGAAAGGAGCGGAAAAAGCTATGTTAGTTGGCGGACTATTTCTGATTTTAACAGTTCTTTTATATCTCGGATCAAAAGCGGTATACAAACGGCATCCGAAGGTCTATGTCTCACCGTTACTTGTCACTCCGCTTGTCCTTGTCGTCTTGCTGTTAATCGTCAACATTCCTTACGATGCTTACAATCAAGGAGGGAAATGGCTCACGAATATGCTGCAGCCTGCGACTGTTGCTTTTGCCATTCCTTTATATAAGTATTTTCATATCCTGAAGAAGCATGCAGTGGAAATTATTTTGAATGTGGCTTGCGGCTCTGTCATTGCGATCTTATCAACGGCTTTTATCGCCAAGTTGTTTCATCTGGACACAGGCCTTATTGAGAGCCTTGTCCCAAGATCGGTCACAACACCTGTAGCGATGAGTGTGTCAGAGATGATCGGCGGCATGCCGTCCGTTACGGCCGTGTTTGTCATTTTAACCGCACTGTTTGGATCGATTATCGGTCCAATGGTGATCCGTTACTTCCGCATCGATAATGACATTGCCATGGGCGTCCTGCTTGGAACGGGTGCACACGGGGCAGGAACATCGAAGGCTTTTGAAATGAGCTCCGTCTCAGGAACGATCTCAAGTGTATCGATGATTATTTCAGCCATTATTACATTATGTGCAGCGCCTATCCTTATGTCGTTTGCCTTATAAAAAAAGCCATTTCCCTTATTGGAAAATGGCTTTTTCTTATGCTTGTATGAAGACAACCTTTAAATAGTTCCCTTCAGGATAATTCTTCGTTGTACGGAAATCCTCAGGAAGGGTATATTCTTCAAGTATCCGATAGGTTTGCCCTGCTTCTTTAAAAGCCTGCGCAATAAACCCTTTAAATTTCTTCATGCCAAATGCACTGCTATTCGTTGATGCCACAATGACGCCGTTCTCAGCTGTAATTTGGATGGCTTCTTTTAATAGCTTCTTATAATCCTTCGCCGCACTGAATGTGTGCTTTTTCGTTCGTGCAAAGGAAGGCGGGTCTAAGATGACGAGATCATAGGTCCAGCCTTTTTTCGCTGCAAACGGAAAATATTTAAAGACATCCATGACTTTGATATCCTGCCCGTCCACATCAATACCATTGACTTCAAACTGCTCAGATGTTTTTTTCAAGCTGCGGTTTGCAACATCTACACTTGTCGTACGGCTCGCTCCGCCAAGCGCAGCTGCCACTGAGAAAGCACCTGTGTAAGAAAATGTATTGAGCACAGTCTTTCCTTTTGCATAACGATCTCGGATCGCTTTTCTCACATGACGCTGATCAAGGAAGATACCCGTCATCGCGCCATCATTTAAGTAAACCGCCACGTTCATGCCGTTTTCTTTCACGATGAGAGGAAATTCACCTTTCTCTCCCTTCACAAAATCATCATCTTCTATATACTGTCCAGATGTATCAAATCGTTTCTTTTCATAAATGCCTTTATAGTCTGGATATACGTGCTCAAGTGCAGCCAATACATATTCCTTTAATGTATAGACTCCTTCGCTATACCATTGGATGAGGTAGAATCCGTCATAATGGTCAATCGTGACACCGCCAATTCCATCACCCTCTCCGTTGAACACACGGAAAGCAGTCGTCTGTGCATCACGAAATAAATGCGCTCTGCTTTTCGCTGCCTGCTCAAGCCTAGAGACAAAAAAAGCTTGATCTATTTTTTCGTTCGCATCAAAGGTTAGGACCCAGCCGATACCTTTATTTTGTACACCATAATACCCTTTTCCTAAAAAAGTGCCCCGCTCATCCACCCATTCAATGAGCTCGCCTTCCCGTACACCGTTCACATGCGATACTGCATCTTTGGAAATGAGCGGATATCCCTTTTTCACTTGTTCCGCAAATGTTTGTTTTAATGAGATTTTTTTCATTTGTGTCATCCTTATCCTAAATTGACTCTCTCTATCCTACCATATGAATGTATACGTTACTTCTATTATGATAAGATGAGGAGAAAATTATCAACATGACATAGAGGAGGCACTTCGTTTGACGACATTACGCTTAGATCATACAGGTATTATGGTTTCGAACATTGATCAGTCGATTGATTTTTATGAAAAAGTGGTGGGCATGAAATTAAAGGACCGCATCACTCATACAAATGGAGTGATTGAGCTTGCCTTTCTCGGTTTTAAAGATGAAACCGAAACGGAAATTGAGCTCATCCAAGGCTACAGCAGTGACCTGCCATCTGAAGGGAAGGTCCATCATCTCGCTTTCACAACAGACAATATTCATGCTGAATTCAATCGTATTCAAAAGCTGCAAATTGAATTAATTGATGAAGAAATTACGACATTACCAAATGGATATTGCTACTTCTTTTTCAGAGGACCAGACCAAGAATGGATCGAATTCTTCCAGCGCTAATATTTCCTAGGAAATGGGGCCGCTAAATCTCTCCCATTTATTCATAAAGAAAAGAGTAAGAGCATATACATGCCCTTACTCTTTTTTATAACACCTTACTAAGAAATGATTTTGTACGCTCATGCTGCGGGTTCCCAAAGAGAGCTTCCGGTTTGTCTTCCTCGACAATATATCCGCCATCCATAAAGATGACACGGTCTCCTACCTCTCTTGCAAAGCCCATTTCATGTGTGACCACAATCATTGTCATACCTTCGACAGCTAATTGTTTCATTACAGCTAATACATCCCCTACGACCTCAGGATCAAGAGCTGATGTCGGCTCATCGAATAATAGTACTTTCGGATCCATTGCCAACGCTCTTGCAATGGCTACACGCTGTTTTTGTCCACCAGATAATTGGTTAGGATAGCTTTGAGCTTTGTCTTTTAAGCCGACTTTTTCAAGCAAGTCTAACGCTTTTTCGACTGCTGCCTTCTTCTCGATGCCTTTTACTTTTATCGGTGCAATCGTAATATTTTCTAAAACGGTTTTATGAGGGAATAAATTAAAGTGCTGAAACACCATGCCTACTTCTTGTCGTACTTTATTGATATTCACCTTTGGGTCTGTAATCGTGTGCCCGTGGACAACGACTTCTCCAGCCGTGATATCTTCTAATTTATTGAGGCATCTTAGAAACGTGCTTTTCCCTGATCCAGAAGGACCTATGACACACACGACTTCCTTTTCCTCGATGACTGCATTAATATCCTTTAACACTTCGTGATCGCCAAAGGATTTCTTTAAGTTTTTCACCGTAATCATACTCATTTGATATCAAATCTCCTTTCTGCGTAGCTAGCCAGTAGAGAAAGTAAATAAATGATCACGAAATAAATGACACCGACAATGAGCCAGACATTCAAAGGATCAAATGTAGCCGATGCTTGAACTTGTCCTCGCTGCATAATATCGGCAATTCCGATAATAGATAAGAGAGATGTATCCTTCAAGCTGATGATGGCCTGGTTTGTAATCGCTGG
Source organism: Bacillus sp. FSL K6-1006 (assembly GCF_038593175.1). Taxonomy (NCBI): domain Bacteria; kingdom Bacillati; phylum Bacillota; class Bacilli; order Caryophanales; family Bacillaceae; genus Bacillus; species Bacillus sp. FSL K6-1006. Next base: position 3,511,769 of record NZ_CP151970.1, read on the forward strand.
GAGCATGCGGCGGAATGCCTGCGGTAGGACGATAAAGCGCATGTTTTGCCCCCCTGTAAAGCCTAAAGAGCGCGCAGCTTCTGTTTGTCCTTTATCAATAGACTGAATCCCTGCACGAATAATTTCTGAGAAATAAGCCCCTGCATTAATCGCTACTGTAATAATCCCTGCGGGCACTCGATCAAGCGAAATGAATTCAAGTGTATTCAAACCAAAATAAATGAAGAATAGCTGTACGATAAATGGTGTGCCTCGAATGGCATTCACAAAGACGAGTGCGATGAAATTTAAGATTTTAAATGGTGACAGACGGAATAATGCCACAATTAAACCGATGATAAACCCTAAAATGATGGCAACAACAAAGATATATAAAGTGGTTTGCAAACCATCCATTAAATACGGAAATGCATTAATAATAGTATCCATGTTTCTCCCTCCCTAATTCACATACGGCTGACACATAAAGAAAGCGCGCTCGGAGCGCGCCTCGCTTGAGTTATGACTTCAAATATTTATCAATAATTTTGTCATATTCACCGTTTTTCTTTAGGTTCTCAAGGCCTTTATTGATCTTCTTCAATAGGTCTTGGTTTTTCCCCTTCATGACAGAGATACCATACTGGTCTCCATTCAAGCGGTCTCCAACTGTTTTCAATTTTAAATCTTGTTGTGCGATCGCATACGTAATGACAGGATAATCCTCAATTAAGGCATCTGCATTTCCGTTTGATACTTCCTGGAACATAGATGGGCTGTCATTAAATTGAACGACTTCATACCCATATTTATCTGCGTTATCAGATGCGAACTTTGCACCAGTCGTCCCGTTTTTAACAGCTAGCTTTTTCCCCTTTAAATCATTAATAGATTTGATGCTGCTGTCCTTTTTCACAACAACTGTCAGTCCAGCGTCGAAGTAAGGATCTGAGAAATCTACTTTCTTCTTACGCTCATCTGTAATACTCATCCCGCCCATTCCAACATCAAGCTGTCCTGCCTGCATCGCTGGAATGATACCTGAGAAGTCCATGGCTTCAAGCTTCACTTTGAAACCTTGGTCTTTCGCGATTGCATTAATTAAATCAACGTCTATCCCTTCATATTTACCGCCCTTTTCAAATTCAAATGGCGGATAAGTTGTATCTATCCCGATTTTATATGTGCCTTTGCCTTCTCCCGAACCACTGTCCGATTTTGATCCACAGGCTGCCATGACAAGCACAACAATTAGTCCCATGATCAATAACATCGATTTCTTCATAAAACACGACCCCCATTGTCAGTTTTGTCTAAATATTCGCAATAACAATAATACTATACCACGCTAAAGCTATAGTGTGTGATATTTTTTATCAATACCAAAGATCCATACAATTCTAGATCAATAGTCTCTTTAAATTTTACTTTTTTGCGAATAACTCATTTTATTCTAAAAGAAGAGTCATTCACAATTATGATGTGAGATAATCTCACAAAAAACGAGGCAGCGCCTTGATAAATGATGTTTCTCCCTTGCATACGAAAGCAAACTCAACAACTTGCTTCCTCTCTATATTGATATTGTAATATATTTTTCCCAAAACCCTCTTTTTACCCGAAAAAATGTAAGCGTATACAAAAGAGCGGTGTCTCCCTATTTCTTTCACTACTGGTTGAATTTACATCAAAAAACATGTTTTACAAACTGCACGAGAGAGCTTAAAATATAAGAAGATACTGGAATATGGGAAGTTGATTCAGAAGAACGGATATTGATAGATGAAGAAAGGAGGATAAGAATTGGCAGAAGCAGGTGTTTTGTCGTCCGTTGATGTAGCGAATATGCTCAATGATTGGTATGTCATGATGAAAAAAAGAGAGATACAAGGTGCCATCCAGTTAAAAGAAGACATTCTTCAAGCGTTTGATCGAATGGAAGAAAATCAAGACGTCTTACTTTACTATCAACTGCTAGAGTACCGTTTTAAAGATCTAATAGAAGATACAGCTTCATTAGATCATAGTCTTTTTGTTGATGAAAATGCCATCCGTACGGATGATATGCTCAGCTATTATTTCTATTTCTTTAAAGGGATGTATGAAATGCGCAGAGGCAATCAGGATACGGCATTTCACCATTTAAAATTGGCCGAGGATAAATTAGATCTCGTGCACGATGACATTGAAAAAGCCGAATTTCATTATAAAACTGGGTGTCTTTACTATAATATTAGGTCCACGCTTCTCTCCATCCACCACTTAAAGATGGCTTCATCTATTTACGACGCAGATCCATGTTATGTGAAAAAATCAATCAGCTGTCAAATGATGCTTGCTTTGAATTATGCGGATCAGTCGAAATATGATGAGGCAGAATCGCTGTTCGAAGAAGTGATTCATTCACTAGAACAGATGGAAGATCCAGATTTACTTGGACATGCCTATTGCAATGCAGCCTTTATTAAAAGTCTAAGAAATGAATACAATGAAGCTGTGCCGCTTCTAGAAAAGGCTTTAATGATAGAATCATTCGAAACTTCTTCTCCAGGCGGCTATTTACTTGCCATGTACGCCTACACAAAAGCACTTTTTAAGCTGAAAAAGCCAGGTTTGTTCCACTATTATGTACAGCTTTCACTTCAAAAAGCAGAAAATTTAAAACAACGAAACATTTCACTTAAATTATCCATTTTAGAAACACTTATGATTCAGCCAGACAACATGATTGAGCAAATCAAGGCTTATTGCGATCAATTAGAAACAATGAATTTCCTTGTTGACCTTGAAGCTATTTGTCAGGATGCAGCAGCTTACTTAACGGATCTTGGGCTTCATGAAGAATCCTCTTATTTTAGAAACAAGGCGTTGTCCTTGAAAACTTGTTAAGAAAATGGAGTGATGTATGATGAAGAAATGGCTCATCACAAGTGCGATTTTAACCCTCTTGATAACAGGTGTTTCTGTTGGTACTTCCATTCAAAAAGACAGCCAATCTGCACAATCTCAAGATATTATTCAAAAGAGAGACCGTGGAACCAATCCTTAATATGAAAAAAAGCAGCTGTGATCAAAACAGCTGCTTTTTGATGTGCTAATCAATTTCTCGTTTAATATTCTGCATTTTTTCATCTAAGTAATGGGCAATATCTGCGGCTTCCTTCAGTTCATCAGTCAGCTGATGAGGAACATCGTTTTGCAGTTTATAATAGATTTTATGCTCTAGACTCGCCCAAAAATCCATCGCAATGGTCCGCACCTGAATCTCAACCTTCACATGCTCCACACGATTTGTTAAGTAGACAGGTATCTCAACAATTAAATGAAGGCTTCTGTAGCCATTTGGTTTTGGATGTTGAATGTAGTCCTTCACTTCAAGGATCTTTAAATCCTCTCTTTGCCTCAATACATCCATAATGTTATAGATATCTTGAATAAAAGAACAGATGATGCGGACACCTGCGATATCATGGATATGCTCCTTGGCACATTGTGTCGTGATGTCGCATCCTTTTCTTGCTAGTTTATTCACTATGCTTTCAAAGGATTTAATTCGTGATTTTGTATGCTCTATTGGGTTGTGTCCATGGATTAAATTATACTCCTGGCTGATAATTGAAAACTTTGTATCCATTTCATCTAACGCAAATTTATATACTAATAGTTCATTTTTCCAGTCTTCCATGACATTTTTCAAATCTTCTACATGAGTTGCTGACATATTCATTTTCTTTTTGTCATCTCCTTTTGGGAAACGGCAGCTGCACCGCTTTCCGTTTACTAGACGGAGAGAGGACTCGAATGGTTTTAAAAAATACGCAGTTAGCCTCGTTGTTTGTAATATGTCAGCGCCAGTGCAAGGGCCAGCACAGAGCCTTTCACAATATCCATTGCATAATAAGGGACAGACATCATCACAAGCCCATTTTGTAAAATACCGATGAGTACAGCCCCGATAAAAGTGCCAAATGCGTTTGGCTTACCTGCTCCCATGACGGAAAAACCGATAAAAGCAGCCGCTACTCCATCCATTAAATATGGTGCACCCGCATTAATTTCTGCTGTCATCACCCTTGATGCCAGCACGATACCGCCGATCGCTGCAAATAACGCAGAAAGCAGATAGGCCGCAATTTTGTATTTGTTCACATGTATGCCAGACAAACGAGCCGCTTCCTTATTCCCACCGATGATGTACATGAATCGGCCGTGCTTTGTGTAGGTCATGAAAACATGCGCAAATAGTACAATGGCAGCCATAATGAGAATGATATATGGCACCTGTCCAATTTTGCTGAAAAAGGCAGGAATCGTTCCCGTTGAGAACGTGCCATCGGGAAGCACCATATTTTCAGAAATGGTCGCCCCTTTCGTATACGTTTGAGCCAGTCCTTGAATGATAAACATCATGGCTAATGTCATGAGCATATCTGGAATTTTCATTTTGACGATCATCCATGCATTTATCAATCCAACAATAATAGAAGCCGCTAGTGCAGAGAGGATTGCAATCACTGGGTTTTGCGAGAACCATACGAACATAGAAATGACAATTGCATTTGATAGCGTAGCGACTGATCCAACTGATAAATCAAAGCCGTTTACTGCCAATGAGATGGTTAAGCCCACCGCAATGATGGTCACTATCGAGATAGACCGTAGAATATTGATGATATTTCCTGATTGCAAAAACGCTTGATTCGATGCCGCAAATATTACAATCAACACAACAATGGTTAAGATTGTGCCATATCGATAAAAGAAATCAAACAGATGAAAGGATGGCCGCTGTTTTTTAATTTGCTGCACAGGGGCTGGAATTTGTTGTTCGCTCATGATTGTCCTCCTGTTGAATGATATAAAAGCTCCTCTTCAGTCGTCGGTGCGGTCATTTCCCGGGTAATGCTGCCATCATATAACACGTATACCCGGTCAGCGATGCCTGCAATTTCTGACAACTCACTCGACGCATAAATGACAGATTTTCCGCGGGCGGCAAGCTCTGCAATCAAAGTGAAAATATCTTTTTTCGCTCCAACGTCTACACCTTTGGTTGGTTCATCAAAGAGATACACATCTGCCTCAGCCAGCAGCCATTTTCCGATAGCAACCTTCTGCTGATTTCCACCAGATAGGTGCTTCACCTTCGCTTCAAGCGACGGCGTTTTGACACCAAGCCGTTTGACGATGTCGCCTGCTCCCTGCTTTTCCTTCGAACGATGTAAGAAGCTGAATATCCGTGAAAATGAGTGAAGACTTGCAGCCGTTAAGTTCCACCCCACGCTCTCTTCGGTCAGAATCCCTTCTTTTCTCCGCTCTTCCGGCACAAGAGCCATTCCAGCTCTCACCGCTTGATGAGGCGATGTGATGCGGATGGTTTGACCATGAAGCTGCACGGTCCCCGTCTTTTTTTCTGAGGCACCGAAAAGGGCTTTGCACAATTCTGTTTTACCAGCACCGACAAGTCCTGCGATCCCGAGAATTTCTCCTTTTTTGACATAAAAGTGAATGTTGTTTAATTTATGTTGATCGTTTAGCTCTTTCACTTCAAGCACAATAGGTGCATCTTTCAGTGGCCTGCGAGACGGGAATTGCTCCTCTAATGGTGCGCCTAGCATTTCTTCAATGACCTGCTGCGGATTTGTGTCTTTGACAAGGTGAGCTGCAACATCCGTTCCATTTCGCATCACAGTCAATTCATCACAGATGGTGAAAATTTCAGGCATGCGGTGAGAAATAAACACGATCCCCGTCCCATTCTGTTTCAACCGATCAATCATTGAGAATAATTTGCTTGTTTCTGCATGACTAAGCGGAGCCGTTGGTTCATCTAAGATTAAAATGCTGCATTTAATGGAAACAGCCTTGGCAATGAGCACCAACTGTTTTTCGGCAAGGGTCAGATCGCTGACAAGTCGTTTTGTGGAGATGTCGATGTCCATTTCTTTTAATAGTTGAGCCGCCTTGCGATGCAGCTCTTTCCAACTGACAAATGTTTTTTTCTCAATTTCATGCATCATCATATTCTCACCAACACTTAAGTAGGGAACAAGAGCCGTATCCACTTCTTGATGGACCGTCTGCACACCATATGAGGATGCATCCTTTGGGGTTTGAATGGATGCCGCCTGGCCATTGATGTAGATGGTCCCGTCGAAGTGGGAATGAGCGCCAGAAAGAACCTTCATTAACGTTGATTTCCCAGCACCATTTGCTCCAATCAGTGCATGGACCGTCCCTTTTTTTAATGTGAAATTCACTTGATCTAACGCTTTGACCCCTGGGAATTCAATTGAAATATTCTTCATACGAACAAGCGGCGCTGTCATAGGTGTCCTCCTTCTCTTGATATCATCTGAAAAACGAAACACCCTCTATGGAAAGAGAGTGCACGTCGCTTATTTTGTATAATGCTTCTTCAAGGTCTTCATCCAATCTTCCTCAAAAGCAGTCGATGAACCAAATCCCTTCACTTCGTCTGCAAGATTGACCATGTTAATGGCTTTTCCTGCTTGTTGAAGCTGCTTTTGCGAGATGAGAGAGGCCTCAAGGTCATAGGAAGACGGTGTTTTCTCACCAGCTATTTTCTTCGCAAGAATCCTCACGTCGACTGCGCCGATGAGCTTCGGATCAACCGCTGCTGTGTACTTCCACGGACTGTCCTTCGCTGTCATTTCTTGAAGATCCGCATTTGATACATCAATCCCATAAATCTTCACTTCTGTTCTTCCTGCTTCCTTTAACGCTCTTGCTGCCCCAATGGCAAAGGCATCCCATGTGGCAAAAATAGCGTCCAGCTTGCCCTTTGGATACTTATTCAGCATGGCTGCTACTGCATTTTGCGTTTGAACAGACGTATCAGAGGAGGCAATACCAAAGCGGTCAAGCTCCTTGATCCCTGAATGTTGTTTAAGCGTTTCTTGATAGACCTTATTTCGTCTCACCATTGGCGGGAATCCATCTACCCAGAGGTACGCAATATTTGCTTTTCCTTTAAAATCAGACACGAGCGCATCTAATGATTTTTTCGCTAATTGTTCGTCATCTTGAGACGTCACTGTGACCCCTTTGATGTCCTTCAGCTTAGGATTCGAATCAAACGCTACAACTGGAATGCCTTTCGCTGTGATTTTTTTCACATCAGCGACTGTCGCCTCGTCGTCCCCGTGAGAGATGATAAAACCGTCATAATTTTCTTCAAGTGCCTGAGAGATGGCATCATGGAATTTCGCTGTATCTCCATTTGCGGTGTAGACATCTACCGTAAAGCCGAGTGCTTCACCTTCTGCCTTGGTTCCAGCTAAAAATTGAGCTGTATGATCGTCTCCTCCAATTTTGCGGATGACTTTAATTTTTGCTCCCTGTCCCTTTGCAAATCGCTTCGGTACATTGTCAAAAGAGACTTTTTCGTTCGTATTTGCCTTTGAGCCTGCACTTGATCCAGTGCCGCAGCCTGTTAATAGGACGGTTAATGCCGTTAATAAGACAAGACATGATGTAAAATGCTTACGCTTCATTGCTGTTCCTCCTCAAGTTGTTTTGATTTTTCACATCGGAAAACTGGGTAAAAAAGTGGAAATACGCCTGTAAAACAGGCATTTGATTCTAAAAAAGAGACGAAAAAAAGCCTCTCTTGGAAAGAGAGGCTTGATCACCGTTGCATGAAACATGTATCGGGAAGTCTTCCTCTCTTATCTGTCAAAGCTGTAACAGCTTTGCAGGAATTAGCACCAATTTCTAAAATAGAAACGGTTGCTGGGCGTCATAGGGCCAGTCCCTCTGCCTCTCTTGATAAGAGATCCGTTATGAAATTTGTTTTCGTTGAAATGTCTTCTTTACTTTAATGTGATGTCACATCAATGTCAATGACTTTTTTGAAAATTTCTAATATACCATCAGCTTCCGATGATTTTCTTCGCAGGTGATGATTTCTTCAGACGGAAATCATATTTTTTCTCATTCACAAATTGCGGGTTGAGATGTGCTGATCCTTTATCTTGACCGCTTTTAGAGAGATACGTTTTGTAGCCTTCCAGCCATTTCCCGTGCCATACCCACTGTGATGCTTTCGCACCTTTGCGGTCATCATAAACGTTCTTCTGGAAGGTATTCTTTTGGTTCACTTGATAAAGATTCACGACTAAGTAATGCGAGGCACTAGCGGTCATGATATTATTCGTGATTCGATTGTTCACTGCTTGATACTGCATCAGCAATTGACCGCCTTCTAAGCCGGCTGTGTCATTTTTGTACAAAGTATTATGTGAGATCGTCGTATTGGTTGTACCGCCACGCTTCTTATCATAGCCGCCAATAGAAATGCCTGTATAACGGTTCAAATACACTTGATTGTGTTCGATGCGGATGCGGTCCGCCATTTTTCCTTTATGTTCGCTTGTGACTTCAATCCCTAAGTCATTGTGATGTGAGATGTTATGATCGATCACAATGTCTTTTCCGCCATCGACATAAATTCCGCCAGCAGAAATGTCGCTGCCATAGGCTGGGTTCCCTGCACTCGTAATCTCATATACTTTGTTTCTTGAGACGACACCGTTTCTGACTTGATCATACTTTTTAGAGGGTGCCACGTTCTCAAATCCAATTAAATCAATGCCAATATTATCAGTGTGCCGGACCGTATTATGTGTCACACGGAACTTTTTCACGTTCCCATTTAGCACAAGCGCTTCACTGAAGCCCAGCTTTAATTTTTCAACGGTATTTCCTTTGATTTCAATGTCTTCAATCGCTGCTGGAGCTTTTGTCCCATAGACAGCAATTCCATGTGCATTTCCATTTTCATGTTTCGTCTGAATATCATACACTCGGTTATTAAGCAGTTTGACGCCTTTGCCGCTTCCTTTGATGAAAATACCAACTGGTGTCAAATCTTCTTTATTCGTCTTAAGATGTCCTACAGTCAGGCCTTTGAGGGTGATGTAGCTCTTTTGATCGATCGTGACAAGACCGCCATCGGCTTGATTTCCTTTAAGGGAAGCCCCGCTAATCACAGGTTTTTCTTTTCCGTAAGCTTGAAAGACAACGGGTGCTTTCTTTGTTCCTGAATGGCGGACAATCAATTTTTCTTTGTATGTGCCGCCTCTCATGTAAATGGTTGCCCCAGCCTTCGCCATACTTGCCGCTTTTTTCAGCGTACGGAAAGGTTTTTGCTTAGTTCCCGGGTTTTTGTCGCTTCCGTTTACCGCTACGTAATAGGCTGTGCTTTGCTTAGCGCCAGCCTCATCTGTCATCGCTTGACAGCCAAAGCTGATGACGGTCATGAATAAAATGAGTAAAATGCCTGGTATCGCTCGTTTCATCTTGTTGTTTGCTCCTTTCCCTTCTCTCCTTCCTTTATCGGTTAAAAAAAAGAGGATTAAAATATGACGATGTCCCTTGCAATGTACTAGTCAAAAGGTGTATGGTTGAAAGAATATCTTACAGGAAAACCATTCGTTTTTAAATTGTCAGATTAATCAGTTAATAATGCATTTGGATTTTATTTCTTTTTTAAAAGGGGTGACATGAGCCAAACTGACAGCAGAGAGAAGGAAAGCGCTTTAACAGATTTTTCTTGTCTGAATTACAGAAAACCTATTGCTAATATTTTGTGAAGGTATAGAATAGAATCATAATTATTTCATATTATTAGAATTTTCAAATAATCAAACAGCAAGGAGATTTACAATGCCAAAACAACCCATCCGAGTTGAACTTAGTTCAACAAGAAAACCAAAACCTCAATCTGATCAACTTGAATTCGGAAAAATCTTCACAGATCACATGTTTGTGATGGATTATTCAGTTGATAAAGGCTGGTACGATCCAAGAATTATCCCTTATCAGGCCATTCCAATGGACCCAGCTTCGATGGTCTACCATTATGGTCAATCTGTTTTTGAAGGCTTGAAAGCTTATGTTTCTGAGGATCAAAAAATTCTCTTATTCCGTCCGGAAAAAAACATGGAACGCTTAAACAGATCCAATGACCGCCTGTGTATTCCGCAAATTGATACAGAAACAGTATTAGAGGGCTTAAATGAACTCATTCGTATTGATAAGGATTGGGTACCTGATGCAGAGGGAACTTCCTTGTATATTCGTCCATTCATTATTTCCACTGAGCCGTATTTAGGCGTTGCACCGTCTAGCACGTATAAGCTGCTCATTATCTTATCTCCTGTGGGATCATACTATAAAGAAGGCATTCATCCGGTCAAAATTGCAGTTGAAAATGAGTTTGTCCGTGCCGTTAAGGGTGGAACAGGAAATGCCAAAACAGCTGGAAACTATGCCTCAAGCCTTAAAGCACAGCAGGTTGCTGAAACGAAAGGATTTTCACAGGTTCTTTGGCTTGATGGGGTCGAGAAAAAATACATTGAAGAAGTCGGCAGCATGAATATCTTCTTTAAAATCAATGGCGAAATCGTGACGCCTGAATTGAACGGCAGCATTTTAGAAGGCATCACACGCAACTCTGTACTTGAACTGTTAAAGCATTGGGGAATTCCAGTAACAGAGCGCAAAATTTCAATTGATGAGTTAATTGAAGCACATCAATCTGGCGAGCTTGAAGAAATTTTCGGAACTGGAACGGCAGCCGTGATCTCTCCTGTCGGGGAATTAATTTATCATGATCAGCCATATGTGATCCAAAATGGTCAAACAGGCGAAGTATCGAAGAAATTGTACGAAGCCATTACTGGCATCCAAAAAGGGACACAGCCAGACATCTTCGGCTGGACAGTTGAAGTTGACTCAGTCGTCAAGCAAGCATAAGCATATAAAAAGAACCTTTCAATCATGAAGGGTTCTTTTTTGTTTATTTACCTCTCTTTTATCCCTTATAATGGTAAATACACATGAATAAGGGGAGTGATGGTATGTTTTTTACTTATCTACTAGCATTCTTTGGAATCTGCATCGGATCGATGATCGTCGCCACTGGTTTCGACGATTCACCTTTCCTCACCCGGTTTTTATTTAAGGCTTTTGGAATCTCTATCCTTGCTCTTTCCATCTCTTTTGTAAAGGTCCGACGAAAGAAGTTACAGAAACAAAAGCGAAATAGACTTAGTTGACCCGTCTCTTCCCATCAAATCGTGCACCAAAACAAGACCGATACCCCAACAATCGCCCCTGCGTATATCCACTGTTTCCTTTTGATGCTCCGCTTTTTTTCGATCAGTAAAAAGATCTCTGGCAAAAAGATGATCATGATTTCTAGGATAAAGACAAGATAATAAACAAGCGGCATTGGCTGGAAATCAAATTTCCTTGCATCTCCTCCAATCGTTGCAAAATACATCAACAGATTGGTCACGGGAATGGTAAAACAAACGAGCAGGCGGAGAACATAGATCCACACATATTCCTTATGCCGAATGAGGCCAACAAATGAAGCAATAAGGCCATACAAAAACAAGATCACTGTACCATAACTAATGACAGGCTGTACGACAAACCCGTAAAACATTAAACCAATTGCAACCATATTCCAACAGTCCTTTCTTTGAAGCCATACATGCTGTTTTTTCTAATCATACACTTCTTTCTCCAGTTTCCATATGGGGCAATCAAAAAAATGACCCCATTAAAGGGGCCATTATGTGTTAAGCATTGACTGATTTGAAGAATCGCGGTAAATGCTCACGATGCGCTTCGAGCATTTCGTCTAAAATTTGCTTTGCAATGTCGTCAGATGGGACGAGCGGGTTGATGGTCATCGCCACAAGAGCCGTCTCGTAATCTCCAGTCACAGCCGCTTCTGCTGCCACACGCTCGAATGATTTGATTTGTTGAACGAGTCCTCTTACAGCTACAGGCAGATCACCTGTCGCGATTGGTTTTGGTCCGTCCTTCGTAATGATACAGTTTACTTCAACCGCTGATTCAGCCGGAATGCTGGCAATCGCCCCTCTGTTCACTGTATTGACTGGTTGAATGTCGTGCTTATCATTATAGATGGAGCTGATTAAGTTACAGGCCGCATCGCTGTAATAGGCCCCGCCTCTTTTTTCGAGCTGTGGTGGTTTAATCGACAAATCAGGATCTTTATAGAGCTCAAATAATTCCTGCTCGACCTGCTGTACAACCTCTGCTCGTGTTCCTTTCTCTTGAGCCGCCTTTTGCTCTTCTTCCAGCATATCTTTCGTTTTATAGTAATAGCGGTGATACGGACATGGGATGACCCCTAATCCTTTCACAAAAGAAGGCTCCCAGTTTTTCGCTTCAATGTTTTTCATGGACCACTGGCTGTTTGGATTTCCTAGTTCATCAAGCACTTGATCCATAATGCTGACCCCGTCTAAATATACGTCTAATCCATAGACCATGTGATTGAGACCGGCAAACTGTACCTCGATGCGTTCAACGTCCACATCAAGCGCTTTGGCAATCCCCATTTTGATCCCAATCGGCACATTGCATAGACCGACCACTTTTTTTAGATTCGTGTAGCGTAAAACAGCTTCTGTGACCATGCCCGCTGGATTTGTAAAGTTCACAAGCCATGCGTCTGGGCAAAGCTCTTCCATATCCTTCACAATGTCTAGAATGACTGGGATGGTCCGAAGGCCTTTAAATAAACCGCCTGGTCCGTTCGTTTCCTGACCGATGACGCCGTATTTAAGCGGTATTCTCTCATCCTTTGCCCGTGCTTCCAGCAGTCCTACACGAAATTGTGTCGTCACAAAATCTGCGTCCTTCAAGGCCTCCCGACGATCAAGAGTCAGGTGTACCTCAATCGGCAGACCTGCTTTTTCAACCATACGTTTCGCCAGAGCGCCTACGATGTTTAACTTTTCCTGACCCGCTTCAATATCCACAAGCCATAATTCTTTTACAGGCAATTCTTGATATCGTTTAATAAACCCTTCGACGAGCTCAGGCGTATAGCTCGATCCACCGCCTATTGTGACAATTTTGATTCCTTCTTTCATGAATTGACACCTCCGAGTTGCTTCATTTTTTCATGGAGCTCGATGATTTCTGCTGCGAGCTCCTTGACGGTCATTGCGTTCATGAGATGATCCTGCGCATGAATCATTAAGAGACTAATATCCGTCTTTTCGCCCCTGATTTCTCCTTGGATCAGCTCTGTCTGTGCGTGATGCGCCTCATTTAACGCGTCTTGTGCGTCCTGCAATTTTTGCTTCGCCTCATCAAAGTTTCCTTGTTTTGCACATGTAATGGCCTCCATCGCGGAGCTTCTGCCATTTCCGCCGTGCAGGATGAGTTGAAACACAATTTGTTCCATTTCCATCGGCTGCATCCCCCTTGTTCCCTCTATTATATGCTGACGACATTTTCATCAGTTGATGCTTTTGTTTCTAGCTCACTTTCTTCTTTCAATTTCTGCTTATCCCACATTCTAAAGAATGGGTAGTATAGGGCAAATGACAGCGCAAGGTTAATCAGCTGCATGACAGCACCAGAGATTTTGCCTCCTGTGGCGAGATAGCCTGAAATGATTGGCGGCATGGTCCATGGGACAGCGATCCCGGCTGGTTTTGCCACAAGCCCTGTACTCATTCCGATATATGTGGTGATGATCATCATGATTGGCGTAAGGATAAACGGAATGAGGAGCATTGGGTTCATGACAATCGGCATTCCAAAAATGATTGGTTCGTTGATGTTAAAGATGGCTGGCCCAATGGCAAGGCGGCCAAGCTGTTTCATTTGTTTACTTCTGGCACGTAAGATCATGGTCAGCACCAAAGCAAGCGTTGCTCCGCTTCCGCCGACGTTGATGAAGATTTCAAAGAACTGCGCTGTGAAAATATTCGGCAGTACTTCTCCTGCTTGGAATGCAAGACGGTTCTCATCCATTGCACCGAGCCAAATTGGCCCCATGACGCCGCCGACAATGGTTGCTCCGTGAATACCACATGCCCAGAGGAGCATTTGCACACCCATCGCAACAATACTGCCGCCTAAGCTGCCACCAAGAATCGATAGCGGTGTGCCAATTAAGACCGTGATGATATTATGAATACTCTCAAAAGGTGTCATCTCAATCACAAGTCTAGCGACCCAGATCAGGGTGATGACCACAAAACCTGGAATAAGTGCAATAAACGATTTACTGACTGCTGGCGGTACACCATCAGGCATTTTGATAACAATGTTCCGCTGTACAATGAAGCGGTAAATTTCGGTTGAAAGCATGGCAATAATCATGGCAACGAATAAACCTTTACTGCCCATCAGTGTGACAGGAATTCCCCCGCCTACTAGGATAGCTTCTGTTGAGCCTTCAGGTGTGAAAGGTACTTGATATGGTGTAGCCAAAAGGAAAGCCGCAACAGCGATCGCACCAGATGATAGCGCATCAACGGCATACTTTTCAGCAAGCCTGTAAGCAATCCCGAAGGTCGCAACAAGTGCCATAATGTCAAAGGTTGCATTAACAGGATAGGATAGTTTCGTGGCCCATTCTGCTCCGAAGATACTTGCCATAAAATCGCTGTATCCTGGAATCGGAAGGTTGGCTAAAATGAGAAACAGTGAACCGACAATAATGAGAGGCATCGTTAAAACAATTCCGTCACGCAATGCTTGTAAATGTCTTTGAGCGGCAATCTTCCCTGCAAACGGCATGACCTTCTCTTCTAGAAATCGGTTGAATCCATTCATCCCCTCCGCCCCCTTTATCCGTTCACTAACTGTTCAGCAGATTTTAAAACCTCAGCGCCATTACAAACGCCATAATGCACAGTATTAATCACGTCTACTGGGATTCCTTTTTCTTCTCCGAGCTTTTTCATTTGTGGTAATAAATATCGAACCTGAGGTCCTAATAAAAGCACATCGGCTTGATCAATATGATTTTTCGCAGAATCTCCTGATACTGCCCAAATACGATATTCTTTTCCTTGTTCTTGTGCGCTTTTCTCCATTTTTGTGACAAGTAAGCTTGTGGACATACCTGCTGCGCAAACCAATAAGATGTTCATGTGTAAACGCCCCCTTTTCAAAGTGTGAAGCTATTCTTTACACTTTCATCATATTATGAAACCGCTTTCATAAACACCCATACTTTTTCCCTTAGGAAGCGGAAAAAGTTAATATCACACAGTTAGTTCTTGTACGAAGGAACCTTTTTATACATGATATCAAGCATGTCTTCAAATGTATCACAGGCGATCAGATGCTGAATGAATTTCACATTATGCACAAGCTCTCCCAGCAGGCGGTACATGCCTTTTAAATCTTTGGCATTCTCTTTTTCGACACAAAGCAGGCAGACAAATTGAACCTTTTTCTCTCCCCAAATGATTGGTTTTTCTAATGTACATATCGCCCAAAACGTCTCATCTGTCAGCGGCGTCATCGGGTGCGGAATCGCTGTATAATGTCCGAAAGAGGTTGGAGCAGCCTCTTCTCTTTCCATGACAGATGGTGTGAGTTCAGCTGGCGCTAAGCCCAAATCGATGACTTTTTGCGTTAAAAAGGTGATGACCTCTTCCTTTGTGTGAAAAGCTCGTTTTGTAAAAACCAATTCCTTTTTCATATATTGAGAGGCCAATGTCACCCTTGTTTCACTCGTCAGAGCTTCTTCAATTTTTAAAAAATCACCGCCTCCCAATATGGTGTTCACTTGAATGACTGGAACCGGTAAATCCATATGAATTGGGATCGTTGTAATAATCAAATCCAGGGCATGCAAAGAGACATGCGGCAGCGAATATAGCTCTGCTGTTCCTAAAATGGTCAGCTTTGATCCAAATTGTGACCGCAAACGATCCTGCAGCAGCCTTGCACTCCCTGCACCAGACGCACAGACAATAAGACACCGCTTCGGCGGGATCTCCATTTTCCTCCGCTCTAAAGCCGCACCAAAGTGAAGCGCCATATATCCGATTTCGTTCTCATGAATACTCAGCTCTTCCTCTTCTTCAAGGACCCTGCTGGCGATAATCCCCGCTTCAAAAGCAAGGGGATACCCCGCTTTTATTTCATCAAGCATCGGATTTCTTAAGTTCATTCCATATTTACATCGGTTGATGGCAGGCTTTAAGTGCAGACTGAGTCCAATCATTAGTTCCGTATCACCGGCTAAATCAAGCTGCAGTTTTTGATCAATGGCCTTCAGCATGAGCTGTACAAGCCGGCTCGTTTCATCATCTACAATTTGTTTTTGACCGTTCGAGGAAAAGGACTGTACCATTTTGGCTGTTCCTAGCAAATGAATGGTGATATAGACAATTTCCTCTTGTGGAAATGAGACATCCAGCAACCCTTCAAGACGCTCCACCATTTTTTTAGCGACCTTATATTCCTTTGCCCGCGGAATTTCGCTGATTTCCTCTGGAAGAACAGATACATAGTTTCCGTGTCTAATTCGTTTGCAGGCAATGGCGACATGAACGATTAAATTATTCATGCAAATGTCTGATAGATTCATACCTTCCTCATTGATATAATTGATCATTGTTTTCTGAATCAATTCGAGTTCATGCTTTGGCAAAATAGTAACAGCTGTGTTCAGCATCGTTTGATAAGAACGACGTTCATTGAATAAATATTCTGACATACAATAACGGATTTTCATCTCTGATCCCTTGATTCGGCAGCCTTTGCTAGGCTTCGCTTCCAGCTTCAGATCAAAGGGCTCCAGCTTACGTTTGACCGATTTCACATCGTTGCTCATCGTTGATTTACTAATAAACAGCTGCTCCTGTAAATCCTCCAGCTTCACATAGGATTCTGCCAAAAGAAGCCTTTTTAAAATAAACCGAACACGCTCCTCTGGCAGCACAGCAAGCGGCTCTTCCTGCTCGACCTCCTCCTTCATAAAACGGCGAAAGGCATTCTCATCGTTGATCAGCAGCTCATAACCAGCTCCTCTAACAGCTGTTACAGCCGCTAGGTAAGGGGCAAGGCGGTCGTTCAGTTCCTTTATGTCTGTACGAATGGTGCGGCTTGTCACTTGTAAACTGGCAGAAAGTGCAGCGCTGGTGAGCGGGGTCTCAGCTGCCATGAGCTGACTTAAGATGTGCGCCAGTCTTTTACTCAGCATCAGATCGGCCTCCTTATGTAGGGATGGAGAATCTGCCTTGTCTGGACAGGTTGTATCCGCTTGCAGTTCTCTTCATTACTCATATTCTACTGAAAAGAAATAAAAATTGCCAACTCATTTATATGACAAATGCCCCTATTTATACAACTAACCATATCTAATGTCCTATGAATCTTTTTGAAAGATACTTGCGAAAACCACGAAAAAAAGGCGTACACCTTCGTGTATCCGCCTTCTTTATGAAGAGATCAGCTCGGTAAAGACAACCAATCTTTTTTCATGCGTACCTGCTGCATGATCAAAGGTCCCTGTACAAGTGATTAAATTGAGATTCCGTGTAAAGGCGTATCCAAAAAACGCATTGGGCTTCTCTTCACGCGGATAGCTTCTTACTTTTATGACTTCAAAGCTTCGCTTTTTTCCTGATGAGGACGTGACGACCACCTTGTCTCCCTTTTTTAGCTCCTTTAATCGATAAAAAACCGATGGCCCCCATTTATTATCTACATGGCCATTCATGACGGCATTCCCTTTATCTCCCGGCTTTGGACCATCTTCAAACCAAGCGGTGTTGTCTGTATCCTGAGGAACACCCATACTGCCATCATTTGATAAAGATGTTTTCTCCACTTTTGCTTTGACATCAATAGCGGGAATGGCGATTTCAGCTGGTACAATGCCAGACGGCTCGTCTTTTAATGTATCGTGTGAGTGGTTCTGTTTCTCAGCTTGATGTGTAGTCATTTCCTTAGAAGCGGATATGTTTTTTGAGGATGACGATTCATCCATTGACGGTGATGAACAGCCTGTGATGATGAGAAGCGAAAGAATACTGAGCAGCCAATTCTTCATCTAAGCCGGCCTCCTTTTGAAGAAAGGAACGGCACGATTGTGCACGTTCCCATCTGTCTTTATGAGTTAGAATTTGATGCCTTACGGCGAATGAGGAAAAATGCACTGCCTGCTAGAATTAAACTTGCGATCATACCCGCAAATGCTTCATAGGACATGCCTAAAGGACCGGCTGTGCCTCCCATACCTGTTTTCGGCATTTCATTAGGCATATTGGATTTGAACAGCTCAGGATGCTGATCAACAATCGCTGCTGCGACATCCTGACCAACCATGAACATATGACCATAAGCCTCTCTCACTGTCGGATAAAGCTGATCATATTCGCCATTATGGTAAGACGTATATGTTTTGATCAGCTCATCAATATGTGTTTTCAAACCAGCCTCTAAATCAGCTGCCTTTAAACGTCCATCTGTCGCTTGATCTAGGAATTTCGCTTGCTTCATTCGATACGCATCTAAATCTTTGACAGCCTTTTCTTTTGCTTGTTGATTCCCTGATGCATCCGCTTTGACATAATCAACTAAATAGCCGATATGGCTTGACCAAATGTCTTTGAATTGTTTGCCTGCATCCTTACCATAAACAGATGCAATCGCAGCAGATAAATCATTTGTGTTTTCATTTAAAGCCGCTGCTGCCTGTTTAAAGTCCTTACTGCCATCATTTCCTTTTTGCATGGCAACTACCGCGAGTGCCAAATGCTCTGAGAACAAGTAGTTTAAATCTTCACGAAGATCCGCTGCTGGTGTATCCACTGACTTTTGATCAAATTTCCCAGGAAATTGATCTGTGATGGCCCATGACACGCCTTTTCCTACCTCAAACATATGATGAATGGATTTTCTAACCGTTTCATAGGTCGTATCAAAATCCTTTTCAGTATAGCTGTCAAACGCTTTAAGCAGTTCATTCACATGCATCTTCAAGCCTTCTTCAAGCTCACTTGCTTTCAGTCTGCCGTCTGTTGCTTGATCGAGCATATCGGCTTGTTTCATTCGATATTGATCAAGCTGCTTCATCGCTTTCTTTTTACCTGCATTATCTTTTTTCGCTGCGGCTTGTACATAGTCAACAAAGTAGCCGATATGACTTGACCAAATGTCCTTGAATTGTTTGCCTGCTTTTTTTCCATATACAGAGGCAATTGCATCTGATAAGTCATTCGTGTTGTCATTTAAAGCCGCCGCTGCTTGATCGAAGTCTTTACTGCCGTCAATTCCTTTTTGCATTGTGATCACTGCTAAATAGGCATGCTCTGAAAACAGCTGATCTAGTGCTGCTCGAAGATCTGCGGCTTTATTTGACACCTCTTGTGACGAAGACGTCTTCTTCGCCTCCCCATGCATATGTCCTTCGTGTGCACTTGCGATATGAGCCGCTGGGAATAATAACGCTGCGCTCAGTGGAATGGTTAACATTGCTTTCTTCATGTTCATCTTTTATTTCCTCCTCTTTCCGTTTGTTATGTACTTAACGGAAAGAGGGAGAAAATAGATCATTCGATTCTATTATTTTTTTCTTGCAACACAGGCTCTGTATGTTTGCATAAAAAAAAAGCCGGATTATCCGGCTGATACGTTACGACGTTTAGATGCTTTTCGCTCTTTATATATTTTTCTCACCACTGGATAAATCACAGGTGCCCATTTGACAATTTGTTTCAGCCATTTTTTCATTTCTCCCGCGCCTCCTTATTGTCATTCTTAAAGGACGATTCCCCATCTTGTCATGAAATAAACAGGTGCGGGAGAGCAGGAGTTAAATCACGCCTTGTGCGATCATGGCATCTGCCACCTTACGAAATCCTGCAATATTTGCTCCAACCATGATGTTTCCTGAGTGTCCATATTCGTCTGCTGTCTCTGTACACTGACGATAAATAGACTGCATCATTTGTTTCAGCTGAGCATCTACTTCTTCAAATGTCCAAGATATTCTTGCACTGTTTTGTGCCATTTCCAATGCTGATACACCTACACCGCCAGCATTCGCCGCTTTTGCCGGCGCAAACAAAATACGATTCTCTTCAAATACTTTGATCGCCTTAAGAGTGGATGGCATATTGGCTCCTTCTCCTACAGCGATGACACCATTTGCCACAAGCTGCTGTGCATGCGCCTCCGATATTTCATTTTGTGTTGCACATGGCAGCGCAATATCACAAGGAACGGACCAAATTTGTTCGCAATCTTCAATTAATTCAGCATGCGGGTGAATGTCTATGTATGCCCCAATCCGCTGATTCTCGACTTCCTTGAGCTGTTTGATCGTCTCAAGTGAAATCCCTTGAGGATCATAAATCGCTCCGCTTGAATCACTGCAAGCCACAACCTTACCGCCTAATTCGATTACCTTTTCCATTGCATAGATAGACACATTTCCTGAGCCCGACACAACAACAGAACGTCCTTCAAATTGGAGCCCATGTGCTTTCAGCATTTCCTCCATGAAGTACACCAGTCCGTAGCCTGTCGCCTCTTTTCTCGCTAAGCTGCCTCCGAATCCAGGGCTTTTCCCCGTGAGTACCCCCGCTTCATAAGCACCGCGCATTTTCTTGTACTGTCCGAACATATAGCCAATTTCGCGTGCTCCTACACCAATATCACCTGCTGGCACATCTTGATCAGGTCCAATATATCGGCCGAGTTCACTCATAAAGCTTTGAACGAAACGCATGATTTCTCCATCAGACTTCCCTTTAGGATCAAAATCCGATCCGCCTTTCCCTCCGCCAATCGGCATACCAGTCAGTGCGTTTTTAAAGATTTGTTCAAACCCTAAAAACTTGATAATGCTTGCATTGACGGTTGGATGGAAACGAATGCCTCCTTTATAAGGACCGATGGCACTATTGAATTGAACCCTAAACCCTCGATTGACTTGTACTTTGCCCTTATCGTCTACCCATGGCACTCGAAATACCACAAGCCGCTCAGGCTCAATGAGCCGTTCTAAAATGCCTTGTTTTTCATACTCTGGATGCTTCGCAAAAACTGGGACGAGTGATTCCAGAATTTCTTTTACGGCTTGCTGGAACTCCTCCTCGCCGGGATTTCGTTTTTCCACCTCTTCTAACACACGGTGGATGTAGCTTTGTGCTGTTTGTGCTGCTCGATCTAAGGTCAACATGTCGCATCTGCCTCCTTGTAGATATCTCCACACATTTAATTGTTAGATTTTCTAACGCATATTGAGATTAATTTAACACCAATTGTAAAATCTGATCAATATTGATAACAGATGAAAATGATGCCGAATTGAGATAGATCAAGCAGCCGCAGCGATTGTTTTTAAAAATAAGCGCTCAAGGAATGACTAATGTGCTAGAAACGAACGAGCGGATATTTCTCGTCCCGTTTTCTTTGACAAATACATGAATCATGATGAATTTCTAGCTGGTTTTCCATTGAAAAAAGGGTCAAAAGTTTGATCGGATGCACTCAATCTTTTCGGGGCTTCCCGCCTCTTTTTCGATCAGGTAACACGACACAAAGCCAATATAGAATAGAAGACGATGGAAAGTTAATGAGACCGACAATGCCCCAAAACCACTTGTAACGCCCTCTTTTCTTTGCATCTATAAATAAAAGAAAGCCCTGTGCAAACAATAACGGCAAGACGCACAATAAGATGATCATTTCCGACTGACTCATACGGAAGACCCTCCTTTGATATGTTGATATTCCTTGTAGCCAACAACAAAGCAGATGGGGACGCTCACTATTTGGAGAAGAATGAAGATGATAGGCAAATGGGTAATGGCAGCTGCAAAGAGTGCTAGAATGGTCAAACTGATCAAAACGTATGCCAGCACTTCTTGTTTAAAACGCCTTTTCTCTTTTTCCTTCGCCTGTTTCAGCATCATCATGACAGCCTGCTCACTTGGCTTTTCCACTTCAATTTGTTCGTCTAGCTGCTGCAGCTCTTCTTTTAAACGTTCGGTCAAACGATCTTCCTTCATAAATCCCACTCCTTTCGAATTTTCTTTAATCCATGATGAACCCTCGATTTCACAGTGCCTTCTCTCATTCCAAGCATTGAAGCCATTTCTGGGTAGGTAAATCCATAATAATAGTGCAGAATAATCGGTGCTCTCTCCTCAGCCTTTAATTCATTTAAAGCATCCCACATGTCATGCCATGTGTTCCCCTTTTGCTGAACGTCCCATTTAAAGCGGCGTATGGCTTCCTGATTTGCTTTTCCTTCTCTCATTTGTTCACGTTTTCTTTTCTTCTGGTGATCTAAAAATTGCCTAGATGCAATCGAAATAAGCCAGGTTGAAAATAAGGCATCTCCTCTAAATGAAGAAAGTTTCATATACGCTTTCAGCATCGTTTCTTGCATGATTTCCTCTGCCAGCTCTTGTTGAAGGGTCAGCTTCAACATATATCGGTAAAGAAATGAATAATGATGCCGATAAAGGGCTGTAAACGCGGCATCATCTCCCTGTTTTGCCCGCTGAATCAATAATGTCTCTTCTGTCTGCTCCAAGCACGCCCCTCCTTCCTTTTCTTCTCTTACTCATAAGACGACACGGATGACAATATCGTTTAAAATGGACCTTATTTTTTAGCATATCTTCTATGATTCTCGTTTTATATCCAATTTTTTCTTATGTAATGATTATGGCATTCCTTCTTCTCTAACAAAATGATGCGTTTATAATCATCTTGATTTTCTACCAAACGGAGAGCCTCCTCTCCATAATCAAGATGTCATCCTCATACCTATCGACAATGGTCCTTATCTCATGAAGATGAAAATGAAATAATCATTGGCTTAGCTTCCTAGAAAATCATGGAATACGCTGCGCCTATCCTTAGCCGATGATACCTTTTTGCATGCTATGCTCATCCTACATTCCGAAAGAAGCAATGCTTGTGAAGGAAGGAGGAGTGGTTGAATCACAGCTTATTTTGGA
Source organism: Bacillus sp. FSL K6-1006 (assembly GCF_038593175.1). Taxonomy (NCBI): domain Bacteria; kingdom Bacillati; phylum Bacillota; class Bacilli; order Caryophanales; family Bacillaceae; genus Bacillus; species Bacillus sp. FSL K6-1006. The sequence continues at coordinate 3,534,556 of NZ_CP151970.1, forward strand.
AACGTTTTCATTAAAATAAAATAGAATGGAGATGTTGAGTTTGAAAAGAAAAATTCCAATGTTAGCCGGTGTATTAGCTGTTGGTCTCGTCACTTCATTATTTGCACCAAACGGGGAGGCAAAGGCAGCAGCCAAATATCCAGAAAGCCCTTCTATTATGGCCAACTTTAATCAACAAGGCTTCTCCACATTAAATGGCGGCACAACAGGCGGTGAAGGCGGTAAAACCGTCACAGTCAAAACTGGAAATGAACTATTGGCTGCCCTCAAAAATAAAGGAACAAACGAAAAATTAAAAATTGTTGTAGACGGGACCATTACCCCTTCTAATACATCAGCCAATAAAATCGATGTGAAAGATACAAATAATGTCTCGATCGTCGGTAAAGGGACGAACGGCGAATTGAATGGAATTGGCATTAAAGTATGGCGTGCCAATAACATCATCATCCGCAACTTGAAAATCCACCACAGCAAAATCGGTGACAAGGATGCCATCGGGATCGAAGGCGGTTCTAAAAACATATGGGTCGATCATAATGAATTGTACAACACATTGAATTCCGGGAAGGATGATTACGATGGTTTATTTGATGTAAAAAATGACTCTGACTACATTACCTTCTCGTGGAACTATGTACATGACAGCTGGAAAACAATGCTCATGGGCAGCTCCGATAACGATAACTACAATCGAAAAATTACGTTCCACAACAACCGCTTTGAAAACCTAAACTCTCGTGTACCGTCTATGCGCTTCGGGGAAGGACATGTCTATAACAACTATTATAAAAACATCCTCACAACAGCGATTAACTCACGTATGGGCGCGAAAATGAGAATTGAACACAACGTATTTGAAAACACCACAAATGCCATTGGAAGCTGGGACAGCCGTCAAGTTGGTACATGGCATGTCATCAACAACTCGTATATTAACAGCACAGGCAGTCTGCCAACGTCTTCAACAGGTACGTATAACCCTCCTTATAACTACTCTTTGCTTAACGTGAACAATGTGAAATCAGAAGTGATATCAAATGCAGGTGTTGGTAAAGTAAACCCTTAAACCACAAAACGTTCGGGCAGAGATTTCCTGTCCGAACGTTTTTGTCATTTCATCCATTTATATTGTAGAAAACGGGCGATCCATTTCATACAGCTTTTGATAACGCGTGTTTTCTTTTAATAACTCCTGATGCTGACCCTGCATCTCAATGCGCCCGTCTTCAATAAACATGATGCGGTCACATGCCTCACAGCCAGTCAAATGATGGGTTATCCAAATAACTGTTTTCCCTTTTAACACACGGAAGATGGTTTCAAGCAATTCACGCTCTGTCCGTGGATCAAGCCCGACGGTGGGTTCATCTAATACAACAACCGGCGTGTCCTGAAGCAAAATTCGAGCTAACGCCATACGCTGTCTTTCTCCACCTGAAAATCGAACCCCTGTCTCCTGAACACCTGTGTGATAACCTTCTGGCAAAGACTCGATGTCATCATGCAGCTGCACTTGTCTAGCTGCTTCTTGTACCTGCTCTTCTGTTGCCTCTGGAGATCCTAAACGAATATTGTTTAAAACAGATGTATCAAATAAATAAGGCTGTTGATTGAGCACAGACACATAGGCAGACACCTTTTCTTGAATGCTTTGAACCGGTTTTCCTTGAATGCTGACAGCTCCTTGATTTGGAACGACTGCCCCTTCTAACAATTTCAAAATGGTCGATTTTCCTGCACCGCTTTTTCCTAAAAGCGCGAGTGATTCCCCTTGCTTCAGAGAAAATGACAGGTCTTGAAGGACATATTGATGCGTGTCATACCGAAAGGACACTTGATCAAAACAGACAGCTTCATCGTGAGAAAGGGCTGATTGATCCACTGCCTTGCTCTCAGCTTCTCCTTCATATGACTGCTTTTCATAATGATGTAATCTGCTGACAGCATGCTGATAGACGGGAATATCACCTGCCGCATCTGACAGCGGAAGAAAGGCTTCTGTTAATGGAAACAGCACAAGTACAAAGGCTGCAATCAGTGTGTGTGACATGGATCCTGACTGAACGACGGAGCCGCTCCAATAAACAACAAGCACGACAGCTCCTCCAATCAAGAGCTGTGCCAAAAATTGACGCACGCGGATAAATCGGTGTTTGGCTGCTTCAAGCGCTAACAGCTGCGCTTCTTTTTGTTCATATCTATCCACAAAATCTTTCTGCCTGCCGCTGAACAGCCAGTCACTAACGCCCATGACTGCATCTGTTAAATGGGTGTACAGTTCATTTCTGCCTTTTTTCATTTGAATTTGTCTTGCCCGGTTCACAAGCACTGTGACGTATGGGAAAACGAATACGAGAAGTGCCATATAAAGCAGCATCAGTCCAGCAAAAGGCCATGAGAAAAGGCCAAGTGCTCCAATGGATGCGGCATATAAAAGCAGTGCACCGATGGATGGAAAGATGGTTTTTAAATAGGCATCCTGCAATCTCTCCACATCATCTGACAAGAGACCAAGCATTTCACCTGTCCCCAGCTTTGTCTGTTTGGCACTTCGTTCAGCCATGTCATAGAGGCGTACACGCATTTTTTCAATCATTGTCAAAATGAGCTGATGACTTGCCAGCCTTTCTGCATAACGGGCAGCAGAGCGCGAAATACCAAAGGTACGTACCGCCACAATTGGAACGTAGACCATGAGTATATTCTCAGGTCTTGTCGCAGCCTTTGAAATGAGAAATCCCGACGTGTACATCAGCATAGAAGCAGAGAATACCGCAATGGCTCCTAAAAATAAAACCAAGGCAAACAGCTTTTGATTCTCCTTGATATAAGGTATAAACCAGCCTTTACTGACCATGTGTGACCGCCCCCATTTGCTCCTGTACCAATTGATAATACACGCCTTTTCTTTGCATTAATGATTCATGTGTCCCCATTTCTGCGACGGTTCCTTGATCCATGACAATGATTTCATCCATGTCCGGCATCCAATGGAGTCTGTGTGTCGCTAAGAACACAAGTTTATGTTCAAACAGTGGAAGCATTGTTTTCTTCAGTTCATACTCTGTTTCAATATCGAGATGCGCCGTTGGTTCATCTAACAGCATAATGGACCGCTGGCCCAGCACAGTTCGAGCAAGCGCAATTCTTTGCGCCTGTCCTCCGCTTAACTCTCTTCCCTGTTCTCCAATGACTTCGTCCAATCCGTTTGGCAGCTGCGTAACCAGCTGAGATAAGCCAGCTTCATGCACCGCTCTTTCCACTTCTTCCTCTGTTGCATTTGGTTCATAAAAACGAATGTTTTCTCTTAATGTCATGTGAAATAAATAGGGGTGCTGCGGCATATAGACAACTTCCTTTTGCCATTCGTTCATCTGTAAATGACCAAGCGGCTGGCCGTTTAGCGTGATTTGACCCGAAGACGGTTCAACAAAGCCGCCGAGGACATCAGTTAATGTCGATTTCCCTGAACCACTGGCACCAATGATGCCGATTTTTTTCTTCCCTTTGACAGTGAGATCTACATCCTGAATGGAATAAGGAGCAAGTTCATCATGCTGAACACAAACATCCTGCAGGGTGAGCACGGATTGTTCATCCCACTTATTCAGCTTGACGGATTGTGTCTCCTGCGCGCGGAAGCCTTTTTCTTCTAAAATGACCTGCATGGCCTCATTCGCTTCTTTTCCATTTAACGTCGCATGATAATCATTTCCCACTTCACGTACCGGCAGAAAATACTCCGGCGCCAGCATAAGCGCCGTCAAAGCCGGCAATAACAGAAGCTCTCCTTCAATTAAACGTAAGCCAAGAAAAACAGCGACGGTTGCAATTGATAGCATGGAAAAGAAATCGAGGGCAAACGATGACAGAAAGGCGACCTTCAGTGTACTCATGGTCGCTTTTCGATATCGCTTTGACACCTCCGCAATATTACGGGAGTGTTTTTTGCTGATACCTAAGTAACGCAGCGTCTCAAGGCCCCGGAGAGAGTCAGTAAAATGATTGGATAATTTCTCATACGATCTCCATTGTTTGGCCGCTTTACGCTGAGCAACAAGGCCTAGCAAAATCATAAAAATAATTAAAATTGGCAGCGTCACAATTAAAATGACGGCTGATGTTTCATCTAATGTCCACACATAGATAAGGACCACCGCCGGAATCACTGCCATGTTCACCATTTTCGGCAAAAACAGCTGTAAATACTGACGGTATTGAGCAATTCCTTCCATTGCTAATGTGACAAGCTTTCCTGTCCCTTTTTTCTTTGCGAAGGCAGGCCCTAATCGAAAGAGTTGGTCTAACAGCTGCTTTCTGACGTCTGCTCCAATTCGGGAAGAGTAGGTAAACATGACCTTCTCCCGAATCAAGGTGAGACCGTGCCGCACAACAAAGGCAGCAAGAAACAGCATGACATAAGGCGTTGCCTGCGAGAGGCTTTTCCCGTCAAACAGCGTTGTAATGGCATGTGCCAGCCACTGTGCTTGGAAAATAATACTTGCTCCTTGGATGAGTGACACAATACCTAAGAGGGCAAGAAGCCCTCTCATTCCTTTTAATTGAAGCAAACGTTTATCCATTAGTAGGTCATTGGCTCCTTACCGCTTACACGTTTACGGAAGACGTAATAGCTCCAAATTTGATACCCAAGCACAAAGGGCAGCAAAGAAACAGCAACAATCGTCATGACCGTCAGTGAATAAGATCCAGATGCAGCGTTTTGAATTGTGAGATCAAATGAATGACTGATTGAACTAATCATGACGCGCGGGAACAATGCAGTGAACAGCATGGACACCGTCACCATGATGCCTGCGCCTGTGAATAAGAATGTCCAGCCATCACGTTCTTTTCTCATCAAAACAAGGGCAGCTACATAACAAACCACAATCAGCACAGTTAATGGAATGGTGATGATCGGGCGTACAGTATAAATATCTGTTTCAATGATGGACACACCGACAAATATAACAAGAACAGGGAGTGCAATGAGCAGGACACGCTGGCCCAGTTTTCTTGCACGGTCTCTTAAGTCACCCTCTGTACGAAGTGTGACGAAAATCAAGCCATGCAGCAGACAAAGAACCGTCACAGCTAACCCGCCGATTACTGAGTAAAGATTCACAAAGTCCGTAAAACCAGCGTACATGTTCATGTCTTGATCAATTGGCATCCCGCGTAAAATACTCGTGAATAACACACCGAGCAAAAACGGCGGAAGCAGACTGCCAAAGAAGATCACCCAGTCCCACGCCTTAATCCAAGAGGCTTTCTCAACCTTCCCTCGGAATTCAAAGGCGACGCCGCGCCCAATGAGCGCTAAGAGGAGAACCGCAAACGGAATATAGTATCCGCTGAACATCGTGGCATACCAGTGAGGAAATGCAGCGAAAATAGCGCCGCCAGCTGTAATCAGCCAGACCTCATTCGCATCCCAGAAAGGACCAATCGTATTGATTAAAATTCGGCGCTCGTGCGCGTCCTTTCCAAGCAGCTGCATGGACATCCCGACACCAAAATCAAATCCTTCTAAGAAGAAAAATCCAACAAACAATACTGCGACAAGAATAAACCAAATCTCGTTAAGATATGCCATGATATGCGCCTCCATCAAATGGATCTGTAGACAGGTCCGTTTCATCCTTTTGATCTGTATCCTCTTCAGAATGTGCACCTTTTTTAATTTCTCGAATGAATAAGTAGGCAAGCAAAATGGCAAGAATCAGATACATCACCGTAAAGCTAATGACTGAGAATAACAGCATGCCATACGATACGTTCGGTGAAATCGATTGAGCTGTCGTCATCATACCAAAGACAGTCCACGGCTGACGCCCAATTTCAGTCATGATCCAGCCGGCTGAGTTCGCAATAAACGGAAACGCGATCATCCCTACCATGAAGCGTAAAAACCATTTGTTCGTTTCTAGTTTCTTTCTAAAGCTCAAATATAAGCCAATCATACTAGCAAAAATCATCAGCATGCCAGCACCGACCATGATTCTAAAGCTCCAGAATGTTGTTTTCACTGGCGGAATGTAGTCTCCAGGACCAAACTTGGCTTCATATTCTTTTTGAAGTGTCAGCATGCCTGGAACATCTCCACTGAACTTCTGATACGCCAAATAACTTAAAGCAAACGGAATATTGATCTCCGCAGAGTTTTCTTTTTTATTTGTGTCAATGTTGGCAAATAGTGTCCAAGCTGCTGGATCTCCACTATCCTTCCAAAGGGCTTCACTTGCTGCCATCTTCATTGGCTGTGATTTCATTAAGTGCTTCGCTTGATCATGTCCAGAAAACGCTACACCTAAGCCAGAAATTAAAGCGAGGACCATCGCAATCTGGAATGATTTTTTGAAAAAGGCGATTTCTTGTTTTTTGATCATTTTATAGGCACTAACTCCTGCAATAAAGAAAGCTCCTGTTGCCAGTGCACCAAATAGAACGTGCGGAAACTCAACCCAAAGCTGCGGGTTCGTCACAAGAGCGCCAAAATCATTCATTTCTGCACGGCCATTTTTAATGGCAAATCCAACTGGCTCCTGCATAAATGAGTTAGCGAGTAAAATCCAAAATGCCGAAAAGATCGTACCAAGGGAAACAAGCCAAATGCACAATAAATGAATCTTCTTCGGCAGACGATCCCAGCCGAATATCCAAAGTCCAATAAATGTAGATTCAAGGAAAAAGGCCAAAAGTGCTTCAATGGCAAGCGGTGCACCAAAGACATCACCGACAAACCTTGAATAATCTGACCAGTTCATCCCAAACTGGAATTCCTGCAGAATCCCTGTTACCACACCTACTGCAAAGTTAAGTAAGAACAGGTGACCCCAAAACTTCGCCATCTTTTTATAGATGTCTTTTTTCTTGACGACATAAAGGGTCTGCATCAATGCGACGATAAACACCAAACCTATTGACATAGGAACAAAAATAAAATGAAATAATGTCGTTGAAGCAAATTGAAATCTTGCTAAAAACAGCTCACTCACAGCCTTACATCCTCCCTTACTTTCACATGCCGAACGATCCATGCTCACCACTTCACAAAATATTCACCATTTGTTCAATGTTTCACAAATAAAAGTCCATTTGAAATGGTTCGCTAGGTGAAATTTTACTCTTGATTTTCATTCGGTTAGTTATTTATACCTGTACTTTACACCCATACGCTTCAAAAATAAAGTAAATTTTACCTAAAAATTGGATGGTATTGTGTCAGTTGTTTGAATACTTTGTCAAAAATATGTGACGGAAAATAAAAAATCGCAAAAAAAAGCGCTGCATGTGGGCCGCAGCGCTGTGTTTCTTTTTAGGCTTTTTTCTGTAAAGCAGGTCTTGTCACTTGGACTTCATAGTACGTAATTTTGTTTTTTAATAGGCCTTCAGGTTTCGCTTTTCCGTGAGCATGTGCATCTCCAAATGCCTGAGATTTTGTCCAGTTCACAAAGTCTTCTTTTCGATTCCAGCGGGTATGAATGGTCACCTCATCGTAATCAGTTGTCTGCTGTGTGACCCAGACTTCCATGCCTAAAAATCCTTCCATGAATTCTACTTGTCCCTGCTTGTTAAAACGCTTAACAAGGTGGTCTGCACTGCCTTTTTCTACTCTAACCTGGTTGTTTACAATGATCATGTTTGGTTCATCTCCCTTTTGTTGTTGGATCGAAGCGATTGGGATAATGAGCGGATGCTCTCCATCTAGGTGAACCTCTGCCTGAATCCCAAATACCTCTTTGAAAAAGTTTTCTGTTAATACTTCCTTTGGTGTCCCTATTTGGTAAACCTGACCACGCTTCATCGCAATCAGGCGGTCACAATATTTTGCTGCCTGCTGCAGGTCATGAAGTACCATTAAAATGGTGATTCCATGTGTTTCATTCAGCTGTTTGAGCAGCTCTAGTAAATCAAGCTGGTGCGCAATATCTAAGTAAGTGGTAGGCTCATCCAGAATAATCGTCTCTGTCTTCTGAGCCAGTGCCATTGCAATATACGCCTTTTGCCTTTCTCCGCCTGACAATGTATGCAGCATCCTGTTTTCATTCACGCGGCTATTTGTCACATCAAGCGCCCACTCTACCGCTTCCTGATCTGTCTTCGAGCTCTTTTTCCAGATCGAACGATGCGGACTGCGTCCAAGTGCGACCAGCTCACGTACTGTCATCGATGGGATCGCCGTTCTCGTCTGCATCAGAACGGCGATTTCCTGTGCAATCTCCTGTGCTGTCATTTCTTTTTGCGGTATATCGTGAATATAAATCATGCCGCTTTCAATCGACGTAAGACGTGCGGCTGCTTTAATAAACGTCGACTTCCCTGAACCATTTGGTCCAATAATGCCTGTTACACTTCCTTTAGGCACAGCTGCTGAAATAGAAGACAGCCGAAAGCCTCCTTGACTGAGACTCACGTCATCCATCGCAATCACATCCAACTTAACCCCTCCCTTTCTTTTTTAATAAATAGAGGAAGAAAGGTGCACCGATACAGGCAAGCAGGATACCAACAGGCAGTTCAACCGGTGTAAACCATACCCGTGCTGCTGTATCAGCAAAGACCACAAGTACGCCGCCGCCAAGCATTGAGATCGGCAGCAGGTACCGGTAGTCATCTCCAATTAAAAGGCGGATAAAATGAGGGACGACAAGACCGACAAATCCAATTAATCCGCTCACGCTTACAGCTGCACCCGCCAAAAGCGCCGCCAGTGCAATTAAGAAAAATCGGGTTCGCTCGACTCTAAGTCCTAGCAGCTGCGCTGACTCATCACCTAGCAAAAGGAGATTTGCCGGCTTGATTGCAAAAAAACAAAGACACAATCCAGCAATCGCATAAGGTGACACAAAGCTCAGGTGATGCCAGCTCCGTCCATTTAATCCTCCTGATAAAAAAGGCAGAACAGCCTGCACACGCTCACTATAAAGCACCATAAACCCATTCATGACTGCACCAAGCAGAGCATTGACTGCCACTCCTGCCAGAATCAATTTCAGTGGTGAAACCCCTTGATCAAACGACAACATATACACAACAAGTGCCGCTAATAAAGCGCCAAGGAAGGCAGCTGCTGGAAGCAGATATGTGAATTGCGGAAACACAATCATGCTGAGTACAGCAGCTAACCCGCCGCCGGCGGTCACACCGATGATCCCGGGGTCAGCGAGTGGATTTCGGACGACTCCTTGTAAAATCGCCCCTGATGCTGCGAGACAGGCCCCGACGATGAAACCTATGAGAACGCGCGGCAGGCGTAAATCCATGACGATTTTTTCATGGACTGGCTGGCCTGATCCCGTCAAAGCAGCGATTAAATCTGGCAGCGATAATTGAACAGAACCTAAGGCAAGCCCTAAACAAATGCCCACACCTAGCGAAAGAAGCAGTCCCAGTATCAGCCATCTTCGTCTCGACTGTCTTTTTTGAAAATCTAACTCTGCATTCATCTTCATGATGACAATCGCTTCAATCTCTTCTCTAGTTCATCAATCGCCTTTATGACGTCTGCGCCTGGATTCGTCCCGAATAGATCACTAGGCAGAACCTCCACGCGGCCATTCTTGACAGCAGATACATCGTGCCATGCTGCATTCTGTTTCATTTCACTCATAAAACCTGCTTTCACATCTTCAGGATTGCTGTGTGTCATGAGCAGAATGAGATCAGGATCGGCTTCGATCACCTTTTCTGCATTGATTTGGGCATATTGAGGGAATTTTTCGAGTGCCGGTTCATTCTCAGCGATGTTTGCACCCCCTGCGATATGCAGTAAATCTCCGCTTAAGGATTGAGGAAGCGCCGCCATATATGTGCCGGGTGCACCGTACACAACGAGTGTTTTCACTTTTTTCTCAGGCTGCTTGACCTGTTTTTTCCGCTCATCAATTTGATCATTGAGTGCTTTAGCCTGTTGCTGTGTCCCAAGTAACTCCCCAAATAACGTCATTTGACGCTGGATGTCCTTCACTGAATTGGCGCTTGTCAAAAGAAGCTGTGAACCAATTCCTTCTATTGTAGAGATGTCCTTGCTGTTTAACTGTTCATTTCCAAGCACCACATCAGGCTTTAAGCTTGTGATCAGCTCTACATCAAATTGATGCGTTGTGCCAATCGTTTGTACGGACTTTGCCTTTTGTAAGCTGTCTGGTAACTCAGCAGTTGGCCGGCCGACCACCTCACCGCCTAAAGCATACACAATACTCATGTCCCCAGACGACAAAGCGACGATACGCTGAGGGGGTTCATCAAACGACAGCGTTCTTCCGGTAAAATCCTTTATCTTCAGCGCTCCTTGCCCGCTTCCTTTCTCTACAGGTGCTGCCTGACTGCATCCCCCGAGGAGAAGCATCAAGACGAGTCCCGCCAAGATCACATGTGAAAATTTCAACCGCCTGTCTCTCCTTTTCTAGTAAACTTTCTTTAGCTTTGCCTGTACCACGAGACGCCCGTTTTTAGGTGCAAGCACATGATCACAGGTCGATAAGGTGAGGATGAGGTCATCTGTGGACACGTCTGTCTTCGTTTGATAGATTGATTTCTTCCGTACAGCTTGCAAGTAGTGCGCATATTCGCCAAGATCTTGAAAATCGGTTTGAATATAGTCGAAGTCAACCGTCGTTTCATACACAGCAAAAATCTCCGCTTCATAGCTTTGATACAGCGTATCGTAATGAAATGTCCGGTGCTCTTGGAAGAAATCTTTTTTTAGATAGTTTGTGAGTCCAGCGAACATGGATCCATCCCTCATCCGATGGCCGTACACGACTGTATTTGGGCTTTCATGCAGGACATCATTACGATAATCCATAAAGATACTGCCTGCCCGGGTGTCTTTTTTTAAATAATTGCGAGTTAAGTAGAATGCATTATCCCGAGATTGAACAATCGGATACTGAATCATCGTGTCCTTCATATTGATCCAGCCGACAATATCCTCATTCACCTTCCGCAGCTCATCAAATGACGAACGGATCTTTCCCGGCTCCCGTTTTTCAGTCATTTCTTCTTGATGTCCATACATCGTTTGGGCCTTTGCAAGCACCTGGCGATTTTGATAATAACCGAAAAGTTCGAAGCCGATGGCTGTACCGCTATAAATAAACACGCCTAAACAAACAATCGTCAGCATCCGCTGCCAGAGCCGTTTTCCTCGTTTCACACTGTCTCACCTGCTTTTTGCACAGCTTATATACCAACAGGCACGATATACATCCCTGTTTCTGCATCCTGTCTAATCGTGACGGACACATCATAAATGTGACGCACGTTTTCCTCTGTTAACACATCGTTTGGCTGTCCTTCACTGATAACCTGTCCATCCTTCATCGCTATGATGATATCGCTGTAGCGGACAGCCTGATTCATGTCGTGCAGGACCATGACAATGGTTAATCCATGCATGGCATTCAGTTCACGGATCAGCTCAAGAATGTCAAATTGATAGTAAATATCCAAATAAGTTGTCGGTTCATCTAAGAAAAGGATTGGTGTTTTTTGCGCAAGCGCCATCGCAATCCATACACGCTGCCGCTCTCCACCTGACAGAGAGGCGAGCGGCACCTTTCGTTTGTCCGTTAGCTTTGTACTGGACAGCGCCCACTCTATGGCTCTCTCATCCTCTTCCTTGTCTCCTCCGCGCATCGTCTGGTACGGCGTTCTGCCGAATGCCACGACCCGTTCGATCGTTAAATCAAGCGGCGCTTCATTTTGCTGATGGACGACAGCGAGCTTTTTTGCCAGCTCCTTTGGCTTGAACGTATTCAGCGTTTGCCCGTCTAAGTGAATTTGCCCTTTATTTGGACAATGATTATTCGCCATTAAGGAAAGCAGTGTGGATTTTCCCGAGCCATTTGGACCGATAATGGTTGTGATTTTCCCCTTTTCAATCTGTGTTGTGACCGATTGAACAATGTCCTTCTGCTGATCATATGAGAATGACACCTCACGAATGTCCATGGAGACGGTCCCCCCTTCTTAATAAAAAGATCAGAAACGGCCCGCCTATCACGGCCATGATCGTAGAAGCAGGAATCTCATTTGGCGCCACAAGCGTCCTGCCGAGCGTATCAGCCGTTAAAATAAGCAAAGCCCCGCTTAACGCAGAAAATGGAATCAGTACCCGGTGATCCGAGCCGACAAGCCTTCTTGAAATGTGCGGAATGAGCAAGCCGACAAAGGCTATCACGCCCGCTACTGCAGCTGTCACCGCCGCAAGTAAAACGGCTGTGATGGAAATCAAAAGGCGCATTCTGGTCACACGCAATCCTAAATTTTTCGCTGTCTTGTCCTGAAGAGCCAGGAGGTTGCACCATCTGCTGAAGAAGAGTGCAACGACAAGGCCGGCGACACCATAGACACCGATTAAACGGACATCTCCCCACGTTTTCATCGTGAGATTCGACTGCCCTGACTGATTAATTGTGATATTGAAATAGCTGCAAATGGTCACAAATGCTTCAGCCATCCCAGTAAACATGGCATTGATGGCGATCCCAACCAAGATCATGCGGATCGGGCTTAAACCACCCTTCCAAGACAGAACGTACACGAGGAAACACGCAATAGCCCCGCCTAAAACCGAAAATAAAGGAGAGTAGAAATAAAATTGAGGAAGCGCTGTAATCGCCATTAATGAAAAGAAGCTGGCTCCTGATGAAATGCCAATGACGCCGGCATCAGCTAACGGATTCCTCATGACCGACTGCAGCAGTACACCGGAGACAGATAAGGCGGCCCCTGTAAACATCGCGATAAGCATGCGGGGAATTCTCAAATCTTTAATGATTTCTACCTGTGCATGTTGACCGGTGATGAGCCCTTCTAATAATTCAAATGGGGTGACATGAATGCTCCCAGTAATGGCTGAATAAATAAATACGCAGACCAGTAAGAGACTGACTATCAGAAATAAAATCCCTGTTTTTTTCATCTTGAACGTCCTTTTATCATTAAGATTCGCCGCTTATGACGGATACAACATACGAGTCAATTCATCTAATGCTTCTGCTGCCTTTAAATTGCCTGTTGTCCCGAATAAGCTTTCTTCGAGGTCATACACCCGGTCTTGTTTGACCGCATTGAAATGTTTCCAGATGTCATTTGTTTTGAATTCTTCATCAAACATTTGGACGACTTCGTCTGGCATCCCATGTGCGGCCCGGAGAATGATATCTGGATTGGCTTTTTGTAAATATTCCGTATTGGATGCCAAATACTCCATTTTCTCGCCTTTGACAATATTCTTTCCTCCTGCGATACGCACAAGATCACCAATATATGAATTCTCTGTCGCCACCAAATAACTGCCTGGCACACCAAGCAAAATCAGAACGGACGGCTTGCGTTTTCCTTTCGTTCTCTCTTGAATGTCTTTCTTTTTTTGCTCAAACTCAGACACAATGCGTTCAGCCTGCTTCTTTCTGTCATACTGATCTCCAAGCTTCGTGATGGCCTTCTCCATGTCAGCCATGCTCTCGAGATTTAGGTATGTGGCAGGGACACCTGCTTGCTGAAAGGGTGTCTCTAAATCATATTGAAGGGTTGTGACAGAAAGGACATCTGTCGGTTGAAGTGATTGGATGATTTCCATGTCCGGGCTCATTGGGTTACCGACTTCCGGCAGTCCTTTGTAACGAGCTGGCAAAGATTTTTGACTTGTTGGCACCCCGACAAGATCCACCTCTAAAGCATCCATGATCTCCGCAGCAGCTACAGTCGTTGCTACAATGCGCTCACTTGATTCAGCGCTTTTTTTGCCTTTTGCTGAGCTTTCAGCTGACTGTGAGCAGCCCGATAAGATCATGCACACACTGAAGGCAGCGATCAAGGTACATAATATTCGATGCTTCAAAAATAGAAGCCTCCTTTCGAAAAAAGAGAGTGGATGCGCCAGCATAAATGGCGCATCTCACATAAAATAAACAGTCTATCTTGTCCGTGTTTGATATTTTCTGACGAGTACCAATAACGAACCGCCGAATAAAAGAATATACACCCAAAGAAGAGAGGTATCTCCCGTTTTCGGATTCAGCTGTCCAGACTCAGATTTGGTTTGATCATCTGATGGCGTAAATGTCATCTGCTCCGCACCCGTTTCCTCAGGTACTGCATTCTCAAGTTGATTCGTTGGAGAATCGTGATCATTTGGATTTTTGATAAAGCCGATACTCTCATCGTCTCCAATGACCGTTGAAATTCCGCTTCCCTCACCGAGAGCGATTCCTTTTGTGTCATAGACGAGTTTGACATCGTACTGCTCATGGTAGTTCGCAGCTGGAATATCAATTTTTACGCGTGCAGCCTGAGCTCCACTTAAACTTTTTGCTTCATATTGAATGACGCGTGTATCTGCTTTTTGATCTGTCTTCGCGACAAGTGTCTCCTCAAACTTTCCGCCTGTTCCTACTTGGAATGACGTGATCGCTGAGCTGTTCTTCACTGTATATGAAACGAAATGGCGGCCATTTTTTACAACCAGTGTCGCAGGACTCACAACGTAATCGTTCATACGAGAAAGCTCATCCTTGTCTGCTTTCTTCATTGAGAAAGGAAGCTTGTATACACCATCTTTTAGCTGAGCCGTCTCTTGATTTGCTTCGCCGTTATTTGTTTCTGTTGTTGGTGTGTTTGGTTTTGGTGTTTCTGGTGCAGCTGGTGTTTCTTCCTCTACCACCTGCCCGTCCTTCACTGGAGCGATACTCTTTGAATCAAATTGAAAACGAATATCGTAGGTTTGGTCATAGTTAGCGGCTGCTACTACAATGTGTACTTTTCCTTTTACCGCTTTTTTCAAATCATCTACATCAAATGAAACCACTCTTGTGTTCTTTGCTTCATCCTTGCTGACTGTTTTGGCTTCTTGATAAGAACCGTCTTTCTCTGTTTTCAAAGAAGCGACAGACTTATGGTCCTTCACCGTAAAGGAAATGGTTTGCTTTCCATTTTTGACAGTTAAGGATGCAGGATGTGAGAAGTAATCACTCATTCGAGATGCCTCATCCGTATCCCCTTTTAGTACACTGTAATTAATACGATATACGCCATCTTTTAATTGATTTTGCGCGGAATCATCTGGTTTTGTGCCATTGTTATTACCTGGTTTTGTCGGTTGATCGTCTGGCTTTGTACCATTTTGATCATCCGGTTTTGTTTCGTTATCGTCTGGCTTTGTACCGTTTTGGTCATCCGGTTTTGTTTCGTTATCGTCTGGCTTTGTACCGTTTTGGTCATCCGGTTTTGTTTCGTTATCATCTGGTTTTGCAGGCGTAACGAGTGTGAGGCTGCTTTGATCGAATGCAAGCTGTACGTCATATGCTTCGTCATAAATAAAGCCGCCTAAATCCCAGTAAATTTTCACCCAGCCGTTTAATTTCGCTGATAAGTCGTCGACATTAAATTTGATCACACGTGTATTGGCTGTTTCGTCCTCACTGACCGTTTCAGTGGTAACGAGAGCACCATTTTGTTCGACCTTGAAATCTGTTATTTCTTTGCTTTGCTTCAGTGTGACATAGGCTGTTTTCTTGCCATTTTCCACAATCAGCTTAGCTGGCTTTTCTGTATAAGTATCCATCATGGACGCTTCTGTGCTGCCATTTTTTAAAACGGTGAATCCAACTGTGTATTCACCATCAACGAATGATGCCGCTTGAGCTGTTCCTTGAGGAATCTGAAACGCAGTCAACAAACTGAATAAAACGAGCAGAATGGCTGCCTTTAGATGAAAAAGACGTTTCAAATGGTGACACTTCCTTCCGTTAATGCTTGATGATCCACTTTCTTGCTAAAAACCCGCCTGAACATAAGACAAGCACAAGGAGCCACCCTGTCTGGCTTGTATCACCAGTTTGAGGATTTTCTTCTTGTTTCTTCGTGGATGAATCAGCTTTGTTCGTTGATTCTTTTGATGGCTGCTGACTTTCTGCTGCACCCGCTGATTGATTTGCATTGTTAGACGAAAGTGACTTGATGCTGCTTTCATCGAATTTCAGCTGAATGGTGTAATCATGATCATAATCAGCAGATTTCACAGTGACATGAATTTTTGACTTGATTGGTTTAGACAAGCTTTGAGCTTGGAACTGAACGAGCCTTGTATTGGCTTTTTTATTTGTTGAGAGAACAGTTGTATCGACATAGCCGCCATTTCCCGGTACTTTAAATTCCGTTACCCAGCTGCTATTTTTAATCGTCATTTGCACTGTCAGGTTCCCATTTTTCACTATCACCTTTGCTGGCTTCAGCCAGTAATCATTTGCCATTGAGACCGCATTTCCTTCAGCTTTCAGCACTGTATAATTGACGGAGTATGTACCATCCTTTAATGCGGCAGCCTGTGCGTTTGAAAAAGGCAGCATAAGTGCCAGTAAAAAAACCGCCATGAAGACTGACAGCCTCATTCTTTTTTTCATCAAGCGAATTTCCTCCCTTTCTATTGAACAGATGCCGCATCAAACTTGAGGCGAATGTCGTAATTGCCTGTATATCCGATAGCCGGTACAGTCACACTCACTTTTGCTGGTACGGCCTCAGTCAGGCTGTTCACATTGAATTCTACTGTTCTCTTATTCGCAGCTGTATTTGTATTGATCACCTTCGCATCTTTATAGACACCTTGATCGAGCGTTTTAATGCTTGTAATCCAAGAGCTATTCGTTAACGTGACTTGCGCTTTGATTTTTCCATCCTTTACGACAAGCTTGGCTGGTTTTTCGAAATACGTATTCGCTGTTGAAGTCGAATCGCTATCAGCTTTCCATACCACATATTGCGCTGAATATTGACCATCTGCTAAGCCAGCTGCTGAAGCTGAACTAACAGGAGCTAGAGCAAATAATAGAACAAAACTAAGGAATAATAATACGGGTGACGTTGAACGAATGACTTTCATGTGAGCCCTCCTAAATGATATTGATAATTATTCTCAATAGACAATAAAAAAAATAACCTTCATAAGTGCTGGAACACACTTATAGATGATTATGATAATCATTATCAATTGAGTTGAAAAAATAAATCTTTGCTTCCTAAAGTCAAAGATGTCTGCTTCTAAATGATGGATAAGAGTTTTAGGCAATCTGTCCCATTCATAATACCATGGCATAACCTCCATTCCATTACAGGGAAAAGAACCCTCTTCTCCTTGATATTATATAATGCATGAAATGATTGTCAACATCATTTTTCATACTATTGTCTTAGTTTTCTGGAAAATCACACAAAAAAATTTCGATCAGACACACTGATCGAAATCGATTAAGAAGGAACATGTTCCTCTATTTTGCTGTTTTTACGCTCTAAAGACCATGCATACATTTCACGAATAATCGGTTCAGTTTTCTTTCCTTGCACTGTTAATTCGTATTCAATCCGCACTGGAATGTCGGGGTATACCTTTTTCTCAACAAGTCCCTCAGCTTCTAAATCCTTCAGCCTTTCTGATAGTAATCTTCCGCTGATGTTCATTTCATTTTCAAGCTGACAAAAACGCTTAGGCCCTGTCAGAAGCTGATTGATGATGAGAATGACCCACTTCTTGCCTAGAATCTCCATGGCATCTGTAATTGGGCAGCCATCTACTTGAGCCATATCTTACTCCCTCCTGCTTTTTTCTCTTTTTTTCATTATAACACAATTAATTACTTGAAATAAGTCACTAACTATTATATAGTTTAGTTACTAAAAGTAACAAGGTATTCATTTTTTATAGATTTTCAAAAACATTTGAACATGCCGATGCATATATCATGAAGGAGATGACCGAGCTTGAAGACAATTGAGCAGCTAAGGTTGGGTGTGACAGAATTACATGTGTCCAGCTTTGATCGTTCTTTACCTTTTTATACAGACATTTTAGGATTTACTATATTAGAAAAAACAGATTCCACGGTGACACTTGGCAGCAATGCAAAGGAACCGATTCTTTTGTTAAAAGAAGATGCACAGCTCAAAGAGAAGCCTGATCATGAGCCAGGACTTTATCACTTTGCTGTTTTATTACCTACCAGAAAAAACCTGGGCACATGGCTGGCACATGTGATCAAAAAAGGCTATCCTTTAATTGGAGCAAGCGATCACTTTTTCAGTGAAGCCATTTATTTAAGTGATCCTGACGGCATTGGCGTAGAAATTTATGCTGACCGTCCTGAGGACATTTGGGTAGGTGAGCATGGAGAACTGAAAGGTGGCGGAAATGCGCCGCTTGATGGAGATGGACTCCTGCAGGAAGCCGCTGATACCACATGGGAAGGACTCCCTGCCGGCACAGTGATGGGACACTTGCATTTTCATCTCAACCCAGAAGAAGCAGATTCCTTTTATGTCAATACGCTCGGTTTTCATATCCGAATGGCTCCACCAGCAAGCCTATTTATCGCTGCTGGTGTGTACCACCACCACCTTGCATTTAATGCATGGGGACGCGGACGAAAAGGAGCCATTGATCCACGTTTTTCAGGAATTAGAAGCTATACACTGGTTTTCCCAGAAGAAGCAGACAGACAATCCGTCATCGAACGCCTGACAAAAGCAGGCACTCAAGTCAACACGACAGGAAAAAGCAGCGAATTTGTTGATCCATTTGGCGTTCTCGTTCGTTTACAGATTGAAGAAACAGACTAAAAAGAAGGTGCAGAATATGGACAAACACACAGAGCTTAAAACAGCCATATTAAAAGATAAAATCAAACGAGTACAGCAAGAAGACGGGTATATATATATCACTGGACCCATTAAACTGCCAGTGAATTTAGACGGCAGAACCGTCATGTTCAACTGGTATTCATGGTTAAAAGACGATGGAAGAGAGCCATTGTCAGATGAAGCTTTAATTGAAAGCCTCTCGTCCCGCCAGCTTGCTGATCATCAGCAGTCAAGCGTTCTAGTATACGGGGATTTTGAGCAAGCTGACGAAGCCCTTATCCGCATGCATTCCATTTGCCACACTGGCGATATTTTCGGAAGCAAGCGCTGTGACTGCGGATTCCAATTGAAGCAGTCTATGCGAATGATCGAGGACAATGGGGCAGGAGCCCTGTTTTACTTAGCCAATCATGAAGGCCGCGGCATTGGTCTTTTCAGTAAAGCCATGGCTTATATTCTTCAAGAAAACGGCTACGATACAGTAGAAGCGAACGAAGCACTTGGTTTTGAAGATGACACACGTCAATACGAAGAAGCCATTGCCGTTCTTCAAACACTTCGTACAAAGCCAGTCAGACTCATTACCAATAATCCGAAAAAGACAGATGCGATCAGCCATGCAGGCTTATCTCTTTCTGGACGCATTCCGCTTTGGGGAGATGTCTCTGAATTTAACGAAAAATACTTGCAGACAAAAATCAACCGCTCAGGTCACATGAAGGCGGAGCAAGAGGTGCGTACGATTGCCACATCATGAGCGATATATGAAGCTAGCCCTTGATAATGCACGGGCAATGAAAGGTCAGACATCTCCGAACCCGCTCGTCGGGGCTGTGATTGTGCGAGAGAATGAAATTGTTGGAGTCGGTGCTCATATGAAAGCCGGTGAACCGCATGCTGAAATTCATGCACTCAACATGGCCGGAGACAAAGCAAAAGGAGCCACTATTTATGTGACCCTCGAGCCTTGTTCCCACCATGGCCGCACAGGCCCTTGCGCGGAAGCGCTTGTGAAAGCCGGCGTCGAAACTGTTGTCGTGGCGGCACTTGATCCGAATCCGCTTGTCGCTGGCCGCGGGATTGCCATTTTACAAGACGCAGGCATACAAGTCATCACAGGCGTACTTGAACAGGAATCCATTCTGATGAATGAAGTATTTAATCACTTTATTACGAAAAAAACACCTTTTGTGACGCTCAAAGCAGGCATTACCTTAGATGGAAAAATCGCCTCTGCCACGTCTGACAGCAAGTGGATTACATCTGAGACATCCCGTTGTGATGCTCACCATATCCGCAGTATCAATGATGCGATTTTGGTCGGTGCTCAAACCGTCATTCACGATGATCCTTCATTAACTGCGCGGATTCCAAATGGGAATAATCCGATTCGAATTGTCTTAGACTCTAAGCTGTCAACACCACTGACAGCAAAGATCGTCACGGATCAGATGGCACCTACATGGATCTTTACAACAAAGCAAGCCGATAAGGAAAAACGAGCGGCTTTAGAAGAAGCTGGCGTCCGTGTCTTCATGACAGACAGCGACACGCGGGTGCCCCTGAAAGAAGTGCTTCAAGTGCTGGGAGAAAAAAATATCTCCTCTCTCATGATTGAAGGCGGCGGCCAGATTAACGCCTCATTCTTAGAGCAGCAGCTTGTAGATAAACTCGTCATCTATATGGCGCCTAAGCTCATTGGAGGACGACTTTCCCCTTCCTTTTTCGGAGGCGAAGGCATACGCCTCATGAGTGATGCCATTGAACTGGATCAACTCACCGTGGAACCACTCGGAAAAGATATCAAAATGACGGGCTATCCCGTTTATCAATAACAAGTAGGCTGTCGAGAAAATCTCGACAGCCTTATTTTTGTCTTCTAGTCTCTTCTCTCTAAAAACTCAATTCGATTCCCAAAAGGATCTTCTACATAAAACCGATTGGCTCCCTCCAATGGCTCATCTTCTTTTATACTAATCTGATGCTTCAATAATACCTCTTTTAATTCCGATAGACTCTTTACAAGAAAAGCTGGATGAGCTTTCTTTGCAGCTTGAAAATGTTCCTGAATGCCAATGTGAAGCTGATGATGACCGCATTGGAACCAGACACCTCCGCGTTTAGCTAAATTACTAGGCTTAGGTATTTCTTTCATCCCTAAAATTTCACCAAAAAACAAACGAGCTTTCTCTTCACTGCCTTTTGGGGCAGCTAGTTGAACATGGTCGATTCCAAAAAAGTTTGACATATTCCCCTCTCCCTTTCTTTTCTCAATTGGTTTTTCTATGTAGTGTGTCTTAAGTTTTTGCGATGCTGAGAAAATTTACTTGTTACTTCATTGGCGGGCTTGATACTTGGTGACTTTCTTTGAGGTGTTTCATACGATGTAGGGTTTGAATGACAATGCAGTATTTTTTTCAAAAACAGAACTCCCACGGTCATGAAAGTTCTGTCTATCTAAGTGTCTTGTAATAACAGTTGAAACCAAGACATATCATGTCAAGGTGTATGGGCGGTGATTCATTTTGGTGAAACTTGTCGAAAAATGTTTCATGTGAAACATTGATCGTTACTTCCCTTCTACCAGCCTGCCAAAGCTTTCTGGTGAAAGTCCCGGTGAAATACGGACGCGGTGCAATGACATCATGCCTTGTTCCTTCTTCGCATGTCCTGGTTCAGTGGTGACAGCCATTTGATATCCGGCTTCCTTCGCCAGCTTCAACGTCTCTTCATTATAGCGCCCGACAGGATAGCTGACCATTCTCGTACGCTGAGAAAATCGCTGATCGAAGAATGTCTTTGATCCTTTTAACTCCTCTTCCTGCTGCTGCTTTGATAATCGATTGAGCTCTAAATGATGAATCGTATGACTCTCAATCGATATCCCATGTGCCATCATCTCGTCCATTTGCTCATCCGTTAAGTGATTTGGACGGCCAATGGATTGCTCAATCATGAAAATCGTTGCTTTCAATTCATACTGCTTTAAAATCGGAAATGCCTTTGTATAGTTATCCGTATATCCATCATCAAATGTAATGAGGACACTCTTCTTACTTGGCATCGAATTTGTTGTGAAAACGCGGTACACCTCTTCTGGCGACAGTGTGACATAGTCGTTGTCCTTCAGCCATTTCATATGAGCTGCAAATTCGCTCTTTGGCACACGTAACGAGTTGCCGCTTGAGATACTATGATACATCAAAATCGGAAGCTCGACCGGCTCCTTTTGCTTGATCCAGTTTTTTGTCTCTATCACTGCCGTTTCTTTTTTCTGCTGAATGTCTTTTGTTTGTAATCGACCCTTTTCCTCTTTGATGACTTGCTGGCTTCCTCCCGCCTGCTCCTTCATTCCCATACAGCCCGAAATGAGCAGCAGCATAAGACCAATCGTCATCAGCATACATGTTTTCTTCATTCACCAATCCTGCTTTCTCTTTATCTACCGAATGATTATAACAGAAATTGGTTATTCATTGACAACTATTTTGACAGGGTATTCATTTTTTTACACATTTCGATCATTTCGATGGCGAGCAGATGAATGGTCTCTGTTGTGAGCATTTGATCTTCTGCGTGTATGAGCAGTAAAGAAAAAGGAAGCTGTTCACCTGCCGCTTCTTTTTGAATCAGCGACAGATGCAGGTTGTGGATGCTTCGAAACGCTTCCTCCCCTTTTTCGATCAACTGCTGCGCTTTTTCAAAATCATCCGCTCTTGCTAGACGAATCGCTTCTACATAATGACTTCTTGCCTCGCCTGCATGGGCAATGATTTGAAAGGCTGCTCCCTGCATTTCCTCTAATACCGTCATCTGCTTCTCCTCCAATTATTCAAGATTCATTTGCTAGTTTCAGTGCATGCTCTAGAATTTTTTCTCCGTTTGCTGTTCCGTATAATCTTACATTGACGACATCGACAGGTATTTGATAGGGTGCCGCCGTTTTTTCAGCTGCTTTTTTCATAAAGCTTACTTGCGGTCCAAGTAAAATCGCCTGTACATCCTCTCCATGCTCTTCTAGTTCATCTGCAATGGCTCCTTCAGGTATAGCATAAATATAGTAATCCAGCCCTTTAGCTTCTGCGGCAGCCTTCATTTTGGACACCACAATAGACGTTGACATTCCTGCTGCACAAGCGAGAATGATTCGTTTCATTTCTCATCACTCCTATTGATAAATGACTTCTGTTTCAACCTGCAGTTCCCTTGTTTTGATTAATGTCTGGTACCAATACGCAGATGCTTTCAGCTGACGATTTCGTTCATTCTCCAGCTGGATTTCGACTAATCCGTAGCGGTTTTTAAAGGCATTCATCGGTGAGACATTGTCTGTAAATGCCCAAAGCATATAGCCTATGCAATTTGATCCTTCTGCTTTCGCTTGAAGTGCCCGCTTCAAATGCTGGCTGATAAATGAAATGCGATATTGATCATCAATGATACCGTCTTCTGTTTTAAACCGTTCTTCCTTTTCTACACCCATGCCATTTTCGGCCACAAACCACTCAATATTTCCGTATTCTTCTTTTATCCTCATCCCCATATCATAGACAATGTTCGGGTAGATTTCCCAGCCTCTGAAAGGATTCATTTTTCTCCCTGGAAGCACAAACATATCGTAATAATAGGATGGATGAAAAGGCGTCCCTTCATTCCAAGCCTTACTCGGTGCCTTGACACGATGCGGATAGTACAAGTTAAGCCCAACAACATCCACCGTATGATTCTTGATGATCTGAAGCTCTTCCTCTGTGGAATCGAAAAGAATATCATGCTTTTTCAACACATCGATCAGTTCCTCTGGATACTCCCCTTTGATGGAAGGATCTAGGAACACTCGATTAAAAAACAAGTCATACATACGTGCCGCTTTTTGGTCATGGGGAGCAGACGATCTTGCATACGTCACTTCTGGATTGAGAATCACGCCGATTTTGGCTCCTGCCGATTCCTTCAAGCCCATCTCCTGAAACAGCTTCACCACTTTTGCTGTTGCCAGCGCTTTATGATAGTTCCACTGCATCCATTTCTTCGTATTTTGCTCAAACGGATATCGTATCGCATCTAGATAAACACGTGTCTGAACAACAATCGGTTCATTAAAACTAAACCAATGCTTGACTCGGTCTCCGTAGCGTTCAAACACCTTTTCTGCATAGAGAACAAACAGCTCGACAACATGCTTTGATGACCATCCGCCGTACTTCTCAAGCAAAACAGCAGGAAGTTCATAGTGCTCTAAGCAAAACATTGGTTCTACACCTGATGCGATTAATTCATTGATCAGATCATCAATGTAACGAGCATAGGCCTCATCCACTATCCCATTCTCGTAATCTATGAGAAACCTCGACCAATTGATCGATGTCCTGTAATGTGTCAGCCCAATCTCTTTCATTAAGGCGACATCTTCAGGGTAGCGCTCGTAAAAGTTTGTCGCACCAGCAGGACCATAGCCTTCGTGCCACACGTGATATCCTTCCTTATACCATAAGTCGATGTACGAGTCCTGATGCGCCCGCTTTCCCTTCCATCCCTCGGTCTGCCAAGCAGAAGCCGCAGCACCTAGGATAAAATCACTTGGAATCTCAATTCTGTTCATGTCGCCGCCTCCCTTTTCTTCGTCTGAATGTTTATTCTGAATCTGGTGCTGCTTCTGGCTTGCGATTAGACAATAGAACAAACGGTAAATAGATGAAAACAGCAACTCCAATGCAGATAAGCTGTGTGATGACAGCGCCCATACTGCCAGCGGTGGACAGCCATGCATTCACAAGCGGTGGTGTCGTCCATGGCACCATCACGACCGCTTTTCCAGCGAATCCTGTAGCCGTCGCAATATACCCAATCGTACCGGTCACAAGGGGCGTGACGATAAATGGGATCGCCATCACAGGGTTTAGCATCACAGGTAATCCAAAAATAACGGGTTCATTGATGTTGAACAGTCCGGGTCCAGATGAGAGCTTGGCAATGCTTCGCATCTCTTCCCTTCTCCCAGCAATAAAAATCGCAATCAAAAGACCAATGGTCACACCTGAACCACCGATGCTCATATACACATCCCAAAACGGCATCGTGATGATATTCGGTATCTCTTTTCCCTCTTGAAATGCTGTCATATTCACTGCAATCGATCCTAATAAGAGCGGCTCCCGGATCGGCTTAATCATCTGGTTGCCATGAATGCCGATCACCCAGAAAAATTGCGCCACAAACATCAACGTTAAAATCCCAGGCAGCCCCTGTACAACACTTTCTAACGGACGCTGCACCACGTTATACACTGCTTCATGCAGATAAATGCCTGTCAACCGGTGAAATGCAAAGCCAAATGAGCTAATGATTGTAATTGTAATGATCGATGGGAAAAGTGACGAAAAAGACGTTGCCACATTCGACGGAACCGAATCCGGCATCTTGATTTGCAGCCATTTCACCTCGGTCAGCTTACAAAAAATCTCCACAGATACGATCGCAATGATCATCCCTAAAAATAAGCTTTTTGGATCAGAAAATTGTCTTGCCAACACGTCAACAACCTCACGCATCGATCCATCGACTTCAAGAAGAAGTGTCGTTGGAATAACAGATATAAATGAAATCAATGCCATCAATCCTGGGAACAGAGACTTGTGACCGTTGATTTTCCCAAGCTCAATCCCAATGAGGAACACAGCCCCAATGGTTAAAAAGTTCAGTGTGGCATAATTGATTGCCTTCATAATAGGCTGAAGCTCTGCTAAAAACCTGAATATCTCAAAATGAGCAAGCCCTGTTTCCGGGCTCATGATCATATTCGCCACCAGTACAGCAAAAGCTCCTGTAATGATGATCGGCATCAGTGTCACAAATGCCTGTTTAATCGCCATAATATATTTCTGGTTGGTGATGCGATAAGCCACATGCCCCATGACATCTGCCGCTTTCTCCTTGAAGCTCATGATCCGTCTCCCCCTTTGCAAAAACTCGTGATCATCCTCCTTTTTGATGTTATTTTAAAAGCGCTTTCATTAACATCTAATCTTTTTCCTCACAGATGCGGAAATGGGTGCCGCGTTTTTTCATTTGGATGCTCCAATATTTGAAGCGCAGCTGTCAGTTCTTCAAATGAAGCGGCTTTGATGAGCTGTTCCACCACTTCCTTC
The DNA here is from genome assembly GCF_038593175.1 of Bacillus sp. FSL K6-1006. Taxonomy (NCBI): domain Bacteria; kingdom Bacillati; phylum Bacillota; class Bacilli; order Caryophanales; family Bacillaceae; genus Bacillus; species Bacillus sp. FSL K6-1006. The sequence continues at coordinate 3,560,352 of NZ_CP151970.1, forward strand.
CGTTCTGTCAGCCGCACAAGAAATTGATAAAGCGACTGTAATTCTTTTTGATACGTCTTCTGGATGCTTAACAAGCATACGACTTGTACTCGATCTTCACCCCACAGCACCGGCTTTTTCAACGTACAGATCGCACAAAATGTATCATCTGTTGCCGGCTTAATTGGATGAGGAATCGCAACCAAATGACCGAAAGATGTGGGTGACACCTGCTCTCTTTCTAGCAATAATTGTTCAAACTCGTCTGGGATTCGATGCTGCTCCTTTAGCACGTTCACGAAAAATTGAAGAACCTCTTCCCTTGATTGGAGATCTTGCTGAAAAAATGTCAGCGCCGGACTCACATACCGCAAAACTCCTGTATCCTGTGAATTCTTCACAAATCGTTTCAGCCGTACAATATCATCGTCACTTAGAATCGTATGTACATCAATTACTGGCACCGGCAATGTATTCTGAAGCGGAATGGTACTAATAATAAAATCAATGCTTCTCAAATCATACGAAGGAAGTTCCCCGACACTTGCAGTTCCAGCGATCTCCAGCCTTCCGCTAAAAGCCGCCGTGAGCTTATGAAGAAGAAGCTGACTGCTGGCGACACCCGTCGCACACACAATAAGACATGTCTTTCTCACATGCTGTGATTTTGTCCGCTCGATTGCAGCCCCAATATGAAGTGCCAAATATCCGATTTCATCCTCAGGAATCTCAACACCCTCTTTTTCCTTCAGCCATCTCCCCATATAAACACCCGCCTCAAACGCAATGGGATAATACCTTTTAATGTCTGGTAAATAAGGATTTCGGATGTTCATATCGTATCTAAAACGATGAATGGCTGAACGCAAATGAAGACTTAAACCAACGATCAGCTCCTTATCAAACTGAATATCAAGTGACATGTGCTCCTCTACATAAGCAAGCAATTGGTGAGTGAAACGAAAATGATCTTCGTCCAGCAGATGAAATAGCGTATGGCCAGCCTCTCCATATGCCATCATCTTTGCCCCCATTAAGTGAATCGCGATGTACGCCATTTCTGATAGCGGAAAATCAATCGATAATACGCGGCGAATATCTTCAGCCATTTGTTGAGCTACCTGAAAAACTGGCTGTACTTGAATTTCTCTCAATTCCGCTTCTGGCATCTTGACCAGCTTTTTTTCTTCAATTCGTTTGCATGCGATAGCAATGTGGGTTACTAAATTACTTAAACCGATTTCTGATAGATGAAGTCCGGTGGCTTTTGTACGTGAACGCACGATGTCCTGAATCAATTGATATGTTTCTTCAGGTAACAGTGCAGCGTTCGCGTGCTCCTGCTGAAACACATGCTCTGCCATACAATATCTTAATTTCATTTCATCGCCTGTCAGACGCAGTCCATATTTAGGCCGGTGCGATATAGAAAGTCCATGCAATGAAAACAAGTGCCTGACAGCTTTCAAATCATTTTTCACTGTAGATTCACTCACAAATAATTCCTCTGCCAACCCCTCTAATTTGATATAGTCTTCTGACAGAAGCAGCCTTTTCAATAGATAAGCCACACGGTCCTCAGGCTGATTGGGAATGAACGGTTCCTTTTTCTCATTCCTTTCTCTCAGTGACGTTTTCAAAAATGTACGAAATGCTCCATAATCTTCAACGCTCAATGTATACCCTGCTCCGCGTTTAATATGCAGTGCGGCACCATGTTCTTCTAAGATCTTTTTAAGCGCTTTCATATCTGTTCGAATAGTTCGTGATGTGACTCCGATCACACGGGCAATTTCTTCACTTGTCAGTTCCTGCTCCGCTTGCATCAATCGTTTCAAAAGCTCCTCCTGACGTAGAGTTAGCATGGGCTCTCCTCCCTTGGCATTTACTTTTGCCTATCATCATAAACGAAAATAGAACTCTTTGCCCAGTATTTCTTTCAAATCGGGAACCTTGATATGGCTCATTCGTATGAATATGAAACTAGAGGAGGGATGCATTATGGGTACTTTTATGTTTGTAGTCATTATCATATTAGCTTCTTTAGGAGCCATCGTTGCCAGCTTGTTCACACCAAAGGATAAACGTGTATCTGCTAAGCGTTCTGCACATCATAGCTCAACGACAAGCACTTATACTGATTCGTATACCCATCACGCTTCTGATGCCTCCTGTGGGAGTGTTTCAGGTGACAGCGGCGGTGGTGGATGTGATTAAACAAAAAAACAGCCGCCCTTTTATGAGTCGGCTGTTTCATTTATGGTTTTAAAGAGCTTTCCAGCCCCGTTCAATCAAATGTTTAACATCCTTTGCAAAATCCTCGCCCTTTTCCATCACGTCCTGAGCTCTTCCTGCAAAATTACTGGCTACGGCCAGCTCCATTTTTTTCAATTCAAAGTGTAAGATTTTTTGATCAATCTCTGTTATATATTTTTCATATTCATTGTTGACGATGTCATGCATCACGCTGTAAGCGTCTTTCCGATGGCGATGAAAGTCGATCCCTCTCTTGCCTTTCCATGACGAATCTAGTGCAGGCTTCTTGATTTCTTTGATATCTGACTGGGCAAGATCTTGTTCTGTTTGAATATTGCTTTTGGCTGTCTTTAACCGAGAGATCATTTCGTCAAATTCTGCACGTTTGTTCTCAATTCCCATATGCAGATGGTACAGCATCTCGGATAAACTCATGTCATCCACCTCTATCTGACCTCATACGAAAGCATGGCGTGAGCGCCTTTGGAAACCAACGAATCACATGATTTTTCCAATCCTGACATTTCTATCGTTTTGCTTTCATTAAGTATAGTATAAGGCGAAAAGCCTCAGCCTTAAATAGGGAAAAGGTGTCCTTTTAGTGACGCGTTTGGAAGAAAAACGGAATAATACAAGGTCTTACACCCCTAATTTAATATGAGTCTTTAAGACTATAATTATACACCGCGTTAAATGTACCTATAAATAAAAGCGAGTGTGCTGATTATTTTGCAGCAATCGCTTCGTCTTGTTCTTTTAATGTTTTCACGTTAGAACGTGTATCCTGAACATTTTTAATTAAGGCTTCTTTAAAGCTTGAGACCATTTCGCTCACTTCTCTTTCACGTGCCGTCCACTTAGTTACAAATTCAAGGCTGTTTTCACCCGCTTTATCTGCTGCTTTTTTCATCGCTAAAGCTTCTACGGCTTGGGAGACTTCATCTAGTTTATCCATGACTGTTTGGTAGTTTAACTTAATTTGTCCCATTGTGATTTCCTCCAGATTTGTTCAGCATGACGCTCTCTTACAAGCTGCTCCATGCTTTTGAGATCAAGCGTTTTGCGTCCTCTACTGCGTCTTCTCCTTTTTCAGCAAGACGTGCAGCGTCTCCAGCTAAGGAACTGGCAAAGGATAACGCAGCTTGTTCTGCTTCTAATGTACTGATTTTGAATTCGATGCGGCTCACGTAGCGTGGGTATTGATCGTTCACGATTGTTTGCAGCGCATCATGTGCTTCATTTCGGTCTGTTTTGAAATCCTGGCTTCGCTCACCTTTCCAAGAGGTCCCAAGCTTTGGCTGCTTGATTTGCTTTAAATCTGTTTCTGCCGCATCTTGTTCACGTTCAACCTTGCTTTTCGCCTTTTTGAGTCGAGCAATTTTCTCTTCAATTTCTGCTTTTTTATTTGAAATGCCACCGTTAAGGGCAGACAGCATATCCGATAAGCTCATATGGGTTCCTCCTCCTGTCCAAAAATAAAAACGCTGCTTAGAGTCCCTCTAAACGAGCGTAAGGTGAATAGCACTTTTTCCAATATTGTTATTATAAGGTTCAAAGACTCATGTTTGAATAGGGATTTATGCCCTTTTTATGGGATAAATATGCTTTCATTCTGCTTTATACCACCCCTTTCGACCTCTTTTATTGGAGGTCTAAATTCCTGTTCGTTTGCTATAAGCCACATATAGTCTCACAGTCCTAGGACAAACAAAGCCGCCCCCGTTCAGGAGCGGCTTTTGCAAACGGCTTATGAGGCCGATTCTTCTCTTTCTTGTTGATCTTTCACGTACCAAATGAATTTACCCGTATATCCGTAAATGATCGCAAGACCAATGGCGACAAAGCTCAACCACATAAATGGTAAATAAGAGAATGTCGATACGCCAAGAATTCCTGCCATGTAAATACCGTTATCTGACCATGGAACCATACCAGACGTAAGCGTACCACCGACCTCAGAGTTTCTGGATAAAACTCGTCTGTCTAACTTTAATTTATCGTAGCTCTTTTCCATAATTTTTGGTGTAAGGATTAACGATACATACATCGCACAGCCAAAGATATTGGCGAAGAACGCAACAACGAGTGTAGACAGCGTTACATTCCCTGCATTATGTAATTTTTTCTCAAATGTCGCGACGATAACTTTTAATACGCCTAAATATTCAAGTACTCCACCGAAGCCAAGTCCCAGGATAATCACCACTAGAGACCCTAACATATTAACGATACCACCGCGGTTTAACAATGTATTTAAGAATTCTACATCTGAATTAATAGAGAAACCATTATAAGCTGTACCAAGTGCATCGGCTGGATTCATTCCTTGGAATGCCATTGCCCAAACTGCGCCAAGAAGCGCACCAATCGCAATAACAGGCATTGAAGGCTTTTTCAAGACAAGTAATAGCACAACAATAAGCGCCGGAATGATCATCCAAATATTAATCGTGAATGTATCTTGCAGTGCTTGTTTCAAAAACTCTACTTTTCCTTGATCAATATTTTTTCCGCCATACATAAACCCGGTAATTGTAAACATAATAGCAGTTATGACAAATGCAGGTATGGATAAGACCATCATTGCTCTAACATGTGCGAGCACGTCCACTTTTGAAAGTGAGGAAGCAAGCACAGTACTATCAGATAAAGGAGATAACTTATCGCCAAAATAAGCTCCAGATAAAACAGCACCAGCCACGATAGGTAATGGAATTCCCAAACCTTCACCAATCGCTATCATGGCAATACCTGCGGTTCCAACTGTCCCCCATGATGTTCCTGTAGCAACAGACATAATGGAACAGATAATCAGTGTAGCTAGTAAGAAAATATTAGGATGAATAAATTCCAGTCCATAATAAATTAATGTGGGTACCACTCCGCCGGCAATCCATGTTCCAACAAGTGCACCTACAGCAATTAAAATCAAAACAGCCTCTAGACCATTCGATATCCCTTTTGTAATGGCGTTTTGAAGATCTTTGTATGAATGCCCCAATCGAATACCTAAAGCAATAACCATAAACCATGAGATAAACAATGCTAACTGAATATCTAATTTGAAGTAAAGAGTAAAAGATAAAACAATCGCTAAAAACAAGCCAAGTACAGCTACGACTTCTAAAATAGATGGTAGACGTGGTGATTTCATTGTGTTTCCTCCCTTTGTGCGTTCGTTAAGCGTTTTCAAAATATTGTGAAAAAAGTGTGTCAATTCGAAAGAAAGTGAATTGCCTGTTTTTCTCTTTTTCACAGGCAATTCCACATATTAATAAAATAAAATTTTTGATATTATTATCGCTCTAGGAGCTCTGCACCTGCAATGCCAGGCTTTGTCATCTCGAATGGATTTAAGATAATATCAAGTTCTTCTTCCGTTAAAACATCGTACTGCAAGCAAAGATCTCTGATCGATTGTCCTGTTAAAATGGCTTCTCTTGCAATTCTAGCGGCTGCTTCATAGCCTAAGTGAGGGTTCACAGCAGTGATCACGCCTGCACTTTTTTCTACATATTCTTTCAAACGTATTTCATTTGCTTCAATGTCCGCTAAGCAATGATCTGTGAATGAGCGGAATCCGTTATTCATTATACTAATAGATTGAAGCAAGTTAAAGACCAGAACAGGTTCCATCACATTTAACTCAAGCTGGCCTGCTTCAGAAGCAAGACAGATCGTGTGGTCGTTCCCAATGACTTGGAATGCGATTTGGTTAATGAGCTCTGCCATGACTGGATTGACTTTCCCAGGCATGATAGATGATCCAGGCTGGCGGGCTGGCAATGCGATTTCAGCAAGACCTGCGCGCGGACCAGATGCCATTAAGCGAAGGTCATTGGCAATCTTAGACATGTTCATCATACATACTTTTAAAGCGGCGGATACTTCTGTGTAAGCATCTGTATTTTGCGTTGCATCCACGAGATGCTCTGCGCCTACAAGAGGAAGACCAGATATATCAGCGAGCTTCTTCACCACGATTTCAATATAACGAGGATCTGCGTTTAAGCCTGTCCCAACTGCTGTTGCACCCATATTGACTTCATATAAATGCTGTTTTGATTGGTTGATCCGCTTAATATCACGGCTCAGCACGCGGCTGTAAGCTTCAAATTCCTGTCCCAAACGGATTGGAACAGCATCCTGAAGGTGCGTACGTCCCATTTTGATCACATGATCGAATTCTTTCGCTTTCTTTTGAAAGACGTCCTGCATGACTTGCATCGTTTCAAGCAGAATATCTAACTGCTTGAGCACAGCAATGTGGATCGCCGTTGGGAATGAATCATTCGTTGATTGCGACATGTTCACATGTGTGTTTGGGCTTAAATGGATGTATTCTCCCTTTTGATGTCCCATGATTTCTAGTGCTCTGTTTCCAATCACTTCATTGGCATTCATATTCATGGACGTTCCTGCGCCGCCTTGAATTGGGTCGACAATAAAGTACTCGTGCAGCTTGCCTTCAATGACTTCATCAGACGCTTGAACGATGGCATTTCCAATTCCCTCATATAAACGTCCAACTTCCATATTGGCTTGAGCTGCTGCTTTTTTCACGATGGCAAAGGCTCTGATTAGTTCCTCGTGCATCCGATATCCTGTAATCGGGAAATTCTCTTTTGCACGAAGGGTTTGAACCCCATAATACACGTCTGCTGGAATTTCTTTTTCACCAAGAAAATCCTTCTCATAGCGATAAGTTGCTTGAACCATCTCTTATGACCTGCTTTCTATAGAATAGTTAAATCACTAAATCTTCTGCGATTGGCGTTTCCATAATCTTTTTGACTTCTCTTGGATCTGTTGTTTTGCCTAGTGCCCACATCAGTTTCGGCACGATAGCTTCTGTATTCATATTTCTTGAACGTGCCACCAATTCTTGATTGATCTTGCGTCCTACCTCATACACACTCATGTCTTCTCCTTCTTCAAGACACTGAGTGGTGATGACAACAGAAATGCCTTCTTCCAGCAATTCGTTAATCTTTTCTAAAAGGTTTCTTCCTTCGAAAGGAATTCCGCCGCTGCCGTAGCTTTCAATGACAACCCCTTTGTACATGCTTTTGACTGCATCTAAAAACTCGGGCTTCAGGCCTGGGTGCAATTTTAACAGACACACATCTGTGTTCAAAGATGCATCTAATTTAAGCGGTTTCATTGGTGTTCTTTTTACTTTGCTATTGTATTCAATTTGATGGTTTTCAATTGATGCAATATATGGGTAGTTAATGCTTTCAAATGCATCGTAGCTTTTCGTTCTTAGTTTGATCGCACGTGTTCCTTGGATGACCCTGCCATCAAACACGACATACACGCCGCCAACACCGTCACATGCAAAGCGAATCGCATCTGTGATGTTTTTCTTCGCATCTGTTTTCTTAAAAGTAATCGGAATTTGTGAACCTGTAATCACGATCGGCTTATCAGGATTTTGCAGCATATAAGACAGCGCTGCTGATGTATAGGCCATTGTATCGGTTCCGTGAGTAACGACAAACCCATCATACTGATCATAATTCTCATAAATGGCTGTTGCGATATCAACCCAGTATTCAGGCTGCATATTTGTACTATCTATACTCATTAGGGACTTTGTGTCCATTGTATATTCTGCATTAATTTCGTTTAAATAGCTCAAAAGATCCTCAGCTTTAACACCTGGAGCTAAACCATTTTCACTCTCTACAGATGCAATCGTCCCACCAGTCGTTAAAAGCAATAATTTCTTCAACAGGTCCACCTCTTTCGTAAAATTACTTCGTTTGTCACACATATTATAAGCTAGCTTGTGCTATTCTATAATATACGCTTTACGCGTACCTTCATTGCCATTATAGTCACATAACGCGAATTAATCAAGAAATTGTTACGCATAACGCGTACATTCTATGTCAAAATATGATATACTGTTGTTGTAAATAAAGGAGCGTTCATGTATGATACTCGATCGTTTAACCACCCTTAGAAAAAAGAAAAAATGGTCTCTCCAGCATACGGCAGATCGCCTAGGTATCGCCAAAAGCACCTATGCCGGTTACGAATCTGGGTACCGACGACCTTCGCTTGAAGCAGTGAAGCTGCTGGCTGATTTGTATGATACGTCCATTGATTTTTTACTTGGTAGAACGGACGAGCCAGAGATACAACGCAAAATCTCTGATATCAAAATTGAACTGACGGAAGCAAAAGAAGGAACCATTTATGTAGACGGCGTTCCCCTAAATGAAGAAGAAATCAAACAGCTTGTTGCCTTTATTCGGGCGAAAAACACTCTAAAAGTATAAACACAGAAAAGAGAGGCACCTTATAAACAGATGCCTCTCTTTCCTTTTGCAATCTCAATATGGAGAAGACAGCTGGCTTAATTCCTCTAGCCGCCGCTTCGCTTCTTCTTTATTAAACGAACTATAATAGCGATAGTTCTCCTCATCTAAGATGCGGTAATGCTGACTAAGTACATTTTGCTGAAGGCGAAACGTGCCTTTTTTGACAGACGTCCTCCACCAAACCTTGCCGCCAATCGTACGCTCTACTGATAGATGTAATTCATCATGTGCCACAACTTCCAAAATCTCGAGCGGGTCATCCCCCAGGGTGCCTTTTAAAATGTCACTATCTCTGAATAATGCACATACGGCCGCGAATTGCGTCCAGTTGAGACGCAGCTTGTTTTTTTCAACCTGCTGTAGATGCCGTTTCGATAGACCAAGTACCTCCGCCATACGATCCTGCGTATAATCCTTTTCTTTTCGAATCCGTGCCATTTGTTCTGTGACGAGGTCGATTACCATCTCTTTATCCATCTCTCATCACCTCTTTCGAGTGTTCAGTCTTTACTGACATCATACACGATTTCTTCGAAAAAGTGGCGTCTCATCCTATGGAATTCTGACAAAAACAACTTAGTCGGTCTTTTCTTCTCCTTGGCCATGCTGCTGTCTCCAATTTTCTTGGGCTGTCTGATGTAAATATGGATAGATCTCCTGTTTGACGGTCTGCTCAAATACTTCTTCATCTAAAATGCTGTACGCCGGAATTTTGATCAATTTCCCATCTACTTTCCGAATGAGCACATCCATGAAAAGAAATCCTCTTATACTGTAACGATGCCTGCGCATGTCGATTGATTGAATATCTTGAAAAGGAATCGTTCGCTCCCGATGCAGCACAGCGCCATTCTCTCCGCGCTGAATGCGAAAAATCACATTTCCTCTCTTCGTAAAAGCAGGCAAAATCATCAAAAAGGAGATCCAGCCATAGACAATACCTAATAGTCCGCCTAAAAATAAAAACAATGTATAGTTCGATTCAAATGTAAGAGCTTCTGAAAATAACCAAATACCGATGATACCGAAGCCGCCCGTTGCTAAGAATGCCCATACTCTTAAAAAAGGTCTGCTCCTTACTTCTATTACTTCACTTGGATTCAAGTGTCATTCTCCTTTTCTCCATTAGAATATAGAACGTAACCCGTCTCGATGAGCCGTCTCAATGCGAAATTGATTTTCTTTTATTCCTGATACAAGCCACGATTGGTTCTCACCTGGAATCACAAATAGCATGGACTCCACATCAGGCGTATTATTTTTGTCATAGACGACCTTCATGAGGGAGTCCATCTTTCCTTTTCTCGTCTGTATATCAGAAACAAATGCCTTCACGAGCTCTTGATTCTCTGCTTTATTCAGGAAGGATGGCCACTCATTTTTCGCTTCACTTGCTTGCTCTAACAGCATTTCAAATTCCTCTGCCTGCAGGCTGATGACAGGTTCAGGGTGATCATTCATCTGTATGTTGAAAAAGGCTGTCACTTGCTCCTCTGCCTGCTGATCGCCATCCAGTTTGCGAATCTGATGTACTTGTTGATCATAAAGCGTATGATGCGCATATACACCCGCTTGTGTTGTGTGAAAAGAGGTGCTGACTTCTTCATCTAAATCTCCAAATCTAGACGCCTTGATCGTGTGGGAGGCATCATTCATCGCCTGGATGAAATGACGGTATTCCGTTTTATAACGGTATTGTCTGTTTCGAAATTCCAGTACACCTTTTGCGAGCAAAGAGCGGCACGCAATTTCAAATAAAAACCCCAAGCGCTCGTCCTCTACTTCAGGATAATAAGCCTCCTTTAAGGACATACCTTGTTCAAAATAGCCTTCACTGTAAAAACTAAAGATGAGTTCCTCAATACTTAGACTTAGCTGATCCAACTTGATCTCTCCTTATCCAAAAGAAAATGCACCCTTAAAGAAATCGCCTGCACCCTTTATGAGCGAATCTGCGGTTTCTTTTGTTTTTTCTATCCCTTTATGTATTACCTGATTTGCCTGATCAATGGTATCATTCACTGCTTTCACACCTTGACCCGCCAGTTCGAATGCTTTTTTCCCTTTATCCACGACTGCATGAATCGGGTCCTTTAATTTCACTGCCATCTGTTCAGCAAAACCGGATGTCAGCTTGGCGACTTTTTCTCCAATAAATCCACCTACTGCTGAACCAATGGCTCCGCCAACCACGGTTCCAATCGGACCTGCAAAGCTGCCAAGAGCACCGCCGACAACGGCACCTGCGACAGAACCGCCAGCGATAAAGACCGTATTGTTCACTGCATTTCCAACAGCCTTTGCATTTTCACGCTTAAGAACTTCTGGCTGATCGCCGAATTCTGCATAGTTCTCGGCAATTTTCAATCCACAGCCAACCGTCTCAGTTGCACCAGTGACAACTGTTGCAATGATGGCATTTCCTTTCGCAAATCTTGCACCATTTTTCAGAACAGACTTAATCGCAGCCGTGTCCTTCCAATTAATACTTCCTTTTGTAAAATCACGAACACTGTTTGTGAACGCAACTGTATCGTCAGGATAAAATTTTGTGAATTTCTTATGAACCAAGTCAGCCATCGGCCAGTTCGATCGTTTTAATAATTCTTTTTTACTCAGCCAAATCCTTGCTAACCGGTCAAATCTCGTTCCTTCTACCCGGCTGGTCAGATCAAGCAGCAGCTTTGAATGCTGCGCTGCATATCGGCCATTCTCTTTAATGAAAGTCGTCATTCCAAGCCCGTAATATTTCGCCTGCATCATCACGATACCAGCTAAGCTCGTGAGTGTACCATATTGATCATAAATACTGTACAATTTCCGCAATATATCATCTGCTTCGACCATTTTATCCGTTGCATGACGAATGGCAATATCATCACTGCTCAATTTGCTGATTAATGCCTGTCCTGCTCCCCATGCATCCCCGACACCAGAAAAACAGCTTCTATACCGAGGATCGCAGCCTAAAATCAGCCCGTCCAGTTCACTATGTAAATCGCGGTGCTTCGTTTCAATGGCTGACAGCTCGCCTACAAAATCATTCGCCAGCCCAGTCAGCTGATCTGGATCAACCACAATGTCACGTGCCATCACATCATCTCCCTTCTCGGTTTCTTTCTCTCCGTTCTTCTCGTCTCTTTCGCTCAAGCTCTTCCATTCTGGCAATTTCAGCTTTACGCTCCTCAATTTTGACCGCTGCATCCCGCAGTTCCTGACTTGTTTCAAGCAAATCTTTTTCAAATTGATCGTAGCGTGCCGTTGTTTCTTCAAAGCTTTGATCAAATTTATCCCTTGCTTCTCCCTGCCAGCCTGTTCCTACTGCCTTCAGCCGATTTTCCAGCAGCTGCTTGGACTGCCGAATCTCATCAGCCGCTTCCTGAAACTTTTGAGCGAGTGCCAGCGTTTGACTAGAATCCAACTTTCGCACCCCTTTCTCCCAATTTAACGTACAAATGGATGATTTTATATGTCCTCATTATAAATAAAAAGACACCCAAAAAAATCACCCTAAAGAACCATTCAGCACATTACCTAATGAAAGTAGGCCTTTTTCCTCTCTAATTGCCAGAGAAAACCTTTCTTGTTATGAAGCGCATTCAAGACGTGATAAAATGGACGTATTCTACAAAAGGAGTGACGTATAGATGAAAGAGGAAATGATTCAGCGTTTCACAAGTTATGTGAAGGTAGATACGCAGTCGGATGCAGAAAAGGAAAGCTGCCCATCTACTGAAGGACAATTGAATCTGGCGAGACAGCTTGTTGAAGAAATGAAATCCATTGGGATTCAAGAAGTAACAATGGATGAAAACGGCTATGTCATGGGAACAATCCCTTCTAACACAGACAAAGATGTGCCGACCATTGGCTTTCTGGCTCATATTGACACAGCCACTGACTTCACCGGCAAAAATGTAAAACCGCAGCTTCATGAGAACTATCAAGGCGGCGACATTACCTTAAATGAAGATCTACATATCGTTTTATCTCCACAACAGTTTCCAAATTTACAAAAGTACCAAGGACATACACTGATCACTACAGATGGCACAACCCTGCTTGGTGCAGATAACAAAGCTGGTATCGCAGAAATTATGACCGCTATGCATTACCTCATCGAACACCCAGACATCAAGCATGGAAAAATCCGTGTCGCTTTTACGCCAGATGAAGAGATTGGCAGAGGGCCGCACAAGTTTGATGTTGATGCCTTTGGCGCTTCCTATGCGTACACAATTGACGGCGGACCGCTTGGCGAGCTGCAATATGAAAGCTTCAACGCAGCGGGCGCGAAAGTATCCATTAAAGGAAACAATGTCCACCCAGGGACAGCAAAGGACAAAATGGTCAGCGCTGCGAAAATTGGGATGCTTTTTCACAACAAACTTCCTTCTGACGAATCTCCGGAGTATACAGAAGGCTACGAAGGCTTTTTCCACCTGACGAAATTTGTAGGGGAAGTAGAAGAGGCTGAGCTGCAATATATTATCCGTGATTTTGATAAAGAGAAATTCAACAATCGCAAGGCCCTGTTTGAAAAAATAGCTAATGACTTAAAAGCCACATACGGAGAAAACAGCATCACCCTCAGCATTCAGGATCAATATTATAATATGAGAGAAAAAATTGAGCCGGTGAAACATATTGTGGACATTGCTCATGAAGCCATGGAAAACCGCTCAGTAACACCGGTCATTGAACCAATCCGCGGCGGCACAGACGGCTCCCAGCTTTCATATAAAGGTCTTCCAACGCCAAACATCTTTACTGGAGGGGAAAACTTCCACGGTAAATATGAATTTATTTCCGTTGAAAACATGGTGAAAGCAACTGAAGTTATCGTTGAAATTGCCCGTTTATTTGAAGAAAAAGCATAGACATGTTTAAAACCGTTCCTGTTCGGGAACGGTTTTTTAATAAAAGTTTACAATTTTCTGAAACTTTTATGACACTTATTCGTACTAATAGAGACAACCCCAGAAAAAATTCTTCTTGACGAGTGAAATAACTGGAAATATAATAGTTAAAAACAACCAGTATTTTAGACCTAAAATAGCAGATCGAATGAACCTTAAGAACTAAACCGATTCTGCTGCTTATTTTCAGTTATAAACATCACTCACCCTGTCTACACTTAAAGAATAGGATGAATTGGAGGAATGTCATATGATGATTTTATTGATTATCGCTTCACTTTGCTGCTACTTACTATTCTCTTTCAAAAAAGATAACCGCACCCAAAAAAGAAAAAGCGCAGAGCTTTCGGAGTTTGAAATCTTTCGTATGCGCCGCCACTACAACGGAAAACGCCGTCACCCACTAAACGATGCACCTAAACAAGTATAAATCCAAATAAAAGAGCCTCATGAGGGGCTCTTTTTTGTTTGCATAAACAGCAAAAAACGACCAGATTCAGTGGTCGTTTTTCTTTTTATTTATATACCTTCGCAGGCACTTGAATCATAGGAATTCCAACATAATAAGGTGAAATTTCATATGGCTGGAAGACAACAGCAATTCCCTTTTTCGTGAAGTAATACTGCGTGTTGTAGTTGATTTCAATGTCGCTTTTTTTCAAGTTCGCGTAGAATTTGCTTTTATGTTTCTTTGTGTAGTTATAAATATAATCTCTTACTTTCGTACGCTTTTTCTTTGTTTTCACAACGTCTGTCAAGAACAGCTGCTTTGTTTTTTTCTTTGTTAACACATAGTTCATGCTGGAAACCATTGTGTCTCCGTGCGCTCCACCGTTATACATGTAATCATAGTTTAAGATACTCAGTTTCTTACCATTGTTAAATTTCGTTTTATACGTTCTCTCATACGTGACCTTCCCGTAGCCTTCCTTTTTCGCTTCGTCCTTTAAAAACAAGTACGTAGAATAAGAGAAAGCGATATCTTCTTTTAAATCACGATTGATGGTTTTCATATGCGTCTTGCTTAGGTTTTTCACCTGTGCATATTTGAACGTTTTTTTCTTTTTATAATAGTGTGTGCTTACTTTTGCTTTTTTTGCTTGTTTGGCATCCGCAGATCCAACTGGCGCAAACAAGGAAACAATCAGTGAGAAAATAAGCAGGCTGATCGTTAGACCTTTTTTCATTGTCATAGTAAAAACCCCCATTTTTGTTTATTACCAAATGAGTATACCATGACAAAAGAACCAAAAGAAGTATTTTTTCCATATTATTCTTTATTTTTCCACACCGGGTTTGTTTACCGTTTTCATAAGTTCCTGTATGCTTAATGTAGAATGCTAGATGAAGTGTGGTGTTTATCATAGAAGAGAATATTTTTAGTCACATTCGGACGACGTTTCATAGTTTGTCCCCAACCCAGAAAAAGATTGCCAATTACATTTTACAAAATCCTCAGAAAGTTGTGCTTCATTCTATAAGTGCACTCGCTGCTGAATGCAGCACAAGTGAAACGACGATCTTTCGGTTTCTAAGGAAAATTGGCTATGAATCGTATCAAGTGTTTCGTGTCCATGTTGCACAGGATATTGCGACCAATACCCCTCAATCCATATACGGCGAGATCGAGGCAACCGATAGTGTCGCTGACATTAAACATAAGGTCATAGAGTTAACAACAAACTCTATTCAAGATATGAAGCATATTCTAGAGGATCATGCCGTCACGCAATTCATTGAACACATGAAACAGGCACATAAAACCGTCTTTTTTGGAGCAGGTGCGTCCAGCTTTATTGCTGGAGATGCTTATCATAAGTTCCTGCAGCTTGGTTTTGAAGTGAGCCTATGCAGTGATCCGCATATGATGAATATGATTGCAACACACGCCATGGAACACGATTTTATCGTCGCAATCTCCCATTCAGGAGAGAGCAGAGAAATTCTTGACGCCGTACAGTTTGCAAAAGAAAAAGGGGCAAAGGTTGCTTCTATCACCAGCTATCCGAAATCTGAGCTCGCAAAGCAGTCTGACTTTCATCTGCTTAGTTCTTCCAGAGAGACAACCTATCGATCGGACTCCATGATCTCCCGTATCAACCAGCTTGTGATCATTGATGTACTATACGTCGCCGCTGTTTTAGAGCTAGGATCAAATGCCATTGAAAACGTGAAACGATCTCGATTAGCTGTAGCTAAAAATAAAACATAAACGCAAAAGACCGGAGTTGATTCCGGTCTTTTTTTGTGACTTTTATCATATTTTCCGTTGACACGTTCCTATCACGTCATGTACATTAAATGAACAATAGTTTATTTCCTACTATTAAATTTAATTGATAGTATATATACTAACAATAAGAAAAGAAAGCGCTTTTTGTAAGGGTTTTCTATATAGGAGGCAGACAACGTGACAAAGAAGATTGGATTCATTGGACTAGGTATTATGGGAAAACCTATGGCACTCAATCTATTAAAAGCCGGTCATACTTTGACGGTTTTTGACCTAAATGAGGAAGCGATTCGATCGTTACAAGAAGCCGGAGCAAAAGGTGCTGTTTCAGCAGCTGAGGCAGCTTCTGAAAGCGATATCATCATCACAATGCTTCCTAAAGGAGAGCATGTAGAGGCAGTCGTTTCAGGTGATCAAGGCATTTTAACGACAGCTGCACCTGGCACTGTCATCGTAGATATGAGCTCAATTTCTCCTGTCACCTCCAGGGCTTTAGCTGCTTTTGCCAAACAGCATCAGGTGGAATTTATCGATGCACCTGTCAGCGGCGGAGAACCGAAGGCAATAGACGGAACACTTGCCATCATGGCTGGCGGCGAAGAATCCATCTTTGAGAAAGTAAAGGATGTCCTGCTTGCAATGGGCACTGAAGTCGTATTAGTTGGGGCAAATGGCAGCGGGACAACAGCGAAGCTTGCCAATCAAATCATCGTCAACTTAAATATTGCGGCCATGTCCGAGGCGCTCGTTCTAGCTGCTAAATCAGGCATTGCCATTGATAAGATGTATGAAGCCATCCGCGGCGGACTGGCAGGGAGCGCTGTTCTCGATGCAAAGGTCCCTCTCATCTTAGAACGAAATTTTGAACCTGGCGGACGCATCGACATCAACTTGAAGGATTTAACCAACGTCATGGAAACGGCTCATGATATCGGTGTTCCTCTCCCGCTTTCTAGTCAGCTGCTTGAAATCTTCCACGCCCTCAAAGCGGACGGGAAATCCGGGCTTGATCATGGAGGCATCGTTCAATATTACGAAAAAATGGCTCATGTCGAAGTAAAGAAAGGATGAGATGGTCATGAAGCAAAGCACTGACATACTAAATGCCATTCCGAAAGCAGATTCAAAGGCCATTCAATCAGCATACGAACAAGCACTGAGCAGCTTTGAGCATAAAGTCATTGTATTAGACGATGATCCAACAGGGATTCAAACCGTACATGGCATCTCTGTTTTCACCGATTGGTCAGAAGAAAGCATTGAGGCTGGTTTTCTTGAAGACAGCCGCATGTTCTTTATTTTGACCAATTCACGCAGTATGACTGAGAAAGAAACTGCCGCTGCGCACAAAACAATCGCAGCAACCATTGTAAAGGTGGCTGAACGTCTTAATCAGGACTTCGTCATTGTCAGCCGAGGGGATTCTACTCTTCGCGGACACTTTCCGCTTGAAACTGAAGTACTCAAAACGACCATTGAACAGCAAAGCTCCCGCCAGTTCGATGGTGAAATCCTTCTTCCTTTTTTCCAAGAAGGTGGACGCTTTACGATCGACAATATTCATTACGTACAGGAAGGACACGAATTAATTCCTGCTGGTGACACAGAATTTGCAAGAGACCGTACATTCGGCTTTCAATCTTCTCATCTTGGAGAATGGATTGAAGAAAAGTCAGAAGGAATGTTCACAAAAAAGAACACTACCTACATTTCGTTAGCTGATCTGCGGGCTTTACGCATTGATCAAATCAAACAGCAGCTCATGAGTGTCAAGGATTTCAAAAAGGTGGTTGTAAACGCGGTGGACTATGATGATGTCAAAGTCTTTGTCACCGCTCTCATTGAAGCCATTCAAGCAGGACAGCAGCTGATGTTCAGAAGTGCGGCGGCGCTCACAAAAGTACTTGGCGGTATAGGGGATCAAGCCTTATTAACAAGAGATGCCTTGATCCAAGAAGAAAGCCCGCATGGTGGTCTCATTATGATCGGTTCTCATGTGAAAAAAACAACAGAACAATTAAAAGCGCTGCAACAAGATAAAGAGATAGCTTTTATTGAATTTAATACCCACCTCGTATTAGAGCCTGATGCCTTTCGCGAAGAAATTGACCGTGTCATTCAGCAAACTGAAGCACTGTTGGCAGCAGGTCAATCTGTAGCTGTTTATACAAGAAGAGAACGGCTTGATCTTGGGGATGATCGCCAAGAGGAAGAATTAAAGCTCTCTGTACAGATTAGTGATGCTGTGACAAGTATTGTCCAGCGTCTCACCATTCGTCCTAAGTATCTTATTGCCAAAGGTGGAATTACCTCCAGCGATATTGGAACAAGAGGACTTAGCGTGAAACGTGCGACCGTGGCAGGTCAAATCAAACCAGGGATCCCCGTTTGGCAAACAGGAGAAGAAAGTAAATTCCCTTTCATGTCTTATGTGATTTTCCCGGGAAATGTTGGGGCAAAGGATACGTTAAAAGAAGCTGTAGACATACTTGAAGGATAAGGCATAGGGGGTGTTTGCGCCCCTTATGCACCACAAAGGAGGAAAGATCATGTCGTTAGTGTTTATTGGACTTGGCGTTTTGTTACTGCTTTTACTCATGGTTGTCTTTAAGTTAAACGCTTTCATATCTTTGATTATTGTCTCTTTAATTGTTGCTGTGTTAGAAGGGATGACACCACTAGAAGCGATCGCTTCCGTCGAAAAAGGACTTGGCAGTACGCTCGGGCATCTCGCACTCGTTCTCGGTTTTGGTGCGATGCTTGGTAAATTGATGGCTGATTCTGGCGGAGCTCAGCGGATCGCGATGACACTCATTGACCGGTTTGGCATCGGAAAAATCCAATGGGCGACGATGCTGACTGGATTTGTGATTGGAATTGCTCTATTTTATGAAACCGGATTCATTATCTTAATTCCATTAGTCTTTACGATCGCTCAGGCTGCAAGACTTCCTGTGCTGTATGTGGGGATGCCGCTCGTCGCTGCACTCATCACCACACATGGCTTCCTCCCCCCTCACCCAGGACCGACTGCCATTGCAAATGTCTTTCAGGCAAACATGGGACAAACCTTATTGGTTGGGATTATTTTAGCGATTCCTGCTGTTTTAGTAGGCGGACTTCTGTTTACGAAACTATTTAAAAAAGATCAGTTGCACGCACATATTCCAAAGAACTTATTTAATCCAAAGGAATTCACAGAAGAAGAAATGCCTAGCTTCGGCATTAGCATTTTCACCGCTGTTCTGCCTGTATTGCTTATGACATTTAGAGCATTTCTAGAAATTTTCTTCCCATCCTCTCCATTGCTGCCAACTGCTGAGTTTTTAGGCGAACCGGCGATTGCACTATTAATCTCAGTGCTGCTTGCCATCTACACGTTTGGGCTTGGAAGAGGAAAGAGCATGCAGGATGTGATGAAGTCCATCACGGATTCTATCGGCTCTATTGCTATGATTCTATTAATTATTGCAGGCGGCGGCGCCTTTAAACAAGTGCTCATTGATAGCGGCGTCGATCAATACATTGCAGGAATCATGCAAGGAAGCACACTTTCTCCCCTGCTTCTGACTTGGCTCATTGCTGCTGTCCTTCGTGTCTCTTTAGGATCAGCCACTGTCGCCGGTCTCACGGCGGCTGGCATTTCTGCACCACTGATTGGCCTGACGGGTGTCAGCCCTGAATTAATGGTGATCGCAACAGGTGCGGGAAGTATTACATTCTCTCATGTGAATGATGCGGGTTTCTGGATTTATAAAGAATACTTTAACCTATCAATGGCTCAAACCTTTAAAACGTGGACATTGATGGTCACCGTGCTTTCACTTGTCGGACTTGCTGGTGTTCTTGTCGCTGATTTGTTCATGTAGGAAATTAAATTGTAAAAACCATTGACTTTTCCTCGAAAAGGTTGAATAATTGTGTTTATTAAGAAAATTGAATCAAAAGGTAACCTTATTAAGAGTGGTGGAGGGACTGGCCCTGTGAAACCCGGCAACCGCTGTTCCTAGGAACAGAATGGTGCTAATTCCTTAAGCAAGCAAATGCTTGTTTGAAGATAAGGCAGAGTTCTCACAGTATATGATGCTCTTCCTTATCTAAGGAAGAGCTTTTTTATTTGATTTTTTAACCTGAGGAAAGAAGGGATTCAGCATGACACAAGTACAAACCATTGGAAAGAAAACAACGAAACCGCCATTCCGCGCAGATCAAGTAGGAAGTTTACTTCGTTCAGAGCGCATCAAGGAAGCACGCAAGCAAAAAGCAGACGGTACGCTGACAGCAGAGCAGCTCCGACAAATTGAAAACGAAGAAATTACACGTATTGTAGAGAAGCAAAAAGAAATTGGGTTAGAGGTTGTCACAGATGGTGAATTCAGACGTGCATGGTGGCATTTTGACTTTCTTGAAGGACTCGATGGAGTTGAAGGATTTGAAGCAGATCAAGGCATTCAATTCCATAACACAACGACAAAAGCTAGAGGTATCAAGGTAACAGGCAAGATCGATTTTACAGATCATCCAATGCTGGAGGATTATCGTTTCCTTCACAGCATCGCTGGTGATCATACGGCTAAAATGACGATTCCAAGTCCGAATATGCTCTTTTTCCGTGGAAAGCTTGAAGAAGGAGTGTATGACAGCTTAGAGGAATTCCACCATGATGTGGCACAAGCGTATAAGAAAGCCATCCGTGCTTTTTATGATGCAGGCTGCCGCTACTTGCAGCTGGATGATACGGCATGGGCAGTGTTCTTTTCTGAAAAAGGCCATGAACAAATCAAAGCCTTTGGCCGTGAAGAAGATGAACTTCGTGAATCGTTTGCGAAGACAATCAATGAAGCTGTTGCCGACCGCCCAGAGGATTTGGTGATCACCATGCATATTTGCCGAGGTAACTTTAAATCGACATGGGCAGCTGAAGGTGGTTACGAAGCAGCGGCAGAAACAATTTTTGCCGGCTTAGATCTTGATGGTCTCTTTTTAGAGTTTGACGACGATCGTTCTGGCGGATTTGAGCCCCTTCGATATGTGAAGAACCCAAACCTTCAAATCGTACTAGGCCTTGTCACTTCAAAATACGGAGAGCTTGAGCCAGTTGAACAGATTAAAAAACGCATTGAGGAAGCGGCTCAATATGTAGACATTAACCAAATTTGTTTGAGTCCACAATGCGGATTCGCCTCAACAGAGGAAGGCAACCTGTTAACAGAAGAGCAGCAATGGGAAAAGCTGCGTCATGTGATTGAGATTGCAGATCAAGTGTGGACTTCGTAGTCCCTCAGAGTAGAAAAAAGACAAACCGCAGTATGGCGGTTTGTCTTTTTCTTTTATGCATCCAAATGTTCACCATTCGTCGCAATCACTTGTTTATACCAATCGAAACTTTTCTTTTTCTTTCTATCTAATGTACCGTTTCCTTCATTATCACGGTCAACATAAATGAAGCCGTAGCGTTTTTTCATTTCAGCCGTTGATGCGCTGACAAGGTCAATTGGGCCCCAGCTTGTATAACCGATCAGGTCAACTCCGTCTGCGATCGCTTCTCTCGCCTCTAGCAAATGGCTTCTGAGGTAATCAATTCGGTAATCGTCTTGAATGGATCCGTCTTCTTCTACTTGATCGACAGCACCCAATCCATTTTCTACGATAAACAATGGCTTTTGGTAGCGGTCATACAGCTGATTCAGTGTTGTACGAAGTCCTTTCGGATCAATTTGCCAGCCCCAATCACTTGCTTCTAGATAAGGGTTTTTCACACCTTCAAATAAGTTACCGCCAGTCACTTGTCCAAGAATCTCTGGATCTGTACTTGTCACAAAGCTCATATAATAGCTGAAGCCAATATAGTCCACTGTATGGTTTCTTAAAATATCTTCGTCCCCTTCTTGGAACTCGATGTTGATGTCATTTTCAAGGAAATAACGTTTCATGTAACCTGGGTAATAACCTCTTGCCTGTACATCTGAGAAGAATAATGTTTTACGGTCTTGCTCAATTGCAGCAAACATATCTTCTGGTCTTGAGCTGTACGGATAAGTTGTCATCGCTGCAATCATACAGCCGATTTTCGCATCAGGAATGATTTCGTGTCCTGCTTTGACAGCCAAAGCACTTGCAACAAATTGGTGATGCGCTGCTTGATATTGAATGCTTTTCTCGTCATCACCCTCTTCAAATACAAGTCCGCCGCCAGTGAAAGGCGCATGTAATACAACGTTGATTTCATTGAAGGTCATCCAATATTTTACTTTGTCTTTAAAGCGGGTGAACAATGTTTTCGCGTATGTTTCATAAAGATCCACAAGCTTACGGTTTCTCCATCCGCCGTAGTTTTTCACAAGTGCGAGAGGCATTTCATAGTGAGAGATGGTGACAACTGGCTCAATTCCATGCTTATGCAGTTCATCAAATACTTTTTCATAAAAAGCGAGGCCTGCTTCATTCGGTTCCGCATCGTCGCCATTTGGGAAAATACGCGGCCAAGAAATGGATAATCTGAAGCACTTGAATCCCATTTCTGCAAAGAGTGCAATATCTTCTTTATAGCGATGGTAGAAATCGATTGCATCATGATATAAGTTAAGGTCTTTCATTGATTCATCGAATGGGTGCATAATACCATTTGGTGATACATCAGCTGTCGATAAGCCTTTTCCATCTTGATTATATGCGCCTTCAACTTGGTTGGCTGCAACAGCGCCGCCCCATAAGAAACCTTTAGGAAATGTTTTTTCTAACTTGTTCATGTTGAATACCCTCCTCTTTTTCTTCTACACTGACTGTAAGCAGTGTCTCTTTCACTGTAATCGTTCCATCTGTTTTCGCATCAACTTGTGCAAAATCGTTTGTGTTGGTGACAATAACAGGTGTGGTGACATCATAGCCTTCTTGCTGAATGCCCTCGATATCAAAATCAATGAGTACATCTCCTGCTTGAATCAGATCACCTGACTGCACATGACTTGTAAAATACTTTCCGTCAAGTTTTACCGTGTCAATCCCCACATGAATGAGAAGTTCTGTACCTTGTTCACTCTTCAAACCAATGGCATGTTTTGTGTGGAAAATGGTTTCAACCTTGCCGTTGAAAGGTGCTACAACACGCCCAACTGTTGGTACAATGGCTGCACCTTTACCCATGATTTCATTAGAGAATGTTGCATCATTTACTTGATTGAGCGGCTTTAGTTGACCTTCAAGCGGGCTTTGTACCACTTCATTTTGAAGTGCTGCTGTGTCTTTCTTTTCTTCTGGTTTGTCTGCTTTTGTATCATCTTTCACTGGTACATCTTTGAATCCGAGAACAAGTGTCATGATCGTTGCTACGACAAAGGCGATTACTAAGCCGATGATTGAGTAGACAAATGTTGGTCCAATGAATGTTGGGAGACCTGGAAGGCCTGCTGATCCAGATATCACATATGATTTTACTTTAAAGATTGACATGAACACGCCGCCTGCTGCTGCACCAATAAGGGCTGCAAGGAACGGTTTTTTCAATCGCATGTTCACACCATACATAGCAGGTTCAGTAATACCCATTAAGGCTGTGATACTTGTAGACATCGCCAATGATTTAAATGTTTTGTTTTTTGATCTTAAGAAGACACCGAATGCTGCGCCTGCTTGTGCCATATTTGCTACAAACATCATTGGAAGAATGAAGTCAAAACCGTTTAACGTAATGTTGTTGATCATGATTGGAAGCAGTGCATAGTGCATGCCCGTAATGATCAATGGTGACATGAAGCCGCCGATCAAGAGTCCGGCCAAAATACCTGCATGTTTGAACAATAAATCAATTCCACCTGAAAGGCCACTTCCGATAATCCCGCCAAGCGGTCCAACCGCGATGAGCATAACTGGTACAACGACTAGAAGTGTGACTGTTGGAACAAGGATGATCTTTAATGATTTCGGACTATATTTTTCTGCGAATCTTTCAACATATGAACCAAGCCAGATGGTGAGCAGAATTGGAATCACCGATGAAGAGTACACAACGGCAACCACTGGCAAGCCTAGAAATTCTGTATTTCCCGCGCCCAGTAAAGCGGTTAACTGCGGGTGCAGTGCTGCTGCTGCAATGGCAGCCGCGATATACTGATTTGTGCCAATTTTTTTGGCTACGCTTACAGCAAGCAGAATCGGTAAGAAGTAAAAGGCTCCATCTCCAATGGCTGTTAAAATCGCATACGTACTGCTTTTATCTGATATCCACTGGAATGTGAGCATCAGTGCCAAAATCCCTTTGATCATACCGGCCCCAGCGATGGCTGGAAGAATCGGTGTGAAGACACCAGAGATAAAATCGAAAAGCTTTGATATCACATTTTGCTTTGACGCTTCTTCTGTACCGCCTGACTTTACATCAGATGATAGACCTGAGTCAGCAATCATCGCTTGATAGACATTTGAGACATCATTGCCGATAATGACATGATATTGGCCTCCGCTTTGATTCACGCCCATGACGCCATCTGTTGATTGCAGCTTCTCTTTATCTGCCTTGCTTTCATCGTATAAGTTGAAGCGAAGTCTTGTCATACAATGCGTAACTTGCTTAACATTCTTTTCACCGCCGACAAGTTCTAGCACTTCTTTTGCTGTTTGTTTGTGGTTCATTGTATTACCCTCCAATCGTTGATTTCATCTTGATATAGAAAAAACCTAAACATCCATTAATGTCCGAGAAATAGCGATTCAGACATTAATCGATATTTAGGTTTTGCCTGCTTAACCAGTAACAATCCTTCATAGCGATTGATCGTTATTTAATTTTTATAAGTCTTTAGATATAAAAAAACCTAAATCACGCCTTATCATAGATAGGGACAATGATTTAGGTTTTGCCTGCTTGACCAGTAACAATCCTAAAAGATTGTGGTTATTTAGTTTATAGTTATAAATTATCATGTTAATTTTGTGATGTCAACGCTTTCTTTTTGAATTTATTTTCTTTTTATTACTCTGTCTATATGCAAAGTTAAATATAGCATTTCATCTTCTATGAGACTTCGGTTGTATTCTTTTTGAACATAATCGTTAATTTTTTCTGCGCACTGAAAAGCTGCGGTGTTTTTCTCTTTTACCACTTCATACAGAAACTCGTTTTGATTTTCCATCTGTGTTTCGTTAAACAGACGCTGACCAAAAAACTTCAAATGCGTAACAAAACGGAAATAATTTAATGATTCCTCGTCCAAATCAATTTGAAAGTGATACTTAACGATGTTTAAAATGTCTTGAATGAGTTTGGTGATTTGAATAACGTTTGGCATTTCTTCATTGAGCTCTGCATTGACAATATGCATGGCAATAAAGCCGGCTTCATCCTCAGGAAGATGGATGCTCAGCTTGTCCTCAATGATCCGAATAGCTTCTAAACCGCATCTGAACTCATCTTTATACAGCCGTTTGATTTCCCAGAGCAAGGCATTTTTGATGTCCATTCCTTTTTGATGACGTTCAATGGCAAAGGTGATATGATCCGTCAGCGTCACATAGATGCTGTCATTTAAATTTTTGTTAAGGGTTGTTCTCGCATGCTCAATAATCGCCTCACACACTTGCATATACTCGATTGGAATATCATAAAGCAGGGTTTTGAATTTTTCTGATATATCTTTATTTTGAATAGAAAATACTTTTTCGATTCGTTCTTCGTCAATCGGGTCTCCGCTTTTCTTTTGAAACGCGATCCCTCTGCCCATAATGACCAGCTCATGCTGCTCGTCATCATATGCACTGACAACATTATTATTGATTACTTTAGAAATGATCAATTGATACCCCCCAGTACATTCCGCTTTTTCGAGCATTTTATCGTTGATTCATATGTCATGTTATTATTATTTTCAAAAAAGAGGACTTTAAGATGATTTTACATTTTTTTTTGATACGGTCAACTAGAAAGAATGACATATTACCTCTCAAAAATGACGAAATAGGGGCAAAAAAGTCTAAAAAAATACACAAAAACACTCTAAAAAGAGTGTTTAAAGTGTGTATTTTACAAAATCAAGAGCAGTCCCAATTATAGACGACATTCTCGAAATTTTTTCGTTTAAGATCTTCTGGTTTGATAAAAAAGTTGGCGATTCCGCAATCTCCCCACATCAGATCTACTTCATCATCTGAGTCAATTTGCAATAACAGAACGGTATGTTCTTGATCTACATAGGTACGCGGGTCTTCTTGTGTAAACCCTGGATACCCGCCCAATTTGTGACCAAAGCCACTCGCTGTTTCATAGAATTCATCCAGCAGGGCATCTGCTTCATCGCCATTAACACCATCTGCATCTTCGAATAGGTCCCAGCTGTTCTTTCCTGTGACTTTTTCAAAGCGGAAATCTCCTACACTGATCGTTTCGCTTGATAATTCACCTGTAATCGCGCCTTCCTTCGTCACAGGAAAATAAAAATCATCTGGAATTTTCACAAAAGAAAAATCAGTCATTAACTCTTCTTCTGCCAAGAAAGGTTCCTCAATAAATTTGATGCGAAAATCTTTTTGCTCTGTTTTATGGTCAATATTCATCCCATAAAGATCATCATGCACAGAAATAAAAACTTGCATAAGTCCTGTTTCTGGATAATCCTTCAGCTTGGGCAGCTGGCCGAAATTAATTTGTGCCAAAAGTTTCATAGGATGTCCTTCTCCGTCAACTGGATATTCGTCGTTTTTGGGAAAATAAGGATCACCAGCTATTTTGCTGTCGTATGGTCCTGTTTTTCCTTGTTTCATCTGTAATTGAATCATTGGTTTTTCCGTTTCATCTAACAACGGACGGTAGGGTGCAAGTATTTCTTTCAGCTTCGCTGATTGTGTCACGATGATCTTCCTCCTTATGAATAGGTCTAATGACAAAACTAGTCTCTCTTTTTCTATCATACAGAAGTGTATCCTGCCTGTCAGCGATAAAACGGTCATAATCCTAACAAGTTTCTCACCTTGAAATGATAAAAAAACCTCCGATTCAGCTGGAGGTTTTGTCGTTCTTTTATTTCACTTGATAGTTTACTAAGTCGTTTGCTAATGCTTTCATCGTTTCGTTTGTTTCGTGAAGACCTTCAATAATTTTTGTGAAAGTGCCTACTAGCTCTGCCTGATGCTCAGAGGAAGCGACAATTTGCGCAATTTCTTCTTCCATTCCTTTGATCGATCCCTGCACATCTTTTAGGGCTGTTTCAATATCAGTCGTCGCTTGTTTCGCGTGAGTTGACAGCTTTCTCACTTCTGTTGCGACCACTCCAAAACCTGCTCCTGCTTCCCCTACTCTTGCAGCTTCTATTGATGCGTTGAGTCCAAGTAAGTTCGTTTGATCAGAGATACCTTTGATGAGATTGGACACTTGATTGATTTTAGAGGAATTTTCGACAGTGGTTTTCGTATTTTGTAGAATTTGTTCACTTGTCGCTTGTAGTTCCTCTGAATGTGCGGCAACCTGCTGTACCATTGCGACTAGTTTTTCGGAAGCTTCGTTGCTCTCCGTCATGATGTGATCTAATCGTTGTTGATTCGTTTGGTCATATGCCACACAGAAGGCAGCAGCCACTTGACCTGATTCATCAGAAATTGGAACGGCTACGATATCCATTGGAATCCCGTATACTTCTTTTGGAATTTGAATAAACGATGGTTCTCTCCCATTTTTCAACATCGCAAAGTTTTGGAATCCAGCATCTAGTGCATCACCAGCTTTAAATCCTAAATCAATATTCCCATGCTGCTGATAATAAAGAACCTTCTCTTTCCCTAAAACAGAAAAGGTTAGCTGCTCTCTCATAGCAAGTCCAATGATTGGTAAAGCGTCTATTATGTTATCAATTCTCTGTGACATTCGCTTACGTTCATCCTCTCTATTTCTCAGTACACCTTCTTTATCGGTTCGTTATATGATCTATTACAGCCTGTAATGTGCACTAATATCAATCAAATGACCTAAGACATATAAAAAGCCCACATTCTATCAAGAGAATGTGGGTGTTTTTTAAACAAAGTAAATGCACATGAAGACACTGATACCGATGAGAAAAAGATACATATAGTCAATCCATGAGGTGCTGATGTTATGATAATACGTTCGCTCTTTCGTCCCTATGAAGCCCCTGGCTTCCATCGCAATCGCTAAGCGCTCTGATTTTCGTACACCTTGTGTAAAAAGGGGCAAAGCATAACGCATAAAGGCTTTCCAGCTGTTTTTTTGTTTGTAGCCTCTGATTTTATGTGCAGCTTTCATTTGTTTTAATTCACTTTGAAATAACGGAATAAACCGGAAGCCGGCAAGCATGCCATACGCCCATTTTGGGGACAATCGGCATTGGTGAATCAGACTCATCATAAATGCCGTCAAATCTGTTGTGGACGTAAAAAGGAGACCAAATGTCACAAATCCAAGCATTCTAAAAGCGATGGTGAGCCCATTTCTTAAACTCTCCTCTGTGATATGAAACCACGCCCACTTCCAAACGGTATGATCCCCCTTGCCGAAGGCCGCCATCATCCAGAACACGAGAATAAAAAAGAGCAGATAAGGGACAAGCCTTGTAACGAGATACTTCATATTCCATCCACCTAAAACAACTCCAATGCCAAGAGCAAACAGCCAAATGATAAAGGTTGTTTTAGGGTCAGAAATCGCCATAAGACAGCCCATCGCAAGCAGATGAGCGAGTAATTTCATGACTGGATTCACAGTAGAAAGAAAGGAATGATTACTTTGCAATCGTCAGCACGTCCTTTCTTTCTGCCACATAGCGATAATGCAAAGGAGCTCTTAGCCGATATGTATCAACAAGTTCCTGATTTGAAAATAAATCATAAGGAGTGCCATCATACACATGCTTCCCTTGATGAAACAGAAGCACTTGATCGGCACACTCATCGACAAGCTCCATATCATGTGTGACCATCACAATGGTAGTGCCTTGGCGCTGACGCTCTTTTAAACGCCTCATTAATTCCTTCGCCGTTTTTTCATCCTGCCCGAAAGTCGGTTCATCTAACAGCAATACATCTTGATCAAAGAGGAGCATCGTGGCAACACTCAATCTTCTTTTTTGCCCTAAACTTAAGGTGAAGGGATGTGCTTTTGCATGCTTCTCTAAACCGAACTCTTCCAGCAGCTGAACCGTTTTTTCTTGTACGACAGATTCTGGCCAGTTTCGCTGTCTGCCGCCAAAGGCAATTTCATCGAATACTGTGTCTTGTATAAATTGAAGCTCCGGATTTTGAAACACAAAGCCTGCTTTTTCATATAGTTCTCGGTCTGACCACTTTTTTAGGAGTGTATCTTTTAAGAAAATGTGGCCTTTTTTCGTTGGCTCTAAACGAACCAAATGTTTGAGAAGTGTGCTTTTTCCACTTCCATTTTCCCCAATGATCGCCACCCAATCCCCTGATTTGATATCAAGCTGAAGGTTACTTATAATCCTTTTTTTCCCGTAGCTTAATTGCAGATTTTCTGTACGAATCATTGTCTTTCGTTCGATTGATGGCACTTTTTCACGCTGCTCTTTTCGTGCTTTAAAGGTTTGCATAAAAGTTTGACTCAGTGGATGAAATGGATCTTGAATGATCGTGGACCATTTCTCGGGAAATAATTTAGGCCGCCAAATTCCTGCCTCTTTCATTTCTTCCACATATGCCGCGAGCACATCATTTGGAGCTCCATCTGCTAAAATGCTGCCTTGATCATCTAATAAAATCACCCGGTCCATCCATTCGATGACACCATCAAGCACATGCTCTACAAAAATCATGGTCTGATGCTGATCGGCTGCAAGCTGCTGCAGCAGTTGAAATATGTCCATTCTACCTGCCGGGTCAAGCTGTGCGGTCGGTTCATCAAAGAATAGGACATCCGGCTGTAATGCGAGTAGACAAGCAAGTGCCAATCGCTGCTTCATGCCGCCAGATAAAGTGTGTATCTCTGTATGCGGATCGACATTCAGTTGGACTTTTTGCATGAGCTGCTGAATGATGTCATCCATCTCTTCACGAGGGACGGAACGGTTCTCTAAGCTAAAAGCAATTTCTTCATTGACGCGGTGCATACAAAACTGAGAGTCTGGATCTTGAAACATGACGCCTGTATGTCTTTGCAGCACCACTTCACCCTGCATGTCTGCTTCCACATGCTCTGGAATGATTCCAGCCAGAACCGAAATGAGCGTAGATTTCCCGCTTCCGCTCGGTCCTAAAATAAGCACCTTTTCCCCTTTTTGAATCGTAAGGGAGATTTGATGCAAAACGGGCTTAGGCTGTTCATAAAAACGGACAGAGAGTTCATTGCACGCGAGAAATGAATTCATGCTGTTCACCTTTGTTTCGTTTTTCTTTCATGATGGCATATTGATTCAGTACACCTGTTTTGGATAGTGCGTCCACCACCACTTTCGCAAGGCAGCCGCCAAGTATCATTCCACTAATGATTTGAGTCACAAGCGTCATAAGTAAAACTTGAGGCGTGTAATATCCAAAGCCATTTGCCACGAGACTGTAAGACATCGCTCCGATAGCGGCAAAGGCACCAGAGAGCATCAGTGTCCACATGCGATACCGTTTATAACCAAAAAGAGCAAAGGCGATTTCTGCCCCAAGCCCTTGGCATACACCAATCAGCAGAGCTGAAAGTCCAAAGTGGCTTCCTGTCAATAATTCCACAGCAGCGGCGGCTGTTTCCGCAATCAGAGCAGCTCCCGGCTTTTGAATGATATATGCAACGATTGGACTGGCAATGACCCATATTCCAAACATGATGTTGCCTCCTGCTGGGCCAACAAGTGCTGTAATCGGTAAGTATAGCGTGGACCATCCTAAATAGATCACACCGCATGCAACGGATAAAATCACCGCAAGAACGACTTCTTTCATCTTCCATGTCATGATGAATGCACCTCCAGTTGAACTGGCCACTCTTCAACAGTGAAGGCCATTTCCCAAAACTTGTACTCGAGCTGGCAGCTTAAGATAAAATGCTGTTTCATTTTTTCCTTTTCCTTCTCACTTGCTGCTTCC
This sequence comes from Bacillus sp. FSL K6-1006, assembly GCF_038593175.1. NCBI lineage: Bacteria > Bacillati > Bacillota > Bacilli > Caryophanales > Bacillaceae > Bacillus > Bacillus sp. FSL K6-1006. The sequence goes on from NZ_CP151970.1 coordinate 3,591,098, forward strand.
GCCAACTGATCGAGCCGCTTGCAAAGCTCACCTGTAACAGAATCGGTTAATCCTCCATAAAACGTGATCCACTCATAAAACGGATGTGACGGGTCCGGCTGCACATCTGTAAGCATTCGTTTCCCTATTTCCCAATATGTCCAAGGACATGGAAGCAGGACAGCGATGATTTCACCAAGCGTGCCTTCTTGCGCAACTTGCAGCATGTGATGAATATAGTGATGAGCACTCGGAGCCAAAGAAGCACCTTGGAGCTCATCATATGCTACTCCTGCCACTCGGCAAAGGTTTTGATGAGGGTGCGTCTCACTATCTAGTACAAACGCAATCTGCTGATGGAAAAACGCAATATCCTCTCTGTCTGTACATCTGCTGAGCGCTGCTGCATAAATTTTAATGAATGCTTGTAAGTATTCTGCATCTTGTTTGACGTAATGAATGATTTGTTCCTTTTCCAGCTTTCCTGCTGCCAGGCCTCTGACGAACGGATGCTGATAAATGGCTTCAAATAACGGTTCTGCTTCTTTCCTTAATTGCGTAGAAAATGTCATAAAAAAAGCCTCCTCTTCTTCAGTTGAATAAATGAAAAAGCCACCCCAAATGGAGCGGCCTTCTTATCAATTCAATCATGAATAAGACAAGGTCCAGCTCCACTTCCCTCCGCTAGTACGAACTAGATCAGGTTCAAAGGGTCCAAGATTTTCTCTTGTCTCAGTCATACATGACTCCCCTAGTGGACTTTTGTCATTTAATTATCTTTACTCTACACATGTGGCGATTTGATGTCAACCGCCTTTCTTAATTCAACGTTCTGATTGTTGGCAGCTTCTCGATCCCTGCAGCATAGTAGAAATTCAGCACACTGAAGAAATCAATCGGCTTTCCTGTTTTTAAATCTACAGCTAAAATATGATCACCGTAATTTGTCATATCATCAATATCTAAGCGTCTTGGTGTTGTCTTCCCGAGTGTATCAACAAAGGTATCATGGTAATATTGCCCGCTTGCATATGATGATTGATGGTACATAAACAATGTCTCAACATCTAAGTAAACGAGGATGGCTTCTGAGGAGCTCGCATAAGGAGCTGAGTATGACACAGGAGCCGAAATGTTTTTTACTTTCACACTTGAGATTGAATGAGTTCTTTGTTCGTATTTTCCATCATAAGAGAAATAAAAAACACGCTCCCATTCATAATTTGCTGTCTTTGTTTGCTTATTGTATACTTTTGTACCATTTGCAAATACATCACCGTTTGCATACTCAGCTACAAAATATTGCAAGGTGGACGAAAGAGATACAGCCCCCGTGAAATTGGGCGGGTTTTTTGCATTTACTTGTATCGTGTAGGAATCTCCAAATTCTCCGGCGCTTGTAATACCGAATGCATAATCACCTGCTGGTAAGTTGGTCAATCCAAGCAGGCTGCCTGCCGGTTGAATCAAATCTGTCGGGTAGGCTTGTCCTGTTTCATAATCAACAACAAATAATTGAACAAAATAATCAGGGTTTGAAGAGGTAATCCGGCTGATGAGTGCCTGAGGTGAAGATGTGCTTAAAAACCATAAATCAACTGGGTCGTCCTCTGTTAAGACAGCCGATTGATTAATAGCTAGTCCATCAATGGAGCGAACGGCAGACGTGCGCATTTTGCCTTCTTTAGCAGCTTTTCGTTTGATACTGATTCCTTTCTTCTTATTCACTTTAAATGATTTTTTCACTTGCTTCTGTTGAATAGCGGTTCCTTCATCCTGCTTTTCAAACGATTCTTGCACTTGCTGAATCGCTTTTTCCGTCAGTGGTGATATTTTCCCTTCTGATTTCGGTGCTTCTTCTGCTTTTAATGCTGGTGACAACAAACCTGTTGCGACGAGTAAAACAGATAGTAAAGCTGCGGTGATTTTGACATAAAATGCTCTCACAGGAACATCCCCTTTTTCCTCATTTGGGTTTTTTACCCTGTGATTATTTTACCATTATTCTAATTACTGTTTTGGTCTTTTTTGGGACATTTTTATAACAAAAAAACCAGCCGCATGAGTCACGACTGGTTTTTGATCGTTTTATGCAATAGTTTTGACAAACAAGCGTGCTGTTTCTGCACTTGATCCCGGGTTTTGTCCAGTGATGATTTGTCCGTCAACGACAGCAAATGGCGCAAAGGCGTCTCCTTTTTCAAACGCTGCCCCCTGCTCACGAAGTTTTGTTTCCAATAAAAATGGAACTTTTGATGTCAGCTGCACGGCTTCCTCTTCTTCGTTTGTGAAGCCTGTGATTTTTTTGCCTTCGATAAATGATTTGCCATTATGGTCCTTCACATCAACGAATGCTGAAACGCCATGACAAACGGCTCCGATCGCACCATTTTTATCTGAAACTGCTAAGATCGCATCCGCTACCAGTTGATTAGACGCAAAGTCGATCATAGGGCCGTGCCCTCCAGCAAAGAAAATTCCGTCATAATCAGCGGGATTCACATCTGTAAGCGCCTTTGTGTCTTGAAGTAATTCATATACATCTTGATATTGCGTTGGGACACCTTCAGGAATTGAATTTTTGTCAATTGGTACAGTGCCACCTTGAATAGAGACAATTTGTACTTCTAGTTCATTTTCTTTAAAAATATGAAATGGCTCTGCCAACTCTTCTAGCCATAAGCCTGTTGGATGTCCATTCATTTCTGGGCTGCTTGTCGATACTAATAACACTTTCTTACTCATCTTGATCATCCTTTCGATTTATCCTGTGGTTATTTTATATTTTGCACAATTAAATATCAAGCAATATGACTTTAGGCCAGCTCATTATGTTATACCCGATTTTCTAAAAAATATGGTATGACTCGAAATCTAATCAATATGTCACATTCTATTGGTAGGGAATTTCATGTAAAATTGTCATTGAGTGATATAATATGAGGAAAGATTGACAGATCTCTCGTCACATGAGGGGATTTTTAAAGGAGTGGAAAAGAGATGAAAACCTATTCGATTGTGATGATCATCATCACGCTCTGTATTATATTGGCCGTCTTTTTGATGAACCTAACGGGGGTCATGTACGGAAAAATCATTTTGGCCGTTGCCGTTGCCCTTTGTCTGACATCCATTATTCGTTTGATGGGTCTTCGAAAAAGATAAAAGCCGCCCTCACCAGGGGCGGCTTTATTTAAGATTAGATCGCCAGCATCAGTGCAATGAGTGCAAGCAGTGCTGGTACTCCTTGTTTGATGATAATTGATTTATTGGATGTTACACCGCCAAATACTGCTGCGATGATCACACAAAGAATGAAAAACAGCTGAATCATATATCCAACGGTATTCGATCCAAGAATGAGCCCCCAAATGAGTCCTGCAGCTAAAAACCCGTTATAAAGCCCCTGATTGGCAAACATTACTTTGACATTTGGATCTTTTTGCAAGTGTTCTGGCAGCTTAAAAGACCGCTTCGCCATCTTTGATTCCATAAAAAACATTTCTAATAACATGATGACAATGTGTTCTAATGCGACAATTCCTACTAAAATCATTGCTAAAATATTCAATTTAGTTAATTCCTTTCTGATAGACGGTCACGAATCTCTATTTTGTCCGTGTATAAATCAAAGTCTTGTATTAATTCTAGTGCTTCTGTAAAGCGACTTTGTGGAATGTCTTTCATTTTTCTCACGCCGAATTCCTTTTTAATAAAAGCCATGATGGTATTGATATGAAGCTTACCGTGGCCATCATACTCCAAATGGCTGCAAAAAGTCTGCATCGTCCCTCGAATCACCTTTAATTGCTTGGCAGTGACACAACTCATTGGTAACGCTCATCCTTTCCTTTGTTTTAACAGCTAAAAAGAATCTTGGTTGAAAGAAAAACCTTCCAGTGTCTATTATATAATGGTTTCATTCGGATATCAAAATAAAAAAGAACAGACATTCGATTTAAAAAACAATCGTGCCCTCACAATCCTTTTCTCACATATCAAAAAGCCGGATTCAATGGTAGAATCCGGCTTTCTATTTAGTTACTTTTCGAAATTAACACCTTTCCAACAGAACGATCCTTACTTTGTCCAACGACTTTAAAGGATAACCCATATGTCGGTACATCGCGTCCTGCATCTGGGTTGTTTGGATTCACATAGTTCTTTTTATCACTAAATGTACGAGCCGGTCGAATGTAGCGATCTTGCAAAGTTAAGCCCGTTGTTGCTGTATAATCTATATTCAGCTTCGTACTTGGATTCAAAGAGAATGCTGCATCATGTACTTGGAACCCTGTGGCGGCAATGGAACCGTCACTCCATTTTAATACTTGCTGATCTGCATCTACTACGCCAAGGAAGCCGTTCCCCGGATGTTTTCCTACCCAGTTATCACTGTATGATTGATCGACATACCAAACGACCAACCCGTTATTGTAGCTCATCAGACTTGCCCCGCGTTTAATATGCTTTAAGCCTTTATCGACATCAGCATAAGAGCGCCACTCTAGTAAATAGTATTGTGCTGCATATTGTTTTCCATTAGATTTTGAGAATCCATTAAAGGTAAAAGTAGACGTGCCCTCGGCATCATCTGACCATACTTTCGCTCCATCTGCCGTGATGTTCAGGTCATCTACGAATAAGCCTGGAAGTGAATAGCCTGCATCAGTTGTGTAACGGAATTGCAGGTCGATTTTCTTCCCTGCATAAGCAGACAGGTCAAAGGCTGCATCTACCCAGCCGTCTGATTTTCCGTCGATGCCATTGCCTTCGTTTGCACCTGCTTCATTTCGATCATTCGTGATGTTACCCGCGATGGTCTTCCATTGATCAGTCCCTGTTTCACGCACTTCGACATACGCATAATCATAATCTTCTTCAATATCGTACCATGCTTTAAATGTCAGCTCTGCTTTGCTTCCTTTTGACAAATCAATACCTGTTGTCGTCATGGTTGCATTCAAATTGTCACCCGTTCCGCTGAAGTACGAATATTTCCCTTGAGCAGGTGTCGTGACGACAATCTCTTTATCTGGTAAATCGACTCGAACGGCATCATGGTTCGTTCCTTTTGTTGCTGCTTCATCAATTAATACTGTTTTGCTTTTCTTTAATGTTTTACCATCGATGGTTTGTCCAGAAAGCCAGTTGCCCCCATGCAGATTTTGAAGCATTTCTTTCGCATATGGGCTAAAGCCTGTTGGTTCCGTACCAGGAACTTTACCTGCCCAGCTTCCGCTTGACATGATCGACCAGTAAGAAACGGGCTCTCCTCTGCCTGTGTACTGTGTATCGTACTCGTCAGGAAGACCAAGATCATGTCCGAATTCATGTGTGAACACACCTGCTGCGCCATCTTCAGGCTCGATGGTGTAATCCAACGCGCCTAATTTCCCGCCTTGACCAACTTCAGATTCAGTATCCTTAATTTCAAATACATCACCAAGTGACCAGCGGTGTGACCAAATCGCATCAGCGCCAAGTTGTCCGCCGCCTGCTTCTTCACCTACGCCGGCGTGAACGACCATCAGATGGTCAATGATGCCGTCTGGCTCGTTATAAACCCCGTCGCCATCAATATCATAGCGATCCCATTGATCATACTCGCTGAGATCAATATTCGGATCTTTTGCTGCAGCTTCGAGTGCTTCTTTCACCAATTCGCGCGGCCTGCCGTCACTGCCTGAATCGTCAGGTACGTTCCCGCCGTAATAAGCTGCTTCATGCTTCGCTGTATACCATCCTGCAACTGTTCCACTAACTGTGTAACTGCCGCCAGACTGCTTTTCATAATATTGCTTCATGGATACTTTCCGTTTCCCATCTGGACCGATGTAGCCATTTTTTCCGAAAAGCATATCTTGATAGTGCTGTTGATCGTACTTGTCATAGTACATATCAGTCTCTTCTTTTTTGATACTATTATGCTTATAATCTTTAAAATCTACTAATAAAACCAATACTTTATCATTGCGGACGTCACCTTTATACTTTTCCTTTTTGACCGGTTTTACTTGATTGCCTTCTTTTCCTTTATGCTTCTTTAATTTTTTCTTTTTGGCAAGTTTGTTATGTACCTCTTGTTTGTATTCTTTCAGGAATTCAGGCTCTTCTGTTAAGGTGCTGGCACTTTGTTTCATTGCTGATTCTTCTTTTTTCTTTAGATAGTTCTTTAATGCTTTTTGGGTTTCTGCCTCATTGGCATTCTTTTTGATCTTTCCTTGTTTTTTCAAGGCTTTGATAAGACGGTCTTCATTCACGACACTTGAGTCAAATGGAATACCTGAATAATGACCGCCATCTGAGGATGTTGATTTTTCTGTGGTGTGGGCAGATAGAGGGGTGCTGAAAGCTGTCAATGTGCCTAAACTTAGGACAGCGGTTAGTGCAATTTTCGTCCATTTCCCTTTTTTCATATTGGTTCCTCCCTATTTTGGTAATAAATAATATCTAATTCTAGCATATTCCAATATAGTTAAGTCGAAAAACATTTTATTTTCAGAAATTTTGTGGAAAATGCACAATACGTGAATGAAATGGGTGGAACCATATGTCGAAAATAAAAGAACCCTAGGCGATAACCGCCTAGGGTGTTTGTTGTTTTTCTATGAAAGCTGCTGGCCTTGAAAGGCAACCACGTCAAGTGGAGCGGCTAAGAATTCTTTTGCCTTCGCTACGAAAGCCTGGAAATGAGCACTTGCATTATGGCTCTGAACCGCAGCGTCATCTTTCCACACTTCTACCATTAAAAATGTATTTTCCTTTTCTGTATCCTTGAACAGCTTGTAGGAAACATTGCCTTCTTCAGCCTGTGAAGCTTTCATTAATTCGTTGATTTCTTCTAAAAATACGTTTTCTTTTTCTGGATGAATGGTCATCCCTGCATGAATAATGATCATGTGATCGTCTCCCTTTTTTAAAAATTATTTCCACTCTGTGATACGGTCGATCGGTAAACGGTAAGATGCATAACCTTCGTCAGCCGCTTTCCCAATGGACAGAAGCATGACTGGTACATAACGTTCTTTATCCCATCCAAATGTTTCAGCGATGACTTCTTTATCATATCCGCCAATTGGATTTGTATCATAACCGTGTGCACGTGCAGCAAGCATAAGCTGCATAGACACAAGTCCACCGTCAATTAAGATTGTTTCACGATTCACTTGTTCTGGAAGAGCTTCAAAATGTGCAGTTAATGCAGCAATTTGTCTTTCTTTCACTTCTTGCGGCATGTAGCCATTTTCTACTGCTTTTGAATAAATTTCTTCTAAGTATTCATTGTTTTTCATATCTGCAAAAACTGCAATGACAGCTGCTGATGTTGACACTTGAGTTTGGTTGAATTTTGCAAGTGGTGCAAGCTTTTCTTTTCCTTCTGGGCTGTCAATCACCATGAAGCGCCAAGGTTGTGCATTTACTGATGATGGTGCAGTTGTTGCTTCTTCTAAAATCTCTGTCATTTCTTCTTTGCTGATTTTCACAGATGGATCATAGTTACGAATAGAGCGGCGCCCTTTCATAATTTCCATAAAATCGTTTGTTTTTAATGTTGTAGCCATGTGTAACACTCCTTTAGGTTGTTTGAATCTTTTCGATGTTTTGTTGTATACGGATGAGCACATCAGTGAGAAGCCTTCGTTCTTCTTCACTTACGTTTTCAAGCATTTCTGAGATAAATCGTTCTTTTTCTATTTTAGAAGCTTCGATTCTCGTTCTGCCTTCTTCTGTTAAGCGGACAAGTGTGACTCGATTATCTTCTGGTTTTCTTCTGCGTGTGACCATTCCTTTTGTTTCCAGCTGTTTTAAATGACGCGTCACAGCTGCACTATCAATATTTACTTTTTTCTGCAAATCTGATTGGCTGATTTCATCGGCTTGGAATAACAGCGATAGCAACTCAAGTCTTGATTGGCTGATGCCCGTACATGCTTCGAACTTCACGCCCATCATACGGTTCACGCACTGCAAACGATATAATATCTCTGCCTCTTCAGAGCAAAATGCAGTCAATGCCATCCCCTCTTTTCTATTCAGAAATCAATTACTTGATATATCAATCATTGACTCGTCAATTAATATACACCCATTGTTTGATGATTGCAAGAGGTTTGTTTCATAAAGTGAATTTTTTTATTTCAATAGAAAAAGACGAGCCTAAAATGACCATAAAAAAAGACAAAAGCCGAATCGCTTTTGTCCTTTTTCTTTATTCAGTAATGACCGTGTGGATCAATGTTGGTGCATCGGCATGATCAGCAATGCGGATGTTGTCATAAATTTTCTCCATGACATTTGCAACATCTTCACGATTCGCATGCAGAGTCACAAGTGAATCTCCTTTTTCAACACGATCTCCCACTTTTTTGTTCAGCATGATGCCGACAGATAGGTCGATATCGTCCTCTTTTGTTGCGCGTCCTGCTCCAAGGATCATCGCTGCAACACCAATTTCATCCGCGACGATTTCAGCTACGACACCTGATTCTTTGGCAGGTACTTCAATTTTGTAAGGTGCTTGCGGCAGTTTTTCAGGCTGATCCACAATTGAGCTGTCTCCACCTTGGTTTTCTAAGAATTCTTTGAATTTCTCAAGTGCTTTTCCGTTTTTCATCACTTCAATCAGCTTTTCTCTTGCTTCATCAAGTGTGTCTGCTTTTTTCGCAAGAACGACCATTTGACTTCCTAATGTGAGCACAAGCTCGTTTAAGTCTTCAGGACCTTCGCCTCGGAGTGTGTCAATCGCTTCTTTCACTTCAAGGGAATTCCCAATCGCTAATCCTAGCGGCTGAGACATATCAGAGATGACCGCCATTGTTTGTCTGCCTACGTTGTTACCGATGCGAACCATGGCTTTTGCAAGCTTTTCTGAGTCTTCTGGTGTTTTCATGAAAGCACCTGCGCCTGTTTTCACATCAAGTACAATCGCATCTGCACCAGCAGCGATTTTCTTACTCATAATGGAGCTTGCAATAAGCGGAATTGAGTTAACAGTTCCTGTCACATCACGAAGAGCATACAGCTTTTTATCAGCTGGTGTCAGGTTGCCTGATTGCCCAATGACCGCTACTTTATGACGGTTCACGAGCTCGATGAATTCGTCTTTTGTAATTTCTACGTGGAAGCCTTTCACCGCTTCAAGCTTGTCCACTGTACCGCCTGTATGCCCAAGGCCGCGCCCAGACATTTTCGCAACAGGTACATCTAGTGCTGCAACAAGAGGGGCGAGTACAAGCGTTGTTGTATCGCCTACTCCGCCTGTTGAGTGCTTGTCTACTTTAATACCGTCAATGGCAGACAGGTCAATTGTATCTCCTGAGTTCGCCATAGCGAGTGTTAAGTCTGCACGTTCTTGATCCGTCATATCTTGGAAGAAAATTGCCATAGCCAAGGCACTTGCTTGGTAGTCAGGAATTGTTCCATCCGTATAACCTTTGACAAAGAAAGAAATTTCCTCTGAAGATAATTCTTTTCCGTCACGTTTTTTCGCAATGATATCTACCATTCTCATTGTTTTCACCATTCCTTTTTTTAAATTAGAAAATTAAACCGACTACACCTGCTGTTAAGAAGCTGACAAGAGTTGCACCGAATAACAGCTTTAATCCAAATCGTGCGACGACGTTCCCTTGCTTTTCGTTTAAGCCTTTGACTGCTCCAGCAATGATACCGATAGAAGAGAAGTTCGCAAATGATACAAGGAATACAGAAATTATCGCTTCTGTACGAGCAGTGAAATGGAAAGCATCACCGGATAGAATTTGCATTGCCACAAATTCGTTAGATACCATTTTGGTCGCCATAATGCTTCCTGCTTGTACCGCTTCGCTCCAAGGAACACCAACAATGAACGCAAATGGAGCAAAGACATATCCAAGTACATCTTGGAAAGAAACACCGATGGCAGCTGTAAAGATACCGTTAATCATCGCAATTAATGCAACGAATCCAATCAACATTGCAGCAACAACAATCGCTACTTTGAAACCATCCATAATGTATTCGCCAAGCATTTCGAAGAAGGATTGTCTTTCTTCCTCAACGACTTCAAGCATGTCTTCGTCCTTAGATACTTCATATGGATTGATGATCGATGCGATAATAAATCCACCAAATAGGTTCAGCACAAGTGCTGTAACCACGTACTCTGGCTTAATCATTTGCATGTACGCACCAACAATCGACATCGATACCGTCGACATTGCAGATGCACATAATGTATAAAGACGTTGCTGAGGTAATAATCCAAGCTGTTTCTTAATAGAAATAAAGACTTCTGATTGACCTAAAATCGCAGACGCTACTGCGTTGTAAGATTCTAGTTTCCCCATACCGTTTACTTTACTAAGCAAATATCCGATTCCGCGTACGATAAGCGGAAGAATACGCCAATGCTGCAGGATACCGATTAACGCCGAGATAAAGACGATCGGCAGTAAAACATTGATGAAGAAAGTGGACGCATTATCATTCATTAACCCGCCAAATACGAAGTTGATTCCTTCACCGGCATAGCCTAGAAGCATTTGGAATCCTTTTGCAAAACCTCCGACTAGGAAGTTTCCAACACCTGTATTGAGCAGAATATAACCTAAAATAAATTGCAGTACAATCATGACAATTACTGGACGGAATTTCACTCGTTTTTTCCCATTACTAGCCAGCCATGCAATGGCGAGAATCACTAGCAAACCGATGATACCAATCACGTATTTCATGTTTTTCCTCCTTGAATGAATTCGTTTACATTAATGCGCTTGTATAGAACAAACCCTATTTTGTAAACAAAACGCGGAAGAAATTCCCAGAAGTGAGATCCTTCCGCATATGACTTTTTCATCATTTATGAGTCATGAATGTTATCCTACCATAGGATCGTATGAATTAATAGTCTTTCGAAGGAGCTGATTGATCCCCTTTGATAATGGAAACGCCTGCACTAGCGCCAATACGGGTAGCACCTGCTGCTGTCATTGCCTCAACGTCTTCTTTTGTTCTCACGCCGCCTGATGCTTTCACACCGATGTCAGGTCCTACTGTTTTACGCATTAATGCGATGTCCTCAGCAGTCGCACCGCCTGTACTAAATCCAGTTGATGTTTTCACAAAATCAGCGCCCGCTTTCACTGAAAGCTCACAAGCTTTGACTTTCTCTTCATCAGTAAGTAAACATGTTTCAATAATGACTTTCACTAATGCTTTGCTTTTTGCTGCGTCTACAACTGCACGAATATCTTGTTCAACCACATCATATTCGCCGTCTTTCAATGCCGCAACATTGATGACCATGTCCACTTCTGTAGCACCGTTTTCAATGGCATCCTTTGTTTCGAATGCTTTTACCGCTGTTGTGTTTGCGCCTAACGGGAAACCGATGACTGTACATACATCTACACCTGTTCCTGCTAGTTCTTTCGACGCTAGAGATACCCAAGTTGGGTTTACGCAAACAGATGCAAACTGATGAGTCTTTGCTTCTTCAAGTAACTGCATAATTGCAGCTCTAGTTGTATCTGGTTTTAGTGCTGTATGATCAATGAGCTTTGCTATCGTCATGCTTCACACTTCCTTTTAATTATGATACTTTCATCATATATGACGAGTGAACAATTGTAAACATGGTTATGAAATTTTGTTCATCTATTTTGTGACATTTAAAAGAGACCTCGCTGTGTGCTGATCGATGATCAATACATTCGCATATTTTCCTCTTAGTGCGCCGTGTATAGAAGCCACTTTTCGATGACCGCCAGCGACAAGAATGGATCGTTCTTTTGTCCTTAAATCATCTAACTCCACGCCAATTGTGCGATTGTTAATGGCTTCACTGCAAATGCGTCCATCTTGATCATAAAAGCGCGAGCAAATATCTCCGACACTGGATTGCTTGAGGAGCGCTTTTTCTTCTTCACGGAAATAACCTAGTCTAAACAAAAGTGCTTCATCTCTTACCGTTCCAACAGTAAACACAGCGATATTCGCCTGCTTGCCCATTTCAATAATTCGCTGAATATGTCTGTCCTGCTCAACCATCTCTTTGACGGCAGCACTATCAAATACTACAGGAAGCGGCAAATAGCGCGGTGCTGTTTGAAAGGCCTCAGCAAACAGCTGGATGGTTTCCGCAGAATATGTATTCACATGAGAGTGGCTGATTCCGCCCTTGAGCTGGACAACCTCTACACCTTTTACCTGTTTAGGTTGCATCTTTTGTGCAATTTGATACATAGTCGTTCCCCAGCTCACGCCAACGATATCGCCGTCTTTCACCGTCTCTTGCAAGTAATCTGCACCAAATCGGCTCAAATAATCGGTGATGGTTGGATAGTCGTCCTTTGGCGAAAACACCACATGAGCTTCGAGCAGGTCATATTTTTCCTTGAGCAATGAAGAAAGCTCATTTAAATCCTCAAACGGATCCATCACCGTAATCTGGACGTACCCCTTCTCTTTCGCATATTGAAGCAGACGAGATACAGTCGGTCTCGACAGGTCGAGCTGTTTGGCAATTTCCTGCTGGCTGTAATCAGACAAATAGTAAAGCCTTGCCGCTTCAATACTCAGCTGTTGTTTCTCTCGATCCATTCATACGCCCCCTTTTTCTTCTATCATAACAAATTGTTCACCTCATCATGCACAAATGTTCATTTGAAGAAAATCGTATAAGCGGCATGAAAGGTCTCATTCTTTTCTAATGTTTGAATACCAAACTTCTCTTTATACTGCCCATTCGTCCCTTCCATATCGGCGATGCCATACCACGGCTCAATACAAACAAAAGGAGCCATCGTTCCTTTTTCTTGATCAAAAGGTGACCAAATGCCAACGAAAGGAAAGCCAGTGAGATCGACCTCAACTCCGTGACCTGCCCCTGAAGTCAATGACACTCGATTGATATGGCTAAAAATCATCGCATCATGCTGAAAAAGCTCTGGCCGAAGCTGGATCGGCTCAAGCTCAATACCTTTTTCTTTCTCTCTGACAAGTGAATTCCGCAGTTCATATTGCACAGGGAGATGATCAGTGGAAGGTGTCAATGTGAGTGAATAATCTGCTGTTTGATCGCCTTCAACAAGAGGAATGCGAAATGCTGGGTGCCCTCCAATAGAGAAATACATCGTATCCTCTCCGTCATGATCAATTTCCCAGGAAATCGTCAGTCCATTTTCCGATAGTTCATAACGAATTCGCGCTGTAAATTCATACGGGTATTGCTTCACATGCCGGCCTCTTGATTCATATTGAAAGGTCACCGTATGCTTCGTTTCTTCATATAAATCAAAATTGACATCACGTAAAAATCCGTGCTGCGTGAGCTCAAAGGTTTGATCGTCCATCTTGTATTGATCATTCATTAATCGCCCAACAATCGGAAACAAGACAGGCGACACCCTGCCCCAATAAGCTGGATCACCAGACCACATATAGTGACGCCCGCTTTCCTTGTCAAGCACCTCCCTGACCTCCGCTCCCTTTTCATGAATCTGAACCAATAACTGATCATTTTCGATCGTTCTCATTCAACACATCCCCTTTCCTTCTTCATTTATTATGACAGGGATTTTGGTTTTGAGTATCAAATTCGACATCTCTTAACCCATCAATTAAAAAAATTTTAAAAAAGATAGAAATTCGCCAACAAAATGTAATGCTGATTCGTCTAATCTTATATAAAATAAAAGAATCGTTGCTCTTTTGAATGAACAACAAAAAGATGCGTTTGACATTGATGGGGGATTCATTTTCATGAACAGCAAGGAAAATCGTTTTCGTTATATTTTAGGATTAGATGGACTAAGAGCCGTTGCTGTATTGGCAGTCATTGCTTATCACTTACATATCGGACCCGCAAGCGGCGGGTTTCTTGGCGTTGATTTATTTTTTGTCATTTCTGGTTACTTGATTACAACGATCTTGTTACATAAGCAGGATTTAGGCTATCAAGAGCTTTTGCCATTTTGGATGGGACGGATCAGGAGGCTTCTTCCAGCCGCTTACATCATGATTTTTATAACCGTCAGCTGGTGCGCGATTGCTGGATCAAATGCATTATTGTCCATTCGTGGCGATGCCATATCGTCCTTTTTTTATGTCAGTAACTGGTGGTACATTTTTCACCAGCTTTCATATTTTGATAGCTTCAATGCCCTATCTCCACTGAAAAATTTGTGGTCTCTGGCAATAGAAGAGCAATTTTATATCATTTGGCCGGTACTGTTGATTGCAGGGCTGAAATGGGTAAAAAACAGATCCCATCTGCCTATGATCACCTTTGGCCTAGCGCTTGTCTCCGCCTTATGGATGGCGATTCTTTACTCACCAGATACCGATCCAAGCAGGGTTTATTATGGGACAGATACTCGTGCATTTGCGCTTCTGATTGGGTGCAGTCTGGCATTTGTATGGCCTATGCAAAGACTATCCAGCAAAAAATTACTTCCTGTTGGCAGACGTATTTTACATATTGCCGGTTTCGGTTCGTTTGCGATTTTCCTTTTTTGTGTTTATGCAGTGGACGATTTCGATGCCTTTCTCTATCAGGGCGGCATGCTTTTATTCTGTCTGAATGCGGCCATCTTAATTGGGTGCGTCTGCCACCCTGCAAGTCTTATAGGGAAATGGCTGTCCTTTCAGCCGCTCGTCTGGCTTGGTAAGCGGTCTTATGGTATTTACCTGTGGCATTATCCCATTATCGTACTGACCACACCGGTCATTGAAATTGGACAGCCTTCCATAGCGCGTGTCACATTGCAGCTCATCGCCATTTTACTAGTTGCTGAGGCTTCCTATCGCTTCATCGAACAGCCGATCCGCCAGCATGGCTTCAGACAATATTTTTCCTCTTGGTCTATTTGGAAAAAAGGAATCAAACAGTGGTCTACATCTAATAAGGTGTTCCTTGGGATCACCGCAGCTCTTTTGATCTTATTTATCATTGGCATGTCTAACTCGTCCACTTCCTCCCCACATGTGAAGGAAGTGACGCAAATTAAGACAGCACCGAAAAAAACAGCCGAACCATCGGAATCAAAAGCGAAGAAAAAGAAAGAAAAGCACGAGAAAAAAGCAGCTGATCAAAAACAATTTCACCAAGTTCTTGCCATTGGTGATTCTGTCATGCTAGACATTGCGCCGAATCTCGAAAAAGCATATAAACAAATCACCATCGATGGGAAAGTTGGCAGACAAATGAACGAAGCCGTCAGCATTGCCCCTCAATACAAATCATTTAATCAATCTGATGCCGCTGTTATCATTGAACTCGGCACAAATGGTTATTTTACTGAGGACACGCTGAAAGCATTCATTCAAAACTTTTCTAAGGCACATATTTTCCTAGTGAATACGAGGGTTCCAAGGTCATGGGAAAATGATGTGAATGCGGTCATTCAGCGAGTGGCTGATCAAGATCAAAATGTCACCTTGGTCGATTGGCATTCAGCCGCTACTGGACAGCCATCCTATTTTCAGTCCGATGGTGTCCATCTTTCAAAAAAAGGTTCTGACACACTGACACAGCTCATCACAGCAAGCATTAAGAAAAAAGGGGATGTGTCAACGTCATCATAAAAAGACTAGCAGAATGCTAGTCTTTTTTTATGCCGTCAAAAGGCTGGCCCTTATCGCTAATGTCTGCTCTTCCCCTGTTTTTTGATCCACCAAAGCAAAATGCCCGTTCTCATATGCTAGTGAAAATAATTCTTCAATATGAAAAATCCCTGGCTGAAACCGCCTGCTCAATAAATGCAGGACCGCAGCACAGGCGACTTGAGCTGTTGCTTGAGACTCGTCGTGTCCTTTTATTCCAAGTGCTGCATGATGAACCTTTTTCCCATCCGTCCCTGCCGCTTCCACTTTGACCGCATATTGATCTGTTCCCACTTGAGAAGATTGTATCATTGAAATGGCTCGATCCTTCATTTTCGGTAATGTAAGGAACGACGTCAGTCCAAGGCTCCTTGTAAAGGCCAATGCACCCGTCGCTAGACGTGAATCAAAACAAAGCCTTGTCGTCACAGATGGCACATGAATTGTGGAAGGCAATGTCTGTTGATCAGAGAAGGGGAATCGATAGGCATACCGCTTTCCAAGCTGTCCACCAAAGTTGACCGGTCTGCCTCCAGTAAAGCTTTTCACTCTTTTCTGCTGATCATGTTCAGTGAGTTCATATTCAGTATGGACATGATCAATCGTCCATTCAATCGCGGCTTTTCCATGCTGATCCCCCAATCCAAGCATAATCCCAATATCTATTTGATCCACTGATGAAAGCATAGAAGCCGCTTTCGCAGCTAATAAATTTGTAAGACCGGGCGCGAGGCCTACACTGAGCAAAGCCGTTGCACTGATTTGCTGCTGATCCAGCTGTGCCATTTGCTCCATATACGCCCCTTTTGCAGAAATATCGATATAATCAATGCCTGCCCTCAGAACGGTTTCAGCAAATGACGTGTCTTCTTGATCGAGACACATGATCACCAGCTTTGTTTCATTCATCCAGTCAGAATCTAATGGCTTTCTAACATCTAGTTTGTAAGGACGGACTCTGCCTTTGGTCTGCTGTGAAAATTGTTCAGCCTTCTCATAGCTTCTCCCCGCCGCAACAATTTGCCCTTTATACACTTCACTTAACTGAAGACATATTTGCTGTCCGACATGTCCATAGCCGCCAATTACCATTACCTGTGATCTCATCTCTCATCCGCCTTTCTACGACCTCGCTTGCAAACAAGCCCTTTGATCATTCCTGCCTGAAAATAAGGTCTGATGTCTCGAAACCCCGCCTCAATTAAATGTCCCCTCATTTCCTCCTCAGGCACAGGATATGTTGCACGTCCCAGTCTGTCATGAAAGGACGAAAACACTTCTTTTCCTAGACCTTGCCGCTTCATGAAAAGAGACAGCATATGAAGCTCTTGCTGAAATGCGCTGGAATTCATCTCTCCTTGTATAAATGCGAGTACAAACGGGGCCCCTGGTTGAAGCCTTTGTGCAATCTCCTGTAAAAATGGCAGCCGATTTTCTACAAAATGAATCACGAGCAGGCTCACTGCGGCATCGTAAACAGCTTCAGCAGACACCTTGTTTAATGCGGTCTCATACCATGTGACACGCGTCTCCATATGAAGCTTTGAAACCCGCTGTTTCGCCATATCCAGCATAGATGCAGAGGGATCGACTCCTGTGATGAGCCAGTCTTCTTTTCTCTGAAGCATGTTGATGATCTTTTCGCCCCCACCCGCTCCGACAGTTAGAATACGAGAGGCCGCTCCCTTTATTTCAGTTTCTAATACATCTACTGTTAACTCATGCAAAAGGTGATAGCCGGGTACTTTATGTGAAATCGTTGCTGCGTATGATTCAGCAACAGGGTCGTGCCAATGCTCGTTTCCTTTCATATGATTCTCCTCCAGTTCCTTTCCGCTTTCCATCGTTTCCTGTACACTAACGATATGACATCTTTATTGTAAAAAGAGGCACCAGAAAAAACGATCCCTAAAAGTGGGGGTTTTTGAGGAGGAGATCATGTGGTCAATCCAGCCACTCATTTTCAGCAGCTAAGGCAGCACATTCGGGACGAGCTTGCTGCTGTCATTGATTTTGATGCCGCCTGTATCACAACCATCGATCCAGCTACTCTCCTCTCGACAGGTTCCTACACTGATGAACCGATTGAAGAAATTCATGACCAGCTCTTTCAAAATGAATTTTTAAAAAAGGACGTGCATCAGCATGAGTTTCTAGCCAAAGGCCCTATTCATGCTGCGAGTCTCGTCCAAAGCGGTGAATATCTGAGCAGCGAGCGCTATCTGCATATTTTGATACCTAACGGTTGGTCTGATGAATTGCGGGCAGCCCTTGTGATCCAAGGAGAATGCTGGGGTATCGCCAGCCTTTATCGTCAACAGGGCAAGGAACCTTTTCAGAAGCGAGATATACAAGCAGTCATCGATCTAACACCGTCACTTGCAGCCAAGCTGAGAGATGAGATTTTCAAAAAAAGGGACACTGAAGATGATGATGCGGCGGAGCAGCAAGGATTTCTCATTCTTACAACTCATTACAAGCTTCTTTATGGAAATGAGACAGGGCTCCATTGGCTTCATACATTTCAAGTCTTTGAGCAAATCCATGACCAAGCCGTCATGCCCCGGCCGTTCAGAGCATTAGGCGCTAAACTTTTATACGGCGGCACCGATCAAACAGCAGCAAGCATCACAAGAATGCCTACGGGGGTCTTTCTTTCCCTTCAAGCCTTTCGATTGGCGCAGGCTGACAGGCAGGAGGAGGCTGTCATGATTCACATCAAACGAGCCCAAACAAATGATATTCTTCCTTATGCAGCGAAAACGTACAGGCTGACAGAAAGAGAGATGAACGTCCTCGACTGCTTATTAAAGGGCCAGTCGACAAAGGAAATTGCGAGTACGTTATATATTTCACCCCATACCGTTCATGATCATGTGAAAGCGATGCTGCAAAAGACGAATTTAAGCAGCAGACGTATGCTTGTTTACTTTTTCTCCAATATATAAAAAAGCGGCTACCGCACTGGCAGACCGCTCTTTTCTTATTTTCCTAAAACCAGCTCATGCAGGACATGTGCTACTCCGGCTTCATTATTAGATTTTGTTACAACATCTGCTACGGCTTTGACATCATCAATGGCATTTCCCATAGCGACGCCGCAGCCCGCAAACTCTAGCATTGAGACGTCGTTCCCGTTGTCACCAATAGCCATGACTTCTTCACGAGGAATTCCCAGCTCCTTCGCTAGAAGCTTCACGGCATTTCCCTTACTCACATCAGGATGCAGGATTTCAAGGAAGAAATCTGTACTTTTCACCATCATATACTTTTCCTTCACTTCAGATGGGATGGCTTGTATCGTTTTTTCCAAACGTTCTGGCTGATCAATATACATCATCTTCGGAAGCCTCATAGATGAATCTGCCTCTTCGACAGGTAAATACTTAAGCGGCAGTTTTGTTAAATAGGATTCAAGAACTGTGTATTCACTAATATCGCGATTCGGTGTGTATAAATTGGCTGAATCGAAATAATGCATCGGTGTATCCAGCTGACGGCTCAATTCATATAAAGAAGCTAAGTCATCATAGGATAATGTCAGCTCTGACACCACTTCATTTGTATGGCTATTTTGAACAAGTGCTCCATTATACGCGATCACATAATCTCCCTCTTGATTAAGCTGAAGATCAGCTAAATAGCGATTTACTCCGCCAATCGGCCGGCCTGTACATAAGACAATTTTAATTCCTTCTGCCTTAGCCTGTTGAATGGCTTCAAACACTTCATCCGGTACCATATGTTGATCATTTAATAACGTACCATCCATATCAATTGCGACTAATTTATACATTCACTGGTCCCCTTTTCTCAGCAAAAACGTGCTGTCACTATTTTGAGCCACCATTACGATGATGACAGGTTATTTCATTACTATTTACCTATTTTAGCCTATCGTTTTTTCTTCACGCTGTCTACTTGTTCATATCTGTAACAAATATCACATGAGTCTACTCTATTATAACGCATTCTATTCATCGCGCTGATCCCCCATTTGAAACTAGTAAAACAGAACAATCGTCCACCACTATAGAATGTTTTGAAACGAGTAAATCTAATTGTATGATGGATAGCAAAGAAAGGAGGTGCAGGGAATGATTACGTTTACGAGAGGTAAATTGTCAAAAATGTCTGGTGTACATATTGAAACCATTCGTTTTTACGAAAATGAGGGAGTGCTCCCAGAGCCAAAAAGAGCACATAACGGCTATCGTCTATATGATAAAAAATATGTACTCATGCTGTCATTTATCACGGAAGCGAGAAAGCTAGATTTCTCGCTTAAAGAAATTCGTGAAATTATCAAATCACTTTTCGAAAAACAGTCAAAAACAGAAGCTGAACAGCTGCTCGAGCAAAAAGTCGAAGATATCCAGCACTCTATTCAAGAGTTAAAAAAGAGGAAGGCAGCTATTCAATTGTTAACAAAGCAAACATTAGCAAATATCAGCTGATTGTAAGGGCTGCCAAAGGTGTGCCGGTGTTGATCACTGGCACACCTTCGCTCAGGTATCTCAGTACACGTTCAATGATAACATCGGTTATACTAGAGTCAGCTTAAACGAGTGGAAGGGGTTTTGAGAATGAACATCGCAACCATCGGAACAGGTATCATTGTGGAAGGCTTCCTGCAAGCGGTTGAACAGCTCGACGGTGCTTCTTGTCACGCTGTCTATTCAAGAAAGGAAGCAACGGCAAAGAAGCTCGCAGACAAATTTGGGGTGCAGACAACTTATACGGATCTAACTGCTATGCTAGAAGATCCTCACGTAGAAGCCGTTTACATCGCATCACCGAATCGTTTACATAGCGAGCATGCAACGAAAGCATTGAAACACGGAAAACATGTGATATGCGAAAAGCCTTTCACCTCTAATGTGAAAGAGCTGGAAGCCTTAATCGCTCTCGCAAAGGAAAAGCAGCTTCTCCTATTTGAAGCCATTACGACCGTTCATATGCCAAACTATCATTTGATCAAAAAGCACCTTCATCAATTAGGTAAAATCAAACTGGTTCAATGCAACTATAGTCAATATTCAAGCAAATATAATCAGCTGCTAGCCGGCGAAACGCCAAATGTCTTTAACCCTGAGTTCTCTGGAGGAGCGCTGATGGATATTAACATCTATAATGTCCATTTCATCATGAACCTCTTTGGATCACCAGAGCAAGTCCGATATCAGGCAAACCGCCATCCAAACGGTATTGACACATCTGGTGTTTTGACGTTCACTTACAATGATTTTATTGCGACAAGTGTCGGCAGTAAGGATACAAGCAGCATGAACTTTGCATTGATTCAAGGAGAAAAAGGCTTCATTCATGTGAAGAATGGGGCGAATGGGTGCGAGGAAGTGCTGCTGCATGTTGATGACAGGGTCATCTCACTCAATGCACAAACGAATCCAAATCGGCTGTTTTATGAAGCTGAAGCTTTTCAGCAGATCATTGAAACAAAAAATCATGAACAGTGCTATGCATGGCTTGATGAAAGTCTCTCCGTGATGAAAGTTCTTGATGCCGCAAGAAAAGATGCAGGTATTGTTTTCCCAGCAGATCAAATTTAATGAAAAAAACCGCCTTCTATGAGAGGGCGGTTTTTCACGATTAAATACTCTTTGAATACGCCACAAGACGCTGAGACATGTGATTCACTTCATCGACTGCAGCATTCACTTGCTCTGTTAAAGCAGCCTGTGTTTGCGTAAGAGCTGTCATATTCGAGATATTTTCAAGAATTTCATCAATTTGTGTTTTCATTTCCGTTAAACTAGATTCGATATTTTCCGTTGCATTGGCACTATGCAGCGCCAGCTTCCGTACTTCATCTGCAACAACAGAGAATCCGCGGCCCTGTTCACCAGCTCTAGCTGCTTCGATTGCAGCATTCAGACCAAGCAGGTTCGTTTGGTTCGCCACTTCTTTGATTAAGTCAGAAATGTTTTTCGTTTCATCTGCACTATTTTTTGCTAGATTTGCGGCAGACGTTGACTGCTCTTGAGCAACAGCAAGCTCCTGTGCTTGATTTGTCACAGAGCTAATGCCCGATACCATCTCGCTAATAGAACTTGAAAGCTGTTCTACTTGTGAAGCCATTTCATTCGCTGTTTTCTCTTTGTTTTTTTCTAACGTGATGTCACGAATGGTTCCTGCCACACGAAGAGGAACACCTTTTTCATCACGAATGGTTTCACCACCCGCATGATACCAGCGGTACTCCCCATTTTTGCGCTGCAATCTGTAATCAATATCAAACGGTGTGCGTCCAGAGTGGTCATTTAAATGATCTGCAAAGGCTTGAAGAGCCATTTCTTGATCTTCAGGATGCAGACGGTCGCTCCAGCTGCTTAACACGTTCGGGAAATCTTTTTCGTCTGTAAAACCAAGCGTTTTTCTGAACTGCGGAGACCACCAAAATTCGTTATTTGGATTGACTGGATCACCGGCCTCTACCACCATGTCCCAAGGAGCTTCGACAAGCGCACGGTTGATTAAGTCATATCTTGTGACGAATGCTTGCAGCTCTTCTTCTTTCAATTTCTGATCATGGATATCAAAAAGAGCTCCCGCCACACGAAGAGGGACACCATTTCGATCACGAACGGTCGTTCCAGTTGCTTTGAACCAGCGATAATCTCCATTTTTTAACTTTAAGCGATATTCGATATCATATGGCGTACGCCCTGAATGATCCAATAAATGCGAAGAAAATGCATCTAATGTATATTCTTGTTCATCCGGATGTATTCGAGATGCCCAGCTGTCTAATAGATTTGGAAAATCGTGCTCATTTTGAAAGCCGAGCATTCTGCGGAATTCATCCGTCCATGTGAATTCATTTTTTGGATTGACCGGGTCTCCAGCGATGACGACCATATCCCATAAGCCAACTTGAATGGCTTTTGTCACTAATTCCACCCGCATTTGAATATTTTCATGAGCTTCCTGCATCTTTTGCAAAGCTTCATTAATTTGCGCTACCGCTTCTATCGTTTGGCTTGAAGAGAATGCAGCAGTATCTAATCTTGCTGAAAGGTCTCCCTTTTCGATTCTTTCTATTAATTGGCTGCTTTCACTCAGAAGGATTCCAGCCGATGAATCATTTGCTTTTTTCATAAACATCTTTCATAACTCCTTTCAACTCTTACATTTTTGAAATATTTTACAGTTATAAACAATTCTTTATTAGGACTTTAGTAATACAAAAGATATATCGACAAAAACTGAAAATTGTTTATGTCATAAATAAGGCAAATGTTCATTTATTTGAAGTTTCATTTTTAGAATATGGATGAAATAAGGGGATTATGGATATAAGTATATGTTTTGATAGAATCAACCACTATTTTTGTCTGAAAAATCTCTTTTTTTATATTGACACTGACGTCTTGAAAAAAGAAAATGGAACATAAGCATTTTTAAAAAAGGAGAACGTCATGAGCGCGAATCAGGAGCAACAAGAATTAAAAAAGCTTTTATCACCGCGTCACATTCGCATGATTGCGATGGGCGGGGTCATTGGTACAGGAATCTTTAAAGGAAGTGCCGATACAATTGGTTTAGCAGGCCCTGGGGTCATTTTTTCCTATGTATTTGCTGGATTGCTGCTCCTCATTGTGATGGCAGCATTAGCCGAAATGGCCATTGTGTATCCGGGAAATAATCTTCGCGACCTTATACAAATTGCGCTTGGTCAACGTTTTTCATTTGTCGTCGGCTGGGTTTATTGTTTTATGTGGCTCACTGTATGTGTCATTGAGATTATTGCAGCTGGCAGTCTGCTTCAATACTGGCTGCCGAACGTGCCGCTATGGTCACTATGTTTACTTTGTTCACTCTTAGTCATCGGAATTAACTTAAATAATGTAAAATACTTTGGTGAAATTGAGTTTTGGTTCGCTGGAATGAAGATTTTCGTTATTATTGTCTTTATTATTCTTGGTGTAGCATTATTATTTGGGATCATTCCAAACGAACAAAGCACACCAGCCTTTACCAACTATCAAAACTTCGTCCCGAACGGATGGGGTGCGATCTTTGCATCACTTTTAGTGGTTATTTTCTCTTATGGAGGCTCTGAATTGATCGGGCTGACCATTACTGAAACAAAGGATGCGGAGAAGGTCCTGCCTGGAGTAGTCAAAAGTATGATGTGGCGGATTATCTTATTTTACACATTGCCGATTTTGATCATCTGCGGCCTTATTCCTTGGAATCAAATTGACCCAAATAACAGTCCTTTTGTCCAAGTCTTTTCTGCTGCTGGTATGCAAGGCGCCTCTCACTTCATTAATTTCGTCTTGATTACAGCCGTTCTATCTGCGGCTAATTCCGGAATTTATGGAACGACGAGAATGATTCATTCTCTGGCTAAATCAGACGGCGGTCCGAAAAAACTGGCACGAGTCAACAAAAGAGGCGTACCCATTTTAAGTTTATGGGTTACCGTTCTATTTCTTCTTATCGGAACATTTTTTGCTTACTTATATCCGGACCAAATTTTCAGCTATATGCTGGCTATTCCTGGTTTTGCTGTTTCACTCATTTGGATCAGCATTTGTCTGGCACATCTGAAACTGCGTCCAAAATATCCACAGGAGCCGTATTTCAAGGTGTGGCTGTTTCCGTATCTAACTTTATTTGCAGGTCTTGTACTCAGTTTGAGCTTTGTTTTGTTCCTATTCAGACAAGAAAACCTGCCTAGCTCCATTATCAGCATTGGTTTCTTAGTCGCTGCCATCATCGCTTCATTCTTAATGAAAAAGAAGGCTTAAACGCCAAAACCCGCCGAATTGGCGGGTTTTTTTATGAGCTGCTATCTTCTGTTACCTCAAAATCAATTGACGCTTTTGGAATGCCGTTGATAATAATCGTTAAAGTATGGGTTCCCTCATAGTGCTTTCTCGTCGTCATATTTTGAAAGGACTGAGACCTGATAAATTCTCTATCTAACGCTGAACTTGTTTCAAACTCTGTGATTTTAAATACCTTTTGATTGCGGGTACCCCGAGCTTTGACGTAGTCTATGGCATACTCTACACGCAGCTTTAGTGGCTTAGCGGCCTGAAGTGTAAATTGAAAGGTCATTTTCTCTCCAATACGAATAGGGTCTTGCACTACTTTCAAATCTGTCACTTGAACAGATGGATCATCCCCATAGCCAAACAAAGCCATGATATCTGGATCGCCTTTTTTTAGTAAGGTACGAGATGCATGTTTGATGATCCAGTTCGTATGTTCATTCGTTCCATACCAGCTTTTAGCCGTCTTCTTCATCAAATCAGGCTGAATTGCAGAAATATCATTTAGGTGGTTCGCTACACTTTTTTGCACATAGCGCGCTGGGTCCGACTTCAAGTTTTCTAGAATAGGCAGCGTAACCGAAGGATTCTTTTTAAGCGCAGGAACAGTTAATCCCCATGGCAAACGTGGTCTGCATCCTTCACTAGCCAGCCGCCGAATATGCTCATTTTGATTCTGTGACCATACAAGCATTTGCGCCAGCATTTTGTCTTGATCCTGAATCAGAAAAGGCCGAACGGCAAATTCAGAAGTGGAAAAAGGCGTAAAGAATTCGAGCGCCTTGATCGAGATATCCCAATGTGCTAGGCCATATGTTTCGACGTAGTCTGGAAATACAAGCGCACTAAGTCCTGAAAAATGCGGGGCTGTCTGACGCAGCACTTCAATGGCCTTCTCATAATCCTTAGGCAGACAGGCATGCATCGATTCAGTGACTCTTCTCATTCTGCCTTTTAACTCAAGCTGCTGCCAATCCTTTTGAAACACAAGCCGCTGGAATTCTTCAGCATCAAACCCAGTCGACGCTTGTGCAAGTTTCTCCGCTAATTCTTCAATAAATAATTCATGATAAACGTGTTTTAATGGTTCGATCGTGTACGCCTCCCGCTTCTCAATATCTTTATTTTACCCCAATCTGACAAAGGTGGTATTGCCAAAAGCAAAAACAGCCCAATTCCGAAGAATCAGGCTGTTGCGTTTCACTATATAAACATATTAATGATCATAATAAATGCAATAGCACTAACAGAAATGATCGTCTCCATAGCCGTCCATGTCAAAAACGTTTCTTTAATGGTCATACCAAAATACTCTTTGATCAGCCAAAAACCAGAGTCATTGACGTGAGACAAAATCAACGAACCCGCCCCTGTTGCTAACACTAGAAGCTCTCTGCTCACATCCGGCATAGTTGCAGCAATCGGTGCGACAATACCTGCTGCCGTCATCATGGAGACCGTAGCAGAACCTGTTGCCACACGAATAACCGCAGCAATCAGCCAGCTAAGCAAAATTGGCGAGATTGGCGAATGCTTGGCTAAATCCGCAATATATTCACCAACACCCGAATCGATGAGCACATTATTGAAAGCCCCGCCTGCTCCAATGACAAGCAAAATGGAAGCAATCGGTCCTAAACACTCATTACTAAAGGAAAGCACCCGGTCACGGCTCATTCCTTGCACAAAGCCAAGACTGAAGAAAGAATACACCGTTGCAATCAGCAGTGCTGTAATTGGATCTCCAATGTACTTAAATACCTGATACCAAATATTGTCCTCTGGTAAAATAATATCCGCCAGTGTGGCAAGAAGCATTAAAATCACTGGCACCAAAATCGTAAACATCGTATTTGCAAAGCCGGGAAGTTTTCGATCTTCATTGCGTTCAGTAAATTGCTTTCTCAGCAGCTCTGGAACTGGTTTATGAATCCGCTTTCCAATCCACTTTCCATACAGCGGCCCAGCAATAATAGCTGTCGGCAAACCGACAATAATGGAAAAGAAAATGGTTTTCCCCACGTTGGCATGATAGATGCCGACAGCTGCCATGGCAGCTGGATGAGGCGGCACAAGACCATGAACGACAGACAATCCAGCAATGAGCGAAATCCCAATTGTCACGAGCGAGATGCCCGTTTCAATCGCAATCGTAAACAATAAAGGAATGAGAAGAACGAATCCGACCTGAAAAAAGACAGGTATTCCCACAATAAAGGCAACAAACATCATCGCCCAATGCACATTTTTCGTCCCAAACCGGCCGATTAATGTGTGAGCAATCCGCTCAGCTCCACCTGATTCAGCCATCATTTTCCCGAGCATGGTTCCAAGCGCTAGAACTATGGCGAGCAATGATAACGTATTGCCTAACCCCGTTTTGATGGATTGAATGATTTCCTGCAGGTCCATCCCTGTGGCAAAGCCGACTAACATAGAGGTAATAATTAAACTCACAAACGGATTCAACTTAGCAACTGTTATGAGGATGAGTAAAAGGACAATTGCGGCAATCACGATGAATAAAAGCATGCTCTCCCACCTTTTCCCTGATGTTTAATGATTTTGTTTTAATTGAAGCGCACTAATGACATCAAATTCATCCTTGAGTTTGTCATAGAGACGCTCATATAAGTAAAACAGTTCTATGTATGTTTCATTGTTCTCCATATTGGGTTCATGACGGGCAGAGATTCGAATCCAATCTTGAACCTCTTCTATCTCTTCCATATAACCTAAACTATGAAGTGCGAGGACAGCCGCCCCAAGTGCTGATGCCTCGTAGCTTTCTGGAACAAGTACTTCCCTGCCCATCGTATCCGCTAAAATTTGCCGCCACAGCGGAGATCGCGCAAATCCGCCCGACGCCCTGACATCCTTAGCTGAACCGGTTAAATCCCTTAAGGCCACACCGATTGAGAAAACACTCATAATGACGCCTTCTAACACAGCTCTGATAAAATGCTCCCGCTTATGCTGAAGACCAATCCCAAAGAAAGTGCCTCTCGCATTTGGATTCCAATAAGGTGCTCGCTCACCTGTTAAAAATGGCAGAAACAGCAGCCCCTCTGATCAAGGCTGGAACTTTTTTCGCAATGTCAATCATCAGGTCGTAAGGGTCCACTCCAAGGCGCTTTGCTACCTCTACCTCCGAGGATCCAAATTCATCCTTCAGCCATCTCAGCATGATCCCGCCATTATTCGTCGGTCCTCCAACCACCCAATGCTTATCAGTCAGCGCATAGCAGAACGTTCTTAATTGTTCATCTGTTATTGGTTTGTCCACGACCGTACGGACTGCACCGCTTGTCCCAATCGTGACAGCCACCTCACCTTTTCCAATCGCTCCCACACCTAAGTTCGCTAGAACCCCATCATTCGCACCAACAACAAATGGTGTATCTTCCGCAATGCCCATTCGCAGGGCGATCTCTGGCTGAAGCCCTCTCAGCTGATACGTCGTGGGAACAAGTTCAGACAATTGATCAGCTTCAATTCCAGCAATACGCAGCGCCTGCTCATCCCATTGAAGCGTTTCCAAACGGAACAGTCCCGTTGCTGAAGCGATTGAATAATCGACGACATACTGACCGAAGAAATGATAAAGAATATATTCTTTGATGGAAATGAATTTAGCTGCCTTCTTAAAGACATCAGGTGCCATTTCCTTGATCCACCGTATTTTTGAAAGCGGTGACATTGGATGAATCGGCGTGCCGGTTCTTTTATACACTTGGAAGCCGTCCATGTCTGAAGTGATTCGCTTGGCTTGTTCTGCACTTCTGTTATCTGCCCAAATGATACTGTTCGTTAACGCCTTGCCATCCTTATCCATCACAATCAAGGAATGCATCGCTGTACTAATCCCGACGCCTATGAGATGTTTTGCATCAAATGCTGCTTTCGTCAACGCACCTCTTACACTTGCAATGACGGCTTCTAATATATGTTCAGGGTCCTGTTCAACCCATGCTGGCTGGGGCTGAATGAGATCATAAGGAACCGAATGCTTTGCTATCACTTTCCCCTGTGGTCCAAACAGAACCGCCTTTGTACTTGTTGTTCCAATATCCAAACCAATTACCGCCTGGTTTCCCTTCATCTGTATCACGCCCAATCATTGATTTGAAATCATATTTTATTGTTTTGATATAGCTGTTAAATCCCATTATAGGAATAATTTTTTCGACATTCAACGACTAAAAAGAAAATTATTTTCACTTAAAAGCTCAAAATCGTTACCACAACGGCATTTTTCACTAATAGAAAAATTTATTTTTGAAACCATTACACCCTTTTTTGTGAAATGGTTTCTCTCATTTGTTTTAAATTTGTTAAAGTTTCCTGCTGTCTTAAGTGAGCAAGTGCAAAGTATAGTACGTCAATGACAGTGAGCTGAGCAAGTCTTGCAGACATCGCTTCTGTTCGAAAAGCCGTTTCTTGCGTCGAAGTATACAACGTGACATCAGCAAGCTGGCTCAATGGGGAGCGCTGATAACTTGTAATACCGATGGTTTTCGCTCCTTTTTCCTTTGCTGTTTTCATTGCATCGAGTAAATCTTTATTACGGCCAGAATGAGATATACCAATCACTGTACTGTGCTGGTCGAGAAGACCGGCAGACATCGCTTGAAAATGGGAATCGGTGTGAACAATACAGTTGATGCCTGTC
This sequence comes from Bacillus sp. FSL K6-1006, assembly GCF_038593175.1. Classification (NCBI taxonomy): domain Bacteria; kingdom Bacillati; phylum Bacillota; class Bacilli; order Caryophanales; family Bacillaceae; genus Bacillus; species Bacillus sp. FSL K6-1006. The sequence goes on from NZ_CP151970.1 coordinate 3,620,144, forward strand.
CTCATAAATTTATGAAAAGCGTCTGTTGCAATAAGTCCGGACCCGCCACTCCCATAAAACTCTAAGCGCTTTGCTTCATGAATGATTTGAATGGCTTTTTCTACATCCTCTGGATTCAGTAATTGAAAGCTATCCTTTAATGCAGATATATTCGCCTGAAAAACCTTTTGCATAAAAACGGCCGTATCATCATCAAGACTCATTTCTTCATCTACATAATCAGGCTTTGTTTGATCTATTTCCTGGGCAATTGCAATCTTCAAATCTTGAAAGCCCTCAAATCCAAGCCTTTTACAAAGACGAAAAATCGTTGCCTCTGAACTAGCTGTTTTTTTGGCAAGCTCGACAATAGACAAATGAATAATGTCGCTGGGTTCACTCGTAATATGTTCTGCAATTCCTTTCAGCTTTGGCGGCAATCCTCTGCTTGCTGCTCGTATTTTTTCAATACTACTTAAACTGACAGAAGCCAATTGACTTCACTCCTTCCTTATTCATGTGAGCGCATACATTTCCTCATGTTCCCATCTTATAAAAAAGAAGCCTGTTTGCACAGACTTCTTTATTTATGAATTCATCGTTTTGATCAATAGATGAAAACAGATTTACTCAAAATTTTATAATATACACTTTTAGCTCAATAATCTACCACATTATTTTTAACTTCATTTTCTGTATTTCTTTCCAGGAATTTTAAGCATTTTACCCTTATTTCTTCTAAACTATCACTTAATTCTTGTGGTATTAAACTTTCTACATCTTCAAGTTCTGTTCCCAAATGAAGGATATTTATCAGTTCTTCATTTATCCCTTTCTTCTTTAAAACATCGATTGTTCGTGGACTGAACATGAGCTTTTCCGCTTCTTCTATAGTGATTAAACCTTCTTTTAGCGATATGATTATACCAATGATATTTATAACAATAATCCTATCTAAATCTTCATGTGAAGAATATCTTAGTTCTATTTTATTCATAAATCATTTCACACTCCAACCTTTTTTAACTTTCACATCATACACCAAACCAGATTTACTTTGAAAATAATGTACAGAAACCTTTTTTCCGTCTTTATAGCCATCTTTATATACTTTTTTCCAAGTCCCTCCTTCAATCTGTTTTAACTCAGATAACAACTTCTTATTATTTACTGTAACTTTTTTAGTCCCATTTTGAACAGCTTTAAAACCAGCAGGATATTTAGGGGCATATTTTATTGATTTATACAAATGTTTACTTGCTTTCACCCCGTTTACAAAAATAGTTCGAATGACAAGACCCCATACAGCATCGGCTTCTTTATAACCAATTTGGACACTTTTGTCTCTTGAAGAAGCCTCTCGATTAATATTGAATGTTACAGACGGTGAAAATAACGATACAATTAAAGTAAAAATAATGAGAAAAGGGATACGTCTTTTCAATTTAAATTACCTCCTAATATTAACTATATAAAAAATAATATAACATAATAGGAATATTATAACTATTTCATTCTGTAGAAAATTAAAATGAATCTTTATACTGTTTAAAAGATATCTCTGTCTTTTAACATCTTATTTATTACAATATAAATTCATAAAGTAATGAATAAAAAGAATATACACTCCTCGGAGATAAAAATTAATGTTTACGTCCACAAAATATTCACTAAAATCTAATCATCTAGCGCAAGGACAATATCATTTAACCTACCGAAATATTAAAAGGCCCTTTTCAACTCATTTTTTCATAAAATCGAATTGGTATGATTCTTCTGAATCTTTTCCCCCTCACACTCGTATATACTAAAAGAGTGATTGATTTGAAAGGAGATCTGTTTGTGGGATATATTTTGTTATTTTCGGTTGTGATCGGTCTTGTCTTGACCCTTTTGCTCACACCGCTCAGGTTGATCGTTAGAAAGAAAGGGACAAAGCAGCAGGTGCCGCTCATGTGGATTGCTGGCCTTGCTTTGCTGTTCATGATCGGTATTTTTGTTTTCTATTACATCACCAATTTAGACCGGAACCCTTCATCTCTATGGCTGATTGGACTTGTTGTGACAGCAGCAGGAGCCTTTTTGTCGGTTGGATTGGAGCGTAAAATCAAAGGCGTGCTGTTTCTTATTCTATTGCTGCTCGGTGTTTACATGGCGACAGCTTTTCTATTCAATGCGAATGAGAAATTCGATGTCTCCAAAATGGAGCAAAAAGTAGAAATCAAAGCATTTGATGAAAAAGAAACACCTGCGAGTGTGCCGCCTCAATTTGCCCGGAACAAAATGAAGAAATCGTTCGGACAGGTGCCAAACACAAGCTACTATGAGCTTGGCAGCTTGCAAATTCAGAAGGTCAACGGTGAGTATGTATACATCGCTCCAGTGGAGTTCTCGGACTTCTTTAAATGGATTCGTGCAGGCAGCACGCCGGGTTACTTCACATTAAGTGCGACCGACTCCTCTGCTAATCCAAAGTTCGTGAAAACGGAGATGGTCTATACGCCTTCCTCCTATTTCAACAAAGAAATTGAGCGGCATATCCGTCTCCAGTACCCAGATTTGATTTTCTACGGCGGTACACAGCTGGAAATCAATGATGACGGCAAGCCTTATTACATTCAAACGTATGGCGATTTCATCTCTGCCCGAAACGGCTTTAAAGCTTCCGGTGTCGTCGTTGTTGATGCCAAAACGGGTGCAACGAAGAAATATGCTCTAGATCAAGTACCTGCCTTTATCGACGGTGCTGTTTCACCAGAGGCGGTCAGTCTGCAAAACAGCTATTTCGGAAACTATATTCACGGATTCTGGAACAGTATGTTTGGAAAGTCAGATGTCAAGCTGCCTTCAGATGAAGGAACGGAAGCCAATGTGAGCCCGGTATTTGATTCAAAAGGAGATATGTATTACTTCACAGATTTCACAAGTCCGAAAGAGGGCGTTGATTCTATGCTCGGATATGCCCTGACCAATGCCCGAACAGGAAAAGCGACTTATTATACCGGAAATCTTGAAGAATCCTACATGGATTCTCAGGGCGCTCTGCAAATTATTGAGAAACGATTCATCGAGAAGAAATGGAAAGGGCGCATGCCGATTCTCTATAATTTCTATGGAGAAGCCAGCTGGCTCACACCGGTTCTCGATTCAAATGGATTCCTGCAAAACTACTTTATCGTTTCTGCAGCCAATCCAGAAATCGCTGCGTATGCTTCTACACCAAACGAAGCACTGAGAGCCTATAAGACAGCTCTTCAAAAAGGCGGCGGTACCGTTAACAGTTCCTCTAAGCAGGAAAAGAAAGAAGCGGCAGGGAAGGTCAAACGAGTCTACAAAGAAAAGACCGGTGATTATACAACCGTCACCTTCCTGCTAGACGATGGAAAAAGCTACACTATGTCATCTGAAAAGGAACCTCTCGTCATTTATTTAAAAGAGGGCGATCAGGTCACCATGAAATATACAGATACAGGTGAGATCTTCCTTCCAGTCGATGAAATCAAAATTAAAGGGTTATAAAAAAAGAAGCTTCTCCTATTACGGAGAAGCTTCTTCTTTCTCTTTCCTTAACAATTCAACGAGCAATTCCTTATTTTTATTTCCCCCGGTCATCGGTGACTCGACATAGGAGAACTTTCGTTTGAAATCCATGCCTCTCACAGAAATAACAGCCAATTCACCGCCAATGCTGCCTCGCTGGAGGACATATTTAGATAAAACAGAAAGACCCATTCCATGGATCACAGCTTCTTTAATCGCTTGATTGCTGCTAAAGGTCACAAAGGTTCGCGCTTTCAGTCCATTTGATTTCAGGACATGCTGTAAATATTCTCCTGTCCCTGATCCCTCTTCTCTCGTAATCCATGTTTCGTTCTGTAATTGATCAATGGTGACATCTTTTTTCTTGGCAAAAGGATGATCTAATGGCGCCACAATATAAAGTTCGTCCTCTAGAAAAGTTTCTACAGAAAGCTCCTTGTCATTGGTCTGTCCCTCGATCAAACCGATGTCGACATGGAATAAACGGACATGTCTGGCGATCGCCTCTGTATTATCAATGACCACCTCAATATCAACATGCGGATAGAGCTGATGAAACTCTGCCAATATTTGCGGCAGCACATACTCACCAATTGTGAAGCTCGCCCCGATGGTCAGCTTTCCTCTTGCCAAATGATGATGCTCATAAATGTCCTGCTTCGCCTGTTCATAAAGACGAATGATTTGTTTTGATCGATGGTACAGCATATCCCCAGTTGGTGTAACGGTTAATTGCTTTGGTGAACGATTCAGCAGAACGGTCTGGAATTCCTGCTCCAAGTTCTTAATATGAAGACTGACACTCGGCTGAGAAATTCGCAGCTTTTGGGCTGCTTTTGTAAAGTTCTTCTCCTCCACCACTGTCACAAATGTCTTCAGTGCATCGTAATACATCGGTCCCTCTCCTATCAGAAATCTTAATCCAACACCTTACCTATATATATCTTACTAATTCCTCTCCAGCACGTAAAGAACCGCCTAAACGAAAACAATTTAATAAAAATATTTACTAATTTTTTTAAAGACTCTATACTAAGAGGAGATATTTTCTATAGGAGGTGCTGATTTGGCAGCTAAAATAAAGGACATTGCAGAAAAAGCAGGCTTATCCATTGCAACGGTATCTCGCGTACTGAACCAAGATCCCAACCTATCCGTCACCGATCAAACACGCGAAAAAGTATATGCCGCCGCAGAAGCTTTGTCCTACCAAAAGAAGACATTCAAACATTCATTAAAAAAAATCGCCTTTCTCTATTGGATGACCGAAAAGGAAGAGCTTGAAGATATTTATTTTAAATCCATTCGACTCGGCATTGAGGAACTCACCAATACTCGGAGCTTAAATGTCACCGCTTACAATCCGTCTGATGGGCTTCATTCTATTGATTCTGCTACTGAAGGAATCATCGCCATCGGCCGCTTTAAAACGTCAGAGCTTGACCAATTATATGCGATCACTCCGCATATTGTCTTTATTGATACAACGCCAGATGAAGACCGTTTTGATTCTGTAAAGCCGAACCTGAAACGAATTGTTGAAAAGATCATCGATTCCTTTATCGAAAAAGAGCACCAATCCATTGGATTCATTGGCGGTACAGACCTTGATCTCAATACGAACGTGCACATTCCAGATATTCGTGAAACGACTTTCCGTGAATACATGCTGGCCCGCCATATGCTTGATGAGCGATTGGTCTATATCGGCCACCATTTCTCAGTAGATGAAGGCTATTCGCTGATGATGAAGGCGATCGACGAGCTTGGTGATGATCTGCCCACCGCTTTTTGTGTCGCTAGTGACCCTCTTGCCATCGGCTGCTTACAAGCATTAAATGAGCGCGGATTTTCTCTGCCGAATCGCGTCAGCGTCTTTAGTATCAACGATATTCATGTGTCTCAATATGTGTCGCCGCCGCTCACCACGTATCACATCCATACGTCATTACTTTGTGAGACAGCGATCGATTTACTTTTAGAAAGACTTGTGGACGGCAGAACATTGCCTAAGACTGTTCTGATTGCCTCAGAGCCTGTCTTTCGAAAAAGCACCATATAAACAAACTGGAAGTCCTGCCAAAGTGGAGGGCTTCTTTTCTCTCTATATGAGTAAAAAATTTTACTTAATAAATTTAATAAAATGTGTTTACTTTTTTTACTTAAGTTGATATTCTCACATTAAGAAAGCGTTTTCTTATCATCTGTGAAAAAAGAACGAGAGGGGATTACCAATGAAAAAGGGAAAATGGGCGACATTATCAGCAGTCGTTGGTACTGCTGTGCTTCTGCTTTCAGCATGCGGGCCAGGAGATGACAATTCAAGCGGGACACAGCCAGCATCTACAGGTACAAAGACCTTGCTAGTATGGGAGGATGTCAAAAAGTCTGATGGGATTCAAGACGCTGTAAAAGAATTTGAAAAACAAAACGATGTGAAAATCAAAGTGGTCGAAAAAGCGTATGCCGACCAAATTGAAGCTCTCCGCCTTGATGGAGCAGCTGGGACAGGCCCAGACGTCATCACGATGCCTCACGATCAAATTGGATCAGCTGTCACTGAGGGGCTGTTACAGGAAATCAAGCCTGATCAAAAAGTGATCGATTCCTTTACAGACGAATCCATTCAATCACAAACGGTAGACGGCAAGCTGTATGGCCTTCCTAAATCCGTTGAAACGACAGTGCTTTTCTATAACAAAGACCTTGTCAAAAAGGCACCAACTACACTTGATGGCTGGTATGACCTTTCGAAAAAGCTGACAAAAGACGGGAAATACGGTTTTGTAGCGAAATGGGATGAAATTTACTATGCACAAAGTGTGTTAGGCGGATCAGGAGGCTATATTTTCAAACAGAAAAGCGATGGCTCCTATGATGTCAATGATATTGGTCTTAATAACGATGGCGCCATCGAAGGCGGAGCATACATTCAAAAATTCTTTAGCGAAGGACTTTTCCCGAAAGGCATCATTGGTGAACAAGGAATCAATGTCCTCAACTCCTTATTCACAGAGAAAAAGGCCGCAGCTGTCATTTCTGGTCCATGGTCATTTGGTCCATATAAAGAAGCAGGAATTGACTATGGCGTAACAGAGCTGCCAACACTCCCTAACGGAAAGCATATGAGCTCCTTCTTAGGTGTAAAGAGCTACAACGTCTCCTCTTATTCTAAAAATAAAGAACTTGCTGAGAAATTTGTTGAGTTTATCACGAATGAAAAAAATTCGAAGAAGCGATTCGAAGTGACAGAGGAAATTCCACCAGTGAAAAAGCTGATGAAAGATCCAATCATTACTAAAAACGCAAATGCGGATGCTGTTTCAAAACAAACAAAATATGCCACGCTGACACCGAATACCCCTGAAATGGCAGAGGTGTGGAAGCCGATTGACAGCGCATTAGGTCTCATTGCAACCGGCCGGACAGATGTGAAAAAGGCATTTGATGATGCCGTCAATCAAATCGACTCTCAAATTAAAGCAAACCATTCTAAATAATCATCAAACACGGGTAGCCTTTAAGTCTATCAAGCTGCCCGTATTTGAGCTAATTTCATATGAAGTAGGTGTTAGACGTGACGGGTAACCTTGAACTAGACCGCACACACATAGTGGAATCAAAGACACACCGGAGACGGGCGCTAATGTTCTCTCTTATACCCGGTATGGGGCAGATGTACAACAAGCAGTACGGCAAAGGGGCACTTTTTTTCCTGTTCGGTGTTTCTTTTTTCATCGTATTTTATGATTTATTCAATATTGGCTTCTGGGGGCTGTTCACACTTGGTACGATGCTGCCTCGTGACAACTCTGTTTTTCTTTTGGCAAAAGGGATTATTGCGCTGTTAACAGCTGGTTTTGGTATCGGCTTTTACGTACTCATGATGCGTGATGCTTTTATGAACGGAAAGAAACGTGATCAAGGGGTTCCGCTCCATTCCATCCGAGCTCAATATCATCAGCTGATCGACCAAGGCTTTCCTTACTTAATGAGCACTCCTGCTTTCTTTTTACTTCTTTTTTCTGTTGTCTTTCCTATTATGTTCAGCTTTGCGCTTGCCTTTACGAACTACGATTTATACCACTCGCCTCCTGCCAATCTGATCGATTGGGTAGGGATCAAGAACTTTCAAAATATCTTTTCAATTGATATTTGGAGAGACACTTTCATTGATGTACTTGGCTGGACCGTCGTATGGACGCTCGCTGCTTCGACCCTTCAATGTGCTGTCGGCATCTTTCTAGCGGTTCTGCTCAATCAGAAGGATTTAAAAGGAAAACGGTTTTTTAGAACCATTTTGATTCTCCCTTGGGCTGTTCCGGGTTTTGTGACCATTTTGGTGTTTGCCGGACTGTTCAACGATACATTTGGAGCCATTAACAACACACTTTTTGCATCGATTGGAATTGATCCAAAACCATGGCTGACAGATCCATTTTGGAGCAAAATTGCCCTCATTGCGATGCAGACTTGGCTTGGATTTCCTTTTGTTTTCATTATGACAACCGGTGTTCTGCAGGCGATTCCAGAGGATCTATACGAAGCTGCGACCATTGATGGGGCAAACTTCTTTCAGAAATTCCGGTCCATCACGTTACCGCTTGTCCTTTATTCCATTGCGCCTATATTAATCACGCAATATACGTTTAACTTTAACAACTTTAATATCATCTACTTATTTAATGGCGGAGGACCGCCTGTGGCTGGCTCAACTGCTGGGGGAACGGACATCTTGGTTTCTTGGATTTACAAACTCACGATGCAGTCTTCTCAATATGCACTTGCTGCCGCTGTCACGATTTTACTTTCAATCTTTGTCATCGCCATTGCACTCTGGCAGTTTAAGAGAACGAATTCATTCAAAGAGGAGGACATGATGTGATATGGGATCAAAACAAAACAAGCTCATTCGCCTGAGCATCACATATTTTATCCTTTTCATTGCCTCCATTTGTATTCTATATCCACTGCTTTGGACGATCGGTGCTTCCTTTAACCCTGGGAACAGCCTCATGAGTACAAGCATGTTTCCGAAGAATCCAACGTTCAGCCACTTCACAGAACTCTTCTTCGGTCAGGGGGCACTTTATGCAAAATGGTATTGGAACTCAATGAAGATCAGCATTGCGACTATGCTCTTAACGTTGATACTTGTCAGCTTTACAGGTTATGCCTTTTCTAGGTTCCGATTCAAAGGACGCAAGAATGGACTGATGCTCTTTTTGCTGCTGCAAATGATTCCTCAATTTTCAGCGCTGATTGCCATTTTTGTATTGGCTCAAATGCTTGGACTCATTAACAGCCACCTTGCCCTGATTTTGATTTATGCAGGTGGACAAATTCCGATGAATACGTATTTAATGAAAGGCTATCTTGATGCGATTCCAAAGGATCTCGATGAATCAGCCAGAATGGACGGCGCAGGGCATTTCCGGATTTTCATCCAAATTATTATGCCGCTCGCCAAGCCCATCTTAGCTGTTGTCGCAATCAACTCATTTACAGGTCCACTGGGTGATTTCATCATCTCCAGTGTCATTGTCCGCTCACCCGAAATGTATACGCTCCCAATCGGTCTGTACAATCTTGTGTCAGATAAAATGGGTGCCAGCTACACGACCTTTGCAGCCGGGGCTTTACTCATTGCAATTCCAGTTGCTTTATTGTTTCTTGTTTTACAAAAACAATTTGTATCCGGCCTTACACAAGGCGGGACAAAAGGATAAGGGGAGATTTGATGAAGAAATGGTTGCTTGTCACTGTTGTCGTTTTCTTTCTGATGGGATTAGGTATTCTGCCTGAAGCAAGGGCCGATACGATTTCTGTGAAACCGATAAATGGCCTGCAAGGTGATTTCATCAAGGGAGCTGATATCTCCATGCTTGCAGAAATGGAGAGAAGCGGCGGCAGATACTACGATCAGAACGGAAAGCAGGTTGACCCGCTCAAACTATTAAAAGATAAAGGTGTCAACTACGTGCGTATCAGACTGTGGAACCATCCATATGACAATCAAGGCCGAGCCTATAACGGCGGCACAAATGATCTCAATACAGCCATCGCTTTATCGAAACGTGCAAAAGCACAAAACATGAAAGTGCTGCTTGATTTTCACTACAGTGATTTCTGGACTGACCCCGGTAAACAATTCAAACCGAAAGCGTGGGCATCCCTCTCACAAAACGATTTAGAAAAAGCGGTCGGCACTTACACAGGCGATGTGCTCAAAGCGATGAGAGCGCAAAATGCCTTGCCGAATATGGTTCAGGTTGGGAATGAGTTGAACTCAGGTATGCTGTGGCCAAACGGAAAAAGCTGGGGTGAAGGCGGTGGTGAATTTGACCGGCTCGCTGCTCTGCTAAAAGCTGGCACAAATGCCGTCCGCTCTGTCGATTCAAACATCAAAATCATGCTTCACCTTGCGCATGGCGGAGACAATGGTGCATCCCGCTGGTGGTTTGATGAAATCACAAAACGAGGTGTCTCATTCGATACGATCGGTTTATCTTATTACCCGTATTGGGACGGCGGCTTTAGCGGTCTTACGTCCAATATGAATGATATTAGTGCCCGCTATAACAAAGACGTGATCGTGGTGGAAACTGCTTACGGCTTTACGACAGCAAACGGTGACAACCTAGATAACTCATTTAACCAAGACTCTGTCAATACAGCCGGCTATCCAGCCTCACCTCAAGGCCAGGCATCTTTTATACGAGATCTATCCGAAAAAATTTCACAAGTAAACAACAACCGCGGGAAGGGGTTCTTTTATTGGGAGCCGCTTTGGATTCCAGCGAAAGGTGCTCCGTGGTCTAGTCAATACGGGCTGGCTTACATTCAAACAACCGGGACTGTCGGAAATGCGTGGGAAAATCAAGCGATGTTCGATTTCAACGGAAAAGCACTGCCATCTCTTGATGTATTTAAACAAATGACACCGTAACTAAAAGGATAGGACGTGACAAAATGGGAAAGCGTTACCCACTCGTTCACCCAAATGTGAAAGGCTTTTTGCATGGTGGCGATTACAATCCAGATCAATGGCTCCATATGCCAGAGATCATAGACGAAGATTTTCGATTAATGAAGCTTGCACACTGTCAAACATTCTCCATCAACATTTTCGCATGGAGTAAGCTAGAGCCAAAAGAAGGTCAGTATGACTTTGCATGGCTGGATGACATCATGGACCGCTTAGCAGCGCAGGGGGCACACGCCATTCTCGCAACGCCAAGCGGGGCAAGACCTGCTTGGCTGTCACAAACATATCCAGAAGTATTGCGCGTCGAAGCGAATCGTCAGCGTAACTTACATGGACTGCGCCATAATCATTGCTTTACCTCTCCGGTTTATCGAGAAAAAACGAACGCACTCAACCGGCTGCTGGCGGAACGCTACAAGGATCATCCCGCACTGATCATGTGGCACATTTCAAATGAGTACGGCGGCGAGTGTCATTGCGACCTGTGCCAGGAAGCATTTCGAGACTATTTGAAGGACAAATACAATCATGATCTTGAGGCTTTAAATCAAGCATGGTGGACAGGATTTTGGAGCCATACGTATAGTGATTGGTCACAAATCGAGTCACCTGCACCGCATGGGGAGCACATGATTCACGGCATGAACCTGGATTGGAAGCGCTTTGTCACAGCACAAACGATCAATTTTTATCAAAATGAAATTAAGCCGCTGCGGGAATTGACGCCTCATATCCCAGTAACCACGAACTTTATGGGCGACTATCCGCATATGCGTCCATTCCTTGGGCTGGATTATCATCAATTTGCAAAAGAGGTCGATGTGATCTCATGGGATAGCTATCCTGCTTGGCATAGCGGCAGAGAAACAACGGCCGAATTAGCATCAAACGTTGCCTTTGTACATGATTTGTATCGTTCCTTAAAGGACGGACAGCCGTTTCTCGTCATGGAGAGTACGCCTAGCCTTGTAAACTGGCATGAAGTGAACAAGGTCAAACATAAAGGCATGGCACACCTTTCTGCCATGCAGGCAATTGCCCACGGATCAGACTCCGTACTATATTTCCAATGGCGGCAAGGCCGAGGCGCCTCTGAGAAATTCCACGGTGCCGTTGTCGATCATTCTGGCCATGAACATACGCGTGTGTTTCAAGAGGTAGCTGATCTAGGGAAACAACTGGAGCAGCTGCAGCCAATTGCGGGCACGTCCGTTCAGCCAGAGGTCGCCATCATTTACGATTGGGAAAATCACTGGGCCATTGATGATGCGCAAGGCTTAAATAACACAAACAAACGCTATGTAGAGGCTTGTCAAACTCACTATCGAAGCTTTTGGAAAAAAGGCATCCCTGTTGACATTGTCGGAATGGAAAAAGATTTCTCATCCTATCGTGTGCTCATTGGGCCAATGCTCTACATGATCAAACCAGGCGTTGCAGAAAAAATTGAAGCCTTTGTCAAAGAGGGCGGCATTTTTATCTCGACTTACTGGAGCGGCATAGTCGATGAAAATGATCTCTGTTTCCTCGGCGGTTTCCCTGGTCCTCTCCGCCATGTACTTGGCATCTGGGCAGAGGAAATCAACACATTGATGCCTGATGAACATGTGTTAATGACCACAGGGAATGGACGCACCTATCATGTCGGACAATACTGCGAATCCATACACCCTGAGACGGCCTCTGTGCTAGGGCATTTTGAGAATGGCTGCTACGAAGGACAGCCGGCCCTGACTGTCCGTTCATTAGAAAGAGGGAAAGCATACTATATGGCCTCAGAAAATGAGCAGGCTTTTTATGATGAGTTTTACGAAGACCTTATCGCAGGTATTGGCATACAGCCCGTCCTATCCACTGCAATTCCAGAAGGAGTCAGTGTACAAAAACGAACAGACGGTACGCAGGACTATGTGTTTTTGATGAATTTCACAGAAGAGCAGCAGAACATGTCACTAGATTCAGAGGCAAGCTATGAGAATATGCTGACTGGACAGCAAGTGCCTGAGCAGCTTCAACTTGATCCTTACGAGTATGTCATCTTGAAAAAATAGTTGAAAGAAGCGTCCATTTATTGGGCGCTTTTTGATTTAATAAGTCTAAATACCCATATTAATCATTGTGAACTTTAATCGTTATTTTTATCTAAATTTTTTTACAATATTTGATGCCGCGACACGACTGGTCCCTCCATCCTTTTTTACCATTGTATAGGTATGAAAGCGGTTGCTTCATACTCTTAAATTTGATAACCTTTTTTTTCAATGCAGCTGTGGGAATGCATTGGATGAAAAGTATAGACAAATGTAAACGGTTTATTTGTAGGGGGAGGGGCTTATGTTAACGTTTGTTGGATTGATGATTATTTTAACGATTGTTGTGCTGCTGATTTGGGGGAAAGCAAGTCCAATTGTCGCCATGGTCATGGTGCCTTTAATAGGGGCACTCATTGCGGGATTTGGGATCAATGACATTCAAACCTTCTTCGAGGAAGGGATTATCAAAGTATTGCCGGTGGCGACCATGTTTATCTTCGCCATTTTATTTTTTGGCATTTTGCAAGATACAGGGTTCTTTGAACCTGTAATTAAAACTTTAATCAAGCTGACAAAAGGAAATGTTGTCACAGTTGCAATGGGAACTGCTTTGATTGGGGTGATCGCACACTTAGACGGAGCAGGGGCTACGACCTTTTTATTAACTGTACCTGCACTGCTTCCGCTTTATAAAAAATTACATATGAGTCCTTATTTACTGCTGTTATTAATCGGGACGAGTGCTGGATTAACCAATATGATTCCATGGGCTGGACCGACTGGACGGGCAGCAAGTGTCCTGAATATGGACCCCTCTGAGCTCTGGGTTCCGCTCATTCCAATTCAGCTCATTGGCGTTGTGCTCGTGTTGGGAATGGCATTCCTTTTAGGAAAAAGGGAAGAAAAGCGAATTCGGGTAAAAATTGCTGCAAATGAAATAGCTGCGGTTCAACTAGAAGGTGCAGATTGGGATCGTGCCATTCAGTCTATTAGTGAAACGGGAGACGCCTCTTTAAAGCGTTATCATCTCATTTGGGTGAACCTTGTTCTGTTTTTGTGTGTTGTGGTGCTTCTCGTGTTGAACGTGATGCCTGCTAGTTTTATGTTTATGATTGGCCTGTCACTTGCACTGTTGATTAACTTTCCGAATGTGAATCTACAAATGGAAAGGATCAAGGCCCACGCACCTAGTGCGCTGATGATGGCGGCTGTCATTTTCTCCGCAGGGTCATTTTTAGGAATTCTTGAAGGCACAGGGATGCTAAAAGCCATTGCAGTGGACAGTATTCACATTTTACCAGCCTTCTTGCTGCCGTTTTTACATATTATTGTCGGTATGCTTGGAGTACCGCTTGATATGCTGACAAGTACAGACGCCTATTATTACGCCCTTCTGCCAATTGTTGAATCCATTACATCTGAAGTTGGCGTACCAGGCACTTCTGCGGCATATGCCATGATGATTGGGAACATCATCGGAACCTTTGTCAGCCCGCTTGCTCCCGCTGTTTGGCTCGCGGTAGGTCTTGCAGGGGTTGATATGGGGAAACACATCCGCTACTCCTTCTTTTGGATGTGGGGATTCAGTATTATCCTTCTGTTCGTAGCGATGCTGATTGGCATCATTTAAAAAGAAAGACATGCGCGGATATGCGCATGTCTTTTCTTTCATTATGAAGGATATTCACTTGTGTGAATGTCTGTATTCGGCTTTCTAATAAGAGACATTAATCCAATGATAAACAATAGAACCATTGGAGCGAATGCAAGGCCAACTGTTCCAATTAAAAGAGTCACAGCAGAAACCAAGAAAAGAATACCTGAAAGCACGGCACGACGGTCAGTTTTCAAGAAAATCACACCTACAATCGACAGCACAGCCGCAATTGCGGAAACGACCATAAACTGAGTACCAAATGCATTGACAGAAGCTTGAAGTGTTTCAATCGGCAATGTTTCCCCTTCCTCTTTTAACACTTCATTGATTTCATCATAAAAAGATGGACCCACAGAAAGGATTAATGCCCCAAACCCAACACCAATGGCATTGAGGACAATACTAATAATCCCCATAATTTTTTCACCTTTACGTTTAATCATGTGTAAACCTCCTAAAAAATTAAATTAACCTGTTTTCACTTCTCGCTTTTGGAAGACGATTAAGGCAATAGCTAAGAAAATAGCCCAATAGATGACTAGGACGATTAGTGAGAATCCTAGGGACATACCTTCGATAACTGTAACCTGTTCCATAAAGTATTGGGATGGATCGTTTGCAAATAACAGATATTTTGACCAATCAAAAAAGAGCATTAAAATACCTGTGACTGATCCACCCACAATATACGCTAACACACTAATGGCAATGGAGATAGCTTCACTTCTAAACACTGTAGAAATGGCGAACGAAAGGGTTCCCAAAACGACAAACATTGCACAATGAGCGAGATAATAATAGACCATATTGGCAAACTGTGAACGTTCAATCACTTCACCATTTTGATACACCAAATTCACATAATCAGTGTTAAGTCCAAAGAAAATAGCACCCAATATGAATGACAAAATAAATAGCACCCCAACAAGTAAAAGAGCATACAGCTGCACCGTAATATATTTAGATATTAGGATCTTTAGCCTTGATGGTGGGCGAATCAATAATAATTTAATTGTACCATGCTTGTATTCAGCCGACACAATGGTGGAAGCAATAATGATCACAAACACACCGACTAGCTGAAGTAAATTGGCGTTTGTTTTCACATAATCCCATACACTGTGGCTAAACTGATCAGCTGGCGGCAAATTATGCTTGATTCGATAATCATTAATAGCGATCTCTTTTTCAAGCTCTCTTTTAAAGAAACCATTCTCTGTCTCTTTAAGCTCCTTCTTGTTTTCCTTATTCATCATTTCTAGCTGAGTTTTCCAATCACCTGAAGCTTGATCTTTGTCATTTGTTTTCACTACAAAGATCAGCGTGGCAACCATACCTAACACAAGAAGCCCAACCATAATCCAAGTACCAACACGATAACTGATTTTCATCCACTCGTTTTGAATGAGGCGAATCATACGTCTGCCTCCTTTTTACCTGTTAAGCTTAAGAACTTATCTTCTAAGGTTTGTTTTTCGATTTTGATTTCGTACAAATGAATAGACGCGCTGCTCAAATGACGGATCAATTCCGGCATTTTTTGTTCTGGCATAGAGAAAAATAAGTACTGCTCCTCTTCTCTTACAGTGACGCCTTCCTCAAATGCACCAATGAGCTTCTGTGCTTCTTCAAGCTCCCCTGCTGCCACCTTCATTCGATAATTAACCAAATCATCCTGCTTCGTCTCAGCACGCTGATCCTCAATCGCAATCAGCTTTCCTGTTTGGATAATTGCAAAGCGATCACACATCAATTCCATCTCTGACATGAGGTGACTTGAAACAATTACAGCCAGCCCTTCTTCCTTCGCAAGCCTTCTCAAGTAATCTCGTATCATTCGAATTCCCTCAGGATCAAGTCCATTGGTCGGCTCATCTAAGATTAGCAGTTTCGGTCTATGTATGAGTGCCTGCGCAATGCCCAATCGCTGTTTCATTCCTAATGAAAATGTACGAACACGCTTATGCTTCACATGCTGTAAGCTCACTAGTTCTAACAGCTCATCAATTCGTCCTTCATCCACTTTCCCATTCATTCTGGCAAAGTGAACAAGATTTTGTCTTGCCGTTAAATGATTATACATTTCTGGATTTTCAATAATCGCACCGACATCTTGGATGGCATGCTGATAGGAGGTTTGAATACTATGGCCATTAATCAGAATGTCACCAGATGTAATGGGAGAAAGACCGACCATCATACGAATGGTTGTTGTTTTCCCTGCACCATTTGGTCCTAAGAAGCCAAAGACTTCGCCAGCTTGGACAGAAAAGCTCAAGTCTTGAACAATCTTTTTCCCGCGAATATGCCTAGATACATTATGCAGTTCTAAAACGTTCGTCACGTTACCTCTCCTTCTTTGTCTAAGTATCATCTATCATTCTATTTCCTGATAAACTCCATGATCCGTCAAAAATAGAAGAACACTTCCATATGGTACAGCAATGCCCAAAAGTTGTGAAGGGGATTAGCCGAAATTTAGCGAATCATCTGCCTTTTTTAAGGTAGAGTTAAGGTAATGATTTAAAAAACTCTAATTCTATATTACTTAAAGACTGTGGGATTCAAAATGCGCTCCCGCCTTACTCTCGTAACATAAATATATAATAGAGGCATGCAATAAGATGTAAAGATAAGTCCCCCTGTTTTTTTCAATACTCACTGTTGCAGGAGGTATTATTTTATCGTATGTAATTTCAGCTATCGTCTGCTCTGAGCTTTCTAATCTTACACGATTATTTGCAAAACCCTTCTTTAGATAATATGTAGTATCATCTATTACTAATTTCATCATTGGATTTATTTTGATTTTAGTTCTATCTTCTAATATTAACTTTCCTTTATCTTTTATCTTTACATTCTATCACCCAGTTTGAACGAAACATGGATTGGAGGGATTTATTTTCAATAGCTGTTACAACCATATTAGAATTCGAATCCATTACCTCAACATTCACATAAAACTCATCAAATATGTAATCAATCAACTTTTCCACTTTATTTGTATAAAATCTTTTTATAAATCCAATGTTAACACCATCTTTATTAATAATTGGTATACATTTGGTCGTTTTTTTGATTACAGGCTTCTTAAAATATCCAAACTCCATTTTTATCTCCCATTTATTTTTTGGACTCAATTAATTTATGAAATGATAAGCTTAAATTATTCCAATAATGTATACGGATATTCCTTTGAATAGTTCCTCATCATTTTAAAAACTGTATAAAAATATAAAACACCTAATTTATTAAGGGATATGTTTCCTTTAACAATTTAGGTGTTTTTTGTACAACTATAACATTCTTATACTTATTTCTTGCTCAGATTTAGCCTTCATCGGCAAGTTCTAATAGTATAGCTTTTTTTGTTTATATCTTCTTCACAAACTCTGATTTTAATTTCATTGCGCCGAAGCTAGGAATTTTACAATCAATGTTATGATCGCCTTCAACTAAACGAATGCCTTTGACCTTCGTTCCTATTTTCAAAACGGATGATGAACCTTTTACTTTTAGGTCTTTAATGACAGAGACCGTGTCCCCATCACTTAACAGGTTCCCATTCGCATCTTTGACAACAAGCTGTTCCTCTGCCGCTTGTTCTTGTTCAAGTGACCATTCATGCGCACATTCAGGACAAATCAGCAAACTGCCGTCCTCGTATGTATAAGGTGAGCTGCACGAAGGACAATTCGGTAGATTAGACATTTTTGTTTCCTCCAACTTTCTACATCATTTATATCGATTTTACCACATTTCTTATAGAAGGAATGTGATAGAAAAGGAAACATTTTTCATCGTTTACTTCTTTATTCCAATTTTTAACGCTGCCGCGATATTCCGAGCCGTTCTCTCTACATGAAGATTCGCATCTTGTATCGCCTCAGAAAGAGAGGTAATACCTGGAACGATACTAAACAGTGCATCAATTCCATGATCGTGTACGACTGCACTGTCTTTTGCAAGAGAGCCTGCGATGCCAATCACAGGCAGATGATACTGCTTCGCTGCTTTGGCTACGCCGATTGGTGTTTTTCCAAAAATGGTCTGCCGGTCAATTCGGCCTTCTCCCGTAATGACAAGGTCTGCCTCCTTGATGACGTCATCAAAATGAACAGCCTTCAGCACAATATCGATTCCTCTTTGCAAATCGGCTTGTAAAAAGCCTAATAAACTCGCACCAAGCCCTCCTGCCGCTCCTGCCCCTGCTGCATCTCCAAAAGAGATATTGAACTGCTTTTCAGCTACTTGTGCAAAATGAGCCAGATTCTTGTCTAACACTTGAACCATTTCTTCATCTGCTCCCTTTTGAGGACCGAAAACAGCAGACGCTCCTCTCTCACCCGTTAAAGGATTATCCACATCACAAGCCGCCTCCAGACGGACGGATTGCAGTCTTGGATCGAGTCCAGATAAATCAATTGAAGCTAATTGATGAAGTGCCCCGCCGCCTGACGTCAGGGAATGTCCTGTGTTATCAAGGAAAGCTGCACCTAATCCTTGCATCATCCCAACACCGCCATCATTTGTTGCACTTCCTCCAAGCCCAATGATCACATGCTTCGCTCCTATATCGAGCGCTGCAAGTATTAATTCACCCGTTCCTCTCGATGTCGTCCATAACGGATTACGTTTTTCTCGGGGTACAAGATGTAAACCAGAGGCTGCAGCCATCTCTATGACAGCAGTCTGACCGTCTCCTAACATGCCAAAAAAGGCATTCACTGGCTCACCAAGCGGGCCCGTGACCACTTGATGAACAATGTGTCCGCCCGTCGCATCAACCAACGATTGAACGGTCCCCTCTCCTCCATCTGCCATTGGCAGTTTGATATACTCTGCGTTTGGCAAAACAGAACGAAATCCTCGTTCAATGGCACATGCTGTCTCATAAGCAGACAAACTTTCTTTAAATGAATCTGGTGCGATCACAATTTTCATCCTAAAGCCCCTCTTTTCTTGTCATGTCCTCAGCCAAACAGCTGGAAAACGCCAAAAATAATGGTTGATACAACAGTTAACGTCAAACCGATTAACGATTCAAAAGGCATGAGCTTCAAACGCTCTTTGATATCCATTTGAACACTTCCTGCTGTTGCATGGAAAAAGCTCCCGTGCGGCATATGGTCAAGCACTGTTGCGCCAGCATGAATCATGGCTGCCCCTGAAAGAGCAGATACACCAAGCCCAATCAGCGTTCCGCTAAACACACCACTCGCGACCGCCGTTCCTGCTGTTGTCGAAGCGGTCGCGGCTGACATAAATATCCCTGAAGTTGGCGCAAGTAAATATGGAGGTAAACCCGAGGCATCCAGTGCCTGAATAAACACATCTTTTAAGGACGAATTCGATACGATTCCTGCTAGTGTACCTGTCCCTAATAACATGATCGCGACACCTGACATTTTATGGAGCCCCGACATCGCATAATCATTGAGAAATTTCCCTTTTTTCATGAAAAGAGCACCTACAATCCCTCCAATCGGTAAGGCGATCATTGGGTCTATATTGATTTGAAAAAGCGGTCTTAAAGCCAACAATAAAATGGTAACCAGCGGACCAGCCAGGGCTTGAAAAAAAGCAGGTATTTGAACTTTATTTTGCCCAGTTTCTTCTTCAAGAACGGGTGTCCCTTTGTTTGCAAGCTTTTTAGCTAATACATATGTAACCGCCAACCCGAACACAGCCGGAATGATTCCTGCAGCCATCATTGAAGTCAGAGGTACACCAAAAGCGTCTGAAGCGGCAATAGCATTCGGATTCGGGGACATGATATTTCCTGCCTTCCCTCCTCCAATCATAGCAAGGAGAATTCCCGTTTTTGAGAGCTTTGCGCGTTTGGCAATAGCAAGTGCGATTGGCGCTACCGTAATAACCGCAACATCTACAAAAACGCCCACTGTTGTTAAAATCATCGTTGCAAGAGCGAGTGCTAATAGTGCCCTCGCCTCACCAAGCCTTCTCACGATGGCCTCAGCGATAGATAACGCTGCACCTGATTCAATGAGAACACCAGCCAGTACACCTGCGGCCATAATTCTAAGGACAGCCGGAATCATGTCCTTAGCACCTTCCATCATAACGTTGACGGTCTGAACAATGTCTACCCCGCCAACCAATCCGCCTATGAATGCACCAGCCAGCATGCCATAAGCAGGTGATACTTTTTTTAGAATGAGAACAATCGCGATCACAAGCGCCGCCATGGCTCCCAGAGTACTTACCGTCACATCTCCACCCATTCTCAATCCCCCTAAAAATATCTTTCTCCAATTGTAAGCGTTTACCCAAAGGGATTGTGTTGTGAATCTGGATGAACTTTTTTAACTGACCACTCTACCGAATTGTGCATTTGCACAATCAAGAAAGTTGAGTCATTAGCTGCGCCATATAAAGCTCGATTAACTGTTTTACATGACGAGGGTCTTTTCCGGTCAATCCTTGAATTTTGTCTAAACGATAACGCAATGTATTTCGATGAATAAATAAACGATCAACAATTCTTTGCAAATCACCGCCCTCTTCAATGTAAACCCTTAATGTATGGGCGAGCTCTGCTTCTTGTGTCAAAGGCTTGTAAAAGTCAATCCATCGACTGTTCTTTTCAGCAATTCCCGCCATCATGAAGAAGCTTTCCAGTTGATAAGACTCAAAGAAATACATACTTTCCTCCGGATCAAGAGCCTTCCCTAACCTCAGGGCTTCTCTCGCATGCTGAAAAGAAATTGGCAGCTGGCTGATGTCTTCAGCGACAGTCCCTATCCCCACTAACACTTGGCTTCCTACTGCTCTTTGCATTGTTTTTTGCAGATGACCTGCCGCCTGCTTTACTTGATGTTCAGGTATGGGCTGACTTAAAAGGATCAATTCATGACAAAAGGTCATGCCAAGTAAATCATCTGCCTTCTTATCATATTGAATCGCATGCATCAATTTATGAACAGCATCCTCTGAGGAGGGAACTGGCTGAAAAACAATAGCCATTCGGCGCTTGTCTAAATCCATTCCCAGCCAAGCCGCTCGATTTTTCAGCTGATGATCCCCAGCATCAGAATATGAAATCAGCTGATTGACAATTTCACTTTCTATTCGATGACGCCATTGAACCCGTTCAAGAAGGAAAGATTGCTCTAACACCAGTTCTGCTGCCATCTTCACCAGCTCGGCATGATGCCGAATGTCCTCTGGTTCACCAGTAATTCCAATCACACCAACTACTTTTTCATGGAAGCAGATAGGCAAGTTAATCCCAGGTTTCACCCCTTCTAAGCGCAAAGAGGTCTCCTGGTCAATTTCCACACTGTTCCCGCTTGTCAGCACAAGTCGTGCACCATCATGTTTCTGGCCAATCCTGTTTCGTTCACCAGAACCAATAATGACACCATCTGAATTCATCACATTGATGTTTTTATGTAAAATATACATCGTACGTTCAACCATTTCTTGAGCCAATTCACTGGTCAAAAATTGCATTTGCCATCTCCCCTGAAGGTTTTTTCATTCAATGTATCATAGTGTCTTTGAACAATAAACGCAAAGTGTTTAAAAACCAGCCATTGACAAAGACACCCTGAAAAGTGTTTAATCAAATCAAGAACCGACCGACAGTCTAGTTAAAAGAAAGGATGGCTTTATGAGAACCGTTAAACATCCTGAGGAACGTAAAAATGACATATTAAACGCAGCCGAAGCGCTTTTTTCAACCAAAGGCTATCAGAAAACAACGATTATTGACATATTAAAAGCCGTTGGCATTGCAAAAGGCACCTTTTACTACTACTTTGCATCCAAAGAAGAAGTAATGGATGCCATTATTGACAGGATCATCAAAGAAGATATCATCGTGGCAAAGCGTATTGCGGCTGAGCCAGACCTTCCAGTCGTTGACAAACTATTTCGTATCATCATGGCGCAATCACCTCAGCAAGGAAGCCATAAACAGGGCATGATTGATCAGTTTCATCAGCCTTCTAATGCAGAAATGCATCAAAAAAGCTTAATCAAAGCCATTAAAGAACTATCACCAGTGTTGGCAGATGTCATTCAGCAAGGTGTAGAGGAAGGGACATTCAAAACGAAGTATCCGCAAGAGACGGTTGAATTCCTTCTTGCTTCTGCACAGGTCATATTTGATGAAGGCCTTTTTCAATGGTCAGCCGAAGAAAGTATACAACGCGCTTTAGCTTTTATCGATATACTCGAATCCTCATTGCATGCAAAAAAGGGAAGTTTTTCCTTCCTGCTCAAGCGATTATCTGGAGAGCTGGATGAAAATAATCAGTGATTGGTCACTTCAATACCAATCCTGCATACATTATAGACTGACGGTCGGTCTAAAGGAGAGTGATATTTATGTCTTTGTTATCCAAAAGAGGCTCATCCCACTTTATATACCTCGTTCTCGGACAGATTATTTCCGTTTTCGGATCTTCTCTCATTCGGTTTGTTCTATCTTTACACGTACTGGATATGACGCATCGAGTTGATTTATATGCCTTACTTTTCGCTTTATCCAATATCCCGCTCCTTCTCTCCCCGTTAGCTGGTGCAATCGCTGACCGGTTTAACAGAAGGAACTTAATGATTTTATTTGATGTCCTCACCGGCATGATGATTCTTGCCTTTTATTTTTGGTTATTTTCGGGAAATGATTCACTCTATATGATCGGAGCTGTCATGATACTGCTTGGCGTGATGAGTACGTTCTATGCTCCCGCTGTCATGTCCAGCATTCCACAGCTAGTGAAACAAGAGCAATTAGAACAAGCAAACGGCATTGTCAATGGCGTTCAGGCACTTTCAGGTGTTCTCGCACCTATTATCGGAGGAGTTCTATACGGAATGATTGGAAGCCAATCCATCATCGGTGCAAGTGCCATCGTATTTTTTCTATCAGCCTGCATGCTTTTAAGGTTAAACATTTCCTTCTCCCCTAGTCCGCTGACAGAGTCTATGGGCAAAGTGCTCATAAAAGATATGAAACAAGGATTTTCTTATATTGGCAGTCAGCCATTTTTAAAAAGGGCCATGCTGCTTGCCGCAATGTTAAATTTCATCCTTACACCATTTTTTATTGTTGGGGGACCAATCATTTTAAGGGTCACAATGAAGAGCAGTGACATCATGTATGGAATAGGCATGGGCTTGATTGAGTTCGCTGTCATCGCAGGGGCTCTGCTAGTTGGACTTGTAGCGAAGCGATGGCGCATTCCTACTTTATATCGCTGGCTTCTTGTCATCGCAGTCATCTTGCTGCCTGTGGCGTTCTCAACATCCAAAACAGCTCTTCAATTTGGCACTTATCCAGCTTATTTTCTCTTTTTAGCAGGATGCCTTCCAATTGCTATGCTGCTGACTATGATCTCAATCGTTGTGATTTCACATGTTCAAAAGAAAACACCAAATCATCAGTTGGGAAAAGTGATGGCCAATCTGACAATGGTTTCTCAATGTGCTGCTCCGCTTGGCCAAATGATGTATGGATTTTTGTTCAATACGTTTTCAGCCACCATGTATGTGACGGTGCTCATCGTCAGTTCTTTCATGTTTGCACTAGCCTGCTTAACAAAAAATATGCTTCAGCATGAAGGAGAATCAGCCTCATGAGATTAGCGTTTATAAAGAAAGACTTAACCCGTCACCGTCTTATTTCAATCGGCTTAACCATTTGCATCATGATGACTTCATTTCTCGCAGCAAGTGCAGCTCAAATGATCGTACAGCTGAATGGTTCCATTTCTAACCTGCTCCATTCTGCCAAAGCGCCAGACTTTGTCCAAATGCATGACGGCGACCTAAATGAAAAAGACATTGAAGCATTTTCAAGCAAGCAGTCCATGGTAAAAGCCCATCAAATCGTCCCAATGATACCAATTGAACATGCAAACATCAGGTTCGGACATGAGCCTGCCAAAGCAGGTGTGATGGATCATTTATTTGTGAAGCAAAATCGTGATTTCGATTTCCTGTTAAACGAACAAAATGAAAAGCTCACGGTCAATAAAGGCGAAGTGGCTGTCCCAATTTATTTTCAACAAAAGTATCATCTCAACATAGGTGAAACGTTACTGATTGAGAAAGGAGCTAATCAATTCACCTTTCGTATCAAAACGTTCTTGCGAGATGCACAAATGAACCCCAGTCTTGTCAGTTCAAAAAGATTTCTTCTTCATAACGAGGATTGGGACGCAATAAATCAAGTGTTTCAACAAAAAGAGTACTTAATCGAATTTTTACTACAGGATGCCGCGCAGACAGATGCTTTTCAAGCAATCTATCAATCATCACAGCTGCCACAACAAGGCCCAGCTGTCACACTACCTTTACTGCGTATGCTGAATGCATTGACAGATGGAATGGTCATTGCCATTCTCCTGCTTGTTTGCCTGCTGCTCATCAGTATAGCCCTTCTCTCTCTCCATCTTGCTATGACGGCTTCTATAGAAGAAGATGAACGTGAAATTGGCATACTGAAGGTGCTTGGGATCCCTTTAACAAGAATCAAGCAATTATACGTTGGAAAGTATGCCGTGCTTGCTTGTGCAGGGTGTATAGCAGGATATGTGTTAACGCTTATATTTGGTGATATGTTTACAACCAATATTCACCGTTACATGGGGAATCAGCCTTCTTTTGCTCATTGGTTAATCCCGCTTTTTGTTTCTATTGCGACGGCAATGATCGTCATCTCTTGCAGCTATGCTGTCCTAAGAAAGTTTGGTCAAATATCAGCTGCTCAAGCACTTCAAGGCGTTATCAATTCACCGAATCACAAGAAAAAAATACCTATGCACCTCAAGAAAAGCAGGTTCATACCAATCAATATCTGGCTGGGTTTAAAAGATCTGATATCACGAAAGAAGCTGTACACAACGATTTCTTGTATTATTGCACTCTGTACATTTTTAATGCTCATGCCTATTCAGCTATGGCATACCTTACAATCACCGGATTTCATCACATACCTTGGCTCTGGTAAAAGTGACCTTCGAATGGATATACGCCAAGGGAATCATCTAGCGAAAAATACAAACGAAATAGAATCAATGATTCGTGAAGATCAGAGCATACAAACAGCAGCCATCTATAAAACTACTTCTCTTCAGGTGAAATCAAAAGAGAACACATTAGAAACGCTCTACTTAGAAACAGGTGAGCTCTCAGCATTTCCCCTCAACTATTTACAAGGACGGCAGCCTTTAAAGAATGAAGAAATTGCCTTATCCGTATTAAATGCAGATTCACTTCAGAAAAAGATAGGAGAAAGAATCACTCTCGTAACTAATAGGCATGAAATCCAAAGAACGGTAACAGGTATTTATCAGGACGTGACCAATGGAGGCAAAACAGCAAAAGCAATATCACAGCCATTTCCTCAAACAGCTCTTTGGCAAACCGTTCAAATCCGACTAAAACCAGGAGTAAATATCGCAGAGAAAAAGACAGTATTTGAAAAGAAGGTATCTCCTGCAAAAGTGACAGATATGAAAGAATACGTTCATCAAACGATCGGCAGCACAGCAGCTATTGTAAAAGTCATTGCATTTTTTGCTGCATTAGCTGCCTTTGGAACCGCCAGCTTAATGCTATTCATGTTTCTGCACATGTTAAAGGCGAAAGATTCAAGCCGAAACCACATGCTAAGAACAATTGGATTTTCTATAACAGATATAACAGTACAATATATAACGAGTTTTATCGCTGTTCTTTCTTTTGGCGCCTTTATTGGAACAATCGCGGTCAATACCATTGGTCCTGCTTTGATGAGTATAGGAGGAGCAACATTAGGGGCGTCGAGCCTCCAGTGGCTGTCACCACAATGGGTGTCAGTTGTGTACCCCGTTACACTATTTATTGTCAATTTAGCTTTGACCACCTGGTTATTGAAGACGTTTTTTTCTAGTCAAACGACAAGGCAAACACTTTTATAAGGAGATGTTTCACATGGAACACTTGATTGAAACGAAGCGATTGTCTTTGCATATCAATTCATTAAAAGGACAAAAACAAACCATTCTTAAGGATATTCATGTATCGATAAAGCATGGGGAATTCGTGACCATTATGGGACCTTCTGGATGCGGGAAAACATCATTACTTTATCAGCTTAGCGGCATAGAAACAGCTTCAACAGGAGAGATCGAATATAAAGGCCGATCACTATCAGAAATGACAGACAAACAGTTAACTGCTCTGCGCTTAACAGAGATGGGGTTTGTCTTTCAGCACAGCCACTTATTAAAAAATCTTAATTTATTTGACAACATCATAGCTGCAGCTTATTTAGCAAAGAAAAAGCCAAGACAAGAATTGAATGAACGAGCTCAATATTTAATGAAAAAACTCGATATTGATCATTTGGCAAATAGATATTTGACAGAAGTATCGGGAGGACAGCTTCAAAGAGCCGCTATCTGCCGAGCGCTCATGAATGAACCAGACATACTTTTCGCTGATGAACCAACAGGTGCTCTTAATTCCAGTACAACAAAAGAAGTGATGAATATTTTTTCAATGATCCACGCTGAAGGAGCAACACTGCTGCTTGTCACACATGACCCCAAGGTGGCTCTTCGTTCTGAAAGAATCATGTTTATGAATGACGGGGAAATTGTAGCCAGTTTACAACTAGGAAGATATGATCACTCAACTGCCGAGAATCGAGAAATGAGATTAAATCAATGGCTGCAAGATTTAGGTTTTTAATTTGAGAACAAACAGGCAGGAAACTGCCTGTTCTATTTTTTTTGGCACTCAAACGAGTAATCCATAGACAAACTATTTGTTTCTAAGATGATTTTGCCGCCAGCTTGTTGACAAGATTCTGTCAGCAGCTCAATTTCTTTGCTATAAAAGTATCTCTTTGACATATAAACAGTCACTAAAACAAGTAACAGAGTCGCGATAATGACTGTGATTTATCTATTTAAACTTGGAAATCTTTTTTTCATTTCAACATCCTTTCTAAAGGTCTAAGTTTGTGTTTAATACTTACTTTTGGCTGCATCTATCAGTTTCTTATCTCATGATCTAGCAACATCATACATGATTTTCTTTCCTAGATCGACCTTCCATTTTCCCTCTGAAATAGCTAAAACTTCTTTATTCCAAATATACCAGTGATATTTTCGTTCATTATCATAAAATCCATTGTATATATTCCTTTTTTAGACTTCCAAAAAGAGATTTTATTCATTTGTGCTAACAAGCAATCACCCTTACAATATCGTACATCACATGACCTTAGGTCCCTTTTATTACCTCTTGTCAATCACTTCACAGAAACGATTATATTTTTCCAAAAATTGTGATATCGTTTTTTATGAAACAGGTGAAAGGATCTTAAAGAGGTGAAATTTCCATGGCTATCATTTCTGCTGAACAGGTGGGGAATCGTTTAAATGATTGGAGAATTGCAATTCGCAAGCATGATGTACACAGTGCAAAAGCAATGTATACAGAATTAAAAGAATTACTTCAAAAAATGGAAGAGAATCAGGAGGTCTTGACCTATTACTCATTGCTAGAAGGCAAGTATAAGCTCATGTTATATGAACGAAGAGGTACAAAACTGAAGGAACACACAGAACCAGATTGCCCCTCTAAAACAAACGACTTAATTGAATACTATTTTTACCTATACAAAGCCCTTTACGCTTCATATAAAAGAGACTATGCATCAGCCATTGGACTGTTTAAAATTGCCGAGAAAAAACTACAACACATTCCTGATGAAATAGAAGTAGCAGAATTCCATACGAAAATCGCCAACTTATATATGCTGCTTCGTCAAAGCCTGATTTCTCTACACTACATTCAGAATGCTATTGATATTTTCAAAAGTCATGAAGGATATGAGAGAAGACTAGCTGCAGCCTTTGTCATCGCCGCTGCTAATTATATGGACATTGGTGACTTTATAAGAGCAGAAGACTACTACAAAAAAGCATTACACATCGCAGACAGTCTCAACGATCATTTTCTAACATCACAGCTTTATCATAATATCAGCATTTTGTACGCCGAAGCTGGCGAATCAAAAAAATGTATCGATGCCCTAGAAAAGGCTCTTAGTGATGAAGACTATCTCTCTTCGTGTTACTTTCATCACTCCATGTACATGTTAATGAAAGAGCTGCTTTCTATCGATGAAAGGACACAAGCTCTCTATTACTTCGAATTGGTGAATCAAAAACATGAATCAGAGAAGTGCCCCATCTATACAGCAAAAATGAATTTGCTTTACCATCTATATTTCACTGAAGATATGGCTCAAAAAGCTCAAGCCTGTTTCGATGAAATCAGCATTCTTAAAAAATTAAAGGATGCTGAAGGAGCCTGTGAATTAAGTGCATTAGCTGCAAAACACTTTGAAGAGCTGGGAGCAATTCATCAAGCCTATCTCTTTTTAAAGGAAGCTGATCGCATGAAACATCCTATCATTGACTGGGGGAATTCATATGAAAAAAATGAGTTTATTGATTATCGCTTTAACCATCGTTGTTTTAGGACAAACAGGGGCTTTCAATTCATTAAATGATGAAAATCCTGGTACAACAGAACGACCTATCGGAACTTAATAAAAATATTGGTCATACAAAGAACCACTCGCCTCATCAGGGCAAGTGGTTCCACATTTATTTTAGTTGCTGATAAGATATGAGGCGGTGTATATGTACCGCAAGATAAGTAAGCTCATCATTAGGAATGACGATACTATGCACCTGTTTAATATAGTCTTTGATCTTAAAAGCAACATCCATCGCTTGAGGATATAAGTGTGCAATTTGTTCAAATAACTCATTTTCTTGATCTGATAATAATTTATCAGCATAAAATCTTTCTACAAAGAATTTCACATGTGTAATGAACCGGCTGTAATGAATATTCTCTTGATCCATTTTCATATTCAATGTATAGCGCACAAGATTGACAATACTCCCGATCATCTTGGCATATTTCATACCATCTTTCGAATCGGATTTTTCACCTAATGCATTAATTAAGTGAAAGGCGATACACGCGATTCGTAATATTAATATTCTTTTTATGACGTTCCACTGCAAAATTCAAATGATCCATTAAGGTAAAATAAACACCTGAATTTAAAGTTGAGTTTAAACGTTTTTCTGCATATTGGACGATGTGCTGAGTTAAATCGATAAACTCCTGAGGCATTGAATCTAACAGTTGAAGAAATTCTTTTGCTCTCATGTTATCAACTGACATAAAGACTTGGTCCGCTTTTTTCTCTTCTATCATTTGACCTGGTTTCTGTCCATAGCCAATTCCTCGGCCGAACAATACCATCTCCTGTTGGTTCTGATCTTCAGCCAGGACCACACTCGAGTTTAAAACTTTTTTGATTTTAAACATCGTCATCACCTGTTTTCATGATTGTGGTGTTCAATCAAGCGATTCACCATTTGTCTCAATGACTTTTTGGTACCAATAAAATGAATCTTTTCGAGATCGTTTTAATGTCCCGTTCCCGTCATCATCTTGATCGACGTGAATGAAGCCATAGCGTTTTGACATTTGTGATGTACCTGCACTAATAATATCAATCGAGCCCCAGCTCGTATATCCAAAGAGATCGACACCTTCATCAATCGCTTCTCTCATTTGACGGAAATGCTCTTTAAAATAGTTAATACGATAGTCGTCATGGATAGAGCCATCACTTTCAACTACATCCTTTGCACCCATGCCGTTCTCGACAATGATAAGAGGTTTTTGATAACGATCATACAATTCGATCAAAGAAATTTTCAGACCAACCGGATCAATTTGCCAGCCCCAGTCAGTTGAAGGAAGGTAAGGGTTTTTAACCCCGCGAATTGTGTTCCCTTCTGTCTCTTCTAATCCTTCTTGGGCTGACTCCGTTAAAGACATATAGTAGCTAAATGAGATAAAATCTACTGTGTTTTCTTTTAAAATGGTAAGGTCATCTGCTTCCATTTGAATATGAATATCTTTTCTCTCAAGCATGCGCTTGATCAGTGGCGGATACTCGCCAAATACCTGAACATCTGCATAGAAATAGTTTTCTAAGTTTTGTTTCAAAGCTTGTTCCACATCATTCGGGTGGCACGTATGCGGATACGTTGTCAATTTTGTCAGCATACATCCTACCTGGCTGCCTGGGATGATGCGATGGCAATCTGCTGTTACGATAGCAGATGCGACAAATTGATGATGAAGTGCTTGGTACACCGTTTCTTCCACTTTTCCTTCTGGGCAGCGATCAGGAATAATTCCTGCTGTAATGAAAGAGTGGCGGTGAATACTATCAATTTCATTAAAGGTGAGCCAATATTTCACATCATGTTTATATCGTTCAAAACATACATTGGCGAACTTAACAAAGAGATCAATGACTTTTCTTTCAACCCAGCCATTATATTTCACACTAAGCGCTAAAGGCATTTCATAATGAGAGAGAGTCACGATCGGTTCTATGTTGTGTTTTTTCATTTCTGCAAAGACACGATCATAAAATTGAAGCCCTTTTTCATTCGGTTCCGCTTCTTCTCCAGTAGGGAAGATACGACTCCATGCAATAGAAATCCGAAGTGTTTGAAATCCCATTTCTGCAAAGAGAGCCAAATCCTCTTTATAGTGATGATAGAAATCGATACCTCTGCGTTTTGGATATTTTTTATCGTCTGGATCTTTCATTGCACGATCTATATTTTCAGTGGTAACAGCAAGATGACCTTCATAATCTTCTACACTCAAGTTGGAACGGTACATTGCAATATCTGCAACAGACGGTCCCTTTCCATCTATATTCCAGGCGCCTTCTGCCTGGTTAGCCGCAATGGCACCGCCCCATAAAAATCCTTTTGGAAAACCTTTGATTTTTGTCATATGATTAGCCTCCTAATTGTGTAACAACCATCAATGTATCTTGACGATTGACCTCTTGTAATGGCTGTACCTTAATATCATATTGATCTGTATTTGTGATTACAGCAAGTGTTACTGGATCATATCCTGCTTCCATGATTTTTTCTAGATCAAATTCAATCAATAAATCTCCTGCTTGAACACGATCTCCTGCCTGCACTTTTGGATAGAAATACTGTCCTTCCAACTGAACAGTGTCAATGCCGATGTGGAATAATACTTCAACCCCTTGGTCCGTTTTCATACCAAGCGCATGGTTTGTTTCGAACAGCAAGGTCACCTCACCATCTACTGGTGCATAAAGTGCTCCTTTTGAAGGTACAATGGCAATTCCGTCTCCCATGACCTTTGAAGAAAAAATATCATCTTTTACTTCAGATAGAGAGATCATTTGACCAATCACAGGGCTTTTGAAAGTTTCTCCTGCTCCAATTTGTTCAGCAAATGCAGCTTGGTCCTTTGTCTTTTCTTCTACTGTTCGATCTTTACCTAATACAAAAGCAGCGATAAATGCGACAATAAATGAAATGACTGCTCCAATGATAGCAAACATCAGATTTCGCGGAAGTTCATCTGATATAAACATCGACATGCTTGCTAATCCAGGGCCAACAAGCACAAAGGCTTGTATACCAACTAAACCAATGAAAATTCCGCCAACAAACGAACCAATCATAACACTTCCAAGGACTCGCTTATTTTGAAGTGTCACACCATATAACGCCGGCTCTGTGATACCAAAAAAGGCTGAAATCCCTGCCGAAATGGCTGTTGATCTGAGTACCTTGTCTTTTGTGCGTATTGCCACAGCAAAACACGCTCCACTTTCCGCAATATTATGCGCAAGTGATGCCGGTAAATAAAGTGCTTCTTTCCCAAGGGTTCCCATCGTTGTGACTGCATAAGGGACCATTGCTTTGTGCATGCCTGAAGCAACCATGAATGGGAGGACCGCTGCTAAAATTGCGACAGCTACCCAGCCTACCGTATTAAACATCGCAAGAATAATAGATGAAAAGCCTTGCCCCGCTGTAAAACCAATCGGTCCTAACAGAAGTAACGTAACTGGTACAGTAATGACCAATGACATCATCGGAACGAAGAAAATCCGAATTGGTTTTGGTGAAAACCGCGTAAAGAATTTTTCCATTTGCGCGTAAAGCAATACAGAAAGGATTGCCGGAAACACTTGATACGCATAAGCTATATTTTTTACATCGAATGACAGTAATTGCGCACCTTCTGTAAGCATTGCTGTCATGTTCGGCAGAAGGAGCGCACCGACTGCTGATAATGCGACCAGTGGGTTTACTTTTAGTTTATTCGCCGTCGTTACAGCAACTAATAAAGGCAGAAAGTAAAGTGGTGCATCACCTACCATGTTCAGTATTTGATAGGTTTGTCCCTTTGCATCCATCCAGCCTAATAAAGAGAAAAGGAGAAGAAATGATTTTAAAATTCCTCCGCCTGCGATAGCTGGTACAAGAGGCTGGAAGACACCGACAATGAAATCTAACAGGACTGTGCCTGCTTTTCTCTTTTCTTTTGGCTGATTGGATGGCACATCTTGGCTTGATGAGCTGCTGCCTATTAAACTTGTTACCTTTTGATACACTTCAATGACGTCATTCCCAATCACCACTTGGCATTGTCCTGACATTCTGACAGCTATGACACCTGGTGTTTTTTCTAGTGCTGGTACATCTGCTTTTTTCTGATCAATTAGCGTGAAGCGAAGTCTTGTTGAACAGTGCTCAAGGTGCGCAATGTTTTCTTTGCCGCCTATATGCTGTAAAACGTCTTTGGCAACTTGTGTGTAATCCATTTTTTCTCCCCCTTT
The DNA here is from genome assembly GCF_038593175.1 of Bacillus sp. FSL K6-1006. Taxonomy (NCBI): domain Bacteria; kingdom Bacillati; phylum Bacillota; class Bacilli; order Caryophanales; family Bacillaceae; genus Bacillus; species Bacillus sp. FSL K6-1006. The sequence continues at coordinate 3,653,095 of NZ_CP151970.1, forward strand.
TCTCATACATGAGACCTATATTTTGGCAATAAAAAAAGGACCTAAAACGACAAATAAAAGAAATTCATCGTTTTTAGATCCTGCCTGCATGACCAGTCACATGTCTAATTTATTCATATTGGATTTGTTTTTAGTATATATTGATTATATGAAAGCGTCAACATTTATTTTTCTAAAAATTATTAAGGTCTATATACCCAAATTCATTTTCCTTAATTAGTTGAAGCGTTTACCTTCCTCCTTTTTCCACAAATAACTATTTTCATTATAAAAAACCAGATAAATTTATTCATTCATCTGGTTATCAACATCTATTTTTTCTTTTCTTCTGCCTGCTTTTTAAATGCTTCAGATTGTTTTTGATATTCCTGCTTCGAGACTGGTTTAAATTCTACGATGCCGCCTGCTATTTTCAGAGGAAGTTTTATTGATTTTGCACCTCGATTCGTTGAGCCTACGATAATACCAGTTTTGTGCTCTTCGATTTGAGGATAGGTACTGATATCAAACATGATTCCATCAGAAACACCACCCGCTTTATGTTTCGTCTCTTTATAAGGTTCACCACCATCCCCTGGAACTGTTCTCATTAGAAAGGCCCCTGACCATTCAGACTCAATATGCATGTGCTTTACTTGTAGAAATAGTTGGTATGTACCATCCTCCGCAGTATACAGATAACCATAAGCGCCTGTTACTTTCTTGATGTAGTCTCTTAAATAATCATAAAATCTAGTTTCTGAGTCATCAATTAACTCATCATATCGATCTTGAATGGCTTTTTGATACGCATTTAACTTTTTTTGATCAACTGCTTTGTAAGTGATGCTTTTGTTTTCACCTTGTTTTTTCACAGAAAGATCTTTTCCAGCAACATGTACTTCATACATCACCGGATCTTTCCCTCGCTTCACTTCAAATTCATAACCGTTTTCAATTGCTTTTCCAGTTAATTGATATTTATGTTTAAATAAATTCGGATCAAAATGCATTTCCGGACTTTCTTCTAAAATGGTTTCATTCAAGTGACCGGTTACTTTCCCTTTTCTCTCCGTTACCTTAAACCAATTCACGCCCTCTTTTGTTTTTTGCGCAAAGGCGTAGGATTGATTCAATGCACTCTTTTTTCCGATTGCTTGATAGGCTGACCAGCTGACTGCACCAAGGACTAATACCGTCAGGACAGCCACAAACCAGATTTTCGATTTACTCATACGTACCCCTCCAATATATAATCTGATGAATGATCATCCATATATATGAGTGATTAACCTCTCCGATTAACAAAATCAGGTAAATATCCACTCCCTTTATCGAATTTATTTTTCAACAACCCCTTGTATCTGCCACTTCACATCATTTATTATATATCTAAAAGATATATCTTTTAGATAGGTGTGCTGATATGAAAAAATACAATGATACGACGTATGCGATTTTAGGTATTTTAACGACTGATTGTAAGTCAGGGTATGAAGTGAAGCAATTAATTGATAGAAGCCTGCATCATTTTTGGAAAATCAGTTATGGACAAATTTATCCAGCTTTAAAGTTAATAGTCGAGGAAGGCCTTGCGGAAGTTTCTCCTGCTGCTGCTTCTGGCCGCTCAGACAAGCGGGAATATCATTTGACTGAAAAAGGACTGAATACGTTAAGAGAGTGGCTGGCGCAGCCGCTCGATCAGTTACCAACAGAGCGTAATGAGGTGTTATTAAAGTTATTCTTTGGTCAATATCTTTCGTTTGAGAAGAAACTAGTGCTTTTACAGGATTATGAGCGGCAGCTTCGTATTCGTTATGAAACTTATGTTTCAATTGAACAAAACATTCAAGAGCTTTATCCAGATGAAGCGGATGCGAAGTATTGGCTGTTTACTTTAGATTATGGAAAAAGAGTGGCTCAAGCAGGAATTGATTGGTGCGTGGACACATTCCATTCGATGAAGAAGGAAGGGTAAATGAATGAAAAAAGACATACGTGCGGGTAGATTTACAACGGACAATTCTGATTCGATTGTTGTGTTCATCATCGGAATGAGGATCAACAAACGCTGGGCCATTCATCAATGGCTGCCTGTGTTCATGGCGATGCCTGGCATGATCAAGGAGCTGTATACCCATCAAGATGAGCTTGGCTTTCTTGGGACAGAGAATTACTTTGGATTACGCACGACAGCGATGATTCAATATTGGAAATCAACAGATGACCTCCTTGCCTATGCCAAGATGGAGAAGCATTTGGCTGCTTGGAAAGAATTTAACCAAAGAACACGAAATAATGACGCCGTCGGAATTTATCATGAAACGTACCAAATTCAAGCCGGCTCGTATGAATCCATCTACGTGAACATGCCTTCCTACGGACTGAGCCAAGCAAAATCCCCTATTTCAATAAGTAAAGGTCAACAAACAGCGAAGGACCGTCTGAATACAACAAATTCCTAGAGAGCGATTCTCTAGGAATTTCTTTTTGTAACGGTCACAAAATGCTTTAATATGCGGGCTGTTAATCCCCATATGGTGTAGTTTTCGTAATCATAAAACCATTCCTCAATCGAACGGCTTCCCCAGCTGTATTTTTCACCATTCATGATTTTTTCATAAGGGAAGTCCTCTCCTGGTGTTGGCTGAACGGATACATGATGTAAGTATGGCTCATATTGGCTGAGCCATGATAGAGGCACGGTAAAAGTCTCCTCTACTTCTTCTTGATTAAAGGAGTGTTTCACTTTTTGCTCATCAATGATACCGACATATGGGTATACCACAAAAGATGGAGAAGCGATATAAGGACTGAGCTGTCCAAGGATCTCGACCGATTCTGGCGGAATGCCCAGCTCTTCATGTGTTTCTCGCAGTGCAGCTTCCTGTGCAGTTTCGCTGCCGTCAAGCTTGCCCCCAGGAAAGCTAATATCCCCCGGCTGTTTTCTCATGGTCAACGATCGTACCTCAAATAATATATGCCATTCTCCATTTACTTGCACCAAAGGGATAAGGACTGCTGCTTTGAACGCTGTCTCTTCTCCAATGAACAACGGTTGTGATTGATGTAAGTCATTTTTTAATTGATCAATGAACACGGACATCACCTGTTTTCTGTTTCTCTTTCCTTTAGCGTATCATGGTTCACCTTTTCAATAAAGATGATCTTTCTGACAATTATTTTTATCATTTTGACAACTTTACTTGTCAAAATGAATATAATGCTTTACAATCAAGGAAAGATTTCAACCAAAATTGAGGTGACAGAATGAAAAATCGGTTAAAAGAGCTTCGTGCGCGAGATGGTTTAAACCAAACTGAGCTTGCAAAGCGTGCAAAGGTCTCTCGTCAAACCATCAGCTTAATGGAACGAGATGAGTTAATGCCGTCTCTATTGCTCGCTGTTAAGCTTTCACGAATTTTTCAGGAACCCATTGAACGTATTTTTCTATTCGAGGAGGATGAACTCTCATGAAAACTGTATACAAAATGCTCTTAGGTGCTCTCCTTGGCTTTCTCGGCGCTTACTGTCTGCTGGCAGCCGAATTTGAAATGACACTTCTTGATGTTGCATTTGAAGCGACTCTTGTCATCAGTGGATTGACGATTTTATTGATTATTTATTGTTTTTCAGGGATTTCACGTATGAAAAAAAGAGTATCTCTTTCGGTTTCTGGAGATGAAGAGGATGAACTGGAGGCAAAACAATATCGGACCTTTACTGATTTGACTTTAGCCAATACGGTAAGTACCATTTTTTCCATTGTTGCCATCGGTATCGCGATCGTCACCGAGCAGCCCATTTGGTTGATTCTCGTCAATGCTGCTTTATTTATCGTCTCCATTATCAGTTCATATATAGCGATATCTGTTCTAAAGCTTGTCTACCCTAATCGCAACCTGCCAAGTCCATCTGACAAAGATTATAGTAAAAAGCTGCTCGCTATTTCAGACGAAGGCGAAAAGCATGTGATGCTTGGCGGACTGTTTCACACGTATCAAATGATGAATGTTCTATTGACCGGCGCCATGTTTATTTTGATTGTGTATTCCCTTGGAGCCAATCACTCTCAGCTTTTCTCAATCATGGTCATTGGTGTTGTTTTGATCATTTTGAATGCAAATTATGTGCTAAAGATTAGAAATCGTTAAATGAACAAAAGCACAGCCTCATGCAAAGGCTGTGCTTTTTCCGTTCATTATGACGCGCGGCGTTTCTTTCGTGCATAAATCAATAGTAAGAAACCAAACCAGACCGGCGTTAATAAGAGCGCGGGGCGTGTTGCATCTGCAAACAGCATGATCACTAGAATCGCAGCGAAGAGAACTAAAACACATATATTCACAAAAGGTGTGAACGGTGCTTTAAAGGTAGATGCTTCATGCAATTCAGGCCGTGTTTTTTTATATTTCAAATGGCTAATTAAAATAATACTCCATACCCAAATGAAACAAATGGCACTGATCGTTGTCACAATACCAAAGGCTTGTTCGGGAATCAGCTTGCTTAAAAGAGCTCCAACCGATACCACAATCGTCGAAACAAACAGGGCATTGCTTGGGACAGCATGCTTGTTCAGACGTCCGAAGGAAGCTGGACCCTGCTTTTGATGACTGAGATTATACAGAATACGGCTCGTCGAGAACATGCCGCTATTACAAGCTGATGCCGCAGACGTCAACACAACAAAATTAATGAGCCCTGCTGCTACTGGTATCCCAATGAGTCCAAAGGTTTTCACAAAAGGACTTTCTGATGCGCTGAGTTCAGTCCATGGGTTGATACATAGTAAGACAAAAATCGCTCCCACATAGAAAAATAGAATTCTTAATGGAATCTTATTAATCGCAGAAGGGATGTTTTTTTGCGGATTGGCTGTTTCTGCTGCGGACACACCGACCAGTTCAACTCCCACATACGCAAAAATCACCATCTGGAATGACAATAAGAAACCTGTGACACCATTCGGGAATAACCCGCCATGAGACCATAAATTCGTTACTGTCACCGGTCCGGCATCTGTTTGAAAACCAATGATTAAAAGAACCATTCCAACCCCGATCAATAATAGAATCGTAATTACTTTAATGAGTGCAAACCAAAATTCCATTTCTCCGAAAAGCTTCACCGTTAATAGATTCAATCCTAGTAAAATCAATAAACAAATGATGGCAGGAATCCACTGCGGGATGTCAAACCAATACTGCACGTACACACCGACCGCAATGACATCCGCCATCGCTGTCATAATCCAGCAAAACCAATAGGTCCACCCTGTCACAAAGGAAGCCCACGGGCCGAGATAGTCCTCCGCAATATCGGTTAATGACTGATAGCCTGCCTTCGATAAAAGCAATTCTCCGAGTGCCCTCATGACAAAAAAGATGGCCATCCCGACAATTAAATAAGCAAAAATAATTGAAGGACCTGCCAATTGAATAGCTTTTCCGGATCCTAAAAACAGCCCGGTTCCAATGGTTCCGCCAATGGCAATCAATTGTACATGACGGTTTGATAAATCTCGTTTTAATTCTTGTTGTGCCAATGCTAACACCCTCCTACGACACGATCTTATCCTGAAATAATGAACCCTTTAAAAAAGTCCATAAAAAAAGAGATTGGATGCGCTCCAATCTCACGGTCATAAAAGAATAGCAAAATAGAGAAAAGTCATACACGGCATCATCCATGCACCACAAATACAATATTTCGTACTCTTCTGTCCTTTTGCCTGAGATTGTGAACCCTTCGGCGCCGCACATACATGCGGTCTCTCCAGAAGCTGCTCCTGCTATAGTGTGACCCACAGCATTCATAGCCTTCGTTATTTAATTAAAATGTTGCTATTTCTGAATAATTTTATATTTTACGCCTCAATCTGAAAGCTGTCAATGGTAATCTTTTATGATTTACGGCGTTACTCATATGTCTTCACTTCATCAACCCCCCCTGATTCATGTATAATAAATCAAAAGATGTTCGGCTCGTCTGATAGAGAAATCCCTCTTGATGATGAACAAAGTTAGGCAATCCATTGAAGTTGGTGAAGATAAATGAAAAAAATGAACAAGCAGCGTGTTACATTACAGGAAGTCGCCAAGCATGCCGGTGTCTCGACTTCAACGGCATCACTCGTTGTTCGAAATAATCCTAGAATCTCTGAAGCCACTCGAAACAAAGTACTGCAATCCATGGAGGAATTAGGATACGTATACGACCGCGTTGCTGCCAACATGCGGTCAAAAAGCTCAAATATCGTGGGTGTGATTGTGACGGATATTTCTAACACCTTTATTTCGGAGTTTTTAATTGGCGTGCAAACCACGCTTGAGTCACTGGGCTATACTGTTTTACTTGGTACGACCTTTGACAGTGTCGATAAACAGGAGCGGCTCATTTCCACCATGGTAGAGCACCGAGTGGGCGGGATTATTTTAAACCCAGCTTCGAAAAGCTCTGCTCGAACGGTCAAACAATTAAATCAAATTCGCACCCCAAAAGTACTGGCAAATCGTGAATTATCAGATGTGCAATGTGACTATGTCGGTGTTGATTATGAACAAGGTACTTGGATGGCGGTTCATCATCTTCTTCAAAAAGGGCATCGCCGCATCGCTTTTTTAGGCGGCATCAAGACTTCTTCGACTTGGATTGAGCGGATGAAAGGTTTCAAAAGAGCCCATGACGAAGAAAATGTGACGATTGATGATTCTCTTATTATTGATATAGAACCTACTCGTGAAGGCGGGAAAGAAGCACTTGCCCAAGTGATGGATCAGCCTGAGCCCCCTACTGCTATTTTTTGTTTTAGTGACTTATTCGCTTTTGGGGTCATTCAAGCACTGTCAGCACGGGGCATCCAGCCTGGTGAAGATATCGATGTCGTTGGATTCGATAATGTTCCTGAAGCAGAAATGTATCATCCGCCGCTCACCACTGTATCCTCCTTCCCTCGATCCATCGGGGTAAAAGCAGCGAACCTTTTATATCATAAAATGAACGAACAGGATGAAGAGCTGCAGCGATTGATTTTAAAGCCTCAACTTCATATTAGAGAAACCTCTCCATCATGATGAAAAAGAGAATTGTGTGCAGCAATTCTCTTTTTTTATTGATCAAGTCAACTATTTCTTTGTTTCATTTTTCTTTTTTTAAATCACAAAGTCATAAACTTGACACATTTAAAATGCAGGAGTATATTTATCTCGTTGCTTCTTTTAGTATATCGTTATACCTATTTCGTCATATCATCATTTCTATCAAAAAACAGTTAAAAGTGGTTTTTTATGATTCTGATCAAATCATGAAGTTTCACTTCCTAATCAAGGCTGTTATTATTTTTTACATTTTAGTAGAACGATGTACTTGATTGAAGAACAGATGAATATTCATTATTTTTTCATCAATCACATAAGGGGTGTTGTGATGGGCTTCATATTATTCATTTTGAAGGAAACAATAACAAAGGGTATACAAAGAATTTGACCTTAAATGGGGTTTCAATATAGGAGTGGGAACATGAAAAATCCTTATATAAAATCGTCACTTGGCATGTATTTAAACTACTTCATGCTTGGCATGATCAATATTATTGTAGCTTCCAACATGGACAGCTTATCTGAACGCTACCATGTGGATATTCCGAAAATCAGCTTGCTTGTATCGGCGATCGGAATTGGTAAACTCATTGCGCTCTTTTTCTCAGGCCGGTTAGCCGACAGCTGGGGACGTAAGCCTGTCATTATTACAGGAAATTTTCTTTACTTATTATTCTTAATCGGTATTCCAACGACAACAAGTTATACACTGGCATTTATCTTTGCGATATCAGCAGGTATTGCCAACTCACTGCTTGATTCAGGAACCTATCCTGCTTTGTCAGAGTCATTTCCGAAAAAAGCAAGTTCGGCTTCTGTTTTAGTAAAAGCGTCTGTATCCATTGGGGCGACTGTTCTTCCATTTATCTTGGCGTTCCTAGTGGCACATGACATCTTCTGGGGCTGGGCGTTCTTTGGACTAGGGCTTCTTTATTTACTTGTAGGGATTTACTTACTCTTTATGCCATTCCCGAACCATAAGCAAGTTTCTTCACAAGATGCTCTTCCAGTACAGGACCAGCTGAAAGAAGAACCAAAAATGCTTGGCGAAGGTTTAGCTGTTGTACTGATGGGATTCACATCGACTGCATTGTTTGTCGTATGGCAGACATGGCTTCCGCAGCTCGGGTTAAAATTAATCGGACTTGGCACAGAACAAGCTACACAGCTTCTATCTTATTTTAGTATTGGTGCACTGGTATCTGTTCTATTGCTTTCGATCGTCTTAGATAAATTCATTTCACCGATTATGGTCGCGATCATTTATCCAATTGGGGCGTTCCTTGCGATGCTTGCACTATTCCAAGTTGAAACTTACAGCATTGTCATTGTCAGCACCTTCTTCTTAGGACTATTTACAGCGGGAATCTTCCAGCTGGCGATGAGTATTATGATGAAATTGTTCCCGACAAACAAAGCAACGGCTTCATCCTATGTCAACATTGCGGCAAGCTCAGCATTTATACTCGTGCCGCTCATTACAAGTGGATTGGTCAGCACGTACGATATTAAAATGACGTTATTTTTCGATATGATCATCGCAGTTATTAGCATATTACTAGCGGTCTTTGTTCTTGGACGCATGAAAAAATTATTTAGATAATTAAAGGAGATGTCAATCATGACAAACATACATGAACGTAATATTGATGGGAAAACAAAATTAGTTGGTCTTCTTGCTACACCAATCGGGCACAGCCTTTCACCACGTATGCATAACCTTGGCTATACACTAACAGGTCTCAACTATGCTTACCTTGCATTTGAAGTAGGGAATGATGAACTAGAAGCAGCCGTAAATGGTATGAAAGCAATGGGTGCAGCTGGATTTAACGTCTCTATGCCGAACAAAATGAAAGTATTGGATTACTTAGACGTACTAGATGATTCTGCAAGATATACACGTGCAAGTAACACTGTAGTGAACAAGGATGGTAAGCTCATCGGCTACAACACAGATGGTCTTGGATATGTAAGAAATTTGATTGAACATGGTGTTGAATTAGCTGGTAAGAAGGTCACTCTCGTTGGCTCTGGCGGTGCTGCGACTCCGATTGCGATTCAGCTTGCACAGTCCGGCATTCGTGAAATTAGTATTTTTGCTCGTAATGATCAATACTTTGTTCAAGCAGAAGAAAATGTAAATTATATCAACAACGAAATGAAATCATTCGGTGTCAAAGCAAACATTTTCCCACTTGAAGACAAAGACGCGTTCCGCCGTGAAGTAGCAGAAAGTGCAATTCTGGCAAATGGGACAAGCCTTGGCATGAAACCACTGGATCAACTCAGCATTATCGATGATACACTTGATGTACTTCGTGAAGATTTGATCGTGACAGATGTCGTATACAACCCGCAAAAAACAAAGCTTCTTGCGCAAGCACAGGAAGCTGGCGCCAAAACCATTAACGGTCTTGGAATGATGCTATGGCAAGGTGCACTTGCTTACAAACTCTTTACTGGTGAAGATATGCCAGTTGATCAAGTAAAACAAATTCTTTTTGAAAATGACCGTTTCTAAAATAAAAAAGACAAAGGGCTAAAATGATGATCATTTTAGCCCTTTGTTTTCAGCTCTACACGCTGAGACGACTTCCTGCGGAGGTCGTCTTTTTTTTAATCATGTATCATGATTTGACGGTATCGATACAGGATATACAGTGCGCCGATAATGGCCGCAACAGCCACCACTGCATCGAACATAAAGATTTGTAAAATGGACGCGTGACTCTGAATTAAACCTGTTACGACCGGGATGACGATAGCCGACACGCCGCCCGCTGTAGAGATAATCCCTGTCATCGTCCCTTTGTTTTTCCAGAAGAATTCAGCCATCACAGTTAACGTCAGCTGAAAAACTCCTGCCGTTGAAAATCCCAATACAAACGCATTGACGGTTCCTATGACTGGGGATTTCACGACCAAGAGCACACAAATGGAAACAAGTGTAATGATGGGGTAGATCAGCAGTACAGTGACCGGACGGACAAAACGGCGCAAAAGAAACGCGAGCATCACGACAGACAGCAGCCCGCCCATGCTATAGTAACTGAGCAGTTTTACAGCACTGCCCGATGCCATCCCCAAGATGGCCTCACCGTACGTAGGAAGCCAAATTTGCGGCAGCGCATACAGTCCATTTGACGTAAAGCTGATCAAAATGAGTGCGATCCCTTCCCTCCAAAATGTAGGCTCTGTCGAGAAGCGCGGAAGTCCGTCATACTCCGTTACCTGGACTTGCTCCACCTTACGATGATTCGGAAATGGCAAGGTCCACAGCATCAAGACATTCACAAGATAGATCAGAGCAGGGACAAAAAATGAAATTCCATAAAACAAATCATGCTCTGCTAAAAAGAAAATCGCCAGTGGCAAAATGGTTGCCCCAATGGAGATAAAGGCCTTCACCATCACATTCGCAGATCCCGAGTTTTGCGGAAAAGCCTCCATTAACGCAGGATATGTTCCTGCATCCATTGCCGAATTCGCGACGCCTGCCAAAATCGCAAATGCAAACGCGATTTGATAATTCGGAGACAATGGGATTCCGATGAGGAACACCGCCATCAGCACACCAGAAACCAAAATGACCGGCTTACGCCCAAAACGATCTGACAGTACACCTGATAAACCATACGTGAGCACCCTGCCAATGCCAAGCGCCGAAATCATATAACTAATTCCCGCACTATTGGTATCTAACTGTTTGATTAAAAATGGCATATTTGAAGCCAAAATAATATTGACCATACCTAATAAAAAATAATTAATATACAGACTAGAAGCCGTTCTCACATACGGATTCCTCATCCTGACACACCCCTCAACACCATCGCAATGAAGTGACAAATAATGGTTACGCTTACAAGATCTCATATGTGAGGAAGAACAGCTTTGCAGCCTTCACGTTCATACATCTCATCATGTCATGCAGCTCACAGCTTACACGCCCTTCATGTATCAAGCATTTCTTCAATTTTTCACTGCTCTTATTTTATACGAATGCGAAAGGTAAAGATAGTGAATTGCTTAAATTTGAAGGGAATTCATCGATCAAGCGTATGACACCATCGATAGAAAAAAGGAGTGGTTCATTCCACTCCTTAAATGATGTCTCAATTCTGTTCATCGCAGCCCCCAAATACTTAGCTCATAAAAATATTCCGTTCTCTCGATGCGTAATCCAAAACGAGAATATTCTGCCAAAAATAAAATCCCCATATCCACTTAAAATTTTATTTGCTCAAGAAGGTGATTTAAATGAATAAAGACTTCATACACATTCACTTTAAGTGCTTCAATTTCATGCTCTCGATAGTATTCTCCATGTATTTGGATTTTATGTTCTCTCGATTGAAGGAAAGCAAATACCTTCTGACAAACAGTACTCCGCGATTTTATAAAATCCATATACCACTATTCGAATTCTATAGAAATTAAACAACCAGTCCTCGAAAGAGTTTCGACAACTGGCTGTTTCATACGGTGTTTTGATCCCAGTCTCTCAAAACCGGGGATCAGTCCCGAATATGGTGATTGTTTAAAATATTACGGGATCATTTTGAAGATACTATGAATGGCTTTGTATTCGCTCCCGTATTTTCTGGGTATGATCTTGATTTAAAATCATTGCCAATTCGGCCTCATTTAGAACAGATCCCCATCTAAAGATAATTTCACTATTCAAACCATACTTCAAAAAAAGCGCTTGATAATCTATTTCATGACTATTCTTATCCAATCCTGAGTAAAACAAATCTTTTATAGATTCCTCTGAGAGCATAGAATCCCTTCTACTGGCAATCATGAAACTAGATTGATACTGATCCATTATTCGCAATGCTTTATCTAAATCATGTTGAGGAACCTTGGCCACACTGACATAAAAATGTTTTTCATGTTCATCTAAAAGTAATTCTGGCCCCTTTTCAAAACCTGAAGTATTTATGTCTGAATCAATAGATTTCCATACTTTTCGGAATCTCTCTATTCGCGAATGTGCATCACTTACTTTCTTACTCAGAAAGATATAAAAATGGTAATTAGTCAATTGATCGCTAAAAATTTCGATTAGTTCATTTTGACAATAACTTTGAAAAGTCTTAATTCCACCATTATCTAAAAAGTAATATCCATTAATACTATATACACTTAACTGTTTAAGTTCATTTATTTTTTGATCTAACCACTTATAGTAGTAGTTTGTCACTTCTTGTTCGAATTCAAATTCTATTTTCATTAGGCACCTTTTAATTAGTAATTAAAATTGCTCGAATTGAACATCTGCTTTTTCTTTTTGTAAAAACTACTCAAAAAGAGAGACTAATCTATTTATATTCTCTTCTTTTGAATACAGTAACGGATTATAGCCATCTGAAGAAGGCATATAATGAATAAACGGTTCCATATCCTCAGGATAGCCAAAATCTGCGTATACTTCAGAAAGCTCATCCAACAACTCTTCAGGTAAATTCTTATTTTTTTCTTTTAAGTGAGACGTTATACCATATCTCCATTTCCTTTTTTCAACGTCCCATTGACTGGATTCTTCTTCTACCAAATCATTATATAATTCTACCAAGACCATTTGAAGTTTTCTATAATCCTCATCCGGGTCGCCAGCTCCCCAAGCTAATTCTAGGATTAAAGAATTTTCACAATCAGTATGATTAGATAAATATTCCACATCGTACTTGCTTATTTCTTTGTATGAAATCAAATCTAGCCTAATTCCTACATATATAGTTTTCCAATTAACTTTTATTTTGTGATGTTTTAAATGCTCTAATGAAAAATTCATAATTTAATACACCTTTTGTGATTTGACAAACTCTATTGTCTCCTCCAAGCTTTACCCATTAACATTACACATTATGATTTTATTAATTGATTTTAAAGGTTTTCATCTCTCCCCCTCAACTTCCTGTGTTTCTGGTAAATGTCAAGGGTTTCATATACTTTATCTTATATACTCATCTACTTCTTCTATTGTTGAAATATCTTGCATAAAAAATACTTATTTCTTCTGGTAGTATTATTGCTAAATCATCAATTTGATCTTCCTTAAATTCAATGAATACCTCATATAAGTAATCACCTTCGTATTAAAGGTTTACTCAGTTAGGTTTAATTTTCACAAATTTAAAGTAGTCTTTACCTTGTCCAAAAGTAAATAAACTTGTGCCTTCTGTTCTGGAGTTTCAGCAACATACTCCATACAAATCTCTTCTAAGCAACTATAGAAATCTAGATTATCCATCACAATTTCATGATAAGATGCTGTGTCCATAAATATCATTACTCCATTATTAAATTCAACATCCTCTGAATGCTCTGGAAGTTCATATCCCATCATATGATCTTGCCAAGGTTCTCTGTGGGACAAACACTCTAACACCTCAACTAAATCATTCTTCAAAAAAGAAAAAAAGTCTTGAACAATCGGCTGCATTTTTTTTAACATCAAGATCCTCCTAATTACTATATTTCTTCCATTCTAATACTGGGTACAAGCTTTCAATTTCCCCTGTTTTTGGATTTTTCCACCCTTCAAATTTTATACCATTTGATGTACCTTGTATTACATGTTGACCGCCTCTAGTTACATACTCAGTACCATTTTCCATTGCCTCTTGGCCATATTTATAAATTTGCTCATCAGTAAATACATTATCATCATAAACAGTCTTCTTATGAGTAGATGCTTTAAATTCTTTTGTATACATACCACGTTCTTGTTTTGCTATTTTATAGTACACATCTTTTATTCCATGTACCGAAGGATGGCTTTCTTTTCTCTCCAATTTATAGGGAATTTCCTTTTCATTTAAATAATTAAAAAATTCCTTTTCATTATGACCACCACTTACACCTGTCTTACTAACACCTTCTGGCCGTATTAGATGATTTTTGCTATTGTCAGAATACTTATGTTTAAATCCACCTTTACCAGCACTATCCTTCACCCCCATCTTCCCATGAAACCCTTTAGCCCCAAACGGCAAAAGCATCCCCAGTGCCGCGTTCATACTTGCTTCCTGCTGTTCTTTCGAGATCTTATTTCCAAACATGTCTCGGCCTGTGATCGCTTCGCTGAAGCCGTTGGTGGCGGTGAGGCCATATAGTCCTTTTTGCGATGTTTTTAAGGCGTCAAAGGATTTTTGTGATGTCTTGTAAATGTCGACTGCCCTGACTGCAACTGATGTGGCTTGGGTCGTTTTATAGACGGCTTTTCCGCCTTTGAAAATGCGGCCTGCCCAGCCGACGATTGGGATGTAGCCGGCCGCTGCCATGCCGCCTGCCGCGACTCGCTGTCCTGCGGTGAGTTCCTCGCCTGTGATTGGATCAACGCCTGTTGCGGCACGTTTTGCATCGTTCACGCCGGTCAGTTCATTCACGATGTTTCCACCATAATCGAGGGCTTTTTCATACCAAGGGCGGTTGGCGAGGGCTTCTTGTTCCTTCGCAATCTTTCGGGCTTCTTCTTGTTCTTTTTTGATTTTCAGATATTCAGAAGTTTGCTTCTCAATATCGCTTTTTGCCTTGTAGATGTCGCTATTTTGATACGCTTTCTTATCAAAATTCATAGGTGAAATCGCTTTTCCGTCATTTGTCGCATTCATCATTTCAGCATACAATGCCATTGTAGCTTGCTGTTCCGTCTCTGACAAAGCATATTCATCTTTTAAATTTTGATCAAGTTCTCTCAGATCTTTGACCGTCTTTTTTCGTTCATCTTCCGCATCTTCTATTTTTTCATCAAAGGTTTGGCTATCAAATACCTCTAGGGAAATGAGGTCATCAATGTCTTGAAAAATGGTTTTGAGTGCCTTTTTTTGATCCTTCACAATGCTTTTGGCATTCTTGATACCCATATGTACTGCGTTGTCTAAAAAGTGTTCTTCTACAAAGGTATCGCCGCCAAAGCTCGTATCATCCAGTGTTCCAGAAACACCTTCATGAAAGGCTTTTTGCTTATCAATGAAGCCGATAAACATGTCTACATTTCCAGCAAGCTCTTTATAAAAGCTTTTAATGTTATCGGCTCCTTTCCCAGTGAAATCATCACCGAGATTGGCCACACCTTGTAATGCCTTTTTTAAATCTACCATTTGTTCGCGGAGTTCCTGGTAGTGTTTTGCCCTTGTGTCCATGGCACTGGTTAGTGCTTTTGCATCAAGTATCTTGCCCAGAAGAAGTCACTCCCTCCATTATTGATCATAAAGTCTATTTTACCGTGACCTTCAAAACGGAAAAATAGGCTAAATGACATAAAAAATGGAATAGACTTTCTATCTCAACAAAGTCAGGAAATAGAAATAGGCTAGACAATACATTTTGCTCTGTCTAGCCTTACCTTCGTCCTATTTATAATTATTGATTGGTCCTTTATTCCAAACTATGTGATAGAACCTATTAAAACATTAATCCCTGTTCAACCTCTTCAGTGATATGAGATAATGCCAACTAAATCGAAAGGAGAATCAATGTGTATAAAGGAATCATTTCTGCAATTATGGTGATATTCGGCTTTTGGATTTTTCTACAATTATCCTTGAACATCAATGTCTTTCAAAACTCAATGAACTATTTTATTGTTATTATCCTCTTTTTCCTTTGTATTCAGGCGTTATTGAAGCGTAGGCAATAAAAAATCACTCAGGTACATACACTTTTTTCAAAGGTAATAAAGATCTTGTCTCAGTTGGCATATGCTCATACCAATGTACAATAAGGTCTACGAGTTCTTCTAAATCTACTAGATGAACTTCATTATGCTTCGCAACAGCTTTGGCATTAGAAGTGAATCCACCAGTAGAAACAAATAAACTGTTTGCATTCATGGGATTAGCCCCTAATAATTGTTGTACTTCTGGGGAACTGGCTGAGTTTTGTCGATGCTTAACTTGTACTTTTATAATAGGTTTTTCAAATCCAAATGCATCTTTATAAGCTAATACATCAACACCACCATCAGGTCCTTTTGGGCTTACGCGAACATTGTATGACATAGCTTGCAGTAAACCCCCGACTAGATCTTGCATCTGCCACGGATCAAGTTTATCTACCTTATCTGCAATCATAACAGTTGCTTTGCCGACTAAATCTTCAATAATTTCATCTTCTTCTGTTTCATCTTCGTATGCTGCAATAGAAGTAGGGTTCTTGAGTAAATGTTCAATCTCTTGCCCCCAATCATCTACACGAAAAACAGTTGATATAGAACCGAGGCTGTTCTTAGCTGGTTGACTGAGAGAATCTCGTTTAACGGCGATTGGCTCCCAATTCACCTTAATGTGATTTGGATACATTTTTATCTCCAGCTGCTTCATCAAAAAAATGCGGAGCAGTCACAGTACCTACTCGATATTCACGACTTTCTTTTAAATATGTAATGATTCGATCTCCTTTTTTAATTTCTCTACTGAACCTCCATATCTGACTAACCCAGCTTCTCCTTGTAAAAGGTTTGTTCTCGGCGAATATGACATCAGCTCGAGCGTTCATCTCTTGCTTTGTTTGATATTGTTTTGGATTACCTAATTTCGACCACCCGATAGATGCGATACCTTTCTTTTCCCAAATTGAAATTAAATCATTTTGGTCACCTGCACGAACCATCCACCATTTCGTCATTAACGCTCTCTCCTATTCCATCCCATAAATATTCTTACTAAATTATAAGACTTATTTATTGTGAACAAAAGGATATACTCACCATTTTTGTCGAAAGAAAGAGAAAAACCCGAACAAGCATATACCACGCTCATCCGGGATTCTATTTTCCTTTATTACACTTCTTCACCGTTCGTTGCGATGACGTTTTGATACCAAGTAAACGAATCTTTTTTAAGGCGCTTCATCGAGCCGTTTCCTTCGTTGTCACGGTCAACGTAGATCATGCCGTAGCGTTTTTTCATTTCACCTGTTGTGAATGACACGATATCAATGATGCCCCAAGGTGTGTAGCCAATAAGGTCGACACCGTCGTATTCAATGGCTTTTTTCAGTGCTTCGATATGAGAAGCGAGATATTGAATTCTTTCTGGATCGTGAATAGAACCGTCTTCTTCCACTTGATCTATTGCACCAAATCCATTCTCTACGATGAACAGCGGGATTTGATAGCGATCGTAAAAACGATTCAATGTATACCTTAAGCCTGTCGGGTCAATGGACCAGCCCCAGTCACTTGATTTGATATAAGGGTTATCTACACCATGCGGCAGGGCTCCGTTGACAATGTCTCCGTTGTGATCAGACACAGTATCACTTTTAACCGTTGTCGACATGTAGTAGCTAAAGCCTAGATAATCCACTTTCCCTTTTCTTAAGCTTTCTTCATCGCCTTCTTCAAATGGAATATGATACCCTTCGCGTTCGAATTCTTTTAATGCATAGCTCGGATAGTAGCCGCGAACCTGTACATCTGGGAAGAAATAGCGCTGTCTCATATACTCCTCTGCAAGCATGACATCCTCTGGATTTGAGGAATACGGATAGATTGGCACGTGAGACACCATCGCTCCAATTTGGAAAGCAGGATTGATCTCTTTTCCTTTGGCTACTGCCCATGCACTTGCAAGTAATTCATGGTGTCCTGCTTGATACATGACTTCTTTGGCATTTTCGCCTTCTTTGACTGATACGCCTGAATTTGTCCAAAGGAATAGTGGGTTGTTGACATCCATTTTGTTATTGATTTCATTAAATGTCATCCAGTATGTGACCTTGTCTTTGTATCGATTGAAGCATACTTCTGCGAATTTCGCGAAATACTCAGCGACTTTTCGGCTGCGGAACCCGCCGTACTCTCTTGCCAAATGAAGCGGCATCTCAAAGTGAGATAGCGTAATCACAGGCTCGATGCCATGCTTGAGCAGTTCATCAAATACATCATCATAGAATTGTAAGCCTGCTTCATTCGGTTCCGCTTCATCTCCCTTAGGGAAAATCCGGCTCCAGCCAATTGATGTACGTAAACATTTTAGACCCATTTCGGCAAACATTGCGATATCTTCCTTATAACGATGATAGAAATCAATCGCTTCATGGTTCGGATAAAATTTATCTTCTTCTATCGTTTCAGTTATTTGTCTCGGTATTCCATGAGCACCTGCTGTCATCACATCTACAACACTTGGGCCTTTTCCTGCTTCATTCCATCCACCTTCAAATTGATGTGCAGCTAATGCTCCGCCCCATAGAAAATCTTTTGGTAATGTCATTATTCATTCCTCCTATTTCACAATTGTGATCATGACGTCTGTTGACTGGCATGTCGATTGTTCTTCTACAATCACATCTTCGTACGCTTGTGTATTGGTGATGATGACTGGTGTGATTGTTTTTAATCCCTTGCTTTCAATGGCTTCTTGATCAAATGTCATCAACAAGTCACCCTTCTTCACCTTGCTGCCTTCTTTGATATGAAGAGTAAATTCTGAGCCATCTAGGGAAACCGTATCAATTCCTACATGAACAAGTAACTCCACCCCGAATTCTGAACGCAGTCCAATCGCATGCTTTGTCGGCGCAAGCATGACGACACTGCCATCAAACGGTGCATACAGCTTATTGTCTGTCGGTTCAATCGCAAATCCTTTGCCCATTGCCCCAGAGCTAAATACGGCATCCGGCACTTCAGATAACGGGAGTACTTTCCCTGCAAGCGGTGCAGGAATGGTTTCTTCATTGTTCATCGAAGCATTCATTTTTTCTCCAACTTGATCTTTATCAGATGTTGCCCCAGCTGTCTGTTCCACTGTATCTTCCCCATAACCAAACATTTGAATGAGCACAACTGGTAAGATCAGCGCAATGACCACACCAATCAAAATGCCGATGATTGACGTTGGATAATCTGAACTAATTCCGTTTACAATCGTCAGTGGACCAGGCAAACCTGCATACGCAAAGTAATAAGGCGTAAAGAAGCTGGCAACAATGGCACCGACCGCTCCAGATATACATCCGAAAATAAATGGTTTCTTGAAACGCAGGGTGACCCCATAAATCGCAGGCTCGGTAATTCCAAAGAGACCCGTGATTCCCGCTGAAACCCCGACTTTTCGTGTTTCGCGATTTCTTGCTTTTAAAATAACCCCTAACACTGCGCCGACCTGAGCGATAACAGCGATGGTTTGATATGCCTGGAAGGAGTCACGTCCATATTGTTCAAAGTTGGCGAGCACCATTGGGGTGATGCCCCAGTGAACACCGAAAATGACAAGCACTTGCCAGAAACCTCCGATAATGGCGCCTGCTAAAGCTGGTACATTTTCTGCCAAGACATTGTATCCGTTTGCAATCCCATTTGCGCCTGCTGTCGAAAGAGGACCAATTAATAGAATAGTTAACGGAACCATGACGACCATACAGATAAATGGGACAAATAACGGTTTGACCACCTCGTGAATGCGTTTGTTTAAAAATCTCTCTACATATGAAAGGATCCATACCAAGAATAGCGGCGGCAAAACAGATGACGTATAAACAGTTTCAGATAACGCTATGCCTAAAAAGGTAACGCCTTCCCCTGATGCCACGCGTCCAGCAATCTCCGTCCAAGCCGGACTGACAAGCGCTGCTGTACACGCTACTGCGATATACATATTCGTTTTAAAATGCTTGGCAGCTGTAATGGCAATAAAGATAGGCAAGAACGTAAACGGCGCCCAAGAAATAAAGCTAAAGACTTCATACGTTCCCGTTTTCGAGAAGCTTGGAAATAATAAATTAATGAGGATAAGTGCACCTTGTAAAATACCAGCTGCCGCCAAAATATACACAAATGGAGCAAACACAGCAGACATGGTCGCGATGACACGATTCAGCACCGTTCCCTTGTTTTCATTTACCTGGTCATCTTCAGACGGCTGCAGCTGAACAAGGCTGGAAAAATGTTCGTATACCTCACCAACATGCTGACCGATGACGACCTGAAATTGACCGCCGTTTTCCACCACGGTAATGACGCCAGGCATCGCATTGACTGCTTCCTTTGCTTTTGGATTCGAACGTTTCAAGACCAAACGCAGCCGCGTGGCGCATCTTGCGGCACTCACCACATTTTCTTCTCCGCCAACTGCCTCTAAGATGTCTTCTGCAAGCTTTTGATAATCCCTCACTTTTGACATATAAACCCCCCCTTTATCACTACTAGTATATGTACATTATAATTATACCGGTACAATATATCAATACATATATAATTTCAATTGGCATATCAAAGGAAATTTGGTATGTGCTATAATACAAGAACAATAAATCGTGAAAACAAAGAGGAATGGCCATGTTAAAGTATCAACAAATTGCGAGCGATATTGAAAAATATATTGTCACCCATGAGCTGCAGCAAGGGAATAAGCTCCCTGTACTCGAAACACTCATGAGCCAATTTGCTGTGAGCAAAAGTACCATTATCAAATCATTAGACTTACTCGAAAGAAAAGGAATTATCTATCAAGTGAGGGGCAGCGGCATCTTTGTTCGAAGACACCGCCGTAAGGGCTACATCAGCCTTTTATCCAACCAAGGGTTTAAAAAAGATTTAGAGGAATTTCAACTGACATCAGAAGTTTTAATGCTAGACACCATCAAGCCGTCCGAAGAAGCTGCACTTAATTTGAACATTGAACAAGATGAAGATGTCTTTTATCTAAAACGCATTCGTTACATCAATGGGCAAACGTTATGTTTAGAAGAATCCTATTACCGAAAAACGATCATTCCTTATCTCAACACAGAAATTGCTGCCGACTCTGTTTTTAAATTCATCAGTGAAGGGCTTGGACTCAAAGTCGGCTTCTCCGATATGTACTTACAAGTAGGCAAATTGAATGAAACCGAAGCAAAGCACCTCGGCCTCAAACAAGACGATCCCGCTCTCCGCGTCGAGACAGTCTTTCATCTCACAAACGGCCAGCCCTTCGACTTCTCGAAAATCACGTATAACTACATGCAATCCCAATTTTTTATTCAAGCGAATAATTATTATGGGTGATGGATGAGAAAAGCCCCCTGGTGTCAGGAGGCTTTCTTACTATTATCTTTTAACCTTTAAACATTCCACCCTTCTTTCTTGAGAAGATAGGCCATCAATCCCAACATCATCATAATAAATGTCTATGTGATTTCCTTTGCCAATTAGAGCAACTGGAAAAGCATGCTGGTCTTGCAGACACTTTTCAAACTCATCTGGATGAATTTCGACTTCAATTTCATGTCCAATGAACGCATATTCAAACGTCATCGTATGATAAAGATCCACAAGACAGCGTATGATCTTCTGCTGAAGATGAATGACATCATGAGAAACAACCTCTGTCCAATTTAAACTGAGAACGAATCCTACGAAACCCGTTTCTTTTTGTATGTTGATTGTCATTCCTTTTCGATCTGAACTTCTGCCTGACAATTCAAACTCTGTATAATAACCAGAAAAATCATCGTCTTTGATGATGTTCTCTTTAACACTGTGTTCAATCCATGTTTCACCGTCAGGGTCCTGACTAAATTTTACTTTCGTGATAGACATGTCTTTTTGAACTAGATAATCAATCAATTGGCGAAAAGTATTTGGTATATGAATGTCTTCATAAAAAACGAGTCCCCTATTGATATACCCACCTGTAGTTATGTCACATCCCTCGCTTCATTTTTTCTTTCATTATACTTTACTTAAACTATTATTCTGCGAAAACTCCCTCTTTTACATGAACACTTCCGATTTAAACCATCAAAAAGATTCATTTTACGAATGCATCAAACAAACTTATGATTAACGTAACAAGAGTGTATAGGAGGGTTCGTCAGATGACAGACATTAGAGTGTATCATGTCGATGCGTTTACAACTGAGAAATTTGGAGGAAATGCCGCTGGGGTGGTGTTGGATGGTGAGTTTTTAACAGAAGATGACATGCAGAGCATCGCCAAGGAGTTGAATTTACCGGAATCCGTCTTCTTGCTTCCTGCCCATGATAAGAAAGCCGATTATCGCGTCAAATACTTCACACCGACGGAAGAGGTCAATTTTTGCGGGCATGCGACTGTTGGATTGACTTGGCTTCTAGCAACGGAGCTAGGGCTGGCTAAAGAGAGATCAGGGATCGTGTTAGAAACAAAGATCGGCCATGTGCCTGTTGAATGGCACGAAGAAAATGGAAAGGTCGTTGATGTGGAAATGACGCAGGTGCCACCGCGGACGCGAGATTTTGTCATCGATTTAGAAGAGCTTAGTGACATGCTTGGTGTGAGCAGTGACCGCCTTGATTCTTCCTATCCTATCAAATTAGCAAACACCGGAAACTGGCATCTTCTTGTTCCAATGAAGCACCAACAGGACATTGATCAAGCGGCACCGAACTTAGCGGCTTTAGCTAAAATGAATAAAGAGCATGGCATCTCGACAACCCACCTTTATACGTTCCACACTTCAAAAGAATGCGATCTTTATACGAGGGATTTTGCACCTGGGATTGGTATACCGGAAGATCCTGTGACGGGGGCAGCAAACGGGGCGTTGGCTGGATATCTTTATTTGGAGGGTATCATTTCTCAGCAAGAAATCACTCGCCTGAACATTGCCCAAGGGGATGCCATCGGCAGACCTGGCATGCTTCGTATCACAGTCATTCCGAATGAATCAAAGCCGGTGATTAAAGTGGCAGGCGCAGCTGTCATCACGATCCGCGGCGTGTTAACTTTATAAAACATCAGCTTGAATGGGGACTTCCTGTTCAAGCTGATTCTATTTAAAATGATTTTTGACCGTTTCGATCCATCTTTTGGCCGATGGGGAAGCTGCTTTGAATGATTTGAGCGCCAGGTTGACCTCACGAAAGACACTCGTCTCCAGTGGAATGACTTTCGTATGAGGTATGTGCGGCGGCAAAACCAATTTTGGAATGATCGTGACCCCAAGTCCTTCTTGAACCATAGAAATAAGCGTATTGTTGTCTTCAATTTCAAACAAAACATGAGGCTTCACGCCGCCTCTTTCTTTTAACAGCTTCTTGACGAGTATGTCACAGCCCGCTTTCGGCATGATAAAGGCTTCATCATGTAACGAGTCCACTTCAATCACTTTCTTCGTATGAAAGCGATGATTCTCTTGTATGAGCACCACCAATTCATCCTGAAAAAGTGGAACGGTCTCAAATTCCCTCGATGACTGCGTTAAAAAACCAACATCAACCGTGCCAGAAGTGATCCATTCCTCAATCTCCTCATAACCGCCTTCATATAACTCCAGCTTGATATGCGGATAGATTTGCGTAAAACGATGAATAAGGCGTGGAAGGACATTTGAAGAAAAACTAGGGAATGTCCCTATCTTGATACTCCCCACTTCCATCCCTTGAATGAGCGCCGCCTCCTGCTCAAGCAATGCCGCATGATGCATGATTTGCCGGATATGCGGCATCACCCGCTCACCTGCGTCCGTTAACGAAAGCCCGTTTCGATTCCGCCGAAGCAGCACAATCCCGAGTTCCGACTCAAGCTTCGCAATATTATGACTCACCCCAGATTGCGTCAGCCCTAGCTTCTCCCCTGCTTTTGTAAAACTGCCGCATTCGACGACTGTTAGAAATACTTTGTATTGGAATGTGATCAGTGTGCTCACCTCACTTATTAATTCGTCGTTGCCGACGACGAAGACCTAGACGCTGCTTCATCAGCCTTCACACAATCAATCGCAACAACCAATGCAATCATCACAGGCTCCATCTCTTCTTTCAAAATATCAACCTTATAGCTGTCACCCCAAGTAAACCATTCCTTCTTCACCTGGCCGATCACATCACCATTCTGGAGCACCTGGAAATTCATATCCCACCAGTTACCTTGCACTTCTATACCCGCGGCATCAATTGAATATTTTGCTTTAAAGAACGTAAACTCTTTTTTGATCGTCAATACCTCTTGACCACCAACTTCTACTAAAAACTTCGGTAAAAAGCTAAACATTTTCTTCGTAATCACAGCGATTTCTTCTCGTTCTGTATTCAAAATGGTAAATGTCTTCGGCATCTTCATAAAGCTGCCCTCGACCACATACACATCGTTTTCCTGCTGGTCCTTGACTGTAAACCTGCCGCTTAGACTAAATACTTTTTGCTTCATGTAAAGCTGTTTCATATGTACCTCCCTCTACTCAAATGACAACTTCATTAAAGTTTATCATACAGAAAAAGGCGCAGATAACCCAGCTGTAAACTTCTTCATCAAAAACTGTACCAAACTAATCGTTTTCCCCATTCATTTTCTTTTTAAAAGCAAAAATGGCGATAGCTACAATAATACCTGTATATCCAATCACCCACCAAAAATGCAGTAAAATTGATGCATAGTCTCCAGATAAGGCAGCTCTGCTAGCGTCTACTGCGTGAGCAAATGGAAGTGCGTATGCAATATCTTTGAACCAGCCTCCAACTAAATTCAAATCAAACCATGTACCACTTAACCATGCACTCATATTCGTTAGTAGCGCTCCACAAATACCACCAACCTGCTTGTCGTTAAATATACTCCCCACTAAGAGCCCTATGCCGATAAATAGTAAAGATGTTGGTAAAAGGACAAGAATAGATAACAAAACATTGGCATTGAAAGGTAAACCTAAGAAAAAAGCTGTGATAAAACTAATGATAACTTGAACAATCGCAATAGGTAGGAGTGGCACAATATACCCTACAATGTAGTCTGAGGCAGAAAGGGGTGCAGTAAACAATCGCATCAAGAATGAGGTACTTCGATCTTTAGCTATTAACATTCCAGCGAATAGTGAGATAAAAGAAAGACCAAAAACAGCTATGCCAGGAATAAGTTGATCAATAGCAAATACATCAGATGGAATATTCGTTTGAATAGCATGAAGCAATAATAAGATAACTAACGGAAAGCCTATACCAAAAGCTACGTTTAAAGGATCTCTTAAAATCTCTTTACCATTACGTGAAGCAAAAGCGAGTGATTTCATCTTACGACCTCCTCTTTGGTAGCAATTGACACAAACGCCTCCTCAAGTGATTTGGTGTTGGTGCTTTCCTTCAATTCGGCTGCTGTTCCAACTGCCTTTAATTTTCCTTTCGCCATCGTGCCTATTCGATCCGAAAGGGCTTCTGCTTCCTCCATATAATGTGTCGTGAGAATGATGGTCATGCTCCCCTTTAATTTCTCAATAGCACTCCATAGCTCACGCCTTGAGATGACATCAAGACCAAGAGTAGGTTCATCAAGGAAAAGGATTTTGGGGTCTGTAATGAGTGCCATTGCAATACTAAGTCTTCTTTGCATCCCTCCGGATAGGGTTTTAGCCTTCATTTTAGATACTTCCGTCAGACTAAACGTACGGAGCATTTCCTCGACTTTTATATCGATCGTTGTTTTGTGGAACCCGTATATTTGAGCGATTAATTCAAGATTCTCTTTCACGGATAAATTAGGAGCTACTGCCGTTTCCTGTGGTGAAACATTAATCTGTTCTTTTACTGCGTAGGGATTAGAAACAATACTGTTACCCAAAATCGACGCATCACCGGTTGTAGGGGTGCTAAGACAGGTCAACATCTTGATCGTTGTCGTTTTACCTGCACCATTCACTCCAAGTAAAGTAAAAAGTTCGCCTTGTTCAATTGAAAGATTAAGAGAATCGACTGCAATCTGTTCTTCGAATTTCTTTGTTAGATTCTTTGTTTGAATCGCAATCATTCCTCATCCTCCTGACCTTCCTGTGCCTTATATATCTCGTCAGCAAACTGCAAGAAGTCCTCATTTCTTACAATGGCAATTCCTTGAGCTTCATCGCCCAACATCAACAAGCTGTCTCCAGGACAGATGCTGAATATCTCCCTCGCTTTTTTAGGAATGACAATTTGCCCGCGTTCGCCAACCTTTACAAGTCCAAATATGTGTTTTCCTTTTGGTTTCACCCCTGCCACTTCTGTACCATCCAAATTATTCACGAGATCATCCAAAGCAATGCCATATAATTCAGCCAAAGCCTTGCAATTGTTGATATCCGGCACAGTTTCCCCCGATTCCCATTTCGCAACAGCTTGCCTTGAAACACCAATTTTCTCAGCTACTTCTTCTTGTGTAAATCTGTGTATTTTTCGCATTTTTTTCAAATTCATATTGATCATACTTTTCACACCCTTCATCATTATTATATTAAATTTATTCCATTCATCTACCAACTAAACATGACATCAGAAGTTATCTTCAACTTACATTTGGTTAAATGCCTAAGTTTAACAAAAAAAGCCCCCTCAAACTTAGTGGAGGGGACTTGTTGTAGTATTTATAATCATTTTTTCTTCTGCTACAATACCTTTTGCTAAAGCTAATAAGGGAAGGAAGACAGATTTTGTTGCTTAAATATAGCTGGCTTAGAAAATAGGTAATGTTATCAGTGAATAACCTGAATCACTTAATAACCATTTACAAAGTAATCAATGGTATCTAATTCATCTTCTTTCAGTTCTCTATTCACGTAATGTTGATATTCCTTTGTAATTTTCTGTTTATCTCCACCACATTGATCAGTGAATTTCGCTATCATCCGAAGTTTGTCTGTTTCCTGACGAAACTCCTCTTTTGTCCATGGTCTTTGGTGTGAAGGAATATACGTTTCGGCATCAAAAGCATCTAACTCATCTAAAAGACGCAAGATTTCTTTTACCGAATAATGAACTTTTTCGGCATACATTTTCGGATAAATACAATCACCAAGAAACAGGATTTTCTCTTCTTTCACATACACGATCACGGAATCAGCCGCATGATCGCCTCCAACATGCTGCACGATGCAAGTGACCCCGCCAAGATCAATCTCTATCCGACGGTCAAACGTAACATCCGGTAAAACCACCTGAATATCTCGATGACCCTGATATTCTTCCTTAATGGCCTTCGCGCAGAACTCAATCTCCGTTCCTTCCCTCACCCGCTCATCAATCGCCTCATCTGACCACGAAAACGGAACAAGCTCCTCCATTTCCTTTCTTGTCTGTGCAGAAGCAATCGAAACCGAATCAGGCAGCGCCGGCAGACCAAAAATATGATCCCAATGCCAATGCGTAAGGACAACCATATCAGGCTTGGCGTTCTCGTGCTTTAAAGTTCTTTGGATGAAATAGTTCGCATGATCTTCTGAGTTACCGGCATCGATCATTAATGTTTTGTTATTGCCAACGACCATGCCTAGGATGGGGCGGTCGGTTTGTGATACTGGTGTGATGTACCAAAAACTCTGACCTATTTTTTTAATTGTGTGCAAAGGTGCTTCCTACTTTCTGTCATTATTTTTTAAATTGAATCACGTTTTTTCCCATCGTTCTACTGTTTAAGTATATCGAATTTCATTACTCGAAGTAGCACGCGAAGCCAATATTGTTACAATGATCGCGATTGCAACGCCTAAAGCACCTGCCCAAGTAACGGAAGATAGAGAAACCCTCTCTACAAAGATACCTCCAATAGCTGCACCTGCAGCCATCGCCAATTGCATCATTGACTGATTGAGACCTAATAGTATACCTGATGACTCTGGCTCCATTGTAGCTAAGTGATATTGTTGAGTCGGGCCAGAAGACCATGCAGCAAATGACCATAATATTAAAATGAGCAATACTCCAACATAAGAATGCGTAACTAGTGAGAGCAATATGAGCATGATGACATGTAATGTCATTCCACTAATCAGAGTAAAATTCACACCCCATCGATCGGTACTAAATCCACCAAACTTTGACCCAACTAGACTAGCAATCCCGAATATGAGAAGAACTCCACTCAGCAATTTGCTGCTTACACCTGATATATTTAAAAGGTAAGGGGATAAATAGGTATAGGCAATTGAATAACCACCAAGCCAAAAAAAGGTGATGGCTAATCCCAACACTACTTTTGGTTTTTTAAAAAGAGCGAGTTGTTGAATTAAAGGTACAGGTTTATCCCCTTGGATTTTTGGAATCGTAAGAGAAATGATCACCATGGCTAATAATCCGAGTAAGGCTATTCCTCCAAATACAGCCTTCCAACCAAAGAAATCACTAGTCATTCTGCCAAGTGGGACTCCAATGATCAATGATGCTGTAAAGCCCATTACTACTGTAGCAATAGCGGTACCTTGCTTACCCTTTGGTGCAATTTTTTCAGCAATTGTTAATGCAGTAACTACGACCATCCCCGCTCCAAGAGCCATAATAATTCTTGACACAATAAATAATGGATACCCAGGGAGGACGAATGCAAGAATATTACCTAGAATAAAAACGCTAAGTGAATATAACATTAACTTGCGCTTATTCATTCCCGATGTTAAAGCCATTAATACTGGGGTGAAGATGGCATACACAAGAGAAAAAATCGTAATTAACTGGCCAGCTGCAGCTATCGTAATCCCTAATGATTCAGAAATATTATCCAAAATACCAGAGATGATATACTCTGATGTACCAACTAAAAAACTTACAATAGCTAAAATGTAAATCTTTACAGTGTTTGACAATGTAGATCACTCCTTATATATAATACATTTACATATCTAGAATTGTTAATATGTATAGACAAAAAAACATATTACGATAAGTCGATTTGTATTTAATAAATGAAACTGAATTCTGATGTATGAATTCAGTTCATTTATTAAATATTTTTTTCTAGAATCTCAGCAATTTTTTTTATGGCATTTTCATCTCTTTTATAATACGTGTATTTACCTATACGCTCTGTCGTAATTAATCCAGCTCGTAGTAAAATTGAAAGGTATTGAGATGCTGTTGATTGCGTCATTTTCAATTTATCTGTTATTTGACTAACACATACCCCTGTAGTATTCATATCAATCCCTTCATGGGGTGTAAAATGACGATCAGGTTCCTTTAGCCATTGTAAAATTTGCAATCTTGATTCATTGGATAAGGCTTTAAAAACTTCTATTGGCTCCATACAAACCATTATATCGATAAATAACGATATGTCAACATGTGTTTTTTGAGATCCTTAAAACTTTCTATTTTCCTTCTTCCTCTGGTACAGTTCACCGTGGTGCCTTTAAAATGAGTTTATTAAAAAAACTTGGTGGATACCAACCTCTACCAAGGTTCTTAAAATATTATTTTATGTTGGAAGATCTCTAGAACTACATTTAAATTAGAAATTGTTTATCACTCGCTGGCCTGCGGTGAGTTCCTCGCCCGTGATTAGATCAACGCCTGTTGCGGCACGTTTTGTATCGTTCACACCTGTCAGTTCATTCACAATATTTCCACCATAATCGAGCGTTTTTCATACCAAGGACGGTTGGCGAGGGCTTCTTGTTGTTCTTTTTTTAAGTTGAGATATTCAGAAGTTTGCTTTTCAATATCGCTTTTGTCTTGTAGATTTCGCTATTTTGATACGCTTTTACATGCAATCCCAATTTTTTATTCAAGCGTATAATTATTATGGATGATTACAAAAAAGTCTACTTATAAATTTTATAAGTAGACTTTTAAGCGTAACAATTGCCATTAGAATTAATAAGACTTACATTTTTCTATTTAATATTCTTTTCAATATTACTTCTAATAAAATTCTCAATTTCTGTTTTTTTGCTTTGTTTTAAAATTAATGAAGAAAACTCTCTTTTTTGTATCTTATTATCTATAAATAAATATTTCATTATATTCTTCATATTAGTTGATGAGGCTTTATATTCTATGTCAGCTATAGGGGAACAAGAAATTATTGTTTTTATATCGTCTACAAGCTTTTTATCATTAAGATTAATTTCAAAATAATAATATATTGCTGCTAGTATAATAGATACTCCTACTATAAACTTACTCTGTCTTTCTTTTTTATCTGAAACCATACTCATTGAAAATGGAAATTCTACTTCCTTTGATATCTTTATAATTAGTTCATTAAAATCATCAAATCTTTCTCTCATTTCTATTAAGTTTTCATCTTCATTTTTTTTGAACAATTTGGATTTTCTCTCTAAAAAGACTTTCGAAGCAGTAATTCCATCCCTTATATTTTCTTGTAACCCCTTTTCTAGAACACTAAATATTATACATATTTCTTGGTGATTTTTTTGCTTATCGTTCCTACCTTTCGTAATATTATAAAGTTTCAGTAATTTCATCTCTCTTAAATTATCGAAATGAAATAGATTATCCTCACTATCCTCAATCAAAGAATTAATAAAGTTACTTATAAATTTACTCGTTTCTGAAAAGTAAGTTGCCATTTCAATTTCTTGTATTTCTAAAGGTTTTGTGTTTCTATTATATCTTTTAAATAATTCTATCTCTACTTCTGGATCTTCAAAGCTTTCAAATTCTAGAATTGATAAATGACTCCCTAAGATTTTAATTTTATCTTTTTTATCTAACTCAGAAAATTTTTTATTATCATATGCTGGATTTTCCCCTATTATCTCCAGATTTTTCAATGGAAATTTATTGTTTATATATCTAAAAATCGCATTTAAACGGTGTTGTCCGTCCATTACATGTCTAATTTGAGCATCATTTTCACCAGAAATAACCAGAAAAACTTCTGGTATTGGTATTCCAATCAATAGTGATTCAATAATTGAGCTCTCTTCTCGAATGGAAGATCGATATTTACGTTGATAATCTGGACTTAAAACAATTCCATGTAATATCTCTATCTCTTCTTGTTCAGTTAAGACATCTAATTTTAGATACTTTTCTCCCTTTTCAATAAATGTAACGATATCTTGAACCGATATTAACGGTCTATTTGATTTTATATTTCTCATGGACTCTTTAAATTTAGAGCTCATCATCAAATATCATCCCCCTTCATCATCTCGTGTTGGAAGTTTATAGATTTAACTACATTATCTTTATCAGGATAAATATTTTCAAAAGTAATACCAAGATTAAAAAGCTCTTTCAACATATTTTTCTTCGCTTCTTTATTTATTATTACAATTTTTCCAAACTCAAATAATCTTCTCTCAAAGTCTTCTCTATCTTGTGTAGATACTTTTAAAAAACACCCTTTTTGAAAATGAATTCTTTCATTTGAATTACCTAATTTAATAAAATATGACCTGGCAGAAAATTTATTCAAACCATCTACCACGTTAGTATCGGAGTAATCTATTAATTTCTCTTTCCTATTAATTGTGTCATCATTATAAGAGAGAGCGTCAATAAAGTATACTATAGAATGATGTTCCCTATATTCATAGTCTTCAATTGCAAATAATAAGGAAATCAAGTGTGCTTCAGTAAAGTCTAAATACTCTGTAGGTAAGCCAAAATGTTGGCCTTCCGCTCTTAATGCTTCTTTTGACTTCCCTATAATATCTCTATCATAAAATACAATTTTTTGTTTAAAAGCACTCTCATACTTATCTGCATATATTTCAAAGTCCTTTGTATACCTTCTATGTAATGAGGGGATTAATTTGTTTGTGCAGTTTTTTTGTCCTCTTGAGACATAGTTTTCAGCAGGTTCTAGTTTCGAGACAAAGTCAATATATTCGCTAAGTTTATTTATATATATAATCTCATCTTTATTTATGCCCAGCATTTCGGAAAGTGTATGCGGAATATTATACTCTTTCCATTTTTCTTCTTCTTCTTTCCTTCTATTTACTAAATTGTTTATTTTGCTGTAATCTAAAATCAATTTCCCATCATCTAATTCTTGTTCTAAGTCAATTATTTCTTCTATTTTAATATCTTTTAAATATTCTAATTCATATTTATTTGAATTAATTTCTGGTTCTTTTAACATAATAAAGTAAGACTGCTTTATATATGTTAAATTTTTTAAGTAAACTTCGAACTGTTCTGTCTCTTTATCCTTAAAATTTGAAAGTTCTTTTTCTATTAAGTCATCTTGCATTTGTGTAATTTCTTCTATTTCTAAAGAATACTCTACCATTATTCTTTTTAATTCTTTTTCATTACAACTTAAATCAATCTGTTCTAATAGTTCAATACCGAAAATATTTCTTTTTGTATTTTGCAAGATATCACCCCTTTGTATTATTATACATAAAATCCACTTTTTGTATAATATTACTTATGATAAGGCTCCCCCCGCACAATCCGAAACGCCCGATAAATCTGCTCCACCAACACCAACCTCATCAATTGATGCGGGAACGTCATCCTCGAAAACGATAACTTCTCATTCGCACGCTGCATCACAGCATCACTTAACCCAAGCGACCCACCTATAACGAAACATACTTTGCTTTTTCCGTATGTTGCCAGCTTATCTATTGTATCGGCTAATTCTTCGGAACTTTTCATTTTTCCTTCGATGGCGAGGGCGATGACGTGGGCGTCTGGGTTGATTTTGCTTAAGATGCGTTCGCCTTCTTTGTCTTTGATGATTTTCATGTCTTGATCGCTGAGATTCTCGGGTGCTTTTTCGTCCGCGAGCTCAATGATCTCGATTTTCGCATAGGCTTGTAATCGTTTTGTGTATTCGGCTATGCCTTGCTTTAAATATTTCTCTTTTAATTTTCCTACTGTGATAATTGATATATTCACAGGTCATCCCCACCTTAAGAACAAGTTATTCATATAAGTTATCAACAATTGTGGATAAAATTTGTGTATTTTGTGTCCGATCATTCGTTCCCCACTATATATATTGCAGGTTCATCGCACAATTCACAGGTTGTGGATAAACTGTGTGTATGTTCGATTTTTCTGAATTCCGGCGGCGTTTCATGATCATCTATGTACATGTCTAGTACGGTTTCTATATGTTCTGCACAAGCATAAAATGTTTTGTTCATAAGTTTCTTATTCCTCCAATAGGTTCTCTGGTTATTCACAAGTGTTTCGCTCATTGTCCAATATAACCGATTTATTCACATGTTAATAGTCTTTTACCATTTCCCACACCTTTTATCCACAAACCAAACAAAAAAGCCTCCACTCCTGTGAAGGCTTCCTTCTATCAAAACGGATTATAAAATCTCGTTCCTCTAACAAATGTAATCACTAGCGATACGATCAGTACCACACCAACAAATATTAACGCCGCATAATCTGCTTTTTGAAAGTCTTTTGCTGTAAACCATGTGCGCTTTTTATGTTTCCCAAACCCGCGCAGCTCCATCGCATTGCTGATCGTCTCTATCCGCTCTAAGCTGGAGAAAATCAACGGCATGACAATCGACAGTGCATTTTTGATTCGTTTCCCCAATTTTTCATTCTTCGATAAATCAATACCTCTTGCTTGCTGAGAAATCGCGATCGTGCGGAAATCCCGCTGAATATCTGGAATATAGCGCAAGGCAATCGCTACAGCATACGAAATCCGGTAGCTGACGCCGATTCGGCTGAGAGATGAGGCGAATTCACTTGGATTTGTTGTGACAATAAATAAAAGCGCTGCTGGCATCACGGTCACATATTTTAGCGTAATGTTCAATTGATAGAAAAGCTGTTCAAGTGTGACATTGTACCAGCCGGCAATATGAAACAGCTCATGCTTTGCTCCGTAGATGGCGACACCTTGCTGGGGTGCAAAGATGTAAATGGCGATGTTATTGATCACTAGGAAAACCGCCAGGACGATCACCACGAAGGAAATATCACGAAATCGTACGTTCGACAGCTGAAAGAATACGATACTGGCGGCTAACATAAAGACTAAAATGCCTGTATCATACGTGAGCATCGCTGCGGATGACCAGAGGATAAAGCAAATGAGTTTGGTTGCTCCTGTCAGCCGGTGAATCGGCGACGGGCGATCGATATAGGACAGCATGTCTACAGCCATGTCATTCGTTCCTTTCTGTCAACCTCAATGAAGCGATCCACGAGTTCATTTGGATTCGGCCAATCTGCTTTCAGCGCCAGTTCATACAGCGACGTTTCTTTTAAGCTCGCCTTTTGGACAAGCAGCTGATCTGTCAGCACTTTGGCTGGTGTATCATCTGCGATTTTTTCTCCATCTGAAATGACAATGGTTCTTGTTGTGTATTCGAGCATGAGATGCATATCATGGGTGATCATCAAAATCGTGACGCCCTGCTGATTTAATTGCTCTAAAAACGTCATCATCTCTGTGTAATGTTTAAAGTCCTGTCCTGCGGTTGGTTCGTCTAGGATGAGGATTTCTGGCTCTAGTACAAGTATAGATGCAATGGTGACGCGTTTTTTCTGTCCAAAGCTGAGGGCTGAAACCGGCCAGTTCCGAAATGGATACAGTCCGCACACTTTCAGGACCCGCTCCACCCGTTCTTTGATCTCTTCTTCCTTTATGCCTCTTAAAACGAGACCAAGTGCCACCTCATCAAAAATCATTTGTTTTGAAATCATTTGATTTGGGTTTTGCATGACGACGCCGATTCGTTCGGAGCGCTGTTTGATCGTATCTCCTGTGATGTCATCACCATTTAAAAGAATTGACCCTTTCGTTGGCTTTTCAAATGCACAGAGCACCTTGGACAATGTCGTCTTGCCCGCTCCATTGGCTCCTGCGATGCTGATCATTTCTCCTTTTTTGACGGTAAAAGAGATGTTGCTCAGCGTATTTGGTCTTGTTGAATAGTCAAAACTCAGCTCGCGCACTTCTAGTAAATCCTGTGCTGCAATCTGCTCGACTGACGGCTCAGATGCTTCCATCCACTGCTCGATTTTCTCTTTTGCCTTATCGTCTAAGGTGAGACGCTGTAAATTAGCGATCTGATCTCCCGGTGCAACCGGAATACCTGCATATTTCATCGCCTTTACATATAAAGGCTCACGTATATATGCCGCTTCTAAAACATTTGAGGCGAGCAATTCATCTGGTGTCATATCCGCTGCAATCGTGCCGTCATTGACAACGATGATGCGGTCCACATGACAGAAGAGCACGTCCTCTAATCGGTGCTCAACCATCACGATGGTTTTTTTCGTTTGTTTTTGCAGCCGGTCAATAAGATCGATGACTTCCTTGCCTGTTGCGGGGTCAAGGCTTGCAAGTGGTTCATCAAACAGTAAAATGTCGACATCGTTGACAAGTACGCCAGCAATGGCGACACGTTGTTTTTGTCCGCCTGACAGCTCATGCACGGACGATGCCAGCTTGCCGTCTACCTCTGTTAATCTAGCTGCTTCCTCGACACGTGTTTTCATTTCTTCGCGTGTGACTTGATCATTTTCAAGCGTGAACGCGATATCTTCTCCAACGGTCAGCCCGATAAATTGTCCATCAGGGTCCTGAAGCACCGTTCCGACAAGCTGTGAGAGCGAGAAAATGTTCTCTTTCTCTGCATTTTTCCCGCCGATGTGAAGACTTCCTTCCATAGAACCTTTATAAGACGCAGGAACTAGCCCATTGATACAATGGGCTAGTGTGCTTTTTCCCGATCCAGACGGGCCTGCGATGAGAACTTTTTCTCCTTCATAGATGGTCAGGTTGATATCCTTTAATGTTGGTTCTGCCTGACTGCGATACTTGAATCCGAAATGTTCGAATTGAATCATCGGTTTCTTCATTTATGTGTTCCACCTTGCTTCATGATGTTTCTTTCGATAGGCTGCCGCTTTTGCTTCTCGTTTTCGCATAAGCTGCAATGATGATGGTCCCTAGGACACCAACTGTGATGATGTTTGAAATCCCTGCCACGATGCCTTGGACAAACACTTTGTTCGCAGGTTCTGCATAGATCACAATGTCGAGTACAGGAGCAATGATAAACCAGCCTAATGCCTGTGCGCCTGCTTGTACGGCGTTGAAGAGCGTGATTTTCTTCCAGCCGAAGTCTCCCTCTTCTACTTTTAAACGGTTAGAAATAAAGCCGATCAATAAACCAACGACACCCGATACAATAATCCAGCTCCACCAAGGGCCAAATGTGGTCGCATCTTTAATGAGATGGCCAATAAAACCAATCAGTGCGCCTGCAACAGGACCAAATAGCACGGCCATTAATGCAAGGAAGGCGTATGAGGTTTCAATTTGTGTATTCGGAATTCCAGTTGGAATGGAGACGAAGCGTCCTAAAATCACAAAGACGGCTGCGCCAATTCCAATGGCAACGACAGTTTTCGTTGAAAGTTGTTTTCCTGCCATGATGTATCCTCCTCTTATTCGTATATAATGCGCGGAGCTTTGCGAATCGAAAGGCGCCAGCCTGTGCCTGTACCGATGTTATAAGCCTTTGCAAATGACCCTTGATTGATCGCCACGCCTAAATGATCGAGTGAATTGACATATACGAGTGGTTCGCCTACCTTTAAGTCGGCAAAAGATCGTCCATAGGTCATGATATTTTTATACACATTTTTCGGCCCGTTGGCAATGGTAACTTCTATTGCATCCCCATAATTAATTGAAAGCTGTTCAAATAGCGTGTGATGAATGTTTGTCCATAGGTTTCCGAATCTCACATCTAAAATATCAATCGTCCCTGTGATCACATCTTCTTCCGCATAAGCCTGTACGACTGGAAGATGGATAATATCATCAATATTCGCCTTTGGCCCAACCTCTTCAAAAGAAATCACACCTGATGCAATTCTCGCCCCTGTATAAGCGTAAATGTCTCTCCCATGGAATGTATGTGATTTTCCCGACTTTGGCAGCCGGTTAATGGTTTCATCTAAGTAGCGGGCTTCCACAATGCCAATATCCTGGGCAACGTGCGTGAGTGTCCCGTTATCTGGGGTAATGATATAGTGAGAGCTTGTCGTTTTGACGACAAGACTTTTTCTCTCGGATCCAACGCCCGGGTCAACGACGGAAACGAATACGGTCTCTTCCGGCCAGTATGTGACGGTTTGAAGCAGGCGATAAGAAGCCTCCCAAATGTCATACTGCGGAATATTGTGTGTTAAATCAAAAATGCGGATACTGCTGCTGACCGTATTTGCCACTCCGTACATTGCACTGACAGCTCCATCATCAATGCCGAAATCTGATTGTAAAACCAATGCATGTTCACTCATGTCAATCTCCCTTTCATTTGAAAAAATGGATGTGGTGTTTCACGTGGAACATTTGAACAATTGTATGAAAAAAAGTGGACAATAAAAAATACCCCATCCTTATCTTTGAATCATAAGGACGAGGTATTTGTCTCGTGGTACCACCTTTATTTACTGTTTGCTCGCGCTAAACAGCCTCTACAAGTACAAAGCTCCAATCTGGCTCATATACTGTGGTTTTGATAACGAGTACCAACTCTCGTCGTCACCTACTAATATCATAGATATGTTCAGCACGAGGCTCAGAGACCATTTTTCGAATCATTATTTTTGCTTCTTTTCAGCTGCCGAAGCTCTCTGTGGAAAAATTGATGATTGTACTTTCTCTCGTCATTGCCTGTATAGTTATCTTGAATTAAAGCTATCATACATGATGTTTTTTGATAAATCAAGATATTTTTCTGAACATTTTTAAAAATGAGTCAACTGGTGCTGGAAGAGTCTTCTTTTTATGAAATTTAAACAAATGTTAAAGAGCAAGATATGGTGTCTTTCTTTTCTAGGGGTATAATAAAGGTGAAGGGAGGTACAGCGTGTGTGGACCATCTGTATGAATGAGTTTAAGCAGCTCTTCAAAAGCACAAAATCTATTTTAACAATTGTTATTATTTTCATTTTATCTACTTTTGTT
The DNA here is from genome assembly GCF_038593175.1 of Bacillus sp. FSL K6-1006. Lineage (NCBI taxonomy): Bacteria > Bacillati > Bacillota > Bacilli > Caryophanales > Bacillaceae > Bacillus > Bacillus sp. FSL K6-1006. Next base: position 3,690,788 of record NZ_CP151970.1, read on the forward strand.
TCAAGTCTTCCGTTTATCGCTGCTCATCAGGAAAAATGGGAACTGGCAAAAGATCCTTATTCTATTGGGAATGAACTGGTGATGTCTTTATTTGGTTTCTTCCTTATTTTTTTGTTGTCTCATGATATTTTAAGCCGCGAAATTCATTTGAAAACCATTCGTTTTCTCGTCAGTAAAACAACCCGTTTGAACATTATCATCGGGAAATATCTTGGACTGATGCTGTTTTGGCTTAGCTGTATTATGACGACATATGTGCTGAATATGGTGATTTCACACCGTTTTCTGTTCTCAGATGCCTTAAAAATCTTAACCTTTATCAGTGTCGGTATCTCATGTGCTTTATTTTTGTCCATGCTCTTTCCAACACCGCAGAAATCAATGTTTGTCGGCATGTTATTTTCCTTTCTTTTCCCAATCGTCAGTTTGATTTCTGTTCTTTCTTCAGAACGAATGATTCATTGGTTCCAATATATGACGCCTTATTATTATGCGCGCTGGAGTGAACCGCTGACCTACGTCCTAATGAACACGGCATTGACCGTTATCTTACTCATTGGAACTGCACTGCTGTTTCAAAGGAGGGATGTGTAGATGCTTCATACAAAGGGGCTCACAAAAAAATACCGTACAAAAGTCGCAATAGATCATATTAATCTTGATGTCAATCAGGGCGATATCTTCGGACTCATTGGACCCAAGGGATCTGGTAAGACGACGTTTTTCAATATTATTACCGGGATCTCCCGCCCTACCTCTGGTACGTTTACAGTGATGAATATGCCTTCGCTAAAAAAAGTGAGACAGCATATCGGTGTTCTGCCAGAATATACGGATTTATATGAAGGTCTTACGGCTCTTGAGCATATTGCCTATTTATCAAAAGTCACCGGAACACGCCAGAAAACAAGTGATTATGAGGAATTACTCGAATTTGTCGGTTTACATCATGATCATCAGGAGAAGGTCGGTGCCTTCACACCTGGTATGAAGAAACGGCTCGGAATGGCGCAGGCCATCGCCCATCAGCCGGAATTTATTTTACTGGACGAACCTTTTGCCGATATTGATGCAGATTCGATCTTGCACATTCAGCAGGTCATTGAAACATTAAAGGATGAAGGGAAAACCGTCTTTTTAACAGCTGACCGCCCAAGGTTCACCAATAGTATTTGTACCAAAACGGCGTTCATTTCTGAAGGAAAATTAGTGTCCCCACATACTCATCCTCAAGAAAAAACCATCACATCCTCAAACATACGTGCAACCTTCAAGCATGCATGGATTGATGATGAGGTGAAGCCTGTTCTCACGCAGTACCTGCAAACTGTCGGAACAGATCTTGTGATCAGTGATGACGAGACCTCATTGTTAATTCGTTCAGAAGCTCAAGTTCCAGCGATCATTCGCGCTTTCGTGAAGTGTAAAGTCGATTTATACAGAGTCACGGCTCAGGATGCCATGACGTCCTCATAAAAAAGTACCGTACGCTTTCTGCACGGTACTTCTTCTTTTTTATAAAGGTTTACTCATATAGATACCGGTTTCTGCAAATCCCGTTTTCTCGTACAGCGAACGAGCGATTTGATTGTGAGCAAAGACATGGAGCGAGAGTTTTTGCACACCTAATGACTTTGCCTGCTCCTCTAATGCAGCAATGGCCTGCTTTGCAAAGCCTTTTCCTCGATAAGCTTCAAACAAAATAAAGTTATAAATAAATCCTTCGTGCTGCGGGTGATTCGGGTCATAGCAAAGCCAAACCCAGCCAATCGCTTCATCTCCGTTTAAGAAATTCCACAGCTCATGATGCTCTGTCTGAAGACCTTCTGGAAGCAGCCTGTCAAATTGTTCTTCTGCGTTCGCAAGTGATTCTTCCTTTTCCCATGTCCCTGCGAGTACCTTTTCTTCCGCGTACCGCTGAATGGCTTTCTCCATCAATACATCGTAATCAGTTTGTGACATCCGTTGTAGTGTAACCAATCGTACCGCCCCCTTTCCTTCATCATATGTCAGTCATGCCAAAAAAACCAGTTCCTAGTTGGAACTGGTTAGCCGCCATATCGGTCGGTTTGAGAAAGTTTGATCTCTGCTGATTTTTTCTTTCCGCTTCGATAAAACTGCACCTTTACCTTATCGCCGACTTTCCTTTGATATAAATACTTACGAAGATCTACGATATTCTGTACACTCTTGCTATCAAAGGAGGTCACGACATCCAGCTCTTTTAGTCCCGCTTTTCCTGCTGGAGACAACGGCTCAACACTCATGACAACGACCCCAGATGTAACCTTAGATGGCAGTTTCAACGTTTCCTGCCAGTGGTAGCTCGCAATATCTGCTAATGATTTCATGCCGACGCCAAGATACGGACGCTTTACCTCTCCGTAGCGCTCTAAATCCTCTATGACAGGGATGACCAGATTCGCTGGAATGGAAAGCCCGATTCCTTCTACCTCTGATTCAGCAATCTTCATTGAGTTGATGCCGATCACCTTTCCGTCCATATTGATCAAGGCACCACCGCTGTTTCCAGGATTGATGGCGGCGTCTGTTTGCAGTACTTCTGCATTCCAATCCGTCTGTCCGTCCCCATTTGAGTCCACAGGGATCGCACGCTCCGTGCCTGAAATGACTCCTTGTGTGACAGAACCTGCGAATTCAAGCCCTAATGGATTTCCAATGGCGATGACTGGCTCACCCGGCTTCACATGATCTGAGTTACCGAAGGCTGCCGTTTTCTTGATTTTATCACTTTTGACAGTGAGAACTGCTAAATCCATGAGCTGATCGCTGCCAACAAGATTGGCACTAATTCTTGTCCCATCATGGAGGCTCACTTCAAGCTGGTTGGCGCCTTTGATGACGTGATGGTTTGTGACAATATAAAACGTGTCACCCTTTTTTTTATAGATCACACCTGACCCGCTGCCTGCTTCTCCGCCTTCCTCCCAAAAGCTCGACTTTTGGATATTAATGACGCCGACCACCGTATCTGACATATTAGACACCACTTTCGTGACTGCATCATTGACGTTTACATTCACAGTTTTTAAAGGGCCCTGAGATGCTTGTCCATCACCGTTCTGCTGCCATCCAAAGGGACTGCTGCTCTGTCCAGATACATAGGGGAAAAAGAACCCCATTAAAAAAGCTCCTACCAATACACCGATCAAACCAGAAAGAAAATATCCTTTTCTGCTTCGTCTCGGCTTCCACTCTACATCGCGATAATCCACTATGTTTCCTTCCTTTCAGTGAATAGATGATGTATATAGTGTTGGTAAGAAGCTCTTATCTTAATCATACGATTATAAAAATCATACGGCGCAAAGCGGAGTTGCTTTTTTCGGGTCCGTATCAAATAAATCAAAGCCGTCCCCAACAACAAAGCCCTTCATTTCAAGCGTCTGCTGGACCGCCATACGGGCTAAATCTTTCATGTTGTTATCTTGACTCAAGTGAGCCAAATAAATGCGTGAGGTGGCATCTCCAATGACATCTGTCATCGCGAGAGCAGCATCTTCATTTGATACATGTCCGACATCACTCAGAATTCTGCGCTTAATGCTCCATGGGTAGCGGCCCATTTGCAGCATCCCGACATCATGATTGCTCTCAAACACAAACGTATTGGCTGACTTAATAATGCCTTTCATGCGGTCACTCACATAGCCTGTATCTGTCATGAGGGCAAGTTTGCGCCCTCCATAATGGAACACGTAAAACATAGGCTCTACCGCATCGTGTGAGACGCCAAATGACTCGACATCAAGGCCGCCAAAGGATTGAACGGTCTCCATATCAAAATGGAATTTCTGCTCTGTGTCAATCTTTCCGATATGAGACTCCATTGCCTTCCATGTTTTCGCATTTGCATAGACAGGAAGCTTGTACTTTCTTGCCATGACACCAAGCCCTTTAATATGATCGGAGTGCTCGTGTGTCACAAAAATGCCGTCTAAGTCCTCAGGCTTGCGGTCGATTTGGCTAAGCAGCTCGACCATCTGTTTGCCGCTTAAACCAGCATCCACCAAAAAGGCATGCTCGTCTGTTTCTAAATAAAAAGCGTTCCCCGTACTTCCGCTCGCTAGTACACTGAACTGCAAGCTCATGTTCTCTCACTCCATTGAAGATTTGTCATCTTTCTCTATATGATCAAGTGTTGAGCCATCAATGGCATTGATCAAATATTCTTCTTCTGTCTTTTTCTTTGAACCTGCTGATACGCCTTCAAGCTCCACCCGCCATACAGGTACCATGACTTGCGTGCTTGCCCCCGGGTATTGCGTATAGTAGCCAAGCTCTACCTTTTTCACGGTCGTGTTTTGGCTCAGCATATTTTGCGTATATAAGTCCTTCACGGTTTCAAGTGCCGGGACAAGGGTTTCTTTTCTCACTTCATTAATCGATGTCACCATTGATTGCTGATATGAGACGATTTCGTTTTGATCGTTGAGATTTAAGGTGATTTGCCCGATGGTTTCGGTGTCATCAAGGCCTTCTTGGAAGATGTATTTCCCTTTATACGTTTGGAAAAAGACGATTTTCCCTGTCTCTTCATCTATACTCCACAGCTTATAATTCTTCCCATCCAGCAAACGCTGGTTCACAAGGTTCGTCGCCGCTGTTTTGATATCCTTTTTCGGCAAGGCAACTGGCTTGTTGAAGGTCATTTCAAGCAGCGTGACAGGATCATCTTTGTCTGTTTTCGGGAATGTGCTTTTCGCCTTTTGATCAGCTAATCCGTCGACATCCTTTTTCGTATATTGCTTCTTTTCAGCTGTAATGCGGTATCCAATCTTCGCTTCATCTGATAGATTGCCATATTTGATCCCGTCTGCCTTCATTTCTTCCAGCGTATCCGTTTTTTCGATAATCGCAAAATGATCGGTTGACCGTTTTTCAAAGTATTGAAAACCTAGAAAGATATCGAGAATGAGAAAGGCTAGGATAAAGATCGTTTTGGTCTTATTCCACTCCATGATTCTCGCTCCCCTCTGTCAAAAGATCATTCGATAGAATCACGGTTTTGCCGTTATATTTCATGCACCATACAGGCTCCAGCCAGACAAACATTGCTTGATCTTGATCTGAAGCAGTTGAAGCAGCTTGATATGCAGGGAAAATCTGTTCAATTTTCTCCAGATCATCATATTTCGTCTGCTTGATGATCAAGTCCTTCAGCTCTGTCCCGTTCATCAGCTTGACCTGTTCACTTTGACTCGCTTTATTGCCAAGAATATAGTTTGGGCGCTTGTAATTCAAAATGTCATCATTCGCCCATTGTACTTCAAGAGAGGTCATCCCAAATGGATGCTTTGTACTGTTCACGATCGGCAGACCGTCCATAAACATATTAAAGGACAGCTGCTGGTTGCTGTTGATGCCAAAATATTGATAGTCATCAGTAAAGCTTCCCGTATCATTGAAATATTTCACGCTTCGCTTAATCAAATCCCCCGTTTGGAAAACAGTGCTGGAATTGATATTGCGATGCTGATATTGAATGCGGTGGTCTTTTTGATTGGCTTCAAGGCGGCTTGTGCCATCTGTGTACACCGTCCGGTTTAAATTAGATTCCTCACCGACAAGGCTCGGGTCCGTAAACAAAGCGTCTTTGAATTTATTTGTCTTAATCGTTTCGATAAAGAACATCTTCGCTTCAAGCTGCTTTTGCTTTCTCGGAAGAAGGAAATCTCGTTTAGAATTCGTTGAGAATGTATAAAGATCATAGCGCGGCATCTCGTTTTGAGCGGCTGCGATACTGTTCATTAGATTACGGTAATTGGCGGACTCAATTGTCAGCTCAAGCACCGTCTCCTTGCTGTATGAGACCAAATACACTTTTTTATTCGCCTTATCCTGCTGGGCGAACGGCACGATCATCCGATCAAACGAGTTGTATTCAATGGACTTGTTCGGCCATTTAAAGAGCGCTTGGAAAATATCAATCGGAATCGGATCATTGAACACAAGATCCAATGTCTTCCCTTGTCCTTCGCGTCCATAGAAGAAATTCTTAAATTTCTGCTCGGAATATTGATCTGACACATCGTTAATCTCTTTGACATCCCAAAGGCTCACATCATTCCAAAAGTTTTGAAAGAGTTCCTTTTGATCCACTTTAAAATGCTCCCCATTTGAATGGATGAACATCTCGCGCGGCTTCACGACATCAATGAGACTTCTAGGCTCGTCGCTTGAAATCTTCTTCGTTTCCACGACCTGTGTGCCGGTATCTGCCTGATCCTGCATGACGGGCTGGAACATCCAGATATTCCACGTAAATACAAGACTGATCGCAATTAGGATTGTCAATATTATGGTTTTAAAGGTCTCACGCTTCATCCCAATCATCCTCTTGTTCTTCATTGTACGGAAGGGTAAAGGTCACCGTTGTCCCTTTTCCTTCAATGCTGTCAGCCCAAATATCTCCGCCATGAGCCTGAACCATTTCTTTTGCTATCGCAAGACCGAGGCCGGTTCCGCCAAGCTTTCTTGTTCTTGCTTTATCCACCCGATAAAAACGTTCAAAGATTTTATCCATATCCTTCTTCGGAATACCGATTCCTTCATCTTTCACGCTGAATAACACAAGGCCTTTCTCTTCATCCAGATCGACGGTAAACGTGATGTGTCCACCCTCTGGTGAGTATTTCATGGCATTGGAAATGATATTATCGAGCACCTGAGTAATTTTATCTTGGTCGATTTCCACATATACTTCACGCTGCGGCAGGTTGCGGATAAAATCGACATGCTGCTCCTTCGTCATTTCAAAACGATCAATGACGAGCGAGATAAACCTGATAAAGTTCGTCCACTCACGGTTGAATTGATAATCCTTGCTGTCGAACTTAGACAGCTGCAGCAGGTCATTGACAAGCCGGATCATCCGCTCAGTTTCATTTTGCGTGACACTGAGGAATCTTGGTGCAAGCTCTTTATCACCAATCGCACCTTCAGCCAGCGCCTCAAGGTAGCTTCGCATCGTCGTCAGCGGTGTGCGCAGCTCATGCGATACGTTCGCGACGAATTCACGGCGTTCAGCATCAATTTTCTCCTGCTCTGTGACGTCATAAATGACCGCAATTAAGCCATCAATTTTCCCATGCTCTTTCTGAATGACGGAGAAATTCACACGCAATACAGACAGCTGGTCTTCGCGTTCAATTTCTATCAGCATAGAATCTTGATTTTCGACTAAATCTTCAAATGTATGAGTTTCCTCTAAGCCAAGCAAAGACGTAATCGGCATCTCTAGTGCTGTTTCACGTGAAACATTTAACAGCTCTAATGCAGGGCTGTTTAATAGAATAATTGCACCGTTTTGATTCGTTGCGATGACACCGTCCGTCATATAGGCAATAACAGAAGAAAGCTTTTTCCGCTCCCCCTCCGTCATCAGCTGAGCTTCCTCCAGCTCTCTCGTCAGATGGTTAAAGGTTGTCGCAAGCTGGCCAATCTCGTCATGTCCATACTTCCGGACCTTTCTGGAGAAGTTCCCTTTGGCAAGCTCGATCGCCTGCTTTCTCATATCTGAAATAGGATGAGTGATCGTTCTAAAGATGAAGATACCAAGTAGAGCAGTCGTCCCAAGTGCAATCAGTGTCCCAGTTGCTAAAATGGTGTTAATGGTTCGCATTTGGTTAAACACACTTTCCATTGAAGACACAACATAAATCACACCAACGGTCTCTTGGTTCTCATTTTTTACGGCTGTCGCAGAAATACGCACCCTTTTATTTGACTCAGGGTCATAGAATTTTTTCTCATAGTCTTTGCCGACCGCAAAAATACGGCTAATGATTTGATCAGTGATTTTCTTGCCGGCAATCTCTTGGCTGCCGTTATTTACAGAAGCAATGACCTCTCTGCTTTCGTCAATATAGCTGACTTCAGAGATTTCATTAGACTCATCTTTGTTGTTAAAATCGTTTAATATCTTTTGAGCATCCTCTTTTAATTCTGCTTTGCTTTTCGATGAATCTTGTTCTAGGTAATACGATAACGAGTAGATTCGCTGATTCAAGGAATTATCATATGAATTAATTAAGGACTGCTCTAGCTGCTTCACAAAGTACACGCCAATGATCTGCATGGCGACGATGATCAGCAGCACGTAAATCAAGGTCAATTTGAAGTGAATCGAGCGAAAAAAACCTACTTTACTCATAAGAATCTTAGTCCTGCTCTGGGTTTCTTAAATAGTAGCCTACGCCTCGTCTTGTCACGATCCAGCTCGGGTGGCTAGGATTGTCTTCAATCTTTTCACGAAGACGGCGGACTGTGACGTCTACTGTACGGACATCTCCGAAGTAATCATAGCCCCATACGGTTTGCAGCAAGTGCTCACGTGTCATGACTTGTCCGATATGTTTCGCTAAATAATGAAGCAGTTCGAACTCACGGTGCGTCAATTCAATCGTTTCCTCGCGCTTAGACACCACATACGCATCTGGATAAATAACAAGTGATCCAACCTCAATATCATTTGATTCAGATTCTTCCTCCGTCTGCGGAGCAGCGGTTTGTCTTCTCAAATTCGCTTTCACGCGGGCAAGCAGCTCCCGTGTGCTGAAAGGCTTTGTCACATAATCATCTGCGCCAAGCTCAAGGCCGATGACTTTATCAATTTCAGAGTCTTTTGCTGTCAGCATGATAATCGGCATATCATATTTCTTTCTCACTTCACGGCACACTTCAACACCATCTTTATTCGGCAGCATAATGTCGAGCAGAATAATGTCCGGCTTGATTTCTTCTACCATTTCAAGGGCTTCGTTTCCATCATATGCACAATGAACCTCATAGCCCTCTTTCCTTAAATTAAATTCCAATATATCAGCAATCGGTTTTTCATCATCTACGACAAGAATCTTTTTTTCCATTGTGATTTCCTCCTGCATTTTTAGCATCTATGTCATTCCATTTTGCATGTATCATTACACCTTTTCCATTTATGAAAAAAAGGCTCACTGTCTATTATAACGTTTTACGAGGCAAAGATAAAAATAATAACGGCTTTCTTTTCTAGTAAACGTTGGATAGGAAGGCGCCGCTCGAAAAAATTGATGACTTTTTCCTTTTTTATTGAAACTTTTCCAATCACCAGCCGTCTATATAGATGTAACGTCTTCTTCTTATGGAGCCGGGCCCTACCTAGGTCCGGCTTCTCCCTTTTTATGCCTTCTTTTCATAATAAAAACGCACCTGCGATTGCAGATGCGTTTGGAAGTGGCTCGGGACGGAATCGAACCGCCGACACACGGATTTTCAGTCCGTTGCTCTACCAACTGAGCTACCGAGCCATCATCAAAAAGATGAATATGTATAAATGGCGGTCCGGACGGGACTCGAACCCGCGACCTCCTGCGTGACAGGCAGGCATTCTAACCAACTGAACTACCGGACCTCAGTAACTTGCCCGAAAAAGCAATCGTGGTGCTCCTTCAAGCAAGTGAGGAAAAAATTAGCTTAACGCTAAAGTAAATCAATGACCCGTACGGGATTCGAACCCGTGTTACCGCCGTGAAAGGGCGGTGTCTTAACCGCTTGACCAACGGGCCAATACATGGTGAGCCATGAAGGACTCGAACCTTCGACCCTCTGATTAAAAGTCAGATGCTCTACCAACTGAGCTAATGGCTCTCGGCTTGTGAAAAGTGAATCTGAAGAAGCTGTATTGCGCCAAACCAATCGCTTTAAAAAAGCTGGAACATCGCATCCTAACAAGTTTCAGAGACCTTTGCAACAACGAGATTTATAATATCATAGAGTAAATACATATGGCAATACGTTTTTCGACATTTTTTAAAAAAAAGTGTCGGATTTGAAATCTCCTGCCAAAGCCCCCATTTTTGCAACCGCCTTCAATTTTGATGCACCTTTTCGGGTGACCACTGCCTACTTAAACACATAGACACGTTTCAGGCCGCTCAAAAATGGCTATACATGAAACAAGTGACATTGTCATTGAAAAAGGAGGAAGCAGTATGAGTTCATTCAAATTAGGAGATAAAATGCCCAACTTTTCACTTCCAACAATACAGGGCGATCACATTGATTTCGACAAACATTTAGAGGAGCATCAAAGCTGGCACCTGATCGTTTTCTTTAGAGGATCTTGGTGCCCGGTATGTGTAGAAGAATTAAAAGAGCTCGAACAGCAGCAGTCATATTTTCAGGACAAGGATATTCACTTGATGGCGATTTCAACGGATAACCCTGATGACTTGAAGGCATTTGCTGATAAAGAGGGACTGTCCTTCCCGATCATGTATGACCATGATCTCACGTCATTAAAAGCATATGAAGTCCACTATCACGGGGAAGATGCCCCATATGAAGATCACGGGGTGCACGGTGAACCTGCTTATTTCTTATTAAATGAAAAAGGTCAAGTGCTCTATCAGCAAAGACAAACAAGTCCGTTTGGCAGACCGCACGCCAACGAACTACGCAAAATCATCCAGTACATCCGTAAAAATTTAAAAGGCCAATATAAAAGCCTGAAGTAAGGAAAAAGCCCTCGCGATGAGGGCTTTTTTATGAACATTTTTTGTTAAATAGCCAGTCAGCGGAGAAAAAAACAAGGAGTCCCGCCATTAAAATGACAAAAGTAACCGGTGGTCTGTCACCTTGGCAAAACGCGTACAGCGCATGCCCTCCTAATACCAGAAGATAAAAGACAAATGCCGGCACAGCTGCTTTATGTGTATTCGCTTGTTCTCTTTTCGTCATTTTTTTAAAAAACATTGTGCTCTCCCCTTTATGATGCTTGTTTCATCGTCACCCTGCGAAGTGCCCGTGAACGGATATATTCCATTGGTCCAATTCTCCAAACCTTTAGGCAAACTGCTGAAATCACGATTTGCAGAAGTGAAACCAACAGCCATGCCAATACAATAAGGGGCGCATTGATTTGACCGCCAAGACCCAATCCCCAGCTATAAAAAAGAATGGAACAGATGACATTTTGCAGGATGTAGCAGCTGAGCGCCATTTTCCCTACATATTCAAACCAAGTCCATATGAACCATGACTCCTTGCGCGCGAGGAGCTTCGCAATGACAGCTATATAGAAAATAGAGAGGAATGGTGAAAAGACGTAGCGCACCACAAATTCCACTAGATCGTTCGAAACGAAGACTAGTGCATTCAGCGGCAGACCAACCCACAGTCCGATTCGGAACATTATTTGCCGGAGAGATTGTCCGCGTTCATTTGCATAAAATACACCGGCTCTCATCATCCGCACACCCAATAAAAACAGAAATGTGTTCATTGGAATGATAAAGACCGCTTCTTCTCGGTACATGAAGAAGTATTGTAACCGTTCTTGAACCTGCGAGATCCATGTCTCTGGCAGCTGCTCTTCCAGCGCCGGTTCACCGCTTTGATCATCGGTCACTGACTCCATTTCAGAGAGGGAGTACAGCATCAGACATGACATCACGAGCAGATGAATCACACCTGAGAAAATCATGCCCTTTTTGATGCGCCTGCTTCCTCCCCGTACAATGTAAGCCACAAGCAGCCCCGTAACGGCATAGCTCATGAGCACATCATATTCCATCACAAGCGTAAAATGGACAAAGCCTTCGATAAATAAAAATAAAAGAATCCATAAATAAGTACCCGGCCAAGGCGTGTCCTTCCTTTTTGCCTGCTGGTATTTCAGCTCCAATCCAACACCAAACATGATCGTGAGCAGCGAGAGCATTTTTCCATAAACGAACATGGAGACAAGACTTTCTAGAAAACTGCCATTTTCATATTCATCCGCAATCTGATCTGTCGCAAAGGTATCCCCTGCATACGCAAAAAACCAGACGTTCGTTCCCAAGGTGCCTAGTATGGCAAAACCTCGTAAAATATCTAATAATCGTATTCTTTCTTTCACTAGAACGCTCCTTCCTCCTATACAGTTATCATATTTTGGTAATGACCGGAAGTCCGTTCTACTGAAATTAAGGAATATTTAAACAAAAAAACACCAGTAAAATGCGAGATTTTACTGGTGCTTCATCAATCTATTCTTATGGACGGTACACGCTGCGGACAACGTTCGTTTGTGAACGATCTGGTCCGACTGAGAAAATGGAAAGAGGAATACCTGTTAATTGTGAAATGCGTTCTAAATAATGGCGGGCATTTGCAGGCAGCTCACTTAAGTTCTTCACACCTGTAATATCCTCTGTCCATCCTGGCATTTCTTCGTAGACAGGCTCACATTTCGCTAATTCATTTAGGCTTGCTGGGAATTCCTCTGTGATTTCTCCATTCAATTTATAGGCGACACAGATTTTCAATTTTTCAATCCCTGTTAGTACATCAATTGAGTTAAGAGATAAATCTGTAATTCCGCTCACACGGCGTGCATGACGGACAACAACGCTGTCAAACCAGCCGACACGGCGCGGGCGTCCAGTTGTCGTACCGTATTCACGGCCAACCTCACGAATTTGATCGCCAATTTCATCATGGAGTTCTGTTGGGAATGGGCCATCTCCAACACGTGTTGTGTACGCTTTTGACACGCCGACTACATGTTGAATTTTCGTTGGTCCTACGCCAGAACCAATTGTCACGCCTCCAGCTACTGGGTTAGATGACGTCACAAATGGGTATGTCCCTTGATCGATATCAAGCATGACCCCTTGTGCTCCTTCAAATAGCACGCGGCGGCCTTCATCTAGTGCATCATTCAAAACAACAGATGTGTCTACGACATATTTTTTCACTTGCTGGCCATATTCATAATACTCGTCTAAAATATCTTCAATCTTGAAGCCTTCTGTGTCATACATTTTCTCTAAGAGACGATTTTTCTCTTCTAGATTACGTGCAAGCTTCTCTTCAAATACTTCACGATCTAATAGATCTGCGACGCGGATACCAACGCGGGCAGCTTTATCCATATAAGCTGGTCCGATTCCTTTTTTCGTCGTACCGATCTTATTAGCCCCTTTCCGCTCTTCTTCTACCTCGTCCAATTTTAAATGGTAAGGCAGAATAACATGGGCTCTATTGCTGATTCTGAGGTTATCTGTACTCACATTCCGTTCGTGAAGATACGCAAGCTCAGTGACCAACGCTTTAGGATCAACCACCATTCCATTACCGATGACACAAGTTTTCTCTTTATAAAAAATACCGGATGGAATGAGGTGTAGCTTGTATGTCACTCCATCAAATTTGATCGTGTGACCTGCATTGTTTCCCCCTTGATAACGGGCAATCACCTCTGCATTTTCTGAAAGGAAATCGGTAATTTTCCCTTTCCCTTCGTCACCCCACTGCGTACCTACTACGACTACTGAAGACATATCGTGCACCTCCGTTAACCTTTCAAAACGTTATCTCTTTCAAACACATTTATTTTATCAATGCACAACGAAAAAGTCAACGCGAAATCCGAACATTAATATCTCGAAATCAAATTTTGTTCGTTTTAAATATAAAGAAAAGCGCTTTAATCACTTTTCCAGTGCTTAAAAATGGAGATTTTGAGCAAAAACAACTTTTTACCGTTTCCAGCTGTTCATCAACATAAAAAAGACCCCCAACAATGGGCGTCTTTTTTAAACAGGTGTAATACCATCTGTGTTCATCAGCACAACTCGATACCCATCTGGGTCTTCAATGGTTGCTCCTCCCCGGTCCCAGTATGGATTCGTTGAGGTGACATGCCGTCCGCCAAATGAGAGCAATCTCTCTTTCATTTGCTGAAATTCTTCTGCATCTGGAATATAGAAAACAAGCAGCTGTTCTGGATGCGGGACGGGCAGGCTTTCTTCTTCTTCATGTTTGGTGATTTCTAAATGAACATGCTGGTGAGGCAGCCCGAGCATCACACCATCGTACCCTTCATGCTGATCAAATGAGCCTATTCGTTTGAGCCCTAAGCCTTCTTCATAAAAGGAAACAACCTCTTTCATGTTGACGGTTGGGCGTGCGATACGTAATTGAGCGGCTTCAAACTGTTGAAATTTCATCAGTCTTCACTCCTTTTCTCCTTTTAGTATACGCTCTCTCTTTTTCTCTCTCCTCCTCATTTTGATTGTTTTTTCAATCATTCTTTCGATGTAGATCAATCAAAAAAGCCCAGCTTCTTGAGCTGGGCTTTAAGCACCGGGCGGAACACCCGCATCATCAAATCTTCTTTCCAAGTTGACGAATTTGTTATATTCTTTGACGAACGCCAGTGATACTGTACCAACGGGACCGTTACGCTGTTTGGCAATAATGATTTCGATAATGTTCTTATTCTCTGATTCTTTGTCATAGTAATCATCACGATAAAGGAATGCCACGATATCGGCATCCTGCTCGATACTTCCTGATTCACGAATATCAGACATCATCGGACGTTTGTCCTGGCGCTGCTCTACCCCACGGGAAAGCTGAGACAAGGCAATAACCGGAACTTCAAGCTCCCTTGCCAGCGATTTTAATGCCCTAGAGATTTCAGAAACCTCCTGCTGACGGTTATCGCTTGATCGCCCGCTCCCTTGAATGAGCTGCAAGTAGTCAATCAGGATCATGCCAAGACCATTTTCTTGCTTCAATCGGCGGCATTTCGAGCGAATTTCACTTACTCTGATTCCAGGTGTATCGTCAATGAAAATTCCGCTGTTTGACAGCGAGCCCATCGCCATTGTCAGCTTGCCCCAGTCCTCTTCTGTCAGATTACCGGTTCTTAGGTTTTGTGCATTGATATTCCCCTCTGCACAAAGCATACGCATAACGAGCTGCTCAGCACCCATCTCTAAACTAAAGATGGCGACACTTTCATCCGTTTTGGTCGCGACATTTTGGGCAATGTTCAATGCGAAGGCGGTTTTCCCTACTGATGGACGAGCCGCTACAATGATTAAATCATTTCGCTGGAATCCAGCTGTCATCCGGTCAAGCTCAGAGAAACCTGTTGGAATCCCTGTGATATCGCCTTTACGGTTATGAAGCTGTTCAATATTATCGTATGTTTGAACAAGAACGTCCTTAATGTTTTGAAAGGCTCCTGAGTTTTTACGCTGCGCCACTTCCATAATGGTCTTTTCAGCATCGCTCAACAGGTCCTCTACTTCATCCTCACGTGTGTATCCATCTTGTGCAATGGTTGTCGCCGTACGGATCAGACGTCTTAAAATGGATTTTTCTTCTACAATTTTTGCATAGTATTCAATGTTTGCGGCAGTTGGGACAGAGTTCGCAATATCGGTTAAATACGAAATCCCGCCTACCTCTTCTAGTAAATCTGTATTGGCAAGCTCAGATGTCACCGTGACAAGATCGACCGGTTCTCCTCTATCGCCAAGTACAAGCATCGCATTGTAAATCTTTTGATGCGACATTCTATAGAAATCCTCTGGAATTAATACCTCAGAAGCGAGCGTTAGCGCAGATGGTTCTAAAAAAACAGCACCTAATACGGCCTGCTCGGCTTCTATATTTTGCGGCGGCAGCCGGTCATCGAGAAGTTCCGTCATGCCAAGCACCGTCCTTTCATAAAAAAATACGCTACTCATCATTTTAACATTTTCATCAATAAAAAAGTGAAAAACATCGACTATAGTCAAAATTACCATGTTGATATTTTGTGCAAACCAGCGCATTTCAATAGAAAAGACTCTGTAACATCAATTGTTATAGAGTCTTTCGTTATCGCTAATGATTTTGTATCCGTCATCGTTCAAGTTTTGTTAATCTATCGCTTTCTTAACCCCATAATTCACTTTTTGCCCAATGTCTTGTAAAGAATCGTTTTGATAACCAATAGATAACACCAAATCTGGAATGGAATCAAACCCGTTTTTCGCTAGGTCAAATAGCTGTGCTCCGTAATGTGAAGCGGCAATGCGCGCATTTTCTGCTGTATATGGATTTTTAAGAAGTTCTTCTTTGTATAGATCAAAAATATTCGTTCCGTTATCCGTTACAAATTGACCATTTACAATGCTTAAATCCTTTAAATTGTAGCCTGTCACCGTTTTGATTTGATTGACAAGATGGAACTTTGCTAGAGAATCCGATGTGAATTGAGTAGAATCATCATTTCTGCTTTTCATAATATGGAAAAATAATTCTCTTGTATTGTTGGTTGTATTTAATAAGTCTTCTATTTGTTTCATCAGCGATTCGTCTTTTGAACCACTTACCACCAATTTAAAATTGTTCGGGTCAATGGTAAAGGTTAGATTTGTATTTTTAGGAATGGATATCCCGTTTTTAGAGAATAAATCTTGTAATTGTTCGTTGACCTTTTGCCGATTGAATATTTTTTTCTCTACGCTTTCTTGAGTAGGATCGTACCGTTTTTCGTTACGGAAGATGGCGTCATTAAAGTCATATTGTCCACCTTTTCCAGAATTAGCCCAGCCAATCTCCATCGTATATGCAGCTTCTCTTTCTACTTTAGTTAGATCACTCCTAAAATAAGGCGAGCGTGGATTTCGATACTTATCGTGTATATGACCATGAGGATTTTTGAAACGTTTATTTTGTTCATTTATTTTTTCATATTTTTCATCTAGTATTTTCATCCGTCTATCAGATTCGGTCATCACCTCATTTGTACTTTTAATAGCTGATTGACCCTTATAGTCTATTCGGTTCTGATTGTTTGAAACACCTGCCGTGTATGACGTATTAATATTCATTTTGATTCTCCTTTTTAAAAAATAGTGATTATTAAATATATCGGCAATTCAGTTAAAATTTGTTAGTTCTGATCCGATATAGTAATTATTACAAGGAGGGTTAAAATATGACAAATACTATCTTCAAACGTTTTTTGTTACCTGCATTGGTATTAGTGCTTGTTACTAGTTTTTTTGCACCTAATTCAGCAGAAGCAGCGATTACGGGGAATAACAGCCCTAACACAGCAAGCTCAATGGGATATTGGAAAAATAGTCGCCCAGATACAACAATCTTACCTGAAGGTGAAAATGAAGCGTATTATCAGTTCACGATCAATAAGGGTGAAAGGGTCTATGTGCGAAGTTCGTATAATAAGCAATATACGGGGATGAAAATCGAGGTATATAATTCGAAGAGTTCTAAACCAGGGTCAAGAGTGATTAATCCTGATTCAGTAACACCCTTTATATTTGCAAATACTGGTGACGTTACTTCAACTTCAGAAACTTATTTTGTGAAAGTGACCCGTGGCTCATATACAGGGAATATGTATTTTACTGTCTCCATTCAAGATCGTATCAAATCTGGGAATGGGACATTCAATTTTACCGGGACTGCTACCAACTTGGGGAATTCATCTTTGAATCTAGCAGGTGTTGATTCTTCTGTCATTACAATGGATTTAACGAACAATTCTTCTATTCCTAACAATGCTATCGTTAAATCGATTTCAACAACTAGTACCCAATCGCCTAACCAAGGAAATGTCACACACAAACTGATGGCTGATGAAAACAAGATTTGGAACCAATCACTTTTTTCATCTGCAACAAGTGGGTCTTATCGTATTTCACTGGAAGATGAATTAAAAGTAGCTCAAAAATGGAGCTTTAAGTACAACGCAAAGGCTACTGCGAGATCTACTATGAGCAATGTCAAAGCCGATATCCGTTACGAATATGATGTCACAGATGGATTCTAATTAAATGGTGTTTACAGACATATACACCGATTGATCAAAAAGTAAGGGGACATCCCTTACTTTTTTCATTTCCGCATTTTTGATGCTATATGATATTTGGCCAACTTTAAAACAGCACCGTCCTTTCATAAGAAATACGATGCTCATAAAAAGTGAAAGTGTTAATGGTGGTTTTGCTTGAGGGCGTGTTGAAAGAGGAGGATGGTGATCATATCGGTGGCCCGCTGGTATAAATCCCATTGTTCATAGGCCGCAAATGTCATCCGTATTTCATGTAATGATTGCTTCATTTCTTGATATTCTTCCACTGTAAACGTATTTTTCAATTTGAGCTGATGTTCAAGCAGTTTTAGCCTTAGCTTTCCTAATGGAGTTTTCATTCTGCCTACATTCCCTTCGATCTTGTCTTCCTTAGAAAATTGTATATGAATTTACGCATGAGATTGAATAAGTTGTGAGATATGCTCACCAGCTTTTCGAAAAATTCTCCTCTTTTTTCCTAAAAATACAAGAAGGTCTATAGACTTATTTTTCCTCAAAATGATTTCAAGAAGAAAAACCTATATATATTCCTGAATCAAACAGAAGAAAATGGTAAATATCCCGTGACGGTCAAGGTCTTTTGGCATTTCTCCTCTTTTTAAATGACTCAGTCCGGCATTCCCTATTTCCATTCATTTGGTAGTTATTTAGTCCTTTATTTTCCGAAAATTTAGATCAAATTATCAATTACACCACTTAATGAACATTTGACTTCATAATTGATAACCATTATCATTTGATTTGCTTGCGTGATAATTGAGAATCATTTTCATTTGAAGGGACCATTCTTCAATCTCTACACTCATCCTATATCCGCAAGCCTGCTTTTATCAGCATATGAGAGTCAATTTGAGGAAGGGGATTTTTTACACATGTCCAAACGCCCTGAAGGAATGGGTACTGAGGATTCTCTTTTCGGAGAAAGCCGTCCTTTTTTTATACCCGGGACGGAGCAACTGGATATCACAGCACACCCATACAGACTTTTTATATTTAAACCGAATACTACTCCTCCAGCGGCTGGTTTTCCAGTCATGTACGTGCTTGATGGGAATTCACTTTTTGGCACAATGGTCGAAGCCATTCGTTTACAGTCAAGAAGACCCGAAAAAACAGGTGTTGTACCTGCCATCATTGTTGGAATTGGCTATCAGACAGAAGCGCCCTATCATCCGCTCAGGCATTATGATCTCACTCTAACCGGCCCTGACGCTTCCATTGGTGACAAAAGAAAGGATTTCTCCACCCATACATATGGCGGCGCCTCTGCGTTCTTTTCTTTTTTAGAAAAGATTGTAAAGCCTTATATCGAGCAGCGCTTTCCGATCAACCAGAGTCGTCAAACACTATTTGGGCACTCTCTTGGCGGTCTTTTTGTATTACACACACTATTTGAGCACCCTGATGCTTATCAAACATATATTGCAGGCAGTCCTTCTATCCACTGGAACAAAAAATTATTTCTAGAAAAAGAACACCAATTCACCAGCCATATACGTCAGATGCCTATGGATGTCAGGCTGCTTGTAGGTGTAGGTGAGTTAGAAAAACATCATCCGTGTCAAATGAATGATCATGCAAATTCACTAGCAAATCGTATGCTGCCCTTATCCCCATATGGCTTGCATACAGCCTATCACGAATTCCCTAAAGAAGGACATACGTCCGTTTTACCGGTGCTGATGAATGACGCTTTTCGATTTGCACTCTATCATGATGATCCTTTCACAACCACAGACATGAAGGAAAGGCAGTGAACACATGAAACACAGTGGTCTATCTCAAAAAGTTGTCCTTATCACAGGCGCAGGACAGGGTATTGGACAAGCAGTCGCAAAAAGACTAGCCGAAGAAGGTGCGATTATTGCAGCAGTTGACGTAAAAGAAGATCAGCTGCAAAGCACCGTCCAGCAAATGAAGGATGAAGGCATACGTGCCTTTGCCTATCCAGGTGACATTACCGATCAAGCATCTGTTCAGCACATGGTCGATCAAATTGAAAAGCAGCTTGGCCCCATTTATTTACTGGTCAATGTAGCAGGCATTCTTCGAATGGGTTCTATTGACCAGCTTAGTGCAGATGACTGGCAACAAACTTTCGCAGTCAACACACATGGTGTCTTTTACGTATCTCAAGCTGTCTCCAAATACATGATGAAAAGATCAGAAGGGGTCATTGTGACCGTCAGCTCTAACGCAGGTGCCATTCCTAGAATGAATATGGCTGCCTATGCCGCTTCAAAAGCAGCAGCCACTTCATTTACAAAAACGCTTGGATTAGAACTGGCTGCCTATGGAATCAGGTGCAACGTCGTCTCTCCTGGGTCTACCGCAACACCTATGCAATGGGCTTTATGGCCTGATAAACAAGGAGAAAATCAGGTGATTAAAGGTTCACTAGAGACGTATAAAACCGGTATTCCTTTACAAAAAATCGCTGATCCTCAAAATATCGCTGATGCAGTCATTTTCTTTGCATCTGAGCAATCCAGTCATATTACGATGCAGAATCTCACGATCGATGGCGGCGCAACACTCGGAATCTAGCATTTCATTTAAAAGGAGGCCTTTTCATGAAACATTCATTATTGTCGTCCGAAGAAAAAGTACAATTGCTTCAAGACTATCAGCCAGGCGCTTTTTTTCTTGCTTCACCTAAACGCACGATACTTGCCGAAGGGATTTTCCAGCATATTGAAACCAATCAGCTAAATGAACTATCCACAAGGGTAGCGCACGTATTTGAAGATGCCAAACAAGCTGGAATTCAAACACCGATTGTGGCTGGTGCTGTCCCATTTGATCCGGCGCAGCCCGTTCGTTTAAATGTACCAGTCCATGTACAGTTTAGTGATCCACTCGAATTTCAACAAGGTGATGAGGAGTCAGAAGCGGCATCGCCATCCTATGAGGTGACACCTGACCCTTCTCCTGAAGTCTACATGAATGGTGTGAACGAAGGGTTAGCTAAAATTGAAAAAGGAGAGCTTAGCAAAATCGTCATTTCTCGATCTCTCCATCTCAAATCAAATCAAGACATTCCTACGAAAACAATACTCGAACGACTGGCTCGTCATAATACGACTGGCTATACGTTTGCTGCAAATGTAGCTGATCCGAAGTCTTCCCAAAAGCGCACACTTCTTGGGGCAAGCCCTGAGCTGCTCCTTTCTAAAACCGGTTCATCTGTGATTTCCAATCCACTCGCTGGTTCCCGGCCGCGCAGTTCAGATCCAGTAGAAGACCAGCGCCGCCGCGATGAACTCCTTACCTCAGCGAAGGATTTACACGAGCACGCAGTGGTTGTTGAAGCTGTTACTAAAGCGCTTACTCCATACTGTCATACACTAGATGTGCCTGCATCTCCATCCGTCATTCAAACAGAAACGATGTGGCATTTATCTACTGTGGTCAAAGGTGACTTAATAGATTCCAGTGTGTCCTCAATTGATTTGGCACTTAGCCTTCATCCAACACCCGCAGTATGCGGAACACCTACAGCAGATGCACGTGAAGCCATTCAAGCGATTGAACCCTTCGATCGAGGATTTTTCACAGGAATGATCGGTTGGGCAGATACAAATGGTGATGGTGATTGGATTGTCACCATTCGTTGTGCAGAAGCTGAGGGTCACTCCCTACGTCTCTTTGCTGGTGCAG
The DNA here is from genome assembly GCF_038593175.1 of Bacillus sp. FSL K6-1006. Lineage (NCBI taxonomy): Bacteria > Bacillati > Bacillota > Bacilli > Caryophanales > Bacillaceae > Bacillus > Bacillus sp. FSL K6-1006. Next base: position 3,712,119 of record NZ_CP151970.1, read on the forward strand.
GAGTGGTCAAAGGATCAAAGGCAGAAGAAGAGCTAGCTGAAACATCTGCAAAATTCAACACGATGCTTCACGCGATGGGCATCCATCAGTGATAAAAATAAATAGGAGATGACAAAAACATGTTTGTTCAACCACCTACATGGCCAGAAGAATTTGCAAAACGCTACCGTGAAAACGGCTGTTGGCGTGGGGAAACCTTTGGCGGTATGCTTCGTGAACGCGCCGCATCGTTAGGAAATAAAACAGCCATTACATACGCTGATACGCACATAAGCTACCAAGAACTTGATCAGCGCGTCAGCAGTCTTGCTGCCGGTTTTCTTCAGCTTGGAATTCAGAAAGGAAGTCGAGTTGTCGTGCAGCTTCCTAACATTCCTGCTTTTTTTGAAGTCATTTTCGCTTTATTTCGAATCGGTGCTTTACCCGTCTTCTCTCTGCCATCTCATAGAAGCAGTGAAATCACTTATTTTATTGAGTTTGCCGAAGCAGACGCATATGTCATACCAGATATCGATGGCGGCTTTGATTATCGATCACTCGCACGTCAAGTGAAAGGAAAGCTTCCCTCATTACCTCATGTCATTGTTGCAGGGGAAGCTGAGGAATTCCTTGACTTGGATGATCTGCGCAAGGACCCAGCACTTGATCCCCAAATTCATGTAGAGGCAAGCGATATTGCATTTCTTCAGTTATCTGGAGGCAGCACAGGCCTTTCAAAGCTTATTCCTCGCACGCATGATGACTATATTTATAGTCTTTGGAAAAGCAATGAGGTGTGCGAGCTCACACAAGAAAGTGTGTATCTAGCTGCACTTCCAGTTGCGCACAACTATCCATTAAGCTCGCCTGGCGTCCTTGGGACGTTATACGCAGGCGGAAGAGTCGTTCTTGCACCTGGATCAAGCCCTGATGTCGTCTTTCCACTCATTGAAAAAGAACGGGCGACCATTACCGCTGTCGTTCCACCAATTGCATTGATTTGGCTAGAGGCCGCTCCTCATCGGTCAGATGACTTATCGAGTCTTGAAGTCTTACAAGTCGGTGGTGCTAAATTCAGTGCTGAGGCAGCAAAACGAGTGATGCCTACACTTGGATGTAAGTTACAGCAAGTTTTTGGCATGGCAGAAGGTCTGGTCAACTATACCAGATTAGATGACCCTGAACATGTCATTATTCATACACAAGGACGCCCAATGTCTGAATATGATGAGGTACTAGTGGTAGATGATGAGGACAAGCCCGTCCCGCATGAAGTGGCTGGACATCTTTTAACAAGAGGACCTTATACGATTCGCGGCTACTATAAAGCCGATGAACAAAACAAAAAAGCATTTACATCCGATGGCTTTTACAGAACAGGTGACATCGTGCGATTAACCAAAGAAGGAAATGTTGTTGTAGAAGGCAGAGACAAGGATCAAATCAATCGTGGCGGCGAAAAAGTTGCCGCTGAAGAAGTTGAAAACCATTTACTTGCGCATCCTGACATTCATGATGCCGCCATGGTGTCTATGCCAGATCCATTTCTTGGCGAACGCTCATGTGCCTTTGTTATCGCGAAAGGAAACAACAAACCAGCACCGCACATCTTAAAATCATTTCTAAGAGAACGCGGGCTCGCAGCCTTTAAAATTCCCGACCGCATTGAATGGATCGATGCGTTCCCGCAAACAGGTGTAGGCAAAGTCAGTAAAAAAGCATTAAGAGAATTAGCTGCAACCCATACTGCCAACGTATAAAAAAGAGGAGTGAAAACCATGGCAATCCCTACTATTCCTGCATATCCAATGCCAAGCACACAAGATTTACCCGAAAATAAAGTGAACTGGATACCAGATCCGAAACGTGCTGTTCTGCTAATACATGACATGCAGCAATATTTTTTAAATGCATTTCAACAAGATACATCACCGATCACAGAGTTAGTGCAGCATATTCAACAATTACGTGATACATGCAATGAACTTGGAATCCCCGTCGTCTATACAGCGCAACCTGGTGACCAAGACCCGAAGGATCGTGCCTTATTAACAGATTTTTGGGGACCTGGACTTGGTGATGATGAAGCATTGACAAAAATCATTGATCAGCTTGCTCCATCTGAGGCAGATACAATGCTGACAAAATGGCGTTATAGCGCATTCAAGAAATCTAATTTTTTGGATATCCTTCAAGAAGGCGGGCGTGATCAACTGATCATTACTGGCGTATATGCACATATTGGCTGTATGCTGACAGCCGCAGAAGCATTCATGCTCGATATTGAAACCTTTTTTGTCGCCGATGCCGTCGCTGACTTTTCACTGAAACATCACAAAATGGCCATGACCTATGCAGCTGAACGCTGTGCAGTCACCACAACGACAAACCAAATCATCAGTCGTTTAACAGGACAAGAAGCAAACAGTGATGATTTATCCTTTGAGGCCATCGTTCACCAAGTAGCTGAGTATCTCCAAATCGAGCCAAATGAAATACCACTTGATGAGAATCTCGTCTACCTTGGACTTGATTCTATTAGAATGATGAGCCTAGCGGAAAAGTGGAGACAGCAAGGAGCGACAGTTAATTTCGTTGAGCTTGCCGCAAATCCAACGCTCGCTCATTGGCGGACTCTTCTTTTCCCAGAAAAGCAGCCATCTATCCCAAATATCGATTACTTGTAAAGGAGGAATAGACCCTTGTCGATCCAGTCAGTCGATTCATTCCCGCTAACCGGTGCCCAATCAGGCATTTGGTACGCGCAGCAGCTTGATCCAGCTAATCCTATTTTCAATACAGCTGAGTATATAGAGATTAAAGGTCCTATTGATCCCATACATTTTGAAGCCGCCATTAGAAAGACTGTCTTAGAAGCAGATTCCTTGTATATGCGCTTCATTGATGATACTGACGGTCCAAAGCAATGGATGAGATCTAAGAAAGAAATCCCATTTCAATATGTCAATTTACAAAATGAAAAACAGCCGCTTGATGCGGCTAAAGCATGGATGAAGGCAGATCTTTCAACACCAGTCTCTTTAGAGAAAGATGTATTATTCCGTGAAGTACTTTTTCAGCTTGCTGACGACCGATTTATCTGGTATCAGCGCATTCATCACATTGTCATTGATGGATTCGCCTTTTCGCTCATTGCACGTCGTGTTGCTGAGGTCTATTCAGCCCTATCGCAAGGGACACCTGTGCCTCCTCAAACATTTGGAGCCTTACATGACGTAGTTCAAGAGGAGTCCACTTATCGACAGTCCAATCGATATGAAGCTGATCGAGCGTTTTGGAAAAATCGCTTTGCTGATCAACCTGAAGTTGTCAGCCTTGCTGAGCTTGCACCAAGAACGTCGGATCATTTTATTCGCAAAACGGCTGGCTTCGATGCCGAAAAGGTAAGCAAAATGAAAAGAAATGCTCAAGCCTTCGGTGGTACGTGGCATGAAATGATCCTTGCAGCATCCGCATTATATATGCATCGTATGACTGGTGCACATGATATTGTTTTAGGATTACCTGTGATGATGCGCCTTGGATCGTGCGCCTTACAAACACCCGGAATGGTCATGAACCTGGTACCGCTTCGTTTAACATGCAAACCAGAAATGACGCTATCAGCACTTGTTCGCCAAGTATCTGATGAACTAAAAGCCATTCGCCCTCATCAAAGATATCGTCACGAGGACATGCGGAGAGACTTTAAACTTATCGGAAGAAATCAGCGATTATTTGGCCCGCAGATCAATATCATGCCATTTGATTATGATCTCATGTTCGATCAGAGCTTGGGTCAAGCACATAACCTCTCAGCAGGACCCGTGGATGATATATCGATCAACATATACGACCGCGTGGATGGGAACGGATTTCAAATCGACTTTGATGCGAACCCTGCCGTTTACAAAGAGCAAACAGTTGACGCTCATCAGCAGCGTTTTCTTCAATTGCTGGAGGAAATAACCGGACTAGAGCAAGAGCAAACGATCAGTCAATTCAACCTTCTTTTGTCTGAAGAGAAAGAGAACATCCTCAAGCACTGGAATGATACAAAACGAGAATTACCAAAGGAATCTTTACGGGAACTATTTGAAAAACAAGTGAGCAAAACACCACAAGCAAAAGCATTACAGTTTGAAGGAATTACTTTGACCTATGAGGAGTTGAATAACCGGGCTAATCAATTAGCTCATTATTTGAAAAAACATGACATTGGACCAGAACAATTTGTCGCAATTGCTCTGCCTCGGTCCATCAATATGGTCGTAAGTCTATTAGCCGTCGTCAAAACGGGAGCCGCATATCTGCCACTAGACCCTGATTATCCTAACGATCGTGTCGCCTATATGCTAGAAGATGCCAAACCAGCGTGCTTGCTCACAGTCAAAGAGACAGCAGACGGTTTGGACCATCCGCACATCGTTCAGCTGGATGATTCAACTGTTCATCAGGAGATAGCAGACAGTCCGCACATCAATCCGGCTTGGAGCGAGGGCTCTCCACATCACCCAGCCTACATCCTCTACACGTCAGGATCGACAGGCAAACCAAAGGGTGTTGTTGTAACAAAACGAAATGTGATCAACTTTATATTGTCCATGCAAGATTCATTTTTATTAGATCAAAAAGACCAGCTTTTAGCGGTAACGACCATTGCTTTTGATATTTCTGGGCTGGAAATGTTCCTACCGCTTTTACATGGGGCTGCTATTTTATTGGCAAAAAAAGAAACCATACAAGAACCAGCAAAGCTTTCAGACATGATTCGTTCTCATCATGTCACAATCATGCAGGCAACGCCAACGTTGTGGCATGCGTTGGCAGATGAATACCCTGATGTGATCACAGGTATGCGTGTTCTTGTTGGAGGTGAAGCACTCCCTGCCTCCCTTTTGCACACATTGCAATCTCTTCAATGTGACATTACTAATTTGTACGGACCTACAGAAACGACGATCTGGTCTACGATGGAAAATGTCACAGCACATCGAGAAAATAGTGGACCGGCAATTGGTAAACCCATTTGGAATACGAGCATTTACATTTTAGATGAAGGACTAAACCCAGTCCCAGCAGGATCAATCGGTGAGCTTTATATTGCAGGTGAAGGAGTATCCAGAGGATATCTTGGACGATATGATTTAACGGCTGAACGCTTTGTCGCTGATCCATTCGGCACAAAAGGCACGAGAATGTATCGTACTGGTGATTTAGCCAGATGGCGTGAAGATGGTTCAATTGATTATATCAGCCGTGCCGATCATCAAATTAAAATCCGCGGCTTCCGTATTGAACTAGGTGAAATTGAAACAGTGATGATGCAGCATCAAGCCATAAAGCATACATCTGTTATCGTTCGTGAGGATCAACCTGGGCAGCAGCTGCTTTGTGCGTATGTTGTGCTGACAGACCGGTCTTCTCTGCACCCTTCAGAGCTCAGGCAGTTTGCGGCTGCATTACTTCCTGATTACATGGTGCCTTCTGCTGTTGTCGTTTTGCCAGAACTTCCACTTACACCAAACGGTAAAATCGACCGCAAAGCATTACCAGCACCAAATATGTCTTTAGTTAGTTCTGAGCGTACACCTAGAACACCACAAGAAGACATGTTATGTAGTTTATTTGCAGAAACCCTTGGCCTATCTCAAATTGGCATAGATGATAGTTTCTTTGACTTAGGAGGACATTCCTTACTCGCCGCTCGCCTGCTTAGACGTATACGCGATACACTTGGTGCAGACCTAAGTATGAGTACCATTTTTGAATCACCTCGGGTTGCTGAGCTTGTGCAGCACATTGACAAAGCGAAGGACATTCGGCCGCCGCTTCAGGTTGAAGACAAACCAGATGAAATTCCATTATCCTTTGCCCAAAAACGGCTCTGGTTCCTTCATTGCCTTGAAGGGCCAAGTCCAACTTACAATATTCCACTTGTCATTCAACTGACAGGTACACTAGATCAAACAGCTCTCATTGGTGCTTTGGCAGATATCACTGAAAAACACGAAACCCTTAGAACCATTTTTCCAAATAAGAACGGCATGCCAAGACAGGTCATTTTACACCCGAAAAGTGTTCAGCCTGAACTCCATGTCACAGCTTCAAGCGATCAACAAATTGAGAATCAGTTAAACGAAGCCATTCGCTATAGCTTTCAGATTGAAGAAGAACCTGCACTTCGAGCTGAATTATTCACGCTTGATGCAAACCGATCCGTACTGCTTCTATTGCTGCATCACATCGCTGGTGACGGCTGGTCACTTGCACCATTGACGCGAGACTTAGCTGCTGCTTACGAAGCCCGTATACAAGGAAAATCCATCTCCTTGCCAGCAGAACCTGTTCAATATGCTGACTATGCTATTTGGCAGCAGAAGCTGTTGGGCAGTGAAGAAAAGGCGGATAGTCTATTTGCCAAGCAGCTCAGCTATTGGAAAGGTGCCTTACATGACCTGCCTGAAGAACTTGAACTGCCTTATGACTTCCCGCGTCCACAGGAAGGAAGCTTCAACGGTGCGACGATAGACTTTACGATTGAACCCGCTTTACATCAGAACCTCCTTGAGCTTGCAAAGCAGCATCAAGTGAGTTTGTTCATGGTGCTTCAAGCATCACTTGCAGCATTACTGACACGCATTGGGGCCGGTACAGATATCCCAATCGGCAGTCCAATTGCTGGACGGAATGACGATGCACTTGACGATATTGTGGGCTTGTTTGTGAACACACTAGTATTACGTACAAATACAGCTGGTAATCCAACCTTTAGTGAGCTATTGAAGCGAGTGCGAGACGTTGACCTAGCAGCCTATGAGCATCAGGATCTGCCATTTGAAAGACTAGTCGAAATTCTAAATCCAACCAGGTCCAGATCACGAAATCCATTGTTCCAGGTCATGCTAGCCTTCCAAAATACACCGAAGGCAGAAATGAAGCTGACACAACTTGACTCAGATCTTTACGTGAAACCAGTAGGGTCAGCTAAATTTGATCTGACCATCGAATTAACAGAACAAAGAACGGAAACTGGGTCAGCAGCAGGTTTAACAGGATTGTTTGAATTCAGTACAGATGTATTTAAAGAAAGCACCATTCGAGCAATCGCTGACAGAATGAAGCGCTTTTTAACAGAGGTAGCTGAGCGCCCGCATCTGCCGATTGGTCAAGTGAACATTTTATCAGATAAAGAGCGGCAAACATTTCTCCCTGACAAAAAGACATTTGCTCAGTTAGACCAAGCACATAGTCTCCCGGCCTTATTTGAAAAAACGGCGCAGCAATCCCCTGATCGAGTCGCAGTAACGTATGGTAATAGGCAGCTTACCTATGAAGAGTTAAATAACAAAGCCAATCGTCTTGCTCATTTATTAATAAAAAGAGGCGTTGGACCAGAACAGTTCGTTGCACTTGCCCTGCCTAGATCAATCGATATGCTCATAAGCTTATTAGCCGTTCATAAAGCAGGTGCAGCCTATGTTCCGCTTGATCCTGATTATCCAGCAGACAGGCTGGCATACATGATACAAGATGCCAAACCCGTTTGCAGCATCACAACAAAAGCAGATGCAATGCACCTCCCTGCTGATTGCGATTTGATTTTGTTAGACGAAAAGGAAACGAGCGATCAATTGCTGACAATGCCAACTCACAATCCGGCTGATATAGACAGAATTGAGCCGCTATCTTCTCTGCATCCGGCCTATATTATTTATACATCCGGTTCTACAGGGAAACCAAAAGGAGTGGTCATCCCACACCAAAATGTCATCCGTCTTCTGACATCTACTGAACATTGGTTCCAATTTGATGAAGAAGATGTTTGGACAATGTTCCATTCATATGCCTTTGATTTTTCAGTATGGGAAATATGGGGACCACTTTTATATGGCGGCCGGCTTGTCATTGTACCTCATACCATCTCTCGCTCCCCAGAAGAGATGCTGCAGCTTCTAGTTGAGGAAGGCGTGACTGTACTTAATCAAACACCTTCTGCCTTCTATCAGCTCATGCAGATAGACAAGGAACAACAAACACTTGGTCAAGCATTATCACTCCGCTATGTCATCTTTGGCGGTGAAGCATTAGAGCTTAGCAGATTAGAAGATTGGTACAGCCGTCACTCAGACTGTAAGCCAAAGCTCATTAACATGTACGGCATCACAGAAACCACCGTACACGTTACGTACAATGAACTCAATCGAGATATGATCACAAAGAACTCCAGCAGTTTAATAGGCGAACCGATTCCTGATTTACACGTGTACGTACTAGATGAATACCTGCAGCCTGTTCCCCCTGGGACGACAGGTGAAATGTATGTAGCTGGAGCTGGCCTTGCAAGAGGTTATCTAGGCAGACCTGACCTGACATCAGATCGATTCCCTGCCGATCCATATGGCGCACCTGGCACAAGGATGTATCGTACAGGCGACCTTGCGCGCTGGACAGAAGAAGGGGCTCTTGATTACATTGGCAGAGCTGATCATCAAATTAAAATACGCGGCTTCCGCATTGAACTTGGAGAAATCGAAGCCGTTCTGGCACGCCACGATGCAGTTGCACAAGTTGCCGTCATGATGCGAGAGGATCAGCCTGGCGACAAACGCTTAGTCGCCTATATCGTCCCAACTGAAGAAAACCGTTTCGATACAGAGACCCTTCGTCATTTTGCAGCAGCCAGTCTTCCTGATTACATGGTGCCCGCGGCATATGTACAGATTGACGCCATGCCGCTTACAGCAAACGGGAAGCTTGATCAAAAATCACTGCCAGCACCTCAATTGCATATGCAGCAAGCAGATGGCCGCGGCCCTAGAAATCCGAAAGAGGAAATCCTATGTCATCTCTTTGAAGAGGTGCTTGATTTGCCTAAAATCAGCATAGACGATCGCTTTTTTGACATTGGCGGCCATTCCTTACTTGCGGTTCGTTTAATCAGCCGCATTCGTGATGCACTTGGTGTCAAACTAAGCATTGGAACATTGTTTGAAGCACCAAATGTGGCAAGTTTGGCAGAGAAACTAGAAACAGGAAGCGATGAAAACGCACTAGACATCCTGCTGCCGCTGCGAACAAATGGAGAAAGATATCCACTCTTCTGTGTTCATCCAGCAGGTGGTCTTAGCTGGTGCTATGCAGGTCTCTTGAATACATTAGAAAAAGACATCCCTATTTATGGATTACAGGCTCGAGGAATCGCAAGAAAAGATGACTACCCGCACACACTAGATGATATGGCTGCGGATTACATCAAGCACATCCAAACGATTCAGCCAAAAGGCCCTTATCATCTTCTTGGCTGGTCACTAGGCGGAAACGTTGTTCAGGCAATGGCTACACAGCTCCAGCAGCAAGGTGAAGAAATCGCACTCGTTGCGATGCTGGATGCCTATCCAAACCATTTCTTACCGATTAAAGCAGCACCTGATGAAGAAGAAGCACTAATCGCTCTTCTTGCGCTCGGCGGTTATGATCCAGATACCTTAACAGGTGAACCGCTCACAATGAAAAGTGCCATCGACATCTTGAAAAAAGATGGCAGTGCACTAGCTAGCTTAAATGAAGATGCCATTAGAAATCTAAAAGAAACCTATGTGAATTCAGTTCGATTGCTCGGAGAATATCAGCCAAAAACTTATCAGGGGGACATATTATTCTTTAGATCTACCATTATCCCAGATTGGTTTACACCAATTGATCCCGAAGCATGGGCACCTTATATCAACGGAACAATCGAACAGCACGACATTCATTGCCGGCACAAAGACATGTGCCAGCCTAAACCCCTAGCAGAAATTGGTGTCATCTTAGACAACGCACTGCATCGGGTCAAACAAAAGCACTAAGAATAAAGGAGAGATGACAAATGACAAATCCCTTTGATCGTGAAGACGGTGTATTTCTTGTGCTGGTCAATGAACAAGGACAGCATTCACTTTGGCCATCATTTGCACCAGTGCCAGATGGATGGGAAAAGGTCTTTGGGGAAGACACTAGAAATGCCTGCATCGATTATATCCAGACACACTGGCAGGACTTGCGGCCATTAAGCTTAACAAAAGAACCTGCGCTAGCACATGGAAAAACGGAATAAATCACCGCACCCTGATCTCCATCAGGGTGCTTTTTTGACAGAATAAACATCACCATCTTTCAGCTCTTTCTGCTACAATTTAATTGAGAATGTTTATCAATCAATAAGAGATCAGGTGGTTTTATGGGAAACAACAATCAATTACGTACATTGGCAAATGCCGAACAATTCATCTACCGATTAACATATACTGAAAAAATAAATAATGCAGAGCTTCCACATACAGAGCAGCAGCTATCAGATACATTCTGCCTCCTCTTCAGCATAAGCGGCAGCGGTTTACTCACATTGAACGATCAAAAATGGCGATTGAAACATCTGACACTCTATACAATCATGCCTGGGGAAACATTTATGTTAAAAACAGAGCCTTATCAAAAACACGAGCTCTATCTGTTTCGCTTTCAGCTCTACACGCTGCAAAATCAAAACATAGGAGAAGTATCAACGGAACATGCCCGTTCTTTACTGAATAAATGGCAATTTATCGATATTAGCTCGATTGAACATATTCATTCTTTATTGTCCGATATGACAGAGGAATGGCAAAGACCTGAATCCATTAGCTTTTTTAGAAGCCAAACTCTTTTTCAGGAGCTCATTATGCAGCTTTTCACACTGCATAAAGAAGATATTTGTGACACGGCACATGCCCTTTTCAAAACAAAACAATATATCGATCAACATTCCGAAGAACCCCTCAGCCTGACAAGTCTATCTCATATGGCTGGCATCAGCGCCAATCATTACAGCGAGCTATTTAAAAAGCATTTTGATGTGAGTGTCACTTATTATATCACCAAGAAAAGGATGGCTAGAGCCAAACAATTAATCGCAAAAGGCAACGTAAAGCTCAAAGACATTGCACTGGAAATCGGCTATCAAGATCCGTATTACTTCAGCCGCATCTTTAAGAAAAAAACGGGCATGACCCCTTCTACTTATATGAAAAGCCGTCAGCGGAAAATTGCAGCCTATGGCCATTCCATACTCGGCCAGCTCACACCCATTCATATCATCCCATATGCTGCCCCTCTTCACCCTAAGTGGACAGCACATGATTTTGAGCATCATGCAGAAGAAATTCCGATTCACCTGAGTGCACATCGGATCAACGAGCACGCTGAAGCCAATTTACAGCTATTAAAAGAAACAAAACCTGAGCTGATCATTGCCAATGATCATGTGACAGAGGAAGAAAAACAAGTGTTAAAAACCATCTGTCCTGTTCACTTTGTTCCATTCACACAATTAGATTGGCGCACTCAATTCAAACAAACAGCTATGTTCCTAAATGAAGCGAACGAAGCAGAAGAATGGCTGATTCATTACGAGGAACTCGTCAATCAAGCGAAAAAGGCATGCCTTTTTGATCATCCACCAAAAACCGTCCTGCCTCTTCGTATCTTTCAAGATCAGCTCTATTTGTCTGTGAATCGCACCATGTCAGAAGTAATTTTTCAAGATATTGGCCTTCTGCCAGCTTTTCAGAATGACGGCCAGCTAATAGAAAAGAAAATCAGCATTCGCTCTATACAACAGCTAGATCCAGACGCCATCTTCCTCTTCCTGCATAAGGAGCCAAAAACCATTGCTTTTTATCAAAAGTTAAAGCAGCAGGAGTCTTGGCAAAATCTCAAGGCTGTGACGCAGCAAGCCGTCTATCCACTTACGTCTGACCCTTGGCGTGAATACACAGCAGCCAGTCATCAACGAGTCATTCAGGACCTTTTATCTTTTTTTCCGTAAAAAGTCCATCATTTGACAGATCATTGTCTATGGATAAAAGGACAAAAGACTACTACAATCTTTAATTGAGAACAATTATCAGTTAAAGGAGAAAACAAATGAAAAAATGGTTCGCATTGCTTATCCTTTGTATCATGACGATCACCGCAGCAGCCTGTGGTGCTGCAGAAAATAAACCTGCTTCAAACACGACCAAAAGCAAGTCAGCTGAAACAGCAGAAACAAATATCAACTACTTAGATCAAACGTACAAACTCAAAACACCAGTGAAACGAATTGTCATTGCTGGAAGCCTTGAATCAATGGAAGATGCAAAATTACTTGGTATCGAGCCTATTGGTGCTTCTACTGTAGGCGGCACATTCCCTGAATTATTTAAAGACATTACAGCGAAAACAGAAGGTATCGGTGAAAAAACAGAACCGAACCTGGAAAAAATCCTAAAACTAAAACCAGATGTGATACTCGGATCAACCAAGTTCCCGCCTGCAACAATTAAAAAATTGGATAAAGTCCAAACGACGATCCCAGTATCCCATGTCTCTTCTGACTGGGAAAGCAATCTATTATTACTCGGTGAACTGACTGGAAAAAGTAAAGAAGCGAAAAACATCATTTCTGATTATCAGAAAGATCTCAAACAAGCGAAAGAAACCCTGAAAGACAAAAGCAGCAACAAAACAGCTGTCATTTTGCGCATTAGACAGGGCGACCTGTACGTTTACCCTGAAGACGTATACTTCAACTCGACCTTATATGGGGACTTAGGATTTACAGCACCAAGTGATATCAAAAAAGCCAAAGCACAAGCATTGATTTCATTGGAGCGCCTAGGCGAACTCAATCCTGACTATATTTTTGTTCAGTTCTCTAAAGAGGAAAACTCATCGAATCCAAATGCATTGAAGGACTTAGAGAAAAATAAAATTTGGACAAGCCTAAAAGCTGTGAAAAATGGGCACATCAATGAAAATGCCGTTGATCCTATGCTTCAAGGAGGAACAGCACTAAGCAAAACAACCTTCCTTGATAAGGCTGTCAAATGGTTAGATCAAAACAACTAAACAGATGCGTGATCAGATTTTTGACAAAGGGCTAAATTGTTTAGCCCTTTGTCTTCTTTTCAACGCAGTTGAAAACCTTTAGGAGAGGATACACATGAACGGAACGTTTCTATATGAAGAGTTTAATGGGCGTCAGCTTGATATTTACCTTCCACAGGACACCTCTATTGATATCCCAGCTGTCTTTGTACAAGATGGCTCTTCTTTGTTTAGAACACACCTGCTAGAGATCGAAAGAATGATCGAAACCAAAACCATCTCGCCAATCATCATTGTCGGCATACACCCATTCAATCGACTTGACGAATATACACCATGGAAGGCGTCATCACTGCGATCTGGGTTTCCTGACTTTAAAGGTGAGGCACAGACGTATGTGTCATTTTTAGCGAATGACTTACTCCCATATATCAAAAGAGAATATCCAGTTCAAGAGACCTGTCATGAACATAGCCACGTAGGTGCTTCATTAGGCGGGCTGTTTGCTATTTATACTTTATTCATGCACCCTGATCTTTTTAAAAACATCGCATCGATCTCCGGGTCATTTTGGTATCAAGATTTTCTACCGTTTGCTAAACAACAAAGCATTCAGTGTGTGGATCACTTTATTTATTTGTCTGTAGGCAGTGAAGAAGGGAAAGGAAAAACATCTGCTCAACAGCACATGCCTTTATTCAACAAACAACTACATGATCTTTTATTACAGAAAGGGATGCAAGAAAGGCAGCTGCAATATCACATCGAACAAGGGGAGGGCCATCATCAGAAACAATTTCAAAAAAATTTCTTATCGGCCCTAAAGTGGTTTTATCAAAGAGAACGCTAATTTTTTATCAGCATGGCACAAAGCCGATATGATATATTGGAACGTATAGATTGAAAGAGGAGGGATTTGCGCTTGAGACCTTTACAAATCTCAGCCGATACCGCACAAAAGCTAGCTGCATCACTCAATGTACCGTTAGAACAAATCATGCATATGCCGCAGCATATCTTATTAGCTAAATTAGCGGAGCTTGAACAGAAGAAAGATCGTTCTTCTTAAAGAAATAAAGGAGTTTACATTCATGGAACAACAACTAGAAAAATCAACATTACATCCTCGCAGTACAGGACAAACCATCCTGCTGATTGCTGGGATTTTGCTCATTGCATTTAATCTTCGGCCTGCCATTACATCCGTTGGCCCTGTTATCGGCGCGATTCGTTCCGATTTACAGCTTTCAAATGGACTGGCGGGTTTTCTTACGACATTACCACTGCTCTCATTCGCATTGCTTTCTCCAATTGCACCTAAAATCGGAAAACGACTGGGCAATGAACGAACCCTCTGGCTTGGACTTGCCGTTCTTCTCTTTGGGATTGTGATTCGCTCGTTTGGCACCATCACCTTCTTAATGATTGGAACGGCGCTAGTCGGCGTTGGAATTGCGATTTGTAATGTGCTCTTACCGGGGCTTGTGAAGCATAAATTTCCTGCACATGCAGGTTTGATGACAAGTGTATATACGACTTCAATGTCCGTTTTCGCTGCACTTGCATCAGGTGTCAGTGTTCCGCTCAGTCATACGATGCCTGGCGGCTGGAATACATCATTCCTTGTTTGGGCTGGACTTGCCCTTCTCGCCATGATGGTTTGGGCGCCGCAGCTTCTTCATCAGAATACAGCGGCCGTCAAAAATATTTCTCTTACAGAGCAGCCAATATGGCGTTCACGTGTTGCATGGCAGGTAACCTTTTTTATGGGGTTGCAGTCATTCCTTTTCTATAGCAGCATCGCATGGTTTCCTGATATCTTAACATCACATGGAATGAACCTGTCGACAGCTGGCTGGATGCTGTCCATTATGCAGTTTGTTGGGCTGCCATCCACCTTCTTAACGCCCGTTTTTGCAGAAAAATTAAAAACGCAAAGACCGCTTGTCGCCGGCCTTGTCCTTGTGTATTTACTTGGCATGATTGGACTTCTTCTCGGAGGATCGACGCCTATCCTTGTCATCTCTGTTCTTTTGATCGGCATTGGACAAGGGGCCAGTATCAGTCTTGCCCTCACATTCATCGGATTACGAACAACCAATATGCAACAAGCAGCTGCCCTCTCTGGAATGGCGCAGTCTCTCGGTTATTTATTAGCTGCTGTTGGGCCGTTCATGATTGGAATCCTATTTGATTCCACACATACATGGACACCAGCGATTATCATCTTTATCATCATCCTATTTTTCATGTTTTTATCCGGTATGCGTGCCGGACGCAGCGTCTATATTTCAGATCCTTCATAAAAAAGAACCCGTCTCCTCGTGAGACGGGTTCTTTTCTGCTTATGCCTGCTCTGTCACATGTACCTTTAACGTTGCTTGTACCTCTGGATGAAGCTTTACCGGTACATTTGTATAACCTAATGCACGGATGGCGTCATTCAGCTCGATTTTACGCTTATCGAGTTTAATTTGATGATCTTTTTGCAATTTATCAGCGATTTGTTTGCTTGTAATCGAGCCAAACAAACGGCCGCCTTCACCTGATTTTGCAGTGAGTTCCACTGTTAACGCCTCAAGTGTTTCTTTTAATTGTTTTGCTTGTTCAAGCTCTTGGATGGCATTCTTTTTCTCTTTGTTTTTCTGCCCTTCCAATGCGCTTAGGTTCGTTGGAGTTGCTTCAACAGCTAACCCTTGTTTGATGAGAAAGTTGTGCGCGTATCCGTCAGCTACATTCTTGACTTCGCCTTTTTTTCCTTTGCCTTTTACGTCTTTTAGAAAGATGACTTTCATCTTTGAACCCCTCCTTCGAAATATTCGTCAATGGCAGCCTTTAATTTCCCTACCGCTTCTTCAATGGTTATACCATAAATCTGGGTAGCAGCGTTAGTCAAATGACCGCCGCCGTCTAATGCTTCCATAATAATTTGAACGTTGATATCCCCTAATGATCTAGCACTAATACATACTGTGTCGTCATCTCGTCTAGCGACAGCAAATGACGCTTCTACCTCACTCATTGACAACAGGGAATCCGCTGTCTGGGCAATCGTAATTTGATCATAATACTCCGACCTGTCAGATGGCAATGAAGCAATGGCCACCTGATTTTGATACAGTTCTGTATGCTGAATGAGTTTTGCTCGTTTGATGTAATGATCGACGGTTTCTTTTAAGAACTTTTGCACAAGGACAGGATCTGCTCCCTTTGCACGAAGGTAGGATGCTGCATCGAACGTTCTTGACCCCGTTCTCAGGGAGAAACTCTTCGTATCAACGATGATCCCAGCCAGAAGCGCAGTCGCCTCAATCATGTTAATCCGTAATTTCTTCGGCTGATATTCTAAAAGCTCTGTCACAAGCTCTGCTGTAGATGAAGCATACGGCTCCATATAAACAAGTAAAGGATCACGGATAAATTCCTCGCCGCGTCTATGATGGTCAATGACCACGACATTTTCAATCTTATTCAGCAGCCGTTCTTCCATAACGAGAGACGGTTTATGTGTATCCACGACGACAAGCAATGTGTCATCCTTTGCAAGCTCCATTGCTTCCTCTGGGGTGATAAAACGTGACCAAAGCTCTTCATAATTTTTAATTTCACTAATTAAGCGTTGAACACTGTCGCCAATCTGATTGGCATCAATGACAATATAGCCTTCTTTTCCATTGGCCTGGGCGACCTTTAAAATCCCAATGGATGCACCGATCGAGTCCATGTCGGGGAACTTATGCCCCATGATCATGACATTACCGCTTTCAGATACAATTTCTTTTAAAGCATGAGAAATGACCCGTGCGCGTACGCGTGTCCGTTTCTCCATTGGATTCGTTTTTCCACCGTAGAATTTCACTTTTCCATTCGGCTGTTTAATGGCGACCTGATCCCCGCCTCGTCCGAGGGCAAGGTCAAGACTCGACTGGGCAAGTGCTCCAAGCTCTTTCAAGGAAGGAACGGACGCACCGATCCCGATACTCAGAGTAAGCGTCGCACTATGTGCCCCTGTTTTCTCACGGACCTCGTCTAAAATGGAGAATTTTGACGCTTCAAGCTCAGCTAAAATGCTCTCATTTAGAACCGCCATAAATCGTTCAGACGAAATTCTCTTCAGGAAAATACCGTATTCTTGTGCCCAATTGTTGAGCAAAGACGTCACTTCACTATTAATCGCGCTGCGAACTTGATCATCAAGGCCCTGCGTGACATCGTCGTAGTTGTCTAAAAAGATATAAGATAACACCGTTCGTTCATTTTCGTACTGTCGTTCAATCTGCACTTGTTCCGTGACATCAAAGAAATATAAAAGGCGCTCTGACCGTTTAATAATGACTTTGAATTTCCGGTCATTCAGCGTCACATTTTCGGTCTCGACCTCTTGTTTAATAAGAGGCACAATAGACTCGAATGTATCGTACAAGGATCTGCCGACAAGTGTGCTTTCATGAAAGCACGAAGCGAGAAACGGATTGGTCCATTCGATATAATACTGGTCATTAAACAGCATAATACCAATTGGCATCTCCATTAATGCTTCTTCTCCAACCTTTTTGACTCGATAGGATAATGTTGAAATATATGAATCAATCTCTTTCTGCACTTGCGTATCTGCCCACTTTAAGAAGTAGAGCACACCTGCAAGGACGATAAGACCAACTGCTCCTATGATCCAATTGAAATAAAGGTTGAGGAGGACTGTGACCACCGCAAGAACAATTAACGCGAAGATCGGATACTTGATGACAGGTTTTCTATAGAAGCTTGGCACTGATATCAACTCCTCAACATTCAGAGTGAATTATTTGTTTTTTACTTTTTCTCTTAAATCAAAGCCTATGTCAGCAATCCCTATAATTCGCACAATCACACCGATTGGCGGAAAGAAAACCGTTAACACGACAGCGAAAATGGGTACCGCTTTTGAGATGTTTTTTTCGTGGCAATAATAGAAGAGAAAAGAAAATCCCTGAATAAGCACCAGTATAAATAAAATTTGAAACGCACTCGTTTGAACGAGCCATAAAAAGCTGCCTTTTTCCGTCTGAATCAGCATCAAAAGCAATGTGAGTAAATAATACCATACCATGCTTTTTGGCAGTCGCATATCCTTAAATTTCTTCAAGGACGGCATGTCTGAAACAAACCGTTTGAGCAAAGGCCGCACGAACCAGTGATTCACAAAAGCCATCAGCGTCACCAAAATCAATAACGCTACAGGTAAAGCACTTAATGCCGTATCCTGCATCTCTTTAAACTGTTTGAGCTGTTTAGCTATGTCCTTTTCAGAAGCCCCGGATTGCTTTAAAACACTCTCTACCATCGGCATCATTTGCTCAATCGACTCTTTCGCAATATTCATAATATCGATTTGAAAGAGCTGAACACTGACAACAAAGGAGATGAGAATACTGAATAAATAAAGCAGCGCACCTGTAATGATGGCATTCCCAGGCTGCCTTCTGCTGTAGAAAACACCCATGCCTAATCCGACGGCAATTAAGATAGGTGCACTCATGAGTCCAGCCATAGACCCAATTAAAAAGCTGATCACTATGCCAATAGCGCCAGCAGCAATTCCTTTTTTCAAGCCGTGTCTGATTGTATAGAGGATGATCGGAATCGGAGCAGCTAGAAAGAAAATAATAGATAAAAGCGGCACATACAAATAAAACAGCATCATGACCGCAAAAATACTCATCATGATTGCGCCCTCTACTAACGCTTTTGTTTGTTTCACACCTTCACCTCTATCCAATCCTTTTGTCTATATCTTGCTCAATGTGTACTTCTATGTATACGTATGATGTCAGCTCCATCATGTCTTGCCCCAACCTTTATTTTACCATAGCGGTAAATCTCAAGTAAAATGCAGGCTGTCCTGGGAGCGTTTCACGTGGAACACCGATATGGAACCGCACATGCAAGTTTTCAAACAGCATGTTACAATTTTTTAGATTATTCTTAGCTATAAACCCTGAATTCAAGGTCAAAAGCTGTTAGAATAGAAACATCATCAATAAATGTAAGAAGGAGAATTCACATGGGAAAAACACTCGTATTCGGACACAAAAATCCTGACACAGACACGATTTGTTCTGCTATTGCTTACGCTGATCTGAAAAACAAAATCGGCGTTCAGGCAGAAGCCGTCAGACTTGGAGAAATCAATGGAGAAACACAATACGCATTAGATTTCTTTAAACAAGAAG
The DNA here is from genome assembly GCF_038593175.1 of Bacillus sp. FSL K6-1006. Classification (NCBI taxonomy): domain Bacteria; kingdom Bacillati; phylum Bacillota; class Bacilli; order Caryophanales; family Bacillaceae; genus Bacillus; species Bacillus sp. FSL K6-1006. Next base: position 3,731,201 of record NZ_CP151970.1, read on the forward strand.
CACCTCGTTTCATTGAAACGGCTGCAAATGAAACAAAGCAAGTCATTCTTGTCGATCATAACGAATTCCAGCAAAGTGTAAGCGATATTGATCAAGTACAAGTAACTGAGGTCATTGACCACCACCGTATTGCCAACTTTGAAACAAGTGAACCTCTTTACTATCGTGCAGAGCCTGTAGGCTGTACAGCAACGATCTTAAACAAAATGTATAAAGAAAACCAAGTGACGATTGAAAAAGAAATCGCTGGTTTGCTTTTATCTGCGATCATTTCTGATTCCTTATTATTCAAATCCCCAACATGCACACAGCAAGATATTGATGCTGCACATGAGCTTGCAAAAATCGCAGGGGTAGATCCAGAAGTTTACGGTCTAGATATGCTCAAAGCAGGCGCTGATCTAAGCCAAAAAACGGTTCAAGAATTAATTACACTTGATGCAAAAGAATTCGCACTAGGCAAAAGCAAAGTCGAAATTGCACAAGTCAATACAGTAGATATTGCTGAAGTGACAGCAAGACAGGCTGACATTGAAGCGAAAATCAATGAAGTCATTGCAGCAAAAGGTCTTGATCTATTTGTTTTAGTCATCACAGACATTTTGGAAAATGACTCCCTTGCTCTTGCACTCGGTGCTGAAGCAGCAAAAGTAGAAAAAGCATTTAACGTCACGCTTGAAAACAACACAGCTTTACTAAAAGGTGTTGTATCAAGAAAGAAACAAGTCGTACCAGCGCTGACAGACGCACTTTCTTAATCAACACGACAAGACTGCTGAATCATTCAGCAGTCTTTTTTGTCTATATTCTTTTTAATGAATATACATATCACTAACGAGAACATCCTTTAGCACGCTTGTTGGAATCGTGAATTCAACAACACCCATGTAGCCAGGTGCCACATCATATTCATTAAAGGAAATCACAAGCTTTCCTTTTGAATTGATATAGAAGTTTTGATCCGGCTTAATTTTCTTAAATGGTTCCGCCATATCTTGCTTGCCAATCCAATACATTTTGTTTGAATCCTCTTTCATCTGTTTCTTCATTTGTTCTTTAATATTTTCACTAATTACATCAATATAACGGTCATCTTTAAACAGGCTTGGTAATGTAATGAGGACATGGTTTTTCTTATCAACCGTATCATATGTCATTTCCTCTGCCGCAGAAGCCTGAGTCGTCACCTTGTATCGGCCTAGTGAAAGGATTTGATCATTGTTCGTTCTCACTTCATAACCGCTCTCAACACTTAAATGACCATTTTTATACCCCTTTGTTTCCTTTTCAAAATCTTGATACAGCTTTTTGTTTTCAGCTAAATATTTTTGATTCAGGCTGTCTTGTAATGTTCCGTCCCCAAGTCCTGAAACGTGTGGTGTTTTAAGATCAATATTCGTTCCTTGATCGCTCTTTTTAAATTCTGTAAACGTTACGACTTTCACCAGCTCGCCAATGACAGGCACCTCTGAAATCGCTCTTGCTGCCTGTGGACTGACATTAACCGTTGTGACAAAAAGAGCTGCCGCCGCAACAAGTCCTATTGTCCATTGCTGAAAATGAGGTTTTTTATTTTTTCTTTTTAACGTTCGTTCAACCATCGCATCATATTCCGGTGGAATAGGGATTTCTAAATATTCATCTTTTAAATGTTCCAAATACTTATCCATTTATATTTCCTCCTGTGATAATTCTACTTTTAAAAGCCGCAGCGCCTTATATAATCTTGTTTTAATGGTGTTTTCATTTTCATCGAGAATCTGGGCGATGTCCTCTAGTTTTAAATCTTCAAAGAATCTCAAAATAATGATGACCCGATACATCTCAGGCAAATCCTCTATAGCCCGTTTGACGTCTTGATCCTCGTATACATCTGATTCGCCCTGAGATAAGAATTCAAGCGTATCATCATCTGTCACCTGCACCCGTTTCTTCTTTCGTAAAAAGTCTAGGGCAGCGTTCACCACGATTTTATAAAACCAGCTATGCATTTTGCTCGCATCCTCTAATCGGTGAACAGATTTGAGTGCTTTATGAATGGCCTCCTGAACAACATCCATAGCATCTTCTGGGTTTTTGACATAACTATAGGACAACCGATAAAAACTGTGTTTATGTTCCATGACGTAATCCGCAAATTGATCGTCTATTTTTCGTTTCTTCATTTTACAAAGAGCTCCTTTATCTTAAATGCGCATCTGTTATTTCTTACATTGGATAGACGCGCACCTTTTGAAAATAGTTTGCGCTCGGTTATTTTTTTAACATGTCATCGCATTTACGTTCCTATACAAAAAGAGCGAACCTGATGGGTTCACTCTTTCCAAGCGGATAGTGTTTGATGAACAAACTGTTTTAGTGAAGAAAGCGGATGAATGATAGGAACGCCTGTCTCCTGCTCCATCTGCTGTGCCGCATGAACCATCGAAAGCTGCATCACACAAATGTCTTTCCCTTTTTGCTTCATACATCTTCTCAGCTGCTCCTTGATTTGTTCATCATAGGCTTGCATATCACCGTTTAGACAGAGATGAAAGGCATCCTCCATCACAACCAATTCCACTTCAACCTGTTTGCCCCGCTCTGTGGCATATGATTCAAGCCGCTGCATCGTCCCTTCCACTGTATCTGGGTTGGAAAACACCAGTTGAAGAGGCCCTTGTTTCTCACAAATCATCTCAAATAACGGTTCATCGATCGGAACAATCGGTTGTTTGAAATGGTGCTGCTGATCACCTAGAGCAGCAATGTATTGTGTACATGTGAGCAGAATGAGATCGGCTTCACTTTCTTGCTTTAATCTGTTGATAGCATACGTTTGCTGCTTGTATTGATCAAATGCAGGATCTTGAGTGGCCCGTTCTATAAATGATGAATCGACTGTGTGATGCAAATCAACATCTGTATCACCAAAAACATCTTCTATATATGACTGATTGGACGGATGGGCGTGAAGGCAGTGTAATCGAATCATCTGGTTTGCTCCTCGTGAAAGTTTTCAATCATTATATCAATCCTTGTATGAAATAGGGAGCAACATGACCATATTGTTAGGGAGATATTGAAGGAGGGATTCGAATTGAAAGAAGATCAACAGCCTAAATCATCTTCAGAGTCAGAAGAAACGTTAACGAATCGGCAAGGTCATCCCGTAACAGACAATCAAAATATGAGAACTGTTGGGAATAGAGGACCCACTACGCTTGAAAACTACGATTTCCTAGAGAAAATCAGTCATTTTGATCGTGAACGCATCCCTGAACGTGTCGTTCATGCACGCGGTGCTGGAGCTCACGGTTATTTTGAAGCCTACGGCACATTTGGTGATGAACCCATCTCTACCTATACGAGAGCGAAATTATTTCAGGAAAAAGGAAAAAAGACGCCTGTTTTCGTTCGTTTTTCTTCTGTGATTCACGGCGGTCATTCGCCAGAAACATTACGTGATCCGAGAGGTTTTGCGATTAAATTTTATACAGAGGAAGGCAACTGGGATCTCGTAGGGAACAACCTGAAGATTTTCTTTATTCGAGATGCTTTAAAGTTCCCTGATTTGGTTCATGCCTTTAAGCCTGATCCTGTCACCAATCGTCAGGACGGCGAGCGTATTTTTGATTTTGTCTCACAATCACCTGAGGCGACGCATATGGTGACATTTCTCTTTTCACCATGGGGCATCCCAGCTACATACCGGCACATGCAAGGCTCAGGTGTCCATGCGTACAAATGGGTCAATCATGAAGGAAAAGCCGTGCTGGTTAAATATCATTTTGAACCGAAACAAGGCATTCGCAACCTGACCCAAGAACAGGCGCAAGCGATCCAGGGAGAAAATTTTAACCATGCCACACAGGATTTATATGAAGCGATTGAGCAAGGAGATTTTCCTGAATGGGAGGTATATGCACAGATCATGGAAGATGATGCCCACCCTCACCTCGACTTTGACCCGCTAGACCCGACAAAGCTTTGGTACAAGGATGACTATCCATGGAAACCAATCGGACGGATGGTATTAAACAAAAATCCAGAAAACTATTTCGCAGAAGTCGAACAGGTTGCCTTTGGTACTGGTGTACTCGTAGACGGCTTGGACTTCTCAGATGATAAATTGCTACAAGGCCGCACCTTCTCCTACTCTGACACGCAGCGATATCGTGTAGGACCAAACTATTTACAGCTGCCGATCAATGCACCGAAAAAGCATGTCGCCACCAATCAAAGAGATGGACAAATGGAATACCATGTCGATCAAGGCAAAGGGCAAAATCCCCATGTGAATTATGAGCCGTCGATCCTCGGGGGATTAAAAGAAGCCAAACAGGATGGAAAGGATCATACGCCTTTTGTAGAGGGTGAAGTCAAACGAGAAGCCATTGACCGCCCGAACAACTTTGGACAAGCAGGAGAAACGTATCGCCGTTTTAATGATTGGGAGCGTGAGGAACTGATTAAGAACTTAGTCAATACCCTTGCGACATGTCAAAAGGACATTCAAGACCAAATGATCGAAAACTTTACAAAAGCAGACCCTGATTACGGAAAGCGTGTCGCTGAGGGCTTAAAAGCCTTTAAACAAGAGCAGCCAAGCGGACCTATCGGCTCTACAGGCGCTGCCGAAGCCGTGGACGAAGCCATCAACAACAGCACACCATCAGATCCTTATTAATGAAAAAAAGAATGCAGCGGCGAGGCTGCATTCTTTTTGTTTACATCTATTAAGCGTTTTGACCTTTTTTGATCCATTCTGCTACATTGACTGTACGTTTTGCCTGATGTTTCACAGCTGCTTCTGCATCCTCTTGGATTTTTCCATTTTGGTCAACAGTGACACTTACGCCATAAGGGTTGCCCCCTGCACCGTATAAGGAATCATCTGTGTATCCAGGAGCGGCAATAATGGCTCCCCAGTGGAACATCGTCGTATATAGGCTGAGAACCGTCTGCTCCTGTCCGCCATTTGCGTTTTGAGCTGAAGTCATCGCGCTGACTGCTTTGTTTGCCAATTTACCTTGGAACCACAAGCCGCCTGTTGTATCTAAGAACTGCTTCATTTGAGCTGGCAGGTTACCGAAACGTGTCGGCATGCTAAAGATGATGGCATCTGCCCACTCTAAATCACTTAATTGAACCTCTGGCACATCCTTTGTTTCGTCTAAATGTGCTTTCCATGCTGGATTTGAAGCGACAACTGCTTCTGGTGCCAATTCAGCAACCTTTAATACTTTGACCTCTGCGCCAGCTTCTTTTGCTCCAGCTTTAGCCCATTTCGCCATCTGATAGTTTGTACCTGTTGAACTATAATAAATAATCGCTAATTTTACGTTTTCCATTTGTTCCATCTCCTTTTGTTTATTTTGCCCAAAAAGCTTCTGTAAAAATCCCACCTGTATTCCCCACCTTATTTAAAATTGACGACGATACCATAAAGCCGCAGCATCGACTTCTTCTCTCGTTAGCTGATGTCCGCGATTTTCCCAATGAAGTGTAACCGATGCACCTGCACCCTGCAGCAATTGCTCCAGCTCCTGTGATTCCTCTGGACGGCACATTGGGTCATTTTCACCTGCTGCTATAAAGACTTGTTTCCCCGCTAATGAAGGCAATGAAACTCCGCGTCTTGGAACCATTGGATGATGCAGGATGGCGCCTTTTAGGGCATCCCCATAATGGAATAACAAGCTTCCAGCAATGTTTGCCCCATTGGAATATCCGATAGCTACCACATTGTGACGATCAAATCCATATTCATCAGCTGCTTCGCCGATAAATGTATATAGTTCCTCAGTACGCTCAATCAAATCCTGTTCATCAAATACACCCTCTGCCAAACGTCTGAAAAAACGCGGCATGCCGTTTTCTAATACATTCCCTCTCACACTAAGAACAGATGCGTCAGGGTCTACTATCTGTGCAAGCGGCAATAAATCTTCTTCCGTCCCGCCAGTTCCATGCAGTAATAACAGGACAGGTCTTTGTTCATTCTTTCCTTTTCGAAAAAGATGCTTCATCATGAATCTCCTTTCCCTTTAACTTCTCTCACTTCAATTGGAAACACAATTTGTTCAATCTGGCTGCGCTGCGCCTCATATTGCGGTGGCAGTTTCAATGCTTCACCCATTGTTTCCACTGATTCATCGTGTGCAAACCCTGGAGGATCAGTAGCGATCTCAAATAATATGCCGCCAAGCTCTCTAAAATAAATAGCATTAAAATAATTTCGATCTTGCACAGGTGTCACTTGATACCCACTTTGTGCAATATGTCTTTGCCAATCTAATTGATCATGATCATCTGTTGCTCTCCATGCAATATGGTGCACAACTCCAACACCCATACGTCCTCGTGGAACAGGTGTGATGTTCACATCAATGACATTGCCTATTTCACCAAACGAACGGAATCTCACATAGTCTCCTTCTGCTCCGACTCGTTCAAGTCCCATCGTTTGCTCTAGCAGCTGCATCGTTTGCTCCGGCTGCGAAGTTAATAAAACAGCTCCGCCAAATCCTTTAATGGCTACATCTGGTGTGACACCATTAAAGGTCCACTCGTTTTGCTTTCCTTCCGCACGCTCTACCAGCTCAATCAATAAGCCGTGTGGATCTTCAAATGAGAGAAAAGCTTCACCAAAACGTTCAACCGTTTCATAAGAGACATTAAACTGCTCAAGACGATCTTTCCAGAAAGAGAAAGCGCCTGTCGGTACAACATATGTCGTCACGCCCACTTGCCCTGCACCAATTTGACCTTTTTGTGCCCCCGGCCAAGGGAAAAACGTAATAATTGTCCCTGGAGAGCCGCCTTCATTTCCAAAATATAAATGGTATGTGCCCGGATCATCAAAATTCACGGTCTTCTTCACGAGACGAAGTCCTAAAACACCTGCATAAAAATCAACGTTCTCCTGAGGATGACCTACAATAGCTGTAATATGGTGAATTCCTTCTGTTTTTTTCACTTCTCATGACCTCCTAATTGAAGTAAGAAACCTCTATTCATTATGTCTTTACTGACGCCTTTATATTATCTCGAATTCGAGATATTAGATCAAAAAAATATATTTATCTCGAATTAAGGATATGATGTTTTTAAATAAATGTCAATGTTTTTTGTTTTTCTTTTAAAAAAGCAGAGCTGCTTTGCATGAAACAGCTCTGCTTTCCCTTGATTATTGCAGCAATTTTTTCTTTTTTAAATAGGCCTTCGCTACCTGAAATGCATCCTTCTCCTTCACATTGACTTCATAATTCATTTCTCTCATCTCATCGTCTGTGATTTGACCCGCAAGCTTATTGAGAGAGGTCTCAATCTCAGGGAATTCAGTTAATGTCTCCTGCCTGAGCAGCGGTGCTCCTTGATATGGCGGGAAAACATGCTGATCATCATCAAGCACCTTTAATTTGTATTGTCTCAATTCACTGTCTGTCGAATACGCATCGACCAAATTGATATCTCCTTTTTGAATCGCTCGATAACGAAGCTTCGGCTCCATCGTCACAACATCGTCAAAGGAAAATTGATAAGCTTTTTGAATGCCTCGATACCCATCCTGACGATCAGAAAACTCTAAGGTAAATCCAGCTTTTATACGGTTTTTGATCTTACCTAGATCTGAAATGTGGGACACCTCATATTGATCAGCCAGTGACTGCGGCACGGCTAAAGCATACGTATTGTTGTATGCCATGGGCTCAAGAAGACGGAGCTGAAAGGACGATTCCAATCCACGCCGCGCTTGCTCATACACTTTTCTTTTATCTGTGCTTTTTGCTGTTTCTTTGAGGAATTCGGAAATCGCTGTACCCGTAAACTCGGGATAAATGTCAATATCACCAGAGCGTAAAGCCTGGAAAACAAAGGACGTTTTACCAAGACCGGGCTTCAGGTTCACTTGAATATCTGTATCCTGTTCAATTAAAAGCTTATACATCGAGATCAAAATCTCAGGCTCTGATCCTAACTTTCCGCCAATGGTGATTTCTTTCTTTTCTTGCTGAAACAGCGAGGGGGCAGCGACAACTGCTCCTGCAATCAGAGCAAAAACAGCTACAGAGATCACAGTCGTTTTAAAGGGAATTTTCTCAAAGGTTCGCAGCACCACATCAAATAAAAGTGCGAGTAAGGCTGCTGGTATCGCACCAATGACAATGAGCGACATATCATTTCGATCAATTCCCAGCAGAATTAAGCTTCCTAATCCCCCAGCTCCGATCAGTGCTGCCAGAGTGGCGGTCCCCACAATGAGTACCATCCCGGTTCGGATACCCGCCATAATGACTGGCATGGCAAGTGGAAGCTCTACCTTTAATAACCGTTTGCGATGATTCATCCCCATGGCAAGCGCTGCTTCTCTCAAGGAAGGATCGACCTCCTGAATGCCTGTATATGTATTTCTTAAAATAGGGAGTAAGGCATAGACCACAAGCGCAATAATCGCAGGCACTTGCCCAATCCCCACGAGAGGAATCAGCAAGCCAAGCAGTGCAAGCGACGGAATCGTTTGCAAGACAGCCGTCACCCCAATGACCCATTCCGCTAGCTTTGGAACCCTCGTTAAATAGATACCTAATGGAATGGCAATCAAAATCGCTAAAAATAAAGCAATAAAAGAAATTTGAATATGCTCTAGTAAAGCGTGCCCCAATTGTTCTTTTCGTTCCCATAACACACGGGTCCAATCATTCATGTGACTCGCCCCTCTCTTTAGAAGAATCAGCTAAAAACTGAATCACTGCTTGACGATTCACTAGTCCAATCCGCTCTCCATTCTTTTCAACAGCCAATTCCTCGTGCTTTGCCAATAGAGACAAGGCTTCATCCAGTGTGGCATCTGCTGAGACCGCCTCATAGAGGAAAAGAGCTTCGTGAGCCATCGGGTGGGCCAAGGTTTCCAGCTCAAAAGCTTGATGTCCCACATGGCGGGCAGCCCCTGAAACAAACTCCTTTACAAAAGCATTGGCTGGATGTTGAACCAATTCCTCAGGACGTCCGATCTGCACTACTTTTCCTTCATTCATCACACAAATCCGATCACCAAGCTTCATAGCTTCCTGCATATCATGCGTCACAAAAACAATGGTTTTTTGTATGCGGCGCTGCAAATCAAGCAGATCATCCTGCAATTTCTCCCTCGTTAATGGATCTAACGCACTAAAAGGTTCATCCATCAGGACAATCTCAGGATCAGCTGCAAGTGCACGTGCCACACCGACACGCTGCTGCTGTCCACCAGAGAGCTCTGCTGGCTTTCGTTGCCGATACATAGCAGGATCAAGCCCGACCATCAACATGAGTTCATCGACACGCTGATTGGTCTCATTCCGGCTCCATTGTTTAAGCTCTGGCACCACAGCAATATTTTCTTCTATGGTCATATGAGGAAAAAGCGCAATTTGCTGCAGAACATAACCGATATCCCAGCGCAGCTCATACATATCAAAATCACTTATTTTTTGACCCTTTATGTAAATCTCACCTTCTGTAGAAGAAATGAGACGATTGATCATTTTCAATGTCGTCGTTTTCCCGCTGCCACTAGGTCCAATCAATACAAAAAACTCACCTTGCTGAATCTCCAAATCAACAGATTGAACGGCATAGCGTTCATCAGAAAATTGCATCGATACCTTATTAAATTCAATCATCTTCCCACGCCCTGACTGCAATTATTTTCTAGACTACCAATATGACAGATCAACCTCATATTTGTATAGAGTAAACTGTCACTTTTACATACTTCCCCTAGGTTGACTGTCAAAAACAACTCTAGCAAAAATAGATGGGATTCACAGTGAGGAAAATAAAAAAAGCGAAGAGCTCGGGGCTCTCCGCTTTTTAAGTCAACGACTTACTCACCAGTAACGTATGGAAGTAATGCCATTTGACGTGATCTTTTGATCGCTAAAGTCAATTTACGTTGATACTTAGCGCTAGTTCCTGTTACACGACGAGGTAAAATTTTACCACGCTCAGAAACAAACTTTCTAAGAAGATCAACATCTTTGTAATCGATGTGCGTGATACCGTTAGAAGTAAAGAAACATACTTTACGACGTTTCGCACGACCGCCTCTGCGTCCACCTGCCATTTGTTTTCACACCTTTCCTTTAGTCATTTTTTCAGATCAATTAGAATGGCAAATCATCATCGGAGATGTCAATCGGTTTACCATCGTTCGCAAATGGGTCATCATTAAAGCTATTTCCCTGATTACGATTTTGGTTGTTTTGATTGCCATATGGATTTTGACTTGGTTCATTTCCAAATGGATTCTGATCGTTTTGGCTACCGCCATAATACTGGCCTCCGCTATTGCCACCGCCGCTGTATCCACCTGAACCAGCACCGCCGCTCTTAGGCTCAAGAAATTGAACACTTTCAGCTTGAACCTCTGTCACGAAGACACGCTGTCCTTGCTGATTTTCATAGTTTCTTGTCTGCAAACGACCGTCTACACCGGCAAGACTTCCTTTTTTCAAGAAATTAGCCACGTTCTCGGCTTGTCTTCTCCAAGTAACACAGTTAATGAAATCGGCTTCACGCTCTCCAGATTGATTCGTAAACGTACGATTCACAGCTAGAGTAAACGTGGCTACAGCCGCACCATTAGGCGTGTAGCGAAGCTCAGGGTCTTTTGTTAGTCTTCCGACCAATACAACACGGTTTAGCATATTGAAAGACCACCTTTAAATATATATTTCAATGATTTATACTTCTTCTTTAACAACAATGTGTCGAATGATATCGTCACTGATCTTAGCTAAGCGGTCAAATTCTTGAACTGCTGCAGCGTCAGATTGAACGTTTACGATTTGGTAGAAACCGTCACGGAAATCATTGATTTCGTATGCAAGACGACGTTTACCCCAATCCTTTGTTCCAGTGATCTCCGCACCGTTAGAAGTTAACACGTTATTGAAACGCTCGATAACTGCTTTTTTAGCCTCATCGTCAACTGTTGGGCGGATGATGTACATAACTTCGTACTTTCTCATCTGATTGCACCTCCTTTTGGTCTAAGCGGCCCTAAACGGGCAAGGAGCAATAAATTATATTACTCACAATTGTATATTATAACAAATCACTTGGCCTATGACAAGAACCTATACATTAAAACGGAAATGAATGACGTCTCCATCTTTCACTACATATTCTTTGCCTTCTAGACGAACTTTTCCTGCTTCTTTAGCAGCAGACATGCTTCCGCCAGCTAGTAAATCCTCATACGCAACCGTTTCAGCACGAATAAATCCACGCTCAAAGTCTGTGTGGATGATTCCAGCACATTCTGGCGCTTTCATTCCTTTTTTAAATGTCCAAGCACGTACCTCTTGCTCACCTGCTGTGAAATACGTAGCTAATCCTAGAAGTGAATAAGATGCTCTAATTAGCTGATCAAGCCCTGACTCATTAATACCAAGCTCTTCAAGGAACATTTGCTTCTCTTCTCCTTCAAGCTCTGCAATTTCAGACTCGATCTTTGCACAAACGACGATGACTTCAGCGTTTTCACCAGAAGCAAACTCACGGATTTGCTGCACATATTCGTTGCCCTCATGATCCGCTACTTCATCCTCACTCACATTTGCTACATAAAGAACTGGTTTAGATGTGAGTAAATGAAGCTGTTTCACAAGCTTTTGCTGTTCATCTGTAAATTCTACAGATCTTGCCGATTTCCCAGCTTCAAATGCGTTCATTAGCTTCGACAAAATCTCAAATTCAGCTACTGCTTCCTTGTCCTTTTGTTTTGCGAGCTTACTCACACGAGCTAAACGCTTTTCAACTGTTTCTAAATCAGCCAAAATTAATTCTAGATTAATCGTTTCAATATCTGCTACAGGATCAACCTTACCAGCTACGTGTGTAATGTTATCGTCTGCAAAAGCTCTGACCACGTGACAAATCGCATCTACTTGACGAATATGAGAAAGGAATTTATTCCCTAAACCTTCACCTTTAGATGCACCTTTGACAATACCCGCAATATCAGTGAATTCGAAAGCAGTGGGAACTGTCTTTTTCGGCTGCACCAATTCTGTTAGCTTTTGTAAACGCTCGTCAGGAACTTCTACAATTCCGACGTTTGGATCAATGGTACAAAACGGATAGTTAGCAGACTCCGCTCCAGCCTGTGTAATTGCATTAAATAGCGTTGACTTCCCGACGTTAGGTAAGCCAACAATACCAGCTGTTAAAGCCATTCTTTCATCTCCTCTATATCAAACGTGCTCGTTATACTGCGTAATATGAACCTAGAGCAATTATAAGTAGGTTTACATGAAAAGACAAGCTAACCACCATGCATTTTCAATAGAAGAAACATCGTCAAAAAGAATAAATCAATGCTTCAAAACGAGAAATTGCACCTGGCTTTACTGTAGAAAAGACAAATTTAATGAAAAAAGCATGAGGCCTACTTAAGCAGTTGGCTCCTCATGCTTGACGAGAATTTTCTTCATTTTTCGTTCAAAATCTCTTCTTGGGATCATCACGCTGTGTCCGCAGCCTTCACATTTAATACGGATATCCATGCCCAAACGAATGACCTTCCACCGATTGGCACCACATGGATGGGGCTTTTTCATTTCTACAACATCATGTAACCCAAACGCTTTGTCTGCCATCAGCCTTCACCTCTCCTTGCTCACTTCATTGAATCTATTGTACAAAAAAACGGCGATGAAGGGCAATGCACAAAACAAAGAGTCTCTTTCAATCGTTCATCCTATTCTTTTTTAGAGAAAAAACCCTTCTTTTAGATCATTTTATTTGTGACCAATAGTTACTTAAACTCCGTTTTTTTTCAATATTGTCACAAACACTGTAGGTCAAAAGGTTTTTATTGGTAGAACGCGGTGGTTTTTCCATATTTTTTGATTTATGATATCTGCATAAATGTTATGTGAGGGAGCAGGTACGATGGTCAATCGAAAGGATAGATTAACTGATAAAGAATATAAAATCATATCCGATCATGCTGGAAATATCGACAATTACCAGCAGCACCATACGATAGAAATAGGTCAGCAAACACTCACTGTCCACGATTTTCTAAAGATCGACCATAAAATATATGGTTTAACAATGCAGCCAGAACAATCAGATGAATTCATCGTCGCTTTTCACTGTCCACTGCCAAACCAAATGACGGTGACATCTAAGCAAGATGTACACAACGCGGCACAGTCATTACTCAAAACAGACTATGCCTATCCAATTGAAAGAAAGTCCCTTGATGGCAATCAAGACCATGTCTTTTTTAAAGGGAAGGAATACATAGAGAAAGTCTGTCAGAAGCATCCGAATGCAGGTATCCATCTCACTGGACAAGCACTTGCCGGTGCTGTTTGTGCTTATGTTGCAACAGAACAGCCAGCTGTCAAAAAAGCCGTCACCTTTGACAGCCCAAATATATGGAGCAGCCTGTCGCCTTCGATTCAGCAAAAGGCGCAGCAAGGTCAATATACACGCATGTTGATTGAATATATTCAGCCTAGTCATTACGTCGGTTTACTCAATCGCCATGATCAAGGAGTTGGGCAAGTCAAGTACACCGTACCGCCACGGCAGCAAGACTCAGTCCAAGAATCCGTTAAATACAAAAAAAGGGAAATTGACACCTTTTTAAAATCAGCTTTTGCATCTATGAATATAGAATGGAACGAATCCTTTGATACAAATGCTTTTTTAGCTCTCATTTCAGGAGAATTCAAAGCAAATGGATATTCATTCCATCCGAATGGATCCGCCCGTATTTTAGATGAACAGCTTGATCATAATACAAGTTTTACAGCCATGCTGCTGCAAGAAATTCATTCTGGACGTGCATATGCACAAAACGGACTTGAAATTATCATAAAATCCCATTTACTAAAAAATTCATCCTATGATCTGCAAAGCATTATTGAACATGAAGTGCACACTGTATTTGAAAAAATCGATGGAATTGATGAAAGTGTAAAAGACGCCGTCCATCATGTAAAACAAGAGCTTAAAGGACTCGTAGGCTTTGGCCACTATGATTTATTAAGTCATAGTGATGTGGAAGCACTGGTAGACGAAGTGAGGATGGAACAGTCGCATTCCTCCTTTTATTCACACGAAAAACAGCTGAATGCCTTGTACACCCTGAGGGATTACGAACAAGAGCTTTCTGCTCTTTCAAGACATATGTATACAATGGGTGATGACTACGCCAAGGCAGATAGACGCCTTGCGATGCAAATGGGTATTCATTAAGAAAGGAGTCATCGCATGATCAATCAAAATAAGCCTCCTAGTGACGCCCAGCGTTTCTTGCAAAATGTGAGTGCCCGCCGCTCCATGTCTGTATTCGAAAATCAATCGGCACCAAATACACAAACACAGTCTCCAGAAGAAATGGCCGCCATTCAGGCCATGCGAAGAGAAGGACAGCGAAAGGATCTAAAACGGCTGCTCAAAATGCGGCTGCACGACGAATTAGCAAATACTCGCGTGCACTTGGAGTATCAATTGGCTAAAACAGAAGACATGATAAACCAGACGACCATTGTCAAACAACACATTTCCCAGCATTTAAAGGGACAGGCCATTTCAGAATTAGAGGATCGCCTCCAGCGTCTCAAGCAAATGCCTGTCTATGATGATATCAAAGAAGCTATTGATTCAATTCAGATCAAATAAGCACAGCTCTAAAAAAGAGAGGTGCTTATTTTGTTTTATCAATATAATTTTTAGAACGAGAAAATATCTTTTTACTTAAAATCGGATACAGCATTAAACAGACGAGCAAATACAGATTCAACAAACTATAAATTGGATACAAGAAAGCAATCAAATCAGCAAATCCAAGAGATGTTAAAGGTGCCATCAAAAGAAGCATCACCAAGACAACCAGCCAGCGGGGCATTCGTACAAAAGAAAGCATCCGGCTGGATAATCCAAATAAACCTGCTGCCGTCGTCGTATAAATTGCTAGACAAAGGACAACGGTCATAAACACAAACAAAGAAGTCGGCGCCCCTTCTAATACTGTAAACAAAGGAATTCCCTCTGATGAAAGACTTCCCGAAATATCAACCAGTATTTCGTTATACACATACGAGATGACACCAAAAATAAGACCGCTTAATATACTCGCCACTTTGGCTTCCCCAAGCCCCTTCATTTCTTTCCCAACCGAAGACAGCACTGCCACAACAGATAATATGTTCAAAGAAGCAAAGACAATGCTGGCAGGCCAATTGTACTGCTGCCCAAAATCAATCCTCCACATATGATCATGGTTCATATAATAAAAAACAAACGCATAGATGAGCCCCGCCACCAAAATTGGTATAATGAAAGCATTCACAGATAAGAGCCCTTTCACATCCCAGAAAAAAATCATAAATGAAAACAAACAGAACGCGCCGATGCCAACCCAAAAAGGCACATGATACATCTCAAGCGTCACCCCGCCGCCAGCAATCATGACCGTCGTTGTCGTGAATAAATAAAGGACAATTAACACGTCATACACCTTAGCCAGCCATGGACCGACAAGCCGTTCCAGCACTGGCACAAAGTGATCTGCACGCACCTCATAACTGATTTTTAACACCACATAGGTAGACAGCATAAACATCAATGTAAACAGTAGAATGGCTAGTCCGCTATCAATGCCAAAAAACTGCCAAATTTCCTGGCCGGAAGCATATCCCGCACCTATTAAGCTTCCTAAAATTAAAAGCGTCCACCTTGAACCAGCCTTCCACACAATCATCACCTCATAGGTATAGAATTAAGCTTGTTTCCGTATACTGTTACTAACTACTATGACAAGGAAGTGAGACCTATGAATAGCAAGAACGGTCTTTTTTTTAGAAATAGGGTAAAAGAATACGTGTCCCATACGGATACAAACGCCATTCAACAGCTTAAAAGTATTTTATTCTCGCATCTTCAGAAAGCAGGAAAAAGACCCGTTGCCATCGTTTGTATTGGTACAGACCGCTCAACTGGCGACTCTCTAGGTCCACTTGTTGGTTCAAAGCTTTCAGGTCTGGATTTGAAAAAGCTTCATGTATATGGAACACTCTCTGACCCAGTGCATGCGGTCAATTTAAAAGAAAAACTCGCTGAAATTGAACAAGCTCATAAACACCCGTTTATTGTAGCGGTTGATGCCTGTTTAGGAAGAGTGAAAAGTGTCGGTTCTTTCCAAATTGGAGATGGACCGTTAAAGCCTGGAGCTGGTGTGCAAAAAGAGCTTCCAGAGGTAGGAGATATTCATATTAATGGGATCGTCAATGTGAGTGGTTTCATGGAATACTTCGTCCTCCAAAACACACGTCTTCATCTTGTCATGTCTATGGCCAATACACTTTCTGAAAGTCTATCTCACATTGACCAAATGGATTGGACGAGAGAAAAAAGCCGGTCTCTCTTCACCCCTATTCAAAATATCACTGGAAGAATATAAAAAAGACCATCTCATATCAAGATGGTCACTCTGATGATTCCCTCGTAGAAAGCAATTCAAGGATTCTGTCTAAATCTTCATTTGAGAGGAATTCAATCTCAATTTTACCTTTTTTCTTCTGTTTCTTGATCGTCACTGAAGTACCAAAGTAGTTTTGTAAGAAAGACTCTCTTTCTTTCAACACTCGATCCTTTGGTGCTTCTTTTTTCTTTGTTTCACGTGGAACATTTTCGTTTAACTGCTGAACAAGTTTCTCAACCTGTCGTACGTTTAACCCCTCATCCACGATTTTCTTTACCAAAGGCGCCAGCTTCTTTTTGTTCTTTAAGCTAAGCAATGTCCGGCCATGTCCCATTGATAACGTTCCATTTGCAATCAGCTTTTGGATCTCATCCGGTAAAGTCAACAGACGGAGATGGTTCGCAATATGCGGTCTGCTTTTCCCTAATCGCTTCGCTAATTCCTCTTGCGTCACACTTAGATGATCCAGCAAGGAAGCATACGCTTCCGCTTCCTCTAGTGGAGAGAGATCCTCACGCTGCAGGTTTTCTAAAAGGGCAATTTCTCTCATCAGCGTTTCTGAAAACTCTCGAACGATTGCAGGAATTGTTGTCAGACCAGCTTGTTGTGCTGCGCGAAAACGACGTTCTCCTGCTACTATGTCATATCCTTTAATCGATTTACGAACAATGATCGGCTGTAAAACACCGTGCTGCTGAATGGATTCTTTCAGATCAGACAATGCATCATCATCAAACGTTTTCCTTGGCTGATAAGGATTCGGACGCAAATCCTTTAATTTAATTTCTTCAACCGTTTCTTCATTTGAGTCTACGTTGTTAAATAGTGCATTAATACCCTTTCCAAGACCTTTAGCCATTCGCATCCACTTCCTTTGCTAAGTCTAAATAGACATCTGCACCTCTTGAACGTGGATCATACAAGATAATCGGCTTTCCATGACTTGGCGCTTCACTCAGCCTCACATTTCTCGGAATGACGGTTTGATAGACTTTATCTCTAAAGTACTTCTTCACTTCTTCGATAACCTGAATCCCAAGATTTGTTCGGGCATCAAGCATTGTCAGCAAGACACCTTCAATGGCAAGATCGGTATTTAGATGTTTCTGCACGAGACGAACTGTGTTTAACAATTGGCTCAATCCTTCAAGCGCATAATATTCGCACTGAACTGGTATTAAAACGGAATCGGATGCAGTTAACGCATTAATCGTCAGCAGTCCAAGTGATGGCGGGCAGTCAATAATCATATAATCATAATTCTGCTTAACAGATTCAAGTGCTCTCTTCAGCCTCACTTCACGTGAGATTGTAGGCACAAGCTCTATTTCAGCCCCTGCAAGCTGTATCGTCGCAGGAATGACATCAAGATTTTCGACCTCTGTCGTCTTAATCACATCAAGAACATCTGCATCATCAACTAAAATATCGTACACACACTTCTCTACGTCGGCCTTCTCAATCCCAATACCACTCGTGGCATTGCCCTGCGGATCAATATCAACTAACAACACTCGTTTGCCTATGTATGCTAAACACGCACCCAAATTAACAGAAGTTGTCGTCTTCCCGACGCCGCCCTTCTGGTTGGTAATCGCTATGATTTTCCCCACGATGTCACCCACTTTCAACTTAACAAGTTTCTCAATCATTCATACTTCCTATTCTATCAAAAAAAGTATGAAACGTTTGCTTTTTTTGTTTCCCTATTATAAATTCGTCGGTGAATGTGCCTTTTCGTACATAAAAGAACGAATGATAACACATCTAAAAAGTATATTGATATATCTTTTTTAAGAAATAGACATGCATCAAAACCCTCACTTCTATCAAAAGTGAGGGTCACATATTAAAAGTATAATTCACCTATTTTACGGCCTTCACTGACAATGACCTTAGGAGTTACTGTTTTATAGCTTTTCTTTTTTAAAAATCCATAGGGTGTCTTAATGGTAAAAGTCGCATGTCCCAAAGCGTCCCCTGTTTTGCCATAGGCCTGCCACACGATCTTTGAACAATAAGTCGGGTCCAATGATTGAATTGACATGGTGATGGAGTAGCGAGCCTTCGGATGATCTTTCACATAATCGTGTGCCCATTCCCCTGCTAAATCTGCCTTCTCCTCTTGATTAATCCGAATTACCTTTGTATTGGCACTATAGCGAAACCAGTTATGAATGGAATCAAGTTGAGGATGCTTTCGAAACCCTGGAATAGAAGCATAGCTTTTCTCATTAATGACGATACCTGCATGTCCAACCAAACCCTTCACAGCATCAGTGGTTGTCACCAAGATATCTCCTTTTTTAGGGATAATATCGGTACCAGGATACGGCTTTCCTAAAAGTTGCTTGAGGGTGTGCGGCTTTTCATCCGTCACCAGCTCATCATGCTTATTTTGTCGTAAACCATAGTTCTTCAAATCATCGTCAGCTGTAATCAAGTCGATCGAATCGTCGGAAGACGCATACTCTTGATTAAATTGCTGTACAGTCACATCTTTAGAAACAACACCTTGCTTCTTCAAAACGTTCAATTCTCTGTTGGTCATCAGGCCTTCATCCGCATGAGCCGTTGGCGATTTCACAGCGTATATTGTCGCTTCATTTGGAAAAACAGAAAAAGAAATAAGTAAATAGCAAATAATGGCGAAAATAGTCTTCTTCATTTTCATCAGTAGTTGTCACCTCCTTTATACTATGAAAATCATATTTTACCAATTTATAAATATTATGTAAATATGGTGTGTGCAGGAAATAAGACAAACAAAAAAAGCTGACGAGTGGCGCTCATCAGCTTATTTCTATTTAGGAATTCGAATCGTTAATTGGATATATTCCTCAAACTCTTCTTCCTCGGTATTTATTTTAAGTCCGCTGTCTTCTACCATGTGGAGAGACTGACGAATGGTATTCATCGCAATTCGTGTATCACGACTAAACGCCTTACGTTTTGGCTTCGGTTTGCGATCCGTTTTTTGTTCAAGCATCTTCACTACACGCTCTTCAGTCTGTTTCACATTCAACTGCTTTTCGATGATTTCCTGCAATAGCGCGATTTGTAATTCTGGAAGCTTTAGGGGCACAAGTGAACGTGCATGCCTTTCAGAGATTTTTTTCTCTAAAATGGCTTGTTGTACCTCTTCAGGCAACTTTAAAAGTCTTAATTTGTTAGCAACAGTTGATTGTCCCTTGCCTAAACGCTGAGCAAGCGCCTCTTGTGTTAAATCATGAAGCTCTAAAAGACGTGCATAAGCATGAGCCTCTTCAATAGAAGACAGCTCTTCTCTTTGCAAATTTTCAATCAATGCCACAGATGCCGTTTCCGTATCAGTAAAATCTTTTATAATAGCGGGGATTTTCTCCCATTGAAGAGTCTGTACCGCTCTCCAACGTCTTTCGCCGGCGATCAGTTCATATTTTCCTTCTTCTTCTGTTGGTCTAACAACAATCGGTTGGATAATGCCATGGGTATGAATCGTCGTGGCCAGCTCTTGTATCTTTTCTTCTGAAAAAATGGTGCGTGGCTGAAAACGGTTTGGCATAATTGTGTCGACCGGGAGCTCCTGTATCTCTTCCTTTAATGTATCATGCTCAGCAATCTCTGCCTCTATTTCGGTTTCACGCTCAGGATGTTCTTTGTCTCCAAGCCCGAAGAAGCGTGAGAGTGAATGCTTCATGAACCTACACCACCTTTAAAAACTACCTTTTTATAATTCTATTTTCTCATGTTTTTTCCTTCTGTAAAATCATAAATATTGAAGAAAAACCGACCTTTTACATGATCAACCTTCTATTGGTGATTTATTAGGTGTTCCTGGTTTTCTAGGATATTTTTTTGGTGTTTGCTTTTTCTTTTCAATGACAATGATGTTCCGTTCGCTTTCTTCTAAAGGAAGAACAAAGGAATGCTTTTCAACAACCTCTCCTCCGAGGACTGTGACAGCTTTTTTCCCTGCTTGCATTTCTTCATCAGCGGCAGATGCTTTTAAGGCAACAAACAATCCTTCCTTTTTCACTAGAGGCAGACATAGTTCGCTCAAGACGGATAAACGTGCAACTGCTCTAGCAGTGACAAGATCATAGCTTTCACGCTTTTCCTTACGTTGTCCAAACGTTTCCGCACGATCATGATAAAAAGTAGTATCTTGTAAGTTTAATCCTTTTGCTAACTCATTGAGAAACGTAATTCGTTTCTGAAGAGAATCAACAATGGTCACATGTAGATGAGGGAAACAAATCTTAAGAGGAATGCTTGGAAAACCAGCACCAGCTCCAATATCACAAATCGTCGTCACTTTGTGAAAATCAATAAAAAATGCTGCTGATATTGAATCATAAAAATGCTTTAAATACACTTCTTCCTTTTCAGTAATGGACGTTAAATTCATTTTCTCGTTCCATTCTACAAGCATGCGGAAGTAGGTTTCAAATTGTTCAAGCTGCACAGGAGAAAGAGTGATCCCTTTCTCCTCTAGTGCTGCTGTAAATTGTTTAATGTTCATGCCGACATCCTTTCTATTCTGCTATCTTCGCAATACGCCCCTGCTCTAAATATACTAAAAGGATAGAAATATCAGCAGGGTTAACGCCTGAAATACGAGAAGCCTGTGCAACAGAAAGCGGTCGGACTTCTTTCAGCTTTTGTTTCGCTTCAGTTGCAATCCCTTTGATGGCATCATAATCAATACGATCAGGAATCTTTTTGTTCTCCATCTTTTTCAGTTTTTCAACTTGCTGGAGTGACTTTTCAATATAACCTTCGTATTTAATTTGAATCTCTACCTGCTCACACACATCAGAAGGAAGCTGTGTTTCCGCAGGAGCTAATTTCACAACAGTTTCATAATTCATTTCTGGACGTTTCATCAAATCACTTGCACGAATGCCGTCCTTCAACTCACTTCCACCGAGTGAACGAATAAATTCTTGAGTCTCTGCTGTAGGTTTAATGATCACAGAATATAAACGTTTTTTCTCTGCTTCAATGGCTTCTTTTTTCTGCTGGAATGCTTGGAATCTTTCTTCAGAAATTAATCCAATTTGATAGCCAAGTTCAGTTAATCTTAAATCAGCATTGTCATGACGGAGAAGGAGACGATACTCAGCACGTGATGTCAAGAGACGGTATGGTTCATTTGTTCCTTTTGTGACAAGGTCATCGATGAGGACACCGATATATGCATCAGATCGGCTTAAAATGACTTCTTCTTTACCTAATGCTTTTCTTCCTGCATTAATACCTGCCATAATCCCTTGACCTGCTGCTTCCTCATAACCAGACGTACCATTAATTTGGCCGGCTGTATATAATCCAGAAATTTTCTTCGTCTCAAGTGTAGGCCACAACTGAGTAGGCACAATCGCATCATACTCGATGGCATAACCCGCTCTCATCATTTGAACATTCTCGAGTCCTGGGATAGTTGAAAGCATGCGCTGCTGTACATCCTCCGGAAGACTTGTAGACAATCCTTGAACATAAACTTCCTGCGTATTACGACCTTCTGGCTCTAAGAAAATTTGATGTCTCGGTTTATCATTGAAACGAACCACTTTATCTTCAATGGACGGGCAGTATCTAGGACCAGTTCCTTTAATCATACCTGAATACATTGGAGAACGGTGTAGATTTTCATCAATAATTTGATGAGTCTCTAAACTCGTGTACGTTAACCAGCATGGCAGCTGGTCAGTAATATATTCAACCGTTTCATAGGAGAACGCCCGCGGGACATCATCACCTGGTTGAATTTCTGTTTTACTATAATCAATCGAGTGGCTATTCACTCGAGGAGGTGTTCCTGTTTTAAAGCGAACCAAATCGAATCCTAGTTCTGCTAAATGATCAGATAATTTAATAGAAGGCTGCTGGTTATTTGGACCGCTTGAATACGAAAGGTCTCCTAAAATGATGCGGCCTTTTAAGAAAGTCCCTGTCGTTAAAACAACAGACTTCGCACGATAGTTCGCCCCTGTTTGAGTAACAACACCCTTACATTCATCATCTTCTACAATTAAATGATCTACCATACCTTGCAGCATTGTCAGGTTTGGTTCATTTTCCATTGTTTTTTTCATTTCATGCTGATATTGGAACTTATCTGCTTGCGCTCTTAACGCACGGACAGCAGGTCCTTTCCCCGTATTCAGCATGCGCATTTGAATATGCGTCTTATCTATATTTCGTGCCATTTCTCCGCCTAGAGCATCAATTTCTCTGACGACAATCCCTTTTGCGGGGCCGCCTACGGACGGATTACATGGCATAAAAGCAACCATATCGAGGTTGATAGTCAATACAAGTGTTTTGGCGCCCTGTCTTGCAGAAGCAAGAGCAGCCTCAACTCCAGCATGACCGGCACCCACGACGATTACGTCATAATTGCCAGCTTCATAACCCATTTCTTATGTTCCTCCCTTTACTTTCCTAAACAGAATTGAGAGAATAACTGATCAATCAAGCTTTCATGAACAGCATCTCCAATAATTTCACCTAACTGTTCCCAGCAGCGTGTTAAATCTATTTGAACTATATCGATCGGTACGTCCATTTCAATTCCTTCAAGAGCATCCTCAATGGATTGTTTTGCTGCCTGAAGAAGAGCAATATGCCTTGTATTACTTACATACGTTAAATCTCCACTTTCAATTGAACCCGTGAAGAATAGTGATTGAATCGCGATTTCAAGCTCATCAATCCCTTTTTCTTGTAATAATGATGTAGTAACCACCGGACGATCCTTCGCTAACTGCTTGACCTTTTCAATATCAAGCTTAGGCTCAAGATCTGTCTTATTCACGATTACGATGATATCCATGCCTGAGACGGCCTCAAAAAGTTTGATATCCTCTTCTGACAATTCCTCGCTATAATTGAGCACAAGTAAAATCAGGTCAGCTTCTTTTAAGACCTGTCTAGATCGTTCAACCCCTATACGCTCAACAATGTCCTCCGTCTCACGTATACCCGCAGTATCGACTAATCGAAGCGGTACACCTCTAACATTTACATATTCCTCAATGACATCTCTCGTTGTTCCAGGAATATCCGTTACAATCGCTTTTGTTTCCTGTACAAGACTATTCAACAAGGAAGACTTCCCAACATTCGGTCTTCCAATAATGACAGTGGATAAGCCCTCGCGAAGTATTTTCCCCTGCTGAGAAGTCGTTAGCAGTGACTCAATTTCCTTTTTCACTGATGTTGCCTTTTCAACTAAAACCCGATGCGTCATTTCTTCAACATCGTCATACTCAGGATAGTCAATATTGACTTCAACATGGGCCAGTGTTTCCAATATCTCGCCGCGAAGTCGTTTAATCAAACCTGAGAGGCGTCCCTCCATTTGAGTAATCGCTACATTCATCGCACGATCTGTCTTTGCGCGAATTAAATCCATTACCGCTTCAGCCTGCGAAAGATCAATTCTTCCATTTAAGAAAGCTCGTTTTGTAAACTCACCTGGCTCCGCTAATCTCGCTCCTTCTCTTAAAGCAAGCTGCAGTACTTTATTGACCGTTACAATCCCGCCATGGCAGTTAATCTCAATAACGTCTTCTCTCGTAAATGTTTTTGGCGCTCTTAATACTGACACCATGACCTCTTCTATTACTTGCTCAGTGCTAGAATCCACAATATGACCATAATGAATCGTATGTGAATCCACCGATACAAGTTTTTTCTCCTTAGGACCTTTATACATCCGATCAGCAATCTGTACCGCATCAGGCCCGCTTAAACGAATAATCGCAATTGCTCCTTCACCCATCGGTGTAGAAATTGCTGCAATTGTATCCATCACTCATTCACCTCTTTCTCTACTTAATAAACAGTCTGTTATCTATTAAATGGACATTGTCCATCTCTATATCAAAAACGCTTAATCCAAAATTTAAAGATATCATAAATGAAAGCGAAGTGAAAGTTCCCATATCTAATTATCCACAGCTTTGCATCTTATCTATTTTAACACTTAACTTATCCACATGTGAATAACGACGTTTGAAACTTGTCTTCACATCTTACACCTAAATCCAATAAATTTAAACGCCCTGACCCCTATACTTACTTGTTAAATTGGCGTTTTGCACTCATATCACACACTCATTTTTTAGAAATAAAGGATGAATCCTCTATAAAAAGCAATTTTTCAATAAAAAAAGACTAAAATCCAGCTTTGCTGAATCTTAGCCTTTCTGCTATTTTTTATACAGCACCACAACATGACGTTTGCTGCCTGTATCTTCAGATGCCGTTGCAAGTTCTTTAGAGAATGCAGCAATCGCATCATGAACAATTTTTCGTTCATTCGAAGGCATTGGTTCTAAATGAACCTTTCTCTTCGTTTTTAAAACCCGATTTGCTGTTTTGACTGCATATTGTTCAAGTGCTTCTTGTCGTTTCTTCCTATAATCGCCAATATCAATTGTTATATGATGATACTGATCAGAATAACGATTAAACACTAGCTGTACCAACGTTTCTAAAGAGTACAATGTCTGGCCTCTTTTTCCAATCATTAATGACGTTTTATCTCCATCAATGTGGTAAGAAATGTTTTTCGGTTCCTGTTTGGAAATAATCTTTGCTTTAGGATCAATAGACTTAACAATTTTATCCAAATACTGTGTAGCTAATTTAAATGCATTTATCTTTTCTACTAACTTGACCACAGCTTGTCTTTTACCAAATAATCCTAAAAACCCTTTATTTCCTTCATCTACTATTGTGATTTCTACTTCTTCTTGTAGTAGCTGAATTTGTTTAAGTCCGGAATCTACTGCTTCTTCGATTGTGCGACCGACAGCAGTTATTTCCTTCATTTTTTATTCCCGCCAGCTTTTTCTTTTGTATCAACTTTTACTTGAGGTGTTTTAATCACCAATGTTTGAATGATCATGAAAATGTTACCTACAACCCAGTACAATGAAAGTGCTGCTGGGAAACTAATTGCAAACACAACGATCATAATCGGCATCACCCATAGCATGATAGCCATTTGAGGGTTGTCCGAAGGATTTCCAGCCATCATCAGCTTTTGCTGAATGAAAGTAGCTACACCCGCAATAATCGGTAATAGGAACAATGGATCTGGGCTGCCTAAGTCAAACCATAAGAATGTATGCTTTTTAATTTCTGCTGTTCTCATAATTGCATGATAGAAACCAATAAGGATTGGCATTTGAATTAAAATTGGGAAACAGCCTGCTAATGGATTGACGCCATTTTTTTGAAAAAGGGCCATTGTTTCCTGCTGAAGCTGCTGCTGTGTTTTTTGATCTTTAGAGCTATATTTTTCACGAAGCTTTTTCAATTCAGGCTGTAATGCTTGCATCGCTTTTGTACTTCTTAACTGTTTAATCATTAATGGTAAAATAAGCAAGCGAATTAACAGTGTTACAATAATAATCGCTACACCATAGTTTTCACCAGTTAAGTTTGCCATGTACGTGATTAATTGAGATAGCGGGTAAACAATATAAGAATTCCAGAATCCCTTACTATCTGATGTAATTGGTTCATTGATCTGTGTACATCCTGCCAATAAAACCAATACGCCAATCAAGCTAAATATTAGTAATAATCGCCTTTTCAACAAGATTCCTCCCATTACTTCAAACTTTATTTAAGTTGGAATTGATTAAGAAAGTGACTCACCTAATCAGTATGGTAACATTTTTTCTTTGCAAAGTGGTGGTTTCATTTTAATTCACTAGATGAAGGAAGCGCTTTTAAAAATTGATTCAACGAAAGTTTCTATTACGAAGACTTTTTCGGTTGTTGTTGATAAACAGCGGATTTTCTAAATAAATGTTGGAGAGACTTCTTTGTTTCTTCAAAGGTCAATTCACTCGCTGGTTTTCGTGCAATGACAATGTAGTCTTTTTCTTGCTTTAACTTATGGCCTTCCTCTAAAAACACCTGACGGATCAGACGTTTAATTCGGTTTCTAATCACTGCATTACCAATCTTCTTACTGACAGACAATCCTAGACGCAGTTCAACTTGATTTGGCTGATCCAGCTGGTAAATAACGAATTGGCGATTTGCCATTGATTGACCTTTTTTGAACACCTTTTGAAACTCTTCATTTTTTTTTAGCCTGTTTCGCTTCTTCATGTTTTCTTCCACTCCGATAAAAACTGACAGTTCATTTACGATTTTATGTAAAAAAGACCACTGACATTATTCAGTGGCCTAAGCTGATAATTTTTTTCTACCTTTGCTGCGGCGTCGCTTTAAAACTAGACGTCCGTTTTTAGTACTCATACGGCTGCGGAAGCCATGAACTTTACTACGCTTACGGTTATTTGGTTGAAACGTTCTTTTCATTTATGACACCTCCCTGAGGAATAGCTGTTTAAGACAGTCTAACTCATTATATTTGTGTAACCCATCGATTGTCAATATCAATGATAAAACTCTTATTATCAACCTTATAAGCATAACATAAATTATCAAACGAAGAAACCTTCTTTTTTAGTTTCCAACATTTTATTCTCTTTTTCCTCCTAAAAGACCTTTAAAACAAGAATGTGGATATTTTTCCGGCATATTTAGACTATCCACACCCATTATCGACATTTTTTTCACACAAATAACCGATGTGGATAATTATTTTTCAACAGGATGTAAAGTGTGTGGATAAGTTTGTGACACCCATTGCACCATCTTGTTTATTTTGATATTATATTTGTGTTTTAACTCTTAATTACTTATCTGGCCCTTTTATATTATCCACAATTTGTGGATAACCTGTGGAAAGTTATTACACAGCCTGTTGAATTGTTTATCCACAGCTTGTGTAATTTGTCGAAAAGACGTTTTTCTACTATATTAATTGTTTTCAACAATGTATGTGCACGAATGGTGATGACCATTTGCTCTTTTTCGTGTTCTATAACAGTTTGATACTGGTCATTTTAAAAAGAAAAGGAGGGGGGAGAAGCCTT